>NZ_JAEPRQ010000010.1 GCF_016629665.1 Paracoccus caeni
AAATTCCGCACCGCAATCCACGCGATGCATTGGCGCGGGGTAGAGCAGCCCGGTAGCTCGTCAGGCTCATAACCTGAAGGCCGCAGGTTCAAATCCTGCCCCCGCAACCATCGTTACTTGCCGCAAACGCCCGCCATTTCGGCGGGCGTCGGCATGTGCAGTATCCGGGTTTGCGCAGAGCGACAGGATAGCACCCAACTCCCCATAAAGATCGATCTCCTGTGCCTCCGGTCCTGGGTGGATCACAACCTTCTCGATCAGCCCGCGCAGAATCATCGCTGCCTCGGCGCGGGTGTCCTGGGCGTTCAGCGCCGTGCTCAGCGCCGCCACCTTCTTCTCGTAGATCGCGGCATGGCCAGGATGGATTTCCACGGGAGATGGATCGAGAGTTCGCTCGAGTGCTGCCTCGATCTCGGCGCGCTCGGCTTCGAGCGCGTCCATCTTCTCCTTCATGGATGAACTATACAATCCCTCGGTGATTGCGGTGATTATATTGTCGATGCTTTTCTTTACGCGGGCGTGGCGCCGCTCGAGATCGGCCCGTTCCGCCAAGGTGTCAAGTCGCCCCTGCCGCACCTCGCGTTGAAACTCATCTATAAACCGGCGCAGCAGGTCCGGCCTCATCAGTCGAGTTCTCAGGCCTGAGAGCACCCGCTCCTCAACCTCCTCACGAAGGATAGTGCGACGGTTGGTGCAGGTGCCCTTGTTGCGCGCCGTCGAGCAGCCCAACCTGCTCTTGCTAATCATAGAATACCCGCCCCCGCAGCATCCGCAGCGGATCAGGTCGGAGAGCAGATATCGGGGCCGGAGGCCCCGCTGAGTGCCCGGCGCGTCAGGATTCGCGGCTCGGGTCTCGAAGATCTCTTCGCGGGTTGCCTGTTGACGGACCTTTACACGCTCCCACAGAGCCTGGTCGACGATGGCTAACTGCGGCATCTCCTCGATGATCCAGTCCTCCGGTGGGTTCAACCGTGAGACCCGCTTTCCGGTGGAGGGATCTTTGCGATAGTGCAGGCGGTTCCACACAAGCTTGCCAACATAGAGTTCGTTGTTCAGGATCCCAGTGCCGCGCTTCCAATTGCCACCGATAGTGGAAAAGCTCCAAGTTCCACTGCTGCGACCGGATGCGGGCGAGGTGATCGATTCGGCGTTCAGTGCCATTGCTATGCTGCGGGCACTCTTACCGGCCGCATATTCTTGGAAGATCCGCCGCACGATCGCAGCTTCGGGCTGATGGATCACCCGATCGCCTGCGGTCATGCTGCCATCGGCGAGTGCTTGGCGATCGACTCTGTAACCGTAACCGATGCCGCCGGCCGACTTGCCGCTCCGCACTCGGCCCTCAAGTCCGCGGTGGGTCTTCTGGGCAAGATGCTTGATGTAGAGGGCCGCCATCGTGCCGCCCAAGCCTATATGCATCTCGTTGATCTCGCCCTCGGTCTTGGTAACGATGCGGATGCCCTGAAAACTCATCTGCTTGTGAAAGCCGGCGATATGTTCCTGATCCCTTGAAAAGCGGTCAAGTGCTTCGGCAACAACGATGTCGAACTGCCCCTTCGATGCCGATTGCCGAAGCCTCTGAAAATCGGCGCGCAAGTCCGAAGAACCACTGACGGCTCGGTCCTGAAATGTCTCAGTCACCAGCCAGCCGTTATCGTCGCACATTTTATGACAAAGCCGTATCTGATCTTCAAGTGAGGCTTCACGCTGCAGATCTGACGAGTAGCGGGCATAGATTGCCGCCCGCAATGGCCGTGATGCGCTCATCATTATGGGGTAGCGTCCTCTCGCGTGTCTGCTTGTTGCCGATGCTCTCGTGCTGCTTGGCGAGCCAAAAGCCGAACAAGAGCATCCAAGCTTGGATGATGGGTAGTCATCGATAGAGAATCAATATCGGTGCCAGCGCATCTTGGCAGTTCGAGTTCCGGGCTTGAGAAAGAAGGAGAAGACGTTGACGCGTTTCTGGACATTGCGATTGACCCTGAAGAAAAGGTCCGTGCAATCTGCGGTAGAGCGTCCAATCGACTTGGGAATCAAATCGGTTGTTTGATGACAAAGGGCTCTTAATGAATGGTGATCGTGAGTTCTCGTCTATGGTCGCGCAGGCCATGCTTGCCTATCGCGAAGCGTTGGACCGCGCCGTTGACCTGTCTGAAGTGCCTGTCGCGGAATTTGCGACCACGGTTATGCTGGTTGATGCCGATGCGCTCAGTAGGGACCCGTCGTTAATCCCTGAGGCTGTCACGCATCGGTTCAACCGACGACGATTCAAGGCGCGGCGCGAAATCAACATTGGGGAACTGCAGTCACTGACTGACGTCGAGCCGTGGCTCAAAAAGCAAGTTCGCGAAAGCGGATACGGGATTATGGCGATCCCGCTCGTGCAATTCGAGGGTAATAAACGGGGACGACGCCACCTCAGTTATACAGAAAGGCAGATCCGTGACGCTCTCCGCTTCTGGACTCATGCACTTCTCCCTGAAATTTCAAAAAACTTGCACTTGCTGAGTCAGCAGGATCGACGCGACCTTGCAGGTTTAGCAGATGACCCTTTAACCATCTATGATCTCCTCGCCATTTCTGCTCCGGATTTGGTGACATTGTCGCGCAGTTCTGTCGCCGGCCGCAAAAACGATGGCATGACGGGCGATGTTGGTGATCGTGCGGCACATGTCGATCTCGAAACCTATATTTACGCACTAGCCGACGAAGGTAGGAAACTGCGTGTCAGATTTCCAGGCGAGGAAAGCAGCCGATATGGGGAGTCTTCACGCGAAAAGGCTGCCGAAATTACCGCGAGCTTTGAGAGGCATCTTAACAAAGATGACCTGCGAATGCTGATGTTCGGCCGCGTCGGAGTGCTCCAGCAACTTGCGAAAGCTAGTCGTATCGCGGCGGAAACCACGTCAAAACAGAGGGAATCGATGGCGGCCTATGAAAGAAGCATGGGCCGTATCGAGCGCCCCGGCGCGCATCATATCCTCAGGAATCCAGACGATTACCAAAAGCGTGATTTAGCGGCTGCCCGTGAGATTCAGAGGGCTCAGTTCCAACCTGCATATGTCCAGCCCCCTGGTCTCGCCGACCAAAGTCGGCTGAGTTCCGGTGACATAGGTCTCGTAGCCTTGCTATGTGATGCGGACCCATACACCATCTGCGTTCAACATATGTTTTTGAGCGAAGACATCGAGATGATGCGAGGATTGGGGAAACTGCTTCGCGGGCAGAGTGTCGTCGAGCCAGCGCGAATAGAGGCATTTATGCACGAAATGAGGAATCTGCGAAGAAGTCTCGCCGCCGATGGCTTCTCCGTCGAAGGCGACATCTATCAGATTGCAGAGATTGCTGTGATCGTGCCAGAAATTCTGATGCTGGGTCGATGATCACGGGAAAATATCTGGAGGCGTGCCCTGACCGCCAACAAGATGGTGGGGCTGGACAAGACCCTGCCGCAGATCTTCAGTCGCAAGAGCGCCTCGGGTGGCAGGCACTTCACGCCGAATATCGGCGGACGGTTTGCGCAGAACTCTGAGGCGGTGCAGGACGCGGCAGATATCGATGGCACCGGCGATCTGTCAAAGCAGCTTAACATCAGCGAAAGCGAGGCGCTCGAGATCAGGAAAGGTATCGAGAATGGATATATGCAAAATCCGAAACTGCCCTGATAAACCAATCTTGCGCGTATGAGCACTACGAATTCCTGGACCAGTATCTCGACAACTACGGCTAGTGCGACGCGCCGGATGATATGAGCGTCTTCGACTATCGCCCAGGGGCGGACTATGCTGTCGGGCTCGACTACGCGCCGGACCCGAAGCTTGCGTTTCTCGGGATTGGTTTCGCTGGCCGCAATCCTTTCTTCAAGCGCGGCGCTCTATGCGTACGTGTCGGCGATGGCGGTCTTCTGGTCTTCCAACGACAGTTCCAGCTGCGCCGGGTCCAGCTCTCCCGATTCACGCCCGAATTTCGTATGCCGGTAATCCTGAACCTAACATGCCGATGTATCTGGCAGCGACCTTTTCCGTCCTATGCTGCGATTGACAAGCGACGAGCAAAATCAGGTCCGACATGATCGCCGCGCAGGCGTTTCCAGCATCGCCTTAGACGCATGTGAATTCCACTAATGGAACTTTGCTTCGTTCAGCGTCCCGCTGACATATAGTTTGATCAAGCCGCGGTGTCGAATGTCTCCGCCCGCCACGGATCACGCTACTGTATCCACCGTCATGCATTCGTAGTGGTTCTTGAAGTGATTGCTGATGACGGTGTCGATAGAGGCGTCACAAAGGCAGCCGCCGCGCTCTGGCGTTGCTACCTTCACGACGAATGCAGGCAGAAGCTGCGCCCGCTCGACTGGTTCTGATAACAGATCCAGCCTTCGTGGCTGTAGTCGAATGTGGCAGGATGGTCATTCAGGTAAAGTGCATCAGCGGTTTCCAGCGTGATCGTTCGCTGCCCGTCGGGCCAGACAAACACCGTGGCCGCGGCACCGGGACCATGGCCGCCCATGTCCCCGGTCAGATAGAACCGGAACACACGGCAGGTCTGGGGCGCCCGCATTACGTGATCATTGCCGATGGTTGTGCAGGTTGCGGGCCGGGTCGGATAGGCGCCTTTGCTCCAGCGGTCAAGAAGCGCACGCGAATCCGAGCAGGATGCCTGATAGCCGCCCTGATAGCCCCCTTTGCAGCCGATCTGCAAAGCAAGCGAGGCATAGGTCAGCGTCTCCATTTCGTCCATATCGCCATGGTCGAGCGCGGGTTGGCGCGCCGGATCCTTTGTGAGCGCGTCGTATTCGGCGACAACCAACTGTCCAAGCAGCATGCAGGCCTGCTCGTCGCGCAGCACTTCGGTCGGGTAAAAGCAGGCGTATTGATAAAGCTCGCGCGCAGACGCGAGATTGATATCCATGCCCTCACCTTGAGCCCGCATCAGGCCAAGAAACTTGCAGGCAAAAGGTTCGTCGAAGCGATAGCAGGCGGCGGCGAAATAACGCTCGGCGTTGGGATAATCCTGCAAAACGTTGCGTGCGTTTTTCGCGGCATCGTAGCAGATGCCGGAGGGATCGTTCCCCGAAGCGATCGCCGCATCGCAGCCCGTGCCGAATGCATCGCCCGCCGCAGCGTAGTCTTTGGCCACTTCACGGCTGCGGCCAAGTGCCGAGCAGCTTTCAATCCCTTCAAAACTGCCGTCGCAACCGATCTGCCAAGCGACCTGCGCCTTGTCCGGCGCAGGAACGGATCGAAAATCGCTACCATCCGCCAGGGTATAGGTTTTGCCCTCGTGATACCGGCCAAGCGGCGCGCAGCCCGTTACCTTGCCCCCTAGGCTACACGTCTCCTCCAGAAGCGCCAACGGTTTGGCCAGATCCTGATATGAGATACTGGTCAGATAGAAGTGGAACGCGTCCGTGCAGGGATTGTCTGTCTCGGTTGCCCGTGTGTCGCGGCAGAGCACGGCGAGTCTTTGATATTCGGCGTGAAGCGGGCCGCTAGCGGCGGGCAGATCGCTGGCCAGAACGTGCACCAGATCGGCGCAGATTGCCGCAGGATCCTCTTGGGCTGCACAGAGCGCCTGAGCCTTTTGCGCGGCGGCATCGCGGGATGCCTGATCAAACTGGGCCGAAAGCGTGCTTTGATAGGCGCAACCCTCGGGGCTGTCATTCGCACAGGCTTCGGCGATCATCCCGGCGGCACTGTCAGCGGCCAAAGGGTCCGTGCCCTCGTCTAATGCAAAGGTTCTGAGATAACGCACAGATAGCGCACAGCCCCAAGGCGCGGCTTTTTCGGAGGTGCAGTAGGGGAAAAGAATGCGCCCGATGCCCAGCTGATCAGACACCCAGCTTTTTCCCATGACCGGATGGTATTCGACCACTGCAGCGGAGAAGGGTTGACAATCGCCGCCCGCAAGACAGGCCTTGGCCGTGCCCTCCAGCAGGGTCATATACTCTTCAGCACTAATGTCGTGCTTAGCCATATATGGCCGCGCAAGTGCGTGGCAGGCGGGCACGACATTCCGGTCGCAAGCGGTGGCGGCAAGATCGGGCAGAATCAGACCCGCGCCATCTGCTGGCCGTTCAACCGCAGGAAGCATGGCCAGAATCGGGTCCATCGCATCGTCTTGCGGCACGAAAAGAGCATTGGTGCAGCTGTGCTCCTCGCCCAGCATGCAGCCATAAAGATCAAAGCGAAGGCGCGTAGCGGCGGCTTCAGCCGAAGTCTCGCTTGCTGCCCGCAATTCCCAAGCATAGCGATTGCATGAAACCGAGCTGCCCAAAAGGCAGGCCTGCGCAAGCGACATTGTGTCTGCGGTGTTTTCCCAGGCGGCCAGCAGCGCTCCTGCATCTGTCGCCTGCGTCGCCGTGTCCTGATCGCGCCACTGCCCGGGACCAAACCGCCCCAGACCCTCGGGCTTCAGCGCCGCTACAAAACGCACGCCGTCCGAGCAATAGGCGTCTTCGGGCAGACCCTCGCCAGCTGCCAGCACGATTTCCGCCATATCACTGCGCACAAGGCCCAGCGATACCGCATACCATCCGTTATCCGAGCTATAGGCCGAAATTTGTGCCGCAAAGGCCGGATAATCCGCCGCGACCGTGTTCACCTCTCCAATCGTGCGGCGGGAGGCCACAATCAGGTGGCAGCTGTTCGGGGGAGCCTTGAACCTGGGGGCACCCGCTTCACGTAGGGCAAACTCGCATGAGCGGGGCAGTGCCGCCGCCTCAGCCACGCCCATAGCCGCCCCGTAGTCGAATCCGTAAAAAAGCGTGCCGTCACCATCGAACCGCAGCGATTGACGCGCTACACGGTCGCCCGGGTTCAGCTGGCCGATCTGAGTTCCGCCGGGTGCGTCATAAACGGCAGTCGCCACGCAGACCTGCCGTAGATCGGGGGGCTGAAAATTGGGGACATCCTGGGCAAGAGCAGAAGGCACCATAAGCGTCGTTACAAAGCTGAAAATAGCAACCCGCACTGCAAGGCACCGAAGGAAGCAATTTTCAAGCATCATCAATCACCTTTACGCTCCTTCGTCGCTTCGAACAACGGTCTGAGCTGACATGAAAAACGCCAATACTCATAGCACCGACCTCGCATCTGATCATCAAGATTACAGTGCGACCAGTATCATCTACATTGATATTGACGGCGTGAGATGATCCGTCGACCCATAGACGCGCCGCGATGGCTCACGACAGTGGGGGCAGTTACTGTCGTCAAGGCAGATTCTCGCGCTTCGGCAAAATAGCCATGCTAAAGCGCGGCTGCGGCGTTTCCGCCCGCTTTCTTCGCGAAGAGCCGCAGTGAGGGGGCTGGAGGCGGTCGGGGGGACGGTGAGGAGTCTTCTTCCTGTGGGAAATTGCTGCCATTCGCAATCGCGCAGCATGATCGGATGATGGGGACTGCTAGGGGTGGAAAGCTGCCTGACGTCAATGCGGCAATGCACCAGCTGCATCGTGCCGGAGCGAACATTGTTTGGCACACCGTATCTGCCGCCGACATTGAGCAGGCTTAGATAATCGGCTCGATTACAGCCTGCGCATGCAACATCAAGGGCGATAACATGGGCCTGCTCGTTGCGGGACATGAACATGCCTTCGCCCGCATGGCCATTCAGCGGAAGCCCATCGATTCCGTCGGTTTCCAGCACGACGGAGAAATGCGACTGCTGGGCATCCGCATCAATGTGTCCGTCCGGGTTCAGCGAGCAGATTGTGGCTGCTTAGCTCCCGCCATTCATCGGAATCACACCTTCTCAGTCAGTTCCGGGACGGCGGTGAAGTGATCGCCCACAAGGCCGTAATCCCCGGCGGTTTTCTCATCGAGCGGCTTTTTCTTCGCCTTCATGATGTTGGGAAGCGAGGCATAGCGCGGCTCGTTCAGACGCAGATCGGCGGTGGCGATTGCGGGCAGCGTGACCTCGATGGTTTGCAAGCCGCCATCGACTTCGCGCGTCACCTTGGCCGCATCGCCTTCGATGTCCAGCTTCGAGGCGAAGGCAGCCTGGCTCCAGCCCAGCAGTGCCGACAGCATCTGGCCGGTGGCGTTCATGTCGTTGTCGATCGCCTGTTTGCCGGCGATGACCAGCTTGGGCTGTTCTTCCTCGACCACTTTGGCAAGGATTTTGGCGACGGCCGGCGGCTCGATATCGGTATGGACGTCATCGGCTGCGACCACCAAGATCGCCCGGTCCGCGCCCATCGCCAGCGCAGTGCGCAGCGTTTCGGCGGCCTGTTTGACGCCGATAGAGACCACGACGACCTCTTCCGCGGCACCTTTTTCCTTCAACCTGATCGCCTCTTCGACGGCGATCTCGTCGAACGGGTTCATCGACATCTTCACATTGGCCAGATCAACTCCCGATCCGTCCGCCTTCACGCGGGCCTTCACGTTGTAGTCGATTACCCGCTTCAGTGGCGCGAGAACCTTCATGTGGTGCCTCAGTGGATAATTTGTGACAGAAATTGACGAGCGCGGTCGGTGTGCGGATTACTGAAGAACGCGTCCGGGCGGCCTTGTTCCATGATGCTGCCGCGATCCATGAACACGACGCGGTCGGCTACCTCCCGTGCAAAGCCCATCTCATGTGTGACGCAGATCATCGTCATGCCTTCACCCGCCAAGGCTTTCATCGTTTCGAGAACTTCCTTGACCATTTCGGGGTCAAGTGCCGAGGTCGGTTCATCAAACAGCATGATCTTGGGCTGCATGCACAGCGACCTCGCGATGGCGGCGCGTTGCTGCTGACCGCCAGAAAGCTGACCGGGATACTTTCTGGCCTGATCGCCGATTCGCACCTTGCTCAGCAGTTCCATCGCCTGCGCCTCGGCTTTCGCGCGAGACAGTTTCAGCGTGCTACGGGGGGCAAGAGTGCAGTTTTCTAGAACTGTCATGTGCGGGAACAAGTTGAAGTTTTGAAAGACCATCCCTGTCACCGAGCGCACCTTAGCGACGCTGGCTGCGCTGCGATCCAGCCGGATGCCATTCACGGAAATTTCGCCGCCGTCATGCTGCTCGATATGGTTAATGCAGCGGATGAGTGTCGATTTGCCCGAGCCCGAAGGGCCGCAGATAACCACCTTCTCCCCTGCTGCGATGTCAAGATTGACATCGCTCAGCGCTGCGAAGTTGCCGAAGCGTTTCATCACGCCAGCCAGTTTGACGGCGGGAACGGTAGAGTTGGTCATGGCTAAATTCCTTGTCCCGATGGCTCAGCGGCGCAGAAAGCTCAGGCTCGTGGTGCTGGCGGTGGTGGCATTGACCGAGCGTCCGAAGCGGCGCTCCAGCCGGGCCTGAACCAAATCCCAAAGACTGGTAAGGATCAGGTAATAGATTGTCGCGGCGGCATATACCTCAAGCACCTGAAACTGTTCCTGCATTAGCAGATCGCTGCGGCGCATGATTTCTTCTACTGAGATGACCGAGGCCAGCGAGGTCGCTTTCAGCAGTCCGTTGATCGAGTTGCCCAGCGGCGGAACCATCAAGCGGAACGCCTGCGGCAGCGTGACCCGCCAAAAGATTGTGCGGCGGCTGAGGTTAAGTGACCAGCCTGCTTCGGTCTGGCCCTTGGGCACGGCCAGAAAACCGGTCCGGACGATTTCGGCCATATAGGAAGCTTCGTTTAAAATCAGGCCCAGCAGTGCCGATTGAAGCACGCTGAGCTTGACGCCGAACAGCGGCAGGCCGGCATAGATGACCACAAGCTGGATCAGCAGCGGCGTGCCCCGAAAGAACCAGATGTAAAAACGGGCCGGAAAGGCCAGCAGCGGTTTGCCGGACATGCGCATCAGCGCGATGATCATGCCCAGGCAAAGGCCGCCGATGACGGCCGCCACGGTCAGGCCGATAGTGACTCCGACGCCCCCAAGCAGGAAGCTATTGAAGAGATAATTTACGAAGGCGTCGAAGTTGAAAATGGTCATCTGCAGGGCTTTCGTTCAGAGGTTCCGCGCATTCGGCGTCAATTCGCCGGACCAGGGCCAGCGATTTCCAGCGGTTCGTCCTGCGCCAGTGGGGTCAGGCTGAATTTCTCAAACAGAGCGTCATAGCTGCCATCCTCACGCATCTCGTTCAGTGCGGTGACGATCGCATCGGCTACCGCTTTGTCGCGAAACGCCAGCGTGGCGCGGGTTTTGCCCAGTCCCGACAGCACCTCTTTGACCTGACCGCGCCCGACCAGATCGCGGGCCACGCTGTCGACCAGCACGGCATTGTCCACTTGACGTGCGCGCAGGGCAGCAACGACATTGCTTGCGGTCGGGAAGGAGCGAACGTCGATGGCGCTTTTGCCCTCGGCCGCGGCTGTTTCGCTGAACTTGTTCAGCCATGCCATCTGATAGCTGTTCACCTCGACCGCCGAGGATTTGCCAAGCAGATCCTGATCGCCCGCCATCTGCACATCGCTGTCCGGCAGCACCGCGACCGAGATCGACTGCTGGCTGTAGGGCACGGTATACATCAGCTTAGAACGTTCTTCGTTCCAGAACATGCCGGTGTTCAGCCCGTCGATCCTGCCGGCGTTCATCGCCGGGATCATGGCGGGGAAATCCATGCGCACCAGTTCGATCTGGATGCATAGCCGCTCGGCGACCTCGGCGGCCAGTTCGACGTTCAGGCCCTGCAACTGGCCCTTGTCGTCAACATATTGCTGCGGCGGGTTCGTCGGGTTGATCGAAAGCATCAACTTGCCCGGCTCGACGAGATGGTCATCAGAAATGGCCGGGGTGCAGGTCTGCGCGGCGACAGGCCCCACGACGGCGAGAAAAGTTGCGGCCAGCAAAGCGGTGCCAAGGGTTTGTTTCATCTTCATATCTCCATGTCGGGTCATGCGGCCGTTGTCCGGTCCGTCATTAGCTTTGGAAAACCTTGACGGTGCATCCGCCAAGGGGCAGCTCAAACAACCTCGTCGAATCTTTCCGAGATCGGACGAAGCTGGATCCGGGTGAAGTTCCTGACGTGCGGGGTAAAGGGGCCAAAGCCCTTTACCCTGTTGAACTCGGGCGTGTCGAAGGCCCATTCGCCGTCGACTTCGTAAAGTGCGGCATAGCGCGGCCCGTCACCGAGCGAAAGAAAGCGGCGGGCGCTGCGCCAACCGGGGCAGGCCAGCAAGTCGGGAAAATGCTGTTCGACATACCAGCGGCTGAAGGCGTCTTCGTGTTCGGGATCGATATCGACCCGGACAATATGCCAGAAGCTTTCATCATCGGCACCCATTGCTTATGCCTCCTGCCGCAGCAGACCGATCTGTTCCAAACCGGCAAGGATACGGGCCTCGACCTCGGGCAGGATCGGCATCAGCGGTGCGCGGGGGTGGTCATGCGCAATGATACCCATAGCTTTCAGCCCGGTCTTCATGCGGGTGTGCATGTCCATGACGGGCGCTTCGTGATAGATTGCGCGGACCACCGGATAAAGCCGGTCGTTGGCCCGCCGCAGCGCTGCCAGGTCGCCCGCGCGATGGGCCGCCCACAGATCGGCGAATAGGCCCGGAACAAGACTGATCAGCCCTGACAGGATGCCCTGACATCCGATTGCCAGTTGCGGCAGGAACCAGTTGTAATTCGAAGCCAGGACCGCGACATCTGGCGCAGCCTTGGCCAGCGCACGGCAGTTTTCGTCATAGGCCAGAATTGTGTCGCTGCCTTCCTTTACTGCGATGACCTGCGGGATGGTTGCCAGTTCGGCCAGAACCTCGGTGCCATAGCCGAGCCCGGACGTAACCGGGTATTGGAACAGCGAAACCGGGATCGAGATTGCCTCGGCAATCGCCCGGATATAGGCACCCGGCGCGCGTGCCGTCAGCGAGGCACCACCGCCAAGCGGGATCGGGGGAAAGATCACGGCGCAATCCGCGCCCTCGGCCTCGGCCAGCTTGGCCTGCGCAATGGCATCGGTGGTGCTATGGGCGATGACGCCTGCCAGCAGGGGCTTGGCACGAATGCGGGCGCGGGTGCGGCGGATGACCTCGCGCCGTTCGTCGTCGCTCAGCGCGCCGCCTTCGCCCGCATGGCCGTTTACCAAAACTGCCGCGATGCTGCCGGGGATGGCGCAGTAATCCAGCACGGCATCATATCCCTCCCAGTCGATGGAAAGATCGGCGTGAAACGGCAGCACGGTCGCGACCGTCAGCCCGTGCAGATCCTTGCCCATCAATTTCGTCATTGGCTGTTCCTTTCAGGCTGCTGCAGGTTTGCGGCGGGGGAATTTCAGGGTGGCGCGCGCCTTCAGCACCTCGGTGCCCTGTTCGTTCGCCGCGCTGGCTTCCCAGATGATGGTGCGGTTTTCCTCGATCTTTTCGGCGATCCAGACCGAGAAGCTGATCGTGTCACCGTAAAAGACCGGGCCGGTGAACCAAAAGCGGTCCTCGATGGATACGCCGATGGTGCCCACCAATTCCGCCGTCAGGATCGAAGTGCAGATACCCGCAACCATGATCCCCGGCGCCAACCGCTGGCCGAAACGGGTGGCAGCGGCATAGGCCTCGTCGACATGGACCGGACCGAAATCGCCGGTGGCTGCGATATACAGCGCGCCGTCCGCCTCGGTCACGGTCTTGGCCAGCACTACCCGATCGCCGACCGACAGATCTTCGAATGAAATTGTGTCATACATCGGTATGGTTTCCGGCAAACGGCACCAGCACTGCCTCTCCGGTGGCGACGACTTGGGCGTCGGGATTACGGCGGATCTCAATGCTGCAAGTCGCGGTTCGGCCGACCAGCGCGGTGACGCGAGCCAGCGCCTCGACTGACTGGCCCACGCTAACGGGTGTCGCAAAGTCGAATGCAATGCGCCCGATGCGCCTCCCCGAGCCGCCAAGGCGGCTGAGCGCAGTGGTTGCCAGCGCCCCCAGGGCCAGTTCAAAGGCGACCGGACCATCGGCCCCTTCGGCACGGGCACGCAAGGCATCGACGTAAAGCCCGCCCATATTGCCGCTGATGCCGGTGAACATGGCCTGTTCAGCCACCGTCATGGTCTTGCGAAAGGAAAATTCCTGTCCGACGGTCAGTTGATTCATCATCATGCCTCCAGAAAGTCGAAACCGTGTTTTATCGTGGCGCGGGCGATCAGCATCCGGTGAATTTCCGATGTGCCGTCATAGATTCGCGTTACGCGGGCATCGCGATACATCCGCTCCAACGGCATTTCCTTGGTGAAGCCCATGCCGCCAAAGACCTGAATGGCGCGGTCCACGACACGGCCCTGCATCTCGGACGCGGCCACCTTGACGGCGGACACCTTGGTGCGCACATCGCGGCCCTGATCCAGTTCCCATGCGGTATTCAGCACCATCATCTTGACGCCGAAAATCTCGATGACACTGTCCGCGATCAGTTTCTGCACCATCTGGAAATCGCCGATGGGCTTGCCGAATTGCTGGCGGTCGCCCGCATAGTGGCGCATCAGGTCCAACGCACGGGTCGCCATGCCTACGGCACGCGCGCCGATATGGGCCAGCCGGATTTCTTCCACGCTATTCATGATCAGCTTAAAGCCGCCGCCAACCTCGCCCAAGACGGCATCTGCGGGGATGCGGCATTCCTCGAACGCCAGTTCAGCGTGGCCATAACCGCGATGCCCCATCATGGGCTGGGTCCGCACGACCTTGAAACCGGGCGTGCCCTTGTCGACCAGAAACAGGGTGATCCCACCGCGTGCGCGCTTTTCCTTGTCAGTCAGGGCCATGACGATGACGTAATCGGCAATGTCGCCATCGCTGATGAAATGCTTGGTGCCGTTGATGACCCATTCGTCACCATCCAGCCGCGCTGTGGTCGAGATCGACGCGGCGTCTGACCCGGCCCCCGGCTCGGTGATCGCCATAGCGCAGATCTTTTCGCCCCGCACGGTCGGCAACAGGTAGGTGTCGCGCTGGTCGCCCTTGCAGGCCATCAGCATCGGGTAGACCTGACCAAAGACCCGGCGGATCAGCGCGTCCGAGGTTTTGCCCAGCTCTTCCTCGACCAGACAGTGATCGACGCAGCTCAGGCCGCCGCCGCCGACCTCCTCGGGCATGTTCATGGCGAACAGTCCCAAGGATTGCGCCTTGGCCTTGACGGTTGCCAGCTTGTCGGAGGGAAGACGGGCGGTTTCCTCTACCTCGGTTTCCAGCGGCTGGACTTCGGTTTCGACAAAGCGGCGAACCGTGTCGATCAGCAGGCGGGATTCCTCGGGCAGCGAAAAGTCGATCATAGATGAATTCCTGTTTTCGGGGTGTCGTGGCGGTCAGGCGACCGCGCGGTCCGCGATCAGGCGGGCGATATCGTCGGGGCTGTAGCCGGCTTCGGCCAGAATTTCGGCGGTCTGCGCGCCCAAGGGCTGCGGTGGCAGCCGCACGTCGGGGGATGCGCCGTCATAACGCGCGGGGTGCATGACCATGGTGATCGGCTGGCCCGAGGCGCTGGCGCAGGTCTTGAACGCCCCAAGATGGCGCAGTTGCGCATCGGCTTGCAGCGCGTCGTAATCCTGCACCGGCGCGTGCCAGATGCCTGCCAGTTCCAGATCTGGCAGCCATTCCGCCGTGGCGCGGGTGGCAAGGCGGGCGGCGACCAGCCGGGTGATGTTTTCGCGCCGGGCAAAGCTGTCCTGCGGGCCAAAGCCTGCCAGTTCCGGGCAATCCAGCCCATTGGCCAGCGCGGCGGGGGTGGCCATAGAAATCGCGATATGCCCGTCCGCCGTGGCGTGAATGCCATAGGGGCCGGGGCTGAACCAAGAGGCGATGCCTGCCGTGCCGCGCGAGGTGGAACTCTCGGCCCCGTTCAGCCAGGCGGTCAGAGGTTCGACCTGCAGGTCGAGCGCGGCTTGATACAGGTTCACCTCGACCAGACGTCCCTGTCCGGTAGTGTTGCGCGCCACTACGGCGGCCATGATGCCAAGTGCATAGATGCTGGCGGCGTGCTGATCGACGATGACCGAGCCCACTGCGGTCGGCGCGCCGTCGGCCTGACCAGTCCGCGCCGCCAGTCCCGACAGCGCCTGCAACAGTAGATCCTGTCCGGCGCGATCCTTCCACGGACCATCGGCGCCAAAGCCCGAGGACACCGCATAGATCAGGCGAGGGTTGATCTTCTTAAGATCCTCATAGCCCAGACCCAGCCGTGCCATGGTGCCGGGGCGAAAATTCTCCATGACCACATCGGCATCTTGCACCAATTTGCGCACTGCGGCGATGCCATCGGGGTTCTTCAGATCAATCACGATCGAACGCTTGTTGCGGCCCGTGGCGATGTGGTTGACGCTGTCTTCGCCCACAAAGCGGTTGGCGACGGCCCAATTGCGCTGGAACGCGCCGCCCGGCGGTTCAATCGCGATCACATCGGCACCCAGATCACCAAGGATCTGTGCTGCAAGCGGGCCGGCCAGATAGTGATTGAAGCTAAGGACGCGCAGCGCGGACAGCAGTTCCATGTCGTTCTTCCCTGTGCTGCCCCTTGTAGGTGGGGCTTTCTTGGGACCGACTATCCGCCCGGTTTGTCATTCCAGCAATATGCGCATTGATTATGTTTAAGGTGACATCTATTGATATATTGAATATATTACACTGTTATCAATTCGCTTTTTTTTCCGGCACTTTGATAAGTTCCGTTGTCACGCAGTCAAAGGAATGGGCATGAACCTACGCCAGTTGGAGATTTTTCGGGCGGTCGTGCGCTATCGTTCGACAGTTGCTGCGGCAGAGGCGCTTGGGATGTCTCAGCCCGCTGTCAGCAATGCCTTAAAAAGTATCGAGACCTCGCTTGGCTTTCTGCTGTTCGAACGGGCGAACAAGCGGATGACGCCCACGCCAGAAGCGATGATCTTGCTGAACGAGGCTGAACCGCTGTTCAGGATGCAGGAGGTAATCAACCAAACCGCCGCACATCTGCGTTCTGGCAAGAAGGGTTTGCTACGTGTAGCGGCCACGTCCGAGCTGTCCGAATCGCTGCTGCCCCGCGTCATCTCGCGCTTTTGGTGCGGGCATGAGGGGATCGAGTTGTCTTTGGAAACTCAGCGGCTTGATACGATCATGGAGCAGGTCGAAAGTGGCATGGTCGATCTTGGGTTGGCAATGGAGCCGCATCCACGCGCCACGCTGGAGATCACACCTCTGGCCCGCCTTGGCATGGTCTGCGCCTGCCATGAGAACAGCCCGCTGGCCGCATTGGGTCAGGTCAGGCCCGCGGATATTGCGGGGCAGACGATGATCAATGCGCGCACGTCCAGTCGGATTCTGGGGTTGGTTCTTGAGGCTTTCCGCGCGGAAAGCGCGCCTTATCAGCCCGCGATGGACGTGCGTTTCATGAACGTCGCCGGGCATTTCGTCGAGGAGGGGTTGGGGGTGACCATCATGGATGAACTGACAGCCTCTTCGGCGAGATTCATGAAGCTGCGGGCAATCCCTTTTCTGCCGCGCGTTGAGATCGAGCTATCGGCAATCATCCAGCTGAATCGCAGCCATCACGTGCTGATCCAATCGTTCCTGTTCCATATCCGGGCCGAGATTGCATCGCGCGGCATCGCCGTGCCCGATCCCCGGACACGGCAGGGCTGATCTTCACGCCGAAGCCAGCGCCGCGTTTTCGGCCATTTGCAATGCCTTGCGGCGGATCTTTCCGAAACCGTCGCGCGGCAGCGCGGGCAGGACACGGATGCGCTTGGGCAGTTCGCTGCGCTCTAGCCGGTCGGACAGGAACGGCGTCAGATCGGCGGGGGCTTCGGTCCGGGCCGGATCGGCCAGCGCGATGAGTGCGGTAACCGCCTGTCCCCAGTCGCGATCCTCGGTCCCGAAAACGACGGCATCCACGATATCGGGATGCGCCAGGAGCGCGGCTTCGACCCGTTCGGGGTGTACCTTCAGCCCGCCGGTGTTGATGACGTCATCGCGGCGTCCGGCAAGGTAAAGGTAGCCTTCCGCATCCAGCCAGCCCATATCGCCCACGCATTGAAAGCCGTCCGCATCGCGGCGCGGTTCGGCAGCGTTCTTGCCGATATACCGGCTGCGCCCACGAATATCGTCGGGATACATGAACACCTCGCCCAGTTCGCCGGGTTCTAGCAGGCTACCATCCTCGGGGTCTCGGATGCGGATCTGCGTCTCAAATCCCCGCCCGACCGAGCCGCGATGCGCCAGCCATTCGGGACCGGTGATGACGGTCTGGCCGGTATTCTCGCCCGATCCATACATCTCGAACACCCGATCCGCACCCATGATGTCGATCCATTCTTGTTTCAGCCAGATCGGGCACGGGGCAGCGGTGTGATAAAGTGCGTGCAAAGAATTCAGGGGCGTGGCGTCGATCACGCCCGCAGCGTCGCGCGGCATGGCGTCCAGCAGCCGCACCAGTATTGTGGGCACGGTCAGAAGGAAGCCGACCTTGAAGCGTGCGACCGCCTCAATCACACGGGCGGCGTCGAAACGCTCCATCAGGATGGTGGTATTGCCTTCGAAAATGCCGTTTTGGGTCCATGTCAGCGGCGCGTTATGCGACATGGCCGCGCAGGTAAGCTGCACCTGATCGGTGCGGAAACCCAGTGACGGCGCAACATTGCCCCAACTGCGTCCCGGCGCGCGCAGATACGGCTGGTCGTCAGCCATCAGCTTGGGCAGCCCCGTCGATCCGCCCGAGGTATAGATCTTGCCCGGTCGTGAAATCAGGTCGGGCAGCGGGTCGGACGATGCTTGCGCGGCCCGCTCCTCTAGCTGGGCGCGATCAAGAATGCCGTCCTCGGCGGTTTCCTGAATGCAAAGTTTCGCGCCGATGCAATCAATCAGGCCGTCCCGCGTCGCGGCAGGCAGCGACGGGTCCAACCCCAATGTCGTGGCGCCAAGTCGCCAGATCGCCAGTGTGGTGAAGATATGCGCGGGCGTATTGCGCAGCCCAAACGCGACAACATCGCCCTGACCCACGCCCTCGGCCGCAAGAACGCGTGCATAGCGGGTCACATTGTCATCCATGTCGCGCCACGAAAAGGTCTGCTCATCGGCTCCAGCAGGCAGATATACCAAGGCAAGCTTTGTCTGCTGCGTGGCAGCGTGAAAGGCCAGTCTTTGGCTGTAGCTAAACAGGTTTTCCGCTGGCATCGGTCATCATCCTTACGTCGGCGGCCAATGACAAGTCAGCCGCTTATGCGAAGACCTGTCATTTTCTGTAACCAGAGGCAACCAATATGCCGTCGAACCGAGATCATTATGGCAAACGCCATGGAATTCGGCGAAATGACTGCAGCGCCGGAAACAGTTAGCGCAGGATCGCAACAGAATAGTTTTCCATTGAGTTGTGCCGGAACATCTTCGCCAATGCGGCGCAGTCATCCGCCGAAGGCACCTGGCGAAGCACTGAAACCCTATTGTTAATTTTGATGAAAACATCGTTACAAAGGCGGACGCGATGGCCGTGTTCACCTTGAGCTTTGTTCGCTCAGCTCCCAAGACGGCATAGTATTCGTTCCAATCGAACTGGAAAGCCTCACCCGGGCGAAACGTCAGTGGCATATATCCTGCAGAGGTTAAGTCTGGTCGAAAGTACCGGCTTTTTCACAGGTCATGTTCACGTTATCATGAAGCAACTGATGCATTTGCTCTTGATAAGATGAAAACCTCGAAACGCCCCCCAGAAACCGGCAAGCTCGTCGGTGTGCGCATCCAGTCCGATCTTCTCGACTGGTTAGATCGCCAGCGGTCAAAGCTGGACCCGAAACCGTCGCGACCTAAGATGATCCGCATCTATCTCGAGGAACGACGCTCAAAAAGCGAGACCTCAGGGTCTGAATAATAATTGATACCCAGACCCGGATATGGAGCCTATTCAGGCTCGCTCTGAAACCAGAGCGCGGTTGTTCTTATGATGCCGCTCGGCCAATTTTTTCGCATCTCGACCACCGCAGACAGGTCGGGCGTGAGTGAATACTGTGCCGAACTGCAGCTCTGGAAAAATGGCGAACAATTCCGCTCGCGCGTCGTCGCCGAGCGTCTTCATCGCTTCTGGCCCGGTGTAGAGAGACTCTGTTTCTGCGCCGTTCGAATAGACGATCTGGTGTTTATCGAAGAGGAAGTGCACGTAGATGACTTCATCTAGGTCACTTGCAATCTCTATGCCTTCGATCCCACACAGATGCTTTGCGGCTACCAAGACTTCGAAGGTGCCAAACATGCGCTGCGCGATCTTCGAACAAACGAGCACCCTGTGCTGCGGAGACACGACCAGATCACGATCGGGGGTGTTTCGGCCGAGCGCATGCTTTCTTATCCGTATCGGGCGCAGATTTGGCGCTTCTCGCAGGTCTTGCGCTGAGAGCTCTCGCTTGCCGATCCAACGGATAGATTGCGGGCCATCATCTCGGGTGAGTACCTCGATCCCGACCGAAAGATCACCCGCGGCAACTTGACCTTCGACAGTTTCAATAAGAACGTCATCCGCGAAACAAACAACGCCAGTCGAGTCGCGGGTCAGTTCCGAGGCGGCGACAGCGGATCCGCCATTCTGGATATTCAGCGTGAAATTCGACCCGAACCCATTCGCTGTGTTGATGCTGTTCAGGACACCGTCATCGGACTGATCCGCTCTCATCCAGCCAAGCGCAGTCGCATAAGGCTGAAGTCCCGCTTGGGTCCGCGCGGCATTGATGATCGCCAGATTCTGCTCGCTATAGAAAGACGTCAGATCGACAAAATCATTGTTGGTGTTATCACCGTCGTTAAGTCCACCAGTATTGCCAGCACCGAAATCGGTAATCAGATCACCGCTATCGACCACAAAAACATCGTTCCCGGCGCCGCCGGTCAGTACATCTGCGCCGCTGCCGCCGTTGAGCGTGTCTCTGCCTTCTCCGCCGAGCAGGGTATCATTCCCGGCCCCGCCTTCCAGCAGATCGTTCCCGGCGCCGCCCAGCACACTATCATTGCCGCCGCCGGCGCGAATAATGTCATTTCCTTCGCCGCCATCGATCGTCTCAGCACCCGAGCCGCCAAGAACACTGTCATCACCAGCGCCAGTAATGAAAACAGCCGCTGCATTGTTTCCGGTGGCGTTGATCGTATCCGCGCCAGACCCTGTCTCGACCGTCTCGATGCCGGTGAAAGTGGCGTTGCCGCCGGCGCTGGAAATGGAGCCCGTTCCGCCAGCGTAAGTGACCGTCGTATTTGCCGTTACTGCCGCCCCATTGAGTTTGTCAGATCCGGCTCCACCGTCGATAGTGTCGTTCCCGTATGCAGCACCCAGATTGATCTGGTCATTGCCCTCACCTGCTGAGATGTTCTCAGCCGCTGCGCCGCCGGTGATGGTGTCGTTGCCCGCACCTGTAATGAACGTCGCACCAGCGGCAGTGTTGCTGGCGGCATTAATGACGTCGTTGCCAGACCCGGTCACGATGGTCTCAATCGTGCTGAATGACACGTTTCCACCGGAGCTGTTAAAGGTCCCGGCGCCATTCGTGAAATTCACAGTCGTATTGGCGTTGAGAGTAGAGCCCGTCAGGGTGTCGCTGCCTGCGTCGCCCGCAACTGTGTCGTTACCGTAGGTGCCGCTAAGAATGATCGTGTCATTCCCGTCCCCGCCGGAAATGCTGTCAGCTCCAGCGTCGCCGGAAATCGTATCATTCCCACCGTTGCCGAGGATGGTGTCGTTTCCGTCGCCCCCAGAAATGCTGTCATTGCCGTCGACATGGCCACTGGTGAGTGGCGGAGCACCGATCAGCGAACTGGTCGCGAGATCGACCGCCGTGTTCCCGGTGCTCGGACCGGAGACAGTTGCACTCAACGCGTTGGCGCCAGCGTTCTCCCAGAACAAGACCTCGATCCGATATTCTCGGCCAGCAACCAAAGACACCGTGCCGCCACGCGTCGTTGGCCCTTGATGAAAGTCATTGTTCATGTAGGGAAGAGATCCGCCGGTATCGTTGGACCAATTCAGAACGGTGTTATTGGTCAGATCTCGGATAACGATCCGTGATCCGTCGTCTGAGGTTGTGGTGAACCTGTAGGTCCCGCCAGTCGCGACGGTGATTGAACTTGTTAGCAAGACGCCGAAATCGTCAGGGTCCGCAGTCAGAGCGTTACCACGGGAAATGTTCGCTAAGTTGCCGACACCGAAGTCGTCCACATAGCCTTGGCCGGCCAAAGTGCCAGACGTGATGGTCCCGGCTTGGCCGTTCGTGGACCCGAAATCACGGTTGAACACCGAATACATCCACTGTCCGGTCATCGGCCTATCGCCGGTCAGATAATCTGCCCCGGCTCCACCCGAAAGAACGTCGTTTCCACCGCCGCCGGTGAAACTGTCCGCGCCGGAAGTTCCGGTAATTGTATCGTTAAGGTTCGTACCCGGCGTGGTGCTGCTGTTCTCGGCCACTCGTAAACTCCCAACGAATCACTTTTCGCGAAAAAAAGCAGCATTATTAAGTGATAATACCTGCCCAGCCTCGCCAGTCTCCGAATGGTTAACACATCTCGCCATTCGTTAATTTTCATTTTTACGTCATGGGGAACATCTTAACGTTCGGTTGATTCTCTGCCACACGCTTTCTGTTCAGCGCTTCGCTACCAGCCGCGCCATCCTGACGTGGGTAGAGCTGAGCTACGTTGCCTAGCACTACATCGACCCTGACAAGCCACAGCAGAACGCCTTCATCGAAAGCTTCAACGGCAGTCTGCGCGACGAGCTGCTTAACGAGGAGAACTTCGACACCCTCGAAGACGCCCGCCGCAAGGTCGTCCTCTGGCGCTACGACTACAACGCAGTCAGGCCGCACTCCTCGCCCGACAACCTGACAGCCTATACCACACGCGGAGAAGCTCTCGATCTCTGTGTCAGACCCCGTGCTGCGACCTCAGCACGGGGTTAATCTTTGTTTTCCGACGCAGTGAGCCACAAGGGCAGAGCTTTCGTCTGCTTTTCCAATCGCTAACCCAACGTGCCGAGTTGACTCCTATCCTCTGCCTGACAATCTCGCGATTGGAGGATCAGGGGAGAGTCACATGGGGGACAGTGCCGCTTTGGAAGCACGGATTGCCGCACTTGAGGCTGAAATAGTTTCTCACCGGCGCGCGGCGATGCTGATATTTCTCGAATACGTCGCAAGGCGACCGCAAGAGCGAAAACATTTGATCGAACTGCTGGGTGATCTTGTCGTGCTGATGGGGCCAGAGGCTGCTGCCATCAGCAACGCTCTGATTGAGGAACTGGAGAAAGGCGCGCCATCAATGCGCTGACCCTGACTGCGACCGGCACAAAATACCTGCCCCAACGGCGTGTGACTTCCCTGTCGCAACGTCATCGAAATGTTAAGTGGCGCGATCTACTGACCAGCGATAGAAGCGCAATCACAAATTAACGATTCGGGACCGAGCGCCAAGCGCCCCCCCTTTTTTCCTAGGACGCTGAAGATGAAGGCACTCGCTGTCATTCTTGCTCTTTTCGCCACTCCTCTCTCTGCCGCGACGTATGGACAGGGTGACACGTGGAGCGGACAATTGTCGGGTGGGAAATACGAGTTCAGCTTCTCCGCGCCTTATGCGACGCCTTGCGGCAATGGCGATTGGTCGGGCTGTTCGTATCAGGGCGGCGGCTCTATTCTCGCGGTCGATAATCCTGCTGAATGCGGAGGATGGTGCGGCAAAACGCTCGGCACGTTCGATATCACCGCCTACAAACCTTTCACGACGCTAACATTCGATCTTTCGGAATGGGCCTCCAAATGGATCGTCATTCATTTTACGGGCCAGAACCAGGTCGCCTTTAACGCCCCGATTGATCAAGAAATCACTCAGCCAGCGCCGGTGCCGGTGCCGGCGGCGCTGCCTTTGCTTCTCGGCGGTATCGGCGCGCTCGCAGCGCTGCGTAAACGCCGCCAAAGGGCGGTCTAAGCCCGAATAGCTCTATGAAATTACGCCCCCGGTCTATTGCCGAGGGCGGGTCTATTATGTCGGCGGAGTTTAGACGACCCCTGCCGGCTTCAGCCCCCCGGCCAGCCCAGCCACTGCAGTGTTTCTTACAGCGCGCAACTCAACGACAGACCCCCTGAGCCTTCAAAACGTCATACCACGCATCCGCCTGACGCCGGGACAGTCATCAGCTGTAAGGCCTTCCGTGCTCACGCAAAATGTCCCCATACATCGCTTCCAAGCGCGCATATTCGCGCCGCGGAACATGATCCTCTGTGCATCTCGGCAAGGATGGAGACTGTCGAGTTTGGTTTCTCTCCCTGTTTAAAGGCTGCATAGGTATATTCATAAAGAAATACGCCAGGCTGGCGGGTGTGAGTCGTTGGTTTGGTGCTAGACGTGCAGCAGGCCGCCATGAAGGCGCCTGAATGACAACAAGACATTCGCCATGACGCTGCGTTAAGGGTCTGGAACTATTCCGCTGTGACGGTGTCAAACTGGACCAGATGCACCGATTGGTTCATGTTTTCTCCGCACCGCCGACACTGCCAGCGCCCAGGCGTCGCGCGGGGGCGGAAACTCGCCACCTCACCATGATTGCAGTGTCGCAGCCCGGCCCCAAAAATCAATGGAACCCCTGCGAGATAGGCGCGTTCATGCACCTGATGGTCCGGGCTTTCTTGACTTCAAGATCCCCGGCTCGCCACGATCTAACAGCCTTTCTAACAGCCTTTTTAATTGTTGCATGGCGGTGGGCCTGAACCCACTTCTCCCTTGCCCTCATCCGTTTCCGACGGCAATCTGCCACACTTCCCGTCAGGGGACGGTCGCAGCATATTGGGGAACAGAAGGTGCCGCGACCAAAATACGCTGATCTGCCCGCTGTTGGGCTGGACATGCCCGGCACCTAGGTCCATCACTTTCGCGCGCCGATAGCCCGCCTTTCATCGTGGGAGCCGGGCCGGTTCCCCTATCACAAAAGACAAGGTGACGCGCATGTCAGAGACGACTACATCACCGTCAACGACCGGGCGGCTTGTGTGATTGGTTGCGATTTCGCCACACGGTCGTTAAAGTTTCACCAGCATTTCAGTGTCGCGGCAAGAGCCTACAGCTACCTCCCCCGGCCAGACTGCTGCGTGCGGTCATCCCAGTGCTGGATATGGCAGCGGCTTGGCAGGATCTTGATATCGCGGTTTTTGCTCGCGCACGGCCTCGAGGTTGTTCTTCCTGCTTTCGTCATGTCTTTCTCCATCGCACTGGGAGGGACATGCCGCGCCGCCATCAAGAAACCGATGACCCCTCATTGGCGGGCCGATTGTAAATACATTTCTGGTGAATCTGGCTACCGATGCGCTCACCGTCGATATCCTCAACCTTCAGGCCGAACGCTTTTGACGCGCGCAACTCGGTGGGATCGGGCCGCTTCACCGGCAAGTATGAGGCCGCGCTCCGGTGGCACGCACACCATGGCCCTTGCGCGGACTGCGTGCGCCCTGACCTCGGCCCTTAGCGGGATACACCCACATACTGATCGCCCTCGCCATCATCGCTCATGCGACGACGCCGATATCATCGGCGCCTGTGCCCTGACTGCGCAGGCGCGCAGCATCGCGGAACGGGGGAGTGCCAAACATGCGGGAATATTCGCGGCTGAACTGCGAGGCGCTTTCATAGCCGACCGAATGGGCAGTGCGTGCGGTATTGCCCGTCATGATCATCAAGCGCCGCGCTTCCTGCAGCCGCAGCGTTTTTTGGTACTGCAACGGGCTCATCGCGGTTGCCGTCCTGAAATGGCGGTGAAACGAGGCGGGGCTCATCCCGGCGATCTCGGCAAGGGTCTCGATTCGGATCGTTTCGTTAAAATGCGCCCGAATCCACCCGATCGCCTGCCTGACCTGCGACAGCTGGCTGTCGTCGCGGGCAATCTGGCGCAACACGCCGCCTTGCGGACCCTGCATCACCCGATAGAGGATCTCGCGTTCCATCATCGGTGCCAACACCGGGATGTCCCTCGGCGTGTCGAGCAGCGCCAGCATCCGAAACCACGGATCGACCAGTTGCGGCGTCACCGGGCTGATCCCGAAACCGAACGTCTGCCCATCGGCGGACATTGTGCCATCGCTCAGCAGCGAGGCGATGACATCGCGGTTCAGGCGCAGGCTGACGCAGATATAGGGCTTCGCATCGCTGGCCTCGACGATCTGGCCAGAAACCGGCAGGTCGAGCGAGGTGACGAAATAGGATAGCGGATCATAGCGCAGCACCCGGTCGCCGACCATCACCTGCTTGGCCCCTTGCAGGACAAGGCACAGCATCGGCTCATACATGGTCGATGTCGGACATGTCACCGAAGGCGCGACGAACAGTGAAACGCCGGGGATCGCACCGGCATAGCCGGACATGGCAACGTGACGCTCGGCCAGACTACGCATCATGATCAATTGCTGCTGCATGGCTGTCAGACTGACCCAATCCCTACTCCACGGCAATGCAGCTCGGGCAATCATCCCCCAAATTTGAGAGGAATGGGCAAAAGTTCGACATGATCCGGCGCGGCCTGCTCGGGCAGGATCACCAGATGATCGTCACCGGGCGCCCATCGGGCATCGCGATCCTTGCCGTTTCCCGCGTCCGGCATTTCAACCCATCAAGGAGGAAAACCAATGTCCCCATCATTTGGAGCGGAGGCGACCGCGGATGACGTGCTGGCGGGCGTAGATCTGTCCGGCAAGCGGATTCTCCTCACCGGCGTGTCGGCCGGTCTGGGTGCCGAGACGGCACGGGCGCTGGTGGCGCATGGCGCCGATGTGGTCGGCGCGGCGCGGAACTCGGACAAGGCCCGTGCCGCAACCGAGGCGTTGCAGACCGCGGCAAGGCAAGGCGTTGGCAGCCTGGAGCCGATCACGCTGGATCTGGCTTCGCTGACCAGTGTGCGGACGGCGGCCGATGCTCTGCTGGGCGACGGCCGTCCCTTCGATGTCGTCATCGCCAATGCTGGTGTCATGGCCACGCCGCAGGGTCGCACCGCCGATGGTTTCGAGACGCAGTTCGGCACCAACCACCTGGGGCATTTCGTCCTGATCAACCGGATCGCGCCACTGCTAAAGCCGGGCGGGCGGGTGGTGAACCTGTCTTCGGCGGGCCACCACGCTGCCGATGTTGATCTGGACGATCCGAATTTCGACAGACTGCCCTATGATCCCTTCCTGGCCTATGGCCGGTCCAAGACCGCCAACATTCTGTTCGCCGTCGAATTCGACCGCCGTCACAGGGAGGGGGGCGTGCGCGCCACCGCCGTGCATCCGGGCGTCATCCGGACGGAACTGGTCCGGCACATGAGCGACGAGGCGACGGAAGCACTGATGGCCTCGCTTGCGGCCCGTCAGGCAGAGGGAGAGGCGGCCTTCGCCCTGAAGACCATCCCGCAGGGCGCAGCCACATCGGTCTGGGCCGCCACCGTGGCCGATGCCGATGCGATCGGCGGGCGCTATTGCCTCGACTGCCATGTCGCCGAGATCGAAAACCAGACGTCCGAGGGCGTCCGCAGCTATGCACTCGACGCCGACAACGCCAGGGCGCTGTGGGCGAAAAGCGAAGAGCTGACCGGCGAACGGTTCTGACCGCCCACGCCACAAACCCAAAAAGGAGTTCCCATGAAAACCATCGGATATGCTGCGACCAATCCTAACCTGCCGCTTGCCCCGCACGACATCGAGCGCCGCAAGTTGCGTGACAACGATGTCGGGATCGAGATCCTGTATTGCGGCGTCTGCCATTCGGACCTGCACCAGGCTCGGAACGATTGGGGCGCATTGATCTACCCGCTTGTGCCCGGCCATGAGATCGTGGGTCGGATCACCGGGGTCGGCAGCGCCGTCACCCGCTACAAAGTGGGCGACATGGTCGCGGTCGGCTGCATCGTCGACAGCTGCGGCAGGTGCGACCAGTGCTTGAATCATGAAGAGCAGATGTGCCGCGAAGGCGTGACCCAGACCTATAACGACCGTGACCGGATCACCGGCGAGGTCACCCATGGCGGCTATTCCAGGCATATCGTCGTGCGCGAGGAATTCGTGCTTGCGGTCCCGAAGGGGCTGGACATCTCCCGCGCTGCGCCGCTGCTTTGCGCGGGGATCACGACCTGGTCGCCGCTGCGCACCTGGAATGTCGGGCCGGGCAGCCGGGTCGGTGTCGTCGGCTTGGGCGGACTCGGCCACATGGCGGTCAAGCTGGCCGTCGGGTTGGGCGCCGAGGTGACGGTGATCAGCCGCACCGATGCCAAGACGGCCGACGCGCTGGCCCTTGGTGCCGATCGCGTGCTGGCCTCGGGCGACGCGACGGCGATGGCAGGGTCGGC
This sequence comes from Paracoccus caeni, assembly GCF_016629665.1. Lineage (GTDB taxonomy): Bacteria > Pseudomonadota > Alphaproteobacteria > Rhodobacterales > Rhodobacteraceae > Paracoccus > Paracoccus caeni. Next base: position 27,215 of record NZ_JAEPRQ010000010.1, read on the forward strand.
CAGTTCCTTCGACCTGATCATCGACACCATTCCCATGCGCCACGACCTGTCGCCCTATCTTCCGCTTCTCGACGTGGATGCGACGTTGGTGATCGTCGGCCAGCTGGGCATGGTCGACGAACACAGCACGCTGCCGCTGCTGATGGGCAGGCGCCGCATCTCGGGCTCGCCCATCGGCGGGATCGCCGAGACGCAGGAGATGCTGAATTTCTGTGCGAGGATGAACATCCTGCCGGATTGCGAGATGATCGCCATTCAGGACATCAACACCGCGTTCGAGCGGATCGAGCGCGCGGATGTGCGCTATCGCTTCGTCATCGACATGGCATCGCTGGAAGCAGCCTGACATGTCACGCGGGGCGCGCGCGCACCTTGCAGGCCCTGCGGCATATTGGATCGGCAGCGTCGGGGAAGCAGCTGCGCTATCGCGTCAAGTTGCGGAGCTTCGAAGTGACTTGTCGGATGGCAGACATGGCCACGGGCATCGGCATCGTGCCCTAGACCACCGCCCGGCGCATGAGGCGGTCCTCAAGCATCGCTCATACAGCTGGCCAACGGTCGAGCGCTAAGGCACCTGTCGGTCTGCATCAGGTCCAGCACCGAACTTTCCGCTCGGCGCAGAGCCTGTTGCGCCATCTGACCAAGGACCCGACCGCAGCGCTACGCGCTGCGGCCACGGGTTTTGCCCGTCCCGCAACCAGTTCAACGTCTCGCGCCAGAAACCTTGTGCATGGCTGTCGTGAAACAAGCTGAAGTGGCCGATCGCCTGCAGCCCGCAATCGGCGGGCTGCAGCAGCACCATAATGCGGTCGGCGCCGGTATAATAGCCAAGTGTGCGGCGGATCGCAGGCATGGTCCCTAATTCGTCATCCGCAACCGCGACCGCAAGGATATCCGCGCCGACCGCGACCATGCGTCGGGTCACATCACCCCTTTCCGCGGCCGGATGGGACAATTCGAAACGGGCACGGCGGAAGGCCCATTCATAGGCAACACCAGCCGGCAGATCCTCCAGCCAGCCCAACCGACGCCCCGGAAAGTAACCGCACAGCGCCGTCAGCCCCGGCATGGCCAGATGCCATTTCAGTAGCAGGGGCAGGCGACGCCGGGGCGCGTAATCGCCCCACCACGCGTATTGCGCGCCGACGGTCAGCATCCGGTCGATCCGGTCCGCACCGCGCGCGAGGCCGGGAAGAAAGCCGCCGATACTGTGGCCCACGACGATCAGGGGCCCGCCATTCCGCGTGGTCATGAACGCCAGCACTGCCGTAAAGTCCCGCTCGCCCCAGTCGCGCCAGCGATAGCCGCAGCCCCGCAAATCCGCCGGGCGCGACAGGCCGATGCCGCGATAATCCCAAGTCAGGACCTCGAAGCCGTGACCGGCCAGAAATGCCGCATAGCGGTGATAATACCGCGCCAGCACCCCCGTGGCCGGGTTGATGATGACGCGGCCTATCGGCTTGCCCCGGCCGGGCCAGAGGTGACCCTGCAGGCTGACGCCATCCTCGCAATGCAGCAGGACGGGGCGGCTCAGTTGGGTTTCATGATCGATGATGCGATGGCCCATGCCCGCCAGACTAGCAGTCGAGCGGATTGAGTATATTCACTGGTCGGTATACTATTGAGCATGGACAAGCCATCGCCCCCCACACGCGACCGTATCCTCGAGGCAGCGGGAAAGCTGTTCTATGCCGAGGGCCTCCGCACCGTCAGCATGGATGGTATCGCCGAGACGGCGGGCGTGACCAAGCGCACGCTCTATTATCATTTCCGCAGCAAGGACGATCTGATCGCCGCCTGGCTGGAGATGCGCGACCAGCCCAATCTGGCGGCTTTCCAGCATTGGTTTGCGTGGGCGGAGGGAGATGTGGCTGACAAGATCCGCGCGATCTTCGACAATCTGGCCCGCTCGGCGCACCGCCGCTCGTGGAAGGGTTGCGGTTTCCTGCGGGCATCGGTGGAGCTGATCAACATGCCGGGCCATCCGGCCATCGTTGCGGCACGTGCCCACAAGATGCGAGTCGAGAACTGGCTGTGTTCGGTGCTGCTGGACGCCGGGCTTGAGGCAGGCGCAGGAACGCTTGCCCGCCAGATTATCCTGCTGCTGGACGGAGCCTTCGCCGTCGTTCTGCTGCATCGCGACCCGGAATATTTCGAGATTGCCGGTGAGGCGGCCGCAACACTGATCCGCAAAGGCCGGGATCACGTCTCGGATGAAGTATCTAGAAGGGAATATGAGAGGTGAGACAAGACAAACATACTGTGTCCAATGCCTTCGGCCTAACTCACTCATGCTGCGTGGCCGCATCTCTAAAACTGCCGCTAGACTGGCCAGCGGCGAAATCCTGCCAAGAATCGCCACCCCATGGAAAGGAACGGGCCTTCAATGGCTGATCTTGGCAACCCCCTATCGGCGCCCGGCACAGAACCGGCGTGGAGAGCCCTCCAACTCGGGCACGCCGACGCCTTATCGAAGCAACGGCGGCGCACACCCTACAAATTGGGCGACCGCCTGACCTCTTCGTTCCGGATAAGGGTGCAATTGGGTCAATACGCTATCTTAGTTCCGCAAAAGCACGAAGGGGCCAAGCCTGGTGCTTCGAATGCCCAGTGCTTCATGCAGGAAAGACAGCGATCCTTCGGTATCGGTGACCTTCAGCGTTCCGCTGACACGCCGGTCGGCCAGCGCTGAATTGGCGATCCTGATTGTTCCGGGGAAATGCCGGTTCATTTCATCGATCACCAGCGACAATGGCGCATTGTCGACGATCAGCTTGCCGCGCCGCCATGCCAGTTCCGCCTGCCCATCGGTCGCGGCGCTGTCAATCTGATCGGTGGCGGCGTCATAGGTCGCCCGTTGCCCCTGATTCACCCTTGCGGCCAGTTCGGGCTTGTCCTGCACCTCTAGGCTGACGGCATGTTCGGTCACCGTCACCTGAACACCGGCCTGATCCAGTCGCACATCGAAGGCGGTGCCAAGCGCGGTTACCCGTGTATCGCCCGCCTCGACCGTGAACGGGCGGGTCGGATCCGGGGCCACCTGAAACCACGCCTGCCCCCGCAAAAGGCGGATGGTCCGGTGGTCGCCCGCCATGTCGATATCCACCGCGGAAGAGGCATTCATCTGCATCACCGAGCCATCGTCCAGTGTCGTCACTGGTATCTGATCGGCGCTGGCAACAATATCCGCGCGCAGGTGCATCACGCCATCAGACCACAGGAAATAGCCCAGCCCCACAGCCAGCGCAGCGAGAGCCCCGATGACCGGCCCGGTCCTGCGGGGCTGATACTGAAAACTGCGCAGTTCCGGATCGGCAGAGATCGCACGTCCCGCCTCGCCCAACAGGCGGCGGGCGGCATCATGGGCGCGACCGTTCTGTGGATCCGCCGCCAGCCATGCCCGAAACGCGGCATCGTCGCTGCCCGACATGCGCCCTTCATGCTGGCGCAGCACCCAATCGGCGGCCTGATGATTGCGTTTGCGTGCGGCACGATCTGGCATCAGATGACTCGTCTGCTGGGTGGGGACTTCATAGACCAATTGCTTCGGCGCGGCGACCGCTCAACCGGCCTCTTCGCTCAGCCGGTCAAGACAATGGGCAAGCGCCATTCGCAAATGTCGGTCCACCATATTGCGGGTGATGCCAAGCCGCGCCGCGATCTGGTCAGAGCTCAGACCGTGCAGCCGATGCAGAATGAACACCGCGCGCCTGCGTTCGGAAAGCTCACCGATGGCCTGCCGCAGCAATCGCAGCCGGGCTTCGACTTGCAGCCAGTGATCCGGCGGCAGGGTGTCGGCGGCGACGTTTTCCGCCTCGACCTCGGTGCCGGAAAACAGCCTTGCTTCAAAATTCTGCCGCCGCAGCCGGTCGATGCCCAGATTGATCGCGGCACGGCACAGGAAGGCACCGATCGACGACTTGTTCCGCAGGATGCCGGGGCGAACGGCCAGTTTCAGGTAAAGATCGTGGACGATATCCGCCTCGGACCCGCGCACATGACCCCGACGCGCAACGGCAGCGGTGATGTCATGGTAATGAAGGGCAATGGCCTGATTTAACAGGTCATTGTCATCCAAATCCGCTATCTGCAAAGGGACTGCATGCATGTCGTCGATCCGGGCCAGAAGGTGGGCCGGTGGCGGGAACCGGAACCGGACCCTGATCCGGCGGTTCGACTTGCTTCCATTCCATCCCGACCCTAGGCGAAGATGCGGCGGCGAAACAATCTGTATATCGGGACAGGCTGCCATTTTTTACCCCCTGCTCCGTCGATGGGCAACACTCGCTCAGGGCAGCATAAACGTCTCGATATCGTCCAGAACCGCGTGGGCGGATGCGATACCGTGAAAGCCCATCCACGTCCCGCGATCGATACGGTGCGAACGGCCGTTCGCAACGGCGGGCAGCATCTGCCACAGCGGATTGGCAAGGGTTTCTTCGGTCAAGGCATCGTCGGGCGCGGTCTCTAACCCGCTGGCAACGACGTAGAGAAGGACGTCCCCGGTCAACTGGCCAATATCTTCCCAATCCGGGCGTTTGACGATTTCCTGATCCGTCGTCGTCTCATATGCGGTGCGTTTCACCCCGGCCTCGGCCAGAACCGCATAGGGGGCATAGGCCGCCGGGCCGTCTAGAAATACCCGAAAACCTTCCTGCGCGACCCTGACGACCGAAACTGTCAAATCAGACGGAACCTTCGCCCGAACCTCGGCCAATCTGGTCTCGTATCCGGCCAGCAGCTCTTCCGCTTGGGCCTCACGGCCCGAGATTTCGCCCATCATCCGCATGTGATCTTTCCACGGCATGTGGTCGATCAGCAGCGTCGGGCCAAGCTGGGACAGCATCGGATACAGCGCCTCGTGCAGATAGCTGGCCCCGATGATCAGATCGGGCTGCATCGCCAATATCCGCTCGAAACTAGGTTCGATGGGATGACCGATATCGGCGATGCTCGCGCCCTCGGCCCGCGCCCTGACGGGCTCATCCTGAATGCCGATGAAGGATGTCGCAGCGATCTGCGCATCCAGTTCCATCAGCATTCCCAGCGTGATCAGCGGGTCCAGAACGACGATCCGTTGCGGTTCCGCTGGCACGCAGACAGGATCGCCCATGATCCGTTCGGAAATCAGACGGCCATCGCAATTGGCGAAAACCGCAGAGGCCGAAAAGAACCACAGACAACAAGAGACGATCAGGCGCATCGGACCCCCTACTCAGAACTTGGCGTTCAGCGTCACGCCGACGGTGCGGCGTGGGCCGATCTGGCCATAGACGGGCGCGGCATCACGATCGATGAAGGTGAAATAGCGTTCGTCCAACAGGTTATCGGCGAAGACGACCACTTCCCAATTATCGCGGGCATAGCCTGCCTGAAGGTTGACGATGGTGCGCGCCTTGATCGAATCCTGCGGCGGGATGCCGAAGCTACCGTTATAAGACGACGTATATTTCGCATCACCGCCCAGCCAGAAGCCGTTGTCGAAATCATACCGTCCACCAAGCGCCACCGTCCATTCCGGCGCTTCCGGGAACGGCTCGCCCGCCATGTCGCCATAGGCTGCATGATTGAATTCGGAGAACGTGGTGTTCAGATAGCCCAGCGAGGCGAAGCCGGTCAGGTTGTCGTTGACCCGCAAGGTCGGCTCTATCTCGAAGCCGATGGTGCGGGACGAGGCTGCGTTGGTGGTTTCGCGATAGGATTGGTTGTTGGGATCCGGGCGGATCTCGACCTGCTGATCTTCGTATTTGGTGTAGAATGCATTGCCGTTCAGCGTCAGCCGGTCATCCAGCAGGATACCCTTATACGACAGCTCCAGACTGCGGGCGCGTTCGGGGTCGTAATATTCAGGCGCGCCGGTGCGATAATTTACGTAAAAGCCGCCGGTCCGGAACCCTTCGGAATAGGTCAGCCCGACCGTTTGCAGATCGCCGAAATGCCGGGTCACGCCGATCTTCGGAACGAAGTTGGTTTCCTTGAAATCGGCGCTGTTCGAATAGGCGAACGGCTCACCGCCAAACGGATAGGTGTCCACGTTGCGCTGATCGGTGCGTTCGCGCAGCCAGTCGATCCGACCGCCAAGGGTGACATCCCATGACGGCGCAAATTCCCACGTCGCCTCACCAAAGGCGGCAAGGTTCGTGGTCTTGCGGTTGAAGCGTTCGGACAGTTGCAGATAGGGCACCGCGATGGCGTCAAATCTGGAATCGAATTCCTGAAAACTGCCAAAGACCCCGGCAACCCATTTCAGCCTGCCATCGTCGTAATTCAGGCGAATTTCCTGTGACATCAAGGTATCGTCGATATCGCCATCGATCCCGTCCAGCAGTCCTTCGGTTCCGGTATCGACCGACCGCCGCCGGGTTTGCCCGAAATTCACCCCGGTCATTGAAGTCAGCCGCAGCGTGTCGTTCAGATCATGCGTGACCTCTAGCCCAAGGTTATGCGCCTTGGTCTGGCGAAACTCGGCATAGGTCGGGATGAAATACCAATCGCCGCGTTCGTCATCGAGGTCAAAGTCTGACCCGATGCCGATTAGGCGTTCATTGGGGCGGTCGCTGGAATAGGAATAACTGAGCACCGCCCGCGTATCGGGCATGTCCGACGGCTGCCACAGCAGCTTCAGGCGCAGGTTATCGGCCACCTCGGTCCGGAAATCGTCGTAGCCTGCGAAATCGCGGTAGGTCGGATATTCAACCGTAGTTTTGCTGCGCCGGAACGATCCGGAAAAGCGCAAGGCAAGCTGATCATCGATCAGCGGCGTGTTCAGCATGAAGGACGCCCCGGCAAGGTCGTTGTTGCCCGCCGTCACCTCGAATTCCGCCTCGCGATCAAAGGTCGGATCCTTGGTCTTGATATAGATCGCGCCCGACATTGCGGCGCGACCGCTTAGTGTCGATTGCGGGCCGCGATAGACCTCGACCTGTTCGGTATCCCACAGCGACCCACCGGCGCGGCGGGCGTTATATCGGGTTTGCAGCACACCATCGAGATAAAGCGAGCCGACCGGCGCGCCTGCAGGAACGAAGCCTTCAGAGCTTAAGCCACGGATAACGAAGCCAGAATTTGCAAAGGCGCTGTCATCGACATTGGCCAGCCTGCGGAACGTGTCCTGCACGTCGCTGAGATGGCCTTCCTGAATGGCCCGCGCGTCCACCACGCCGACGCTGGCGAAGGTGGAATCGAGGCTGTTGCCAGCGCGGTTGCCGTAAAGCGTGATCGTTTCCAACAGGACGGCGTTGTCTTCAGTGGTCAGCGAGGTTGGCGTGCCCCCGATCAACAAGACCTGATTTGACCCGGCGAACCGCGCGCTGATCGCGCTGCCCGCAAGCAACCTGTCCAGCGCCTGCGACGGCGTCATCGTGCCGCTTGCGCCGGCCGTGCTGCGGCCTTCGGTCAGCGAAGCGTCGAACATCAGTTGCAAATCTGCCTGCGCTGCCAAGGCATTAAGGGCCGGGGTCAGTGGACCAGAGGGGATCGAAATCGGCCTTGCCTGCGAAACCGGCGCGCTTTCTTGTGCAGCGGCGGGCATCGCCACCGCCGATCCCAAAATCGTGCCCGCCATCAGCACCGCGCGCGCACCTCGCGCAAAGGTAGACGCCCCTTGTTCCGCTTTTCCCGTCATATCGTCCCTCGATCCCGATGGCATTCGATGCCGCTGTTGCCGTACGGCTTCCATTGCCGCTTGATTGATTGACGAATGGGAACGGGAGGTTCGGACATGCCCCGGCAAAAAAAGAACTTTTGGATAGAACTATTAAAATGCCGCGCGCAATTTTCTGCTGTTTCTGAGGAAGTTTTGTCATATCGGCCCAGGCTCAGGACCCATTGAACTTCGGTGGGACTGCGTGATTCACGGTTCGAAAATCGAGGGTGAACATGTCTGATCTTTGCTGGTTGAGCGACGCGCAGCTCGCGCGCCTTGAGCCCTATTTTCCGAAGTCCCACGGCAAGCCCCTCGTCGATGATCGGTGTGTCTAGAGCGGTATTATCTTTTTTAACTGCAATGGGTTACGCTGGAGGGATGCGCCGAAAGAGTAAGGTCCGCACAAGACACTTTATAACCGTTGGAAGCGGTGGAGCTACAAAGGTATCTTCGCTCAGATGATGGTTGAATCGGCCGCTGATCACGGCGAGAAGAAAACCGTGATGATCGACGCCACCTACTTGAAGGCTCACCGAACGGCGTCCAGTCTGGGCGTCAAAAAAGGGGGCGCGGTCGCCTGATTGGACGAACCAAAGGTGGCATGAACACGAAACTGCATGCCGTCTGCGACAGCAAAGGCCGCCGGATCACTTTCTTCGTCTCCGCAGGACAGGTCAGCGATTACATCGGTGCGCGTGCGCTGCTCAGCAACCTGCCGAACGTCGATTGACTGCTCGGCGACCAGGGCGACGACACTGATTAGTTCCGAGAAGCCTTACAAGACAAAGGGATACGCGGCTGCGTCTGTGGACGGAAACAACGCATCGCACCGGTCGAATACGACAAGCGCCGCTACAGACGGCGAAACCGGATCGAGATCATGTTCGGCAGGCTCAAGGACTGGAGGCGCGTGGCAACCAGATACGACCGATGCCCCAAGGCATTTTTCTCTGCCATCGCTCTCGCCGCTGTCGTCATCTACTAGTTGTGAAACTCAATGTGTCCCGACCCTAGATCAGAACGAACAACTCAGGTCTTTCTTGGTGACATAGCGCGGATGTTATCGCGCTATGCAGTCTTCTTGGGAGACGTTTTCAGCCCGATACTGTCGGCCTGTTCCGCCTAAGATACGAGATGATCGGCAGGGCGATCGCCGCAAGTGCGATCAGTATCAGCGTCAGCGAGATCGGTCGTTGCAAGAAAATCAGTGGATCACCCCGCGACATCGACATGGACTGGCGCATAGTCGTCTCGAAGATCGGGCCGAGAACAAGGCCCAGAACCAGTGGGGCTTGGGGCCATTCATACCGCTTCATCATCCAGCCCAGCACACCAAAGGCGACCAGCAGCCAGCAATCTTGCAAACTGTTTGAGTTTGCGAATGCGCCTAGCAAACAGATGCCCAAGATCGGTGGATATATCCAGCTATAGCGGATTGTGAGCAGCCGCGCGAACATGCCCGCTAGGGGAATGTTCAGGATCAGCAGCAGCACATTTGCAACGAACATGCTGGCGATCACACCCCAGATCAGATCGCCATTGGTGGTGAACATATCAGGGCCGGGACGCAACCCGAACATAATCAACGCCCCCAGCATCAGCGCGGTCGTTCCTGAGCCGGGGATGCCTAGCGCGAACATCGGCACAAGCGCGCCCGATACTGCAGAGTTGTTCGCGGCCTCGGGGCCGGCCACCCCCTCGATAGCGCCATGACCGAAACGTTCGGGTTGCTTCGCCACTTTCTTTTCCAGAATGTAGGCCATAAAAGATGCCAGCGTGGCCCCTGCCGCGGGAAGAACCCCGATCAGGAAGCCCAGTCCCGTGCCGCGAGCGATCGGGGCTGCCGATTGGCGAAGATCGTCGCGGGTCGGATAGGCGTTCTTGACCTCGATCGCCGTATGTTCCTTGGTCTGATAGCAAGTCGCCAGAACCTCGCCCACGCCGAATACCGCAACGGCGATCACGGTGAATTCGATCCCGTCCAGCAACCAGAGCTGTCCAAACGTGAACCGGGTAACACCGCTTTGTCCGTCGATACCGATCAGCGCAATGATCAATCCCAGCAAGCCGGCGGCGATTCCCTTGCTCAGCGATCCACCGACAGCGGCCAGTGTGGTGAGACCGACCAGGATCAGTCCGAAATATTCCGGGGGCCCGAAATTCAACGCAATGCTGGCCAGCGGTGGCGCGAGGAACATCAATCCGACGGTTCCTACCGTCCCGGCAATGAACGACGCGATTGCTGCCGTTCCAAGAGCCGGACCTGCGCGGCCCTGAAGCGCCAATTGGTGACCGTCCACTGCAGTCATCACAGAAGATGCCTCGCCCGGCACATTCAGCAGGACCGCGGTCAACGTGCCGCCGTATTGCGAGCCAGCATAGAGGCCGGCGAACATGATCAGCGCGCCCGTGGGATCGGCGCCTAAAGTCAGAGGCAACAATAATGCGATGGCGGCTGACGGGCCAATACCGGGTAGCGCGCCGATAACTTGCCCCATCAACACGCCAGCCAGGCACATCATTAGGTAATAGCCGGTAAAGATCGTCGAGAAGCCGCCAAAAAGATGAATGATCTGATCCATATCAGAACCCCCAAGGCCCGTTAGGTAGCGCCACCGAAAGCGCGCGAACGAAGATGAAGTAGAAAAGTGCCGCGCCTGCCGCCGAGATCAGCAGAGAGCGTAACGGCGGCAAACGCTCGAGCAGAACAAACAGCCCGAACATCATCAAAAACAGTGAGCCGATGCCGCCAATGATGCCGAATCCGATGATCGTCATCACCAATACTCCGGCCAGAAGCAAGGGCTTGGCATAACCTTCGTCTGCTGGTCCAACGCGAAGCTCGGAAAGGGTCACGGGCACGGCACACAGAACCATCAGAATGCCATAGATAACCGGCATGAAACCCGGTCCCGGCAGATGGTTCTGGGTGAAGCCCAACTCTATCCCGCTCCAGATGCAGACAATTCCGATCACCAGCAGGACAGCCGGGAGTATTGCAGCGCCGAAATTCAGGCCTTCTCTACCCGCGGCCTTGCTGCTCGAAATCATTTCAGAAGCTCCTCAAAGACCTGTTCCTGCTGGGTGATGTAGTCAACATAATCTTGCCCGGTGAGCACCAGCGGGCTGGCAGAGTTTTGGACAAGAAATTCGCCCATCACCGCCGATTCCGTCGCTTTGGCAAGCACGTCCTGCCAATAGGCAACAGCCTCGGGCGCCATATCCTTCGGTCCGGCAATGCCGCGCCAGTTCTGGATCACAGGATGCTCGATGCCTGTTTCCGCCAGCGTAGGGACATCGGCCAAAACGGCATCGGCATAGCGCTTGTCCCGGGTCGTAGCCAGTGCCCGGATCGCACCGCTTTCTAGCTGGCCTAGAAACTCGGCCGGATTAGAGATGGTCGCATCGACATTGCCGCCGAGCAACGCGTTGATCGTCTCGCCGCCTCCGGAAAAGGAGACGAGGTTGAACTCGGCACCGATAGCCTTGCCGACGACCCGTGATGCAAGCTGATCGCCGACCCCGCCCACGGCAAAGCTTAGCGCCTGCGGTGCCTTGGTCGCAGCGCTGGTCAGATCCTCGATGTTCTGCAGCGGGCTGTCGGCCTTGACGAAGATTACGTAATCTTCGGCCATCAGATTCGCGATTGGCGTCAGCTCTTTCCAACCAGGCGCGCCTGCAACCGTCAAAGGTGTGATGACCCCTGCGGTGTTCAACACAACAAGCGTGTCATTCGTGCCTGTGGCATTTGCCGCAACGTAGCCGATACCCACGGCGCTGGAACCGCCGGGGCGGTTATCGGGATTCAGGTTCACATTGGTCAGGCCGTCTGTCCTGACAGCTTCGATGACCTTGCGCCCGAAGACATCGGCGCCACCACCCGGTGCCCACGGAATAACGAACTGAATGTCCCGTGCGGGCTGATAGTCCTGCGCTGTCCCGATCGAGGGTAGAGTGAATGACAGCGCCAATGCCGAGGCGCAAACGATTGAGATCCTGTGAAGCATCGATTCCTCCTGATTGTTGACCGCCGTCCCGAGAGCCCTGCGGCAAGACCATCTCCCTTGGTCATGAAAACGCTAATGCAGCTTGGATCGCTTGATAAACGAATTAATCTGTCCGATTATTCTGTTTTTTTGAAGGAGAGGACGATGCACGTGCAGGCGCTTGCGACGAACCGCATCAATCTTAAGCTATTGCAAACCTTCATGATTGTTGCGGAGAATCAGAGTTTCCGCGAGGCCGCAGATCACGTCAACCGATCGCAATCCGCTATCAGCACGCAGATTCGGCAATTGGAGGATCAGCTTGGTTTACCGTTGTTCAATCGCACGACACGCTCTGTCAAACTGACGCCTGAAGGAGCCGAACTTCTGGCCTATGCTCGCCGCGCCGTGGGCGAGGTCGAAGAAGGCCTACGCAATATTCTTGAAGCGGCTGACCTGCGGCGAGGTCGTGTGACTCTGGCCTGCGCGCCGACCATCGCCTGCACACGACTGCCCGCAATATTGGCCGCATTCGAGAAGGATTATCCGGGCATCCGGATCATTGTCCACGAACTGAAATCGGTCGATCTTTTCCAGCGCATCCGCGATGGTGATGTCGATTTCGGACTCGGTCCGGTGATCGGGGACGGCGATCTGGATTTCCGCACGGTCTTGCGAGAGTCGCTATATCTGTTCGCCACGCCGCGTTTTCTGCCTGAGAAGCGTGACACGATCAATTTCGACGAACTTGCGGACATTCCGTTGGTTCAGTTTCCGACGACGACGGTTATGGGCAAGATCATCGCCGCCACCGCCAAGCAGCGCGGCATAACGCTAAATACCCGATATGAATGCGTGCAGGGTCAGACGTTGGTTGCGCTGGCACAGGCGGGATTGGGCGCATCGATCATGACCGGCACAACGATCCGTTCGGCCCCCGGCTCTGGAATGCGACGGGCGCGGATCGTGACGCCATCGCTGTCTCAGGATTTCGCCATCATCACGCTTAAGGGCAAAACGTTGCCTCCTGCCGCTTTCGGCCTTGCAGAACTGATCGCCGAAAAGATGCCGCCACTTGAGTGATCTGATAAACTGAATAATCCAGAAGATATTTCAATTTCTCACGCTGGTTTACTGTCGCTAATGTCCTTCGAAACCCCCAAGGGAAGAGGACAGACATGCTCAACCAGACATTCATGTTCGAGAATGAGGTCGCGGGTTCGGGGCAAAGCATCGCGAAGATCGAAGCCTATACGCTCAAGAACATTCCGATCACGCCGCCGCCGTTTCGAGAATTGCCCAAGACCGAAGGCGCACTGCTGTTGCGCGTGGAAACAAATGACGGCGTGGTCGGATGGTCAACCAGCGGCTACACACACCCCGTCGCCATTGACCTGATCAACAAATATCTGGCCCCGCGCCTGATCGGTGAAGATCCGTTCCGGACCGAACGCTTACCGACGCTGTTCGATCGGCATACGAATGAACGCCCCTTGGGCCGCGCGCTGCAGTCGGCAATGGCCATGATCGACATCGCCTGTTGGGACATCAAGGGCAAAACCTTGGGCAAGCCCGTCCATGTCCTGCTGGGCGGTGCGCGTGATCGGGTGCCGGTGTATGTGACCCATGGCGCAGCCTATGACGGCGCGCCCGTCTATTCGGCGGAAGAGTTGGCTGCCGAGGCCGCGCATCTGGTGATGCTGGGCAACACCCATGTCAAGAATACCGTGGGCCGCCAGCGCATTCCCGATCCGAAGGACGACTATGTGCGTATGGCAGCCATGCGCGACGCCATCGGCCCGGATATCGAGCTGTCGATGGATGGCAATTTGCGCATGAACCTCGCACAGGCGGCTGAACTTTGCGATCGATGTCACGAATTGAACATCAGCTTCATCGAAGAGCCGATCCACTATAACGACCCCGCCAACCTGCGCGATCTGCGCCAGCGGGCGCGTATTCCGGTCGCCGCAGCCGAGAACGAGAAATTCACAGCCTTGCAGCTTCTGCAGGCTGGATCGGTGGATTTCATCCAGCCAAACATCAACAATGATGGTGGTTTGTCCGCGGGTGTCCGGATCGCTACTTTGGCGCGGGTGTTCAACGTGCCGCTTAGCCATGGCAACGGCAATGGACCGCATAACATCGCCTTGCATGCGGGTGTGCAGAATGGTGGGTTGGTCGAATATCACTACCACAAATGGATGACCTACAACGCATTGTTCGAGGAGGTGCCTCAGCCCGAAGCAGGCTGGCTGACGGTCAGCCAGAAGCCCGGTTTCGGTCTTGAACCGAAGGACGGCATCATCAGTGAATACAGGGTGAAGTAATGGATCTGGGACTTTCGGGAAAGACCGCGCTTGTGTTCGGTGCGGGCGGTGGTCTGGGCGGCGCAGTCGCGCGTCAATTGGCCGCCGAAGGTGCATCGGTCGTGGCGGCAGATATCGTTGCCGAAGCCGCACAGGAGACGGTCGACGCGATCACCGCGAAAGCCGGAACGGCCGTCGCATTACAATGGGATCTGGCAGATCTGGATGTGATCGAGGGAAATCTGAAGCAGATCACGGAAACCTTCGGTCTTGTCGATATTCTGGTCAACAACACTGGTGGCCCGCCGCCCACGCCCGCAGCCGGACGCGCGAGCGGCGAATGGGCGCAATTTTTCCATTCGATGGTGGTGTCGGTCATCGCTGTGACGGACGCCGTGCTGCCCGGCATGCGGGCGCGGGGTTGGGGACGGATCATTACGTCGACGTCTTCCGGTGTGGTCGCACCTATCCCGAATCTCGGCATTTCCAATGCGCTGCGTCTAAGCTTGGTGGGCTGGTCAAAGACATTGGCGGCCGAGGTCGGGCGCGACGGAATCACCGCAAATATCGTCCTGCCGGGTCGGATCGCCACACAGCGCATTACCTTTCTGGATGAACAGAAGGCAAAGCGTGAGGGGCGATCAATCGATGACGTGTCGGCAAGCTCTACCGCATCGATTCCCGTCGGTCGCTATGGCCGTCCAGAGGAATATGGCGATGTGGTCGCCTTCCTTGCATCGAACCGTGCATCATTCGTGACCGGATCAGTGATTCGGGTGGATGGCGGCATGATCCCCAGTATTTGAGGACCGAATGACAATAGACTGGACAAAAATTCCGGAATGCGCCGGCATGCGACCGGGATCGGCCCGCAAGGGTATCTGCGGAGATCTTATCTCTGCCGTGCGGATCGAAACCGCGCCCGGCACCCAATTCGACGGCAGGACCCATTGGCACGAGAACGAGCAAATCCTGGTCATGGTGTCGGGAACTTGCCGCGTGGTGATTGATGGACAGGAATCCGACGTTTGGCCCGGTGATCTGGTGTTCTTTCCCGCCCGATCACGACATGCTGCCATCGGCTGCGGACCCGAGGGTTGCGTCTATTACGAAATCTTCGCGCCCGCACGGCCCGACATGTTGCCCGGCTGGGTCGGCCAACCCGTGACCCGCTTCGACTGAAAGAGAACATGATGAACGACACTTCGCTGCCGATTGGCTTTAACACGCAGACGAAAGGCGTCTATCCAATCGCCGCCACGCCCTTCACGGCCGATGGCGCGGTCGACTGGGACTCGCTTGACCGGCTTACCGATTTTTATCAGGAAGCGGGCGCAACCGGGATGACCATCTTAGGCATTCTGGGCGAAGCGCAGAAGCTGGAGCCAGAGGAAAGCCGTGAGATTGCCCGCCGTGTCATCGCAAGGTCGCGCGTGCCGGTCATTGTCGGTGCCTCTAGCCCCAGTTTTGCGGCCATGCGCAGCCTTGCCAGAGGTGCAATGGACATGGGCGCGGCAGGGGTGATGCTGGCTCCGGCAAGCAACTTGCGGACCGATGAACAGATCACCAGCTATTTCGACACGGCTATCGAGACGCTCGGCGACGACGTGCCTTGGTGTCTTCAGGATTACCCCCTGACCCTAACAGTGGTCATGTCGGTTCCGGTGATCGCAAAGATTATGCAGGCACACCCTTCATGTATGATGCTGAAAGCCGAAGACTGGCCCGGACTGGAAAAGATCAGCACGATCCGGCGGCTACAGGCTGAGGGTCGCTTGCGCCCTTTCTCCATTCTGACTGCGAATGGTGGGCTGTTTCTGGATTTCGAACCTGAACGCGGCTCTGACGGCGCGATGACGGGTTACGCCTTCCCGGACATGCTGGTGCGGCTTGATCAATTGCACCGCGCAGGAGAACGAGACGCGGCGCATGATCTTTTCGACACGCATCTGCCGCTGATCCGTTATGAGCAGCAGCCGGGCGTTGGTCTTGCCGTGCGCAAATATGTCCTGATGCGGCGCGGCGCTATCGCCTGCGATTTTCAGCGCAAACCCGGAAGCAAGCTAAGTGCAACGGGACGCGAAGAGGTTGACTATCTGCTGTCCCGTCTTGGCCGGAAGAACCCTTCCGCGCGGATCGCCTGAGTTTTACTATCATATCGGCTCTGTTGCACAAATCCGGTGAGGGATTCATCTCGGGAATCCAGCGTGGTAGCTGGAAGGCAAGAGCAGACCGACACCGCCGACCTTCAGGACCAAGAACTGGCCAGCCTGTAACGAAGCACTGAAGCGCCGTGGCTCGCTGACGATCTGGTTCGATCCGACCATGACCTGGGAAGCCGTCCCCACCGGCAAGCGTGGCCGCCAGCCCGACTACAGCGATGCGGCGATCCAGTCCTGCCTGACGATGAAAGTGCTGTTCGGGATGGCGCTGTGGCAAACCACAGGGTTCGTCGAGAACCTGCTGCGAGTGATCAGCCTGGACTGGGCGCTGCCCGACTTCAGCACGCTGTCGCGGCGCCAGAAGACCCTGAAGGTCAACATTCCCTATCGTGGTTCGGACGGCCCCTTGCACCTGCTGGTCGACAGCACCGGGATCAAGGTCGAGGGTGAAGGCGCAAGCACGGCGGCTCGAAACGCAGGGTTTGGCGCAAGATCCACATCGGGATCGACGAGAAAACCCTAGAAATCCGCGCAGCCGAGTTCACCACCAGCAACGTGGGCGATGTCGAGCCGGTGAAGCGCCACCGGTTCGAGCGAACCGGCGAGGGATGCTGCCAGAGATGCTCGACCAGATCCCACCCGAGCAGGAGATCGCAACCGTCACCGCCGATGGCGCCTTCGACACCCGCAAATGCCATGAGGCCATCGCGGCCCGAGGGGCCGCCGCGATCATCCCGCCCCGCAAGAACGCCAAGCCTTGGAAGCCCGACGCCGCAGGGGCCATCGCCCGCAACGAGATCTTGCGCACTTCGAAGCAGGTCGGGCGCACCATCTGGTGACGATGGCGCTGCTATCACCGCCGAAGCCACGCCGAGACCCAGATGAATTGTGTCAAGCTGATGGGCCAGCGCCTGTCCGCCCGGGACTTCGACCGGCAGGGCGCAGAGTCCCAGGTCCGCATTGCTATCCTGAACGGCTGCACCGCGCTCGGCATCCCGGTCAAGGAAGCCGTGGGATAAGTCTGTCCGGGGAAAGGGCTACTCCAACCCTCACACGATTGGTGCGACAGAGCTCGGTTGACACAAGTGCAAGTAAAGCGTATATACGAATGTGATTTAGGAGGCCCGCCATGATGCACAGCAAGGTTCGGAAAGTCGGCAATTCCGCCGTAATGACGCTGACGACCGAGATGTTGGCGTTGCTGGACGTGAAGGAAGGCGACAGCCTGTTCGTGCTTCGCGGAGATGACGGCTCGCTGCGCATCACTGCGCACGATCCCGAGGTCGTGGCCGCGCTCGAG
This sequence comes from Paracoccus caeni, assembly GCF_016629665.1. Classification (GTDB taxonomy): domain Bacteria; phylum Pseudomonadota; class Alphaproteobacteria; order Rhodobacterales; family Rhodobacteraceae; genus Paracoccus; species Paracoccus caeni. The sequence continues at coordinate 44,617 of NZ_JAEPRQ010000010.1, forward strand.
GTTGCCGAGATCGTCATGGACGAGAACCGCGACCTGCTGGCAGCCCTAGCGTGATAGGCGCGATCTGGGTCCCGCTTGCCGCCGTCATCGCCATCCATGATCGCCAGATCGCTCGCCACGGTGGCGCACCCGGGATGCGCGACCGCGGCCTTCTCGAGGCAGCCTGCGCACGCCCGCTGAATCAAGCGGCCTACGGCACGCCCTCTCTGTCTGAGCTTTCCGCAGCCTATGCCTACGGCGTCGTCAAGGCGCATGCCTTTGTCGACGGAAACAAGCGCACGGCCTTTGTGACCGCACTGACTTTTTTGCGCCTCAACGGCCTGGGCTTCCGCCCTGATCCGGTCGAGGGTGTCCGCATGATGGAGAGTCTTGCTACGGACGATCTGACCGAGGCTGCCTTTTCCGCGTGGCTGGAGGCGGGAATGGAGAGGCTTTGAAGGTTTGTCAGGCCAATCTGAACAGCAGCGGCTGACACGCCGCTGTTCAGAATCGGACAACAAAGCCAAACCAGCCTTCACTTCGACCCTGAGGCAACATCCGCTGACCGCGCATCGTAGCGCCTTTACTCGACATAACGCCGGCACGGACCGTCAGGTGATCGCTCACCGTAACGGATAGCTCGCTGCGCCCAGGGTCGGGCAACGAGGTGGTCCAGAGTGGCCTTGCCCAGCCGCCCGGCCAGAGGCTATCGTCGCTGACTCCAGTCCTGACAGGGGCGGCAGAGGGGGCGGTTGCTGGGTGGCAGGCCCTCAAGGGCCAGTCGGATTTCGACGAGCTTTTGCTCGCCACGATCCGTGATGGTCATGTCACCCGCCAACCACTGATCTGCCTGCATCCGCTCATACAGTCTTACCCCCAACCTCGCCAGCCAGATGGTCGTAACAGTGAGCTGCTGCCGGTTTCATGGACAGCAGGTTAAGCTAGCATAGCGCGAGCCTCGAACTCCATGGGGCTAGATCATGTTGACAAATAGCGAAGCCGTAGCCTGATGCAGGCGATGTCGACATGACCTATAGTTTGTTTATTAGGCGAGTCGCCAGCTTGACGAACACAACAAGAACATCGACATTGCGCAGATGGCCGGGCGCACCCTTCAGGACAAGCTTGCGATCCTTTCGGACGCGGCAAAATACGACGCCTCCTGCGCTTCCAGCGGGAGTGAACGGCGGGATTCGCGCAAGGGCGGCATCGGATCGTCAGGGGGCAGCGGGATCTGTCACGCCTACACGCCCGACGGTCGCTGCATCTCGCTGCTGAAGATTCTGATGACGAATTTCTGCATTTTCGACTGTGCTTATTGCATCAACCGCGTCTCATCTAATGTCGAACGCGCACGATTTTCTGTGGAAGAGGTGGTGTCGCTGACGCTGGAATTCTATCGTCGCAACTATATTGAAGGGTTGTTCCTGTCGTCCGGCATCATTAAATCGCCGGATCAGACCATGTCGGATATGGTCCGCATCGCCCGCAGCCTACGCGAAGATCATCTGTTCCGTGGCTATATCCATCTGAAAACCATCCCCGACGCCGCCCCCGAACTGATCCGCGAGGCGGGTTTGTGGGCCGACAGGCTGTCTATCAATGTCGAACTGCCACAGGATGCAAGCGTTCGCAGTCTTGCGCCGGAAAAGCGACCAGAGACCATCAGGGGCGCGATGGCGCAGGTTCGCGTTGAACAGCAAGCGGCGACAGAAAAGACCTATCGCGGGCGCAAGGCGCGTCGTTTCGCGCCCGCCGGGCAAAGCACACAGATGATTGTGGGGGCCGATGGTGCGGATGATCTGACCATCCTGAACAGCGCAACCCGGCTTTATTCCGGTTACAAACTGCGACGGGTTTATTATTCGGCCTTCAGCCCGATCCCCGATGCCTCGGCTGCCCTGCCGCTGGTAAAGCCGCCGCTGCTGCGCGAGCATCGCCTGTATCAGGCTGATTGGTTGCTGCGTTTCTACGGCTTTTCGACTGAAGAAATCTGCACGGGTGCGATCGGCGGCCATCTGGATCTGGACGTGGATCCAAAGCTGGCATGGGCGCTTCGAAACCGCGCGCTTTTCCCGGTGGATGTGAACCATGCCGCGCGGGAGCTGCTGCTGCGAGTGCCGGGCTTTGGTACGCGGATCGTCGACCGCATTCTGGTCGCGCGCCGCCACGCCCGCCTGCGGGTCGAAGATTTGGCACGCATGGGTGCGTTGGTAAAAAAGGCGCGCCCGTTCATTCAGGCCCCCGGTTGGTCGCCCGGCAGTCTGACCGACAGCGCCGATCTGCGCACCCGCTTCTTGCCGCCGCCGCAACAATTGGCGCTGCTGTGACCTACGCCGTCACCTTGCCCGAAACCGGAACCTGCGAAGCTTGGCGCAACGCCGCCCGGCGCGCGATTAGCCATGCGATCTCGCCTGAGAAGCTCGACTGGACGGGCAACCATGGTCTGTTCGATGCGGCACCCCTGCCAACCGTCCCCGGCCCGCATGAGGTTCGCACCCGTAAGGATTTCCTACCGCTTACACGCACGGTCGTCTGGCACAAATCGCCCGCTCGCTTCGGCCTGCTGTATCAAGCGCTCTGGCGGATGAGCCGACGTGACGGTGATCCGCTGTCGCAGGCAGACCCTTTGGGGCGGCAACTGCACCTGATGAGCCGCGCCGTGCGCCGTGATATTCACAAAATGCACGCTTTCGTCAGGTTTCGCGAACTGCCCGGCACCGCCCCCCGCCGCAGTTTCGCCGCTTGGTTCGAACCCGAGCACAACACGCTTGAACCCGGCAGCACTTTCTTCGCCCGCCGCTTCGCCGACATGGATTGGCTAATTGCGACTCCCAGCCTGTCGGCTCGTTTCCGCGCTGGCACATTAACCTTCCATCCCGGCGGTCCCCGACCCGATCTGCCCGACGATGCTGCCGAGACGTTGTGGGCAACCTATTTTACCAACATTTTCAACCCTGCTCGGATCAAGCTGAATGCGATGCGGTCCGAAATGCCGAAGAAATACTGGAAGAACCTGCCCGAGACCGAATTGATCCCCGAAATGCTGGCCGATGCCGAAGAGCGGGTGGAACGGATGCGGGAGGCTGGCGCATCCGACCCGCGTCAAGGCGCGGCGCCCGTCTCGACTCGCTATCGCAGTTCCATGCCGCAGGCTGCCGAACTGCCCGATACACTTGATCAAGCGCGGCAGGCAGCGATGCAATGCCGCCGTTGCAATCTGTGCGAGGCCGCGACGCAAACGGTTTGGGGTGAAGGATCAACGGATGCCCGCGCGATGATAGTGGGCGAACAGCCGGGCGATCACGAGGATTTGCAGGGCCGCCCCTTCTTGGGTCCCGCCGGTCAGTTGCTACGCCAAACGATGCAACAGGCCGGGTTGGAAGTCGCGCAGGTCTGGCTTACCAATGCCGTCAAACATTTCAAATTCGTAGCGCAGGGTAAACGCCGCCTTCACCGCAACCCTGATCGCGGCGAGATCCGGCATTGTCGATGGTGGTTAAGGCTGGAGCACCGCTTTATTCAGCCGAAGATAGCTCTGGCCCTTGGCGCATCCGCAGCTTTTGCGTTGACCGACAACGATGGCCCGATGAACGAACGGCGCGGAAAAATCGAAACCGGGCTGCATGGTGGCCCGGTTCTGGTGTCTTGGCATCCCGCCTATATCTTGCGTATTTCCGACGCTCAGAAGCGTACAATAGCACTGCAACAGCTTAGCGATGATCTAACCTCGGTCTCGCGGCTGTCAGTCAAATAGTCGCGATTTTTCTTAGAAATCCTTCAAATAGGCGCGGGTCTTTTTGCTGTTGCGACGACTACGCTGGGCGCGGCCTATGTGGCGCCGCTGGTTGGCCTCCGCTAGAAATTGGTTCACCTAAAATGTTGTCTTATGAGAGCGGAAACGCGCCTCGCCCACATGTTGGGCGATTGCCCAAATAGACAGGGTGACGTTCCATCATAGGTAGCATATGTATCGCTCAACGACCGGGTGGCTTGTGTAATTGTTTATGAGTTCGCTGCCCGGTCGTTTGAGCAAAATCCCAAAACGATTGGCTTTTCGGTATCCGCCGGCGGTTGATTTTTTTGACGCCAAGCTGAAGATATTTTCTGCAACATACGCAAGAAATGTCCTTTCGGATAGGCTGCTCGATTTTTCTTTGACCGACTCATCAATCAGGAATACGCCAAAGGCAATTCGCGAAGAGACGGGTAGAGTGATCAGCCGCAGGTTTGTGTTGGCTGCCGCGTAATGTGTGTGTGAAGCGGCTGATCATCTTCTCTTCCTTCCCCTTGATTACGTCCTGCTTGACGAATCCGGGATGGTAAGAACCCCCTACACCTGTAGCGGCCCTTGACTGGATAAGCCGGAATGGTTGGTTCATGACTACTCTGCGCCGCCGACACCGCCAGTGCTCGGGCGGCGCAAGGGGTCGGGATCCCCTGAACTAGGTTGCAGTGTTTACGCCCGACCCCACTTCTAGCTTGCCCTCGGTCGTTTCAGACGGCAGTCAGCCGCACTTCCCGTCAGGGGATGGTCGCGGGTGTTGGGAAACGGAAGGCGCCGCGACCAAAGTCCCCTGATACTTCTAACACCGAACTGGACAAGCTGAACCCATAGGCGCATCAGTGATGGGCGCTGGCATCCCGCCTTTTGTGGTCGGCGCCGAGCCGGGTTCCCGCGTTCCACCGAGACCCGGCTCGTTATCTGCTCCGACCAGGCGGTTGCGTGCGGTCATCCCAGTGCTGCACGTGTCCGGGCCCGAACAGGAGCTTGATGTCGCGTTTTTGCTCGCGCATCATGTCGGTCAGATCGTCCAGCTTTTCACGGGTATCGAGGCGTTCGCGCTCGATCTGCTTTTCGAGACGCGCGATGTCTTTAGAGTTGGTCCCCCTTGGCCTCCATTCTGCCGAGTCAGACGCCAAGCTCGAAGAAGGCCACAATGATGGCCCAGAAATCCCGCAGCGCTTCCAGCATTCCGCCCCCTGTGAACACGACATAGATCACTGACTGACTAAGGTGAAACACCCCTGGACCAACTGACAGGTTGAACGAATGAACCGCACGATCAAGGAGGCCACCGTGAAGCGCTTCGATTAAGACAGCCATGATCAGCTTCGCACGCGCCTCACCGACTTCATAGCTGCCTACAACTTCGCGCGAAGGCTCAAGACCCTCGGCGGCCTCACGCCATACGAATACATCTGCAAGATCTGGACATCAGAGCCGGACAGATTCACCCTCAACCCGATCCACCAGATGTCGGGACTGAACACCTATGTTCGCTGTGATTAAAGCGGTGCGAGCGCAGCGAGCGCGCTACGCCGTCTTGGGCTTCTGGCTCCGCCCGTTCACACCGCCTTCCGTGTTCACTTTTCCCGATGATCATGATGTGACGGCACCGGCTGCCCACATAGCTTGCACAGACGTTTTCCCGCGCGCAGCTTGGCATTGCGGTCTCCAACCTGCTGCTCTGAACGAAAGATCTCTTCGTCGGTAGGGTAGCGGATTCTCAGCCGGTTCCAGAATCCGTATGCCAGTGCAACACCCAAGGCGCATGCGCTGGTTAACGTAAGCCAGTTCGCCAGACTGCTCAGGCAAAGTAAACACAGCAAGGCACCGTACGAGGTGCCAGATAGGAAGGCGAGCATCAAAAGTTCTCGCAATGTAAGGATTTCAGTTGGGCAAGGCGCGCTAAGAGCGCTCACACCAAGGCATATTCAACCGGGAAGCTCAATGCCGGCCTGTTTAACTTTTGTAGGTTGCATGGTCGGAGCAGGCGTTGGCAATCGGCGAGAAGACAGGATAGCTTGAGTTGATTGCACTGAACGGGAAGAAGTTACGCAACGCGTTATTTCAGTTGATTTCCCCTCAGGTCATACAAAATTTCACGCCCTATAACTGCCGCAGCTTCATCCATGTCTGGAAGCAACTCTTCCAAAAAAGCGATGATCTTCGGACGTTCAGCCGGATTGCGCGAAACATATTCCGCAACGAGGAAAAGCACTGTGCGTTGCCTGATCTGGAGCTCCTGCTCCAAGCGGGAAACTGTATCTTGCATCGCAATCCCCATCTTGGCCACGTGACACCCGTTTTAGCCTGTCGCCCGGCTCATCGGCGCTGATTTTCAGCGTCAGGCCACCTTGGCCGGACACGAAGACGCCCACCCCTGCCGAGATTCGACCAGACATTCAGACCGCAAATGGGCAATCGCCTCGCGAACCACGGTCCGACTGACATTGTAGATGTCGCAAAGCTGGGCTTCGATAGGTATGCGCTCACCAATCGGATATTCGCCATTCTAGATCCTCTCGGCGATATCGCGCGCCATGATCGAAGCCAGACTGTCACGCCTGCGTTTCATCCCATACTCCAGCCATCAGACATCATATAATTAGCTACGCGATTTTTCCTGCGGGCTGCAACAGGTTGGAAACAGGTCCGTCAGCCTCCGAGCAGATCTCTCGGTAGCAAGCCTTCGGGAAAATTCTGATAGCTCACCGGCCGAAGAAAGCGGCGGATAGAGAGCGTGCCGATAGAAGTGGCGCCGAAATTGGTGCTGGCGGGATAGGGACCGCCGTGGACCATGGCGTCGGCGACCTCGACCCCGGTGGGGAAGCCGTTGACCAGGACGCGGCCTGCCTTACGCTCCAAAATCGGCAATAGTGCTTGGGCTGAGGGTAGATCGGGATCGTCCATGTGGATCGTCGTGGTCAGTTGTCCATCAAAGCCGCGTGCAAGCCGCGTCATCTCGTCCAGATTGCTGACGCGGATGATCAGGCCCAGGGGCCCGAAGACTTCTTCGCCAAGGGCGTGGTCTTGCAGATAGGCATTTGCCGTTGTCTCGTAGAGGTTTGGGCTAACTTGGCGATCGTTGCTCTCGGTGGTCAGGACCGGCTTTACCGCATTGCGGCTATCAAAGCGAGCTTTGCCGTCGCGATAGGCCTGCGCGATTCCGGGGGTCAGCATTGCTTGCGGGGCGACATCGGCAAGGGCTGCCTTAGCGGCATCAGTGAAGCGGTCGGCGTCGGGGCCGTCCAGAACAACGGCAATGCCGGGATTGGTGCAGAACTGACCCGCGCCCATCGTCAGCGACGCTGCCCAGCCACTGCCGATGGTTTCCGCGCGTGCGCCCATCGCGGCGGGTAGCAGGAACATCGGGTTGACCGAGCCCAACTCGCCGAAGAACGGGATCGGCTCGGGCCGTGCGGCACACAGATCGAACAGCGCCCGGCCACCGGCAAGGCTGCCGGTAAAGCCGGCGGCCTTAATCAGCGGGTGTTGCACCAACGCAGTGCCGACGTCGCGCCTGCCGCCTTGGACCAGACTGAACACACCGGGATGCAGATTGCGGGTCCGGATTGCGGCGTGGATCGCTTCGGCCACGATTTCGCCAGTGCCGGGATGGGCAGAGTGGCCCTTGACTACGACCGGGCATCCGGCAGCCAGTGCTGCGGCGGTGTCGCCGCCTGCGGTGGAAAAGGCCAGCGGGAAATTGGATGCGCCGAAGACTGCGACCGGGCCGATTGGGCGTTCGATCAAACGCAAATCGGGACGCGGCAGCGGCTGACGATCCGGCAAGGCGGGATCGTGGCGGCGGTCAAGGTAGTCACCCTTGCGGATATGGTCCGCGAACAGGCGAAGCTGGCCAGTCGTGCGGCCGCGTTCGCCATTCAGACGGGCTTCGGGCAGACCAGTTTCCTGACTGCCGATTCGGGTGATCGCTTCCGCCCGCGCCTCGATCTCATCCGCGATGGCGTCAAGGAAACGGGCGCGGTCGTCGCGGGTGGAATAGCCGAAAGACCAGAATGCCTCTTCCGCAGCCTCACAGGCGCGGTTGACCAGATCGACCGAACCGACCGAGAATTCATGCACCGGCCCATGCGCCGGTTCGCTGGAAAAACGCTGATCCGTGGCGATCCAGTCGCCCGCGATCAGATGCTTGCCGTGGGGGGTGAAGGGCATCAGGAAGGTCCGTTCTGCATAAGAAATGAAATGGGGGCGGCACATCGTCCGCCCCCCGGTCGACGCTGATCGCGTCAGATCAGGTCCTTCAGGGCCTCATCCATCTTCTGCTTCTGCGCGTCGCTCACCACTTCCATCGGCGCGCGCGGTGCGAACATCGGTTGGCCCTGACGGTGCTGGATGTATTTCACGCAGGCAGGCAGGTTGTCATGGCTTAGCGCGTTCCACAGGCGGTTCAGTTTGTTGTGGATCGCCAGTGCTTCTTCGTGCTTGCCAGCCTCGGTCAGCGTGAACAGTTTCGATGTCACGCCCGGCAAAGCCGCGGTCAGCGCCGAAATCGCGCCATCGGCACCAAGCGCAAATGCCGAATACAGCAGCGCATCAACGCCGGTCAGCACGATATTGTCCGGCTTGGTCTGCTGCACCAGATCAGAGACCGATTTCAGGTCGCCCGAGCTTTGCTTCATGCCGATCACGCCCGGCACTTCATCCATGATCCGCAGCATCAGATCGACCGACAGGTAGTTCCACGGGATCACGTTATAGATGATGATCGGAATCCCAGTTTCTTCCCAGATCTGGCGGAAATGCGCGACCGTCGCATCGGGGCCGGGCTTGAACAGGTAATGCACAGGCGTCACCTGCAGCGCGTCCACCTTGATGTCGTGCAGCGCGTTGGTACGGTCGATCGCTTCCTTGGTCGAGTTGACGATCAGGCCGGCGACGAAAGGCACGCGGCCCGCCACACCGGCGGCAGTCGCCTTCATCGCTTCGACGAATTCTTCGGTCGCCAGCGTATGGCCTTCGCCGGTCGAGCCGCCTGCGACCACGCCATTGGCGCCAGCCTTGATGGTCCAGTCCATCTGGTCGGCGATGGTCTGCGATTGCAGCTTGCCATCTTCACCGAACGGCATGGTCACCGGGGGCAAAATCCCGCGCAGCGCCTTTTTCAGGGCGGGCTTGTCGATCTGGGGCATTCCTCGTTCTCCTTCCTCAGCCTTTCGGCTCTCATTGATTCCCATATTGTGGGATTTAATCTCACTAAAAGAGATTATTTGCAGGATGTGATCCCGTCAAGCATTCAGAAGCGGAATCGACGCACTTTCCGCAGGCGGCAAATGACCCGGAATACCGCATCGATCTGGACAGCGGGCAGCAGGGCGGGGTAAGACTGGAGGTGATAGATTGTCCGTATTCCGGACTGCAATTTCATTCCGGAGCTTACATTGCCACGATCTGAAACCCCCGCCCTTCCCGACAGCCCGGCTACGCCCGCCGTCAGCAAGCCCCCGCGTGGGGCCAAGGGATCGGATGACCACCTGAAATCTTTGGTCAAGCTGGTCAAGGTTCTGGAATGTTTCTCGACGACCGACCGTTCGCTGACGCTGGCCGATATCTGTCAGCGCACGTCCTTTCCCCGTTCGACCACGCATCGTTTGCTGGCATCGCTGCGCGAGGTGGGCTTTCTGGATCAGGACCGTGAACGCGACCGCTATAGGCTTGGCCTGAAGCTGTTCGAGCTTGGCAACACCGCGCTTGCGAACTTTGACCTGAACCGCGAGGCCGGGCCGCATGTGTCGGCGCTGCGCCGGATCAGCGGGCACAGCGTGCATCTGGCGATTTTCGACGGCTACCGGGCTGTGGTCATCAACCGCGCCGATCCGTCGCCCGAACTGGGTGGACCGATGTCGTCCACCTTCATTGAGAACGCCCCGGCCCATTGCACCAGCGTTGGCAAGGCGATCCTTGCCTGGCAGCCCGAAGAGGTGGTCGAAAAGTTGATTGAACGGGGCCTTCAACGCTTCACCGACAACACCATCCATACCGGCCCGCAGCTTCGTGAAGAGCTGGAAAAGATCCGCAGCCGTGGCTATTCGATCGACGAGGCCGAGCATCAGCCCGGCCTGCGCTGCATCGGCGCGCCGATCCGCAATCAGAACGGCAATGTCTTTGCCGGGCTGTCGGTATCGGGATCGGCATGGCAACTGCCCGTCGAAAACGTGCCAGAGCTGTCGAAGGTGGTGATTTTCCACGCCGATCAAATCTCGCGCAGTCTGGGATATTCTGCGGCCTGACAGGGTTCAGGCCGCCAGCGCCGCGACCAGCTTTGCAAAAGCCAGCATCCCCGGATCGTCGATGCCGATGCTTTTATCGGCGAACATCCGGGCACGGCCGACCTTGCAGGGAAGGTCGCGGAAGGTCGCAAGCGCCTGATCGGCCGCAGCCCTTGCCTGCGCACCTGCCGCAGCCGGGGTTTCGACCCCGTTCAGCGCCGTGGCGACCGCATCCAGCCCGTCCAGAACCGTCTTGTCGCCAAGGCTGGCCCCGCCGCGTTTCAGCATCGCATCGCGCGCATCGGCAAGCATCGGGGACAGATCCGACCATTCGGCACTTGGCGTGCCCTTGGTCGCCTTCGCCATGCTCGTCAGCGCGGTCGCCATCAGCGTGCCAAGGCTTGACCCAGTATTCGCCAACGCCGCCCGTGCCAGCGCCGCGAAGGCGGCGCCCAGATCGTCTTCCTGCGACAGATCCAGCGCCGCCATCCCGCCGATCACGCGGGCCAGCATACCGCCGGTATCGCCATCGCCCAGCACGGCATCGGCCTGATTAAGCTCTTGTTCCAACACAGCCATCGCGTCATGGGCGCGGGCGGTCGCGTCCTGAAGGGTTTGCGGGGTGATCATCGACGGACACTCCAAAACGGGCAATCCGCTGGATCGCGCAGCAGATCCTCTAACTGCTCATCCAGATGGAACAGGCTGATCGATGCGCCTGCCATTTCCATCGAGGTGACATAGGGGCCGATCATTGGCTGAACAATCTGCAAGCCTTCCTGATCCAGCCGTTCCCGAACACGGCGATACAGGATGAACAGTTCCTCAACCGGCGTCGCGCCAAGGCTGTTCACCAGGACCGAGACCTTGCCGCCCGCATCCGCAGGCAGATCCGCCAGAAGCCGGTTCAGCATTTCATCGGCCAGTTGGTCGGCAGGCATCATCTGCGTGCGCCAGATGCCCGGTTCGCCGTGAATGCCCATACCCAATTCAATCTCGCCTTCCGGCAGGGTGAATGTCGGACGTTCAGCGCCCGGCACCTGACATGGGGCCAGCGCGACACCGATGGTGCGGACCCGGGCATTGGCGCGGGCCGTCACCTCGGTCACCTCGGCCAAGGCCGCGCCGCGTTCCGCAATCGCACCGGCAATCTTGTAGGCATACAGAATCCCCGCGACGCCGCGGCGCTTTTGCGCCTCTTCTGGGGCGGCGCTGGCGATATCGTCAGTGCCCAGAACCGTGGTCGTCTCGATCCCTTCGAAATCCAGCATCTCCGACGCCATCTCGAAGTTCATCCGGTCGCCGCCGTAATTGCCGAACAGCTTCAGCACCCCGGCACCACCATCCGCCGCCTTGATCGCGTCGATGCAGCTTTGCACGTTCGGGCCTTCGAAGACATTGCCGACGGAACAGGCGTCCAGCAACCCTTGCCCGACATAGCCGCAAAACAACGGCAGATGGCCGAAGCCGCCGCCGGACACGACGCCGACCTTGCCTTTGCGCGCACCTTCGGCGCGGGCGATGACGCGGCCTGCAGTGCCGGTGCGGATCATCGCCGGATGGGCGGCGACCAGCCCGTCCAACGCCTGATCGACATAATCGCCGGGTCGGTTGATCAGTTTTTTCATATCATGTTCCCCAGATTGGCAGAATTTGGACGTGCTCAGGCGGCAGCCTTGGGCCGCAAAAGCCGCAATAGGCGCAGCACAAGCGGCAGACCCCACAGCAGGATCACCACGGCGCCCAGACCGGCCGCGATCGGGCGGCTGAAAAACGCGGTCAGATCGCCGCGCGCGATAATCATCGATGTCAGGAAGTTCTGTTCCAGCAGCGGTCCCATCACGATGCCCAGAATGACCGGCGCAATCGGGAAATTCGCGCGGTGGAACACATAGGCCATCAGGCCAAACCCACCCATCACCAGCACGCCGAACATCGAATTGTTCACCGCATAAGCGCCGACAAGGCAGAAGATCACGATGGCCCCGTTCAGATAGGCGCGAGACACCCGAAAGATCGAATTGGCAGTGCGAACAGCCAGCCAGCCGAATGGGATCAGCAGCAGGTTGGCGATCAGAAAGATCAGCATCACCGCATAGAAATTCTCGGGGTTCTGGGTAAACAGTTGGGGACCGGGGTTCAGCCCCTTCATGAACAGGATACCCACCGCAATCGCCGTCACCGCATCGCCGGGGATGCCGAAGACCATCGCGGGAATCCACGCCGATGACAGGGCGGAATTGTTGCTGGCCCCTGCCTCGACCAGACCTTCGGGATGGCCTGTGCCGAATTTCTGCGGCGTGCGGGAAAACCGCTTTGCCATCGCATAAGAAATCCACGCGCCCAGATCGCCGCCCGCACCCGGCAATGCGCCAACGGCGGTGCCGAACAGCGAACCGCGCCACAGATTGACTCGATATTGCCGCAGGATCTTGCCGACGCCCGAGAAGGGATTTCGGATCTTGGCGTTGCTGACCAGATTTTCCTGACCCGGCTGATAGCGCAGCAATTCCCCAATCGCGAACAGCCCGATCATCGCCGGAACGAAGGACAGCCCGCCCATCAGCTCGACACTGCCGAAGGAAAAGCGCGGCGCGCCGGTCAGCGGGTCCATTCCGATGGTGGAAATCGCAAGCCCCAGAAACAGCGCCAGCAGCCCCTTGATCGGCCCGCCAGAGCTGATCAGCGCCGCGCAGGACAGCCCAAGAATCGCCAGCCAGAAATATTCAAAGCTGGAAAAGCGCAGCGCCACCTTGGCCAGCATCGGCGCGATGAAAGCCAGAACCAGAAAGCCCACGATTCCGCCGATACAGGACGCGACGATGGAAATTCCCAAAGCCTGCGCGCCCTGACCCTTCTTGGTCATCGCATAGGCTTCGTCGGTATAGGCCGCAGATGACGGCGTGCCGGGGATGCGCAACAGCGCGCTTGGGATATCGCCCGCCGTGATCGCCATTGCCGTGCAGGCGATGACCGTGGCGATGGCCGGGATTGGATCCATGTAGAAGGTGAACGGCACCAGCAGCGCCGTTGCCATTGTCGCGGTCAGACCGGGAATCGCGCCCACGAACAGCCCGAACAGGCAGGCGATCAGGATCGTCACGATCGTTTCGAAGTTCAGGACAAGCGCAAGCGCCTGCATCATCGTATCCATTGCCAGCCCTTCCTAGAATGGCAGTCCGGCCAGCAGGCTGCCGCGTGGCAGCGGAACCCGCATCAGATTTGAAAACAGCACATAGGTCAGCATGGTGACCGACAGGGCCAGAATTGCGGCGTAGATCCAGCGCGCCCCGCCCGCCAGCGTCACCGCCAGCGAATAGAGGAACGAGACGACGACAAAGCCCAGATAGTCGGCCAGCCAGACGACCGCGACCAGCCCGCCCATCAGCACGATGGCGAAGGGCAGTGAGCCGCGCTCAACCTCGCCCTCGGTCACGTTACCGTCGCGGCGATAGCGTTGGAACGCCGTCAGCGACAGGACGGCGCCGAAGATCAGAAAGATCGCGCCGCACAGCATCGGCATCAACCCCGGCCCGACAATGGTGCCGGGCACCATTGCCGGAAATGCCCCCGACGCGACGATCAGCCCCGCGCCCCCGACCGCATAGGCCAAACCCAGGGCCACGTCCAAAAGCGGCGGCGACGGCACGTCCGGTGGTGGCAGCAGGTCGTCTTCGTCCTGAAGGCTCATTCCGCCACCAAACCCGCCGCTTTCAGCGCATCACCGAACTGGGTGTCACGTTCCGCAAGATAGGTGCCGAACGCATCGCCGCCTTCGAACGCGATGGTGAATTGGCGCGACGCCATGAATTCCTTGTATTCATCAGATGCCACGATCTCTTCCAGCGCGGCGGATAGGCTGTCCACGACCTCTTGCGGCATGTCCTTGGGCCCCGCCAAGCCGCGCCAGCCGCTGATCGAGACATTGACATCGGATGCTTCGGCTACGGTCGGCACGTCGGGATAAGACGGTTCGCGTTCGTTGTTCAGCGTCGCCAGCGGACGGATTTCACCGGCATCCATCAGCGCGCGGGCTTCGGGAAACTGCACGATCGCAGCCTGAATGGCGCCCGAGGTCAGCAGTTGCAGCGCAGGTGCTGCACCTTCGCTTGGCACCCAGAATGCCTGCGATCCACCCGCTTCTGCGACCAATGCGGCATAGGCCAGATGGTTGACGCCACCCTGATTGGCCCCGCCAGCAGGGATCGCCGATGCGTCTTCGCGCAGCGCATCGACCAGATCCTGCAAGCTTTCATAGGGCGAATTCTGCGCCACGAAGATCCCGCCGAAATCGGCGTTGAAAAGCCCGATCGGGGTGTAATCCTGATACGAGACCGGCGACTGGCCCAGCCAATGGAACATCGACAGTTCGGTGGTGATATTGCCCAGCGTGTAGCCATCGGGCTTGGCATTCGCGATCTCGGTATGGCCGATGACCGATCCGCCACCTGCGCGGTTCACCACATTGATCGGCTGGCCCAGCTTTTCTTCCAGCAGGGTTGCCACGATCCGCGCGGTCGCATCGGACCCGCCGCCTGCGCCCCACGGCACGATCAACGTGATCGGACGATCCGGATAATCCTGTGCCGAGGCGGAAACGGCGAACAGGCCCAGCGTGGCGGTGGCGATAAGAGTGATGGCTTTCATGGTTCCTCCCCAGGAATTTTCGCAGGTTAAGGCAGGGCAGCGCCCTATCTTGACCGTATATTGGGTTGATATCCCGGATATCAGGATTACGTCAATCGATTCCGGTCAATCACCGACCGAAAAGACAGGTTTTCACCCGAAAGCGCGAACCTGCTGACGCTGTTGACCAAGCCCGGAAATGCCCAGTTCGACCCGATCCCCGGCACGCAGATAGGCCGGAGGTGTCATTCCCATGCCAACGCCAGCGGGTGTGCCGGTGGTGATGACGTCGCCCGGCAGCAGGCAGAAGAAACGGGACACATAGGCGATGATCTCGGCCACCGGGAAGATCATTTTCGACGTCGTGCCCTGTTGGCGGCGGGTGCCGTTGTGATCCAGCCAGATGTCCAGATTCTGCACATCCGCGACCTCGTCCGCGCTCACCAGCCACGGCCCCAACGGCCCAAAGCTGGGGCAGCTTTTGCCCTTGATCCACTGCCCGCCATGTTCAAGCTGAAAGCTGCGCTCGGACACGTCATGGCAGATGCAATAGCCCGCCACGTAGTCCAGCGCCTCATCCAGACCGACGCGATAGGCGCGGCGCGAAATGACGAAGGCCAGCTCGGCCTCCCAGTCGGTTTTTTGCGACCCTTCGGGCAAGATGATGTCGTCGTCCGGCCCGCTGATCGACGATGTTGCTTTGGAAAAGACGACCGGCTCGGTGGGCGTAGGCACGCCGCTTTCCTCGGCATGATCTGCATAATTCAGACCGATCGAGATCAGGTTGCCCACCGCGCCGATGCAGGGACCAAGCCGGGGCTTGCCTTCAACCAAAGGCAGGCTTTCGGGGTCCAGCGCACGCAAGAGGTCAAGCCCTTCCGGCGACACAGTGGCGCCGGTGATGTCCGAAATCACCGCCGACAGATCGCGGATATTGCCCGCGTTATCAAGCATTCCCGGCTTTTCCATCCCCATGGGGCCATAGCGCAAAAGTTTCATCGATTGTCCTTTCCAATCCGGCGCCACGAAGCATCGCACGCCTGTCGCAGAAGATGCCGTCGCAGCGAAATCAAAGCGGCGGCAGAACCTTTCCGGGGTTCAGAATACCTTCGGGATCCAACAAAGCCTTCAACCCGCGCATCAGATCCACCGCTGTTACGCCATGTTCGGCGGGCAGGTATTTCGACTTACCCATGCCGATGCCGTGTTCGCCCGAACAGGTGCCGCCCAGCCGCAAGGTGCGCTGGATCAGGCGTTCATTCAGCTCTCTGGCTTGTGCCAGCTCGGCCGGATCTTCGGGATCGATCAGGAAGCTCATATGGAAATTGCCGTCGCCCACATGGCCCAAGGCCGCAGCGGGGAAAGACACGCCCTGCGTATCCTGCCGGGTCTCACCAATGCATTCCGCCAGAGCCGAGATCGGCACGCAGGCATCCGTTCCCCAGATCCGCGCGCCGGGGCGTTGGGCAAGCATGGCATAGTGAAATTCGTGCCGCGCCCGCCACAAAGCCGCGCGTTCATCGGCGTCCTTGGCCCAATGCCAACCGCTACCGCCATTGCCGACGGCCAGCGCCTGCACCGTTTCCGCCTGCTCGGCCACGCCGCCGTCCGATCCGTGGAATTCGAAGAACAGCGTTGGCGTGCAGGCATGGGTCATGCCGGTGAAATCCCTGACCGCGCGCATGGCGACATCGTCCAGAAATTCCATCCGTGCCACCGGGACGCCGCATTGGATCGTCTCGATCGCAGTGCGGATCGCGGCTTCGGTATCCGGGAATGAACAGACGGCGGCACTAACCGCTTCGGGGATGCCATAAAGGCGCAGCGTCACTTCGGTAATGATGCCAAGCGTGCCTTCGGATCCGATGAACAGCCGGGTCAGATCATAGCCTGACGACGATTTCCGCGCCCGGCTGGCCGTGCGGACCACGCGGCCATCGGACAGAACCACGGTCAGCGAAATGACGTTTTCCCGCATCGTGCCGTAGCGGACGGCGTTGGTTCCCGATGCCCGCGTCGCGGCCATTCCGCCCAAGGTGGCCTCGGCCCCTGGATCGACGGGAAAGAACAGGCCGGTATCGCGCAGGGCGATATTCAACTGCTGACGGGTCACGCCCGCCTGCACCGTCACATCCAGATCCTCGGCCCGGACCTTAACGATCTTGTCCATGCGGGACAGATCGACGCTGATGCCACCATGCAGGGCGGCGACATGGCCTTCCAGCGAACTTCCCGCGCCATAGGGGATCACCGGCACCCGCGCATCGCGGGCGGCGGACAGGATGAACGAGACCTCATCCGTGGACAGCGCATAGCAGACCGCATCGGGCGGATGGCCGGGATGCCAGCTTTCGTCATGGCCGTGGGTGTGCCGATCAGAGACCGAGGTCGTCACCCGGTCGCCCAGACGCCCCCGCAACAATTCGACCAGCGCTGCGACAGCTTCGGATGTCGGGCGCAGCGACACTTGCGGATCAGGCGCCAAGATAGGTCTGACGGACATAGTCATCCTCGATCAGCTTTTCCGCGTCACCTTCCAGCGCAACGCTGCCGTTTTCCAGCACATATCCGTAATCCGACACCGACAATGCCGCATAGGCGTTCTGTTCGACGATCATCACCGTCCGCCCGGTATCGGCGATACGGCGGATATCATTGAACATTTCGGTCGTCAGCTTGGGCGACAATCCCATCGATGGCTCATCCAGCAACAGCACCTGCGGCTGCGCCATCAGACCGCGCGCAATGGCCAACATCTGCTGTTCGCCGCCCGACAGAACGCCGCTCAGATGATTGGCCTTCTTTTCCAGAACCGGAAACAGCGAAAACACCTCATCCAGAATTCGCGCTGTCCCGGCTTTGTCGCGGCGGCGGGGATAGCTTCCGACTTCAAGGTTTTCGCGCACCGTCATCACACCAAAGATGCGGCGGCGCTGCGGCACGCAGGTAATCCCGCGTGCCGCGATGGATTGGACGCTTTCTCCGGCGATGGATTTCCCATCCAGAAGAACGTCGCCCCGCGCAGGCTTCAGCCGTCCGACGATCAGGTTCAGCGTCGTGGACTTACCGGCGCCATTCGCGCCGATCAGGGCCACGACCTGATTTTTCTTCACCTGAACCGACATATCGAAAAGGATTTGAACCTTGCCGTAATAGGCATCGGCATTCGACACTTTCAGCATCGTTTCCGCCGAGCTTTCGGCCAAGACATCTGTGCGGGTTGCAAGCATAGATCTATTCCGACTTATCGAACTTGACCACGGTCAGCATCGCTGGCTGGCCGTCGCGGATTTCGACGATATTGGTCTGATGATTGCAATCGCCGGTCGCTGTGCAGGAATAATCGGCCAGCAAGCCATCATATTCGATCTTCGACAGTGCATCGCGGATCGCAGCAGGTTCCAAGCTGCCGGCATCATTGATAGCCTGCGCCGCCAGACGCAGCGAGTCGTAATAGGTCGCCGCGTAAAGCTCTGGCTCTTCGTTATAGGTCTCGCGGTATTTCGCGACGAATGCCTGCACGTCGGCGTCTTCGTTATCGGCGATGAAATCGCTGGCTGAAATCACGCCCTCGGCTGCGGGGCCTGCCAGTTCGATGAAGGTCGGCTGGCTCAGCGAGGTCGAGCCTGCGAATTTCATCCCCAGATTATATTGCTGCGCCTGCCGGATGATCAGCGCCGATTCCTGATCGTGGGTCCACAGGATCACCAGTTCCGCCCCTGCTGCTTTCAGCGTGTTCAACTGCGCCGAGAAATCCGTGTCATGCGGATTGTGGCTTGCGACCGAGACAGGCTCGACCCCCGCCGCTTCCAGCGCGGCCAGAACCCGTTCGGATCCGCCTTTGCCGAAATCGTCGTGGATATAAAGAACGCCGATCTTCTCAACGCCCAGATGTTCCAGCGCATAGGTCACCAGCGCCTGTGCCTGAAGGTTGTCGTTGCCGCGGATGCGGAAGACGTATTCGCAACCCTGTTCGGTCACCGGCACCCCGCTGGCCCCGGTGATCGAAATCAGCGTGCCATCGCAGTAGTTCTTCATCGTCGCCAATTGCGCGACCGAGAAATGCGGCCCCAACACGACCGGAACCCGGTCGGAATCCTTCAGCTTGCTCATCGCGTTCAGAGCGAAGTTGGGGTTGTCGCCCTGATCATCGGCAAAGATGACATCGACCGGCTCGCCCAGCACGCCGCCTGCTGCGTTCACCTCTGCAATCGCCATGCGAACGCCTTGCTGGAAGTGATGGCCCAGCAGCGCACGCGGCCCGGTCATCGGCGCAGACGCGCCCAGCATCGTATCAGCCGCCGCAATCCCCGCGCCGAAGACGACCAGTGCCGCTGCACAGGTCAGGTCGCGAAGCTTTCGTTTATCCTGATTCACCATTGGTCTTATCCTCCCTGTTTCAGACCATTCAGTTCGTTATCGGATTGGCCGGGCCGGTCATGTCTGGCGCGGGCGTCTTGGCAGGTCGCCTGCGTTCCACCTTGCCGCCCAGATAGGCGTCCACGACCACCGGATCGCGCGCGACACTTTCCGCGCTGCCTTCCGCAATCTTTTCGCCAAGGTTCAGCACCGTGATCCGGTCACACATTTCCACGACCAGCTTGATGCGGTGTTCGACGACCAGAATGGTCATGCCCTTGTCGCGCAGATCCTTCAGGATCTCGGCCAGCTCCAGGATCAGACCGCCGCGCAAACCCGCGCCCGGTTCATCCAACAGCAAAAGACGCGGCTTGTTGACGATGCCCCGCGCGATTTCGACCAGACGGCTTTGCCCGAAGGACAGATCGCTGGCCGGACGGTCCGCCAGATGCCGGATGCCGACCAATGACAGCGCCTCCAACGCCGCCACGCGCGCTTCGTCTTCCGCGGCATTGGCTGACCGTGCGCCGAAAGTGGAACGAAGCACATCTAAATCCCGCGTTGCGGGATGGGCGATCATGACGTTTTCCAGAACCGTCATCGATCCCCAGACCCGCACGTTCTGGAAAATCCGCGAAATCCCAGCCGCATGGACATTCCACGCGGGCTGTCCGGAAATCTCTTTCCCCTCCAGCATGATCCTGCCGGAAGTGATCGGCGCGATCCCCGAAATGGCGTTGATCATCGTGGATTTGCCCGACCCGTTCGGCCCGATCAGGCCCAGAATCTCACCCTGCTGAACGGTGAAGGACACGTCTTTCAGCGCAACGACGCCGCCGAACTTCTTGGACGCATTTTCGACCGACAGCAGCGTGCCGCGTGCTTCGGGCGCAGGTGCCGATTTGGCGCGGGCTTCGCGTTCCGCACGCAACCGTTCGGCAACGGCAACGGCACGCGCATCCTCGGCCTCTTGATCTTCGGCCTTGAACTGTTTGACCGGCTGGTCTGCCTGCGATTTGCGCGCCTCAGGCAGCCACGGGGCCAGCACCCAATCGGCGATGACGCCCATACCGCGCGGCACTGTCAGCAGGATCACCACAGTCCCAAGGCCGAACGCGGCCAGATAATATGTCTCGATCCCGCGCAGCATTTCAGGCAGGCCGGTGACGACCAAGGCACCAAGGAACGTGCCACCGATCGAGCCCAGACCGCCGATCACCACCATCAGCACCATCCGGATGCTTTCGAACAGCGCGAAGTTGTTGGGCGAGATGAAGCCGAAGGTCAGCACATACAGGCTGCCGCCAATCGCCCCGGCGATGCTGCACAGCACGAAGGCCAGCACCCGGACCCGGCGCGAATTGACGCCCATCGTTTCGGCAGCCAGATCATCGTCGCGGATCGCGCGCATCCGGCGCCCGAAGGTGGTCCCATACATGCGGATCGCCAGCGCATAGATCAGCACAGCGATAATCAGCAATGGCAGGTAAAGCTGTTGGCTGACGGTCGTGCCCAGCATCGGCACCCGCAGAACCGGAATGTCGCGCAGACCGAACGGCCCGCCGGTCAGCCAGCTTTCGTTCAACACGACGACACGGAAAATCTCGTTCAGCGCCAAGGTGGTGATGGCAAGGTAATGGCCCTTGATCCGCATGGACAGAAGCCCAAGCCCCGCCCCTGCCAGCCCGGTGATGACGATTGCCGCAGGCATGGCCAGCCACCACGGCCAGCCCAGAACGGTCATGGTCAGCCCAGTCGAATAGCCGCCAACCCCCATCAACGCCGCCTGACCCAAAACGATCAGGCCGGTGATGCCGGTGGCGATGGTGATGCCAAGCGCGGCGATGGCGTAGATGAAGGACAGGTTCAGCACCTGCAGCACGTAAGAGTTCGCACCCAGAAACGGCGGCAGCGCTAGGGCGATCAGGAAAACGGCAAGCAGAACCTTGCGGGCGGTCATGGATACGGTCATGGCAACCCCCTTAGGCGCGATCGGCATTGGCTTCGGGGATCAGCCCTTCGGGCCGGATCACTAGAAAGATCAGCAGAACAAGAAAGGCGATGGCGTCCTTGTAAGTGGCTGAAATCAGGAAGGCCGCCGTGTTTTCCGAAAACCCCAGCAACAGCCCGCCAAGGATCGCGCCGGGGATCGATCCGAACCCGCCGATGATCATTGCGACAAAGCCCTTCAGGCCGACTAGTGTCCCCATCTCGGTCGTGACGAAGAACAGGGGCGCCATCAGGATACCCGCAATCGCCGCCAGAACGCAGGCATAGGCGAAGGTTCCTGCAAGCACCGCATTGACCGGAATCCCCATCAGCGCCGCCGTTTCCCGATCCAGCGCCGTCGCCCGCATCACCTTGCCCAGCATCGAATAGCGCAGCACCAGATACTGCCCAACCATGATCGTGATCGCGACGCCGAAGATTAGGATCTGCTGATAGGTAATCATCACCCCGCCCAGCGACACTGCACCCTGCCCGAACGGGCCGTCGTAATAAAGCGGTTGCGGACCATAGATGATCCGCGCCAGTTCCTTCAGAAACAGCCCAAACCCGACGGTCGAGATGATCGCGACGAAGACCCGCTGATTTTGCAGCCGAGCGAACACAATCCGCGAGAAAGCAGCCCCAAGCGCGGCCATCACCGCCGCAGCAAAGAAGGCCGCCAGAAGAAAGTTCAGATTGAAGCCGTTGATGAATGTGGCGACGAAGATGAACGCGGAAAACGTGACGAACTCGCCCGCGGCGAAGTTCACGATATTCATCGTTTTCCAGACGAACGCATGGCCCAACGCCACAAGGGCATAGATCGCCCCCATCGCCAAGCCACTGACAATTACCTGCGCAAGCACTCAAGCCCCTCCCTGATGTCCACGCCAAGCTCTCCCCCTAGCGTGGTCGATCTTAAATCCCACATATCGGGATTTATAACCTTATAGTGGACAGTAGGGGGAAAGCTTTGACGCTGTCAAGGAAAGTTGTGGGGGCGAGGGCAGATCAAGAATACGCAGCCAGAACAGGACGTTTTGCCCGGTCAGGCCCGAAAATACGCAACCGAGGGGCGATATTTTTAACTGCTAACAAGGAGAAACGACATTCACCGCCCTCAGACCGAAGTTGTTCGGGGCGGTGATGGATAAGATTCGCGCGATACTTTTGCCAGATATTTCTGGCCTTCAGCCGATCTGAAAACCTTTATATAGCGGATCGCGGTCATCGACGGAAATCGTGTTGTGGCCGGTGATCCTTGCCTAGGCGCCCAGGCTGGCGCGGATACCCTGATAGGCGCCGATCATCACTCTTCTTCGACCCGGCCATCGAAAACGGTGCCGATCAGGCTTTCGTTGCGATAGCGGCCACCGACCGCAAGGCGGCCCTTGCCGTGCACTTGCGACATCCGGGCCGAGGTGCCAGTTCCGCCGGGTGAACGATCGATGGCTTTTTCGCCAAAGAACACCGCGCCGCGTCCGTCGGCATCGCCTTTTGGGACATCGCACCAGATCGCGTGATGCACGCCGCGGATTCGGTCGTCTTCGGGATGGACCGGTTCGATCAATTCGGCCAGAGCGGCGCGCAGTTTCTGACTGAATTCGACGATATCCGAAGCGCTCATATCCAGATCAACCCAATTCTGCTGGGGTTCGATCACCGCATAGAAATTGCCACCATAGGCGATATCCACCACCAACTGGCGAACCCTTTCGAGCTCGACCGTCAGATCAGCGGCGTGCAAATAGCTTGCGACGTTGAACGGGCGCACTTCGGCCACTTTGTCTCCGTCCATGCGATAATCTACATCGACCCTGCCTCCCGGAGTTTCCAGCGACAGTCGGCCCGGCACGCGCGGCGTCACCAGACCCTCTTCGATCAGCACGGTGGACAGACAAATCGTGCCCGCGCCGCACATCGGCAGGCAGCCGCTGACCTCGATAAAGACTACTGCAACGTCGCAATCGTCGCGCCAGGGCGGGTAGAAGATCGCGCCCGACATGACATCATGACAGCGCGGTTCGAACATCAGCGCGGTGCGGATCCAGTCGTGGTCACGCACGAAGAGCGCGCGACGCTCGGCCACAGGCAGATGCGGCAGCAAGGGGCCGCCGCCCACCACAACCCGGACCGAATTGCCGCAGGCGTGGGAATCGATGCAGAAGAACGTCTTTCTCATGGTTTCCTCAGAGCCGGTGCGCGCCGGTATCGGAGCCTGCGCGAGCAGCCGAGCTTACCTCTCACCACATCGGTAAAACCCCTCATAGCTTTCCCGGGAGCCGCCGTAGTCGATGCAGAGTCCCTGCTGGTCGAGTTGGGCCTTATATTGCCGGGCGTCGTTACAGGCGGAAAGGTGGCGGCCGCCTGGGTCAATATCCGCACAGGCTAGAAAGCTTGTCGTGAAGCGGTCGACGAGGCGCATCTGACTTTTGCTGATCGTCCCGCCGCCGGTGAGGGCGTAGGATCCGGCGCCGATCACGGCGATGGCAGCGATGCCTGCGGCGGTAAGGTATCTGCGGTTCATGCTGTTCCTTTCTGAAGCCGCCGAGCATTGACCGACGGATTTCTCGGTTGTGCAGTGCTCAGCCGCGGATCAGGGCGGCGAAGGTCTCGAAGCGATCGGTGGTGGTGGCCCGGTAGCCGAGGCTGCTCGCTGCCGAGAACGGATCATCGATGGTCGTGAGTTCCGGATGGCAGGCGCGCAGATACATGGTGGTGATCATGGTGGTCGCCCCGACCGGCGTGACCAGATCGAGGGCGGTGTAGCTGGCATCGCCGTTCATGAAGGCGGGACGTGCGGTGCTGCAAAAGAACTGCACCGGGCTCGGCTCTTCCCAGTCAAGTTCTGCCATCGGCGTATCCGGGCTGCCCGACACCGCCGACCGCAACGTGACCCGCACCAGATCGCCCGGCACTGCTGCGCTGCCCTGGCCGACGATCTGCCGGTCGCTTTGGTCATAGTGGATGCATTCGCCCATCTGACAGCGAGCGAGATAGGGATCGGCCCGCGCGGGAAGGGCAGTTGAGGCGGAGAGAATTGCGGCAAGGGCAAGGAGCTTCATTTGGGGTCTCCGGATTGGCAGGGGGTTCTCAGTTGGCGCATTGCAGGGGCTCATTCAGACACAGACCGAGGGTTCGGGCGTCATTCGGGTCCAGTCCGGCGCGCAAGGCGCCCTCCGACAGGGTGATGTCCGAGATGCGCCAAAGCCCGGCACTGTCGGTCTCGCTCAGCGTGGCCGAGACCGCGCCGACGTAATCGGAGGCGGGATTGCGGAACGACAGCTCATAGGTCTTGGTCGAGAACAGCCCGCCTTGCCGGGTCAGCTGCATCTGGATCAGCGGATCGCAGAGTGCCTCACGCACCGGGACGCTGTTGCCAAGGCTGATCTCGATCTGTCCGTCGCGCAATGCGTCGGGCGCCTTGCCGCTGTCGAAGAGGGCCTCGCAGACCTCGTCACGGTAATCTTGCTGGTATCGTTGCGACATCTCCTGACAGGCGGATCTGAGATCGCCAAGCCACGCCTGGTCAGCTGGATAGTGCCGGCAGGTCAGGATCAGCGCCCGATCCTCGTCCATGGGGTCAAGATCGGCAAAGACCTCCTGCAACCGCGTGGCCTCAGCTTCCAGAACCCGATCACGCTTCTGGGTGATCTGCGCCTCAGCTGCTGCGCGGGCCTCGCCAAGTTCGGTCAGGGCGGGTGCAAAAACCGCACTGGTCGTCAGGTTCGCGTAATCGGGCAGGATCGCGTAGCCTTGGGCCGAGACGGCGTCTTCAAAGCTGTCACCGGCAGCCTCGGCGCGGGCGAGATCGGCGGCAATCTGGTTCTGGCCCGCCACCAACAACATCGGCGCGACGCGTTCGTGACAGGCCCGGACCAGCGCCTCGTGGAACGCCCTCTCAGACGCGAAGCTGCCCAGTGTCGTCTCGCGCAGACAATGCTCCTGCATCTGCCAGAGTTCTGCCGACGGATCGAGGCGCGCTGCCAGTTCCTCTGCCAGCACCGGGATCGCGTCTTGCCGCATCTTCGCGATGACCGGTTCGGTGATGGCGCGCACATCTTCCGGCGAGAGATCGCTGTCGCGCAACCCGCTCGGATCGAAGGCCAGCCAGTCATGGGCGCGATAATCCTCAAGGGTAACTGGCACGGCTGCCAGCTCGGCGATAGCTGTGCGCAGCTTTTCCATGCCCGCGATCCGGGCCTCTGCGCGCGGCCAGACCTGCGCCAGCATCGCCTCGTAGCGATCGCTCTCACAATCCTTCGACAGGGCGATGCTGGCTTCAGCAAAATCGCGGGTCCAGTGTTCGAGCGGCAGGCCCGAGGCGATCTCGATCAGGCTTTCCTCGCCGATCATGACGTAGTTTGGCGACATGGTATTAGTGCTGACCCCGTCGACGACCGCGCAGAAACGTGCCGGATCGGTTTCAGCCATGCCGGTCACATCACGTCCCGCGATCATCAGCGCGACCGCGCGCGTCTCCTGCGCGCGCAGCAGCAGCTTTGTGTCGTCGCTGCCGCGCGAGGCCAGCCAGTAATCGCGCAGGCCCGGCAGCAACGCCGCCGCGGCATCACCGTCAATCTCACCGGCCAGGTCCTGAACCTCGTCGGCCATGCGCTGCACCATCTCCTGCAAGCCGTGCTGCACGGCTCGCGGCGCCGTCTGCCGATCAAGTGGCGGCAGCAGGACTGGCGGTGGCAGATCGTCTGCCGCTACGCGCGCCGCTGCGACATCGCCGGGCGCGGTGCTGCCGCTGTCGAGCATCGACTGCACCGCATCGTAACGCGCCTCGGGCGTCGCAGCCGGGGTGAGGGCAAAGGCATCACAGTTCGGGATCGGATTGTGGTCGAAACCGGTCAGCGTCAGGGTCGGCGCCTCACCGTCGAGCCCGGCCATGACCGCTTTCGGATAGTTCGCGACATGCTCCAGCAGGACCGGCTCTCCCAGCAGATGCTGGGAGGGCAGATGCCAGTCCCGACCGCTGATCCGGTTCTTGTCGTCGCGCCAGAACATCTGCAGGTTCGGCTCATCGGCCGGCGCGATCTTCAATTCGATGATATGGGCACGTCCGTCGCAGACGACCCGCTGCGAGGTAAAATAGCGCGCGTCATCCGCAAGGGCAGGAAATCCGAGACAAAGCAGAGCGACGGTTCCAAGAAGTCTGGCGGCGGATGTGGTCATCGGCGATCCTTGCAAGGCATGGAGAAGCGCGCGTCACCCGCATGAAGCGCAGGTGACGTGGCAGAAGCAGTTGGGGTTCAGGAGGGTCCGAGGTCGGGATCAGACCGATGTCAGGGCAAATTGCGATCCCGGACGGATCAGCCTGATCATCATCAAGCAGGGCGATGATATGGGCGGAGGCGGCTCGATCAAAATGTTCTGCGTCATGCAATCACCGGCATCTTTACGGGGCAGGGCCCGGGCTTATGGATGAGAGCGTATACATAAAAAACTTCTAGGTCCATAGAATACTTCATGGATTAGAGCCGTGGTCATCGGGTCTATCCTCGCTATGGAAAAACCCGCATCGCCCCTTGTCATCGCCTTTGCCCGGGTCATCCGGCGACACCGGCTGGAACTTGGTATTACCCAGGAAGAACTTGCGCTCAGCGCTGGCCTCAGCCCGCGATACGTCTCCTTGCTGGAGACGGTGAAGCATCGCCCCAGCCTTGCAACCATGGAGGCATTGGCAAGACGTCTCGGTGTGCCGCTTTCCGTGTTGATCCTGCAAGCCGAAGAAGACCTGGCGCGCGACAACGTCAAACCTTCGATACGTTCGTAGACGAGGTCATGATCGTGTCACGCTCCGATGATCAAAACGGTCGCTGATCCCCGGTCGGCTCTGAGCCTGTTCACGGCCCCTGGGCATCGACTGCGCCATCATCAGCGCCGCTGGCTGCCTGCGCGGATCCGCTGATGGCCGCCAGCAGCTCTCTGAGACGTTCGGCGCGCTCGCGGGCCAGCATCGCGCCGCGGGCCATGGCGGCCCCCTGCAGATCGCCGATACCTTCGGCGGCCCAGAACATCAGGTCGAGAAGCTCGATCAGCGCCGCCATATGATCGCGGGCGTCCGCCGTCAGCGCCGGCAAGGTGATGTCGTCTGTCATAGCCCGTCCTCCGGTTCGGGCAGGGCCTGCGCAGCGAGCCCGTTGTTGGGCCCTTCGATCACCCGCTCGACGCAGAGGCGATCCGCGAGGGCGATCACCTCGTCGCGGCGTGTGCAGAGCAGTGCCGTCGCCTGACACATGGCCGCCTGCAGGCAGGCATCGATGCGTGCCCGCAGCGCAGGATCGGCGGCCAGGATGGGGTTTGGATCGGAGACATAAACCAGCCCGGTTGCGCCGAGCCCATAGGCCAGCTCAAGCCTGACCGCGATCCCGGTCGCCTGTGCCAGATCGCTGCGCGCGCCGTCGCCCGACCCGATCGAGACATCGCCGAGGATCAGTTCTTCCGCAGCGCGTCCTGCCAGCAGGCAGATGATGTCATCGATCAGATCCGCCCGGGTCGGGATTTTGGCCGGCGGTCTGGCCTCGACATGGCCGCCAGACGGACCAACATGGATCTCGCGGATACGGCCACGTCCGAGCGCGGTGATGGCGATGGCATGGCCGGCTTCATGCACCGCCACCCGACGGATGGTCGCGCTGTCCTCCTCCGTCAGCCCAAGGGTGAGGACGATGTCCTGCAATGCCAAAGGCCGCCCCGCGCCCCGCGCGCGACCGCGTGCCGCGCGGATGGCGGCGTCGAGATCAGCCGGGGTCTTGCCGATGAGCCGGGGTGCAAGGCGTGTAATCGTCTCGTCGTCGAGAGCGCCTCGCAGGTGATGGGACAGGACGCGGATGATGGCGTGGCGCCCCGGCAGTGGCACCCGGACGATCCTGTCGAGCCTGCCGGGGCGACGCAGCGCGGCATCGAGGGCATCAACGTCATTGCAGGCAGCAACCACGGCGACGCCTTCGATCCGCGTGGCGCCGTCCAGGAGTTCGAGAAGGGCGTTGATGACCTGCCGGCGATAGTTCTCGGCGTGCCTGTCAGGGCTTTTGCGGTCGCCTGCGCCGTCGATCTCATCCAGAAACAGCACGCAGGGCGCTGCTGCCTGCGCCTCGGCGAAGGTCGCCCGCATCTCACGCAGCATCTGCCCCAGATGACCAGCGGCCTGCCACGCCGAAAGGCTGCCCTGGATCAGGGGCACGCCAGCGGATGCGGCGATGGCCCGCGCCAGCCAGGTCTTGCCGGTGCCGGGCGGGCCATGGAAGAGGACCGAGCGCGTCATCTCTGACCAGCCGATCTGGCCCGCCGCCCAGGCCTTGAGATCACCCACTAATTGCCGTGCGGCGTCTTCTGCGGCACCATAGCCACCGATGTCGTCCAGTGTCGGGCCATTGCTGGGGCGAAGGGCGCGGGTCAGGCGCTGCAGTTCGGCAAGTTGCGTCTCGCGAATGCGGTGCCGAAGGGCGAAGCGCAGACCGGCTGCGGGCAGCTGCCGCAAGGCCGCATCGGTCGGCAGCTTCGCCGCGATGGCGCTGTAGCCATCGCCGCGCAAACTGAGTGCAGCCGCAATCAGCGACCGGTCGGGCGGGCCGAGCCGAATGGGTTCGGGAAGCATTCTGGCGATCCGGACGGGCAGGGACGCGCCAGCCTCGATGATCAGCACATGGGGGGTGGTGCCACGGCTGATCGCGTTCAGCGCGTGTTGCATCTTGCTGGCCGTCGATGCTGCCCCGCTGCCCTCGGGTGCGGGCAGGCAGGTCAACGCGACCTTGCGGCGCCGGTCATCGTCCCCGAGCACTTGCGTCAGCAGCGCTTTGATATCTACGACCATGTCACTGTCGGTCACCTGCAGAACAGTCACCGCGCCGGTGCCGGTCATGGCCGCGAAGGCCGTGCGGGTGGGGAAGGCACGGCAGAGCGCGGCAAGGGCGATGGCACGCATCGGGTCGTCGGCCAACCGGCGGCGGGGGGTCTCGGGCTCGCCCCAGGCTGGCAAATCCTCAAGCTCCTCTTCAACATCCGAGAGCCGCCCCTCGACGAGTGCGGAGAACACCTCGGGCGACATCTCGGCCTGAGGCTGGGGATCAAGCGTGCCGACATCAAGCGACGCGACGACGGACCGGTAATGGGCGAGCCAGGTGGGCATGGGCATCTCCAGCGGCAGGAGGTGGTTCGGAGGGGGTGCAGATGAGGTCGCGGCGGAGGGTGCGCGCGAGGTCAGGGCGAACCGGAGCCTCCGGTGGGCTTTGCTGCGATCTCGTCCAGGCAGCGATGCAGCACCGGCGCCAGGTCGGTCCGGTAGACCTCGCTGACGACGTTCAGGACGCCGCGATAGACCTCCGGCGGGACGAGCGATCCGGGGTGATCGCGCGACAGCCGTGCGTGCAGGGCCTTCTCGAGAACGCAGGCGGCATGACCGGTGGCGATCCTGAGACGACGCAGCAACGTGATCCTTGCCTCCTTCGGCAGCCCCAACTGATGCCGGAAGCGCTTCTGCGGATTGGCGCTATAGCCGAGCTTGAGGAGG
The DNA here is from genome assembly GCF_016629665.1 of Paracoccus caeni. Lineage (GTDB taxonomy): Bacteria > Pseudomonadota > Alphaproteobacteria > Rhodobacterales > Rhodobacteraceae > Paracoccus > Paracoccus caeni. The sequence goes on from NZ_JAEPRQ010000010.1 coordinate 74,105, forward strand.
TGAAGGGGGCCGTGCCGGATCTCGACGAGATAGATCTGGCTTGGCTTTGCCGTCCAGCTTTGCCCGCAACCGGCGCAGTCGCATTGCCCCCAGTTGAGATTGGCACGGGCGATCCGCTGCACGTGGCCGCAGCGATGACGATAGAGATGATAATTGGCATTGCCCTGTGGATCAGGGGCGATGCGGGTCCAGCCGAGGCGGGCTGCCTTCCGCCGTTCCTTGGCCGCAAAGCAGGTCTCGCAGCGTGCGTCGGCCAGACCCGCGGCCATCCGGTCGATGAACTCGAACTGACGGCGCAGCACATGGCCGCAGGGGGCGCGGTAAAGGCCATATGGCGTCGCGACCGGATCGGGGCCGAGATAGGTCAGACCGGCGGATTTGGCCTGTGCCGCGCGCGCGGTCTCAAGGCAGTGTCGGCAGATCGGTCGCGTGCTCATCAGCACGAAGAGGCGGACAACGCTGATCTGGCCACAGCTCCGGCAGCGCAGCGCCAGATGATAGCGGTCCCGCACGCGGGCAACCAGGTCAAACCCTTTGAGCTGAGCCATCTGGCGCCAGTGATCATGCAACAGGCCGGGATGGATGGTGAGCTCGGGCGCGAGGGCAGGGCAGTTCTGCCCGACAGCGGTGTTGGTGGTCATGAGACGCCTCCGAAGATCGTGGCAAGGATCATCTCCGGTCCCGCGACGTCGGGGCCGGATGTGCTGCCCTTGGGGCAGGCAGACAGGGTTCGGGGGGCTACGAGGAGGGAGCTGCGCGGCAGAGAGCAGCAATGGCGACATCTGACCAGCATGCGGCTGGTGCAAATAACGGGGGTTCGCCACTTGGGAGCGGCGTCTGCCGAATGGCCGCGATCAGGTGGGCGCAGGCACTGTCAGGCCAACGTTGGCCTGCGGATCATCGAATTCGGCCGGATCGACACAGGCGGAGAGGCCTGCCAGATCGTCAAGGCGCAGACCGGCCGTATAGAGCATTTGCCGCACCCGACGGGCCGTGGCATCCGTGCCAGCGCAGGTGAAGAGCTTTGCGTGACGCTTGAAGCTCATCTGCAGCGACAGGAATTCCGCCGATGATCCGGAGTTAATCAACGCGGAGATCAAGAGCGCCATCCGCTTCAGCGGCTGATCTTCCGCCCGTGTGCTCACCGCCGCGCGGATCTCATCGATCCTCGCCCGGACAGTGTCGCGCGCGGTTTCCGCATCACGGTGCCAGTCGAGAAACGCCGGATCGAACGAGGCGACATCCTCGATGTCCCGCTCCGCCTCAATGTAGGAGGCCAACGCGCCCAGAAACCGCGAGAATGCCCGCGAAATCGTCGTATGGGTGAAATGCGCCGCAGCCGACGCCGCTTCCGTCACGCCAATCGGCGTGCTAGTCATCGAAATAGCCATGAGTGATCTCCTAAGGATCGGTTATGGTTAGGGCGGGGCAAGGGGGTAGGATCCCTTGCCTGCGCTCGCATTATATGGCACCATTAAACAGAAAATCAAGAAAATAGTTTGTGTCATGGCAAAAAAACGCGGTCGTCCTTCGGTTGATAGTGAGTCGATAAATCTTCGGCTTCCCCGCGAGCTTATTCAGGCGCTTGATGATCGTCGTCGCATTGAAGAGGATCTGCCGACCCGACCGGAAATGATACGCCGGGCGCTGGTCGAATGGCTGGCAATGACCGGCGATAACGGTGGCCATCAAGAGTGACGACAGGTCTCCAGGCCAACTTGTAAATTGGCGCTTGCCTCGTTGAACAGAAAATCTGACCCTTTCGTTGGGCGTTGGGCGTTGGGCGTTGGGCGTTGGGCGTTGGGCGTTGGGCGTTGGGCGTTGGGCGTTGGGCGTTGGGCGTTGGGCGTTGGGCGTTGGGCGTTGGGCGTTGGGCGTTGGGCGTTGGATTGATAGCTGCGCGGTGTCTGTTGCAGGGGGCAGTTGCCAAGGGCAAACTGGTGCCGTGCCGCATTCTCGCTGGATCACGCCTGTGTCCACGCCCAAAATCAATAATGGAGTATTCTATGCGCAGTGCAATCCACCGGACATTCGGAGAACCGGCTGAGGCGCTGAGCCTTGGCGACAGCCCGGTCCCACAGCCCGGTTCGGGTGAGGTGCGGATCAAGACGATCCTGTCGCCGATCCACAACCATGACCTTTGGACCGTGCGGGGCAGCTATGGTTACAAGCCCGAGCTTCCGGCCATAGGAGGATCTGAGGCGGTGGGCGTTGTCGATGCCTTGGGCCCCGACGCCGAGGCGGTGCTGGGCCAACGCGTCGCGGTCGCTTCGGTCCATGGCGCGTGGGCGGAGTATTTCATCGCTCCCGCAAAAGCGCTGCTGCCGCTGCCGGATACCATCCCGGACGAGGCTGCCGCGCAGCTGATCTCCATGCCGTTCAGCGCGATCTCGCTTCTGGAATTTCTGGACGTGCAGAGAGGTGACTGGATCATCCAGAACACCGCCAACGGCGCGGTCGGCAAGATCGTGGCGATGTTGGCAAAATCGCGTGGCGTGAACACCATAAATCTGGTTCGCCGCGATGCGGGCGTCGACGAACTGGACGCCGTGGGCATCAGCAACGCCATCTCGACCGCTTCGGAAGGCTGGCAGGACCGGGCGCGCGCCTTGAGCGGTGACGCCCCGATCCGGGCCGCGGTCGATTCCATCGGCGGCAGCGCCAGCACCGAGCTGATCCGGCTGTTGGGCGAAAACGGCACGCTCGTGTCCTTCGGCACAATGGCGGGTGAGCCGATGTTGATCCCGTCGGGCGATGTAATCTTCAAGCAGGCTGTGGTCAAAGGTTTCTGGGGCGCGAAGGTCAGCGCCGCCATGGCGCCGCAAAAGCGGGTGGCGCTGATCGGAGAGCTGCTGCAACTGGTGGTTGGCGGAGAACTGAAGCTGCCGGTCGAGGCGGTCTTCAGCCTTGACCAGATCGCCGATGCCGTCAAATCATCGCTGGCGCCGGGTAAGGCCGGCAAAGTCCTGCTGCGCCCGTGAGGAGGCCGCGATGATCGCCAATGTTCTGGTCGGATTTGAGCAGCAAGGGGCGGTCTGGATGGCGTAGAATACGAGATGCCACCCACATGCCTGAAGGTATCAGTGCGTCATGACCTTGACTGCGATCGTTGTTCACGGACGGGGAGAGGGGCCGAGCTTCAACACTGCGACCATGGTGAAGGGAGTTCCCGTCCCCGGACGCCGCCACATCCTGGCGGGTATTGGCGGCACCTTGTTCGATGTAGGAGGCGGCTTGAACTGTCCATGTGCCAGAAGAGCAAGATGGTCGGGCTCGACAGATGAGGGCTTCCCCAGCTTGCCGGCAAAGGTCGATTCTTGTGGCGTTGCCACCTCTGGGACAGCAAGATCGGGAGATTGCTCCAGCCCCGGTGTTGAGGCAACGTCGCGACGTTCGGCATCTCGGCAGAAGTAGCCGGGTGCGACCTCTCATGGCGCCGGCGACAGTAGCGCGCTGATACGGAAGACGTCTGTGGACCTGAGGTGACGCGGGCAGAACGCAGATCGCAACCTTTGATCGACCGCCATGCAGTATGGTTCCAGGGAGTCGCGCAAAACAGGACATGTGCCGTCGCTGCGGGCCCTATTTTTATTAGGTTAATTTTACCCGATATTCATAATAGCAAGATATTTAACCTATTAAAATTAGGCCGTCGGAAACTGAACTGGTAGAGCCGGATGATATCAAAAGGCGTAGCGCCAGCGAAGCGCGGGCTTTGAGATTACAGGCGGTCTCGCGACCTGAATAGGCCGCCCCGTGGCAAGGTGGCGGAACCGCTCATTTGAGCTGATCGCCGCGGATCTCTGGGTATTGAGGCGGGGACTGCATCTGTGCGCGGTGTTGTTAGCCATGACGAGATCGGCGTAGCATCGGCGTCGCCAGCTCTCATGAACGCACGTTCGCTGCTGATGTGATCCACTGGTTAACCAATAGTCTAACGGCCCGTGGTTCTACTCCTCGTGACGCGAAACGCCGGCGTCTGTAGAATACAGCAGCCGGAAGGCGTCGGCATTGATAGGGCTGCCGGTGAATCTGGAGCAAGGTGATACGCGTCCCTCCCTGCTCAGATTATGCTGACCGGCTCTCAGCCACTTTGTCTGACATCTTATTGCAGTCGCGAAGCACAATTTGGATCGACACAACGCTGCCGAGATCAGATCAAGGGTCGGCGCTATCAGCGCCTGCGGGCGCGGGTCGAGCTTTCGCTGGTGAGCTTGTGCGGGGTGCTCTGTTCGGCGCGCTTTTTTACCGGGCCGTAGGGCTCAAAACAGCGAATTTGTTCATCTTCCACGAAATGAAAGCATGGGGTCCAGATTTCTGCTTTTTGCCAAAGAAAAAAGGAGAATACGCTCAAATTTAGCCCATTTTAGGCGGTGAATTGGTGTCGTTTAATTTTAAATTCAAATTTAAATTTAATGTGCATCTCCCGCGAACCAAAAACATGGTCAAATTTTAATATTATTTGTCTGTATGGTCATGCCGAGCCGCGGTTTTTTGGGAAATAGACAAGGCTTCGAGTGCACGAAGTGTTTCGACGTCGCACTTCGCTAGGCGTCATGCGCAGACTACGTCACCGCAGGCGAATGCTTATGGATCGCCACAAAAGCCCGAGATCGAATACAGACATATGCATTGTTCAGGCATCGGCCGCTCAGCGAAAGCCCATAGGCGTCTCCCCGTTCAGCAACACAGTTGAAGCTTCCGATCTCCGTATTGCAGCGCGGGTAGGGTGGGCGGTCGTGGCGCCACTGGGACGAAATTTTCCATAGAGATACCTTCCTTTTCAAAGAAAATATCGGGTTATCAAACTGTCGGATGAAACTACTGGCCGAAAAACTTTAACGCGAAAGGTGCTATAATCGCGGTTAGAACCGCGTTCAGCCCCATTCCGATCCCGGAAAACGCGCCGGCTGTCTGGTTCACTTGAAACGCCCGCGCGGTTCCAATCCCGTGGGCAGCGACACCGGCGGCAAAGCCTCGGGCGCGCCAGTCACGGACCTTGAGTAGGTCAAGCAGCGGCGTCACCACGATTGCGCCAAAGATCCCCGTCAAGAGCACCAGTGTCGCTGTCAGTGTCGGCTGCCCACCGATCCTCTCAGCAATACCAATGGCCACCGGCGCGGTCGTTGATTTTGGTGCAAGGGAGGCAAGAACCTCGCCCTCGATTCCGAAATGGTAAGCGATCCCGAGCGCCGACAGGACTGCAACCCCTGAACCGACGAGTAGCCCCGCTATCATCGGAAAGGCAGCTTTTCTAACCCGCGGTAGATTGTCGAACAGTGGCAGGGCGAGTGCGACTGTTGCCGGCCCCAGCATGAAATGCACGAACTGCGCGCCTTCGAAATAGGTCTGGTAATCGGTCCCTGTGGACCACAGCAGCAGCGCCAGCAGAAACACCGCGATCATCACCGGATTGGCCCAGCTTTGCCGGTCTGCTGCCTGAAACAGCCGATCCCCAATCAGATAGGCGACCAGTGTCGCCGTCAGCCACAACAGCGGACCTTCCGCCAAATAGGACCAGATCAGCAGGGGATCAGTCATCCGACCTCTCCTTCATCGCCGACGGATCATCGGCCCCCGTCCACCGCGCCACCGCCGCAAAAACCAACGCTCCGCTCCCGATTGCCAAGACCGTCGACACACAGATCGCCAGCGCCAGCCCGATCCCGTAATCGCGGATCACGCCCAGATGCGCTATGACTCCTACGCCTGCAGGCACGAAGAACAGTGACAGATGTGATAGCAGACCCTGCGTGACCGGGCGCAGTTTGTCAGCCAATGCGGGCCGCATGAGGCAAGCGCAGATCAGCAGGCACAACCCCACAACGGGTCCCGGCAAGGGAAGATCCAGCAGCCGCGAGAGAAGCTCTCCCGTCAATTGAAATATCAAAATTATGGCGAGAGAGATGATCATCGGAAATAAACCATTCTGGCGCCATAAATAATGCCAAACGCAGCCAGCACAATAAATGCTCTTTGCCAGAAATCGATTCTAGAAACCGCCATCTATGGTTCGTCCTGTTGGGCCGCTGTCCACATCCTCACAGTTTTCACTGTCATGTGCCATGCTGCCAGCGGTAATCCACCTTCCCGTTAGGTGCTCCGCTGGCGCGCAGGTTGTGCTCTCTTTACGCTGGTTCGCCGGAATCGCGCAATTTAAGTTTGCCGCCAAAGGCCCGCATGCCGGTTCACATCCTTATAAAGCAGATACCGGAACCTTCCCGGCCCGCCTGCATAGCAGGCTTGCGGACAGAAAGCGCGAAGCCACATGTAGTCACCTGCTCCGACCTCGACCCAATCACGGTTCAGGCGATAGACCGCCTTGCCTTCCAGCACGAACAGGCCATGCTCCATCACATGGGTTTCGGCGAAGGGGATCGATCCCCCCGGCTGCAAGGTGACCAGAGTGATATGCATGTCATGGCCCAGATCAGCGGGGTCCATGAAGCGGGTGGTGGCCCATGCGCCTTCGGTGTCAGGCATCGGCGATGGCGCGATGTCCTGTTCGCGGGTCACAAAGACAGATGGTTTCTGCACCCCATTGCAGGGTTGCCAGCGCTTTCGCCACCAGTGAAAGCCGGTATTGCCCGGCGTGCAGTTTTGAACTGACCAGCGGGTTCCGGCGGGGATATAGGCAAAGCCGCCGGGCTTCAGGAAATGTTCGGTCCCATCGATCGTCACACACATCTCACCGCCGGTAACGAATAGCGCGTGCTGCACCTCGGGGTCGTCATCGGGCTGATCGCTGCCACCACCCTCGACCAGTTCGACGATATATTGACTAAAGGTTTCGGCGAATCCTGTCAGTGGGCGGGCAAGGATCCACATCCGCATCCCGGCCCACCCCGGCAGATAGCTGGTCACGATATCGCGCATAACCGTGCGCGGAATGACGGCATAGGCATTGGTGAAGACCGCGCTATCCGTCGTCAGTCCGGTTTGCGGTGGCAGGCCCGCGACGGGTCCTGCATAGGGGATATGACGGGATCTCTCCTCGGGCACGATGGCAACATCGCCGGTGGGTGCGCCCTTGGGCGGACTGTCCACGGTATCGGCCGGATCATCCCGCAATTGATGGGCAAGAGTCCCGTTATCCATGACGCAATTGCTCCTCTGACACGCTCAGCGGCTGGTCTTCTTCAAGGATGTCGAGACTGTCCATTTGCTCGCCGTCAAGGATCCGACGCGCGCGGTCATGATCGATATCACCGACCCAGGATGCGACGGCGATGGTTGCCACACAGTTGCCCAGATAGTTGCCCAAGGCGCGGGCGATGCCCATGAACCAATCGACCGACAGCACCAGAACCAGACCGATGGCGGGAATCGCAGGAACCGCCGTCAAGGTCGCGGCAAGGATGACGATAGCCGAGCCCGGAACCCCGTGCGCCCCTTTTGAGGTGATCAGCGCGACACCAAGAATGGTCAGCAAATCGATGAAGGCCAGATCGGTATTCGTCGCCTGCGCAATAAACAGGGCCGCAAGTGTCAGGTAGATCGAGAACGCATCCAGGTTGAAGCTATAGCCGGTCGGCACGACCAGGCCGACGGTAGAGTCCTTGATGCCCAGATGTTCCAGCTTGCGCATGGTTTGCGGCAGAACGCTGTCGCTGCTGGTGGTGCCTGCGACGATGCCAACCTCGGTCCGAAGATAACGGATCAGCTTGATGACGCTGAAACCCGACATCCGCATGACCAGACCCAGAATGGCAAAGACGAAGATCGCCACCGCAATGTAGAACAGCGCGACCAGATAACCCAACTGCGCCAGCGAACCGATCCCATAGGTGCCGACTGTGTAAGAGATTGCGCCGAAGACGCCAAAGGGGGCCAGTCGGACGATGAAGGACATGATCCGGAAGGTTGTATCGCCCGCCAGTTCGATCATCGACAGCAGCGGCCGCCCGCGATCGCCCAGCAGCGACAGCGCACAGCCGAACAGGATCGCGACCAGCAGGACCTGCAATACGTCGCCCGTCGCAAAGCCACTGAAGATCGTGGTCGGGATCAGCTTCATCAGGAACTCGACGGTGCCGCCATCGCTGACTTCATGGGCGCGGTCCATGTAGGCGCCAAGGGCCGAGGCATCCAGTGTGCTGGTATCGATGTTCATTCCGGCGCCGGGCTGGAAGATGTAGGCCAGCGCGATGCCCAAGATCAGCGCGACCGTGGTGATCACCTCGAAATAAATGATCGCGCGCACACCGACCCGGCCGACCTTCTTGATATCGCCGGCCCCGGCAATGCCGTGGACGACGACGCAGAAGACGATGGCCGGGATCAGCATCTTGATCAGCTTGATGAATCCGTCACCCAATGGCTTCATGCTTGCTGCAAATTCCGGTGCCGCGAAGCCCGCGATCACACCCAGAACCAGCGCGAAACAGACCTGTCCGAACAAGGACCGCGTCCAGCTTGGCATATTCCCAATCTCCCTGAATCATGCGGCATTATGACGCCGCCTTTTTTTGATGCCGGGAACTCTTGGTCAGAAATATATCTGAGTCTAATATCGTTTTGCGCGGAATCTATATGGTTTTGATATGAGAATACGTCAGCTTCACTGTTTCGTCGTGTTGGCCGAAGAACTGAACTTCACTCGCGCGGCAAAGCGTCTGAATATGTCGCAACCGCCGCTAAGCCTGCAGATTCAGTCGCTTGAACGAGCCTTGGGCGCCGACCTGTTTCACCGCAGCAGCCGCAAGATGACACTGACCCAAGCAGGTGAAGTGCTGCAGCGCCGCGCCAAAAATATTCTGGCCCAGCATGATCGCGCTATCCTAGAGGTGCGCGAGGCTATTGCGGGACATCACGGCGTGCTGGATATCGGAACGACCGGATCGATCCTGCGCGCCGGTCTGGCCGATCTGCTGGCGCGATTCTGCCGCGAATTTCCCGGCATCACCGTGCGTCTGCATGAAGAGGCTCCGGCCCTGCAAATCAGCGACCTCATCAGCGGCCGGATGGACGTGATCTTCAACAGATCGCCGCCCGCGCATGACGACCTGACCTGCGAACTGGCGTGGAAAGAGGATATGGTCGTGATGCTGCCCGCCGATCATCCGCTGGGCGCACAGGACACGCTTTCGCTGGACGATCTGCGCAGCGAACGTCATGTGATCCTGCGTCCCGACAGTTCAGACTTCGCGGCCTACATCATGTCCCTGATCTCGCATGGCGGCATGCGCCCTCGGATTTCCCAACAGGTCGTGGACGCGCAGTCTATCCCCAGCCTGGTCGCCGCCGGGTTCGGCATCAGCGTCCTGCCCGCCGGGATCGCCAAACTGACCTCTGGCCCGCTGATTTCACGCCCTATCGCGCCGGAAAGCCCCGTATCAGAGATTTTCACCGTCTACAGCAGACATCAACGAAGCCCGGTGACCGAGACGTTTTTGCGCATGGCCCGTTTGGCGCGATCTTGGTGATGCTCGCTGCCGGAAGGTAGCGAGTGTGTCGAGGGGGTGTTTCGGCATGCAATCTTGGGACCGAGTCGATTTGTATGGTGTCGACATGCTGAACGTTGGAGGCGTGCAAGCGGAAGGTCGATGCTTACGGTCCCGGCTACGCGCCCTAAGTTGATCCAATCAAAGCACAGCAGGCATCTGTATGCAAAATTATCATCTGACAGACCGCTCAATGCAGACTCAGCATTCTCCGACCCGGAAGTTCAGCGAAAGGTAAACAGATCTCCATCGGGGTCGGTTTTCCCTGCAATCGCAGCGCTAACGATCTGCGCGGCGATCATTGAAAAAGTGATGCCGTTCCCACCGAAGCCCATAACGGCTAATGCCCGTTCAAAGCCCGGCACTCGATCAATGATCGGCAGGCCGTCATTGGTGACGCTGAACGGGGCGGACCATGTATAGGCGGGTTTGCCGATGTTGACGCCGGTCAGTTCCTGAAGTTTCTCCGCGATGGTGCGCGCCTTCTGGGCCAGCTTCTCCGGGTCGGCATTCGTGTCCGAGGCATCTTCGTCCTCGCCGCCTGCGATCACACGACCTGTCTCATCAGTGCGGAAATAGAGATAGGGGTCGGCGGCTTCCCAGATGATGGTGTCGCGCATCCACCCCGGCAGTCCGCTCAGCGGGCGCGACGCCAGTGCCCAGGTTGAAGTGACATGGTGCGATTTGGTATTCATTTGCGGCAGATATTCATAGCCGGTGCAGAAGACTGCGTGTTCGGCCACCAGAACCTCACCCTTGCTGGTCGCAAGCGCAATACCGCCGGGCATTTCGGCCATGTCGGTGATCTCGACCGGAGAGACGATCCGGGCCTTGCGTGACAGCGCCGCAGCAAGCAGCCCCGCCGTCAATTGCGCCGGATTGGCCGAGGCCGAGGCCTGCGACAGGATCGCCGCCGGACGGTCCATGCTGTATGTTTCCAGCAATTCGGCCCGATTCAGATAGCGCGCCTCGATGCCTATCTCGTTGCGGGCCGTGGCCTCGTTCGCCAGCGCCCGCGCGCCCATCTGATCGCCCGCCAGATAAAGCGCGGGCTTTCTGCGCATCTGGCAGTCGATCTTCAGCTTGTGGGCCAATGCCACCAGATCATCAACCGCGCCGACCGAACGCAGCCATGCCCGATCCGCGCGATCCCGCCCGATTTTGCGTTGCAGGCGGGTCAGCGGCACGTCGATCTCGTGCTGGATCATCGCGGTCGAGGCGGGGGTAGAGCCGCGCACCGGCGGGCGGCGGTCGAGAATCAAGACCGAAAGGCGATTTCGGGTCAGCGCCTCGGCCACCAACGCGCCGCTGATGCCCGCGCCGACCACGATCACATCGAAGCGGTCGCGGGTCAGCCTTGTCTCGGCAGCGAGGGTGGAATGGGGCGTCTTCACCCAGAAGGGCGTGCCGGTGCGCAAATCGTCCTTGCGGGTATCAGTGTCGTGATCGGCCATCATCGCTCCGTGCAAAAAGGCCCGCCCCTGAGCGGGGCGGGTGGCTGTCAGGCCAGATCGCGGATATTCGGCTCGCGGTCCCAATAACGTCGGATCGCGAGGTCGGGCAGCGCGCCCAGCGTGCCCACACCGTCGTCAGATTCGATCCCGGCTCGGTCCAGCAAGGCCTGCGCCCCTTTATCATGGCCGATGGCCTTCAGATGGGCATAGGCGTCCATGACAAAGCCCAGTGCCGCCGCGTCACGGGAAAGCTTCTCGGCCTGATCCGCAGACAGGATCAGCGCCACGGCATCGAAGAGGACCGAGGGCGAACCCGCTAGTTGACCATCCGCCGCCATCTTTCCGCCCTTCAGATTCACCCCGCCGACCTTCGGCGCGATGGTAAAGGCGGTGCCGCCAGCCGCCTCGATCTGGGTGCGAAGCTGGTCGATTGCCGCCTTGTCCGAGCCTTCGGCGAAAAGGATGCCAACCTTGCGGGCTTGCAGCGTGGCGTTCCAGTTCTTCTGAATTGACAGCGCCTCCGAGGGATCAAGATCGACCGGATCGCGGAAAGGCACGGCGGCTTTGGGCAGCGTCATCGCCAGCCCGTCGGCGACCCGCTGTGCCAGCGCCTCGTCGATATTGCGAAGATGGCTCAGCACCCGCAGCCGCACATGCTCCAGCCCGACCTTGGACAATTCGAACACGAAGGCTGAGGCAATATGGGCCTGTTCGCTATCCGTCTGCGACCGCCAGAACATCCGCGGCTGGCTGTAGTGATCGCCGAAGGTTTCCGACCGGATGCGCAGCTTCTGCCCCTCGACCTGCTGCGGCGCGGTAGTGAAACCTTGATCCGAGGCGCGTGGTCCCGGCGCTTCACCTGCCTGATCCAGACTGTTCGGCTCGTAATTCGCGCGGCCTTTGGGAACCTGTGTCTGCATCATCCCGTCGCGCATCATATTGGCATAAGGGCACTTTGGCGCATTGATCGGGATCTGGTGGAAATTCGTGGTCCCAAGCCGTGATTTCTGCGTGTCGAGATAGCTGAACAGCCGCCCCTGCAACAGCGGATCATCGCTGAAGTCGATCCCCGGCACCACATTCGACGGCAGGAATGCCGCCTGTTCGTTCTCAGCGAAATGATTGTCCGGATTGCGGTCCAGAACCATTCGCCCGATGATCCGCAGCGGCACCACCTCTTCCGGGATGATCTTGGTTGCGTCCAGCACGTCATAGGGCAGGCTGTCGGCCAGCTTTTGATCGAACACCTGAATGCCAAGCTCCCATTCCGGGAAGTCGCCAGCGGCAATGGCTTCGTTCAGATCGCGGCGGTGATAATCGTTATCGGCCCCCTGCAACTTGGCGCTTTCATCCCAAACCAGCGACTGAACCCCAAGCTTCGGCCGCCAATGGAATTTGACGAAGCGTTCACCGCCCTCGGCATCGACCAGCTTGAACGTATGAACACCGAAGCCCTGCATCATCCGGTAACTGCGCGGAATGGCGCGGTCGGACATCGCCCAGATCACGGTATGCAGCGTCTCTGGCATTAGCGAGACGAAATCCCAGAAGGTATCATGGGCCGAGGCGGCCTGCGGATAGCCTTTATCGGCCTCCATCTTCACGGAATGAACCAGATCGGGGAACTTCAGCGCGTCCTGGATGAAGAAAACGGGGATATTGTTGCCGACCAGATCCCAGTTGCCCTCGTCGGTGTAGAACTTCGTCGCAAAGCCACGCACGTCGCGCGGTGTATCGACCGATCCAGCACCGCCAGCTACGGTCGAGAAGCGCACGAAGACCGGCGTCTTCTTACCCTTCTTCGCGAACAGGCTGGCGCGGCTGAGATCGGGGATCGCATCGGTGCATTCGAAATAGCCATGTGCGGTTGAGCCGCGGGCATGGACGATCCTTTCGGGGATGCGTTCGTGGTCGAAATGGAAGATCTTCTCGCGCAGAATAAAATCTTCCAGCAGCGTCGGGCCACGCGCTCCGGCGCGCAGGCTGTTCTGGTTGTCCGACACGGGCGCGCCGTGATTGGTGGTCAGGACCTCGCTGCCTGTCCGGGCGATCTGCTGCGTCTCGCCGCCATCGCCGATCTTGCTGTCATAGGGTTTCTTCGCCATCGCTCTGCCTTCCCGTCTGGGTGGGTGAAGCGCAGGTCAGGTTCGGTCTTGGCCTGCGAAAAGAAAACGCGATCCGGCGGGCCCAGTTCCAGATGAAAAAATGGAACTGGGAGGGAGAGAGGTCAGCGATCGTGCAGCCAGCACCGCCAGCTGCTGCACAGCACATCCGAAGTCCCCTTTGATCGACAGGCACTTCGCCTCTCTGCTCGCGCACCGACACCTGCAACATCGGCCCCACATCGCCGCGAAAGTTCCTTCCGTGATGCGGAACTTGGCTCGTTGCGGGGCGGAGTGTCTTCGCAGGTCATGAACAGCCTGATCGAAGGACCGATGGTGCCAGGCTTTTTTGAAGGGCTCACGGACGATATCGTTATCATATCGCACGGCGAGATCCGCATGCGGTATGGCGGATCAAGCGTTCCGGCTCGCGATGGACTTTCCGGCAAGTGTTGCCGGCCTGATCGTCATGGACGGTATTCCGATTTTCGAGATTTTGAGCCGAGCAGATTGGCGATTTGCGAAGAGTTGGTTTCGCTGGTTCTTCTTCGCCCAGAGTGAGAAGGCAGAGGCGGCAATTCAGACACGTCCTGACCTTTGGTGTCCTGCGGAATCTGCTGACGGCGAGGAAAACAGGGCAGATTATCTTGCCGCTACGAGAAATCCCGCGGTCGTGCGTGGCATGCTTGCGGACTATCAAGCCGGACTTGAGTTCGATTACGATGATGACAGACGCGACAAGGAAGCAGGGCGGCGTATAAAATGTCCCGTTGGCGTTCTTTGGTCACGTTATGACGACATGGAGAGCCTCTTTGGCGATCCGGCAACTCGTTGGACGGGTTGGACTGATCAGATTGCTTTACGACACGGCATCGCAAGCGGGCACCACATGGCCGAAGAAGCTCCTGACGAGGTCGCGGATCAGCTTCGCCTGTTTTTTTGCAGAGATGCGCTGACCTCTGACCCTTCCCACAAAGTCGCCGCCGGGGGTAAGCCACGGCAGCGATCTGCAACGAAATTGATCGGTGAAGCTTCCATCGATTTATGAGACAGGACGCTTTAGTCTCGGATCGAGCGTTCGAAATACCTTTTCAGCCATTCCTGTTCCGCGATCATCATCGCGCCAGGCCAGTTGCAGCACTATCCGAAAGTCGCGCGGTAGCGGGATCGCTTTGATCTCAGGCAATCGAATTGCAATTGTGCTCGGCAAGATCGAACAATAGCCGTGGTTCATTACAAGGTCGACGACAACCGGGATGCTGTCAATCTCGGTTAGTCGGACCTGAGATAACCAGTCAGGTCCGAGACGTTGTTCGAGAAATGCCTCAGCCACTTGACGAAGACCAGCTGCGCGCGAGGGTAGGGCCAAGCGCTGGCTTCGCACGGCAGTGAGCATGTGATCTGGTATCTCTTCACCCGACCTTTCCAAACTGTTCAACTGCGCGAAGAAAGACAACGAGCTACGTTGAATCTCGATGCCAAGAATCTTCGGATTGGTGACCGGCATGTCGATCAGGATCGCGTCGTAACGTTGTTGCTCCAGCCCTTCCAGCAGCGAATCCGCCAAAGCGGGTTGCAGATAAAGCGGTGTTTCAAACAATTTTGCCCAATTCGCGGCGATGCGCCCCAGAATCTGCGCCGAAGGGCTGTCCGGTGTTGCTGGCGGAATGGCGCCCAGTGACCAATGGCGTAGATGTCGGCGAAAGCGCAGTTCGGATGTGGAATCCAGTTGCGCCCATATATCGCGCAGACGGGTGACATGCGGCGCGATCCGTGCCCCTTCGGCAGATGCGCGAGAGCCGTTTCGCGTTCGCTGAATCAATTGGCGCCCCAAGCTGGTTTCCAGCATCGCCATCATCCGGGTCAGTTGCGGTTGGCCGACCTGCAAACGGCGCGCCGATTTTCGGATCGAACCTGATTGCAGAATGTCGGCGAATCGAAACAGCGCAATCAAAGAGGCGGGGCGGGTGATCGCGGGCGTCAGGCCGCCATGAACGTCGATGATTTCCTTTGCCGCGGCCTGAAGATGTGGCCTCAGCCGTGCCCCCTCTGCGGTCAGGATCAGGCCGGTTGCGCTTGGGATGAAAAGTTTGACCGATAAGGCCTTCTCGATTTTGCGAACGGCGTCCGACACCGTGGAAACCGGCGCGCCGGTGGCGCGGGCGGCACGTTGAACCCCCCCATGCAGCATCACCTTTTCGCAAAGCACGATACTGGAAACCTTCATGATCCACCTGATCCACAAGCCAGCCTAAATGGCATCAGCTATCCGAATTTTGGGATATACCATTATTTCAAGCGCCGCTCATAGTGAGACGATCACATTCTCGGGGGGTGCATGTCTGATTTCGATACAGTTCTGACGGGAAACGTCATCCTGACGGATCGAGAGATTTCCCGCGGGTTTGTCGCGATCCGCGACGGCCAGATTGCGATGATCGGCGAAGGCACCGCCCCGGCTGCGCCAGAGATGCACGATTTCGGCAATGGTATCATTCTGCCCGGCGCGGTCGATGCTCAGGTTCATTCACTCTCGCAAAAAGGCGCCGAGGGTTTTGCGCATTCGACCCGTGCGGCGGCGGCGGGCGGGGTCACGACGATCGTGGATATGCCCTATGATGAGGGCAATCTGGTCTGTTCGGCAGAGGCGGTAGGCCGCAAGGTCGCGATGATCGAAAGCGATGCCCGTATCGATGTGGCGCTTTACGGCACCATCCGCCCCGGCGATGGTCCCGCGCGCATCGCCGAACAGGCGGCATCAGGCGTCTGCGCCTACAAGTTTTCGACCTTCGGCACCGATCCCGAACGCTTTCCTCGTATCCCGCCTGCCTTGTTGCGCGCCTGCTTTGCCGAGGTCGCCCGGACCGGGCTGGCGGCGGGTGTCCATAACGAGGACGACGCCTATGTCCGCGCCGCCATCGCCGAGGTCGAGGCGTCGGGCATCAGCGATTGGCGTGCCCACGGCATGTCGCGTCCGGTTCTGGCCGAGACGCTGGCCATGCTTCAGATTTATGAGACAGGTGCCGAGACCGGATGTCCGGCTCATGTCGTCCACTGCTCGGTCGGGCGCGGCTACGACATCGCGGCGATGTATCGCCAAGGCGGTGATTATGCGACCGTCGAATGCTGCATCCACTATCTGACATTGGATGAAGAGAACGACGTTTCCCGATTGGGCGGCAAGGCCAAGATCAATCCACCCGTCCGCCCTCGGCGCGAGGTCGAGGCGATCTGGCGTCATCTGGCGGCAGGGCGCGTTTCCATGGTGTCCACCGACCATGTCAGTTGGAGCGAGGACCGCAAGACCGATCCGGCGATGCTGAAAAATGCCTCTGGCGTGCCGGGGCTGGAGGTGATGGTGCCTCTGTTCGTCAAGGGCGCATTGGCTCGGGGTGTTCCCCTGATCTGGGCCGCACGGCTTATGGCTGAAAACCCGGCGCGCCATTTCAGACTGGATCACCGCAAGGGTGGGCTTCGGGTGGGGCGTGATGCGGATGTGACGGTGCTGGTCGATCGCCCTGCAATCTATGATGCCGCCGCCAGCCGTCATTCGATCGCGGGCTGGTCCCCCTATGACGGGATCGAGCTGCCCTGGACCGTAGCTGCGACATGGCGGCGTGGCCAGATGGTCTTTGATGGAACCGAAGTTACAGCCGAGCCCGGAACAGGCCAGTTCGTTCGCCCGCCGGCAGCGCTTGGCATTCGGCAGGAATTGCTTTGATGAAGCGCAACCTTGATGCCTCCGGCGATGAGATCAGCGCGGATTTGGATGGCTTGGCCCGCATAACCGATCCGGATCGACCCTGGACCCGTCGCGCCTTTTCGCCGCGCTTTGATCAGGGGCGGGATTATCTGCGGGATCGCTTTGCAACCTCTGGATTGCAGGTTTCGACCGATGCGGGGGGAAACCTGATTGGCCTTCGCCCCGGCATCGATCCTACCGCTGGCACGATCATGATCGGCTCTCATTCCGATACGGTGCCGGATGGAGGGCGCTTCGACGGGGTGGCGGGCGTGATCGTAGCAATGGAAGTCGCCCGCACCCTTGAGCGTCGGGGCGTAAGGTTGCGGCATAATCTGGCGGTCGTCGATTTTCTGGCCGAAGAGGTCTCGATCTTCGGGGTCTCGTGCATCGGTTCCCGTGCCATGGCGGGCGTGCTGCCGCATAACTGGCTGGATCGCAGCAGCGATGGTCGCGATCTGGCACAGGCAATGCGCGATGTCGGGGGGAATCCGGGCAAATTGTCCGGCGCGCTGCAACAGAATTTGCGGGCGTTTCTGGAACTGCATATCGAACAGGGTCCGGTATTGGAGCGCGATGGGCTGAGTATCGGCGTGGTGATCGGGATCGTCGGCATCTCGCGGGTCGAGATTTCGGTGACCGGGCGGCCCGACCATGCAGGCACGACGCCAATGAATGCGCGCGCCGACGCGCTGGTCGCGGCTTCGCGCATCGTCGGCCAGATCGATGCGCGCGCCAAAGCGTTGACCGGGCAGGGTGCCCATTTCACCGCCACTGTCGGAGAATTTGAAATCGCGCCCAATGCCGCCAATGTGGTGCCGGGCCGGGTGCGGATGCTGGTCGATATTCGCGCCGAACGTCCCGAGGATAGCGCTGCTTTCATTTCGTGGCTGAAGAACATCGAGGATGATTCCGAGGTCGAGGCGCGACTAATTTCCGACAATGCCCCGGTGCGGATGGACGCGGGCTTGCAACAGATATTGTCGGAAGCCGCAGAGGGGTTGGGCGTAGCTCATCGCAGCATGGTGTCTGGCGCGGGTCATGATGCGGCATTCATGGCGCGGATATGCCCTGCGGCGATGATCTTCGTTCCCTGTAAGGACGGGCGGTCCCATTGCCCCGAGGAATGGGCGGATATCGCCGACCTGACGCTGGCGGCAGAAATACTTTCAGACGCCGTGATGAAACTTGACGCGAAAACGGAGGGCCAGGATGGCTAGGATTCTAACGGAAAAGGATGTCGAGCCTGCGGTTCGCGGTGGCGCGGTCTATGCCGCAGGCGGCGGTGGTTGGGTCGATCACGGGCGCAAGCTGGGCTACGCTGCCGTCAATGCCGGTGCGCCTGAACTGGTTTCGATTGATGAACTGGGCGACGATGACTGGGTTGCGACCGCTGCCGCTATCGGTGCCCCGGCCTCGACCACGCCATGGGAGATGCGTGGCGTCGATTACGTCAAGGCTGTTCAGCTTTTGCAAGAGGCGCTTGGCGAACGGGTCGCCGCGCTGATGATCGGCCAGAACGGCAAATCCTCGACCCTCAATGCGTGGCTGCCTTCTGCCATTCTCGGTTGCAAGGTGCTGGATGCGGTTGGCGATATGCGCGCCCATCCAACCGGCGATATGGGCGCAATCGGCATGGCGGGAAAGCCCGACCAGTCGATTCAGACTGCTGTTGGCGGCAATCGTGAACAGAACCGCTATATCGAACTGGTGACCCGCGGCGCGACGGGCAGGGTCTCGCCGATCCTGCGCACCGCGTCAGATATGTCGGGCGGGTTCATCGCTTCGGCCCGCAATCCTGTCAGGGCCAGCTATGTCGCGAAAAATGCCGCCCTTGGCGGGATTTCTAAGGCGCTTGAGCTGGGCCACGCCATCATTGCGGCGGAACCGAAGGGTCCGGCTGCGGTGCTTGACGCGATGCTGAAGACCACAGGTGGCGCGGTGCTGATCGAGGGTGAGATCACTGAAAAGAACGTGGTCTATACCAATGAAGCCTTTGATGTCGGCACCGTGACCATCGGCAGCGGCGACAAGGCGGTGAAACTGCATGTCATGAATGAATACATGGCCGTCGAAGCCGCAGACGGTACGCGCCTTGCAACCTTTCCCGACGTGATCACCACGCTTTCGCCGCAGATGGAGCCGCTGTCTGTCGGCGAATTGCGGGTGGGGATGCGGGTGCATGTTTTGCATGTCGCCAAAACGCTTATTCCGATTGGCGCCGGCCTGCTGGACCCGGCGATCTATGCACATCCCGAAAAGGTCATGGGCATCAATCTGACCGATTACGCGCTGGAGGGCTGAGCATGCCAAGGGACAATCCGCGCAACCCCGGCTTTCCGATCCCCTCCGGTCCTGACCTGCGTGCCAAAGGATGGCGGCAAGAGGCGCTGCTGCGCCTGCTGGAAAATGTGCTGGCGGTTGGTGAAGATCCAGAAAATCTTGTCGTATATGCCGCTCTGGGCAAGGCTGCCCGGAACAAGGCCGCCCACGACGCCATCGTCGCCGCGCTGACGAATATGGACGAGGATCAGACGCTTGTGATCCAGTCGGGCAAGCCGGTCGGTCTAATGAAAACCTCGGCTCAGGCGCCGATGGTGATCATGGCCAACTGCAATGTCGTCGGGCAATGGGCAAAGGCGGAGAACTTCTATGAGCTTGAGCGGAAGGGCCTGATCTGTTGGGGCGGGCTGACCGCCGGAGCATGGCAATATATCGGCTCGCAAGGAGTCATTCAGGGCACCTACGAAATCTTCATGCGCATTGCCGAGCGCCGTTTTGGCGGGACGTTGCATGGTCGCTTCGTGCTGACGGCAGGGCTTGGCGGCATGGGCGGCGCCCAGCCGCTGGCGGGCCGGATGGCAGGGGCTGCGATCCTTTGCGTCGAGATCGATCCCGAACGCGCGCGCAAACGCAAAGAGATCGGTTATCTTGATGAGATCGCCCCGGATCTGGACAGCGCGCTACGTCGTATCGAACAGGCGCGTGCCGCGGGCGAGCCGTTGTCGGTCGGACTGGTGGGCAACGCGGCTGAAATCTATCCCGACATCGCAGGGCGCGGGATCGTGCCGGATATCGTCACCGATCAGACCTCGGCCCATGATCTGGTCTATGGCTATATCCCGGTCGGATATGATCTTGACCGCGTGCGGCGCTTGCGCAGCCAGAACCCGTCCGAACTGATCGAAGCCGGACGCGCCTCTATCGCCAAACACGTCGAAGCGATGTTGCAGTTTCAGCGTTCGGGCGCCGAAGTCTTTGACAACGGCAACCTGATCCGCACACAGGCCAAAGAGGGCGGCGTTGCCGATGCCTTCGACATCCCGGTCTTTACCGAGGCCTATCTGCGGCCTCTGTTCTGCCGAGCGATCGGGCCGTTTCGCTGGATGGCCTTGTCGGGCGAGCCTTCCGATATCGCGCGGATCGATGATCTGGTGCTGGAAATGTTCCCGGACAATTACATCGTCACCAACTGGATTAACCTTGCCCGGCAGAACGTCCCGTTCGAAGGGCTGCCTGCCCGCATCGCCTGGCTTGGTCATGGAGAACGTAGCGCGCTGGCCCGGCGGGTGAACCAATTGGTTCAGTCGGGCGAGTTGCAAGGCCCGGTCGCTTTCTCGCGCGATCATCTGGATTCGGCGGGGATGGCCCATCCGAATATCATGACCGAAAACATGCGGGACGGATCGGACGCCATCGCCGATTGGCCGCTTCTTGATGCGATGCTTCTTTGTGCGTCGCGTGCGGATCTGGTGGTCATTCATTCGGGCGGCGGCGGCTATGCCGGCTTCATGACCTCTGCGGGCGTCACCATCGTCGCGGATGGCACCGGGGCGGCTGATGAACGGCTGGAGCAGGCGCTGGACAACGATACCGGGCTGGGCGTGATCCGCTATGCGGATGCTGGCTATCTCGATGCGCTGGACGAGGTTGCCAAAAAGAAGATCGGACGCATCGAAATCTGATTTTCCGGCAGGCTGCTGCGAACGGGAAATCGTCAGGATCAACAACAGACGGGCCCGGCGTCGCACCGGCGAGGGTCAACGGGGAGTTACATGGATACGTTCCAACAGAACCTTTCAGCGGTGCCGGGCAAGCGCAAGACTTCTCCGGGCAGGGCGGTCGCTGCCGCATCCATCGGGAATGCGCTGGAATGGTATGATTTCACCATCTATGCGCTGTTCGCCGTTTATATCGCAAAGAACTTCTTTCCGGGTGGCGACGACACGGTTGAACTGGTCAAGGCATTCTTGGCCTTTGGCCTAGGCTTCGTCATCCGCCCGCTGGGCGCCATCATGATCGGGGTTTATGGCGACAAGGCGGGCCGCAAGGCTGCATTGTTCCTGACGATCATGATCATGGCGGTCGGGACGTTGATGATCGCCATCGCGCCGACTTATGCCGCGATCGGCATCGGCGCGCCGCTGATGATCCTTGCCGGTCGGATCCTGCAAGGCTTCTCTGCCGGGGGCGAAATCGGCGGGGCGGCGGCGTTTCTGGTTGAACATGCCCCGCCCGAACAGAAGGGCAAATTTGCTTCCTGGTTGCAGGCCAGCATGGCGATCTCGAATATCATGGGCGCGCTGGTGGCCTTTGCCGTCACTTCGCTTCTGACCGAGCAGCAGGTCGGTGACTGGGGCTGGCGCATTCCGTTCTTCATCGGTGTCCTGATCGCGCCGGTCGGATTGTGGTTGCGCCGCACGCTGGACGAAACCCCGGCTTTCGAGGCCGAGCGCGCCTCGGCAGAGCGCGAGCCCGCCAGTGCGCCGTTGAAACTGGTCTTCACAGAATATCTGGGCGCGCTGCTGAAGGGGACCGCCTTTTCCATCCTTTGGGCAGTCTGCGTCTATGTGCTGATCATCTATATGCCGATCTTTGTGCAGCGGGCCTTTGGGTTTGCACCGTCGCAGGCCTTCACGGCGTCGCTGATCGGTAACGTCTTTCTGGCCGTGGGCTGCGTTTTCGCAGGCACTATCTCGGACAAGATCGGGCGCCGGTTGATGCTGGGTATCGCCGCTGCGGCGATGCTTGTCGCTGTCTATCCGCTGCTGGCATGGCTGCAATCTTCGCCGACGCTAACCACGCTGATCATCGTGCAAAGCCTGTTTTGCATCATGGTGTCCGGCTTCGTAGGCGTTGCCCCCGCGACCCTGTCCGAGGTGTTCCCGACGCATATCCGTTCTACCGGGATGTCGCTGGCCTATAACACCGCCGTCACGATCTTCGGCGGCTTTGCTCCGGCGATGCTGACATGGCTCAGCACCACCGCGATCGGCAATTATGCACCCAGCCTTTACGTCTCGGCGGCGGCCTTGATTTCGCTTATCGCGATCATCGTTCTGCCGAAACCTCATTCGACCAACTGATCTGCTGCGCGCGACCCTTGGCGGGTCGCGCGTCCCTTCATCTTAACGCGAAAGGAACCGTCATGTTCACCTCGATACGCGCCTCCCGTGCGCTACCTGTTTGCGGCCTTTGCGTCACGCTGATCCTGGGCGGCATCCCTGCCATGGCCGATGAGTGGACCATCGACGGGACATCGCTGACGGTAGAGCAGGTGGTGGATATTGCCCGCGACGACGCGGCGACCATCGCCTTTGGGCAAGGAGTGGATGATCAGATTTCCAGAAGCTTCGATCTGGTGATGGAAGCCGCGCTGCAAGGCAAGGCCGTCTATGGCCTGACGGTTGGTGTCGGCTGGAACAAGGATCGTCCGGTCTTTGCGATGAAAGACGGTAAACGCGTGCTGGATGACGAGTTGCTGAACCTGTCGCGCGCGTTCAACACGTCATCGCTGCGTGCGCATGGCGCGGGCGTCGGTGATCCGATGCCTGCCGAGATCGTCCGCGCCGGTATGGTGATCCGCCTGAACCAGATCGCCTCGGGGAGGACCGGGGTGCAGCCCGCAGTGGCGCAGATCTATCGCGCATTCCTTGAGCAAGGGATCACGCCTGTCGTGCCGTCGCGCGGCTCGGTGGGCGAGGCCGACATTACGCTTGCCTCGCATATCGGGCTGGCGATGATCGGTGAGGGAGAGGTATTCGTGAAGGGCAGGCGGGTGCCTGCCGCAGAGGCCCTGACCGAGGCCGGGATCGCGCCGCTGGAACCTGTTGGCAAGGACTTCCTGTCTATTCTCAGCACCAATGCTTTGACGGCGGGACATGCTGCATTGCTGTCGCATGATGTCGAGGCCTATCTGGACAAGGAAAGCGTCATCTTTGCCTTGGCGCTGGAAGGGTTCAACGGCAATGTCGCCCCGTTCCTCGCCGCAACAAACGATATCCGCCCGTTCCCCGAGAACCTCGCAGGTGCGCAAGCGATCCGCGAGGGATTGCAGGGCAGCTATCTGTGGTCGCCCTCGGATGATCGGGCCTTGCAGGATCCGCTCTCCTATCGAACCATGGCTTATGTTCTGGGCGGCGCAAAGATCGCGGCGCAGGACCTGGCCGCGACGCTGGAGATTCATATCAATCACAGCGACGACAATCCGGGCGTCGTCCTGGATGCGACCGATGACAACCAGTCAGAACAGGTTTCCGGTTATTTCATCGACGGCGAGGTGGCGGGCGCCATCTATCCGACCGCGAATTTCGAAATGCTTCCCGTCGCCACGCGCGTGGAGAACCTGAACACCGCGCTGGTCCGTTTGTCGCGGGCGATCACCATGCAGACGATCCGGTTCGAAAACCCCGAGCTGACACATCTTTCCCGCTTCCTTGCGGCCGATGAAAATCAGGGTCACGCTTTCGGGGCGATTCAGAAACCGCTGGTCGCGTTGCTGGCAGAGAACCAGCAGATCGGTGCCCAGTCGCCCACAGCATCGGTCGCCATGGCCGGGAACATCGAGGATCTCGACAGCCACGCCCCTCTCTCGGTCGCCAATCTGGAGCGGATATTGGACAATCTCTACTGGATGTCCTCGATACAGATGTTGCACGCGGCGCAGGCGGTCGATCTGCGTGAACCATCCGCACTGGGCGACGCCACATCGAAGTTGCTGGCCGATTATCGTGATCAGGTCGCTTTCGTCGAACATGATCGAATCTATTCGGACGATTTCCACAAGGGCTACGACTTCTTGCGCAACCGTTAGGACTTGTTTTCTGGCACAACAGAGCGGACCTATTCGCCATTTTTCAGCGTGGAAACGGCGGCGCTCCCTGCCGGGACAGCGCAATGGTGTCTCGAATATGCTTCGACTTTCGAAAACCATCGACGAAACGGTCGTGTCTCTCCAAAGTGAGACCTATGCAAAAACGCTGGATCTCTGGATCTAGGTCTCCGGATGAGTTGAGATTGTGTTTATTGGTAAGGTGCAGATGTCAATATTTCTATGTTCGTTAGATTGAGATCGAGGATTGATCAAGTCGGACACTTGATGCTTGGCAATTTACGGCGGTTGCGTGCCCCCGCAACCAGAATCCAATTATGATACCAAATACTTAGAAACTGCCCGCAGGGGCAGATTATTGCGTTCGCAGATTACATCGTAAGCGTTGCATCTGACCCTCGCCAGACCACCTGAAACCTGCAGCCTAGGATACTGGCCGCGACCGGCATTGGGTGATATTGAACCCGGACGGCGAGGTCGTCGCGGTCAGCAACAGAAATGTGCCCTTGCGCGCACCGGACAACGATCTGCAAGAAATTATTCGACCGCTGGAGTAGCCATGAAAGATAAGATGCAAGCCTTCATGCAAGAACTTCTCCACGGAAAGAAGTATGTCCGATTGTCGTTGGATCAGCTTCGTGCCTTCAACAACTATCTTGCAAATGCCGGATTCAGCATATCCCGCATGGAGGCAATAAAGACGGCTGGCGGAAGAACTGGGCGACGCCTTGACTATGACGTTCTGGTCATGCCCGAGCATGAGGAGGGTTGGACAATTTTTGCCGATCCTGATCGGTCGAGGGAGCACGTCGTGGATATTGTCGACCAAGCTGTGCGTGAGGGTGGAACTTTCGAGTTCTTGGTTTGGGCCGAGAAACCGTTGGATTAGAGAATTGTTCGCCCCTCGACCCAATTCCCGACGATCCTCCCCGGTATGCCATCCGCCGCCCGTTGGCCTCCCGCGCCAGATCCAGCCGCTTCGGCAACCTGACCGTAAGCGTTGCATCTGACCCCTGCCGCAAGCTCTGAGAACCGGTTTGCGACGATGTTATGCTGCCCCGAACCCGGAGGACAGCATGATTGACGACAATCCACCCTTCCAGCCATTCGGCTTTACTATCCCCATCAGTTCGACCGGGCGCCGCATCTGGCCGCCTGGTTTCAAGAAATTCATCATCGAGAAACTGGATGCTGGTGAGTTGACTGTTCAGCAGATTGAGCAGGAGGGTCAGATTGCGCGATCTCTCATTTATAAATGGCAGGCAAAACGGGGTGCTGACGATGCAGCCGAACGACCGATCAATCCCTTTGCACAGGTCTGTATCGAGGATGCTCCCATAGGCAGTGCGGCCCCTGCAGGATTGCCATCCTCGGCTGACATCCGTTGCATTCATGTCCACGGCGCGGTCAGCAATCTGGTCCTGCCCACAGACTATCCCATCGAAAATCTGATCCAACTCGTTCGGGCGATGGAAAGTCCGACATGCTGATGGCCGATGCGCCGGACCGCGCTTTCACACGGACAATGGCGGGGCGGTCGAGATGATATCCCCCGCAGGCAATTTCAGAATTTACCTTGCAACGGAGCCGGTGGATTTCCGGAAGGGTATGGATGGATTGGCGGCTATCGTGCAGTCGGAGTTCGGCCTTGATCCATTTTCCGGGGGCATCTTCATCTTCAGGGCGAAGCGCAGCGACCGGCTGAAGATTGTGGTTTGGGACGGCACCGGGCTGGTGCTTGTTTACAAGCGGATCGAAGGGGCAGGCTTCATCTGGCCGAAGATCAGCAACGGCACCGTCTCAATCACACGTTCACAGTTTGAAGCCTTGTTCGAGGGGCTGGATTGGACCAAGGTCCGCAGCCGGATGCAAAAAAGGCCCATGATTGCCTAATCGTTACGGTGGGCTAGATCGGCTTCACCTCCATCGCAGTCCTCCTCATGTGCGACAGTCAGTGCGTTGGTGATCAGCAATTCGATATCTTCCAGCCGCATCCCCCGTTCATAGGCCAAGCGCTCAACGAGTTTGGTGATGGCTGAATCGCGCGGCCCGTAAAGCGCCCAGTCACGAATGGCTGAAGCGTCAGGGTGTCGGGTCTGATCTTCCGCCGTCATATGGTGTCCTCCAAACAAAGGGCATCGGCCCTGTTACTGCCGGTTGTCGTGACCTGCGTCCCCAGACCAGCGTCAGCTTGCATCTTCAAAGCGAGGCGGCCAAGATTCGGACATGGGCAGATACCGACCAATAAGACTTTCGGCCCATATTACCGAAGACCCCTACAAAGCCATACATTCGAAAGGATATTTTTGATGAGAATCATACTTACCGCAGCCGCAATCCTGACATGTGGAGCGATGCCAACTATCGCCCAAGAACGACCCCAAGCCCCAATAACAGATCTAGGGAAATCGTTCTCAGACCTTGTGGCGGATGGATGGACGGCGACGGGTGCCGTAGTCGAAACCGACTATCTGCTGATGGAGAAGGACGGTGCGTATGCTGTCTGCACGCTCCAGATTGGCGGGGGCATGACACTATATCCGGAGCCGGAAACGACCAGCGTGGATTCGGCCTGCTACAAAGTTACCAATTAGTCAGGTGCCTCTAGGCGAATTGGTCGATGGCCAGAGTCCCTCATATTCGTAGAGATCGGGCGGATACCAATAGACGTTCTTGCTTAGGAAGCTATGTGGGAAGTCAGCTCCCACATAGCGCGGCGGGGTAAATGACGGATCGCTTTGGGAGGTCAGGCCATAAATTTTGGCGATATCCCTGACAGATCTTGGCGTCTCATAGCCCGTCCGGGCCATGATGTCCTGAATCGACACCTTTTCGGTGATTAGCCTTGCGACGGTTGTTTGCCGAATGGTGTTCCAGTCATGGTGAAAACTACAGACCGCCCCATCTCTCATCTTCCGTAGAATCTTATTCCGCTGGCAGGCGTCCTATGGTTCAAGCTCATCTCTACTTGGGAGATGGGCTTGGCGCGCAACCTGATATCCGACGATGAGTGGGCCTTCTTTGAGGGCTTCATTCGTGGCGTCCGACACCCGAATGGCCGCAAGCCTGCGG
>NZ_JAEPRQ010000011.1 GCF_016629665.1 Paracoccus caeni
AGGCGCCACTTCATCGACGCACCGTCCGGTCAGTCATTCCCAGATTGTCTTCCGAACCTCCGCACTCACCGCGCTTCCGTCCGCCCCGTCTGCGTTCCCGCCTTCGGTGAAGCGGTATTTACGGAGACCGCCGGAGAGTCGCAACCCCCAAAAAGCAAAAATCTTCACTAAACTGCCGTATTTTTATTAACTATCTGATTTCAGTTGATTAATTCGAGATGGCCGTGCCGCAGTCCAGCGAACGGGCCGTTTGATGAGGACTCGAAGTCCTAGAAGAACCAGAATCGCCAGAAGCCATAAACCGGGTTCCAGCGGGAACGTCTTCAACGCCCAGATCCAGTGCAGCGCCACCAGTGGTGCAGCGATATAGACCAGCCTGTGCAGACGTCGCCACGCGACCGCCCCCATCCTGCGGATCGACAGATTGTTCGAGGTCACCGCCAGAAGAATCAGCGGAACGAAGGCCAGCATGCCGAAGATCAGATAGGGCCGCTTGAGGATGTCGCTGCCCATCTGCCGCCACCAGAAGCCCATATCGATGCTGATCCATGCCAGCACATGCACGCCCGCATAGGTAAAGCACAGCAATCCAATCGCCCGACGAAATCGCATCAGGCTGATTCCCGTCAGCCGTAGCAACGGGGTCGCCGCCAGCCCGCCAATCAGGAAATAGAGCGCCGTCCGGCCCAGGCGGTGTTCGATCGAGGCCACCGGATCGACGCCGACACGCCCGGTCAGTGTATCAAAGATCAACAATGCCAACGGAATCAGTCCAAGTAGCCAGACCGACCAGACCGGCAATCGTCGCAGAGAATCGTTGATCCGGCGGATCATCAGTAATTCTTCGCCAGATCCATCCCGGCATAAAGCGAGGCGACCTGATCCGCATAGCCGTTGAACATCTGCGTCTCTTGCCGCCCGCCGAACAGTCCGGCACCGATCCGACGCTCTGACGCCTGCGACCAGCGGGGATGGCTGACCTGTGGATTCACATTCGCATAGAAGCCGTATTCCGAGGGCTGCAATTGCTGCCAGCTATTCAGCGGCTGGTTTTCGGTCAGCGTTATCCGCACGATCGACTTGATCGATTTGAAGCCGTATTTCCACGGCACCACCAACCGCAACGGCGCGCCGTTCTGGTTGGGCAGCGGATCGGAATACAGGCCCGTCGCCAGAATCGTCAGCGGATGCATCGCCTCATCCAGCCGCAACCCCTCGACATAGGGCCAGTCGATGAAGGGATAGGCCTGCCCGCGCATCTCTTCCGGGCGCAGCAGGGTCTGGAAGCTTACGTATTTCGCAGCGGGCTGCACGCCGACCTTGTCCAGAACCGATGCCAGCGGCACGCCGATCCACGGGATCACCATCGACCATGCCTCGACACAGCGCAGGCGATAGATCCGCTCCTCAAGCGCGTTATCCGGGGCAAGATCGGCGACACCATAGTTGCCCGGACGCTCGACCAGACCGGCGATCTCGACTGACCACGGATCGGTGGTCATCGCGGCGGCATAATCGGCAGGATCGGTCTTGGCGGTGCCGAATTCGTAAAAGTTGTTGTAGTTGGTGATGTCCTCGAAGCTGTTCGGCTTCTCATCGGTGGACAGCGATGAGGCGCGTCCCGTCAGGCCCAAAGCCGGGGAGGCCGCCAAGGCCACGCCAGCCGCCATGAAGCTGCGGCGATTGAGCCAAGCCGATTTCGGCGTCACATCGGACCAGTTTAGTTTCATGCGGGGTCTCCGGCAGGTCGGGCGCAGGCCGCGTCCATTCTGTTCATTCATGCATGAAAATAGAAAAAATGTGTCTCACTTTCGATTTACCGGGGATCGCCTGCGGTCAATCGAACGTGAGTCACCGCTGGCGGCCCCCTTTTAGATGACGACGAGGCGCCCGCCCGGAATCAAGTCGCCGAAGGCGACGCCGGGCAGTGCACAGCCGCCCCCCGGCTGGGCACTTTGTCACCGTCCCGCGCGACAGAGATGGCAGGGGATGCGGCACCATAAAGCGCCAGATACGCCTGTTGCGGTGCCCAACCGCGGCTGTGCCCTGCCCTATTCTTGGATCGGCAACCGTGCGGATCTACGTCCCGCCGAAAGTCAGCCTTCGGCGATCAGATCCAGAAAGGCGGTTCCGAACCGCTCCATCCGCGCCTGATCCAGTTGCCGGGACAGCGCGGCACTGTCTGACGGTCGCGTCTCGGCGATCCGGCGGATCTGTGCGGTCGAGCAGGACAGCGGCTTCCCGGTCCCATCAGCACCGCGCAGCAATTGATTCTGCGCTTCGACCAGACGATCGAACAGCGCGCCCTCGGGTCGGCCCGCCAAGGCGCGGCGATGCGGGTGCATGTCCGGTTGATCGCCCGCGATCACCGAAAGAAACGCGCGGCCATAGCTTTCCAACTTCTTCGCGCCAACGCCACTGACCTGCGCCATCTGGTCCAGATCCTGCGGTCGCTTTTCCGCCATTTCGATCAGGGTGCGGTCGGGGAAGATGACATAGGCAGGCACCCGGGCGGCTTCGGCCAGCGCGCGACGCTTGGCCTTCAGCGCGGAAAGTAGCGGCTCATCCTCTTCGGCGACCTGTGTGCGGACCACATTGGCGCCCTTGGCGCGTAAGGTTGTGTCGTGGCGCAAGGTCACCTCGATCTCGCCGCGCAGGATCGGATGCGCCGCGTCGGTCAGGTGCAGCG
The DNA here is from genome assembly GCF_016629665.1 of Paracoccus caeni. GTDB lineage: Bacteria > Pseudomonadota > Alphaproteobacteria > Rhodobacterales > Rhodobacteraceae > Paracoccus > Paracoccus caeni. The sequence continues at coordinate 2,690 of NZ_JAEPRQ010000011.1, forward strand.
CACCATGGCGATCAGGGTCGGGGCGGCACAGGTCCAGCCCCATCATCTGCCGGAAAACGGCCTGCCACTGACCTTTGCTGAAGTCGCGCCCAACGCCGAAGGTCGGCAGATGGTCGTGCCCGCGTTCGCGCACCTTTTCAGTCGTGGTGCCGGTGAGGATGTCGATCAGGTGGCCCGCGCCGAACCATTCGCCGGTGCGCAGCATCGCCGACAAGGCCTTCCTGACCGCCTGCGTGCCATCGAACAGCTTCGGCGGATGCAGGCAAATGTCGCAATTGCCGCAATCATCGGCCAATTCGTCGCCGAAATAGGCCAGCAGGCGTTTACGCCGACAGCCGGTCGCCTCGGCCAGACCCAGGAGAGCGTTCAGCCGCGCATGATCCGCCGATTTGCGGGTGCCTTCGGCCAGACCTTCATCAATCTGCGTGCGGCGCAGGCGAATGTCGTCGGGACCGTAGAGCGTCAGCGTCTCGGCCGGATCGCCATCGCGACCGGCGCGACCGATTTCCTGATAATAGGCCTCGATCGATTTGGGCAGATCGGCATGCAGCACCCAACGAATGTCAGGCTTGTCGATGCCCATGCCAAAGGCAATCGTCGCCACCACGATCAGCCCGTCCTCACGCTGGAACCGGGCTTCGACTTGCCGGCGCAGGTCGGCCTCCATGCCGCCGTGATAGGCGACGGCGCTGTGGCCCTCGGCGTTCAGGGCATCGGCAAGGGTTTCCGTGCGGGCGCGGCTGGCGCAATAGACGATCCCCGACTGACCGCGCCGCGCGGCGGAGAAGGTCAGCAATTGCTTGCGCGGGCTGTCCTTGGGCTGGAAAGCAAGTCGGATATTCGGGCGGTCGAAGCCGCGCAGGAAGGTGACGGGTTCGGCGCCATCGAACAGGCGGGTGACGATCTCGGCCCGGGTTTCGGCATCTGCGGTCGCGGTAAAGGCGGCAAGCGGGACGTTCAGCGCCCGCTTCAGCTCACCAATCCGCAGATAATCCGGGCGGAAATCATGGCCCCATTGGCTGACGCAATGCGCCTCGTCCACGGCGATGGCGGTGACGCCCGCCCGGCGGAGAAGGTTGATGGTGCCGCCGCCTGCCAGACGCTCGGGCGCCATATAGAGCATCTTCAGCTCGCGCTGCGAAAGCGCCTGAAAGACCGCGTCGGTTTCATCCTGGGTATTGCCGCTGGTCAGGGCGCCTGCGGCCACACCTGCCTCGCGCAGCGCCCGGACCTGATCGCGCATCAGGGCGATCAGCGGCGAGATCACCACCGTCACACCCTCACGCATCAGTGCCGGAAGCTGAAAACACAGAGATTTGCCACCGCCGGTCGGCATGATCGCCAGCACGTCGCGGCCATCTGCCACGGCATCGACGATCTCACGCTGACCGGGGCGGAATCCGTCGAAGCCCCAGACCTGTCGCAGCAGATCAGTTGGCATCACTACCCGTAGAAGAAGCCCGCGTTATTGGCCAAAGCGCGTTGCAGGATGATGATCAGGATGAACAGCACCAGCGGCGCCAGATCCAGACCGCCGGTATTGGGCAGGATATTGCGGATCGGGCGATAGATCGGCTCCAGCAGGCGGTTCAGGCCGTCCCATAGCTGCGCAATCAGCGGCTGGCGCAGGTTCAGCACCTGAAAGTTGATCAGCCACGACATGATGATGTGGACGATCATCAAGAACCACAACACTTGCAGGATCAGTTGCAAGGCTTCGTAGAGCGTTCCCATATTCCCCTCTTGGCCGGATACCTGCCCTGTATGCAGGCGCGCATGGCTGCGCGCAAGCCGCTTGCCGTGGCGTCCGGGTTGACGATGCCGTGGGCGCGGGCCACCCAAGGGGAAAGGCCGTTAAAAGGGGGCGCCGATGTATCCGTTGATCCGCTTCGTCAAGGAAATGGTGAAGTTCCGCAATGCGCCGCCCTTGGGTCTGGATGAGTTTCACATCTCGACCCATATCTGCTGGCCGTGGGATCTGGACCCGTGGATCGAGCTGAACAATGGCCGGACGCTGACGCTGTATGACCTTGGCCGCATTCCGATGGCGCAAAGGTCGGGCCTGATCCATATTCTGCGCGAGAAGAAATGGGGCATCACGGTTGCCGGGAACACCACCCGTTATCGCCGCCGAATCAAAATGTTCGACCGCTTCACCATGTATTCGCGCGTCGTCGGCTGGGATCACCGCTTCTTCTATATGGAGCAATCGATGTGGAAGGGTGACGAGTGCTGCAACCATATGCTGCTGCGCTCGGCCATCACGTCGGCCAAGGGGATCGTGCCGCCCGCCGAGGTGATGGCGGCAATCGGGCAGTCGCCCGACAGCCCCGAGATGGCGGAGTGGATCAGAGCCTGGATCGCATCGGATGCAGAGCGCCCCTGGCCGCCGGAGATCGCTGCGAAGGCGTGAGGTGCAACGGTGTGCGGGCGTTGCATCCGGTATTTTTGCAACGAAGAAGCGGCTGGTGTGAAAATCCAGCAAATGCTGGGGATTTTGCTGCACAGGGCGTACACTGCGCATGCACGGGATGTGCACAGCCCGTACACAGCTTGCGAACGGTAGTGTTGCGTCAGGGGTGATCAGGGCCGGGCGCGCAAAGGGCCGGTTTCCGTCGGGCCAGCGTATTATAAGCGAGAGTTTGCTTGCCAGAAGGGCATGGCTTCTGCCTTATGTGCGCAAACGGACGAGGGGATACAGCCATGAACCGAAAGCGTATCTGGGGCTGGTGGTTTTTTGACTGGGCAAGTCAACCATATCATACGCTTCTGCTGACTTTCGTGTTCTCGGTCTATTTCGCCGAGGTGGCGAAGCGGCATTTCCTGCAGATCGGGGACAGTGTCACGCTGGCCGGGGCGCAGGCGCAGGCGCTATGGGGCTATGGGCTGTCGATCAGCGGGATCATCATCGCCGTCCTGTCCCCGATCCTTGGGGCCATCGCCGATACGTCCGGGCGGCGGATGCCGTGGATCTGGCTGTTTTCGGTCTTCTATATCATCGGCGCGACGGGGTTGTGGTTTCTGACGCCGAACCAGCCGCCTTTGATCATGGCGGTCGCCCTGTTCGGGATCGGCCTGATCGGGACCGAGTTCGCGACCACCTTTACCAATGCGCTGCTGCCGGGCCTTGCGCCGCGGGAAGAGATCGGTCGCGTTTCGGGATCGGGCTTTGCCTTTGGCTATCTGGGGGGGGTTGTCGCATTGGCGATCATGCTGGCGCTGTTTCAGGAAACGCCTTCGGGCAAAACGCTGATCGGGATCGAGCCGCTGTTCGGGCTGGACCCCGAGCAGCGCGAGGGCACCCGTTTCGTCGGGCCGTTCGTGGCGATCTGGTATGCGTTCTTCATGATCCCGTTCTTTCTATGGGTGAAAGAGCCGCGCGGGCCGCGCAGGCCGGTGCAGCTTGGGCTGGCGATGCGCGATCTTTGGGCGCTGATCCGCAGCCTGCGCCACCGCCGCAGTCTGACAAGCTGGCTGATTTCCTCGATGCTGTCGCGGGACGCGCTGAACGCGCTTTACGGCTTTGGCGGCGTCTATGCCGGGACGGTGCTGGGCTGGCCGGTGTTTCTGGCCGGGGTCTTTGGGGTGATCAGCGCGATTTCGGCAGCGATCATTTCGTGGCTTGGCGGGCGGGCCGACCGCTTCTGGGGGCCGAAGCCGGTGATTGTCGCGGCGACCTTGGTGCTGATCGGCGTGTGCAGCATCATCGTGGGCATGAGCCGCGACGCCTTTTTCGGAATCCCCTTTTCGCAAGAGCCGCTGCTTGGCGCGCTGACGCTGCCGGATCTGATCTTCTTTGCCTGTGGTGCGCTGATCGGCGGCGCGGGTGGTGCGCTGCAATCCGCCAGCCGCACCATGATGGTCCTGCACACGACCGAGGAACGCGCGACGGAAGGCTTTGGCCTTTATGCGCTATCCGGCAAGGCGACCGCGTTTCTGGCGCCGCTGATGATCGCGCTGGTCACCGACATGACCGGAAATCAGCGCATCGGCATCTCTCCCCTGATCTTGATATTCCTTGGCGGGTTGTTTCTGCTAGTCTGGGTCAAACCAGAAGAAGAAGAGGCAAAGCAGTGATCCGTAAAATCATGACAGCCGCCGCGCTGGTTCTTGGCATGGCCATGCCTGCCATAGCCGACCCGCTGGCGAAGGATGTCTTCGGCTCGTTCCGGGGGGCATCGCAGGGGCCGCCGGTCTCGATCGGCTTTTATTCCAAAGGCTGCGGGCAGGGCTTCGTGCAATTGCCCGAAAGCGGGCCAAGCTGGCAGGCGATGCGCCTGTCGCGGAACCGGAACTGGGGACACCCCGAACTGGTGAATTTCCTGATCGGGCTGTCGCAGGCCGCGCAGCAGGCCGGTTGGCAGGGGCTTTATATCGGCGATATGAGCCAGCCGCGTGGCGGGCCGATGACCTCGGGCCATGCCAGCCACCAGATCGGGCTGGATGCCGATATCTGGATGCTGCCGCCTTCCTCGCTAAACCTGTCGCCGAACCAGCGCGAGAATCTGTCCTCGGTGTCGATCACCGACGGGCGGGGTGTCGGCCTGTCGAACCAATGGACGCCGGGCCATATGTCGATCATGCGCGCCGCCGCCCGCGATCCACGGGTCGAGCGGATTCTGGTCGATCCCGTCGCCAAGGTCGCCATGTGTCAGGCCGAGCGGGGCGACCGCTCATGGCTGCGCAAGGTGCGTCCGATCAACGCCCATAACTACCATTTCCACGTCCGTCTGGCCTGTCCGCGCGGCTCGATCTGCGACCGTCAGGACCCGCCGCCTGCGGGTGACGGTTGCGAGGAAGCCGCCGACTGGATCCGCAACCGGATCGATCCCAGCCGGGTGACCCCGGTGCCGCCCGATCCGAACTATCGCCATCCGCGCACCTTCCGACTGAGCGAGTTGCCCAATCAATGCTCGACCGTCGCCGGCGCGCCCTGACCGCCTGGCTTGCTGCGGCAATCCTGATGACGGCCGGCGCCCCTGCGTCGGCCGCTTCGCTGGAATATGTGGGCACCTATATCTGGTCCTCGTCGCAGGACAGTTTTGGCGGGTTTTCGGGGATCGAGATCAGCGCCGACGGCAGCGGCTTCCACGCCTTGTCGGACCGGTCGCATCTTTACTGGGGCAGTATCGACCGCGATTCGCAGGGAATTCTGCGTGGTATGAACATTGCCGGTTATGCACGGTTGAAGGACAGCAAGGGGCTGTTTCTGGAGCCCGGCTATCTGGGTGACAGCGAGGGGCTGGCGGTGGCCGATGACGGCACCATCTGGGTCAGCTTCGAGGGGTTCGACCGGATTGCCAGCTATGCCTCGCCAGATTCGAATGCGGGGCTGCACCCGCGACCGCCGAAGCTGCCCGGCATGGGCGTAAATTCCGGCATCGAGGCTTTGGCGATCCGCGATGACGGCACCATCTTCGGTGTCCCCGAGCGGTCGGGTCTGGAGACGCGGCCCTTTCCGGTGCTGACCTATCGCGATGGAAGCTGGGGCCGCGCCGGTGAGATCAGGCGCGATCCGCGTTGGTTGCCGGTCGGCGCGGATTTTGGGCCGGATGGGTGGTTTTACCTGCTAGAGCGGGATTTTCGCGGGATTCTGGGCTTCGCCTCACGGGTCAGGCGGATGCAGATGACCGATGACGGGCCACAGGACGAGGAAATCCTGCTGGAGACGCAGTATCTGCAATATGACAATCTTGAGGGGATCTCGGTCTGGGATGACGGGGTTGGCATCCGGCTGACGATGATCTCGGACGACAACTTCCTGTTCGTGCAGCGAACGGAAGTGGTGGAGTATCGGTTGCGGGATTGAGCGGGCTTCGGGTGTCTTTCAGAGCAGAGGGCATTGCCCGGCGTCGCCTGAAGGCGACTTGATTCCGGGCGGGTGCTTTTCTTCATCGTTGCAGGAGGCAGGCTGTCGGAATCGCATTCATTGACAACCTTGCCCGCGCGGGCGTAAGGCCCCGCTGTCCCGCATCCGTGGGGCCGAGTTGTTCCGCGACCTTGTAAAACGGAAATCATCAATGACCCGCTACCTGCCCGGCATTCTTGCCATGGCCATCATCGTCGTGGCCTCGAACATCCTTGTGCAGTTCGTCCTTGGGGACTGGCTGACCTGGGGCGCCTTCACCTATCCCTTCGCCTTCCTTGTCACCGAAGTGATGAACCGCGTTTATGGCCCGGCTGCAGCGCGCCGCGTGGTCTTTGCGGGGTTTGTGGTGGGCGTGCTGTCATCTGTTGTCGCCGCAGGGCTGGACAAGACGACGCTGCGCATCGCCATCGGATCGGGCAGCGCTTTCCTTGTGGCGCAACTGGTCGATATCATCGTCTTCAACCGGCTGCGGCACAAAAGCTGGTGGGTGGCGCCGCTGACGTCGTCCAGCATCGGGTCGGTGGTGGATACGACGATCTTCTTCAGCATCGCGTTTTCGGCAAGCCTGCCTGCGGATGGCAATACCGGCTGGGCGAATGAGGCGGTTCCGCTTCTTGGTCAAGGTCCGGTCACTGCGCTGTGGGTTTCGCTGGCAACTGCCGATTGGCTGGTCAAAATGAGTCTCGCCATACTGACTCTTGTGCCCTTCCGCCTCATCGTTCGCAATTTGTTGAGCCGTAACCAAGAAATCTGATTGACACACAGGTAATCTGTGGCACCATTTTCCTTACAACGGCAACTTATTGAAAGGAGGTGGTCCAGTGTCGAGAGTGATAGTGGAGAGAGGTGTCGGAACAGTCAGGGGGGCCGTGGCCTGAGGGCAACCCCAAAGGTCGTAAACCCTGATTGGGACCGGACGGATTTCCAACCCTAACCGGACCATCTCCGTGGAACTCGCGGGCCGCTTTCTTCAGGCGGCCCGTTTTCATTTTCCGGCAGAGGTATTTGTGCCGGGGCACGCGCGTCACCTTCAACGGAATGCGGTGGCTCTATATCTTCGCCGTGGCCTTGCCCATTGGCGCTGAATGAGGGACAGCTTGGCGATCCCAAGCGAAGTCAAAGACATGACCGATCTGCAACCCCGACTTGGCGCCGCATGGAATATGCAGGGCGCGCTGTTCATGACGGCCTCGATGGCGGGATTCGCGGTCGAGGATTCGCTTCTGAAAACCGCCGCCGCCAGTCTGCCGGTTGGGCAGGTGCTGATCACGTTCGGGCTGCTGGGCGTGCTGTCATTTTCGGTCATGGCGCTGATCGCGGGCGAATCTCCGATGACCCGCCAGATGCTGCAACCCGCGATGATCCTGCGGTCGATCTGCGAGGTCATCGGACGGTTATTCTTCATGCTGGCCATTGCGCTGACACCGCTGTCCACGGCTTCGGCGATCCTGCAGGCCACGCCCTTGGTCGTCATGGTCGGAGCGATTTTTCTGTTCGGCGAACAAATCGGGCCGCGCCGCTGGCTGGCGGTCGCACTTGGCTTTGCCGGAGTGCTGTTGATTCTGCGACCGGGTGCGGAAGGATTCGGGCCGCTATCGCTTCTGGCCTTGGTCGCGATGCTTGGCTTTGCCGGGCGCGATCTGGCAACGCGGGCCGCCCCGCCAAGCCTGAGCTTTCGTCAGCTTGGTGTGCTGGGCTTTGCCATGCTGGTGATCGCGGGGTTGATCGCCCTGCCCTTCGGCGCAGCGCCGAGCATGCCAGAGCCGCGGGCATGGCTGTTCCTGATCGCCGCTTCCGCGACCGGCATTCTAGCCTATACCGCGCTGACCATCGCCATGCGGACGGGCGAGGTCGGCGCCGTCACCCCGTTCCGCTATACGCGGCTTGTCTTTGCCATGATCGCGGGAATCGTGATTTTCGCCGAGCGTCCCGACATGCCGACGATCATCGGCTCGATCATCATCATCGTTGCGGGAATTGCGGCGCTAAGGCTGTCGCGACCAAGGCCGCAAGGGATGGTCTGACGGGTCGGCAGCGCCCATCCCACGGGACGGGTGCTGCCGATTGTTTGAATCGAAGCCGTTAGATCCGCTCGATTGCCAAAGCGATGCCCTGACCGCCGCCGATGCACATAGTGATCAGCGCCTTTGAACCGCCGGTCCGCTCCAGCTCATAAAGCGCCTTCACGGTAATGATCGCGCCGGTCGCACCGACCGGATGGCCAAGCGCAACCGCGCCACCATTCGGATTCACCTTCGCCGGATCCAGCCCAAGCTCTTTCGTGACCGCAAGGGCCTGCGCCGCGAAAGCCTCGTTCGATTCGATCACGTCGAAATCCTCGACGCTGAGGCCGGTCCGCTCCAGCAGCTTGCGCACTGCGGGGATCGGGCCGATGCCCATTACCTCGGGACGAACACCGGCCACGGCATAGCCAAGGATGCGCGCTCGCGGCTTCAGCCCGGCAGCCTCGGCAGCGTCGGCCCGCGCCAGAACCAGCGCCGCCGCGCCGTCATTGATGCCGCTGGCATTGCCCGCCGTGACCGAACCGTCCTTCTTGAACACCGCCTTCAGCCCGGCCAGCTTTTCAAGCGTGGTCTCTTTCGGGTGCTCGTCGGTGTCGAAGGCGACCATACCCTTGCGGGTCTTGACCTCGACCGGGACGATCTGATCCTTGAAATAACCCGCAGCAATCGCCGCCGCCGCGCGCTTTTGCGATTCCAGCGCAAATTCGTCCTGCTCTGCCCGGCTGATCTGATGCTCGGTCGCGACGTTTTCAGCGGTCACACCCATATGGCCGGTTCCCATCGGACAGGTCAGCGCGCCGGTCATCATATCGACCATCGTCTGATCGCCCATCTTCGCGCCGAATCGGGCCGAGGGCAGCGAATAGGGTGCGCGGCTCATGCTTTCGGCACCGCCCGCAACGGCGAAATCCGCATCACCTAGTTGCAGCGCCTGCGTCGCCGAGACGATGGCCTGCACGCCCGAACCGCAAAGCCGGTTCACATTCAGCGCCGGGGTTGCGTCGGGGATGCCAGCATCGAGCATGGCGACGCGGCTTAGATACATATCGCGGGGTTCAGTATTGATGACATGGCCGAAAAACACCTGTCCGACCTGATCGGGCGAAACCCCTGCCCGTTCCAGCGCGGCATTGGTGACGGTGGTTGCCAGCGCGGTCGGGGGAATCGCGGCAAGACTGCCTCCGAAACCGCCAATGGCAGTCCGTGCCCCCGACAGAATGACGATATCTACATCCGACATGAAAACACCCTCCTGATGAATCTCCTTCTCCACCATAGGCTGCCGCAGCATCGCGGCAAGGAAAACAGGTCACGACGCGACGGCACTGAAGAAAGGTCGCAGAACGCGAGGGAAGGTCAGAGTGGGTTTGCAGCAGCAATTTCCGCCGCCTATCATTGCCGCAGCAGGACGCAGGAGGGCGCATGCGAAATCAGGACAGGCTGCCAAAGATCAAGCTGCGGCTGGAATATGACGTGCCGCTGGTTCTGGGACCGGGCAAGGCCGAGCTTCTGACGCTGATCGACAGGCTTGGCTCGATCTCGGCTGCGGGGCGCGAGATGGGAATGAGCTACAAACGCGCATGGTCGCTTGTCGAAGAGATGAATGCGGCCTTCGCTGAGCCGGTCGTGGACAGCAGCCGCGGCGGCAGCGGCGGTGGCGGCGCGACCGTAACGGCGAACGGGCAGCAGGTGCTGCGCCTCTATCGCGCGCTGGAAAAGATGCTGGCGGATCAGGGCGCGGAAGAAATTCGCGCCCTGAATTCGTTGCTGAAATAACCGATCACTCGGCCACGACGACCCGCGTTTCCCATTCCTCGCATTTCTGCATCAGCGATTCCGGCAGACGTTGATCGACGAAAATGCTGTCCAACTCACCGACCGAGATGATCCTGACCGGGGCCGAGCGCGTCAGCTTGCTGATATCGGTGACCAGATAGGTCTTGCGCGCCAGCCCGGCGATGGCCCGGCTGACCCGGACTTCGGCCATGTCGAAATCCAGAAGATCGCCGTCCACATCCAGCGCCGACACGCCGATGATCGCGTAATCGGGCTTGAACTGAGCCATGAATTCGGTCGTCAGATCTCCGACCAGCCCACCGTCGGAACGGCGAAGCGCGCCCCCCGCCACCATGATTTCGCAGCTTTCATTGCCGACCAGAATATTGGCCACATTCATGTTGTTGGTGATGACGGTCAGATTGCGATGGTTCATCAATTCCCGCGCCACCGCCTCTGTCGTGGTGCCAAGGTTCAGGATGATCGAGCAATTGTCCGGGATCTCGGCAGCGCAAGCGCGGCCGATGGCGGTCTTGGCGTCGGCATTCATCTGACGACGCTGTTCGTAACCGATATTGCTGACCCCGCTGCGCAAAACCGCGCCGCCATGAACCCGGTCCAGAACGCCCTGATCCGAAAGTTCCCCCAGATCGCGCCGGATCGTCTGCAAGGTCACGTCAAATCGCTCTGCCAGCTCTTCAACGACAACCCGCCCCGATGCGCGCGCGATGTCCAGGATTTCCATCTGTCTTATATTCAATGCCATGCGCCTTATGTCCCCCCAAACAGACACCAAGAACGAACTACACTCTTCCGTTCAGGCAGATTATGCGCTGGTCTGTCAAACAACAACGGTCCCCGTCGCATCATGGTTCGCGGTCGGTTGGCAGAAACAGGCCGGTTTTCGATCAAACGGCGCAGGTCGCGGCATCCTGATGTCGCCAAGACTGGCAGAGCCAGGGCGGTGCCGGTATAAGTTTCCATCATGACGATCTGGCATCTTCACCTTCTGAATTCGCGCAACACGCTGACGCTGGTCATGTCCGAAATCCGGGCCGCCGTGCGCGACGCCGTAACCAAAGCGAACGAACACGCCGATGTTCCAAGCTTCGACCTTGTCGTCCGTAGCGGCGGCAATGTCATCCCCGAATGGGGCGTCGGCGGGATGGCGCCCCTGCCCGGCGTGATCCAGATCGACCTGAACCCCGACCGCTTTTCGGCAGAGCTTTTCACCCGGACGCTGATCCACGAATTTCACCATCTGATCCGTTGGGACGGGCCAGGCTATGGCAAATCGCTGGGCGATGCACTGGTCAGCGAAGGCTTGGCCGGGCATTTCGTTCAGCAGGTGCTGGGCGGGAAGCCCGATCCGTGGGATTCGGTTCAGCCTGCGCCGGGGCTGGCCCGACGAGCGATGAATGAATGGGCGCGGCTGGACTATGACCATGCGCGCTGGTTCTTCGGCAAGGGCGATCTGCGCAAATGGGCAGGTTACGGGCTGGGCTATCGGCTGGTCGCAGAGCATCTGGCGCAGAATGCGGGACAGGATGCCGCGACACTTGCCAACACCCGGTCAGAGCCGTTCCGGAACAGCCTGCGCCGCCTGATTGGCGCAGACGGCGCGCAAGAGACAGATGAGGCCGAGGCGCAGGAAACCGCAGAACCGGAAGAGGCGAGCCTTGATCTGGCGACGCCTGAGCCAGAGGTCACTGACGGCAAGGATGCGCCTGTGCCGGAAGCCACGGCTGAACCGAAGGACGAGCAGACGGACGGCGAAAACGGCGAAGAACAGCAGCCCGGCGGCGCGTGATCAGCGCCGTTGCGGCACGCGCATGGCCAGCATGACGCCCGCAACCAGCCCGACGATGGCCCCACCCAGATGCGCTTGCCATGCAATTTCGGGCATCAGGAAGGTCAGCGCCACGTTCAGCACCAAAAGCAACAGCACGCTGCGCCACATCTGACCCATCTCACGACCCCGACGATAGCCCGAGACTGCGGCATAGCCGACCAGCGCACCGGCAAGCCCGAAGATCGCGCCAGACGCGCCAACCATCGGGCCGGTCTCTGGTTCAAGCAGGGCAAAGACCAGCCCCGCGCCGATCTGGCTGAGGATATAGATGACCGCCATTCGGGACGATCCGATCATCCGGTTCAACTCGCGCCCGACAACGGCCAGCGAAATCATGTTCATCGTCAGATGCATCAGGCCGGAATGCAGCAAGCCGTAGGTGAGAAACATCAACACCGGCTGACCAACATAAAGTCCGCCGCCGCTCCACAGCAGTTGCGACCAGAAACCGCCGATGAAAAAGCCGATGGCACGCGCCTGCGTATAGCCCAGCAATGTGGTAAGCAGGATCACCACCTCGACCGCGCAGCAGATCGCGATCACCGCGACCACCCAGACCGGCAATTGCCGTCGCCTGACGCGAGGGATCGTCGTCATCCGGTCGGGGTATTGGGTCACTTAGTCATCCGCCTTGATCTGCCGCGCCTCGTCCACAAGCATGATCGGGATGCCCGAGCGGATCGGAAAGGCCAGCCCGATGGTCTTGGAGACAAGCTCCTGCCGCTCGGCGTCATAGGATAGCGGGCCATGAGTGACCGGACAGACCAGCGCCTCAAGCATGTGGCGGTCGAAACCGGGGGCGTCGCTCATTGCATGGTCTCCTCGCTGTCGCCGCTTCGCAGGGCGAACTCGACCAGACCGAACAGCAATTCACGACGGTCGGCAAGGGTCGGCGATTCCAGAAGCGCCTGTTTATCACCCGGCGAGAATGGCAGCATCATCGACAGAGAGTTGATCAGCAACTCATCCTCGGCATCGGCGGCGGCACCCCAATCGGTCGAGAGATCATGTGATTTCATATAGCGTTCAAGCAGATGGAACAGTTTTGGGCGGTCCAGCGCGGGATCATGTTCGCTGCCGGACATGTCGCGCTGAAATGGCGTCCAGTCGGGTTCGGTCGTCAGATAGGGGGTGAACCCCTGTTCAGCATCCGACTGCCGAAAGCGCGAGACCGCCTTCAGCGAGATCATCAGCCGCCCGTCATCGGTCTCGGAATAGGCGACGATCCGGCCTGCATTTCCGATGGCGGCAAGGTTCTCGCCCTCGGGCTGAATCATCCCGATCAGGCGGTGATCGGTCTTCAGGACATCCTCGACCATCTGCAGATAGCGCGGCTCGAAAATATGCAGCGGCAGACGTGACCGGGGCATCAGCACTGCTCCGGCAAGGGGGAACAGTGCGATGCGGTTCGGCAGGTCGAAGCGAAAGGTCATGCCGATGCCCGGTCAGGCGAAGATCAGCGAGGACAGGCGGCGGCGGCCTTTCTGGACCAGCGGATCGTTGGGCTTCAGGCTATCGAAGATGGTGATGAGCTGCGCCTTGGCGGCACCCTCGTTCCAGTCACGATCACGGCGGAAACTGTCCAGCAGAACCTCGATCGCTTCCTCGACCTGACCGGCGGCGTGAAGCGCCTGCGCATAATCAAGACGCGCCTGCTGGTCAGCCGGATCCGCCTCGACCTTTGCCTGCAGATCGCCCAAAGGCCCGGCGTTTTCAGCCTGTTGCGCCAATTGCAGCGCGGCGCGGGCAGCCTCGACCGGGGCCGCGCTTGCGATTGTCGCGGGCACCTGCTGCAGGGCCGAGGCGGCGGCGGCTTTGTCACCGGCGGCCAGATGGGCGCGGATCAGGCCACCCCAAGCATCGGCGCTGTCGGGATCTTCGCCGACGATGGCGACAAAGGTTTCGATGGCGTCTTCGGTGGCGCCTTCTTCCAGCATCGATTCAGCGGCGGCGATGGCATCGGCCAGACCGCCATCGTCTCCGCCAAGATTGGCAATTTTATCAACGAATTGCTTGATCTGGCTTTGCGGAAGCGCGCCCTGGAAGGCATCGACCGGCTGGCCCTGAAAGAAGGCATAGACGGTCGGAATCGACTGCACGCGAAGCTGACCGGCAATCATCTGGTTTTCGTCCACATTGACCTTGGCCATGCGGATACGGCCCTTGTGGCGGGCAACTTCGGCTTCAAGCTGTGGGCCAAGCGTCTTGCAGGGGCCGCACCAAGGCGCCCAGAAGTCCACGATCACAGGGACTTCCATCGATTTTTCAATGACTTCCGACATGAAGTCGGCTTCGGTCACGTCCCTGATGAAATCAGCGGTCTGCGGCGCGCTTTGGGCGCCATCGAAAATCATGGTCATGTCTTCTCCGGATAAGCAGAGTGGCAAGGTGTTGCCGCGCAATATGGGGCGTCAGCGGCTTGAACGAAAGAGGGGGATCGCAGGCAAGCCGCGCAACAGGTTGCGAGCGTTGCAATCGGTATTTGTGCAACGAAGAAACGGCGGGGGCGAAACGGGCCAGCAAATGCTGACGAAAGGGCAGCACAGGGCGTGCACCGCAGAGGCACAGGATGTGCACAGGGCGTACACAGCTTGCGCACGGTCGGTGTTGCGTCAGCGTGGGCGCTCGGATTCGATGTCGGCGATGAGGCCAAGGGTCATGCCGTTGAATTCTTCCCCGCCCTGATGGTTGACGACGCACATTTCGCCCGCGATGCGGTCGAGGAAGGCAGTGCTGCGTTCCTCGCTTTCGGGCATGGCGACGCCGCCCCAGTTGAAGAAATAGAGGGCGCTGTCGCTCCACGGGGTATCGACCGAGATCGAGGACGCGCAGAAGAACGAGACACAGAAGCGTTCATCGACGCGGGTTGCGCCTTCCGGCGTCGTGTAGCGGTCGCGAATGCCGGGGCCTTCGGTGCTGTTGAACTCGGACCGTTCGGGCAGGCTCCAGTCCATCAGCGTCACCGTTTGCATGAAGTCGAAGGCGGCATCGGGGCCGCATTCGGCCCAGGCGAAGCCGGGGCAAAGCGACAGTGTGGCGGCGAGCAGGCGGGCGGAAGCAGTGATCGGCATGGGCGCGGGGTCCGTTGCGGCTGATGCCTCATAGTGCCCCCGGCAGGCCCATCACCGCAAGCCAGTCACCGCAAGCCGGTCAAAGATCGAAGGTCGCCAGAACCGGGGCGTGATCGCTGGGCTGTTGCCAGCCACGAACGTCGCGCAGGATACGGCTGCCATGCGCCGCGTTCGAGATGTCGGGCGTGGCCCAGATATGGTCCAGTCGGCGGCCCTTGTCGGCGGCGTTCCAGTCGGGGGAACGATAGCTCCACCACGAATAAAGCAGCCCCTCGGGGATGTCCTGACGGGTCACGTCCACCCATTTTCCGGCATCCTGCGCGGCCAGCAGATGTTCCACCTCGATCGGGGTGTGGCTGACAATCTTCAGCAATTGTTTGTGCGACCAGACATCATCCTCGCGCGGGGCGATGTTCAGATCGCCGACGAGGATCGAGCGTTGCGGATTGTCGGCATGGAAAACGTCGCGCATCTCGGACACGAAATCCAGCTTCTGCCCGAATTTCACGTTCAGTTCGCGGTCGGGAATATCGCCGCCCGCGGGGACATACATATTGTGGATGGTCACGCCGTTTTCCAGCCGCGCGGCGACGTGGCGCGCATGGCCCAGTTTCGCGTAATCGCGGTCGCCTGCATCCTCGATGGGAAGGCGCGACAGGATGGCGACGCCGTTATAGCCCTTTTGCCCGCGTGCCACGATCCAGTTGTAGCCAAGCTCCTGGAACATGGTCAGCGGGATTTTCTCGACCGGGGATTTGCATTCCTGAAGGCAGAGGATGTCGGGCGCCTCTTCGCGCAGCAGGCGGGCGACAAGACCTTCGCGCAGGCGGACCGAGTTGATGTTCCAGGTGGCGAGTGTGAACATGGGCAGGCTCCTTTGCGGCGGACCCTAAGGGTTGCGCGCTGGCGTGTCGAGGTCGGCTGCCGGGTTGACCCTGCGGGGCGCATTCGACAGGTTGCACGGGCTGCTGTGATCCGATTTTGAAGGCGGGGCCATGTCCGAGGATCTTGACGGGTTGATGCGCAACAGGCGCTCGATCAGGGCGTTTCTGGATCGTCCGGTCGCGCGTGACGTGGTCGAGGATATCTGCCGCCTTGCCCGCACCGCGCCCAGCGGGGCGAACCTGCAGCCCGGCAGTTTTCACGTTCTGGCGGGTGCCCCACTTGGCGATCTGGTCGCCGCGCTGCACCACGCGATTGATACGGGCGAGCCGCAGGTCTCTGAATATTCCTATTTCCCCGACCCGATGCCCGCCGATCTGAAGGCGCGGCAGCGGGCGGCGGGCTATGCGCTTTACGCCGCCCTTGGGATCGAGCGGCGCGATCTTGACGGGCGGCGGCGGCAGTTCCGGCGCAATTATGCCTTCTTCGATGCGCCGGTCGGTGTGGTGGTCACCATTCGTCGGGACATGGGCAAGGGCTGTTTCATGGATCTGGGGATGAGCCTGATGGGCTTTCTGCTGGCGGCAGAGGCGCGCGGGTTGGGCGCGACCGGGATCGGGGCGCTGGCGAATTACGGGCCGGTCGTACATCGGCATCTGGGTCTGCCGGACGAGGAGATGGTGGTGTGCGGGATCGCCCTTGGCTGGCCCGATCTGGACGCGCCTGAAAACCGGGTGCGGACCGAGCGCGAGGATTTGCCGGTCTTTGCCAGCTTTCGCGGGTTCTGAACGGGTCAGCCGATCCGTTCCATGACGACGGCGGTGCCCAATCCTCCGGCGGCGGCGATGGCGGCAAGGCCGGTCTGGCCGGGCGATTCCAGTTCCCGTGCCAGCCGGACCAGGTTGATCGCACCAGACGCGCCAATCGGGTGTCCGCGCGCCAAGGCTCCGCCGCCCGGATTGATCCTGTCCGCTGGCAAGTCGGTCATGCGGGCGCAGGCGATGGCCTGAGCGGCGAAAGCCTCCATCATCTCAATCGCGTGCAGGCGGTCAGGCGTCAGGCCGGTCGCGGCCAGCGTTTCGCGGATCGCGGCGACCGGGGCGATGCCCGGCAGGCTTGGATCGTCGCCAAGGGTCATGCCTGAAAGGATACGCCAATGGGGCGTGCTAAGCCGTTTCGCGATGCGTTCCGACACCAGCAGGCAGAAGGCGGCGGCATCGGCGGCGACGGCGGTATTGGCCTTGGTCACCGTGCCCGAAAGCACCGGGGCGCGTGCGGCAAGGCGCTGTGTCAGCGGGCGAGTAAAGGGATCGGCGGCGACGCCGTTAATCACCGTGATCTCATCGTGCAGCCGTGTAACGGCGGCTTGGGCGCGCGCGTGGCTGGTAACGGCCCAGTCGTCCTGGTCCTGACGGGAGATGTTCATCTCGCGGGCGATCCGATCCGCCGCGTCGGGCATCAGCGGGTCTTGTTCAGGAGACGGGGCGAAGGGTGGCTGGTCATAAGGGATGGCCGGACCACCCTCGGGGTCGGTGCGCAGGCGCATCGGGCGGCGGGAATAGCTTTCCGCGCCCCCCGCGATGACCACTTCACAGCGGCCTGCGCGGATCAGCGCGTCGGCCAGAAGCACCGCGTCCATGCCGCTGCAGCACTGCCTGTCGATTGTCAGCCCGCCGACCAGCTTCGGCAGGCCCGCCTGCAACGCCGCCAGCCGCGCCGGGTTACCGCCTGCGCCAAGGGCGTTGCCAAGGATAAGCTCGTCCACCTCCCATGCGGCGATGCCGGTCTGGGCAAGAAGCGTCGAGATGACCGGGGCGGCGAGTTGGTGGATCTCCAGCCTGTCAAAGGCACCATGACGCGGCACAACGGCGCTGCGGAGGGTGCCGACGATGACCGCGCCGCCGCCGGTCATCCCTCGGTTCGGACCAGCAAGGCCAGTGCCGCCAGATCGGGCTTGTCCGAAGCAAGCACCGGCAGGCGCGGCAGAAACATCACCCGGCGCGGGGCGGCGTGATCGCCCAGACGGTCGCGGCAGGCACGGCGCAGACGGGCGGCAAGCTCATCATCGGCAGGGCCTTCGACAACGGCGATGACGGCATTGCCGCGGGCCGGGTCCGGCACGGCAATCGCGGCGCAAAGGCCGGCACCTGCATCGCGCATGGTTGCCTCGACATCCTCAAGGAACAGGTTGCGGTCGGCGACGGTGATCATGCGGTTCTCGCGCCCGCTGAGAAAAAGGTTGCCGGAACTGTCGAGCCTGCCGATATCGCCGGTGCCAAGATGGGCCTCGTCGCGCGGCAGGTCAGGCAGATCCGGTTCGGCATAGCCGTCGAAAAGATAGGGGCTGGCAACGTGAATACGACCACTGTCGTCCAGTTTTACATTGACGCCCGGATAGGGCCGACCGACCGAACCGGCAGGCGTCCGTGAATCGGCAAGGGTGATGAAGCTGGTCTCGGACGCGCCGTAAAATTCGCGGATTTCGGCATTGGGGCAAAGCGCGGCAATGCCGTCGCGGCAGGCATCGTCCAGCTTGCCCCCGCCGCAGATGATATGCGCCACATCGGGCAGCCCGCCCGATCCCGCGGCCAGTTGCAGCCGCCAGAGCTGCGAGGGCGTGGCATAGATGACGCTGACCCGGGTATCGCCCAGTTGCTGCATCTGCGCCTGCGGATTGTCCCCGGCCAGAACCACCAGACCCGCGCCAAGATGAGCGGCCTCCATCGTCGCGTAAAGCGACAGCGAATGGCCAAGCTGGCCCAGAATGCCGTAGCGGTCCCAGGACGAGACGCCCAGAAGCACCCGGTTCACCTCGAAACTGGCGATCCACGAGGCGTGGCGGCGGCGGATCGTCTTGACGCGACCGCCCGAGCCGGAGCTTTGACAATAGATCATCGGCGCAGGAATGTCGTCTGCCGGGCGGATGCCGGACAGACTGGCGTGAACCGGCAACCGCCGCTCGAGGCAATCGAGAAGCGTGGCAATCGCCGCCGCGTTCTGCCCCCGCTGCCCCGCCGCGATCAGCAGATCGGGACGGGCGGGGGCGAACCATTCCTGGCCTTTCGCGCTCAAAGCCGTGCGTTGCCGTTGCTGGCGGGCAGGCGCAGCCATTCCAGCGTCTGCGGGCGCACCTTCGCCAGCGCCTGCACCAGCATCCCGGCGATCCCGGCCTTCAGCAGGTCACCCGGTATGAAGGCCGCGACCAGCGCGAAAGCCTCGATCAGGGTTTTCCCGGCGACATAGGCCAGCCCGGTCGCGCCGAGCAGATAAAGCACCAGAATGCCGCCGACCACCGCACCCAGACCCGCCGTCAGACCGGGCGAGCGCAGGCGGACATGTTCGACGAAAAGGCCGGTGACGAAGGCGGCGATCGGGTAGCCTACGACAAAGCCCACCGTCGGCGAGGCGAAGACGCCCAGACCGCCGCGACCGCCCGCCAGAAGCGGCAGGCCAAGCGCGACCAGCAGCACGAACAGCCCGACGGCAGCAAAGCCGCGACGCGAGCCAAGCACCGCCCCCGCCAGCATGACGCCAAGCGATTGCGCGGTGATCGGCACGCCAAAGGTCAGCGTGATCGGCGGCACCAGCCCAAGCGCCGCGATCATGGCGGCAAAGAGAGCGATCTGAGCGATATTCCGTTCCATGAAGATACTCCTGTCAGTTCGGTCCAAGCGGGCCGCCGCGCGCGCGCAACGCCTCGCCTACATGATCGGCGTCGTCCAGTGCCTGCAGCATCAGCGGCAGGATCAATCGCCAGCCCGGTCGCTGCCGGGCACGGGCACGCCATGCCTCGGCCAGCGTGGCCGCGCGGGCGACCAGAACCGGGGTAAAGCGGATGACCAGCGGAATCGCGGTCTCCAGCAGATGGGTCGGCAGGCCAAGTCTGCGCAACGGCGTCGTCAGCCAGTGGATCAGGTCGATCAGATCCTCCAGCGGCGTGGTCATGGTCACCAGATTGGCAAGCGCGACCAGCGTGACCATCCGCAAGGTGATGACCAGACCGGCCATCAGATCGCCGATAATCGCGTGCCAGAGCAGCAAAATCACCACGATGGGCAGCACCGCCCTGAGACTGCGCAGCCCGGCGCGCAGAAAGACCGGACCCGGCATCGCATAAAGCACCAGTGTCAGCGCCAATGCCGCCAGATGCACCGCCGGGTTTGCGGTCAGAAACAGCCCAGTCGAGGCAAGGCAAAGCCCGCCCAGCTTCAGCCCCGCCGACCAGTCATGAGCGCGTGTCCTAACGGGCGAGGTCAGCGATATCATCAAGCTCTCCCAGCCGGTCCATCTCGGCGGTAAAATCGCGCAGAACCTCAGCCGCTGTGCCCTGCTGGACTATCGTGCCACGATCCAGCCAGAAAAGCTGGTCATAATCCGCAAGATCAGCCGGATCATGCGAGATATGCAGCAAGCGTGTATCGGCGCGGTGCAGATGCCGGGACAGCTGGCGGCGCGTCGGGATGTCCAGCCCGGCATAGGGTTCATCAAGGATCAGAAGGCGCGGCCCCATGGCCAGCACCGACATCATGCAGACCAGATGTTTCTGCCCCTGCGACAGCGCGGTGACCGGCGCGTCCTTCCAGTGAAGCTTGTCGAAAGAGGTCAGGATCGCCTCGGTCCGCTGTGACGCCTGCGCCTTGTCCAACCCCTGCTGACGCAGACCGAACGAGATTTCCTCTGCCACGCGGGGAAAGATGATCTGATGATCGGGGTTCTGGAACAGGATGCCGATGGTCTTCAACGCGGCACGGCGGTCGCGATAGGGATCGTGCCCCGCCACGCTGATATGCCCCGAACTTGGCGCAATCAGCCCCGCCAGAAGCCGCGCCAGCGTGCTTTTGCCCGACCCGTTCCGTCCGACGACGCCGATCCGACGAGCCGAGGATTGCAGCGTCAGACCGGACAGGACCGCGCGTCCGCCAGCCTCATAACCAAGGTCGTCCAGACGGATGGTGAGGTCTCCGGTTTCAGACATCCATCATTCCCGCGAATCCAGTCCGTTTGATTGCCGCTGTCAGCCACGTCTTCAAGCACAGAAGCCCTGCCAAAAAAACCCTCTGCTTGCCTTCCAATGCCGTTCCGGGTGACGTTTCGGAATGCAATTGCGGCTACAGGCATTGAACCTCTCGTAGTTCCGGGGGTTGGATGGGTATTGTCCGCCAAAGACGTTAGAAGAAAGAGACCTCCGTGATCCCTGCCCAGCTTCCCGCCAATGTCGCCCTGCTTCTGGATTTCGACGGCACGCTTGTCGATATCGCCGCGCGCCCCGATCTGGCCGTCGTCGCCCCCGCTTTGACAGAGCGTCTGCACCGCCTCTATCAGCGGACCGATGGCGCGCTGGCGCTGATTTCGGGCCGCCATGTGTCCAGCCTGCGGCATTTCCTGCCGGATTTCCCGGGCGTGATCGCGGGTAGCCACGGGGCCGAACTGTCGCTGGATGCCCAGACGCTTGAAACGTTCCACGGTCTCGACATCGACCCCGCCGCCCTGTCGCAGGAAGCGAAAGAGCTTGCCGCCCCACATCCGTCGATCCTGATCGAGGACAAGCCGTTGGGCGTGGCGATGCATTACCGCGCCGATCCTTCGCTGCAATCTTTTGTCGAAGAGGCGATGCAGACGATGCTGGCCCGTCATCCCGGTATGGCGTTGCAGCCCGCCAAGATGGCGCTGGAACTGCATCCGGCGGGTTTCGGCAAGGATGGTGCCGTCGCGCGGGTGATGTCTCTGCCCGCCTTTGCCGGACGGGTGCCGGTCTATGCGGGCGACGATCTGATGGATGAACCCGCCATGGCCGAGGTGCAGAAACGCGGCGGTTTCGGCATCAAGATCGGGCCGGGCGACAGTATCGCGCGCTATCGGATGGATGATCCGGTTGCGCTGGCGGCGTGGCTGGATGCGTGGCTGGCCGCCTCGGTCGCGGGCTGAGGGGATCGCAACCATGTCCAGGCTCGTCGTCGTCTCGAACCGTCTGCCACTGGGCGACAACCCCTCTGGCGGGCTTGTCGTGGCGCTGCAAGACGCGCTGCGACAGTCGGGCGGGCTGTGGATCGGCTTTTCGGGCGAGCATGAGGGTATGACCTCGACCCAGCTTGTCTTTCACGAGGGCGCTGCCTTCCAGCGCGCGGCCTTTGACCTCAGCCCCGAGGATTACGACAGCTATTATCTGGGTTTCTCCAATTCGGTGCTGTGGCCGGCGCTGCATGGCCGGACCGATCTGATGCGGATCGTGCCGGAATATCTGGAAGGCTATCGCCGGGTGAATGCCCATATTGCCGATCTGATGATCCCGCATCTGCGCGAGGATGACCGGATCTGGGTGCAGGATTATCAACTCTTCCCGCTGGCATCCGAACTGCGCAAGCGCAGCGTCACTTGCCGGATCGGGTTCTTCCTGCATATCCCCTTCCCCGGCCCCGCCGAATGTGCGGCGCTGCCCAATCCGACCGAACTGCTGGACTGGGTGTCCGAATACGATCTGGTCGGGTTTCAGGCAGAACGCGACCGGCTGAACTTCATGGAAAGCGCCCGTCAGCTTGGCGATATCGAGCAGGTCGAGGGGGATGTGATCCGCCTATCGGGCCGGACATTGCAGGCACGGGTCTTTCCAATCGGCATCGATACCGCCTCTTTCATGACCGAGGCGCGCAATGCCCGCGAGGAAGACCGTATGCGCAGCCTGACCGGCGCGCAGATGATGATCGGCGTTGACCGGCTTGATTATTCCAAAGGCATCCCGCAGCGATTTCGTGCGTTTCAGCTTTTGCTAGAGAACAACCCCGATCTGCTGGAAAAGGTCGCCTTCCTGCAAATCGCGCCGCCCACGCGCAAGGCGGTTTCGGCCTATCGCGACATCCGCGAAGAGACCGAGCATCTGGCGGGCCGCATCAATGGCGAATTCGCGACGGTAAACTGGACCCCGATCCGCTATATCCACCGCCCGATCCCCCGGCACGAGCTTGCGGGCCTGTATCGGCAGGCGCGGATCGGGCTGGTGACGCCGCTGGCCGACGGAATGAACCTTGTCGCCAAGGAATATGTGGCGGCGCAGGACGTGTCAGATCCGGGCGTGCTGATCCTGTCGCGTTTCGCAGGCGCGGCAGAAACCATGCAAGAGGCTCTGATCATCAACCCGCATGACCCTTGGGAACTGGCCGAAGCGATGGCGCAGGCGATCCAGATGAGCGCGAATGAACGCCGCCGCCGCCACTCGGCCCTGCTGCGCGACGTGGTCGAGCATGACGTGAACTGGTGGTCGTCGGAATATCTGGCGGCGCTTGGCTGAACGCGGCTGGGCGGCGGGTGAGGTCAGAACGTCTCGACGATCAGGCGCGCTGAACAGGTCTTGCCGTCATAGGTGCCGATCCAGACATCATAGATGCCTTCGCTGGGCCGGGTCAGCCGGATCTGGGGGTCGATATTGCCGGCGTCGTCATCGTCGTAATACCAGTTCGCATCGCCGGTATTGATGACCAGCACCGCATCGCATTCGCTTTCGACCCGAAACTCCAGTTGATAGCCGCTCAGCTTGTTGATCGTGAAGGTGAAATCCGGGGCCTGGGTGACATAGCCGTCGCCGGTATCGGACAGAAAGCGGATGCCGCAGGATGACAGGCGCGAGCTTCCGCCCGCCGCGACCGGAAAGCCAATCGCCTGATAGGCCTGTTGCCCTGAAAAGCTGTATTCGGTGCCGTAAAGCCTGTAGTCAGGGCAGGCCATCGCGGCAGGCGCGCCAAATAGCAGCGCTCCGACGAACCAGATCGACAATTTCATGATAGTCTCCGACTGAACCAGACAGTCTGAAATTATCACGAACACGTTATTTCGAAAAGGATTCTTCCGTTAATCCGAACTGCGGATGCCGACCGCTTTCCGGTCACATATTGGCAGGATCGCGACTGCCCGGTTTTCGTGCAGAACCACTTAAAATGCTGCGCTTGGCGGCGCTTGGGCACCCAAAATGTTGAAACGGCCCCGGCCTGCTGCCATCACCGCAATGCCATGCCGAAAAAACTGCTCATCGTCGTCGTCGAACCGGACCCGGATCGTGCCCAGCCCATCGCCGATGGCCTGCTGGCGGCGGGCGATCACGACATCCGCATCATCGCGGAACAATCGGGCCTTGCCCGGCAGGTGGCCGATCTGCGCCCGGATGTAGTGCTGATCGACATCGCCAACCCGTCCCGCGACATTCTTGAGGAACTAGCACTTGCCTCGGAACCGTCCGAGCGGCCGGTCGCGATGTTCGTGGACCGGACTGACGAGCAACTGACGCGCTCGGCAATCGAGGCGGGGATCTCGGCCTATGTGGTGGACGGGCTGCGACCGGAGCGGATCAAGCCGATCCTCGACGCGGCGATTGCGCGGTTTCACATGTTTCAGCGGATGCGGACCGAACTGGCCGCCACCCGCGCCGCGCTGGAAGAGCGCAAGATCATCGACCGGGCCAAGGCGGTGCTGATGAAGGCGCGCGGCATCGATGAAGAGGCGGCCTATGCGCTGCTGCGCAAGACCGCGATGGATCAGGGCAAACGGCTGCCCGATATTGCCCAGCAACTGGTGATGGCGGCGGGGCTGCTATGCCGATAAACCGCCTGCGCCTTGGCTATCTGCCGCTGATCGACGCCGCGCCGCTGATCGTCGCGCACGAGATGGGGTTTGCGGCCGAGGAAGGGCTGGATCTCGATCTGATCCGTCTAAGCGCCTGGGCGCAAAGTCGCGACATGCTGGGCGCGGGTATGATCGACGCGGCGCATATGCTGGTGCCGATGCCAATCGGGCAGGCGCTTGGCCTTGGGCCACGACTGCCTGCCTTCGATCTGGTCATGTTCCTGTCCCAAGGCGGGCAGGCCGTCGTGGTCAACACCCGGATCGAGGAAAACCTGCGTGAGATCGGCCACGGCTTCGACTTCGCCGATGCCCGCGCGGCGGGACTGGCGCTGCGGCGCGCAGTTCCCGGCGGGTTGCGGGTCGGTGTGCCTTTCCACTTTTCGACGCAGTATGAGCTGATCAGCCACTGGCTGACCGCCTGCGGCTTCACGCCCGACCAGCTTGACCTGATCACCGTGCCGCCGCCGATGATGGCGCGGGCCATGGCGGCGGGCGAGGTCGATGCCTTCTGCGTCGGCGAGCCGTGGTGTTCCTTCGCGGTCGAACGCGGCATCGCGGCGCTGCTTTTGCCGGGCCGCGCGATCTGGGCCGCCCCGCCCGAAAAGGGGCTGGTCCTGCGCCGCGACCTGACCGAGGCGCGCCCCGACGAAACCGGCGCGCTGATGCGGGCGATGTGGCGGGCCGGACAATGGCTGGACCAGCCCGAACATCGCGGCACCGCCGCCGAGATCCTGTCGCGCGGGGAATATCTGGATCTGCCCTCGGAACTGGCCGAGCGCGGGCTGACGGGCAGGATGCTGATCTCATCCAGTGGCGAGTTACGACGCGCGCCCGGCTTCATTGCCTTCAACAACGGCGCGGCCAGCTTTCCGTGGAAAAGCATCGCCGCGCTGATCGCCAGTCGGATCGCCGAACGGCGGGGGCTGGAGCCGCTTGCCGCCATGCAAATGGCAATGGGGCATTTCCGCACCGATCTTTATCGCAAGCACCTGCGCCCGGCAGGCGCGCCGCTGCCCGGTGCGTCCTCGCGGATCGAAGGCGCATTGGCCGAGGATCGGGTCGTCCCCGCCGAGAAAGGCCAGATGATCCTGCGCGCCGACAGCTTCTTCGACGGCTTCACCTTCGAGCCGCCAAACCCCGATTCGTCCGCAGACTGATCAGAATTCAGGCAATCCGCCCATCTCTTTTGCGCTCGCAGCATAAATCGCGCTGCGATTGCCGCAGGCGCAGCATGCACGGTTGAGCGTTCTGCGGCTTTGGATGAAATGAACCCAAGGCCCGGCGCAATGGCGTGCCACTGGCCCGCTCGCAACGATGCGGCATCCTTCCCGAAAGCGCATTCCGCGGCCTGACCGCTTCCCTTTCACGGGCCGCATTCCCGCGCTTTCCGACAGCCAACGCATTTGCCAACGCCATCGGAGCCACCATGCCCGCATCGTCGCAACTTCCCGAAACAGGAACGCCCAATCGCGCGCTGAGCCTGTCCACCTTCGCCTTTACCGTCTGTTTCGCCGTCTGGACAATTTTCTCGATCATCGGGATTCAGATCAAGGAACAGCTTTCCCTGACCGACACGCAATTCGGCCTGCTGGTCGGCATGCCGATCCTGACCGGATCGCTGGTCCGCATCGTCCTTGGCATCGCCACCGACCGGCTGGGCGGACGCACCGTCTATACAATCACCATGCTGGCCGCCGCGCTGGCGACGTTCCTGCTGGGCTGGGCTACGACCTATCCGCAGATGTTGCTGGCCGCACTTGGCGTCGGGCTTGCGGGCGGGTCTTTCGCGGTTGGCGTCGCCTATGTCTCGCGCTTCTTCCCGGCCGACCGGCAGGGCACCGCGCTTGGCATCTTCGGCGTCGGCAATGTCGGCGCGGCGGTGACGAAGTTTCTGGCCCCCTTCGCGATGATCGCGCTTGGCTGGCAGGCCACGGCGCAGATCTGGGCGGCCGCGCTGGCGCTGACGGCGATCCTGTTCTGGCTCTTCAGCAAGGACGATCCGGTGACTGCCGCCCGCCGTGGCACCAAAGCGCCCCTTCGCAGCCTGAAGGCAGAGTTCGAGCCGCTGAAGAACCAGCAGGTCTGGCGCTTCTCGGCCTATTATTTCTTCAGCTTCGGGGCGTTCGTCGCACTGGCGCTGTGGCTGCCGCATTACCTGATCGGGGTTTACGGCTTCGACGTGAAGACGGCGGGCATGATCGGCGCAGCCTATTCGATCCCCGCCTCGATCTTTCGCGCCTATGGCGGGCACCTATCCGACCGGATCGGCGCGCGGACGGTGATGTATGCGACCTTCGCGATCTCACTGATCGCGACCGCGATCCTGTCGATCCCGGCGGGCGTGCCGGTTGCAGTCTTCCTGCTGGCGATCTTCGTTCTGGGCTTCTTCATGAGCCTCGGCAAAGCCGCCGTCTATAAGCACATCCCCAGCTATTACCCCCAGAATGTCGGCGCGGTCGGCGGGCTGGTGGGCATGATCGGCGGGCTGGGCGGCTTTGTCCTGCCGCTGCTGTTCGGCTGGCTGAAGGACGAGACCGGCCTCTGGTCCACCTGCTTCATGGTGCTGTTCGTCCTTGTTGCCGCCTGCCTTGGCTGGATGCACGTCTCGATCCGCAACCGTCGCCCCTCGACCCTGCAAGCCGTCTGAAAGGAGCCAGCAATGAAACGCAAACTTGTCGTCATCGGGGCAGGCATGGCCTCGGGCCGGATGCTGGAGCATCTGCTGGACGCCAATCCCGACGCCTGGGACGTTACCCTGTTCAACGGCGAGCCGCGCGGGAACTATAACCGGCTGATGCTGTCGCCGGTCCTGTCGGGCGAAAAGACCTATGAGGAGATCGTCACCCACGATGCCGACTGGTATCGGGCGCGCGGGATCGACTGTCGCTTCGGCGAGCCGGTGGTGAAGATCGACCGCAAGAACCGCACGGTCTCTTCCAATCTCGGCGGTGCGCCCTATGACGCGCTGGTCATTGCCACGGGCTCGGCCCCCTTCATCATCCCGGTTCCGGGGAAAGAGCTTCCGGGCGTCGTCACTTATCGCGACCTTGAGGATACCCACGCCATGATCGAGGCGGGCGTGGCTGGCAAGGATGCCGTTGTCATCGGCGGCGGTCTTCTGGGGCTGGAAGCGGCGGCGGGGATGGCGGCGCGCGGTGCGCGCGTGACGGTGATCCATCTGAACGGCCACCTGATGGAGCGTCAGCTTGACCCCGCTGCCGGGTATCTGTTGCAGAAGGATCTGGAGGCGAGGGGGATCCGCGTCCATTGCAACGGCGCGACCAAGGCGATCCTTGGTCACGACCGGGCAGAGGCGGTGCTGTTGGAGGACGGCACCGTCTATCCTGCCGATCTGGTCTGCATGGCGGTGGGCATCCGCCCGGAAACCCGCCTTGCCAATGACACCCATCTGGAGGTCGAACGCGGCATCGTCGTCGATGACGCCATGCGCACCAGCGATCCGCATATCTTCGCCCTTGGCGAATGCGTCGAACATCGCAAGCAATTGTTCGGCCTCGTCGCGCCGCTTTACGATCAGGCGAAGGTGCTGGCCAAGACGCTGGCCGAGGAAGAGGCCGAGTTCCGCCCGGTCCAGACCGCCACCAAGCTGAAGGTCACCGGCTGCGATCTGTTCAGCGCGGGCGACTTCGCCGAGGGCGAGGGCCGCGAAGACATCGTCTTCCGCGATCCCGGTCGCGGCATCTACAAAAGGCTGGTCCTTCAGGACAACCGCATCATCGGCGTCGTCATGTATGGCGAGACCGGCGACGGCAACTGGTTCTACGGGCTGATGAAGGACGGCACCGATATCGAAGAGATGCGCGAGACGCTGATCTTCGGCCCGGCCTTTCAGGGAGGGTCCAAGCTGGACCCTATGGCGGCCGTTGCAGCCTTGCCGCCTGAGGCGGAAATCTGTGGTTGCAACGGCGTCTGCAAGGGCACCATCGTCAAGGCGGTTCAGGGGGGTGCGACCACTCTGGACGCGGTCCGCGCCTGCACCAAGGCATCAGGTTCCTGCGGCACCTGCACCGGGTTGGTGGAACAGGTGATGAAATTCACGCTGGGCGACAGCTTCACCGCCGCCGCGCCCGCCGGCATGTGCAAATGCACCGATCACAGCCACGAGGACGTGCGCCGGTTGATCAAGTCGATGGGCCTCAAATCGATCCCCGCCGTGATGCAGGAGCTTGGCTGGAAAACCGTCGGCGGCTGCCATTCCTGCCGCCCGGCGCTGAACTTCTACCTGCTGGCCGAATGGCCGCTGGACTATCGCGACGACCGCCAGTCGCGCTTCGTCAATGAACGCAACCACGCCAATATCCAGAAGGACGGCACCTATTCGGTGGTGCCGCGCATGTGGGGCGGCGTCACCACCCCGGCAGAGCTGCGCGCCATCGCCGATGCCGCCGACAAATACAACGTGCCGATGGTGAAGGTGACGGGCGGCCAGCGCATCGACCTGCTGGGCGTCCGCAAGGAAGACCTGCCGCATATGTGGGCCGATCTGAACGCCGCCGGGCTGGTCTCTGGTCACGCCTATTCCAAGGGGTTGCGCACCGTGAAAACCTGCGTCGGCAGCGAATTCTGCCGCTTCGGCACGCAGGATTCGACGGGTCTGGGCATCCGGCTGGAGAAACTGCTGTGGGGGTCATGGACACCGCACAAGGTCAAGCTGGGCGTCTCGGGTTGCCCAAGGAACTGCGCCGAGGCGACCTGCAAGGATGTCGGCGTCGTCTGCGTGGATTCTGGCTACAATATCAGCGTCGCAGGCGCGGCGGGGATGGAGTTGAAGGAAACCGAACACCTCGCCTCGACCCCGGACGAGGATGAGGCGGTCGAGATCATCACCGCCTTCGTCCAGCTTTACCGCGAACAGGCGAAATATCTGGACCGCCCCTATAAATGGGTCGCCAAGGTCGGGCTGGACTGGGTCAAAGCGCAGGTGGTCGAGGATATCGACAACCGCCGCGCGCTGGTGGCGCGGTTCGATCTTAGCCAGTCGGTCTATCGCCGCGATCCCTGGGCCGATCTTTCCACCCCGACCGAAACGCCCAAATGGGGCCCCCTTGCCGATCTTACGCTGGAGGCTGCGGAATGACCGTTTTCGTCGATATCGGACCGCTTGACGCAATCCCGCAACAGGGTGCGCGGGTGGTCAAGACCGCCCAAGGCTGCGTCGCCGTCTTCCGCACCGCCGATGACCGCGTCTTCGCGCTTGAGGATCGCTGCCCGCACAAGGGCGGCCCGCTGTCCGAGGGCATCGTCCACGGCACCTCGGTCACCTGCCCGCTGCATAACTGGGTCTTCGACATGAACAGCGGCACGGCGCAAGGCGCCGATGAAGGGCTGGTCCGGACTTTCGCCACCAAGGTTCAGCAGGGTCGCGTCCTGATCGACGCCACCCTGATCCGCCGCAGCAACGCCGCCTGACAGGAGAAGCAGATGAACAAGATGACCATCGATGAACTGACCCGCGACGACCTGACCGCGATGATCCTGCGCGCCAAAAAGCGGGCGGGACTTGGCTGGCAACAGATCGCGGACGATATCGGCATGTCGCCGGTCTGGCTGCATTCCGCGGCAACCGGCATGAACGCCTTCCCCGAGGACAAGGCCCGCGCCTTCGCCGATCTTCTGGGCCTGCCCGACAGTGCCGTCGATCTTCTGACCGAAAGCCCGCTGAAGGTTTGGGATCAGACGGTGCCGACCGATCCCTGCCTCTACCGCCTTTACGAGATGATCGGCGTCTATGGCCCGACCATCAAGGCCCTGATCAACGAGAAATTCGGCAATGGCATCATGTCGGCCATCGACTTCTCGATGGACCTTGACCGAGAGCCGAACCCGAAAGGCGACCGCGTGCGGCTGACCATCTCGGGCAAATATCTGGCCTATTCGAACTGGTAATCCCCCACCCCCCCAAAGGCCCCGGCCACAGGGGCGATCCGCAACAGGAAGGCAATCCGATGTCATATGTCCCTCCACAGGACTTTGCGAAGAAGATGATCGACGCCGGTGAGGCCAAGGTCTTCATGTCCACCAAGGATACGCTGATCCGCGCCTATATGGCGGGCGCGATCCTTGCGCTGGCGGCGGCCTTTGCCGTCACCGTCACCGTCAATACCGGCAACCCGCTGATCGGGGCGCTGCTGTTCCCGGTGGGCTTCTGCCTGCTTTACCTTCTGGGCTTCGACCTGCTGACGGGTGTGTTCACGCTGGTCCCGCTGGCGCTGCTGGACAAGCGGCGGGGCGTCACCCTGAAGGGCATGCTGCGCAATTGGGGCCTTGTCTTCTGCGGCAATTTCGCCGGAGCGTTTACCGTGGCGCTGTTCATGGCGATCATCGTGACCTTCGGCTGGTCCGAGGACCCGAACGCGGTGGGCCAGCAGATCGGCCATATCGGCGAGGGGCGGACGCTTGGCTATGCCGCCCACGGCGCGGCGGGGATGCTGACGTTGTTCATCCGCGCGGTCATGTGCAACTGGATGGTCTCGACCGGGGTGGTGGCGGCGATGATGTCCACCAGCGTCTCGGGCAAGATCATGGCGATGTGGATGCCGATCCTGATCTTCTTCTATATGGGGTTCGAACATTCCATCGTGAACATGTTCCTGTTCCCGGCAGGCCTGCTGTTGGGCGGCAATTTCACCATCATGGACTACATGATCTGGAACGAGATTCCCACGGTCGTTGGCAATCTGGTCGGCGGGCTGACCTTTGTTGGCGCGATGATCTACGCCACCCATCACAAGACCTCGCCCGAACTGCCGCGTGACGCCGAACCCGCGCAACCCGCAGCCGTCCCGGCCGAGTAACCTGCCATGAACATGCAAGCCCCCACCCGCCCGATCCGCACCACCTGCCCCTATTGCGGCGTTGGTTGCGGGGTGCTTGCAACCCCCTTGGCCGGGGGCGGACTGGTGATCGAGGGTGACCCCGACCACCCCGCCAATTTCGGCAGGCTCTGCGTCAAGGGCTCGGCCCTGGGCGAAACCGTCGGGCTGAAGGGGCGCCTGCTGACCCCCCGGATCGACGGTCGCGAGGCCGGATGGGATGAGGCACTGGACCTGATCGCCCGCCGCTTCAGCGAAACCATCGCCCGGCACGGCCCGGATTCGGTGGCTTTCTATGTCTCGGGACAACTGCTGACCGAAGATTACTATGTCGCCAACAAACTGATGAAGGGCTTTATCGGCAGCGCCAATATCGACACCAATTCGCGGCTTTGCATGGCCTCGTCGGTGGCTGGTCACCGCCGCGCTTTCGGCTCTGACACCGTGCCGGGACTGTATGAAGATCTGGAGCAGGCCGATTGCGTGGTCCTTGTCGGCTCCAACCTCGCATGGTGCCACCCGGTTCTTTATCAGCGCCTTGCCGCTGCCCGAGAGACGCGCGGCACCAAGGTCATCGTCATCGACCCGCGCCGCACCGCGACCTGCGACATCGCCGATCTACATCTGGCGCTTGCGCCGGGGTCTGACGCGGCGCTGTTCAACCTGCTGCTGGCCGAGATCGACCGCCGGGGCCTGATCGATCCCGCTTTTGCCGCGAACCTTGACGGCCTGTCCGAAGCTCTGACGGCGGCGCGCGCCACCCTGCCGTCCTCGACCGGGCTGATGCACAGCGAATTGCAGCGATTCCTGCAGCTTTGGACCAGCAGCGAGAAGGTGGTGACGGTCTATTCGCAGGGCATCAACCAATCCGACAGCGGCACCGACAAGGTGAACGCGATCCTCAACTGCCACCTTGCCACGGGCCGGATCGGTCGCCCCGGCATGGGT
Organism: Paracoccus caeni; assembly: GCF_016629665.1. Lineage (GTDB taxonomy): Bacteria > Pseudomonadota > Alphaproteobacteria > Rhodobacterales > Rhodobacteraceae > Paracoccus > Paracoccus caeni. The sequence goes on from NZ_JAEPRQ010000011.1 coordinate 34,552, forward strand.
CCGTTCAGCGTCACCGGCCAGCCGAACGCCATGGGCGGGCGCGAGGTCGGCGGGCTGGCGAACATGCTGGCCTGTCATCTGGAGATCGAAAACCCCGCCCATCGCGACGCCGTGCAAGGCTTTTGGGCCGCGCCGCGCATGGCCTCGAAACCCGGCCTGAAGGCGGTCGATATGTTCCGCGCGGTCGAGGATGGCCGCATCAAGGCGCTGTGGATCATCTGCACCAACCCCGCCGTATCGATGCCCGAGGCCGACCGGGTCGCCCGCGCCATCGCTGGCTGCGATTTCGTCGCCGTCTCGGATATGTTCGGCGATACCGACACGGCGCGGCTGGCCCATGTCGTGCTGCCCGCGACCGGCTGGGCGGAAAAGGATGGCACCGTCACCAATTCCGAACGCCGCATCAGCCGCCAGCGCCGGACGCTTGCCGCCCCCGGACAGGCCCGCGACGACTGGCGCATTCTGGCAGAAGTCGGCAGCCGTATGGGCTGGTCTGACGCCTTCGCATGGAGTTCTGCCGCTGAAATCTTCGCGGAACATGCGGCATTGTCGGGCGTGGCCGGGGCGCTTGGCAGCGATTTCGACATCTCGGATTACGCGGGTATCACGGCGCAGGATTATGACCGGCTGCAACCCTTTCTGTGGCCGCAATCGGCCACGCGCAAAGGTGGTCGCTTCTTCGCCGATGGCCGCTTCCACCATCCGAACGGCAAGGGCCGCATGATCGCGGTGGCACCAATGCCGCCGCAGCCGCTGAGCCGGGAATATCCGTTTCGCCTGAATACCGGCCGCGTCCGCGACCATTGGCATACGATGACCCGCACCGGCCTGTCGCCGCGCCTGTCCCGGCATCTGGCCGAGCCCTATCTGGAGCTTCACCCCGAGGACGCAGCCGCCCTGTCACTTGCCCCCGCCTCGCTGGCACAGGTGGACAGCCCGTATGGTCGCGCGATTCTGCGCGTATTGGTGACCGACCGGGTCGCGAGGGGGCATCCTTTCGCGCCGATCCACTGGACCGGGCAGACCGCCCCTTCCGGTCGCGTGGGCGCCTTGATCGATCCGACCATCGACCCGGTTTCGGGTCAGCCCGCCTCGAAATCGACCGCTGTGGTGATCCGGCCCTTTGCGGCGGCGTGGTATGGATTTGCCGTCTCAACGCGCGATATCGCGCCCGACTGCGACTACTGGGCACGGGCCGCCTTGCCGACGGGCTATCAGGCCGAACTTGCCGGATGCCAGACGCCGCAGGACTGGATCGGCGAGGCAAAACGCCTGTTCGGACTCTGCTCCGACCCGCTTCTGGTTCAGGATCGCCAACGCGGACTGACCCGGCTGGCCTTTGTCGAGGAAGGCCAGTTGCGGGCCGCGCTGTTCATATCACCCGATCCGGTGGCTTTGTCGCGCAGCCATCTGGCCTCGGCGCTTGGCGGGGATTGTCTGTCCGGCGTGCTGGCGGGCCGACCCGGTCAGGACCAGCCCGACGAAGGCGCGCTGGTCTGTGCCTGCTTCGGCGTCGGTATCAATACGATCCTGAAGGCGGTGACGACACAGGGGCTGATCTCGGTCGAGGCGATCGGCGAGGCATTAAGGGCCGGCACGAATTGCGGCTCGTGCCGGCCCGAGATCAAATCGCTGATCCGGGCGCATCTACCCGCCTGACGCGAGAGATGATCGTCAGCGCGGCGATTGCCAGAATGATGCCGCTGATCAGAAAGACACCGCGCGGACCGCTGAGCTCCAAGGCGACACCGCCAAGACCGGCGCCCATGGCAATGGCAAAGTTGATGGCGGCGACGATCAGACTGCCGCCCGCCTCGGCCTCGTCCGGGATGGTGCGGGTGATCCATGTGGACCACGATACCGGCACCCCCGCAAAGACCAGCCCCCATAGCGCGATCATCACCGCATCCATCGCCGTCACCCCGCCGAACGCGGAAAGCAGCAGCGCCAGCACCGCCATGACCAGCGGCATCAGCAGCATCGCGAACCACAGCGACCGCTCGATCAGATAGGCGATCAGATAGGTGCCGACGAAATTGGCGAAACCGAAGGCGAACAGGATCGCCGTCACACCATCGACGCCCAGGCCAGTCACATTCTCAAGGAAGGGCCGGATATAGGTGAAGAAGGTGAAATGCCCTGCAAAGACCAGCAGCACCGCGATCATGCCGATGCCCATGCCGGGGCGGCGCAGCACCTCGACCAGCACGCCGGGACGACCGCTGCCCTGCGCAGGCAGTGACGGTAGCGTCAGAAGCTGCACCAGCAACGCCGCAACGCCCAGCCCGGTCGCCGCCAGAAACACCCCGCGCCAGCCGATCATCGCGCCCAGATAGCTGCCGACCGGCACGGCAAAGACCGTCGCCGCCGACACCCCCATGAACATGATCGCCAATGCGCGCGGGATCGACGCCTCGGGCACCAGCCGCATGACGGTGGCGACGGACAGGCTCCAGAACCCGCCAAGTGCGATGCCCATCAGGATGCGGCCCAGCAAAAGCATGGTCAGCCCCGGCGCCGCCGCGACGATCAGGTTCGAGACGATCAGCAACAGCGACAGCCCCATCAACACGATGCGCCGGTCGATGCCCCGCGCAAGGGTCGAGATGAACAGGCTGGTGAACAGCGCCACGAAGGCCGTCGCGGTGACCGCCTGCCCCGCCGCGCCCTTGCTGATCTGCAGCCCCTCGGCCAGCGGGGTCAGCAGGCTGGCGGGCAGGAACTCGGCGGTGACAAGGGCGAATACGCCCAGCGACATCGACAGAACCGCCCCCCAAGCAGGTTGGTCAGGCGTGGCGATCGGGGCGGAAAGCGCCATATCAGGCGGCGTCGAGATGTCTGTCATGATGAAATCCTTACGGGTGGAGGAAGGCCGTCCTGCTTATCTGGCTGGAAATCTCGGTCAAACCATGCCAGTTTATCCGCCATGTTTGATCGAAACACCGAATCTGCAGAAAGCCATGATGCCGTGACCGAGGTGCTGCTGGGCATGCGCCTGCGTGGCGCGCGCTATTGGCGGCTGCGGCTGTCGCCGCCTTTTGGCGTGGATTTCCCCCGTGGCGACGGTGCGCGCTTTCACTTCGTTGGTCAGGGAGAGGCGCTTTTGATCCTGCCGGGCCTGCCCCCGCGCCCAATGAAAGCCGGGGACGCGGTGCTGATCCCACGCGGCGAGCCGCATCAGATCCTGTCCGCCCCCCGCGTCGCCGCCCGTCATTTCGACAGCTACACGCCTGAAACCCGCTGCCCCTCTTTCGCCGAGATCAAGGATTGCGATGCCTCGGCCTGCCGGACGCGGGACACCACGATCCTGACCGGGGTGATGGAGCTTGATCTGGTCACCATGCATCCGCTGGTCGCCCTGATGCCCGAAGCGATGGCCGTCAGCGCCCTGCTAGAGCGTCAGCCGGAGATGCACGCGATCCTTGCCGCGATGGAGGTCGAGATGGCCGAGGACCGGCCCGGTTCCGCCGGGATTCTGGCGCGGCTTGCCGATGTGGTGGCGGCGCTGATCGTGCGCGGCTGGATCGAATGCGGCTGCGACAGCGCCTCTGGCGTGATCACCGCTTTGCGCGACCCGCGCCTTGCCCGCGTGCTGGTGGAACTGCACAAAGAGCCGGGCCGAGATTGGGATATTCCCGCCATGGCATCGCTGATGGGGGTGTCACGTTCGGCCTTCGCGGACCGCTTTGCTGCGGTCGTTGGGGTCAGCCCGCTGCGTTATGTGACCGATCTGCGCATGCGGATCGCGGCGGAATGGCTGACACGAGAGGGGCTGGCCGTCGCGACGGTGGCGCATCGGCTTGGCTATGGCTCGCAGGCGGCCTTTACCCGCGCATTCAAACGGGTAATCGGCGTTTCGCCGGGCAATATCCGCAAGCGGGCAGGCTAGGTGCAGCAAGATGCCGCATTCACCGCACCGCCCGCATGCCCCAGATGGGCGCTGAACCAGCAGAGGACAGACCATGTCTGACGAACGCGACAGCAGAACGGCGGTTCTTCGCGGGCTGATGAACCGCTGCCCGAATTGCGGCAAGGGGAAACTGCTGCGCGGCTATCTTGCCGTCTCGCCGGAATGCGACGATTGCAAGGCCCCGCTTAACCGCTATCCGGCGGCAGATGGCCCGGCCTTCTTCACCATGACCATCATGCTGCTGGTGCTGATCCCGCTTCTGGGCTTCACCTGGATCATCCTGCGACCGAGCCCGGTCATGCTGCTGACCATCGTCGGCACCATCACCGCGCTGTTGACGCTGATCCTGCTGCGCTTCGTCAAGGGTGCCTTTATCGGCTATCTCTGGGCGAAGAACGAGCAGGACCGGGGCGCCTGATCACAGATCCTTCGCCAACCGCAGCGCATCATAGATCGCCGCATGGGTATTCCGTGCGGCCACCGCATCGCCGATCCTGAACAACTGGAACCGCCCCTCGGGATTACGCCGCAGAGCCTGCGGCTTGCCCCCGATGAGATCGCCATAAGCAACCTCGCCCAGATTGGACGACATCGGCTTCAGATCGAAATAGAGATCGTCCAGCGGCAGCGTCCCATGATTGACGACAACCTGATCGAAGCTGCGTTCTTTCCTGACGCCGCCGTAATCGCTGCCGATCACCGCCCGCAATTCATTGCCGTCGCGCTGCACCTCTTCCAGCCGGAAGGTGACGGTGAAAGTCGCGTCCAGTTTCTGAAGCGAGCGCATATAGGGCACCAGGTTCATCGCCATCACCTCGGGCGCGAAGCTGCGGTCCGGTGTCATGATCTCGACCCGGCCGCCCGCCTTGGCGATGATTTCCGCCGCCTGCAGCCCGGCATGATCGCCCGCATCGTCATAGACCAGCACATTGCTGCCCGGTCGCACATCGCCCGAGATGATGTCCCATGACGAAACGACCAGATCATTGCCCGCCCGCAAGACCTCGGTATCCGGCAAGCCGCCGGTCGCGACGATCACCACATCGGGGTCCATCGCGGCAACGGTCTCTGCCTCGGCCCATGTGTCATAGTGAAAGCGCACCCCCGCCGCCTCGCACTGCGCCACACGCCAGTCGATGATCCCGATCATCTCTCGCCGCCGCTCGTTCTGCGCGGTCAGACGAATCTGCCCGCCCGGACGGTTCGCAGCCTCCAGCACGGTGACCTCATGCCCCCGCGCCGCACTGACCCGCGCGGCCTCAAGCCCCGCTGGCCCCGCGCCGATGATGACCACCTTCCGGGGCGTGTCGGCCTTTGGAATGTCGTGCGGCATGGTCAGTTCCCGCCCGGTGGCGGCATTGTGGATGCAATAGGCAGCGCCGCCCTGATAAATCCGGTCCAGACAATAGTTCGCCCCGACGCAGGGCCGGATGTCATCCTCGCGGCCCTCCAGAATCTTGCGCATGATATGCGGGTCGGTCATGTGCGCCCGCGTCATCCCGATCATGTCCACCTTGCCCGAGGCGATCGCATGCCGCGCCGTCGCCACATCCGGCACGCGGGCGGCATGAAAGGTCGGGAAATCCGTCGCCGCCCTGATCTGCCCGGCATAATCCAGATGCGGCGCGCTGGGCATGCCCTGAATCGGGATCACATCGGTCAGCCCCGGATCGGTATCGATATGCCCGCGCAGCACGTTCAGGAAATCGACCAGCCCGCTGTCCTTCAGCTTCCGCGACAGCGACAGCCCCTCTTCCGGGGTAGTCCCGCCCTCCAGCCGTTCATCGGTGGTGTAACGAACACCCAGCAGAAAATCTTCGCCCACCCGCGCACGGATCGCCCCCAGCACATCGAACAGGAACCGCACGCGATTGTCGAAATCGCCGCCATACGGCCCCTCAAGGCTGTTCGTCAGCGGCGAAATGAACTGATCCAGCAGATGCCCGTAAGCCTCAAGCTCGATCCCATCCAGCCCCGCCGCCTTCATCCGCTCTGCCGCATCGGCGAAATCACCAATGACGCGAGCGATATCCCAGTCTTCCATCTTCTTCGGAAAGGCCCGGTGCGATGCCTCTCGCGCATGCGACGGCGCCACGACCGGCAACCAGTCGCCCTTGTCCCACCGCGTCCGTCGCCCAAGATGGGTCAACTGAATCATCACCTTCGCGCCATGCTCGTGACATTCATCGACCAGATCGCGCATCCACGGAACGACCTCGTCCTTGTAGGCAAGGATGTTGTTGAACACCGGCGGGCTGTCCCGCGACACCGCCGCCGACCCCGCCGTCATCGTCAGCGCGATCCCGGCCTTTGCGCGTTCGACATGATAGGCGCGGTAGGCGGCCTTGGGCATGCCGTCCTCGGGATAGGCGGGCTCGTGCGAGGTGATCATCACCCGGTTTCGGAAGGTGACATGCTTGATTTGGAAGGGTTGCAACAGCGGATCGGCTGACATGACTGCTCTCATCGAAGAAAGTGGCTGGACCGAAGCTAAAGCCGTATGTACACTAGTGTCAACTGATTTGACGATAGTGTACATTCTTCGTTGTTCAAATACCGAAAGGCCCGATGGCAAACGACACGACATCAAAGGGTTCGCGCGACGCCTGGATCACTGCCGCCTATCAGGCGCTGATCGAACAGGGCGTTGACGCCGTCCGCATCGCCCCGCTGTCCAAGCGCCTGAAACTGGCCCGGACCAGCTTTTACTGGTTCTTCGAGGACCGTGAGACGCTGTTGCAGGCGCTTCTGGACCAGTGGAAAAAGAACACCGACGCCCTCACCAACCGCGCTGACGCCTATGCCGAAACCATTGTAGAGGCGGTGCTGAACGTGAACGATTGCTGGCTGGACCCCCGGCTTTTCGACGCCCAACTGGAATTCGCCGTCCGCAGTTGGGCGCTGCAATCCCCCGAAGTCGCGGCCCTGATCGAAGCCGCCGACGCCACGCGGATGGAATCACTGCGCCAGATGTTCCTGCGCTTCGGCTATGACGCCACGGCGGCGGATGTACGGTCGCGGACGATCTATCTGGTCCAGATCGGCTATATCTCGATGAACACGGTCGAGGACGTCGAGACCCGCATGCGCCGCATCCCGCAATATGTCGAAGCCTTCACCGGCAAGATTCCGGAACCGCGAGACATCGACCGCTTCAAAAGCCGCCACGGCCTTTTGGACAAAGGAGAACCGCAATGACCCGTATCGGCATTATCGGCGGCACCGGCTGGCTGGGCAGCGCTATCGCCCGCCGCGGCATCGCCGAAGGCGTCATCGATCCCGCACGCCTCTGGCTATCATCCCGCTCCCCGACCGAGGTGCCGCAGGGCGCGCACTGGACCGACGATAACGCAACGCTCATCGCCGAAAGCGATCTGGTCGTCCTCTCCGTCAGACCCGCCCAGTTCCGGCAGATGCAGATCGACCTGCAAGGCCGCCCGGCGCTTTCGGTCATGGCAGGCGTCTCCGCGACCGAGATCGCCCGCGCCACCGTCACCGCCCGCATCATCCGTGCCCTACCGAACGCGATGGCCGACAGCGGCATGTCATGGACGCCCTACTGGGCGACCGATCAGGCCGAAGCGCCCGAGATCGCCCTGACACAAAGCCTCTTCACCGCCTGCGGCACCGCCGAACGCGTCGAGGACGAAGCTCAGATCGACTATGCCGCCGCTCTCACCGGCTCGGGCACCGCCTTCCCGGCCCTTTTCGCGCAGGCAATGATCGATCACGCCATCGCGCAGGGCATGCCCGAGGACCGCGCCGCACGCGCTGTCCTCCACCTCCTGACTGCCGCCAGCCAACAGTTGCAGCAGGGCGGCGAAAGCCCGGCGCAGGTGGTCAAAGCGTTCACGGATTACGCTGGCACCACCGCCGCAGGCTTGAACGCGATGAAGGCAGCGGGTTTCACAGAGGCTGTCCACGCCGGCCTCTCAGCAGCCGCCGAAGCAGCAAAACCGTAAACGCCGACAGGTAAGCATCCGCCCGGAATCAAGGTGCCTGCAAGGCACCGCCGGGCATTGCCCACCCGCGGTCTGGCAATGCCCTCTGCTCTGTTACACAGCCGAGACGTAATCCAGCCCGATATCCAGAATCGGCGCCGAATGCGTCAGCCACCCGACCGAGATCAGATCGACCCCGCTTTGCGCAATCGCAGCGACCGTCTCGCGGTTGACCCCGCCCGAGGCTTCCGTGACCGCCCGCCCGCCGACGATGCCTACCGCCTCGCGCAACTGCACCGGGTTCATATTGTCCAACATGACCACATCCGCACCCGCCTGCATCGCCTCGCGAAGCTGATCCAGCGTGTCCACCTCGACCTCGATCTTGACCATGTGGCCGCCATTTCGCCGCGCCAGATCGATGGCCTTCGCCACCCCGCCGACGATGGCAATGTGATTGTCCTTGATCAGGATCGCATCCGACAAGGCAAAGCGATGATTGACCCCACCGCCGACGCGAACCGCATATTTCTCAAGCGTGCGCAGCCCCGGCGTGGTCTTGCGGGTATCGGCGATGGCCGCTTTCGTGCCCTTCACCGCCGCCACCATATCGGCGGTGGCCGAGGCGATGCCCGACAGGTGGCACAGGAAATTCAGCGCCGTCCGTTCCGCCGTCAGCAGGCTGCGGGACGGGCCGGTCACGGTGAAAATCCGCTCGCTCGGTGCGACCGTATCGCCATCCGCGACATTGCGCGTGAAGGTGCAGGACGGATCGACCAGCTCAAAAGCCAAGGCCGCCAGATCCAGCCCGGCAATCACGCCCGCAGCCCGCGTCTGCGCCGTCACGGTCGAGACATGATCCGCCGGGATCACCGCCAGCGAGGTCAGATCGCCCGCAAGCCCCAGATCTTCGGCCAGTGTCGCGCGCACCGCGTCTTCGATCATCAGACGCGGCAAAGGGGTGATCGGCATTTCAGGCGCTCCTGACAAGGCGGGTTTGGGTCAGCAGACGCGCCGACCTAAGAATATCGTCCAGCACCATCCGGCGACGGCTTGGCCGCGCCACCTGCGCCGGGAAATCAAGGCGCGAATGGGCGCCCCGCGACTCGTCGCGCAATGCGGCAAAGGTAGCGATGGACAGCGCGACGATGGCCGCGTCATCCCCCATCGGCAGCAGTTCCGACATCGCCTGCCGCAACGAAGCCCCGTCGCGGACGATGCCCAGATGCCGCGACACAATCCCGCGCACCGCTTGGGTATGCGCCGCCTCGGGCAACTCGATCCCTTTGGGCGCAGGCGCAAGCGGGCGGGTCCGGGTTGCGGCGATGCTTTCCGCCGCGCGCATGCCGACAACCGCGCCTTCCAGCAGCGAGTTGCTGGCCAGCCGGTTCGCGCCATGCAACCCGGTCGAGGCGCATTCGCCCACCGCCCAAAGCCCCGGCAACGTCGTGCGCCCCTTCGTATCGGTCCAGATCCCGCCCATATGGTAATGAACGGCGGGCCGCACCGGGATCGCATCCCGCGCCGGATCAAGCGCCGCCGCTGCGCAAAGCCGCGCAATGCCGGGAAAGCGGACCGCAAAACGATCCCCAAGCGCCTGCCGCGCATCAAGGAACACCCGCCTGCCGTCGGCGATCTGCTGATGAATGGCGCGCGCCACCACATCGCGCGGCGCAAGCTCTGCCCCCGGCTGATCGGCCATGAAGCGTTCGCCCCGGTCGTTCAGCAGGATCGCCCCTTCGCCCCGCACCGCCTCGCTGATCAGGGTCACACGCCCCTGCCCAAGCGCCAAAGCGGTCGGATGAAACTGCACGAACTCCATATCCGCCAGCGCCGCCCCGGCACGCGCCGCCATCGCCACGCCCTGCCCGAAATTCGAAACCGGGCTGGTGGTGGTGTCGTAAAGCCCGCCGATGCCGCCGGTCGCCATGACCACCTGCGAGGTCAGCAGAACCTCGGCCCGGCCATCACGCGCCAGCAGCACGCCGCTGATCTGCCCATCCCGGGTCAGCAACCGGCGCACCTGCGCCCCGGCCAGCACCGTGATCGACGGGCAGGTCAGCACCGCCGCCACCAAGGCCCGCGAAATCTCGGCCCCGGTCCCGTCCCCTGCCGCGTGCAGAATGCGATGATGGGCATGCGCGGCCTCGAGCCCGAAACTGAAGCCCGACGCGCCGCGATCAAACCGGACACCATGCCGCACCAGCATTGCAATCGCGTCCGGGGTTCCGCGCAAAATCCGCTCAACCACCGGCGCATCGCAAAGCCCGTCGCCTGCCGCCAGCGTATCCGCGATATGCGATTCCACACTGTCACCCTCGGCCAAAGCCGCCGCGATCCCGCCCTGCGCCAAAGCGGTCGAGCTCGCCTCGCCCAGACCCGCCTGCGTGATCAGCACCACCGGGCGCGGTGCCAGTTCAAGCGCCGTCACCAGCCCGGCAATGCCGCTGCCGATGACCGCGACCCTCCCGGCCAGCGCGCCGTTCATACCTCCAGCATCCGTTCAACCGCCCGCCGCGCCGCGCCCGCAATCGCAGGATCGACGGTGACTTCATGGCGGTTCTGTTCCAGCGCGGTGCGGATGTTCGACAGGCTGATCCGCTTCATGTGGGGGCACAGATTGCAGGGCCGGATGAATTCTACATCCGGGTGATCCGCCGCCACGTTATCGCTCATCGAGCATTCGGTCAGCAGCACGATCCGGGGCGGTTTGTGCTGCCCGACATAATCCGACATCACCGCCGTCGAGCCGGAAAAATCCGCAGCCTCGACCACCTCTGGCGGGCATTCGGGATGCGCCAGCACGATTGCGCCCGGATAGGAATCCCGCATTTCCTGAATATCGGCGGGGGTGAACCGCTCATGCACCTCGCAATGGCCACGCCATGCGATCAGTTCCACATGCGTGTCGCGCGCCACGTTCTGCGCCAGATATTCATCGGGCAGCATCAGCACCCGCGGCACGCCCAGCGATTCCACCACCTGCTTGGCATTGCCCGAGGTGCAGCAGATATCCGATGCAGCCTTCACCGCCGCCGAGGTGTTCACGTAAGTCACCACCGGCACCCCCGGATGCGCCTGCCGCAGCAGCGCAATATCCTCGGGCGTGATCGAATCGGCCAGCGAGCATCCTGCCCCCATATCCGGGATCAGCACGGTCTTTTCCGGGTTCAGCAGCTTCGCCGTCTCGGCCATGAAATGCACACCGGCCAGCACGATCACATCGGCCTGAACATCGATCGCCTTCCGCGCCAGCGCCAAACTATCCCCGACAATATCGGCAACCCCATGAAAAATTTCGGGCGTTTGGTAATTATGGGCAAGGATCACAGCGTTCCGTTCGCGCTTCAGACGGTGGATCGCTTCGATATCGTCCTCATACATCATCCAGTCGGGCTGCGGGATGATCTTGCGAACGCGATCATAGAGGTCGGGCAGGCGCAGGGCTGACGTCATCACATCCTCCTTTATACTCGATTCGAGTATATCAAGGACGGATTTATACTCGCCCTGAGATTATGTCAAACCTTTATCGGCAACCGGGTGCCGGAAAGCGCCCGCGCCTCGACCACGGCGCGGCGATAACGGAACAGCATGGCCGGGCGACCCCGCGCTTCGGTGGTGGTCTCGCCGGTCTCTTCGATCAGTTCCTGCTGATCGACCTGACGCCGGAAATTGGGCTTGTGCAGGCGCAACCCCACCAGCGCCTCGACCGTCCGCTGAAGCTGCAAAAGGGTGAAACTGTCCGGCATGATCTCGAACGCGACGGGGCGATATTTGATCTTGGCGCGCAGGCGGGCAATCCCGGTCGCCAGAATGCGGCGGTGATCGCCCTGCATCGGACGACCGAAGGCCGGGGCTTCCGGCGCGCCCGCCTCGGGGATCAGACCAGCCTCGAACATCAGCTCATAGCGCTGCAGAACCAGATCCTCGTTCCACGGCAAACCGTTTTGCCCAAAAGCGAAATCGATGCGCTGATCGCGGTCGGGATCGCTTTCGGCCCAACCGCGCAACCCTTGCAGGATCTGCGCCAGCCCGGCGGGATCGCCTTCGCGCCGATCCTCCCACGGGAAATATTCGTGCCAGCCATGCCATTCCGGCTGTCCCGCCCCCGGCGCGGCCTGTTCGCGAACCAGCCCCAGATAGCTGATCGAGATCCGCCTTGCGCCGGTCACCGAACCCGGATCACGGTCGCTGTCGGCAAAGGTATAAAGCTGCTCCAGAAAGCCCACCGGATGCCCGGTCTGGCTTTCGATCCAGTCGCGCAAGCCGACCTGAAGGCTGCGATGCGAGGATTCGAACGGCCCCGAGGGCAGCGCCTTGCCCGCATCGACCGTCATCACCCGAGGCTCATCCCCCGTCACGGCGGCCAGCACCGCGATCAGTTCGGCATGGGCAAATCCCGTCGTCACGTTCCAGCCTTTCGTCTTTTCCAAAGGCTTAGCACGAAGCGGATCGGCGTCCAATCGGGCGGCGGCTGATGCCGTCGCGTCAAGGTGGCGCGGCGCCCGGCCACCCATGCCGGACGGGGATCCATAGACCCGCACCACGATCCGTCCTAAACAATCTCTACCGCTCACCAATAAGGCAGGCCAAGATCATGAGCTATGATCCCTCCAAGGAAGGCGCGCAGATGTCGTTTCAAGGGCGCATGTCCTATGGCGACTATCTTGGCCTCGACAAGATCCTGACCGCGCAGCACCCGCTGTCGCAGGCGCATGACGAATTGCTGTTCATCGTCCAGCACCAGACCAGCGAGCTTTGGATGCGCCTTGCCCTGCACGAGATGAACGCCGCCCGCGACCGGATCGAGGCCGGCGACCTGCAACCCGCCTTCAAGATGCTGGCCCGCGTCGCCCGGATCATGGAACAATTGAACAGCGCATGGGACGTTCTGCGCACGATGACGCCCAGCGAATATACCGAGTTTCGCGAAAGCCTTGGCCAAAGCAGCGGCTTTCAGTCCTACCAATACCGGATGATCGAATTCGTCGCGGGCAATCGCAACATGGCGATGCTTGGCCCGCATCAGCACCGCACCGAACTGGCCGCGCCCCTGCTGGCCGAGGTCGAACGCCCCTCGCTTTACGACACCGTCACCGGCCGCCTGCGGGCGGCGGGCTTCGATGTTCCCGCGCGCGAAAAACTGGACGAGCCGCACCATCCGGATCCCAAAGCCCGCGCCGCATGGGCCGAGGTCTATCGCGATCCACGCCGCTATTGGGAGCTTTACGAGCTTGCCGAAAAGCTGGTGGATTTCGAGGATTACTTCCGCCGCTGGCGCTTCAACCATGTCACCACGGTCGAACGGATCATCGGCTTCAAACGCGGTTCGGGCGGCACGTCGGGGGTGAACTACCTGCGCAAGATGCTGGACGTGGTGCTGTTCCCCGACCTCTGGGAACTGAGGACAGAACTATGATCCGCGCCGCCGCCTTCGCCATCTGCTGCGCCACACCCGCGCTTGCCACACCGCCCGACATAATCGGCGTCACGGACCAGCTTTTCGGCATCAGCGCAGATAGCATCTTTGTCTTGCGCCATGTCTTTGACAATCACGGCGTCCATGAACAGGAACAACGCGATCTGCTGTTGGTCGTTCTTGATCGCAAAACGCGGGCCGAGACCATCTGGCCGGTCTATCGCGCCCGCAACGGCGCTGATTATGAGCGCGACGCCGATCTGGACCGGCGCTACCGCATCGCCCCGATCGACCTCGACGATCAAATCGACCCTTACGCCAAACTGCGAGAGGCAGAGGGGATCCCGATCGGACCGTCATGGATCCCCGACGGACACGAAGCGACGATTCAGATGTCCGGCGATCTGGTGACACTCACCGACGAAGACGGGAAACGTTTTGGACAGGACGAGACCAGCTTGCACAAGCAACGCCTTGCCGCGCTGATACGGACGGGCGAGACGCTCGGTGATTATGGGCGCATGAACGGGCTCACCATCACCGACCTGCTGATCGGGATGGACTACTGGCAGGAAAGCTGCGCCTACACCGACGGTTTCCGCTTCGAAAGAATGCTGGGTTCGGCCCCGACCGCAATGATCCGGGCCAGTTGCACCGATGGCGCGGAAGGTCAGGAATGGTCGCTCATTACGCTGCTGCCGCCGATGAAGTAATCCGCCGCCACCCCCACGCAACACCCACCCTTCGCAAGCGGTGTACAGGCTGTGCATCTTCTGTGCATGCGCGGTGTACGCTCTGTGCAGCCAAATCCCCAGCATTTGCTGAAGATCCAGCACAGTCGCTTCTTCGTTGCTTAAATACCGATTGCAACGCCCGCAGCCCGTTGCGCGCTCAGTCTTTCTCGTAATACCCGTAACCCGCAACCTCGCCAAACCCGAGACTGCGATAAAGCGCCTGCGCACTGGTATTCGCCCGGCTGACCGCCAGCCCCACCCGGTCGGCACCATGCTCTGCCGCCCAGAATCCGGCCTGCCGCATCATCCACCCGGCCAGCCCGCGCCGCCGCCAATCCGGCAGCACCTCGACCGCATGAACCATCGCAACACCTTGATGTACCGCAACAAATCCCGCACCGGCAGCGCGATCCTCGATCCGTCCCAGCAGCGCAACTTTCGGCTCGGCCACGCGCTCCATCACCGCCTGCCGCGCCGGGTTGATATTGCCCGCGCCCCAGATATCCCGCTGAATCGCCAAAGGCGGCCAGATCGCAAAGGCCGTCACCGGCGGCACCGGCTGGCTGGTCAGCACCTCGACCGGCGCGGCCATGATCAGCGTCGGCGTGTCCAGCCGATACCCCTGCCCGGTCAGCGCCGCGACAAGAGCCGCATCGGCATCCAGCACCCGAAACATCGGCTTCTGTCCCCAGTCCCGATGAACCTCTGCCGCCGCCAATATATCCTTTTCCGTCCAGTCACTTACCGCGCGCGCCGAACTGACCCGACCGCCCGCGCCCAGGCCCCGGCCCACGCGAAACCCGCCCACATCTACATATTCAGCGGCAGGCCATGTCGCCTCGAAAGCCTCGGCAATCGCGCGGTCCATCACAGACCTAACCGCTGCTTGAGAACCGTCATCCCCTCGGCCACGCGCGCCTCATCCAGACCGCGCACGACCAGATTGGTGCCCCATCCATCCGCGTCGTTGAACGGGTAAGAGCCGAAGGACAGATCCGCATATTCCGAGGCAACCGCCAGCAAATCCTCGGCCACCTCGCTTTCGCCGCGCCTGACCTCGACCGACAGCGACTGCACCGGACGCCCCACTGGCAGACGCGGGATCAGCCAATCGACCATGCCGCGAAAGACCTCGGGCACTCCCGCCATCACATGCGTATTGCCGATGGAAAAGCCCGGAGCGGCCGAAACTGCGTTCAAAATCAACGTCGCACCCACCGGCACCCGTGCCATGCGCAGCCGGTTCGGCGTCAGTTCGGTCCCCATCCGGTCGCAGCGCGCCTGCAACAAGGCCCGTGCCTCGGGGTCGATCTCGGCCCTGGTGCCATGCGCCTTGGCCACGGCATCGGCGGTGATGTCGTCATGCGTCGGCCCGATCCCGCCCGAGGTGAACAGCAGATCATAGGCGCCGCCAAGGCTCGAATCCAACGCCTGCACCGCCGCCACGATCTGGTCGGTATCGTCCGAGACCACGCGAATCTCGCGCAGATCGATGCCGGTCGCGGTCAGCACCTGCGCCAGATGATGGGCGTTCCCTTCGCGCGTGCGACCCGACAGGATCTCATCGCCGATGACCAGAATTGCCGCTGTCGGATTGTCGGATTGCATCGCTTTATCCCCCGCCATGTTCCCCGATCTTCTACGCCCCGACGCGGGACTGGAACAAGTGGCGTTCCGGGACTATCTATGCTTCCAGATGAAAGGACCAGCAATGGATCAGAGCCAAATCACCAAGGAAGGCATCCGCATTCACCCCGCCGAGGATTTCGCCGGGATGCGAAAGGCGGGTGCGATGGCGTCGCAAATCCTTGACGAGGTTGGCCCGCTGGTTCAGCCCGGCACGACGACCGGCGTGCTGGACGATTATATCCGCAACCGGGTGGAAGAGCTTGGCGCGACCTCGGCCACGATCGGCTATCGCGGTTATCAGCATGCAAGCTGTATCAGCGTGAACCACGTCGTCTGTCACGGCATTCCGGGCGAAAAGGCGCTTCAGAACGGCGATATCCTGAATATCGACGTGACGGTGATCGTCGATGGCTGGTTCGGCGATACCAGCCGGATGTATGTCGCGGGCAAGCCCTCGGTCAAATCGCAGCGGCTGATTCAGGTCACCCACGATTCGCTGATGAAGGGGATCGAGGTGGTCCGCCCCGGCGCGACCTTTGGCGATGTCGGTGCCGCGATTCAGACCTATGCCGAGGGGCATCGCATGTCGGTGGTCCGCGATTTCTGCGGGCATGGGCTGGGCCGGGTGTTCCACGCCCCGCCAAACGTGCTGCATTTCGGCCGTGCGGGCAAAGGCCCCGTGCTGGAAGAAGGTATGTTCTTCACCATCGAGCCGATGATCAATCTGGGCCGCCCGGAAACCAAGGTGTTGGCCGATGACTGGACGGCGGTGACGCGCGACCGTTCGCTGTCGGCGCAGTTCGAACATTCCATCGGCGTGACGGCAAACGGGTTTGAAATCTTCACCCCGTCGGACAAGTTCTTCCCGGTATTCGATTAAGGCTCTTGAAGCGGCGGGCTATGCGCGTTCAGGCGCGACCTGCCGCCCCCGACAGAACCGACGGATCGATACCCTGTGCCAGCAAGGCCCGCTGCCATTTGTCGTCATGTGAGGCGTCGAAGATGATTTCATCCGCACCCTCGCCGGTCAGCCAGCCATTCTGCAACATCTCATTCTCAAGCTGGCCCGGCCCCCAACCGGCATAACCAAGCGCCAGCACCGCAGCATCCGGCCCGGCACCATGCGCCAGATCCTCAAGAATATCGCGGGTGGTGGTCATGGCCAGCGCGCTGCCGATCCGCAGGCGGCCTTCGGGATCGTTGCCATGTTCGGGCACCTTATGCAGCACAAAGCCACGCCCCGGCTCGACCGGACCACCAAAGCGCACCTCGATCCGGCGGACGCGGTTATCGGTCTCGATCCCAAGCTGTTCCAGAAGATCGCCGAAGTCGATCTCGGGCAAAGGGCGGTTCAGGACCAGCCCCATGGCACCCTCATCGGAATGCGAACAGATCAGGATGACCGAGCGGCGGAAGCGCGCATCGGTCATTCCCGGCATCGCGATCAGAAGTTTGCCGGTAAGATTGCCATCAGCCGGCCCTTGGCCATCGGGATCATGGAAATCGGAAAATTCGGGGCTACTGCTCATTTGGCCTCCTTTCCCTCAAGATCGGTCCTCAATGCCAATGTTGCAAGTGCCGCGCGTGTTTGTGACTTCATCCGTGCCCAGAGAACCGCTATGCAGGCACCCATGATGCGCGCCATACCCCTGATTGCCGGACTTTTTCTGACGGTGCTGCCTGCATTCGGGCAGGATTTGCCGCCGGGGCTGGTTGCTGCCCGAATGCTGCCCGGCTGGACCGAGCCGGATGGCAGCAGGATGGCCGCAATCGAGCTGGAGCTACAGCCCGGCTGGAAAACCTATTGGCGCAGTCCAGGGGATAGCGGCCTGCCGCCCAGTTTCGACTGGGACGCATCGAAGAATCTGGCCGATGTAACCTTCCACTGGCCCGCGCCGCAGGCGATCCGCTCGGGCGATTCGCTGACGATGGGCTATCATGACCGGCTGGTCCTGCCCTTTACCGCCCATCCCGTTGATCCTGCACAACCCGTTGAACTATCTGCCAAGATGGATCTGGGTCTTTGCGAGAACATCTGCGTCCCCGCGCATGTCGAGATTGCTGCCGACGACGCCGCCACTGCACCTGACCCCAAGATCACCGCCGCATTGGACAGCGTCCCCGAGCCGGTGGCACAAAAGCCGGTTTGCCGGGTCGAGGATATCGAGGACGGCGTCCGCGTCAGTGTGACCCTGCCCGATGAGAAGGTCGAACTGGCCGCGATGGAGCTGAAAGGTCAGCCGAAAATCTGGGTGTCAGGGACCGATATAATTGAGAATGCCGACGGCGCGATTGCCACGGCCGATTTCGTCCCCCCCAACGGCGCGCCCTTTCCGCTGGACCCTGCATTGCTGACGATGACAGTGATCGGCCCTGACGGGGCGGTGGAAATGCAAGGCTGTTTGCAGGACGACTAGCGCCCCTGCCCGTCCAGTCGCGCCGATAGCGACAGCAAATCCGCCCATGCCTCGCGCTTTGCCGGGGCATTTCGCAGCAGATAGGCCGGATGCGTCATTGGCAGCGCGGGACGTCCGAAGGCCTCGGTCCAGTTGCCGCGCAGGCGCAGGATGCCACGGCGGCCAAGTGCCGCCTGACAGGGGATATTGCCCATCAACACGATCAGATCGGGCGCCGCCAGTTCGATATGGCGGCGGACAAAGGGCATGCTGACGGCGATTTCCTCGGGGCTTGGGTCGCGATTGCCGGGGGGACGCCATGTCAGAACATTGGTGATATAGATCGCCTTTTCGGCATCGACCGCCTGCCGCGACAGACCGATTGCATCAAACATCCGATCCAGCAACTGCCCGGCGCGTCCGACAAAGGGACGGCCCTGCCGATCCTCTTCATCGCCCGGCGCCTCGCCCAAGATCAGCACCCGCGCACCGGGATTGCCGTCTGCGAAACAGAAGTTGCGCGCACCTTTCTTCAGTTCGATCCCGTCAAAACCCTCTTGCGCCGCGGCCAATTGATCCAGCGTTTCGGCACCCGCGGCCAGCGCCTCTGCGGTGGCGACATGGGCAGCGGCGTCCTCTGCCGGATCAGCAACGGGGCGGGCTGGCGTCGGTGCCTGAAGCTCCAACGGCAGGGGCGGCGCAGTTTCCGCCTTGGGCCGCGCCGCAATCTCGAACCGATCGACGGGCATGTCGAGTATCGGTTCGTCCACGCCCATCTCGCCCTGCCATTCCAGCAACGCCAGCGCGGTATCGGCATCAATATCGATGCCCTGATATGTGGGATTGGAGTCCATCTTGGCCTGCAAACTAAGCGCGGCCCGGCTGTCGGGCAAGCCTAGTCTGTCATCAACATATAGCCGGTGCCGCGCACGGTCTGCAGAAAGCGCGGCTCTTTCGGGTCAACCTCCAGCTTCCGGCGCAGGCGGGTGATCTGCACGTCGATGGCGCGCTCAGAGTTTTCGCTTTCATCGCCGCCGCCACGTCCCAGATCCTCAATCAGATCCATTCGGCTGACCGGCTGGCCCCGGCTGGCTGCCAGTCGGCGCAGCAGCGCCTGTTCGGTGCCGGTCAGACGGACATGGCTTTCGCCCTGCCACAATTCACCCTTCTCGACATCGTAACGCAGCATGCCAAGCGTCAGGAATTTCGGCTGGCTCGCCTCGGCCACGGGAACGCGGCGAAGGATCGCGGCGATCCGCAGCAACAGCTCTCGCGGCTCGAACGGTTTTGGCAGATAGTCGTCGGCACCACTTTCGAGACCCGAGATACGGTCTTCGGTCTCGCCCTTCGCGGTCAGCAGCAGGATCGGCGTCTGCAGTTTCTGACGCAGGGCGCGGGTCAGCGAGATACCATCTTCGCCGGGCATCATGACATCAAGCACGATCAGATCGAACTCCAGCCCCGACAGCAGCCGCCGCGCCTGCATGGCGTCGCGGGCGGTGGTGATCATGTAGCCGTTCTTGCGCAGGAATTTCCCCAGCAGCGCACGAATACGTTCATCGTCATCGACGACAAGGATATGCGCGTCCTGTTGGGTCATTCTGGCCTCGGAAGGTTATTCGGGCAAATCTTTCATTGCCTGATACTGCGAGCGCGTCTCGGGGTCCATCATCGCTTCAAGCACCTGACGAAAACCGCCGACGGCTTGCGGGCCCGCATTGCGATAGGCCGACCGCATCCGCGCCCGCTGCGCCTCGGACAGGCGACGTTCCAGCGCAGTGCCTTTCTCGGTCAGATATAGCTGACGCTCGCGCCGGTCGCGGCGTCCGACGCGGCTTTCGACCAGCCCGTCATCGATCAGCGTGCGCAACACCCGGTTCAGCGATTGCTTGGTCACGCCCAGCACCGCCAGAAGCGAGGTCACCGTCAGGCCCGGATCGCGATTGATGAAATGGACCGCGCGGTGATGGGCGCGCCCGTAATCCATATCGGCAAGGATCAGGTCCGGGTCGGCGGTGAAGGCGCGATAGGCAAAGAACATCGCCTCGATGCCCTTGCGCAACTGATCGTCGGTGAGAAACAGCAGATCCTCGGGGACCATGGGCTGAATTCGCAGTTTCTCGGCCATCGGGCATCCTTTCGCATCATGCTGCGGGTATAGGGCAGTGTTGTTGACTTTCTACGAATCGATTGCTAGCCGTCAAGGGCATTGCGCAATAAATGGACCGTTTTCGAAAGGGTCGCGCAAGAATCATAAAACTTTTGGGGCTGATGGAGAAAAAGATGACAGCGGCATATGATGATCGCGACGGCAAAATCTGGCTGGATGGGGCGCTGGTCGATTGGCGTGACGCGAAGGTCCATATCCTCACCCATGCTTTGCACTATGCCAGCTCGGTATTCGAGGGCGAGCGGTGCTATGACGGGAAGGTCTTCAAGGGTCACGAACATTCGCTGCGGCTGATCGAATCGGGTCGTTTGCTGGAGATGGAAGTCCCCTATTCCGCCGAAGAAATCGATGCGGCGAAAGAGGCTGTGCTGAAGGCTAATGGCCTTGAAAACGCTTATCTTCGCGTCGTTGCGTGGCGTGGCTCGGGGCTGGATATGGGGGTTTCGGCCCGGCGCAATCCGGTGCGGATGGCGGTCGCGGCGTGGGAATGGGGCAGCTATTACGGCGATGCGAAATGGCAGGGCGCCAAGCTGGACGTGGCCAGGTGGAAGCGGCCCAGCCCGGACACGATCCCGACCGCAGCCAAGGCCGCCGGGCTGTATATGATCTGCACGATGTCGAAACATGCGGCTGAGGCGAAGGGTTATTCGGACGCTCTGTTCATGGATTGGCGGGGCTATGTGGCCGAGGCGACGGGGGCAAATATCTTTTTTGTCAAGGACGGCGAGGTGCATACGCCGCTGGCCGATGCGATCCTTAACGGGATCACCCGGCAGACCGTGATCCAGATGCTGAAGGATCAAGGGGTTACGGTGCATGAGCGCCATATCAAGCCCGAGGAACTGGACGGCTTTCAGGAATGCTGGCTGACCGGATCGGCGGCAGAGGTGACGCCGGTGGGGCAGATCGGCGACTGGCATTTTCAGGTCGGGCAAATGACCCGTAAAGTCGCCGAGGATTACGAGAAGCTGGTTCGGGCCTGAACCGCGTCCCATTTTGGGCGGGACGCAACGGGTGCGGGCGTTGCAATCGGTATTTTTGCAACGAAGAAATCGCAAGCTCGGTTTAGCCAGCAAAAGCTGGGGAATTGGCGGCACAACCCGTTCACCGCCGATGCACCGGGCGTGCACAGGCTGTACACAGCTTGCGCACGGTGGTGTTGCGTCCCGCCAGTTTCAGGGCCGAAGGATGTGGCGGGGAACGGAGCGGCTGAATGGGTCAAAAGCCACGGTGCCTCAAGGCACCGCGGCTTCCATGATCAATATGTTCCGTGAGCAGCCGTCAGACCGTATGGCCGCGTTCGATGCGGCTGTATTCCGTCACCTTGCGATTTTCGTCGCTGCGGGTCTGGGGCCGTGAATGCAGTGCGGCAACCGACGGATGCACGCCCGATTCACGTTCTTGCCGGGTGAATTCGCGAAGCCGCGTTCCGCCGCTTTCATGAGTTTTGGATTTGTCTGCCTTACTCATGTCCGACTCTCCTTATGGTTGGTCGAAACCCCAATATAGGACCGAATCGGTTCCAACCCAAGACAAAGGGGCGTCTCAGGCAGCCTTTATGCCCTGCGCCGCCGACAGGACGGCGTGAAGGGTCGCCGGGTCTTCATTCGCCCGCAGCTTCGTGCGCAGATCGGATTCGCGCAGCGTCCGCGAGACAAGGGCCAATGCTTTCAGATGATCGACGCCGCTGGATTCCGGGGCCAGCAGGGCGAAAACCAGATCGACGGGCTGACGATCGACAGCGTCGAAATCCAGCGGTTTCTCAAGCCGGATGAACAGGCCGACGACCTTGTCCAGACCGTGCAGACGCGCATGCGGCAATGCAACGCCCTGCCCCACGCCTGTCGGGCCAAGGCTTTCACGCTCTTGCAGGGCATCCAGCACCTCGGCGGCGTTCAGGCCGTATTCGCTTTGCGCCAGCTCGGCAATTTCCTGAAACAGCCGCTTCTTTGACGTCACCTGAGCCAAAGAGCGTACTGCGCCCGGTTTAAGGATCTCGCTGAGTTGCATTGTATTGTGTCTTTCCCAATCTGGACGCCCCCGCGCGACATGGCGGGGGCGAATCAGTTTCAGGCGTCATCTGCGGTGCATTCAGCTGTTACCGCGTGGATCGATCCAGCCCACATTGCCGTCATCGCGGCGGTGGACGACATTGACGCCGCCATGTTTCTCATTCCGGAACACCAACAACGGCACCCCGGCCAATTCCATCTGCATCACGGCATCTCCGACCGAAAGGGTCGGCACCCGTGCTTCCATTTCCGCGATGATGATGGGCTCGGAGCCGCTGCCCTGCGATTCCTCATCATCCTCTTCAGCGGCCAGCACATACATCCCGGCGGCACCGAATTCAACAGGCTCCGAGCGATCCTTCTGATGGTCCTTCAGGCGGCGTTTGTAACGGCGAAGCTGCTTGTCCATCTTTTCGCGACAGGCTTCGAAGGCCGCATAGATTTCATTCGCCGTCGCCCGAGCCTGCACGTTCAGGCCGGTGGACAGATGCACGACGGCATCGCACAGATACTGATGCGCATCTTTGGAAAAGGTCACCGTCGCGTCGGTGGGACGCTGCGAATATTTGCTCAGTGTTTCGCCCAATTCGGTTTCGACATGGGTGCTGAGGGCTTCGCCAACATCAATTTGTTTTCCGCTGATGGTGTAGCGCATCGTATTTCCTCTCCGGTTGCCCGTCTCCGCATGCGCCGACCCGTTAAAGTGCCGGCGCGCGGCGGAAAACGGGGTTGAAGAGACACGGCAAATACCGCGCCTCCATAAGTCAATTTGGTGACAGCAAATCTGTTCTGTCAACAACCACCATAGCGGCTTGGGCGAAAATGACGCATCCGTTCCCCATCGGGGTCGTTTCCGCTACCGGCACGGGCCGAAATCCGCGCGCGCGATGCAGGCGGCGGCATTCACCCCCTTGCGGGCGGAATCACCCCATCTGGAAGCTGTCGCCCAGATAGACCTCGCGGACACGCTTGTCGGCGACGATCTCATCGGTCGAGCCGGACATCAGAACATGCCCGTCATGCAGGATATAGGCCCGATCGACGATGCCCAGTGTCTCGCGGACGTTGTGGTCGGTGATCAGCACGCCGATGCCACGGGTTTTCAGATCGTGGACCAGTTCACGAATCTCACCCACCGCAATCGGATCGACGCCCGCGAAGGGTTCGTCCAGAAGCAGGAAGGCGGGGTTTGAGGCAAGGCAGCGGGCGATCTCGACCCGGCGGCGCTCACCGCCGGACAGCGCAAGGGCGGGCGCGCCGCGCAGATGGCCGATAGAGAAATCGCCCAGCAATTCCTCTAGCCGGTCGCGGCGGTGGCGAGCGTCGTTCAGCGCAACCTCAAGCACGGCCATGATGTTCTGTTCGACCGTCAGGCCGCGAAAGATCGACATTTCCTGTGGCAGATAGCCGATCCCCATCCGGGCGCGGCGGAACATCGGCAGGCGGGTGGCGTCCTGACCATCGATCAGAACCTGACCGGCATCGGGCGGCACCAGCCCGGCGATGCAATAGAAGCAGGTGGTTTTGCCTGACCCGTTCGGACCCAACAGCGCCACCACCTCGCCGCGCGACAGATCGATCGAGACATCGCGGATCACCGGGCGATTCTTGTAGGATTTGCGCAAGCCGCGGACAGAAAGGCCCTTGTTGCTGACGGGGGGCAGTTGCGGCATCAGTTATTGCCCGGCTGCAGGATCGTGCGCACGCGGCCTTCGACCTGCGCGGTGCCGTCGGTCAGGCTGACGGTCATGCGGTTCCCGGTCAGCACGTTCTGACCCTGGGTCAGCACGACATCGCCGGTCAGCGTGACATTGCCAGATTCGACCTCATAGATCGCCTCGGCAGCCTCTGCGGCGTCTTCGCCCGAGACCAGTGTGACCTTGCCCTTGGCATGAAGCGAACGGATCCGGCTTTGGCCGCTATCGGCATATTCCACGGTCACACTGTCGGCGGCCAGACGCATCTGACCCTGCCCAATCACCACATTGCCGGTAAAGACCGCGCTGCCATCGGCCTGATTGACGGCCAGATTGTCCGCCGCAACCTCGACCGGGGCCGAGGCGTCGGCGCTCATGCCGCCAAAGGCGACCTGCTGTGCCCCCGCCGGGGCGGCCGCAAGGATCAGGGCGGTCAGCAGGGGGCGCAGCATCTGTCTGGTCCTTCCGGGGATCGGGTTGGGAAAAATTTATGCGTTCACGGTTGATATATCAAACGAACGCCGTTCGAAAAGTTCAAGATGGCCGGTGCGTCACCTTCCGCACCCTCATCCGGGGTCAATTCCATCCGACCGGCGGTAAGTTGCCCGAAAGGAGCCTGCGCCTCGACCCCGCTCTCGGCGGCGATGCGCGAGGTCCGGGTGCCGGCCTCGATCCGCTCGGCATCGACGGTCCAGCCGGACGAGGTCTGCATGCGGACGCCGCCACTCAGTTCGATGACGCCATCGGTCATGTCGGCCGCCGGGGCCGTGATATCGGCTTTCAGCCCGTCCGGGCGCTGCCAGTCCAGACGAAGATCGCTGGCGCTGCCGCCTTCGGGGCGGTCATGGGCAGCCTGTCCCGCCTGCAGGTTGAGGCTGGCGCCATCGCTGGTCACACCGGAATATTGAGGCGCGACCACGCGGGGGTCGCGGGCCATGGCCTCGGCATCTACCTCGGCATAGGGGATCTGCGATTCGGTGTCGGATTCGCGCGAGAACAGGAACAGCGTCGATAGCATGACCAGCGCCAGAAGCGGCAACAGGACGCGCAGCCAGCGGACGATGCGGGTTCGGGTCATGGCCTAGACCAGCCCGGCGCGCAGGCAATCGTGGATATGCAGGATACCCGCAGGCTTGCCGTCCTCGACTGCGAAAAGGCAGGTGATCTTGCGGGACTGCATCTCGGCCAGCGCGGCCTCGGCCAGCGCCTCGGGGGCGATCACCTGCGGGTGGCTGGTCATCACCTCGGCGGCATTGTGGTCCAGAAGCCCCTGCATGTGCCGCCGCAAGTCGCCGTCGGTGATGATCCCGACCAGCGCGCCATTGCCGTCCAGCACCCCGGTCACGCCATAGCTTTTGCGGCTGATTTCCAGCAGCGCCTCGGTCATGGGGGTGGTCGCATCGACCAGCGGCATATCGCGGTGCATCAGATCGGCGACCTTCGCCAGACGCGCGCCCAGTTTGCCGCCCGGATGGAAGGTGCGGAAATGTTCCGGGGTGAAGCGGCGATGCTCCATCAGCGCGATGGCCAGCGCATCGCCAAGCGCCAGCGTCATCGTGGTCGAAGTGGTCGGCACGATCCCCGAACCGCAGGCCTCGGGGGCGGCGGGCAGGACCAGCCGCACATCGGATTGCCGGAGCAACGTCGATTCAGGGCGTGACGCGACCCCGATCAACGGGATCTGGAAACGGCGGGTATGGGCGATCAGATCGGCCAGCTCGGGCGTTTCGCCACTGTTTGACAGAACCAGCGCCACATCGGTCTTGGTGACCATGCCCAGATCGCCATGGCTTGCCTCGGCCGGATGGACGAATTGCGCGGGCGTGCCGGTCGAGGCCAGCGTCGCCGCAATCTTGCGGGCGATATGGCCCGACTTGCCCATGCCCGAAACGATCACCCGCCCGGTCGCCGCTAGGATCAGATCGACCGCCTGCTGAAACTCGGGGCCAAGGCCCTCTGCCAGCAGTTCAAGCGCCTGCGCCTCGGTTCGGATCACGCGGCGGGCCGTTTCAAGATAGCTCGTCATGGCGGCAATCTAGTGATGGAAGATGTCGTTTACATCCCCCCACCCCAGCAGGTCCAGATGGGCGCGGGCCGGAAGAAAGTCGAAACAGGCCTGTGCAAGACCCATCCGGTTCTCGCGGCGCAACCTTTCTTCCAGCGCCGCCTTGAGCCGGTGCAAGTGCAGAACGTCCGACGCGGCATATTCAAGCTGCGCATCGGTCAGATCCTCGGCGCCCCAGTCACTGGTCTGCTGCTGCTTGCTGACATCGACGCCGACAAGTTCGCTGAGCAGGTATTTCAGACCGTGCCGGTCGGTATAGGTGCGGATCAGTTTCGAGGCGATCTTGGTACACCAGACCGGCGAGGTCACCACGCCGAACGCATTTTCCAGCGCGGCGATGTCGAAGCGGCCGAAATGGAACAATTTCGTGACCTTGGGATCGGTCAGCATCTTCGTCAGGTTCGGCGCCTCGGTCTGACCACGCTCGATCTGGACCAGATGCGCGGTTCCGTCGCCCGAGGACATCTGCACCAGACACAGCCGGTCGCGGCGCGGGTCCAGGCCCATCGTCTCGGTATCGATGGCCACGACCGGGCCAAGATCGAGGTCTTCGGGAAGATCGTTCTGGTAAAGATGTATGCTCATCGCGCCTGTTCCGTGCGGTATGCCTTTGGTCGTTCTGACCAGAAAGCAGGGTTCTGATCCAGCAAAATATGGCGGGGATGGCCCGACCCGAATGGCAAAAGCGCCGGGAAACGGATCGTTCCCCGGCGCTTTTGATTTATGGTGCCCAGGAGAGGACTCGAACCTCCACGCCTTGCGGCACACGGACCTGAACCGTGCGCGTCTACCAATTCCGCCACCTGGGCAGGTGGTGTGAGCGGGGTGATTAATCGCAGTCGCAGGGGCCGTCAATGGGGGTTTCGGAAAATAATCGGGAAAATCTTCGGCACCCGGAAGCGGTCCCCAAGCCCGTCGCCGCCCCTGTTTCTGTTCACCTTGCCCGCCCCCGGCAGTTTGAGTAATGATCCGTCCAAACCGATGGCACTAACGGAGGCATAGGCACATGGCGAAACTGGTCACGATCTTTGGCGGATCGGGTTTCCTGGGCCGGCAGGTCGCGCGGCAGATGGCCAGCCGTGGCTGGCGCGTCCGCGTCGCCGTGCGCCGCCCCGACGAGGCGCTGTTCACCCGGACCTACGGCGCCGTGGGTCAGGTCGTCCCGGTGCTGTGCAATATCCGTGACGAGGCTTCCGTCCGGCTGGCGATGTCCGATGCCGATGCAGTGGTCAACTGCGTCAACATCCATGGCCGCGAAGGCAAAAGCAATTTCCAGAACGTTTTCGTCGAGGGCGCCGAACATATCGCGCGGCTGTCGAAGGAAATGGGTGTCGCGCAGGTGGTCCATGTCTCGGGCATCGGCGTCGATGCGAGCTCGGACAGCGAATATATCGCGGGCAAAGCCAAGGGCGAGGCTGCGGTGTTAGAGCTGCGCCCGGATGCCGTGGTGCTGCGCCCCTCGGTAATGTTCGGCATCGGCGATCAGTTCTATAACCGCTTCGCCGCCATGGCCCTGCTTGGCCCTGTCATGCCGATCGTCGGCGGCAAAACCAAATTGCAGCCGGTCAGCGTCAATGACGTTGCCTTGGCCGCGGCAAATGCCGCTGAATGCAAGGCCGAGCCGGGCATCTACGAACTTGGCGGCCCTGATGTTCTGACCGTTCGTGAGGTCGTGGCGCAGACTCTGGCCGCGATTGTGCGCCGCCGTCTGGTGGTGAACCTGCCCTTCTGGATCGCCCGCATCGGCTCGGGCGTGTTCGGCGTTGCCAGCATGCTGACCGGCGGCATCGTCAAGAACCCGCTGAACCGGGATCAACTTGCGCTGCTGTCGCAGGACAATGTGGTCGCAGAGGGCGCGAAGAGTTTCGCCGATCTGGGCATCGAGCCGATCGCGGCTGAAATGGTGCTGGACGAATATCTGTGGCGCTTCCGGCCATCCGGTCAGTATGAAGAGATCAAGCGCTCGGCCAAAAACCTGCGCGCACTGTAATGTCTTCAAATACGATTGTTGCGGGTGTCCTTGGCGTCATCGAGGGCCTGACCGAGTTCATTCCGGTTTCATCAACCGGGCATATCCTTCTGGCCGGACATTTCCTCGATTTCGATTCGCCGGGTCGCGCCTTCGAGGTGATGATCCAGCTTGGCGCGGTTCTGGCGGTTCTGGGCGTCTATGCCACACGGATCATCCAGATCCTGCGCGCCGCGCCACATGATCCCGGCGCACGTCGCTTTGTCGCCGCCGTCCTTCTGGCTTTCGCGCCAGCGGTGGTGATCGGGGTGATCGCGCATGACTTCATCAAGACAGTGCTGTTCGAAACGCCGATCCTGATCGCGGTGATGCTGATCGTCGGCGGCTTCATCTTACTATGGGTGGATCGCAACGCCAAAGACCCGGTCTATACCCGGGCCGAGGATTTTCCGCTGTCGATGGCGCTGAAAATCGGCTTCATCCAATGCCTCGCGATGATCCCCGGCGTGTCGCGTTCGGGGGCAACGATTGTTGGCGCGCTGCTTCTTGGGGCAGACAAGCGCTCGGCAGCGGAATTTTCGTTCTTTCTGGCGATGCCGACCATGCTGGGGGCGTTCAGCTACGACCTTTACCAGAATCGTGATATTCTGGACATGGCGGCCATGGGCAATATCGCAGTTGGCTTCGTCGCGGCCTTCATCAGCGCGATTCTGGTGGTGCGCTGGCTGCTTGGTTACGTGTCACAGCACGGTTACGCGTTTTTCGCATGGTGGCGAATCGTCGTCGGAACCCTTGCTTTGCTGGCTATGCTGGCCGGTATGTAACAAATGCTGACCTATTTTTGCCCGGATGAACGTGATTTTTTGGTGATGAAGCCATAAATCTCGCATTTAGGTAAGCATTGCTGACTTTTCTTTACGGATCCCCTGCATTATTGAGGCTTGTGGAGATCTGGAAGGGAAGGTTGCGCAGCAATGGCCACGCAGAAGATGTTGAAATTCGTCTCGACCCCCCGCGAGATGCCCGAAAAGCGAAGCGCGTCAGAGCGGGCCGAGGACTTCCACGAGATCTATCGCGAATTCGCGGCGGTGAAGGCCGCCGAACAGGCAAGCCGTTGCAGCCAATGCGGCGTGCCCTATTGTCAGTCGCATTGCCCGCTGCACAACAATATCCCCGACTGGCTGCGGCTGACCGCCGAAGGCCGTCTGGAAGAGGCGTATCGCGTCAGTCAGGCCACCAATACCTTCCCGGAAATCTGTGGCCGCATCTGCCCGCAGGACCGTCTGTGCGAAGGCAACTGCGTGATCGAGCAGTCGGGGCATGGCACCGTCACCATCGGCTCGATCGAGAAATACATCACCGATACGGCGTGGGAAAACGGCTGGATCCAGCCGTCGGCCCCGCTGCAGGAACGCGCCGAAAGCATCGGCATCATCGGCGCGGGTCCGGGCGGGCTGGCGGCGGCAGACCTGCTGCGCAGGCAGGGATTTCAGGTCACGATCTACGACCGCTATGACCGCGCGGGCGGGCTGCTGACCTATGGCATCCCCGGCTTCAAGCTGGAAAAAGACGTGGTCATGCGCCGCAACAAGCTGCTGGAAGACAGCGGTGTGAAGTTCGTGCTGAACTGCAATGTTGGCGAGGATCTTTCCTTCAAGGAAATCCGCGAACAGCATGATGCGGTGCTGATCGCGACGGGCGTTTACAAGACCCGCGATCTGGACATCGACAACGCGAATGCCGGTGGCGTCGTGCGGGCCATCGATTATCTGACCGCCTCGAACAAGGTCGATTTCGGCGATACCGTCCCCGATTTCGAGGATGGCGAACTGAATGCGGCGGGCAAGCGCGTCATCGTCATCGGTGGCGGCGACACCGCCATGGACTGCGTCCGCACCGCCATCCGGCAGGGTGCGGAATCGGTGAAATGCCTCTATCGCCGCGACCGTGCCAATATGCCCGGCTCGCAGCGCGAAGTGCAGAATGCCGAGGAAGAGGGCGTCGATTTCGTCTGGATGTCGGCCCCCGGTTCGTTCAGCGGGCATGTGACCGGCATTGCCGCAGAGGCGCAAGAGGTTGATGTGGATGGGGTTTCCGTCCGGATCGCCAATGTCCGCATCCAGAAGATGCGGCTGGGCGCGCCGGATGTGTCGGGCCGTCAGTCGCCGGAACTGATCGAGGGCGCGGATTACGACGAGCCCGCCGAACTGGTCATCAAGGCCCTTGGCTTCGAGCCCGAGGATCTGCCGAAACTGTGGGGTGTCGATGGGCTGGAAGTGACCCGTTGGGGCACCATCAAGGCGGATTTCCAGACGCACCAGACCTCGTTGCCGGGTGTCTATGCGGTGGGCGATATCGTGCGGGGAGCCAGCCTTGTTGTCTGGGCGATCCGTGATGGTCGCGAGGCCGCCGAAGCGATTGCGAATTACCTGTCGGGCAGCGCTCGCGTTGCCGCTGAATGAGGGCGCTCCAATGATGCACAAGGCAAGCACTGAACGTACACAGCCTGTACACCGGCAACGCACGGTGGGTGTTGCGCGCGCAATCGCCGCGACGCCTGACAGGTCAGGCTGGCTGACGCTTCTGGCAGGGGCCGGGCTGGCTGCGGCGGCGCTGCTGTTGCCGGGCGCGGTCAAGGCGGGTGAATTTTCGCCGCCTCAAGGCTGCACGCTGAATGTGACGGTGCAGAACCGGGGCTGCTCGGTCAGTCAGCATTACGTCTGCTCGGGCGACACCCAAGGCGACATGCGGACGGCGATCTTTGGCAAGGACGGCCTGCGCTATCAGTCGCGGATCGATGCCGAGACGCGCTGGATGGAAAGCATCAACACCATCAACGGCATTCAGGACCGGCTGGTCGAGAATTCCAAGGATCATGCCAGCTTCAGCACGCTGGAAGAAACCGGCTATGACGATTTCGACTTCTGGACGGAATCCAGCACCGGCGAGCGGCTGCGCAATATCGGCTTTGACAAGCTGACCGGCGAGAAGACGACCATTGACGGCGTCGAGCTGGAACAGACGCGATTCCATCTGAAGACCTTCAACGCCAATGGCGATCTGCTGATCGAACGCAGCGGCAACCAGTTCATCAGCCGCGAAATGGGCCGCTTTCTTGGCGGCACCGAAAGCATGGCCGACTGGACCGGCGAGAAGTTCGAAAGCGATGACAGCCCGGTTCTGTTCGCCTTTCCCGGCGAGGACGGCTTTGGCGAGACCGTGCCGCAGTTCGATTGCGACGAGATGATGGCGCGGTTCGAGCGCCTCTCGCCCGAGGTGCAGGCAGATGCAGGATAGGCAGCCACTTCATCTGACGCCGCTGGGCGGCCTGCAGCGGTGGATATCAAGGGCCTTGATCGCGGCGGCAGTCTGCGAGGTCGGATATCTGTATATATCCTTGCGCCTCGCGCGCTTCGTAGATGAGAGAGATTCGGGTGCGTTTGCAGAAGAAGTCTCGCTTCAGCGTGCAGACGATCTGGACAACACCGTGAACGTCGTCGGGCTGTCCTATATCGCGGTCTATGTCTCCGCCTTCATATTAAGTGGGTTCTGGATCTATCGCGCGGCAAGGAACGCGGCGATCATTGCGCCCCGTCGCGACCGCATCTCTCCGGGCTGGGCTGTGGGCTGGCACTTCATACCCATCGCGAATCTCTTCAAGCCGTATCAGGCGATACGCGAAGTTTATAACAGCTCGATTTCGCCGGACCGTCCGATCGACACCCCGCTGCCGAAGCTGTTCATCATCTGGTGGCTGGCATTTCTTAGCAGCAACGGTCTGGGAACCCTGTCTGGCGAGATTGCGAGCAGTGGGTCCGCGCGCGCGTTCAGCAACGCTTTAATTGTCGATGTTGTCATGTTCCCCATCGCTCTGATCGCCTTGTGGCTGTGGCACACCATCGTTCTTGCGATCTCGAACGCACAAGATCGCGGCATCACACCAATTCCTGAAATCTCATCAACCAACCCAGGCTCACCCCAAGGAGGCATCAATGGCTGAATTTGACGAAAAATGGCTCGTCTCCGAGACCGCGAAGCGGGAATGGATGGCCGAAAACAGCCTTTACCGCGAAGAGGATGAACATTCCTCCTGCGGCGTGGGTCTTGTTGTGTCGGTCGAGGGCAAGGCCAGCCGCAAGGTGGTGCAGGCGGGCATCGATGCGCTGAAGGCGATCTGGCACCGCGGCGCGGTCGATGCCGATGGCAAGACCGGCGATGGCGCGGGCATCCATGTGCAGATCCCGGTTCCCTTCTTCCATGACCAGATCCGCCGCACGGGTCACGAGCCCGATCCCGCGAAGATGATCGCCGTCGGTCAGGTCTTCCTGCCGCGGACCAACTTTGCCCAGCAGGAAACCTGCCGGACCATCGTGGAATCCGAAGTGCTGCGGATGGGCCATTACATCTATGGCTGGCGGCATGTGCCGGTGAACACCGCCGTTCTGGGCGAAAAGGCCAATGCCACCCGCCCCGAGATCGAACAGATCCTGATCCGCTGCGAAAAGGACATCGATCATATCCAGTTCGAACGCGAGCTGTATATCATCCGCCGCCGGATCGAGCGGGCGGCCGTTGCCGCACAGGTGCAGCAGCTTTACTTCTCGTCGCTGTCCTGCCGGTCGATCATCTACAAGGGGATGATGCTGGCCGAACAGGTGGCCGAGTTCTATCCGGACCTGAAGGATGAGCGGTTCGAAAGCGCCTTCGCGATCTATCACCAGCGCTATTCCACCAACACCTTCCCGCAATGGTGGCTGGCCCAGCCGTTCCGCATGCTGGCCCATAACGGCGAAATCAACACGCTGAAGGGCAACCTCAACTGGCTGAAAAGCCACGAGATCCGCATGGCCTCCAGCGCGTTCGGCGACATGGCCGAGGATATCAAGCCGATCGTGCCTGCCGGATCGTCGGACTCGGCGGCTTTGGATGCGGTGTTCGAGGTGATGGTCCGCTCGGGGCGGAATGCGCCGATGACCAAGACGATGCTGGTCCCCGAGGCGTGGTCGAATGCCACCACCGACATGCCGAAGGCGTGGCGGGACATGTATTCCTATTGCAACGCCGTGATGGAGCCGTGGGACGGTCCTGCCGCTTTGGCGATGACCGATGGCCGTTGGGTTTGCGGCGGTCTGGACCGTAACGGGCTGCGCCCGATGCGCTATGTCGTCACCGGCGACAAGCTGCTGATCGCGGGGTCCGAGGTCGGCATGGTTCCGGTCAACGAATCCAATGTCGTCGAAAAGGGCGCGCTTGGGCCGGGGCAGATGATCGCGGTCGATATGTGGGACGGCAAGCTGTACCACGACAGCGAAATCAAGGACAAACTGGCCTCCAGCCAGCCCTATGACGAATGGGTCGGCAAGATCGTGCATCTGTCGCCGGGCCTGAACGATCTGCCCGAAAACGCCCATTTCAACGGCGAAGAGCTGCGCCGCCGTCAATCGGCTGCCGGTTATACGCTGGAGGAACTGGAACACGTCCTGTCGCCGATGGCCGAAGATGGCAAGGAATCGATCGCCTCGATGGGCGACGATACCCCGCCTGCGGTTCTGTCGAACCAGTATCGCCCGCTGAGCCACTTCTTCCGCCAGAACTTTTCTCAGGTGACGAACCCGCCCATCGACAGCCTGCGCGAAACGCGGGTGATGTCGCTGAAGACGCGGTTCGGCAACCTCAAGAACGTGCTGGATGAAAGCAGCGCCCAGACCGAGATCCTGATGCTGGAAACCCCGTTCATGGCGAATGCGGAATTCGGCGAGATGATCGGCATGTTCGGCGAGGCGGTGACCTATATCGACTGCACCTTCCCGGCCAATGGCGGGGCCGAGGCGCTGGCCGAAAGCCTTGCCCGGATCCGGGCCGAGGCCGAGGATGCCGTGCGTTCGGGTGCCGGGCATCTGGCGCTGACGGATGAGCATCAGGGCCCCGATAAGGTCGGCGTGCCGATGATCCTTGCCACCAGTGCTGTGCATAGCTGGCTGACGCGCAAGGGGCTGCGGACCTTCTGTTCGATCAACGTGCGTTCGGCGGAATGTATCGATCCGCATTACTTCGCGGTGCTGATCGGCAGTGGTGCGACCACGGTGAACCCCTATCTGGCCCAAGATTCGATTCAGGACCGGATCGATCGAGGCCTGCTGACCGGCTCGCTGGTCGATAACATGCGCCGCTATCGCGATGCGGTGGATGCCGGTTTGCTGAAGATTATGGCGAAGATGGGGATTTCGGTCCTGTCGTCCTATCGCGGCGGTCTGAACTTCGAGGCCGTGGGTCTGTCCCGCGCGATGGTGGCCGAATATTTCCCCGGCATGCAAAGCCGTATCTCGGGGATCGGTCTGCACGGGCTTCAGGCCAAGGTCGAGGAACTGCACCGCAAGGCCTATCAGGCGGGCGATGCGGGCAATGTCGAATTGCTGCCGGTCGGCGGCTTCTACAAGCTGCGCCGCTCGGGCGAAAAACACGCCTGGGAAGCCAATACGATGAAGATGTTGCAGATGGCCTGCGACAAGGCGTCCTATGATCTGTGGAAGCAATACAGCAAGACCATGCGGGCCAACCCGCCGATCCATATCCGCGATCTCCTGGACATCAAGCCCTTGGGCAAGCCGGTGCCGATCGAGGAAGTGGAAAGCATCACCTCGATCCGCAAGCGCTTTGTGACGCCGGGGATGTCGCTTGGGGCGCTGTCGCCCGAGGCGCATATGACGCTGAACATCGCCATGAACCGCATCGGCGCGAAATCCGACAGCGGCGAGGGCGGCGAGGATCCGGCTCACAGCCATCCTCTGCCGAATGGCGACAATCCTTGCGCCAAGATCAAGCAGGTGGCCTCGGGCCGGTTCGGCGTCACCGCCGAATATCTGAACGCCTGCGAAGAGCTGGAGATCAAGGTGGCGCAGGGCGCGAAGCCCGGCGAGGGCGGGCAATTGCCCGGCATGAAGGTGACTTCGCTGATCGCGCGGCTGCGGCATTCGACGCCGGGCGTCACGCTGATCAGCCCGCCGCCGCACCACGATATCTACTCGATCGAGGATCTGGCGCAGCTTATCTATGACCTGAAGCAGATCAACCCGCGCGCCAAGATCACGGTGAAGCTGGTCGCCGGCTCCGGCGTCGGCACCATCGCGGCGGGCGTGGCCAAGGCCAAGGCCGATATCATCCTGATCTCGGGCCATAACGGCGGCACCGGGGCATCGCCCGCGACCTCGATCAAATTCGCGGGCCTGCCGTGGGAAATGGGCCTGACCGAGGCGCATCAGGTTCTGGCGATGAACCGCCTGCGCGAACGGGTGACCTTGCGCACCGATGGCGGGCTGCGCACCGGCCGCGACATCGTCATGGCGGCGATGATGGGGGCCGAGGAATACGGCATCGGCACCGCCGCGCTGATCGCGATGGGCTGCATCATGGTGCGTCAGTGCCAGTCGAACACCTGCCCGGTCGGCGTCTGCACGCAGGACGAACGCCTGCGCGCGATGTTCACCGGCAGCGCCGACAAGGTGGTCAACCTGATCACCTTCTACGCGCAGGAGGTTCGCGAGATCCTTGCCAATATCGGGGCGCGCAGCCTTGATGAGGTGATCGGTCGCGCCGATCTGCTGACGCAGGTCAGCCGCGGTGCCGCGCATCTGGACGATCTGGACCTGAACCCGCTGCTGATCACCGTCGATGGCTGGGACAAGATCGTCTATGACCGCTCGAAACCGCGCAATGCCGTGCTGGAGACGCTGGACAGCGAAATCGTCAAGGACGCCGCCCGCTTCTTCGAGGATGGCGAGAAGATGCAACTGTCCTATGCCGTCCGCAACACGCTGCGGACCATCGGCACGCGCACCTCTTCGCTGATCGTGCAGAAATTCGGGATGCGGAACAATCTGCAACCGGATCACCTGACGATCCGTCTGACCGGCAGCGCGGGTCAGGCGCTTGGCGCCTTTGCCGCGCCGGGGCTGAAGCTGGAAGTGTCGGGCGATGCCAACGACTATGTGGGCAAGGGTCTGTCGGGCGGCACCATCGTCGTGCGCCCGCCGATGTCCAGCCCGCTGGTCGCGGCGGACAACACCATCATCGGCAACACCGTGCTTTACGGCGCAACCGACGGCTACCTGTTCGCCGCCGGTCGCGCGGGCGAGCGGTTCGCGGTCCGCAATTCGGGTGCGAATGTGGTGATCGAAGGCTGCGGCACCAATGGTTGCGAATACATGACCGGCGGCGTCGCGGTGATCCTTGGCCGGATCGGCACCAACTTCGGTGCGGGGATGACCGGCGGGATGGCCTATCTCTATGACCCGGAAGGTGTCGCCCGCGACTACATCAACGATGAGACGCTGGTGATGTGCCCGGTCACGCAGGAGCATTGGGAAAACCAGTTGAAAACGCTGGTCGAACGGCACCTGAAGGAAACCGGGTCACGCCGGGCCGAAGAGATTTTGCAGGATTGGGACTATCAAAAGACCCTGTTCCTGCAGATCTGCCCGAAAGAGATGCTGTCGCGGCTGTCCCATCCCATCATGGCGGTCGAGGACATGGCAGTGCCCGCCGAATAAGGCAGGCAACTCGCCCTAATGAAAGCAGAACGCGGCCCTTTGCGGGGCCGCGTTTTTCTTTGGCTCGGGATGGAAAGGGGCGCGCCCATCGCGGGCCGCCCCGTTACCCTCGATCAGATTTCCTTGCCGATGGCGCGATCGACCGAATAGCGGCCACCGCCATGAGCGACGAAATACAGGGTCACGCCGACCCAGATCAGCGACAGTTCCGAGCCGGAATAGCCCTGACCCAGCTTAACCCAGTGAAAATAGACCGTGATCAGCAGCACGAAAGATGCGGCCAGTGCGGCCGGACGGGTCAGCAGGCCGATCAGCAGCAGCAGGCCGCCAAAGAACTCGGTCGCGGCCAGAGCGGGCGAGAACAGCCAGCCCGGATAGAAGCCAAGCCCCTGCACCATATCGATATTGCCCATCGGTGCCTGAATTTTCGGCCAGCCATGGACCATCAGAGCGATCCCGGCGATGGCGCGCATATACAGCACGGTAAA
This sequence comes from Paracoccus caeni, assembly GCF_016629665.1. Classification (GTDB taxonomy): domain Bacteria; phylum Pseudomonadota; class Alphaproteobacteria; order Rhodobacterales; family Rhodobacteraceae; genus Paracoccus; species Paracoccus caeni. The sequence continues at coordinate 71,531 of NZ_JAEPRQ010000011.1, forward strand.
AGGCGCAATCGCGTCATAGAGCGATTGCAGACGGGGGCGGGCGGTGGTGGTGGTTTGATAGCTCATATTAGTCTCCAATGCGTTGCGTCCGTCTTCTGCGGCGCAAGTAATAGCCTGTTTTGGCCCAGAAAAACGGGCCGGTATCGAACGGATAATCGATCAGGCGGCGCGTGGAGGCGGTAACGGCACCAAGGGCTGAGACACGGCCGACGAAATCCGCTGAATCGCGAACGAAAGGGGCCGGGCGGCCACTTCGATTGGCACGACCGCGTTTTGCGGCAATGTCAGATCGATGCAGGAGGAACCGGCCTTCTGTGCGGGGTCGGCTTGCGCAGCAGGAACCGCGACGGCATAGCACATGTCCGCCACCTGCAATTGCGAGCTACAGGTCGATCCGGCAAAGCTTTGCCCAGCCGTCGAGACGGTCATGGTCACGAACGCGACCATCATCATCAGGATCAGGGTCAGCCTCATCGGCGATCGACACCATTTGAATAACGCATAAGTGGGGCGCTTATGCATTGCGTTTCCGTCAAAACGCAAGTGTTTCGGCGGCGCGGTAACAAGATTGGTATCCGCAGTTGATGCACGGGAAACGCAGCCACCGGCGCGGTTCGGGGTCGAAACCGCCGGGTTCACCTTGACGCAAGGGCGGCGCGCGTGACAAAGCCGAACCATGGTCCTGCGCATCCTGTTCAGCCCCCCCGCCGCCGAGCCGGTCGAGAAGAAAGCGGTCCGCCGCTGGCGACCGCTGCGTCGTGTCATGGTCTGGCTGCGCTGGTTCGCAGCGCGGATGCTGGGGCTGATGGTGGTGATGGTGCTGATCTATGCGCTGATCAACCCGCCGACCACATGGACCATCGTGACTGAGGGGCGGCAGCATCAGATCGCCGACCGGGAATGGGTCGATATCGAGGATATCGCGCCGGTCTTCCTGCGTTCGGTGGTGGCGGCAGAGGATGCGAATTTCTGCCTGCATTGGGGTTTCGACATGGCCGAGATCCGCAATGTGGTGAATTCGGGCAGCAGTCGCGGTGCCTCGACCATCACCCAGCAGGTCGCGAAGAACGTTTACCTGTGGCAGAAGCGAAGCTGGCCGCGCAAGGCGCTGGAAACCGGGTTTACGCCGATGATCGAGGCGTTCTGGTCAAAGCGGCGGATCCTTGAAGTCTATCTGAACGTGGCCGAATTCGGGCCGGGGATTTTCGGCATCGGCGCGGCGTCGCGCGAATATTTCGGCACGACTGCGGACCGGCTGACCCCGGTTCAGGCGGCGCGGCTGGCGGCGATCCTGCCCGCTCCGAAATCGCGCAGCCCGCATCAGGCCTCGCGCCGGTCGCGGGCAATTGCCGATGGCGCGGCCACGATTGCGCGGGATGGGCGCGCGGCTTGCTTTGACATCCCGCGTTCCGGTTGAAACGGCCCCGGTGCGGGCGTATCAAGTCGCCGTTGCGACAAAGGGACCGAAGCGACCAATGAATACCAATACCCAGACCACGCGCCTTTACCACACCGCCCTGTCGCCTTTCTGCCGAAAGGTGCGGCTGGTGCTGGCCGAGAAGCGGATCGAGGTCGAACTGGTCGAGGAACGCTATTGGGAAAACCCGCCCGAGCTTCGCCGCCGCAACCCGGCAGGCAAGCTGCCGGTGCTGCGTTATCGCGGCAATATGCTGGCCGAAAGTCAGGCCATCGTCGAATATCTGGATGAATCGGTGCCGCAGCCTCCGCTGATGCCGCAAGCTCCGCTGGAACGGCACGAGGTCAGGCGGCTGTGTTCGTGGTTCGACGACAAATTCAACGCCGAGGTCACGTCGCCGATCCTGAACGAGCGCGTCTGGAAGAAGGTCACCCGTGCCGGTTATCCCGACAGCCGCGTGGTCAAGGACGGGCTGCGCGCGATCAAGGAACATATCGATTATCTGTCCTCGCTGCTGGAAACCCGCCGCTGGCTGGCCGGGGCGAACATGTCGCTGGCCGATTTCACGGCGGCTGCGCATTTTTCCTGCCTCGACTATATCTCGGACGTGGACTGGGATCGCTCCGAGACGCTGCGCGACTGGTATGCGACGATCAAATCGCGCCCGGCCTTCCGCTCGATCCTCGCGGATCAGGTGCCCGGCATCCACCCGGCCCCACATTATGCCGAGCTCGACTTCGGATAGGGCGGCGCGGCTGCGTCCCGCGACGGCCGGGGGCGCTTCGCCCCCCGGGCCCCCCGAGGGTATCTCTGCCACGGACATGAAAGCGCGGCTGGCCGCCGAGGCCGAGGCCGTGGGATTTTCGCGAATGCGGGTGACGCTGCCCGGTTCCACGCCCGAGATTGCCGAGCGGTTGCAACAGTTTCTGGACGCCGGGCGGCATGGGCAGATGGGCTGGATGGCCGAGCGGATAAACTGGCGCGGCGATCCGACGGCTTTGTGGCCCGAGGCGCGTTCAGTGATCGTGCTGGCGGAGCTTTACACGCCCGAGCATGATCCTTTGGCGGTGCTGGATCAGCCGGATCGGGCGGCGGTCAGCGTCTATGCTCATGGCCGGGATTATCACGATCTGGTCAAAAAGCGGCTGAAACGGCTGGGCCGCTGGCTGATAGAGCAATGTCCCGGGGAAGAGATCAAGGTTTTCGTCGATACCGCGCCGGTGATGGAAAAGCCGCTGGCCCAAGCTGCCGGGATGGGCTGGCAAGGGAAGCATACGAACCTGCTGTCGCGCGATCTGGGAAGCTGGTTCTTTCTGGGCTCGATCTTCACCACGCTGCCGCTGCCGCCGGATATGCCCGAAATATCGCATTGCGGGTCATGCCGGTCCTGTCTCGACGCCTGTCCGACCGGCGCTTTTCCCGCGCCCTATCAACTGGATGCGCGGCGCTGCATTTCCTATCTGACCATCGAGCACAAAGGACCCGTCGATCCCGAATTGCGCAGTCTGATGGGCAATCGCATCTATGGTTGCGACGATTGTCTGGCGGTCTGTCCGTGGAACAAGTTCGCGCAGGCGGGCACCGAAATGCGCTATAGCGGCATTGTCGGTGCGCCGCCTTTGGCGGAACTGGCGGTTCTGGACGATGCCGGGTTCCGGGCGCGGTTCTCGGGCAGTCCGATCAAGCGGATCGGTCGGGATCGGTTCGTCAGGAACGTGCTTTATGCCATCGGCAATTCCGCCGATCCGCGGCTGGCGCCGGTGGCGCGGTCCCTGACCGGCGATGCCGATGCGACCGTTGCCGACGCGGCCAGTTGGGCGGTCGCGCGGCTGAGCCGCTAAAGCAGGAAGTCATCTGCGTCGAGATGCAGCTTCCCCTCTAACACGATCATCATATCGGTGCGGCCATCGCCATTCAGGTCGGCCAGAATATGGGTGTCGTGATCTTCGTGCGTCCAGCGCAATTGCCGTCTGGCCGAAAAATCGCCTTCGCCGATATAGGTCAGGTTCAGCGCGGCCAGATCCAGCCGATCCTGCCCCGGTCGAAAGTCGATGACCAGATCCGCCTCTGCGCCGGGTCGGCTGTCCTGTTGGGACAGATAGCGGAAAATGTCATTCCCGGACCCTCCGATCAGGGTGTCCGCGCCAAGCCCGCCGACCATCGTATCCGTGCCCGCACCCCCATCCAGACGATCATTGCCCGGCCCGCCATTGAGGCTGTCATTGCCAGCCCCTCCCGACAAACGATCAGCGCCCGGCCCCGCATTCAGCCGGTCATTGCCGGTCCCGCCCTGCAGGACATTGTTACCGAATTGATCGTCCAGCAGGTCGTTGCCGTCGTCACCACGCAAGGTATCGTTGCCGTAGCCGCCATAGAGGCTGTCGTGATCGACCCCGCCCGACAGATCGTCATGCCCGCCGCCGCCATAAAGCTTGTCGCGCCCGGTTCCTCCGATCAGCCGGTCCGCCCCTGCAGCCCCCCGCAGGATGTCGTTGCCGTCGCCGCCATCAAGGAAAGAGTTCCCGGTCCCGGCATGCAAGCTGTCATTCCCCGCACCACCACGCAACGTATCGCGGCCACTGTCACCGAATAGCTGGTCATCGCCCGAACCGCCCTCCAGCACATCGTTTCCGGCGCCGCCGTAAAGAATATCGTTATCCGCATCGCCGAAGAGATGGTCGTTTCCATCGCCCCCATAGAACAGGTCTTTCCCCGCACCGCCGCGCAAAGTGTCGGAACCCGCGCCAGCCTTGAGCGTGTCGTCCCCGGTCCCGCCCTCCAGCCGGTTGTTGCCGGTCAGATCCTCCAGCCAGTCGTTGCCCGCATCACCCTTCAGCGTATCGTTGCCGCCATTGCCGTTCAGCCGGTCATTCCCGCCGCCACCGCTGAGAAGATCATTGCCGAAGCCCCCCAGCAAAGTGTCGGGCCCGGTGCCGCCAATCAGCGTGTCATGGCCCGAGCCGCCATCCAGCCGGTTGTTGCCCGCCTGAACCTCAAGCCGGTCATTCCCCGCATCGCCGCGCAAGGTGTCATTGCCGCCACCACCCTGCAGCAGGTCATTGCCAGCGCCACCCTCCAGCCGGTCCCAGCCGGTGCCACCCCTCAGGGTGTCATTGCCGATACCTCCGATCAGGACATTCCGGCCCAGAAAATCCTCCAACCAGTCATTCCCGGCCTCGCCATAAAGCGTATCGTTCCCGGCACCGCCGAAAAGCCGGTCATTGCCGATCCCGCCCCAGAGGCCATCATTCCCATCCTCGCCCGACAGAATGTCGTTGCCGACTTCGCCACGCAGTTCATCATCACCCGCACCACCGCGAAGCTGGTCGTTGCCATTTCCCCCGCGCAGAAGGTCAATCCCCGCCCCCGCGATCAGGGTGTCAAAGCCAAGACCGCCCAGCAGGGTGTTGTTGCCCGAGAAATCCTCAAGCCGGTCGTTTCCGATGCCACCCGACAGCAGATCATTTCCGCCCTCGCCGTAAAGAACATCGTTGCCGCTGCCGCCATTCAGGGCGTCATGCCCGGTTCCGCCGCGCAAGGTGTCATCGCCGATCCCGCCATAAAGCGTGTCATTCCCCGCCTCTCCCAGCAGAAGATCGTTGCCGGAATCGCCGTGGATCATGTCGAAGCCACCGCCGCCGCGGATCGAATCGTCACCGTCCTGCCCGCGCAGCAGGTCATTGCCATCCTCGCCGGCGATGGTGTCGTTCCCCGCGCCCGCCGAGACCGTGTCGTGACCCGCGCCCGCATAGATCTGATCCGCTCCGGCGCCGCCCAGAAGCTGATCGGCCGCAGGCGTGCCAATGACCCATTTCCCTACCGTCCCGACATCGGGCGGCTTGACCTCGGGGTCCAGATCCGGGCCCCAGTGATGCGGCATCCTGAACATGTCATTGGTGAAATGCGACGGTTGCAGCGGGGTGCCGTCGCGTGTGCGGACCTCAACCACCAGGTCACGGCAGACGATCCGCATCCCCCAATCGCGGGGCACGAAGTTAAGCTGCATGATGCTGCGGATCGTGCCTAGCATCGACAGGTCCAGCCGGTCGATGCCCGGTTCGTAATCCATAATGCGGATCACGCCTGCCGCTGGCAGCAGCGCAAAGATATCCGCGCCATTGCCGCCGTTCAGCGTGATCGCCGACCCGGCAGAGATCAGCAGATCGTCTCCGTCCCCGCCGCTCAGGCTGGTGGTATTGGGCGCGGCCAGCAGCATGTCATTTCCCGCGCTGCCGGTGAAAGCGGCCGTGTTGACCCGTTCGGTCAGGCCGATCTGGCCGGGGTCCAGCATGATCTGCGTCAGCCCGGTCTCGGTTCGGCTGGCGATGAACAGCATGATGCGGCCGTCCACCGACACCGCCTCGATCGCGCCGATATTGGCAAGGGTGGTGCCGAATGTATCGACGATGTTGTGCAAATGGATCAGCCGACCGTCCGGCGTCAGGGTGAAGAGGCTGACCCCTTCATCCGCGCCGCCCGCAATGACAAAGGCGCGCCCGTCGATGGTGACGCTTGCCAGCTCATCCACCCTTGAAAAACGTGTGCCGAGCTGGTCGATCACATGGTCGGTTCGGGTCAGCGAGCCATCGGCGCCGACGCGAAACACCGTGAGCGAGGATGAACCGGCCCCGCCCATGACCACGAAACTTTGCCCACCGAACTGCATCGCCGTGATGGATGAGGGCACCGCATAGCCCGCCCCCATAGTGCCCAGATGCATCGACCCGCCTGTAATCACCCCCGCCGGCGAGATCAGATTGGTCGCAATGAAATCGCCCAGACCCGATATGGCGATCAGGATTTTCTGCCCCCCCACCGTCAGGCCGACGATCTGATCCAGCGCCGCCCCTTGCAGCGCATCCTTGGCCACCAGCATCCGCGACGAGATATCGGTCAGGCTGCCATTGCTGTTCAGCCGCTGAATGTCGAGTTGCAGCGATTTCTGATGCGAGGAATAGACGAAGCTGGTTCCGCCCGCCTCGAACTGGCCGATGGTCGAAAGCCCGGTTCCGATCTGCGTGCCCTGAAACAGCCGCGCAAAATCAGTCAGCGCGCCCGAGGCGACGGCACCCGCAGCCAACGCCTCGGCCCCGCCCAGTCCGCCCAGATGCAGGACATTGTCGCCAGCCTTCGACAGCACCGTCAGCGTCGACGGGCGCTGATAGGTAAAGTTGTCCGGAAATCCGAGCGTCGCTATCGGTGACAGCGGCACATCTGGTCCGTTCAGCCGAAAACTGGACAGCCCGCCGCCCGGCCCGTTGGTCGAGAACAGCAATGTCTGTCCGTCAATGACCGTCGAAGCAAGGTCAGTGACGCGGGACAGCCAGCGTTGTTGCGTGGTCCCGTATGTGACCACGTGGCGATAGGTGAGCATGTATCGTCAGCAGGATTGAAAGCCGCAGGAATGGATCAGGACAGGGCTGAGAATGCGCCCGAATCCCCTGCCTTGTCGCGCCGGTTCTAAGGCGCTTTTGAAGTAAGTTTTCGTTGACTTTTAACCGCTTCAGCCGATCTGCGGCGTGGCATCGAAGGCCAGCGGGCCATAGAGGATCAGACCCGGCTGCGACACCTCGGCCTTTTCCATCATCCGGGCCAGTTCGTCGATGGTCGTGCGGATCAGCCGCTGATGCGGATGGCCGACGGATTCGGCGAAAAGCGCGGGTGTATCGCCGGAAAGTCCGTGCTCGCGCAGGCCCCGCACCAGTTCGGGAAAGCTGCGCTGCCCCATGAAGATCACCGTGGTCACACCCGGATCGGCAATCGCGGCCCAGTTGATATCGGCGGGCAACCTGCCCGTCACATCCGCGCCGGTAACGAATTGCAGCCGTCTTGCGGTCAGCCGCCGGGTCAGCGGAATCCCCGCCGCAGCCGCCGCCGCGCTGGCCGAGCTGACCCCCGGCACGATCTCGAAAGGGATACCGGCTGCGGTCAGGGCGATCAGTTCTTCCTCCAGCCGCCCGAAAATCCCCGCATCTCCGGATTTCAGCCGCACCACGCGCAACCCGGCCTCGGCATGTTGCACCAGAAGCTGGTTCACATGCTCCTGCCGGGCCGACGGGCGCCCGGCGCGTTTCCCGACCGGGATCAGTTGCGCCTCTGGCGCCGCGTGATCCAGCACCGCGCCCGAAGCAAGGTCATCGTAAAGCACCACCTGCGCCTCGGCCAATCTGCGGACAGCCTTCAGCGTCAGCAATTCGGGGTCGCCCGGTCCGGCAGAGACCAGTGAGACGAAACCAGTGCGGAGGGCGGGATCGGGCAAAAGGCTGGACCTGCGAAACGGGGTTTCAGCTATAGCACCGCGGCGCGTTCTGACAATGCCGATGGCACATCTGCAGGGCTTAGATCGCCGAAAAACCACGATCTGCCCGATCCGCGCTCAGCTATCCGGCTGATCCTTCAGCGCCACCGACAGCGCCTCGGCGGTCTGGCGCAGCGCCCCACGCTCTGGCCGGGGCAGGTCGCGCCAGGTCAGCTTATCCTCGACGATATATCGGCGCGAGGTGATGTCGGTCTTTTCGACCAACGGCACCAGATGGGCATGGGCATGGGCGATGTCGCCCCCGGTGAACAGAAACCCCACGCGCCCGACTCCGAACACCGCCTTCTGCGCGCGCGCCAAACGCTGCGCCAGATACATAATCGCTGCCGCAAGATCGGCGGGAAGTTCGTCGAAGGTTTCATAGTGGTCGCGCGGAATGATCTGCACATGCCCGTCGCGAATCGGGCCTATATCGAGGAAGGCGACGATCCGGTCATCGCGAAACACCTCATGCGCGGGAAAGTCGCCCGCAGCGATCCGGCAAAACAGGCAACTGGCGTCATCCGCGTGATGATGTGCCGTCATTGCCCCGTTCCGATCCCGCGAATGAAAAAAACCGACATCTGAACCCTGCCGCGCTGGCTGCCGATAGGTGGCCTTGCTGGGTGGAGTTCCAGAATGTCGGGATGATGATGGCTGGCTGGCATCTGCTGGCTGGCTATCTTGAAACCATATCTAAGGCGGGTTTCCGGCACTGTCAACAGATGCGCGTAAAAAAATCATAAAAAACAAATGGTTGACTAGTTTTGTCAGGTTATAATGCCTGAGTTTTTTACTTTAGATTTGGTGGAATCCATGATCCGAGACATCCGCGAAATGCAGGTTTTTCAACTGGCGCAATGACTTGGCATCAACGCGCTCCAGCGGCCATGACTTCGGCCTGCGCCAGTTCTTCAGCGGTGTTGATATTGAAGAACGGATCAAAGCCGTCTGCATCCCAGACCGCCAGCCCCGGCGCATATCGGCTGGCGAAGCTGCGCACCCGCCGTTGACCGGCGATCAACGTCGCGCGCAGATCATCGCGCAGCGCGACCGGCCACAGCCCGAAGGTCGGGTGATCCACCACCTGCCCTTGTGCGTCCCGCCCCGCCGCCAGCACCAGCCCGGAAGGCCCCGCCGCATCGCGAAGCCGGGCGACCAGATCGACGGGAAAGAAGGGCGTGTCCCCGGCGACCGAGACGACCGCCTCTGCGCCGATCCCTGCCGCCCAGTCCATCCCGGCCAGTATCCCGGCCAGCGGACCGGGAAAGCCCGGCAGCCCGTCCGGCAGCACCGGCAGTCCGTATTCGGCAAAGCGTTGCGGATCGCCATTCGCGTTCAACGCCACCGGGTCCGATTGCGCCGCGATCCGGTCGATGATCCCGGCAAGCATCGGCCGCCCGGCCAGCGGCAGCAACGGCTTGTCGCCGCCGCCCATGCGGGTGGCAAGACCTCCGGCAAGAATGATGGCGGGAAGGCGGCTCATTCCCCGACTGTCGCCCAGCCTCACGGGCCGTGCAAGCACCCTGTCGTGGTCAGACAACCGCCCCCTGCGGCAGCAGCCAGACCCCGTCGCCGGGCGCATGCCGAATCCGCAGATCGCAGCCATAGGCCTGAGACAGCAGCCGGTCGGTCAAGACCGTCTCGGTCGGTCCCTCGGCCGAGGCGCGGCCCTGCTGCATCAGCAACACATGATCGGCGAACATCGCCGTCAGGTTCAGGTCATGCATCACCGCGATCACGCCGCCGCCCGCGCGGGCATAGTTCTTAGCCAGCCGCATCACCGTCAACTGATGGGCAATGTCCAGACTGCTGACCGGCTCGTCCAGCAACAGCCAGCGCGGTCCCTGATCGCCCACCGGCTGCCAGACCTGAATCAGCGCGCGGGCCAGTTGCACGCGCTGCTGCTCTCCGCCGGACAGTTCCTGATAGAAGCGGCCCGAATGTTCAGGCAGATCGACCTTGGCCAAGGCGGCGCGGATCAGCGCGCGTGCCTCGACATCGTCGCAGGCATGGGCGATCAGCCCGATCCGCAGAATCTCGGCCACGGTGAAGGGAAAGCTCAGCGCACTTTGCTGCGGCAGCACCGCCCGCCTGCGGGCCAGCGTCTCGGGCTGAAGCCGCGCCATGTCCTGCCCGTTCAGCGTCACGCTGCCCACTGCCGGGCGCAGTTCGCCGGTCAGGGCGCGCAGCAGCGTCGTCTTGCCCGATCCGTTCGGGCCGATGATGGCGGTCAGCCGCCCGGCCATCGCGGTCAGGTCAACCCCATGCAGCACCGGATGGCTACCAAGGATCACATGCAGATTGCGCGCGGTCAGGTTCATGCGTCCAACACCCGGCGGTTCGACAGCAGCACCCACATGAAGAACGGCCCGCCGAACATGGCGGTGATGATGCCGATGGGCAGCTCTGCAGGGGCGACGACAAGACGGCTGATAATGTCGGCAGCGATCAGCACCGTCGCGCCCAGCAGCGCCGAATTGATCAGCAGCCAGCGATGATCAGGCCCGATCACCAGCCGCAGCAGATGCGGCACCACGATTCCGACAAAGCCGATGCCGCCCGAAACCGCGACCGAGGCGCCGGTCGCCCCTGCTGTCGCCAGAATCGCAATGGCCTTGGTCCGCTGCACCCGGATACCGACATGCGCCGCCGTCGCCTCGCCCAAGGCCAGCCCGTTCAGTCCCCGCGCCAGCATCGGCATCGCCGCCAGTGACAGCAGAATGATCGGAGCGGCGGCCGACAGCTTGGTCCAGCTTGATCCGGCAAGCGAGCCAAGGCCCCAGAAGGTCAGATCCCGCAATTGCGCGTCATTGGCGTAATAGATGATCAGCCCCGCCACTGCCGCGATCATCGCGGCCAGCGCGATCCCGGCCAGCAGCATCGTCGCCACCGAAGTCCGCCCGTGCCGCGTAGCGATCCCATAAAGAACCACCATCGCAATCCAGCTTCCGGCGAAGGCTGCGACCGGCACCAGATACCAACCGAAAATCCCGGCAATCGCAGGCGGCAGCAGACCGCCCAGCACGATCGAGGCTATCGCGCCCAGCGATGCGCCGGAACTGACCCCCAGCAGACCGGGATCGGCCAGCGGATTGCGAAACAGCCCCTGCATCACCGCACCCGACACCGCCAGCGACGCGCCGACCAGCATCCCGGTCAGCAATCGCGGAAGGCGGATGTTCAGCATCACCACCTGATCGACCGTCGCCACCTCTCGCCCGGCAAGCCAGTCGGCCAGCACCTGCGGCGCCGAAACGCCCGACGGCCCCTGCCCAAGCGACAAAAGCGCGAAGAAAACCAGCAGCAACAGCAGGCCAAGACAAGCCGCGCGCCCCAGATGGTCGCGGTCGCCCGCAATCCGATGCTCGGGGGGCGCGACGGCCACCATCAGGAATCCCCGTAAATGGCGTTGTGCAGTTCCAGCGCGGCCTGACCCGTGCGCGGGCCAAAGCCCAGCAGATAAAGCCCGTCCATGCGGATGATCGTCTTCGTCGCCGCCGCCGGAGTGGTCGAAATCGCCGCCATCGACAACAATTCCTCATCCGCCGCGTCATGGCTGACGGTTGATGGACCGCGGGTCGTGCTTTCGCTTGCCGGGCCACGATTCATCAGCAGGATCGCATCGGGCGCGGCGGCGGTAATCGCCTCGTCGCTCATCGGCTTGTAGCCATCGACACCCTGAACCGCATTTTCGGCCCCGGCGAGACGGATGATCGCATCAGCCTCGGTTCCCTGCCCCGAGGCCAAGATCCGTCCCCCTTGCAGCGACAGGATGAACAGCACCTTCTTCTTGTCCTGATCCACCGTCGCCTCCGACAGCTTGGCCAGATCGGCCTGCAACGCCTCGACGGTCGGGCCTGCAGTATCGGGCACGCCAAGCGCATCGGCCACGGCCTCGATCTTGGCGATCAACTCGTCGGAATTGCTGACCGCCGGGATCAGCTCGATCGGAATCCCGGCCTCTTGCAGTACCGCCATTGTTTCGGGCGGGCCTGCACCCTCTTCCGCAAGGATCAGGTCGGGATTGACCGACAACACGCCTTCCGGCGACAGCGCCCGGACATAGCCGACATCCGGCAGATCGTTCACCTCGGGCGGATAGCTTGAAGTGCTGTCACGCGCGATCACCCGATCCTTCTGACCCAAAGCATAGGCGATTTCGGTGACCGAGCCGCCAATCGTCAGAACCCGCTTGGCGTCGGGATAACTTTCGGCAAAAGCAGGCTGCGCGATCAGCAGCGCGGCTGCGACAAAGGCTGGGCGATACATGGCGGGACCCCCGATCAGACGGTTTCAGGCACGGGCAGTTCAGAGACAAGCCGCGACCAGCTTTCGGCATCGCCACCCTTTTCGGGACGCATGCCGAAGCATTGGAAGATAAGCTGCCCCTCGGCATCGAAAGTCTCGACCGAGACGGCATTACCGCGCTTGGTCGGCTTTTCGACCAGCCAGACCTCGGCCACATGGTCGGCGCGCAGATGCAGGTTGAAGCGGTCATCCAGCACGTTCAGCCACGGCCCCATCGGCTTCAGCGTCTCGACACGGCCGGAATGGATCTCGATGCAACCGGCATTGCCGACGAACAGCATGATCTGATGACCCTCGGCCTGCAGCCGGTCGAACAGCACCTGCACCGCTTCGACCGCCAGCGGCCGCGCCCAAGGCTCACCCACCGCGCGGGTGGCGCCCAGCCGGTTCATCTTCAGCCGACGGACCAGCGTGTTGAACTGATGCGTGTCGGTCATCCGCGCCCATTCGGCGCGCAGCGTCTCGACCTTGTCCTCGGCGATCCGCGCAGCCTCCAGCGGCGCGCGCGGCGCGAATTCCTGTGCGGGTTCCTGATCCTCGGCGGCAAGCTCGGCTTTCAGCGCCTCCCATGCGGCCAGATCGGATTCGGGCCGCAGATGCACCTTGTGGATCGCATCGCCTGCGGCATCAAAAACCTGCACTGACCGGGCGGTTCCGTTTTCACGCTCGACCTCGACCGCATAGGCATAGACCCAATAACGCGGGAAGAGCCGCATATCGATCTCGGGGTCCAGCGTCATCGCCGCGTGATCGCCGTCGTGGAAATCGTTATAGGTTCCAATCTTCTCGATCACGCAGGAACGGTTGCGCGTCAGTGCCATCACTTCGCCCAGGCGGGTGACGGCGGGGATCAGCCGACCCGGCGTGGCATCGATACGGGTGACCCCGTGGCCCAGATCTGCTTCGACCAACGCCGCTTCGGGCAGGCCAAGCTGTTGCGCCAGATCATAGGGGCGAACGGTCGCATCGCGCTTCATTTCACGCAGTTTTTCGGGGCTTATCTGGTTCACGCTGTGACCTCGGATCGTTTGAAGACTCGGCTTTGCCGTTATCCCGAGAGCTTTAGTCAGATTAATATAGCCATGCAAGATGTTGTCGGACCAGCCCTGAAATCGGTCATTTTTCCCGGTTTTCATCAACAGGAGGAAGTTTCGCGACGGAAAATCCGCCTGTGATAAACTGCACCCCGTGGAATAGTTGACAATTTTACCCCGACGTTCGATACCCGGCTCGAGTCGCCTCTGGGATATGACTGGCCCTGCTGGAGTCCGGTTCCTGACAGCCTGCGACACGTCCGATGCGGAAAATGAGACAAGGAACGTCATGACCAACACGCCGCTGCCGCGCCTCAGCGCAGGGATCGTCGCAACGCTTGCCTGCCTGCTTGCAGGCCCGAGCCTTGCTCAGGACACCACCCCGGCTGCTCCGCAGGCCGAAACGCAGGCCCCGGCAACGCCCGAGACCGAGACCGCGCCCGCCGCCTCCACCCCGGAGACCCCGGCAACCGAGACTGCCGCCCCCGCTGTGGAAAGCCCGGCAGTCGAGCCGACGGCACCTGAAAGCACGGCACCCGCTGCGGAAACCCCCGCCGCCGAGACACCGGCAGCGGAAACGCCCGCCGCAGATGCCCCCGCCGCACCGGCAACGGAAGCACCGGCGACCGAAGCACCGGCTCCGGCAGCCGAGACCCCCGCAACCGACGCCCCGGTCGAAGCTCCTGTCGCCACCGCAGAATCCCCGGCCACCGCGCCTGCTGCGGTTGATACTCCCGCAACTGATGCGGCAACGGATACGCCTGCCGCCGAAGCTCCGGCTACACCCGCACCCGCTGCGGTCGAAGAGCCTGTCGCAGAACCCGCCGAGGAATCCGGCTTCCTGCCGCAATCGATTCAGAACGCGCTGTCCCCGATCCTCGAAACGCATGAGCGCGACCCGAACCTGCCGCATGACCTGTCGCCGATGGGCATGTTCCAGGCTGCGGACTGGGTGGTGAAGTCGGTGATGATCGGCCTTGCCTTCGCCTCGGTCGTGACCTGGACCGTGTTCTTTGTGAAGGTGCTGGAACTGTGGCGCGCCAGTGCCAACGTCCAGTCCGGCACCCGCCGGATCGAGCGCGCCGCGAACCTGCCCGCCGCCCTGTCGGCCATCGGCAACCGCCGCGACCCCGTCTCGCGCATGGTCCGTGCCGCCGCGCATGAATATGGCCGCTCGGCCCCGGCCCTCGATCAGGCAGGCGATCACGGCGTCAAAGAGCGCGTGGACAGCCATCTGGAGCGGATCGAGGCCCGTGCCGGACGCACCATGAGCCGCGGCACCGGCGTTCTGGCCACCATCGGCTCGACCGCGCCGTTCGTCGGTCTGTTCGGCACCGTCTGGGGGATCATGAACAGCTTCATCGGCATCTCCGAGGCGCAGACGACCAACCTTGCCGTTGTCGCCCCCGGCATCGCCGAAGCGTTGCTGGCCACCGCCATCGGCCTTGTCGCCGCCATTCCCGCCGTGGTCATTTACAACGTCTTCGCCCGCGCGATCACCGGCTACCGCCTGCGCCTTGCCAACGCCGCCGCTGGCGTCCGCCGCATGGTCAGCCGTGATCTCGACTTCCGCGGGATCGCCCCGGCTGCAGCGGCGCCGACTGCGAACCCCGTCTCGGAGGGCTGACGCCATGGCTGGCGGTATCCGCGAATCACAGGGCGACGATCTGGTCGAGAACCACGAGATCAACGTCACCCCCTTCATCGATGTCATGCTGGTCCTGCTGATCATTTTCATGGTTGCCGCTCCGCTGGCGACGGTCGATGTCAATGTCGATCTGCCGGTCTCGAACGCCACACCGCAGCAGCGCCCGGATCAGCCGATCTATGTCACGGTGCAGCCTGACAAGACGCTGAACATCGGCAATGACAACGTGCCGCTGAACCGTCTTGGTCAGTCGCTGGCGGTCGCGACCGAGAACGACAAGGAAGAGCGTATCTTCCTGCGCGCCGACAAAGAGGTGGCCTATGGCGATCTCATGGAGGTGATGAACGCGATGCGCGATTCCGGCTATCTGAAGATCGCGCTGGTCGGCCTCGAAACGGGCGCCGCCGCCCCCGCGGCGACCACGCCCGAAGGAACAGCCCCGGTCGCAGAAACGCCCGCTCCCGCCGCAGTAGGAGCAACCACGCCATGAGCGAGCGCGCCGCCACCATCGCGCGCGATACCGTTCTGTGGGGCGCAGCGGGAGCGCTGGTTCTGGCGGCGCATATCGGCTTTGCTGTCTGGCTGACACGCCAGGCCGAGGCAGCCGCCCCTCCGGGCATGCCCGAGCCGGTCTTCGTCGATCTGATGCCTGCACCGGAACCAGCCGCCGAGCCGGTCGAGGAAGCTCAGGCGGAACCCCAGCCTGAGCCCGAACCGGAGCCTGAACCCGAGCCGGAGCCGGAGCCGATCGTGTTGCCAGAGTTGCAGCAACTCGAAGCACCCGATTTCAGTGAGTTGATCCCGGAACCGCAGGTCGAGGAAGTCACCCCGCCCGAGGTGGAATCGACGCCCGAACTGACGCTCAGCGCCTCGACACGCCCGACCCGCCGCCCGGACCCTCAGCCAGAGCCGGAACCGGAGCCTGAACCGCGTCGCGAGGAACCTCGCCGCGAACCCGAACCGCAACGCCAGACCCGTCAGGAGCCGCAGCCGCAGCGTCAACAGGCCCCGGCTCCGGTCCCTCGAGGGAACGCGGGCGAAGGCCAGCGTGGCCCGAGTCCACAACAACGGGCGAACGCGCTTCAGCGATGGGCGGGACAAATCGAGCGATGCATCAATCGCCGCGTTCGGTCGCCGCGCGGAGTCCGCGGAGGCGGAACGGTCTCGCTGAGCCTTGTCGTATCGCGCAACGGTAACGTGGAAGTCCAGGGGATTGTCGGCTCTTCTGGTAACCCGGAAATCGATCAGGCAGCAGCGCGGGCCGCACAACGCGCAGGCAGGTGCCCCGCGGCACCAGCGGAACTGACCGAAGCAGTCTATCACTTTACCCAGCCGATCAGGATAGAATAGCCACAGCATGATACCCCGATGCGTCCGCAAAGGGGTATCTTCGACAGCTATCTTCGTCTCACCAGCAGATAGCGCCATTCGCTGCGAGAGCGCGCCGGTAGCGGCTCACTGGTGTTTGCCCCCGCAATGCGCGCGGCGATAGACAAAATGCCTTGCCCCAGTTCTGCCATATTCCCGTCGGTGGGACTGTGACATCGCAGGGAAGACCCCTTCCGCCATTCATCCGGCAAGCCACCCTCATCCCCCGGATGGCCTTAACGAAGCTGCCCACAACTTCACCTTGCCAATCCACATTCCGCACTGAAGCATCCCGCCCGCCTCTGAACCGGGGGTCGGGCGTTGCCGCATATCGTCGTATCAAAACCCGGCGGCACCACTTATCCGCCCGCAGATTCCTTCACCACGGACAGCGGCACCCATCCGGTCAACCCGTCGCTGACCCTCCTGGCCCAAAGCCAACCGTTGAGCTTTCGTATCCCGTTTAGAATCTCGCCCGCGTCAACGGTCAGTTCCCTGTTCGTGTAACGCTCGCGGATCGTTGCCAATCCATCCGCACCATGATCAAGGATCTGTCCGGGCACGTAACCGGATGCCTGCCCCTCTACAGAACAAAGATACCAGTTGGGCCAGTCCGGCCCCTGAGATTTTTCGACGACACGCACCCTGTCGCCGATCTCAAGCTGCATCGGGTTCGGAAACTCGCTCACATGCGGCTCGGTCACAAGATATTCGCCCAGACTCATCAAGATTTCCCCTGCATTCCGCCACTCACCACCTCGCTTGGACGATTTGGCGCCTGAAACCGCATCTCCGCCCCCTGCAGAAAACACGCCTTGGAAAACGTGCCCGCATCGACCGGATTCGGCAGCCGCAGATGCTGCATTCCCGGCATCTGGCCGCAGGCCGCATCGAACGCGCGGTCAATCTGCGAGATCAAACCGAAGATGGTGCCCGTGCGACGCGCATGATCACGCAATGCCCGCATCTGATCCGCCAGCGGAGGCTTGCTTCGTTGCTGGTCCAGAATTTGCAGATAATCGATGACGGCGACCACCTGCCCCGGCGCTGCATCGGACAGACGCTCGGCAATGAAGCCCGCACTGATCCGGTCCGAGGCTTCGATCCTTATACGGTCCCCCACCCCCGTCTTATCCAGCGCACGAATACGCGCCCGCGCGTCGTCCTCGCGATATTCGAGGGTAAAAAAGACCGCCTCGCGTCCCTCTGCCGCCGCTTCCAGCAGAAGCTGCAATCCCAGCCGTGTCTTGCCCTGCCCCGGACGCGCCGCCAGCAAAAGCAGATCGCCCGGTTCAAGCCGCGACAGGATACGCTGGGCCGGGGTCGCACCGTTCCAGCGCGTTGCAAGCAGGCTCCAGCAGGCAAAACCCTCGCCCTCGGCAACCCTGTCCAGCGCCTCGTGCAGCGCGATGCCCTCGGTCCGGGACAACAGCCGTGCCCGGCGTTTCAGATGATGGATCGGTGCGGATAGCCGCATGTGGATACCTCCATTACCGGCGAAAAACGCAACCCCTCCTTATGCGAATGCCTTAATGGATGGCTCATCCTTCGACCCTGCATCTGCAATGCTTCCCCGGCGGAGGGGGGCGGCGCGGGCCACACCGTCGGCAAAAGATATGCCGCATTCCCCGACCCGGCAAGCCCGTCACTGATCCCCGCGCCATCTTCTACCCGCCAACGGCAACGACCGCTTCCGTCTCGCGCAGCCCGTCCCATGCCACGGTCCAGCATCCGCCCGCCCCCCTTTTGTTCTTCAACAGCCGCCATTCATGCCACGCGACCCGCCCGTCCGAGGGGCGCGGCGCGCAATGCCAGCGCGTCTCGCAGGCATTCGACCCCGCCCCATCGCGGATCAGCATCAACGCGGTAGTATGCCCCCGCTCAGCCGCCAGTTGCAGCCGCCGTCCCGCCGTCAGCGACATCGGCTTTTCCGGCTCGGCGATGACCAGCCCGGCAGACCCGGCGCGCAGAACCTCTTCGACCGACCACAAGAGATCGGTTTCAGAGCGGACCAGAACCAGATGCAGCCTTTGCCCCAGAGCCGAGGGGATTCCCCAAAGCAGCGGAAGATCAGGCTGATAGGCAGGCATGACCCAGAAGACCGGGGCCTCGGCATGTCGCAGCGCCTGCCAGACTGCAAAGCCCCGCCGCCCCGCCCCCTCGGCCTCGTGCATACGGTTGGGGACAAGGCGGAACACATCGCTCAGTGCCAGTGCGGAGGGTGTAGACTGATTCTCCATTTCAAGAACATTACAGGAACATAATTCTTCTCGAAAGCCTGACATCAGACGCCAGAGATTCTTGACTCACACGCAGAGGCGTTGCTGTGTCGGATGCCAAATGTCCGCTCTGCGGGATAGAGCAGCCGTTTGCCGGTGCGGCAGAGGGAGATACACTATCGTCGCCAAACTGACCCGTTCGGGCGGAAAGCCGACCGACAGCGGGGCGGCGTGGCAGCAGCAATCCGCCGGAGCAGCCGGTCGTAGCCGGGCGTTGGAGTCGCTTTTTGCTACCACCCTTCCGCATCAGCCTGAAAGCGCTAC
>NZ_JAEPRQ010000012.1 GCF_016629665.1 Paracoccus caeni
GTAGCGCTTTCAGGCTGATGCGGAAGGGTGGTAGCAAAAAGCGACTCCAACGCCCGGCTACGACCGGCTGCTCCGGCGGATTGCTGCTGCCACGCCGCCCCGCTGTCGGTCGGCTTTCCGCACAACTCGCCGAACCCATTGCAACTGCGATGGCGGGAACCACTGCGATAGATGAGGTCTCCATACTTCTCGCCTTCGCGTCAAAGCTGTCAGACATACACGGGCTTGGCAGATCCACCGCCGCGCAAGGGCTGCCCTGCGTGCTGGACAAACAAGTTATGGAGCCGCCTTCTAATCAGCCTGCCACCGTCAGAGATAGTGGTATTCCATGACTTGGCCAGCCTTCGGGATATCAACGGTCACGGAAATGATCCTCTAGGCCCTTATCCAAGATTTTGCCAAGCTCTTCCGACATCTCGGCCACATCAACAGCAATCTGATGATAGGCTCTTCCCGTGAGCGCCTCGTAGCGTTCCATCGACATGACAACATAGCGAAGCTTGCGATGCCCGGTTATGGCGACCGGAGCGACGGTCGCGGCCTCGAATAGATCGCCTGCCGTCCGGGTTAGGTCTGCTGCTTCGAACTCTCGCATCGGGCCCTCCGTCTGTTAGAATAACAAGAATATACAGAAATTCTTAATATTCTGCATGACTGCCTGTTTAGCATTTGATCCTCATCCGACGCACGAGTTTTGATCTGAAACCGGGCGATAACACCGCATGTTGCGTATTGGCCTTCCTCGAAGCTGCCGCCCGGCGTGGTCTACTTCAGCAGCATCGAAACTGATAGCAGGCCCAGGCAGTAGCTTAAATCAGCCGGAAATTTGTCCATAAGTTGGGGAGTAGGTCAGATCGTTTCCGCCGACGCGTTGTCATAGCTGCGGTGGACGCCAATCCATCCCTTCAGCAGCATCGCCACTTGCTACAGAAAACTCCGCTTGCGTGACCAGGAGGTGCGCAGCATTGCTGAGCTGGCACGGCCGCTCAAGGGCAGTCAGAACACCATCCGCCGAGCGTAGCGTCAGCCCTCCAGCGGATAGTTCAGCGTAGAAGACGGACGCCACTGCACGGCGCCCGAGAGCACCGTCGGGTTGCGGGCGAAGTCCTCAAGCACGCGAGCCGCAATCTCGCCCGACACGCAGGACCCAACACAGACCGCGTCCTCGACCGGGTGATCAATGAACTCGTCCAGCCGCGAGGCGTCGCCGACCGATACCATTTCTCTCTGATCCCGGATCGCCTCGCCACCTTTACGGAACCACATTATCGAGAAGCCGTAGGGGTCGGCCCAAATTATGCCCAATCTCAGATCCGGAATTTCTGGCGGCGGTGCTTTCGGGCGGATGAGCAAAACCGAAAGCTTTCTCCAGATTCCCAAGTCGGTGGTGAGAAGCGCTTGGCGGACAGCCTCATAGACGCCAAGCGGTGATTGGCGGGGCCATAGCTCTGCTGTAGTAAGCTCATACATCATTTCAAACCCCCACCAGCTGTCCACCTTCAAACGTGTAGACATTCCCATCCGCCGTCTCGATGGTCAGCGTTTCAATGCCCATCTCCTGTGCGAGACGTCCAAGCTCGCTCTTGCAATTAAAGCAAGGTTCACGATCCACGTAGATCGTCACCTCGCTGTAGCCATCCGGCAGCTTGGTCCCTGGTGCGCCAGGCAGGCCCGTGACCGGGTCTCTTGTGACCTCGGCATGCATGTTCATCAACGCATTAGCCTCGGCGTGGAACATCGTTGAACGATCGAGGCGCTCGGACGGATGGGTACTATAACCGAGCTGATCGGCCCAGCTGCGTTGCAGTGCCGTGCCTTCGCCTTCGCTATAGTTGTGCGAATTGACGCCAGAATAGACTTGGCCGTCTGGCCCGATGACCACGCCCGCAGTCCCGTTGTTCGTGCCGCCGGCGTTCGAGATCGGCGGGCTGGCCCCGGTGCGCATCGCCTCGACGGCGTCGAACGCCCGGTCGCGGTTGGTGGTCCCGGTCGAATTATCGTAGCCTTGCTGCGCGGAGGACGACAGGTCGCCGACGCTATGGTTGCCACGCGGCGGCTTGTGGTGAAGCGAGACCGTCGCGCCCTCAGCGCCGATCTGCACCACCAGCCCCGGTGTGTTCGCGCCAGAATCAACCCGCCGGATTTCCAGAAGATCTTTGAGGTCAGCTGGCGTCAGTGGCCCATCCCGGCTCAGCAGCTGATTGATCCGCGCCTCGCTGCCCGGCGCCCGGACGATCTGGTAATCGGCGGAGTTCAAATGCTCGGTTTCCGGCCGACTGCTGTTGTAATCCGCGATAATGGTGGCAAGGTCGAGCCCGGCCCGCTCGGCCAGTTGGTTGCCAGTCGAAAGCCGCGCAACCCAGCCGTTTGGGTCGGCCTCGGCATTGGCCATGCGGTTCTGCTGAAAATCTAGCGCCTGACCCAACTCCTCGCGCCGGGCGTTGATGGCACCCATCTCAGCGGCGGTGAGGTTCGTTCCGGCCGCCCGCTCGGCCAGCTGGCCCAGTTCTGTGTCGATCTTCTGCAGTTCGAACTGGGCTTCCCAAGCTGCCGTACCCGGCCGGGGTGCGTCGCCGGTGCCCTGAAGCAGCCCCTGCAGCCGAGCGGACAGGTTGGTCGTCCGCTCCATCTCGGCGGCGATACCGGAATGGAAGGCGATCTCCTCGCGGGTGGCATTGGGACCAGCCTCGAGCCAATAGCGGCGTCCACCAGTGGCGGTTGCCTCGTGCCTGACCCGCACCTCACTACCCATGTCGGCATTCTGCTGCACCGCATACGGTGTGCCGAACTGCAGCTGATTTGCCGTGGCGTTGAAGTTATAGGCATCACTGAACTTGCCGCCGCCGACCCTAGCGCTGGCGGTGGTGACGCCACCCCAAAAGGCGAGGTTTAGCATTGCGCTCGCCCGGTCGCCGGTCGACATCTGGTCCCAGTTGGTCACCAACTGGCCGAACTGGTGACCGACGACGGCGGTATCGGCCGCCGTTCCGGTAACGTTCGCGGCGGCAAAGCCACGTGCGGCGACGGCGCCCATGCGACCGGCACCGAACAGCGCCCCGGCCCCGCCGACCGCACTTGCTCCACTGGCGACGAGTTCCAGCCACTGTCCGCGCGTTTCGGGATCGCTCAGATCGGTCAGATCATGGCCCTTGTCGGCGCGATCGGCGATGTCGATGCCGACCTGCGTGGCCTGCCAGCCCGCAGCACCGACACCCCCGGCCAGCAGGATCGCGCCCGCGGTACCTCCCGTTCCCACCACAAGCACGCCGAGCGCTGCGATGCCCGCGGCCATGGCGATGCCGTTACCGACATTCCGCACATGCTCCCAAGTCGTATCGGCGACATCGGGGGTGTTGCCGGTGACGATACTGTCATTCACCAGGTTCAGGCTCTCAACATAGGCCATCTCGCCTTCCGGCAGCTCGTTGGTCTGCTCCCAGTCGGCAACACTGTCATACTGATTGCCTTCGTGATCGACGATTCGCGTCCCGTCCTCAGTCTCAATCCGGAAGACTGGGACTGTCATCGCCCCCTCGCCCTGCTTGGTCACGGTGACCGGCACGATTTGCATGTCAACTGGCTCGCGCCCGCCATTCGCGGCGGTCAGCGCTTCGACAACATTGTTGATCTGCTCGTTGTCGGCGCCGTAGAACTGGTAGTTGACCCCTTGGTCCATCCAGCTGTCATCGCCTTCAGGCGGCAGGTTGTCCGGCTGGACACCCATTGACTGACCGATGGCGTTGCGCAGCGCCTCTCCGGCAAGCTGTTCGGTCCCGGTTCCGCGCGAGCGGTAAGCAGCGGTCGCTGTCTCACCCAGCCACTCTGCCACAACTGGGCTTTCCAGCCCATCGGCGGTGGAGTCGACAGTGAACGCGGGATCGGTGGCCATCTGCTGCGCCAAAGCCAGCCGCAGTTCCGGCGGCTGTTGATCGCCCAGGACCGTGTAGGCCATGTGCGACCCGCCTTGCAGGATGTATTCCATGCGCTCGATGGCGGCATCGCGCGTAAGAACGTCGAAAGGTGTGTCACCGGGGTTGTAGACCGCGCCGAGTGCGCGGCCCATCTGCCGATACCATTCGCTGTCGCGCATTCCGGAATCGTCAAAGGACTGCACCAGCATCGCCTCGACCATCGGCTTCGCCATAGCAAGATCGACTCGGCCATCGGCGACTGCAGCTAGAAGCGGGGCCTGTTCGCTGCTCTCCCACGTGGCCGCAATGACGCCGAGGCGCGTCTCCGCGCCCTCGAAGGCTTCAATTACGGCGACAGGATTGGTCTGTGCTGCATCGCGGATCACGGCGGCGTCCAGTGCGCTGCGGTCGTAATCGGCGTCGGTCTCGCCCCGCGCCACCGATGCGGCCTCGCTTGCGCCAACCGCATTCGCCGCGGCTGTGTTGAGCGCGCTTACCACCTGTGGATGGCCCTCGATCCCGTTGTCAGGGTTTGGCGCTAAAGCTGCCTGAGCATCGTTCCAAGCGTCGACGTTGTCCGTCTCACTCCATGCAGCAAAGGCTTGCTGTGCCAGGTAGTTGCGTTCCTGCGGAGTCAGCGGACCAAGGTCACCTTCGCTCGTCAGGGCGGCGGTTATATTGTCACCTCCTTTCTGCTCGTCGTGGGCACCTAGACCAAAAAATCCGTCGTTTCGACGCGTCTCATTAGCGTGTTCGTCCACGAAACGGTCGATCTCAGCTTGCCGCTCTGGGCTGATCCCAGGTGTTATCTGGACTGCCGCGGCCTCGGGATCGGGACCGGTTTGTGCAGGCTGCTGCGGACTAGGTGCCGGCGTTGGTTGCTGGGGCGCGTGGGCAGATGAAGGTTGAGGTGACGGAGCGTGGATCTGCCGGGCGGTCGGTTCAGCAGTCCGATGGGGCCTCTGCGCGGGCGGCTCGGGACGCTTGGGAAAGGGCCGGGGAACGGGTTCAATGCCCATGGAGATACTCCAAGTCGTATAAACGGCAGAAAATCGCGGCTATCACACTTTAATAGTTAACTGGCATTAGGTCAGTTCTATGAAAAACGTTCGGACGTTCGACGCTCCGATCCAGCGCTGGCAAAGTTTTGCCACAGACCCCCACTCCACTCGGCAGGAAGTCGCTCTTGGGTCTGCTTTAGCCTGGGAAAGACGACTGGCGCACACGTCACTTTGTCTTCTGAAGAGTGCCTGTAAGCCCGCTCCGCACAGCTAGTATACACCGGCCACCGTTGGTCGATCAGGTGGCCGGACGGTATGCCTTTCAATCCATCAGTCAGGCGCCTCGACTAGGATCTTGACGTGGGACTTCTCTGAGACCAGGGCTTCGAAGCCCTCCGCCACGATGTCGTCAAGCGCGATGCGCTTGGTGACGAGCTGGTCTGCGCTGAAGTAACCTTGTGTCATGAGCGCCATGACCGCGGGGTAGACATTGCGATAGGCGATGGTCCCCTGCAGCTGGCGTTCCTTGAGAACGGCCGTGTTGGGTTGGAAGGATGCCTCCTTCTCCCAGATCGACACAATCAGGACCTGTCCTTCGTGGCGGGTGGCGTCGATGCACTGAGGCAGCACCTGTGGGACCCCCGTCACCTCGAAGGCGACGTTCACCCCTCCGGTGGCGGCACGGATGGTGTCGACCGCGTCGCTCTCCGTCGGGTCGATGACCGAGGTCGCGCCCAGATCGAGCGCCTTCTGGCGACGCACCTCGGATGGCTCGACCACATGGATTTCCGACGCACCCGCGACACGCAGCGCTTCGACCACCAAAAGGCCGATTGGCCCGGCACCGAAGACGGCCGCCTTGTCACCCGCCTTGATCCTGGACAGCCGGACGGCGTGGAGGGCAACGGCAGCCGGCTCGACCAGGGCGCCCTGTTCCATCGACAGGTCATCGGGCATCTTGTGGACCATGCGCGCGGGCACGACGCTGTGCGCGGCGAAACCGCCATGGCCGCCGGACAGGCCGACGAAGCCGAGGCTGTCGCAGAGGTTGTACTTGCCCTCCAGGCAGGCCGGACAGGTCCCGCAGGCAAAGATCGGCTCGATCGCGACGCGGTCGCCGATCGCGAGGTCGGTGACGCCGTCGCCCAGCTCGGTGACCGTGCCGCAATACTCATGTCCCATGGTGATCGGCGCCTTGTCGTGGCTCAGGGGGTGGTCTTCGTCCACGGGCACGAAGATCGGCCCCGCCAGGTATTCGTGCAGATCGCTGCCGCAGATCCCGGTCCACGCCACCTTGATCCCAACGTCTCCCGGGCCGGGTTTCGGCGCCGGGATGTCCTCGACGCGGATGTCCTTCACGCCATGCCAACGTGCTGCTTTCATGTCTTTTCTCCGATGTCAGAAAGGGTACGCCCGGCGGGAGGAGAGGCCGGGCGCGTGGTGCATCACGACAGGTGATGCACCTGCTGAAGGCCGTAGACAGGGGTGTCGATGCCTTCCATCCGGGCCTTCAACTGAAGCGCCAGGTACAGCGAGTAGTGGCGCGACTGGTGCAGGTTGCCGCCGTGGAACCAGAGGTTCTCCTGCTGGGTCGGCTTCCACATGTTGCGCTGTTCGCCCTCCCAGGGGCCGGGATCCTTGGTGGTGTCGGAGCCAAGTCCCCAGACCTTGCCGACCTTGTCGGCCACCTCCGGGCTGATGAGATCGGCAGCCCAGCCGTTCATGCTGCCGTAGCCCGTCGCCATCACCACCAGATCGGCATCGAGATGCGTGCCGTCCGACAGCACCACGCCGGTTTCGTCGAAGCGCTCCACCTGTCCTTTCACCAGCTTCACCTCGCCGTCGATGATCAGCTGACTGGCACCCACGTCGATGTAGTAGCCGGACCCGCGGCGCAGGTACTTCATGAAGAGGCCCGAACCGTCATCGCCCCAGTCGAGATCGAAACCGGCCTTCTCGAGCCCGGCATAGAACTCGGCATCGCGCTCCTTCATCTGGTCGTAGAGCGGGATCTGGAACTCGTGCATGATCCGGTAGGGCAACGAGGCGAAAACCATGTCGGCCTTCTCGGTCGTCATGCCGCTGGCCACGGCCTCCTCGGAGTAGAGCGCGCCAAGGCCGATCTCCATGAGACTGTCGGATTTCACGATATGGGTGGAAGACCGCTGCACCATCGTCACCTCCGCGTCCGCCTCCCAGAGCGCGGCGCAGATGTCGTGAGCGGAGTTGTTGGAGCCGACCACCACCACCTTCTTGCCGGTCCATTCATCCGGGCCGGAATGCTGCGAGGAATGCTGGATGGTGCCCTCGAAGCTCTCCATTCCCGGAAAGGTCGGCATGTTCGCCTTGCCCGACATGCCCGTCGCAAGCACCAGCTGGGTCGGCCGCAGAGTCACCTCCTCGCCGTCTCGGTTGACCTTGACCTCCCATGTGCCGCTGGCTTCGTCGTAGCTGGCCTTTTGCACCTCGGAGCGGGTCCAGTAATTGATCTCCATGACCTTGGTGTACATCTCGAGCCAATCGCCCACCTTGTCCTTGGGCGTGAAGACCGGCCAGTTGTCCGGGAACTTGATGTAGGGCAGGTGGTCGTACCAGATCGGATCGTGCAGGCAGAGCGACTTGTACCTCGACCGCCACTGATCGCCGGGACGGTCGTGCTTGTCGAGCACGATGGTCGGAACGCCAAGCTGCCGCAGCCGTGCGCCAAGCGCGATGCCACCCTGACCGCCGCCGATGATCACGGTATAGGGCTGCTCGGTGTAGCCGAGCTCTGCTGCCTCCGCCTCGCGCTTTTCGGTCCATGACCTGCGGTTCTTGGAGGCGCCGTGCTCGGCCCCCATCGGGCGGCGTTTGCCCCGGCTTTCCTCAAAGCCCTTCAGCTCCTGCAGCGCGGTGAGCAGCGTCCAGATACGGCCATCTTTCATGCGCATCAGGCCCCAGCCCCTTCCAACGGCGGTCTCGAACGTGACCCAGGCGGTGATGACGCCGCCGTCCTCTGCAGGAAGCTCGCCCTGCTGGATTGCAAAGCTGCCGGGCGCCGTGTGTCTGAGCTGCGCCGCAAGCATGTCCTGCACACCTGCGGGCCCTTCCACGGTCTTGAGGTTCCAGGTCACGGCAACCAGGTCACGCCAGTAGCTGTCGGTGGCAAACAGGGCGCTGGCGGCCTGTGCGTCGCCCTCCTCCAGGGCGGCGTTCAGACGGTCCAGCGTGCCTTGCACCTGGCTTGTGATGGTCGAGTCGAGCATTGCATATCCTCCTCATAGGCAATGTGATGAGGAGAGTGTGGCGAGCGCGCCCGCCCTTCGGCCACGTGAATCCGACAGTTTTGGCTGTCCCTGAGATTGCAGCACCGCAGCATGTTGCAAACGCAACGCAGCGCAACGCGTCAGCTCGGCGCGCGCAACCCTTGCTTGCGGATACGGCGAAGCACCGTCGAGCGGTTGACCCCCAACCGCCTCGCGGCGCGGGCCATGTTCCAGTTGCAAGCGTCAAGCACGGTCTCAAGGCTCTGCTCCTGATTGCTGGCACGGGGAGGCTCGGGCAGATCCGGCAGATCGATCACGTCGCCTTCGGCCAGGACACAGGCCACGTCGAGCACATTGCCCAGCTCGCGCAGGTTGCCCGGCCAATCGCGGGCCATCAGTTCCGCGCGGGCCGAGGGCGTGAGACGCATCTCGCCGCCGGACCGCCGCCGCAACAGCCGCTCGATGAGCCAGCCAAGATCCTGCCGCTCGCGCAACGGCGGCAGCTCGAAGACCGCCCCGGCGAGCCGGTGATAGAGCGCGCAGGACAGCATCTCGTGCGACAGAAGGGCACTTGGCGAGAGGCCGCTGGTTGCGATCGGTCGTAGGTCGGAATGCGCATCCAGAAGACCGGGCAACGCAAGGGCGGCTGTCTCAGAAAGGTCCTCGATTCGCCGAAGCAGCAGCGTCGCAGGTCGGGGCTGCGCCTCGATCACCGAGGCCATCTCATCGGCCGGCATCCCGGCGCAGTCCAGTGTAACGAAGCCGCCCCGCCTGGAGGCCATGTGAACGGCGCGGGCGAGCTTTGTCTTGCCGCTGCCGCTCTCTCCGCAAAGCAGCAGCGGAACCTCCGTCGGCGCGAGCCGTTCGACGCGGGACAAGAGGCGGTCCATGCTGGGATCACTGCCCGCAAGCCCGGTCAGGACGCCACCGGAGGTGCGCGAGACCCTCGCCCCCGGTGGCCGACGCGGGGCCTGCGGCGCGATCGCATGACCGAAGACCGCACCGCCATCGCCAAGCGCCACGACACGCTCTTCGGTCGGGCGATCACGCATCAGGTTGGGAAGGTCGTCGACGCTGATCCCGAGCAGACCGTCAATCCTCTCTCCGATCAACGGCCTCCCACGCGAGAGCATCCGTATCGCTGCATGGGTGGCTCCGATCACCCGGCCCGAGCCATCCAAGGCAACCGCGCACTCCGGGTCCACATCAAGGAACTCCGGGCTGGAGGAGAACCTCAAAACCCATTCGCGACGGCTCGCCGCCATCAGGTTGGCCATCTCGACCCGCCGCGCCGCCGCTGTCACCAGAGACATCGCAAGGTTCTGGCTGCTTTTCGGGGACGGCGAGCGCAGTAACGAGATGTCGAGCACAGCGGCCAATTGACCGAGGCTGTCGTAGATCGGAGCAGAGGTACACGAGAGCGCGGTATGGGCATTGCCGAAATGATCGTCCTGATGGATCGTGACCGGCTCGCCGGTCACGATGCAAGCGCCCACGCCGCAGGTTCCGGCAAGATCCTCGGACCAGTTCGAGCCAAGATAGAGCCCAGCTCCGCGAAGTTCATCAGCAAAGAGGCTGTCGCCGAAGAAGTCTACGCAGACCCCTTTCGCATCCGTCAGCAGCAGAACGTAATTCTGCCCCGCCACCTGGCGGAAAAGGGTCTGCAAGCTCGACCGCGCCGCCCCGATCATCCAATCGGCCTGCTCCTGATGGGTGCGAAGCTCCGTGTCGGTCACGATATGGGCCGGCTCGTTGCGGGTGGGGTCCATGCCATACAGCTCGACGCACCGGCGCCAAGACGCATCCACATAACTGTCCCGACCAGAGGCCTGACCATTCAGGACGTGGGCAATTTCCTCTACGTGATACCGCTCGATCATCAGACCTCTCCCTGATCTACATGGTACAATCAAAAGCTCCTTTGCCCATGCAGGATTTTGGTATGAGGGATCAGCCCTGTCGATCTGAAAGCGAAGGACAGCTCATAGACGTGTGAATTGGGCCATTCGCTTCGTTAGGCGCTGGCCTCGGCCAGGTCCGATATCTGCGCATTGCCACGCTCGACCCGCCGAAGGCTGCGCATGCACCGAACGGCAGGAAGGTCCGCTCTGCCGGCCTTGGCGCAGGAAAAATGCTGCGCGATCCACGATTGGCCGGTTTGGTGAAGCCGCACCGCAGAGATCGGCCAGAGACTGAACGGCAGCTCTGGGCCGCGAGCGCCATGCTATACCGCCAAAGTGATTTGGCTGCACGCCGCTCGACCGCTTCGAGCCCATTTCCACTAATGAAACACTCTGGCAAAATCCTGTCATACAGCGAAATCGGGACGGGTCTCGTGACGCCTCATATTCTTTGGTCTGGTCGATTTCCGGCAGCCAGCAACCAGATCAGAATGACCGACGCTGTCCAAGACAGTCGCTTCTCCATCTACAATTCGAGATCCAGCAGGGCCTGCCGCATGACGTGCGGATCGACATCCACACCGGTCCAGTATTTCATTCCAATCACGCCCTGCTGCACCAGCATCCCGAGCCCGTCGACGGTCTTACAGCCGCGATCCTTGGCGGCCTGAATCAGGCGTGTCAGGGGCGGGTTGTGAATGCCGTCGGCAACGACCATCTCGGGCGTCAGGCTGTCGGTGTCGATGTCGGGCATTGCGTCGACGTCGGGATACAGACCGACGGATGTGGCATGAATCACGATATCCGAGCCGGACGGCACGACGAATGTGCCCTCCCACGACGTGTAGCTTGCCTGCGTGTCCGTGCGGCCGTTCAGCAGATCGACGACCACTCGCCCCCGCTCCGCGCTGCGGTTGACGACGGTGATCCGCGTGGCGCCGGCCAGCGCCATCTCGACCGCAACCGCCCGCGCCGCACCGCCCGCACCGAACAGGACGACGGATTTGCCCGCCGGATCCACGACCGTTTTCAGCGCCGCGACAAAGCCGCGCCCGTCGGTGTTTTCACCGATCAGCCGGTCACCGTCGCGCACGATGGTATTGACGGCTCCTATGATCTCGGCCGATTTTCCCAACCCATCGAGGTGGTCGATCACGGCGACCTTGTGCGGGATGGAACAGTTGAAGCCGCGCCAGCCCATCGCCCGCGCGCCGCGCACCGCGTCTGCCAGATCGTCGGGCGAGACCTCGACGTTGATGTAGCGCCAATCGAGACCGTGATGGCGGTAGGCGGCCTCGATCATCGCGACGGTCGGGTTCTCGGCTGCGGGTTGTGCGAAGGAACCCGTCAGGGGCAACAGGAAGTTCATGGGGTGTGTCCTTTCAGATGGCGCGGGCATTGCGTAGATGCGCCCCGACCCGAAGCGCCTGGGCTGCGATGGTCAGGGCGGGGTTCAGCGCGGCGGATGAGGGAAAGAACCCCGCGTCCACCACGTAAAGGTTCGGATGATCATGCGCGCGGCACATGGCGTTTAGGGCTGATGTCGCCGGATCATCGCCCATCCGCACCGTGCCGCATTGGTGCGAGGGGGCCTGAATGCCGAAGCTGTGACGCAGAACGACCGGGAACCCTGCCCGGCGCAGCACATGCCTGACATGGCGCACGAACCGGTCATGGGCGGCCCGCCCGCCGGGGCGGTAATCGACCTGCACCCGGTCACCGTCCAGAAGGCGCACTCGGCTCTCGCGGTCGGGCAGATCCTCGCCCATCGCCAGCACGTCGACGGAATGGCGGCCCAACCAGTCGGCCGCGGCACGCGGCGTTCTGGGATACGTTGCACGGATCATCGCACCCTGGATATTGCCGAGCATCTGGATGTTGCCGCGCGCATCGGGATCATCTGGCAAACCGTGGTAGAAGTCATTCAACGACAGGGTTTTGGGGAACTTCGTGGTGTTTGTAGTGAAAGGCTTCACCCCCATCAGCCCGGTCAGGTGATGGTTCATCAGGTATCGGCCCACGACGTCGGACCGGTTGGCAATTCCGTCCGGTGCCGCCTCACAGGCGGACCGCAGCAGGATCAGAGCGGAATTGATCGCCCCCGCGCAGAGGGCGAAGACCTGCGCTTCCACGCGCAGGATCTCTCCGGACCGGAGCACCTCAGCGGCGACGATATGCTTGCCCTCGCCATCGGTGATCAGTCGCGTAACCTTTGCGTTGCGGTCCAGCCGCACGTCCGAATGCGCCAAAAGTGGGCGGAGCACGCGCTTATCCGCGTCACCCTTGGCGTCGAACCGGCAGGCAAAGGCATCGCAGGTGCCGCAGCGCCGGCAGGTGCCATCGGGGCCATAATCGATTGCAGATGGCATCGCAAATGGGTGCAGGCCCTGGGCGCGCAACCGATCCGACAGCGCGGCAATCACCGGCTCGTGCGGGATCGCGGCGTGGGGGAAGGCATCGCGGGGCGGCTCGGTCGGATCGACACCTGCCGCGCCGCGCACGCCATACAGGCGTTCGGCTGCGGCGTAGTATGGCGCAAGATCGGCGTAGCTGACCGGCCAGGCGGGGGATGTGGCGCCATCGATCTGCGTGTGCGTGAAATCACTTTCGCGGAACCGGAACATCGCAGTGCCGTAGAACTTCGTATGCCCGCCGACATAGTAGTATTGACCGGGCCGATAGGGTGCCCGCTTCGCGTCCACCCATTCATCCGTCGTCTTGTATCGGGACTGGACGAAAACCGCCTCTGCATCGCTGTTCTGCGGCTCATTCGGCAGATCGTCGCCGCGTTCGAGGATCAGGATTTTTGCGCCGCTGCCTGCGAGTTGATGCGCCACGGCAGATCCACCCACCCCCGACCCGATAATCGCGACATCCGTCCTAATGGTTTGCATCACGTCCTCCCCGGTTTCCGCTTCACAGATGCCAAGCCTTCACCGCGCGCACCATTCCCTATTGCCGCATATCCTTGTATGATTGCCGCATCTCAGCGCTACAGTTGAATGTAATGCCCATATCGCCACCCTACTTCGAGACCGTTGCCATCCCGCCGGACCGGTCCCTGCATGTCTTCGACCGCCGCCTGCCAGAGTTTCCGTTCAACTGGCATTACCATCCGGAATTCGAGCTGACCCTCACGGTGAACAGCCGCGGATTGTGCTTTGTGGGAGATCATGTCGGGCCCTACAACGATGGCGATCTTGTCCTGATCGCCCCCAATCTGCCGCACGCGTTTCAATCCCAAAACCTGATCGAGATTGCCGGCGACCATCGCGCCATTGTGTGCTGGTTCACCAGTGACTGGATCACCAGCCTGATCGGTCTGGTGCCAGAGCTTTCGCCCGTCACGCCGCTGCTTGCGCAGGCCCGGCGTGGATTGCGGTTCGGCGCACAAACGTCGGCGCAATTGCGAGACCGGATCCTGCAACTGGGTCAGATTGACAGCGTGGATCAGGTGATTGCCTTCCAAGCCATCCTTGCGACCTTGTCAGGATCTACTGACCGAGTGCCGCTGGCCAGCGGAGAGGTTACCGTCAGCGAGATGCCGCGCGACCGGGCGCGGATGCAGAAGGTGCTGGACCATTTGCATGCCCATTACGATGAACCGGTGCGGCTGGCCCCGCTGTGTGATCTTGTGCATCTGACCGAAAGTCAGCTGCAACGGATCTTCAAGCGCAGCGCCCGCATGTCCATCAGCGCCTATGTGCTGCAACTGCGGCTTGGCCGGGCGTGCCAAATGCTGATGCAGACCGACAGCCCCGTGGGCCTGATCGCAACCGAGTGCGGTTTCTCCGATGCCGCCGACTTCGCGCGCCGCTTTCGCAATGCCCGCAACATGACGCCAACGGCGTTCCGGACCGCAATCAGGGGGCAGGAGCTGAAATCTGTGCCAAAGCGAGGTCGGTCCGTCCGCCAAAGCCCGCAGACATAGGAGGCTCGCGCGACCTTTCCGAAAATCGTGCAATATTGGCAGGAATGTCCAATGTGATCCCGATTAGGTTTTTCTCTTTTGTGCGCGATTGCATGACCTCGTTGTCCCGCGTTGTGCGAGTTCGATGTTTCGGAACCCATGCAGGCGCAGCGAAAGTCCGGTCTGATGATGCCGCGCTGCGGCGTTAGTCGGCGAAGCAAAGGTCGGCAACGGGCCGCCAGTGACGGCGGCCCGGTCCATTAGATTTCAACACTTTCGGAGATGGCAAGCGCGTCTTCTAGGTCCACGCCCAGATACCGGACCGTGCTGTCCATCTTGGTGTGTCCCAGAAGAAGCTGAACGGCGCGCAGGTTCCCCGTCTTCCGATAGATCTCCGCGACTTTCGTCCGGCGCATGGAGTGAGTTCCGTAGGATGTGGGGTCCAGGCCGATGGATGACACCCAATCCCGAACGAGACGAGCGTACTGCCGTGTCGAGATGTGCAGGCGCTCATGGAAACGGCCCGGCCAGAGAAATTCCGAGCCGACCATCAACGGCTCTTCCATCCAGCGCGACAGCGATTTCCGCGTTCCTTCCGTGATCTCAAACCTGACCGGCCGTTGGGTCTTGCTTTGAATGATCGATGCACGTTCCTTGACCTGGCCGGAAGCGTAGACGTCGACGACCTTTAGTTTCACCAAGTCGCAGCCACGGAGCTTGCTGTCGACGGCCAAGTTGAAGAGGGCAAGGTCGCGATGGTTCCAGGCGATCTCTAGGCGAACGCGGATGGCCCAGACATGTTTCGGCAAAAGTGGGCGTTTCTGACCTATCAGGCGCCCCTTGTTCCAGGCAGGGCGGCAAGCGCGGATGGCAGGTAAGTTGGCAGTAGGCATGTTCTGTCCTCCAACCTCCTCGCCCAGCCTCGACACCAACCTCATGTTGGTGACACAGTATACCACATCAAGCCAGCCCACCGCGAAGGTCTGCTCCGAGCCCATTGCGGACGGTCAGGCTCTGTCTGGCGCTGCAGCGCAGCTTCATGAACCAGCCGTTCATGCTCGCCGCAGCAACCTTAGCAGGGAATGCTTGCTGATGCGGGCCGACCAACACGATACGGCACGGAGCCGCTAGGTTCAGCGGCTGATCGCCATTAAAGAAGGCCAACATGCCGCGCCGTGACGGTCGGTATACCGGGCACAATCTCATACACATTCAATTTAGGGCATGATAAGTTTACTTCGTGAAGAAGAACACCACACTCATACGACCTTTGGCCACAGGACGCTTCGTGACCAGGCCGTTGGGCAAGGGCAAAGCCGCGAAGTTCGCCAAAGTCCAGAATGTTACCACCAGTTCAAAGTCGGCCATTCAGAACTCCGCCGTGGTCCTGTTACTAGACCGGGCTATTTAAGCTCTTTTCTTTCACCCAAAAGTCCTTTGACGATCGCCCAGCATGCCCCCAGAAGGACAAGCGTGAATGGCAGGCCGGTTGAGACCGCCATTGCTTGCAGCGCGGTCAGCCCACCGCCAAGCAGCAAGGCGATTGCCACCAGACCTTCGAAGCTGCACCAGAAAATCCGTTGAGGGACGGGGGCGTGAACCTTGCCCCCTGCCGCGATGGTGTCGATGACCAACGAGCCGGAATCGGATGAGGTTACGAAGAACACGATGACCAAGATGATCCCGACGAAACTGGTGATCGCGGTCAAGGGAAGCTGAGACAGCATTTGGAACAACTGAAGCTCCAACGCTGCATCTGTCACGCCGGAGAAACCCTGAAGCGTGATCGAGATCGCCGTTCCCCCGAATGTGGTCATCCAAAGGACGGAAATCAGCGAAGGCACGATCAGCACGGCAATCAAAAACTGCCTGACGGTGCGGCCACGGCTGACGCGCGCAATGAACATGCCGACAAAGGGCGACCAGCTGATCCACCATGCCCAGTAGAAGGCAGTCCATCCCTGCCGGAAATTGTCGTCATCGCGACCGAACGGGTTCGAAAGCGGGATAAGATCGACGACATATGCCCCCAGATTTCCGAAGAATCCGGTCAGAATCTGCCAGGTTGGTCCCACCGCGATCACGAAAAGCAGCAAGATAAGCGCCAAGACCATGTTGATCTCTGACAGGCGCTTGACGCCTTTCTCGACGCCCAGCACGACCGACCCGGTCGCCACCGCAGTAATGATGACGATCAGGATGATCTTGGCCGCATCAGCGGTGCTCCACCCGAACAGGAAATGGAATCCCGCCGCAGCTTGTTCGGCACCGATCCCCAAAGACGTGGCAAGACCGAACAGTGTCGCCAAGACCGCAAGAACATCGATCACATGGCCGGGCCATCCCCACACCTTGTCCCCGAAAATCGGATAGAAAACGGAACGTAGGGTCAGCGGCAGTCCCTTGTTATAGGCAAACAGCGCAAGTGCGAGCGCGACGACGGCGTAAATTGCCCAAGGATGCAGCCCCCAATGAAAGATCGTCGCGGCCATCGCCAGCCTGCGCGCGCCAAGCTCGTCCCCCGGCGCGCCGTCCAGCGGGGCCCAGTCAGTTCGAACGCCGTTTTCCACCACAGGGCCGCCCAAGGCCGCGGTGAAATGTCCCAAAGGTTCGCTGACGCCATAAAACATAAGCCCGATCCCCATACCGGCCGCGAAGAGCATTGCAAACCAGCCCGTCAGGCTGAAATCAGGGGCGGCCTTCGGGCCGCCCAAGCGGATCGAGCCTAATGGCGACAGGATCAGGCCAAGACAAAGCAGAACGAACACGTTGCCAGCGATCAGGAAGAACCAGTCGAAGTTGCTGGTCACCACATCGCGCATGCTTGCAAAGAATGGCCCCAACGTATCGGGGAACAGCAGCGTTGCGGCGGTGAAGACGACAACCGCGACGGCAGAAACCATAAAGACCGGGTTGTGGATGTCGAATGCGACCGGCTTGACGCCCTCGATATTGTCCTGCCCGATCTCATAATCGGTTTCGATGATCTGCGTCGGGCCTTCTGGCTGCGGCAAAGCTTCGATGCCGGGATCAGGGATATGCTCTCCGGCCAGCGCGTCGCGTTCGCGACGCTCATCGTTATTGCGGTCGGGTTGAGATGGCTGTGACATGCGTCCCTTTCTGATTTGCGGATCGATCGGGCGCCGAAAGGATCGACTTGGCGCATCACGCGCCTCAGGTATCAGGGTTTCACATTCTGTTGATAATTACCATCCGGTTGCGACAGGATCTGTCGCCTATGCGGCCAATTGCGAAACTGATTTTGCGCTGGCGACGCGTGGTGATGTGAACCTAGCGAAAATAAAGGTTGGATAATCGCAGTTTTTCGAAGTCACGCTGTTGCGAGATTGCCGCCAAGTCGTCTAACGTTTCGGTAAGAAAAAAACAGGGAGAAATACCGTGAAATTCAAGGCTCTTCTGGCAATCGCCGCTGTCGTCGGCTCAGTCAGCCAAATTGCGTCCGCGCAAGAAATGTCGTTCTTCCGTATCGGAACCGGAGGCACAGCAGGGACCTATTATCCAATCGGCGGGCTGATCGCGAATGCGATCTCTAATCCTCCGGGGTCGCGCGCCTGCGATGACGGTGGCTCCTGCGGGGTGCCGGGCCTGGTCGCGACCGCCGTCGCATCGAACGGATCAGTGGGGAACGTAAACGCTATCAAGGGCGGCGCAATGGAGGCTGGTTTCAGCCAATCTGACGTTGCCTATTGGGCGCAGACCGGGACCGGCCTCTGGGAAGATCAACCGGCTGTCGAAAACCTGCGGCTGATCGCCAATCTCTACCCTGAAAGCATCCATCTTGTCGCGCGTTCTGATGCAGGAATCGCGACGGTTGCCGATCTTGCGGGAAAGCGTGTTTCGCTGGACGAACCGGGATCTGGCACGCTGGTCGATGCCAAGATCATTCTTGAAGCTTACGGTCTGTCGGAAGATGACGTGACCGCAGAATATCTGAAGCCCGATCAGGCCGCCGACCGGATGCGCGACGGGGCCATGGATGCTTTCTTCTTTGTTGGGGGCTATCCGGCAGGTGCCATCGCCGAGTTGGCGAGCCAGCATGATGTCGTGTTGGTGCCGATCTCTGGAGCAGAAGTGGATGCGCTGCGCGAAACCTACAACTTCTTCGCCACTGACACAGTTCCCGCGGGCACTTATGACGGCCAGGACGAAGACGTGGATACCATCTCGGTCGGGGCGCAGCTCGTCACCAGCGCGGATCAGCCCGATGAGCTGATCTATGGCATTACTCAGGCACTCTATAACGAGAACACCCAAAAGCTGTTCGCCGCCGGGCATGCAAAGGGCAAACTCATCACGCTGGATAGCGCGACCCAAGGCGCGGGTATCCCGTTCCACCCGGGTGCCGAACGATTCTACCAGGAAGCTGGCAAGCTGGACTGAACCTCACGGCATCGAATGAGGGCGCGGCCAGCAATGGCCGTTTCCTATCCCGTTGAGTTGCCTTGAAGGAAGAGAGTATGACCGAAGCTCCCCGCCAGCTTTCCGATGCAGAATTGCGCGCCTTGGAAGAGGAATACGATCCGGAAGCGCGCTTTCGGTCGGTCACGCGACCGGTCGCAATTCTAGCATCGGTGATCTTGTTTATTCTGTCCGTGTATCACTTCTACACGGCGGGCTTTGGCATTCCACGCGCGACAACGCATCGCGGTCTGCATATGGGCGTGTCACTGTTCGTCGTCTTCCTGACCTTCTCTTCTCTCGCCAGAAACCGGGATAAAACTGACGGCTTCGCCATTCTGGGCGTTCCCGTGCTGGACTGGGTGTTCGCCTTTGCAGGCGCGATCAGCGCCTTTTATGTGCCTTGGATCTACGACCAATTGGCGTTTCGCGTTGGAAATCCGCTGCCCATTGACATCATCATGGGAACGATCCTGCTGGTGACCCTGCTGGAAGCGGTGCGGCGCTCTATGGGATGGCCGCTCCCCGTCATTGCGCTTCTGTTCATCGCCTATGCCTATTTCGGCAAATCCATGCCGGGCATTTTGGTTCATCCGGGCGCCGACTGGGCAAACATTATCAACCACCTCTACCTGACCTCGCAGGGGATCTACGGCACCGCGCTTGGCGTCATTGCCACCTATGTGTTTCACTTCGTGCTGTTCGGGGTGATGGCGCAGAAGATCGGCCTTGGGCAGTTGTTCATCGACCTTGCTACTGCGCTGACAGGGCGCTTCGCCGGTGGACCGGCCAAAGTATCGGTCGTGTCATCGGCGATGCTAGGCACGATTTCTGGGTCATCGATTGCCAACACCGTCACGACCGGCGCGCTGACGATCCCGGCAATGATCAAGATCGGCTTCAAGCGCCATTTCGCCGCAGCAGTCGAAGCAGCGTCATCCACGGGCGGCCAGATCACCCCGCCAGTGATGGGCGCCGTGGCCTTCCTGATGGTCGAGTATCTGGGTATTCCGTTGCGAACGATCCTGATCGCCGCGATCGTGCCTGCCTTCATGCATTTCTTTGGTGTGTTGGTGCAGGTGCATCTTGAGGCGAAGCGCCTTGGCATTCGCGGATTGCGGGCCGAGGAACTGCCAAAGGCCGCCAAGGTGTTGCGCGAAGGCTGGTTGTCCGTCATCCCCCTGATCCTGCTGGTCTGGATGCTGATGTCCGGGCGCACCCCGTTCCTGTCGGCCTTCTCGGCCATTTCCGCCTGTATCGTGATCTATTTCATCCAACGGATCGTCGCCTCAGGCGTGATCGAAGGCATCAAGGAAAGCGTCGTCGGCGTGTTCGAGGGATTCGTTGCCGGTGCAAGGCAGTCGCTGGCGGTCACCGCCGCTGCGGCACTGGTCGGCGTTGTCATCGGCATCGTGACGCTGACCGGCGTGGGCTTCAAGATCGCCTTCATGGTGACCAGCGTGGCCCAGCAATGGGCGACATCCTTCCATGGTCTGCTGGCCATTCTGCCGTTCGAGCTTTTCAGTATTGAGACGCTAACCCTGCTGTTTACGCTTGTCATGACAGCGGTGGTCTGTGTGCTGATGGGTTGCGGCGTGCCGACAACAGCAAACTATATCATCATGGTTGCCGTCGCAGCACCTGTGCTGGGCATGATGAACGTAGAGCCGTTGGTCGCGCACTTCTTCGTCTTTTATTTCGGAGTCCTGGCAGACGTCACGCCGCCCGTTGCGCTTGCCGCCTATGCGGGGGCCGGGATTGCTGGCGCAAACGGCTTCAAGGCCGGAAACACCGCATTCCGGCTTTCGATGGGCAAGGCACTGGTCCCGTTCGTATTCGTGTTCTCACCCTCGCTGCTTCTGGTCACGCAATCCTTCACGGTTCCTGATTTCTTGCTCGCCTTCACCGGTGCCGTTCTCGGCATCATCGCGCTGTCTGCGGCGATCACGAATTGGCTTCTAGGGCCGCTGCTGAAGATCGAGCGCGTAATTCTTCCAATTGCTGCGCTGATGATGATCGCGCCCGAACTGATCTCAACACTTCTCGGCGCGGCGATCTTGGGGGCTGTGATCTTGCGGCAATATTTTGTTGGTATGCGTATGGACGCGAATCGAGAAGCTTCGCGGTAGCTCAATATCACCTGCGGTTAAGAAACCTCTATAGGGCAGGGGGCCGTCCAAGTGCTCGATGCAGCTGATCTTTACAGAATGCGCATTCTGTTAAGCGTTCGCTATGGCTTACGGCATCGCTTCCGGCCCATTGCGGTCGGTCGTCCCCCGATTGATGCTGCCATGCAGCTTCCCGAGAGCAGACGTTCGTGCTTGGCGCAACGAAATCGGCAGGTCACAGTCTGCTATGCGGACCAAGCTGCCGTCCGATGCACTGCCGCATTTCTCGCCTGTGGTTGGCCTACGACAACAGGGTCAGTACTACGCCTCCGAGTGCAGCCAGCTGCACAACCAGCCAAGGAGATGCTTTCCATGCCATCAGCGCGACGAAGCATGCCAAGGCGAGAGCGAAGTCTCGCATGTTGCCGATCGCACTGGTGAACACGGGCGAATAGAGCGCAGCGCCCAGGATGCCGACGACGGCGGCATTTGCCCCTTGCATGGCCGACTGCGCCTGCGGCCTGGCCCGAAACCCGTCCCAGAAGGGCAGGACCGCGATCAGCAACAGAAAGCCCGGCAGGAACAGGGCTACCAGGGCCAGTGTGGCACCAATGATGCCGTTCGGCTCAGGCCGAAGAACTGCACCAAGATAGGCCGCAAAGGTGAACAGCGGGCCGGGGACAGCCTGTGCCGCGCCATAGCCTGCAAGGAACTGATCAGGGGACACCCACCCCGGTGCCACGACCTCGGTCTGCAGCAGGGGCAGGACGACGTGTCCCCCACCAAAGACCAGCGATCCTGCACGGTAGAAGCTGTCCAACAGGGCCCATCCTTGCGAGAGTCCGGCCAGCAGGGGAAGGCCCAGCAGTAGGACGGCAAAGGCTGTCAACGCTATGCCGGCCTGGTTCCTAGTAACGGGCAGGGTGATGTGCCCTCCAACAGGGCTGGCCGATCCACGGTCCAGCAACAGACCCGCAACTGCGCCCATGACGATTGCGCCGATCATACCGACCGCGCCCGGAAGGAAAGCCAGCAGGGCTATCGCAATCACGGCGATCACGGCGCGCTCTCGGTCGGGGCACAGGCTGCGTGCCATGCCCCAGACCGCCTGTGCCACGATGGCAACGGCGACGATCTTCAGCCCGTGAAGCGCGCCTGTGCCGATCGGACCGGACACCGAGGCGGCAGTCAGGGCAAAGACCAGCAGGATCAGGGTCGATGGCAAGGTGAAGGCCACGAACGCCGCAAGTGCCCCCAACCATCCGGCGCGCATCATCCCAAGGGCAAAGCCAACCTGCGACGACGCGGGGCCGGGCATGAACTGACAAAGCGCTACAAGATCTGCGTAGGCCTGGTCAGATAGCCAGCGCCTGCGGGTCACAAGCTCCTCGCGGAAATATCCCAGATGAGCAATCGGCCCGCCAAAGGACGTCAGGCCCAGCTTGAAAAAGGCACCGAACACCTCGGCTGGCGTGCCTGCATTGGAAGTATTGTCAGGTCGGTTCATCACGAGTTCGGCTCGCCTTTCAGTTTCTTCAAGCGGACGCGCGCAACCTCAAGTCCTTCGCGCCCTTTCTCGGTGATCGTGTGGAATTTGCGGGACGTTCGACCTTCGCGTTTGGTGGGCGCTGGTCGCCTACTCTCCGAGAGACGATCATCACGCTGGTTTCATTTTATGTTGCTGCTCTCAAACTGACCCGATTTTCAAGCGCTTCTGCGGCCTCCTTGCGCTCACTATAGCGGTCGGTCAGCACCTCTGTCAGATCGCGGGTCAGCAGGGTGAACTTCACCAGCTCCTCCATCACGTCAACGATGCGGTCGTAATAGCTCGACTGCCGCATCCGCCCGGTCTCGTCGAATTCCTGATACGCCTTGGCGACAGAGGACTGGTTCGGGATCGTCAGCATCCTCATCCAGCGGCCTAGGACGCGCATCTGATTCACCGCGTTGAAGCTCTGCGAACCGCCCGAAACCTGCATTACGGCCAGAGTGCGGCCCTGCGTCGGTCGGATCGCGCCCAAGGTGAGCGGGATCCAGTCGATCTGTGCTTTCATCACGCCAGTCATTGCTCCATGGCGCTCCGGGCTGGTCCAGACCTGGCCCTCGGACCAGAGGCAGAGGTCGCGCAATTCCTGCACCTTGGGATGATCGGTCCCGGCATCATCGGGCAGCGGCAGGCCATGCGCGTGGAAAACTTGTGTCTCGCAGCCGAAATGCCGAAGCAGGCGTTCGGCTTCAAGTGTGGCGAAGCGACTATAGGAGTGTTCTCGCAAAGAGCCGTAAAGAAGAAGGATGCGGGGGGGATGACTCGTGCGCTGAACGGCCGGAAGCTCGGGTAGTCGGACGGCATTTGGCGAGAGGTTCGGGAGGTCGGGGATCATGCGCGGGCCTCTTTCAGCACGGCATCTTCGGGAAACCAGCGAGCACCCAATCGAAGCGCGACGTTTACCAGCAGGATCAGCACCGGAACCTCGACCAGTGGGCCGATGACGGCGGCGAAAGCCACCGGCGAGGCCAAACCATAGGCAGCGATGGCGACAGCGATAGCCAACTCGAAATTGTTGCCCGCTGCCGTAAAGGCAATGGCGGTGGTGCGCGGGTAATCGCGGGCAATCATGCGGCCCATGGCGAAGCTGACCAGGAACTGAATGGCGAAATACAGCACTAGCGGGATGGCGATCCGCATCGCATCAAGCGGCAGGCGCACTACGTCACCGCCCTTCAGGCTGAACATCGCGACGATGGTGAACAGCAGTGCGAGCAGCGTGATAGGGCTGATCTTGGGTAGAAACACGTCCCGATACCACGCCTCGCCCTTGCGCTTGGTCAACAGGCGTCGCGTCAGGTAGCCAGCAGCGAAGGGAATGCCCAGATAAATCAGGACCGCCTCGGTCACAGTCCAGAAACCTACGTCGATAACGCTGCCTTCAAGCCCGAACAGAGGCGGCAGAATCGTCAGGAACAGCCAAGCATAGGTCGAGAAGAACAGGATCTGGAAGATCGAATTGAACGCCACCAGCCCCGCGACATACTGGTTATCACCACGGGCAAGCTGGTTCCAGACCAGCACCATGGCGATGCAGCGGGCAAGGCCGATCAGGATCAGGCCGGTCATGTATTCCGGTTGGTCACGCAAGAAGATCACTGCCAACACGAACATCAGCACCGGCCCAATCAGCCAGTTTTGCACCAGCGATAGCACCAGCACGCGCTTGTCGGCAAAGACCTGATTCAGTTCCTCGTAGCGCACCTTTGCCAGCGGTGGATACATCATCAGGATCAGTCCGATGGCGATGGGAATGTTGGTCGAACCGACCGCCATAGCGTTCAGCGCATCCGGCAGGTCGATAAAAACCGTGCCCAGCAGGATGCCGAGTGCCATGGCTGCAAAAATCCAAAGCGTCAGGTAGCGGTCGAGAAAGGAAAGACGGCGAACCGATCTGTCAAATGTCATTGGTGTCGCTCCCGGTTCAGGCTGTGTGCGTGCGGTTGCCTTGGGCATCCACGACCTGCTCGCCGTCCTCTTTGCGGAAGGCTGCCCGCTGTGGCGGCAGCAGGTCCAGCACCTGTTCAGAGGGACGGCACAGCCGCACACCTCTTGGGCTGATCACGATGGGCCGGTTGATCAGGATCGGATGTGCCATCATCGCTTCGATCAGCGCCGCGTCTGTCAGGTTCGGATTGTCCAAACCAAGATCGCCATAGGGGGTGCCATTTTCGCGCAGGAGGTTGCGCGGGCCGATCCCCATTCGGGCGATCAGTCTCTCAAGCATAGCGCGCGAGGGAGGCGTCTTCAGATACTCGATCACGTGCGGCTCGATCCCGGCATTGCGGATCATCGCCAGCGTGTTGCGCGAGGTGCCGCATTCCGGGTTGTGGTAGATGATAACATCCAAGCTGTCCGCTGCCCCGGTCGTGCCTTCGGTCTGCCCGATCTCGTGCAGCTTCGAGGCGAGACTTGCGCGATCCAGCGTGCTGATCGGCAGCGCGGCAAAGGCCCGGATGCGCGCCTTCATGTAGCGCAGCGTGTCGATGAAGGCC
Source organism: Paracoccus caeni (assembly GCF_016629665.1). GTDB lineage: Bacteria > Pseudomonadota > Alphaproteobacteria > Rhodobacterales > Rhodobacteraceae > Paracoccus > Paracoccus caeni. The sequence goes on from NZ_JAEPRQ010000012.1 coordinate 24,537, forward strand.
ATGTCACGTTGAAGATCGCTGCCCGTTTCGGCTGCCGGATCGGCAACGCCCCAATGAGCCGTCATGGGCTTGCCCGGCCAATAGGGACAGGTTTCGCCAGCGGCATTGTCGCAGACGGTAAACACGAAATCCATCATCGGAGCATCGGCGCCGGAAAACTCATCCCAGCTTTTCGAGCGCAACCCTTCAGTGGAGTAATGATAACTTTGCAGGATCTTCAGCGTCCGCGGGTGGATCTCTGCCTTAGGCTGGCTTCCAGCCGAGAAGGCGCGAAACCGCTCGCCACCTTCCTTGCGCAGCACGCTTTCGGCAATGATGGAGCGGGCGGAGTTTCCAGTGCAGAGAAATAGCACGTTGAACACGCGCGGTGATGCGTCAGCCATGAAGGGTATCCTTTCGCGATTCACAGGAACAGGACAGGGCAGCCGCGACCGGCGCGCAGATTTCCGGGTGGCCGTCGCAGCAGTCGCGCATGAGGAATTCGATCAACCCGGTCAGCGCCGCAAAGACCGCGCTGTAAATGATGAAACGCCCTTCGCGTTTTGACCGGATCAGCCCGGCATGTTCGAGATGAGTGAGGTGAAACGACAGCCGCGAGGTGCTGGCATCACCCAGAGCTTCACCGATTGCTCCGGCCGCCATTCCTTCCGGCCCAGCCCTGACCAGAAGCCGGATGATGCGTAACCGAGTTTCCTGTGACAGTGCCGCGAAACCAGCAAGGGCGTGGTGTTCTTCCATAGAATCAATTCCTCAATAGATATTGATCTATATGCCTCAGAAGCATGAGCTATGCAAGCAGGCCAAACCTTGCGTTGCCTTGTGGGCCAGATATCCGACGGAAAGCCAGAAATATCTGACAGACGACACTGCTGTCAGATTCCAGAGCTTCTTGATTCACGGGTCGTGGATTTGCTGTGCCTGCCGGGCAAGACCGTCAGGCACTTCCACCCCAATCGTCAAGCAAAGCTGGCCCACTGCCGAAGGTACGGCGTCTGCTGTGCGGGACAAAGTTGCCGATCACCAGACGAGTTTAATGCCCGACATGAACAACAGTATCGCCAATATCCCGCGCAACCAGCGGTCAGAGAGATAGCGGCTCCCAATATAGGCACCGATGGTGCCGCCGACCGCGACAGCAACCAGCCACGCGGGGAGTGATGACGGGATGTGATCCCAAGCGGCATAGGCCCCAATCAGCGCCGCGAAGGAATTCATAAGATTGTAGACCGCCGTGGTGGCAGCAGTCTGCCGAGCCGTACCCCAGTGCATCGTGAGGATAATAGGTGCGAGAAACACTCCGCCCCCGGTCCCTGTTGTGCCTGAAACGAACCCGATGACAGCCCCAGTAGCCAAGGCTGCCGTGAAAGGAGGCGTGACAGGTGGATCCGCCCCCGTTCGTTTGCCCGAAAGTGCTGTGCGGGCCTTCTGAAACGCCGAAAGGATCAGAACTACCCCGACAAGCAGGAAATAGACGCGCTCGGGCAAGTGAAATGCGCCACCCAGCATCGAAAATGGAAAGCCCAGAATGGCAAAGGGCCAGACATTTCGCCACGATAACCTCCCCGCCCTCAGAAACAGGGCGGTGCCGATGGCTGCAACCAGAAGATTCAGGGAAAGTGCGGTCGTTTTCATGGCCAAGCGGACTAAAACCCACCAACCCCATGATGGCGATGTAACCCGATGCCCCGGCCTGCCCGACCGCTGCGTAGACAATGGCGATGAGCAGAAATGCTATCGAGAGCAGAAGCGTTTGGCTGTCCAAGTCAAAACCGGCTGACCTGGCCCCCCCTTGGGTCCCTCGTTCATAACGAGAGTCTGCGGGTTTGAGATTGGTAGTCGGGTCGGTCTTGATGGCAAGGACGGTGCGGGACAGCCTCTGACCCGCGCACTCGGCCTCATATCGGCCATTCATCCCTACCGCAGCAAACGACTGCTCTACGCCCATAGCGATGTTGTCTCTACATTAAAAATGGGACGCTATGGCCGCTCTTCTCGAAGAAAATGCTTTAAGAGACGCCATTTCTCTCTAAGCGCCGCATCCGGACGTGCCCCTGGATGCTCAGCCACATCGGCAACCATCTTATATCCACGCCACTCTCTCCAAGCGCCAAAGAGCATAAAAAACGCCAATATTGTCAGGGTGGCCAGCACGATCAGAAAAACGCAGATCTGAAGCAAAATCATCGTTTGCGGAGGCCTCCAGTAAAACTTGGCCAGCAACCCAAGAAATATTACCCCTACCACAGAAAATGCCGCCTCCAATTTGCGATTTCGTCGACACAGTGCCGTCCACTCGATTTCCAATTGCCGCTGTCGGGCCGCTCTGCGCGCATTTTTCTGGTCCGACATTGCGGTTACCCGATTTGAGCGGTTGGATTGATCGAATCATCCTCCGTGCTCACGGAAAATCTCCTTTTGAAACGTGAGGCCCATCGCTCCAGCGCAGGAACTGGCATTGATACGGCCCCGTCATTTTCCGACAATATCTCGCAGAGTTCGTCAATAAAGCTGAGAAATTCTTCTCCTGCCTCTGAAGATTTTGGCTGTCCAATCCCCAGCAGAATCCAGTTTGGAGCAACTCCGTAGACATCATGAAGGCGCAGGAGAACGTCCGACGGGACGACGCGCGTTCCCTTCTCGTAGTGGTGATAGGATCTGGCGGAGACACCAAGGACGTCGGCGAACTGCGCTTGTGTCAGAGACTGTTCGAGGCGCAACGCCATCAGTCTGGAGCCGATGTCGATCGCGGCTATTTCCTCTTTTCCATGTGTTCGCGCCCACATCGTCAACGCCCTCCAGTCTAAAGTTGGCGATGTATGTATAGTAGAGATCTGATACGGACCTCACCCATAAAAAACACCGATCTCGTACAAAAGTGCGAAATTAGTTGCCTGACCGATTCGGTGCTGTTAAGTTTTCACCACGACGTCTTGATCGTATCACAAAATATTGGGGCTAAGATTGGACGTCGACATAGAGAAACATGATGCTGTGAAGCGCGCTCTACGTGCGAAGGGGGTAAAATTCGTTGATATTGCCTCTGACATCGGATGTCCGCCAAGTCTGGTGACGATGGTGAGCCAAGGGAGACGCAGCTCCAAACGTGTCGAGATGGCCATAGCGAGCACACTCAACCGACCACCACAGGAAATCTGGCCTGATCGCTATGACATTAAAAAACAAGGAGATATGAAATGATGAGTCGTTAAATAGAAACGACCCCGAAGCTGACGCTTGCGAGGCCGCCTTGTTCGTCGAAATTGCAGCTCCGACAAACGAAGCATCCCCCGCATTGTCAGAAAAGTCAAGCAGGAGCGCCGCTGATGACGGCGCCCGATACTGTTTTATCTGACCAAGAGGAGTGCGCCCTTTGGCGAACGGCTGCGTATGGCCATTCGCAGGGCCAAAATATCATGAAAGATAAGTTTAGCCGACCACGTCCCAGCCGGGCAACGCGCAAGCCGGCCGCACGCTCCAAAGCAAGTTCGCGTGGCCTGATAACCGGCCAGACCAAAGCCGATCCAATACCACGACTACACCATTTCGAGAGCAAACTCGAACAAGCGGTGCTATTTCTACTGCTTGCACGTCGCGACGTTATGGACATTCGTGAACAGCCGCCGGCGATTCAATATCTGGATGCGCACGGTAGAACTAGAATTCACACCTTCGACTTCCTTGTTACTCTGGACGATGGCAGACGGATCGCGATTGACGTGAAGCCGGCCGCTATCGCGGAGCGGAATGGTTTCCGTAATACCCTGAAATTCATCAGGGCTGCGACCCCACTTAGCTTCGCCGATGACATAGTGCTGGTTACTGAACGATCCTTCTGCCCTTCGACCGCGCGTAATGCCGAAAAATTGCATGACTTCCGTCGCACGAAGGACGGCGATGCAGACATGGCGGTTGCTGACCTGATCAGCAATATGTCCGACCCGATGAGCATCGCGGAGTTGGTGCAAAAATCCGGCCTCGGTGGTCGTGCTTTTCGCGCGGCCTTTCGGGCTATCTACGCCGGGCTCCTGCGGACATTGGATGCGGGTGATATCCTTCCAGTAACTCGCGTTATGTCAGGGGTGGCCCAATGACCGGTCACTTTCGTGTCTCAGGAACCGACTGCCTAGAAGTCGCCGGCGCAAAACATCGGTTGCTGCAAAGCGATCGCAGCGGGCTAATTTGGAATCGGCTCGATAACCCTTCGATGTGTCTGTCTTTCACCGGCGACGAGTTCATGCAGCTGTTATCGCGCCCCGATGTTCGGCTGAAGCGCGGAGAATTCTCTGATAAATCCGCATTTCGGCGCAATCGTTGCGATCTGGAATATCTACAATCTGTGGCACCGGAAAAGCGCGCTAAAGCACTATGGCAAACCGCCTGTGCGTGCGCATTTCTCGAGGCAGAGTCCCGCGTCGAAACCACCCGATCAGAAAAGGCTGTTCAGAGAATCTTGCCTGTTCTTGAGGAGCGGGTCAACCTGATCGAGGAAAGCGGGCAAGATGTTGGCCGAAGCAAGCGCGCGGGACACGTGTTCAAGCGGAGGCGCTTTCCATCAGCTCGCTGGCTGCTGCAGTGGGTCAGAATGTATGAAGCGGGAGGACACAGTCCGCTCGTTTTCTTACGCAAGCGGCGACCTGATACGTCAGTAAACAAATTAATCGGTGAGGCCGAGAGCATCCTTGCGGAATGTGTTGCAAAATATCTTGACCGAAACGAGCCCACGCAGGAACAAATCATTGAAGACACGGGCGAACGCTTCGCCGAGATCAATGCGGGCCGCGCGGAGGTCGGGAAGCTCGCCCTTCCAGTACGGTCTGCCAGCACGATCCGGCGCAGGATCAAGGCGCTCGACCCCTTTGAGGTCGTCGCACAGCGCAAAGGTATCGACGCAGCACGTCGGAAGTTCGGTTTTTACGAAGATGGACTCAAAGCGGATTACCCTCTGCAGCGCGTCGAGATGGACGAGTGGCAGATCGACATTTGCTCGCTTTTTGATGAGAGTGGTGCGCTTGAAGGACTTTCCGTCGAGGAACGGACGAAGTTCGAGGTTGGGCGGCGCTGGCTTTACGTAGTCTTGGATTGCGCAACACGGTGCGTGCTTGCCTTCCGGATTGTCGCAACGCCCAACGCCGATGATGCGATCCGAACATTGAAGCTAGTCACTGAGGACAAGACGCCGATCGCCGAGGCCGCCGGATGCGAAAGCCGTTGGGAACAATTCGGTGGTATCGGCATCCTCGTCACTGACCAAGGGTCCGCTTTCGCCGCCGAAAAATTCCGTATGACAGTTGCGGACCTTGGTGCGACTTACGAAGCCCCACCGGCGGGTGTGCCGAAGCTACGTGCCCGAATCGAGCGCATCTTCCGCACCTTCGGTCAAAGACTCGCACCGATGCTGATCGGACGAACGTTCGGAAATCCAGTGGAGCGTGGCGACTATCCCTCCGAGCGATGGGCGGCTCTGACCGACGGCGAACTGGCGCAAATTCTCACGCTGTTCATTGTCGATATCTATCACAATACACCTCACGCAGGCCTGCAGGGTGAAACCCCGGCAAACGCCTGGAAACGGCTGTCGAGTGAACAAGGAGTGACTCCTCCCCCCGACGCCAACCACCATCGCGCAGTGTTCGGCATTCCGCTGAGTCGCAAAATAGGTCGTCATGGCATACGTTTCTTCGGAATCAACTACACCTGCCCGCAGATGCAGGACGCGCTGTTGCGAGGGGCGAGCGGGAACATCCCCATCCGCGTTGATCCCGAGGACATTACCTATGTTTCGGTGTGTCTCGGACACGAGTGGTTCACTGCCGAGGCGGTCTCGCGCTCAGTCTGGGGTCTGAGCCTTGATGAATGGCGGACCATAGTTCGGGACCTCAGAACGCGATTCAAGGACGAGGCTATTCTTTCCGAAAAAGTCATTCGCGCGGCGCGCAAAAAAATTCGCGCGATCGATGCGCGCGCGCGCCAACTGCGTCGAATTCAGCTCCCACACCTCACCTCCGAGCAGCTAGACCGCGAAGAGCGACAGCTTTGCCTGGGGTTGAAGGTTGGTCCTGACGGGTCGGCCGCAACTGGGGACCTGGAATGGCCAAAGGGACGCAAGCGGCCTGATCCGGATGACCTCCTCGGCGATGTCATCACACCGGATGGTCCGACCTCGGGACCTGACGCGGGCGGCATCGCCGATGTCGACCTTTTTCCCGGCGAGAACGAGGAGTGGACATTCGATGACTGATTCAATGACGATTCCGCAGCGCGTTCTCGCGCTGCGGTCCATCTTTGCCGGAAATCATGCCTATCGTACGCTCGAAGAGCGTTTCGGCTATCTACTTGAACGCCGCCGCACGGAGATCGACGCAGGCATCGTCGCCGAAGCCCGCTCTATAGCACTGATCGGCAATTCAGGGGGTGGCAAGACCACTGCCGCCCGGCATTTAATCACCTCCCATCCTGGTCTGGTGCTGCATGATCCGGTTTCAAGCCGAATGGATGTCGCAAGCTTACCAGTTCCGACACCCGCCACGCTCAAATTCGTGGGTCAGACCACGCTGGCTGCGCTCGGCTTTCAGTTGCAGCGCGACCGGACGGCGCAAACCATTTGGGACATGGTAAAAGACCACCTTCAGGCTCGTCGAACCCTGTTCCTGCATTACGATGAAGCCCAGGATCTTGCGGCGCATCAGACGCCGAAGGAGCTCACTTCAGTAGTCAACACGTTAAAATCGCTGATGCAGCATCCCGTTTGGCCGGTCGGATTGATCCTGACCGGTACAATCGAACTAAAGACCATCATCAATCACGACGCCCAGTTGGCGCGGCGTGTCTATCCAGTTGAGTTCCCACAACTCGATCTAGCTTTCGATGCTGACAGGGTCCAGCGCCTACTACACCTTTACGCCGACCGTGCGCTCCTGACCGTGGCCGAAGAGGTCGGCACCCCCGAGTTCGCGGCGCGGCTGATCCATGCGGGCGCGCGAGAGTTCGGGCTACTGATCGAACTAGTCATCGCAGCATTGGAGGAGGCTATGATGGGGAACGCCGACGCTCTGAGGATCCAGCATTTTACCGCTATGTTTCGCAAGCGTGCGGGTTGTATTGATGGCCTCAATCCGTTCGTCGCCGAGGATTTCGAACGCATCGAAAGTCGCCGCTTACTCGATCAGGAAGGTGACACATGACCCCACTCGCCTTGACCCTTACAGCGTCTCCTCGTGAGACGCCCACCTCCTATGTCTCGCGACTGGCTGCCAGGAACCTTAGCTCAGACCTATGGGGATTTTGCTTGGATGTTGGCTTAAATTTTCCGGCGTTATCGACGGGAGATCCAGCATCGGTTGCGCATCTTTGCAATTTGGCAGGCCTACCACCGCAAAGTTTCGACCGAACCACCGTCCTGAAAACCTCCAGCATGCGGTACCTCGTCGGCGGAGAGGTAATGAATACCGAAACGCTTGATCGTGGAACAATTCGACTCTGTCCTGTGTGCATCAGCGAAGCTCTGAAGAATGGCGCATCGCCTTGGCAAGTGATCCATGAAGCGCACTGGCAGATTGTGCAAGTCAGACGTTGCCTGCGCCACGGTGCGTTGCTAACCCAATACCGGACCAAATCGAACCCGGCATCCCGTTTTGATGTCACAGCGTTGATCCGTAAGATGGACCCCAAGAGCCCTGCCTCCTGCGAAAAGGATGCCGATGCTCTCGACTATTATCTGACCTCACGAGCCTACGGAAAGCACCGGGACAACTGGTGTAATCGCTTGCAGATCCCTGCCCTTATAAAGGCAGCTGAGGCCTTCGGCATCCTATTGAACCACGGAAAGGAGGCATTTCCGTCAGCGTTCTCGCCAGAAATCAGAAGGGATGCAATGTTGACAGGGTTTGACGTTTTGTCTGGTGGAGAGGACGGGATTTTTGATGCCCTTGGCCGGTTTGCACGACGGACGCCATCTCGGGGTGGCGACCAACCTTATCCCCGTCATGGTGTTGTGCAGAGCCTGCTGGGGTCGAATTGCAAGTTACGCGAGGATCTCGATCCTGTGCGCGATGTTGTGCGAAGGTACCTTCTGGAAAGTTTCCCTTATAAACCCGGCAGTGTGGTTCTGGGCCGCAGAGTCACAGAGCGGCGTGTCCATTCGATTCGCAGTGCCTGCCGAGCGATCGGCGTACGACGATCACTTCTAGAAAAAATGCTAATTGAAGGCCGGCTGGCTGAGCGCAACATTTCCGGGCACCTCAAACTTCGCACGGTTCTATCCGTCGATTTGATTGCATCTCTTCATGCTGAAAAGACAAATTATCTCAACCAGCAGCAAACAGCACATTATCTCGGCTGCAGCTTTGCAATGTTCAAGCAGCTGAGCAAGGCTGGATTGCTGATCCCGGCCGAGGGAGACAAGACTCGTGCGCGCAAGGGCTTTCACCGACGTGATTTGGACGAATTTTTGCAAGTATTGGGCGCTGGCGCCAAACGTTTTCGCGCTGCGCCGCCGCAGCTTTGCAGTCTTGAATTGGCAACTCGAAAGGCGAATTGCAGCGTTCCCGATATCGTCGGACTCATCATTGCCGGGAGGCTGAATGCGCGCGGAAGGCTGTCTGATAGGACTGAACTCGACCAACTCCTAATCTGTCCCGACGAGTTAAAGCGTGCAATGCCACGATCCGAGCGAACGACGATGCCAAAAAATGATGTCATGCGACTTCTCCGCCTTCCTCTGCACGCAATCGATTTACTGAGAGGCGCGGGATACCTGGAGACAATACGTGCGCAAGATCCCATATCCCGTGTCACGCGCGAATTCTACACGGTAGCATCGGTTAATCGCTTCATCAAAAAATATGCCTCGCTTGGAGTGCTGCGGCGAGAACGAAATGATTTCCTGTTTCTCTGCCAAAGACACCTCAACCTCATCGGTGTCTCGCCTGCTTTTATACTTGATGGTTGGCTAAAGATCTACAAGCGGTCAGATTTGCCGCCTGGTTTCGAGAGCAAGGTAAGAAGCTTGCGAAAAACCGAAGCAGCCGACTTGGTGAAAGTTAAGCCTCGGACCATTATAGGAATAAAGAAGCTCGCCCGAAAATATGAAAAAGAGCATGGAATGACGCACGCAGTTGCGCTGAAAACTGCAGCGATGCAAGCAACCTAATTTTCAAACCAGACCACTCAGGTAGGGCTAATCGGCGTCAGGTAGCCAAATAAGGTAGTAAATCTGGTTCCTTGGAATCGCCGTATAGCCATTCATACAGAATGCCGACATAGTCGTAGAGAGCCTTTTCGGACGCAAAGTCGGTTTGGTACTCACGTTCGTATTCGGAGTGCCGGAGAGGCCTATATTTCAGGAACTGTTCCATCTCCTGCTTCAGAAGTGGTTTGAACGAACCATTGTTCTGCTTGACTTCTTCATTGAGAAATCCGTCGCGCTCGCTGTTTCCATCCAAATAAGTGCGAAACAGCCAGTGCAATTGATGGAAATTAGTGGGCCAAGCCAGGCCGTTGTTCTGGTTCATAACTTTATCGCTCATCTGGCCATCGGGAAGGATGAATCATAAACGGCCTCAATCTTCTTTGTGATGGGATCTTCCATGATTTTCAAGCCTGTCCTGATCTTCCCCCCCGTGAAATCAACCGAGGTCACACCTGTCGGATTCGTAGCTGATCCCACACGCGCGTAGCCCGAGAATCTAGCGTTTGCTTTTGTTCCGAATATATCCACGATATCAACATCGATATATACATAATTCTTCCCTTCGCTGAGGGCGGTGTCCGCCTGCTTTCCTAATGTACCCCAGTTGTCCGCAAGGTAGTCAAAAGCCCTCACCTGATCCGCAGCCGAATTAAACTTTGTTGAACTCGAGGGCGCTCGACGCGATACCGTACCCGTTACAGGATCGCGCTTCTCAAGAATTCGGTCCCTCAGAGAGCGCATAGACACACTCCATCCATGCTTCCACCTTGCACTTTCACCTTGGTAAACTTGCGAAAATGCTGCCGAACATCCTCCATGGGAATGGTGCTGCGTAGTAGTATGCCGGTTCCATAACCCCAGTGCTTTCTGAAGAAATCACGATGAAACCGAGGCGCGTTATGCTCTGAAAAATGTATGTCAGAACGCAATGTCAGGTCGATGAGGTAAGGTGCTGCATGCGAAACTTCATTCGAAAGATCTCCATTGAATAAACAAGAAACAGGGACATCTGCGCTATCGAGCTTGAAGATGCCCGCAACTTTAGTGTGCAAGGTACCATCAACCAAAAGATAGGTTCGCGTATCACCACCAAAGATCAACTTCCCGAGCTCAGCCGATATCCAGTCGTTGTCGCTTGGTCTCGTGACCTGGTGAGTGGTCATGAGTAGAAGGGAAGGATCGCGATGGTCTTCGCCTTGGGAACCAATGGAATATGTCAATGCTGAAAGCCGAAGTATGATGATTAATGAAATGAGCTTTGGGCGCATCCTCCGGCAACCCCTGAACGGGATCGTGCAGACTTTGCAGAAAGCATCAATTGAAGAAGTGACCGCATTTTGGTTGGAAACGACAAAAAATCTAGAGAAAACAGTGATCATTGATGTCAAGCCCCCTGGAGGCCTGCGCTTTTCTAACCCCCCGCCGTCACCACCGCTTTCTCGGTCAACTCCCGGCTCTGAGTGGGCCGCAGGACTTTTTAAGTGACGCTCGAATAAGATCGGCCTGCATGCTTAGGTCGACGAAAACGCGCGTCAGCCGGCAGTTCTCACCCTCGATGGCCTTCGTCTGGCTGAAGATGGGCGGGCGATGCCGGCACCTCGCCCGCCATTTTAAAATGTGCACTGCGTGTCCTCTGCTCGCAGCACAGCTCGGAAACGGGCAACCCACCCTCAGACTGACGCGACACGCCGATGATCTGGACTGCGTTGAAACGGCTCTTATTCATTGGGATACCTTTATCCACCGTGCTGCGGAAACTCCACTTCCACTCCCCCTTAATAAAAGGGAGGATTGCGGAAGGTTTGGTTGGCGGATGAGGAAGTGTTGGTGCGCGATCCTAATCTTAAGTCGTTGATTTGTCATAAAGGCAGGGGAAGACTTAGCTGACAATCGACACGGTTTATGGCGTTTCAGAAAGTCTTGCCTTTTGTTTCAAGAAGGCGGCTTTTCTTTCTAGACATACGGGTCCCTGACGCTTTTTCTGCCCTGTAGCAAAGCACGTGACTGACAGTATATTTGTTTGCTCAACTTGACGTCCTGAGCTTCGAATCCGGCCCATTGCCAACTTCGGGCTCGACCGGTGCTGCGCGGACGGATCCTGGAAAGCCGACTTTCGACTATTACCCGCCCCTGATTCTCGTCTCGTCAACTTGCTCCTTTCGCTGCCTTATACCACCCCACACAGCAGCATTTCCCCTTCCAGCAGGGCGGCATGATCAGGAACCAGCGCTTGAACGTCGCAGGACTGATGGCGAGGCGCATGACGCGGTCCTTGAGGAGCTTGACCGTCCAACTCGCCGACGCGTGGGCACTTCGGCATCTGTCGGTTTGCATCAAGGCTGGCGCCGAGCTTTCTGGTCCGGCACAGAGCCTGTTTCGGCATCTCTGCGCAGCGTGACCCGTTCCGGCCAAGCATAACAAGGCAGGTCTAATCCGCCTAGATCCGGTTTACTCGGCCAACGGAGGGTGTAAAGATTGTGTTCAAATGCGCACAGGCTGCACTTGGAAGGGCCGCACCATGACCGATCGCTGGCTCTCCGTCGAGGAGATCGCTGATTATCTCGGTGTCAGCAAGGATACTGTTTACGGGTGGATTTCTAGGCGTGAGATGCCAGCGCACAAGGTCGGTCGACTTTGGAAGTTCAAGATCGACGAAATCGATGAATGGGTCAGAAACGGAAAGGCCGCTGACGACCTAAACGCCTGATCGCAAACCAGGCGAAAAGTGAGAAGATGAATGAAGGACGTTACTTGCATTGACCTTTTTTGCGGCGCCGGTGGATTGACCCACGGCCTTCAGAAAGAAGGCATCAATGTCGTAGCTGGCGTCGACATCGAGGAAAGTTGCCGACACCCTTTCGAGTTCAATAATGATGCCATTTTCATCAAAGAGGACATCAGCAAGGTGTCCGGTGCGAGACTCGACGAGCTTTTCGGAAATGGCGGGGTAAAGGTCCTTGCCGGATGTGCCCCGTGTCAGCCCTTCTCTACATATTCGCAGAGGTACGACGTGCTCAGCAGCCCACGCTGGGGGCTTCTCTATCAGTTCGACCGACTGGTGCAAGAGACGCGTCCAGACATCGTTACCATGGAGAATGTCCCGACCGTTGCGAAACACGCCGTCTTCGACGATTTCTCAGCTTCGCTCGAAAGTCAGGGATACTTCGTTCATAGAGAGGTCATTGACTGCATCAAATACGGCCTTCCCCAGACGAGGCGACGCATGGTCTTGCTTGCTTCAAAACTTGGGCCCATTCGCCCCGCCGCACCTGATCTGGAACATGCGCGAAGTGTACGTGATGCAATTGGAGATCTGCCGCCGATTTCCCATGGCGAGAGTTACGCCGCAGACCCGTTACATACCGCATCGCGGCTGTCGCCGCTAAACGTCGACCGTATTCGTGCTTCCAAGCCCGGCGGCTCTTGGCGTGATTGGCCAGAGCATCTGGTCGCCGCGTGTCATAAGAAAGATAGCGGCAAGACGTACCCTGGCGTTTACGGCAGGATGGGGTGGGACAACCCTGCGCCGACTCTGACTACTCAATATTACGGGTTCGGGAACGGACGATTTGGGCACCCGGACCAAGACAGAGCAATTTCATTGAGAGAGGGCGCGATCCTCCAAGGTTTCCCTACGACCTATTCATTCGTGCCTGAAGGCGAGCCTATTCATTTTAAATCCTTGGGTCGAATGATTGGAAACGCTGTCCCAGTAACCTTGGGCGAAGTGATTGGGCGAAGCATCATTGCCCATCTTCAGCAATTTTCTGATGCCGACCTGAATTCGGAAAGACTATCGATCAATGGCGAATGCAAGCCCCTCGTCGCCTGAGGCCAGCCGTAGAATGGCGCGCGTGCGGCAAAAGGGCACGCGAGCGGAGCTGAATCTCCGCAAGGCGCTGCATGCCCAAGGCCTGCGTTATCGGCTCCATGTTCCACTTCTGGCGAAGCCCAGACGCATCGCAGACATCGTGTTTCCTGCGACCAAGATTGCCGTGTTCGTCGATGGTTGCTTTTGGCACGGGTGTCCCGAGCATGCCTCTTGGCCGAAGAGCAACGCCGATTTCTGGCGCCAGAAAATCGAAACCAATCGCTCACGGGACGCAGACACTGACCAACGGCTGCAGGCTCTTGGGTGGGAGTCGGTTCGCATCTGGGAGCATGAAGATGCCAACCACGCCGCGAGCCGCATTGTAGAACTCGTACGCGCACGCAGAAAGAATGGGGCCCAACCATGACCATGACAGCAGACGAATTGATGGCCGCGGTAGCTCACTCTGCTACGCCGGAACCGGGCCAACTCGTCGAGGCTCGTCGTCGCCAATGGATGGTCTCGGAAGTCAACGGCGGGTCGGTCGCACCCGGTTTGCCCAAACGGCATCTCGTCCGGTTGGCCTCCATCGACGAGGATGCGCTCGGCGAAGAGATTGAGGTCCTCTGGGAGCTCGAGCCAGGAGCTCATGTCATCGAGAGGGCCGGTTTGCCTCGCTTGACCGGCTTGGACGACCCTTCGACGCTGCAAGCGTTCCTTGATGCGGTCGTATGGGGTGCAGCGACGAACGCTGATCGCGGCTATTTGCAGGCCCCATTCCGCAGCGGTGTAAGCATCGAAGATTACCAGCTGGATCCGCTCGTGCGAGCAATCGACATGGCGCGCACCAATCTTCTGATCGCCGACGACGTCGGCCTCGGCAAGACCATTGAGGCCGGGCTCGTCATTCAAGAGATGCTCCTGCGTCACCGCGCCCGCACGGTCCTCGTGCTCTGCCCTGCCTCCTTGCAGGAAAAGTGGCGAGTCGAGATGCAGGAGAAGTTCGGGCTCGAGTTCCGGATCGTCGATACGGACTATGTCAAGCGTTTGCGCCGCGAGCGCGGTCTCCACGCTAATCCGTGGACGTCTTTTCCCCGTCTGATCACCTCAATGGACTGGGCCAAACAGGGCGAAGGATTGCGCCTTCTGCGGGACGCACTGCCCCCGCATGTGAGCCATCCCAGGAAGTTCGACCTGCTCATCATCGACGAGGCTCACAACGTCGCCCCGACCGTCGGCCGCTATGCCGTCGAAAGCCTCAGGACGCGGCTTGTTCGTCTGGCCGCCCCACACTTCCAACACAAGCTGTTTCTCACGGCCACGCCGCATGACGGCTATACTGAATCCTTCACCGCGCTTCTCGAGCTTCTCGACGATCAGAGGTTCGCGAGAAATGTCCTTCCGAGTGACCCCCAGTTGACCCGCGTTATGGTCCGTCGACTAAAGAGCGATCTGGTCGACGCAAACGGCAAGCGCATCTATCCCGAGCGGAAACTTGAGGCATTGCCGGTAGAATATGAGGGCGACGAGAGGAATGCCCGGAGCCAACTCGACGCATACATCAAGAGCCGCGAAAGCGGTGCTGATGGAGGACGGGCCGTCGATCACTTCGTGCACCAGTTGCTGCGCAAACGCCTATCATCATCTCCTGCTGCTTTCGCGGCCACGCTGGAGCGGCATATAGCGACGATCGAAGGTCGCTCGGTTAGCGACCGCAGCCAGAAAAAATTCGATGACCGCATTCTTCGGCGAGCGATAGCCAAGACCGAAGAGGATTACGCGGACGACGCGCAGCGCGACGCCGCCGAGGCGGAAGCGATCGAGGAAGCAGGCAAACACGTCCGGCCACCGACCGACGAAGAACGCCGGATGCTCGACCGGCTGCGATCCTGGGCTCATCAGGCGGCTCGTCGGGCCGACGCCAAGGCCACCGCCGTACTGGATTGGCTGGCCAGACACCTGAAGGACGGTGACAGATGGACGAATGAGCGGGTGATCCTGTTCACGGAGTATCGCGCCACTCAGCAGTGGATGCAGGAGATCCTCGCATCGAACGGCTTCGGGGGCGATAGGTTGGCTCTCATCTATGGCGGCATGGACCCAAAAGAACGCGAGAGCGTGAAGGCCGCGTTCCAAGCGAACCCCTCGGAAGCCCCGGTCAGGATTTTGCTGGCGACAGATGCTGCATCAGAAGGCATCGACCTCCAGAACCATTGCCATCTGATGATTCACCTCGAAATCCCATACAACCCGAATGTAATGGAACAGCGGAACGGCCGCATCGACCGCCATGGGCAACGCGCCGGCGAAGTCGTCATATGGCATCCGGTAGATGCCGAAGGCGGCCAAGGCGACGACATCCTGCGCGCGCTCCGCAAGCTGGATGCGATGCGCGCCGACATGGGCAGCGTAAATCCAGTCATTGCGCCGCAACTACCTGATTTGCTTGAAGGACGCCGCCGTGACTTGGACACGAGAGAAGCCGAAATACGCATGGAGAAGTCTCGCCGTTTCGTGAAGGCTGAACGCGATCTTCGCGATCGTGTGGCAAAACTCCACGAACGGCTGAGCGAGACTCGACGTGAACAAAGCCTCGTGCCCGACCACATTCAGCGCGCCGTCAGCACCGCCCTTCGTCTTGCGGACAAACCTGAATTGGAACCCGTTTCCCTGACGGGCGCTCCGGATGGCACGGTTTTCCGAATGCCGCCCCTCTCGGGTTCCTGGTCCCGTTGCCTTGAGGGGCTGGAACACCCGTATACACAGAAGGTCCGCCCCATCACCTTCGACCACGATGTGGCCAAGGGACGAGATGACGTCGTCCTCATTCACCTCAACCATCGACTTGTTCAGATGAGCCTGCTGCTCTTGCGCGCGGAAATCTGGGCCCGTGACGACGTAAAGAAGCTCCACCGGGCAAGCGTGCGCTCTCTTCCGGATGGGGAAATCGAAGGACCAGCCGTGGTGGTGATGTCCCGGCTCGTCGTGACCGGCGGGAACCATCACCGCCTGCACGAGGAGCTCACGGAGGCTGGCGGCTATATGCGTGATACCGGTTTCCGACGTGAGGGGGTCACGGAAGTCCGGCGTTGGCTCGAACATTCTCAACCTGCGGCACTGTCGGATGCAACATTCGACGCCTTGAGGACACGTTTCGACAAGCAGCGTGATAACATTTTGGCGGCCGTCGATGCTCGATCCAAGGACCGTCTCCGTTTTCTGGTGAACACGATCGAGACCCGCGAGCGCAAGGAAGCCGAGGACATCCGCCAAGTTCTGGATGACCTCGAAAAGGCGCTGAAAACCGAGATCGCCGCAGAGCAAATACCCGTCCAGCTCTCACTTTTCTCAGAAGACGAACGGACGCAGCTCAAGCGCGACCTTGCAGCCCTGGAAGCACGCTTGGCCAGAATCCCGAACGAGCGCGAGCAGGAGCTGAAGGCGATCGAGGAACGGCATTCCAATGCCGTCGACCATACTTTCCCCGTGGCCGTCGTGCTGCTGGTTCCGGATTCCCTCGCTACGGAGAAGCGCAGATGAGCAACGATCATGAGTGGCTGAACCTGATCGAAGTATCAGGGCCCTTCCTCGCGGTGCCCGTGCTGCGCGACGTCTTTCCTCAAGGCCTCGAGGCGCTGCCCTCGGGACGGCCTCAGCGACTTCGTCGCACCTACGAGGAATGGCGTGATGCCGTCGACACAGACGATCTCGACCTTTCCGCGCTGCACGCGGCCTGGATAGATGATGTGCTGATAAATGCGCTCGAGATGGACGAGACGGTCCTTCGCAGGGGGCTGGCGCTGCCCGAGCAGCTGACTGTCTCATTGCCAGAACACGGGGTCAAAGTCGCGCCCGATCTGGCTATCGTGAACCCCACGAACTCCGACGAGCCGCTCCTGCTCATCCAAGTTTACGGACCCGATACTGATCTTGATGCGACGCGCCGCTTCGATGGCCTGGCGATTACCCCGGCCGATCGAATGGTCGCTCTGCTCCGGTCGACTGGATGTCCAACTGGCGTCGTCACCAATGGCGAGCGCTGGATGCTCGTCCACGCGCCAGTAGGCGCCGTGGCAAGCTTCGCGAGCTGGTATGCGCGCCTTTGGGGTCAGGAACCGGAAACGTTGCGGGCATTCGTCAGCCTGCTGGGCGTCCGCCGCTTCTTCGGCCCCGACGACGGCAAACTTCCGGCGCTTTATGAACGTTCCCTGAAGCATCAGGATGACGTTACCGAAGCGCTAGGTGAACAAGTCCGCCGCGCCGTCGAAGTGCTCGTCCAGGCTCTCGACCGCGCCGACCAGGACCGAAATCGCGAACTCTTGCGTGACGTCGATCCGCGAGAGCTCTATGAGGCAGGCCTGACCGTGATGATGCGGCTCGTGTTCTTGCTGGCTGCCGAGGAACGCGCCCTATTGCTGCTCGGCGACCCGCGTTACGACGCCTTCTATGCCATTTCTAGCCTCCGGATGCAGTTGCGCGCGGATTCCGAGGAAATCCTCGAGCGCCGTCGATCCGCTTGGTCGCGGCTGCTCGCCCTGTTTCGCGGCGTGTATGGCGGGATCGATCACCCAACCCTGCAGCTACCGGCGCTCGGAGGTTCACTGTTCGACCCGGATCGCTATCCCTTCCTCGAAGGGCGGAAGAAGGGCACGAGTTGGCGAAGCGATCCGGCCGAACCGCTGCCGATCGACGATCGCACCGTTCTCCTGCTGTTGGACGCGATCCAGATCTTCGAAGGTCGCACGCTGTCCTACCGCGCGCTCGACGTGGAACAGATCGGGCATGTCTACGAGGGCCTCCTTGAGCGCACGGTGAAGCGCGTCGATGACGTCACACTCGAACTCGATAGCGGATCGAAGGCCAAGAGCCCGCGTGTGACGCTCGGCGAAATGGAGTCGGCGCGGCTCGATGGCGCTGTTAAAGTGGGCGAACTGCTCAAAGAGCGGAGCGAACGATCGGAGTCCGCCATCCGCAACGCCCTCGGTCGGACGGCCGACGATCGCCTATCCGCACGTCTGCTCAGCGTCTGTCGTGGTGACGTTGGTCTGCGCGACCGCATTCTACCCTATGCCCCGCTACTTCGGACCGACCCCTGGGGCTATCCGCTCGTGCACCACAAGGGCGCGTTCGTCGTGGTCCTCGGTGCCGATCGGCGCGAGAGCGGTACGCACTACACGCCCAAGAGCCTGACCGAAAAGATCGTCGCGGAAACGCTGACTCCGGTTGCCTACCGTGGCCCGGCCGAAGGCAAGGCGCCCGAGGACTGGGAACTGAAGAGTGCCGAGGAGCTGCTGGACCTGAAGATCTGTGACCCTGCGATGGGGTCCGGAGCCTTTCTCGTGCAGGCTTGCCGCTGGCTCTCCGACCGTCTGGTCGAGGCCTGGGCGGCGGCCGAGGCCAACGGCAAGCGGATCGACAGCGAAGGACTCATCATCAATGATGCGACCGAGGGGTTCGACCCTTTATCGCGGGACGTCGAGGAACGCGCGATCGTCGCACGTCGACTCGTGGCGGAACGGTGCCTCTACGGCGTCGACAAGAACCCACTCGCCGTGGAACTGGCCAAGCTCTCGCTCTGGCTCACCACCATGTCCAAGGGGCGGCCCTTCGGCTTCCTCGACCACAACCTGCGCAGCGGTGACAGCCTGCTCGGGATCCATGACATCCGGCAACTGACCGAACTCAGCATGGAACCGAAAGGCTCGAAGCAGCTCAGGTTGTTCGGCCGGAGCATTCAGGCGGCTGTCGAGAAGGCCATCGAACTACGCACCCGTCTGCGCTCCATTCCCATCCGGGACATCGGAGATGTGGATGCGATGGCCGCGATAGACCTCAAGACACGAGAAGGATTGCAAAACCCGACGACAATCGCCGATGCATTCATGGGCATAATAATTAATGTGGAGCAATCGGGGGAGCAGTCAACTCGAATAGAAGCGCTGGCAGCGATTTCAGATGCCGTTGCGAATGGTGAAATTACTGCAAGAGGCATGCTACTGAGTAATGTCAGGATAGATTTAGCCAAAGATTCTCAAGATGGGATGCCTCGCAGACCGTTCCATTGGCCTCTTGAATTTCCTGAGGTGTTTCTGCCCCATAACGCTGGGTTTGACGCCATTGTAGGGAACCCTCCTTTTATGGGTGGGCGGCTGGTCGCACGAAATCTAGGGATGCGGTATCAGGAGTATCTAAAATACGTCAGAAACTTCGTTACTGGCGGACCAGATCTATGCGTCTACTTCTTTTTAAGGGCATTTTCCCTCCTAAAACGTGGCGGCACACTCGGGCTCATCGGAACAAAATCTATCTCGGAAACAGGATCGAGAACAGTTGGCCTCGATCAACTGATAGAATGTAATGGCTTCATTTATCGGGCTGATGCCCGCATGCCTTGGCCTGGAAACGCAGCAGTTTTTGTATCTACTATTTGGATTTGCAGGTGCGACTGGAATGGGCCGGTTATTTTGAATTCTAAAATGGTCAGAAAGATCAATGGCGCGTTAGAAGAGGACCGCGAACTCAGAAACCCACTCAAGCTTAAAGCTCTGAAAGGCCGTTTTTCTCAAGGCCAGAATCTTCATGGTCAGTTCGACTTAAATGAATCAGAGGTCGACCAGCTTCAGGCATTGGATCCATGCGTGCGTGAAGTCTTGCATCCCCTACACAACGGACAGGACCTCAATACGATGCCAGTTCTAACCCCCACTCGATGGGCCATCAATTTCAAAGATATGGCCGAACAAGAGGCGCGTAAGTTTGGCCCGGCCTTCGCTAGAGTGGAGAATTTGGTAAAACCGTTCCGTCAGTCTCTTACCGGACAGATTCATCAACGTGACTTCTGGAAATACTGGGACATTCGCCCAAAGCTTCTTGAAGAGTTTTCCATTCATCAAGAGGTCTTGGCGACCGCTATGGTAACTAAATATGTTTCATTTCGGAGAGTTCCTACTTCAAACGTCTACACTCACAAAACAATCATCGTCTTCATGTACGACTGGTGGGAGTTTGCTTGCCTACAATCTAGCCTTCATCAGGAGTGGGCATTTTGGACCTGCGGCACTCTTGGCGCCTCCACGTTGAGCTATTCGACTTCCTCTGCGCTGGAGACCTGGCCAATGCCAGAAGTTAGCAAATACTCTAGCTGCTTGTCTGATATTGGCGCATCATATAACTCTCTTCGAGAAGAAATGCTTCAAGCCGATTCAATCGGGCTTACCCAGCTCTACAATCGTTTTCACTCCCCGGAATTTAAAGGCGACAAGCTTGACCAGCTCCGCGATCTGCACCGCGATATGGATCAGGCCGTATTGCTGGCTTATGGATGGGAAGACATTGCGCTTGAGCATGGCTTTCATGAAGTCACTTATCTACCGGAAAAAGACCGGGTGCGGTTCACGCTCTCCGAGCGTGCACGGCTCGAAGTGCTGCGACGCCTTGCTGACTTAAATCATCAAAGATTTGAAGAAGAAGTCGAGCAAGGTCTGCATGGGAAAGGAGCACAAGGAAAAGGAGCACAAGGAAATGCCATTGTGAGACTCCGTTCTCGTGAAAAATCCGCTCAGAAATCCTTCGATCTGGAAGGCGAGTCCGCGCTCGCGCCGAAGGTTGCGGGAAACCCAGATCGCGCGACTGAAGCGATCAGGGCATTTCTCAAAGCTCAACGCTCTTGGATGAGCAAGTCAGACATTCTTGCGAATGTCGACATCCCGGATGGCCAGTGGAATACCGCCATCAATGATCTGTTGGCGCGCGGCACCGTCGAACGTCTAGGCGAACGTCGTGGCGCTCGCTACCGCATTTCCGAGAGTGATTTAAAATGACCGAGTTGATCGAACAGACCGCCCCCCAGAATGTTGCGTGGATCCTCCGCTGCGAGCCTGCCATCAACGGACGTGCACTCCGGATTGAACTCGGCCCGACCGACGAAACCGCCGTCGCTCCTGGTGACTGGGCAGTCGTCGTAGGGTCCGACCATGCGGTGAGGATCGTCGGACGCATTCTGCGTGTTCGATCAGATACCGGCGGTCGCACCATATATTTCGACCAGGCTCAAGCCGTTGACCCGGCAGTTCCCCTGACCACGCTCGGCCTGACCGCGCCGAGCGCACCGGCGACACGGTTGCCATGGGGTAATTTCCTTCGTGTCCTTCCCTCGCTCGGCGTTGCTTCACCCGACGCGGTGCCGCTGATCCAGGACGTGGCCTACGTTCGCGATCTTCTCGAGGTCTCGGTACGGGACGATCTGCTCGGCCCAGCGGAAGGGCCGCACGAGCTGATCAAGGACATGAGCGTCCGCGATCGCTATCTGGTCGGCAAGCTCGCACCCCGACGCCCGAGTGACGATCAGGCCGCGCAGGTGGAACCGGCCTCCGGTGCCGATGAGGCGGGCGACCTCGAGGAAGAGCGGGCCGCACCGCTGCACGAGCCCGGGGCGGAGTTCCCGACTGCCACCGGCCGGGTGGAGCCCGAAGACGACGCGCTCGACGAGATCGACACGACCAACAACCAGTCTCTGGTGCCATCAAGCATGGGACTGACCTTCTGCGTCGCCGCAGACGTTCAAACGTTGGCGGTAGACGCTCGGTGGGGGCGTTACGAGCGGGTCCCCAATTCTGAGCACGACATCACCAAGACCCGGCGCAATCGCCAGACCGGCCGAGAAGAACAGGTGAAGGTCAAGGTATGGCAGCGCGTCCCGTGTGGCGGTGTCGTCCCCCTGCCGTTGATCGATGGACCGCTCCCCCCGTCTATCCCCGACCCCGAACAACCGGATGTTAGGCTTCAAGGCACGGTTCGAACGAACAACAAGGGTGAGCGTCTCGTCACTCTGTTCCTCGTGAACGGACAGCTGGAGCCCGAGGACAACAAGGATAGCGCCTGGCTCTTCCAGCCCGAGATCACCGTCGAGGCCGCTGAAGATCAGGATGACAAATCGGTCTTCCGGCGTCGCCCCTCCAACGAAGTGGTCGTCGATGACCCCGAACGCGACCGGCTCGCCCTCATCTATCGCAACCGCTTGGAGTTCTCGGTTGGACACGGCGTTTCCGTTCACGCCGATACGACTTCAGACGACCCGACGAAAGCGCACCGCGTCCGAACCGAGATCATCCCGCGCTACGAAGTAGCCGTGACCGAAACGCCCGGCCTCGATCCCAGGGATCGCCCAGCCATGCGACGCATGGTCGACGAGGGCTGGCTCGACATGACGCGGCTGGCGGAGATGGCGCCGGACGCACTGCGCGACGCCCTTTCGTGTCTCGTCGACGACTACGCCGTTTGGATCGGCGAACAGAATATCCGGTTAAGTGCGGAGATCACCGGCTTCGATGATCCAGGTAAAGATGTCATCGAGCGCTGCCAAGAGATCCTGTGTCGTCTACGAGATGGGATGGAAACACTCTTTGCTGATCCGAAGGCGCTGGAGGCATTCCGCTTCGCCAACCGCTCCATGGCGATGCAGCGCGTCCGAAGCATCTACGCCCTGAAGCGCAGACGGAACGAGACCGTCGACGTGGGCACATTGGACGTGCCCAAGAACAGGTCTTGGCGCCCGTTCCAGCTGGCATTCCTGCTGCTATCGATCCCGTCCCTGGCCGATCCCGCTCATCCAGACCGGACGAAGCCGGTCGAGGCGTTCGCGGACCTCCTGTGGTTCCCGACGGGTGGCGGGAAGACCGAAGCCTATCTCGGTGTGGCGGCCTTCGCCATGGCCATGCGTCGCTTGAAAAGTGATCTGGGCGGCCTCGACGCATCACGCGGTCTCGCTGTCATCATGCGCTACACACTGCGCCTTCTGACGCTACAGCAATTCCAGCGAGCCACGACGCTGCTCTGCGCAATGGAGGTCATCCGTCGTGCAGACGACAAGATCTGGGGCACGGAACCTTTCACACTCGGCCTCTGGGTCGGCAATCGTGTTACGCCGGGCACTACCGAGGCGTCACACCAGGCTGTCGAGGCCATTCGAAACAACGACCGCAACAAGTCAGGCATTGCATCACCAGCGCAGCTGACGAGCTGCCCTTGGTGTGGTTCGGAGATTTCAGGCGGGCGCGACATAGAGGTCGACAGGATTGCGGGCCGGACATTGCTTCACTGCGGCGATAAGCTCGGCAGCTGCGATTTCTCGAAGGCCAAATCCAGCGGGCAGCCCCATCCGGGTCTTCCTGTGAAAGTCGTCGACGAGGAAATCTATCACCGCCCGCCGACGATGATGATCGCAACCGTGGACAAGTTCGCGATGATGGCGTGGCGCCCCGAGGTTCGGAATCTTTTCGGCCGCGTGGAGCAGGAATGCGGGCGACATGGTTTGCTCTGGCCGAGTCACGACTGTGGTACCGGGCACAGAGCAAGGGGGATGTATCCGGCTGCCAGTGTGAAGCCGGTTCGCGCAATCCGACCGCCAGATCTGATCATCCAGGACGAATTCCACCTCATCAGCGGTCCGTTGGGCACCATGGTGGGGCTTTACGAAACGGCCGTCGACGAGCTGAGCAGTTGGGCTCTGGGCGACAAGAAGGTCCGCCCAAAGGTCGTCGCTTCGACAGCCACCGTACGGCGGGCCGACGACCAGGTGCGTAATGTGTTCATGCGCCGCATTTCCGTGTTTCCGCCTTCCGGCCTGGACGTCGAGGACAATTTCTTCTCGGTCCAGAGATCTATCGGCGAGAAGCCGGGCCGACGGTACATGGGAATCTGCGCACCCGGCAGCTCCCGCCCTGCGGTTCTGATCAGGACCTACACGGCATTCCTCACCGCCGCACAGGCGCTGTTTGACCGGTTCGGCCCGGTTGCCGACCCCTACATGACCCTCGTAGGCTACTTCAATTCGCTGCGAGAGCTCGGTGGGATGAAGCGTTTGGCGGAAGACGACGTCCAAACGCGATCCTTCCGTGTCGAAATGAGCTTGGTGGACCGGCCCGGGCTTTCGCAGCGTAGAGTGGAGGAAATCAGCGAACTAACTTCTCGCGTCTCTAGCCAAGACATTCCTCGATACCTTGACCGGCTCGAGGTCCCCTTCGACGGCATGTTCGACCCGTCACTTGAAAAGTGGGTAAACAACAGGAACCCCGGAGATGCCCGGCCAATCGATGCAGTTCTTGCAACGAACATGCTGTCTGTCGGTGTCGACGTGAATCGTCTCGGTGTCATGGTGGTAAATGGTCAACCGAAGGGCACGGCAGAGTACATTCAGGCAACCAGCCGTGTTGGCCGGACACCGCCGGGCCTCGTAGCCACCGTGCTGACATGGGCACGGCCTCGTGATCTGTCGCACTATGAGACCTTCGAGCATTATCACGCGACCTTCTATCAACATGTCGAGGCCCAGTCCGTAACCCCGTTCTCTCCGCGAGCTCTGGATCGCGGTCTCACAGGGGCAATGCTCTCCATCATGCGCCACGCCTATGACCCCTTTGCACCCAATGACGGCGCTGGCGCCATGAACAGCCCCAGTCGCAATGAAATGCTGGAAACGGTAGGCGCCGTCGCTGCCCGGACGTGGGAAGTGACCGAGGACTCGCAAAAGAAGAAGCTCACTGAAGACGCGATGAAGAGTCGTGCTGACGATTGGGCTAAAGAATCTGGCGTCGGTGGCCGCACGCTCGTCTATCAAAAGCATGGCGCGGGCCCCACATCCTATCCGCTCCTGTCAGTGCCGGGAACAAAGCCTTGGACCAATTGGACGGTTCCAATGTCCATGCGCGAAGTCGAGCCAGGAGTTCGGCTCGTAATGGAAGACGACCGCTCGACAAGTGATCCGACTTGGCGCCCGCGGGTGACGCAGCCCGAGGAGGATCAGCAATGAGTAGGACACCCGTAGGAGAAATTCGTCCGAGCCAGTTGCTTTGGACTTATGGACCAGGCGCCCTCATCGACCTACCGAATATGTCGGTTGTCACGATGGGGATCGACCGCTGGGAAAAAGATAGGTGCCAGCCGATTCAAGATGCTCGTTTGCTCGCCAATGTCAGAAGCGTGCTCGGGCCTCAGGTCGAGTCGCTGCGCATGCCACCCGTGGGCGAGAGGGAAATCACAGACCCGTTTTCGGCGGCGGCCCTGATCGGCGTGCCGGTTAAGCCCTTCCCTCGATGGCTTCGCTGCGTCAAATGCGGTTTGCTTTCGCCCTATGACGCAGGCTTGTTCAAGCTGAAGGAAAATAGATACCGTCCCGAGCTGACGCGTTTTGTTCATGAAGGGTGCCGGGGGTCAAACAACGATCAACAGGCCAGGGATGCGGACGCTGTTCCGGCGCGCTTCCTGATGGCTTGTCGCGCCGGTCATTTGGATGACTTTGCCTGGCACTGGTTCGTTCACGGTGGGCCCAGTACCTGCCGTGCAACACTGAGGTTCTTCGAGAGCGGAGCTTCGCTGCAGACTGAAAACCTCTGGGTCAAATGCGATGGCTGCGGTGCATCCAAGAATATGTCACAGGCTTTCGGTCAAGCAGGACGCGACAATTTACCAGCCTGTCGTGGCCGACACCCGCATATCGACCGCTACGACGATGATTGTGCCAATGATCCTCGGGCCATCCTCCTAGGCGCGACCAACAGCTGGTTTCCGGTTACGCTTTCGGTCCTCGCCATCCCGCAAGTCGGAAGCCCTCTTGCGCAACTCGTC
This sequence comes from Paracoccus caeni, assembly GCF_016629665.1. Taxonomy (GTDB): domain Bacteria; phylum Pseudomonadota; class Alphaproteobacteria; order Rhodobacterales; family Rhodobacteraceae; genus Paracoccus; species Paracoccus caeni. The sequence continues at coordinate 50,156 of NZ_JAEPRQ010000012.1, forward strand.
GCGGACGGTTGGACATTCTTTGACGACGTCGCCTCAGCAGCGGAAGTGGCGTTTGTCGTCAAGACGCTGAGAAAGACCGCTCAGTTGCCAGGCATCGAGCAATTCACTGACGAGCAAATCTGGTCTGCTATTGAAAACCATCGCAACGGCGGATCGGACGTCGATCAGCGTGACCTGAAAGGACCAGAATGGGACGTGCTCACCGCTGAGAATCCTCCCACCGATTATCCCCATTTCATGAGTACGAAAGTTGGGATTCCCACGGGCTTCGGTTCGGCAATCAAACGCGTGCTGCTCTTGGAGCGGCTACGTGAGGTAAATGCCCTTCTTGGATTCACGAGGGTCGAGTCCCCCGACGAGGGCACAGGAGACCAGGCCGCCCCGCGAGCGCCTCTCGCGCGTGCAGCGCCGAATTGGGTGCCCGCGACTCAAGTTCACGGTGAAGGGGTTTTCATTCGCTTCGACACGGATGCTTTGAAGGCTTGGGCAGATAAAGACCCTGTAAAAGCTCTCGATTCGCGGCTCCGACAAGGTCATCGCGGCTGGCGCCAAAAGAGGAATCTGGATCCAAACGAAGGTTATCCAGGGGTGCGCTATGTCATGCTGCACACTCTAGCCCACATGCTGATCCGGGAGTTGGCGTTGGAATGCGGATACAATGCCGCTAGTATTCGTGAGCGCATTTATGCAGACGTAGATGACGGCAGGGATCAAGCCGGGTTTCTTATTTATACGGCCGCTGCGGACTCGGATGGAACTCTCGGTGGTCTCGTGGAGCTCGGGAAGCCTGAGAATCTCGGAAGGCTTCTGCGCCAAACTCTGGATCGCGCCCACATCTGCGCCTCGGACCCACTCTGTGCAGAACACGACCCAAGCAAGGACCAGTCTCTTCACGGAGCAGCATGTCACGCCTGTTCGTTCGTCTCTGAGACGTCATGTGAGCGAGGGAACCGCCACCTTGATCGCGCGCTTGTCGTACCCACGCTCGAAAACCCCGATGCGGCATTCTTCGGGAGCATTTGATGGATGCCTTGCTGATTGCTGCCGCAGACCTCGTGACCCTGTTGTCACCCTCTAGGATTGAAGCCCTCGCTGCTCGTGTCCGCAGATCGGACGCGACAGGGAGTGTTGGGGGCCTGCGCCAACTTGCGACGACTCCGCCAGCTCGAGCAGCGCTTGATCGCCTTATCACTGTTTGGGAACAGTCCGACATCTCACGAGATGTACTCGCCGGAATACTGATCGGAGCGACTTTCGCCCGAGAGAAGTCACAGCGAGAGAGTACAGTCGAGCTTGTCTGGACAGGTCCGACTACGCCATTCGTTCCTACCCGGCGCACCGAACAGGTCCTTCTAGACATCATCGGTCTAGCGCAAAGCGACCTCTTTCTCGTGAGCTTCGTGGTCTACGACGTTTCTTCGGTCGTAGACGCGTTGAATGCGGCGTCAAATCGCGGCGTCAACATTCATATTCTTTTGGAAACGTCATCAAATCACGGGGGCAGCCTATCTGTCGATCCGATTGCGACCATGCGGCGTTATGTGCCTTCGGCAGCGCTATTTGTTTGGACTGAGCGACCGCCACCTTTCACCGAGGGGAGAGTTCATGCGAAAGTTGCGGTAGCAGACGGGAAAGCCGCGTTTCTGACCAGCGCAAATCTCACTGGACATGCCTTAGAAAAGAATATGGAAGCGGGCGTCGTGATCAACGGTGGGCATGTGCCAACAGGGCTTCGCGCGCACCTCCATGCGTTGATTGAAACCAAGGTCATCCGCAAAATCTAGTCCATTCAAATCGGCCAAGTTTGACGATTACTTGGCACGTAAGTCAATAATCCGTCTCGACATACACCCCCGAGCAATCATAGGCGACCGCCGCCGCCGTGGCGCCGTTGTGCATGAAATTGCGCGGGCGTAGGAGTTGCGTTGCGATGGGGATATCGGTGTCGAGCATGACCTCTACCACCGCCCCGCTGACCTCCTCACGACCCGGACGCCGATCTCACCGATGTGAACTGCACCGGGTTTGCCGGAGGCTGATTTCAATTAGTTACGCGGCCATGTCTTCAGTTTCCAGAGCGGCGTAGAAGTTTGCTTCAGCTTCCGCCGGGGGAATATTCCCAATCGGCTCGAGCAGGCGGCGGTTGTTGAACCAGTCGACCCATTCGAGGGTGGCGTATTCGACGGCTTCGAAGGTGTGAGCTACTCCCCGGAAATCGGACAGTGACGGAAGCTACGATCTGACCTTTGCTGGTCTCCAAGGACGAGGAGATCAGGAATGCGGAAACGCAGGAACCATGACGCGGGCTTCAAGGCTCGGGTTGCGCTTGAGGCCGTGAAGGGCGAGCGGACGGTGTCGGAGCTGGCCGCCGACTATGGCGTGCATCCGACGATGATCCATCAATGGAAGAAAGCTTTGCTCGACGGGGCGGCGGACATCTTCGAGCGCGGCGGCAAGAAGCCTGTGATGGAGGTCGACGAGGAGACGGTCCGGTCGCTGCATGCCAAGATCGGAGAGCTGGCTGTCGCCAACGATTTTTTGTCGCGAAAGCTCAAGCCGTGGACCGGCAAGTGAGGCGGGACATGATCGAGCGGAACCACCCGGCGCTGTCAATCGGGGCGCAGTGCCGCCTGCTGTCGATCTCACGCTCGTCTTTCTACCACGAGCCGGCTGGAGAGACGGATCATAACCTCGGGCTGATGCGGTTGATCGACCGGCAATTCCTCGACACGCCTTTCTATGGGGTTCGCCAGATGACCTGGCACCTGCAGAACGAGGGGCATGGCGTGAACCAAAAGCGCATCCGACGGCTGATGCGCCTCATGCGCTTGATGCCGATCTACCAGAAGCCCAACACCAGCAAGCCGAGGAAGGGGCACAAGACCTATCCCTATCTGTTGGGCGGGCTGCGCGTGGATCGCCCCGGCCAGGTCTGGTGCGCCGACATCACCTATCTGCCGATGCGGCGGGGGTTCCTGTATCTGGTCGCCATCATGGACTGGTTCACGCGCAAGGTTCTGGCCTGGCGCATATCGAACACGCTCGAGGCCGACTTTTGCGTCGAGGCACTGAACGAGGCCATCCACCGGTTCGGCGCGCCCGGGATCATGAATACCGATCAGGGTAGCCAGTTCACGTCCTTCGCCTGGACCGACCGGCTGAAGCGCGTCGGCACGCGCATCTCGATGGACGGCAAGGGGCGGTGCATCGACAACGTCTTTATCGAGCGCCTATGGCGGTCCCTGAAATACGAATGCGTCTACCTGCACGCCTGGGAGACCGGGTCGCAGGCAAAGGCCGCCATCGGGTCTTGGATCACATTCTACAACCATCGGCGGCCACACACTGCCCATGGCGGGCTGCCCCCCGCCGTGGTCTACTTCAACACCATTGAAACCGATCAGCAGGCGCAGGCAGTAGCTTAAATATCCCCGAAAACTGTCCAAGGATCGGGGAGTAGCTCAGTCGAAACCTGTATCGTCGAAGCACAAACAGGAAAAGCGAACCGGATCAACCAACAAATACTGGATTCCGATCTACGGGAGTGCTTCCAGAATATATATGCTGTAACAGAACTGGAAAAAGCAATGCATGCTGCCAATTTCGATGGTGAAATGCCTGCCCTTGATGCCGGAGAGCTTGATCTCTGGATACACGCTCTACAGCGAAATGATGTTTGGTTTCTTTGCGGCCCTGATCGCGCCAGCATGAAGTTCGGTTGTCAGGCAGGTCAAAAAGACAAACTGGTCTCCTTGGAGCAAGCGCTTTCAAAGCTGAATATCGGCGCCGCCAATCTCAAGGCACACTACCAGGAACGCTGGCTTAGTGATGTTAAGGTAAAGTTCACGCTCGGATTGCACTAATTAGCTTCTGATCTTGGTCGCATCTCAACAAAAACTCGCCTGAAAGGACCTCGCGGTCAGCGAGACATGCTTGTCCAGCGGCGGGTGCAGCTCAAACGCTTTCGGCTCGCGCGCGAAGTTCCAGAGCCGGAACAGGGACCATTCCGAACGCCGCTCCTCGGCTACGTCCAGCTCGTTGCGGCTGATGTGGAAAGGGGTGCGTTCCCAGCCATTCGTCGTCTTCACCTCAATCAGGCGCAGACGGCCATCCGGCGCGAAGCTGGCAATATCGTAGCCGGCACCATCGCCATCCTCCTCTGACACCCACCTGACCTTGCGCGCAAGATCATCGCGGCCCGCTGATTTCAGGGCTGCACGTTCATGCGCCAGGACGCGCTCCTCACCGGCCCGGCCGAGGGCGCGGTTTCGTTCGTCTCTCGCCGCGACATCGAATTTGCGGGCGATGTGCAGTATCTGCTCCAGTTCCTGTGGCGGCGGCTGGTTCGGCAACGTGGGCGGCTGCCCGATCCAGATCGGCCGCACCTCCGCGAGGCCAGTCGGCGCTCCTGTACACGAATGGCGGCCAAGCCATGCCGAATCCAGCGCCAGCCATCGTGCCACGGCATCCACCAGCGTCATCTGGAAATTGAAGGCAGGCTTGTAGCCCGGGATCCAGTCCTCACCGAGCCCCTTCAGCACGGCGCTGATGTTCTGGTGCTTGAATTCGACCGATCCATCAGACCGATCATTCAACAGCGGCAGAAGCCCACGTCGGTGCTCGGCTTTGTTGTAGGCGCGGCCAGAGACGTCGTCTGCCAGCATCGCGAAGTAATCCGCGACGATCAGGTCGTTCTCTTGATCTGTCCAGGGCCCGTTCGGCATTGCGCCAGGCTAGGGGCGGAAACTGCGTTTGTCATCAGAGACTTCGCGCAGGACTCCCAAGACCTACCCACGACCACGCCACCTGTGTCGGGTCTCCGTCGGTGTTGAGGCAGGCCGGAACCATCGAAGCACGGGCGCAACGCGATCCCGTCAGTTCACTGAAATATATGGGGATTTTGAATCCGTCTCGCCGAGAGCGAAGGGCGGGTGAAAAGAGACGGTGAGCGGGCGGAGACCGATCTCACGCGTCTGGCCAGTCTCCGAAGGGCTGATGTTACCTGCAAACCATTTTTCGCATAAAGAAAAAGCCCCGCGAGGGACCTGGTCAGCCCGCGCCGCCAGCGCGGCAATGAAATCTGGATCACCCGTGCCGATGAGGTGAACGGCCTGGACGCGAATGGCACCTGCGATTTCAACAACTGCACGGTGACTGTCACGCTGGCTGGGCGCGGGCCTGCGGCCGGGGAGCGGGTCAGCATCCTGTTCTAGTCTAGAACGGCGAGCGGCTGATTCCGCGGCCAGCGGCAGTCAGGGGCTGATGAGCAATTACAGCACCGCCGGGATGGGGCCGACCAACCTGTTCGACCATAACCTGCGCCGTGCCGCATGGGTCGAGATCGGGTTTGGCGGCATGCAGCACCGCTTCAATCTGGCAGGATCGGCGGCGGCTTTGGATGCGATCAAGCCGTATCTGAGTGGCGGCGCGCAATAGCGGTCAGATTCTGGCAGGAATCGCTAACAACCTCATTCGGTGCGCCACTTTATCCACTTTTCAATGCCGTAGCGGCATATGTCCGCTCGCGTTCTTCCATTGCCTGCCATTCCTTTCCGGTTGAACGGGCGTAGAGGGCACCGACAGCGCGGCTGTCGAGACGCTTCGCTTTCGTGTATCGTGCTGCAATTCGGCTTAGAACGGGCCAGTCGGCAAGCGTGTGCATGACAGCATGCTCGAAGCTGTGAACCGGACGCCAGTCATCATGGACAGCCTGAAGACGCAGCCAAATGTCCGCGCCATTACCGCACAGCGCGCCGATACCGGTGGCTGCCTCCTCGGTGATCGGACAGGTTTCATTAAGGATTCCGGCCAGTTCCGCTATTTCCACCCCCACATTTTGCGCAAATTCGGCAAGCGTCAAATCGAGATGAGGAAATACATCTTCGCGCAGGATCTCGCCGGGATGAGCTGGCCTGTGATAGGATGGTGTTATCATAACCGACTTCCCCTGAACGAATTGAACCCAAGTATTTCAACCCGCAACTGAACACTACCCGAGGCCCGGAATATGGCAACCACGACTTGAGACTCAGCATTTGAACCGGCGCTCAATCTCCCTTTGACCGCCGCCAATCTAACAAATAACATTTTGATTTCAGTTAGATAGCAGCTAATGGTGGTAAAGTTTATTGCTGCGAAGTGATTCGTTATGTGCCATGGTGATTCGCGAATCACCTGCTGGAAAACTTGCCATGAACGATTGCTGTCATGAGATGTTGCGAGCCCGCTTGAGAATCGCAGGCTCTAGCTTCAGCGCAATTGCTCGTGAGCTGAGTATCACGCCCTCATCGGTCAGCCTTGTTTCACAAGGCCACCGTAGGTCCGCAAAAATTCAGAAGGCGATTGCCCGCAAACTCGGGACCACGCCAGAAGCTCTCTGGCCTACCCGCTATACGAAGGAGATAAATATGACCCCGTCCTAAAGTAAAGGGCCCTGAAAGCGCCAACTTTCAGAGCCCTGCTATGGTTTGTCGATTCTTACCGCGACAAGCTAAGCATCCCAAACCTCGCATGCGAAGTCAAGGATCGGCGCAGCCTGCGTCGACCACTAGATTCGTGTTGCCTGCGCTCATCGTGATCGCCCGAGTTCATGGGCGATCACCTGTCAAAACTTGCCAGGGATGTGACATGAACCCCTTCTTCCGTTTTCCCGTGCTGGCCGAGGCCAGCCGTATCGTTCCGGCGCGCTCAAAGGCGAGTGCGCGCGTACAGGTCGTTGATGTGCGATCTTTTTTGCCCCGCCCTGTCATCAGCAGGCTTGAATCTGCACTGGAAGCCCATTGCTGGGATCAGCTGGTTGCGAACCCCGACATTCGTGAGGTGCGGGCGCAACCCCCTGCCATCAGCTACGTCGACACGCGGGGCAAACACGTCACTCATCATTTCGATTTCTTGGCGAAACATGCCGACGGCACCACGAGTGTCGTGGCCGTTCGTCCGCTGGCGCGCGTGCGCAAGTATCGCTTCGAAGACACGCTGAGGCTCATCGCCGCGCAACTGCCCAGATCATTCACGACACGGGTCGTGCTGTTCACCGATGCGGACGTGCCCCGACAGACAATCGTTCCGCACGCTCCGACGACACGTCTGATTGAGCGCGCCAAAGAGCTGGGCGCGCCCGCTGTCTCCCCTTTCTCCCACATGATGTTCGCTTGAGGGGGCCGCGATGAAACACAGCGATTTTAACCGCCTCGACCTTATCATCTTGGATGGTGCCGAATATCGGCTTTCTTCGCACGATAGTGACGGCATTGTCATGGTTGGTGTAGCGGCACCGCACATTACCCGCAGCATCACACACAGTGAATTAGAAGAGCTGCTCCGCAGTCCCCGCTTCCGTTATGTCGCAAAAGGAGCGTCACGCGCGGTCGCTGAGCGGGGACTGATCGGTTTACCAGAGCATTTCCGTGACCTCCCGGAAGCCAAGCAAGAGACAGCGCTGTGGAGGCAACTGTATGTAGAAGAACTGCTGCGATACATCGACGCCGGTCTCAGCAAGTGCAACGAACCATCCGTAAATGTCATTCTGCCCGCCATAATTGGGGCCGTGGAGATGGCGATCCGCAAACGCCAGCGCGGACCCGTCAAGCGCGCGGGGCGCAAAGAGGCCCTGAACACACCGCCATGCGCCAAATCGTTGCTCACTTGGAAACGAGACTACGTGAACAGCGGTTTTAACATCATGGCATTGGTTCCCCAAACGCATCGCTGCGGGAACAAACGTCACATGCTGCCCGGAGAACGCGCCGCCTTCGATGCGCTGATCGCTGAATATGCTTCTCCGCTTCGCCCGAGCATCGACGGCATCCACGAGAGGGCGATAAACCTTTATGCGGATTTCAATCGAGGACGTGCGGAACAGCACCTGCCCAAACTGCAACCGCCGTCCCGCTCCTCGGTCTATCGTGCGATCAGGCAGATGGACCCCTACCAGACCTATCTTCAACGTCATGGCGTGGATGCCGCCAACAAGAAATTCGCCCTGATTGAATATGGCGTGCAGGCGCTGCGGCCGATGGAGCGGGTCGAGATCGACGAATGGGATATCGACCTCATGACTTTAGTTTCCGATGCAGGTCTGCTTGGCGAGCTGACAACGCAGCAGGTCACCGCCATGGAAGTAACGCGCCTGGTCGTCTGCGTTGCCATCGACTGCGCCACGCGCTGCGTTGTTGGCCTCACCCTGTCCAGATCGACCAGCTCGCAAGCGGCTATCCGGACGCTGGAAATGGTTACGACCGACAAAACTACCATTGCACTCAGTTTAGGCTGTCGGGCGGGTTGGCATCAGGGAGGGCGCCCAGAAACCATCGCCGCCGACATGGGATCCGCTTTTGTCAGCGAAGATTTAAAGATCGCCTGCGCGGGATTGCATGCGCGCCTGATGAATCCGGCTGGCGGCGTCGCTAAACTCCGGTCTCGCATTGAGCGCCTGTTCGGCACGTTTTCATCGCATTTCGTGAGCCGTTTCCGTGGGAGGACATTCTCAAACCCCGTACAGCGGGGTGATTACAATGCCGAAGCCGAAGCCTCCCTCACCGATAAGGACCTGCTGGGGGCATTTGTCACCTATATCGTCGACGTCTATCATCAACGCCCTCATGCTGGTCTTCAAGGCGAAACGCCCGCCGATTGCTGGGACCGACTTGTCGACAAATATGGCCTGCCTACACCGGTAGATGCGATGGATCGCCGGGCCATCTTCGGTGTGGAGCTTGAACGCAAAGTTTCTGGTCGCGGCGTGCGGGTGTTCGGCGCGGATTATGCCTGTGACGAATTGCGCGACGCTTATAAGCATCGCCATCGACGGAAAGTGCGCCTCCGGTTCGATCAGATGGACCTCGGATGGATCGCTGTCGAAATCGACGGGACTTGGTATCCGGCCCATGACCTGTCCGGTGCGCTGTCGGGAATATCATTCTACCAATGGTCGGCTTTTGCCCAAACCGTCATGAGGCATAATCGCGAACGCGCGGCAGTTTCGGCGGAAATTTTACACGACGGGTTGCGCCGTCTCGATCAGCTCTCGACCGGTGCCGCCAACGCCGCGCAGCTTGGACGGATGAAGTATTCCGCTGAGGAAATCGACAAGGCAGAGGAAAAGCTCGGCCTTGGACTGCACCTGTTACCCGCAGTCTCCGCGGATCAGCAGCCAAGCAGCTCGGGATGGTTGCAAAGTGGGTTCGAGGTTGGAAGTGACGATAACGACGATACCGATGCACCCCCTGCACCGGAAGATCCTCCTGCCGGCGGCACCCAACCGTCGCGTAGGAGCTGGAGGTTCGAAGATGACGAGTGACCTACGCACATCTCCGGACCAGATCGCGCGCGTCGCCGTATCTTTGCGCAAACACTTCGTGGCCCATCCGGGCTACGAAACCGTCAGACGGATTTTTGGTGAGATCATGGATAAGCGGCAGGCCGAACTGGACCTTGGCCTGACCGCTGAGGGCCGTGGAATCGCGGTCATCGGGGAATCCGGCAGCGGCAAAACTACTGCCATCCAAAGGATTTTGCGTCGAATTGACACCTCGGGCACCGAGCCCGGCGAATTTCGCTGGATCTCTATCCGGGTTCCAACGCCCGCCACCCAGAAGGATCTGGCTCGCGCAATTCTGCATGCACTGGATTTCCAGTTGCTTCGCGACACCACAGCTTCGCGCATGTGGGAGCTGGTCAATTTTCACCTGCAGTTGAGGAAATGCTGGCTTATCCACCTTGATGAGGGGCAGGAGCTTGGCGGCCGGGGGTCGGACGCAGAGAAGGCGGGGGTGATCAACGCCTTGAAAAGCCTCATGCAGATCCCTTCGTGGCCGACCAATCTGGTTGTCAGCGGAACCCCAGAGCTCCATGAACTGCTGACCCAAGACCCCCAGCTATCACGCCGCTTTTTCATCACCCGCTTTCTTCCGGTAACCGAATTCGACGCCCGCGATGATGTTGCCGAGTTGGTAGCCGGGTATGCAGGACTCGCGAACCTGCCACTTGCACCGGATCTCGCGGATGTGGAGTTCGTACCCCGCTTGCTCCATGCGGGGCGCGAACAGTTCGGCATCGTGGTCGAGCTGATCATCGGCGCGATTACCTGCGCCCTGGCTGACGGACACCCGGCGGTCGGCATTCAGGATTTCGCGCGGTTCTACGCCGAACGCACCGGTGAAGGCGCGCTCCGGAACCCCTTCCTTGTGTCGGACTTCCGGAGTGTGAACACCGGACGCGCACCGCTTGAACCCGTACTTTCAGCAGGCTCGCAAGGGCGGTCTCGCAAGCCAAAGGGGAAGCGGTGAGATGATCTTTCCTGCCCCGCACACGCGAGAAACCGTCGCTTCCTATGGATACCGCATCGCCCGCCTGTCAGGCCTCTCATCGCTTCCCGAGATGGCCTATCTGTTCGATCTGGACCTCCGCGCCTTGCTGATGGGGGACAGGCACAGCGTCGAGCGTCTGGCCAGATATGCAGGCTGTGACCCGGCCGCTCTCAGCAATGGCGCGCTCGACGCCAGCAATCCCCGACGGCTGCAGCTCGGCGCCGATCCCCGGAACAAGGTCATGTGCGCCAAGGATCGCTTCCGATTTTGCCCGGCTTGTCTGGGTAACTTAGCAGATGGAAATCTAAGAGCAGCTTGCCTTGCTCGCACGGATTGGCTGATCGATGCGAACCACGTTTGCGCCGAGCACGAGATCCGTCTGATGACGATAACCCCCCGCAAAGCTTCGCGCATCCAGCCGGATCTGTCGTCTTTGGTCTTGCAGCTGACGGCAGCACAGAAGGCAATGTGGCAACCTGATCGCCCCACCTCGATGGAGTGCTATATATCAGAGCGGTTGGGCGGGATGCATGCAGGCCGATGGATCGACGATCTTCAGCTCGATGTCATCATCCACACGGCGGAAGTGTTTGGCGCGATGGCTTCGCGTGGCGCCAACGCAAGCTGGCAAGATATTTCCGCTGACGAGCGCCGGGCACATGGATGTATCGGAGCAGACATTCTGATTGAGGGGCCAGCGACCGTGAAAGAATTTCTACACGATCAGATTGGGCGAGGTCGGCATGGCAACGATTATCGCAAGGCCTTCGGAAAGGCATTTAATCAGTTCTACTTTCGAAAGGACCAACCGGCTTACCGGCCGATATGCGAAGTCATGGCGGAATACGTAGGCGAGAATTTCCGTTTCACCGGGCAAGAGAAGGTTTTCGGAATCCTGACGCGTGGCATTCAGCCGACAACGCTGCGCTCCCTTTGCAAGCAGCATGGCATTGGAACGAAGATCACGGCACTGGTGCTGAAAGCTCAATACGACATTCGAGCCGGGGAAAGCCACATTGTCGATCCTGCGCTGATCGCTGAGCTTGCACCAAAGCTCAAAGACCTACTCAACGCTCAAGATGCCGGGCGTCACCTGGGCATATGTGTCGAGGTCTTGCGGACGCTCATTGCGGACCAGCTTTTGCTGCCAGATTTCCGGTTCAACAATAGAATGATTGGGTTCAGGCCAGAGACTTTGGATGCATTCCTGGGCACCTGGATGGCTCCAGCAAGAATTCGAAAGACACGCAAGAAAATGTCTTGCAAACCGTTGACAATCTTTGCTCGCGCACACCGGACGCGCACATCTCATGTACTTCTGGCGGCTGATGCCGCTCAGGTTAACTTCACCTACGATCGCAGGAAACAGGGACTCGGCGCATTGGGCATCGCGGAGAAGGACTCAGCTGCGGTATTGGAAAGGTTGCGCATTTTCCCCGGAAATAGGGCTGCGCTGGCGTCAACAGCCTCAACAGGACTGAAAAACCATGGCAAGATTCAGTAAAGGTCGCAGGTCTCAGCGCTCCTTTGGGGAGCTTTCCCGCCGCCGGCAGCGCGACGCCTTCGTTCAATTGCGGTGGCGGATCCTGCGCGATATGCCGCGCTATGGCGGTATATTCACCAGTCATCAAACGCTGGATGAGCCCGGACGACCCGATATCTATAATCAGTGGTTCGATTTCCTGTTCCTCGGCGTGGATGGCCACACCATCTGGAATGCAGAGATCATCACAGGGCAGATGGCATTCTGGGACCAAGTCAGCCAACTGGCTTGGGAGCAAACCCAGTCCTTGCTGACAGAGGCCGAATTTAACGCAGAGTTTAGTTGGAAAACCGTGCCGATGCCTTCTGTGCATGGCCAGAAAATGCATCGGGTTATTTTTCCCGAACCGCGTCGCTATGTCTCCCTCGACGGCCTGACGGTACGAGAGCACCAGGAACGCACAGCATCGCAGATTCTGAAAGATTCCCCGCCAGATATCTATGAGTCCTTTGAAATTGATCGTTCGTACAGCTACGGGATAGGACTGCATATGGTGGTGAATGCGCCGGTCATCGACCAAGGTATCATTGAGCGTGCTGTCCATACATTCCGAGAGCGTGGCGAGGGCGAATGGGTCAGTACGGTCCCTATTCCGCGCAATCATCTGCCGATGCAGACCGAAGCTAAGGCAATGGCTCCATACCGGGACTGAAGCATTTTGCCCTGTCAGCTGGTTGGACCGGTGGTATGTATGCAAGAACGAAGCATTGCAATCGCATCAGAGCCAAGCGCTTGGGCGTGCCGGGATCCATCAGTGCTTTCCCGGCACGCCCGCCTCATATCATGACTGACGTCAGGCCAGTCACGCGGCCGGCGAAAATTCGAACCAGCCTGGTGGGCTCCGAGCGGGTTCGCCACCATTCCCACCACCGCGCTCGATCCGCCCCACAGTGCGGCGTCTCCTGCGGTCCCCGCGCTTGATTTGGGTCCGGGTCCCCATCGGTCGTTGAAGCGTGGTCAGGCAGCCGCCTCTGGCGGCAGCGTGGATGTCATGTCAGCGATCACTTGGAATTCGGTCAGAAACTCGGGGCGATTATGCATCAGATAGCGCACTATCCGTGCGTTCCCGAGCAACTTCGCCAAGTAGCCCTTGATGATGGTCAGATGCAGGTGATCCTGACCGTAAGTCTCCTGGATAGAGGTGATCGCCTCCTGAAGGCGCGCCAGCTCGTTTTCCATCCGAGCCATTGCCTCGGGTGAGATGCCCTTGAGACGCTTGGGTTTTGCGCCCTCCATCAGCTGTGCCTGAGGGGTTCCGGCCAGAATCGCAGAGGCATAAGCTGCCGAATAGTTATTGGCATTAACGAGCAGTTCGGCGGCTTCGACTTGGCGCAGCGGCTTCATCTTCCTGAGGGTTTCGAACACCACCATGGGACAGGGCTTGTCCTTGAGGATGGCAATTGTCTCGTCACTGATTCCGTTCAGCATGCGGAACTTGCGGCGGACGGTCTGGGGATTGATGTCCAGCGCTCTGGCGATTTTTTCTTCAGGTACGCCTCGTTCGATGGCGCGGCGGATCATCCTGTGTTCCTGAATCGACGACAACCGGCTGATCCGCTTATTATAGGTGAAGGCTTCGTCGTCGGTGGAAATCAGACACTCAACTGATTCAATACCGAGATCCTTCAGCACTTCGATACGAACATGCCCATCCAGCAGAAGGAAGGTACCCGGATTTGATGGGTCGCGAGCGACCACAGGCGGCTCCACAAGGCCAACTTCGCGGATCGAAGCGGCGATCTGCTGGTACTTTCTGCTCGATTTTGTTGCTTTCCTAAGCGTCCGAACCGGCAAAAGAGCGTTGACGGGCAGCGTCACGCATGCGTCCTCAAAGCTGTGGAGGACGGCGTCAAAGTGGCAGCGATCCTTTCGCGTCATGGGTTCGTCCTCGATTGCTCTGCCAGATATGTGGGCATAGCTTCGAGATTTTCCGCGCGCAGCAGCGTCAGGAAGTTCTCATCGCTCCGCAGCGCACGGAACGCTTCCGCAACAAAGAGGATCCGGCTCTGGGCCAGTTCGGACTTCTTGATCATCACCTTTTGGCGGTCAGCTTCCTGCCGGTAGGCTCGTACGAGGGCATCACTGGTTAAAGGACGCTCGCTACGGTTAACCTTGCGGCCGAAAGGCGTTTCATCGATGCGCCGACCTTGCCGCTGGCGTCTCTCAAGCAGGCGCCGCACAGCCGTCAGCTTTTTCCCACGCAGCTTCTTCTCGGTATAGGCATCCATGAGGGCACGCTGAGCCCCTTCGTCATCAGTTTTGGAAATCTCGATCGCGAGATTTAATGGCATGATTCCGGTTTCGACTGCTGATACGAGGCGCTGCTCGCCGCGCTCCAGCAGTCCGGCGATCATGTTAACGTATTCGGAACTGACCCCGATTTTGTTGGCAACCTCGCGGTCGCTATAGCCGCGTTGCCGAAGGGTGCCGATTTCCTGCATCAGATCGATCGCGCGATGCTGGCGCCTGGCGCAATTCTCGACGAGGCTCATGACTAGGCAATCACTCTCGTCGGCATCGATTACGATGGCGGGGATGGCGTCCTGCTTCAGTTCGATAAAGGCTTCGAGCCGCCCCTGACCGCAGACGAGATCGTATTCTGCTGGCTCTGTGTCCGCGCGCCGGGTCACGGTGATCGGGCGCTTGAGGCCGATCCGAGCGATGCTCTCGATCATTTCCTCGAATGTTCGCCGGTTGCGCACACGTGGATTGAGAATCCGTATCATGTCGGTTGGGATGAGGGTCACATGCTTGTAAGCATCGGTCGGGATGTCGTCGGGCATCAGGCCACCTCCGCAAATCTGGCCCTTCCGGCCATTGATAAGAAGAAATCGAGCGTGTCGAAGCGATAGGCATCGAGAGACAGGCCGTTTTGCTCGGCGAGCCGCAGCCGATCCGCGGTCATGTCGATGCTCGGGAGGACGTAATAGTCGCGTGGCGCCGCGTTCAGTTCGTCCATGCGTATGGCGATGGTGATGTCCGGCAAGAGCCCCGTGTCGAGGCGGATGCGCCAGCGCAGCGAGCCTGCCGCGGTCTCGAAGCATCGCGACAGCACGACCGATACCGTGAATTCGCCGTTGACGGTCAGAAGCTCGGTCCGGGGATCCTGAACGGCGCTGCCACCAGCGTTTTCGATTCCAGCAATCACGTCGGCAACGATCTGTGGATGAGCCTCGCGGAGCTTGCGGTTGATCTCGATGTATCGGTAGTCCCGGTCGGGCTGATAGCCGACCATTTCATAGGCGCGCAGTAAGCTGCCGAACCGGGACCGGAACGCGCTCGATGACGGCGTGTCCTCGTGCTCATCAATGACCAGCCCGGACAGAAAGCCCTTGCTGGCCAGCAAAGCTTGAAGCGCGTCCAACAGCTCCTTATCGGAAAGATGGCAACTGCGGGTATCGACAATTTCCCGGGCGCGCAGGAACAGCGCTTCATCGACGATGGCCGGATAAACACCTTCGGCGCGTATCCACATTTGGCGCGGGTTTACCACCCGGTGCTGTTTCAGCTTGAAGGAAATCTTGTTGAAGACGTTATTGCCGATGTATTTCTCACTGGTCAGCACCTGATGGACCGTCGCCCGCGTCCATGGCCGGTCAAGATCGGTGCGAAGTCCGTCGGCGTTCAGAGTATCCGCGATTTCCCGCTCGGATCGGCCGTCTTCTACGAACATGCGATAGATGCGTCGAACAACCTCCTGTTCGTTCTCGGGACCGGGAACCAGAATGACCCTGTCGGTCTGGAGGCTTTTCTGCTCGCCGCGCGACAGCTTGCCCTTGAGATTACCGCGTTCGTCGATCAGCACCCGGCGCAATCCGTATCCGGGTGCACCGCCTTGGCGAAAGCCGAGTTCGACAAGGCGGCACTGGCCCGCGAAGACCTTTACCGACAGCTCGCGACTGTATTCGCCCGCCATGACCCGTTTGACGGTTTTCAGCAGATTCGAGCCGATGCTGCCGTCATTCTCGAACTGCTCGCCGCAGTAATGGACGCGGATCCCGGCGCGCGAGCAGACATGCTCGTGATACGCGCCTTCGTCGGCATCCTGAAACCGGCCCCAACGGCTGACGTCATAGACGAGGATCGCCTTGAAATCAGCATAACCCGTTTGAACCTCGGCCATGAGATTTTGCAGCGCCTCGCGACCGTCAAGACGAAGCCCGCTCCGACCGGAATCCTCGAAGACGCGCAGGATCTGGAGCCCACGATCCGATGCATATTTGCGGATGACGTCGAGCTGGTTCTCGGTCGAGTATTTCTGGTGGTCGGTCGACATCCGGACATAGGCGACCGCGGGCACATCCATCTCGGGCGGCATCTCGCTCTTCGCGGAATTGATCGATGATCGACTGCTCAAGCGCCTTTTCCTTACTATTCAAAGCAAATTCATCCAATTCGCGCGAAGATTCGGTTGGATTCCCTCATCCATGTAAAGCGAGGGAGGTCGGAATGTCGTTTCCGAAAAAGGGCAATTTCTTTCCAGGCGAAAGCAGGTATGCTGGGGGCGGTCAGCATTTGGCGGACAATTGGTTCGCAGATGAAATCGCATCAGCCCTGAAGCGATCCCTCGGAAACGCTCGGGCGGGGGCAAAGGTCGTTGCCTCTTGGACCGGTGCTAACGAAAAGACGGTGAAAAACTGGTTCGCCGGCAGATACGGTCCGAGCGGAGAGCATCTGGTCGCCTTGGCGCGGCATTCTGATGAGGTGTTGGGAATTTTCCTGGCGATGGCTGGACGGGAGGGGCTGATGGTAGGTATGAAGCTCGCGGCTGCGGAACAGGCAATCGAGGAACTCCTCGCGGCAGTCCGCCGGTTGCCGGCCGGAGACTATACCGATCCATCGCATGTCGCGACGGACTTTACCGTCCGCAAATGATACCTAGGACCTCGGGATGCTGATGAGGTGGACTTGAAGCGATCCCACGCGGATGACAACGCAGGGAGGACGCTGTGAACGCCAAGCTGAAAATGGTTTGAAAGGTAAGCCAGCCAGACGCGTGCGATGCACTTAAAGTGAAACAAAAGGCAGCCGGCAAAAAACGTACTGGCCAAAGCTACTGGAATCGTTCAAGATTCTCAGGAGAACAAAGCAAGACTTGGTGAAATTTCAAATCGGTTGTGTGGATTGCCACTAAAGTCTTCCTCAAGTGGCCACTATTCTTCCTTTGCGGCAGGAAGGCTGACGTAAGGCTCGATGAGTTTCCGCTCACGCCTCCAACCGAAGTTTCTATCTGAGACAG
>NZ_JAEPRQ010000013.1 GCF_016629665.1 Paracoccus caeni
GCGCGGCCCCGAAGAGCGGCTGACCCCCGATATCGCGAAAAGCCTTGGAGCGGACGATTATCGGCAGGTCACGCTGACCCTTGACCGGGAAACCCCGCCAGTGGGGCTGTTCATGGCCTTCTACAACGACCAGTCGCAAGGCGGCGTCCATTCGCCCGAGATCTGCCTACCCTCGTCAGGCTGGGAGATCGCCAAGCTCGAACGGACCGATATCTCGGCGAAACTGGGACAAGATCAGGCCTTCCCGTTGAACCGCGCCATCATCCAGCGCGGTGAACAGCGGATGATGGTCTATTACTGGTTCCAGCAGGGCGAGCGCCGCGTCGCCTGGGATTTCGCTGCCAAGTTCTATCTGCTGGCCGACGGCATCCGCACCGGCCAGACCGATGGCGGGCTGGTACGACTGACCACGCCTATAAATGAAGGTGAATCCGAAGATGCGGCCGAGGCCCGCCTGCTGGAGTTGACCCGGCAGTTAAGTGGCGAGCTCCCGCGCTTCATTCCTGCGGACTGACCGGCAGCGGCCCGGTCAGTCGAAACGACAAGGCGCCGTGGCTATTTCTGTCGGCTGTGTTTGCGGGCGTTCCAGCGCGTTACAAACCGCTTTCGCCCTGCTCTTTCCCGTGGCCAACAATCCGGGCAGGAATGCCGACTGCCGTCGCCCCTGCCGGGACATCCTCCAGCACCACTGCATTGGCACCTATCCGCGCCCCTGCCCCGATCCGGACCGGGCCCAGAACTTTCGCACCCGCACCGATATAGACGTCACGCTCAAGGTAAGGCACGCCGCCATTCGCCAGTTGGCCCAGTGTCACCTGCTGCATGATCAAACAGCCCGGCTCGACCACCACACCGGCATGGATCACTATACCCGAAGGATGCGGCATTCGGGTTCCTGGGTCAATCTTTGCATCACGGCTGATATCGGAAGCCCCGAGCAGCGACCAGATCAGGTGCCCCAGCTTGCCTGACAGGCATTTCAGCCGCGACAAGGGATCGCGACGATCACGGTATCGCTGATAGCGGGCCATCGCGCGCAGCAGTTTCCGGTCACGATCCGCGTTCAGCATTCTGCCCCCTAGCGATCACTGAACCGCACCGGCTGCAGTCGCGGCAGCATATCCGGAATATCCGCCTCAAGCCGATCAAGGAAACGGTATCTGCGCCGGTAAAGAGAGCGTTTGTTCGGTTTCATCTCGGCTTCGTCCCGGCGCTCGGGCGAGATCGGCAGGCGATAGAAATGAGCATCTTCCAGATGCCCGCCGCGATCCTGCCAGATCGCATCATAATCCTGAGGTGCGATCTTCTTGCCGCCGAAATAGGGATGACGGTGATGCCGCTCGCTGTCACGCACCGCCAGAAGGTTGCCGATATTCCAGTGCCGACAGAGAATGCGGCAGATTTCGATCAGCAGGTCGCGCGGGCGCAGGCCATGAGCGGCCTTGGTCAGGTCGCGATACAGTTCTTCAGCCTCGTCGGTATTGCGGCCCTGAATGGCACCGATCAGGCAGGCAGGATCGCCGCTACTGGTCTCGGAGAAGGAAAAGGCCAGCGAATAGGCGCGAAAATCATCGACGAAGAGATTCAGCGTCAATCCACCCTCGCGCATGAACCATTGCGGCTGATCCAGCACCACGCGCAGACCGGGATGGATGTCGTCCAGTTCGGCCAGAACCAGCCGCTCATCGGCGGAAAAGGGAAAGGGCGGGCCAAGGCGGTCCAGCATCCGGTAATGAGCGCGGAGACGGTCCAGGCATTCGTCCGCTGTCCAGCCGGCACAAAGGTAGGGCCAGACCAGCGGGCCCAGAAGAACCTCGGGGCGCTCATCGGCGATCTGGCGCAGCGCGGGCGAAGGCGCAGCCGCGATTGCCGTAACCCGGCCCCGATGACGCAGTGCCGAGGCCAGAACCCGCAGCCGAAGCCGCAGATTTCCGCGTTCAGCGATCCGTGGCATGGCACGGCCCAGCAATCTGGCACCGGCAGCGGACATCATTTCCCACTTCCGAAGCGCTGCCGGGTCAGGCCCACGAAATTGCGGACCGTATCGATCCCCTCCGCCTCGCGTGCCTGCATGTCCCGGATCATCAGCGGCGCGGTGGCGCGGGCATGTTCAAGCTCGGACGGGGCGGTGCCATAGGCGACCCCATAGCGCCCGTTCGGATGTTGCGCCGCCCATTCCTCGCGCGAGGCGAACAACCCCGGCACAACAACGCTGGTGCAGCCCGCAATCGCTGCGAATTGCGAATACATTGTCGCCTCGTCATAGGAATAGAAGGTATGGCAGCGGTTGAAGACCTCGTTCATCTGCTGGTGCTGCATGCCATCGACCTGGATGGCATCGGCCGCCTCGGTCTCGGGGATGCGGGGTTTCGCCTCGCCCTTGCGGACCAGATAGCAGACGCCTTTGCGGTCCGGCCGGTTCTCGTTGCGATAGGCCGGGTTGATCTTCCACAGATACAGATCCGGTGCGCCGCCGGTCAGTTCGGGAAGATCGGCCATTTCCCCGGCCTTGAAGAACATCTCGTCCCGGCCAAATTCATAGGGGTGCCGCAAACCCGGCTTGTAGAGCAGCCAGCGCACGACGTTCCGCCCCTTCAGCGGGTTGCCCGGCACCCGCTCGGGATAGATGATGATCGATTCCGGGGTCAGGTCGCTACGCCGTGCCACAGGGGTGTTCAGATCGGGGTTGGTGGTCATCGGCTCGCGATTGAGGCGATAGCGCAGCCAGCCCCGGGGACCCAATTTGACGATCGGCCCGGTTCGCCACAACAGGGCGCGCTCGCCAAGCTGATTCAGCTCATGCGCCAGATGATGCATGAAGATGATCCCGCCCGAGCCTTCGGACCAGGGCCAGGTGTAGATGATGTAATTCGTCTTGCCCGTCATGCCGGTCCTTCTGCGGCAAGATAGGCCTGTTCCTGCGCCAGCAAATTGCGGGATCTGTCGCGCAACCTGCGCGCCGGGTTTCCGACATAGATCGACCAAGGCTCGGTCGGGCGTGTGATCAGTGCCATTGCCCCGACTGCCGTGCCTTCGCCCAGAACCACGCCGGGGGCGATCACGCTGCCGGTGCCGACGATGGCGTGCCGTCCGATCTCGACCCGTTCGAACCGCTCGGCCTTGTATTCGGCGGGCACGGTCGGGTTGGTCATCGTCTCACCGCTATAATCATCGGATTGGGCAAAGGCCTTCACGCCATAGGCAAAGCCCGAAAAATCCCCGAAGACGATCCCGGGTTTGCCCCCCGCGACGAGGCAGAGCGGTGCGATATGAACGTTCCGCCCGATCTCGACCCGGCCAGAGACGACGCAGAAATCGTCGATCCGGCTGTTATCGCCAATCCGCATCTGTTCGGCACCGTAGATCGCAGCCTTGTCGCTGATCTTCACATTGCGGCCCAGAGCCGCGAAACCCATGCGTCGCAGGTCTTCGTCGCTGAGATAGGCCATGCTTCTTCCTCAAGCGTTGGCGCCAAGCCAGGCACGGGAAACGTCTATGACACGGTCGATCTGGTTGCCAAGCGTATAATAGAGCGGCAGGCGCACCAGCCGTTCATAGGTGTCATCGGTGACGGGCAAGGCCCGCTCGGCCGATCTGCCGAAGCGCTGGCCGCCCGGCGCGCTGTGCAGCGGCACGTAATGGAAGGGCGCGACGATGTCGGACTGACGCAGATGCGAAATGAAGGCGTCGCGGTCGTCGATATCGCGCATCAGCAGATAGAACATGTGACCATTGCCGGTCGTGTCCTTCGGCTGGCGCGGCAAGGTCACCCGCTCGCGTGCGGCCAGATCCGAAAAGGCATCGTTGTAATGATCGAACAGCCCCAACCGGGTCTTTCGGATCTGCGGTTCTTCCTCAAGCTGACCATAGAGGAAAGCCGCCACCAACTCGCCCGGCAGGAAGGACGAACCGATATCGACCCAGGTATATTTGTCCACCTGCCCGCGCAGGAAGCGCGAGCGGTTGGTGCCCTTTTCGCGGATGATCTCGGCCCGCTCGATCAGGTCGGGGCGCATGACCGTCAGCGCGCCGCCTTCGCCGCTGATGATATTCTTGGTCTCGTGGAAGCTGAAGGCTGCCATGTCGCCCAGACTGCCCGCCAGCCGCCCCTTGTATGTCGAGCCAAGCGCCTGCGCCGCATCCTCGACCAGCAGCAGCCCATGGGCGCGGGCGATCTGGGCCAGCGCATCCATGTCAGCAGGAAAGCCCGCATAATGAACGGCGAAGATGGCGCGGGTTTTTGGGGTAATGGCCGCCTCGATCCGGGCAGGGTCGATGTTCAGCGTCTCGGGGTCGATATCGACGAAAACCGGGACCGCACCGCGCAAAGCCACGGCATTGGCGGTCGAGACGAAGGTGAAGGAGGGCATGATCACCTCATCCCCCGGTGCGAGGTCGCACAGGATCGCCGCCATCTCCAGCGCGGCGGTGCAGGAATGGGTCAGAAGCGCGGCAGGTGATTGCGTCATTTCGGCAATCGCGGCGTTGCAAAGCTTGGTGAAATGACCGTCGCCCGAAAGCTGGCCACGCTTCAGCGCCTCTTCCAGAAGGGCGAATTCGCGCCCGACAAGCGACGGTTTGTTGAATGGAATACGATCCATGACCTTAACCTTGCACTCTCAAAATCTGGCGCAGAATAGACCGGCCAGCACTATTTCAACCAGATAACCTATAGAATGCGATACAGAAAGTTGTGCTTATCGCAGGTAGCACGTCTTGCAGGCGATCTATGCCAGTTCATTGTCCGCCCCTCCGCCCGGTCAGCAGCGGCATCATCACCAGCCGGGTGAAATCGCGGAAGAAATGTTTCGGCATCGACATCCGGTTTCGCCGCAGAACCGCAATCGGCGCATTCAGCACTGCCCCCGCCATCCAGCCGAGTCCAGCCATCAGCGCATGCAGACGCCCGCCGGTTTTCAGATGATAGAACCGCCAGGAATCATACCAGTAGGCCGGTTTAGGCTTGCGCAAAGGTTGGCCGCTTTTCACTTGTGTCGCCGCCCCCTCGACATGCTGGATGTGGGCTGCGGGCACATAAAGGATGTCGTATCCCACACGGCGGATACGGTGCATCAGTTCGACCTCTTCGTAATAGAGGAAGAAATCCGGATCGAAGCCGCCCAGCTTCAGCACCACGGCAAGCCGCATCATCACCGCTGCCCCTGAAACCCAATTCACCGGCCCGTCCGGCTGATCGGGCGGCAAAGGGACCACCCGGCTGCGAAAGAGGCGGCTGATCGGGCCGAAATTCACCGCCTGCACGAATTCCCCGAAGGCCGAAGGAAACCGGAACGCAGCAGTGACCCCCTGCCCCGAAGGCAGAGAGATCGCCGCTCCGGCAACGGCAGCCACTGGCGTCCGGTCCAGCCGATCGGCCAGGATCGCCAGCGCATCATTCCGAAGCGCCGCATCGGGATTGAGCAGGAAGATATAATCGGGCGGTATGCCCCGTTGGCCAAGCGCATGGATGACGACATTGTTGCCGCGCCCGAAGCCATGGTTTTCCCGCTCGGGCCACAAGGTCACGCGGTCGCCCCAGTTCCGCTGGGCATGCGCTGCCGCGAAAATCGAGGCGTCATCCCCGGGCGATGCATTGTCCAGAAGGTGGATCTCGACCGGGTGGGTGCCATGATCCCGCGCCAGCACACTTTCAACCGCGGCGATCGACAGATCCGCCGTGCCGTAATTGACGATGATGACCGCGATGGAGGTGTGGCGCGTCACCCTTTATTCTCCGAACTCTGAAACTGTACCGGAATGCGTTCCGGCAGATTGAGAAAAAAGGCAACTCTTATCGTGGTAAAGGGCCGAAAAAGACAGGCGCTCAGCGACGATTTCCACGTCCCAGCCAAAGCGCGCTGCCCATAATCAGCAGCGGTCCGGTCCATTCCAGCGCCGTATTGGCCCGCAGACCGACAACCGGCATTCCCAGAATCCGGTCGAAATGGTGAAAGCCCACTGCCCGCATGAGAACGAAGCCGCAGGTGAAAGCCAGTCCAAGGGCAGGCACGGCGCTGCGCCGCAGGCTGTGGCGCATCAGGGCAAGCATCGCGAGCAGGAAGACCAGCGCCATCCCCGCCAATACGATCAGAAAGGCGAGCTGCACATATCTGCGGTCATTATACCAGCCCTGTGCCCGGGCAAGACAGCGACCAAGCGCGGTCAGGGCCGATTGCAGATCCAGTTGCTTGTTGACGGCCAGCGCCGCCATCAGGACCGCGATCAGCAGCCAGAAAAGCCGCTCCCTGCCCCGGCTGGCCGTCGGGAAAGGCGCCAGCAGGGTCACCCGAAAAGCCAGAATTGAGGTCAGCAGATAAAGCAGCACCGTGCTCCAGCCCTGCCAACCGGGATCGCCGATGACCGGGCGCCAGTATTCGGTCACGCAATGCAGCAACCCAGTCGGCATTACCCTTCCCGCCGGGTGCGGACCCATCCAAGGAAGGCCTTGTCGGCGCTGCGCAATCGGGGCCGCCCGGTGGCCGCCCACCAGCTGCGCCATTCGCCTTCGAGCGCATAGATATCGGCCCCCGGCATCAGGGCACGGGCCTGTTCCAGTGTCTCGGCCCGCAGATGCGGCCCCTCGCCCGGCTCGATCACCGCTGCGCGTGGGGTCACCCGCAGGATATCGCCCGGCTCTTCCGAGAGCAGATAATCGGGCAGACGGTTCTCGCGGATCATCTCGCGCAGCATGGCGCGGAAGACGCGGACCGGACTGGCCGAGCCGGTTTTCTTGGCAAGGACCGCGACGGAGACATTCCATTCCGGCTGCCGCCCGCAATGTTTGCGGGCCAGTTCATAGATCCGCCGTTCAAGCGGTTTGCGCATCTGAAAGTAATCGCGGCTGAGCGTCAGCACCGATCGCGAGACGACCGCATTGAAGAGCCATTCCGACAGGGTGATCGCAACGGCAACCATCCGACCGGCGCGGGTCTTCCTGACGATCTCCCAGCTTTCGATCAGACCAAAGCCCGAGGTGATCTCATGCTCGCCGGTGACGATATTGGTGGTGATCCGCGTGCCGGCAAGACGCTCGAACGCGTCGCGCAGCCGCTTGTAGCCATCGCCCGAAGTCTCGCGATTGGTCGCCTGCAGAAGATCATGCGCGGTCAGGGTCAGACGGCGCGACACCGCCCGGCCGACATTCAGCGCGGCCATCAACTGGCTGATGCAGAAGATCAGAATATCGGCATCAAAGATCGTGGCGCGACCCTTGACGCTGGGCGTCACCGTCAGCGTAGCGCCGTTGTGATCGTAGCTCACCACACGCCGGTCAGGCCGGGTCGAGAGCGAAAAGATCGGATGCTCCATCGACGCCAGGTCGTGCTTGGGCACGGCAGCGAAGAAATCGCACACGAAGAAATCCTGCATCAGCCGCGTCTCACCTGCGGCCATTGCCGGAGATGATGAGACCATCCCCTGCCCTTTCCTGTCCCTCCCCGCCGCCGGTCTTTGCCAGTCTTGTCGGGGCGCTGCTCAACCTCTGATCCGGCTTCCGGGCGTTTTGGCGCCTCGTGCCGGATTCGTCGTTTCATTGACACCCATCCTACTTATCCACAATTCGACCGTCCAGCGATGCCTGCAAAGCGGTGACGGAAGTTTCGGGGGATCAGAGTCATCCAGACGTGGGTTCAGAGTCGCATTATCGTGGGATCAGAGTCGCCTTCTGTTTCACGGCAGGTCATATAATGACATGATATCAACGATCTAAGTCAAAACATAGCGCATGACAGGGTCCCGTAACTATTAAATAACTGGATTCTAACAAGACAGGCTGACCAAAAGGCCACAGAAGCTCCGGGGAAAGCTGCAGAATTTGCTGAGAAAAACAGATAGATGTAGCGCGAACTATCGCATGTAGCGTATTTTATGATATGATACATAAAAGCTGTTACATGAAGACGGCCCAAGAACATCAGGCAAGCGGCAGGCTAGAATGAGCAATCAGGACACTCCTCCCTATTTCAACATCTCGCCGGATCGGGCGCTGTCAATGCTGGGAGATCCGACCAGCACCGTCGGCCTTGCTGAAATCGCCGGAAACTATCGCCGGGGACGTCAGGATCTGGTCGGGCGCGGGCTTGAGGAAGGTGGTGAGCGAAAGCTGCGCCTGTTCTCGACCTGGGAGATCACCAAATACCTGATCCCGATCGCGCCCCAGCATTTCCGCAGAGTGTTGCGCCAGCGGCCGGATCTGCCACAGGGCCTGTCCGAGACCGAGGGCGGGGCCAAGTGGTTCACGCTGGACGAGGTGTTGCGGCTGCGGGCGCATTTCGGGGCGGAAGGGTCGAAGTCAAAGGAATACCTGCCCTACCGGCCGAAAGGTCTGTCGGCAAAGATCGTGGCGGTGGCGAATTTCAAGGGCGGGGTCGGCAAGACCTCGACCTGTGCGCATCTGGCGATGTCGGCGGCGCTGGACGGCTACAAGGTGCTGATGATCGATCTGGACAGTCAGGGGTCGCTGTCGTCGATCTTCGGCGCGCAGGTCGAGGATGAATGGCAGACGATATTCCCGCTCTTGGCACGTCATTATGCCGAGACCTTGCGCAGCGACAACCAGCGCCGCATCGACCGGGGCGACCCGCCGGTCGCGATGGATGACAGCCTTGCCGATGCGCTGAAGATCAAGGCAGGCGATCTGATCCGCCCCACCCATTGGCCGAATATCGATCTGATAGGGGCGCAGCTCAATCTTTACTGGGCCGAGTTTCAGATCCCGGTCTGGCGGATGGCGGCGCGCGGATGGAAGCTGTGGGACGCGCTGACCGAGACACTGGCAGCGGACGGGGTGCTGGACCAGTATGATCTCATCTTCCTCGATACCCCCCCTGCCCTCGGCTATCTGACCATCAACGGACTGGCTGCGGCAGATATTGTGCTGGTGCCCTTTGGCGCATCCTTTCTGGAGTTCGACTCGACCGGGCGTTTCTTCGACATGCTGCATTCGACCTTTGCCAGTATCGAGGACAGCGAGAACATCGCTGCACGCGCCCTTGGCCGGGAAGAGCTTCATTTCGAATGGGATGCCGTTCGTGCGGTGATGACCCGCTATGATGCCAGCCAGCAGGCCGAGATGGCCGGATTGATTCAGTCCTATCTGGGCAGCACGCTGTCGCCGCACAGACAGGATTTCACCGCTTTGATTGGTCAGGCCGGTGAACAGGTCCATGGCATCTATGAGGCGGATTACCGGGATTTTAATCGCGAAACCTATGCCCGCGGACGCGAAACCTTTGATCGGACCTATGCGGCATTCAAGTCGTTGCTTCTGGGGATCTGGCGTCGCGAAGAACGGGAATCTGGTATATGATGTTTCGCATGCGAAAATCATTGAAGCAGAGGAGGGTCGGATATGGCCAAGCGTAAGCGGTTGAGTGCTTTCGGTATGATGGCCGATACAGAGCATGAGACACCGCCTCTGCAGCGGATACCGCCAGTGGCGCGCATTGCCGCAGATGCCGCGGCGCAGGCAGCGCTTGACGATCTGGCGGATGAGTTGCGCCAAGCCCGTGATACGGGGCGGATGGTGGTGGAGTTGCCGCTTTCTGCCATCGATGCGGGGCATCTGCGGCGCGATCGCATGCGCATGGACCCAGAGGAAATGGACGTTCTGAAAGCCAGTATCGCTGATCGGGGTCAGCAGGCCCCGATCGAGGTGGTGGCGCTTGACGAAGGCCGTTTCGGGCTGATTTCCGGCGCTCGTCGTCTTGCAGCGCTTGAGGGGCTGCATCGGGAAACGGGCGATGCGCGCTTCGGGCAGGTCAAGGCGCTGCTGCGCCCCTTTGAGCGGGCGCCCGAGGCCTATCTGGCGATGGTCGAGGAGAACGAGATCCGGGCGGATCTGTCCTTCTATGAACGGGCCAGACTGGCCTATGAGGCGGCACGGATCGGAATTTTTGGCTCTCCCGCTGCGGCGGTCAAGGAACTGTTCGTCCATGCCGCGCCGCCCAAACGATCCAAGATCCTGAATTTTGTTGCTCTGCACAAGGCAATTGGCCCGGCACTGCATTTCCCCGAGGCTATCCCGGAAAAGCTGGGATTGGCGCTTGTCAGGGCACTGGAGCTTGATCCGAAACTGGCCAAAACCGCCTCAACCCGGCTTCGCGAGGCTGCGCCGGCAACTGCCGCCGAAGAACGTGCCGTGCTGGAAGCGATCCTGCGTCCGGCATCGCGGAAGGATGAGGCGCAGGACGGCGCTGATGATCCGGATTTTCAGCTTGGCGATGGATTGCACCTGAAGGGCAGGGCAGGGCGTGCGGTTCTGTCCGGACATGCTGTCACCAATGACTTGCTGCGCGATCTTGCCGAGTGGCTGAAATCGCGCAGCTAGAATTTGGAATGGTGTGAAGGCCTAATGCCTCACAGCATCAGCGGGTCGTTCACGGCAGACAGCGCCTGATCGTGCAGGATATCCCAGAGAGCCTTCAGGCTGGCGTCATGCGTGTAGTTGTCGAAATTCGCATCGCCATTCGTCGCCGAGCGGATCTGCCCGCTGCCTTTGCCTTCTTCTCCAAGGACCAGCACAACCTCGTCCCTGACATAGTCGATCCGGATCAGCGCATCGCGGGTCCGGCCCAGGCCGGTGATCTGGATATTGTCGAATGAACCGATGATCTGATCGGCATCGATCAGCGTCCAGTTCGTCGCCTGCTTGTTGCTGGCCCATGCGCCCAGATCAACGCGCAGGTTGCCGTCCAGCGCAACGCCGGAGGTAACGTTCGACCTTTCACCAAAGGCACCCGAACGGAACTCGGCGATCTGTCCGAAGCCGGTATTGGTGGCGACGAAATTCAGCGTGGCGCCGTCATTCAGACGCAGCACCGCCGCATCGCCATCACGACCGTCAAACCCGACCTTGGCCGCCGTGCCGGTGATATTGATCGTGCTTCCTCGGTTCAGGTCCATGCTGCTGTCTTCGGTTGCAAGCAGGGCCTGACCGTTATTGCTGACGCTGATTTCGGCCTTGCCAACGAAGTCGCCGGTATTGGCAAAGCGTCCGCCTTCTACCGCAATCTTCAGCAGATCGCTGTCGCGATAGCCGGACATCCAGACCTGACCGGCATTTCCGATCTGCAATTGGTTGCCGCTATCGCCGACCGAGGTCTGGCCTGTGATGTCCAACCGCCCCGAAGTGACCTTCAATGCGCCGAAATCACGGAAGATGAAATCGTCGATCGCGACCGTCTGCGCCCCAAGAAGAACCCGGTTGCCGCCCAGATCGACGCTGTCGCCATCCTGCGTTCCCGGCAGATCGCCGGTTGACCAGTTCAGCCGGTTGTCCCAACGGATACCGTCGCCCCGATCGTCTGGCACGAAACGAAGGGTAGTCGCGTCGTCCCGGATCTCGGTTTCCAGACCGAAGCCCGCGCGGAAGAAGGCGTTGATCACATCCGCATCGACGACCTTGTCGAGTTTGCCATTCGCCTGATCGCGCAGGTAGTCGGCCAGATCGGCAATCGTTGCCGTCGGCTTGTCCAGTAACTGAGCGGCATATTTCTGGATCGTGGTTTGGTTCAGGACGTTCGGCGACAGGCCATCGGTATTGGCGTTGGAAACCCCTGATTTGCTTCCTTTCCAATTGTAGATGATAGTGTCGTTGAAGTAGGTGTTTTGGCCGGGGTTGTAGGCGAAATGTACAACGCCTTTAACTGCCTGCTCCGCCGCGTTATTTGGATCAGCCAGATGAGCGACGATATTCTCAATAAGTGAGGCCTGACGCGATCGATCTTCGATTCCGTAGGAGAGAGCTCCCTCCGAATGCGAAACACGCTTGTGCCCTGCGGATGTCACGATGTTGCCCAATAACAGCGTATAATGGCCGACCGGGCCCGCTTGCAGGTAATCACCACCAAGGAAGTTGATTGCCGCATTATTGTCGATGATCGCGTTATCTTCGATATAGCCGCCAGAACGGACCTGCACGCCGAAGGATGCACCCCGCATGGTGATGTTGTCGCGGAAGGTCAGATCTCGATTTCCTGCATCCAGATAGAAATTGTGGCTATACATGCTTGGAGGCATGGGGCTGTCACTGGAAAGATTGTAGTCATAGCCGTCTGCCCAGCCGTTATGGTCGAAGAAGTTGTTTTCGAACAGAAGACCTTCACCGCCATCGACATACATGCCACCTTTGCGATTCAGGTGCGCGTGCCAGACGTCTGAACCGTCGACCGGTGACTCGTAGATAACGTCGTAGACACTGCTGTTGCGCAATGTGAAACGATCGACACCTTGGGCCGCCATCTCGCCATCCGTCGCGATGATGTTGTCGAGCATGATATTTTCGCCCAACAGCGCTAGGAAGCCACCCTCTATATGGATGTCGCGAATGACAACATGTTTGCTTTCTTCTTGGAAGATGCGGATCTGGTCACTGACTGTAGGTGCGGCCCCTTGACCATAAGCACCGATGACTACGGGATGCAGAGCGCTTTCACCATTGGCACCGCGATTGACCAGCTGATTCATCTTGTCGTAGTCGTATCCGCGTTCCATCAATAGCCAGTTCGAGGTTGGGCCATTGCTGCCTTTGGTAACTTCATACCAAAGCTTGATTCCCAGATCCGCAGCCAGTGCCTTGTCCTCTGACCCGCCATATTCCGGGTGCTTTGCCAGCCAGGCCGCTGTGATGGATTCTGCCTTGAGGCCCTCGGCCTGGGCAATTTCCGCAGCGGTCAGGCCATCGTCCGATTGGGTGATATAGACCTTGCGGTGATTGTCGCCATGTTCGATCACCAAACTGCCGTTGTCAGCTTCTTCCAGCATATAGACATTGCCAAGAGACCAGCCGGCTTTCTGCTGACCTTCGGTCACAGCGACTTCGGTATCCACCTTGCGGGTGTCACCGTTTTCATAGGTGATCTCGTAGCTGAACTTGATTGCGCCGGTATTACCGGGTTCTTCCGAAAGGACGAGAGCGAGGCTGTTGTCAGGGTTGACGCTGACATTGCCATGCGACCCCTGCGACAGGATGCGGATACTGGAGATATCGTCGGCATCGGACAGCGAGATGGTTTCAACCCGGCCCGATTCCGCGGTTGCTTTTTCAAGCCGCAGCGGAAGCTCTTCCCCGGCTGGCAAAGTGGGTGGTGTTACCGGAGGCGTCGGATGGGTAGGGACCGGATCGACAGGTGTCGGTTCAGGAGTGGTGCCGGGCGGTTGCGTGAAATGCGCGGGAAGCTCTTTCAGAGCATCCTGAATCGTTTCGACAAATTTTTGTATCGTGGCGCCAGGAACCTGCACGCCGCCGATGATCGTTCCCGGAATGGGCGTGGACGGAGAGCCGCTGCCGGTGTTTCCCGCCCTGTCAGCCCAAAGATTCAGGAACGTCGTGAGCTGGTCAGGCTGAGCGGTCATGTTTTGCTGCGCGGCGGGGCCGCCGGCGGAAGGGAGGCCCTGAGCGGTCCCTGACAGGGGCGCTGCGACAGCGCTGCTGCCTGAAAGGGAGGCTTGTTTTTCAAGAACCAAGGGCCGTGGGTCGCTTTCGGCAGCGCTAGCGGCATGATCACTGACAGACGAGCCGGATCTTACCGACCCGGAAGCTGTCGTTGTCAGCAACAAGGGCATGACCGACGCGCCTGTCTGGATCTCTGGCATGAGCGACGGTTTCGCTGCAGTCACCGGAGCAGAAAGAAGGCTGGCCAGTTCAGAATCATTCGCACGTGAAGGTGACGAGATCGGGCTGATCAGTCCGGGGAGAGCGAGAAGGAAGTCCCGAAACAGCATTCCTGTATCCTTTATACGTCTGAGATCGCCGAAGGTGCGAATGCGCTATCATCGCGGAAATTCTTTAACTTTTTATTGCGCCATTACTCGGACTTTTTGTCCGGTGATAGGCCCAGTGTCCATAACGCCCATTCGTCGGCGGATATGCGCCTCGGATTGTCGCAAGAACAAAGGCAACTATCATTTCGCACGCGAAAAGATGCCGTAAAAACGGTGTGCCGTGAACTGAGAGGGGATTTTAAAAGTGTGGTAGATCGTCCGCCAAAACATTGCCAACGGATACTGGCGGGCTGACAGTCTTACCAAGAACGAAATAAGCGAAAGCTTTTGTCATCAAGGTCTCTTTAGACAAGAACTGTGTCGGCAGACGACGAACATGCTCTCTGATGACACCATCATCTTATAATGGGCGGCGAAAACTGTAAAGCCGCCGCGTGGGAAAGCGGAATAGTGCGCAAAAAATAGACTCTTAAGCCGCGAGGTGAGGCGGCATACACATTCTGAAGTAAGGTAGAAAAACAAAAAATAGAATTTTTACCATTCAAAAGCATATATTTGCATGAATATTTGAGTTTCAGTCCTCGATGAGGAAAAGCCTGCTATCAAGGAAGGCGCGGATTCCGCTGGAATTGATCTTCCTTAGGTTGAGCAAATTTCCGCTAAAACAATCTGAAGCATAATCTCCGCCGATCTTCTCAAGAGCGGAGCGGCGATTCGGTAGATTGGGCTGGTGCTCTAGCAACATTCTCAACCTATTCGATAAGGGAACATTATCGGATAGGTTTGAAAGGAAAAAATTGATCGATGTGAGCCTCAAAATTCTTCCGATATGCGGCCTAATTTGTATATCACATTGATTAAAAGAATTTTTATGACTGCTGCCTGGTCGAGATATGGGTATCTGAGTGAGCGTATACGCTCGGTCCGACCTCATCTCTTGCGATTAGCGTTCACGTTGTCATTGCCGGATTCAGCGACAGTCCGTCTCGTGAGTTCTGATCTCTGTCGTCGCGACAAATGATGTTGCTGAACGATCTAGGCCAGCTTGACGAGCGAGCTTCTGCACTGAGCTGGACGAGGGGTTCGGCATATGCGGCGCCTGAGCAGGCTCTTCGCTCAGGGTAGGCCAGATCCAGAAGTCGAACCGGAGACAGAGATCAGGCAGCGGATGTGAGCGGCGTGGTCATGCTGAGGGGAAGTTGTCGCACGGCAGGAAAGCCGGGCCAGAGCTCTGGGTCGCGCATGAATGACGGAGATCTTCGGTATCTCGAATTTATACTGTAATTGAGCAAGTAATAAAATACCTCGAGTTCGTGCACGTAAAATTATATGCATAGTTTGTTTTGTACTGGTGCGCTTGACAAAAATTAGCATTTCCTGCTATTAAATAAAAATAACATTCGGCGGTGAATTATATGACTGCCGCTCAAGAGAGAACTTCGTATCATGACATCACTGCCCGACACGCCGTTTTTTGTTGTTTCTGGCGGGTCAAATTCTTTGTTAAAAGATGGCTGGGTCGATAGTCTGAAGAAAAAATATTCCGCTGATGGATCTGTTAATAATTTGAGCATTGGCGCCGCTACAACGGCTATGGGAATGTATCGTTTCCTGTCCGCTCCTGCCATGCCAGATAAATCTATCGTTGTTTGGGAATATTCCTTGAACGAATCTAATTACTTTGAGAACGGGCAGTCGGTTGAGCTTCTGCTGTCTCATACGAGATGGTTTTTTGAGGTCTGTGCAAGGAGGGGGTTCAAGGTTATTCCGCTGATTTTATTTAATAAATCAGAAATGGAGGGGGCTAAAAAGAACAGGTATAGAGCGGAATTATTCGATCTTCTGAATGATTTGAAACTTCCGTATCTTGATGCCGAAAAAATATGGAAGGACGAATTTCCTCATATCGACCTGAACGATCTTTATAAGGACAATCCCCACTATTCGACGACCACAGGTTTTTTGGATGCATTGGCCAAAAAGATAGTAGAATTCTCTCCTGTAGCAAAGGTCCCTCGCTCCGATCCGGCATTTGATGGAAAAGATATTGCGGTATTTTATCCGAATTCGGAGGCAGGACGGCCATTCGTCAACAGGATAATTAATTGCAAAATTCATGCGTTGGAAGATGAAATCAGAGTGGATATGAAAGGGCGACTTCTTGCGTGCTTTTTCATATCATCTCGTTGCGAACCCGCCATTACATTCTCGTCTGAGCGAGGTGAGATCGGGCCATATTCCGTTCAGATCAATCCGAAGGACACTGCTCCGGCACGACAGTTGAAGCATTTGTTGCTTTGGTCTCCGCAGTCGCGACCGCTTCAGGTGAACGGTACTTTGAGGGTCGTGCCGTCAAAGCCAACCCGGCAGAAGCCGATCGTGCAGCACACCATGAGCTGGAGGCCCGTCGAAGACACCGAGGGTGACAGGGGAGGATTGATCGCCGTTCTGGCCGAGATCGACACGTGAAAACCACAACAGGTCAATGCTTTTGACAGCTTAATGTTGTCGCTACGTCAATCACAACAGGATCAGACAATGCCGTTCAGCGGCAAGAATCCGCACAACGATAGGCTGCGCATATGCGAAGTCATGCCCTCAGGTGAAGAATGGGCATGAGCGCTTGTCGGATGTTCATGTGCTGATCGTGGTTTTTGTATCTGGCTGATCGACGCAGTCGAAATATTACATAACATATTGAAAAAATTAAATATCTACCGCAGATCAACCTGACCATCCTTGGCGCCTCCGCACTGCTGAGGGGCAGGGGCATTCGTCTGAGAAGGCCAGCGATCAGCTGACCAATGCTTTCCTCCTGATCACAAACGCAAAAACCGCGTTTCTGGTGAGCAACATGAGCAAGTTACTGCGACCCCCATATGCCTACACCCCTTGCGGCCTCGACAAGCCGGTTCTCTAGGGCTATCTGCGACGGAAAATCGGCTCGGTGTCCGAGAAGCGGCATGCCCCGAAAATCATGTGTCTAAGCTGATATGGCGAGAAAAACATACGCTTTATATCTCTTGGCGCTTGATATGATCATGCCAAATTGATGGTCGGGAATTCGATTAAAAACAGGGATCGGCGAGAGTGACGAGCGGAAATAAGAAAAACACGAAAAATGCCGCTGAAGCTGATCTTTATCGGCGTTTTCTGGCTCTGCTGGGACGGCCGGGCAGTCAGGATACGGACGATTTTCGTCAGAACTTGCTGGATCAACGCCTTCAGGCGCATCGGGTAGGCTTTCGGCGACACAATCTGGAAACCGCATTTTCAGCAAACCTGCCACGCCTTTTTCCAAATCTTGTGGCGGTGGATGAAGAGGCGATCGACGACACTACGCCGGTCTTGATGTATGGTGCGATACTTGACGACATGTCGAAGTCTCACGACAGCACCAAAAACCTGCTGCCGCATGTCAATCCCGATGATCCCGTCATCTTTTTCGAAATGGGCTTTCTGGCCTCGACCACAAGCTGGTCCGAGGCCCTGGCATCCCGCGATCCGCGTCAGACCTGTCTGGGTTATATATTCGATGACCGCGCCCAATATTACATGTCGGATTACGAAACCCGGCTGGACGAAAAACTGAATGGCGATTTCGAACTGAGCGACGAAGAGCGTGCCCGCGCCGAACGGGTCATGCGCCGCATCGTCGAGGCCCGGATTTCGAAATACAATTCCCAACCGTTTTTCCGCCCGGTGATTTCCCCCGGCTATAAGCGTCGCGTGCTGGTCGTCGATCAGAATTTCTCGGATGCTTCGACCTTTTATGGCCGCGCGTCCGAGCGTGAATTTTCGGCCATGCTGAATGCGGCGATTGCCGAGAACCCCGACGCGGAAATTCTGGTCAAGACCCACCCCGATCTCAACTGGGTAAAGGGCGGTAAGCGAAGCGGCTATTTCGACCAGATGCAATCCTCGGGGCGTGTCCGCTTGATGCGCGACAGCGTCAATCCGTTCGAACTGTTCGATCTCGTGGACAAGGTTTATGTCGGCACCAGCGGGATGGGGCTCGAGGCCCTGTTGGCCGGAAAGCAGGTCGTGTGCTTTGGCGCGCCTTGCTATGCCGGGTGGGGTTTGACCGATGACCGTGTGCCGGTGCCGCATCGCCGCCGTCAACGCGATCTGGCCGAACTGTTTTACGCTTTCTACATCTGGTACACGATCTATCATCTGCCCGAAGGTGAGGTTCCGGCCGAGATCGAGGATGTTCTCGACTATATCGAGAAATATCGCCCCGTGCGCCCGATCCCCGAAACCGTCTCGCCCGAGCCGCTGCTGTCCATTGTCATCCCGATCCATGGGGTCGAGCGTTATGTGGCCGAATGTCTGGCCTCGATCCAGCGGCAGAGCTTTCAGGATTACGAAGTCATTCTGGTCGATGATGTCAGCCCGGACCGCTCGGCAGAGATCATCGAGGGCTATTGTCAGCGCGACCCGCGTTTTCGGCTAATCCGGTTCACCGAAAATATCGGCCCCGGCTTCTCTCGCAATCACGGTGTCGAAGAGGCCCGTGGCCGCTATGTGCTGTTCATCGACCCCGATGATTACATGCCTGACCCGAACCATCTGGCGCGCGTCGTCGGTATGGCCGAGGAAGACGCCGCCGACATGGTGCGCTACCGCAAGCGTTTCGAGCAGATCGAGAACGAAGACGGCAGCGTCGAACAGATGCGGAAGGACAAGACCGAAAGCTACTTTCCGCAGGAAGTCAGGAAAACCACGGCGGCGGGCTATCCGCAGATCGCCCATTCCCGGCATTTCTGGAACTGGCTCTATCGTCGCGATTTCCTGAACCAGCACAATATTCGTTTCCTGACCACCTATCGCGAAGAGCGTGCCTTCCTTTTGCAGGCCTATATGGCGGACCCGCTGATCTCGGTCTGTGACAGCGATGGTGTGGTCTATCGGATCCGGCAGGACTCTGCCGTCCGCCGCGCGCAATCCATGGCTGATGTGAACGACCAGTTGCAGAACTTCGATCTGGTCGTCCGTCATCTGCAGGACAGTGGCGCGCTTGAACCGGGTTCCTCGCATCGCTGGCTGGCGCGGTTCCAAGTGTCGCAGTTCCTGCACTATCTCTATTTCGGCTTCGCCTGGAAGACCGCCCTGACCGAGGGTGAGGAAGAGCTTTTCATCGACCGCCTGGCCGAGACGCTGAACAGGGCAGGGATGGGGGCGCAGGATCTGATCGATGATCCGTCGCAACTGTCGCGACCGCATCTGCGCGCCGGGGCTTATGGTCTGCTGCTGATGGCGACGCGGATGAAGCGGCGCGATCTGATCGAGGGTGCTTTGGCCCTGAAGCCGATCAATGCCAATGATCTCTATCGCAGCTTCCTGCAGGAGCCTGCGGATATTGCCGAGCAGGATTTTCAGCGGGCGTTGAACCGCTATGCGCGCAACGATCTTGTGGTGTCCACCGGGCATGCGGCGTTGCCGACCGGAACCCGCCCACGTCTGATCATCCATCTTGGCGCGACAAAAACGGGCAGTACCTTCATTCAGCATATTCTGGACGACAGCCGCCCGGCACTGCTGCGCGAGGGGATCTGGTATCCCGAAGTCGGTTTGTTCTGGCAGGCCGACCGGCCGCACAAGCAGGCCGGCCATGCGCATTTCGTCGATGAGGCCCGCAAGGGTGGGCAGGCGTTGCGCAATCACCTGCTGAACGGACTGGCTGCGATGCAGGGGCAGGTTCACACCATCATCCTGTCCTCCGAAGCCTTCTTCCTGAATTCGCAATCGGCCAAGCTGGCCCAGCATTTTCATGATTTCGATGTCGAGATGGTGGTCTATCTGCGCCGGCAGGATGAATGGGCGAATTCCCAATATGCCGAATTCGTTGCCGGAGGGGCGATCAACTCGACCACGCTGACCTTTGCGGAATGGATCGCCACGCCGCGGGTCAAAACCCTGCTGAATTACGATATCCTCGTTCGGGACTGGGAGCAGCATCTGCCGAGAGAGGCGATCCATCTGCGGCGCTATCTGCGCCAGCCGGGCAACCAGTGGGACATTCTGACCGATTTCGCCGAGACGACCGGCCTGCCGCAGATTGCGGAACTGCCTGCGCCGGTTCAGGAAAAGGCCAATAACGCCCGACTGTCGACCATTCATGTCGATCTGATCAGGCTGTTCAACAAACGGTCTTTCCCCAGCAAGAAGGCCTATCTGAACTTCATCGAGAAGGTCGGATCGCGCCTTGGGGCCTGGCGCCGCGACAACGGTCTGCCGATGCATGCGCCGTGGTTCCTGACCGACGGCATTGCCGACAATCTCATGGCAACCGCCGCCGCCAGCAACGACCGGCTTGCGCAGGATTACTTTGGCCTGCAGGGGGACGAGTTGTTCCCGCCCCGCAGCGCGCCGCCTCCGGAATGCACCCTTCACATGGCCGAACTCGATATCGTCGAGGCCGCCTATGCCGAAAGCAAACCGCGCGAGAAATTCAGCAATGACAGCAGCCCATCCGGTCGCAAGCTGGTCAATTACGGCATTTTCGCGTGGCGGCTCTGGATCTCGGTGCCGCTGCTGGCACTGATGTATCGCCGCCGCGGTCGCCCGGATCTGGCCGAGCAGTTGCAAAGCAATCCGGCCGATTTCGCCCGCTCGCATTGGGTCGGGCGGCATCCGCAGTTGCGCTGGCTGGCCTATTCCAAGGGGGGAACACTGGGCCCGCGGCGGATTCTGCGGGTCTGGTTGCCGGTGCTGAAGCCGCTGGTGCGGAAATACCGGGACAATTCCGCCGCAAACAGGTTCGCCAACAATCCGGTGCTGTTCGTGCGCAATCTGCGCAATCCGGTCGCCCGGCTGATCGGCAGATTGCTGTTCCCGATGGGGGAAAAGTGCTGAAGAGGCCGCCCCTGAGATGACCGCCCGCCGGAAGGTCGTCACGCTTGAGGTTCCAGAGGCCTGGTTTTCAAACCCCGAAGACGGGGACCGGCACCGGCTGTTCTACAGCTCGGTTCTGGCCGCGCTGGCAGAGCTTGGGGTTCTGATCGATCCGGTCTGGCTGCCCCGGGGGGCTGAGCGTGCGCCCCGGCCCGGACGTGGCGAGAATTTTACGATCAGCTTTCATTCCTATGGGGATGCTTCGGGCAATGTGCTGCGCTGCAAAGAAGCCTATATTCCGCCCTATTACAGCTTCGATCCGATGGGCTATGCCTGCTTCTCGCAGCTTGCCGCCAGCCCTGATCTTTACCGGCAAGCGATCGAGCGGCAGGACCCCGAGCAGGCGTCCCGCTTTGTCCGGCAATTGTCCGGGGATCTGATCCACGGCAACCGCTCGAAATATGCGCAGCCTGATCCCGGTGAGGAACTGCACGGTCCCTATGTCTTTGTGCCGCTGCAGGTGCAGAACGACTCGGTTGCCGCAGGGAACTGGATCGATACCGAAGAGGCTGTCACCGCCATTGCCGAAGCGGCGGCGGCGCGCGGCCTGAAAACGGTCGTGAAACGCCATCCGCGCTGCAAAAGCGCCAGTGTGGCGCGGTTTCTGGACCGGCTGGGGCAGCGAGACGATGTTCTGTTCTCCAGCGGATCGATCCACACCCTGATCGTCGGGGCCGATCTGGTGGCCGGGGCGAATTCCGGCGTTCTCTTCGAGGCGCTGATCCACGGCAAGCCGGTCGTCAGCTATGCGGCATCGGATTTCGGGGCGGCCACGCAGCAGGTCCGTGATCGCGATGCGCTGATGCGCGCCATCGCCGCGCCTGCGGTGCCCGACCTGGAATGGCGCGACCGATTCCTGTTCTGGTATCTGACCGAATATTGCGTGCGCGCCGACGATGTTCCGGCCATTCGCCGAATGCTTTCCGAGGCTATTCACGCAGCACCAGAGGCTATTTCGGCGGCAGAATGGCGTCGTCCGGCATATATTCGCCGACTCTATCTCTATTCCCTGCTTGATCGGATCAAACGCAGGCTTTTCTGAGTATCAAGATACCGACAGAGGTGTTGCCCATCCCCTATACAACTGCGGGAATTAGTGCCAATGACTGGCTCTCGCAAAGCAACCGTGCTGGCCGGGATCGGGTCGGCATCCGACAGATCTGCCGCCGGCTTTCCGGTGTGCCCGAGGACTGAATTTCATGACGCATATCGTAACCGTCGGCGACTTCCAGATTGGGGGAAACAACCCGATTTCATTGATTCTGGGGCCCTGTCAGCTTGAAAACCGCGATCATGCCCGGATGATGGCCGAGAAAATCGCCGAGGCCTGCGCCCCGACCGGCACGAAATTCATCTTCAAGGCCAGCTATGACAAGGCGAACCGGTCATCCCTGTCCGGCACCCGGGGTCTGGGCATGGAGAAGGGTCTGCAGATCCTCGCCGACATCAAGGCCGAGTTCGGCGTTCCGGTGCTGACCGATGTGCATGAGGCCGCGCATTGCGCCCCGGCGGCCGAGGTCTGCGATATCCTGCAGATCCCTGCCTTCCTCTGCCGTCAGACCGATCTTCTGCTTGCAGCCGGGGAAACCGGGCGGGTGATCAACGTCAAGAAGGGGCAGTTCCTTGCCCCCTGGGACATGGCACATGTCGCCGCCAAGCTGGAATCGACCGGCAACCGCAACATCATGCTGTGCGAGCGCGGCACCTCGTTTGGCTATAACACCCTCGTCACCGATTTTCGCGGCCTACCGGTCATGTCGCAGACCGGCTGGCCGGTCGTCTTCGACGCCACCCATTCCGTGCAGCAGCCGGGGGGGCGTGGCGGCTCTTCGGGCGGGCAGCGGGAATTCGCGCCGGTTCTGGCCCGTGCGGCCTGCGCTGTCGGCGTCTCGGCCCTGTTCATCGAAACGCATGAGGATCCCGACAACGCGCCCTCGGACGGTCCGAACATGATCCCGATCACTCAGATGGCGGCGCTGATCGCCGAGCTTCGCGCCTATGACGCCCTTTCAAAGCAACGGATCGCAGCATGACCGACGCCTGCATCATCATTCCCGCCCGCTACGCCTCGTCGCGCTATCCGGGCAAGCCGCTTGCCACGCTGACCGGGGCCAGCGGCACGCCGCGCAGCCTGCTTGAGCGTTCGGTCATCGCCGCCCGCAAGGCCAGCGAGGATGCCGGTGGCGCAATCCCGGTTTTCGTGGCGACCGATGACGACCGGATCGCCGCCGAGGCGGCGCGGATCGGGGCAGAGGTCATCATGACCGATGCCGCCTGCCGCAACGGGACCGAGCGGGTCGCACAGGCCGTCGAACGCGCGGGCCTGTCCTCCGAGATCGTGGTCAACCTGCAGGGCGACGCGCCGCTGACCCCGCCGGGCTTCGTGACTGCGCTGCTCGACGCCATGCGCAGCAATCCCGAAACCGGCGTTGCTACCCCGATCCTGCGCTGCGATGTCGAGGCGGTCGAGAATTTCATCGAGGATCGCCGCAATGGTCGTGTCGGCGCGACGACGGTGGTGACCAACCGGCTGGGGCAGGCGCTGTATTTCTCGAAAGAAGTGCTGCCCTTCACCAATGGCAAGGGTGTGGTGGACGGGATTGTGCCGGTTTTCCACCATGTCGGGCTTTACGCCTATCGCCAGCCCGCGCTGGCCGCCTATCAGCAATGGGAGCCGGGCCCGCTGGAAGAGCTGGAGGGGCTGGAGCAGTTGCGCTTTCTGGAGAACGGCCATCCGGTCGGTGCCGTCGAGGTCCATGCACCCGGCGCCAAGTTCTGGGAACTGAACAATCCTTCCGACGTGCCGTTGATCGAACGCTATCTCAGCCAGATGGGATGGGACTGACCTTTCTACAGATGCGCCGGGAACAACCCGGCGCATCTGATTTCAAAGACATTAAAAACAGGTATATGATCATGACCGCGCAGACCTCCATCAGGGACGACGCTTTCAGCCCGGAAGCCACCGCCTCTCGCGTTCTTCGTCAGGAAGGCGAGGCGCTGAACCGCTTCGCCGAAAACCTTCCCGCCGATTTCGGACTTGCCGTCCAGACTATTCTGGAGACGCAGGGCCGGGTCGTGCTGTCGGGCATGGGCAAATCCGGCCATATCGCCCGCAAGATCGCGGCGACCCTTGCCTCGACCGGCACACCTGCCTTCTTCGTACACCCGGCCGAGGCCAGCCATGGCGATCTGGGGATGGTGACGCAGGGCGATATCTGCCTGCTGATCTCGAATTCGGGTGAGACTGCGGAACTGTCCGACATGATCGCCCATTGCGCGCGGTTCTCGGTCACGCTGATCGGCGTGTCGAAGCGGCTGGAAAGCACGCTGATGCGGGCGGCGGATATCCGGCTGACCCTGCCGGACCTGCCCGAAGTCTGCTCTATCGGCATGGCGCCGACCACCTCGACCACGCTGACCCTGGGCCTTGGCGATGCGCTGGCCGTGGCGCTGATGGAAGCACGCGGCTTCCGCGCGGATGAATTCCACGTCTTCCATCCGGGTGGCAAGCTGGGCGCCCGTCTGGCCAAGGTGGCGCAACTCATGCACGGGCCGCAATCGCTGCCGCTGATTGCTGAAGATTCATCGATGAGCGAGGCGGTTCTGGAAATCAGCACCCGCGGTTTCGGCATCGTCGGCATCACCAATGCGGCAGGACAACTTGCCGGGGTGATTTCGGACGGTGACCTTCGTCGCAACATGGAAGGCCTGAT
Source organism: Paracoccus caeni (assembly GCF_016629665.1). Taxonomy (GTDB): domain Bacteria; phylum Pseudomonadota; class Alphaproteobacteria; order Rhodobacterales; family Rhodobacteraceae; genus Paracoccus; species Paracoccus caeni. The sequence goes on from NZ_JAEPRQ010000013.1 coordinate 24,336, forward strand.
GGAGCGTCGCGCCGATCAGGTCTGCACCCGCCAGCCGGTCACGGCGACGCCGGACATGCTGGCCGCTGAAGCCCTGGCGATCATGAATGCCCGCAAGATCAGCGCGCTTTTCGTGCTGGATTCGCAGGACAAGCCGGTTGGCGTCCTGCATATCCACGACTGCCTGCGTGCCGGCATCGCCTGATCCGGTCCATCCGGTTGTGACCTCTTATTCCGCCGGCATTCCCTTGGATGCCGGCGTTTCGCTTTCCTCGGGCTGCTCGCGGCGCAGCCGCTCGATCAGCACATAGACAACGGGTGTCAGAAACAGCGTCAGCACGAAGGTCAGGCTGAGACCTCCCACGATCACCCAGCCAATCGCCTGACGGCTTTCCGATCCCGCGCCCGAAGCAATCGCCAGAGGCACCGCGCCCAGCACCATGGCGATCGTCGTCATCGCCACCGGACGCAGCCGGGTCACCGCCCCCTCGCGCGCCGCCAGTTCCAGCGGCCTGCCAGCCTCGCGCAACTGGTTGGAAAATTCCACGATCAGGATGCCGTTCTTGGCCATGATCCCGATCAGCAGGATCATCCCCACCTGCGAGAAGATGTTCACCGTCGCCCCGGTCAAGAGCAGCGTGATCACCGCCCCGGCAAGGCCCAGCGGCACCGTCAGCATGATCGTCAGCGGTGTGCGGAAGCTTTCGAACTGCGCGGCCAGCACCAGAAACACGATGATCAGCGACATGGAAAAGACCGTGGCGATCCCGCCCGAGCTTTCCAGATAATCCGAGGCCTGCCCCTCCCATGCCAGCACCGATCCCGCCGGAAGCTCGGCTGCCGCCGCATCCACCGCCGCCATGCCGCGGGCCAGATCGACGCCCTCGGCCAGATCGGCCTCCATCTGGATCGAGATCAGCCGGTCATAGCGGTTGATCGAGGGCACCGTCGCCCCGGTCTGAACGCTGGCAAAGGCCGAGAGCGGGATCAGATCGCCCCGGTCGTTGCGCAACAGCACCGACAGCATGTCCTGCACCGAATCCCGATCCTCGGCCGAAGCCTGCAGGATCACCGGATATTGCCGCCCGTCGCTGGAATATTCGCCGACATTGCGCGAGGCGAACAGCACCTGCAACGTCTGCGCCACCGTCTCGGCGCTCAGGCCCAGATCCTGCGCGCGGGCGCGGTCAATGGACAGGTTCGCGCCCGGCTGGTTGGCCGCATAGCTGATCTCGACCGAGGCGAGGCGCGGATCTTCCTGCAGGCTATCGGCCAGCACCTGTGCCCATTCGGCGGTGCGTTCGATATCCGGCCCGCCCAGCATCCAGCGGATACTGCCCGAGGCGGCGCTGAGCCCCAATCCCCCGGCCGGACGGATGAAGGTCGCGGCCTCGCTGATCTGGTTCAACTGCGGACGCAGTTCCGAGATGACGTCATCCACGCTCATCTCGCGTTCGGCCCAAGGGGCCAGCGCGACCAGCAGCATCGAGCGGCGCAATTCGCCCCAGCTTCCGACGATGGTGGTGACGTTCTCGATCACCCCTTCCTCGCGCAAGGGGTCCAGCAGCGCTTCGACCTTGCGGGTGACGGCATCGGTATAGGCAAGGTTCGATCCCTGCGGGGCCGAAATCATCACCCGGATCTGGCCGCGATCCTCGCTGGGCGTCAATTGCCGGGGCAGGTTCTGGAAGACGGTAAAGGAACCCGCAACGATGAAGGCGGTGATGGCAAGGATCGGCACGGGCCGGGCGATCATCCGGTCAAGGATCGCGCCATAGCCACGCTCAAAGGCCGCCATCATCCGGTCAACGCTGCGGGTCAGCAGGTTCGGACGTTCGTCCTTTGGCATCAGCCGGACGGCAAGGACCGGCGACAGGGTTAGCGCGACAAAGGCCGACACGGCGACGGCCACGGCCAGAACGATGCCGAATTCGGCGAAAAGCTGGCCGATTTCGCCCTGCATGAAGCTGACCGGGACGAAGACCGCGACCAGAACGGCGGTGGTGGCGATGACGGCGAAGCTGACCTGCGAGGCGCCCTCACGGGCTGCCTGCATCCGCGATTTGCCCATCGCCCGGTGCCGCTGGATGTTTTCCAGAACCACGATGGCGTCATCGACGACCAGCCCGATGGCAAGGATCAGCGCGAAAAGCGTCAGGATATTGATGGAAAAGCCCAAAGCCAGCATCACCAGCCCCGCCCCGAAGGCCGAGATCGGGATGGTCACGACCGGGATCAGCGACAGTCGCGCCGATCCGAGGAACAGGAAGATCACGGCGGTGACCAGTCCCACGGCCTCGGCAAAGACCTTCATCACCTGCGCGATCGAGCTTTCGATGAAGACGGCCTCGTCGGCAGTGATCTGCATGACCATGCCTGCGGGCAATGTCGGACGGATACGATCCAGCTCGGCCCGGACGGCCTCGGAAATGGCGACGGTATTGGCCTGCGCCTGCGGCTGCACGCCAAGGCCCAGCGAAATCACCCCGTTCGAGCGGAAGATCGATTCCCGCTGCTCCGGGCCTTCCTCGACCGTCGCCACATCGCCCAGCCGCAAGGGTCTGCCGCCTTCGTCGCGGATCACCACCTGCCGGAAGGTGTCGGGCGTAGAGAAACGGGTCTGCGACAGCACCTGCAATTGCCGGGCGCCGGTTTCGATCTCGCCTGCGGGCAGTTCGATATTGTTGGACTGAAGCGCGCTGATGATATCGCTGGTGGTGATGCCGTAAGCGGCCATCCGGCTTTGATCCAGCCAGACCCGCATGGCGGGCGAGCGCTGCCCGAAGATCGAGGTATTGGCCACCCCCGGCAGCCGTGCCAGCCGATCGACCAGAAAACGGTCGGCATAATCCGACAATTCCAGCGGCGTCATATTGGGGCTGGACAGACTGAGCCGCAGGACCGGGTCGCCCTCGCTGTCATTCTTGTCCACACGGGGCCGGTCGGCCTCTTCCGGCAACTGGTTTACCACCCGTTCAACGGCATTTCTGACGTCATTGGCGGCGCTGTCGATGTCGCGGCTGGTGGCGAAGGTCAGCACCGTCCGCATCCGCCCGCGCTCAGATTCCGTTGACATCGAGGTGACGCCGGTGATCCCGGCCAGCGCGCCCTCGATCACGGTGGCGATCTGGCTGTCCACCACATCGGGGGCGGCGCCGGTATAGTTGACCCGGACGGTGACCTGCGCGGCCTCGACCCGAGGCAGTTCGCGGACCGGCAATTGCCACATCGCATAGGCGCCGATCAGCACGATCAGCAGGTTCATCACCGTGGCCAGAACCGGCCGCTTCAGGGACAGATCGGGCAGGCTCATCCGCCTGATCCCGTTGTGCCCGCTTCGGCCCGCACATCCTGCGGCACCGCCTCTACGGCCATGCCGGGGGCAAGGCGGTGCAGGTTGGTCACGATGATCCGGGCATCGGCATCCAGCCCCGAGATGACCTCGACCAGATCACCCGCCTGCTGGCCGACGGCGATATCGACCTGCTCCGCAGTGCCGCCATTGGCCACCATGACCAGATTGCGTTCGCCCTCGACGCTCAGCGCGCGTTCGGGAATGGCGGGGCGGCGATATTCGTCCAGCACCAGTTCGACCTGCAGGAACATGCCGCCGGCAAGGGCGCGGTCGTCATTCGGGATATCGGCCCTGAGCGCGACCGAGCGGGTGGCGGCATCGACGCGGCTGTCGATGCGGCTGATATGCCCCTGAAACACCCGGCCCGGCCATGCGGATGACGTCAGATCGATCCGCTGCCCGCGTTTCAACCGGGGCAGCAGGGTTTCGGGGACGCTGAAATCCACCTCGATGACGGAAAGATCGTCCAGCGTGGCGACCTTCGTCGTCGCATCGATCAACTGCCCCTCGACCAGATCGGTCAGGCCCACCACCCCGGCAAAGGGGGCGCGCAGGCTGCGATCCTCCAGCGCGACCATGGCCCGGTCGCGCTCTGCCTCGGCCCGCAGGCGGGCGGCGCGGGCCGTCTGATAGGCTGCATCCGAGGCGCTGCCAGAGCGGTTCAACTGCTCTTGCCGGGCAAAGGCTGCCTCTGCCTCGGCCAAAGTCGCCTCGGCGGCGTTCAGATCGGCCTGCTCGGCCCGGTCGTCCAGTTGCAGAAGCACATCATTCGCCGCAACCTCGTCGCCGGGCTCGAAGGTGATCCGGGCGATGCGACCGCCGGTATCGGGAACCAGATCGACGGCATGACGGGCCCGTGCGGTGCCGACGGCGCGGATACTGTCCGAGAAATCGACCATTTCGACCGGCACCGTCTCGACCCGAAGCGGGGCATGATCGGCGGCGGCAGGACGCGCGATCCCGGCCTCGGGGGCGGCCAGAAGCCGGTCGGACAGATAGAGACCGCCCACAGCGGCGGCAAGGACGACCACCAGTCCAAGGGCTGCCTTCACGGCGCGCATGCCTGTCTCCTTCTGGGGCCCGGCAGTGTAGCGGGCGGAGATGGGTGTTGAGTGGAGATTTTCCTCAATATGCGTCCCGGAACAACTGATATTCATGTGTTTGGGCATCTTATAGGACGACCAAACCCAATGGCAGGTAAACCGCGCTGGCGCGAGCAAACTTGTGAGGCCGGGCTATATCAGGGGGATCGTGCGGCGGGTCAGTCCTGCCCGGTCCAAGTGCCGCCGATCCTGTCGGCATCAGCGGCAAATTCCGCCATCAATCGGCCTGCCAGCCGGTGATGCAGTTGCGCGATACCGGGGGCTGCCTCTGCAAGCGCGGGCGGCAGATGCACCGGCATCGGGCCCATGGCCATGTAATATTCAAACGAACTGTTCACGAACCATGCATATAACGCGGGTTGCCTGTGGCCCGGTTGCCGGTCGAGCCAGCCAATTGCCTGCAGCGCGGCGCCCTGACGTGGCGGGTCGGCGGCGAAAAGATCGACGAATTGCATCTTGCCGCCGCTATATTCCTGCCCGATGGGCGCCGCGCGGGTGATGTCGTCGTGCCCCAACAGCGGCGAGAGACAGGTGCGGATCCCGGTCATCAGCCGGAAAACTGCATAGTCCTCGGGGCCGGTCGGATCGATCCGGTCCGTGATGTCGCGGATCTGGTCCAGCCATGCCATGACCGGCATCACCGCCGTCAGCTCTGCCCCCAGCCGATGGGCGAACTCCCATGATGGTCCGGCCACGCCCGTTCCCCGCAGCGCCTCGATCAACTCGGTCAGCCGCCGGGTCCAGTCCGGATCCGCCCCGACAGGGTCGCCGAGCCGCTGCAGCCATTCCTGCCGACGGCTGGTGCCGGGCAGATTGTCCAGAACCAGCATGGCGGCGAAGGGATCGACAAGGATCGTGTCCACGATTTCAGCATTCAGGGCGGCGGCATTGGTTTCACCGGCGCGATAGCCTGCAATCGCCAGATTCAGGCGGCGTGCGGTCTGGGCGTAATAGGCGGGCTCATGCAGAAGGATCGGACAGGCAGGCACGGCAGGTTCTCTCTGCACTGACGTGGCGGCCAGCCGATCGGCAGCGCTTGTGGAGGGATGATGCTGACGGCGACCCCGACGCATCCTGCGTCGCAGGACAGACAGGATACGGTCAGCCAATCCGGCAGATGTCGGTAGGTCGTCGAAGGGCATGGTGATGTAAATCTGATAAGGCAACACCCGCACTCTGTCCGATGCCTCAAGGCTCGTAAAGCCCGCAGCGTTGCAGCCCGTGTGAGTCCAGCCAAAATGCTCGTTCTGGTTGAATTATTTGCTGAAAACTGCACTGTTGCATGTGGCGCGGCGCAGAATCCGTGCGCCGCGCCCTGTCGGTCGATCCTGGAATCAGGCGGCGTTTTCCTTCTGCCGCAGCTCATGTGTGCTGCGGAAACCGACCACCAGCCGGTTCCAGCCGTTGGTCGCCACGATGATCAGCGACAGCTCGACCTGTTCACGTTCGTCGAACTGCGCCGCGATCGCCGTGTAATCAGCATCGGGAGCGCCGGTCGCCTCGATCCGTGTCAGCGCCTCGGCCCAGCCAAGGGCGGCGCGTTCGCGGGCGTCGAAGGCCGGGCTTTCGCGCCATGCCGCCAGCACGTCCAGTTGTTGTTGCGAAACGCCAGCATGCCGGGCCTCGGGGCTGTGCATGTTCAGACAATAGGCGCAGCCATTGATCTGCGACACGCGGATCTTCACCAATTGCCGGATGGTCGCGGGGATGGTGGACTGACGGCTTTGCTCTTCCAGCGCCAGCATGGCCTGAAACACCGCAGGCGAGGCCTGCTGAAAATTCGGGCGAGGGTCTGACATCGTCTTTCTCCGTCTGATGCTTCCATCATCATGACGAGGCAGAGGCCGGATATGTGACAGGCGGGCGGAGGGAAACGGCTTGCAAAGGCTTGACCGGGTCGGCCCCGCTCCGAAGACGACAAGCGGCCCTGAGGCGGTGCCGGTTTAAGGGGAATAGGTTTATTGGAAGGCGAATTAAAAACGGAACGGGTTTCATTCCGGTTTCTGCGGAAACTTGCTTCAGGAGCCGCAATATATTTCTGGCCATGATTTCGGATAAACTCGGCAGATTATTAAAATGGTCAACCTTATGTCGGCTGGGACAATTAAAAATACAACTTTAACGTGCGGCAATGATCTGCCAGATGCCGGTTTTCCTGATCCGGTCCCGATTTTTTCCGGGAATGTTCCGCAACTCTGAGATGATCAACGACGAGAAGGCTGTGGATCCGGCTGTCCGGATTCCCGCATCATCCTGCGTTGTCGGCGCCATCTGAGGAAGAACAGCGCCGGAAGCCCCGTCAGCAATCCTCCCCAGCCACCGGCCACATAAGAGATCGCAATGAATCCCCATGAGAAATCATGGATGTAGGCCGCCAGTGCCGCAGTAAGGGAACCCAGGACGATCAGGAAAAGGACAACGATGATCATGGCTTCGCTACAGGCTGCAAAAGACCGTCATCGCCGGGACAGTCTTTTGGTAAATCGTTGAATTGTCATTGGCTTGGGCGAATCGTGCCGTGATCGAGGCATAGCCCGGGCAGCGGGGATGCGATCCCTTGCGGAAAGCGACCGGACATTGATTCGATTCTCCTGAAGCAGGAATTGCAGCTTCCGGTTGTATCACGGAACGGCAATTCTTGTAGGCAAAGAATTGCCGGAACCGGCCACAACCAAGGCGGGCGCAAATGTTCCAAAAAAAGCCATTAAGTTGTGGATGCTACACGGAAAAACAGGTCGCGCGACAACGAAATGCGTAGAATTGAACATAAATTAACGATATGGATTTTTCAGGAACGCGGGACAACGAACAGGTTTACCTAACATCTGGAATGACGGGTGGTGTGTATGCCCGTGTTTGTTGTGTCTGCGTGCTTTGTAAGTGGTTTCCCCTCAGGGGGCTGTTACGGGAAAGAGTGCGATGACCTATTATTATGGCGGCAGCAGCAGCAAGAAGTATGAGTGGTGCGCGTTCACCGAGGCCGATCTTCTGGCCAACGGCAAGAACGGCAGCGACTTCGGCAAGGGCGACAGCTTCTATGTCGGCAAGGCCACGGTCAAAATGGCGACCTACGACAATGACGGCACCCTGTCTGGCGGCTCCAGCAGCTGGTGGTCCAGCGGGTCCAGCGACCGCAGCGGTCAGGACGCCTACATCAATGGCAAAAGCGTCGGCGGCAAGGTCTATGCCGAACAGTATCACGTCCTGAAAGGCTCGGACGGCAAGACCTATTACCTGATCGACATGAAGGTCGAATGCCATGACTCGCCCGGCGCGGGCAACGGCTACTTCACCTTCTACGGCGCGCAACCGCCGCAGGGCACCCTTCTGACCGTGACCCAGACCTGCAGCGTCTCGGGGAGCTGGATCGACTACAAATGTCTGGTCAACTGCAACACTGCGCCCCCCAACACCCCGCCCGTCTTCACCAACTGCCCGGAGAACGGCATTCTCTGCGTTGACGAGAACACCAAGTTCGTCATCGACATGAATGCCAGCGACAAGGACGGCGACGCGCTGACCTTCTCGATCGTGGGCGGCAGCGACGGTTCGGCCTTCGTGATCGATCCGCAAACCGGCGTGCTGACCTTCAAGAACGCCCCGGATTACGAAAAGCCGACCGATTCCGACGGCAACAACAGCTACAAGGTCATCGTCTCGGTCAGCGACGGCAAAGGCGGCGTGACCAACAAGGAACTGACCGTCAATGTCTGCGACGTCAAAGAACCCACACCGGGCGACGATTGCGGCTGCGGCGAGAAGAAATGCATCATCATCGAAGCCGAGGACATGAACCTGTCCTGCTTCTCGGTCGGCAAGGCCAGCAGCGCGTCGGACGGCAAATACATCGCCCTGAGCAGCTCGTGGATGAGCTCCTATTTCGGCAGCAGCGGCACCGCCTCGACCAAATTCTCGGGCGACAGCGGCAAATATGACTTCAGCATCCGCTTTTATGACACCGCTGGCGCTGACGGCACCATCAAGATTCTGGTCAATGGCAAACTGGTCGATACGATCAGCCTGAACGCCAAGAAAAGTGGCTGGGTCGAGAAATCGCTTGAGGATCTGAACCTGAAAAAGGGTGACGTGATCAAGCTGGAAGCCTCGGGCAAGGGCTGCGAGAACGTCATCATCGACAAGATCGAGTTCTGTCAGGACAAGGTCGAGCCGGGCGCGCTGGAAGGCCGCGTCTTCTTCGACGTCAACAAGGACGGTCTGGACAACAACGAAGCCGGCGTGTCGGGCGTGATCGTCCAACTGCTGAACGCGGCAGGTCAGGTTGTCGGCACCGCCACCACCGCGGCTGACGGTTCCTACAAGTTCAACAACCTGAACCCCGGCGATTACCGCGTGGTCTTCCCGACCTCGCATGACGGCAAGGTGCTGACCGAAGCCAATGTCGGCAACGACGACCGCATCGACAGCGATGCCAGCCAGACCACCGGCCAGACCGGCATCTACAAGGTCGAAGCCTGCGAGACCGTCAAGGATGTCGATGCCGGCCTCATCATCGACAACAAGGGCCCGGATGCCAAGGACGACGCTGCCAAGACCTGCGTCGGCGTGGACAAGATCGTTGACGTGCTGGCCAATGACACCGATGCCGATGGCGACAGCCTGACCATCACCAAAGTGGCTGGCCAGAACATCGCCGAAGGTCAGACCGTGACCCTGAACGATGGCGTCAAGGTTTCGCTGGTCGCCGGTCAACTGGTCTTCGACTCGGAAGGTTCGGACTATGCGAACCTGCTGGTCGGTCAATCGGCGACTGCCAGCTACAGCTACGAGATCTCGGACGGCAATGGCGGCATCGATACGGCCAATATCAATATGGGCTATTGCGGTTCGCTGAACACGCTGGAAACCATCCGCGACAGCCTGCCGGATAGCGGCGTGATGCGGCTGTCGCTGGATACGACCGGCGGCGAGTTCTACACCGCTCTGGTGACCGGCACCGGCGATGATCGCTTCGACGGCAAGTCCTTCGACGTGGTCTTCTGCGGTAACGCGAACCTGCCGGTGAAGATGGGCGTCAACATCCCGGTGAACATCTATCTGGGCACCGAGGCCGAGGCTCCGGCCTCGATCGCCAACCCGCAGAACCTTGATCTGGTCAACTGGATCCTGAACCAGGATTTCAGCTCGGTGGACAATGGCGACGGCAATGGCCGGACCTATACCGAAGCCGAGATCCAAGGCGCGATCTGGGGTCTGACCGACGACTTCCTGTTCGTCAACGAAGCCAACCCGACTTTCGGCACCATCGCCAATGCGCGGGAAATCTACGATCTGGCCGTTGCCAATGGTGAAGGCTACGAAGCAGGTGCTGGCGATGTCGTCTCGGTCATCCTTGATCCGACGGCAGATGCCATTGCAGCGGGCAACAAGCAGCCGATGATCATCGGTATCCTGTTTGATGACCTTGCTCAGGACTGCCTGTGCTATTGATGGAATGCTGGCTGGCCCGGTAATGGGCCAGCCGAACTTGTTCCGGCAGTCCAAGTGCCGGAACCGGTCTTCCTTTTATGAAGGCCGGACATTCGACGGCAGAGACTTGGACCTCTGTCCTTTGTTAGGAGTAACCACGTGAAGTACTTTACCCTAGCCGGTCTTTCGACCGCCGCATACGGCCTCTTCGCTTCGGTCGCGACTGCTGCGACCTGTGATATCAACCCGACCCTGCCGGGCTGCACCCCGACCACCGCGATCCCGGAAATCAGCGCTCTGGAAGGCACCGCCGCTCTGGCCGCGCTGGCCGCCATCGTGCTGCTGACCTGGGAGCGTCGTCGCCGCGCTCATTAAGCGCTGCGATCGCGACGAACTTGACAGGCCCGCCCCCGGCGGGCCTGCTTATTTGCGCAAATCGCCCGATCATCTTGTAACAAGTGCCCGTAATTCACGCCATGACTGACAGCCGCACCCTTTCCTCTCGTCTGCCGGTGGCGCCGATCCTGCTGGCCGCCGTGCTGATCGTGGCCGAGTTTCTGATCATCGGGCTGCTGTTCAAACACGGGATCAATTTCGACTGCCGCGAGAACTGGGGCGACCGGGCCTGCGGCACGGCCAGCAAAAGCCTTGCGGCGCTTTATTGCGTCATCGCCACGGTCGGCCTTTTCGCGGTGCTGCGCCCGGCGCTGTTTCGCGCCCTGCTGGCCGAGGCGGGTCATGATCCGCGCCCATTGGGGCTGAACCTTGCGGGCTTCGTTCTGGCGATGTCACCGGCGCTCTTCATGCGTGAAGGCGACGGCGCGGCGATGCTGTGGCCTGCCTTTCTGCTCTGGACCGCCGGAATGGGGCTGATCCTGACGGGCATTCTGCTGTGGCTTGCGCCGCGCGCCCTGTGGCGACAGTTTCTGCGACAGGCGGGATTGCCGCTGCTGGTGGCGATGGCTGCTGGCGCGCTTGCACCCGCGTTGGCGGTCAAGCTGCAGCCGATCTGGCAGCTTGAAACCATTGCCGCGCAGACCTTCCACGCCGTCACATGGCTGATCGGGGCCTTAGGCTACGAGATCTATTCGAACCCGGTGCATCGAAATATCGGCGTCGAGGGCTTCGTGGTCTCGGTCGCCCCGGCCTGTTCCGGGGTCGAGGGGATCGCGCTGGTGACGATCTTCGTCACGCTTTACCTGTGGCTCTTCCGCGCCGAACTACGCTTCCCGCGCGCCTTTCTGCTGTATCCGCTGGGCATCGCGGCCAGTGTGGCGCTGAACATCGTTCGCATCGCGGTCCTGCTGATCATCGGCATCGAGGGCCATCCAGAGCTGGCGGTGGGCGGTTTTCACAGCCATGCAGGCTGGGTGATGTTCACGCTGGTCGCGCTTGGCATCATTGCGGTGGCCCGGCGTGTGCCGGCCTTGCACCGTGCGCCCACAGTTTCCACGGCCCCGGTGGCACCGCTGCCGCCGCTGCGGCGCGATCCGGTTGCAGCCCGGATTCTGCCTTTCGCGGTTTTCATGCTGACCGCCGTGATTGCGCCTGCGATCAGCCAGAACCCGGCCATGTTCTATCCGATCCGGGTCATTCTGCTGGCCGCCATCCTGGCGCTGGTCTGGCCCGCCTTGCGCGGCATCGTCTGGCGGGTTTCGCCTGTGGCCTGGGCGGCGGGCGCTGCCATCGGCCTGATGTGGATCGCGATCCCGGTCGCGCCCTCCGAAGGACCGCCCCCCTATGGGGCGCTGACCGGCGGGCTGGTGATCCTGTGGTTCGTCTTCCGCGGCATCGGCACCGTTATTCTGGTGCCACTGGTCGAGGAATTGTTCTTCCGCGACTATCTGGAAAGCCGTCTGCGCGGTGCACCCGTGGATGCACCCGCGCCTTTATGGCGCAATGTGCTGGCCATCGCGATCAGCGCGGGGCTTTTCGCTGCCCTGCATGACCGCTGGATCGAGGCGTTCATCGCCGGTGTCGTCTTTTCGCTGGCGGTGCGCCATCGCGGCCGGATCGCCGACGGGATCGCCGCCCATGCGATGGCCAACCTGATCGTCTTCGCCTTCGCGGCGGCGACGGGAAATCTGGCGATTATCTGATTGGCCGATATGGGCGATCGAAAGTATGTGCGCTACTGGTTTTGAAAGGTGAAGATGAAGATGTCCTCTCGTTTCCAATGGGCTGTTGCCGCGCCATATTTCGACAATCCCCCGGCCAAATGGCTTGATGATCTGATCACAGACGAACGGCTGTCTTTTGAAAAGATCTTCACCCCGCGAAGCCATATGAGCTGGCACAGCCGAAAATCTGCTGTCACCTCGAGCTCGGAATGGCTGACGCATTTGAGACAGGCTTTTCAAGCGTTCAGACGACGCCCTGACGGCGTCATCACGTCGTTTCCGCAATTGGCGATGTGCGCAGGGTTGATCAAGAAATTCGGGCGTTCGAAGCCTGCCATCATTGCCTATAACTACAATCTGGGTGAATTGCGCGCAGGTCGACGGCAGAAGTTGGCCCGGCTGGTGGCGGATCAGATAGACATTTATGTCGTGCATTCACCTCAGGAAGTGGAAAGCTATGCCGAATATCTAGGGCTTCCGCGCGAACGCTTCCGTTTCGTCCCGCTGCAGCGAGGCCAGATCCCTCTCGGCAGACAAGAAGACAGTGAAAAGCCATTTATTCTGGCCATGGGTTCTGCCAAGCGGGATTATCCGACTTTGCTGAAAGCGGTGGACGAGCTTGGAATCCCAACCGTGATTGTTACCAAGGCGGCGGATATACAGGCACTGCCAGCCAGCCCGCATGTCCGCTTTCTGTCGGATCTCAGCCAGATGGAGTGTCTGGAGCTGTTGTCACGCGCACGGATTTCGGTCACGCCGTTGTCAAATCTGCAGACCGCATCGGGACAGATTACCTTCGTGAATGCAATGCAGTTGGGTGTGCCGGTTATTGCCACGCGCAGCCCCGGAACCGACGGCTATATAGATCATGAACATGACGGTCTGCTGGTCGAAGCCGGTAACGTTCAGGACCTGACCGGGCAGATCCGCCGACTATGGAATGATGCGCATTTTCGCGATGTCTTGGGGCAGAACGCACTGCATACCGCCGCCGCGCGGTTCTCGGACAAGGCGGCCGCGCAGAGTTTGCAAGAGATGGTTCTGGGCTTGCAGATTGGCGAAGCCCGCGCCTTCAGGGCAGCCAGTTGAAGGTGCGATTGACGCCCATATAGATACGCTCGTCATCCTCGCGCGTATCATTGTTGCCACCCGACCGGCGCACGACATTCGCCCCGGCCACCAGCGACATCGAGGAATTCAGCGCATGGCTGTAATTGATATCGAAAGAGAAGGTCTCGGCATTGTCGCGATTGCCGGTCTGGATGTCCGAAGCGCGATAGCCCAGAGATGTGTTCAGGCTGGAAAGTTCCGTGATCTGATGGCTGTAGCTGGCCGAGATATCGGTATTAACCGCCTCGTCACCATCGGCGTCGGTGATGGCGCTGCGGCGCAGTGAGGCCTGCATCCGCGATCTGCGGTTCAGTTCCTGACTGTAGCTGATCTGGTAGATCGGATCGTAATTGCCGTCGAAATGCGTGGCGCCGATGGCTGCCGACAGGTTGTAGGTCTGCATTTCCAGACTGCGGCCCAGCATCATATTGTCACGCCGCCCTTCGGTTCCCACGGACGAGCTGTAGGACAAGGTCCAGTCGCCATTCGGTCGCGAGCGGGTCAGATTCAGCCGATAGGCCGGGCCGGTGGTATTCGCGATGCGGCCATCGTTATATTCGCGCCGGATGCGGCTATGGGCGATCTCGACATCCAGATTGGTCAGCTTGTCCACCTGCATCGACGCGCCCACGCCCAGTTCTGAGCTGCGCGTATCGGTGCCGCCATCGCTGTCGGTCCGCGAAGCCGATGCCAGTATCCGGGCGCGGATCAGCGGTGTCGGTTCCAGATAGAAACGGATATCGCCGCTGACGCTGTCATAGTCGTAAAGTGCGGCATCGGTCGTGTCCGAATAGTCGCGGCGGGTATATTGCAGACCGATCTCGCCGCCCAGCTTGGACTGGGTGCCGAAGACATAGCCGACCCGTGCGGTGCTGGTGGCCAGACTGCCGCCATCCACGGTGACAAGCTGGTCGGTCAATTCATCATACAGGATGTCGCGGTCAAGGTCGGACTGGCGATAGCTCAGCTCGGTCTCGAAGGACGAATTGCGGGCGCCGCGCCGATAGAGCAGCCGGGCCTGCGCATCGCCGAAGCTGAAGAAATCGTCGTTGTCGGGATCGCCCTGTTCGATCGGGACCGACATCGAGAATTGCAGGTTCTGCGCCCGCGTGCCGGTCTGAAATTGCAGATCCAGCGGCATGACCCCGATCAGGTTGCCGTTGTCCAGCGCAAGTTGCTGGCCGACGGTCAGCGTGGCGCGACGCGCAAGCTGGTTATCGTCCTGAGCCATGGCGGCAAAGGACAGTGCCCCGGCGGCGCCCAGACCAAGCAGCGCGCCCCCAAGGGAAAGGCGCGCACGTGCCGTGGCGCGCATGACCATTACTCGAACAGTCCCCGCTCGGGCACGATGATCACATCGCCTTCGCGCAGGACCGGATCATGGTTCATGATCGCGCCTTTCATGATCGCGGCATAGTTCACCGTGATCACCTGTCCGGGTGTTCCGGCAGGCCGCAACTGGATGCGCTTGGTCGCGGCGAAGGGGGTCAGCCCGCCCGCCTGCGACAGGGCCTGCAGGAAGGTGGTGCCGGGCTCGACTGCCTTGGCACCGGGAGATGCCGCCTCGCCCATGATGTAGATATTGACGACGGGCTTCTCGACCTCGTCCCCCATGCCGGGGATCGGCTCCAGCGGGATGGCGCTGACGAAGACGGTCGGCGGCGAGGCCAGAACCCCGGCCAGGGCCTGCGAGATGCGATTGCCGACAGAGGTGGGCGACGATCCCGCGACGTTCAGGCTGCCGGCGTAAGGAAAGTTGATGGTGCCGCCCGGCAGGACCGAGACGGAGCGGTTCAGGCTGGTATCTTCAAGCACTTCGATATTCAGCCGGTCGCCCGGCTGGATCCGGTATTCCTGTGCCGAAGCGGCAGAGGTGAAGGCCAGTACCAGCAACAGCACCGGCGCCAGAATGGAGCGCAGCAGGATGTTCATCGATCAGTCCCTTTATCCTGTCGTCCCGCAAGCGATGATCCGATCCGCCGCAGTCCGTTTTATTCAAATAGCACAACACGTTTCCGGTCGATCACGGGGCGGACGACAGGCGCGGATTAATTCCTTTTCTGTCGCCCTGAGACCACATGTTTCGGCGGTCCCGGGGTTATTTTCGACCGAAGCGTGTAATGGTTCGCTTCAATTCACCGGCTGATTGGCCGGTGCGGTTTCTTCAGTCGCCGTCTGGTCTTCGCCTTCCGGGGCGGCTTCGCTGCTTGCGCCTGCCGGATTCTCCAGCCGCTCCAGCGCCGCGCGGGCGCGGATGATGGACGGGCCGGGTTCGTCCGCGGGCAGCATGTCCAGCCCTTTGCGCAACTGCGCACGAGCGGCATCGTTCTGGCCCACGGCCTCCTGCACGACGCCCAGATGGATTTGCACCATCGGATCGTTTTGCAGACGCGCCGCCGCCCCTTCCAGATAGGGCAGCCCGGCCTGACTTGCGCCGTTCAGGTGCTGAATCCAGCCATAGGTGTCCATGAAGGCAGGCTCGCGCGTATCCTTCAGCCGCCGCGCCACGGTCGAGGCGCGTGCCAAGGCTTCGGGGTCATCGGATTTCCATGTCGATAGCAGGCTGGCCAGATTGTTGGCGATGATGATCGACTCGGAATTCCGCTCGTAGAGCTGGTCGAAGATCGCGATGGCGCCGTCGATATCGCCATTCCGCTCGGCGATGCCCGCCTTGGCCCAGAGCAGGTCAGGATTATCGGGCAGCGCCTCGAGCCCCTGTGCAATGGTCGCCTCGGCCGTGGCAAGATCGCCGCTGACGCTGTCCAGCCGGACCAGTGCCAGATAGGGCTGCAGATCGCGCGGCTGGTCGGCGATCATCCCCCGCAGCCTGTCGCGCGCCGCATCGGTCTCGCCCGCGGCGGCCTCGGTCATGGCAACGACCATGTTCACCATACGATCATCGGGCCGGTCGGCTTCCAGTGCCTTCGCGGCTTCCTGCGCCTCGGCGATCTGACCCGAGCTCAGCCGGGCGCGGATCAGTTCGACCCGCGCGCCCAGCCCGGCATCATCCTTGCCAGCCAGATCCTGCAGATAGCTCATCGCGGCCTGCTGACCATCGACGGCGGCAAGGCGGTTCAGTTCCAACTCGTCCGCCATCACCCGCGCCTGCGCATTGCCGGGCTGTTCGCCCAATTCGCGCAGACGTGTCACCACACCTTCGGCACGCGGCAGGTCGGGCATGGCCAGATAGACCCGGCCCAGCAGGTTCAGAAGCTGCAGATTGTCGGGGGCCAGACGCAGGGCCGGCAGGATCGCATCCTCGGCCGGACGATAGCGCCCCTCGGCGAACAGCGATTGCGCCAGCCGCAGCGACTGTTCCGGCGCATTGCCCGAGGCATCCGCCGCCTGGGTCAGGTAGTCGCGGGCCAGATCCATCTCGCCCGCCCGCATATAGGCGTCGGCCATCAGGTTCATCGCCTCGACATCCTCGGGCGACTGGTCCAGCACGCCCCGCAGCGACATGATCGCATCGTCGGTCTTGTCGGCCAGCGTATCCCAGACGGCCTGCATCTTCAGCGCGCCCGGATGGGCGGCATTCTGGGTCAGGACTTCCCCGACCTCTGCGCGTGCGCCCGCATCGTCGCCGGTCGAAACCAGCATCCGCGCCAGTTGCACCTTGGCATCGCGCGAGCGGTCCGAAGGTTCGGTCACGCCTGCCAGCACCTTGCGGAGATCGGCGATCGCCTCATCCGTCTTGCCGGAGCGGAAGTCGAAACCGGACCGCAGAACCTCGAAGACCAGCGGCTCGCCGCCATCGGCGATGATCCGGTCCAGCTCGGTCCGTGCGGCATCGATGCCGCGCTGCTGTTCGATGAAGCGGATCAGATCGACCCGCACCGAGGGATCGTCGGCCGGGCTGGCTGCCGCCATCTCGCGCAGATAGGATTCGGCATCGTTCGGGCGGTTCTGCGACATCAGGAAGCGCAGAAGATCGACCTTCGGTCCCCGGTCGTCGGGGAATTTCGCAATGGTCTGGCGCAGATGCGTCTCGACCGCGGGCATGTCGCCACGCTCGATCAGCAGGGCCAGCCGCTGCTGATAGCGCTGGTAGCGGTCGGGCTGCAGTTCGATCAGCCGCAAGGTCAGCCGGTCGGCCAGATCCAGATCCTTGTCATGGGCGGCCTTGTCGAGTTGCATCCCCAGAAGGATCGGATCGTCGGGACGCGCTTCGATCAGAGGTTCGGCCTCGGTGGCCAAAGCGATGCGGGCGTCGTTGTCATTGGTCCGGGTGGCATCGGCATAACGCTGGGCCAGATCGAGGATCTTCACATCCACATCATCCGGGGCGATCTCCATCGCGCGGGTCACATGGCGGCGGAATTCCTCGGGCTGGGCCTGATCGAAGGCGATGCGGGACAGCGCGATCCGGGTGGGCAGATCGTCAGGATATTGTTCGGCCAGCCGCAGATACTGGCTATAGGCCTCGCGCGGGTTGCCCTGTTCCAGCATCACCTCGGCCAGCTTCTTGCGGGCCTCGTAATGGGTGCCGTCGATATTGAAGACGTTGCGGAACTGGACGACGGCGCGATCGACATCACCTTCGGCCAGAAGATCAAGGCCGGACTGGTAATAATCCGTCGCCTCTTCTTCTGAGCTTTTGCAGGCGGCCAGCGAAAGCGTCAGCCCCGCCGCAAGCGCCATCGGCAACAGGAGGCGCAATCCTTTGCCGCGCACCGCAGTCATGCCAGAGCCTTTCCGGGAGAAAGGGGCGGAGCGCAGGTCATTGTCGGAAATCATGTTCTGTCGTCTCGTCAAAGGCGCAAGGAAAACGGCTGTTTACCGTCCGCCGCGCTAAATTGTTAACCCAACCCGGCCTTAATAACCTGTTCCGCGTAAAACCACGAGAACCGTTTGAGCCAGGACCCGCAAATCTGTCCAAAGAGACAGGCTGCGATGATAGGCGTCATCATAGCGCACTCGCGCAACAAATTCCGACTCATTTCGCTCTGATATTTGCCACAACCCGGTTATTCCGGGCCGGAGGCGGCGATAACTGCGCCCGACATAAAGATGCCGCTGCCCGACCATCATTGGCCGCGGGCCGACCAGAGCCATGGTTCCGTTAAGCACATTCAGCAGTTGCGGCAGTTCGTCCATCGAGGTTTTACGCAGAATCCAGCCGATCCGGGTAATGCGCGGATCCTGCTTCAGCTTCTGGGTCAAATTCCATTGTTCCCGCGCTTCGGGATTCAGCGCCAGATGCCCGGCCAGCCGCGCATCGGCATCCACCACCATGCTGCGCAGCTTCCACAGCCGGAAAATCCGGCCATTCCGGCCGATCCGCTTCTGCACATAGAAAGGATTATGCCCGTCCAGCGCGACCAGCAGCGCCAGCAACAGGATCAGCGGCAGACTGACGGGGGCGGTCAGCAGGATCAGCGAAACCTCGAAGAAACGCTTGCCGCCATTGCGGTAGATGCCGCGCTCGGACGGGGAGCGGCCAACCTCTTCCGCAGGGTTGAACGCGGATGCACGCCAATCGATCACCACAAAATCCCCTTAAAACGGGACACTCTGAAAAAAGACATCCGATCCTCGTGGAACCGTTCCCGGGCGACAGGGCCGCAGGACGATCAACGCTATCATGGCGACTTTCGGATCTGAACAATGCGAATTGAATTCGATTAAAACGCGCGATATTCGGCGCATGAACCGACCGTTCCGGTTCCCTTGCGCAATCCGGGACCGATTGCGCGATATAAAAATGCAACTGATAGTTGAATTTTGGTAGTTGCTTGTCGCAAAAACGAACTCCTCAACGATTCGTGCTTCGCATATCGGTCCGGATTCATCACAATCGCTTCGATCCGTATCCCTGACCGCTCCACAGGCTAGCCAATGAAAATCTTAGCGGTTATATCGGCCCCGTATTTTCGGAGTGTGTTTCAGGGTGAGCCAGTTCTATCTTGATCATTTCGGCCTCTTGATCCGTCCGTTCTCGATCTTACCCGATCCCAATATGATCTTCTGGTCGGACAAGCATCGCAAAGCCTTTGCCGTGCTGGAATACGGGCTGATGACGCGCGCGCCCCTGACAGTGGTCACCGGCGAGGTGGGCGCAGGCAAGACCACCCTGATCCAGGCGCTGCTGTGCAAGGTCGAGGATGACATGTGCGTCGGGCTGATCTCGAATGCGCGTGGCGACCGGGGCGATCTTCTGCGCTGGATCCTCAATGCCTTCGACGTGCCAACCCCGCAAGGCGCGGATTATGTCCAGCTGTTCCAGACATTTCAGGATTTCGTCCTGTCGGAATATGCCGCCGGCCGGCTGGTCGTGCTGATCTTCGACGAGGCGCAGAACCTTGGCGCCGACACGCTCGAGGAATTGCGGATGCTGACCAATATCAATTCCGGCAAGGACGAGCTTTTGCAACTGGTCCTGCTGGGCCAGCCTGAATTGCGCGAAATCATCATGCGTCCCGAATTGCGGCAATTCGCGCAAAGGGTCAGCGCCACCTTTCATCTGGGTAGCTTCGATGCCGAAGGTACGGCCGCCTATATTCGCCACCGGCTGAAACAGGCGGGCGGTTCGGGTGACGAGATCTCGCCCGAGGCGGCCGCCCGGATCCATGCCGAGGCGCGGGGCGTGCCCCGGATGATCAACAAGATCGCCGATCTGACGCTGGTCTATGGCGCCGCCGCGGATGTCGAGGCGGTGACGGTCGAACTGGTGGACGAGGTGATCGGCGACGGGCTGATCTTGATCGCCGCCCCCGAGCCGGTCCTGCCAGAGCGGCGTCTGGTTCTGGCCCATGAATTCCAGACCGTTGAAAACCGGGCATCCGATGACCGGAGCCCTGAAAAAGAGATCAAGCGAGAGCGGCCATGATCGACCTGCGCTTCTACTGGTCGCTGTTGCTGCGACGCCTGCCGATCATGCTGGCCCTGCTGATTATCTGCACGGTCTTCGGACTGGTTTCGGCGGTGCGCGCCCCCTCGACCTACTTTACCGCCGCGCGGCTTCTGGTCGAAGGGGCGCAGATTCCCGAAGGTAGCGGAGACGCCATGGCGGCGGGCGAGATGCTGCAGATCATCGAGCAGCGGCTGATGACCCGCGCCAATATGATCGATGTTGCCAACAAGCTGGACGTGTTCAGCAGCGATTCCTCGCTCAGCGTCGATCAGAAGGTCGCCGAGATGATGACCAGCACGACCGTCCGTCGCTTCGATGGCCGCGATCAGGCGACGCTGATGACGGTTGGTTTCACCTCGACCAATCCACGCATGACGGCGGCGGTGGTCAATGAATTCACCACGCTGATCCTCAGCGCCAATACTCGCACCCGCGTCGGTCTGGCCGAGGACCGGCTGAGCTTCTACCAGCAGGAAGTGGACCGTCTGGGGCAGGATCTGGATGCGCAGACTGCGAGGATCCTCGATTTCAAGCGCGAGAATGCGGATTCCCTGCCGGAAAACCTGCGCTACCGGCAGGACCGGCAATCATTGCTGCAGGAACGGGTTTCGCGGCTGGAAAGCGATCTGGCGGCGTTACAGTCACAGCGCGCCGATATGGTCCGTATCTTCGAACAGACCGGCAGCATCGGTGTCAGTAACGCCCCGCAATCCATGGAGCAGCAGCAGCTTGCCGCGCTTCAGGCCGAACTGAATTCGGTGCTGGGCGTCTATGCCGAGGATAGCGCAAGGGTGAAGGCATTGCGCAACCGCATCGCCCTGGCCGAGCGTAATGTCGGCGTGGCCACCGGCTCGACGACAGAGCAAAGCGGCAATTCGCTGCTGGATCTGAATCTGGCGCAGATCGACAGCCGGGTCAGCGCGATCAATACCGAACTGGCGCAATCCAATCAGGAACTGGACCGGCTTGCCGAGTCGATCAACGCGACCGCGGCGATTGCGATCACGCTGGGCGCGATGGAGCGGGATCAGGCCAATAT
Source organism: Paracoccus caeni (assembly GCF_016629665.1). GTDB lineage: Bacteria > Pseudomonadota > Alphaproteobacteria > Rhodobacterales > Rhodobacteraceae > Paracoccus > Paracoccus caeni. Next base: position 45,322 of record NZ_JAEPRQ010000013.1, read on the forward strand.
CCAGACCCGTTACGATGCCGCCGTGTCCAGCCTGGGTCAGGCGCGCACCGCCGAACGGGTCGAGGCCTCATCGCGCGGCGAACGGATCACCGTGATCGAGGCGGCCAGTGTGCCCAGCCTGCCCTCGGGCCCGAACCGCAAGAAGATCGCGCTGATGGGCGTGGCACTTGGCATGGGTCTGGCGGGCGGCTTCTTCGTGCTGATGGAGCTTCTGAACAGCGCCATCCGCCGTCCTGCCGAGATGCGTTCGCGGTTCCAGATCACGCCGCTGGCGGTCATTCCCTATATCGAAAGCAGGCAAGAACGACGGCGGCGACAGAGTGTGGGCATGGCCGCAACCCTGGCCGTGCTGATCATCATACCGCTTGGGCTGTGGGTGCTGCATGTGAATTACATGCCGCTGGATATCCTGACCCAGAAGATCGTCGGCCGCCTGGGTCTGGGTTGATCCGGTTCGCAAGGGAAGGGACCCGTCATGGAAAAGCTGCAAGCCGCCATCGAGACTGCGCGTCGCAAACGTGAGGTAGATGCCTCCGCCGCCGAGGTCGCCTCCCGCCCGGCAGCGCCCGTCGTGCAAAGCACCACCCCGGTGGCGGCCCCCCTGACCGGGCAGGCAGATCGGTGGCTGGCGGTTCCCGAGGTCCAGCTTGATCGGGGTGCGCTGATTCAATCGCGGATCCTGTCGCAAAGCGCGTCGCAGGAATCGACGCCTTTCGATGTGCTGCGCACCAAGATCCTTTACCAGATGCGCCAGAACGGCTGGCGGCGGCTGGCGGTGACCTCGCCCCTGCCGAGATGCGGGAAATCCACGGTTGCGACCAATCTGGCGCTAGCTCTGGGCCGGCAACCGGAATTGCGGTCGATCCTGTTCGATTTTGACCTGCGTTCGCCGACCGTGGCGCAGAAGCTCGGCCTGCCGCAGCCGCCTTCGATCACGCCGCTTTTGCGCGGAGAGCGCAGCTTCGCCGACCATGCCCAGCGGATCGGCCCCAATCTGGCGCTGTGCCTCTCTGGCGTTCCCGATACCGACCCGACGCGTCTGTTGATGGCCGACACAACCAAGGACACGCTGGCCGGCATCCAGCAGGAATATGATCCCGACCTGATGATCTTCGATCTGCCCTCGATCCTGATCGGCGACGACGCGCGGGCCTTCCTGCAGCATGTCGATTGCGCGCTAATCCTGGTCCGGGCCGACCAGACCCGATACGGCGATTTCGACAGCTGCGAGCGCGAGGTTGGCGAATATACCAATGTGCTGGGCGTCGTGCTGAACGGCTATCGCCACGGCGACGGCATGGCCGACGCGGTCGAGCATTCGGCGTAATCCCTGCGGGTCAGAAACCCGGAGTCGTCCGAATGCTTAACCGCTTCATCAGAAAGCGCCGCCATGCGGCAATGCTGACCAGACGTTTCCAGACCTTCGCATAGCCAGCACTGAAGTCGAACCCCGCCGGTATCAGGCTGCCGCGTTCACCGATATAGGATTGCGCCAGTTCCGGAACGGGATGGCGAATGATCGGCGGGATGGTCAGAGCCGCTTTCAGCCTCGTGACGTCGCAGGGCCAATCAGCTCTGGTCGTGATGGGCCTGCCGCCCTCCAGCAAATATGCAGCCCCCTTGTTGGAGACCAGATAACCAGCATTCATGAAGGCATTCTCGGCCAGATACCGCAGCTCGACGCCGCTTTTCGCGACATGCTTCGGCCATCTCCAGTAGCGCGCATCGAAATAACAAAGCTGCACGAAGTCATATCCTGCATAGTCTCGCGCTTTCCAGAAATCCCTGAAGGCCTCCGTCAGGATGGCGTCGTCCTCAAGAACGATCGCGCCCGGCAGGTTCCGGGACAGGATCATATCATAGATCTTCAGATGGCTGAGGGCGCAGCCATATTCCCCGTTGCTCATGGGATAACCATTACGCGCGATCGTACCAGGCCGGTCGATCTGCGGCTCGAATTCAGCAGGGACGCCGTTCCGACAATCAGCCGCTTCGACAAAGGAAAAGGGCAGGCCCATCTCTTGCATCTGCCGGGTGATTTCTGCCTGGCGTTCCGTTGCAACAGACAATGAGACCACGAAGATGGGCCAATCGCTTTCCCCTTCGGGTCGCATGCTGTTGTCCTTTTCTATCCGCCCTGCCTGAGAGTCAGTGTTGGTCAAGCTATCCGCCCTTCTTCATCTGCGCGATTCGCTTGTCGAATTCGGTCTCGAAAAGATGCGCCCCGGCAAAGCTCCATGCCCGTTCGCAGGCATCGGCGAGGTCGCGACGATCGGCGGCCAGCGCGATCAGCCGGTCGGCCAGCGCCTGCCAGTCATCCATCGGCGCCACCCATCCGGCCTTGCTGTCTGCGGCCAGCGCAGTCCACATCCGGTTTCCATAGCCCATCACCGCCAGCCCGCAGCCCATGTTTTCGAGATAGGAGCAGGAAGGGTCGGACTGTCGGTGGCAACTTAGAAACAGGTCACTGTTCTGTCGGGCATAGGGCACCAGTTCGGTGGCAAAATCGACCGAGCCATGCAGGCGGACATGCTGTGACAGCCCGTGATCGGCGATGCCCTGACGGATAGCCCCGTCCAGCGTGCCGTCACCGAAGATGTCGAGACTGAAATCCACGCCGCCATCGCGCAATCTGCGGGCGATCGGGATCAGATCCTGACTGCCCTTCAGCGGCTCCAACCGCCCGGAATGGATCAGCCGCAATCGACCGCCATCCAGAAGATGCGACCGCCGCGCGGCCATTTCCTCAGGGGTGGCCAGCAGCGCGCCATCGATCCGGTTGTCCAGATAAAGCACCGTATTGCCATTGACCGGACGATAAAGATCAGCCGCAGGATAGCCATTTGCCTGCAACCCGTCAGCCAAGGCGAAAGCACACAGGCGCTGACGTTCGGCCCGCCCGATATTCCAGAGCGCCCGCAGCCGCGACGGCAGCGAACGACCGGGATCCAGCAGCACGATCTTGCGGCGGGTCTCGGGGATGTTCTCGATCGAGAAATAGATCGCCTTTCCGGCCTGCCTGCACAATCGGGCGACATGCAGATATTCCTGATTGTCGCCGCTGCACAGAATCACGTCATGGCCGTCCAGATCGGCCGCGGTGACATGATGGCCCGTTGGTCGCAGGCTGACGGCAAAGGGCAGCGCCGCGGGATCGAAACGGCCCAGAAACGGCCCCTCGCGCCGGGGTTCCTGCAACAGACAGGTGGTGCGGCCGGGCCAGGCATTGGCATAGAACCGCATCCCCTCGACGAATTTCTTGTCGAGGATCAGACTGTCGCCATCGGCCCTGCCGGGGGCGGGGGCGATCACCAGAAGATTGTGCAATTCCATGGCCGTCGGGTTCATCAGAACATTACGTGTTACTCATCACGCGCGCACAATATCTGCTGGCATCGCTTTGGCCAATCGCTATCGCTATCAGGCGAGCCGACATCACGCTGACGGGGGGTGACTGAGCGCGCGGAACGATCTATGCCGCAGGAGAAGTTGGGAAATTCATTCCCTCTCGGCGGCGTGGTGTGAATTTGCGTCTTGTAAGATTACTGAGCGGGGACGGGTTGCGCAGCCGGGCCCTGCGGGGAACGGCCATCACCTTAGGCGGCACGGCAGGGCAGCAGCTTCTGCGGCTGATCTCTAATCTGATTCTCACCCGGCTTCTTTTTCCCGAAGCCTTTGGCCTGATGGCGCTGATTCAGACCTTCATGGTCGGGCTTCAGATGTTTTCCGATATCGGGCTGCGCCCCTCGATCATCCAGAACAAGCGCGGTGAGGAGGCCGATTTCCTGAACACGGCCTGGACCATTCAGGTCATCCGCGGCGTCGTGCTGTGGTTGGCTGCCTGTGCCCTGGCTTGGCCATTGTCCATTTTCTATATGGAGCCGCAGATTCTGCAGCTTTTGCCGGTGGTCGGGCTGAACGCCCTTCTCATGGGCTTCGCCACGACCAAGACCTCAACAGCGAACCGTAACTTGCAGCTCGGGCGATTGACCGTGATCGGCATGATCACGCAGGCGCTCGGTATTGTCATCACGATCGCTTGCGCGCTGGTCTGGCCGTCGGTCTGGGCGCTGGTCATCGGATCGCTGATCGGCACGCTCGCCACCGTGATCGCGGGACATTGGTTCATGCCCGGCATCGCCAACCGTTTCCGCTGGGACCGTTCTGCTGCATATGAACTGATCCGCTTCGGTCGCTTCATCTTCGTCAGCACACTGGCCGGGTTCTTCGTCAATCAGGGCGACAAGATCGTTCTGGGCAAGCTGGTCAGCTTCGCCGATCTGGGCATCTATAATATCGGCTTCTTCATGGCATCCTTCCCGCTGATGCTGGGGGCGGCGGTGGCCGAGCGGGTGTTGTTTCCACTGTACCGGCAGGTTCGCCCGTCCGAGAGCCCCGAAAGTCGCACCAAGATCCGCCGTGCCCGCAGTTTGCTGACCGGAAGTCTGATCGTCTTGCTGGGTATATTGGCAGTCATCAGCAATCTGCTGATCGGCCTGCTTTATGATCCGCGCTATGCGGCGGCGGGGCCGATCCTGATCGTGCTGGTGTTGATGCAGCTCCCGGTGGCGCTGACCATTGGCAATTCACAGCTTCTGCTGGCCGAGGGAAATTCGCGCGACTTCTCGAAGCTGGTGCTGCTGCAGGCGGTGCTGAATTTCATCTATATGCTGGCAGGGTTCTGGCTGTTCGGGATCTTCGGTGTTCTGCTGGTTCAGGGGCTGATCACGCTGACGATCTACCCGCTGCAGCAATATTACCTGCGTCGCCATCATGGCACCGATCTGCAAAGAGACGCGCAGTTCGCCCTCATCGGGCTGGCCTTCGCGGTATTGGCGATCTGGTGGAACTGGGAGGTGCTGAGCCAGTTCTTCATCACCTCACGGGCCGCCGCGCCGTTTCTGACCGGAAGCTGGCATCCGGCGACGGTCTTCGGCGGCTGACGGGACTACTTGTATTCGATCAACCGTCCATCACGGCCCACAAGACGCCGGAACCAGTATTCGATCACGCCAAACGCCTCGGGGATCTTGCCAAGGGTCAGGAAGCCCGCATGGGTCAGATCGCCATCGCGCCAGGACAGGCGCAGGATCTGCGCGGGCCAGGCCAGAAACAGCAGCAGGAAGACCGGGTTGATCAGAAATGTCCCCAGCAGCGCCAGAACCGGCAGGCCCAGCCCCCAGGCCAGCGCTCTTCGGGTCTGGGCGACATTGTGGCGCTCGGGCGGTGCGCCATGCAGGGCGGCACCTTCGGCATAGGCATAGCCGGTGCGCCGACGACGGCGCCACCATTGCCCGAAGCGGTGGATCGCCGCGTCATGGCGGGCCATTTCCGCATCCAGCCGCCAGATCTGCCAGCCCGCCCGGCGCAGGCGCACGCAAAGCTCTGGCTCTTCACCGGCGATCAATTCGGGCTTGAAGCCGCCCGCCTCGTGGAAATGCGCCGCGCGCATCATCACGATGCCACCGCAGGCGCGGGTCTGGCCAAGAGGCGTATCCCATTCGTGGTCGATCATCCGGTTATAGATCGAGGCCTCGGGATCGATCTCACGCAGGCGACCGCAAACCGCAGCAACGATGGGATTGTCGGTGAGGAAATCCGCCGCCAGCGGCACCCATTCGGCCTCGATCGTGCAATCGCCGTCGATGAACTGGATATAATCCGCCCCCTGCGGCAGCGCCGCCACCCCCGCATTGCGCGCCCGCGCCGCGGTGAAGGGCTGTGACATATCAAGCTCGACCACGATGGCGCCGCGGGCCTGCGCCTCGGCCAGACTGCCATCGGTCGAGCCGGAATCGACATAGACCACATGCCGCAGCCCCGCCGCCTTCAGACTGTCGAGACAGCCGATCAGCCGTTGCCCCTCATTGCGGCCAATGGCCACCGCATCGATGACCGGGGAAAGGGCCGGACCGGGGTTGGGATCGGTATCGGTATCGGTCGAAGGATCGTGAGGGGTGGAGGACATCTGCAACTTACTCGACGGGAACAGGGGGAAAGACAGGGTTCCGGCTCAGGCCGGATGAACAAGATGAGGCGGGTGCCGCCGGGTCTGACGGCTGTAACGGGTCTGGCGGTCGGGCAGCACGGCATCGGTTTCGGCCACCGCATCGGGTTCGGGCAACCGGCCCAGTTCCAGCCTGCCAGCCAATGCTCCGGCCAGCAGCCATGTCACCGGGGTCAGCGTGGCATTGGGCAGAAGGTCCAGCAGATTGGCGGTCAATGCCAGCGCAATCCCCGCCGTCGCCGGGGTCAGGGCCATTTTTCGCCACCTGAGCGCCAGAAAGATCAGCGGCAGGGTCAGCAGCCCAAGCTCGGCCAGATAGCCGATCCAGCCGCCGGTGCCGATCGACATGACCCAATAGCCGTCGGTCACGCTGATATCCTGTCCGGTCTCGTCATAGACCCGGTTGCGGCCCCAGCCTCCCCAGCCGAAAAGCGGCCGCTCATTGGCTTTCGCCAGCAGGATATCCTCATTCTCGATCCGGAAAGCCAGCGAATCCGCCCGTGCCGTATCAATGCTTTGCGCGATGCTGATCACCTGCCCGACCGGGACCAGCCCGGCCCCGCGCAGCATCGGATAGGTCAGCACGATCCCGGCAAGCACCGCAGCGGTCAGCACCTGCAGACGGACCGGCAGGAAAACGATCACCAGCCCAAGAGCCAGCCCGATCGCCAGCGCGCCCATGCCCTTGGCCAGAACCAGCATCATGAAGAGCCAGGCTGCCGCCAGCATCCATTGCATCCGTGGCTTGCCAGTGCTGGAACGCCACAGGGCCAGCGCCGCAAGAAAGCTGCCGCAGAAGAAGATCGCCAGCCACAAGCCGTGATGCAGGAAGACCACCGGCCGGAAGCCCCCGGCGCGAACATGCTGCAGCCATTGATGCGGGAAATAGCCATAAATCATCCGGCTGAGCTGCGGCGACATCCGCACCTCGTAAAGCGCGGGCAGGGTATAGATCAGCCCGGCCAAGGCCAGTGCTATCAGCAATTGCTTATGCGCGTCGGGATGGGCGATGTATTTGCGCGCCAGCAGGAAGGGCAGCAGCGCAAAAAGCGAGTTTCCCGTCATCGACAGCGCATCATAGACGCGCAGGCTCGACAGGGGGCGGCCGCCATAGTTCAGCGGGTCGCCATTGGTGAAGACGGTGCCGACCACGCCGATCAGCAGCACCGCCAGCAACAGCCGCACGATCCTGTTTCGCGGCACCTGGCCGGTCAGGATCATGCCCTGAGGCATCGCCCGAATGCGTGGCAGGGTCAGCAGCATCGTCGCCGCCAGCAGCGCACAAAGCGCCGAGATCGAGGCCTTGTTCAGTGTCGGCACCGCAGGCAGGTCGATCGAGAAATTTGCCGGCAGGAACAGGTAGCCGCCCAGAACCGACCATGCCACCGCCGTCGCGGGCATACGCTTCGCGAAGAGGTGAAAGATCACCCCGATCCAGATCAGGATGACGATCGGCCCGATCATCCGGCCATGCCCCCCTGCCCCTTGTCCTGCAATCGTCCTGCGGCTCTGTCGATCATCCTGCTTCCGGTCGTCCTGCGGGCCACCCGCCTGCCGCCCGCATAGCAGAGCGGCGCATGGATGTGCGACAAAAACTGCGCGCCCGATGGCCTCCCGGCACCATTCTCGTCTCACAATCCCGCGAAATTGTCGCAGCCGAGGTTAAGGAAGAACCGCAGTTCTTCCTGCCCTGACAGCATTCGTATCAATCTTGCCGGATTGCGGGCCGTCTGCGTCGGATCAGGGCCAATCCGCCAAGCCCGCCCAGCAGCAGCAGCGCCGGTGCCGGCAGCGGCGTCGAGACCAGATCGACCTCTGGCTGTGCTTCCAGCCGATCCGGGTTCATCGTCATTTCCCGCGACGAATAGGCCCCGGTGCCGCTGGAATAGGTAAAGCGGAACACGTCGAAGCTGTCGGCGGTCAGCGTGACGAAGCGGGACCTGTCCAGATCGTAGAAGGTCGGATCGGTCTCATCGATCAGCAGGCCGAAGAAAGCGATATCAAGCCTGAAACTTCCCACCGATGACAGGGCATAGGGGTCGAAATCGGGCCAGAAGACACCATTCCCGGCCCGCACATCCAGCTCGACGCTTGCCAGCGCGTGATCGCCGATGATGTCGCCTGGCATGGACAGCGACGGCACAAGGCTGGTCGCGCCGCCGAAGCGGTCGGTCAGCGGGCCATCGGGCAGATCCTCGGCATTGTTGGTGCCGCCGTCATAGCGATGTTCGCCATAGATCGGCACGGTATTGCCACTACGGTTCATGTCCAGTTCGGCGAAGGCGGATTCGCTGTAGATTTCGCCATTGGTGACGCCCATCGACTGAAAGCGCAGCCAGTAGCGCTCATTCGCGCTCATGCCGATCGCGGTGGCGTCAATGCTGCCCTCGATCTCGGCGGTGCCCAGCAGGAAGCGGTCATCATCGGAGCAGATCGACGGCCAGTCGAGACAGGTGGCGGCAGCAGCGGGGATGGTATGAGCCAGCGAGATCAGCAGGAATGCCGGAACCAGCGCCACGGCCCTTGCAAAAGACTTCATTTCAAATACCTCAGCACCACATTACGATGGGTAAACTAGCGGACCGAAAAGGATTTCGGCAGCGCCAAAAACGACGGCGAGGCATGGACCGGCGAAGAGTCGCCTTCCACGAGAAGATGATACGTTATTTTCACCGTCATGCCCATGAAGCGGCGCCGCTAAAGCAGGCCCTTCATCAGCATTTCCTGACTAAAAGCCGATTGACTTGCAGGCGGTGTCCCGCCCAGAAGCCTTGGGAACGCCCCTGCCGGAAGCATCATGACCAGATCCGCCCGCATCGCCTATCTGACCGGAGAATATCCCGCCGTCTCGCATACCTTCATCCTGCGAGAGGTTCTGGCGCTGAGGGCGCTTGGCCATGACATCCGCACCTGCTCGATCCGGCGCACCGGGCCCGAGCATCATCGCGGCCCGGATGAAAAAGAGGCTGCCGCCACCACCTTCCATGTCCTTGATGCCGCGAAGAATCCCGCGACCCTGCTGGGCGCGCTTGGCTGGGCATTGAAGCGTCCGGGGCGGTTGCTGTCGGCGCTGCGATTAGCGCTGCGGACCCGGTCCGCCGGGATCAAGGCGACGATCTGGCAGGTCTTCTATGTCCTCGAAGCGCTGGTTCTGGCACGACATTGCGACCGCGAGGGGATCACCCGGATCCACAACCATTTCGCCATGGCCTCGTCCACCGTGGCGATGCTGGCGGCAGAGCTTGCAGGCATTCCCTACAGCTTCACCCTGCATGGTCCGGCCGATTTCTGGGATACCGGGCGCTGGCGGCTGGACGAGAAGATCGCGCGGGCCGATTTCGTTGCCTGCATCAGCCAGTTCAGCCGCTCGCAGGGAATGCTGTTTGCCGATCCGCGCCACTGGCCGCGCCTGCATATCATCCATTGCGGCATCGAACCGGACCGCTATGCCCCGGATCCCGCGCGACCAGCGGGGCGCAATGTGCTGTTCATCGGTCGTCTGGCCGCCGCCAAGGGCGTGCCGGTGCTGCTTGAAGCCTTTGCCGGGCTGCATGCGACCTTTCCCGATGCGCGGCTGACGCTGATCGGGGACGGACCGGCGCGCGCCGATCTGACAGCGCGCGCGGCTGAATTGGGTATCGCCGATGCCGTGCGCTTCACCGGCTATCTGAACCAGGACGAGGTCGCGGCGGAACTGGCGCGCTGCGATCTCTTCGCCCTGCCCTCTTTCGCGGAAGGTGTGCCGGTGGTGCTGATGGAGGCCATGGCCAGCCGCCGCCCGGTTCTGGCGACGCGGATTGCGGGCATTCCGGAACTGGTCGAGGATGGCGTCTCGGGCCGGATCGTCGCGCCGGGCGATATTGCGGGTTTTGCCACGGCGATGACCGAGGTTCTGGCCGATCCCGAAGCCGCGCGACGGATGGGTGAGGCCGGGCAGCGGAAGGTGGCAACTGAGTTCAACCAGCGGCTCGAAGCGGAAAAGCTGGGGCGGCTGTTTGAAGGGGGGACTGATCCTCACAGGTGAGGCGAAAGTCCCGCCGGGCAAGGGATCTCGGAGCTTCTGCGTCACCTGCGCTCGGCCAAAACCTTGGGCCGGGGCGTATCGCTCATCTGCTTCCCTGCCACCGGCTGGCCCGCTCGGCCTCGATTTCGGCGACCGCACGGGCCTTGCCGACACGCAGGGCGCGGCGCTGATAGGCGCGGATGAAATCGCGTAGCCCGGCATCGCCATGTTGCGGCACCCGTCGCAGCCATGCGCCCAGATAACCCTGAATGGTCGCCAGACCGCCCAGCACATAGGGCGGATGCGCCATCCGATAGACCCCCGTGGCCACGAAATAGGCCGGGTCCGAGCCCATGTAGTACTGCCCAAAGCCGTGACGGCGGCGGCCGGTGAAAACGCTCTTCTGGCTGGAGCCCATTGGCCGCAGATGTTCGAAGCGCAAATCGTCGCCATTCCAGCTGACCACGATCCAGCCCAATTGCCGCGCCTTGTGGCAGTCGATCGCGTCCCACATGACCTCGCGGACGAAGCCACCGATTTCATTGAAACATTCGCGGCGATAGAACTTGGTCATGCCGACCGACATCTCATCGCCGCATTTCTCGGAAATCCACTGCCCCGCCGGATTACGGAACCACGGTTTGCCCGAGCAGGAACCGATGCGGGGATTGTCCTCCATTCGCTGCATCAGAATCTCGAAATAACGCGGCGGCAAATCGAGATCGAGATCGAGCTTGCAGAGATAGGGAAAGGCGGCGGCATCGATCTGGTCGAGCCCGTAATAGAACGCCTCGATCACCCCCGGCCCGACGGCGCGATGGCCGCGGTCGGGCTTGGTCACAACGCGGATGAAGGGATGGCGGGCGGCATAGTCAGCCAGGATCGCCGGGGTCTCGTCGGTCGAGCCGTCATCGACGATCAGCCACAGCGCCGGAGGCACGCTTTGCGTCACCACGCTGTCCAATGTGCGGCGCATGTATTCGGCCTCGTTCCGGCAGGGCGAGACCAGCAGATAAGCACGCGAATGAGCGGGCGAATCGAGGGGTGAATCGGACATGCAGCACTCACTGGTAAAACTGTTTCCAGCTTCTGGCCGCTCGCGTCGCGAATCGCAAGTCAGCCGTCTGATTCGTCCTTTCTGATCATCGTTCGGGTTGACGTGACCGGTCGGTTTCTCGCGCCGCGTGTGTCGCTTTATTAACCCTCGCCCGGCGCGCGCGGCGGGGTCGATAATTTGGGCGCAGTCCATCAGAAACCAATCAAGGTAAGGGCTTTCGGCCTTGATAATGCTTGTTGCAAATAGGCGGGACTGTTAAAAATTTAATGGAAGGTCGGCCTCCGCCGATAATAAATAGTGAACAGGTGAAAAATATGCACGCTATGAAAATGCTTTTGGCTGGAGCCGTGCTGGCTATCTCGGCCGCGGGGGCGAATGCCGCCACCTATTACGCGAACAAGGTTATCGAGGCGGTTGACGGGACCTGCGGCACGCCGGGCAGCCTTGAGCTTTGCAACCCGGCTCGCAAGGACCCCAACAACGCGCTTCATGCCGCCGATGGTGCCTTCTACTCGCTGGGCCTGGGCGGCTCGCTGACTGTCGGCTTTGCCAAGCCCTTGTTCCAGCCGGTGGACGAAGTCACGGTTTACGAGATCACCTATGACCGCGAATACGGTCATCATCAGGAAGCCGTGGACGTCTATGGGGTTCTGAATGGCGTCGAAACGTTCTTTGGTCGTCTTCTGAATACCACGACTTCGTCCTCGGTGTTCGCCACCTCGGCCTTCGAATACATCAAGCTTGTCGACGCGACAAAGGACCAATTCCCCTTTGGGGGCGGTGTGAAGGGCGACGGCTTTGACGTTGACAGCGTCAAGGTTGCCGCGATCCCCCTGCCGGCCACAGGGCTGCTGCTGCTGGGCGGTCTGGGCGGTCTGGCCGCGCTGCGTCGCCGCAAAAAAGCGGACTGATCATTTTAGTTCGAAAAAACCGAGAACCCGCCTCAGGGCGGGTTTTCTTATTTCCACCTGAAAGCGCCGGTTCATTCTCGCAATGTAATGCGACAAGTTAACCCGGATATGATTTCTTTATCGATCTCGCGAAAAACTGGTTAATGCAGTAAAGTCGCGAACCGGGAAAATTCCGACCGGATGCCGGTGTGACGTGTAAAGGGTGAATATGTGATGGCTTCCAGCGAAACGGTGACGACTTCCTCCCGTGGCATGCTGACTCTGACCGGGATGGCCGGGCTGTTCTGGCTGGGAATTGCCGCCATTGCCGCGGGCTGGTTCTTCATGGACGGTCTGGATGCGCTGCTTCGCGCATGGCAATTGCCGGAATACAGTCACGGCCCGCTGATCCCCGTCCTGTCGGCGCTGATGTTCCTGCGCGAGCTGAAACAATACCCCGCACAACCCGGCCCGAAATCCGACCGCTGGCCCGGCGTCGCGGTTCTGGCACTGGCCTTCGTCATCGGCGCTCTGGGCAAGCTGGCCCGGATCGACGACATCGTCGCCTATGCCACCATCATCTGGGTGGCGGGGATCCTGCTGATCTCCTTCGGCTGGTCCACCGGCAAGCATTTCTGGCCGCCGGTCGTGCATCTGGTCTATATGCTGCCGCTGCCGGGGGTGCTTTATTACAAGGTCTCGACCTCGCTGCAGATGATCTCGTCCGAACTGGGCGTTTGGTTCCTGAAGCTCTTGTCGGTGCCGGTCTTCCTCGAAGGCAATATCATCGATCTGGGCGTCATGCGCCTGCACGTGGCCGAGGCCTGTTCAGGCCTGCGGTACCTGTTCCCGATCCTCAGCTTCTCCTACATCTTCGCGGTTCTTTATCGCGGGCCGAAATGGCACAAGGCAGTGCTGCTGCTGTCGGCGGTGCCGATCACCGTGGTCATGAACTCGGTCCGGATCGCCATGGCCGGGATCATCGCCAATTACTACGGCATCGAGTGGCTTGAAGGCTTCACCCATTTCTTCGAAGGCTGGGTCATCTTCATCGCCTGTATCATCCTGCTGTTCCTGCTGGCCCGGCTGATGCTGTTCTTCCATCCGGGCAAGCCCACACTGGCCGATGCGCTGGATCTGGAAACCTCGGGCATGATCGCCCAGCTGAGCCGGATCCGGCTGGTCATGCCCTCGGCGGCAATGATCACTGCCGCGATCATCGGCATCGCCGCCCTTGGTGCGTGGCAGATGGTGCCCGACAATCGCGGCATGGCACCCGAACGCACGCCCTTTGCCCTGTTCCCCCGCGAACTGGGCGCCTGGCAGCAGCGCGGCCCCGAAGAGCGGCTGACCCCCGATATCGCGAAAAGCCTTGGAGCGGACGATTATCGGCAGGTCACGCTGACCCTTGACCGGGAAACCCCGCCAGTGGGGCTGTTCATGGCCTTC
>NZ_JAEPRQ010000014.1 GCF_016629665.1 Paracoccus caeni
ACTCCGCCAATTCCAACGACCTTGGGCATGAAATCCTCTATTTATTTATTTATCACTGGCGATCTAACGCACGAACCCTAAGGGCTGCGACAACTCTACAATATTGCGCTGGCACTGTCACCTGGATGGTAAGGTAGCAGAGGCAATCATCAACCAACAACCAGGACGAGGTGAACGTCCGCTTTGGGCTCTTTGCGTCATTGCCGTGACCACCGTTGAGCGCCGCGCCCTGACCAGAAGCATTGTAGGATCACAACCTCAGCCTAGCATGGGCCTCGCCGTTGCTGTCAGTTGGAACAGCGCCTGTAACCCATTGATAAATAAGCCGCGACTTTTCCCTCGATTGGAAAAAACATCATGGATGTTCAACGGGAAATGCCGGTCTCCAAAACCGAGGGTCGTGGGTTCGAGTCCCCCTGCCCCTGCCATTCATAAAATTAAATTATTTCGACTTATGGCAGCGAGTGGCCATGGGCAGTGGGAATTTAGTTCTCGATTCGCGTTGAACGCTCTTCATCATCGCGCTTCCGGCTGTGCTGCAGCCCGTGAGCGCCGATATTCCCTCTACAATGCAGGCCTTACGCCACGTGGTCCTGAAATAATTCGCCGCTCTTTCTGTCGGCTTGACCGGATGATCAAGAGCGCGGCGCTGGTTCAGCAGACTGGAAATTGCCTTACTTCATCAGTTGCAGCAGGCGCGAAACCTGTGCCGGTCGCCATGCGGTACCGCTGGAAGTCATCAGCCCGGCGCGGTTCAGGGCCGAGGCGATGTCGCGCAAGGTCGCTCCGCGCTGGCGCATCGGCAGGACAATTTGCGTGACCTGATCGGCGGTCTGTGCGTCCTCGGTCTCAGTGGCGAAGGCGCGGCAGCGGCCTTTGGCGGCACGGGTTTCCACATTGATCGCGGCCTGACGGGCGTGAAACGCGCGTTCTTGCGCTTGCAGGCGGGCGTGGATCGACAGCTCGGTCTTGGTCGCATGCGGTAGCACGGCGACGCGCAGATCGACGCTCGGGTCGGCGAAAAAGGGCGCGTAGCCCAGTTGCGCGACCGGAAGCCGGTCCAGACGCGCGACCAGCAGCTTGGCAAAATGTTTGCGGCAGATGGTCAGCGCGGTCTGTATCCCGGTCAGCGCTTCGCCTTCGGGCACGAACTGGTCGGCATGACGCGCGATCACGACAGGCTCGGTTTCGTAATTCTGCAACAGAAAGTCGATGTCGCGCATCTGCGCGGCAGGGCTGAGATCAGGCTGCCCCTGATCCTCGAAACCGATGCGCGTATAGATCACGAAATGGGTCATGACGGGACATAAGTGGCGCCGGATCGGCCCGGCGCCGTTGAGGTCAGAAGGTCATCCGGGTGGTCAGGAAGAAGGTCCGGCCCGGTTCGGGATAGCCTTCGACCAGTTGGTAATCCCGGTCGAAGATATTGCGGATGCCAAAGACGACGCTGGCTTGATCGCTGGCCTGCCATTCGACATCGATATTGGCCAGCCCGAAGCCGCCCATCCGGGTATAGGCGATCTGCGAAGGATCGTCGGGCTGGATCGCGCTTTCGGAAAGGCGCGAGCTTGAGACCTCGAACGAGGGCGAGACGGTCAGATTATCCGTCGCCTGCCAGTCGAGCCGCAGATAGGCATTGTGGCGCGGCGTATCGGTGGGGCGGTAATCGGCGCGCTCGGGGTCCGAGATACCGCGGTGAAGCAGCGTATAATTCGCCACCAAGGCCAGCCGGTCGTTGACATCCCAGCTTGCCGCGATCTCGAAGCCTTTGTAGCTGCCATCGCCGACATTCTGGCTTTGCGACATCGGATCGCCCTCGTCGTCCAGATCGCCGGTCGGGACCGATTGGATCATGTCGCGGACCTTGCTGTAAAACAGCGCGGCCTCGATCCGGGCGGGGCCAAGATCGCCGCCATAGCCAAGCTCGGCATTCAGGGCGCGTTCGGATTTCAGATCGGGATTGGGAACGACCGTGCCAAAGCGGGTCGAATAGCGGTCGAACAGCGTCGGGAAACGCGTGCGCGAGGACAGGCTTGCGTGAAATTCGCCGCTGGAATCGGGCTGCCAGATCGCCGCGACCTGCCAGTTCACCGCATCCGAAGACCCCGTCGGCAGGCCCGGATCGGTATCGGTGCGATCGGCCTCCAGCACCTCGGCGCGGTCATAACTGATCCCGGCGATCACGCTTAGATCGTCACGCGCCTGCCATGTGTTTTCCAGCGCCAGCGACCAGGTTTCCTCTTCGCTGATCTCGGTCGGATCGGCGGGCAGGCCCAGTGTCGGCTGTGGCAACTGGATCGAGCGGTGCTTGTCGCGGCGATAATGCAACGCGCCGCGCAAGGTATTGGCCGCGCCCAGTTCCGCGCCTGCCTCAAGGCTCAGCCCCCAGGCACGGTCTTTATAGCGGCTGTTGAAAGCGCGGCGTTCGGTCTGGCTGGAATGGGTGGAATCGTCCCATGCCGACAGCAGATTGTCGAAGCGGTTGTAATAGGCGCGGGTCTTCAGATAGCCGCCGCCCAGTTCGGTGTGAGAATAGAAGGCCAGACTGTCCAGATCCCATTCCGGCCATGTCCAGTCACGCTGCCAGCTTTGCCCCACGCCCGGATCGCCGGTGATCCCCCTTATCGGCTGATCGACGTTATAGGGCGCCTCTTTCGAGCCGGTCTGGCGGGTATAGCTGAGGACATATTCATCCGTCGCATTCGGCGTCCAGCCCGCCTTCAGGTTCAGCCGGTCGTCATCGGTTTCGCTGTTGTCGCGCTGGCCCGCACCCTGCTGCGGGCGCGGGTTGTAATCGCGGGACAGGTAGAAGCCGTCATTGTCGCGCTTCATATAGCTGCCCTGCAGCCAGAAATCCTGTTGCCGCGTCCCCAGCGACAGAAAGCCGGTGCGGGCGGTGACATCGCCGCGATTGCCCGCCTCGACGCCCAGCCGCGCCTCGCCCTCGAAAATTTCGGTCGGCTGGCGGGTGACAAGGTTGATCGCGCCGCCCATGCCGCCCGGCCCGTTCAGGACCGAGACATAGCTTTTCTGCACCTGAATTTCGGCCAGATCGGGTGTCAGGAAGCGGCCATAATCCAGCCGGTTATCGGCGGGCAGATAGACGCGGATGCCATCGACCGACAGCGGCACCTGAAAGCGGTCGAAGCCGCGGACATAGATCAGCCGCTCGTTCCGGCTGCCGCCGCTATTGCCCACCTGCACGCCGGGCGCGACCCGCAGCGCGTCATCCAGAGAGGCGCGATTGGTGCGAAGGATATCGTCCGAGCTGACGCTGGTGGTCGTCCCGCCCCGGCTTTCGTCGCTTTCCGCAGTCAGGGTGATCGTGCCAAGCACAAAGACCTGCGACGGGTCGGCGATCTGCGCCACCGCGGGCATCGCTCCGCATAACATAGTTGCGCCGCATAAGGCCGCCTTCACCGTGATCCGCATCTTATGTCCCTTCGCAAATGGCCCTCCGTTTGCGGAGAGAATCGTTATGGTTGGTTAAACATATCGAAACGGGACCGGATTCAAATAGTGCGCAATCATTGAAAGTCTTTTTGCCGATCAGCGATGTGGCGGGGCAAAAGCCTCCTACCGACAGCGATCCGCCGCATTCCCCGGTTCGTCGCGCGGTTGCGTCTGATCTTTGGGTCGGTCAGGACGCCCCTTACCGTTATCCACCTGCCGCGCGGGATTGAGCGGGTCGAATTCTTCAGGATCATGTGGAACACCTTCGTGTTCTTCCAAGCCCTTGCGGCGTTTCACATCCTCTACGGGATCGGGGCGCTTCGGACGTTCTCGGGTCATTTCTGTTCCTCCTGAAGTTGAACGCGAGGGAGAGAGCGTCGTTCCTTCTTTGTCCGTATGCAGACCATGAAAAACCCCGCGCGAGAAATCGGCGCGGGGCTTTATATCGTTTGGCTCAGCACTGATTTAGCGCATCGGCCAGAGGGTGTCAGTTGGCGCTGTCTTGCAAGAAGGACTGCAGGGCGGCCAGATCGTCGGTGTTGATATGATCCACCCCTGCATCTCGCAGGACGGTCCAGATGGCGTCACGCGCCGGTCCAGCCTCGTCAGGCGTCGCCCAGAACCGAAGTTTCCAGCCCTTGTCATGCACCGTGGCGACGATTTCATCCAGTTTCGCGCGTTCATCGGCGGGCATCTCGCCCTCGCCGGTCCAGGTGAAGACCTTGGTCCAGTTATCGCTGAGAAGCGGCATGAAGGCGGCGGGCATATCGGATTCGAGATCGGTCATCCGACCGTCATAGCCAGCATACCGGACCTGCTGCTGTTCCATCACCTCTTGCGGACGATCGCCCGAGATTATGGCAGTCACAGCGCCCGGTTCCGCCTCACCGTCGCGGAACACGGTCAGAATATCCTCATATCCCTGCAGAACGCCGTCCAGCGCTTCATAGGTGGACACGCCTTCCGATTTGATGTCGATCAGCAGCGTGATCGGCATGTCCTTGCCCGAGGCATAGACCCAGCCATCGTTATCCCCGACACGCTGACGCAGCGGATCAAGATACAGGCTTTGCAAGGTTTTTCCGGCAGTTATCTCATCCTCGTCATGCGCGACCAACAACTCGCCATCGACCAGCCAGATGTCAGCCTCGACGCTTGTGAAGCCATGGTCCAGCGCGTCAAGCAGTGGCCGCTCATGTTCGTAATCGTTATGGGCATGGGCTTGTGCCAAAGGCTGAACGTCGTCGGCCCAGACCGAGCCCCCGATCATCGCGGCGGTCGCTGCTATTGCAAATCTCAGCATGAATTTCCTCCTGACGAGCTGAATTGATCCTCCCCACGCGTTAACAAAAAAGAATGGCAATTTTGTGAGCGCGCGGATGCAGTTTCACCAAGATCGCCACGGAGACAGAATAATGCATAGGTGTGCAAAGAAGATTTCAGAAGAAATTCTTTTCTGTCAACATTCTTGTTGGTTGATCGGCAAGTATCCGTCGCCGTGACTTGCACAGCATCTCAATGAGATTTTCCCGAGAGTTGGGAATTTGGATTGTCGCTGATGAACCGGCGGGTCAGGCCGCCTTCATCGCCTGACCCGCCACATAGGTCTGCGCAATCGAGCGGTCGTCGCCCAGAATTTGCAGGATGAACAATTCCTCTGCCAGCGTCTCGGCGCGTTGCATGCGCAGGTCCATCGCCGGGGTGGCGCGGGCGTCCAGCACGACCAGATCGGCATGCGATCCCGGTGCAAGCGTGCCGATTGTGTCCTCCATGCCAAGCGCCACCGCATTGCCGCGCGTGGCCCAGTGGAAGGCGGCGAAAGGATGCAGTTTCTGGCCGCGGAGTTGCAGGATTTTGTAGCCCTCGTTCAGCGTTTGCAGCATCGAATAGCTGGTGCCGCCGCCGACATCGGTGGCGATGCCGTTCACCACGCCCGCCGCGCGCAGGCCCGCTTCGTCGAACAGTCCCGAGCCAAGGAACAGGTTCGAGGTCGGGCAGAACACCGCGCGGCTGCCGGTCTCGGCCATCCGCCTGATTTCCCGCTCTTCAAGGTGGATCGAGTGGCCCAGAAGCAGCTTGTCCGACAAGAGGCCGTGGGTTTCATAGATGTCCAGATAATCGCGCGCCTTGGGGTAGAGGCTCAGCGTATAGGCGATCTCATCAAGGTTTTCAGACAGATGTGTCTGGATGTGGCAATCGGGATATTCGCGGACCAGTTGGCCCGCTATGTCCAACTGCTCGGGGGTCGAGGTGATGGCGAAGCGTGGGGTGATGGCGTAGCGCTGACGACCGCGACCATGCCATTTCTCGATCAGCGCCTTGCTGTCGTCATAGCCGGATTGCGGGGTGTCCAGAACGCCTTCGGGGGCATTGCGGTCCATCATCACCTTGCCCGCGACCATCGCCATATTGCGAGCCTGGGCCGCGTCGAACAAAGCCTCGGCGCTTTCCGGGTGGACCGAGCAGAAGGCGACCGCCGTGGTGGTGCCGTGGCTGGTCAAGAGGTCAAGAAAGGCACCTGCCATCGCCGGGGCGTGGCCCTGTTGGCTGAAACGAGCTTCCTCGGGGAAGGTATAGGTGTTGAGCCAGTCCAGAAGCTGCGCGCCCCATGAACCGATCACCTGCACCTGCGGGAAGTGGATATGGGTGTCGATGAAGCCCGGCAGGATCAGATGCGGGCGGTGGTCGATTTCGGGGATGCCGGGGGCGGCAAGTTTGGCGTAATCATCGACGGCGACGATCAGCCCGTCCTTGATCAGGATGGCGCCGTCTTCCAGATAGCGATGATTATCCTCGGTTTCATGCGGGTCGGCGTGAAAGTCGAGAACGCGGCCACGGATCAGTTGTTGCATGGATATTTCGTCACGGAAGAAGTTGTGGTCAGCCGCGCGATCAGTTCGGCGGCAGCGAAGGCGGCAATCACCGCCGGGCGTTTGTCATGGGAAAAGCCTGCGCCGATGGGGCAGATCAGCGGCGATGTATCAAGGCCGCGATCCTTGGCGAAGCGGGTGAATTTCGCGCGTTTGGTGGCGCTGCCGATCATGCCGATATAGGCCAGATCGCGGCGGGCAAGCGCCTCGGCGGCCAGCAGGAAATCAAGCGCGTGGTCATGGGTGACAATGACCACGGCGCTGCCGGGGCGGGCCGCGCGGATCTCGGCTTCGGGCAGCGGGGTCAGTTTGGTGGGGATGCCGGGGGCGGCCTGCGCCAGCTCATCGGCGCGGGTGTCGATCAAGAGCGGATTGGTGGGCAAGGGTTGCAGCGCCTGCGCCAGTGCGCGCCCGACATGGCCTGCGCCGAAGATCAGCACATCGGGATGTGCCTCTCGCGTCGGGCCATTGCGGTCAAGATGCAGATGCACGCGACCGCCGCAGCACTGGCCAATCTCGGGGCCAAGCGGGATGTCCATATCCGCCTGCATCTCGCCCCTGACCAACATCTGCCGGGCGCGGTCGATGGCCATATATTCCATCTGACCCCCGCCGATGGTTCCGGTGACGCGGGTGGCTTCCACGAACATCTCGGCTCCGGCATCGCGCGGCGTCGAGCCACGGGCCTTGATGACCCGGACCCGGATCATGGGCGCAGCTTCTCGATCGCCATCAGCACGCGCTCGGGCGTGGCGGGGGCGTCCAGCAGCGCCGGTTCGCGGTAATCGCTGAACGAGGCGACGGCCATGTTGATCGCCTCGAACACGCTGATGCCCAGCATGAAGGGTGGCTCGCCCACGGCCTTCGACCGCTTGATGCTGCGTTCGCTGTTTTCCGACCAGTCGGCCAGCTTCACGTTGAAGATGCGTGGTTTGTCCGAGGCCAGCGGGATCTTGTAGGTCGAGGGCGCGTGCGTGCGCAGCCGGCCCTTTTGATCCCACCACAATTCCTCGCAGGTCAGCCAGCCGGTGCCCTGCACGAAGGCGCCTTCCACCTGCCCCTTGTCGATGGCCGGGTTCAGCGAGCGTCCGGCATCGTGGATCACATCCACCCGGTCGATCACATATTCCCCGGTCAGCGTATCGACCGAAACCTCCGACACCGAGGCGCCATAGGCGTAGTAATAGAACGGCCTGCCCCGCCCGGTCGCGCGGTCCCAGTGGATTTTCGGGGTCTTGTAAAAGCCCGCCGCCGACAGATGGACCCGCGCCATATAGGCCGCCGCGATCACCTCATCAAACCGGATATCGCGGTCGCCCGCACGGATATGGCCGGGCACGAATTTCACCTCGTCGCGCGGCGCCTGCCAGCGTTCCGAGACGAAATCGATGATCCGGGCCTTGATCTGCTCGGCAGCATCCAGCGCCGCCATGCCGTTGAGATCGGTCCCCGAAGACGCCGCCGTGGCCGAGGTGTTCGGCACCTTCTCCGTCGTCGTTTTGGTGATCTTGATGCGGCCAATGTCGCATTGAAACGCCTCGGCCACGACCTGCGCGACCTTGGTGTTCAGCCCCTGCCCCATCTCGGTCCCGCCGTGGTTCAGCGCGATGGAGCCGTCGCTATAGATATGGATCAGCGCGCCGGCCTGATTGAACCAAGTAGCGGTGAAGCTGATCCCGAACTTGACCGGAGTGATCGCGATCCCCTTGCGGATCACCCCGCCATCGCGGGCAGCCTTGGCGTTCCAATCCAGCACGGCCTGACGGCGGGCGTGATAATCGCTGTCGGCTTCAAGCTCGTCAAAGATACGCGGCAGGATCTGGTCGGTGACTTCCTGATGATAGGGGGTCAACTGGCCGTTCTGGTAGAGGTTCAGCTTGCGGATCTCCAACGGGTCGCGCTGAAGGGCATAGGCGATTTCCTCGACAATGCGTTCGGCCACGATCACGCCTTGCGGACCGCCAAAGCCCCGGAAGGCGGTGTTGCTGACGGTGTTCGTGCGCATCGGATGGCTGCTGACGCGGACATCGGGATAAAAATAGGCGTTGTCGCAATGAAACAGCGCGCGATCAGTCACCGGGCCGGAAAGATCCGAGGAAAAGCCGCAGCGGGCATACCAATCCCCCTCGACCGCAAGGATACGGCCATCGTCGTCAAAACCCACCTCGTAATCGACCACGAAATCGTGGCGCTTGCCGGTGGCGGTCATGTCGTCGTCACGGTCGGGGCGGATCTTCACCGCGCGATTCCAGCGTTTCGCGGCGATGGCGGCCACACAGGCGAACAGGTTCATCTGCGTTTCCTTGCCGCCGAACCCGCCGCCCATCCGCCGCACATTCACCACCACCGAATGGCTTGGAACCCCAAGCGCATGCGAAACCATGTGCTGCACCTCGGTCGGGTGTTGGGTCGAGACGTTGATGATGACATCATCATCCTCGCCCGGGATCGCCATGGCGATCTGGCCTTCAAGGTAGAAGTGATCCTGCCCGCCGATGCTGAAACGGCGCTTGATCCGGTTCGGCGCGGTCTGCATCGCCGCCCCTGCATCGCCCCGGCGCAGCGTCAGCGGTTCGGTCACATAGCCCAGATCAGCCTCTTTCGCGGCCATTGGATCCAGCGCGAAGGGCAGTTCCTCATATTCGACCTTGACGTGATGGGCGGCGCGGCGGGCCTGATCGCGGGTTTCGGCCACCACGGCGAACATCGGCTGGCCCCAGAATTTCACCTCGCCCTCGGCGAAGATCGGATCGTCATGCTTGTCGTTCGGCGCGACATCGTTGACGCCGGGAATGTCCTCGGCAGTCAGCACGCCGATGACGCCGGGGGCGCGACGGGCGGCATCCAGATCGATGCTTTTGATCCGGCCATGCGCGCATTGCGACAGGCCCAGATAGGCGTGAAGCGTGCGATAGGGCTCGTTCAGGTCATCGGTATATTCGGCCCGGCCCGTCACCTGCTTAATGGCGGAATCGTGGATCGTATCCGTATGGGCCAGCCCGCGAATGGTGGTTTCATCTTTCATCTTCATTCTCCCACCGCGTATTTCAGACGCACCGGCAGGTCCGGTTCCGATTGTTCCAACCAGAAGCGGCGGAACAGGTTCGAGGCGACGGCGCTGCGATATTCGGCACTGGCCCGCCAGTCGCTGAGCGGCTGGAAATCGTCCGCCACGGCCTTCGCGGCGGCATCGAATGCCTCACGCGCGAAGGGTTGGCCGACCAGCGCAGCCTCTGCCTTTGCGGCGCGTTTCGGGATTCCGGCCATACCGCCAAAGGCCACCCGCGCCCCGGCAATGATGCCATTTTCAACGCTAAGACAAAAGCCCGCAGCGACGGCGGTGATGTCACTGTCGCGGCGCTTCGACACCTTGTAGGCCGCGATTTTCGCGCCGGGATTGGTCGGGATGATCACCTCTTCGACAAATTCGCCCGGCACGCGGTCCTGTTTGCCATAGTCGATGAAGAAATCCTGCAACGCCACCTCACGCCGCACCGCGCCCTTGCGCAGCACGATCCGCGCGCCAAGCGAGATCAGCAGCGGCGGCGTATCCCCGATGGGCGAGCCATTGGCGATATTGGCGCCAATCGTGCCCATATTGCGCACCTGCCAGCCGCCGATGCGCAGAATGTAATCGTAAGCCTGCGGCAGATGTTCGCGAAAGACCGGCCCGGCCTCACTATAGGTGACACCGGCACCAAGACGGATCTCGCCGTCCCGAACCTCGATCCCCTTCATCAGATGCCCGATGAACACGGCGGGCGAGATATTGCGCAGAAACTTCGTCACCCACAGCCCGACATCGGTAGAGCCTGCGACGATGGTGGCCTTCGGGTTTTCCTCCAGCACCGCCGCCAGATCGTCGGCATCGGTCGGGATGATGGCGCGCTGATCGCCCTTGGTCAGTTCGACCCGCTGGCCCCACATCTCGCGCAGCTTCGCCGCAACCCGGTCGCGTTCAACCAGCAACATATCCATCGCCTGCCCGCCCGCGCGGCCAGCGGCCAGGGCGGCTTTGACGATCGGCTCGTATCCGGTGCAGCGGCAAAGGTTGCCCTGCAACGCGGTCTCGATCTCGGTCACGCCCGCATCGGGATTGCCCATCCACAGCCCGTAAAGCGACATGACGATCCCCGGCGTGCAGAACCCGCACTGGCTGCCGTGGTTTTCAACCATCGCCTTCTGGATCGGATGCAAACCACCTTCGGGCGAGTGGATATGTTCCACTGTCACCACATGACAGCCGTGGCACGAGGCCAGAAAGCGGATGCAGGCATTGATCGGCTCGTAGATCATGCCGGTCTGGGTCAGCCGTCCCAGCAGCACCGTGCAGGCACCGCAGTCACCCTCGGCGCAGCCTTCCTTGGTCCCGGTCAGGCGGCGGGCAATGCGGAGATGGTCAAGAAGCGTGTCCGACGCCCCGACATCGGTCAGCCGGATTTCCTGATCGTTCAGCAGAAAGCGCAACTCGGGCGTCATGGCATTCCTCTTGGCTGTGAACCCGATAATCAGCCTATGCCTTAAAAAACGATTGCGAAATCTGTTCCGACACGGAAGACTTTCCATGAATCCTTGAAAGTGGCCTGTCGAAATGTCCTATCTGGAAAGCCTTCGCGTGTTCGTGCGCGTCATCGAGCTGGGCTCGATCACCGCTGGCGGGCGCGATCTGCGCCTGTCGCCTGCTGTCGCGTCGAACCGGATCAAGGATCTGGAGAACCGCTTTGGCGTGCGTTTGCTGAACCGAACCACCCGCAAACTGACCGCGACCGAGATCGGCCGCGCCTTCTATGACCACGCCCGCCGCGTCATCGACACGCTGGACGAGGCCGAGGCGATGGTTTCAAGTTTTTCGGGAAAACCGCAGGGGGTGATCCGGCTGACGGCGCCTCTGGGCCTTGGCAGGCGGCTGATCGCGCCGCTGATTCCGCCCTTTTGCGCGGAAAACCCCGGCGTGGACATCCGCCTGCGCCTGTCCGACCGCAATGTGAACATCGTCGAGGATGCCATCGATCTGGCATTCTTCCTTGGCGAGCCCGCCGATTCCGCGCTGAAATGGCGCAAGATCGCCGATGCGCCACGGGTGTTGGTGGCATCGCCGGAATATCTGGCCCAGCACGGCACACCCACGACACCGGACGAGTTGGTGGGCCATAACTGCCTGTTGCTGCGCTATCCCCGCAGCCCGGAATTCTTCTGGGTGTTACAGGCCGCAGACGGCCCGCAGAAAATGATGGTGAACGGGCGGTTTGATACAGATGACGGCGATGTGCTGCGTCAATGGGCACTGGATTCACAGGGTATCGCGAATCGGCCCCTCTATGAGGTCGCTGACGATCTGAAAGAGGGACGTCTGGTGCAACTTCTGCCCGACACCCCGCCGATCTCGGCCCAATTCGGCTGCCTGACGCCGCACCGGCGGTTGCAGGATCCGAAGGTGCGGATGTTCGCGGATTTCGCGGTCAGGGAGTTGAAGAAGGCGTTTTGAGACGATTTTCTCTCGGCGCGGTTGAACCCGGCGCCGCTTTGATAAAAACATTCGCCAGTTCCCTGGGCAAAGGCTTGATCTGAATGGCACAATTCGTAGATTTCATCGTCGGGATGTTTGGAACCCGGGCAATCGAGATCATTGCGGTTCTCTGCGGTCTGGTGAATGTCGGACTGATTATCCGGCGCAGCATCTGGAACTATCCTTTCGGCATCCTGATGGTGATCCTCTATGCGTGGATTTTCTACGATGTCCGCCTTTACAGCGATGCGCTGTTGCAGATCTTTTTCCTGTTCATACAGGTCATTGGTATCTTCACGTGGCTGAATGCACGCGACGATGACGGTCTGGTCAAACCGACCGATCTGCCGCTGCGCGCTGCCGCCGTCTGGGTGGTGGCCGCGATCATTGCCAGCTTCGCGCTTGGTCATGTCATGGCGACACGCACCGACGCAGATTTCCCATATTGGGACGCGACAACAACCGTGCTTAGCGTCATTGCGCAGTATCTTATGGCGCGCCGCTATCTTCAAAGCTGGCTGGTCTGGATCACCGTCGATGTTCTGGCAATCGGGCTTTACTGGCAGAAAGATCTGACCCCGACAGCAGCGCTTTATCTGATCTTCCTTGGCATGGCGGTCACCGGATACCTCAACTGGCGGCAGTCGATGCAGCCATCCAAGGCGGCTTACGCATGACGACTCGTGGCTTTCTGCTTGGCAAATTCCTGCCTCCGCATACAGGCCATGTTTTCATGTGCAACATGGCGGCGGCGATGTGCGATGAACTGACCGTCCTTGTCTGCTCTCTGGACAGCGATCCGATTGAGGGATCATTGCGCTATCAGTGGATGAAGCAGCTTCTACCGCATGTCCGGGTGATACATCACACCAAAAACGTGCCGCAAACGCCCGAGGAACACCCCGATTTCTGGGCGATTTGGCAGCGAATCTGCAAGGAAGCCCATCCCGAGCATCTGGACTACGTTTTCGGGTCCGAACCCTATGTGGTTGAGCTGGCGAAAGTGCTGGATGCCCGTCCCAAACTGATCGACCCCGAGCGTCTCGCCTTTCCAACCTCGGCCCGTATCATCCTGCGCGACCCAGCGGGAAACTGGGACATGATCCCCGACGCGGTTCGACCCTATTTTCAGCGGCGTGTGGTGTTGGCCGGGGCGGAAAGCACCGGAAAATCGACGCTTGCCGCCGAGCTTGCATCAGCCTTGAACACCCGCTTTGTTCCCGAATATGGGCGCATTTTCGACGCCTACCGGACCGAGGACTGGCAAAGCTCCAGCTTCACCGAGATCGAGCTTGGACATAGGGCAATGCGTCAGGCGATTGCTCCATCGGCAGGTCCGATCCTGATCGAGGATACCGACGAACTGGTCACACGCGTCTGGCAATCGGCCTTGACCGGAACGATGCCTGCCCGCGCCCGACCGTCCGATCTTGCGGATCTTTATCTACTGCTACCGACCGACCTGCCCTGGCAGGACGACGGAACCCGATACCAACAAGCGGACAAATTCCGCGAGGCATTCCAGCAGTCGATGAAACATGAACTGATCGAGGCGGGTGTCGCATGGCGCGCGATCAGTGGCACTGGCCCGGCGCGGCTGCGCAATGCGATGGAGGCGATAGAGCAGGCCTTTGCCCAAGGGACCGATGATGAGGCAAGGAAGACAGCGTCGCGCTGATCCTCACATCCCCGCAAACACCCCGCCGCCTGCCTGACGGAACCAGCGGATCACCTTTTGCCGCTCTTCCGGCTCCATGAAGCTTACATTCGCGGGCGGCATGGCGTCGGTCAGGCCGGCCTGGACATAGATCTCTTTCGCATGGCGGGCGATGTCCTGAGGGGTCTCCAGAAAGACTCCCTTCGGTGCGTGGTAAATCCCCTCATAGGCCGTCTGCCGTGCGTGGCACATCGCGCAGCGGCCCATGATGATGTTGCTGACCTCGTCGAAACCCTCTGCCTCGGCAAAGCGGGTTTCGACGGCGGTCAGGGGGCGGGCCTCGGCCTCTTCCAGACTGTCCTGGTTAAGACCGATCGAGCTGAGCCACATGACCATGATGAACAGGATCGCCGTCACCGCCCATGTCCACCACAGCTCGCCCTTGCGGGCATGCATGGTGTTGAAGAAATGCCGGATGGTCACGCCCATCAGGAAGATCAGCGCCGCGATCAGCCAGTTATACTGGCTCGCGAAGGCCAGCGGGTAGTGGTTCGACAGCATCAGGAAGATGACCGGCAGGGTCAGGTAGTTGTTATGCGTCGAACGCAGCTTGGCGATCTTGCCGTATTTCGGATCGGGCGCGCGTCCCGCCTTCAGATCCGCCACCACGATGCGCTGGTTCGGCATGATGATGAAGAACACATTCGCCGTCATGATCGTCGCGGTGAAGGCGCCAAGGTGCAGCAGCGCGGCGCGGCCAGTGAAGACCTGCGTATAGCCCCACCCCATCACGACCAGCGCCACGAACAGCAGCAGCATCAGCACCGTCGGCGTCTCGCCCAGCTTTGATTTGCAAAGCGTGTCATAGATCAGCCAGCCAATCGCCAGCGAACCGCCCGAGATTAGAATGGCCTGCCATGTCGCCAGATCCATCTTGGCCGGGTCGATCAGATAAAGGTTCGCCCCCGCCCAATAAGTGACCATGAGAAGCGCCGCCCCGGAGATCCAGGTCATGTAGCTTTCCCATTTGAACCAGGTCAGATGCTCGGGCATCTGTTCTGGCGCGACCAGATATTTGTTGATGTGGTAAAAGCCGCCGCCATGGACCTGCCATTCCTCGCCATGCGCACCCTTGGGCAGGCCCGGCACTTTCAGCAGGCCAAGATCCAGCGCCACGAAATAGAAGGACGAGCCGATCCAGGCGATGGCGGTGATGACATGCAGCCAGCGGATCGCGAAGGCGATCCATTCCCAGATGATGACATAATCGGGGATCAGGGGGATCATCGCTCAACTCCCCCGATAGGTGGAAAAGCCGAAGGGCGAGACCAGCAGCGGCACATGGTAATGGTCGTCCTTCGACATGCCGAAGCGGATCGGGATCACGTCAAGGAAACGCGGGCTTTCCGGGGCGATGCCGGTGGCGTCCATCCAATCGCCCGCGTGGAATTCAAGCTCATAGATACCTTGCGCGAAGTCGGCTTCGGGCAGGATCTGGCGGTTGGTGCGGCCGTCGCTATTGGTAGTCAGGCGCGCAAGCTCGGTCCGCTGGCCGCCGTCAAGACGGAACAGCACCACCTCCATCCCTTCGGCCGGAAGACCGCGGGCGGTGTCCAGAACATGGGTGGTCAGGTAACCTGGCATGATGGGTTTCCCTTCTAAACTCTCATTTCATTGATACCTCATCCACGCGCTGGCGCGAGATGGTGCGTCGGCAAGGCAGTCTAAAGATTCCCTATAAAATCACATGCTGCTTTTGCCGGATTCGGGGGTAATCATGCTGCGGATGGAATAAGGGCGGCCCGATCGCTCGGCCCGCCCCGGTATTGGCCGCGATCAGTGATCGGCCAGTTTGCCTGCGGCGCGGACCTCTTCTTCGGTCTGGTGCGGGGCTCCGTTGTAATACCAGTTCAGCAGAACCGCCGAGACCGCCGCCAGCAGAATCCCCGAATGGATCAGCGGGTGGACCGCATGCGGCATCCATTGCTGAAAGTTCGGTGCGGCCAGCGGGATCATCGCCATGCCGATGGAGATAGCGACCACGAACAGGTTGTGCCGGTTGGTGTGGAAATCGACGCGGCTGAGGATACGCACCCCGGTCGCGGCGACCATGCCGAACATCACCAGCCCTGCCCCGCCCAGAACGGTCGTCGGCAGCGATTCCACCAGCGCGCCCATTTTCGGGATCAGGCCAAGGACGATCATGATCACCCCGCCCGCCACGCAAACGAAGCGCGAGCGCACCCCGGTCACGCCGACCAGCCCGACATTCTGGCTGAAGGAGGTATAGGGGAAGGTGTTGAACAGGCCGCCCAGAAGCGTGCCCAGACCATCGACCCGCAGCCCGGCGACCAGTTCGCGCGGCTTGATCGGCTTTTCGCACATATCCGACAGCGCCAGAAACATGCCGGTCGATTCGATCATCACCACGATCATCACCAGAACCATGGTCACGATCATGATCGGATCGAAGATCGGGAAGCCGAAATGCAGCGGCATGATCAGCGCGAACCATTGCGCCTCGCCGACCTGATGGAACTCCATCATCCCGGCAAAGCCGGCAACCACGCCGCCAACGGCGATGCCGACCAGAACCGCGATGTTCGACAGAAAGCCCTTGGCAAAGCGCGAGACCAGAAGGATCGTGCCCAGAACCAGAACCGCGATCAGGATATTTGTCCAGGACGCATAAGCCGGGTTCGGTTGCGTCGCGGCCAGTTTCAGGCCATCCGGCACGCCCCCGGCGGCAAGCTGCGCCTGAAGCCATGCGGCATGTTCTGGATTGACGATGCTGGCGGTGTCAGGACGACCGAAGATCCAGTTGATGCCGATGGGCATCAGGCTGATGCCGATGGCAAGGATCACCGTCCCCGTCACTACCGGCGGGAAAAAGCGCAGCATCCGCCCGACGATCGGGGCGATCAGCATGGCGATCACGCCCGCGGCGATAATCGCCCCGAACAGCATCCTTGCGCCATCGGTTCCGGGGTTTTGCTGGGCGATGGCGACCATCGGGCCGACGGCAGCAAAGGTCACGCCCATCATCACCGGCAGCTTGATCCCGAAATACTGGGTCACGCCCATGCTTTGGATCAAGGTGGCGATGCCACAGACGAACAGGTCGGCGGAAATCAGAAACGCCACCTCCGAGGGCGACAATTGCAGCGCCCGCCCGACGATCAGCGGAACCGCAATGGCGCCCGCATACATGACCAGCACATGCTGGAACCCTAAGGTGATGAGCTTGCCGGTCGGCAGACGCTCATCCACCGGATGAACCCCCTGCTGACCGGCGGTATAGCTTGCATCAGACATTGCGGACCTCCCTTTCCACGTATGTCGGACAGGACCTAGATCCCGATCTCGATCGCTTTCCCTTGCTGGCGTGCCAGATCGACCACCGCTGCCGCGACGGCCAGATCCTGCAGGCCCACTCCCGTTCCGTCAAAAATCGTGATCTCGGCATCACCGCGTCCCTCGTGGTCACCAATGATGACCTTGCCTAACGCGGTGACCTCCTCTGCCGAAATCGTTTTCTGCGCTGCCGCATGCTGGAATTCCCCGATGCTGAGCGATTGGGCAACCTCATCCGTAAACAGCCGCGCCCGCGCCACCAACGCCGGATCAAGCTCTTGCTTGCCCTTGGTATCGGTGCCCATCGCCGCGATATGTGTCGGGCCCTTGACGTGATCGCTCATCAGGATCGGCGCAAAGGACGAGGTGATCGAGATGATCACGTCAGCCTCGGCCCCAAGTCTGTCCAGCTCGACCGCCTCGAAGGGCAGGCCCAGTTCGGCGGCAGTATCGGCCAGACGCGACAGCATCTCGGGATGCGGGTTCCAGCCGATGACCTTCTCGAAATTGCCAAAGCGGATGGCAGCGCGCATCTGAAACGCGGATTGATGCCCCGCGCCCACCATGCCCAGCACCCGTGCCTCTTTCGGCGCCAGATATTTGCTGCTGACGGCACTAGCCGCCGCCGTGCGCAACGCCGTCAGCAGGTTCCCCCCGACCGCCGCCGAGACGCGCCCGGTATCGGGATCGAACAGGAAGATGGTCGATTGATGGTTGATCAGATCGTGCTTCTGGTTGTTCGGCCAATAGCCGCCCGCCTTCAGCCCAAGCGTCAGGCCGCTGGCATCGAAGCCGCCTTTGAAGCCGTAAAGCGCATCCTCGTGCCCGATGGCTTCGCGCACGACGGGGAAGTTATAGGCATCGCCCCGCGCCATCGCCGCGAAGACCGCCTCGACCGCGTCAAACGCGGCCTCGGGGGTCATCAGCCCGGCGATGTCCTTTTCAGGAACCACCCACATCAGTAGGCCTTTCCGCGCGCCGAAACCGGCCAGAGCGTTTCAACCTTGCCGCCGCGAACGCCGACATACCAGTCATGGACGTTGCAGGTCGGATCGCAATGGCCGGGCACCAGCCGCAGCTTTTCGTTGACCTGCAAGACGCCGTTCGGGTCATCGACCACGCCATGTTCGTCGCTGCATTTGATGTATTTCACATCGTCGCGGCCATAGACGAAGGGCAGACCGCTATCGACCGACTGCGCCTTCAGCCCGGCATCGACCACCGCCAGATTGGGCTTTGCATGCGACATGACCGAGGTGAGGATGAACAAGGCATTCTCCCATTCGCCCTGATCGATCCGCTGGCCGTCCTGATCGTGGATGCGACCATAATCGGCATCCATGAAGGCGTAGCTGCCACATTGCAATTCGTTGTAAACGCCGGAATTGCTTTCGAAATAATAGCTGCCGGTGCCGCCGCCCGAAACGAATTCAGGCTCCAGCCCCTCGGCCTTCAGCGCGTCAACCGCGTCCTGCACCTGTGCAATGGCGGCATCCAGTTTCGCCTTGCGGTCGTCATAGCTGTCCATGTGCTGCATTGCGCCCTGATAGGCCTGAATGCCGCGGAAGGTCAGGTTCGGGGCAGCGGCTGCGGCCTTGGCGATCTCGACCACTTCCGGCGTCGTCTTCACACCGCAACGGCCCGCGCCGCAGTCGATTTCCACGAAGATGCCCAGTTCGGTGCCATGCTTTTGCGCCGCCGCCGACAGATCGGCGATATTGGCCACATCATCGACACAGACCGTCACGGTCGAGCCGAATTTCGGCAGCCGGGCAAGCCGGTCGATCTTGGCCGCATCGCGAACCTCGTTGGTAACCAGCACGTCCTTGATGCCGCCGCGCGCAAAGACCTCGGCTTCCGAGACCTTCTGGCAGCAAACGCCAACTGCGCCGCCAAGGCTTTCCTGAAGCTTCTGCACATCGACCGATTTATGCATCTTGCCGTGGCTGCGGTGGCGCATGCCGTGGGCCTTGGCGTAATCGCCCATCTTCTTGATGTTGCGCTCCAGCGCGTCCAGATCAAGGATCAGGCACGGGGTCTGGATATCCGCCTCGTCCATCCCCGGCAAAGCGGGCACGTCAAAGCCGACTTCCAGATTGTCGAAATTGGTGGGTGCGTTCATCTTGCCTCTCCTCAAAGCCAGGGCAGCTTGTCGAGATCGACATTGCCGCCGGTGATGATAATGCCGACACGCTTGCCAGCGAATGCGTCGCGATTCTTCAGGATGGTGGACAGCGGCACGGCGCTGCTGGGCTCCATCACGATCCGCAGATGTTTCCAGATCAGCTTCATCGCCTCGACGATTTCGGGGTCGGATGCGGTGTAGATCTCGGAGACGTGGTTGCTGACGAAATGCCAGGTCAGTTCCTTCAGCGGCACCAGCAAGCCATCGGCGATGGTTTTCGGCGCATCGTCGGCGATGATGTGACCGGCCTTGAAGCTGCGATAGGCGTCATCGGCCTGTTCCGGCTCTGCCGCGATCACCTGCGTCTCGGGTGCCAGCGTCGAGAGCGTCAGACAGGTGCCCGAAATCATCCCGCCGCCGCCAATCGGCGCGACCACCATGTCCAGCCCGTCGGTCTGTTCGACGAATTCCTTGGCACAGGTGCCCTGCCCCGCGATCACGCGCGGATCGTTATAGGGATGCACGAAATCGCCGCCGGTCCGGGCCTGCACCTCGGCAAAGGTCGCCTCGCGGCTGCTGGTCGAAGGCTCGCATTCGGTGATCTGCCCGCCATAGCGGCGCACGGTATCCTTCTTCGCCTGCGGCGCGGTGCGCGGCATCACGACATTGCAGGGAATCCCCCGGCGCATCGCCGCATAGGACAGGCAGGACGCATGATTGCCCGAGGAATGCGTCGCAACCCCCTTGGCCGCCTGCGCCTCGTCCAGCCCGAAAACCGCGTTGGTGGCGCCGCGAACCTTGAAAGCCCCCGGCTCCTGAAAATTCTCGCATTTGAAGAATAGCTGCGCCCCGGTCAGATCGTTCAGATAGTCCGAGACGCGAACCGGAGTCCGCCGGATATGCGGCTTGATCCGCTCATGCGCGGCCAGCATGTCCTCGTAAGTCGGGATATACATCGGTTGATCCTTCATCACGCGGCCTTGGCCAGCGCGGCGGCTGCGGTCCGGCGATAGTGATCCTGTGCGGCGGCGACGCCGCTGCCCAGCTTCACCGGCAGGCCCAGATCGGCCATGACCATTTCCGCCGTGGCAATGCCCGACAGCGCCATAACGTCGGTCAGGCTACCCAGATGGCCGATACGGAAAACCTTGCCCGCGACATCGCCCAGACCCGTGCCGAATGCGACGCCATAAGTGTTCAACGCATGGCTGACGATCTTGTTGGCATCAAATCCTTCCGGCGTGCGGATCGCGCTGACACTGTCCGAATAAAGATCAGGCCGCGCGGCGCAAAGCTTCAGCCCCCACGCAGAAACCGCCTGACGAACACCTTCGGCGATGCGGTTGTGGCGGGCAAAGACATTCTCCAGCCCCTCTTCCAGCAGCATATCGGTCGCGACCTTCAGGCCGTTCAGCAGACCGACCGGCGGGGTATAGGGGAAGCCATTGGCGGCATAACCCTTGGCCATGTCACGAATATCGAAGAAGGTGCGCGGCAGTTTCGCGCCCTCGACCGCTGCCATCGCCTTGGGCGAAAAGCCGACAATCGCCAGACCCGGCGGCAGCATGAAGCCCTTTTGCGAGCCGGTGACGGCGATATCGACGCCCCATTCATCCATGCGGAAATCATAGCAGGCAATCGAGCTGACACCGTCCACAAACAGCAGCGCCGGATGGCCCGCCGCGTCCAGAGCACGGCGAACGGCGGCGATATCGCTGCGAACGCCGGTGGCGGTTTCGTTATGCGTCGCCAGAACGACCTTGATCTCGTGCCCCTTATCGGCGGTCAGGATCTCTTCAAACCTGTCGGCGGGAACGCCCTCGCCCCATTCCTGCATGACGACCTGAACATCCAGACCGTGACGCTGGCACATATCGATCCAGCGGTGGCTGAACATGCCGTTGCGGGTTGCCAGAACCTTGTCGCCGGGCGACAAGGTGTTGGTGATGGCGGTTTCCCAGCCACCCGTCCCGGTCGAGGGGAAAACGAAGACCTGCCCGCTCTCGGTTTTCAGAACCTTCTTGACGCCGTCCAGCGCCGGGTGAAGGATCTTGCCGAATACCGGGCTGCGGTGGTCGATGGTGGGCATGTCCACGGCCTTCCGAAGAACCTCGGGGATATTGGTCGGGCCGGGAATGAAAATCGGGTTCTGGCTGGTCATGGCGCATCCTCCATTTGCTCATACAAACATACCGCGCCGGGGATGAAGTCGCAATTTTTCTGGAAAACATTTCCACAATGCGATAAAAGCCTGAAATGAGCTGCGGAAACAGGGGCTTGCCATTTTCCGGGCGAGAATCGCGATTTTCGCCGTGCAGCCCATGCAGTCTTAACCGGAGGAATATAATGGCTGAACCGACCCGCCGCAGAGGCCGCCCGCGCAGCGCCAAGGAAACCACCGGCACGGTGCAGGTGCTGGACCGCGCGCTGGACATGCTGGATCTGCTTGCGGGCTCGCAGGGCCTGACGCTGAGCGAGGTGGCCGAGCGAACGGAACAGTCGCCCTCAACGGTCCACCGCCTGCTGCATTCGCTGGGCGCGCGAGGCATGGTCGAAAGCGATCCGGCCACGCAGGCATGGCATATCGGCCCCGCGACCTTCCGTCTGGGCACGGCTTTCATGCGCCGGTCGGGCATTGTCGAACGCGCCCGCCCGATCCTGCGCGGTCTGATGGAACACACCGGCGAGACCGCCAATCTGGGCATCCTCAGCGGCGATGCGGTGCTGTTCGTCAGCCAGATCGAGACGCAGGAAACCATCCGCGCCTTCTTCCCGCCCGGCACCTCTTCGCCCCTTCATGCGTCTGGCATCGGCAAGGCGCTGCTGGCCTTTGGCCGCCCGCAAATCCTTGAAGATTTCCTGCGCCGCGCGCCGTTGCAGCGTTTCACCGACAAGACCCTGACCACGCCCGAGGCGCTGCAAGAAGACATGGCCCGCATCCGCGCGCGGGGTTTTTCCTTCGACGATGAGGAAAAGACCCGAGGCATGCGCTGCATCGCCGCCCCGGTCTTCGACCTCTCGGGCGAGGCGATCGCCGGCATCTCGGTCAGCGGCCCAACGCATCGGGTAGGATCGGAGCATGTGAAGACGCTAGGCGCCGCGGTCTCGGCAGCGGCGGCCGAGCTATCACAGGCGATGGGCGGGTAGTTTGTCGCCGATGGCTTCCCTTGCAAACGGCGCTTCAGCCGTAGTCATCCCTTCGAAGTGAAGAGCCCAAAGCTGACACTGAGACATGCCGCCGCAAGACCTTCGCGGCGGCATTTTGTCCGGCACGTTCCCCACTGCTCGAAATAGTGCCTCTTTCGGCTGGAAACGAGTACTTATTGCAGAGATTTTGGGGTGGCTGACTATTTCACATCTAGGCGCAGCTACCTGCCAAAACACCGTTAGAAGGGATGATCGATTGCTCGCATTGATCTCTAAACGAGCTCTTTTACATCCACCACAGATCCCACCAGACCAGTTAGGGCAGGCAGCGAACGCCTCAAAGCGCTGAGCATTTTTTCACGGCGGAGAAAGTTCGCAGTTTGCATATTCACCCAATCCCGAAATTTTATTGGGTCTCGAGGTCCGTTAATCGAGGCTTCCACTGCGAGATCTCCAATTCGACCGATAATGTCTAAAAATTCTGATTTTGTTCTATGTCCAAGCTTAAGGAAATAATAGTCTTTGCCGGTTGCGCGAAATACGATGCAAGGCAGATCGGAATGCTTTATCTCAAGGTGGTTTATCATCGCCCTAGCCAAATCGATTCCATATTGATGCTCATCGGTTACATTTACCGTGTATCCATTGTTCACATGTGGTATGAGCAGATGAAAAGAACTCCCCACATGAGCGTTAAACCCCGCCCGAGCACCTAGAACCCAATCAATTTTATCTCGACTGTATCTGTGATCAATATAAGTGCCGACCAAAGCCCTTTCACGCTCGAATTCATCGATTTGCTCCTGGGTTGCAATCAAGTGCATTTTCAAATCCCTCAACATTAAGGCATCGCCTCAACCGGTGTAGAGGTGCTTACCTTATATAATTGAACACCTCATCACTTATCGGCTTGCTGTGCAAGAAATTTCTAAACCCATTCAATATTTTCAATGCTTATTACGGAGAGTTTACTCTTCTCCATGCAACTGTCGCAGCGGTCAGCTTTTCCGACCGATGCAATGACTATGTTGTAGTTACAGACAGCCTTGCTGCCGCACCCGCAAACGGCAGCTCCGTCCCGCATAGCAGACACCTGACGACCGACACAGCGGCTTAAACATCACGGCGCAGCATCTCATGAGCGCGCGAACTTCCTGCATCCGCGATGTCGCCCAAACGAAAGCAGCCGCCGGAAATCTCCGGCGGCTGCTTTCGTCTTGCTGCGATAAATCTCAGTGACCGCCGAAGAAGGCGAATTTGATCACGAACAGACCGGCAACGATCCATGTCGCCAGATGCACCTGCGATGCCTTGCCGGTCAGCAGTTTTATCAGCGCATAGCTGATGAAACCGAAAGCCAGACCGTTGGCGATCGAATAGGTGAAGGGCATGGCAAGCGCGGTCAGGACGGCGGGCGCGGCCTCGGTCACGTCCTCCCAGTCGATCTCGGCCAGTTCGCGCACCATCAGCGTGGCGACGTAAAGCAGCGCCGGTGCCGTGGCATAGGCGGGAACCGATCCGGCCAGCGGCGCAAAGAAGGTCGCCAGCAGGAACAGCACGCCGACAACCAGCGCCGTCAGCCCGGTCCTGCCACCTGCCTGCACCCCCGAAGCGCTTTCGACATAGGCCGTGGTCGAGGATGTCCCCAGCAGCGAGCCTGCGGTGATCGCGGTCGAATCCGCCATAAGTGCCCGGCTCAGGCCCTTGTTCTGATGCACCGGCCCTTCGGTCAGCAGCCCGGCGCGTTTCGCCACCCCGATCAGTGTGCCGGTTGCGTCGAAGACCTCGACCAGAACCATCACCAGAATGACGTGGAAGATGCCGTAATGCAGCGCGCCCATCACGTCGAGTTGCAGGAAGGTCGGCGCGATCGAGGGCGGCATCGACATCACCCCGCCGAATTCGCTGACGCCAAACAGGATCGAGGCCACCGTAATCACCAGGATCCCGATCAGGATGGCGCCTTTCACCTTCAGCGCGTCCAGCGCCACGATGATGAAAAAGCCCGCGATCGCCAGCAGCGTGCCGGTATTGGTCAGATCGCCCAACGCCACCAGCGTCGCCTCGTTCCCGACGACGATGCCTGCGGATTTCAGCGCGATAATGCCCAGAAACATGCCGATCCCCGCAGCAACGCCGCTGCGCATCGACACCGGAATACCCGCGATCAGCCAGCGCCGGATGCCGGTGACCGACAGGAACAGAAAGATCAGGCCAGAGATGAACACCGCGCCAAGCGCCTGCTGCCAGCTAAAGCCCATTGCGCCGACCACGGTGAAGGCGAAGAAGGCATTCAGCCCCATTCCCGGCGCCATGCCGATAGGCCAGTTCGCCCATAGCCCCATGACAATCGATCCGACCGCTGCCGCAAGACAGGTGGCGATAAAGACCGCGTTGCGATCCATCCCGGTCGTGGACAGGATGTCCGGATTGACGAAAATGATATAGGCCATGGTCAGGAAGGTGGTGATGCCTGCGATCACCTCGGTCCTGACATTGCTGCCATGTTCGGCCAGCTTGAAGTATCGTTCCATGTGGTCCCTCCACGCGGCCTTTCCGGGCCGCCCCGGCAATCAGCTTATGTGATGAAACTTTGATCCAACAATCATCGCCAGACCGGAAGTCTTTCAATGAAGCGTTGAAATCGGCGCGATCTTTGTCGATTCGTTGATACTGAATGTCACAGATGCCCGCTTGCACCACAATGCGTGTCGCGGTTTTCTTTGCAAGAACCGTCAGCCAAGGATCATGACATGCGCTACAGCCGCGATTTGCGAGGATATGGTGAAACGACCCCGGACCCGCAATGGCCGGGCGGTGCCAGGATCGCGGTGCAGATTGTCGTCAATTATGAAGAAGGCGGCGAAAACAGCATCGAACATGGCGATGCCGCGTCCGAAGCGTTCCTGTCCGAGATCATCGGCTGTCAGCCATGGCCGGGCCAGCGCCACTGGAACATGGAATCGATCTATGATTACGGCGCGCGGTCAGGCTTCTGGCGGCTGCACCGGCTGCTGAAGGATATTCCCGTCACCGTCTATGGCGTCGCCACCGCGCTGGAGCGCAGCCCCGAACAGGTCGCGGCGATGCAAGCGGCAGGGTGGGAAATCGCCACGCATGGGCTGAAATGGATCGATTACCGCGACATCCCGCGCGAGGTCGAGGCCGAACATATCGCCGAGGCGATTCGTCTGCATACCGCCGTCACCGGCGAACGACCGCGCGGCTTCTATCAGGGGCGCACCTCGATGAACACGGTGGCGCTTGGCTGCGAGGAAGGCGGTTTCGACTATCTGGCCGACACCATCGCCGACGATCTACCCTATTGGCATCTCCATATTGGCCGCCCGCAACTGATGGTGCCCTATACGATGGACGCCAATGACATGCGGTTTTCCAGCGGTCAGGGCTTTGGCACCGGCGTCGAGTTCTTCGACTATCTCCGTGACAGCTTCGACATTCTTTATGCCGAAGGTGAGGCGGGCGCGCCGAAGATGATGTCGATCGGGCTGCATTGCCGCCTTGCCGGTCGTCCGGGCCGGGCGATGGCGATTCAGCGCTTTCTGGAC
Source organism: Paracoccus caeni (assembly GCF_016629665.1). GTDB lineage: Bacteria > Pseudomonadota > Alphaproteobacteria > Rhodobacterales > Rhodobacteraceae > Paracoccus > Paracoccus caeni. Next base: position 25,682 of record NZ_JAEPRQ010000014.1, read on the forward strand.
CATTGCCGCAGCCATGAGGGGGTCTGGTTCGCCTCGCGTCTCGACATCGCCCGGCACTGGGCCGAGACGCATCCCTATCAGGCAAGGCAACGCCCGTCCGAAATGTCGCGCGAGGATTTCGTGGCGGCATTCGGCGGCATCTATGAGCATTCGCCCTTCATCGCCGAGCGGGTCTGGGACGCAGAGATGGGGGCGGTCCATAATAGCGCCAGCGGGCTTGCCGCGCGGATGGCGCAGGTGTTTCGCAGTTCCAGCGACGCGGAACGTCTTGGCGTTCTGATCGCTCACCCCGATCTTGCCGGGAAACTGGCGGCGGCGAAACGGCTGACGGCCGACAGCACCGCCGAACAGGCCAGCGCCGGGCTGGACGCGCTGACCGACGACGAAAAGGCCCGGTTCACCAGCCTGAACGACGCCTATGTCGCCAAGCACGGCTTTCCTTTCATCATCGCCGTGCGCGACCACGACAAACCCGGCATCCTTGCCGCCATGCAGGCCCGGATCGAGAATGACACCCAAACCGAACGCGCCGAGGCCGAAAGGCAGGTCATGCGGATCGGTGAGCTTCGCCTCAAGGAGGCCCTGAAATGAACGATCTTCCCCCGAAAGGTGCCCCCACCGGCGATGTCGCCGTCATCCCCGAGGAACAGGCGCGCTTCAACCCCTATGCCGGCCCCGTCACCGGCCTGCCGCCGCAGACCGGCCTGACCACCGACACGGCGGTCTTTACCGAAGCCTATGCGGTCATTCCCCGTACCGTCATGCGCGATATTGTGACCAGCTATCTGCCCGGCTGGGAAGGGATGCGGATGTGGATGCTGGCACGCCCACTGACCGGCTTTGCCGAGACCTTCAGCCAATATATCGTTGAACTGGCCGAGGGCGGGGGCTCGGATCAGCCCGATGACGACCCAGAGGTGCAGCACGCGATCTTCGTGACCGGCGGCGACATGCAGGTGGTCATCGACGGAGCAGAGCATCTGCTGAAGCCCGGTGGCTTCGCCTATATCCCGCCCGGCACGCCGTGGAAAATCCGCAACCGCACCAGCGGCCCGGCAGGTTTCCATTGGTGGCGAAAGCGCTGGCAGCCCTGCAACGGCGTCGAGAAACCCAAGCCGATCATTGCGCAGGAACAGGACATCGCGCCCTCTCCGATGCCCGATACCGACGGCGCATGGGCCACGACCCGCTTCATGGACCCCGCCGATCTCAGCCACGACATGCATATCACCGTGGTCACGTTCAAACCGGGCGGCTCGATCCCCTTCGCGGAAACGCATGTGATGGAACACGGGCTTTTCGTGCTGGAGGGCAAGGCCGTCTATCGGCTCAACCGTGACTGGGTCGAGGTCGGCCCCGGCGACTATATGTGGCTGCGCGCCTTCTGCCCGCAAGCCTGCTATGCGGGCGGTCCGGGCCGGTTCCGCTATCTGCTCTACAAGGACGTGAACCGCCACGCGCCGCTTTGGCCGAACAGGTAAGCAGAGTGAGGGTGGGCATCCAGCCCACCCTTCCCACACTGACGGAATAGTCGCCCCACGTTTCCGCGACATCGCGGAACGCGCGGCCGGATCGCGGGTTGATGGATGAACGCCCACCATCACAGGACAGCGGCCATGCGCGTCATTCCTTCCCTCATCCTTACCCTTTCGCTCGCCACCCCGGCCCTTGCCCAGACCGAGCCGCCGCTCGACAATACCGAGGTGCCGTCGCAATTCATCGATGACCGCTCTTCGCCCGAACGTGTCGTGACCTCGCTCTACAACGCCATCGACCGCCGCGAATATCTGCGCGGGTGGAGCTATTTCGCCCCCGACACCGCCCCCGATTACGACACCTTCCGCGACGGTTATGAGACGACTGAAAAGGTCGAGCTTCGGCTTGGCGAGGTTCATTCCGAAGGCGCTGCCGGTTCTGTCTATTCGCTGGTTCCGGTGGCTCTCAGGGCGACCGACGCCGACGGAACCGAAACCGTCTTTGCAGGCTGCTATCGCCTGACGCAGGTGCAACCGGCCGCACAGGATACCCCGCCCTTCCGCCCGATCCAGATCGACGAAGGCAAGCTTGATCCCAGTGATCAGCCCTTCGATCAGGCGATGGGCACCTGCGACGAACCATGATGCCGCAGCGCGGCGAGCATGATGCTTGAGCATGGCCCCCCGCCCGCCTAGGGTCTTGTTAACCTTTTCCGAAAGCCAGACCCCGCCATCAAGCGAAGGAGAATGTCATGTTCACCCCGAACCGCCGCCGCATCCTGCAACTTGCCGTCGCCGCAGGTGCCACGCCGCTTTTGTCCGGGCTTCCCGCCTTTGCGGGTGGCGCCCGCGCCTTCGCGCCTCAACCTTCGGACTGGCGCAGCTACCAGATCGCCACGACCATCCGCCTGCCCGCCGATGGTCAGGCGGCGCAGATTTGGCTGCCGGTGCCCTCGCTTGAAAACGACTATCAGCATAGCTTGTCGGACGAGGTGACTGGCAATGCCGCCCGCGCCGATATCGTCACCGATCAGAAAACCGGCGCGAAATATCTGCATGCCAGCTTCGATGCGGGCAGCACGCCCGAACTGACCCTGACCAGCAGCTTCCAGACCCGCAACCGGGTGGTGGACTGGTCGAAGCCGATCGATGTGACCGAAGATCCGGCAATCATTCAGGCAGCACTTGCCCCCTCGGCCAACAAGCCGTTGGACGGGGTCGTGGCCGAACGCGCCGCCGAGATCACCGCAGGCGCGACCACCGATCTTGAGAAGGTGCAGGCGATCTATGCGTGGATCGTCACCCATTGTTTCCGCAACATGGACACGCCCGGCTGCGGTCCCGGCGATTCGGTGGCGACACTGACCACGGCCAGCCTTGGCGGCAAATGCGCCGATCTGAACGGGCTTTTCGTGGCCCTGTCCCGCGCCTCGGGCGTGCCCGCCCGCGACATCTACGGCGTCCGCGTGGCACCTTCCGAATTCGGCTTCAAACAGCTTGGCGCGAATAGCCCCGGCATCTCGGGCGCGCAGCATTGCCGGGCCGAGGTCTGGCTGTCGGGCCATGGCTGGGTGGCGATGGACCCCGCCGATGTGCTGAAGGTCATGCGCGCCGAAACCGACGACTGGATTCGCGATCCCAACGACCCGCTCGTGGCCGAGGTGAACAAGGCGCTTCTGGGTAATTGGGAAGGCAACTGGGTCGGTTTCAACATGGCCGAGGATCTGGTCCTGACCGGCCGCGACGCCCCGGCCTTGCCGTTCATGATGTATCCGCAAGGCCAGATCGGCACGCGCGCGCTGAACGAGTTGGACCCCGAAGGCTTCAGCTATGAGATGACGGCGACCGCCCTTTGATCCTGCCCGCCCCGCCACGACGCGCTGGCGGGGTGGCTTGCATCCGCCGCCTGACCGGGCCAGATTTCGCCGGACCGTTCCGAACCGAAAGGCTGCGCATGTCCCCGTTCCGCCTCTGCCTCGCGCTTCTTTGCGGCGTCAGCGCCTCTGCCGCTGCAGCGCAGGATTTCCGCACCGCCTCGCAGGTCGATGGCCTTGCGATCCGCCCGCTTTCAACCCTGCCCGCCAACAAGGCAGGCGCACCCGACAGCGAATATTGCTTCTCCGTCAACACCGAGCCCAAAACGCCGGGCGGTCGCGCCGCCGCAGCCGCCAACTGGGCAGTGACCAGTGAGGTGCAACGCGACGGTCTCGACTTCGTGACCTTCGCCGGAAAGACCACCCCCGGCACCAGCGGTTCCTGCCTGATCGAGGACGGCAATCTTGCCATCTACCGGGGCGAAACCCTGCTGGCGCTGATCTATGCGACCGAACGGACCGACCGCAGCATCGGCTCGGTCGAGGAGACGGTGGCGGGCCTGCGCATCTGGGACGGTGACTGGCTTTCGGCCCCGCTGGCCGATCTTCGGCTTTATGGCGACGATCTGGCGATCCTGCGAAACGTCGCCTCCGAAGACGCCTTTTGCGGAGGTGCCAACCCAGTGACGACCGTTTACGGCCTGCCGATCCATCTGGCCCGCGAGGTTCTGGCCGCAGATGGCTGGCAGCCTTCGATTCCGAAGGAAAGACCGGACGGCATCCCCTTCTTCCGCGACGCCTTGATCAAGGCGGGCCTGCCAGAGGTGCAGGACTGTTCGGGCACCGGCTTCGGCTATTGCGCCTTCGAATATCAGTCCGAAAACGGCGCGATCCTGGGGGTCACGACCGCAGGCGAAGGCGACGAAGGATCGACGCCGGGGGTGGTGGGTTACTCCGTCAACTGCCCCTGATCACGACCATGATCCCGCGTGCTCCGGTCCCCTAGGATCGGGGCGCGCAGACCTTGCGCAGCCTGACCATTGGCGCGACACTTCCTTCCTCATCATCAGCGCGGATCGCGGCAGCAGCCGATGATCGCACCCTGCCCGTTCAGGAGACCCATCGATGACCCTACCCGCCGCAGCAGCAGGTCGCTTTACCTTCCCCGGCACCGGCATCCGCGTGAACCGCATGGGCTACGGTGCCATGCAACTGGCCGGGCCGCATGTCTTTGGCCCGCCGAAAGACCGGGACGAGGCGCTTGCCGTTCTCAAAGAGGCGGTCTCCCTTGGCATCGATCATATCGATACCAGCGATTTCTATGGCCCCTATGTCACGAACGAGCTGATCCACGAGGCGCTGGCCCCCTATCCCGGCAATCTGGTTCTGGTGACCAAGATCGGCGGCTATCGCAACGACCGGGGCGACTGGCTTCTGGCCCATGACGAGAACTTTCTGCGCCGCTCGGTTCAGGACAATCTCGACCGGCTTACGCTTGAACGGATCGAGATCGTGAACCTGCGCATGGAAGGGCCTGATGACGACATCGCCCCGCCGATGCGGGTCATGCGCGCCATGCAAGAGGAAGGCCTGATCGGCCATATCGGCATCAGCACGATCACCCCGCAGCAATTGCAGATCGCCCGCGACATCGCGCCGCTGGTCTGTGTGCAGAACCATTACAATCTGGTCCACCGTCAGGACGATGCCATGATCGATGAACTGGCCGATGCCGGTATCGCCTATGTCCCCTATTTCCCGCTGGGCGGCTTTTCACCGATGCAATCAGCCGGGCTGAATGAAGTCGCGGCAGAGATGAATGCCAGCCCGCAACAGGTGGCGCTGGCATGGCTTCTGGCGCGCAGCCCGAACATCCTCGTCATTCCCGGCACCTCCCGCCGCAGCCACCTGCGCCAGAATATCGAGGCCGCCGCGCTTGGCTTTACCCCCGATCAGCGCCGACGGCTCGACAGCCTCTCGGGCTGAGCCCGCAACACCGGGCGTTCGCAAGCGGTGTACAGCCTGTGCACGCCCGGTGCATGCGCCGTGGACGGGCTGTGCCGCCGAAATCCCAGCATTTGCTGGCTTTTCCCGCCACCCGATTTCTTCGTTGTATAAATACCGATTGCAACGCCTGACAGGTATGGCGTTACCGCGCGTCTTCCAGAATCATCTGCGCCGCCTTCTCGGCGATCATCATCGTCGGCGCGTTGGTATTGCCGCTGGTGATCGTCGGCATGACCGAGGCATCCGCGATCCGCAGCCGCCCCACCGCCCGCATCCGTAAGCGCGGATCGACCACCGCATCCTCATCCACGCCCATCCGGCAGGTGCCGACCGGATGGAAAATGGTGGTGCCCACCGCCCCCGCCGCCTTGATCAGATCGTCGTCGCTTTGAAAGGCGATCCCCGGCACGTATTCCTCTGGATCAAAACGAGAAAATGCCGGTTGCGCCGCGATCTTGCGGGTCAGGCGAATGGCCTTTGCCGCCACATCCAGATCGCCCGGCGTAGACAGATAATTCGGCCTGATCGCCGGATGGGCGCGGAAATCCGGCCCGGTCACATGCACTGTTCCCCGGCTTTCCGGGCGCAGGTTGCAGACGCTGGCCGTCATTGCCGGAAAGGCGTGAACCGGGTCTCCGAACTTGTCGAGGCTCACCGGCTGCACATGATATTCCAGATCCGGCGTTTCCTTATCAGGACCAGAGCGCGTGAAGATCCCCAACTGGCTTGGCGCCATCGACATCGGCCCTGATCGCTTCAGAAGATATTCCAGCCCGATCAATGCCTTGCCAACCATGCGAGAGGCTTTCTCGTTCAGCGTCGGCACACCGCGAACCTTATAGACCAGCCGCAATTGCAGATGATCCTGTAGGTTCTCGCCCACGCCGCCGACCTCGACCTGCGGCGCGATTCCCGCCGCCTGCAAAGCTTCGCCCTGACCAATCCCTGACTGCTCAAGGACCTGCACCGAACCTATGGCGCCCGCAGACAGGATCACCTCACCCTCGGCCCGCGCCTCGATCCGCTGGCCCTGATGGTGGAAGATGACCCCCTTCGCCTCGCCATTCTCGATCACCAGCCGCTCGACCTCGGCCCCGGTCATCACCCGCAGGTTCTGCCGCCCCCGGATCGGGCGCAGGAAAGCCTTGGCCGCGCTCCACCGCCAACCGGCCTTCTGGGTCACGTCAAAATAGCCGCCCCCCTCATTGCTGCCTCGGTTAAAGTCGGGCGTGCGCGGTATCCCCGCCTGTTCCGCCGCATCCATAAAGGCGTCCAGCACCGCCCAGCGGACCCGCGCCGTCTCCACCCGCAACTCACCACCGGCGCCATGCGCCTCATCCGCGCCGCGATAGAAATCCTCATGCGCGCGGAACATCGGCAGCACGTCGTCCCACCCCCAGCCGGCGCAGCCCATCTGCCGCCAATGGTCATAATCCGCCGCCTGCCCGCGCATATAGATCATACCGTTGATCGACGAACAGCCGCCCAAAACCCGCCCGCGCGGATAGATCAGCGAACGCCCGTTCAGCCCCGCCTCGGCCTCGGTTTTGAAGCCCCAATCAGTGCGGGGATTGCCGATACAGTAAAGATAGCCCACCGGAATATGGATCCAGTGGTAATTGTCCCGCCCGCCCGCTTCCAGCAGCAGCACCCGGTTTTTCGGGTTTGCGCTCAGCCGGTTGGCCAGCACGCATCCGGCGCTTCCCGCGCCGATAATGATGTAATCGCAGCTTTCCATTGGTCACCCCATGCAGCGCCCCCCGCCAGTGGCGAGGGGCGGCAATGTTACGACTCGGACCTGAATCCCAGTTTTTTGCCCAGCTTTGATGCGAAGAATTCGCCGATCACGCCACGGCGGAACAGCAGCACGCACAGCATGAAGACGACGCCGGTAATGATCGTCACCGGAAATTCCGAGGTCGCCAGATAGTTCTGCAAGGTCACCACCAGACCCGCGCCGAAGATCGGACCGGCCAGCGTGCCGATGCCGCCCAGCAGTGTCATCAGGATCACCTCGCCCGACATCTGCCAGGCCACGTCGGTGAGCGTCGCGAACTGGAAGACCAGCGCCTTGGTGCCCCCGGCAAGCCCGCTCAGCGCCGCCGACATCACGAAAGCCCCCAGCTTGTAGCGGCTGACCGAATAGCCCAGCGAGATCGCCCGCTGCTCATTCTCACGGATCGATTTCAGGATCATCCCGAAGGGCGAATTGACGAAGCGCCAGATGATCAGCAGCCCAATGATGAACACCGCCAGCACGAAGTAATACATGTTGGTCGTGTCCTGAAGGTTGATCAGCCCGAAAAGCCTGCCGCGCGGCACCGACTGGATGCCGTCCTCGCCATGGGTGAACCCGGCTTGCAGGCAGAAGAAGAAGAACATCTGCGCCAGCGCCAGCGTGATCATCGCGAAATAGATGCCTTGGCGGCGGATCGCGATGGCCCCCATGATCAGCCCCAGACCTGCGGCCCCTGCGACGCCCAGCAGAATCCCCGCCTCGGGCGGCCAGCCCCAGACCTTCACCGAATGCGCGGTGAAATAGGCGGCGCCGCCGAAGAAGCAGGCATGGCCGAAGCTCAAGAGCCCGGTATAGCCCAGAAGCAGGTTGAAGGCCGAGGCGAACAGCGCAAAGCACAGCAGCTTCATCAGGAAGATCGGGTAGAAGAAATGCGGCGCCAGCAGCAGTCCGATCAGGCAGATCGCGATGATCGCCAACTGGATGCGCCGGGCCTGCGGATGAACCGCGCCGAATTCGACAGGAATGGGTTCGGATTTGCCTGACATCTCACGCATCCTTTCCGAAGAGACCCGCAGGACGCAGGATCAGAACGATCGCCATGATCACGAAGATGACGATATTCGAGGCTTCCGGGTAGAACACCTTGGTCAGCCCCTCGACGATGCCCAGCATGTAGCCGGTAACGATGGCGCCAAGGATCGAGCCCATGCCGCCGACCACCACCACCGCAAAGACCACGATGATGATCTGCGATCCCATCAGCGGACTGACCTGATAGATCGGTGCGGCCAGCACCCCGGTAAAGGCCGCAAGCCCGGCCCCAAGCGCATAGGTCAGCGTCAAGAGCAGCGGCACATTGACGCCAAAACTTTGCACCAGCGTCGGGTTCTCGGTCGCGGCGCGCAGGTAGGCGCCCAGCTTGGTCTTTTCGATCATCAGCCAGACGCCGATACAGACCACCAGCGAGGCCAGCACCACCCACCCCCGATAGATCGGCAGGAACATGAAACCCAGATTGACCGCGCCCTGTATGGGTTGCGGATAGGGCATGCCGGATGCGCCATAGTAATAGCGGAAGGTGCCCTCGATGGTCAGCGCCAGCCCGAAGGTGAACAGCAGCCCGTAAAGGTGGTCCAGCTTGTAAAGCCGCG
>NZ_JAEPRQ010000015.1 GCF_016629665.1 Paracoccus caeni
CCCGATGCGAAAGAACCGAAAGGTGCGTAAATCTGTCGATATGACCATCTACACCCTGCGCAACATGGTCGAGCGCTGCTTCAACAAGCTGAAAAACAGCCGCCGGCTGGCAAACCGCTACAACAAAACTGCAGACAGTTTCCTCGGCTTCGTAGACGTCGCCTGCATCAGGCTATGGCTCCGCCATTCGTCAACATGACCTAGCCTCAGGACTGCGCCATCGGCTCTGACGGGAGACAGGTTGGAACCTACATCTTGGCTGTCGCAGTTACGGATGGCGAACTTGGAACAAAGCCAGCCATTTATCGCACGCTTGGCGACTATATACCCCCTTGAATCATCCGAAAGTCTGACGCCGACGCTATGGCCGATGCGGGGAAAGGCTGCCAATCTGTCCCGATGGCAGACTGATCGGGAGGGTAGGCGTGGCCAGAGATTTGACAGAGGCGCTGCGCCCCATCATCTCATTGTCGGATCAGGTGCGCGATGCATTGATCGGACATGAGCTGCTCGTCGAACGTCTGATGACGGCGTTGCTGGCAGGCGGGCATGTGCTGGTGGAAGGGCCGCCAGGACTGGCGAAAACCCGTGCGGTCAAGCATCTGGCGGCAGCGTTGACCGGCAGTTTCGCCCGCATTCAATGCACCCCGGATCTGATGCCCTCGGACATCACCGGCACACAGGTTTTCCTGCCCGATCAGTCGCGTTTCGATTTCCTGCCGGGCCCGATCTTTCATCATCTGGTTCTGGTGGATGAGATCAACCGCGCCCCGCCGAAGGTGCAATCCGCACTGCTGGAGGCGATGGCAGAGCAGCAGGTGACAGCGGGCGGCGTGACCCGTCCGCTGGCCGATCCGTTCATGGTGGTGGCCACGCAGAACTCGATCGAGCATGAAGGAACCTTTCCGCTGCCCGAGGCGCAACTGGACCGTTTCCTGCTGCATCTGAACCTTGAATTGCCGGGGGCCGAGGCGGAACGCGCGATCCTTGATCTGGTCGAAAGCGAAGAACGGGCCGATCCGGCACCCGCTGCCGAACCCTTGGGCGAGGCGGATTTGCAGGCGGCGCGGGCAACAGTTGCCGGGGTTTACCTTGCGCCCACGCTGAAGGATTTCATCGTGCGGCTGGTCGTCGCCACGCGTGAGACGGATGGCGGGCCGCTGGAGGGGTTGGTGGAACACGCGGTTTCGCCGCGCGGCACCTTGGCGCTGGCGGCGGGGGCGCGGGCAAGGGCGGCGCTTTTGGGCCGTGATCACGGGCTACCCGAGGATGTCGAGGCTTTGGCCGCCGACACCCTGTCGCACCGGCTGATCCCAAGCTGGCGCGCGACCTCGGAAGGGTTGGGCGCGCGCGATCTTATTGCCCGGCTGATGACCCATGTTCGGCCGTGGTGATCTGCGGATCGATCCGGCGGCGGTGACTGCCGGTGCGTTGATGGCGCTGGAGCCGCAGGTGGCGCGACAGATGCGAGATGTGCCCAGCCTTGCGGAAAGGCCCGGCACCACGGCCACGCCGAAACGCGGACAGGGCCATGAGATCCGCGAGATCCGGCCCTTCACCGAAGGCGACGATCCGCGCCATCTGGATGCAGCCGCCACCGCCCGGACCGGTAGCCTGCAAATCCGCAGCTTTCACGAAGACCGCGAACGCACGCTGATGCTGATCGCCGATTTCCGCCGCCCGATGTTGTGGGGAACGCGAGGACGGCTGCGCTCGGTCGCGGCGGCAGAGGCTTTGGTGCTGGCCGGTTGGGCTGCGGTGCTGGACGGGGGCGCGGTGGGCGTGGTCGCATTGACCGATGCGGGGCCGGAAATGCAGGCTCCGCGCCCCCGCCATCGCGGGATGGCCGAGGTGGCAGGCGCGATCGCCCGCGCGCATGAACGTGCCGTGGCGCATCGTGGTGAGGTGCGTCCGCTCGCCCCCGATCTGCTGCGGGCGGCGCGTCAGGTGCCGCGCGGGGCAGGGATCGTTTTGGCGACCGGGCTTGATCACGAGGGCGAGGGGCTGGACGCGGCGCTGGCCGCCCTTCGCGCGCGTGGGCCGCTGCGGCTGATCCTTGTCGAGGACGCGTTTGAACTGACGCCGCCCAAGGGCGCCTTGCCGTATCTGGGGCCGGACGGGCCGGCTTATGGCAGCTTCGCGGGTCTGCCCGACATGCGTGACGACCGGGCAGAGCGACTGACGCAGCCGGGGCAAAGGGTGCAGCGGCTCTATGCTTCGGGGGCGGTCAGATGAACCCCGATCTGCTACGGTCATTGCATCCACCACGTCTGCCCGAGGCCTTTGCCGGATGGAACGTGGCTGACCTTTTGGCGGCGTTCGGAGTGGGGCTGCTGCTGGCGGCACTGGTGCTGACCATCCTGTCGCCGATGTTGCGCAGGCGGGTGCCTTTGCCCGGGATCGCCGAACGGATCAGCGCCGCCGCCGATTTGCCGCCGCAGGAACGGGAGCTGGCCTTGGTGAGGCTGCTGGCCGAGCGGGGCGGCACCCTGACCAAGGAACAGCGCCAGAGGATCTATACGGGCAAGGGGGGTGATCCCGCCGCATTAGAGGCGCAAATCAGGCGCGTCCGGCGATGATGACGCTGGCTTTGCCCCTTGCGCTGCTGTTGCTGCCGCTGCCTTTGTTGGCGCGGCTGCTGCCGCCGCGAACCGTAGCCGGGCAAGCGATGATCCTGCCCGACGGGATTGCCCGCGCCGCCCGACAGGCCGCTGGTCCGGCGCAATGGCGGGGTGTTATGCTGCTGGCGGCGATCTGGACCTGCCTGTGCCTTGCGCTTGCCCAACCCGAGCGGATCGAGATGGTCCCGGATCGCAGCGCCTCGGGGCGCGACATCGTGATTGCGCTGGATATGTCGGGCAGCATGATTACCCCGGATTTCGCACTGGACGGCGAAACGGTGACTCGTCTTGCCGCTGTGAAACGGGTGGCGGAAAGCTTTATCCGGTCGCGGACCGGGGATCGGATCGGGCTGGTGATCTTTGGCGATCGTGCCTATGCGGCGGCACCGCTGACCCATGATCTGCCTGCGGTCGCCCGGGCGCTGGAAGAGGCCGAAATCGGTCTGACCGGGCGTTCGACGGCGATTTCCGAAGGCTTGGGCCTGTCGCTGAAGCGGGTGATGGCCGAGCCGTCGACCTCGAAGGTGATCGTGCTTCTGTCCGACGGGCGCGACACCGCCGAGCGGCTGGATGCGGCGCAGGTGGCCGCTTTGGCCGCGGGTCATGGGGTGCGTATCCACACCGTCGCCCTTGGCCCCGAGGATCTGGAGACCCGGCCCGCGGCCCGCGATGCCGTGGATGTGGCGACCTTGCGCAATATCGCAGAAGCCGCGGGTGGCGAGACGTTCCGGGTCCGCAGCACCGCCGATCTTGAGGCGATGGCCCGCGCGCTGGACCGGCTGGAGCCGAACCCGTCCGAGCGTCCTGCGGTCGCCATGCCGCGCCCGATGTGGATCTGGCCCGCGTTGCTGGCGCTTGTTCTGACCTGCCTTACCGGGGTGGTGCGAGAGACATGAGCGATCTTGTCCTGCTGCGTCCCTTTGCCCTGCTGCTGCTTTTGCCGCTGCTGGCGCTGGCGATGTTGGTCCGCTATCGGCGGATTGCAGGCGGATGGGCCGCGCAGATCGATCCGGCCCTGTTGCCCGCGCTTCGCCGGATGGGTCTGCTGATCGACGGGCGCGGCAATGGTTATCTGTTGCTGCCCTTTGCCGCCGCCGTCATCATGGTGGCGGCGCTGGCCGGTCCGGCGGCGCAGCGTCCCGGCAGTATCGAGCTGCGCGAGCTTGATCCGATCATTCTGATGTTGGATTTGTCGCCCTCGGTCGTTGCCGATCCGCAGGCCTTGGGCGCACTTCAGGCCGCCGCCGCCGAGATCCTGCCGCTGGCCGGCACCCGGCCCGTTGGAATGATGGTCTATGCTGCCGATGGCTATCTGGCCTCTACCCCCACCACCGATGCGATGAGCTTGCAGGGCACCATTGCCGTTCTGGACCGGGACACCGTGCCCGTGGCGGGCAGCCGCCCGGATATCGCGCTGTCGATGGCGCGGGATCTGTTCACCTCGGGCGGGGCAGGGATTGGCGGTGCCGATCTGGTGGTGATCAGCGATGGCGGCGGCACCGGCTTTCGCGCTGCGGAAGAGGCTGCCCGGCTGCGCTCGGACGGGGCGCGGGTTTGGGCATTGGCCTTGGCCCGCAACGCCGAGGGCGCGCCCGCGCCGTCGCTTGCGGGTTTGGAGGAACTGGCCAGATCCGGCGGTGGCGCGGCACTTGCGGCGTCCGAGGTTCCGGCGCTGATGGACCGGATCGCCGCCGCCCGCACGGCGCGTTTCGCACGCGATGAGACTGCCTCACTCAGGCTGCGCGATTTCGGGCCGTGGCTGCTGCCATTGGCGATGGTCGCGTTGCTGCCGCTGTTTCGGAGGCGGCGATGATCCGGCTGGTGCTGGCCTTGGCGGGGCTTCTGGCCCTTGGCGTTGCCGGCAAGGCGCCGCTGGCAAAGCTGCTGATGATCGCGGATATGCCGGGGCTTGCCGCGCCGCTTTTGCAGGATCCTGCGGTGCAGGGCGTGGCGCTGTATCTGGCGGGCGATTATCCGGGGGCCGATGATGCCTTCCGCCGGGCCGGGCGTGGTTCGACCTATAATCGCGGGCTGTCGCTGGCGGCGACCGGGGATTATCCGCTGTCCCGCGCCTATTTCGATGCCGTGCTGTTCACCAATCCCGCGGATAGCGAGGCGCGCGAAAACCGCAATGCCGTTGATGCGCTGGTCCCCCCGGTTCAGGGGCTGGCGAATAATGCGGGCAGGATCGCCGCCGAAGCGATTGCGGTGCCGGGCGGCTCTCCTGTCGATGAAATCAAGCGGCTTGGGCGACCTTTGGATGAAGGGCGGCGGGTCGCGGATGAGGATTGGCTGGTCAATCTACAGGACGATCCCGGCGAATTTCTGAAGCTGCGGCTGGCCGAGGAACACAAGCGTCGCATGTCGATGGGCCTGACCGCCGCCGAGGAGGGGGATCCGTGGTAAGGGTTGCGATCTGGCTGATGGCGGTCTGGTTGGCGCTTCCGGTCTGGGCCGAGGGCAATCTGACCCTGACGATCCTTGCCGAACCTTCGGCACATCGGCCTGTGGTGGGCGAGATGATCAATGTCACCATCCGTGCCGTCTATGACCGCAAGATCGCCAACGAGAAACTGGAAATCGATCCGACCGACGCCTTTGACTGGATCCAGACCCGCCCCGATGACTGGCGAGAGGAACGCATCGACGGGCTGCCCTGGATCGTGATGGAGCGGCATCTTGCGCTATGGCCGAAGCGGTCCGGTCCGCTGCAATTCGGCCCTGTCCGGCATCATCTGACGATCATCGACCAGCGTAGTCAAAGGCAGGATGTGGTGGTTCAGGCGAAGCCGCTGACGGTCTCGGTCGGGGAATTTCCGGCGCTGCGAGGCTGGCATCTGGCGGCGGCGGATTTGCAACTGACTGACGAGCTTTCGACCGATGCGGCGCATCTGGCCGATGGCGAACAGGTGGTGCGCACGGTGCGGCTGCGGGCAAAGGGCGCGCTGCCCGAGCATCTGCCGCCGCGCCCGGTCGTATCTGAAAACTGGCTTATCACCTTTGCCGCCCCGGTCGAACGCACCCTTACCCTGACGGCCGAAGGCCCGGTCGCCGAAGCGGTCTGGACATGGCAATTCCGCCCGCATACCGGCGAGCCGGGGATGCTGGAGCCGGTGAAGATCCCCTATTTCAACACTGTGAATCATCAGATCGAGACGGTCGAAATCCCGCCGCTCTTTATCGGTTACGCCAGCTTTTATACCGGGCAGGTGCCGCGCGGACGGATTGAGGCGGGGCAGGTCTGGCTGTTGGTCGGGGCGATGATGGCCGGGCTGATCGGAGGTCTGCTGCTGGCCGTCACCCGTTATGCGCCCCAGACGACGCGGCAGGCGATGCGCAGGTTTCGGGCGCGCTGGTCGCCTTGGTCGTGGTGGGCGATGTGGCGGGCGCGGCAGCGGGGCGATCTGCTGGCGCTGCGGCGGCTGGCAGAGGAGGTCGGTGCCAGTCGCGAAAGGCGGGACCGGCTGGACCGCGCGATCTATGGTCGCCCGTCGAAATGATGGAAATCCGAATTCGGATCGTTCAGCACACTCTCGCGCAATTGCTGCCACATGCGGCGGCGCAGCTCTGGCCAGTCGGGATGGTCGCGCGGATCGCCGCCCCAATCTGGCGTTGACAGCCGGGCGACGATACGCCCCGGTCGCGGCGACAGCAGGATGATCCGGTGGCCCAGCACCAGCGCCTCATCGACACTATGGGTCACGAAGACCACGCCGGGACCGTCCGGCCCGCTGACCAATTGCCGCAATTCCTGCTGCATCAATTCGCGGGCCTGCGCATCCAGCGCCGCGAAAGGTTCATCCATCAACAGAAAATCCGGGCGCGGTGCCAGCGCGCGGGCCAGCGCAGCGCGCTGTTTCATCCCGCCGCTGAGTTTCGCGGGCCATGTCTCCGCAAACCGGGTCAGGCCGACCAGCCGCAAGACCTGATCGACCCTTTCGCGACGCTGCGGTTCGGGCCAGTCGGGCAGGGCAAAGGCCAGATTGTCGCGCAGGTTCTTCCACGGCAGCAGCCGGTAGTTCTGAAACACGATCGAGCTGCCCTTGCCCGGCGATGGCGGGGCATCGTTCAGGGTGACTTTGCCCTCGGCGGGGCGGATCAGCCCTGCCAGCAGGCGCAGCAAGGTGGATTTGCCGCAGCCAGAGGGGCCAAGAACCGCCAGAACCTCGCCCTTGTTCACGGTAAGATCGATGTCTTCCAGAACCGCCATTGGCCCGAAACGATGCGCAAGGCCGGTCGCCGCAAGCTTTGATCCGCCTGCGATCACGGAGCGTCGCCCGCCGCGCTGATGCCGATCCGGTCCAATACCGCAGAGAGCGGCGCCGGGTCCGCGTAAGCTTCGGGCGGCGCAATGGTCAGGCCGCTGAAATCTTCACCCTCGTGCAGCCATGCCTGCGAACGGGTCAGTTCGTCCAGATCAAGCCCGCCATTTACCATCCATGACCCGGCAAAGGCATCCGCCAGAAAACGCAAATCTTCGGGCGGAACGTCGGGGCGGGCCTTTTGCATCGCCTCGATCCAGTGTTCGGGGTTGGCCTGAAAATCGCGGGCGGCAAGGATCAGCGCCTCGATCACCGCCTGAACCTCGGGGCCGCGGGTGGCAAGGGTTTCGGTGGTAACCACGTTCAGCTTTGACAGCACCGGCGCCGCTTCATAAAAATCGCCCATATCGATCAGGATCGAGACTGCGGGATCCTGATCGATGGCGGTGAAGCTGCCGATGCCCATCGTCGTGGCGTCGATCTGCCCGGCCAGCATCGCCTGTGCCCGTGCCTGCGGTTGTCCAAGCGCGACCATTTGCAGGCTGGCGGGATCGACGCCCGCCGCCTCCAGGACGCGCAGCGACAGCAGGTGATCGACGCTGCCGACGCGCCCGATGCCGAATCGCTTGCCGGTCAGGTCAGTGACTGCGCCGACATTGCGGCCCGCGATCAGATAGGGCAGCGCCTTGTTCGGCGACATCACCCCTCGCAGGTCTTGCGCGCCCGAGGCAACCGCCTGCAACAGCGTCTCCAGCGCCACATTGGCCATTTCCCCCTCGCCCGAGCGCAGGGCGGCCATGACCATCGGCGACTGGCCAACGCGGACGAATTCCACCTCGACCCCGGCGCGGTCGAAATAGCCTTCCTGCAAGGCCAGTTCCATGACCGAGTTCGGCACCAGTGGGGTTTCGGCATCCGAGACGATCAGGCGAAACGGATCGGCAAAGGCGGGCAGGGCAAGAGAGGCCAGCAGCGCGGTCAGGATGGCGGCTTGCTTCATGGCTTGTCCTTCATGCGTCGCGCCAGCGCAGCAGACGCTTTTCCATCAGTCGCAGCGCTTCTGTCACGATTGCCCCGATCAGCGCCAGCACCACCACGACCGCCAGATATTCCGCCATGCGAAAACGGCTGCCATAGATGGCCAGCAAACCGCCCAGACCGCTGATCGCCGTGTAAAGTTCCGCGACGATGGTGTTGATCAGCGCAATGGTTGCGCCGATGCGGGCGCCGGTGACCAGATAGGGCACCGCCCCCGGCAGAATGACATGCGCCAGAATGCGGCTGCGGCTGGCGCCGGTCGCCTGCGCCATCTCGACCAGTTCGGGATCGGCGGCGCGAACGCCGGCATAGGCGTTCAGGATCACCGGCATCACCGCCCCCAGAAACACGATCAGCACCTTGGCCTGAAGCCCAAGTCCAAGCGCCACGATAATCAACGGGATGAAGGCCACCCGCGGCGTCGCCGCCAGCGCCATGACATAGATATCCAGCGTCCGGCCCAGCAGCCGGAATGTGCCCATGGCGATGCCCAGCAGGCTGCCAAAGCCGACGGCCAGCAGAAAGCCTGTCACATAGACGGTCAGGCTGGCGGCGATGGCGGGCAACAGCCGTCCCTCGGCCATCATCGCCCAACCGGCTTTGGCGACTGCCAAGGGCGAGGCGAAAAGGCCCGGCGGGGCCATGCGGGCGGCGATAGTCCAGACAGCCAGCAGCAGCGCCAGAAAACCAAGCCGCAGGGCGGCGGTCAGCAACAGGTCTGCCCGCCCGCCGGAACGGCGCGTCACAGCGCCTGCGGTCCGGGTCGTCTTCGGCATCGACACGGTTGCTGATCTTTCTTCCATGACCGGATTTTCGGGCAGGAAGGGCAGGCGCGCAAGCTGCCCTTTCTCAACCCTTTGTCTGAGTTGCCCTGTGATGGGCGCGGCAGGATGATCCAGGGGATGAACACGATGACTGGGAGGAATGAGTCATGACCTACGAGAACGTGAAGATTCACCCGGCCGTGGATGACGGGGTCAAGAAGGGGGATCCGGGTTTCGCGGGCGGAACACTGCATTGCAAATGCGCCAGCGATCAGGTCGAGGTCAAGGTGGGCGCGCAGACCGCGCATAACCATGTCTGCGGCTGCACCAAATGCTGGAAACCCGACGGATCGGTCTTCAGTCAGGTGGCCGTTGTCGGGCGCGATTACGTGACCGTCACCTCGCATGCCGAGAAGCTGAAGATCGTCAACGAAGCGGCACCGATCCAGCGCCATGCCTGCACCGGCTGCGGCGCGCATATGTATGGCCGGATCGAGAACCGCGAGCATCCGTTCTTCGGTCTGGATTTCGTCCACACCGAATTGTCGGATCAATCCGGCTGGTCTGAACCGCAATTCGCGGCATTCGTGTCGTCGGTCATCGAATCCGGTGTCGATCCTTCACGGATGGAAGGTATCCGGGGCCGTCTGAAGGAACTGGGGCTGGAACCCTATGACGCGCTGTCACCGCCGCTGATGGACGCGATCGCCACCCATATTGCCAAGAAATCCGGCGCGCTTCCGGCGTGATCCCTGTTGTCCCTGCGGGTCGGATGACGATGTGCAGGGACGCTTTATCCAGATTGCCCGTGCCGAAAAAGGAGAATTGAATGCGTACCCGTGCCGCCGTTGCTGTTGCCCCCGGCAAGCCGCTTGAGATCATGGAAGTCAATCTGGACGGCCCGAAAGCGGGCGAGGTTCTGGTCGAGATCAAGGCCACGGGCATTTGCCATACAGACGAATTCACCCTGTCGGGCGCGGATCCAGAAGGGATTTTCCCATCGATCCTGGGCCATGAAGGGGCAGGGGTGGTGATCGAGGTCGGCGAAGGCGTCACCTCGGTCAAGCCCGGCGATCACGTCATTCCGCTTTATACCCCGGAATGCCGGGAATGCGCGTCCTGCCTGTCGGGCAAGACCAACCTGTGCACGAAAATCCGCGCCACGCAGGGGCAGGGGCTGATGCCCGACGGCACCACCCGCTTCTCGATGCTGGATGGCACGCCGATCTATCATTACATGGGCTGTTCGACCTTCGCGAACCATACGGTACTGCCCGAGATTGCGCTGGCCAAGGTCAATCCCGAAGCGCCCTTCGACAAGATTTGCTATATCGGCTGTGGGGTGACGACCGGCATCGGCGCAGTCATCAATACCGCCAAGGTCGAAATCGGCGCCAAGGCCGTGGTCTTTGGTCTGGGCGGCATCGGGTTGAACGTTCTTCAGGGGCTGCGGATGGCCGGGGCCGATATGATCATCGGTGTCGATCTGAACGACGACAAGAAGGAATGGGGCGAGCGTTTCGGCATGACCCATTTCATCAATCCCTCGAAGATCGAGGGCTCGGTCGCGCAGAAGATCATCGATATGACCAAGACCGATTTCGACCAGATCGGCGGCGCGGATTACAGTTTCGACTGCACCGGCAACGTCAAGGTCATGCGCGACGCGCTGGAATGCACCCATCGTGGCTGGGGTGTTTCTGTGGTGATCGGCGTGGCGCCTGCCGGGGCCGAGATCAGCACCCGGCCGTTCCAGCTTGTCACCGGCCGCATCTGGAAAGGCACGGCCTTTGGCGGTGCGCGCGGGCGGACCGATGTGCCGAAAATCGTTGACTGGTACATGGACGGCAAGATCGAGATCGACTCGATGATCACCCACAAGCTGACGCTGGATGAGATCAACAAGGGCTTCGATCTGATGCATGAGGGTAAATCGATCCGCGCGGTCGTCGAATATTGAGCGCCGTCATGGAGACGAAATCCGAAAATGCGTCATTCGGCGGCGTTCAGGGGGTGTATTCCCACGCCTCGGATGTCTGCGGCTGCGAGATGACCTTTGCGGTCTATCTGCCACCGCAGATCGCTGAGGGTCAGAAGATCCCGGTGCTGTGGTATCTGTCGGGGCTGACCTGCACGCATGAGAATGCGATGACCAAAGCGGGTGCTCAGGGCTGGGCTGCGGAACAGGGGATCGCGTTGATCTTTCCCGATACCAGCCCGCGGGGCGACCGGATCGCCGATGATCCGGCCTATGATCTGGGGCAGGGGGCGGGTTTCTATGTGAATGCCACGCAGGACCCTTGGGCCGCGAATTATCGGATGTGGGACTATATCGTTCACGAATTGCCGGAACTGGTCTTCGAACATTTCCCGCTGGATCGGGACCGGCAGGGGATCACCGGCCATTCGATGGGCGGTCACGGCGCGCTGACCATCGCCATGACGCATCCCGAGATTTATCGGTCTCTCTCTGCCATTTCGCCTATCGCGAACCCCTCGGACAGCGATTGGGGTCGCAAGCAGTTCACGGCCTATCTGGGTGAAGACGAGGCGACCTGGGCACCGCATGACGCCAGCATTCTGATGCGCGACAGGGGCTATCCCGATACCGTGCTGATCGATCAGGGTGCGAAGGACCAGTTTCTTGATCTGCTGAAGCCCGAGGCGCTGGCCGAAGCCGCGGCATCGCGGCAGCAGCCGACCGAGTTCCGCCTGATCGACGGCTACGATCACAGCTATTTCTACGTGGCAAGCGTGATCGAGGATCACATCCGCTTTCACGCCGCGCGGCTGAGGGACATTCCCTGAGGCGACGCTGTTTGCCAGACATCCGAGGAGGAGAATGATGTCCAGCACGTTCTATGGCAGCCTTGCCGTCACCCTGGTCACCGCCCTTGCCGCGCCGGCATGGGCGGAAGGCGATGTCGCGAACGGGGAGAAGGTTTTCAGAAAATGCGCCGCCTGCCATACGGTCGAGGCAGATGGACCGGCAAGGGTCGGCCCGAACCTGCATGACGTGGTTGGCCGGGTCACCGGCTCGTTTGAAGGCTATGCCTATTCCGAAGTCATGACGACAATGGGCGCAGAGGGTCACGTCTGGACCCCGGAAGAGCTTGATAAATATCTGGAAAACCCCCGGCAATTCGCACCCGGAACCAAGATGGCCTTTGTCGGCCTGAGAAAACCTGAAGAACGCGCCGATGTCATCGCCTATCTGATCAGCCTGAATCCGGCGGGCGCCGAGGCGGCAGAACCTGCCGCGCCCGAGGCTGAGGCTGAGGCTGAGGCTGAGGCTGAACCGGCGAACTGACTTCTGACACAGGAAAAAACCAAAAGCCGCGCGTCACAGCGCGGCTTTTCGGCGTGGCGACGGACAGTGCGTTTCCGGGGGTAAAATACGGGTCATACTTTGGTTGCAACCGGGGCTAAGCGGAATTGAC
This sequence comes from Paracoccus caeni, assembly GCF_016629665.1. Taxonomy (GTDB): domain Bacteria; phylum Pseudomonadota; class Alphaproteobacteria; order Rhodobacterales; family Rhodobacteraceae; genus Paracoccus; species Paracoccus caeni. The sequence goes on from NZ_JAEPRQ010000015.1 coordinate 12,126, forward strand.
AGTTTGTCGGGCCGGAAGTTTCATAAGAGCAGAATAAGAGCCATCCGGTCTGTATCTTGGGGAGAGAGGCAGCGGGGTATCTGGCGCGGTAGTGCATCTGGGAGGATGACCATGAAGAAATCGATGATCGGATTGACGGCTGGTTTGCTGCTGACGGCAGCCATGCCGGCTGCCGCCAACGAATCCAGCCTTGCCGGGCAGGCGGATGCCAAGCAATGGACAATGCAGCTTAGCAACTATTCCGGCACCAGCTTTTCCGAGTTGAATCAGATTAATAAGGATAACGTCGGCGATCTGCAGGTGGCATGGTCCTTCTCGACCGGGGTTCTGCGCGGGCACGAGGGCTCGCCTCTGGTGGTGGGCAACGTGATGTATGTCCACACGCCGTTTCCGAATGATGTCTATGCGCTGGACCTGAACGAAGACGGCAAGATCCTGTGGCGCTATCACCCCGAACAGAACCCTGATGTGATCGGCGTGATGTGCTGTGATACCGTCAACAGAGGTCTGACCTATGCCGATGACACGATCTTCCTGAGCCAGGCCGATACGACGCTGGTGGCTTTGGATGCGACGACCGGCGCGGTGAAATGGACCGCGGTGAACGGCGATCCCGCCAAGGGCGAAACCGCGACGGCCACCCCGCTTGTGGTCAAGGACAAGGTTCTGATCGGTATCTCGGGCGGCGAATACGGGGTGCGCGGGCATCTGTCGGCCTATAATATCGCGGACGGCACTCTTGCATGGCGTGCCTATTCGACCGGCCCGGACGAAGAAATGCTGGTCGATCCCGAAACCACCACGCATCTGGGCAAGCCGATCGGCGCCGACAGTTCTTTGAATAGCTGGGAAGGCGATCAGTGGCAGATCGGGGGCGGCACGACTTGGGGCTGGACCACTTATGACCCCGAGCTGAACCTGATCTATTACGGGACCGGAAACCCCTCGACCTGGAACCCCAGCCAGCGGCCGGGCGACAATAAATGGTCGATGACGATCATGGCCCGCGATCCCGATACCGGCATGGCAAAGTGGTTCTATCAAAAGACCCCGCATGACGAATGGGACTATGATGGTGTGAACGAAAATATTCTGGTCGATCAGGAAATCGACGGCCAGATGCGCAAGCTGCTGGTCAATTTCGACCGGAACGGTTTCGCCTATACACTTGACCGGGAAACCGGCGAATTGCTGGTGGCCGAGAAATTCGACCCGGCGGTGAACTGGGCAACCCATGTCGAGATGGATCCGAATTCCGATCAATATGGACGCCCGCAAGTCGTCGCCGAATATTCGACCGCCCAGAACGGCGAAGATACCAACACGACCGGCGTTTGCCCGGCTGCTCTGGGCAGCAAGGACCAGCAACCGGCCTCTTTCTCGCCCAAGACCGGGCTGTTCTATGTGCCGACCAACCACGTCTGCATGGATTATGAACCGTTCCGGGTCAGCTATGCGGCAGGTCAGCCCTATGTCGGCGCGACGTTGTCGATGTTCCCTGCCCCTGACAGCCACGGCGGGATGGGCAACTTCATCGCCTGGGACGCTGTTGCCGGTGAGATCAAGTGGTCGCTGCCCGAGCAGTTCTCGGTCTGGTCGGGCGCTTTGTCGACGGATGGCGACATCGTGTTCTATGGCACGCTTGAAGGCTATCTGAAGGCGGTCGATGCGACGACCGGGGAAGAGCTTTACAAGTTCAAAACCCCGTCGGGCATTATCGGCAACGTCTTCACCTACGAGCATGAGGGCAAGCAATATGTCGGCGTCCTGTCGGGGATCGGCGGCTGGGCCGGGATAGGCCTTGCGGCGGGTCTGACCAATGCCAATGACGGTCTCGGCGCGGTGGGCGGCTATGCGGCGCTGTCAGATTATACCGCGCTTGGCGGTCAGTTGACGGTCTTCTCGCTGCCCGATTGATCTTTGCCTGAACAACGACTGACGCCCTCCTCGACAGGGGAGGGCGTCCGCGTCTGTGCGGGTCGGATCACGGGTGCCGCGCAGACCAAACTAAAGTTGCATACCCCATGATCGGAAGGCGCAATAGACTCGCCGAACAACCTTTGGGAGGAAAGGTCCATGAAATCAGCCGTGTCGATTCTGGCATTAGCCACATTGTTTGCCGGTGCTGTATTGGCACAGGATTCAGCGAAAACGGATGCCGTGACCGATGATGGAATCCGCTGGTATGACGCAGATGACATCCCGACATTCAATATCGCTGATGACGGGACGGTGGATTGGTCAACCTTCTCGGGATATCGTCGCTATCACGCCGAATGCCATGTCTGCCATGGGCCTGATGGCGAGGGATCTTCCTACGCTCCGGCGCTGAAGGATTCTGCGGTGCGGCTGGATTACTATGATTTCGTTGCCATCGTTGCGAGCGGCAAGAAGGATGTTGGCACCTCGGCCAATCAGGTCATGCCGGCTTTCGGAACCAATCCGAATGTGATGTGCTATCTGGATGACATCTACACCTATCTGCGCGCCCGTGGCAGCGATGCGGTTCCCCGCGGTCGCCCGGCGCAAAAGGCCGAAAAACCTGAAGCTTACGCCGAGGCCGAGAACGCCTGCATGGAGGGCTGATTGAAAGTCGCGGCTTTCGCGTTATGCGGCCTTGCTTTGGCCGCGCCCGCCGGGGCGCAGGTCGCCGATCTGGTCGATCGTAGCGCCTTTCGCGTCTGCGCCGATCCGGCGAACCTGCCGCTGTCGTCGGAGGACGGGACCGGCTTTGAAAACCGCATTGCCGAGTTGATGGCCAGCCAGCTTGACGTTCCGCTGCAATATACGTGGTTTCCGCAGGTGATCGGCTTCGTGCGCCAGACGCTGAGCATAGGCCGCTGCGATGTGGTCATCGGTTATGCGCAGGGCGATGAACTGGTGCTGAACACCAACCATTACTACACCTCGACCCATGTGCTGGTGGTTCGCGCCGACAGCGATCTGGCCGCAATCGATCATCTGGGCGATCCGGCCCTGCGCGGTGCCAAGCTGGGCGTGGTGGCGGGTTCCCCGCCTGCGACCCATGTCGCGCGGCTGGGCATGATGCGGGATGCGAAGCCCTATGATCTGATGACCGACCGCCGGGTCGAGGATCCCGCGGGCGACATGCTGCGCGATGTCGAGGAGGGCGTTACCGATGGCGCGCTGCTATGGGGACCGATCGGTGGGCCATTGGCCAAGGACAATCCCAACCTGAAGGTGATCCCGCTGCTTAAGGAAAACGGGCCGCCGCGTCTGTTCTTCCGCATTACGATGGGGGTTCGGGGCGGCGAAGAGGTCTGGAAGCACGAATTGAACAGCCTTATCCGCCGCAATCAGGACGCCATCGATGCGATCCTGCGCGATGCAGGGGTGCCGCTGGTCGATGATTACGGCAAGGCGCTGAAACCCGCGCCCTGAGCGGGCTGTCCGATGAAGCTGCCAAAGGCGCGCGGCCCGGCGGGCATCGGCAAGGTCTGGGTCACCTCTAGCCGGGTTGGGTCGATCACCTGCAAACTGTCGGAAAACCAGTTTGCCACGAAGATGTGCCCATCCGCGCTGGTGGCGATGCCTTCGGGATATTCGTCAGTCTCGATCTCGGTGAGCATCTCGTATGTGTCGGCGTCGAAGACGGTGATGCTGGCGGAATATTGATTGGTCACGAAGCCCTTGCCTGCGCTGAAGGCTATGGCATAGGGCCGTTCGCCGGTGGGGATTGTGGCGACGATCTGGTCCAAAGCCGGGTCAATGACGCTGACCGAATCAGACAGCACATTGGTGACGAAAATCCGGCCCTCATGCAGCGTGACGCCGAAGGGATGTTCGCCGACAGCGATCCGCCGCGATCCGGTGGGCGAAATCAGCGAAATATCGTTATCGTCACGGTTGGCAATCGCGATCAGATCGACCCCGACCGCGACACCCGATGGCATCGTGCCAACCTGCCAATTCTGTAGCTCTCGCCCCGTCGCCGGGTCGATTTCGCGCAGAAAGCCGGTGATGTCGGTGATCAGGGCCGTGCCTGTATCGGGTCGGATCACGACCGCGAAAGGTGCCCCGGCAAGCGGCCATTCGGCAAGTTTGCGTCCGGTCAGGTCAAAGACGTGAAGTCGCCCGGAATCCACCGCCACCGCTAGGACGCGGCTGCGCGGGCCGTCCACCGCGACGGCAGCGGGTTTGCCGGGCAGCGGCAATTCCGCAATCGTCGCCAGTCTGTCGGTATCCAGAAGCGTCAGCAGGTCGGCATTCTGTGACGTAATCGCGGCCACATCGGCCAGCCCCGGAGCGCAAAAGGCCGCCCAGATCAGGGCAGCCCCTGCAGAGTTCCGGCGCAGGATCATTCCGCCACGCCGAACCGTTCAATCAAGGCGTTGATGGCGTCCTGATGCAGTGCCTCGACCGAGGCGGTGGAGGCTTCGTCATTCTGATCGGCAGGCGGATCGTTTTGCGGGAATGCGCGATAGAAGGCGCCCTTGATCTGGACCAGCGCCTTGCCGTCCTGATCGGCAATCGTGATGTGTTGGGCATAGTTGGTCGCGGCGACGTAATCGAGATTATCCTCGGTCAACCGGGTCGAGATGGCATGTTTTTCAGGATCAAGCTTCAGCAATTCCTCTTGCAGGACCACGCCGTCTTCCATGTTGCGGGTCCGCGTCGCGCCCTTTTCGTTTCCGGTCGCTTCGATCGAGGCGACGCCGGGCAGCCAATCCATATCTTCGAAACTGCCGATGACCGCCCAGACCTCATCAACGGGGGCATTCAGCGTCACCGATTGATCGGTCTTCAGCCGCGACGGGCCATGCGCCTGCGCCATGCCCGCGATCAGCGCAAGGCACGCGGCCAGCGGGATCAGGATTTTCTTCATCTTTCTGCTTCCTCCCTCCAAGGCAAAGCCATTCAGGGGGCAGGATGCTGGCGGCATAGAGGCTTCACCAATCAGACAAAAGTATGATGGCCTTTGAAATTATTAACTTATCAATTTCTTAATAACTAATAATGCTTTGTTCACCATTTCCCTCATGCCCCAATGGCGATGAGGGAGAATACCATGAAGTATCTGACGCCGGTGGCCGCCGGTCTCTGCCTTTCGGTGCTTGTGCCGGGGGTGGCATTGGCCGAGGTCGAATACCGCGCGGCGGTTCTGCGCGTGGATGCGCCGGGGCCGCTGCCGATTTCGCGCATGGATCTGAAGACCGATGATCTGGGCTTTGCCGGGGCCGAACTGGGCACGGCTGACAACGCCACGACAGGCGGGTTCATGGGCCAGACATTCGTGACCGAGACAGTGGTGGCCTCGCCCGAAACGGTCGAGGCAGAAATGCAGAAGCTGCTGGATGCGGGCGTGACCTATATCGTCACGCTGGCCGATGCAGAGACGACGGTGAAACTGGCGGATCTGGCGGGCGATCAGGCGCTGGTGTTCAACGCGGGCGCGAGTGATGACAGCCTTCGTGGTGCGAATTGCCGGGCAAATCTGCTGCATGTCGCGCCCTCTGACGCGATGCTGGCGGATGCCTTGGCCCAGTATCTGGTCTGGAAGAAGTGGACCAACTGGTTCCTGATCGAAGGCAGCCATCCCGAGGATCAGGCGCTTGCCGCCGCCTATCGCCGTGCCGCCGAAAAATTCGGCGCGAGGATCGTGGAAGAGCGGATGTATGAAGATACCGGCGGCGCGCGACGCACCGATTCCGGGCATGTGCAGGTTCAATCGCAAATGCCGGTCTTTACGCAGCGCGCGGCGGCGCATGATGTCGTCGTGGCCGCAGATCATGCCGGGGTCTTTGCCGACTGGCTTCCCTATCACACCTGGGATGCCCGGCCCGTCGCCGGCTCGGCGGGGCTGGTGCCGGAAAGCTGGCATCCTGCGCATGAAGCATGGGGGGCCACGCAATGGCAGACCCGCTTCGAGAAACAGGCGAACCGCACCGCGCGGGATGAGGATTATCAGGTCTGGATGGCCTTGCGCGTCATCGGTGAGGCCGCGACCCGCACCAATGGCGGCGATTTTGCGGCGATGAAGGATTTTATCCTGTCGCCCGACTTCAATCTGGCCGCCTTCAAGGGGCAAAGCCTCAGCTTTCGGGATTGGGACGGCCAGTTGCGGCAACCGGTTCTGCTGACGGCGGGCATGGTCGTGGCCTCGGTCAGTCCTCAGGCAGAGTTTTTGCATCAGGTCAGTCAGATGGACACGTTGGGCATCGACCGGCCCGAGACGGAATGCAGCCGATAGGGGGAAATATGGGGGGGAAGATGATGAAACTGACCGCTTTGGCCTGTTGCACGATGCTGACAGGCAGCCCGGTCTGGGCCGACAAAATCTTTGTGTCGAATGAAAAGGGCAATTCGGTCACCGTTCTGGATGCCGACAGTCTGGAGGTGATCCACACGATCGAGGGGATGCAGCGTCCGCGCGGCATCACCGCATCGCCCGATGGCAAGGTCATCTATGTCTGCGCCTCGGACGATAACCTTGTCCGGGTTTACGACGCCGCGACCTATGAGGAATTGCCGTCGCTGCCGTCAGGCCCGGACCCGGAACTGTTCGTGCTGCATCCATCCGGCAACCCGCTGTTCATCGCCAATGAAGACGACAATATCGTCACCGTGGTCGATGTCGAAACCCGGCAGGTGCTGGCCGAGGTGCCGGTGGGTGTGGAGCCCGAAGGCATGGGCGTCAGCCCGGATGGCAAGATCGTGGTCAATACCTCGGAAACCACGAACATGGCCCATATGATCGACACCGAAACCTATGAGATCGTGGCGAATGTGCTGGTCGACAGCCGCCCGCGCTTTGCGGAATATACGCCCGATGGCTCGATCCTGTTCGTGACGGCAGAGATTGGCGGCACGGTCAGCGTGATCGATACCGCCTCGAACGAAATCACCAAGAAGATCACTTTCGAGGTTGCGGGCATCCTGCCCGAAGCATTGCAGCCCGTGGGCCTGCGCGTCACCGCCGATGGGACCAAGGCTTATGTCGCGCTTGGCCCGGCCAACCGGGTGGCGGTGATCGACATCGCCAGCCTTGAGGTGACGGATTACCTGCTGGTCGGGCAACGGGTCTGGCAGCTTGGCTTCTCGCCCGACGGGAAGCTGCTTTACACCACCAACGGCAATTCCAACGACATCTCGGTGATCGATACCGAAACCGATGAAGTGACGGTCTCGGTCCCGGTGGGCGAACAGCCCTGGGGCGTCGTTGCGGTGAAATCGGAATAGGGGAGAAGAAGATGAAGGCTTTGATTTTGGCGGGCACGATGGCGCTTGCCGCGTCATTCGCGGGTGCCCAGCAATTCGACTATGGCTTCGCCGGGCTGATGGGCAAGCAGAACCGCAGCGATCTGCCCGACCTGACGCTTGGCTCGGGCAAGCCGGTGGCCGAGGGGCCGATCAGCCTGAAATCGGGCGGCTATTACAAGATGAAGATCGTGGCCGATGGTTCCGCCGAACTGGCGCTGTCGGGGGGTGATTTCTTCCGCGCGATCTGGATCAACGAGATCGTCATCAACAATATCGAAATTCGTCCGCTTGGCGTGCATTCGCTGGAATTCGACGCGGCGGGCGAGGCCGAGATCAGCTTCATCGCCATTATGCCGGGCACGTTCGAACTGGCCATTCCCGGTACCTCTGGCGACAGCCAGAAGGCCGTGTTCACCATTCAATGACGGGGAGAAAACCACATGAAGCATTTCCTGATTGCTGGGGCGATTGGCCTGTTCGCCATGCCCGCCCTGGCCGATACCGAAGCCACTGCCGAACAGATCACGGGCATTGACGAAGCGCTTGCCGCCATGACCTGCGAGGTCGATCCCGATAATATCGAGGTCGAGGCGGATGGCAGTTTCGATCTTGACGATGTGATCTGCGCCGATGGGCAATACGACATCAAACTGAACGCCGATTTCACCGAGAAAGAGCGGCGCAAGGAATGAACCCGATCACTGGCGCCGGGACCGAGGTTCCGGCGCTGACCATCGAAGGCGTCAGCCATCGCTTTGGCAGGGTCGAGGCTTTGGCGGATGTCGGCTTCACGGTCCCGAAGGGTGCATTTTGCGCCCTTCTTGGCGTGAATGGCGCGGGCAAGACCACGCTGTTTTCGCTGATCACCCGGCTTTACGACAGCACATCTGGCCGGATCGCTGTTGCGGGCTTCGATGCCCGCCGCCAGCCGGGTCAGGCGCTGGCGCGGTTGGGCGTGGTGTTTCAAAGCCGGGCGCTGGACGGAGATCTGACATTGCGCCAGAACCTTTCCTATCACGCCTCGCTGCACGGAATAGGCGGGCGGGCGGCGCGGTTGCGCATTGGCGAGGTGCTGGCGCTGGTGAACCTGACCGACAAGGCCGACGAACGCGCGAACCGCCTGTCCGGCGGCCAGCAACGCCGGGCCGAGATCGCCCGCGCCCTGCTGCACCGCCCGCAGCTTCTGCTACTCGACGAAGCGACGGCGGGTCTGGACGTTCGTGCCCGCGCCGAAGTTCTGATGCTGATCCGCAGCCTGATCGCCGAAGAGGGCGTCTCGGCCCTGCTCGCCACCCATATTTTTGAGGAATTATCGCCCGCTGATCATGTGGTGGTCCTGCATCGCGGTCATGTTCTGGCCGACACCACCGCCGGCGCGCTGGCCGGGGACATGCCCTTGGCCGACGCCTTTTTGCGCCTGACCGGAGAGGCGGCATGAACGGTTGGGCCATCGCCTTCGCCGGGATCGCACGGCGCGAATTTCTGCGCTTCACCCGCCAGCGCGAACGCTTTCTCGCGGCACTGGTGCGACCCCTGGTCTGGCTGTTCATCTTCGCCGCAGGTTTCCGCTCGGTCCTTGGCCTTTCGATCACGCCGCCCTACCGGACCTATGTGCTTTACGAGGTCTATGTGACCCCCGGCCTTTGCGGGATGATCCTGCTGTTTTCGGGCATGCAATCTTCGCTGTCGATGGTCTATGACCGTGAAACCGGCGCGATGCGCAGCCTGTTGGTCAGCCCCTATCCGCGCTGGTTTCTGTTGGGATCGAAACTGCTGTCCAGCGTCATGGTTGCGGTGGTTCAGGTCTACGCCTTCCTGCTGATCGCATGGTTTTGGGGCGTGCGCCCGCCGGTCATCGGCTATCTGACCGTGTTGCCTGCATTGATCATGGCCGGGGTGATGCTGGGATCCTTGGGCCTCTTGATTTCATCGGCGATCCGGCAGCTTGAAAACTTTGCCGGGGTGATGAACTTCGTGATTTTCCCGATGTTTTTCGCCTCTTCCGCGCTGTATCCGCTGTGGCGGATGCGGGAATCCAGCACGCTTTTATACGATATCTGCCGGTTTAACCCCTTCACCCATTCGGTTGAGTTGATCCGCTTCGCACTTTACGGCCAGATAGACCTGCTGTCGTTTGCCGTGACCTTGGTGTGTATCGTCCTGTTCTTCGGAGGGACGGTATTCATGTATGATCCCGCCAAGGGTCTGTGGCGCGGCAGAAGGGGAGGAAGCGCATGATCCGCCTGAGCCTGTTGATATGCCTGCTTGCGGGGCCGGTGCTGGCGGCGGGCACTCCTGATCCGGACTGGCCGTGCATCCAGCGCCGCCAGCCGCAATTGTCGGTCGCACAGGTCTGGGCCGGTCCGCAGCCTGATGAGGCGCTGACCGAACTGGCGCAGGATCCGGCGATTCAGCGACTGGCGCAGGTGATCGCGCTGCGCCGGACCCCGATTGAAGATGCGCAGAAGATGATTGCCGATTTCGCGGAAAGCGCGGATGACCAGCGGCTGACGGCGCTGTTTCTGGCGACGTTCGATCATATCCAGACCGCCCGCAATCGCGTCATGGGCGGCATTACCCGATATGCACATAAGCAAGAGGCACTGGATACGCATATCGAGGAACAACGTGGTGCGTTCGAAGCGCAGATGGCCTTGGAAAACAAGGATTTCGACGCCATCGACAGGATCGAGCAAGACATCGACTGGTCCACCCGAATCTTTCAGGACCGGCAGCAAGCACTGATCTATGTGTGCGAAACGCCCGTGATACTTGAACAGCGCGCTTTCTCGATCGGGCGTGCGATCGCGGCGGAAATGGCGGAATGAGCCATACGGCAGGATGATTTCCGCGCATGTACAAACAAATCTCGAAAAGATGAATGTTTTGCTCGATTCCTCTTAAAGAAGTCTTAAGATTGCGACAGCGAGGCGGAGGGGAGACTGCCGAGCCATGGAGGAAATCATGGAGTATCGTCTTAAGTTAGAACCGTTTACGCCGGTTTTGCATACAAATACGGGCAATGTGGTAAGTGATGTTCTGATCGTCGACGACCATCCGCTGATGTGTGAGGCGTTGTCGATGACCTTCACCGCGGCTTTCGGCCTGAAACGGGTGCGCACCGCATCCAGCCTTGCCGCCGCAGAGGCATCGATTCGCGCCGATGGGGCGCCGCATGCCGTGGTGCTGGATCTGAACCTGCCCGATGTAGAGGGGATCGAAGGCGTTGTCTGCCTGAGATCGCGGGCGCTGGGGGCTTATCTGAGTGTGCTTTCGGCAGAGGTCGATCCGAATATGATCGCCTCGGTTCTGGCCGCGGGTGCCTGCGGCTATATCGAGAAAAGCCTGCCCAGAGGCGAGATGCTGGATGCGTTCCGCCGCATGTGGAACGGCGAGATCATCGTGCCGGAAGGCTATGAGGAAGGGGATGGCAACAGCGAAGAAGCGGCTTTGGCGCAGACATTCTCGACGCTGACACCGCAGCAGATGAACATCCTGCGACTGATCTGTCAGGGGCGGCCCAACAAGATCATCAGCTACGAGCTGTCGATCGCCGAGGCGACGGTCAAGACGCATATCGCGGCGATCATGTCCAAGATCAATGTTCGCAATCGCACTCAGGCAGCACTTCTGGCCAGCCGGGCCCGGCTGTTCGTCCGCTAAGCCATGGTGAAGTTCGATCGCGTCGCCGAGCAGCATCCCTTCGTGCTTTCGGCTCGTGGGGATTGCGAAGAGCTTTGCGACACCATCGGGCGCCGGATCGAAGCGACGCCGCTGTCGCTACTGCTGCTGTTTTGTCCCGACGGGGCAACGGTCGCGCCGCTAAGTGGCGCGTTGTCGGCCCGTTGCGGGGAGCGCTGCCGGGTGCTGGCATGTTCCTCGGCTGGCGGGTTCGCCTTTGACGGCTATGACGATGAAAGCGTGATTGCCATCGCTTTTCCAGCGGCCAGTTTCGCGGCCGAGGCGGTGTGGCTGGCCAATCTGCGCCAGCACATGGCGCTGGACTGGATGATGTCGCTGCGCAACCTGTCTGAAACCTTTCGGATCACGCCGGGGCAAAACCGTTTCGGATTGCTGTTGATCGACGGCATGAGCCGCCGCGAAGAACTGGTGACTGCGACCGTTGATGCGACCATTCCCGATCTGTTGGTGCTGGGCGGCTCGGCGGGCGACGGATTGCGGTTCGAAAATACCAGTCTGGCGATGGATGGTGAGGCGCGGGACGAAAGCGCGATCTTTTGCATGATCGCGACGGATTTTGCCATCGAAGAGGTGATTTTCGATCATTTCAACCCGGTCGGAAGCCCGATGGTGGTGACCGACGCCGACCCCGACAATCGCATTATCCGCGAGATCAATGCCGAACCTGCCGCCGCCGAATATGCCCGCCTGATCGGTCTGACCGAGGCTGAACTGGGGCCGCGCGCCTTTGCCGAAAACCCGCTGCTGACCCGGTCAGGCGGGCGGCATTTTGTCCGCGCAATCAGCGGGGTCACCGCCGAGGGTGGACTATCGCTGATGTCGGGGATCGATATCGGTGCGATCCTGACCATCGGTCGCCCGGAAAGCCTGACCAGGGGATTGCGACAGCGGATGGAACAGATCGGACCGGCTGAACTGGTGCTGGGCTTTGATTGTGTACTGCGGCGCATCGCCATTGAGCAGGCGGATGAGATGGACACCCTTGGCAGTCTTTGCCGTGATCATCGCGTTGCCGGGTTCAGCACCTATGGCGAACAGCATGGCGGTATTCATGTGAACCAGACCTTTGTGGGCCTTGCATTCATCGCACCCCGCAGCTCTGCGGAACAGGACGGAGCCGGCGATGTTGCGTGACAGTGACGATTGCGACCGTCGCGTCGAAAAGCTGGCCAAGATCAACACCGCCCTGATGCATCGGCTGGAACGGATCGAGGAAACCCGCGGCCCGGCCTATGCCCTGACCCGCACCGCCGCTGTTCTGGAGCGCGAGGTGGTCGAACGGAACCGCGATCTGGAAGCGGCTTTGTCCGATCTTGCCGCCACCAATACCGAACTGGTCAAGGCGCGCGAGGTAGCCGATCAGGCGAACCGGGCGAAGTCGCGTTTCCTGCGCGCGGCCAGCCACGATCTTTTGCAGCCGCTAAGTGCTGCCAAGCTGCTGTTGTCGCATCTGCGCGATCTGGCCTCGAACGAGCTTCAGCGCGATCTGGGCTCGCATCTGATGGCCACGATCGATTCGGCCGAGGAACTGATCCACGCCCTGTCGAATATCGCGCGGCTGGACAGCAATTCGTTGCAGATGAACCCGGCGCCCGTCGCGATGAGCCGCCTGTTCCGGCGCCTGATTATCGACATGCACCCGCTGGCGACCTCGCGTCATATCGATCTGCGTTTCGCCTCGACGGCGGCAACCGTGGAAAGCGATCCGGTCTATCTGCGCCAGATTGCCCAGAACCTGATTGCCAATGCCTTGAAATACACGACCGGACGTAAGGTGCTGGTCGGCGTGCGCCGGGAAGGTGCGCATATATGGCTTGAGGTTCTGGATCAGGGGCCGGGCATCGCGCCCAACGATCACGCCCGGATCTTTCGCGAATTCGAACGTTTGTCGCAGACCGACCGGCCCGGTACGGGTCTTGGCCTGTCCATCGTGCAGCGCGCCTGCGAACAGTTGGGACATCGGCTGGAACTGCATTCCGAACCGGGCCGGGGATCGCGCTTTCGGGTGCGTCTGCCCGCGATCCCAACCAGCGCGCCGATCCCGGCACTGCCCTCTGTCCACGAAGATTTCTCGCTCTGGGCGATAGAGCTGGAGGGGTTGCGGATCATGGTGATCGAGAACGATCCGGCGATGCGCAAGGTGTTGGGCTATACGCTGAACAGTTGGGGAATGAAGGTCGTCACGGTCTCTGATATTGCAGCGGCCCGCCGGGCTGCGTCCAAAGCGCGGCCCGATGTGATCCTGACCGATTACCGGCTGGAGGCGGGTGAAACCGGAATTCATGCGCTGGAGGCGCTGAAGCTTGATCTGGGCGCAGAGGTTCCGGCGGTGATCTTAAGCGCTGAAGCCGCCGATACGATCCGCGCCGAGGCATCGGGCCATCTTCCCCTGATCCTGAGAAAGCCTGTCGCGGAAATCGAACTGTGCCGGGCCATTCACTCTGTCCTCGGCAGCAAACCGACATGATCTGTCGGCCCAGCTTGCGGATGCGTCTTTGGCTGGCTGCGACCACGCTTGCGATGCTGGCCGTGATCGCCGCCGCCATTGCCGCGCATGGGCTGTTGCGCACGCAGGCCTGGGCGACCGAGGCGATGACGGCGCAGCAGCGGATCGAAGCCTATGGTAGCTATTCCGCCCGCGTGAACGACTGGATGCTCGGCTGGCTGACGCAGGCGGGCAGCGTTCCCGATGCCGGCGGGGTGATGCAGGCTATGGATAATCTGGATCGTCTGGTGGCCGAGGATGTCGCTGCCGCCACGGATGAGGCCGAGGCGACACGCCGCGCCCGGCAAAGCATGACCCCGGCGCGGTTACGAGGTCTCTTCGGGCAGTTGCAGAACACGCTGGTCCAGACGCCCCCCGGCACGGCCGAAGGTGACGCCGCCATCGTTTTCTATGCCGCGCAAGCCCCGCAGGTCGTGGCTGGCCAGATCGAGCAGGAGGCCCGTCGTCGCGACATCGCCCTGGCGACGATGGAGGGGCTGCGCCGCCCTTTCCTGTGGTCGGCCATCGGGATCGGCGTGGCCGTGCCGCTGGTGCTGATGGCCCTTTACCTTCTGGTGCTGCGACCGCTTTTCAGCCGTCTTGGTCATGCCACCCGCGCCGCCGAGGCGATGGCTGCGGGAACAATTCCCCCCGGCGCGGGCGGGCATGACGAATTGGGGCTGATGTTCGCGCGGCTGCGGCAGATGTCGGCGCGGGTTGCCCGGCGCAGCGCCCGGCTGGAAACCATCGTTCAGGAACGAACCGCCTCGTTGTCGCAGGCGAATGACCGGCTGGCCCATATCGATGCCAACCGGCGGCGGTTCTTTGCGGATGTCGGGCATGAATTGCGAACGCCGCTGACGGTGATCATGGGAGAGGCGGAACTGGGCGCGCGCAGCAAGGATGCGGAACTGCGGGCCTCGTTCCAGACCATCATGGCCCGCGCGCAGCGGCTTTTCCGGCGGATCGAGGATATCCTGCGGATCGCTCGCTCTGAAAATGGTCAGCTTGAACTGGTCAGCGACCGGGTTGCGCTGAACCTTGCCATCGAGGCGGCGCTGGCCGATCTGGCGCCGGTCCTGCGGCGCGCGGGGATTACGGTAACCCATGAGGTGCCCCAGCTTGCGGTTGCAGGTGATGCGGAATGGCTGCGGCAGGTCTTTGCGGGCCTGTTCGAGAATGCGGCGAAATATGCCGGGCAGGGTGCTGAGGTCGGTGTCAAAGCAGCGCAGGTCGGCGATATGGTCCGGATCGACATCGCTGACAATGGCCCCGGCGTTTCCCCCGACATGCAAGAGCAACTTTTCGATCGCTTCAGCCGGGGGCAGGACGGAGCCGGTTTCGGCGTGGGACTTGCCTTGGCCCGGTGGGTCGTGGAAGCATCGGGTGGAACGCTTGATATGCTGCCCGTAGAAAGCGGACTGCATCTGCGGATTGCATTGCCACTATGGAAGGAGGGGTGATGGCGCGGATCCTTGTGATCGAAGATGATCCCGACATTGCCTCGGTCCTGATGCGCGGGCTTGGCGCTGCGGGCCATACCGTCGACTGGGCCGAAACGACCGAGGCCGCGACGCAGCACATTGCCGCGGCACCCTGTGACGCAGCGATTATCGATATGATGCTGGGTGCCGATAGCGGCGCCGATCTGCTGGCCGACCTTCGGGCGCAGGGCCACCGGATGCCCGCGATCATGCTGTCGGCGCTGGCCCGTGTCGAGGATCGGGCCGAGGGGCTGGAGGCCGGGGCGCAGGACTATGTGGTGAAGCCCTTCCAGCTTTCCGAACTGCTGGCCCGGCTCGAGGTGCAGTTGCGCCGCACAGCGCCCCGTGTCGTGCCGGTGGTGCTGGGCGGGCTGACCTATGACCCGGCAACCCGCACCGCCTTGGGCGCGGATCGTAACGTGGTGATGACCGAGCGCGAAGGCGATCTGCTGGTCTATCTGATGAAACGCTCTGGCACGGTTCTGACGCGCGGCGAGATCTTCGATGCGATCTGGGCGCCGCAAGGCGGGTCGGACAATGTGGTCGATGTCTATCTGGGCTATCTGCGGCGGAAGCTGGCGGGATTTCAGCCCTATGGTCTGATCCTGCGAACCGTGCGTGGGCGCGGCTTCATGCTTGTCGTCGAGGATACGGAATGAAACACCTGCTGGTCGCATTGCTGCTGACAGCATCGCCGGGAATGGCAGAGGAGGTTGCCGACCTGCTGTTGCAACCCGGCTTGCTGGCGGAAATCCCGGCAGTAGATTTGCCGCAATATCTGCATGCGCGGCACCTGCCGGAAACTGGTGGAGGTCTGCCGGGCGTAACACAGGATGGCGTAACCCCCGGCAATGTCGAGGGTGATCATCTCAGCCTTGAACGCATTGCCGTGGGCGATGGCGAGCAACTGGCCCTGTCGCTAACCCAGGCCGGGCAATCCCGCGTCGTGGCACAGTTTCCGATGCAAAGCGCCAATCCGATCCTGCTGTTCTTTCTTGAAAACGTCGTCCGCAACGTCGCGGCGCAGACCGGCGGCAGCCCCTATTACATCCGCAACCGGATCCGTGACGCCCTGATTGCCACGCCTGCCGATCAGGCCGAGGCTGCCGAAACCCGGATCGTCCTGCATCCATTCGCCGATGATCCAAACCGCGCAAGGCTTGGCGATTTCGCCGATCTGGCGATCACCTTGCGCTATGACGCCGCCGATCCCGTGCGGCTGGTAGAACTTTTGGCGGATACCGGAGCGGGAACCAGCGGCTATACTGAGACGATGACGCTTGTTCCGGAGAAGTGATGTTGAAGCGGCTTCTTCCCCTGCTGCTTGCCTGCGCGATCCCCGCGCAAGCGCAGGTCGTCAATGATTACCCTACCGATGCGCGGGCCGAATATGTCTTTGCCTGCATGGCGGTGAACGGCCAGACACAGGATGCCATGCGGCGTTGTTCCTGTTCGATCGATACCATCGCCTCGATCCTACCCTATGACGATTACGTCGCCGCCGAAACGGTCATGCGGATGCGGATTGGCGCCGGGGAACGAAGCGCGATGTTCAGAGGCGCCCCGACCACGCAGGCGGTGCTTGCCAATCTACGACGCGCACAGGCTGAGGCGGAGATCGTCTGCTTCTGATCGCCACCATCGATGGATCAGTTTTAGAATATAGACAAATTCATCATTAACTCGATCCGCAAGATGCCGAAACTAGGTTATGTTGACAAAAGGGATTCCGCTGGCAGGCGTCCTATGATTCAAGCTCATCTCTACTTGGGAGATGGGCTTGGCGCGCAACCTGATATCCGACGATGAGTGGGCCTTCTTTGAG
>NZ_JAEPRQ010000016.1 GCF_016629665.1 Paracoccus caeni
ACCTCCAGCATGCGGTACCTCGTCGGCGGAGAGGTAATGAATACCGAAACGCTTGATCGTGGAACAATTCGACTCTGTCCTGTGTGCATCAGCGAAGCTCTGAAGAATGGCGCATCGCCTTTTCCCCAGCACGGTGGACAAAGGCATCCCAATGAAGAAGAGCCGTTTCACTTCAACCCAGATCATCGGCGTGTCGCGTCAGTCTGAGGGTAGGTTGGCACCAGGCATAAGCCGCGATGTAACTCGCTGAGCCATGTCCATTATGATTGACCGTGTCCGCTAAGCATGGTGCCTGGCGTTAACCACCCAGCCCGTCCCGGACGCGATCCCACGCGCGCTTCAGATGCTCAGCCAGGATTGCGGCCAGCCGGTTGGCGTCGCGGGCCTCTAGGGCGAGTATCATCTCTTCGTGCTCGGCTACGGCATTGGCCCATTTCTCGGGGCCTTCATGGCCGATGAAACGGATGCGCTTCAGGCGGGTCTGCAATCGGGCATGTACTTCCGACAATGCGCCATTGTCTGCCAAGGCGACGATGGCCGTGTGGATCTCTTGATTCAGCTTGTAGTAATCCAGCCTGTCGCCCCGGCGATAGCAGGCCAACATCTCGTCGTGCAGCGCCCGTATTTCTGCGATGCCCTGCGCTGTTGCGACCTCGCAAGCCAGTCGCCCGGCGAATTGTTCAAGCGTGCTGATGACCTGCAGCATGTCGCGCACTTCTTTGGCACCGAACTGCTTCACCAGCGCTCCCCGGCTGGGCACCAATTCGACCAGTCCTTCGCTTGCCAGAAACTTGATTGCCTCGCGCAGCGGGGTCCGCGACACGCCAAGCTGCGCGCCCAGATGCCCCTCGTTCAACCGTGCGCCGGGGGGCAGATGCCCTTCGATGATCATGTCGCGCAACCGCGACAGGATCGCGTCATGCAGTGATTGCCGCTCGATCCTGATCTCGATGTCTGAACCGACCGGCATCTGGGAATTGGCCACGCTGCATAATCTCCTCGACAATACCTACAAATGGCTAAGCGCAGCCGCTTCGTAAGTCAATCATGCGTTCTGAAGGCTGTATACAGAATACTTGATTATCATTTTGCAGCATGCTAGCGAAGCGGCAGGAGCGGGAATCGAACGGGGGAAATCCGGGTGGAGCAGCGCTGGACAGCAGAGACATGGCCGATCGCGGCGGCGATGATCCCGTTTCCGGGTAAATTGCCGAATGGCGATCTGGTTCAGGATGCCCGCCCCGAGGTCTGGGAGCAAAATTTGGCCCAGGTGGCGGATGCCAGCTTCGATGCCGTCGATCCGACCGATTCATGGCTTCGCATCGCAGATCTGGAACCCGCGCGCCTGTCTGAATTTCTGTCGATCTGCGACGGGTTGGGGCTGTCCATCCCGGCGATCTCGACCGCGCGGCGCAGTGTCATTGATCCTGAACATGGCGGCGAATATCTGGCCTATAGCCACCGGGTCATCGATACCGCAGCACAACTTGGCATCGGCCATGTCAGCTTTGGTTTCTTCGGCCCGCTATCCCCCAGCCAGATGAAGGCGCTGTGGTTTTGGACCGAGCAGGGGGTGCAGAACCCCGATGATCCGGATGTCTACCGTCTGGCGGTGGACCGGATTCGTGAACTGGGCCAGCATGCCGAAAGCTGCGGCGTCCGTATCGCTCTGGAAATGTACGAAGACACTTATCTGGGCAGCGCCCGTGATGCGGTGCGTTTCGTGAGCGAGGTCAACCATCCCTCGGTCAGGCTGAATATCGATATCGGCAATCTGATCCGCCTGCATCGCCCGGTCGAGCCTTGGGCAGAGATGATCGAGCTTTGCGCCCCTTATGCCGGTTACTGGCATGTAAAGAACTACTACCGGATCGAAGATCCCTCGGGTCTGGTGATGACTCACCCGGCGCCGTTGCTGGGGGGCACGATCAACTGGCGTGCGGCGATCCGCCGGGCCTTGGAACTGGGCTTCGACAGTCCGTTTCTGGTGGAACATTATGGCGGCGACGGGCTGTCAATCAGCGCCGCGAACCGCGACTATATCAGAACGATCCTGCCGGGAGGGACTATCCGCACATGACCAAAGTGTTTGACCAGCCGGACGAATTCGCCGCGACCGCGCTGGCGGGCTTCTGCGCCGCCAATGTTGATCGCGTGGCCGCCGTGCCGCATGGCGCCGTACGTGCCGCGCCGGGTAATCAGGGCAAGGTTGCGCTGGTGATCGGTGGTGGCTCGGGCCATTATCCGGCCTTTCTGGGCTATGTTGGTGCGGGACTGGCGGATGCCGCCGTGGCAGGCGATGTTTTCGCCTCGCCCTCGACTGCGTGGGTTTATGGCGTCGCGAAGGCCGCCAACCGGGGCGGCGGGTTGATCCTTGGCTTTGGCAATTATGCGGGCGACGTTCTAAACTTCGGCGCTGCAGCCGAGCGTCTTCGCGCGGAAGGGATCGATGCGCGCATTCTGGCCGTCACCGATGACGTAGCCAGTGCGCCGCGCGCAGAACAACCGAAACGTCGCGGTGTGGCGGGCGATCTGGCGGTTTTCAAGATCGCCGGGGCCGCTGCCGAAGCCGGGCTGGACCTTGATGCGGTGATGGAGGTCGCGGATCGCGCGAACCGCGCCACCGTGTCTTTCGGGGTGGCCTTCGATGGCTGCACGTTGCCGGGTCAGGCCGCGCCGCTGTTCACGGTCGAGACCGGCCAGATCGGCATGGGCCTTGGCATTCACGGCGAACCCGGCATTCGCAACGAAAAGATGGTCCCCGCCGCCGAACTGGCGCGGATGCTGCTGGAGCCGCTGCTGGCAGAGCGCCCCGACAATCACGACGGGCGCGTGGCGGTGGTCCTGAACGGGCTTGGTCGCACGAAGTATGAAGAGCTGTTCGTGCTGTGGCACCACCTGACGGGTCTGCTGGACGCTGCCGGATTGACTCCGGTTCAGCCTGAAGTTGGTGAATTCGTGACCAGTCTGGATATGGCCGGGTGTTCGCTGACGATCACATGGCTGGATGACGGGCTTGAGGAATACTGGTCCGCCCCCGCAGACGCCCCGGCCTTCCGCCGTGGCGTCGTTGCGCCGCAGGTTGCGGGCGAACGGGTCGAAGCGGTGGCGGAGGTCGAGGCTGCAATCCCACCTGCATCACCTGAATCGCAAAAATCCGGTGCCTGCATCGCGGCTCTGATACTGCGGCTGGCAGAGGCGCTGGCCGAGGCTGAAGAAGAACTGGGCCGGATCGATGCGCAGGCCGGTGACGGCGATCATGGTCAGGGCATGGCGCGCGGGTCTGCCGCTGCGGCATCTGCGGCGATGAAAGCGGCAGAGGCTGGCGCCGGGGCGGCGACCGTGCTGTCGCTGGCTGGTGACGCATGGGCCGATCGAGCGGGCGGCACATCCGGCGCATTGTGGGGCGTGGCTTTGCGGGCTTGGGGGCAAGCCTTGTCTGATCAATCCGCACCCGACGCCGCTACCGTCGCAAAAGGCGCATCGGACGGGTTAGACGCGGTGGTCCGCCTTGGCGGTGCGAAGATCGGCGACAAGACCTTGGTCGATGCCTTTGCCCCCTTCGTCGAAAGCCTTCGCGCCGCGACGGATAGCGGGCAGGATCTCCCGACCGCCTGGGCGCAAGCCGCCGCAACCGCAACCGAGGCTGCGGATGCAACCGCCAGCCTGACCCCGAAACTGGGCCGCGCCCGTCCTTTGGCGGAACGCAGCGTCGGCCATCCCGATGCAGGGGCCATCTCGCTGGCCCTCTGCGCAAGGGTGATCGCCAGAGAACTGGCGCAGGGCTGAACCAGCCCCTCACGACGGCATGAAATAATCCGCCGCAGACCTGCTCTGCGGCGGCGGAAGGAAGCTGCATCCGATCTGGACGACCGCCGCCTTGAGCCTTGATTCAAGGGACAAAGAACTGGACTGGATGTTAAATATTGTATACAGAACTCTGAATGGAGGATTCGCAGATGCGTATTGCACTCGCGATTGGGGATGCAGGGGGCGTCGGCCCCGAACTGGCGGCCAAACTGCTGGCGCATGAGGATATGCAGGGCCGCGATGTGATCGTGGTCGGCGATGCAACCGTCCTGCAAATGGGCGCGAAACACGCGGGCGTGACGCTGGAGCTGCCGGTTATCGCAACCGATGCTGTTACTGGCGATCTGCCTTCCGGTCCGGTTCTGGTCGATCTGGCGAACTGCCCTGCGGATCGTGTGACGCTGGGCGTGTCCAGCCCGGAAACCGGCGCGGCCTCGCTTCAAAACTTCGCCGCCGTTCTGCGGCTGGCCCATTCCGGCATCGCCGATGCGGTGATGTTCACTCCCTATAACAAACACTCGATGCGGCTCGCGCGGCCCAGCTATGTCGATGAGATCGGCTTCATCGACAAGGCGCTGTCGGCGGATCGCAGCGGTCGCGAATTCAACGTGCTGGACGAGGTCTGGAACGCCCGCGTCACCTCGCATATTCCGCTGCGCAAGGTGGCCGAAACGCTCAGCACCGAGCGCATTCTGAACAGCTTGCGCCTGACGGCCGAGGTGATGGCCGGTGCCGGTAAACCCGGCGCGCGGATTGGCGTTGCGGCGCTGAACCCCCATGCTGGCGATGGCCGCAACTTTGGCCATGAAGACGACGACATCATCGCCCCGGCGGTCGAGGCGGCTGTGGCCGAAGGTATCCCTGCCAAAGGCCCGATCCCGTCTGATACCGTCTTCGTGCGCGCTACGCGCGGCGAATTCGATGCCGTGCTGACCATGTATCACGATCAGGGTCAGATCGCGATGAAGCTGATCGGCTTCGACCGCGGCGTGACGCTGATCGCGGGCTATGGCTTCCCGATTGTGACCCCCGCCCACGGCACCGCCTTCGACATTGCGGGACAGGGCAAGGCCGATCTGGGCGCCACGCTGGCGGCTGCACGTCTTGGCACCGACCTGGCGAAGCTGAACCCCAAGCGGGATGGCACACAGCCGTTGCCGCAGGGCTGGGCGACCGAAGAGGTCGGGGCCAGCGCGATGGTGGCCGAATAGGCCGCCATTCAAGACATTTGCCCCGCCAACGAGGGGCGCACCAGTGGAGGAGAGACACATGACCAAGATCAAGACAGCATTGCTGGCTGCCACCGCCGTCATGGCGGCGGCACCGGCAATGGCCGAATGGGCGCCCAACCGTCCCGTCGAATTCGTCGTCGCGTCCGGCGCAGGCGGTGGCAGCGATAACTTTGCCCGCACGATCCAGTCGGCACTGACCCGCAACGACATCGTCGATGCGCCGATGGTCGTGCTGAACAAGGGCGGCGGCTCGGGGGCCGAGGCGTTTCTGTACGCCCGCCAGAACGCAGGCGATCCGAACAAGCTGATCTTTGCGACGAACAACGTCTATCTTCTGCCCTATGTGGCAAAGCTGGCCTATACGACCGAGGATTTGCAGCCGGTCGCAGCGCTTGCGTTGGATGAGTTTCTGGTCTGGGTCAAAGCCGACAGCCCCTATGAAACGATCACCGATCTGATCGACGCGGCCAAGGAAGCGCCCGGGACAATCGTGTTCGGTGGCAGCCAGTCGAAAGATACCGATGAAACGCTAGTCGCGCTGATCGAACAGACGACCGGAGCGGATTTCCGCTATGTGCCCTTCAATGGCGGCGGCGAAGTTGGCGTGCAGCTTGCAGGCGGCCATATCGCGGCCAATGTGAACAACCCGAACGAAAATGTCGGCCAGTGGCAGGCAGGCGCGGTGCGCCCGCTTTGCGTCTTCGCGCCGCAGCGCATGGCCGAAAGCGAGCCGATCAGCGGCGAGATGGGCTGGCACGACATTCCGACCTGTTCGGAAGCCGGTCTGGACATCGAAAGCTATCAGATGCCGCGCACGGTCTGGCTGCCCAAAGACACGGACCCCGAGGTTGTGGCCTATTATCAGGACGCGATGACCAAGGTTGCCGAAACCCCGGAATGGCAGGATTATCTGACCAAGACCTCGCAAACCGGGGCCGTTCTGGTGGGTGATGAGCTTGCCGACTTCATCCAGAAGAACGAAGACAGCACCGTGAAGGTCTTCCAGGCGGAAGGCTGGACCGCAGCCGAATAAGCTTCACCAATCGCCGTGGGCCTGCGGAGACAATCCGTGGGCCTGCAAGTTGAACGAGGCAGAGGGATGACCTTTGCCTGATCCGCAGGCGGAAAGGAACAGCCATGACCGTCAGACGTTTCCACGCCGAAATCGGCACCGCCCTTGTGACGGCAGGGGTTGGCCTTGCCGCTGTCATCGGCGCTTCCGAACTGGGCTTCGGTTGGGAAGAAAGCGGCCCGCAGCCGGGCTATTTCCCCTTCTATGTCGGGCTGGTCCTGATCGGCGCAAGCCTTTGGAACCTGATGCGCGCCTTTGTGAAACATCGCGATGCGATGGTGCAGGAACGTGCCTCGGGCGAGATCGAAGAACCGTTTCTGCCGCGCGAAAATCTGGGCCGGATCGGCACCTTCCTTGCGGCGATGACGGGCTTTGTCATCGCGACGCTGACCTTGGGCGTCTATGTCGCCTCGGCTGGTTACATCGCGTGGAGCGCGTGGCGTCAGGGCGGCTATCCGCTGTGGAAATCGCTGACCATCGGGATTGTCTTCACCGTGGTTCAATACGTCATCTTCGAGACGATCTTCAAAATTCCGCTGCTGAAGGGGCCAATCGAACCCCTTCTGGGCATCTACTAGGAAAGGCGCTGAATCATGGGCAATTTCGACCTGTTGATGCATGGCTTCGGCGTCGCCATCACGCCGATGCACCTGCTGTTGATGGTGGGTGGCGTGCTGATGGGGCTAGTCGTTGGTGTGCTGCCGGGCCTTGGCGCGCCGAATGGCGTGTCGCTGCTGATCCCGCTGACCTTTGCGCTGGACCCGACCTCAGCGATCATTCTGCTGTCGTCGATGTATTGGGGGGCGCTGTTTGGCGGCTCGACCACATCGATCCTGTTCAACATTCCGGGCGAGCCAAGTTCCGTCGCCACGACATTCGACGGCTATCCAATGGCGCGAAAGGGTGAATCCACCCGCGCGCTGACACTGGCCTTCATGTCGGCAGGCGTCGGCGCACTGACCGGCGTGATCGTCATCACGCTGCTGGCAGGCTGGGCATCGAACTTTGCGCTGAAATTCGGCGCGCCGGAATATTTCGCCGTCTATTTCCTGGCCTTCGCCGCCTTCATCGGCATGGGCAGCGCATCACCGGCGAAAACGCTGGTGTCGCTGACCACCGGGCTTTTGCTAGCGACCGTCGGCATGGACACCGTAACCGGAGAGATCCGGCTGACCTTCGGGCTGGACCAATTGCTGAGCGGGATCAGCTTCCTAGTCGTGGTGATCGGCCTGTTCGGCATCGGCGAATTGCTGTCCACGGTGCAGGAAGGTCTGCGTTTCCGCGGCGTCTCGTCCCGCATCGATCTGCGTGACGTGTTCAAGACTATCGCTGAACTGCCACGCTACTGGGCGACCACGATCCGTTCGGGCCTGATCGGTATCTGGATGGGCATCACGCCCGGCGGCCCGACCGCTGCATCATTCATGAGCTACGGCATCGCCCGTCAGGCATCGCGCAAGGGTGAGCCTTTCGGGACCGGCCGTCCCGAAGGCATCGTCGCCCCCGAAACCGCAGATCACAGCGCCGGAAGCTGCGCCATGCTGCCGATGCTGGCGCTTGGCGTGCCGTCTTCGGCCACGGCGGCGGTGATGATGGGCGGGCTGATGATCTGGGGGCTGACGCCGGGACCGATGCTGTTCGCGACCAAGCCCGATTTCGTCTGGGGCCTGATCGCCAGCATGTATGTGTCGAACCTGATCGGCGTGATCCTTGTTCTGGCAACGGTGCCGATGTTCGCCGCCCTGCTGCGGATCCCGTTCTCGATCATCGGGCCGATGATCGTGGTGATCTGCTTCGTCGGCGCCTATACGGTCTCCAACTCCAGCTTCGATCTGTGGCTTGTGCTGCTATTCGGGCTTGTGGGCTATCTGTTCACCAAGCTTGATTACCCGCTGGCGCCGTTGGTTCTGGCGATGGTGCTTGGCCACAAGGCCGAGAACGCCTTCCACCAGTCGATGATCCTGTCGAACGGATCGCTGGATATCTTCTTCTCGAACACGCTGGTGACCTCGATCATGGTGATCGCGCTGGCGCTGCTGGTCCTGCCGAAGACGCTGCAACTCAGCAGCCGTCTGCGCCGCAGGCAGCCGGTAGAATAGGGGCCGATCAATGAACCATCTTCGCTACTTCGCGGGCCTAGGCAGCCGTCAGGTCGAATGCGCCATTGTCGGAACGGGCGGCTTCGGCCGCAGCTTTCTGGCGCAGGCCCGCCATGTCAGGGGCCTTGGCTGCCGGGTGGCGGTGGATCGCGACACCGCCATCGCCGCTGCCGCCCTGCAATCGGTTGGCACCGACCCGACCCGGATCGCGGAATGTCGCGACCCCGTCGCTGCTCGCGCGGCTTGGGAGGCAGGCCAATCCATTGCCGCCGCCGATCTGGCCGTGGTCGCCGATCTGCCGGTCGAGGTGGTCCTTGAAGCCACCGGCAACCCCGAAGCCGGTGCCCGCCATGCCCGCATCGCAATCGAGGCGGGCAAGCATGTCATTATGGTCACCAAGGAAACCGACAGTGTCGTCGGCCCGATCCTTGCGCGAATGGCCAAGGAACGCGGCCGCGTCGTCTCACCCGTGGATGGCGATCAGCCCAGCCTGCTGATCGGCCTTGCCACATGGGCCGACGCCATCGGGCTAGAGATCATCGCCGCCGGCAAATCCAGCGAATACGATTTCGTCTTCGATCCGGCTTCAAACATGATCACCAGCAACGGCCAGACGATCCCGGCCCCCGGCTTCGGCGACTGGATCGAGGCGGGCGACCGCACATGGCCCGACATTGCGAAGGCGCGCGCCGAACTGGCACAGGCGCTGCCGCAACGCGCAGTGCCCGATCTGTGCGAACTGACCGTGGTTGCCAATGCGCTTGGCATGTCGCCCGACCGCGCAGATTTCCACGCGCCTATCGCGCGGATCACCGAGATCGCCGACCTGATGGCCCCGGTAGCGGATGGTGGGTTGCTGAACGGTAATGGTCAGCTTGATGTCTTCCATTGCCTGCGTCTTCCGGGAGAGCCCAGCTTTGCCGGTGGCGTCTTCGTCACCGTCGCCTGCCGCGACGACGAAACATGGCAGATGCTCCGCGAAAAGGGCCATGTCGTCGCGCGGAACGGCAAGACCGCAATGATCGGCCTGCCGCGTCACCTGTTGGGGCTGGAGGCCGCAACCTCGGTCTTTGAAACGGCGCTGCTGGGCGTGTCCTCGGGGGCGGAAACGCCGCACCCGGTGATTGACCTGACCGCCCATGCCGATGCCGATCTGCCCGCAGGCACTTTGCTGCTGGCCGAAGGTCATCACCACACCATCGCCAATGTCTCGGCCAGGATGACCCCGGCCAAGGCGCTGTCGGACGATGCACCGATCCCCTACTATCTGGCCTCTGGCCGGAGGCTTCGCCGCGATGTTCGGGCGGGTCAGGCGATCTTGTGCGGCGATGTCGATCTGGACGAAGGCGCGGAATTGTATCGGCTGCGGCTTGCGCAGGATGTGGTCACCGACTGGAACTGAACGAAAGGGCACATGATGCTGTTGGGCTGTATCGGTGACGATTTCACCGGCTCTTCCGATCTGGGCAATACGCTGGTCAAGGCGGGGATGCGCGTCGTTCAGTATAGCGGCACCCCAAAAACCCCTGCCGCCCCGGATGTCGAGGCGGGGATCGTTGCGCTGAAATCGCGTTCGATCCCGGTGGATCAGGCGGTTAAACTGTCGCTTGAGGCACTGGACTGGCTGAAGGCTCAGGGCTGTCGTCAGTTTCTGTTCAAATATTGCTCGACCTTCGATTCCACGCCTGAGGGCAATATCGGCCCGGTGGCCGAAGCGCTGGCCGACGCTTTGGGCGCGGATCGCGTGATCTTCTGTCCGGCCTTTCCGGCAGCAGGCCGGACGATCTATCAGGGTCACCTGTTCGTCGGTGACCGGCTGCTGAACGAAAGCGGGATGGAGAACCATCCGCTGACCCCAATGACCGATCCCGATCTGCGTCGCTGGCTGTCCCGCCAGACCCGCCACATGGTCGGGCACATCCCGGCCGCGACCGTCTGGCAGGGCGCCGAGGCTATTCGCGCTCTGCTGGATGACGAAAGCGCCAAGGGTCGTCCCTTCGTCATTGCCGATGCGATCCGCGATCAGGACCTGGTGGCGTTGGGCCGTGCCGTCGCCGATTTGCCGCTGCTGACCGGCGGCTCGGGCATCGCTCTTGGGCTGCCGCAGAACTTCCGCGACCAAGGGCTGTTGGCGGCGGACCGGACCGGCTGGCAAGGCCAAGCGGGCAAGGCGGCGGTCTTGTCAGGGTCCTGTTCTCGCGCAACGCGGGGTCAGGTCGCCCATCATATCGACGGAGGATCGCCCGCGCTGGAACTGGACCCCGAGGCGGTTCTGTCAGGTGTGACAACCCCGCAAGATGCCGCTGCATGGGCGCTGATGCAGAACGGGCTGCCGCTGGTTTATTCTTCCGCGGATCCCGAGCGGGTTCGTGAGGTGCAGTCACGCCACGGCACCGAAACGGTAGCCGCCCGGCTTGAAGACTTCTTCGCTGAAACTGCGCGTCTCCTTGTCGCGGGTGGGACCACGCGCCTGATTACCGCAGGGGGTGAAACTTCAGGCGCAGTTGTCGAAGGGCTGGCAGTCGCGCAGCTTGAAATCGGGCCAGAAATCGATCCGGGCGTGCCCGCAGTCAGGGTCGCGGGCGATCTGGTTCTGGCATTGAAATCGGGTAATTTCGGGTCAGATGATTTCTTTGCCAAGGCCGCCGCCCGGCTGGAAGGAACCGCAGAATGACCGCTGAGACACGCCTGCGCGAACATATCTGCGACCTTGCCCGGTCGATGTTCGATCGCGGTCTGACGGCAGGTTCCACGGGCAATATTTCCGCCCGGACTGAAGATGGCGGGCTTCTGGTCTCACCCACCGGCACAAGCTTTGGCCGTCTTGACCCGGCGCGGCTGTCGCGCTTCGACGCGGCGGGCCAGCATATCGGCGGTGACCGACCGACCAAGGAAATGCCCTTGCATTCGGCATTCTACGAAACGCGGGGTCGTACGGGTGCGGTGGTTCACCTGCACTCTTGTCATGCCGTCGCATTGTCGACGCTGCCCGATACCGATCCGCAGGATTTTCTGCCCCCGATCACGCCCTATGCCTTCATGCAGTTGGGGCGGGTGAAGTTGCTGCCCTATTTCCGCCCCGGCGATCCCGCTATCGGAGATGCGGTGCGCGGCCTTGCGGGCAAACGGTCTGCGGTGATGCTGGCCAATCACGGGCCGGTCGTTGCTGGCCTTGATCTTGAAGGCGCCTGCAACGCTATTGAAGAGCTTGAGGCAACGGCCCGGCTGGCGCTTTTACTGCGCGGCGCCACGCCCAACATGCTGAACGCTGAACAGGTCGCGGAACTGGTGCGCATTCACGATGTCGCTTGGGGCGACGCATGACGCGCTTTTCGGCCAATCTGGGCTTTCTTTGGGCCGATCTGCCCTTGCCCGATGCCATCCGCGCGGCCCATGCGGCGGGTTTTGACGCCGTAGAGTGCCACTGGCCCTATGACCACGATCCGGCGGCGGTGCGCGCGGCGCTTGATGAAACCGGGCTGCCGATGCTGGGGCTGAACACCTTGCGCGGGCAGCCGGGTGAAAACGGCCTTGCCGCCCTGCCG
Source organism: Paracoccus caeni (assembly GCF_016629665.1). Lineage (GTDB taxonomy): Bacteria > Pseudomonadota > Alphaproteobacteria > Rhodobacterales > Rhodobacteraceae > Paracoccus > Paracoccus caeni. Next base: position 11,759 of record NZ_JAEPRQ010000016.1, read on the forward strand.
GATCGCAGATCCGAGGCGAGAGTCGAAATCGACCGCGCCATCCGCTATGCCCGCGCGATTGGCTGCGGCAGCGTTCACGTCATGGCGGGCTTTGCTCAGGGGCGCGAAGCAGAAGCCGCATTTCTGGCCAATCTGGACTACGCCTGCACCACCGCCCCGGACCTCACGATCCTGATCGAGCCGCTGAACCACTACGACGCGCCGGGCTATTTCTTGCAGGGCTCGGATCAGGCAGCCGAACTGATCCGGCGTGCGGGGCATGGCAATCTGCGGATGATGTTCGACTGCTACCACCTGCAGATCATGGAAGGCGACCTGACCCGCAGGCTTGAACGCCACCTACCGATCATCGGCCATATCCAGATCGCGTCAGTGCCTGATCGCGGCACACCAGACCATGGTGAACTGGACTATCGCCACATCATCTCCCATCTGAAAGCTCTTGGCTGGAGCCGCCCCCTTGGCGCGGAATACCGGCCTGTCGGTCCCACCGACGCGACGCTCGACTGGTTGGTGGATGAAGGGCTGGCGATCAGATATTGATCTGCGTCCCAAGCTCAACCACCCGCCCCGCTGGAATGCGGAAATAATCGGACAGCCCGGCCGCGTTGCGCGACAGCAGGATGAACAGCCGCGCCTGCCATTGCGGCATCTGCGACCGCGCCGACAGCCGCACCGTCCGCCGCGACAGGATGAAAGAGGTCGACATGATGTCGAATTTCCAACCCATCCGGCGGCATTGCATCAGCGCGCGCGGAATATCGGTTTCCTCGGCATAGCCGTAGGTCAGGGTGACGCGACGCAGACGCGGGGTGATCACCTCGATCTCGACCCGGTCATCTTCGGGGATGCGGGGGACGTTGGCAGTGGTGATGGTCAGGATGACGTTCTGTTCGTGCAGGGCGCGGAAATGCTTCAGGCTGTGCAGCAGCGCGCCGGGCATCAGGTCCGGGTTGGGCGACAGGTAAACCGCCGTCCCGGCAACCGTGGCGATCGAATCTGAATCAAGCTGCCGCAGCAGGGTTTCCAGCGGCGTTTCCGCCTCACGGTCCTTTTCATACAGGATCTGCCGGCCCCGCCGCCACGACAGCATCAGCGTGGCAATCGCCGCCGCAATGCCCAGCGTCAGCCAGCCACCATCCAGCACCTTCGCCATATTGGCGGCAAAGAAGGCCAGCTCCATCACAAGAAACGGCGCAATCATCAGGATCGCCAGCCACAGCGGCATCCGCCAGAGGCGATATGCAACCAGAATGGCCAGCTTCGCCGTGATCACCATCGTCCCGGTCACGCTGATCCCATAGGCCGAGGCCAGCGCAGACGAGCTGCCAAAACTGACCACCAGCAACATCACCCCCAGCATCAGGGCAACGTTCACGCCCGGCATGAAAATCTGCCCCTGATGTTCATCCGACGTATGCCGGATCCGCATTCGCGGCAGCAACCGAAGCTGGATCGCCTGCTGGGTCAGCGAAAACGCCCCCGAAATCACCGCTTGCGAGGCGATCACGGTCGCTATCGCCGCAAGGAAGACCACCGGGATCAGTGCCCAATCAGGAAACAGCAGAAAGAACGGATTGCCGATTGCCTGCGGATTCGACAGAACCAGTGCGCCTTGCCCGAAATAGTTCAGCAGCAGCGCGGGCAGCGCGACCACACACCAAGCAAGCTGAATCGGCCTGCGCCCGAAATGGCCCATATCGGCATAAAGCGCCTCGGCCCCGGTCACCGCCAGAAAGACCGACCCAAGTACGACCATGCCCAGCAAACCGTTTTGCAGCATGAAGCTGATCGCATAGCCCGGGCTAAGCGCGACCAGAACCTCGGGCGCTTCGCCGATCCGCCACAGACCGCCCGCGGCCATGACGATGAACCAGACCAGTGTGATCGGCCCAAAATAGCGCGCCACCGCATCGGTGCCGCGATGCTGGACCAGAAACAGCCCGAAGATGATGCCTATGGCGATGGGCAGGATCCACGGCTCTAGCGCGGGCGTCACCAGCTTCAGCCCTTCAACCGCCGACAGAACCGACACTGCGGGCGTGATCGCCGCATCGCCATAGAACAGCGCCGCGCCCAGCAGGGCCAGCAGAACGACCCATGTGGACGGCGCTTTGCTGGTCCGCTGGATCAAAGCCAGCAGGGACAGCGTGCCGCCTTCGCCTTCATTGTCCATACGCAGCAAGATCAGCACGTATTTCACTGTAACAATCAGCAGCAGCGCCCATGTGACCAGCGACAGAACGCCCAAGACATCCTCGCGAATGACGCTGCCATGCGAGGCGCCGGTGGCATGCATCGCCTCGCGGAACGCATAAAGCGGCGAGGTGCCGATATCGCCATAGACCACGCCAAGCGCCGCCAGTGACAGGGCGGGCAAAGATGTCTGTGTCTGGCCACCATGGGTGCCGTGATGCGTATCAAGGCCCGAAAGGGGGGTGGCGGTGTCGGTCATGGTCATCGGATAAGCTCTCAACGCAAGCAGCAGGATCGGTGAAGACGGCAACCTGCGCATCGGCGCGTAAGGATACGACAGGGAATTGTGCCGCTGGCCGTAAGGAAGTCGTAAAGATTGTGGACAAGCCCGCCCGCGCACGAGCAGATAAGGCCATGACCGCCCCTATCGCCCCTCCGACAAAAGCCCGCGCCATGATCGCACCCCGCCCGCGCGATCTGGCCTATGCCACGCTGATCGTAGCGGTAGCCGCGGGGATCGCATGGCTTCTGCGCGATGTGTTGGGGGAAACCGCGCCGGCGATGTTCTTCATCACGGCGGTCCTGATTTCTGCCGTGCAACGCGGGTTCTGGCCGGGGCTGTTCAGCGCGGCATTGGCCTTTTTCCTGCTGAACTTCCTGTTTGCCGCGCCGCATTTCACGCTGTTCGTCAGCCATCCGCAGGATCTGGTGACGCTGGCCGCCTTTCTTCTGGTCGCTGGACTGACGGGTTTGATGACCGGCCGCCTCCGCGAACAGCGCGATGCGGCAGAAGGGCGGGCGGCGGTGCTGACGGTGCTGTCAGAAGTCTCGGCCGACCTGATCCGGGCGGACCGACCTGAAACGGTTCTGCAAGCCGCGCTGACGCATCTTGGCCGCGTCGCGGGCGGGCCTGCGATGATCCTGACCCGCGATGGCGATCAGGGTCTTGCCCTGCTTGCCGCCAGTCCCGAAGGGTTGCAGCCGACCGGCGCCGATCTGCAAGCCGCCGACGGTGCCCTGCGCCACAGCCGTATCGAATACGCCGCCGCGCGCGGCTGGAACGGGTCGCCCTTCACCTTCGTGCCCCTGAATAGTGGCCAGAACGCTTTGCATGTGCTGGGCCATCAGCGGCTGGACAGCTCGCTTGCCGATCTGTCCTACCGGGAAGAGGCCATCGGCGTGATCCGCCACCAGACCGAAATGGCATTGCAACGCCTCGCTTTCGCCCAAACAGCCGAGGCTGAACGCCAACGCGCCGAAGCCAGCGGCCAGCGCGCGGCGCTTCTGGCATCCTTGTCGCACGATCTGCGAACGCCGCTGGCAACGATCCTTGGTTCGGTCACCACCTTGCGCGATCTGGGCCGCGCCCTGCCGCCCGAGGCGCAGCAAGATCTGCTGTCAGCCGCCAGCGAAGAGGCCGAACGGCTTAGCCAATACGTGACAAACCTGCTGCAAATGACCCGCCTTGAACTGGGCGGCAGGCTGCGCACCGCATGGGTGGACGCCGCCGACATCGCCCGCGACGCGATCGAACGGGTGACACGGATCAATCCGCAAGCGGTCATCGCCGCCGACCTGCCTGACGACCTGCCGATGATCCGCGCCGAGGCTGCATTGCTGGAACAGGGCCTGATCAATCTGCTGGAAAACGCGGTCAAATATAGTGATGGCCCGATCCTGTTGTCGGGTCTTGTCGAGGGCGACACGCTTTCGTTGTCCATCGCCGACCGCGGCCCGGGTCTGCCACAACCGTTGGCCGACTGGTTGCATGGCGACACGCTGCATGCAGCGCCCGGCAGTCGTGGGCTTGGTCTGCCGATCAGCAAAGGCATCGCCCGCACCCTTGGCGGCCATCTGTCCGCCTCGACCCGCGACGGCGGCGGTGCCATTCTGACGATAAACCTGCCGCTTGCCGCTTCTTCCACAACCGATGTCTGAGCTAAAATGCCCGAACCCTCGCAGCCCCTAATCCTGATCGTTGATGACGAACCGCAAATTCAGCGATTCCTGACCCATGCGCTGAATGCGTCGGGTTATCGCACGATCGAGGCCGTGACCGGGCGTGACGGATTACAGCAGTATCGTAGCGCGCGACCCGACCTTATCATTCTGGACCTTGGCCTGCCCGATATGGATGGCAAATCGGTCATCGAGGTCCTGCGAGACGACGGCACCGTGCCGGTGATCGTGCTATCCGCGCATGATCAGGAAATGGAAAAGATTATGGCGCTGGACCTCGGCGCCGATGATTTCGTGTCAAAACCCTTCGCCATCGGCGAACTTCTGGCCCGCATCCGCGTCTGCCTGCGCCCCCGCCGCACGGTCGGTCAGCAGGATGTGCTGAGCTGGGACAACCTGGAAATCGACCGCGCCGCGCATGAGGTTCGCCTTGCTGGCACCTTGATCCGCCTGACCCCGAAAGAGTTTCAGCTTCTGATCGCCCTTGCCGACAATCCCGGCCGCGTCCTGACTCACCGACAGCTTCTGCAAAAAGTCTGGGGCCCGGCCCATGTCGAAGATGTCCCCTACCTCAGGGTTTTCATCGGACAGTTGCGTCAGAAACTAGCCTTGACCGCTGACGGCCCCGTCCAAATCCACACCGAAGCGGGGATCGGTTATCGCTGGCTTGTGCAGACAGATCAGCCGTGATCCAGCTTTCCGGCGACGCTCCGAGCGCTTTAACACCCCCCGCCCAGTCGCGCTGGCAACGTATCTGTTCCCGGGACTGAGCCTGCCAAGGTATGCCGGTCTTGACGATCGTGCCGGCAATGCGGACGGAAGGTTCGTTGGCCTTGCATCAAAGATGCACCAAGCAAGCCTCGACGGTGTTCCTGTATGTCACAGATCATGGTATAGCGCTCATATGGAAAGCGACCGCATCCAACCAATAGACGGCATCTCTCCGCCCGCCAATCATTTCTAGGTCATGTTGACGAATGGCGGAGCCATAGCCTGATGCAGGCGACGTCTACGAAGCCGAGGAAACTGTCTGCAGTTTTGTTGTAGCGGTTTGCCAGCCGGCGGCTGTTTTTCAGCTTGT
>NZ_JAEPRQ010000017.1 GCF_016629665.1 Paracoccus caeni
CGGGAACGCCGCCGCACTTATGATGAGCAGAGATTGTAAGCTCCCAGAATTCAGATCGGTCGCCAGACGCATATCTGACATTTGGGCCGAGTTCGTACTGTGATGCAGGCGAACGGCGGCTTTACGGAACGCGGCGAAGCTGCATTGTGACCGGGTGAGCGTCCGCAGAGGGCCGAGTGCGCGGGCCAGAGGCTGACTGGCGCCGCCCCTGGTGCAAAGAGCGGCAGATCGACGTGAAGAGCCCATCGCCGACATTCGTAGAAGCCGCAGCGAATGCAGGTGCAGCAAGTCGAGTTACGGCACTTTGCAGACGTTGGCGCGACGATCTGATGCTACGTCGCGGCTTCACCACTGCGGACATTCGGGGTGCCTGCAGCAATCTTCCTGTCCGAGCTTGAAGCAGGCTTCGCGCGGATTACGGGTTGGCGTCGCGCAGAGTAAAAAATTCCGAGCAACACCGGGAGGTATTTATGGACCAGTCCGATCAGGAACTCGAGCGTCTCAGCGCGCTGTTGCATGCGCTGCCCATCGAGAACATGCCCATGACGCTCAGTGAACTTGATGGCTACGTAGTCGGTGTTCTTGCCTGCCCGGATATGATCCCGCCCTCGGAATGGATGTCCCATGTCTGGGGAGAGACAGGTGAGGCAAATTTTCCCGATCAGAAAACCGCCGAAGCCACGGTCGGTGCGGTCATGGCTCACTACAACTCGGTTGCGGAGGCGATGACCCGCTCACCTTGGATCGAACCCATCTACGAGGTTGACCCCAACAGTGATGAGGTGATGTGGGAGCCTTGGATCGATGGCTTCACTCGCGCTATGGGGCTAAGACCGGATGCTTGGGATCGACTGCTCGCTCAGGCCGACGAAGAGACGCGGACGACGATGATCTTCTTGATGGCGCTTCAGGAAATATACACTGGCCACAGCAAGTTCACGGATGAGGAGATCGACGAAATCGACCTTGAAGCACCCAATCTGATCCCGAACTGCGTTGCGACGATACTCTATCAGTCTCGTCCCGAGCTTTCCCGCATGGAGCCCGCAAATCGTTCCGAGATGCCGTTCAACGCCGGTCCCCGGCCTGGGCGGAACGACCCATGCTCCTGTGGGGCGGGCCGCAAATACAAGCAATGTTGCGGTCGGAACTGACCGATCGCCCAAGTCTCTCACGGCCCATTGCTGCCTTTCACACCCGAGCTGGTCGCTGCGGTGCGGCTTCCCCAGAACGGTCATTTGTGATTGCGGCGACCCTTCTCGCATGGCAAGCCCGGAAAGCGGAAAAGAGCTGATTTTCGCGCTGTGGCTCGCTATATCGAGGAGTAGTGAAGGGTGTTCACAAAATTTGGTAGGATCGCAGGCGTTGGGGCCGTTGCTATTGGCATCGTAGCGATCATCGGATCGTTCGTTGTTGCCCCCGATGTGCTGGCCCCCGACTTTGATCGGACCTCTATGGCACAGTCGGCGCTCTGGCTTTCGCAAGGTTCAGCGTTGGTGTTCTTCGGCTTGGTCCTCGGGGTCCTTTGTGAAATTAGCATCAAGTTAGGCAAATAACACCCGCTGGGAACACGGTGAACAAGAGCGAGTTCTTAGGCACTCACGGCCCATTGCGGGCGGTCGACCTCGAGCAATGCTGCGTGGCGGCACTCCCCAAAGCGGTCGCTGGAAGCCGGGTGCGGAAATCCACCGGTTGGAATGTCGGCAATGGCCCCCGACCAGACTGTTGAGCTTTTCCAAACGCGACGATGCAGTTCTCCCAGACTGGACTGTCGTGCTAGATTCCGCAAAATCGAACTACCGACGTCGGCAGCGACCTCCGATGGAATTGCGCGCGCTCAAGGCATTGCAGGGGTTCCCTGAACCTGGCGTCCTGGGTAGCTTTCCAGGATGTTGAACATGATCCAACCTCGCGCCGTCCCGTCACCCCGCCATATTGCCGCAGGTTTGGGCGATGCCTCTCGCAAGGAGATCTGCGGTCTTCTCGCCCTGCTGGACGCCGCGCGACTGGTTAAGATGACAGGCGCTCTGGGAGATGCCGCGCGACGGAAGCTCGTGTCAGATGTCACCCCCGCGGCCGATCGAGTGGCCGAGTTCGCCAATGGATTGATGGAGGGACCCGTCCCGACGGACGCGTTGCGGGCACAGCTCTGGCTCGGCGTTAAACGGAGCCTTGGCCTGCCGGGCCTTTACCCTCTGTCGATGCGCGGCCTGGTGGAGGAGGCCGCAGCCATCGCTGTGCGGGCGTCGGAGATCCTCGCTCCTGCGGTTGCAGATGCACAGCGTGAAAGCGCAGAGGCCGACGTGTCGATCTTTGCGCGGGCGGGTCGAAAGCTTCTCCGCGCCGTTCCGGGTGCGCGCAAGCGCGCCAGTTCGGCCGTGACGTTTCCGGACGTCGTCGCGCACGAGCTTGCCGCCATTATGGAAAGCCTCCTGGCAGCCGAGAGCCGGGGCCAGCTGGATCCCGAAGTCGCAGCGGCCATACGCAAAGGCCAGCAGGCGGTCTCCACTGCAGTCATTGCGGGAGGCGGGTGGGCCGCACTGGCGGGGGCGATTGGCACCGCGGGTTTTGCGCCATATATACTCGCGGCGCAGCTGTCAGCCGTGATCCCCGTCGTCTCGGGGCCGGCCCTCACCTCATTGCTGTTCGTCATGATCAATCCGATGACAGTGCTGGCTGGCAGCGCGGCCCTTGGTTATTGGGCGATCAGCGGCAAGGTCGGTGCGGCCCGTGAGGTCGCTGCCGCGAGGGTCGCCATCCTTCTGGCCGTAAGGGGACATTGTGCAGAGGATGGAGCGGACACCCTCCTGAACGCATTCCGCAGCCTTCACCGGATGAGCGATGCGCATCTTGCCCATCTCGACAAGCAGCAACGCGAGGAGATCCGGCTAAAAGCTGGATCGATCACCGAGACCCTCTCGATGGAGATGCCGGCCGCATCACGGGCTGCGCCCGGCCTCTGGGGAAAAGTTCTCGTGCTCGACGAGGTGACAGATCGTCAGGATGTGGCTCTCGTGGCGGGGCTCACCGCAGGCGATATGCTTTACAACGCAGCGGCGGTTGATCCGGCGGTTCTGGCGGCCGCAGATTTTTCGAGGGTCGCGGAATTGGAAACGCCGCTTGACCTTGCGGCCTGTGTTGCAAGCTTCGCCTCTCAAGGTGCCCGGATCTCGCTTCGAGGCTATAGCGCCGAGCAGGTCGTAATGGCGCGGCTGATCGACGACGGTCACGATGTGATGCTTGCCGATGGCGCAACGACCCCTGGCTACGACCTCATCGTCGATGGCGTTCAGGTCCAGATCAAGTGCGGCGCCGACATCTCATTGCTCAAGGAGCATTTTGCGAAATATCCCGACATTCCCGTCATCGCAGACAATGCTCTGGCTTTGAAGGCACAAGCATTGGACGAGGCTTGGGCGCCAATGGTGACGACGATCACCGGTTTTGACCTCGATCAGGTGCAGAGCCTCGTCGATCAGTCCCTCTTGGCTGCTACCGAACTGGGAGACGTCGCGGTGCCGCTTTACGCGGCCCTGATCGGCGGCGTGCGTGCGGCGCACAAGGCATGGACAGGACAGATCCCGATGGAAGACCTGCCGGCATGGCTGGTCATCGATCTGACCATCCGCGGGGGCTTGGCCGGCGCGGGACAAGCCGGGGGCGCGATGCTAGGGCTTGTGTTTCTGGGCCCCGCAGGGGCCTTGGTTCTTGGGCCAGTAGCAGGTGTTGCGGCACTGATGGGCACAGGGCGGGTCCATGATCTGCTGGACATCGGGATCAGAAGGGAATGGCGGGCCGAAGTGCTTGAAGCGGCGGATAACCTGCACAAGGCCCTGCAGGCCGCAAGCGACCGTCAGATCGGCGCGCTAACATGCCGTCTGGAACGGCTTCGCCGCGCTGGACGTGATAGGCCAAATCCGCTGTTCGCCTGGCTCGAGGCGCGAATGGCGGACAATGTGCTTGCCGCAATGGAAGTCCGCGACCGCATGCAAGCTCCGTCAACCATGCGATCCACCTTGGAACTGCTTGTCAGGGCTTCGATGACGGATGCGCTAGCCCCCGATGTCCTGCGGGCACGAGATAAGCTGGCCCAGCTTCTGGCGGCGAAGCCTTCCACGACGGAAGCTGGGAGAGATCTTGGCATGAAGATTAGTGACGCCGTCCGAAAGCGTGCAAGAAAAGGATCTCATTAGTTTCGCGGCACAGGACGAACATCGTTGCCTCAACAGGAACCGGCCCAAAGCAGTCCTTCAAGCCGTGCCCTTGGCGCGTCCGGTCTCGGCCCATTGCTGCCCTACGGCCCCGGCCTGGCGCCGCCTTGCAGCATCCCTATACCAGACGTTCGTGCTTGGCGCGGCGAGATCGTCGGGTCACGGTCTGCTCTGCGGACGAAGCGGTCGGTCGCCACGGCCGCACCGCACGTGAAGTGCTGTCCCAACCATGACGGCTCAGGTAAGATTCAAACCGCCATCAGAGAGCAGGATTTCCCCCGTGATGTAATCCGCCCTGATCAGCATCATAACTGCCTGCGCAATGTCCTCGGGCTGTGCTGGCCTTTTCATCGGCGACTGATCTTTCCACATTTCTTGCGCCTCGGTCCAGTCGGCAGTCAGCGGCGTGTTAACCAGACCCGGCGCGACCGCGTTCACTCTGATCTCAGGCCCAAGCGTCCGGGCCAAAAGTCGCGTGACATGGTTCAACGCAGCCTTCGTCGCCGCATAGGGGATCGATCCGCCTTTTGGCCGAACGCCAGCATGTGAGCTGATATTAATCACGCTAGCTCTGCCATTCCTTTGCGCAGAGGCGCGAAGATGCTTCTCGCTCAGCGCGACGAGTTGAAATGGAGCGATGACATTGACCTCATACTGCGCTCGCCAGATGTCAGGACTTGCCGCCGATAGGTCGTCATGCGGAATCAGCCCGCTGATGCCAGCATTGTTAACCAAAACATCCAGCCCTCCGGTAACGGCGACGGCGTCGGAAATGAGTCTAACTCTTTCCGCCTCTCGAGAGAGGTCGGCCTGAATGTAGCTCGCAAAACCTAGCTCAGCAGCAAGCGCCGCGCCTTTGTCAGGTGACCGGCCCGAATGCAGGATTACGAAAAGCCCCTCATCGACAAGCCGCCGCGCAATTGCAGCGCCTATGCCTGACGTGGACCCGGTTACCAAGGCAATTTCTCGATTGGCTGCAGCTCTGTTCATCATCTCCCATCCCTCCTCTTTCGTGCCCGATTTCACCAAATTTGATGCGATCAATTTTGTCAAAGAGTTGAATGACCTGCACAAGATAGCCCGTCGGCAATGGGCTCTGAGTGCCGATCTTGCCGCGCGGCCCAGTCAGCGGCGCCCGCTATGCGGCAGCAACGGGCTCTTCACGTCGATCTGCCGCTCTTTGCACTAGGGGCGGCGCCAGTCAGCCTCTGGCCCGCGCACTCGGCCCTTACCTGCCAGTCGGCGCCTGCGGCTACTGCAATGCAGCATTCCCGAAAGCTGACGCTTAGGCTTGATGCGGCCTGAGCACGCCGCCACCGTCGGCTATGCGGACAAAGCGGTCAGTCGCGCAGTGCCGCTTTGACAGCCGCAAATTCCGCGACACCCTCGTTTTTGCCGTCTGTGAAGCTCGCGACAGTGATGGGCGTTGGTAGATCGGGAAAATGGTAGACCGCATTGACGCTAAACGGCCCTCCGCCAGAGTGGCCTATGACCCGACCAGCCTCCCCACAACGCCCGCTCATGAGGCCCAGTGCATAGCCGCATTCTGTCCATGGCCGCCCCTCAATGGCTCCACCGAGGGGATGATGGATCCGCATTTCAGAAAGCGTGGGCGCATTGAGCAACTCACCCATGAATAGGGCATGCAAGATCTTCGCCGCATCGACGGCAGTGCCGGTAAGACAGCCGTGGTAAACCCAGCCTGGGTGATATCCTGAAGCGCTCGGCCAATGGATGCGGTCGAAATCGCGCCGCGTGAGCGCGAGTTCGACACTCCGGAGGCTGAGTGGATCGCAGATCATCTGCTTGACGAGGCTTGAGAATGATTGCTGCGTTACATCTTCGATCTGATCCCGCGCCAGCATGTAACCTAGATTAGAATAGAACCAACCCTTCCCCGGCGCGAAGAGCCTGCCCTGCGCCATCGCCGCTTCCCGCAATTGCGCGGCGGGCCAAGGCTCTTCATTTGCGGCGACCCCTTTTCTGTAGGAGGCGAGAGAGTAGTAATCCGGAAGGCCCGAGGTATGACCCAAAAGCTGGCGTAGTGAGAAGTCGTAACCTGTCAGCATCCTGTCCAGATCGATCCGCCCCTCTTGCGCCATGCGCAAGGCACAGATCGCAATGACGGTTTTGGTGAAGCTCCAATAGGGAAAGATTTCGGCCTCCTGCACCTGACGAGCGTCAGATGCAGAAATACGATGGGTGAAGATTGGTTGGTTTGTGGTCATCTGCACAGGATAGGCCCTCATGGAACGTCCGCAATGGGCTCTGTGCGTCGATCTGGCAGCCTGAACCCGCCAGCGGCGCAGGACTAGGTCATGTTGACAAATGGCGGAGCCAGATCCTGATGCATGCTATGTCGACGAAGCCCAGTAAGCTGGCTGCGGTTTTGTCGTAGCGGGTTGCCAGCCGAAACTCAGCTTCCGGTAATGCAGCCACGCAGCATGTAACGAGATCGACCGGCAGCTTTGGGCCAGCCTCGTCGGCCCGAGTGGCGGGTCGGCCTGCGACCGACGAAGGTGTCGGTTGCTGTGCCGCAGCGCGTTGCTTCGAGGCCATACCGGACCTTCACACTGCGCCTGTGCGCAACCCGCAAAGCTCCGCGCCAGAGCCCGTTTCCCAAACCGGGCGAGCAGTGGTCGCAGAACCATGCGGACCGCCACATCGCTGGCGTTGATCCGGACGGTGCCGCTCGGCGTACCGCGAAAATCATCAACCTCCTGCAACGCTTCCGTGATCGACGACATGGCCGGACGAAGCTTTCCCGCGAGCCGCTCTCCTGCCTCGGTCAACGAGACGCTACGCGTCGTTCGATTGAACAAGCGCACACCGAGGCGCTGCTCAAGGCTCTTTATTGAGTGGCTGACTGCCGACCTGGTGACATTGAGTTCGACGGATGCCGCACGAAAGCTGCGATGGTTCGCAACGGCAAGGAACACGCTCAGTGTGAGCAGATCGCCGGATCTAGACTGGTGAATTTTCTTCATCTCGTCATCAAGAATTGGCGAGATAGTTGCGACAGTCAAGCTGGCCTAGATTTGAACGACAGGAAAAGGAGAAATGCACGATGGCCAAGCATGGCAACTACATCCCCGAGAAAGTTACGTTCGTCTCACATGGCGAAGACGTCGTCGGCGTCATCTATCGTCCCAAGGGAGACGGGCCGTTTCCTGCCGTCGTTCTGCTTGGACCCTATTCCTTCGAGAAGGAACAGGCCCCGACGCATTATGCAACGCGGATGGCCGACGAGGGCTTTCTGGCGCTGGTCTTCGATCCGCGCACGGTTGGCGAGAGCGGCGGCACACCGCGACGGCTGGAAAATCCCAAGATGAAGAACGAGGACGCCGTATCGGCGCTTGACTATCTGCTTACCCGGCCGGATGTCGATTCCGGACACATCTTCGGCCTGGGCATCTGCCAAGGCGGTCCCGAGATGCTTGACATCGCTTCCTACGATGATCGCATCAAGGCAGTCGCCTCCGTAACGGGCTACTATCGCGACCGCGAGACCGACCTGTTCATGATTGCGGCCGGCGTTACGGAAAACCCGTTCGACAAGGCGAACGCCCCCACAACCGAAGAACTGGAGGCTCTGCTTGGAGCGCGTCTCGAACGCGCACGCGATGCGAAGGCCCGCTATGAGGCAACGGGCGAAGTTGTTTATCGCCCGCTCGTCGCCCCGGAACTCGGCGATCGCAAGACAGGCTCGGAAGCAGGATTGCCGGGACCACTGGTCTGGAGCTGGTACGGACCCTGGACGCTGAAGGGTTGGGAGAACCGTTACGCTGTCATGAGCGATCTAGACCATTTCGACTATACGACCGTGCCCGGTGTGGCGAAGCTCGACAAGCCCGCCCTCATCGTTCACTCCGACATGTGCATGAACCCGGCGGCGGCGCGTCGGCATTTCGAATCGATCCCAACGAAGGACAAGAGGTTGATCTGGGAGAACGGCACCAACCACTTTCAGTATTACGAGCAGCCCGACGTCGTCGATCGCACGGCCGGCCATGCCGCAGACTGGTTCCGCGAACACATGGCTTGAGGGCGCGGGTGGCAATAGGGCGCGGCGCGGGTAACCCGCCGCGCCAGGATGAATTTATGGGGGCAACCGATCCCAACCGTCAAGCAAAGATGACCTACTGTGCCGGGGGCACGGCGTTTGCTATGCGGGACCATATGACTACAGCTCTTACGGCGACGGCTTAGGTCACCTGAAGTGGTCATTTCTGGAC
>NZ_JAEPRQ010000018.1 GCF_016629665.1 Paracoccus caeni
CAGAACAATACGATGATCCGCAGGCTTGCGGCCATTCGGGTGTCGGACGCCACGAATGAAGCCCTCAAAGAAGGCCCACTCATCGTCGGATATCAGGTTGCGCGCCAAGCCCATCTCCCAAATAGAGATGAGCTTGAACCATAGGACGCCTGCCAGCGGAATCCCTTTTGTCAACATAATCTAAGTCGTTGATTTATCGCCGCAGCAGGGAAGACTTAGCTGACAATCGACAGATTGAAATTTCAGGAAGGTTGCTGATGGCCCAGACGATGACGCGCCTTGAGAACAGGTCAATGATGACGGCCAGACCTACGCTGTGTCAGGCCGCTGGTGAGCGCAAGGCGGAACGCATCCCGCTTGAACTCCTTGCTGTGGGTCGCTGCCATATTCTGTTTCCTTTGATGAGAGCACCGCTCTCAGAAGACCGGAACGGAACCGGGACAGGTCCACATCTGTAAGGCGCGCAAGAAGATCCGGGCCATTGATACTCGGGCACGCGACTCGCACTCCCATCCAGATCGTCGCCCGCGCGGACAGGTTCAGGGTTTCGCAGCTGCTGATCGCGACCCGTGCTCTTGATGGCGGACTATGCCAAGACCGGCGGAAGCGGTGGCTGAACAGGGTTACCGCCAATCATTCTCATACGAGGCTCTGATGGTGTAGGCGAAACAGGGACCCATCCCATCGCTGCAGACAGCAGATAACCCTCCCGCCGCTGACGAAGAAAATATATTCCTCGATGGTGCCAGGAAATATACTAGATATGGCGGTCTCCATCCCAACATGCAAGGAATGTAAGGAACCTTGGCATAGCCATTTTTTTTGGGCATGCTTTTTAGTGATTATACGACTCCTTTCCCATGGAGCCTTTTCGATGAACGCACCACTCCGCCAGTCAGAGCGTTTAGGCCGTCTGACGACCGTGCTTGGGACTGATGTTCTTGTTCTTCTGCGCTTTGACGGCACCGATCATCTTAGCGATCTCTACGAGTACCGGATCGAGGCCTTGGCCACCCGCGACGATCTGGATTTCGACGCGCTCGTCGGCACCCATGCCACGGTCGAAATCGAAGGCCTTGAGGGGTTGGAAAACTTTGACGGCATCGTAACGCAGGCGCGTTGGGCGGGGGTGGGGGAAAACGGCCACCGCTATGACTTGACCCTGCGGCCCTGGTTATGGCTGGCCAGCCGCCGCCGCAACCAACGGATTTTCCATAATAAATCAGTGGTTCAAATCCTGCAGGAGCTTTTGCAAGACTACGCTGATCTGGGCGATCCGGCCTTGGAGATACAGCTTTCGCAGGACTACCCGACCCTTGAATATACCGTGCAGTACCGCGAATCCGACCTCGATTTCGCCCGTCGGCAGATGGAGCGGCACGGGATCAGCTTCCACTTCAAACACGCAATGGGCAGTCATACGCTAGCGCTGACCGACGACGTGCTGGCGCATCAGACAATCGGCGCACGTCCGTTCAAATCCTATAATGGCCACCACCAGTCGGATGGCGAGCATTTCTGGGACTGGACGCCAGAACGTAACATCACCACCGGCGCGATCCGGCTAACGGATTACGACTTCAAAAAACCCGATCAGGCGATGGAAGTGGATCGCCTGGGCGATGCCGCTAATGCGCAGGGTCAGATCGAGAGCTTTGACTATCCGGGCGACTATCTGGCCCAAGATGTCGGCAAAATCGTGGCTGGGCTGCGGACCAATCAGGAACGCGGCGCGGACCGGCGCAACCGCGCGGCCGGCGATATCGTTTCGCTGCGCGCAGGCAAGCGGGTGACGCTGTCGGGCGATCCAGTGCCGGGCACGGGCGAGACCTATCTATGCCTGTCGGCCTCGCACCACTTCGTGTCCGAAGCTTACGGCTCGGGCGGCCAAGGAAGCGACGGCTATTCCTTCACCGGCGCCTATGTGCTGATGCCCGACACCGCCCCGATGAACCCGCCACGGCGCACACATATCCCGGTCGTCAACGGCCCGCAAACGGCAGTGGTCGTCGGCGAGGGCGAGATCGATTGTGATGAATATGGGCGGATCCTAGTGCGGTTCCACTGGGATCTGGCCGGTGCCCACTCCATGCGGTGCCGGGTCAGCCAGAACTGGGCCGGGAATGGCTGGGGCGGCATGGTCATTCCCCGCATTGGCATGGAGGTGTTGGTCGAGTTCCTCGAGGGCGATCCGGACAAGCCAATCGTGGTCGGCAATGTCTTCAACGGTAAGAACGGCATGCCTTACCCCCTGCCTCAACATAAGACGCGTTCGGTCTGGCGTTCGAACACCCATCAGGGACAGGGATTTAACGAGATCAGCTTCGAGGATCAGAATGGGCAGGAGGACTTCTTTCTCCATGCTCAGAAAGACCTAACGACCAAAGTTCTGAACAATTTCAGCGCCAATATCGGTGCGAGCAGGGTCGACAACATCAAGAACAACTCGAGCCTAGTGATTGGGGATAACGCCGTCGAGCGGGTGGGCCGAAACAAGAACGTAACGGTTGGTGGTAGCGGTGCAGGCTTACTCGGCATGCTGATGCCGCTGCTGCAGGCTGGGGGAAAACTATTCCGCAGATCTGGCCAGAAAGCCGGGCTCGACCCGGTCACCGATATGGGCGGTCATGTCGCAGGTGGGAATGAACTACCGGTCGAGCTCATGACGCTTCTGGGCAATAGCGGCTTCTCGCAGAGTGGGGATCACCGCAGCGGTCAAGGTGTCTCGCAAAGCGAAAAGGCAGCGTCGCTGGCGGGCCAGATCGGTTCCATGATCGGCGGTTCGGGCGTGCTGAATTCCGTGATTGAGAGGTTCCGCACCGACACCATCGGACTAGCGCGGACCGAACAGATCGGGTTGGCCAAGAACACGGTCGTCGGCAATATCATGACGACCTCGGTCGGCAAGACGATGAAGGTGAAGGTGGGAGAGGATTACGATCTTGAAACCAAGAAATCGATCTTCAATCGTACGGTCAAACACACGCTGCACGCCAAGGAAAAGTTCATCATCGGCGGACCAGGAGGCTCAATCATCATCGACAATTCCGGCGTGACCATCAAGGCTCGGCATCTGAAGATCAAATCCCCAAATGTCGATTTCTCATCTGGTAATCCCGACCAGGTTGATGCGCTGAATTCCGAGAAGGCCTTCGTGCAGGAGTGCAAGGCGGGGAAGGGCGAGAGTCAGACATGAGTTTCGAAATTCCCGAGACGCTGACCAGCTCGCCTGAACGAGAGGCCTTGGCGCTTGGCCTCGAACAGGTTTTCTTTTCGCCGTTGGAAGAGGATGAACGGCAACGGCAGGCATCTGATGCGATGATTCCGCCGCTGCGTGCATTTGCGCTGCTGGATGCGTCACAGAGCCCCGATATTCCGATCTATCTTGAAGGATTTTCGGATCCTGTCCGCTGCCTGTTCGACGGTGCGGCCAACGACGACATGGCCGAGGTCGCGCCGTGGCTGGTCGAACTGACGCGCTATTCCGATGCTTGGGACTGGTTCGTCGAGGAGGGTTACGGCCAGAACTGGGGCATCTTGGTGCATTCCCGGCTGGAACTGCCGCGGTTGAAAACGCACCTCAAAAAATTCCTGAAGATCGAGGACGAGGACGGCGAGCGATATTTCTTCAAATATTACCGCCCGGAACACTTCAACCGATATGCACCCGGTTTCGACGACACGCAGCGCGCGGCCTTCTGGCGCGGGATCGAGGCTGTCTATGCCGAAAGCAAGGGTGATATGGCGATGTTGCTGCGCCACGGGCTGTATGGCGGCGGCAAACATCGACGGCAGAAGTTCGATGTGTCGGAAGCTGGAAAATCGCTGATGACCGGAAAGGCAGACCTCAACGACAACCCTTCCGCCCTGACACGAGGATAGCATGGTCATCAAGTTTACAAGGGAACAGATGAATTCGGCACCCATGTCCGATGTCGAATTTGCAGAATGGTATGTCGATGAAATTCTGAGAACTGAGTTTCCTGACACTGTCAAACAGCAAGGGCGCGTATCATGCATGCGGGCAACGAAGAGCGCACGGCGTTTTCTTCCGCACTTTGGTATTACTCGCCCAGATTTGCAGGGGCAGATCATGACCGTCATGTGGGCACTTGGGCCGAACTTCTTCGAGCATCCTGCCTTTTACAAGATTCTCACCGATAACAGCTTGACGCAGGACGAGAAGGTTGACCGGGTTTACACGGTATCCGACGAGGATGGCGGGCAGGCATTGGACAGAGCCGATGACCGATACTGGTACCCTCGCTTGGTGCCTGGAAATATCCTTGGCCTGAAGGCCTATAGCGAGATGACCAAAAAAGAGCTTTGGGAAGAGGATATCGATCCGGACGAAGAGGACCCTTGGAGCATTTTCAAAGATGGGTAATGCGTTAAGCGGCGTCGATGTGCCCGCAAATGATCCGGCTGTGCTCGCAGCGCAATCGCGCCTTGATGACGCTTCACAGGTATGGGTCGACATAGGGATCGAGGCGGGGCTTCTGGTTGCATCTTCCAGTCCGGTAGGTGGTCAGGTCGCCGACGGAATATCGCTGGCGCGGAACGTTGCGGCAGGGAACTATGTCGATGCCATCGTTGATGGGGTGGGCTTCGTTCCGGTTTTGGGCGACCTTTTCAAAGGATTTTTTCGCGGGCGCAAGATCAAGCGAGCGCTTGAAGCTGCGGATCAGGCATTGGACGTTGCTCGCAAGGGCTTGAGTCGCGCGCAAGAAATTGCGCGCCGTCGGATTGCTTCGACACGATTTTGGGGCGCCATAAAGCGCCGTCGCGATGAAATTCTGAAGAAATACGAAAATTGCAATGCGGCGCTTTGCCGAAAGCAACGTGATGATGAATTGCGTGCAATGTATCGTGAGAACGGCGTGAATCTGCCTGCGGAATCGACGGGAACTTGGAAAAATGCAGATGGCACACCCGCGGCGCTGGGCGAAGGCATGTTTGTGCCGGACCCCAACGATCCGGTGGGTGCAAACTTGTCCAGACATCTGAGTCGGCACAATGCCACTGGTATTCCATATGAAAATGGGCAGCCTAATCTGTCGGGTTTCCCCCCACCGGGATCTGCCGGTCCCGACGGAAAGGCTTGGTCTGTCGATATCGAGCAAAGTCTCAGCGGCAACCGGCAAGCCGACTTGGATGCTTCTTGGGGTACCTGGCGTGATCAATACGGCTCTGACTATCGAGATCCGCGCGGCGGTAGCTGGCATCACACTGGGAACGGTTCAACTATGCAATATGTTGATAGAGATCTGCATGGCGCATTGTCTCATACAGGAGATGTCGCTATCAACCAAAGCCCGGAGTTTTGATGATGACAGGAATAAAGTGGAATCCAGCTTGGCAGCTTGATCCGCCGGCGCAGATCGACATTAATCCAGATGGGACGGTTACTTTCGAAGGGCCTGTGGGTAATGTGCTGCTTCCGAAGGAATACCTTGATTTCTTGCTCATATCTGATGGAGCCGCTCTCCGGGATCGAGGCTCTTGGTTTCTAGCTCGATTCCAAAACGGCCTTCTAGTTGGCGAAATCGAGTGGCTTGGCGGCATAGATACGGTCATGGGCACAACGTGGAATCTGTACGTCTATCCAGATCCGGAGAAAAATAAGGTGCCGGATGGTTTCATCAACGTAGGTTTTGCGCCCGGGCAGGAAGATATGGACATTCTGCTGAACGTAAATCGAAGCAGTTCGGATTTTGGTAAAGTTTATGCTTGGATCAATGCCGATGATCCTTGGATGATCGGCGACAACACACGTGGTTTAGGCTTTGTCGCCAACAGCTTTAATGAGTTCATGAACAACCTGACCGACCGGAAGAACCTTTGAGCGACGAGGGCGAAGATCAGCATATCTGGCAGACATCTGTCAGCGAATGGCCTCAAGCCATTCGCGATCTTTGCTTGTCCATCTCTGAAATCGATGTTGTTCCTGCCGATGCAGCACTGATGGTTCTGCTGTCAGCGGGAGAGCGCGGTGAGGCGAGAGCGCGCCGACTTGCCTTTTCTGACGAGTTTCGCTCAGATCTTGATGCGATTCTGAACCGATATCATGATGGTGCGCATATTCGCCTGAATCTGTGCAGCTTCAAGCGAGGGTCTCACGCGCCCAAGATTCAGGATGCCGCAGGTTTCGAGGTAATTCTGGGTCGCCAGAACTACCGCGTATATTCGGTCTTGAAAGCTACGCTTGATCGCCATGAGGATATCCAGCTGTTTGCCTTTCCCTGGCGTTACATTCCGCCATGGTCCGAATTCCGCATGTTCATCAGGGACCGGCGGGTGATCGGCGTGTCCCAATATCACCATCAGTCGGGCTTCCCCGAAATTTCCGCCAACGAGCACGCGATCAAGGCGTCGCTGTCCGATTTTTGCAGCGACCTGCTCAATGCTCTGCATATGGAGACGGTGGTCGCGGATGTCTTTGTCGAGAGTCAGCAGAATGGTCGCTTCAGCACCACGTTGATAGAGCTGAACCCCTTCATCCAGCGCACCGATCCTTGCCTCTATACTTGGAAGAACGGCGGGGATTTCGATGGCGGCTTTCGGTATTACGAGGCTCCAGGTCACCCTCATGCAGTTCTGACAGGCAGGCAGCAATTAATCGACGACCCGTGGCGGTTGCCATCATAAGGATTGGGAAAATGTCAAATGGGTAAACCAATCGCCCTCGTGGGCCACCTGCATAGCTGCCCGATCCATGGCGGCGGCCCGGTCATGAACCCCGGGCAGGCATTTGTCAGATTGAACGGCATCCCGCTGGCCGTCGAAGGCGGGCACTGCGGCTGTCCCGGCACCCCGCCGCTGCCAGATCCGATGGTCAGGGGCTCCGGCACCGTCAGGATCAATGGTCGCGGGGTGATGCGTGTTCGCGATCAGACCGCCCATGGCGGCAAAATTCTGACCGGGGTTCCGACGTTCAATGCTGACTGATCCCCACAACCTGTCCGCGACTCCCGTGCCCACCTAAACTTCGGCGAATAACACCCACTATCAATAAAAACTGGTCGCGATAGGATTGAAATCGCCCTCAAGTGCGGCTCTCAGTTAGGGATGTCGAACACCCAAAAAAAAGGCGCTGAATTTCTCTATCGCTCCATACACTTCGATTTCCGGGTAGATTTATTGGATGGAAACATGCAGCGGCATGAGCAATAAGTGATATCGGGAGAAAGCTTTATACACTACGGCGCGACTGATCATCTCAAGGTCTGTAAGATCGCGAGTAGACCTTGAAGTTGCAGTCAGCGTCTCGAGCTTTACGAGCCCCAACACAGCAAATCTCGGTGCGCAACCAAGCTCACCATATCATGGCCTGTATCCTTTGAAGAGAACATTGTTCTCAGAAGATCGCAGTGAGATCGGCGCAGCTCTACTCCGCCATTTGTCAACATGACCTAAGGCGACAGTAATGCTATTGCTCCTCGACCTCCCGCGAGGGCCTCTCCGGTGACAAGAGATATGCCCGGTTTACGAGGCGGCGTCAGAACTTGAAGAGCAACGGCCATAGACGCCGCACCCGTATCGCCGAGAAAAAGTGCATGTAGCAGGAAAAACCATCAGGCGTCATGTGCAAAACTGCCACCGAGCACGGCGAGTACCGGCAGGTGGGACGGAGAAGACCACCTGCCGCAAATGTAGGGTCCCCAGCCGATCAATGGACATGATTATCACCGCACCATTGAAACGACCACGCGCCAGTCACGATGTGGTAGCGCGTGAAAATTGCACAACAGATCGACATGGATCACGTCAGATCAGCCACCAGCACAATAACCGGTCCGGTGCCATCCGATTTTCTAAGAACATAAGCTCCCGAGTTCCACTCATGATCAAAGCCATAGGCGAAATCATATTCTGCAGATGTATCCTCAACATTCAGCTTGGGCAGAAGCCTGTCTATGGTTGCAAGCGGCAAGAACTCGGGCTCCAACAATGGAGCCAGTTGGATTCCCGTCAGCGGGGGGCCTCCACCAAATACCAGCACTCCCGCGCTGTCTACGCCGACAAAGTCGGCAGCTTGGCAGGCGGACGTCTCGAGCGCGCCAAAATCTGTCGTTGGGAAAATTGCCTTAAGAGCGTCGACCGTTGTTTGCACTTGAATTTCACGACACACAGTGTCTTGTGCAGAGTTTTCCACCGCGGTCTGGTTTCCTCCTATGTAAGCAAAAGCCGCGAGAGCGGTGGCTCCAATCAGAATGATGTGGCGAAGATTTTTCATCGCTTTTGCCCTTGTTCGACCACTGTCGGTACAGATGATGCCTAGGTCATGTTGACGAATGGCGGAGCCATAGCCTGATGCAGGCGACGTCTACGAAGCCGAGGAAACTGTCTGCAGTTTTGTCGTAGCGGTTTGCCAGCCGGCGGCTGTTTTTCAGCTTGT
>NZ_JAEPRQ010000019.1:2500-5681 GCF_016629665.1 Paracoccus caeni
AGCGCGATAAGGGCGTTTGGTGGATGCCTTGGCAGTAAGAGGCGATGAAGGACGTGATACTCTGCGATAAGCCATGGGGAGCTGAGAATAAGCTTTGATCCATGGATTTCCGAATGGGGAAACCCACCTGAAACTTGGTTATTGTTTGCCTTCGGCAATCAATAATCGGGTTAACCAGGTATCTTTTACCTGAATACATAGGGTTTAAGAAGCGAACCCGGGGAACTGAAACATCTAAGTACCCGGAGGAAAGGAAATCAACAGATACTCCGCTAGTAGTGGCGAGCGAACGCGGACCAGCCGAGCCATGAGAATGACCAGAATGATCTGGAAAGATCAGCCATAGCGGGTGACAGCCCCGTATGGGAAGTTCAATTGGACGTATTAAGTAGGGCGGGACACGTGAAATCCTGTCTGAAGATCGGGGGACCACCCTCGAAGGCTAAGTACTCCTTACTGACCGATAGCGAACCAGTACCGTGAGGGAAAGGTGAAAAGCACCCCGACGAGGGGAGTGAAACAGTTTCTGAAACCGGACGCCTACAAGCAGTCGGAGCCGCCTTGAGCGGTGACGGCGTACCTTTTGTATAATGGGTCAACGACTTGGTCTATCTAGCAAGCTTAAGCCGTTAGGTGTAGGCGCAGCGAAAGCGAGTCTTAAATGGGCGACTTAGTTAGATGGATCAGACCCGAAACCGAGTGATCTAGGCATGAGCAGGATGAAGGTTGGGTAACACCAACTGGAGGTCCGAACCCACATCCGTTGAAAAGGATCGGGATGACTTGTGCCTAGGGGTGAAAGGCCAATCAAACTCGGAGATAGCTGGTTCTCCGCGAAAGCTATTTAGGTAGCGCCTCGGACGTATCCTCTTGGGGGTAGAGCACTGCATGGATGATGGGGGCCCACAGCCTTACTGAGTCTAAGCAAACTCCGAATACCAAGAAGGACTATCCGGGAGACACACGGCGGGTGCTAACGTCCGTCGTGGAGAGGGAAACAACCCTGACCAACAGCTAAGGCCCCCAATTCGTGGCTAAGTGGGAAAGCATGTGAGACTTCCAAAACAACCAGGAGGTTGGCTTAGAAGCAGCCATCCTTTAAAGATAGCGTAACAGCTCACTGGTCTAATTAAGAGGTCTTGCGGCGAAGATGTAACGGGGCTCAAGCCACGAGCCGAAGCTTTGGATGCACATTTATGTGCGTGGTAGCGGAGCGTTCTGTGATATAGAACGCTGCCTCTTTTGCTTGTTCGCAAGTAACGGAGGCAATGTTCTGACTGTGAAGCCGGGCCGTGAGGCAACCGGTGGAGTGATCAGAAGTGAGAATGTTGACATGAGTAGCGACAAACAGGGTGAGAGACCCTGTCGCCGAAAGTCCAAGGGTTCCTGCTTAAAGCTAATCTGAGCAGGGTAAGCCGGCCCCTAAGGCGAGGCCGAAAGGCGTAGTCGATGGGAACCAGGTTAATATTCCTGGGCCAGGAGATGGTGACGGATCACAGAGCTAGTTCTTCCTTATCGGATTGGAAGGGCTGGTGAGTGGTTCCTGGAAATAGCCCTCCATGAGACCGTACCCTAAACCGACACAGGTGGACTGGTAGAGAATACCAAGGCGCTTGAGAGAACCACATTTAAGGAACTCGGCAAAATACCTCCGTAAGTTCGCGAGAAGGAGGCCCGATTGGTGCGCAAGCATTGGTCGGGGGCACAAACCAGGGGGTGGCGACTGTTTACTAAAAACACAGGGCTCTGCGAAGCCGTAAGGCGACGTATAGGGTCTGACGCCTGCCCGGTGCCGGAAGGTTAAAAGGAGATGTGCAAGCATTGAATTGAAGCCCCGGTAAACGGCGGCCGTAACTATAACGGTCCTAAGGTAGCGAAATTCCTTGTCGGGTAAGTTCCGACCTGCACGAATGGCGTAACGACTTCCCCGCTGTCTCAAATGTGGACTCAGCGAAATTGAATTGTCTGTGAAGATGCAGACTTCCCGCGGTTAGACGGAAAGACCCCATGCACCTTTACTACAGCTTCGCACTGGCATCAGGATTGCGATGTGCAGGATAGGCGGTAGGCTTTGAAATCGGGACGCCAGTTCCGATGGAGCCATCCTTGAGATACCGCCCTTCGCACTCTTGATGTCTAACCGCGGTCCGTTATCCGGATCCGGGACCCTGCGTGGCGGGTAGTTTGACTGGGGCGGTCGCCTCCCAAACAGTAACGGAGGCGCGCGAAGGTTGGCTCAGAGCGGTCGGAAATCGCTCGTTGAGTGCAATGGCAGAAGCCAGCCTGACTGCAAGACTGACAAGTCGAGCAGAGTCGAAAGACGGCCATAGTGATCCGGTGGTCCCGAGTGGAAGGGCCATCGCTCAACGGATAAAAGGTACGCTGGGGATAACAGGCTGATGATGCCCAAGAGTCCATATCGACGGCATCGTTTGGCACCTCGATGTCGGCTCATCTCATCCTGGGGCTGGAGCAGGTCCCAAGGGTACGGCTGTTCGCCGTTTAAAGAGGTACGTGAGCTGGGTTTAGAACGTCGTGAGACAGTTCGGTCCCTATCTGCCGTGGGTGTTGGAGACTTGAGAGGAGTTGCCCCTAGTACGAGAGGACCGGGGTGAACGTTCCACTGGTGGACCTGTTGTCGTGCCAACGGCAGTGCAGGGTAGCTATGAACGGACAGGATAAACGCTGAAGGCATCTAAGCGTGAAGCCCCCCTCAAAACAAGGTCTCCCTTGAGAGCCGTGGAAGACCACCACGTCGATAGGCCGGAGATGTAAGTGCAGCAATGCATTCAGTTGACCGGTACTAATGGCTCGATAGGCTTGATTTGATCCGGAAGAAGCAAGACTTCTTCCAAAAGCATCCTTGGACAACATAACCTGCAAAGCAGGCAACGCTGATTACGCTTCTTTCCTGGTCTGGTGGCCCTAGCGCGAGCAAAACACCCGATCCCATCCCGAACTCGGCCGTTAAGTGCCGCTGCGCCGATGGTACTGCGTCCTAAGACGTGGGAGAGTAGGTCACCGCCAGACCTGGAAAGAAGCGAACTCCCTGAAACGATGAAATTCCGCACCGCAATCCACGCGATGCATTGGCGCGGGGTAGAGCAGCCCGGTAGCTCGTCAGGCTCATAACCTGAAGGCCGCAGGTTCAAATCCTGCCCCCGCAACCATCGTTACTTGC
>NZ_JAEPRQ010000001.1 GCF_016629665.1 Paracoccus caeni
CAGAACAATACAATGATCCGCAGGCTTGCGGCCATTCGGGTGTCGGACGCCACGAATGAAGCCCTCAAAGAAGGCCCACTCATCGTCGGATATCAGGTTGCGCGCCAAGCCCATCTCCCAAGTAGAGATGAGCTTGAATCATAGGACGCCTGCCAGCGGAATCCCTTTTGTCAACACAATCTACCCTGTCTGCGTTAAGTTGAATATGGACGCCGGATATTTCTATCTTGCCCGAAGCATGTAGACGAATCGCACTCGCGCCGCAGACGATATCAATCCGGCTGCCGCTTTCGACAGCGGTGTTGTCTGCGGCGGCTAGCAGCGTTGAACCACCTGAATTGGCCTGCAGCAGTTTTCCGGCATGAACTGACTTGTTCTTCCCAACCGTTTCTTGCGCTGAATCTTTTATGAAAGTCAGGCGCGAAGCACCTGCATCCTCAACGAGAGAAGTCTGGGCATAGATGGTCAATTCCCCGACCTAAGCGCGGAATTCATCGCTTTAGTCTTACCTTAGGTCAGGACTCATATCCAATAGGTTACGGTTGCTGCGCGTGCGATGGCGGAGAGGAAGACTTGCGAACACACGAATCTCGACCGGCGAGAGATATTCAAGCCACAAATCCTGGGTTTTAGCTGTTGATCGTCGGCAGATTTCTTTGTGTCATGGGTTCGTCGGGGGGTGCTCTAGTGCATCAATCAAAAACGAACATTAGCGAAAATTCACGTTGACTATTCGCACCAACTGGGTTGTCTTGATTGGCGTGGAGGAATTAAAACGTGGCGCAAAACGCGAAAGATTCGGAAGTGATCGACCTCTTCATTATTGGCGGGGGCGTGAACGGTTGCGGGATTGCCCGCGATGCCGTTGGCCGTGGCCTGACCGTCACTTTGGCCGAGATGAACGACTTGGCCTCGGCCACCTCATCCGCCTCGACCAAGCTGTTTCACGGCGGGCTGCGCTATCTTGAATATTTCGAATTCCGGCTGGTCCGCGAAGCGCTGATCGAGCGGGAAACCCTGCTGCGCGCCATGCCGCATATTTCATGGCCGATGCGCTTCGTGCTGCCCTATCACCCGGATATGCGGTTTGAAGGTGAAACTCCGGCCTCGCGACTTTTGGGGCTGTTCATGCCGTGGCTAAAGGGGCGTCGCCCAGCATGGCTGATCCGGCTGGGGCTGTTTCTTTACGACCATCTGGGCGGGCGGAAAATTCTGCCGGCGACATCCTCGGTTGATCTGACCACCGATCCTGCCGGGCGGGTCTTGCAGCCGAAATACATGAAGGCATTCGAGTATTCAGACTGCTGGGTGCAGGATTCGCGGCTGGTGGCGCTGAATGCCCGTGACGCCTCGGATCGCGGCGCTCGTATCCTTACCCGGACCCGGGTTGACTCCGCCCATCGCGAAGCGGGGTTGTGGGTGATCGAGATGACCCATGACGATGGCCGCAGCGAAACCGTCCGCGCCCGTGGGCTAGTCAATGCGGGCGGCCCCTGGGCCGGCGAGATCATCCGTGACCGTATCCACGTCCCCTCGACCGAGGGTGTGCGTCTGGTTCGTGGCAGCCATATCGTCACCCGCCGCCTGTTCGACCACGACCGCTGCTATTTCTTTCAGGGTTCGGACGGGCGGATCATCTTTGCGATCCCCTATGAGCAGGACTTTACCCTGATCGGCACCACCGATCAGGACCACAAGGGCGATCCCGGCAATGTCACCTGCACCGATGCCGAAAAGGAATATCTTTGCGCTTTCGCCTCGCAATATTTCGCCAACCCGGTCACCCCGGACGATATCGTCTGGAGCTATTCCGGGGTGCGGCCGCTTTATGATGACGGCGCGAAATCGGCGACAGCAGCGACGCGGGAATATGTGCTGACGCTGGATGCCGCCGATGGACAGGCGCCGCTGTTGAACGTGTTTGGCGGCAAGATCACCACCTATCGGCGTCTGGCCGAGGCTGCGCTGGCCAAGCTTGCCCCGCATTTCCCGCAAGCCTCGGGCAAATGGACGGCGGGCGTGGCGCTGCCCGGAGGGGATTTCCCGGTCGATGGGGTCGACAAGCTGAAACAGGCGCTGCTGACGGAATATCCGTTCCTGGCAGCAGCCTGGGCCGGGCGATTGGTGCGGACCTATGGCATCGATTCACGGCAGATCCTGAACGGCGCGACCAGTACCGCCGATCTGGGCCGCGATTTCGGCGCGACTTTGACCGAGGCCGAGGTAAACTGGCTGATCGCCAAGGAATTCGCGCGCACCGCCGATGATATCGTCTGGAGACGTTCGAAACTGGGACTACACCTGACCGAGGAGCAGGTGACGACACTAAGCGACTTCATGACGGGTGCCGTTGCCGCGCATCGTCGGGAAGGCTGCGCCGCAGAATAGGGAGGAGGCCCTGATGGCACTGGAACTGATCGGCGTCAGCAAAGAGGTCGGTGCGCGCACGCATATCGCGCCCACGTCGCTGGTGCTGGAAAAGGGCACGATGAACGTGCTGCTGGGCCCGACCCTGTCAGGCAAGACCAGCCTGATGCGGCTGATGGCGGGGCTGGATGTGCCGACCGCTGGGCGCATCATCTGGGACGGCAAGGACGTGACCGGTATGCGGGTGCAAGACCGCAAGGTCGCGATGGTCTATCAGCAATTCATCAACTACCCGTCGATTTCCGTTTACGACAACATTGCCTCGCCGCTGCGGTTGCAGCGCAAATCGAAGGCAGAAATCGACAGCGCCGTCCGCGCCACCGCCGAGATGATGAAACTGACGCCGCTGTTGCAGCGCAAGCCGTTGGAACTGTCGGGCGGCCAGCAGCAGCGTTGCGCGCTGGCCCGTGCGTTGGTCAAGGGCGCCGGGCTGGTGCTGCTGGATGAGCCGCTGGCCAATCTGGACTACAAGCTGCGCGAGGAATTGCGCACCGAGATCCCGAAGATATTCGAGGCCTCCGGCGCGATCTTCGTCTATGCCACCACCGAACCGGAAGAAGCGTTGCTGCTGGGCGGCAATACCGCGACGCTGTGGGAAGGCCGGGTGACGCAATTCGGCCCGACGCCTCTGGTCTATCGCCAGCCGAAGGATGCGACGACGGCGCGGGTATTCTCGGACCCGCCGATGAATTTCCTGCCGGTCACCAAGGCCGGAGCGCGGCTGTTGTTCGGTGAGGGGCAGAATGCCCCGGCGGGCGGCACATTCGCTGGCATTCCCGATGGCCGCTATCTGGCCGGTTTCCGCGCCAATCACATCGAAATCGCCCGCCCCGGCACGCCGGCAGGCGGCGCGCTGGAGTTTCGCTGCACACTGGCGGTCACCGAGATCACCGGGTCCGAGACCTTCGTGCATCTGGATCACGGCGGCGACCGTTGGGTGGGCCTGCTGCCGGGGGTGCAAGATTACGTGGCGGGGGATGAGCTGACAATCCGGCTGGATCCGGCCTTTGTCTATGTTTTCGGCGAGGACGGCGCATTGGTGGCATCCGCCCCCTATGCAGCCGCTGCCTGACGCCGAAAGGGGGGAGATCATGGCAAAAATTACCCTGTCCAACCTCGCGCATTCCTATGTGCCCCAACCAAAGGGGCCGCAGGATTTCGCGCTGAAGGAAATGGACCATGTCTGGGAAGACGGCGCGTCTTATGCGCTGCTCGGCTCGTCCGGCTGTGGCAAGACCACGCTGCTCAACATCATCTCGGGGCTGCTCAGACCCAGTCAGGGGCGGGTGTTGTTCGGCGACCGCGACGTGACCGACGCGCCGACGGCAGAGCGTAACATCGCGCAGGTGTTCCAGTTCCCGGTGGTTTACGACACCATGACCGTGCGCGACAATCTGGCCTTTCCGCTGCGCAATCGCGGTATGGATGCCGATTATATCCGCCAGCGCGTGCAGGCCATCGCCCAGATGATCGGGATGGAGGCGGTGCTAGATCGCAAGGCGCGCGGGCTGACCGCCGACGCCAAGCAGAAGATCAGCCTTGGCCGTGGCATGGTCCGGCAGGATGTGAATGCGATCCTGTTCGATGAGCCGCTGACGGTGATCGATCCGCATATGAAATGGGAGCTTCGCACCCAGTTGAAATCGCTGCATCGCGAATTCAACCATACCATGATCTATGTCACCCATGACCAGACCGAGGCGCTGACCTTCGCCGAGAAAGTCGTGGTCATGTATGATGGCCGCGTGGTCCAGATCGGCACCGCGCAGGAATTGTTCGAGACCCCGGCCCATACCTTCGTCGGCTATTTCATCGGCTCGCCCGGCATGAACCTGCTTGACGCGCGGATCGAGGGGAACGTTGCCCATATCGAAGGCAGCGTGGTCCCGCTGGGCGCGGGCTACGGGCCGGTTTCCGGTCGCACCCAGATCGGCATTCGCCCGGAATTCGTGCGGCTGAGCGCGAGCGAGGGCCTGCCGGTCAAGCTGCGCCGGGTCGAGGATGTGGGCCGCCACAAGATCGTCCGGGCCGAGTTCTTTGGCCGCGAAATCAACATCATCGCTGATGAAGGAGCCGAGATCGGCGCGGATATGACCCGCGTGACCTTCCGCCCCGAACGGATCAGCGTCTATGCCGACGATTGGCGCGTGGCGCCCGCCGGACAATTGGGGGAGGCTGCGTGATGGATAAACCCGTCAACAACAAGGCGTGGTTTCTGGTCCTGCCGGTGCTGGTGCTGGTGGCCTTTTCGGCGGTGATCCCGCTGATGACCGTGGTAAACTATTCGGTTCAGGATACGTTCGGCAATAACGTCTTCTTCTGGGCCGGGCTGGAATGGTTTGAACAGGCACTGTCCTCGTCACGGCTGCATGATGCGCTGCTGCGGCAGATCCTATTTTCGGTCATCATTCTGGCGATTCAGGTGCCGCTGGGCATCTTCGTGGCGCTGAACATGCCGAAACGGGGCTTCTGGGCGTCACTTTGTCTGGTGCTGATGGCGTTGCCGCTGCTGATCCCGTGGAACGTGGTCGGCACGATCTGGCAGATCTTCGGGCGGGTCGATATCGGGCTGCTGGGCTATACGCTGGACAAGCTGGGCATCAACTACAATTACACCGCCAACGCCATTGACGCCTGGGTGACGGTGATCGTCATGGATGTCTGGCACTGGACCTCGCTTGTCGCGCTTTTATGCTATGCCGGGCTGCAATCGATCCCGGACGCCTATTATCAGGCTGCCAAGATCGATCAGGCCAGCCGCTGGAAGGTGTTCCGCTATATCGAGCTGCCGAAGATGCAGGGGGTGCTGCTGATTGCGATCCTGTTGCGCTTCATGGACAGCTTCATGATCTATACCGAACCCTTCGTCGTCACCGGAGGCGGGCCGGGCAATGCCACCACCTTCCTGTCGATCGATCTGGTGAAAATGGCGATCGGACAGTTCGATCTTGGGCCTGCCGCCGCGTTTTCGATCATGTACTTCCTGGTCATCATGCTGATTTCATGGGTGTTCTACACCGTTATGACCAATCTGGACAAACGGGAGGAGATGCAATGAGCGACGCAACCCTGTCCCTTCCCGCCAAACGCAGCCGTGCCCTGCCGCGCGTCAATGGCAGCGCGGTTGTCATGGGACTTTATATCCTGTTCCTGATGCTGCCGATCTACTGGCTTGTTAACATGAGCCTGAAGACCAATACCGAGATCACCTCGACCTTCACGCTCTGGCCGCGCGACCTGACCTTCGCCAATTACCGGACCATCCTGACCGACCCAAGCTGGTATATGGGCTATGTCAACTCGCTGATCTATGTGGTGATGAACACGGTCATCTCGATCAGTGTGGCGCTGCCTGCGGCCTATGCCTTCTCGCGCTATCGGTTTTTGGGCGACAAGCACCTGTTCTTCTGGCTGCTGACCAACCGCATGGCACCGCCCGCGGTCTTTGCGCTGCCGTTCTTCCAGCTTTATTCCTCGGTCGGGCTGTTCGATACGC
Organism: Paracoccus caeni; assembly: GCF_016629665.1. Taxonomy (GTDB): domain Bacteria; phylum Pseudomonadota; class Alphaproteobacteria; order Rhodobacterales; family Rhodobacteraceae; genus Paracoccus; species Paracoccus caeni. The sequence goes on from NZ_JAEPRQ010000001.1 coordinate 5,924, forward strand.
ATATCGCGGTGGCGCTGGCGCATTGCCTGTTCAACGTGCCGCTGGCGGTGTGGATCCTTGAGGGGTTTATGCGCGGCGTGCCGAAGGAAATCGACGAGACCGCCTATATCGACGGCTATTCCTTCCCGCGCTTCTTCGTGAAGATCTTCATGCCGCTGATCGCATCCGGCATCGGGGTCGCGGCCTTCTTCTGCTTCATGTTCTCATGGGTGGAACTGCTGCTGTCGCGCACCCTGACCAGCGTGAACGCCAAGCCCATCGCCGCGACCATGACCCGCACGGTGTCGGCCTCGGGGATGGACTGGGGCGTGCTGGCGGCGGCCGGGGTGCTGACCATCGTGCCGGGGGCCTTGGTGATCTATTTCGTCCGCAACTACATCGCCAAGGGCTTTGCCCTGGGCCGCGTGTAAAGGGGGTTATGCCATGAACCTGACATGGATGGCATGGACCATGCCGACCGCGATCTTCTTTCTGGTGATCGCCGCGTTGCTGATCCTGATGACGATCCTTGCGATCCGCTACCCGGAAACGCCGCGCGTCGGCGTGTTGCGGATCGAGACGACACGCGGTGACCGCCTGTTCATCAGCCTGCTTGGCTCTGCCTTTATCTGCCTTGCATGGCTTGCCGCCTTCGGCGCCCCTCTTTGGGGGGGGCTGATCCTCTGCCTCGTCTATGCAGCCGCCGTGTTCCGGTGGGTGTGACGGGAGACATAAACAGTCACAATGTTCTTTCAGGGAGGAGAGACATGAAACTGCGACATACTTCAACGGCCATCGCCTTGGCGCTGGCGCTGACTTCGGGACCGGTCTGGGCTGATATGGACGCTGCGAAAGCGTTCCTTGACGCCGAGATCGGCGACGTTTCGGTGCTGACCCGCGAAGAGCAGGAAGCCGAGATGCAATGGTTCATCGACGCGGCCCAGCCTTTCCAGGGGATGGAAATCAAGATCGTGTCGGAAACGATCACCACGCATGAATATGAAAGCAAGGTGCTGGCCCCGGCCTTCACCGCGATCACCGGCATCAAGATCACCCACGACCTGATTGGGGAAGGCGATGTCGTCGAGAAGCTGCAAACCCAGATGCAGACCGGCGAAAACGTCTATGACATGTATATCAACGATGCCGACCTGATCGGGACGCATTGGCGCTATCAGCAGGTCCGCAACATGACCGACTGGATGGCGGGCGAGGGCGCGTCTGTCACCAACCCGAACCTTGATCTGGACGATTTCATCGGGCTTGCCTCAACGACGGCGCCCGATGGCAAGCTTTACCAGCTTCCGGTTCAGCAATTCGCCAACCTTTACTGGTTCCGCCACGACTGGTTCACCGATCCCGAGATCATGGCCGAATTCAAGGCCGAATACGGCTATGACCTTGGTGTGCCGGTCAACTGGTCGGCCTATGAGGACATCGCCAAGTTCTTCACCGGCAAGACCATCGACGGCGTGCAGGTCTATGGCAACATGGACTATGGCAAGAAAGACCCCAGCCTTGGCTGGCGCTTCACCGATGCCTGGCTGTCGATGGCCGGGGCTGGCGACAAGGGTGAGCCGAACGGCTTCCCGGTCGATGAATGGGGCATCCGCGTCAACGAAAACTATCAGCCCGTGGGTTCCTGTGTGGCGCGCGGTGGCGATACCAATGGCCCGGCTGCCGTCTATGCGATCCAGAAATATATCGACTGGCTGCAAAACTACACCCCGCCCGCCGCTGCCGGCATGACCTTCGGCGAGGCCGGTCCGGTCCCGGCGCAGGGCAATATCGCCCAGCAGATGTTCTGGTACACCGCCTTCACCGCCGACATGGTCAAAGAGGGCTTGCCGGTCATGAATGAAGACGGCACCCCGAAATGGCGCATGGCCCCGTCGCCCTATGGCGCCTATTGGGAAGAGGGGATGAAGGTCGGCTATCAGGACGTGGGTTCGGCCACGCTGATGACCTCGACCCCGGTGGACCGGGCGCAGGCGGCCTGGCTTTACGCGCAGTTCATCGTGTCGAAAACCGTCGATACCAAGAAATCGCATGTCGGCCTGACCTTCGTGCGCGACAGCTCGGTCCGGCACGAAAGCTTCACCGAGCGGGCACCGAGACTGGGCGGCTTGGTTGAGTTCTACCGTTCGCCCGATCGTACCCGCTGGTCGGATACCGGGCTGAACGTGCCCGATTATCCGCGTCTGGCGCAGCTTTGGTGGCAGAATATCGGCGATGCCTCGTCGGGTGCGAAGACCGCGCAAGAGGCGCTGGATGCGCTTTGCGAACAGCAGGAAGCGGTGCTGGACCGGCTTGAGCGTTCCGGCGTGCAAGGCGATCTTGGCCCGGTCCTGAACGAGCCGCAGGATCCGCAATACTGGTTCGACCAACCGGGCGCACCGAAACCGAAGCTGGAGAATGAAAAGCCCACTCCGGTCACGATCGCCTATGAAGAGCTGATCAAGCGCTGGCAGGAATAAGCCTGTCGATTTCGGGGGCGCGTCCACACGCGCCCTCGTCTATGTTCCGTTGCGGGTGGACCGTATCCCGGCATTGGTTCTGCGTCGCGCAGCTTGGTGTGTTCGATCCGCTTACATGCGTCCGTTTTCATGCCGGATTTCTAAGATGGATCCCTGCTGTGACAGGTGCAAATGCTGAGCTGATCGGATGTCATTCCCTCAGATCCGTCGCGAGTTATTATCCCTCATTCCCACCGTCAGCTTTCGTATCTCATCGTGGCCTCGACCGGGTAAGGAATGGTGGTGATTTCGTCCAGAATAGCCAGTGAGCCAACGATCAGCGCGCGGATGCCATTTCGATGTTCCGCGTGAATCGCGCTTGCTCCGTCGGGGCGGTCCAAGTCTTGGTTGCAGTCCATATCGATCTTGGGCAACACCGTATCCGCCACCGCGACACAGTGAAACGCAATCGTCAACAACAGCCAACGCGACTGCGCGAAGGTGATGCCGCAGATGCGGGTCATTTCCTCCTGATGCGCCACAATCTTATCGATCATCGCCCTTGTGATCATGTCGCCACGCAGCAGATAGGGTGCGACGCCGGGATGAGCCTCGACAAGGCTCCAGATCGATTCGGCAAAGGTCGTGAGATAGCTTTCAAGCGACCCATCTGCGGCCTTGATCGGCGGCGGAAACTGCCAGCGCAGAAATATCGCTTCTGCCACGATCTGTCGAAGCTCATCGAGCCCAGAGATATGCTTGTAAAGCCCCATATGGCTGACCCCAAGATGTGCTGCCACGCCGATAACGGTTAGATCAGGCAGGCCGATCTTGATGCCCGCATCGGCAATCCGTTCGCGCGTGATGGTGGGGGGGCGACCGCGCGGAGGCGCATTCTTGTCTGGAATCACTGGCTTTCTTTCGCGCTCTGGCTGCGGCTTACGCGCTGCGGCGTTGTTGGTTGGTCATGAAATAAGCGTCTCTTTTTCTAACAAATCCGGCCTGTTGTCACGAGCCAGCGACAGAAGTTGACTGTTTCTGTCGATTAGTTTATCGGCATGCAACTATATTTAGTTTAGTATCATGCAACTAAATAGTGCAGGGACACTGACCATGAGCGTTTTTGACCAGATCCGGGCCCCCGGATCATTCCCGCGGCGGCTTGCTGTGAGACGGCTTCTTCTGTCCACGATGTTCTTTGGCATTGCTTGTGCCGCGGCTTCGCCCGGCCCTGCACTGGCGCAGAATGCCGATGCAGAAGCGGCGAAAAGTCCCGCCACGACGGAGGCTGTCGTGCTGGATACAATTGTTCTCAGCGCGGCGGGTCAGCTCCCTGCGGAATATTCGGGCGGGCAGGTTGCCACCGGAAGCGGTGTCGGCCTGTTGGGCAACAAGGACATTATGGACACGCCCTACAGCACGGTCGCCTATACCGAGAGCCATATCCAGAATCGCGAGGCGCAGGATATCGGTGCGGTCATCGGCGCGACCGATCCTTCGGTCTTTGTTCCGAACAAGCGCAATATTTTTGAGACCTACACGATCCGTGGCTTTTCCAGCTCAGCCGATGACCTGTTGTTCGCCGGGCTGATCGGCATGGCACCCAACATGCGCGGGACGACGGAATTTGCCGAACGGGTCGAGGTGCTGAAGGGGCCATCGACCTTCCTCTACGGTATGCCTCCGGGGGGGAGCGTCGGTGGCGCGGTGGCGCTGGTGCCGAAACGGGCGGCGGATCAGCCTTTGACCCGGCTGACCACGACCTATGCCGCAGATAGCCTGCTGGGCGTTCATGCCGATATCGGTCGCCGGTTCGGCGCCGATAAGGAATGGGGCTTGCGGGTCAACGCGGTCTCGCGCGATGGCGATACGGCAACCGACGGTGAAAAGCATGGCGTCGATATGGGTGCTGTCGCGCTCGATTGGCGGGGTGACCGGGCGCGGGTCTTCCTTGACTACTACAAGCTGCGCGAGGACATGAACGGGGTCAATTACTTCGGTGTTTCCTTAGGGCCCGATGTGACCGTGCTGCCGGCGGCACGCAATGGGGAAAACCCGCTTGCCGCGCCGTGGTCCTATAACACCAATGAGACCGAGACATTTGTGCTGCGCAGCGAGATCGATCTGACGGATGCGGTGACCGCCTGGGCAAGCTTTGGTCGCAAGACCGGCGGTTATGACGCATTGGTCACCTCGAGCATGATCGCCAACAACGATGGCGATCTTCTGGTCAGTGGCATCCGCTCGAAACGCCAGGGAACGCAGGAATCGGGTGAGGTCGGGCTGCGTGGCAACTTTTCCACCGGCGGCGCTGACCATGACTGGACTATCACCGCGACCCACTACCGTTCGACGAATACCTTCAAGGATGCGCGTCTTGGTGTCACCTCGGATACGAATATCGCCGATCCGGATTGGGGACTTGCCCCGGATCTGACGAACTATGACGCGGGCGGCCCCACCCAGATCATTGGGCAGAAGCTGACCAGCATCGGCGTGGGCGACACGATCAGCGTTCTGCAGGACAGGCTGCAACTGACCTTCGGGCTGCGCCATCAGAAGATCGAAAGCCGCAACGTGTTGATTGATCCGGCGGGCGTTCGGAGCGCTGCATCAACCTATGATTCCAGCCGGACTTCGCCCGCCTTCGCCGTCGTTTACAAGGCCGCCGAGAACCTGTCTTTCTATGGAAATTATATCGAAGGGCTCAGCGCGGGGCAGGCAGCACCGGTGACGGCGGTGAATGCCGGTCAGGTGCTGGCGCCCTATCAGACCAAACAGGTCGAGATCGGCGGCAAATGGGATTTGGGCGGTTTCACCACGACGCTGGCATTGTTCCAGATCGAAAAGCCAAGCGCCTATCTGGACCCGGTCAGCATGGTTTACGGCGTTTATGGAGAGCAGCGTAATCGGGGTGTCGAGGCCAATGTCTTCGGTGAAATCCAGCCCGGGCTGCGTCTGCTTGGCGGTGCATCCTATATCGATGCCAAGGTCACCAGCGCCAGCGATCCTGCGAATGACGGCAAGACGGCGGCGGGCACCCCGGCCTTCATGGCAAAGCTTGGTCTGGAATATGATCTGCCCTCGCTGCCCGGCCTGACCCTGACCGGCAACCTGAATCATATCGGCAAGCGCTATGCGAACAACGACAACAGCCTGTCGCTGCCCTCCTATACCGTTCTTGATCTTGGTGCGCGCTATGAGACCCAGATCAGCGGCAATCCTTTGTCTCTGCGGGCCTCGGTTCAGAACGTGACGGATGAAGCCTACTGGGTCGGAGGCAATCTGTCGGGCGGCTATGGTGCGCCACGCACGTTATTGCTGTCGGCGTCGATGGACTTCTGATCCGACCTTTTTCCTTACCATCTGAAACGGTGACAGCGGCTTATTCGCTGCCGCCACACCTCCGCCCGGTGGACCATTGGCAATGAGTCACGATACAGCCTCCGTCTTGACCGCCCCGTTATCTCCGGTCCGGCTATTGCTGCGGCCGATCCGTGCACGGCTTTGGCTGGCAATGGTGCTGGCCGGGGCCGGGCAGGGCCTGACGCTGATCCCGCTGGCCGGGATTGGTCATGCGGCTCAGCTTGCGCTGAACGGGGGCATGGTGCCGGTCGCGCCGCTGGTCGTATTCTGCCTGCTTTGGCTTGGCCTTGGACTTGCACTGATGACGCTGTCTGAGTTTCTGGCGCATCTGGCAGATAACCGGCTGACAACAGGCCTGAGGCTTCAACTTGCCGACCATCTGTCCCGCCTGCCGCTGGGCTGGTTCGGTCGCCACGAATCCGGCGAGATCAAGCAGTTTCTGCAGGACGATATCGCCGCGCTGCACGGCCTGAGCGCGCATTACTATACGACCAGGGCGCGCTGTATCGGTGCAATGATGGCATCGGTCTTGTTTCTGTTCTGGATCGACTGGCGATTGGCATTGCCAGCCTTGCTGCCATTTCCGCTGTTCTACCTGATCTTTGGTGCAGCAAAGCGATCCATCAGTGCCGAACGCATGCAGGCTTTCATCGACGGGCAGGCGCGGATCAATAATGCGGTGGTGGAATTCCTTCAGGGCCTGCCTGTGCTGAAGACCTTTGGCGAGACAGGCCGGGCCTCGGATCGCTATCATGCCGCTGTGAGCGATTTCGCGACCGCTTTTCTGGGATTTACCCGCCCGCTGATCGCGCCGATGGCGAATGCAAACGCCGTGATCGCGCCCGTGACGGTGCTGGGCGTGACATTGGGTGTTGGCACGGTTTTCATCGCGGCTGGGGTCATTAAACCTGCGGTTTTGCCGGCCTTTCTGTTGATCGCGCCGGGCATCTCTGCCCCGCTGATGCTTTTCGGCTTTCTTGGTCACGCTGTCGCCAACGCCACGGGGGCAGCGGAACGGATCTGCGCCGTTCTGGCCACGCCTCCTCTGCCCGAGCCGTCGCCCGAGGCGCAGCGAAAGCCACGCGGCTATAAGATCAGCTTTCACGGGGTCAGCCATGTGCAAGACGGTGGCCATACCGTCCTGTCGGATATCGATCTGACGCTGGAAGAGGGCAGCGTCACCGCGCTGGTCGGCCCGTCCGGCGCTGGCAAATCGACACTGGGGCGGCTGCTGCTGCGCTTTGACGATCCATCGCGGGGCCAGATCACATTGGGCGACGCCGACCTGCGCCAGATCGGAAACGCCGAACTATACCGCCATATCGGCTTTGTCCTTCAGGATGTCCGGCTGATCCGTGCCAGTCTGCACGACAATATCGCGCTTGGCCGTATGACGGCGAGCCGCGCCGAGGTCGAGGCGGCGGCGCGCGCCGCAGCTATCCATGACCGGATCATGGCGCTGCCGAACGGATATGACACGGTTGTCGGTGATGACACGCGGCTGTCGGGGGGCGAGGCGCAGCGTGTCAGCATCGCTCGCGCGGTGCTGTTGGATGCGCCGGTGCTGGTGATGGACGAGGCAACTTCGGCCATCGATCTTGAAAACGAAGCATTGGTGCAGGCGACGCTGGCGCGGTTCGCGCAGGGCCGCACCGTTCTGACGATCGCGCATCGGCTTGATACCATTTTTGCAGCGGACCGGATTATCGTCATGGATCAGGGGCGCATTGTCGAGGATGGCTGCCACCAGATGCTGTTAGCGGCGGGCGGGCTTTATGCGCGGCTCTGGTCTGCGGGTGGTTATGGCGGTGCGCCAGAGGACCGGCGATGATCCGAGGTCTTACGCATCTTCTGGGCCCCGATCACACGGTTCTGCGGCGTTATATCTGGCTGGCGCTGGTCTCTGGGGTATTGAACGGGCTGACCATCGCGGCAATCGCGCCGGTGCTGACCCGCCTTCTACACGGGGACATTCGCGCGGCACTGCCATGGCTTTGCGCGATGCTGATCGGAGTATTGATCTGCTGGCTGTGGCGCAGGCGCGTCGAGATGGCCGGTGTCGATGTTGGCATTGCGGTGCTTGGCCGGGGTCGCGCGCGGATCGGCAATCACGTCTCGTCGCTGCCAGCAGGCTGGTTCACGCCCGATAACACCGCCCGCTTAAGCCACGTCATTACAGATGGCGTGATGGAGGTGGCGCAGCTTCCGGCGCATGTCTTTACCCCGGTTCTGTCGGGGATGGTGGTGCCGGTCACGGTGTCATTGGCCTTGCTTGCACTAGACTGGCGAATGGGCCTGTTGGCGCTGGTGGCCTTGCCGATTATGGCGGTGGTCTTTGGTCTTGCGGCGCGTCTAGGCGCATCTGCAGATGCCGTGTGGCATCAAAGCGCAGCGGAAACCAGCGCCCGAGCGGTCGAGTTTGCGCACGATCAGGCCGTCATGCGGGCATTTGGCGGCGGCACGGATTTTCTGGATCAGGCGGTCGCGTTCCAGCAGAAGACGGGGGGCCGGCTGATCCGGTTGTCGCTTCTGTCGGGGATAATGAACGGCTGGCTGGTGCAGACGGTGTTTGCCGGGCTGCTGATCATTGGTTTGCAAAAACTGGCGCCAGGTGCATCGTCCCAAACGATTATCGCGGCGGTCGTGTCGTTGTTGCTGGCCAGTCGCTTCGTCGAGCCGCTGTTGGAAGTCGCAGCCTATGCCGGGGCGTTACATGGTGCGCGCGGCCAACTTGATGCGATTGACGCGATCCTGTCTGCCACGCCCTTGCCGGAACCAGATCGGCCACAGTTACCCGCAGACAGCACGGTTGAACTGCGGAATGTGACCTTCCGTTACAGCCCCGGCGCCCTTGCGGTTCTGGATGATGTCTCGTTCCGTATCGCTCCGGGCGAGATGGTTGCGCTTGTCGGTGCCTCGGGGTCAGGGAAGACGACGATATTGCGGCTGGTTGCGCGGTTTCTTGACCCCGAAGATGGCTGCATCGCCATTGGTGGAATCGATCTGCGCTGTATCGGTGCCCGTGATCTGACAGCCAGTATCAGCCAGGTTTTTCAAGAAAGCTGGCTGTTTTCCGGCACGATCCGCGAGAATATCCTGCTTGGCCGGGCCCGGGCCAGCGACGCGGAATTGGCCGAGGCGATCCGGCTTGCCGGGATGGATGAGATCATCGCCCGCCTGCCTGACGGACTTGAGGCCGAGGTGGGGGGGGCGGGCAGCCTGCTATCGGGCGGCGAGCGTCAGCGGGTTGCCATCGCGCGCGCCCTGATCAAGCGTGCCCCTATCCTGCTGGTCGATGAGGCGACGGCGGCGCTTGATGCGGAGAATGAGGCGATCATCGCCGATGCGCTGGCTGGTCTGCGCGGCAAAGCCACGATCATCGTGATTGCACACCGACCTGCGACACTGCGGATGGCCGACCGAATCCTGACATTGGCGCAGGGCAAGCTGATCAAGAATGGAAGTTCCGGCGGCGCACGAGGCGAGCCGTGATCCGCGTTGCCTTACCTGTCGCCTTTCTCTTTCTATGTCTTGCCTCGATCTCTATCGGGGCCGGGCGGATGAGCCTTTCCGCGCTGTGGTCGCTGGACCGAGAGGCATGGCTGACGCTGACGGCAAGCCGTATACCGCGCCTTGCAACCCTGATCCTGACGGGTATCGGGCTGGCGGTCTGCGGGGTGATCCTGCAGCACGTGGTCCGCAACCGTTTCGTCGAGCCAGCAACGACTGGCGGGTTGGAAGCGGCGAAGCTGGGTATTCTTGTCGCACTGACGCTGATGCCGGGACAGGGGCAGGGCGCGCGGATGGTCATGGCGATGGCGTTCTGCTTCGTCGCCAGCCTGATCTGGGTTGCGCTGATTACCCGCATCCGGCTCCGCAATGTCGTGCTGGTTCCGGTGATCGGGCTGATGTATGGCGCGGTGCTTGGCGCGCTGGCTGATCTTTATGGCTACAGTCGCAACATACTGCAAAGCATACAGGGCTGGATGCTTGGCGATTTCTCGAAGATCGTGCAGGGCAATTACGAAATCGTCTGGCTGATCCTGCCTGTCGTCGTTCTGACCAGCCTATTCGCGCATCGCCTCACCCTCATGGGTATGGGGCAAGAGATGTCCCGCAGTCTTGGCCTTCGGTGGGAGGGTATGGTCCTGCTGAGCCTGATGCTGGTATCGGCCACGGTGTCGGTCACGGTCATTACCGTAGGTGCGATCCCGTTTGTGGGTCTGGTCGTGCCGAATCTCGTCACGCTGTGGAAGGGCGACAACCTTTCACGGACCCTGCCGTTGGTCGGGTTCGGCGGGGCGGTTCTGCTTCTGGTCTGCGACATTCTGGGCCGACTGGTGATCCGGCCTTATGAAGTGCCGATCGGGATGACGGTCGGCGGGATCGGTGGGCTGATCTTTCTTGCGCTCATCCTGAAGAGGGTCGGCTGATGAGGGTGGCGCTGATCCTGACGGGCCTTCTGGCGCTGGCGGCGCTTTACGTGTTGCCGGGGTCGGGCCTCGATATGGACTACGTGATCCCCAGACGGCTCGGCAGGCTTGCCGCAATGGTGATCTGCGGCATCGCGGTGGCGTTCTCTTCGATCACCTTCCAGACCCTGACCGGCAATCGCATCCTGACACCGTCGATCATGGGATATGAGGCGGTCTATCTGATGTGGCAGTCGCTGATGATCCTGTCACTTGGCACCGCCAGTCTGCGATTGATGGGCACGAACGGCAATTTTATCACCTCGATTATGATCATGCTGGCGTGGTCGCTGGCCTTGCATCGCTGGCTGTTTCGGGACGGGCGAAACAATGTCTGGCTTCTGCTGCTGGTCGGACTGGTGCTGACCATGGTGATCACGACCTTCACCCAGTTTGTGCAACTGCGCATCAGTCCCGGAGAGTTCGCGGTTTTCCAAAGCTTCGCGCAGATGTCTTTCGACCGGGTCGATTCTGTCCGGCTTGTCTGGTCGGCGGCGCTGCTGGCGCTGGTGATCGCTGCAGGGTGGCGCAGTCTGAGAGTGCTGGACGTGCTGGCCCTTGGCCGCGATCAGGCGATTTCACTGGGCGTTGATCACCGAGCGATGGTGCGATTTCTGCTGGCGCTGATCTCGGTTCTGGTGGCGGTCTCGACCAGCCTGATCGGGCCAAGTGCCTTCATGGGCATCTTCGTGGCCAATGTTGCCTATCTGCTTGCACCGGATGCCAGACATCGCAGGCTGCTACCGATTGGCGCGGCCATTGCCATCGCGATGTTCCTGATTGCGCAGATCATGGTCGAGCAGGTCTTCGATTCCAGAACCACAGTCGGGATCCTTATCAATCTGACCTGCGGCGTCTGGTTTCTGGCACTGATGCTGCGATCCGGGAGGCAAGGATGATCGCCGTTGACGGCCTTTGCAAAAGCTATGGTTCCCGGCAGGTTCTGTCCGATGTCAGCGCCGAATTTCCGGCCGGGCAACTGACGGCGCTGATCGGCCCGAATGGGGCGGGCAAGTCCACGTTGCTGATGCTGATCGCCCGCCTGTTGGCTCCGGGCGCAGGCACCATCACCCTGAGCGGCCGCGACATCGTGCAGATTCCGATTGCCGATTATGCACGGCAGGTCGCGACGCTGCGCCAGATGCCCGCGCTGGATCTGCGGCTGACGGTTGAAGATTTGGTCAGCTTCGGGCGCTTTCCCTATAGCAGGGGCCGACTGACAGCAGATGATCGCCGCGCGGTGGATCATGCGATCTCGTTCCTGTCGCTGGACCAGATGCGCCACGCCCGGATCGACGAACTTAGCGGCGGTCAACGTCAGATGGCATTCCTTGCCATGACCATCGCACAGGAGACGCCCTGCTTGTTGCTCGATGAGCCGCTCAACAATCTCGATATTCATCATGGCGTGCAAATCATGTCGGCGCTGCGCGAACTGTGCGACGGGACTGGCCGGACGGTCGTTCTGGTCATCCATGACATCAATTTCGCGATCAACTTTGCCGACCGAATTCTGGCGCTGAAGGGGGGGCGGGTGCATTCGGCGGGCACTGTCGATGAGCTCGCGACCCCGTCGCGGCTGAGTGATCTGTTCGATCAGCGCTGCGAAATCCTGAACCGGCCAACAGGTCGGCTTTGTGACTATTTCACCAAAGGAGAGACAGAATGATCAGGCTTCAAAGGCTGATGGCATTCGCGTTGGTTCTGACCACGCTGACCGCCGCTATTCCGGCCAGGGCCGATGATTTCGCGCCGATTACCGTGACACATTCGCTGGGCGAAACAGTGATCGGGCAGCGTCCCTTGACCGTCGCTGCGCTTGACATGAACGAGCTCGACTTCCTTGACCGTCTTGGCGTGCCGGTCGCCGGGGCCCCCAAGGATTTCGTGCCACATTTCCTTGAGAAATACCGTGACGACGCTGCCGTTGCCGATCTGGGATTCATCGTCAAGCCGAACATCGAAAAGGTCCACGCACTGCGCCCGGACCTGATATTGATCACATCGCTTCAGGCCGAGCATTATGCCGAAATGTCGCGCTTTGCCCCGGTGATCCATTTCGACGTCGATTATCGCGACAGCAGCGCCGATCATATCGGCATTGTTCGCGACCATTTTCTGTTACTGGCGCAGATATTCGGAAAAGAAGACCGCGCGCAGCAGGTTTTGGCAGAGTTCGACCGGAAACTCGCGGACGTGCAGGCTCTGACGAAGGACAGGCCGGAACGCGCGCTGATTGTCATGCATAACAATGGCGCCTTTAGCGCATTCGGCACGGCTTCGCGCTATGGCTTCGTTTTTGACGCATTCGGGGTGAAGCCCGCCAATCCCGAAGGTGACAGCGCGCTGCATGGTCAGCCCGTCACCAGCGAGTTCATTCAGGCCACCAACCCCGACATGATTTTCGTGATTGATCGCACGGCGGTGATGGAGCGGCGCGATGTGATCGACGTGGCGTCGCTGGAAAACCCATTGCTGCGCGAAACCCGCGCCTGGCAGAACGGGAAGGTGATCCTCGTCGATCCCGAGGCCTGGTATGTGACCGCAGCCAGCATCACCCCGCTGGAGATCGTCATGGAAGAGGTGGGTGAGGCTTATAGCGATTGATACAGCATCCTGACGGGGTTGTTTACGGGCCAGATCGCGAAGCTGCATTGGCAAGAGGCCGCATATTCCGCGCGCCACAACACGACCTCGCAAATGCGGGTTTGGGGCCTCTTTACCTCCTTTATCGGCAGTGTGAGTGGATCTGAGCAATTGTCCGATCGGCAAGAAATTGCCCACGCCATGAGCGCGGGAAATATTTTCTTCTAAGACGTGATTTCCGGGGCATACTCAGAATCACGTTATCGCATTGTAACAGTTTGATAAAATTTCGCATTAACACGTCTTCTGCGTGTGGTGAGCGCCATATCATTGCTCATCGCGAAGAACGCTCAGGGCGTCTCCATTGACGGAGTGACAGATGGAAGTCGGTACTGAACCTAACCAGACTGCGGGCCGTGATGCTGTTACAGGGGGGAAATTTCCGCCGGCGATCCGGTTGGCCGCCCAGATGCCGGAAGCCGGTGATGCGCGCGAGGAAGCGGAAAAGCTTGGTATCGAGTGGGAGCGGCCGGACGGCGACAATCGCTCTGCCAAATATATTCTGGATAACCATCCGGTGCTGAAAGACCTCGGCAATCAGGAGAAGATACGGGACAAGCTCAAGGAGCGCGTCGGGGATTTCGAAACCGATGCGGATGCCGCCTATCGCGCGGTTCAGGTGCTGGAACATATCGAAAAGTTCGACAGCAACGGCGACAGGATCGCGGGCAAGGGCGTCGGCGACGGGCGCATCAACGGCATTACCCCGAATGAACAGGTCATCCACGGCACCGAGGCCGGTCGCCTGATGGATTTCGGCAAATACGGGTTTGAACATCTGAACGGGAACCTGAAGGACGCGGATTCGGCGTGGATGGACCCGGAGGCCAAGGATAAGGCGAAGTCGCTTGGCATCAGGTGGGAACGCCCCTCTGACGATAAGCGGTCGGCGCAGGACATCATCGACAAGGACCCGCTGCTAAAGAATCTGGGCAACCAGAGCGGCGTCAAGGACATGCTGAAGGACCGCGTCGGCGATTTCGAGAATGACGCCGATGCCGCCTATCGGGCCTCGCAGGTTCTGAACCATATCGAGCGCTTCGACAGCGACGGTAAGGAACAGAACGGCAAGAAGGTGGGCGATGGTGTCGTTGATGGCTTCACCAAAAGCGGCGAAGCGAAGAACGGCACCGAGGCCGGGCGTTTGCAGGATTTCGGCAAATACGGCTTTGACCATCTTCAGGGCGAATTGCCGAACCAGCTTGATGCGGCTGACGATGAGGATGCCCGCGAACAGGCGGAAGCGCTTGGCATCGCATGGGAACGGCCCGAGGATGACGACCGATCGGCGCAAGATATCATCGACGGCGATCCGCTGCTGAAGAACCTCGGCAATCAGAGCGATGTCAAGGAACGGCTGAAGGAACGGGTCGGCGATTTCGAAACCGATGCCGATGCAGCCTACCGGGCTTCACAGGTTCTGCGCCATGTCGAGCGGTTCGACGCGGAAGGCGAAGCCATCGTCGGCAAGAATGTCGCGAACGGCAAAGTCGATGGCTTCACCAATAGCGACGAGGCCAGGCATGGAACCGAGGCGGGCAGGCTTCAGGACTTTGGCAAATACGGCTTCGAGGCCCTGTCCGGCGATCTGAACGAGCTGCCAGAGACCTCTGACAAAGAATCGGCCCAGAGCGACGCGGAAGAATTGGGCATCCAATGGGAACGCCCGGAAGGCGATGACCGCTCGGCGAAGGATATCCTGAGCGATTATCCTTTGCTGCGGAATCTGGGCAATCAAAGCGGCGTCAAGGACATGCTGAAAGAGCGTGTCGGCGATTTCGACACTGACGCCGATGCCGCCTATCGCGCGGCGCAGGTGCTGGAGCATGTTCAGCAATTCGACAGCGATGGAAAGCAGATCAAGCGTGATCGGTCGCGCGGCAATGACAAGATCGACGGCTTTACCAGCAGCGACGAGGCGCGCCCCGAGACCGAGGCCGCCCGGCTTCAGGATTTTGGCAAATACGGCTTCACCCACCTGAACGGCAAGCTGGAAGACCGCTCTGCCATCGAGGCGGGCGACAAGGTCGAGATCAAGGATGAAGAGGCCGAGCGTGAGAAGGCCGAAGCCTTGGGCCTGAAATGGGAACGTCCCGAAGGCGATGGCCGTTCAGCCCATGACATCATTCAGGGCTCGCCCCTGTTGCGTGATCTGGGCAATCAAGAGGATGTCCGCGACATGCTGAAAAGCCGGGTCGGCGATTTCGAGCGTGACCCGGATGCCGCCTATCGCGCCGAGCAGGTTCTGAACCATATCGAGATGTTCGATGGCGAAGGGAATACCCGCAACGACAAGCATGTCGGCAACGACCGTGTTGACGGTTTCACCGGCAGCGATCAGGCCAAACCCGATACCGAAGCGGGCCGCCTGAAGGATTTCGGCAAATACGGCTTTGGCAATCTGAAGGGCAATGTCCCTGATTATTCCGAGGTCGGGAATGATGCCGAAAGCCGCGAAAAGGCCGAGGCGCTTGGGATCGAATGGGAACGCCCCGAGGGTGATGACCGCTCGGCCAGGGATATCGTGAACGGCACGCCGGTCTTGCGCGATCTGGGCAATCAAAGCGGTGTCCGCGATCTGCTGAAAAGCCGGGTCGGCGATTTCGAAACCGATGCCGATGCGGCCTACCGCGCCAAGCAGGTGCTGGAGCGGATCGAGAAATATGACAGCAGCGGCAAGCCGCAGGCGGGTGACAAGGTCGATAACGGCAAGGTCGATGGCTTCACCAATAGCGGCGAGGCCGAGAACGGGACCGAGGCGGGCCGTTTGCAGGATTTCGGCAAATACGGTTTTGACAGCCTTGAGGCAGAGATGGCCTCGGGCGATCAGTTCGATAAATATCTGGAAAAGAACCCCGACGCCGACGGCGCGTCGAAGAAGATCACCGAATATGCGTCAATCCTGCACGACAATTTCGACACGGTGATGAAGGCGACCGGCGGCGGCGAATTCATGACGGTCGAGAAGCTGCAACAGTTCAAGGACGAATATCCGGGTCTTGACGGCAAATTCGGTGAAGCCATCGATTTCTGGAGCAATCCCGGCAGCTTCTCGGCGCTGGAAACCAGTCTGGACAAGCTGCGCTATGATTCCGATGGCCTGCTGGCGAAGAAGGACATTTCGCACTGGATCGAAAAGGAAGCGCCCAAAGACGCGGAATCCGCGATCCACATGGTCGTCGATGCCGCGGATCGTAATTCGGTTGCGGGGGTCAATACGAAGCAATTCGACGACGAAATCTTCCGTGACCCCGACCGCTTCTCGCCGAAAGAGAAGGCGGCGGTCCTGCAGGATCTGCGCACAGGACGTGATCTGGTGGCCATCGGGCAGCAATCCGGCATGTGGGACCTGCCGCAGATGGAGAAGAAGCTTTCCAATCAGGCCGGTCTGAAGGGCACGCCGGACGAGATCATTGCCGAGATCGACCAGAAGATCGCGATCCTGAGCAAGGACCCCGAGGTTACGGAGTTCATGAACGAAAACGCCGCCAATGCGCTGACCGATTTCGTGGACAGCAATCCGGCGCTGAAGAAAGAGCTGGAAAGCACCTACAAGAACGACATTCAAAACGGCGCGTTTCTGGAGGACAACTGGAACGGCGAGAATGCCTCGACGCGGACGGAAAGCCTTGGCTCTTTCTTCCAGACGGGGCGGATGTATCAGGCAGCGCTTGGGCTGGACGACCAGAAGGTGTTGCAGGACGCCGTCAAGAACTCGAAACACAATGGCGAGTTGCAGGATTTCTACGAAAAATCGCTGGTCTCGGGCGATCGCTTCAAAGAGCTTTTGCAGGACAATTCCCCGGAAGAGGCGATCAGTGCCTTCAGCATGGAGGTGGCGCTTTACAACTCGGCGCTGGATCGTGACTTCACCAACGGCTTCGACAGTGAATTGCAGGACAATTTCACCAATCTCGCCAAGGACAACATCTTCAAGGATGCGACCTTCGACGATCTGAAGGCAGCCTTCGGCGTCGATGGCGGTGAAGAGCTGGACGAAGAAAAGCTGCTCACCATGGTCGAGGAATTGGCCGAGACCAATCCAGAGCTGCTGGTCGATGTGAACGGCAAGATGGCGAAGCCGATGGATTTCGTCGGTGCGTTCAAGGCGCAATGGGACATTCTGAACGGCGGACTTGGGACGCTGAACGATCTGGAATTGCTGAACGGCGGCACCACCAAGAACATGCTGGACAAGGGGGTCATGCACGGCGTCACGGGTCTGATGCTGGCGGGTGTGACCATCGGCAAGGCCATCGCCGCCGATGACCCTATGACTGAAAAGCAGAAGGTGGAGATTGCGATCGGTTCCGTGCAAACGGCAGCAACGCTGGCGCAGGGCGGAACCAAGGGGTTCAAGGACTATCTGACCAAGGCCGGATTTGGCGACAAGGCCCAAAGCATTCCCGGCAATGTCGGGGTGTTGGCCGGCGTGGCGCTGGCCGCCTATGGGATCTTCGACGGTGTGAAGTCGATCCGAAATGGCGATCCTTTGACCGGCGGGATGACCATTGCAACAAACAGCATCGGCCTGATGGGCGGGCTGGTTTCGGGTGTGAAATCCGGGATGGGGCTGCTTGGGATGACGGTGCCGCATTTCATCACCGCCTTGTCGGGCGGATTGGGGCTTGCGGGCAGCGTTCTGGGCGCCGCGTCGATCTTTATCCTGGCGGCGATCCAGCAAAGCGAAATGTCGTCGCGAGAGAATGATTACACCAATCTTCTGAAATCGCGCCTGTCGAAATACGGCATCAGCGGAGAGACAACGGCCGGTGCCTGACATGGCTCTTTCCGGGTCATGATGCGAAATAATCAATGGGAGGAAATATGGAAATCGGAAAAACGTTTCCCGGCCAAAATATCGGGGATATTTTCGGAGGCGGCGTCGGCAATATATTCGACGATCTCGACAAATTCGCCGACAAACTTCCGCTCAAAAAACCGGCGGTGACCACCGACTATACGTTTGGCACGTTCAACGCCTATGGCGGAAAGGGCTATGATCTTCAATCCGAGGTGGATGAGATCGGCAATTTCGTCAACGGGACCGGACCGCAAGGTGATGCGCCTCTGGACATCGTGGGGTTTCAAGAGGTTGGCGGCGTTCAGCCGGGGTCACAGATCGCCGGTGAAATGGCGCGGAATGGCATGAACGGCTATATGGATGAGGGCGGGAATCCGATCTATTGGAAGGCGTCAAAATTCGATGTCGTTCATCAGGAAACGCTTGTTATCCATGATAAAAATGAGGTTCCGTCGGGGCCGGGCGTGCCCGAAAACATCGGTGACGACCGCGTTTCGGATCAGCGGCGCACCACGACGTTTGTTGTTCTGAAGGACAAAGAGACAGGCGCGGAAATGCTGGTGACCAACCGGCATCAGGATCACCAGATCAAGGGCTGGAATCACGAAAATCACCGTGATGCGCATAAAGCGATGAGCAATATCAAAGCCGACGAAATCATGGAAAAGTTTCCCGGCATCAGCGCCCGCGTTGATCTTGGGGATTTCAACGAAGGGCTTTCAGACGTTGATCGAATTGGCCCGGAAAGCGTTGATCCGGATAATCCGAGCGACAATAAATACGATACCACCACAGATGAAACGTATATCGACCACATTCTCTCTGAGGGATCGGATTTTGAAACCTCTGCCGGGGATACGAAAACCCATTACTATGAGAAAGTGAAAGGCGAAGGCCATTTCAATAGCGATTCCTATTCGCATCCGATGATGTCGCAAACCATCACGGTCCGATCCAGCCAAGAAGAAATTGACCGGGCCGAAGATGACCGCGCACTTCCCGGAAATGGTTCGGGTGCGGTGTTCTATGAGGATGGCGCGTATCGCGGTGACGCCTGGGCCGTGGGGTTCGGCAGGGACAGCTTTAGCAGCTATGATGGCTTCGATGGCTGGAAGCATAAGGACTGGAACGACGACACCACCTCGATTGCGGTGACGCCTGATGCTGATCTGACCGTCTATAAAGAGACGGATCATGATGGTGAGGACGGTTGGAAAGTTGACGAGTCAACGTCGAATGTCGGCAAAGACTGGAATGACAAGATTTCCGCTTATCACCTGAAGAACCGATAGGTCTGGTACCCCACCGGCGGCCATCGGGTTTTCTTCTTGGCTCGATGGCCTGCCGTACCTTCGCGTCCAGCCCGTAGGTATCTGGCTTCTGAAAAGCCTATAGCACAATGCAAAAACCCCCGCCCTTGAAAGGCGGGGAGATGCTCCCTGTTGGAGATGCCGAGATTATTTATAGATGTCTTCGGCAGTTTATATCAGGAGGTGTTTCTGCCCTGCGGGACGAAAATCAGCCGCCCATCGCATTACGCAGAGCATCAAGCATCGCGTTATACTGAGCCTACTGCATAGCTGCGAGGAGTTCTTGAAGTTGCTGCATGGATTCTACCCTCCTTGTCGTTTTGATATATTTGCCCTTAGGACGATCATTTGTCGCAATTCACGTTTGACGAGTCCAGAGTTTATATTCGCGGATTTGGACGGGATCATTAAATCGGCGATTAATCGCCATCTTTAACCCGGCAACATTTATGTCGCGAGGTATCGGACAATCGCCATAATCTGTTCATCGTTGGTCACATATTGACCGACGGGAATGGCTGCGATCATCGCGGTCGCATGTGCGTCTTCCGAGCGTGGCGCCTTACTGTTGCGAAGTGCGCGGGCGATGGCCTCGGCACCACGAACGCGACCGACAACCAGAGGGGCAGGCGTCTCGTCAGGGACATAACGCAATGCGACGGCGATGTGAGGGGCGGCATAGATGATGGTCGTGGCTTGTCCCCATCCGGTCGGGCGTTCAAGCATGTCGCGGCGATCGCCCTTGATCCGGCTGCGCAGTTGGGGATCGCCGTGCTGATCCTTCAATTCGCGCTTGAACTCGGTCATGGTCATCTTCTGATCGTTGAGGAAAGCTGAACGCTGGACCAGATAATCGAAAAGCGCGGTCAGAAGCAGGATCGCCACAAGCGCACCAAGCAGCGGGACGGTGATCGCGATGGCCGCCTCTTGCGTACAGGGCAGTCCGCAATAGGGCGCGGTGAATAAGGCGGCGGCGGAATAGGCGAGGATCACGGCCAGCGCGGTGAAGATCACGCTGACCCGGATCACATGCATCAGGAAGGTCATGAACGACCGCTTGCTGAAGATCTTGAAGAAGCCGGTCGCGGGGTTGATCTTGTTGAAGTCGGGCTTCAGCGGCTCGGTCACGAAGAGCGGACCACCGGCGATCAACATGCCGGCAAGAATGCTGAGTGTGACGACCAGAATCATCAATGGCAGGCAGATCTGGATGATGATCTTCAGGGCAAGGTCCAGAAGATCGGACAGGGCCGCGCTGAAGACCAGTTCAGGCGGCGGCGTATAGGTGAACATGCTGTGCAGCAGATCGGACAGATGACTGCGGCGCGAATAGAGATAGATCAGGACCGCCAGTGTCACCAGCGACGCGATGGAATCGCGCGAGGTCACAACCTGCCCCTTTTCCCGCGCCTTTTTCAGCTTGCGGGCCGAGGCTGGTAGCGACTTCTGCTCGGAACCCTGACCGCTCATCTGACCGCGCCGCTGAGGAATTTTGCCAATGCGTCGGCGCCGAAGCTGTCATGGCCGACCAGCGCCAGCATGTATCGGCCCAGAAGCGGCATGAAGAAGACCAGCATCAGCAGATAGACGACCTGCTTGGCCGACATCGCCAGAAAGGTCGGGTTGATCTGCGGCATGTATTTGGTCGAGATCGCGATGACGATCTCGGTCAGCAGCAACGGGATCAGGATCGGCATCGCTAGGATCAAACCCGCGCGCAACAGATCGTCAAGAAGCGCCAGCAACAGGCGGCCTTGCCCCGGATCTGGCCATGCCAGCGGCCCGAAGAGCGGGAAAAGCTGATAGCTGCTCAAGATCGGACCGAAGACCGCGGGAATCAGGATGCCCTCGGCGGTCAGCAGCAACACCGCGACCAGAAAGAAAAAATTGCCGCTGATCGTCACCTGCCCGCCGGTCGGGTCGGTATCGGTGGCCGAGGCAGCGCCCCGTTGCGTGTCAAGAATTTCACCGGCAGCGATGGCGGCCCAGAAGGGAATGCCGGTGATCAGGCCCAGAATGACCCCGATGATCACCTCGCGCAGCAGATGGAACGGCATGTTGCCGGGCTCCAGCAAACTTGGGTCTCCGGCGGCCATCACAGCACCTGTGGGCAGTAAGGGCAGGGTCATCGCCACCATGACCGAGCCGCGCAGCAGGCCGAAATTGATGCCGAAACGACCGAAGATCGGGTGGACCATCACAAAGCCAAGTGCCCGCCCGCCGATAATCACGAAAAGCGCCATCATGTCCGCGAAGATGACACTCATATCACCAGCAGCGGCCAAGTCTTCCAGCGCGTTCATCCCTGCGAGATCCGCGAGAAAATATCGACGGTAAAGGCCACCAGCTTTGCCGACAGCGCGCCGCCGGTCAGCACGATCACCGCACCGACTGCGAACAGCTTGATCGCCTGCGGCAGGGTCTGGTCCTGAATCTGTGTCAGCGCCTGTATCAGACCCACCACCAGACCGATCGCCGTTGCCACCGCGATGGCGGGCATCGACAGTTGGAAGACCAGGATCAGGGCATGGGTCAGGGATTCATAAAGCTGCATGCCGCCTCACACATAGCTCATCACCAGCCCATGAGTCAGCCGCGACCAGCCATCCGCCGCCACGAACAGCAGCAGCTTGAACGGCAGCGAGATGACCGTGGGCGACACCATCATCATGCCAAGCGCCGTCAGCACGTTGGTAACGACAAGATCGACGACGATGAACGGCAGATACAGCAGCACCCCGATCTGGAAAGCCTTGGTCAGTTCGGCCGTCACAAAGGCTGGCGCGAGGATAAAGATATCGCTTTCCTGCGGCATCACGGCATTTTCGGAATGCATCTCCTGCGCGGCGGCAAGGAAGAATTCGCGGTCCTGCGGCGTGGTGAAGCGCATCAGAAAGTCGCGCACCGGCTCGACCCCGCGCGAGAAGATGTCGGGCCATTCGGCGGGCGCGGGCATTTGCGTCAAGGTGCCGCCCGCGGTCACCGCATTCAGCGAAGCCGCAAAGACCGGCGACATGACATAGCCGGTCAGCACCACCGCAACCCCGTAAAGCACGATATTTGGCGGCGTCTGCATCGTGCCCAAGGCATTGCGCACCAGAAATAGCACCACCGCGATCTTTACGAAGGCGGTCAGGCTGACGATCAGGAAGGGAATGACCGTAAAGCCCGCCGCGATCAGCAGGAGGGGAAACGGGCTATCCATTAGGAGCCGCTCTCGCGGAAGAGAGAGCGGATCTCGACAGCGCGCTGACCCGCGACCGAGATCAGATCGCCCGTGCCGATAACCTTGCCGTTCACGACCAACTCGACCAGCGTGCCATCGGGGCGATCCAGCGTGAAGATCGAGCCCGCTCCGGCATTGCGCAGATCCTGCAATGTCACCACGGTTTCGCCGAAACGGACCGACATGGACACTTCAAGATCGTCAAGCGCGCTGATCGAGCTTCTGTCATCGGCTTGTGCCGTTCGGGCATTGTCTTCGGGCGTATCTTGATCGGACATGGTTTTCTCGGTCTCTTGACGGGCAGAAGGAAGGCTGCGGGCAGGGGGCAGCGACTGGAAGGCAGAGGTCATTTTCCACTGATCCGGGCCGCCTGACGGTGTGACCGCCGCGAATAGCTGATTTTCGACCACGATACGCGCAGCACTGTCCGCCGCGTCGATGATCACCGCATCGCCCGGATTGAGACTGGCAAGTTCGGCAAGGGTCAAAGGGGTCGCGCCCATCTCGATCCCGGCGCGTAGCGACAGCCCGCCATCATCCTGCCGGGGTCGCTGCCACTGGCCAAGGATCTCGGCCAGTGTTTTGGCAGCGTCGGGAGGCAGCTCGACAGGAATCTGGGTGCGCTGCGACGCCTTTTCGGCACGGTTCGAATATTCGATGCCGAACCAGATATCGATATGGTTATCGGGTTTCGGCTCGCGCATGGGCAGAAGGCGGCGGAAGGTGATCGTATGGCCCGACTGGCGCTCAAGCTCATCCAGCACCGTGGTCAGTCCATCCTCCAGCAGCAACGCCGCATCTTCCGGTGTCGCGGCTTCCGCTGCAACGCCGGTGATGCGCCGCGCGGCGGTCCAGGGCAGGCCGAACCGGAAGGGATGACCGCTCAGTTCGGCCTCGATCCAGCCATAGGCGGAAGAGGCCGCCTGACTGCGCCGGATCGCCACATGAACATTGGTCTCGCCGATACGGAAGCGGATGGAATAGCGGCGGCGGCACAGCAGGTTCTGGATCGCGGCCTGATCGCTGTCCAGTTTGCGCATGAACAGCGTGGCGGGCTGCGGTGCATCGACGACGATCTCATCCATGCCTTCGATCCGGGTCAGGGCCATCCCGCTTGCGCCCGTTCCGCGCCGCGCAGGTAGTCGAATATCTTTCGTCATGATGCCACCTTGCCCCGCGCGAGGATCATTTGCCGTTCGTCCTGTTCCGCTTCTTCGGCGCGGGCAAGATCGCGCTGATGATCGTCGTCCAGCACGTCGCACAATTCCTGCCGTTTCAGCATCTGGCGGTGGACCAAGGCCAAAGCGGCGGTTTCGCGGTCCAGTGCGGTCTTGGCCTCTGCGACCTTTTTCTGCGCTGCCACTACCTCGCGCTCTGCAGCTTCCTCGCGGTGCCGGTCGGCGTCGAAAGTGGCGACGATGGCGTCGATTGCCCCGCGAAGCTGGGGGTTGCTGAGCATCGGTTTGCGCATGGCGATCCGCTTGTCGCGATGCTCTTGCACAAGGGCATCCGCCTTGGCGCGCAGCCGGGCAACCTCGGCAGCGCGCTCGCGGAACAGGTTTCTGGCAGCGGCCACCCGCTGCTGTGCCAGCCGTTCGCGGACCGAGGACAGTTTAAGCAATTTCTTCATCTGTACGCGCGGACCCTGCACTTCAGCCCATCCTCGCCACGTCGTTCAAAGCCTGAAGCGTCCGGGACATATCGCTGAAGTCATTCGTTTCCTGCCGCAGGAAATCGTTCATCGCCCCGCGCGTCGCCAGCGCCGCATCGGCGACCGGATCGCTGCCTGATTTGTATTCGCCGACCTGCACGAGGATTTCGATTTCTTCCAGTTTCGAAAGCCGCTCGGTCAGAACCCGCATATTCTGGATCTGGGTCTTTTCCGCCACCGATTCCATCACCCGGCTTTTGCTGCGCAGAACGTCGATGGCCGGGTAATGCCCCTGACCGGCCAGCCTGCGCGACAGCACGATATGGCCGTCCAGCAGACTGCGCATTTCATCGGCTACCGGGTCGGCATTGTCGTCATCGCCTTCGACCAGCACGGTATAGATCGCCGTGATCACACCTGCCTTGGTCTTGCCGGGCCGTTCGACCAGTCGTGGCAGCGCCGCAAAAACCGAAGAGGGGAAGCCGCGCCGGACCGGCGGCTCTCCCGCCGCAAGGCCGATCTCGCGCAGTGCGCGGGCCACGCGGGTCACGCTGTCAACCAGCAGCAAGACCCGCTTGCCCTGACGCCGCAATTCTTCGGCGCAGGCGGTGGCGGTCATCACCGCACGCAGGCGCTCGCTTGCCGGACGATCCGAGGTCGCGACGACGACTGCCGCCCGTTGCCGCCCCTCTTTGCCAAGATCGCGCTCAAGAAATTCGGCCACTTCGCGGCCACGTTCGCCGACCAGACCAAGCACGATGGCATCGGCCTTGGCGCCCCGGATGATCTGCGACAGCAGCGTCGATTTGCCGACACCCGCGGCGCCGAAGATACCGATCCGCTGACCCTCGCCCAGTGTCAGCAGCCCGTCCAGCACCCGCAGCCCGGTTTCGAAAGGCGTGTCGATCACCGGGCGGTCCAGCGGCGATGGCGGGTCGGCATTGACCGGCACATTCGCCTCCACCCGGTCCAGCCCGTCCAGCGGGCGGCCAAAAGCATCGACGACACGGCCCAGAAGCGCCGCCCCCGCAGGGCCAAGCGCCTCGGTGCCGGTCGGGATCACCTCAGTCCGGGCGGACAGGCCGCGCATGTCGCCTGCCGGGGCGAGAATGGTCTCGGACCCGTCGAAGCCGATGATTTCGGCGCGCAGCTCGATCTGGCTGACGGGATCGCGCAGGATGCATTCTTCGCCCACACGGCCATCGGGAACCTGCGCATGCACGACGCAGCCGATGATCCGCGTAACCCGGCCCCGCAACTCGACCGGCTCGATCATCCTTGCGCGAGAGCGCAGGCGTTCGATCATGGGATCAGCGTCGCTCACTCGGATCGGTCCTTCCCTGCTTTCGGTGCGTCCCAGATCCGCAGCGCAGAATCCGTCAGGGCCGACAGGCCGATCTCGGCGCTGCCCCGGTCGCTGACCAGAAAGGCCTGACCGGGGGCAAGCCCGGTATCGGTCAGGATCTGCGTGACCTCGGCCCCGTCATCGCCTAGATCGGTGACGGCGCGGCGCATCAGATCGACGACATCCTGCGCCGCGAAGATGCGGCCCTGC
This sequence comes from Paracoccus caeni, assembly GCF_016629665.1. GTDB lineage: Bacteria > Pseudomonadota > Alphaproteobacteria > Rhodobacterales > Rhodobacteraceae > Paracoccus > Paracoccus caeni. Next base: position 31,389 of record NZ_JAEPRQ010000001.1, read on the forward strand.
CGATGTTCCCGCATCTGCGACAGCGCATTCAGCGCGGCGCGATAGGTCGCCTCTTCGGTCGCATAGCTGCCAAGGATCGCCCGCACCGTCTGGCTGACAAGCTGTGCCAGTTCGGTTTCCATATTCTGCATCCGGTTCGAGGTTGCGGCCTCGGCATCGGCGATCACCCTGCTTGCCGCACGCGCGGCTTCGCGCAGCGCGCGTTTATGCGCCGCATCAAGGATTTCCTGCTCCAAGGCCATTGCCGCCTGCTTGCTTGCCTCGCTTGCCTCTTCCGCCTCTCGCAGAATGCGTTCGGCATCGCGCAGCTTCGCGAGATCCTTTTTGCGCAGGATGCGGCTGGACTGAATTTGCTTTGCCCGCGCCATCACATCTCACCGCAAAGTTCGCGGATCGCGCCCAGCAAGGCCGCCTCGGCCCGATCCTCGACCGGGGTTTCCACCGCAAGGGGCAGGATATGTTTCGGGCGACGGCGCTTCAGCCATCCAGAAAGACCGCCAAATCGCGGCGACGGGGCGGAATGACGGGTGACGACGACCGGAGGCAGATGCAGCGGCTCGGTTGCCGTCTCCCATTCCCGCCCCAGAACCGGCGGCAGCATCGTGACCCACAATCCACGCAATCCCGCCTTGACTGCCGCAAAAGGGTCCGTCGCCGGGATTTCTTCCAAAGTCATCGCCAGATGCCGGTGCCTTAGCCCAAATTCGCGGGCCTCACGCTGGATCGGCAGCGCTGCCACATCCTTCGAGGCGATCACATCCGACAGCAGCGGCGACAGAAGCGCCGCCACCGCCGCGTCCAGCACAAGCTCGGCGCGCTTGCCCGCAAGCATCAACTGAACCGCAGGCAAGGTTTCGGGCAGATCCGCCTCGCCGATCGGCGAGAGATCTTGCGCCTTGCGTGCGCCGCCGCGTCCCTGCGGATCTAAGCCCGGACGGCGCAGCGATACCCGCGCCGCGCTGGCGCGAGCCCGCATCCGGGCGCGAGCGACATCCTGCGCCGGAATCCGGCTTGGCCCCGGTGCGGCGCGGTCGCGTTCCGCCGCCTTGCTCACGACTTACCCTCGGGTGTCGCACCCGCATCCGTCCGCGCCTCGGACCGGCGCGAGCGGCGCAGGCTGGGCCAGGCGGCAAAGCCAAAGGCCGCAATCGTCATCGCCGTCATCCCGCCCAGAACCGCCCAAAGCCGGTTGACCGAGGCGGGATGCACCCAAATTCCCAGAACGTCGGTGAACCGGACCGGCTCTGTGGTGTTGCGCGTTTCTTCAGCGGGCACCATCACCACGGTGATATTGTCGTAAAGCAGCCCCTCGATCGAGTTCGCCACCAGCAGTTTGATCTGCGCCGAATAGTCCTGAACATTCGCGGCAGGTGAATAGCGGACAAAGACCGAAGCCGAAGACGGCTTCACATTCCGCCCCAGCATATCCGTTTCCGGCAGCACCACATGGATGCGCGCCGACAGAACCCCGTCGATCAGCGTGATGGTGCGCGACAATTCTTCGCTGAGGGCATAGACCATGCGCGCCCGTTCCTCGGTCGGGGACGAGACCAGACCTTCCTTGCGGAACACCTCACCAAAGTTCGAATAGGTCTGCGCCGGCAACCCGCGCGTTTCAAGCACAGTCATCGCCTCGGCAAAGCGGCCGCCATCGACCATGACCTTCAGGTTGTCGCCCGAGCCGGATTTCGAGGCCGGAATCCCGGCTCCGATCAGTGCGGCCACCATCTCGTTTGCCTCACGCTCTGTCAGGCCGGTGTAAAGTTCCGACTTGCACCCCGCCAGAAACAGGACGGCACATAAAACGGCGATGAACTGCGTGAGCTTCATTCGGCGAAAATCCTATTGTCCGCGCAGGAAGCTGTTCAACTGCGTGCTGAGCGATTGCGACAGCGACGACACCATCGAGAATTGCGTGATCTGTGTCTGAACCTCCAACGCGACCCGGAAGGTCTCGCTGACCTGATTGATCGACGATGCCAGACTGGACCCGGTGCGGTTCAGCGCAAAGTTAGATGGATCAAGCGCCTCCAGCTTCGCCGCGCTGGCGCGATAGCCGCTGTCCATCTCGGTGATCCGGGCAAGCGCCGCCTGCGCCATATTGCTAAGCTCTGGCGAGGTTTCGCTGGCGTCGAAGTTCAAGGTCTGAAGTTTTGCGGCGGGGTCGGCATCGCCGACGGCTACGACTGCAGTGACCATTTTCAGTTCCTTTCCATGATTTCCGTGGCCGCATCCGGCGCGGTGATCAGTCCAGATATTCCCCCAGACCCTCGGTCAGCGATTTCAGCGCGTCCTGCGCCTGATCCACACGCGAGGTCGAGGTGGCGGCGGCTTTCTTGATCAGTTCATAGCCGCCTCGCAGGTCGCCCTCATGCACCATAGCAAGCCCGCGTCCGACCTTGCCCAATGCATCCTGCGGATATTCCGCTTCCCACAATTCGAAGATCGGCATCAGATCGACATCGACGCCCCGCTTGCCGGAAAGGACGGCGACGGTCATCAGCAGGTGAAGGTCGTCGTTATGTTCGGTTGAAAGCTGCTGCATGTCACTCACTCCGCTCAGTGGTTTCTTGTTGCTGGGTTTCGGTTTGCGATTTGGTGGTTTCCCGACCCCTGATGATGACCGGGAAGCCCGCCCGGACAGGCTTGTCCGCGCGGCGTAGCTCAGCCAGATGGACCGCCAGCGCCTCGACCGCATCGACATATCCTGTCGGCCCTGACAGCCGGATCATCGAGGCATCTTCCGACGCGCTGATCGGAAAGCGCGTATCTTCCAGCCGAACCGCCCGCACCTGCTGCCGGAACTGCCCGACGGTAAAGCCGTCCAGCGGGATCATCCGGCTGGTCAGGACCGAGCTTGGCTCGACCCGCACCGCGCTGCCATCGAACCACCACACGCCATTGACCTGTTCCGAAATCGAGTTCAGCACATCCATGATGCTGCCATTGCTGTTGTTGACCGATACGGTGCCGCTGATCTCGTTACTGGTGATGACCGGAATTCCCGTCCGTCGCATCAGATCGCGCAATGCCGTATCGGCCCGCTCGTCGCTGGCGGCGTAGGGGAATGCCCGAAGCAGATCGGGATGCTGGGCCACCGCAGGCGTGCCGACCGAAAGCAGCGCACAAACGCCAAGAACCGGCATCAAGGCAAAACCGCGAACCATCACCGTAAATCCCAAACGAGCCGCCGGACGAAATCCGGCGGCATATTTCTGATGGTCATCAGAGAGTCAGCATGCATATCGAATACCAGCTTTCTGACACAGTGCTGTTCGGTGACGAAGGATCACCATTTTTTCCGATCCTTTTCTTCTGGTCTGCCTTTGCGGACCCATTCGTCGATATATTCACGGATCTTCTCGGGATCGTTGTGCTTGTCATTCGCGCCCAGAACCCAATCCATCCGCTCGGCGATGCCCTTGTCGAACTTGCCATCCGGGTGCGAGATTTTATGAAGCTCCTTCAGGTATTCGATGACATCCTCTCGCGTGCCCTTGTCCGCGTCGCTGCCATGCGTGACGGAAACGACCTGCTTGGTGCCGTCCTTGCTGAAGATGACGTTGCCGTTTTCGAGAACTTCGATCGATCCGATATCGACGCGGTCGATATCCTCCTTGAAGTCGCCGAACTTGCCGGGCTTGCCGCCGTCGCCAAAGAAGGGCAGGCCGTCGGCGCTTTCCTCCATCTCGATCTTGTCGCGGATCGCGTCCAGATCGTTGTATTTGTCGGTGCGCCCGAAGGTGTCGTTCATCATATCGACGCGATCCTTGTCCAGATCGCCTTCCGGCCGGGCGAGGTGATAGAGCCCTTCCAGATACCGAATGATGTCGCGCCGCGTGTTCCGTCCGGCCTGATCGCCGTCCGAGGGGTTGATGACCTGCTTGACGCCGTCCTTTTCAAAGGCAACGCGACCGCCATCCAGAAGCTCGATTGATCCGACATCAACCCGGTCGATGTCTTCCCTGAAGTCCTTGAAGGTGCCGGGCGAGCCGCCATCGCCGAAGACAGGCAATCCGGTCGGATCTCTGTCCACATCGATCTCGTCCCTGAGATCATCAAGATCGTTGTGATCGTCGGATTTGCCGAACAGCTCTTCCACCTTCTCGATCAGCTTGTGATCCGCTTTGCCGTCGGGATGGGTCATGACGTAGAGATTGTTCAGATAGTCGAAAATCTTTTCGGCTTCTTTCTTGTCCAGCTTTCCGGTGTCATCCTTGTCCAGCATCCATTCTTCACCGTCCTTCTCGAAATAGATGACGCTGCTGTCACCTGAATCCGGCCGGATCGATGCGATATCGACCCGGTCGATGTCGCGTTTGAAGTCGTTGAAGGTGCCGACCTTGGTATTGCCGTCCTTGCCGAACAGCGGGGGCGAGCTGTCGTCAAGAATACGCTTCAGATCCGAGATCTCGTTATAGCGGTCAGATTCATCGTGCAGCTTGCTGATCCGGTCGATGATGTCCTGATCGCGTTTGCCATCGGGATGCGTGATCTGATGCAGATCCTTGAGGTAGTTGATGATTTCCCGACGATCCTTGTCGCCTGCCTTCTCGCCGATCTGCGGGTCGATGACCTGCTTGACGCCATCCTTTTCAAAGATGACGCGGCCGTCTTCGATCAGCTCGATCGAGCCCACGTCGACGCGATCGACATCGCGTTTGAACTCTCCGAAGCTGCCCGGCTTGCCGGAATCACCAAAGCGCGGCAGGCCGGAGGGATCGTCCGAACCCTCATTGTCGTCCCAGTTCAGAACCTGATCGCCAAGCTCTTTCTTGTCCCAGTCTTTGAACCAGTCCTCATCCATCCGGCCTTTATCGGCCACATGCTTGGTAAACGCCTCGTATTGCTCGGGCCGTGCTTCCCAGACAGGCTTGTCCTCGGGATAGATGTCATAATATTTCGACGATCCGTGCCGGGAGTCGTATTCGTACCGCGAATGGATCGCGTAATTCAGCTTGTCGCCCCAATTGTCTTCGGTAACGCCCAGCGTGCTCCAGTCGTTGAAGTCCTGACGAACATTGTCCATCGCCTGGTCTTGCTTCTTCTTGGCGATGACACCTGAAATGATTGCCGAAATCCCGCCGAACACCAGACCGGCGATGCCCAAGGCGCCTGCAACGACACCCATGGTTGCGGCGGTCGCAGGCCCCGCGATCATGCTGGCCAAACTTGTCCCGGCCGCACCCGCAGAGCTGATGCCGCTGAGAAGCTGGAAGGTAGAGGCTGCATATTCGTCCGGCATCGCATCGGGGTTTTTCCGAAGCTTATCGATGTTCATCGCGCCAAGGGCGATATCCAGAACGCCGCCGGTCACATCGGCGATCCCGCCAACGGTGTTCATGACGGTGCCGACGATACGCAGCTTGCCGGGAGTATCCAGATCAGTGGGATCTACGCCCATCGACTTCAGCTTGCCGTCGATCATCCCCATCATGCTGGCGCGATCGGCGGGACTGGCGTCGTCCAGAATGCCTGCAAGATTTCCGGCATTCGAGGTATCGACCGCGCCGATATTCTCGTTCACGCCGCTCATGACCTTGGAAAAGCCGCCATCCCCGGATGAAATCTTGTTGATGTCATCGAGCAGGCCCTTGCTCCAGTCATCCAGCTCCAGATCTGGCAGCTTCCAGTCGATCTTCGGCGGTTCCTTTGCTTTGTTGAACCGCTTCTCGAAGGCGTCTCTCAATTGAGTGTTATCTTCCAGACCAAGCATGACTGTCATGCCGGGTTGGTTGAAAAGCGATTCAAGAGCCTTCGAACCAGCAGTCGCCATAGCCGGGCCGGTCGCGACGGTGATCAGGAGCGCGCGCGCCGCGCCCATACGATCTTCGACAGTTTCGCCCTTGTTCTTCGTCAGGGTGTAGATGGCCCCGGCACCCGCCAGAATACCGCCTGCGGCAGGAAGCGCGCCGTTCATGATGCTGCCATGCAGCAGCGCCGCAGCACCGTTCCGAACCGCCTTCGACGTGCTTGGAGTCCCGTTGCTGAGATTGTTGTCACGGATCATGTCAGTGATACGAGACGACACGTCCTTGATGTCGAACTTGTTGCCGTTCGCCTTGAACGAGTCCTTGACCGCTTCGGTGCCGATCCGCAGCGCTTCCTTGTAGCTGTCAAGTCCACGCTTGACCTCTTCGGGGAAATCGCCGGTGCCGGTCTTCAGATAGTTCTGAACGGTCGCGTCGCTGGCATTGAGGCCAAATGCGCTCATGAAGGTCGCTTGCAACCCGATCTGGACGCTGTCCTTGATCGCAAGCTCAAGGGATTCTTCGTCGTATTCGCCGTTTTCGATGATGCTCGAAATCTCGTCAACAAGACCCTGATCGAGGAATTTGTTCCGAATCTCGCTTGCCTTGTTCTTGTCAAGAAAATCAAGCGATTTCAGGTCGTTGGCGAAGCGCATCTTGGCGACTTCGGGGTCCATCGATTCCAGCGTTTTCATATAATCTTCGCTGGACATGGTGTCGAAGACTTTGTTCGTCAGCCCGCGCCGGTCTTCTAGCTTGGAGACCGCGCCCTGCATCAGCTTGTCAACGCCCTCCACGATCTCGGGACGTTCGGTAAGTTCGGCAAGCTTTTCAGCGATTTCCTCTTCTTTCAACAGGCCGTACGTGCTGGCCTGATCAAGGGGAACAGTCTTGTCCATAGCGGAGGTAACGGTCGAGTCCCACACGCCACCGTTATCCGTCTGATAGGGCATGACGTAATAGCCGGTCGAAAGCGCCGACTTTGCCTCCATCAGTTCGAAATACTGACGGCGAGGATCGTCAAGTTTCAGATCCCCCCATTCCTTCTTCATGTTCTCGTGGAACAATTCTCCGACCGACTTGCCGTCTTCGGTCGTCTTGGCATCCATAAAGTCGGTCGTGCTGGAATCCGGCACTTTGACGTTGATGTTGTTATCGCTCTTGTCGATCTCGGTTCCCAGAATCTTGCCTTCCAGGACGTTATACTTGAACGGGGTTTCCTCGCGATTGACGTGATGGGTCTTGCCGTTGAACGTGTAAGAGATCGTGTCGTCATCGACCCGTTTCGGATCAAGCTTGTTCAGCGGGGGAAGGGGGTCGTCTTTGTCCAGCGTGCCCGGCGAGTCGCTCTCTTCTTCGTCATTTTCCTCGGGATCGGGATTGTTTCCGGTGACGGCCAGACTGACCGGCTTCGGGATATCGACCTCGATCTCTTCGGGGACTTTGGGACGTTCTGAAGTTGCTGCGACATCCATGGGCATTGTTCTTTTCCCTCTTATATATCGGACCAGAGTCCGATGAGCGTCGTGACGGGCGCATCTTTGGCGTCGTCGAGTTGTTGGACCGGCCCGCACGGGGCAGGCTGCATGACGAATGGAAGCGACCTGCCCGTTCAGACGGGCAGGTGCTTTACTTCAGCCGATCAGGTTTGAACCTGCTCGGGGCTTTCCGGGTATTCTTCGGGCAGATCCTGACCTTGCTTGATCAGGTCATGGTAGTAGTTCACCCGGTCCACATAGCTTTCGGTGCCCAGACCCGTGGTCGAGACATCAGGATTGGCGGGATCGACGGATTCCGAACCAGAGTTATAGGCCCGAAGCGCCAGATCCATATCGCCGCCGAATTCTTCCTTCTTCTCGGCCAGATACAGCGCGCCCGCCATGATGTTGGATTCCGGGTCGTTGATGTCGCCCTTGATCAGATCGGGATGTTTCGCCTTCATCTCGGCGAAGGTATCCTCGTTGATCTGCATCAGGCCGATATCGGATTTTCCGTTGCCGGCATTGTTCGAGATTGCCTCGGGATCGCCCTTCGACTCTTCCCAGATCATCGCTGCAAGCACATCGGGCGGAATGCCGGTTGCTTTGGAGGCGGCAAGGATCTGGGACCGGAACGCTTCCAGCGCATTGTTATATTGCGGCGATGCGTCTTCGACGGCAGGGGTGTCACCTGTGACCTGATGGTTCTGGACCGGGGCAGGGATGTCGCCCGTCGGTTCACCTGCCGGATCGCCAGCCGGATTACCTGCGGGATCGCCCACCGGGGTTTCCGGCACCTGACCGTCAGGGTTTCCCGCGGCCTGATTTGGCGGAAGGTCTCCGCGATATTTGTCCAGTCTGGCCTGATCCTCATAGCCCAGTTCTTCGGGATCACCTGCCGGCAGGTCCGGGTCACCCGGCTGGGTGGCGGCATTGACCGGCTGTTCGGGCAGATCACCTGGTGCATCACCGGGCGCATCTCCGGGCAGACCCTCGCTGCCGTCGGGGGCTGCGGCTTCAGGATTGGGTTGACCCTCGGGCGTCGGTTGCCCTTCGGGAACGTCCAGCCCCATGGCCTGCATCGTCTGACGCGCCACGTCCAGTTCTGCCTGGAAATGCTTCTTCAATGCATCGTCGGTCGCGGAGTCGCAGCGTGATTGCCGGTCGTTATAGAATTCCTGCCAGCCGGCACCTTGAGCGTTCACTTCCATTTTTCTCTCCTCTGGATGCTTTGACCTGTCGTTACCAACCGTGAACCTGATACGAGGACCATCACACATGCGGGCCCTGTGCTAAGCGTGTGCGCCGTCATTCGACCTCGATTGAGCGCGACTGTCCCGCGCCGCCCGACGATCCCGATTGCTGCCGCCAATAGGGGTCCTCGGGATACATGATGCGGCCCGACGCGTCCTGACCGTAAAGATATCGATCCGCCGCCCGTCCAAGCGGACCCGCTGCGCCGGGGCCGGGAGTGACCGGCGAGACCAGATCGCGCGGATTAGACACTTGCCGCGCCAGAACCAGATCCCGCTTGCAGGCCGGAGCCCGGCGTGAAATGTTGCCGCCGACGCGTTGGCAGGAAGACGGGATGACATGGCCGCTTTCCGAATAGCCGTAAGCCGGTGCCGAGGCGCGGGCGATCACGTCCGAGTCCTTGATCAGCGGATCGGTGCATGCGGCCAACAGCGCGACAGTGGGGATGAGCAGATATTTCATCTGGTAATGAACCCCACGGTATTGCGCACCGGGCGCCGGGCGACCGGCGGAGCGCTGACATTGCTGGCTTCGGCGATGTAGGGGGTGATGAAGATCAGGAGTTCTCGTTCTTGACGGACATTGTTCGAGCGCCCGAAAAGCCCACTCATCCCCGGAGTGCCGCGACGGCCGTTTTCCGAGAACTGCTCGTAAAGACCGGCGATCATGAAGGTCTGGCCGCTGCCGACCTCGACAGTGGTGTCGGCACGGCGCACCGACAGGCCGGGCACGGTGAAGCCGTCCACGCTGACCTGATTGTCATTGTTGAGGAAACTGACCTCGGGCTGAACCTCCATCGCGATGCGCCCGTTCGGCAGCAGCGTCGGCAGAAATTCGATCGAGACGCCATATTGCCGGAATGCGGCCGAGATGACGCCATCGCCCTGATTGATCGGATAGCCGATCTCGCCACCCGCGCGGAAACTGGCGCGGCGACCCGATACGGTGGTCAGCGTCGGTTCCGACAGGATCTGCACCGCGCCGCGTTCTTCCAGCGCGTTGATCACGGTGTCGATGGTAAAGCTGCCCGAGGTGATCCGCCCGCCAATCGCCGGGCTGTTGGCGGCTGCGCCACCCAGAAATCCGGTTGGATTGCCGCCGGTGACGACGCGAAGCGGGCCGCCCGCGCTGGCCCCAAGTGCGGCCAGATCGACGCCCATCCGGCGCAATTCGCTTCTGGAGGCTTCGACAAAGCGGACGCGCAGCGAAATCTGGGTGCCGCCGCCATAGGTCGTCTCGTCGCGGGTGATGACGCCCTGACGCCCGAACGAGCGTTCAGAGGCGGTCACGCCGCGCGTGCCCTGAATGTCGTTCACTTCGCCCGAGATGATCGCGATGCCTTCCTTGCGTCGCACCCCCGTTTCGGACGGAAGCAGCGCCTCTGCACCACCCGAGGCGGGCATGACCTCGACCTCGTATTCGGCGCTGACATCGCTGTTCTCGCTGGTGATGATCACGCTGGTCCGTCCCGACGTATAGCCGGTCAGATAGATCGCGGTGGGCGAGATGGCCTGCGCGTCCGCAATCATCGGATTGGCGATATAGACCGTCGCCGTATCTTCCGGCAGTTCGATCCGGCGTCCGTCCCCCTCGCTCAGATAGATGCGCGTCGATTGCGCATCCGAGGCGGTGGTGAAGGCGCCAGCGATCAGGGCAGCGACGAAGCCTGTCACGGCCAGTCGGCTTGAGCGTGCGGAGATTTGGGTCAGGAACTTTTTCATTGTAACGACAACATCGCGATTGGTTGCACCTTGAAGCTGGGGGCGATCTCTTTGTGCGAGAGAACCGGGAAGGTGATTTCGTGCGTGGCAAGGAACTTGCGCAGGAAGCGGCGGATCTCGGTGGTGGAGATGAAGACCGGCGGCGCGGAATGGGTTTGCGGATCGCCGACGGTTTCCTTCAGACGCTCCAGCAGGCGGCGCGACTGTTTCGATTCCAGTGAGAGATATTCTCCCGACGAAGAATTGCGGATCGAACTGCGGATCAGCCCCTCGATATCGGCATCGACGATATAGGCGGCGATGAAGCGGTCCTGATCGGCGAACTTGTAGCTGATCTGACGGGCAAGCGCGGTGCGGACATATTCCGACAGCAACTCGGGGTCTTTTTCGCGCGGTGCCCAGTCAACGATGGTTTCCAGCAGAACCCGCAGGTTTCGGACCGGGATTTCCTCTTCCACCAGACGGCGCATGATCGTGGCGATCTTTTGCAGCGACAGTGCCTTCTGCGCCTCGGCCACAAGGCTGTCATAGCGGGATTCCATTGCCGCAAGCAGCGCCCCCACCTCTTGCACGCCAAGAAATTCGGCGGCATGGCGCGGCAATCTGCGCGCTGCGATATGGGCCAGCGCCTCGGCCGGGGATTGGTAGGCGACCCCGTTCTTCTCAAGCTCATAGGCTTTCGAGGCGTCGCACCAATAGCTGTGCGGCTCGGTCGGGCTCAGCTCGATATCGTCAACCGGGATGCCAAGAATTTCGGCGGTTTCGGCGTCATCGGTCAGCCGCAGCCGACCCGCCGGGATATAACCTTCAGCCACCGGCACGCTTTCGACCAGCAATTGCCAGCGATCCTTCGGCGCATCCTGATCGACCCACAATTGCAGGCGGGGGAAGGGCACGCCCAGATCTTCGAACACATTGGTCCGTTCACGCAGCGCGACCTTGTCGAATTCGATCCGGTCGATGCTTTCGGCGATATCGGGGCCGACCGCCAGACGCACCGGAGCCATCGGCGCCATCAGCAGATCCTGCTTGCCGTCGGTCGTCGGGCGCTGGCTTTCCTCGATCTCTTCGGCCTGCTGGCGGCGCGCGATCAGGAAGCCGGCGGTGCCGAAGACCATCGCCAGCACCAGAAAGACCGGGGTGGGAAAGCCGGGGATGATCGCAAAGCCCAGCAGAACCGCCGCCGCCACCTGCAAAGCGCGCGGATTGGCGGAAACCTGTTCGGTAATGTCATGCGCCAGATCGACCGAACGCTCATTCGCGATCCGGGTGATGACGATGCCCGAACTGATCGCCATGATCAGCGCCGGGATCTGGCTGACCATACCGTCGCCGATGGTCAGCACCGAATAGCGGTGCAGCGCTTCGCCAAAGGGCATCCCCATCTGGCCGACACCCACGCCAAGACCGCCAAGGATGTTCACCGCGATGATGATCAGCCCGGCGACGGCATCGCCTTTGACGAACTTCATCGCGCCATCCATGGCGCCGTAAAACTCGCTTTCGGTTTGCAGGGATTCGCGGCGGCGGCGCGCCTCGGCCAGATCGATCTCGCCCGCGCGCATGTCGCTGTCGATCGCCATCTGTTTGCCCGGCAACGCATCCAGCGAGAACCGCGCCGAAACCTCGGCCACCCGTTCCGAGCCTTTGGTGATGACGATGAACTGGACGATGGTGATGATCAGGAACACCACCACGCCGACCAGAAGCGAGCCGCCGATCACGAAATTCCCGAAGGATTCAACGATCTGCCCGGCATCCGCCTGCAACAGGATCAGACGCGTGGTCGAGATGCTGATGGCCAGTCGGAACAATGTGCTGAAAAGCAGGATCGACGGCAGCGTGGATAATGTCGTCGGCGATTTCAGATAGACCGCCACGATCAGGATCAGGACCGAGATCGCTAGGTTGAAGCCAATCGACAGATCGATCAGCCAGGTCGGCAGCGGCACGATGATCATGAACACGATCAGGATCAGCAGGATCACCAGAACCAGATCCTGCCGCCCCGCAATCGCGTTGAGCCGCCGCTTGAACCCGCCCTCTGCCATCAGCCGTCATCCTTCCGGGCGTCGGCTGCGACCCGCAGATCGCGGGCCAGCGCCAGCGCATCCCGTGCGCCGATGTTATCGCCCTGACGGTGAAGCGCCTTGGCGCGGATATAGTGCCGCGCGGCGTGTTGAATATCGGTCGCGGGGGTCTCGATAAGCGCCGGATCGGTTTCGTCAAACCGGGTCAGCACCGACATCGCCTGTTCCGGGTCGCCAGCACGCAGCAGCGATTCCGCCAGCGTCAGCAGCGCCGAAGGCCGCGCATCGCCCATCGACAACGCCGCCAGAGACAAAACCATTGCCCGCGACGGATCGCCGTGGCGCAGATACAAAAGCGCCAGCGATGACAGGATACGGCCATGCTTGCGCGCATCGGCGGTGTTCAGATCGTCGGGCAGAGCCTCGGCTTCGTCCCAGTTGCCAAGCTCGCCATAGAGATCTTCCAGCCGCTCATCCGTCGGGTCATCGCCCGCAGGGCTGCCCGGTAGCTTGATCGAATTGGGGATGAGCGACAAAGGTGCGTTCATGTCGTCTGCATGTCCAGATAGCGCGACAGCTTGCGGCATTCATCCTCAAGCACCGCATCGACCAGACGCCCAAGGCCCGGAACCGCCTTGTCGGCGCTGTCGGCATAGCTGCGCGCCGATTCCAGCGCCGAGATCAGATCGGGGGCAGAGGGCAGGCTGACATTGCCAAGCCCGGTTTCAAGGATGGTCTGGAACCCGACCCGTTCAACCTGCGGTCGGGGGCGGGAGACGATATCATCCGCATCCCTGATCGGCGTTGGCTGCTGCGGGCGCCCGATCCGGTCCAGACGCGGCAATTCATTCGTCGCCGGCGTGCTGGAGATAAGTCGGGAAGAGGGATGGATCGAGTCGGACATTCTACGGTTCCCTAAAAACGTACCGCGACAGACTGGCCGTCACGTTCGAACTCGACGCTGCCGCGCTCGATCTTGCGCACGATCCAGCCATCCCGCGTCCGGTCGCCCACGCGATAGACATTGCCGGTCTTGGTCCGAACCTCGGCATTCTCGCCCAGCCAGACCGAGGACACGGCCAGCATGGGCGCCGTCTCGGATTCAATCGCTGTGACGATGGGCAGGCTTTGCCCGAATTCCGCCTCGAATTTGGTGCGGATCTGGCGCCAGTCGTTCACCTGCTCGGGCAACATGGTCCCGCCAAGACGAAGCACGCCGTTCTCGTGGTTCAGCGTCAGATTGCTTAGACCTGCGGCCGCCAGTCGTGATTTCAGTTCGGTCTCGGCAGCCAGAATACAATCGCCCAGACATTCAAGTTGCGGCGAGCTGCTGATCCGGGGCGATGCGGCAGGCTCTGCCGGTTCCGCCACCGCAACCTGTTCGGGCACATTTGCCACCGCCGAGCCGTTGAGGTTGGCCAGCACAGGCACCGGAGATTGTGTGAAAAGCGCGGCGCCCAGCCAGCAGCCAACGAACAAGGCCGCCATGCCGACACCGACAAGAACGCGCCGGTCGGTCGAAGGACGCTGCACGCCGCCCGAAAGTTGCACGGTCACGTCAGAGGCAAGGCGAAGCCGCGCCGGCAGCTTGATCTGATGCGGCGCACCCATCACGGTCAGCGGCGAAACACCGTTCGCCCCCTCACCGATCAGTCCGACGCCGTCAACGACCGGGTTCGCGATGATCGCTTCACCCTTCAACGTCAGATTGATGACCTGATCGCCCAATCCGGCCAGAACAATGTCATTGCCGTCATCGCTGCCGATCGTATAGCGCCCCGCTTCCAGCGAAACGGATGCCCCTGCATTCGGGCCGGCGAGGACGCTCAGCACAAAACTATCCGCAGAGGAATGGCGCTCTGCCTTTTCCCCCATGGCGAGCTCCGATATTGAATAAGAAAAATGTGAGACGAGACGAAATCCCGTCTCACATCATATAATCAGCGGATCTTGCCGTAGGCGTCCTTTACGGTCGTGCTTTTGGCAAGCTCTACGTTGGTTTTCGCGGCCTCAGCAGTAATCGCCTGCTGTTGAGCAATCGCGTTCTGCATATCGGCACTGAAATTTCCGCCAACAGGAGTAGTCATTCTAGTCTCCGTTCACTCTGAGTGGTTGATATTCGCCCAAAGTTTCGGCAGGGCATCAATTCCTGAATTATATGCCTGAGCAAGAAGGGTAAGCTGGGCGTAAACTTCAGGACTTACCCCTCGGTCCATCTCACGGACCACACTGCTCTTTGCAGCCGATAACTTTTCCAACAATCGCTTCAGTTCGACGCCGTTCGGGTCGTCGCTCAAAAGCTTCTCAAGCTCTTCCAGCTCAAGCGTCCGATCCGACAATGCTCGCCTCCCCTTGCGCAACTTCAAATGTTTGCATCTTCATGTACCTTAACGATTGATGCAAACTCATGACATAGCAACATTTTATCAGGCGGATTCGGAACATGAGCAAATTTCCGCTTAATGGGCAAATGCTCGCACAAATTGCGATGAGACAATTTTGCGCAAATTCCCTGCAATTGCTGGTTCGTTCTATCAAGTTGACCATAACGGAAAGATTGGGGTGTCGCGGGGCTGGTTGACTGGTAGCGTGTGACAGGCCCACGCTCTTCCAGCGTCGTAGGGCAGGTTCCACCAGACTGACCCCTGTTTCGATTCTGCATTCCTTCGTCAGCATTATGTGATTCGAGGCGCTCTTTGCGCGGAACCGGCGATTTTGGAGAAACTTGTCAGAATCGGTAAGAAACCTTGCAGGGAAGCTCACGTTGTTCGCCTGCTCCCAAAAGCATTTTCTTCGCCGTCCACGGGCAATAACGTCAGATTTTTCGGCGTGTTTCCGCGCAATATAAGCGCAATCGTTTGTGCATTAATTATGACAGCGATTCTTAGTTTAGGCTTTCGGTCCTTCCGTTCCCGAAGGTGTCCGGATTAGCCTGTGTAGATACATCGCCCATGCTCGCCCTGATCGCTTCGACCAAGCATGAAAGGGCCTTCCGACCCCACTCATTCGCGGGCTGGCCTCGGGGGCCGGGCTCACCTTTTTGCCAAGATGTAGCCGCTTTCTGTGAGATCATCGTGGCCCGGCTGTGGCGGCCAGCGAAATCATCGAGTGCGCGTGATGCGTGTATCGATGAGGCTTCCAGACAGGCTACGGCGTTAAAAAAGGGGCTGCGAAATGCAGCCCCTGTAGGTTGAATATCCGACGGTCACGCCGACCGCTGAAACACCAGATTCAGGAGATCACACCAAAGGCGCTCATGCCTTGCGTCCGGGCACGTCGGCCAACCGCAAGGATCTCGCCGACCTCATCCGATGCAAGGCCAAGCTGCGCCGCGTCGCTACGGGCCGCAGAATCGTTCTGAACCATACCGCCGATCAGAACCAAATTGCGGACATGCGTGAATTCGGCGTCCGGCGCGAATGCAGCCGCGCGCGCGATGCCGTAAGCCGCAGGATCACGCTGCAGACCCATGACCAGCGCAAGGTTGCTGCGCACATCCAGATTGCGCGGATGCGACTGATGCAGAGCGTCCAGAATTGCCCGCGCTTCGTCAAATCTGCTCAGACCGGCCAGCGCACCTGCTCTGAGTTGCTGCACCTGAAGGGTATTCCCACCGATCGAGGTTCCCGTGTCCAATGCGCCTTGGAAATCACCCAGTCCAAGCTGCGCCTCGCCATATCCGATCTTCGCATCACGATCATTCGGAGAGATCAGAAGAGCTTCCCGATAGGCGCCCATGGCCCTGCTCCACTCACCCATTTCGGCTTGCAGCGCACCAAATTCTTTAAGCGCGGCGACGTTGTTCGGGCGATCCTTGATGGAGGATTGCAGTTGCGCGAGCTTTTCTTGTTGGGAAACCATCGCACCGGGCGCCTGTCCGAAATCCGGATCCGCACAGGCGGCGAGCAGCGTCATACCCAGTAAACCGAAGCAAATCCTGAAATTGCGAATGTTCATTCTGGTGGCCTTTGGCGTTGTTCGTTTGTGTCGTTTTGGTCAAAGACAATCCGCGCTATCGGACGCCACATCGAAAGGCAGCCGCATTTCGCAAATATGACCAGACACATGCAGGAAACAGGTCGGCAATTGCAAGCCCTGAGATTCCCGTGTGCGATGATAAGCGGGACGAAGTTCGGTCAACCTAATTGGGCGCGCGACCTCATCCATCAGACGAGACCCGTCCTTGCCAAGCTGCGCCGCACGATGTCCGAATATTCTGCCCACGAATGGGCGCAGCTCACCTCCCAAACAATCGGGTTAGCAGGTGTAGCGAGTAGCTGAATTTAGGCCGGATATGGTCCACGCATTGGGAGTGGCTGTGGGTAAGCCGAAAATCGCCTATAACAATGTACTTTTTCGTACTGATTTGAAATTGCTTATATTATTCTCAGATGGTGTCGATGACAAAGTCGTGGACAGGCCTCAGAGATCACAGCAGTATTAACTCATGTGAACAAGAAAACTGCACCACATGTGCTGTCCCTACGGGCGGCACATGGCTCTTAAAACATGCCGTTTGACCATTCATGGTCCTGACGCAAGGAGTCACCACATGCCCTCTCAAATCCAGAACGAAGACCAATGGTGGGTTAATGACCAGACCCCTGACAACCCTTATGGCAAGAGTACCGATTACGAGGCGTTCCTTGACTATGTAGGCGCGCTGAATCGTAGCCTGACGCCGGAAATCGCGGCAGAGCCGCTGCGCATCAATGTACACGAACTCAATGACCATCCGGATTACAAGGCAGCCGCAATAGGCGCCTTGGATATGTGGGCAAAGGTTACGCCGCTGCAATTTGAGATCGTCGATGATGCGGCTTTCAATGCCGAAACGGACTGGATGGAGGTTGTCAGCCCGGAAATAGGTGAACAGAACGACGGCAGCGCGTTTTCAAGCAACCGCTTTGTCAGCATCGGTCAGCGTTTCCACGATACCGAGCCGAACCTGACCGATGTCGGCGGCTATGTCTTTGACTCCTTCGTTCATGAATTCGGGCATGAATTTGGCCTGAACCATCCGGGGCTTTACAACTACAGCGGCCCGGGCGGCGTGCAGATCAACTATCTGAACAACGCGACCTGGATTTATGACCGTCAGCAATACAGCGTCATGTCCTATTTTGACGGGATCGATGTCGGCGAAGATACCCGCTGGTCGGCGTCAACCCCGCTGATGGCGGATATCGAGGCGGTGATCCGTCGCTTCTTCTCAACCGTGGATGAGGATGGGGTTCGGACCTATCAGACGATCAATCTGAACACCGGCGACAATACCTATGGGTTCAATAGCTCGGAATATGGCTACCAACTGACCTCGTCGGGGATGCAGCACGATATCGGCTTCGTCATCCACGATACGGGCGGCGACGATACAATCGACTTTTCCGGCTCGACAGCGGGGACGATCCTCGACCTGCGCGCCGGGCAATTCTCCAGCGTAAACGGGCACAGTAACAACGTCTCGATCTTCGCCGGGCACAATGCCGACCAGACCGAATACTATATCGAGAACGGTATCGGCAGCAGCCATGATGACATCCTGATCGGCAATGATGGAGACAACGTTCTGGACGGCCGCGGTGGCGATGACAGCATGGCTGGCGGCAATGGTGACGATACCTATTTCGTCGATTCCATCGACGATATCGTCCTCGAAAATGCTGACGGGGGGAACGACACGATCATCGTGATGACCCGCGGGCTGGATATCGGCGAGATCGCCAATGTCGAGAACATCATCTACACCAACGGATCGCCGGTGCGGCCCGAAACCAACACCGGCGGCAATACCGGATCGGGCGGAAATTCGCTGAGCAGCATCATCTTCGGAGATGCCGCAAGCAACACGATCGACGGTGGGGCCGGCGGAAACACCATCTTCGGACTGGATGGTGACGATCTTCTGATCGGCGGACGCGATTCTCTGGCAAGCCGCGACATCAACAATACGATCGATATCGAAGACCTTGAGGATCAGACCGAAAGCGATGACGGCAACGACGCGCTTTATGGCGGGCGCGGCAATGACACGCTGATCGGTGGTGCGGGCGACGATACGCTTGACGGTGGCGATGGCGACGACCTGATGTTCGGTCAGGATGGCGTCGATGTCTTCCGCGGCGGGCGTGGCGTCGATACCGTTGATTTCAGTCGGGAAAGCCCGTTCCAGCTTTTGGTGAACCTTGAAAGAAACATTGCCAATGGCGGCACCGCCTCGGGCGACACCTTCTACAGCATTGAGAACCTGATCGGCTCGGATGACCGTATCGACCGCTTCATCGGCACCGATGCGGCGAACCATTTCTGGGGACAAGGCGGCGGCGACTATTTCAACGGTCGCGGTGGCGATGACATTCTGGATGGCGGCAATGATGGCGACATCCTGTATGGAGAGGACGGCAACGACACGATCATCGGCGGTTCCGGTCAGGACTATATGAACGGCGGCAGCGGCATCGACACTGTCGTCTATCGCGGAAGCTCGGCTGGTGTGACGGTCGATCTAGTCGGTGGCATGGCCTCAGGCGGCGACGCGACAGGGCCGGTTCAGATCGTCGGCCGCGGCACCGTCATCCGGCACGACATTCTGGTCGATTTTGAGAATGTCGTCGGCTCATCGCATGATGATCTTCTGATCGGCAACAGGGTCGTCAACATTCTGGCCGGCGGGGCGGGTGATGATACGCTTTCGGGCGGTGCCGGTGCCGATACGCTGAAAGGCGGGGCTGGCAGCGATACCGCGGATTATTCCGCATTCACCCGTGGTGTGACCCTTGATCTGGCCAAGGGCAGGTCGGCGCAGGACACCTATGACTCGATCGAAAACCTGTCCGGATCGGGCCACAATGACAGCATCAAAGGCGATGGTTCGGCCAATGTGCTGACAGGTTTCGGCGGCGCAGATATGATCGCCGGCGGAAATGGCGACGATACCTTGCTGGGTGATTTCGATAGCGAGATCGAGGCTGTACCGACGCCCGGTATGGGCAGCGGCTATGCCACGCTTGGGGCTGACGCCACGAATAACTCGATCGAGAACGCGTTTGATATCTCGGACAACTTCTCGCTGACCGAGGATCCTGACATCTTCGACTCGACCTCCGTCCTTCACACGACGGTCAACGCGACCGGCAACGGGCAGGGCGGATACTATCGTATCGACCTTGCCGCTGGCACCGTGATCACGATCGATATCGACGGCATCGCCGATCCCGATGTGCATGATAGCTGGCTGAAACTTCTGGATGCAGACGGGAACGTCGTCGCTGAAAACGATGACGGCGGCGGTGATCCAGGCTCGGCCACGACGCGGGATTCAAGCACTGTCTTTGTCGTCGAGGAAACCGGAACCTACTATATCCTTGAAGGTCGCTGGTCGCCTGACGCACCGGGTGATGGATGGGAGCCAGTCGTCCCGGAGGGCTCGACCTATAAACTCAATGTGTCGGTCGATTTCCCGAAACCGCCGGCGCAGCCGGGTGAGGCCGGGGCTGACAGGCTTTCCGGTGGTCGCGGTAACGATCTGCTGGATGGCGGGCTTGCAGCCGATACGCTGATCGGCGGTGCGGGAGAGGATTCCTTCCGCTTCTCTTCCGAGCTTGGGAACGGCAATATCGACCGGATCACCGATTTCGTCGTCGGTGAGGATGTCATTGTTCTGGATAAAAGCATCTTCGCGGATATCAGCGGAACCGGCGGTCTGTCGCGAGCCGCCTTCCACAAAAGTGCCGCGGGCACCGCGCAAGATGCCAATGACCGGATCATTTATGATACGGACAGTGGTGTGCTGTCCTATGATGCCGATGGGTCGGGTGACGGCGGTGCGGTTCGTTTTGCCCGTCTAAGCGCGGGTCTGGATCTAACGCATGACGATTTCATCCTCGTCTGACACCAATCGAGAAAGGGGCGCCGTGTGCGCCCCTTTCCTGTTGATCCACCAGTCGCTGAAAGCAGCAGACAGGAAAGAATGATGGCACATCAGACAGATCGTCGCGCGATGCTAATCGCTGCCGGTTCCGTGGCGATTGCGGCAGCCACCGGCGCAGGCGCTTCGGAAGCACATAAAATCCAGGGAACAGTCGAATATGAGAGCGGTGAAGTCATCCCAAAGGGGCGACTGAAGGTCTTTCTGCGCAATAGCACATCAGAGGCGGGCGCACAGCAGGACGCAATAGAAGCGGAACTCCAAAGCGATGGCGGGTCCGACTCGATCAGCTTTTCCTTCTCTCCGCCGGAAATGGCGGTGGCTTCGTCCGGTCATGAAATCATCGCGACGCTAGAACGCGCGGACGGTTGGTTGCTTGCACGAGGCAGCTCTGTTTACGAACCGAACTTTCCCGTTCGAATAGTCTTATATACCGTCATGTATTAAGAAACGGCTACCAGCCATAGTTGCGAAAGCTTTAGTGCGGACTTGCCTTTGAAATGCGACCATGTTCCCCTGCGTTACAGGGGGTTTCCCACATGACTATCATCCAAAAACATCCTTACCGCCTTGGGGCGGCGGCCATCGACAGCAGATGCAGCGCAGCCGAGTATCGGCTTTGTCCGACAGAATTTTTAACCAATTGTTCTCTAGCGAGAAAGCTTGTGACAAGCTTATCTATCCCCTCTTGAGACGCTATCTGCTTAAAAGAACTGCTCCCAAAGACACGTTCAGCGGCCTTCATATATTCGCTGAGCTGACGATCGACAGGCAGCTTTCCGTAATGTGATCCGAAGCCAAAAGCCACCTCGAAAACCTTTCTAAGTGGCGGGTTGCCCAATACTTCATACCACATTGTCTTGTCTGAAGATGTGCGCGTAGCAAAAGACTGCAGCTCTCGCTGTGCGTTCAAAGCTAATCTGAGGCTTTCATCAGCGTTGCCAACTCTCCGCTCATACTCCCGTTGGATATAGGCGTCGGCAATTTGCGTCTTCAGAGCCTCGGTGTTCGGAAGCTTTTCCCCGGCTCCGAGGTTTAGCGCCCTTGCGAGTCTGAGGTATCGTTTGTCGCTCAGGCGATTGACTAAAGAAGTGCTGTCAGCAACATCCGACTCTAGGACTTTCCGAATAAAGCCCTTGTTCGCGATGTCGGCTTCCAGCCCATAAGCCCCTAAAGCGACGCGCAGCAAATTGTAATTATTGACCAGATCCTCTGGCGTCGAAACCGAACCGATACCATCACGAAACTGGCCGATTGCCCGCTGAACGACCGGATCGCTTGAGACGTTAGCCAACTGCCGCGCCGCGCCATTCTGAAGCGCGCGCCATCCGGCAATCCCACCCCCTCCAAAACTGATCGCTACGGACATTGGCCCCTCATTGTTTGCATTTCGCGAACAGGCGCGCTTCCCGTGGAAGAAGCTCTCGCAGCCGACGCAACGCGGGATAGGCTGCTCCCTCGACCGCATGTTTGCTGGCATCAGCAAGGATCAATCGACTATCGCGGTCGTCAAAGACTTGGCTAAGTTGCTCGATAGCGAGGACAAGTTGATTGCGACCCTCGTCCATCTTGGCGTCACCTGAAAGGATCAACTGCGCGATATAGCAAGCCCGCGCCACCGGCGTCTTCGCCTCGGAAGGATGTATCGCGTCCTTCAGCCGCAGAACGTTGACATTGGGCGTCTTGATCGAGAGCTTTGATCGACGCTCGCCGTTTTCGATTACGGCGCCGTTGATCAGAATCCGTTCGTTCGGGGCAAGCTTCAGAACCAGACCGCTCATACCGCAACCTCGCCACGTAGACCCTTCATGACTGCGACGTTGACATCTATCAGCGCTGAAATCTCTGCGCGTCCTGCCAGAACAGCGTGACCGTGCCGCAGCGAAAAAGCCGCCAGAGAAATCAGCCCTGCTTTGACGTCGTCAGGCAGCAGATTGCCCGTTTCGGCGAGATCCGTAGCCAGAATCGTCCAGAGCTGATTGTTCTTATGCACTGCATCTATCATAGCCCGACGATCATCGGTCGTATCGGCCTGACGTAACATGCGTGTGATGCGCGAGAAGACATCATATTCGCTGTCGCGGGCGGTACGTACGGCTGGTGTGCCGTATCCATTCTGGGACAAAGGCGTCACGGCGTTCAAGTTGTTATCCTGAGTTTGAGATGGTCAGCAGGAATGGGGCGCCGTTAGGCGCCCCGATCGTTCAGCGGAAGAGCGACAGGATCGCGGACGGTGCTTGGTTGGCAATCGACAGCGCCTGGATTCCAAGCTGTTGTTGCGTTTGCAGCGCTTGCAAGCGCGCCGATGCTTCTTCCATATCGGCATCGACCAACGAGCCAATCCCGACCTTCAGCGAGTCCGCGAGTTTACCCACGAAGTTCGCCTGATCCGCGATCCGGGCACCAGCCGAGCCCAATGCCGCGGTACCGTTGATAGCGAGATCGATCAATGCTTCAATCTCACCCACGGCGGTCTCTGCAGTCGCTTGGTCGGTAATCGGCGTCGGCGCAGCGCCGACGATGTCAGCCTCGAAATCGACCGAGTTGACCACGATCGAGTTAACCGTTGTCGTCGCCGATCCGACGGTGCGGTCAAGCGACGCGATAACCGTGAAGGTGCTGCCGCCATCAATGCCGTCTGTGCTAAGCAGGTTGACCCCGTTCAGCTGCGTGCCGGAAACGATCGACGTGATCTGGGCCATCTTGTCTTCGATTTGGGTCTGCACCTTGTCGAATTCAAAGCCGTCTGTACCAGCGTTGTTCGCGAGGATCTTCATATCAGTCAGATACTTCACGACAAGATCCGCCCCGGTTTCAGCAGTTTTCACCGTCGCACCTGCGACGTTGAGGCTGGACTGGATGGACTTGAATGCCGACTGGTCGGTCTCCATGACCTTAGAGATCGCCCAGATTGCCGCGTTGTCCTGAGCGCTGGCGATCGACTTGCCGGTCGCGACCTCGGCCTGCGCCTTGTTCAGGCTTGCATTCACGTTTTTAAGCGTTTGCAGCGCGACAATAGCGCCATTGTTGGTCAGAATGCTGGACATATTGTCCTCCGATAAAAGGGTGCTTTGCACCCGTGTTGAAGGGATCGGCCTTCTGACCTGAAGGCGTTGCCGCCCGCTGCATCTTTCTCGATACAGGCACAGTTCTAAACCGTGCTCCTTGATAATTAGTAAGTTTCCGACCCCAACTCAAACGCCGCTTTCGTTGAATTTTATCTAATATCGACGCGATGTACTGTCGCATATGCTTGAGCGGGTCATTTTGCCGCTCTCATCATATACATCGAAATTATGGGCCAAATCAGTAATTCTGACGATCCGCTCCATCGCACGGCGCATACCGCGGTCAGAAGCCTCGGCGAGCAAGCTGAGTTCGGCGAGAGCTGCGGCTATTTTTTTTCGCTCGGTGAGCGTCATGTCTTGTGCTGCGATTGACAAAGAAAAACGTTCAATTTCTTCTAATGCCGCAGCGGAATTTCCCGCGATGATCGGGCGTTTCACAGCCGTCAGTCGAGCCCTGAGTCGCGATTTCATGCAGGCCTCTCGCTATCGATGCGAAGCCTGAAGTCCAGTTTCTCTGCCAATATAGATGCGTAGCGCTCGGTCAGAAATGTAGCGAATTGATCCTCTCCCGTGCCGCCGCCGAAAGCTCCTTGCCGTGCCGACGGGCCGCAGTATTTCAACATTTCCTCAAGAAACGCCTGCTCTAACCTCTCGTTCGAGGGAGGCCTGCCTTTCGGGGTGTCAGCGTGAACCGACATTGTATCAATACGCATAAAATTTCTCCCACATTCTGCTGGAAATCATAAATACAAGAGAGCAGTAAATTATTGGTAAGGATCCTCGATTATAAGGTTCGGACCAAGGTGGATATGATGCACGGGTTGAACCTAGGAAAAGTTACCGAAGTCAAAGTGGAAACAGCGGTGCGCGTTGCCGCTGTATTGCCGGATATGCTGCAGGTGCTGCAGGTGCTGGAGGATGCGCCTGTATTCGAGGCATCGCTTGGCGAATCCGCGACAGATCGTGTCGATTCGGTCGCGCAGCCGATGGAGGTTAGCTGTGCGCCTGAGACGATTACCGAAGTAGTCGGTGCGCGTGATGAGTGTGTTCCCGACGAGGACGTGCCGACTTTAGAGGCTAACGATGATCGAGCGTGGCTGACCGATCCTGCCGCTGCAAGCGTTGCTCTTGAAGCCATTATCGGCGGCTGGACAGGTATATGCAGTATAACCGCTTCTCCGAACAAATCTGAGGTTTTGCGCATAGCTACAGCGCCTGCTGCAAGGCCAGCTTCGGTGCAGTCGTCTGAAAATAGCGACGGGGAGATCGAAATCCTTCCAACCTCGACAGATATCGAAACCGTTGGCGGAGAGCCGTTGGTAAATGCGAAGCATCCAGCAAAGCCTGCGGCGGAAATCGACACTGGTGACGCTGAAAATCCCGCCATTCTGGCTTTAGATCCGGAAAGTCCGAACAACCCGCGCGAAGTCAACTCGATAGACGCGGGGCTCGAGGGAGACTGGCCGCCTAACATCTCGCATGCTGGCAGCGTACACCGCCCGCTCGTCTCGAGTGATATTCTATTGCGTCCAACGAACCTTCTGACCAGCGCGAAGCTGCGGCACATCACCGATACGGTTGTGCTGATGAAGGATGAGATGGTCGAAATCACGCTTGCGCCTGAAGAAATTGGCCGGGTCCGTATGGTTTTGTCGCAGCGCGACCATTCCCCGCATCTGATGATCTGGGCAGAGCGTCCCGAGGTTCTGGAACAGTTGCGGCGTAGTGCAACCGACCTCCTTCAAAGCTTTCATGAGGCGGGAATTGAGAACGCTTCTTTCGAGTTCCGCGACAATAGTCCCGGGAACGGTGAGGGATCGTGGCCTGAGGCCAATGGGGAAATCGCTATGGTTGATCCAATCGGACCAGAAATTCTTCAATACAGCGCTGGCATGATCGGCGTCGCCGCAGGTGCGCGGCGACTTGATATCAGAATGTGAGGAACAAGATGATCACGACCCCCTCGGCGACGACATTCTCTTCTGCTGCGCCGGGCACGCCTGCCGCGCCGACAACGCCTGCCGGTGGTGATTTCGACACATTCTTGAAAATGCTGACTGCACAGTTGAAGAATCAGGACCCTTTGAACCCGATGGAGGGGACTGAGTTTGCGGTGCAGCTTGCAACCTTCTCAGGTGTCGAGCAGCAGGCGCAGACGAACAAGTTGTTGAACCAACTTGTCGGCCAGATGGGTGCTGGCGGCGGTCTGGGGCAAATTGCGACATGGATCGGAAAAGAGGCGCAGACGACAGCCCCGGTTTGGTTTGGCGAGGCGCCCCTGACTTTGGAGGTCAGCCCCGATCCGACCGCTGAAAATGTCACTTTGATTGCCTTGGATGCCTCGGGTCGGGAAGTCGGGCGCGAAGAGATTGGTCCGGGCAGCGGGCAAATAGACTGGCTTGGCCGCGACGAAACCGGCGCGAAACTACCTGACGGACTTTATTCGTTCGTCACGGAAAGTAGCCGTGGAGGAGCGGCAATCAGCGAAAGCCCGGTGGGCGTTTTTGCTCGTATCACTGAAGCAAGAACCGGAGCGGAGGGGACGGAGCTTGTGTTCGAAGGCGGTGGAACAGCCCTCGCCGATTCAATTACAGCATTGAGGGTGCCGGACTAAGGCTTGTCATTTTGTTGGGTAGGCGGCGTTCTGTGGGGGATGGGCATTGCGCGGCGGCGATCTGCCGGAAGCTGCGATAGTGTTGGCGCGAACGTGGTTGACGGGGCGCGGCTTTCGCCCATAACCGGGGTCGAAAATCGGTCGACCGGTGCTCGACTGTCCAAGTCTCAAGGAACCTCACAATGACCTTTGACCGCAAGATCAAGATCGCTCCGTCGATCCTTTCCGCTGATTTCGCCGATTTCGGGCGCGAGATTCAGGCGATTGAGGCGGAAGGTGCCGATTGGGTTCATGTCGATGTGATGGACGGCCATTTCGTTCCGAACCTGACCTTCGGCCCGCCCGCGGTGAAGGCGTTCCGTCCGCATGTTAAGACCTTCATGGACGTCCACCTGATGATCGCGCCGGTCGATCCCTATATCGAGGCCTATGCCGAGGCAGGGGCCGACATGATCACCGCCCATGTCGAGGCCGGTCCGCATCCGCACCGGACTTTGCAGGCGATCCGTGCAACCGGGAAAAAGGCCGGAATTGCGCTCAATCCCGGCACGCCGCTGGAGGCGGTCGATTATCTGCTGGATCTGGCCGATATGGTGTTGATCATGACGGTAAACCCCGGTTTCGGCGGTCAGAAATTCATTCACAGCCAGATCGACAAGATTGCCCGGCTTCGCGCCATGATCGGCGACCGCCCCATCCATATTCAGGTCGATGGCGGCGTCGATCCGACAACCGCGCCGCTGGTTGCAAAAGCCGGGGCGGATGTGCTGGTTGCCGGTTCGGCGGTGTTCAAGGGCGGTTCGGTCGAACGCGCGTCGGTCTATGGTGACAATATCCGTGCGATCCGCGCCGCTGCCGAAGGCGTTTGACATCGCCCCGACCACGGGCTTCCATATCGCGAATTCAGGAGAGCAGCATGGATCTGGGCATCAAGGGTAAACGCGGGCTGGTCTGCGCGGCCTCGAAAGGATTGGGGCGCGGTTGTGCCGAGGCTTTGGCCGAGGCGGGCGTCAATCTGGTGATCAACAGCCGGACCGAGGCGGATATCACCGCCACCGCACGCGAAATCGCCGAGAAATACGGGGTAGAGGTCACACCGGTCGCCGCCGATATCACCACGGATGAGGGGCGGGCGAAGGTTCTGGCGGCGCTTGGTCAGGCCGACATTCTGGTGACCAATGCGGGCGGGCCGCCGCCCGGCACCTGGACCGACTGGAACCGTGACGACTTCATCAAGGCAATCGATTCGAACATGCTGTCGGCCATTGCGCTGATGCAGGCTCTGGTGCCCGGCATGATGCAGCGTGGCTGGGGCCGCGTCGTTAATATCACCTCGCAATCGGTCCGCTCTCCCATCGCCGCGCTTGGCCTGTCGAACACTGCGCGCGCCGGTCTGACCGGCTTTGTCGCGGGCATGTCACGGCAGGTGGCCGGGCAGGGCGTCGTCGTGAACAATATCCTCCCCGGTATCCACGCCACCGACCGCGCGATCAGTCTTGATACCGGCGTGTCAAACCAGCAGGGCATCAGCATGGACGAGGCGAGGAAGCGCCGCGAAGCGGGCATCCCTGCCGGAACCTACGGCATGCCCGAAGATTTCGGCGCGACCTGCGCGTTCCTGTGCAGCCAGCAGGCCCGATTCATCATCGGCCAGAACATCCTCCTGGACGGTGGCGCGCTGAACGTCACCATCTGAGCGATCTTATACCTCCTGCCCGCTGGCGATGCGGTAATCGCGCAGAACCAGCGACAGGTGCCGTCGTCGCGTGGCAGGATCGGCCAGCGCGGCGCACAGTTTCCGCGCCTTGGCCGTCATTGCTTTGCATTCAGCCGGATGAGCGCGCGCCCAGGCCAGCCTGTCTTCCAGATCGGCACCGCCGCGTTCAACCGGGATGAAATGCTGCCACGGCTGAAACAGGCCGGTCCAGAACACCTCCCACGCGCTTTCCTCGCGCAGGATCACCGATTGACTGTTCACGAGGGACAGGAAGCGGTCCCCTTCGGGCATCTCGGGCGGGCAGTGGATGAAGCGATGGTTCAGCGCAGCCTCATCGCTGATCTGATCGGTCACCTGACACAGTTGCGCTTTTTTCGCATGCCAATCCGGCTCGGCCCGCAGCGGATTTCCCAGAAACCCGTCATTTCCATGCCGGTGCAGCCATGGCAGCGGCCAAAGGAACACATTCTCGGCCCCGGCACGGCGACACGGCGCAATGATCGGCCCTGGCACCGGATGATCCGGGCCGCTGCCCAGCCAGCATTCGGGCCGCAGATCAAGATGATAGACCTCGCGATCGGTCGCCTGCGCGATATCGTTCACGGCCGAGGTGAGCCGCAGCCGGACCGGCGGCACCGGATCGACGTAAATCCATCCATCCACATCCCGTGTCAGCGGCATCAGCTTGCCGTGCCGGTCCCGAACCTCTGCCGCAGCCGCGTCAAAGCGCGCATAATGGCCAGAACAGGCGTCGAAACCCACCTCTGACAGCCGAACCGCCGCGGGACGCGCCCGTTCCGCCAACGCGACCGCCACATCTTCGCGCTCTTCCACGGCAGGCGTCGGCGCCTCCAGCATCTGCGACAGGCGAGGCAAATAGCCAGCCCGCCGCTTCTTCCCCGGTACATTCGGCGCATGGCGAAGATCAAACCACGGGGACAGCGCCTGAACGTAATCCGCCGGTGCGGCGTGATCGATATCGATCTCGATAAACTCGGGCCTGCCCGCGAAATAGGCGCGGCAATCGGCCAGATGCGCGTGCCAGTTCGCCTCCCAGATATTCGCCAGATCGCCCAGATCCACCCCAAGGATTTGCGCATAGGCCCGCGCATAGGTGCCATCGCGATGCATGTAGCGGCTGATCACCCAATCCTCGACATTGCGGGTGTTCAGCAGAAAGACCGAACCCGGAAACTGTTCATCCAGAAACCGGAACTCGCGAAACGCCTCGATCACCGGCATGTTCAGATAGCGCACCGATTCCATGTCGGTGAAGGCGGTCACATCGGCCCAGCGTTGCAACGGTTTCCGCCCGACCAGCTTCGAATAGGCAATATCCTCGGCCAGCGTGCCGGTTTCCCAATGCACGACGGGAATGTCGTTCATCTGGAACAGGCGGGCGATAAAGGTCGTGCCGCATTTGTTGAAGCCGATCTGAAAGAACTTCCTGCCCAAGCCGTTCCCCGCCTTTCGCCGCCCAATGCTGTCCGCGAAAGCGGTGTCCCTGTCAACAACCGCGGTCTGCCTGCCAAAAGAACAAAAGCGCCGCTTCCCCGACCGGATGCGACAAATTATCTTGCGTCGCGGCCAAACTGCGACTACCTGTCGCCCACGGAATTCGGGAGAAGCTGGCGATAAGCCGGTGCCGAAGGAGCAGCCGCCCCGGCGAACTCTCAGGCAAAAGGACCGTCTTTCGCAGAACTCTGGAGAGTGGCCGTCAGGCCCGCCGAAGGGATAACGATCTCAGGCGCCCGTCAGGGCAAGGACAGAGGGGGCATCGCGTGCGGGATCATCCCGTCAACCGATGCCGGCTGTCCGGCAATATCAAGGGAGGCCACATGGCCGAAGAATTGCGCCGGACCGGGCTTTACGATCTGCATATTGAACAGGGCGCCCGCATGGTCCCCTTTGCTGGCTGGGAAATGCCGGTGCAATATCCGATGGGCGTGATGGGTGAGCATCTGCATACCCGCGCCAAGGCCGGATTGTTCGATGTCAGCCATATGGGGCAGGTGCTGGTGACGCCGAAGAACGGCAACCCTGAAACCGCCGCGCTGGCGCTGGAAACGTTGATCCCCGCCGATGTGCTGGGCCTGCCCCAGGGGCGGCAGCGCTATGGCGTCTTTACCAATGATCAGGGCGGCATTCTGGACGATCTGATGTTCGCCAATCGCGGCGATCACTTTCTGCTGGTCGTCAACGCCGCCTGCGCCGATCAGGACATCGCCCATCTGCAAACGCTTGAAGCCGTTAACGTGACGCCGGTGACCGATCGCGGCCTTCTCGCGCTGCAAGGCCCGCTGGCCGCCGAAATTCTTGCCACGCTGATCCCTGCTGCGGCTGAAATGCGCTTCATGGACAGCCAGATCGATGACTGGGACGGCACCGAATTGTGGCTGTCGCGGTCGGGCTATACCGGCGAGGATGGCTATGAAATCTCGATCCCGAATGCGCGGCTGACGGAATTTGCCCAAGCCTTGCTGGCCCATCCCGATGTCGCGCCCATCGGCCTTGGTGCCCGCGACAGCCTGCGGCTTGAGGCCGGAATGCCGCTTTATGGTCATGACATGGATACAGGCGTGACCCCGGCACAGGCGGCGCTTGGCTGGTCGATCCCGAAATCCCGCCGCATCGGTGGCGCGCGGGTCGGCGGCTTTCCGGGCTCGGACACGGTGCTGACCGAACTGACCAACGGCGCCGCCAAGACCCGCCGTGGTCTGCGCCCCGAAGGCCGCGCCCCGATCCGCGAAGGGGTCGAGATCTTCGAGGGTGAAACCGGCGGCGCCGCGCTTGGCAAGGTCTGCTCGGGCAGCTTCGGCCCCTCGGTCGGCGGTCCGGTCGCCATGGCGATCCTTGACGCCTCGCTTCCCGACGGCACGACGCTGTGGGCAGAGTTGCGCGGCAAACGCATTCCGGTCACGCTGGCCGCACTTCCTTTCATCACGCCGTCCTACAAACGCTGAGGAGCGACCTATGCTGAAATACACCGAAGACCACGAATGGCTACGCGCCGAGGGCGATGAGATCGTCGTGGGCATCACCGCCCATGCCAGCGAGCAGTTGGGCGATGTCGTCTTCATCGAGCTGCCCGAAGAGGGCCGTGAGGTCGAGGCGGGCGAAGAGATCGTGGTGATCGAATCGGTCAAGGCAGCGTCCGACATTACCGCGCCGGTCGCGGGTGTGATCACAGCGGTCAACAGCGCGCTGGCCGACAGCCCGACCGATGTGAACAGCGACCCGCTGGCGGCGTGGTTCTTCAAGATCAAGCCTGCCGATGCGGCGGCGATCGACAGCTTCATGGACGAGGCCGCCTATAACGACCTGATCGGCTGATCTTTTCGGTCATGCGCCGGGCGGTGGCCGCCCGGTGCTCTTCCTGTGCACGAACGGTGCACGCACAAAACTGGAACCCAAGGCGAACAAAATGACCCGCTGGACCCCGACCAATTACAACCCCGACGACTTTGCCAACCGCCGCCACATCGGCCCCACCCCGGCCGAGATGGAGGAGATGCTAAAGGTCGTTGGTGCGCCCTCGCTTGAGGCGCTGATCGACCAGACCGTGCCGCAGGCGATCCGTCAGACCGAGCCTCTGGACTGGCCCGCACTGACCGAGGCCGGGCTTCTGGCGCGGATGCAGCAGGTCGCGAAGAAGAACAAGGTGATGACCAGCCTGATCGGGCAGGGCTATTACGGCACCGTGACACCGCCCGCTATCCAGCGGAATATACTTGAAAATCCAGCGTGGTACACCGCCTATACTCCCTACCAACCCGAGATCGCTCAGGGCCGGTTAGAGGCTTTGCTGAACTATCAGACCATGGTTGCCGACCTGACCGGACTGCCGGTCGCCAATGCCAGTCTGCTGGACGAGGCGACGGCCGCGGCCGAGGCTATGGCGATGGCCAAGCGTCAGGCGAAATCCAAGGCCGACGCCTTCTTCGTGGCCCATGACCTGCACCCGCAGACCATCGCGGTGATCGAAACCCGCGCCGCGCCGCTTGGCATTCGCATCATCAAGGATTCCATCGACAATCTGGACCCTGCCAGCGTCTTCGGGGCGATCTTCCAATATCCCGGCACCTACGGTCATATCCGTGATTTGTCATCTGAAATCAAAGCCCTGCACGACAACGGCGCGCTGGCCGTGGTGGCGACTGACCTGCTGGCCCTGTGCCTGCTGAAGGAATCGGGCGCGATGGGCGCCGATATCGCCGTCGGCAGCGCCCAGCGTTTCGGCGTCCCGATGGGCTATGGCGGCCCGCATGCCGCCTTCATGTCCTGCCGGGACGAGCTGAAACGCGCCATGCCGGGCCGCATCGTCGGCGTCTCGATCGATGCCAGCGGCAACAAGGCCTACCGGCTGTCGCTGCAAACCCGCGAACAGCATATCCGCCGCGAGAAAGCCACCTCGAACGTCTGCACGGCGCAGGCTTTGCTGGCCGTGATGGCGTCGTTCTATGCGGTTTTCTACGGTCCGGTCGGGCTGCGCACCATCGCGCAGCGGGTGCATCTGCATGCGGTCACCATCGCCAACGCCCTGCGCGCTGCCGGTGCTGATGTCGCCCCCGATCAGTTCTTCGACACGATCACCGTTAAGGTTGGCGTCGGTCAGGCGGGCATCCTTGCCGCCGCCGAACAGCGCGGCATCAACCTGCGCAAGGTGGGTCGCGACCGTGTCGGCATCAGCGTCGATGAAACCACCGACGCCGATGTGATCACCCGCCTGCTGGACGCTTTCGGCATCGATGAGCCCGCAGAGGCGGCGACCGCCCCTGTCATTCCTGACGATCTGCTGCGTGAAAGCGATTATCTGACCCACCCGGTCTTTGACATGAACCGGGCCGAGTCCGAAATGATGCGCTATATGCGCCGCCTGTCCGACCGCGATCTGGCGCTGGACCGGGCGATGATCCCGCTTGGCTCTTGCACGATGAAGCTGAATGCTGCGGCAGAGATGATGCCGATCACCTGGCCGGAATTCGGCGCGCTGCATCCCTTTGCGCCGCGCCATCAGGCGGCGGGCTATGCCGAAGCGATCGAGGATCTGACCCGCAAACTGTGCGATATCACCGGCTATGACGCCTTTTCGATGCAGCCGAACAGCGGTGCGCAGGGCGAATATGCGGGGCTTTTGACCATTCAGGCCTATCATCAGGCGAATGGCGATGCGCAGCGCGATATCTGCCTGATCCCGGTTTCGGCCCACGGCACCAACCCCGCCAGCGCGCAGATGGCGGGCATGAAGGTGGTGGTGGTCAAATCCGCGCCGAATGGCGACATCGATCTTGAGGATTTCGCCGACAAGGCGGCCAAGGCGGGCGACAATCTGGCGGCGGTGATGATCACTTATCCCTCGACCCATGGCGTGTTCGAGGACACGGTCCGCGACGTTTGCCGCATCACGCATGAGCATGGCGGGCAGGTCTATATCGACGGTGCGAATATGAACGCGATGGTCGGTCTGGTCCGTCCGGGCGAGATTGGCGGCGATGTCAGCCACCTGAACCTGCACAAGACCTTCGCCATCCCGCATGGCGGCGGCGGGCCCGGCATGGGGCCGATCGGAGTCAAGTCGCATCTGGCGCCCTTCCTGCCCGGCGATCCGCGCGAGGATGAAAGTGGTGCGGTCAGCGCGGCACCTTATGGCAGCGCCTCGATCCTGCTGATTTCATGGGCCTATTGCCTGATGATGGGCGGTGCCGGGCTGACGCAGGCAACGCGGGTGGCGATCCTGAACGCCAACTACATCGCCTCGCGGCTGTCGGGTGCTTATCCGATCCTGTTCATGGGCAATCGTGGCCGTGTGGCGCATGAATGCATCCTCGACACACGGCCCTTCGCCGAACATGGCGTGACCGTGGACGACATCGCCAAGCGCCTGATCGACAACGGTTTCCACGCACCAACGATGAGCTGGCCTGTCTCGGGCACGCTGATGGTCGAGCCGACCGAAAGCGAAACCAAGGCAGAAATCGACCGCTTCATCACCGCGCTTCTGGCGATCCGGGATGAGATTACCGACGTGGCCGAGGGCCGTATCGCGGCGGATCAAAGCCCGCTGCGCCACGCACCGCATACGGTCGAGGATCTGGTGAAGGATTGGGACCGCGCCTATAGCCGCGAACAGGGCTGCTTCCCGCCGGGCGCGTTCCGGGTAGACAAATACTGGCCCCCGGTCGGGCGCGTGGACAATGCCTATGGCGACCGCAACCTGATCTGCACCTGCCCACCGCTGGAAGCCTATGCCGAGGCGGCAGAGTGAATGAAAGGGGCGACGGGAAACCGTCGCCCCTTCGATCTGATCACAGGAAGAAATCGTCTGCCGTCAGGTCATAAAGCCCGTTCAGCCGGATCTTCGCCTCGGCTGCGGCATCGGCATCCGTGTCGATCACGATCACTGTCGTATCATTCGCGGTGCCGGGCCGGTCGAACTGAACATAGGTCACGACACCTGCATTGGTCGTTCCAAGCTTGCCGCTATCGGTGAACTGGAAGCTGTTGTTACCCGACAGGATCGAGCTGGCATCGATCTGGCGCAGGTCAATGCGATCCTGACCTTGGGTAAAGTCAAGGATCACGTCCGGCTCGAACTCAGACACGCTGGCATCGGTCAGGCTGCGGAACAGGAAAAGATCCGCGCCCGCGCCACCGAGCAGCTCGTCAACACCATGACCGCCAGCCAGCCTGTCATTGCCCGCCCCGCCCTCCAGCCGATCACGCCCGTCGCCGCCTTCCAGCGTGTCATGGCCGCCCCCGCCCTCCAGCAAATCGTTGCCGCCGCGCCCCTGAAGTGCGTCATCACCCCCGCCGCCGGACAAGGCATTGGCTCCATCGGTTCCAAGGAGCCGGTCCTTGCCCGAACCGCTGGTCACGTCCTCGATCCCGATGATCACGTCGCGCCCGTATCCGGTATCCTGCGCCACGGTCTTCGCCAGATCGACGGTGATGCCGATATTCCCCGTTGCCACCAGCACGTCGCGGCCACCGCCGCCGACGATCCGGTCGTTGCCGGCGTCAAGAGATATGCGATCGTTGCCGTCGCCTCCGGCCAACGAATCGTTACCAGCGCCGCCGATCAGAGTGTCGTTGCCCAGACCACCGTAAAGCGCGTCGTTCCCGGCCTTTCCGTCGGCCCGATCGTGAGAGCGGCTGAGCCTGAAGACATCGTCGCCCGACAGAATCCTGTTCAACAGACTGGCGTCATCGGCGATGACGGCAGTCCGCATCGCAGTGTTGAACGCAGTCGCGGGAATGGAAAATTCGCTGATGCTGAAGTTGACATAGGCTGGCGCGAAAGGGTCAAAAACGCTTGTCCGCACCGCTTCGACATAGGTCTGGACAGTCCCGCCAGTCAGTCTTTTATCATCGTTGGCGCGGAAATCTTCTCCGAGAAGATGCGAGCGGTAAAGCCTGTCTCCAGACCAATCGACCTCATATGCTGCGGGATAGGTCGTCCCGGCATATTCGAATTTTGTGCCTTCGAAAAAAGTGACCGAGGCCCTGCCGGAGTAGAGAAAACTTATGTCGAAATCGCGCTGATCGAAGGCATTGAAGGCGTTAATTTTGGCCATGGCCGATCTTTCTGTAACGAATCTCCGCAACCCGCTTGCGGGAAATAGGACGCCCTTCCCGCTTCAGCGCGGAAAGGGCAAGAGATAATCTCACGTTCAAGCATCAAAGAAAGAAATCGTCCGCTGTCAGGTCATAAAGGCCACTCAACCGGATTTTCGCCTCGGCTGCGGCATCGGCGTCAGTATCGATCACGATCACTGTCACGTCATTCGCGGTGCCGGGCCGGTCGAACTGAACATAGGTGACGACACCCGCATTCGTTGTTCCAAGTTTGCCGCTATTGGTGAATTCGAAGGCGTTGTTGCCAGACAGGATCGAACTGGCGTCAATCTGGCGCAGATCGATGCGATCCTCACCTTGGGTGAAGTCGCGGATCAAGTCGGGCTGGAACTCGGACACGCTGGCATCGGACAAGCTGCGGAACAGGAACAGATCCGCCCCCGCATCACCGCGCAGAACGTCAACGCCCTGACCGCCTGCCAATGTATCATTGCCAGCACCACCTTCGAGCGTATCGCGCCCGGCACCGCCTTCCAGCCGGTCGTTGCCTGCATCACCCCGCAGCAGGTCATTGCCGTTGCGTCCGAACAGGGCGTCATTGCCCTCGCCGCCGCTTAGCCTGTTGGCCTGCGCGTTGCCGTGGAGCTTGTCGTTTCCATCGGCCCCCATCACGTTCTCAATACCAACCAGGGTATCGTTGCCCAGGCCGGTGTTCTGGCCTTCGGTGATGAACAGCTTGACTGTGACATTCGTGGTGCCGGACGTGCGCACCCAGTCCTGACCGGAGCCGCCGTCGAGGTAATCGTTGCCCGCGTCCAGGAAAAGCTGATCGTTGCCGCCACCGCCCAACAGTCGGTCATTTCCGGTGCCGCCCGACAGGGTGTCGTTGCCAAGCGCGCCCAGAATCGTATCGTTGCCGCCAAGACCATGGGCGCGGTCGTTCTCATCGCTCAGTTCCAGCCGGTCGTTGCCGGCCAGCATCTTCTCGATCACGCGCTTGTCGTCTGCCCGATCACGCGACAACATCGCCGAGGCAATTTCCGTCGCCGGGATCGAGATGTTCGCGATCATCCAGTGCAGCGGACTGGGATCTGAACTGTTGCCCGATATCAGGATATATCCCTGTATCGTGCCGCCGTTCAGGATGTTCTGGCTGTTGACAGACAGGTTCTCGCCCAGAAGGCCGCTGAGGTAGCTTTGGCTACCCGCATTCCAAAGCGTCGCATAGACATCGCGATAGAACAGGTTCCCCTCGCGGATATTTGCGTCCTTTTCAAGGCCATAGTCGCTGGCGTTTCGCCACAACTCGTTGAAATCCAAAAGATTCTGATCAAAACGTCGTACCGCGATAAAGTCGGCCATGGATACTCCACTTATCGTCCCTTGCGTGGGGCGGGATTTATACTCTGACCGCAGCCAGCGCGGGCAGTGCTGTGGACATTGCGGTGAAATCCAGACCAGTCAAGCATTCTCACAAATGTGCATGCTTATTGATGCAAATTGGCATGAACTCGACGTTTCACAGCCGTTCCGACAGCAGCTTTCTGCTGCCGGAACGGCTACAAGTGAACAACGGTTTTCCGACTAATCGGGCGGCCTATGGCAGGAAGGGGGTTCTTTCAGAGAAGCCCCTCGGCCTCATCCGCGCCGACCATGATGTTGAGGTTCTGAACCGCGGCGCCAGAGGCACCCTTGCCCAGATTGTCCAGCACGGCCACGACCGTCGCACAGCCATGATCGTCGTCGCCATGCACGCTGATCCGCAGGACGTTCGTATCATTCATGTCGGTGGGCACGATCCGCGCGCCGATCTGACTGTCGGGAACGACCTGCACGAAGGTCTGGCTGTCATAGTGGCTGGCCAGCGCCTCGAACAGCGCGGCTGCCGTGCGATCACCGTCCAGATGCAGCGGCACCTGAACCGCCATACCTTGCGCGAAGCGTCCGACCGAAGGGGCAAAGACCGGCTGCACGCCAAGTCCGCCATAGATCATGATTTCGGGAATATGTTTGTGGCGCTGGTTCAGCCCATAGATGAAATGCGCCGGAGCGCCTTCATCCTCATATTCGGCGATCAGAGCCTTGCCGCCGCCGGTATAGCCGCTGACCGCATTGATCGCGACAGCCTCATCCTCGCTGATCAGACCTGCGGCGACCAGCGGGGCAATGATCGCAATCGCGCCGCTGGCATAGCAGCCCGGATTGCTGACATAGCGCGCTTCGGCGATCTGATTGCGGATATCGGGATGCAGTTCGGGGAAGCCATAGACCCACTGATCATCAACCCGATGCGCCGTCGAGGCGTCGATCAACCGCACGTCCAGATCGCGCGTCAAGGCCACCGCTTCGCGCGCGGCATCATCGGGCAGGCAGAGAATGCCGATATCGGCTTCCGCATAGGCCTCGCGCCGTGCCGAGGCCTCTTTCCGGCGGGAAGGATCAAGCTGGATCAGACGGATGTCCTCACGGAGCTCCAGCCGCTCGCGGATCTGAAGACCCGTCGTGCCAGCTTCGCCATCGATGAAGACGCTATATTCCATGTCTGTGATCCCCCGAAGAACGCCTTAGGTATAGGCGAGCGACAACGAAGTCACAACGGTAAGGAATATATGACGCCGGGCAAGTGACTGGTCGAGATTTGGATCTACTGGAAAGGGCTTTACCGGGGTCAGATATTGCAAATCTCGGACCGGGTCAGGAAGCGCTTTTCGCGACCATTATCAAGGCTGAACATGCCGCCCCGACCGGGCACAACATCGATGATCAGGTCGGTATGCTTCCACGCCTCGAACTGGCTGGCCGAGATATAGAACGGCGCGCCTCCGATCTCGCCCAGCTTGACGTCCCGGTCGCCGATCTTGAAGTCGTTCTGTGCGTAGCACATCGGCGACGAACCGTCGCAACAGCCGCCGGACTGATGGAACAGGACCGGGCCATGATCGGCCACGATTTCGTCGATCAGCGCCAGTGCCTCTGGGGTTGCAGTTACCTTGCTCATGGCTTCGACCTTTTCTTCGGAATCTCTCCGTATCATCGGATCACGCGGGCAAAGATGGAAGGAGGCGGGAACAGGCGCGATGCCCGTCCCGCCCCGAGGTTGCACGAACCGCCAGGGAGGGAAGCGGCCGTGCGTCCTTTGTCCGATTGCCAGCCACCTGGCCTTCGATCAGACCCTTCAGAAACCGCGCGGCACCGACAGGGCCGCACGATTGTCCGCTTTTGAAAGGGGCGGGCCCGAAGGCCCGTCCGGGGCAGCCCGATGCCCTTAGAAGAAGCCCAGCTTCTTCGGAGAATAGCTGACCAGCATATTCTTGGTCTGCTGATAGTGATCCAGCATCATCTTGTGGGTTTCGCGACCGATGCCCGACTGTTTGTAACCACCGAAGGCCGCATGGGCCGGGTAGGCGTGGTAGCAGTTGGTCCAGACGCGACCCGCCTTGATGGCGCGGCCGAAGCGGTAGCAGATATTGGCATCGCGCGACCACACGCCCGAGCCAAGGCCGTAAAGCGTGTCATTGGCAATCGACAACGCCTCGTCATTGTCCTTGAAGGTCGTCACCGACACCACCGGGCCGAAGATTTCCTCCTGAAACACGCGCATCTTGTTGTTGCCGCGCAGAACAGTCGGCTTCACGTAGAAGCCCGAGGACAACTCGCCGCCGTGATCGGCAGCCCCGCCCCCGGTCAGCACTTCGGCACCTTCCTGACGGCCAATGTCGAGATAGCTGAGGATCTTCTCTTTCTGCTCGCTCGACGCCTGCGCGCCGATCATGGTTGCTGCATCGCGGGGATCGCCCTGTTTGATCGCCTCGACGCGCTTGATGGCGCGTTCCATGAAGCGGTCATAGATCTTTTCGTGGATCAGGGCGCGCGACGGGCAGGTGCAGACCTCGCCCTGGTTCAGCGCGAACATGACGAAGCCTTCGATGGCCTTGTCGAAATAGTCGTCGTCTTCGCGAGTCACATCCTCGAAGAAGATATTCGGGGATTTGCCGCCCAGTTCCAGCGTGACCGGAATCAGGTTTTCCGATGCATATTGCATGATCAGGCGGCCGGTGGTGGTTTCCCCGGTAAACGCGATCTTCGAGATGCGCGGGTTCTGGGCCAGCGGCTTGCCTGCTTCCAGACCAAAGCCGTTGACGACGTTCAGCACGCCCGGCGGCAGCAGATCGCCGATCACATCCATCAGCACCATGATGCTGGCGGGGGTCTGTTCAGCCGGCTTCAGCACGACGCAGTTGCCTGCAGCCAGCGCCGGAGCCAGTTTCCAGCACGCCATCAGCAGCGGAAAGTTCCACGGGATGATCTGGCCGACAACGCCCAGCGGCTCGTGGAAGTGATAGGCCACAGTGTCGTGGTCGATTTCCGAGATCGAGCCTTCCTGCGCGCGCAAAGCCCCCGCGAAGTAGCGGAAGTGATCGATTGCCAGCGGCAGGTCGGCGGCCATGGTTTCACGGATCGGCTTGCCGTTGTCCCAGGTCTCGGCAGTCGCCAGAAGCTCCAGATTCTCTTCCATCCGGTCGGCGATGCGCAGCAGAACGCCCGAACGCTCGGCGGGCGAGGCATTGCCCCATTTGTCCTTGGCGGCATGCGCAGCGTCCAGCGCGGCCTCGATATCGTCGGCGTTCGAACGGGCGATCTCACCGATCTCGCCGCCGGTGATCGGGGTCACGTTGGTGAAGTATTTCCCGGATTTCGGGGCGACCCATTCGCCGCCAATAAAGTTGTCATAACGCTTGGCAAAGGGCATCACGCCCACGCCCTTGAACTCATGTGCTTGATCGTTCGGCATGTTGTCTCCTCCTGTGCTGAAAACCGAAGTCTCCTCACTTCGGTGTCCAGATCAGCTTGTCAGGGGGAGGGTGCGAATCAAATATCGCCCAAGCGGCCTTGCGGGCAAAGCTGTCTCAGGGGTGAGACAGTCAGCCGTCCTTTTCGCTGATTCCCAGTCGGGACATCCGCCGGTAAAGCGTCGCCCGACCGATTCCAAGCGCGCGGGCGGCGGCCGAGACATTGCCCTCGGCCCGCGCCAAAGCCCGGATCATCGTTGCGCGTTCGGCCAGATCGAAGCCGGACATTTCGTCATCGCGACCCAAGAGATCGGCGGCGGGACGCGGGCGGATATCGCCCTCGCGCTCCAGCCCAAGCACGCGGCGCGCGGCACGGGTGGCGCCGACCGCCAGATCGTTGTTGTCCACCGCCAGCAGCATCGCCACATCCGAGGGATCGTCCGAGGCGGGCATGATCCGGGCATTGGGAAAGCACGCCCGGAAGAACACCGCCTCGATCGCCTTGGCGGTCTGGGCGACCTGCGCAGAGATGAGGCGGTTGAACAAGGCAGTCTGATCCGAGCGGGCGGAACTGACATCCAGCGCGGCCAGCAGGCGGCCATCCGGCCCCCAGATTGGCGCGTCCATACAGGACATTCCGGTATTGCGGGTGTGGAAATGCTCATCGCGGTGGATGGTCACCTGTCGCCCCTCGACCAGACAGGTGCCGATGCCGTTGGTGCCCTGAACCTCTTCGGACCAGTCCATGCCGGTGCAAAGGCCCCATTCGCTGAACTGCGCGGCATCGGCGTCGCCGACCCGCTGATCCAGCACCAGACCGCGCGCATCCGTCAGCAGCACATTGCAGCCCGAGGTGCCGACAAGGGTGATAAGCTGATCAAGCTGCGGCGCCGCAACGCGCAGCAGATCCGCCATCGCCTCGCGCGGCATTTTCAGCTCGGCATCGGTCAGCCGCTCTGGCGCGCGGACATTTGCCGGGTCCAGACCGTGCTTCATGATCGACCGCCGCCATGAAGCGGTCAGCGACGAGGTCGCCGAGTTCGATTGCGATTGTGCTGCGACATAATCTGCGTGGC
This sequence comes from Paracoccus caeni, assembly GCF_016629665.1. Classification (GTDB taxonomy): domain Bacteria; phylum Pseudomonadota; class Alphaproteobacteria; order Rhodobacterales; family Rhodobacteraceae; genus Paracoccus; species Paracoccus caeni. Next base: position 72,389 of record NZ_JAEPRQ010000001.1, read on the forward strand.
GCATCCCGTACGGCTCCCCTCCGTCTGGTGCCGCGCATTATAGCGGCGCGTTCCGATATTCCTAACGCATAATTTTTCAGCGGTCCTGATCCGCCGGAAGCCTCCATGCTATCACATAATCGCCAAGCCTTGTTCCGACCGAGCCATGCCCACCCGCAACCAGAACGACCACCTGCCGCCCCTCGCTGTCGAGATAGGTCATGGGGGTCGCCTGTCCGCCTGCAGGCAGACGCGCCTGCCACAATTGTTTGCCCGTGGTCAGGTCATAGGCGCGGATATAATCATCGACCGCCGCGGCAAGGAACGCCACGCCAGAGCCGGTGATGATCGGCCCGCCAATGCCCGGCATGCCCAGCGGCAGGCCAAGCGGCACGGGCGTCATGTCCCGCGTGGTGCCGTTCTTGTGCTTCCAGGCGATGTCGCCCGTCCGCAGATCGGCGCCCGCAACATAGCCCCATGGCGGCGACTGACACGGCACGCCCAGCGGCGACAGGAACGGCCCCATCTCGACCGCATAGGCGGCCCCTTCGTTCGAGTTCACCCCCTGCTCGCCAACATTGGTCTGCCGGTCGCCCAGCTCTTCCCGTGGGATCAGCTTCGAGGTGAAGGCCAGTTGCAGCGGCATCCCGAACATCACCTGACGGCGCGGATCGACGGCAACCCCGCCCCAGTTGAAGGCACCGAAATTCCCCGGATAGACGATGCTGCCTTCCAGCGATGGCGGCGTATATCGCCCCTCATAACGCAGTTTGCGGAAGGCGATGCGGCAGACCATCTGGTCAATCGCGGTCGCGCCCCACATCCGTTCTTCGGTCAGCGGCTCCGGCTCGAAGCTGAGTGCAGAGCTGGGCTGCGTCTCTGCGGCGAAATCCTCAGGGATGGTGCCCTGCGGTGCCGCGACCTCGGTCACGGGCAGAATCGGCTCGCCCGTCTGACGGTTCAAGACATAGACATCGCCCTGCTTGGTCGGCACGACCAGCGCGGGCACCCGGCCCTCGGGCATGTCGAGATCGATCAGTGACGGCTGCGCCGGGGTATCCATATCCCACAGATCGTGATGCACGAATTGCTGCACCCACCTTGCCTGTCCCGTCTCCAGATCAAGCGCGGTGACCGAGGTGGCATAGGTTTCTTCATATTCGTTGCGATACATGCCCAACTGGTCGGGCGTCCGGTTCCCCATCGGCACATAGACCAGCCCAAGCGCCGGATCGGCGCTAAGCGGCGCCCAAGAGTTCGGCGATGAGGTGGTATAGACCTGTTCGGGGTTGTTCGGATCGAAAGGCGCGGTCTCGTTCGGATTGCCGGAATCCCAGTTCCACAGCAATTGCCCGGTCCGCGCGTCATAGGCGCGGATCACCCCGGACGGCGAATTGACATCATAATTGTCATTCACCGCACCGCCTACAACAATGGTGTTCCCGGCGATGACCGGAGGCGAGGTGGAATAATAGAAGCCCGCCTGATCGAAGGGCATGTTGTGCATCAGGTTCAGCGAGCCGTTTTCGCCGAATTCCGGGCAAAGCTCGCCTGTCTCGGGATCAAGCGCCAGAAGATGCGCGTCCGAGGTCGGCATGAAAATCCGCGTGCCGCAGGTGTCGGTGGCGGGCGTCGCTGTGGCGGTCGCCGATATGGTCGCCAACGCATCGCCCGGCCAGTAGCTGACTCCCCGGCAGGTCTGGTGCTGGCGGTCGCTCAGCGGTTCGATGGCGGCCTTATGGACCCACCTTTCCTCGCCGGTATCGGCATTCAGCGCCACGGCCCAGTTATGCGGGGTGCAAAGATAAAGCGTGTCGCCGACCTTGATCGGTGTCGCCTGATAGGTGAATTCAACGGTGTCGCCGGGCTGCTTCACGTCGCCCGTCTGATAAGACCACGCCTGTTCAAGCTCTGCGACATTCTCGGGTGTGATCAGATCAAGCGGCGAATAGCGTTGACCGAAATCGGTGCGGCCATAGGCGGTCCATTGATCGTTTTCGCCACGCGGTCCCATCTCGGGATCGGCATTGGCGATTTCGTCCGGCAACTCGCCGCGGATCGAGTGGACATCGTTGGCGATACTGCCCAGCGTGCCCAGCCCAGTCACGCCGATGACCAGAAACAGCACGATCCATGATGGCGCGAATCGCCGCGATGCGCTGTGGAGCGGCAGAAGCAAAAGCAGCCCAACGATCAGGAACATCCCCATCCGCGCCGCCAGAGGCCACCAGTCATAGCCGACCTCTGCATAGGCCCAGACCGCCGTGCCGATCAGGAAACCGGAATAAAGCAGTCGGGCTAGGCCGCCATACCGGATCAGCAGCAAAGCCGCTAAAACCAGAATGATGCCCGAGATCAGATAGTAAGGACTGCCGCCATTCAGGATCAGGACCGTTCCGCCCCCGGCCAATACCGCCCCGATGATCGAAAGCAAAAGCGCGTTGAATATCCGCATCGCCGATCTCCCGTGAACCCGTCGGTGTCAACCAACCCCACAGCGGATGCTGCAGCTTCCGGTTGCACCGACAAAATGATCAATTTGCAGCATATGCAAGAGGGCAATCTTTGGGCCAGTGCAAAATGGCGGTTGGCTGCCATGCGTGAAGCGGGCAGCATCAGCGGCCACGGCTGATCCAGTCGATTGTCACCGCTCGCCGAGGGGCGAAGCATCCCCCGGCGACGGTGTTAGCAAGGAGGGGTGGCTTATCCCTCGATCACCTGAACCTGCCACGGACCCAGATCGCCGATCTGATCCTCGGAAAGGTTCGCCCGAATCCTTAGCGTTTGCTGATCATCGGCGCGGGTGAAGCTCAGCAGCGGACCATCGGCGCGGATATCGGTCATCGTGCCGCCGCGCAGCGCCGAATGCTTGCGGCGCAGCCCGATTGCCCAGCGATAATGGTGCAACAACGACTGCGCATCAGCCTCTTGCGCGACCACGGTGCGCTGAAGATGCGTATGCGGCACCGGCAGCCATGGCTTCGCGGTCGAGAAGCCGCCATTCACGCCCATATCCCAGACCATCGGCGTCCGGCAGCCGTCGCGGCCCTTGAACTCTGGCCAGAACTCGATGCCATAGGGGTCGCGCAGATCCTCGAAGGACAATTCCGCCTCAGGCAATCCCAGCTCTTCGCCCTGATAGAGACAAACCGAGCCGCGCAGGCACAGCAACAGCGTCGCATAGGCCTTGGCTGCCTGATCCGAGAGGTTCCAGCGCGAGATATGACGCACGACATCATGGTTCGACATCGCCCAGCACGGCCATGAATTCGGCGCAATCTCCTGCATGACGCGGAAGACTTCGGCCACGCGCTCGGCCTTCAGGTCCTCACCTGACAGGAAATCGAAGACATAGGACATCTGCACTCGGCCCGAAACGCCGGTATATTCTTCCAGCAGTTCCAACCCACGTTCGCTGTCGCCGATTTCACCCACCACGGCAGCACCTGCGGGCAGCAGAAGGCTGCTCATCCGCTCCAGAAACGCCAGATTCTCGGGCTGCGATTTGTCGAAGCGATGGCTTTGGTGGTTGTAAGGGTTTACCGCGGGGGCGGTGTCGGACTTGCGCAGCTCGGGCGGCAGGGGCGGGTTGTCGCGCAACTGCTTGTCGTGGAAATAGAAGTTGATCGTGTCCAGACGGAAGCCGTCCACGCCTTTGTCCAGCCAGAACTGCACCACCTCAAGCAGGGCGTCCTGCACTGCGGGATTGTGGAAGTTCAGATCGGGCTGCGACGACAGGAAGTTGTGCAGGTAGTATTGTTCGCGGCGGGCGTCCCATTGCCATGCGCTGCCGCCAAAGATCGATAGCCAGTTGTTCGGCACCGTCCCGTCAGGCTTTGGATCGGCCCAGACATACCAGTCGGCCTTGGGATTATCGCGGTTGGCGCGGCTTTCGGCGAACCACGGATGCTTGTCCGAGGTATGCGACAGCACCAGATCGATGATGACCTTCAGCCCCTGTTCATGCGCGCTGGAGATGAGCCAGTCGAAATCGTCCATGGTCCCGAACAGCGGGTCGATCTCGCGGTAATTGCTGACATCGTAGCCGTAATCCTTCATCGGCGACGTGAAGAAGGGCGAGATCCATACCGCATCGACGCCCAGCGAGGCCACATAGGGCATCCGCTGCGCAACACCGGCCAGATCGCCGACCCCGTCGCCGGTCGTGTCCTGAAAACTGCGCGGATAGATCTGATAGATCACGCCGCCCTTCCACCAGTCCGTCGTCTTGCCGTTCGTGCTCATCTTTATCACCGTTGCCGCTAACAGGATTCTTCGTCGGATATGGGCGACTCATCTGAAACGCAATCGCTGAAATGCGGGCCAAAAGTCAAAGAAACGTGCCTGTGCGAAAGGGCGCTTGCGCAAGACCTTGCCTCTATGGCGACAATGCCAGAGACGCCGGGCCACGCGACCTCATCTGCCGTCTGCGCCGGATAACGTGATCTGCCTTTGCTGATTCTTAAGACTTTAGTCCGATTGCGATCCCGTTGTGGTTGACTAACATGGACTTGCGCTGCACGGACGGCGCCCTATCGCGAAGGAGACTTGCATGGCCTGGACCAAACCTATCCTGAAGGAAATCGCCTGCGGCATGGAAATCAACATGTACGCACCGGCCGAGGACGAGCCCGTCCTGTTCTGATGTTGCCTTTGGCAACCTGATCGCCCCCGTCAGAGCGATCTGACGGGGCATCCCTGACCGAGATCGCCCAAAAGACCATGAAAATCATCATGCTTGGTGCGGGGGCCGGGGGCGGTCTGCCGCAGTGGAATTGCGGCTGCGTCAATTGCAATGCCGCCCGCGACGGGCGGATTCCGTCGATGACGCAAAGCTCGGTCGCGGTCAGCGGTGACGGCGTGACCTGGGCGATCCTGAACGCCTCGCCCGATATTCGCGTGCAACTGGCGGCGACGCCTGCGCTTCATCCGACCGGTTTGCGAGAGATGCCGATTCGGTCGGTCCTGCTGACGAATGGCGATATCGACCATGTTGCGGGCCTGCTGACTTTGCGCGAAAGCCAACGGTTCGATCTCTATGCGACTGCGGCGATCCATGACGCGCTGGCGCAGAATCCGATGCTGGGGGCGGTGAACCCCGATCTGGTCCCGCGCCGCGAGATTTCGCTGGATCAGCCTGTCACTATCGCGCCGGGCCTGACAGCGACGCTTTTCGCCGTTCCGGGCAAGGTGCCGCTTTATCAAGAGGGTGAAGTGGTCGAAACCGGGTTGATCGGCGAGACGACAGTGGGGGTCGAGCTGGTCTCGGGCGGGCGCCGGGCGCTTTATATTCCCGGCTGTGCGGCCATGCCCGATTGGCTGCGCGACCGGATCGAGGGGGCCGATCTGCTTCTGTTCGACGGCACTTTGTGGGATGATGACGAAATGCGCCGGATGGGTCTTGGCCAAAAAACCGGGCGCAGGATGGGCCATATGCCGGTCACTGAAACGGTGCTGGCGCTGGCTGATGCGATGATCGGGCGGCGGGTTCTGGTGCATCTGAACAACTCGAACCCTTTGACCGATCCGGCAAGCCCGGAAAGCGCCAAGGCCGAGGCGCAGGGCTGGCAAATTGGCCGCGATGGAATGGAGATTTCGCTGTGAAGGACGTGACCGCCCAGCCGCAATCGCGCGAGGATTTCGAGGCCCGCCTGCGAGCCATCGGCGCCGACCGCTATCACGACAAGCATCCGTTTCATGCGCGGCTGCATGGCGGCGAATGCACCCCGGACGAGGTGCGGGCATGGGTCATCAACCGCTGGATCTACCAGTCGCGCATCCCAATGAAGGACGCGGCCTTCATGTCTCGTGTCGAAGATCCCGATCTGCGCCGCCGCTGGCGCAAGCGGATCGAGGATCATGACGGCGGCGTTGACGAAGGCGGTGGCATCCGTCGCTGGCTGGCCTTGGCGCGCGCCGTCGGGCTGGACCCCGATTATGTGGCAAGCGGACAGGGCGCGATGCCCGCGACCCGTTTCGCCGTCGATGCCTATCTGCGCTTTGTCCGTGATATGCCCTTGCTGGATGCGGTTGCCGCCAGCCTGACCGAGCTTTTCGCGCCCAAGATTCACGCCCAGCGGATCGAGGGGCTGCTGGCCCATTACGATTTCGCCGACGATGTCAGTCTTGCCTATTTCAAGAAACGCCTGACCGAGGCGCCCGAGGATGTGGCGTTCGGGCTGGATTATGTGCTGACCCATGCCGACACTCTGGAAAAACAGGATGCGGCTGCGGCGGCGCTGAGCTTTAAGACCGATGTTCTGTGGGCACAGCTTGACGCGCTGTGGAATGGCTATGTTGAAGGCAATATTCCCCCCGGCGCATGGCGTCCCGGCGAGGGGATGTTGTCATGACCGATGCCCTGATCCAGCCGCAGGACATTCCCTACCTGCCGCGCGGTGTCTGGCTGGCCGATGACAAGGTGCGCGGGTTGCGTGTGTTGCAGGCGCCAGAGCGGGCGATGCAGCTTGATCAGATCGGCGATGCGATCCTGTCGGAACTGGACGGCAACCGTAGCATGGGCCAGATCTGCGCCGACCTCGCCGCACGTTACAACGCCCCCGTCGAACAGATCGCAGGCGATGTTCGCGATTTCCTGACCGGGCTGGTCGCGAGGCGGATGGTTTTCCTCCGCGATCCGTCATGAAAGATCACCCTGCCCAGCCTCATGACCTAGACGGCAATCCCGTTCGCCCCGGCCTGCCCATCGCCATGTTGGCCGAGATCACGCATCGCTGTCCCTTGGCCTGTCCCTATTGCTCGAACCCGGTGGAACTGACCCGCGCGGCGGGCGAAATGCCTGCCGAGGATTGGGCGCGGGTGTTTCATGAGGCGGCAGAGCTTGGCGTGCTGCAGGTCCATATCTCGGGTGGAGAGCCGGGGGCGCGGCGGGATCTGGCGCAGATCGTCGCCTCGGCGCGGGCTGCGGGGCTTTATGTGAACCTGATCACTTCGGGGATCGGAATCACGCGCGACCGGCTTGAGGAACTGGACCGCGCGGGCGTCGATCATGTGCAACTGTCGCTGCAGGGGATACGCGCCGATATGGCCGACCGGATCAGCGGGCATCCGGGGTCGTGGGACAAGAAGATGGGTTTCGCCGATTGGGTGACCGAAATCGGCTTTCCGCTGACCATCAACGCCGTGGTGCATCGCCAGAACCTCGACCGTCTGCCCGACATGATCGCCTTGGCCGAACGTCTTGGCGCAAGGCGGATCGAGGTGGCGACGGTGCAGTTTCACGGCTGGGCGGACCTGAACCGCAAGGCCTTGATGCCGACCCGCGAACAGGCTGCCGAGGCGCGGCGGGTGGTGAACGAAGCCCGCATTCGTCTGCGTGGGCGGATGGTGATCGACTATGTGCCGGCGGATCACCACGCCATCCATCCCAAGGCTTGCATGGGCGGGTGGGGCTCGACCGGGCTGAACATCGCCCCTGACGGGACGGTCCTGCCTTGCCATGCCGCGCAGACGATCCCGTGGATGCGGTTCGACAATGTGCGCGAACGGTCCTTGCGGGATATCTGGCTGGGGTCGGACGCCTTCAACGCCTTTCGCGGCACCGAATGGATGCCCGAGCCGTGCCGGGGCTGTGACCGCAAGAATATCGATTTCGGCGGTTGTCGCTGTCAGGCCATGGCCTTGGCCGGGGATGCGCGGGCGACGGACCCTGTCTGCTCCCGCTCGCCGCTGAACGCTGCGCTGGTTGCGCGGGCGGAAGAGGATGCAGCGGCTGAAACCAGCGATTTCATCTACCGCCGGATGAAGAAAGGCGTTTAGCCGGGCCATGTGATCGGTCGGGCGTCGGGTCGCTGCAGGCACCTGACCTGTCGCGCGCGGGCGAGCCATCGGCGGGAAGCCGTGCCCTTCTCGCAGATTGACGACGGCTATCATCCGGCCAGAATGCTGAACGAATCCGCGGCCCCAGGCCCGCCTATGCGCACCGAGAGGAGAGACCCACCATGAGAACCCGTGCCGCCGTAGCCCTTGAAGCAGGCAAGCCGCTGGAGGTGATGGAGGTCAATCTTGAAGGCCCGAAAGCAGGCGAGGTTCTGGTCGAGATCAAGGCCACCGGCATCTGCCACACCGACGAATTCACCCGCTCGGGCGATGATCCCGAAGGGCTGTTCCCGGCGATTCTTGGTCATGAAGGCGCTGGAATCGTTGTGGAAGTTGGCCCCGGCGTCACCTCGCTGAAACCCGGCGATCATGTCATTCCGCTTTATACTCCGGAATGCCGCGAATGCGCGTCCTGCCTGTCGGGCAAGACCAACCTTTGCACCCGGATCCGGGCGACACAAGGGCAGGGGCTGATGCCGGACGGCACCACGCGCTTTTCGATGCTGGATGGCACGCCGATCTATCACTACATGGGCTGCTCGACCTTCGCGAACCATACGGTGCTGCCGGAAATTGCGCTGGCGAAGGTTCGCGAAGACGCGCCTTTCGACAAGATTTGCTATATCGGCTGCGGGGTGACGACCGGCATCGGCGCCGTCATCAACACCGCCAAGGTCGAGATCGGTGCCAAGGCCGTGGTCTTTGGTCTGGGCGGTATCGGGCTGAACGTCATTCAGGGCCTGCGCCTTGCCGGGGCCGATATGATCATCGGCGTTGATCTGAACGACGACAAGAAACCGATGGCCGAACGCTTTGGCATGACCCATTTCGTCAATCCGAAGAATGTCGAGAACGTGGTTCAGGAAATCGTCAACCTGACCAAAACCCCGTTCGATCAGATCGGCGGCGCCGATTACAGCTTCGACGCCACCGGCAATGTCCGCGTCATGCGCGACGCGCTGGAATGCACCCACCGCGGCTGGGGCCAGTCGATCATCATCGGCGTCGCCCCTGCCGGCGCAGAGATCAGCACCCGTCCGTTCCAGCTTGTCACCGGCCGTATCTGGAAAGGCACCGCCTTTGGCGGCGCACGCGGACGGACCGATGTGCCGAAAATCGTGGACTGGTATATGGACGGCAAGATCGAGATCGACCCGATGATTACCCACACCATGCCGCTGGAAGACATCAACAAAGGCTTCGATCTGATGCATTCGGGTGAATCCATCCGCTCGGTCGTCCTTTACTGATCCTTCACGGCTGCTTAGGTAAAAGAACGGCGGGGCCGCGCGTCCCGCCGTCGCCATGAGAAATGAAGGAGCAGGCCGATGCGTCACCAATGGCTGGACGATGACGACGACGATGAGGATGACGACGATCGCCCGCAAAAAGGCGATAAGGAAGAAGGTCTGGGCCTGCCGGAAGGCGACAAGATCGGAAAGCTCTATTTCAAGTCGCGGACCGTCATCGTCGCTGGCGCGATCAACGACAAGCTGGCTCAGCGGACCGTGGCCCATTTGCTGGCACTGGCCGAAGACAGCGATGATCCGATCAATATGCTGATCAGCTCGCCCGGCGGGCATGTTGAATCCGGCGATATGATCCATGACGTGATCAAGTTCATCCGCCCGACGGTGCGCACCATCGGCTCTGGCTGGGTGGCAAGCGCGGGCGCGCTGATCTTTGTCGGCGCGGAAAAGGAAAACCGCTACTGCCTGCCCAACACCCGCTTTCTGATCCACCAGCCCTCGGGTGGGATCGGCGGCACGTCCTCGGACATGATGATTCAGGCCGAACAGGTGCGCCAGATGCGCGACCGTCTGAACCAGATTTTCGCGGATGCGACGGGCCAGAAGATCGAAAAGATCGAGGCGGATACGCAGCGCGATTTCTGGCTGAACACGCAAGAGGCGCTGGATTACGGACTGCTGGGCAAGGTGATCCGTTCGGTTGACGAGCTGAAGTGATGGCGCGCGGGGAGGTGACGATCCGCCCCGCGACGGATGCCGATCACGACGCCATCTGGGCGATCCTGAAGCCGGTCTATCGCGCGGGGGAAACCTACTGCATCCCGCGCGACATTACCCGGCCAGAGGCGCTTGCCGACTGGTTCGCAGCGCCTTTCACCGCCTTCGTCGCTGAACATCGCGGTCGCGTGCTTGGCACCAGCCATATCGGTGCGAACCGCCCGGCGGGGGGATCGCATGTCGCGAATGCATCCTTCGCGACCCATCCCGAGGCGCGCGGTAAGGGCGTGGCGCGGGCTTTGGCGGAACATGCCAAGTTCTGGGCGCGCCGGCAGGGCTTTGCCGCGATGCAGTTCAATTTCGTCGTTTCCTCGAATGAAGATGCCGTCCATCTGTGGCAATCGGCGGGGTTCCAGATCGTCGGTCGCCTGCCGGATGCTTTCCAGCATCCCCGGCTTGGCGCGGTCGATGCGCTTGTGATGTTCCAGAACCTGAAGGAGGCCTGACATGACCCTTGAAACCGTATCCGAGAACCGCAGCTTCGGCGGCACGCAGGGCGTCTATCGCCACAAATCGCAGGCGACCGGCACCGACATGACCTTTGGCCTGTTCATGCCGGAACTGATCGCGCATGAGCGGGTGCCGGTTCTGTGGTATCTGTCGGGCCTGACCTGCACCCATGAAAACGCGATGACGAAGGCCGCCGCCCAGCAATTCTGTGCGGAAACGGGCATTGCGATCATCTTCCCCGACACGTCGCCGCGCGGCGACGGCGTGGCGGATGACGAGGCTTACGATCTGGGCAAGGGCGCGGGCTTTTATGTCGATGCGACCCAGGACCCGTGGAAGCCCAACTATCAGATGTGGCACTATATCGTCCACGAACTGCCGGAGCTGGTCGGCGAGAATTTCGCTATCGACCGAGAGGCGATGGGCATTACCGGGCATTCGATGGGCGGTCACGGTGCGCTGACCATCGCAATGACCCATCCTCAGCGCTACAAATCTGTCTCTGCCTTCGCGCCGATTGCTAACCCGACGGAATCCGACTGGGGCAAGAAGCAACTGGCGGCCTATCTGGGGGAAGACAGTGCCGCGTGGCGCGCCCATGATTCCAGTATCCTGATGCAGGAACGCGGCTTTCCGCGCGAAGTGCTGATCGATCAGGGCAGCAACGACCAGTTCATTGACCTGCTCCGCCCCGAGACGCTGGCGCAGGCCATGATGGCCCGCCGCCAGCCCGGCCAGTTCCGGATGCAGCCGGGCTATGATCACAGCTATTTCTTTGTGCAAAGCTTTATGGGCGATCACGTCCATTGGCATGCTGAACGGCTGTTCGGGTAAGAAAGCGCAGCCGTTCTACGGCCAGATCAGTGAGCGGTGAACCTGCGCGCCCGCCCAAGCTCCGTCTCCGACTGCAAGTGAGACGGAATGCGGCGCGCGGGCCGTATCACCGCAGGCGAAAATGCCGGGAATACTGGTCTGCTTGCTTTCGTCAGTGAGGATCTGGCTGCCAATCGGTGTCGCCATCAGCGCGCATCCGACCTGTTCGACCAACGATCCCGCCGGATCGGTTCGGGTCGCGGTGAAAAGCCCCGCGAAGGAAAGCACCCGCCCATCGCCAAGTTCGATATCGGCATCGCCGGTGATCCGGCTGATGGGCGTTTCCTCGATTGCCACCCCTCGAACGGTCAATTCCTCTCGCTGATCCGATTCCAGCGCCACCGCGCCGTTGAGGAAGAAGGTGATCTCGCCCCATTCGGTCAGCAAGGCCGCCTGATGCACCGACATCGGTCCGGTCGCGATCACGCCGATCCGGCCCTGATCAAGCTCGTAGCCGTGGCAATAGGGGCAGTGGAACACCGCCTTGCCCCACCGCTCGGCAAGGCCGGGAACGTCCGGCAGCGCATCGCTGACACCTGTCGCCAGCAGAATACGCCTCGCCGAAACCTCTTCACCTGATTGCAGGGTCACACGGAAATCATCCATGCCGCCACTGATCGCGGTCGCCGTATCGTCGCGCCACGTCAGCGTCGGATAGGCCTCAAGCTGGCGCTTTGCCTCGGCCCAGATTGCTGTCGGGTCATTGCCGTCCTGTCCCAGAAACCCGTGGGACTGATCCACAAAGCGATTGCGGCGCTGGCCTGCGTCGATCACCAGAACCTTCCGCCGCGCCCGCAGCAATTGCAGCGCCGCCGCCATCCCCGAATAGCTGCCACCGATCACGATCACATCCTGCATCGCCCATTCCTTGTCATCGCTGAAATTCACGTAACATTATATGTTACGATTGCTTGCGAAATTCAAGAGCTGCCCGAAACCTTGCGGTTTGGGTCACTTGAGGTGCTCCTGTTCAGGATCTTAGCGGGGAGATTTCACGAAGGCGGGCATTGTCTTTTCCCCCGCCGCAGCAGCAAGGAAGGCATCCGCCGTATCCAGCGCCTCCCGGATGGTCACATCCATGTCGAGATAGCGATAGGTGCCCAGACGCCCAACGAAGGTGACGCCCGGTGTTGCCTCGGCCAGCGAAATGTATTCCTCCAGCAAGGCTTTTTCTTCCACCAGCCGGATCGGGTAGTAGGGGATGTCGCCCGGCTCAGCCGCGCGGCTGTATTCGCGATAACAGACGCTGCCGTCATGGCTTTCCCAAGGCGCGAAATGCTTATGTTCGGTGATGCGGGTAAAGGGCACGTCGCGGTCGCCGTAGTTCATCACCGCGCAGCCTTGATAGTCGCCGTGATGGGTGAAGCGTTCGAAATCCAGCGTCCGATAGCCCAGACGGCCGAGTTTGTATTCGAAATAACCATCCAGCGCGCCTGACCAGAAAACCTGATCTTGGGCATCGACCATATCGGGGCTGAAGGCGGTGTTCAGCTCGACAGTGATGTTCGGGTGATCAAGGATCGCTTCGATCAGCGGGGTATAGCCGTCCTTTGGCATCCCCTGAAAACGGTGGAAAAAGTAGTTGTCGTCATAGTTGAAGCGCACTGGCAGGCGCTTGAGGATCGAGGCGGGCAGTTCGGTCGGCGAACAGCCCCATTGCTTTTCGGTATAGCCTTTGAAGAACGCCTCGTAGAGATCGCGACCGACGAAGCGCAACGCCTGTTCCTCGAAGCTCTGCGGATCGGTGATCGAGATGTCGGCCTGTTCGGCGATGAAGGCGCGCGCCTCGTCTGGACGCAGGGTCTTACCGAAGAATTGGTTGATGGTCAGCAGGTTCATGGGCAGCGAATAGACCGCGCCGCGAGCGGTGGTTTTGACGCGGTTCTGGAACGGCATGAATTCGGCAAATCTGTTCACATAGGCCCAGACTTCCGCGTCGTCGGTGTGGAAGATATGCGGCCCATAGACATGCACCATCACGCCCGTCTCGGGGTCGCGTTCAGTATAGCAGTTGCCGCCGATATGGCTGCGGGCGTCGATGATGCGGCAGCGATGTCCGGCCTCGGCCAGCTTGCGGCCGATCACGGCACCTGAAAGCCCCGCGCCGACAAGAAGGATTTGCTTTGCCACGCCCGTCATCTTTCAGCTTCCGTAGCCTCGCACAGGCTTAGCGCATTGCCGGATCATCGGCCAGCGCGCGCACCTGATCATGCGTGCGATCCAGCCGCCGGGCGAGACCATCCCGTATCGCGACCCCTAACACATGCCGGAAAGCCTCAGCATCGTCGCCATAATCCCGCGCCTTCCGCCGCCATTTGACCAGCAAAAGCGGCACCAGCGGCCAGAACAGCCAGCCCGCCGCCTCGCGATAGGCGATCAGGGCGTTGCGATACATGTAATAGACCTTCCACACCGGGGTCAGGATAAGCCCCGTCGCGCCCTGCTGCGCCTCGGTGTCATGTTCGAAACGCACCTGTGGGGCAAAGCCGATCCGCAGGCCCTTGCGGCGCATGGACAGGGTGTAAAGCTGATCGTCGCCATAGATGAACAGCCGCGGGTCCGGCAATCCCGCCCGCCGAAGCGCCGCGCGCGACAGGAATAGGCCGACGAACGAGGCCATATCCACCTCGACCATCGGGGCGTCGGGGGCATAGGCCGGGTTCTGGAGATGAAAGCCGTGACGACCCTTGCCGGTCAGCGTCCGCAGAAACTCGCGCCCGCGCCAGAACGGATTGCGATAGGGGCGGTTCATCTCGCAGACGCGGCCATCGGGATGGAAGACGGCGGCGCCAATAGCATCCCAGCCGGTCAGATCCATGCCGCGAAACGCATCAATCGCGCCGGGCATCGGGCGACCGTCATCATCCATGACCAAAATCCAGTCGGGATCGAACCGCTTGGCCGTCTCGTCCATCGCCTTTGAAAACCCGCCCGCCCCACCGATATTCGTCGGGTTGCGAAGCACCGTCAGCCGCGAATCGTCAACCGAGGCCAGCCATTCGGCCGTGCCGTCGGTCGAGGCATTGTCGAAGACCACCACCTGCTGGACCGGCTCATCCAGCAGGCGCAGCACCGTATCGCGCAGCTTTGCAAGCCGCGAATGGGTCACCACGACGGCGGCGAGCACAAGGTCAGTGGGGGCGTGCAAAGGATGTTGCGGCTGCTGCATCGCATCTCACTAGCAATGCCGCGAGCGCGCGACAACATCACAAAAGAGGTCCGGGTTCAGTCGGCGGCAGGAACGACGGGCGCGGTCCATGGCCGGATCTCGGCCTCCATCCAGGTGCCATGCGCGGCGTTCGGAAAAACGATCCAGTCTTCGCCAAAGCGGTCGGCATGTTCCTCGGTCAGCTTGTGCTGATCTTCCAGCGCCGCCCCGGCGAAAGCGCCGTCGAAATCGTGCAGCGTATCGCCCAGTTGCAGGATGATCCGATGTGCGCTCTGAACAAAGGCACGACGCTCGGCCTTTGGCGGGCCGAAAAGCAGCACCTGTTCTGCCCGAACCTGCGGCAGGCCAAGGCGGGACAGCATGGCGACGGTCGCCAGCTTGTTCTCTTCAAAGCGATCCGAGACGTAGAAGATCGTTACTCCCAGCCGGTCGGCCAGCGCGAAGAAATCGGCGGCTCCGGGGATCGGATGCGGCTGACCTTCACGTTCCCACAGCTTCCAGGTGTCGGCATTGTTCTGATGCCCGCCCGAGGTCATCGCATGGGCCATGATGGCACTGTTGTCGATGATCGTCTCATCGATATCCGAAACCACTGCCAACCCTTGCCCCGAACCGCCATTCGCATCGACCGCCGCATTCAGTCGCAGCGTCGCCAGCGCGTAGCATTGACGTTGCAGCGCCCGCACCTCGGCCGAGCTTTGCTGATAGCGGATGGCGACCGCGTGTTCATGCGGATGGCGGTCGGGTCTGTCGGTCATCGGAAATCCTGTGGTTGCGGGCCGGAACCTATGCCCGGCCCGCAGAAAGGTCAAACCTTCACCACTCTTCGATGACGGGTTCGGCGTCCCATCCGGTCAGTTCGGCCTCGGACCATGTACCGTAGCTGGCATTCGGCAGCACGATCCACTCGGCCCCCCATTTTGCCGCTTCCTCGGCGACCGTCGCTTTCTGATCCTCAAGCGGCGTCTTGCGGAAGCGGCCGTCGAAGTCGTGCAGCGTATCGCCGATCAGCATGATGATCTGATGATCGGCGCTGACGATATCGCGGCGCTCGACCTTGGGCGGGCCAAGCAGCAGCACGTTTTCTGCGCTGATCTGCGGCAGGCCAAGTTCGGTCAGCGTGGCAAGCGTATGCTCTTTCTGCTCATCGGCGCGGTCCGAGATATAGCGGATCGCAACGCCAAGGCTGTCGGCGTGATCCAGAAACTCCTTGGCGCCGGGAATCAGCGTGGGCTTGCCGTCCCGCTCCCACGGCAGCCATGTGTCCCAGGCGTCATACATATGGCAATTCGCCAGATCGCGGGCCAGAAGCGGGGTGTTGTCGATCACCGTCTCGTCCAGATCGGTCACCACCGCCAGCTTGGCCGGATCTTCGGCAGCCTCGACCGCCGCATCAAGCCGCAGCGTGGCAAGGTTATAGGCCTGCAATTGCAGCGCTCTTACCTCGGCTGACTGCTGTTGAAACCGCAGACCCATGGTGAACTGGGCGACATCGCAATCCCCGGCTGTCGGCGCGGCGTCCTGTGCCAGCGCGGCGGGCGCGGTGATCGCAAGGCATAGAAGGGCGGCAGCGGCCCCTTTGTAACTGGTCATCTGACTCTCCCTGACATGTTCTCTCGTGGCGGCTCTGAACGGCCGCTTGAAAGAGGCTATGTGTGCTTGATTGACCAGTCAAACAAAATCAGGCAGCCGCCGGTTCGGGTAGTCGCGCGGGCGCTTCGCGGATCGGCAGGTGGATCAGGGCCGAGAAGGCACCGACGCCGACGCCCACCCACCAGACGATGGTGTAGTCGCCATAGATGTCGTAGAGCGTCCCGCCCAGCCAGACGCCAAGGAACGACCCAAGCTGGTGGCTGAGGAACACGAAGCCGTAAAGCGTCCCCATATATCTCAACCCATAGATATAAGCGACCAGTCCCGAGGTCAGCGGCACCGTTGCCAGCCACAGCGCACCCATGACCAGCGAAAAGACGATGACGCTGGTTGGCGTGATCGGCATCAGAATGAAGGCGGCCGCCGCGATGGTTCTTAGCGTATAGATGCCTGCAAGCAGGTATTTCTTCGTATATCGCTTACCCAGCCAGCCTGCGAAGATCGACCCTGCGATATTCGCCAATCCGATCAGCGAGATCGCGACCGCGCCAAGTGCCGATGTGGTGGTGATGCCGATACTGGCCAGCATACCCATCGGGTTTATCGGGCCGCACATCTCGGTAATCATTGCCGGGAAATGGGCGGTGATGAAGGCAAGCTGATAGCCGCAGGAAAAGAAGCCCGCGAAGATCATCAGATAGGACGGATCGCGGAAGGCGCGCTTCAGGACGCTGCCAAGGCTTTCCTCTAATTCGTTGCGGGTGGCGGGTTTGCCGTCGCCCAGCATCGGCAGGAAGAACAGGCAGGACAGAACCAGCACGCCGAAGATGATGAAGACCGATTGCCAGCTATAGAAGGCCAGCAGAACCTCGGCCAAGGGGGCGCCGAAGACCTGCCCGGCAGAGCCTGCGGCGGTGGCGATGCCAAGGGCAAGGCTGCGGTTCTCGTCGCTCGCGGCGCGGCCAACGATGGCAAGGATCACGCCGAAGCCGGTGCCCGCGACCCCGAAACCGACCATGATTTCCAGCAATTGCACGCCTGCCGGGGTGGTGGCGAAGGCGGTGAGGATCAACCCGGCGGAATAGAGAAACGCCCCAAGGATGATGGCGAAGCGGTCGCCCCATTTCTCTGCCAGCGCGCCGAAGATCGGCTGACCGATGCCCCAGGCGAGGTTCTGGATGGCAATGGCGAGGCTGAATTCGGCCCGAGGCCAGCCGAATTCCTCGCCGATCGGGATCTGGAACACGCCGAAACTGGCGCGCAGCGCGAAGTTGATCAGCAGGATCAGCGAGCCCCCGATCAGGATCGGGGTGAACAGGCGGGCTTGTGAAGACATGGATGCACCGATGCGGCAGAATATCGCGGCTACCGTTTACCTCTGCGCGCCGGGAATCAAGACCTACCTGATTGATACGATCCATAAGCGGAATTGATGGAAACGCGGCAAATCTTCAATCATAGCCCGCCAGTCTCAGCGCGATTGATCTGCGCACCCGCGACGATCTGCTGGTCAGCCGCAGCAGCCTGTCCCGGATCAGCCGCCCTGCGGGGTTCGTCAGTGTCGCAATCATCGTCAGTCGGTCCGTCATCGCCAACACCTTCTGCGCCGCTGCTCTGCGATCCGAGGCATAGCTGTCCAGAACCGTCCCGGACGCGCCGCCGATCACCTGCGCCAGCGCGTCGGACAGGGCCAGCGCGTCGCGGATGCCCAGATTCATCCCCTGACCGCCCGCAGGGCTGTGAACATGCGCCGCGTCTCCGGCAAGCAGCACGGGGCCGTCACGGAAATGGTCGGCCAGCTTGTGATGGACGCGGAAGCGCGAGCCCCAGAGAAGATCGTGGATCGTTACCCGCGTTGCCGGGCCGCGAAGGTCGATGAGGCGCTGCACATCGGCGATGTGCGGCTGTAGCGGGGCGTTTTCGTATTGCGCAACGATGCGGTAACGGCCGTCCGACATTGGAGCGACGACCATGATTCCATCGCCCGAGACGAACAGCGATACCTCTTCCTGAGAGATCGGCCAGTCCATCCGCACATCCGCCAGCAGGAACGAGCCATAGCTGTCACCCGGAAAGCCGATCCCGGCAGCGGTTCGGACCGTGCTGTCTTGTCCGTCGGTGCCAATCAGAAAGCGGGCATCGATGAGGATGTCCTGATCGCCCGAGCGGATCGTCGCCTGAATACCCGTGTCGGTCCTCTCGTAGCCTGTCAGCCGGGCCGGGCGCATGGTGTTGCCGCCGAGCGATTGCAGATGTTCAAGCAGGATCGCCTCGGTCTCGTCCTGTGGGATCATCAGGGCATAGGGGGTTGGTGACGGAAGGGACGAGAAATCCGTCTGAAACAGCACCTGATCGCGGTTGCGGATACGGGTTTCGCGCGCCTTGATGCCTTGATTGATCAGTCTTTCGGCAACGCCAAGCTGGCCCAGACTGTCCAGCGTCGCGGCATGGATGACCGCCGCCCGAGAGGTGTTTTGCGCCTCTGGCAGCGCGTCGAGGATCAGGAAATCGATGCCTCGCTGCGCCAGCCCGATCGCGGTGCAAAGACCCGCCGGACCGGCGCCGATGATCAGAACGTCTGTGGTCAGTTCGGACATGATGGCCCCTTGCGCGATGCCACCACAACGCCGGTTGACGCGGGATCAGTTCCGGCGCCCGGCCTCGTTCTGGATCGAGAAGCGCGAGGCGGGGATCGAGGCGACGCTTCGCAATTCGCCCAAGATCACCGTGGTTTTCTGGCCCGCGTCGTCGGTGACGACCCATTGGCGAAGCTGGGTTGGGCTGCTGAACAGCATCTGAATGTTGCCGTATTGCGGGTTTTGTGGATCTTGGGCGGTGACGGTGGTGGCGTTTTCGGTTTCACCGTGGGCGGTGACCATATTGGCACGCGCCAGATCGACATTCGCGGCAAGGATGATCGACAGCGGCGTTTGCGACAGCGGATATTGCTGCGGCCCGCCCGAGGATTTCGGGTCGAAGATCGCGACATTGCCGCCAGAGGCCAGCACCAGCGTATTGTCGTTGTTGTATTCGAACCGCACCCGGCCCGGACGCTGGATATAGACCGTGCCGGTCGAAATGGTGCCGTCCGGGTTCACTTGGGTGAATTCGGATTGGACCGTGCGCAAGCTGTTGAGATAGCGCGAGATTTCGTTCAGCGAGATTTTCTCGGCCAGTGCCGGGAAGGCGAGGCCAAGGACGAGGACGGGCGCAAGGGCGAGCGATCTGATGTTCATGGGCAGATCATATCCTTTCGTGGTTCGGATGCACATCACGTTCGAAGGATGGTGCGGGCCGCGAACGCTCGCGCGGTCGTGACGGTTCCGGGGATGACGGTGGGTTGAGAATTGTTTCAGCCGTCATGCAACGGGGCGGGCGTTGCAATCGGTATTTTCGCAACGGAGAAATGGCAATAGCTGGAAAACCAGCAAATGCTGGGATTTTGGCTGCACAGAGGATGCACCGCGCGTACACTGGATGTACACAGGCTGTACACCGCTTGCGTGCGCTGGGTGTTGCCTAAAGCGGTTGGCCGGTCAGCAGGCGCGGCATCGGATCGACCTGAAGGCCCGCCGCCTGACGCATGAAGTTGCGCCGCAGCGCCGGGACCGCGCTGACAAGGCCCATGCCAAGCCCCCGCGCCGCCGACAGGATCGCGTTGTCGCTGCCGAAAAGCCGGTTCACGCTGTCCATGCCAAGCGCCAGCGAGGTCGCGTCAAAGCGGCGCCAGCCCTGATAGCGCTCAAGAACCAGTTCAGAGCCGATATCCTCGCCGCGCCGGGCGGCATCGACAAGGGTTTCGGCAAGCGCCGCCACGTCGCGCAGGCCCATGTTCAGACCCTGACCCGCGACGGGGTGAACGCCGTGGGCGGCGTCCCCGACCAAGGCGATGCGGGGGCGGACATATTCCACGGCCAAGGACAGGCTGAGCGGGTAGGTGAAGCGGGGACCGGCCAGAGAGATCGCGCCCAGATAATCGCCGAAGCGGGGGCGCAGGACGTTCAGGAAGGCGTCATCGTCAAGGGCGGCGATGGATTTGGCGTTGGCGTCGGTCTCGGACCAGACGACGCTGCTGCGGTTACCGGGCAGGGGCAGGATCGCGAGCGGCCCGGTGGACATGAAATATTGCTGGGCGATGCCGTGATGCGGCAATTCGTGATCGATGGCGGCGACCAGCGCGGTTTGACCATAGGTCCAGCCGCGACGGGTGATGCCTGCGCGCGCCGCGACCTGCGAGCCGCGACCATCGGCACCGATCAGCAGGCGGGCGGTCAGGCTGCGGCCATCGGAAAGCCGGGCGGTGACGGCGGTTTGGCCGACCTCTTGCCCGATGACAGAGACGCCCGCGATGTGCTGGACGCGCGACGACATCGCCGAAAGCAGAGCGCGATAAAGGAAGCGGTCTTCGAGCATGTAGCCGACCGGGCCTTCCTCGATCTCGGCGCTGTCGAAATGCAGGAACAGGGTGCCCGCGCCTTCGCCGGGCAGGCCCTGCGAGGCTTTGACTTCGCGGATCGGCTGGCTGTTCGGCGCAAGTTCGGACCAGAGGCCGAGCGCCTTCAGCAGACGTTGCGAGGCGATGGCAAGCGCATAGGCGCGACCGTCGAAGGCGTCGCCCGCGCGCTGATCCGCCGGGCGGGGGTCCACCACGGCGACGGAAAGCCCGGCATCTGCAAGGGCAAGCGCCAGTGTCGGGCCGTTCAGCCCACCGCCGGCGATCAGGATATCGACATCAAAGTTCATCGCGCGGATCATGCACGCGGCGGCGGCAAAGGCAATGCGGCGTGGTGTGCCGCTTCAGGCGGCGGGCGGGCGCTTGACTGTCTGAGCCGGGGTTTTCGACAGTTGCACCGCCAGAATCCCGGCCATGATGATGCCGACGCCGATCACATCCCCGGCGCCAAGTTGTTCGCCCAGCAGCAGCGCGCCGGTCGCCACTCCGAAGAACGGGGTCAGGAAGTGGAAGGTGGCGGCCCGAACCGCGCCGATCCGGGCGACCAGCAGGAACCAGATCCAGGTGGCGGCAAGTCCCGGCACCACCACCGTATAGATGAAGGCGACCACCAGCCGGGTGTTCAGCGTGACATCCCAAGTTTCGAAGAACGGCGCGACCACGCCAAGGGTCACCGCGCCGACCAGCATCTGCAAGCCGACGATCATCATCACATTGCCGCCCGAGCTTGCGCCGCGCACGGTCAGCGTGGCGATGGCAAGCGCCAGTGCGGCAAGGAAGCACAGCACGATTCCCGCCAGGTCGCTGCCGCCCTGCAGCCTTGCGCCCATGATCAGCGCCACCCCGATCAGCCCAAGCGCCAGACCGGCGACGCCCAGCGGGCGCAGTCTTTCGCCCATCAGCGACCAGCCAAGGAAGGCCACCATCAGCGGCATGGTGGCGGCGATGATCGAGGCAAGCCCGGCCTCGATCCACTGCATCGCCACCCAGTTCATCCCAAGATAAAGCGCGTTCTGACACAGGCCCAGCACCACCACTGCCCGCCATTGGGCACGGGTCAGGTTGCGCCATGTCTGGCCCATGGCCAGCGCGATCAGCACGCCGATCGTGCCCGACATGGCAAAACGCAGGGACAGTGCGATCAGCGGTGGCGCTTCGGTCACGATCATCCGGGTGGAGGTAAAGGCCGAAGCCCACATGACCGCAAAGACCAGCCCCATCAGGATTGCGCGAATATCCATGCCCGACCTATTTGCAGAAACTGCAAGGACGCTAGCAGAGCGGATTGTGATGGGTAAGAGGCCGCAGCATGAAAAAAGACCGCGCCTTTCGGGCGCGGTCCAAATAGAAATCCTGAAGCAGGATCAGCTGTTGACGCTGTCCTTCAGGGCCTTGGCAACGGTCACCTTCACCTGCTTGTCAGCCGGTTTGGTCATCATTTCCTGGGTCTGCGGGTTGCGGACCTGACGCTCGGGGCGTGCGCGGCATGCCACTTTGCCGATGCCCGGCAGCGTCACTGCGCCGCCACCGGCGACTTCACGGGTCACGACTGCGGCGATGGCGTCCAGAGCCGCCGAAGCGGTTTTCTTGTCCGAACCCATCTCTTCGGCGAGGGTCGCAACCAGTTGAGTCTTGGTCATCGGTTTTGCGGAAGGTGTTGCCATTCTTCTGTCTCCTCTTGCCCTGTTGATGGGCCCACAAATTTCGCCTTTTGCGGCATAGAGCCTGCTACACACGGTTTTGACCGGTAGATCAAGTATTTTTCGCAATTCCTGACAAAACCGGCGATTCGATGTGCATATGACCTTAGGTCACAGGAACGCGGTCTCGCTGAAAGACCGCAATTTACGGGAATGTATGCGCTCTAGCGGCATTTCGCGCAGTTTCTCCATTGCGCGAATTCCGATCAGAAGATGGTTCGCAACCTGCGTCCGGTAGAAGTCCGTGGCCATTCCCGGCAGCTTAAGTTCACCATGTAGCGGTTTGTCGCTGACGCAAAGCAGGGTGCCGTAGGGGACGCGGAAGCGGAAGCCGTTGGCGGCGATGGTCGCGCTTTCCATATCCAGCGCAACGGCGCGGGACAGCGACAGCCGGTGAACCGGGCCGGAATAGTCGCGCAGTTCCCAGTTGCGGTTGTCGATGGTGGCGACGGTGCCCGTCCGCATGATCCGTTTGAGTTCGTATCCGTCAAGCTGGGTGACCTCGGCCACGGCTTCCTGAAGCGCCACCTGCACCTCGGCCAGAGGCGGGATTGGCACCCAGATCGGCAGATCGTCGTCAAGGACGTGATCTTCGCGCAGATAGGCATGGGCCAGAACGAAATCGCCCAGACGCTGGCTGTTGCGCAGCCCGGCGCAGTGGCCGACCATCAGCCAGGCATGGGGGCGCAACACCGCGATATGGTCCGTCGCCGTCTTCGCGTTAGAGGGGCCGACGCCGATATTGACCAGCGTGATCCCCTGACCGTTCTTTCGCTTCAGGTGATAGGTCGGCATCTGCGGCATTTTCGACAGCACCGCCAGCGGGGCTTGACCGTCGAAGATCTCTTGATTGCCGGGGGCGACGAACGAGGTGTAGCCCGAGTCCGGATCGTCCAGCGCGCGGCGGGCGAAGAGTTCAAACTCGTCCACGTAGAACTGATAGTTGGTGAAGAGGACGAAGTTCTGGAAATTCTCGGCCGCGGTCGCGGTATAGTGTTGCAGGCGGGCCAAGGAATAGTCGATCCGTTGCGCGGTGAAGGCCGACAGATATTGCGTGCCGTCGATCAACGCGGGGGCAACGCCGTTCACGATGTCGTCGTTCATCGTCCGCAGATCCGGCACGTCGAACACATCGCGAAGCGAGAAGTCGAGGACGCCCTCCTGCGGCACCGCCATCTCGCTTTGCGCGGCGACGGCGAAATGGACGGGCATCGGGGTTTCGCTAAGCCCGACGGTCACCGGGACGCCGTGATTCTTGATCAACAGGCCGATTTGTTCCGTGAGGTAGTTCCCGAACAGGTCGGGGCGGGTGATCGTGGTGGCGTAGCTGCCGGATTCGGTCACATGGCCAAAGGACAGCCGCGAATCGACATGGGGATGGCCGACCACGGTGATCCGCAATTCGGGGTAGAAGGCGCGGTAGCGGGCGTCGGGGCGTTTCCCCTCCAGCATGCCGGTGAAGCGGGTCACCAGAAAATCCGTCGCCTCGAAGTAAAGCTGTTGCAGGCGCTTGACCGCCGCCTCGGGGTCGGTGAACTGCTCGCGCGGGGCGGGTTCTGGGGTCTCGACCGGCAGGTAGCGGGAATCCGTGTCCATTGCGTCATTTCCTTCTGATTGCCGAGAAGGTGCCAGTCCGTGCCGATGCAGGCAAGCGTCTGGTGCGGGGACGGCGACACTATTACATTGTGTTCATGGAATTTCTGGTTTTCGGACATGGCTATACGGCCAGCTATCTGACGCCCCTGCTTCTGGCCGAGGGCTGGACCGTCACCGGCACCACCCGCGACGGCCCTGACAGGGTTGCAGCGGCGGGGGCCGTGCCGCTGATTTGGCCGGGGCAGGAAGCCGCGCTGCGCGATGCGATTCAGCGGGCGGATGCGATCCTGATCTCTGCCGCGCCCGATCCAGCGACAGGCGATCCCGTGCTTGCCGCCTTCCGCGACGACCTGCGGTACGCCCATCCGCGTTGGATCGGCTATCTTTCGACCACCGGCGTCTATGGCGACCGAGGCGGCGATTGGGTTGACGAATCGAGTCCTCTCGACGGCACCGGCACCCGCGCCAAGGCCCGGATCAAGGCCGAGGCCGATTGGCGCGCGCTGGCCGATCAGGCGGGCCTGCCGCTGCATATCTTTCGCCTTGCGGGGATCTATGGTCCCGGTCGCGGGCCGTTCCAGAAGGTCAGCCAAGGCACCGCGCGCCGGATCATCAAGCCCGGCCAGATCTTTTCGCGCATCCATGTCGAGGATCTGGCGCAGGTGCTGCTGGCCTCGATCCACGCTCCTTCGCCGGGGACCGCTTATAATGTCTGCGATGACAATCCCGCCCCGCCCGAGGACGTGATCGCCCATGCGGCGGAGTTGCTGAACCTGCCGCTGCCACCTGCCGAGGATTTCGCGACCGCCGAGATGACACCGATGGCGCGGTCCTTCTATGCCGACAGCAAACGGGTGCGGAACGACCGTATTCGGCGCGATCTGGGCGTGACGCTGCGTTATCCCGATTATCGCAGCGGACTGGCCGCGCTTCTGGCCAAGGAAGGCTTGGAAGGCAACGTTTCCTGATCCTGCAATGGTTTACGCAGCGGCGGCAAATCAGCCCGGCTGTGGCACCGCTGCCACCTGTCGGGATTTGCGCGGGCGGGCGAACAAATCGCTTGCCGGATGCCTGACCCGAACCTATGAGCGATCTCGCATTTGCGCGTCCCTAGCCCCTCATTATCAGAGAATTACATGCAGGTTATTGCACGAAATGGCATCTGGAGCCTGACTTCCAGCTTTGGCCTTACCCTTCGCGAGGGCTCGGTTCCTTACCGGGCGAATGCGGAAGGCATGATGCATGGCCTCAGGCTGCTGAAGAATGGCGAGGTGGACACCTCGGCAACGATCTATCTGGTGCCGACCGGGACAGCCAACACGGTGTCGTTGCCGGATTTCTGGGGTGACTGGATCGGCGAGCCGAACAACAGGGGCAACGACTGGTCACTGCGCGGCTTCTGGGGCGAGGCGGGTTTTGCGCTGAACAATGATGATTTTGCGGAAGGTGATGAGACTTTCCAGCTTCTGATTTATAAGGACCGCGCCAATCCGGTTTTCGGCGATGCGCCGTTCATGCGGGTGACGATCACCATTCAGGATGACGACATCAACGGCACAGCCGGTCACGACACCCTGCAGGGCACCAAATTCGACGACTATCTGCGCGGCTATGCGGGTAACGACCTGCTGCGCGGCGGCGCCGGGAATGATTACCTGATGGGTCAGAACGGCAACGATACGCTGTTCGGCGATCTGGGCAATGACACGCTGGACGGCGGTGCCGGTGACGATCTGATGAATGGCGGCCGTGGCGACGATACCTATATCGTCAACAGCATCCGCGACCGGATCGAAGAAGGCACGAATGGCGGCAGGGATCTGGTCAAATCCAGCGTCACCTATGCCCTTGCCGCGAATGTGGAAGATCTGGCCCTGACGGGTTCGGGCAATATCAACGCGACCGGCAACGGCGCGGCCAACAAGCTGACCGGCAATGCGGGCGACAATACGCTTGATGGCCGTCAGGGTGCCGACACGATGATCGGCGGCAAGGGCAACGACACCTACATCGTCGATCATATCGGCGATGTGGTCCGCGAGAATGCCAATCAGGGCAATGATCTGGTCAGGGCAAGTGTCTCTTACGCTCTGTCCGGCAATGTCGAAAAACTGACCCTGACCGGGACGGCGAACCTCAACGCCACCGGCAATGCTGCGGCGAATGTGCTGACCGGGAATGCGGGGAACAATATCCTCGACGGGCGGCAAGGGGCCGACACGATGATCGGCGGCAAGGGCAACGACACCTATATCGTCGATAGCGCCCGCGACATCGTGCGCGAATCCGCAAATCAGGGGACCGATCATGTCAAAGCCAGCGTCGATCACCAGCTTTCGGCAAATGTCGAAAACCTGACGCTGACCGGCCGGGCCGCTATCGGCAAGGGGAACGAGCTTGCAAACAGCCTGAGCGGCAATGCCGCCAACAACCAGCTTTTCGGGAATGCGGGCAACGACACTTTGTCCGGCGGGGCTGGCAACGATGTGCTGGATGGCGGGCTGGGCCGTGATCTTCTGATCGGCGGCGCCGGTGCGGATACGTTCGTATTCCGCAGCATCGCCGATTCCGCGGTCGCGCGGGCGCAAAGCGATGTGATTCAGGATTTCAATTTCCGCCACAACGATCAGATCTCGCTGCAGCCCATCGATGCGAATACGCGCGTCGGCGGCAATCAGGCTTTCACCTTCATCGAGGATGACGCTTTCTCGAACAAGGCAGGTCAGTTGCGGTATGAGAAACTAGCCAGCCAGACGCTTATTCAGGGCGATGTGAATGGCGACGGCAAGGCGGATTTCTCGATCCTGCTGACCGGTCGCTTCGACATGGAAGCGACCGATTTTATTCTGTGACCGGGCCTAGGCTGCGCCCAGTTTCGCGGCGCAGCGCTTGATCCATTCTTCGACGACGGGGCTGCGGCGCAGTCCCTCGCCGAAGAACAGGAAGGGCGATACGCACAGGACATCCGCCGCCGAAAAGTCATCACCCAGAAGGAACGGGCCATTCGCCAGCCCTTCCTCCAGCCGTTTCAGCACGGTGTCATAGTCGCGGAAGGTAGCATTCAGGACCGGATCGTCGATCTTCAGGTAGTCCAGCAGGATCACCGGCTCCAGCACGCCCTGATAATAGAAAAGCCATGACAGATATTCGCCGCGCTTCGGATCGCCGACCTCGCGGCCAAGCCCGCTTTCGGGGAAAAGCTCGGTCAGATAGGTGATGATCGCGCCGCGTTCGCGGATATGATCGTCGCCATTGACCAGATAGGGCACCTTGCCCTCGGGATGCGGGTTCTTCGGGTCGGGCCCGCCGGTGCCGTCCTGCCGGGGGATCGTCACCTCAACGATGTCGATCTTGTCGCGGATGCCCATGGCGTCGATCAGCGAAACGATGGTCTCGGAACGGCTGTTCGGGGCGTGATAAAGGGTCGGCATCTCTTGTCTCCTTGTTCGAGTATGGCCAAGGATTAACCCGGCCCCCCTGACAGAAAGAGGCAGCATGGCCCGGACCGACAGATTGATGCGCCTGATGGACGTGATGCGCCGCTTGCCCGCGCCGGTCACCGCGGGGCGTCTGGCCGAGGAAACCGGCGTCTCGCTGCGCCAGCTTTACCGCGACATCGCCACCTTGCGGGCGGGCGGTGCGCTGATCGATGGTGAGGCGGGGTTGGGCTATACGCTGACCGAAGACCCGGCCCTGCCGCCGCAAAGTTTCTCGCGCCTGGAGATCGAGGGGCTACGACTGGCGGTCGATGCCCTGTCCGGCGTTGGCGATTCCGAACTGGTGGATGCGGCCGAGAACGCTTTGTCGCGGATCATCGCCACCCTGCCTGAACGTCAGGCCCAACAGGCGCTGCACGCAATCAGCCACAGCTTTTCGCCCGGCCCCGACCGGAAACCGCCGCAGGTGGACATCGCCACGATCCGCCGCGCCTGCTGGGAGGAAATGGTGCTGGAGATCGATTATACCGACCTGAAGGACGATTGCACCACGCGCCAGATCTGGCCCCTGGGCATGTCCTATTCACAGCGGACGCTGATGCTCTTGGCCTATTGCCGGATGCGGATGGATTACCGGGTCTTTCACGTCAACCGCATGGCCGCGCTGCGACTGACCGGCGACAGCTTTCGCCCCCGCCGGGCCGCTTTGGTGCGCGACTATGCCAGCGCGCGGTCTAGGCAGCACGCGGCCGAAAAATCGCCGTCGCCGGATCGCACAGATACTGGCTGCGATAGCTGGCCCCCTGTCGCGCCAGATCGGTGACGGCATCAAGGATCGCGTCGATCTCGGCTTCCGGCGCGGCCCAGCAGAGGTTGAGGCGGGTGAAACCGGGCTTCTCGATCTCATCCCCGCGCAGGATGGCCGCGCGCAGACGCTCGGATTGCAGATCGTCGATGCCCAGCAGGCGGTGGACATATGGCCCGGCACAGGCACAGCCGCCCCGCGCCTGAACGCCGTAAAGATCCGACAGCATCCGGGTAACAAGCTGCTGGTGCAGGAAACCGCCCTCACCATCGCCGATGCGGAAGGACAGGATCGGCAGGCGCTTGGCCGAGGGATGACCCAGCAGCACCAGCCCCTCGACGCCCTTCAGCCTCTCTGCCTTCTCCATCCAGCGGGCGTGAACGGCATCAATCTGCGCCTGCCCGATATGATCCTTCAGCGCGAAAACCATGGCGGCGCGGAGATCGCCGACGACATTCGGCGTCCCCGCTTCCTCGCGCGCTTCGACCCGTTCGGCATAGTCCTGACCATGCCGGTTCACGAATCGCACCGTGCCACCGCCCGGCAGGCTTGGCCGGTTAACCACCACCGCATCGCGCCGCAGGATCATCACCCCCGAGGCCCCCGGTCCACCGATGAACTTGTGCGGAGAGGTGACGACCGCATCCATCCCCAACCCCATATCGATCGGCAGATAGGGCGCACCGCCCGCATAATCCCAAACGACCTGCGCGCCCGCCGCTTTCATGATCCGCGTGATGCCTGCCACATCCTCGACAATCCCGGTCACGTTGGATGCAGCAGAAAACGCCCCCAGAACCGGCCCTTCCGCCGCCGCCAGCGCCGCCCGCAACGCGGCCTGATCGATCCCGCCCGCCGGACCTTCCGGCAGCTCGATCACCAAGGCCCCGCTTTCCCGCCACGGCAGGATATTCGAATGATGCTCGTAAGGCCCGATCAGCACGGTCGAACCCGACCCGACCCCCAGAAGATGCACCAGCCGGTTGATCCCCGCCGTCGCGCCCGAGCCGGTAAAGACAACCGCATGCCGGTCATCGCCGTTCACGCATCGCAGAATCTCGGCCCGCGCGGCGCGGCGCATCCGGGTCATCATCGAACCGCAATGGCTGGCCTCGGTATGGCTGTTGGCATACCAGGGCAGCACTTCCTCGATCACGAAACCCTCGACCTGCCGCAGCGCCCGACCCGAGGCGACGTAATCGGCATAGATCATCCGCCGCGCCCCAAACGGCCCCTCGATCACCGCGTCCCGCCCGATCATGCCATGATGCAGATCGTTCATCTGACCCAATCCGGCCCGAAATCTGTCGAAGAAGTCCATGCTCACCCCGCTTTTTCCAAAATCTGACACAGCACAACGCAAATTCTGATTTCTTCTTCACTCAAATATCCATATCCTGCGGGTCAAATGAACGAGAAAACCTCAAAATTCGACGAAATCGACCACCGCATCCTGACCGCGCTGCAACAGGATGGCAGCCTGTCGCAACGCCAGCTTGCCGACCGCATTGGCCTGTCCCAGAACGCCTGCTGGCGCCGCCTGCAGCGCTTGACCGAGGCGGGCATTTTGCAAGGCAACCGCGTCGTCATCGATGCAACCCGCGCCGGGCTGGATCTGACCGTCTTCGTGATGATCCGCACCCGCCACCATGACGATGGCTGGGCGCGGCGCTTTCGTGCCCGCGTCGAATCGATCCCCGAGATCACGGAATTTCACCGGATCGGCGGCGAATGGGATTACATGGCGAAGCTGGTGACCACCTCGATGGCGGGATACGACCGCTGCTACAAGGCTTTGATCGCCGATATGGATCTGGAACGCGTCACCGGCGTTTTCTCGATGGAGACGATCTTCGAGGGCCGACCGCTGCGCCTGCCGCGCTAAGCCTTTCGTTGATTTTCACGAAATGTTCGCCATGTTGAGCCAATGCGCGCCGAACAGATCCTGCACCCGACCGAGGCCGGGCTTTACTGCCCGCCCGGCGATTTTCATATCGACCCGATCCGCCCGGTCCCCCGCGCGCTGATCACGCATGGGCATGGCGATCATGCCCGCGCGGGCCATGGCTCGGTTCTGGCGACCGCCCAGACGCTGGACATCATGGCGATCCGCTATGGCAGCGATTTCGCCGATCAAAGACAGGTGGCGGATGGCGAAATCCGCGTGGGCGATGTCACGGTCAGCTTTCATCCGGCGGGGCATATCCTCGGCTCGGCGCAGATCGCCGTAACCCCGGATAACGGCCCGAAGATCGTCGTCTCGGGCGATTACTGCCGTCGCCCGAACCCGGTCTGCGCGCCGTTCGAGCCAGTCCCTTGCGATATCTTCGTGACCGAAGCCACCTTCGGCCTGCCGGTGTTCCACCACCCCGATCCGGCGCATGAGATGGTCCGGCTGCTGTCCAGCATGGCCGAGTTTCCCGAACGCCCGCATCTGATCGGCGCCTATGCCCTGGGCAAGGCGCAGCGGGTCATCGCTTTGGCCCGCGAGGCTGGCATTGACGGCCCGATTGCCATTCACGGCGCGCTGCAACGGCTGTGCGATTACCACATCGCGCAGGGCATCGATCTGGGCGAGCTGATCCCCGCGACCGCCGAGGATGTCCCGGCGCAACTGGTGATCGCGCCGCCCTCGGCCTTTGCCTCGCCTTGGGTGCAGCGGTTTCGGGACCCGGTGATCGGCTTTGCGTCAGGCTGGATGCAGGTCCGCGCCCGCGCCCGGCAGCGCGGCGTAGAGCTGCCTTTGGTCATCAGCGACCATGTGGACTGGCCGCAGGTCATCCAAACCATCGCCGAACTGGCCCCTGCGGAAGTCTGGATCACCCACGGCACCGAAGACGGGCTGATGCGTTGGTGCGAATTGAACGCCATTCCCGCCCGCCCGCTCAGGCTGGTCGGATACGAGGATGAGCCGGAATGAAAGCCTTCGCCCATCTTCTGGAGCGGCTGGCCTTCACCCCCGCCCGCAATGCCAAGCTGCGGCTGCTGCGGCATTATCTGGACGCCACGCCCGATCCCGATCGCGGCTTTGCCCTGGCCGCTTTGACCGGCGATCTGAAGCTGCGCACCGTCACCCCAAGCCTGCTACGCGGGCTGATGGTCGAACGCGTGGACGCCCAGCTTTTCGCCCTCAGCTATGATTTCGTTGGCGATCTGGCGGAGACCATCGCGCTGCTGTGGGATACCGACCGCGATGAGGATGTGCCGCTGCGGCAGGCGGTGAAGCTGCTGTCGGAAACCGGCAAATCCGGCCTGCCTGCGGCGATTGCCGAGATGCTGGACTGGCTTGGCCCGTCCGAGCGGCTGGCGTTTTTGAAGCTCGCCACCGGCAATATGCGCGTCGGCCTGTCCGCACGCATGGCCCGGATGGCTTTGGCCGAGATGGGCGCCCCCGCCGTCGCCGATATCGAGGAAATCTGGCACGGTCTGACCCCACCCTATCAGCCGCTTTTCGACTGGATCGCGGGCGGCGCGCGGCCGGAACATGCGGCGAAGGCCCCGTTTCGCCCGGTCATGCTGTCCACCCCGGTCGATCTGGATCAGCTTCGCGCCTTCGCGCCCGCCGATTACGTCGCTGAATGGAAATGGGACGGCATCCGGGTGCAGGCGATCAACGACGATGGCACCCGGCGGCTCTATTCCCGCACGGGCGAGGATATCAGCCACTCCTTCCCCGACATGATTGACGCGCTGAATTTCGACGGTGTGGCGGATGGCGAATTGCTGGTCCGACGCGCCGATCAGGTGGCTCCGTTCGGCGATCTGCAAAAGCGCCTTGGCCGCAAAACGGTCAGCCGCGCGATGCTGGACAGCCATCCGGCGGGCCTGCGGGTCTATGACCTGATGTTCTGGCAGGGCCGCGATCTGCGTAATCTGCCGCTGACCGAACGCCGCGCCGTGCTGGAAGGCGCAGATTTCGGCAGCGACCGCATCGATCTGTCGCCGCTGCTGGACTTTGCCACTTGGGACGATCTGGCGGCATTGCGCGCCGATCCGCCATCCCCGGTGATAGAGGGCGTGATGATCAAGCGGCGGGATAGCGCATATGTCTCCGGTCGTCCGCGCGGGCCTTGGTTCAAGTGGAAGCGTGACCCGCATGTGGTCGATGCGGTGCTGCTTTATGCGCAGCGCGGGCATGGCAAGCGGTCGGGGTTTTACAGCGATTTCACCTTTGGCCTGTGGGATGGCGACACGCTGGTTCCGGTCGGCAAAGCCTATTTCGGCTTCACCGATGAGGAGTTGCGAGAGTTGGATCGCTTTGTCCGCAACAACACCACCGAACGCTTCGGCCCGGTTCGGTCCGTCGCGGCAAAGCTGGTGCTGGAGGTTGCTTTCGAAGGGCTGAACGCCTCGTCCCGGCACAAATCCGGCGTGGCGATGCGCTTTCCCCGGATCAGCCGCATCCGCTGGGACAAGCCCGCCGCCGAGGCCGACCGGCTGGAAACCCTGAAGGCGATGATCCCGTGACCTTGCCGCCCGAGTTTCAGGACTGGTTCACCCGGCAGGGCTGGCAGCCGCATCCGCATCAGTTGCAATTGCTGAAGGCGCGGCGCGACAGCCTGCTGATCGCACCGACCGGGGGCGGCAAGACGCTGGCCGGGTTCCTGCCGTCGCTGGTCGATCTGCGCGAACCGCAGGGCGGGCTGCATACGCTTTATGTCTCGCCCCTGAAGGCGCTGACGGCGGATATCGCCCGCAACCTTGCCCGCCCGGTCGCCGATCTTGGCCTGACCATCCGCATCGAGGACCGCACCGGCGATACCCGCCCCGCGCAGCGCGCGCGGCAGAAGATCGATCCGCCCGATATCCTGCTGACCACGCCGGAATCGCTGGCGCTGATGCTGTCTTATGAACAGGCCCCGCAGATCTTTGGCAGGCTGCGGCGGGTGGTGCTGGATGAGCTGCACGCGCTGGCCGAAAACAAGCGCGGCGATCAGTTGATGCTGTGCCTTGCCCGGCTGCGCAGCCTGTCGCCCGATCTGATCGTCACCGGCCTGTCCGCGACCGTCGAAGACCCCGCCGCGCTGGCTCGGTTCATGGGCGGTGCCGATATCATCCATGCCGATCCCGGTCCGCGTCCCGACATCGCCATGCTGGCCACAACGCGCCCCGCGCCTTGGGCGGGCGGCGGCGGCCATTATGCCATCCCCGAGATTCTGGCCGAGGTGAAGGCCGCCAATACCACCATTATCTTCATCAACACCCGCGCGCAGGCAGAGCTGTTCTTTCAGGCGCTGTGGGCCGCGAATGACGACAATCTGCCGATCGGTCTGCATCACGGCAGCCTTGCCCGCGAAGCCCGCCAGAAGGTCGAGGCGGCGATGGCGGCGGGGCAGTTGCGGGCGGTGGTGGCGACGGGCAGTCTTGATCTGGGGATCGACTGGGGCGCGGTCGATCTGGTCATTCAGGTCGGCGCGCCGAAGAACGTGAAGCGGCTGGTGCAGCGGATCGGGCGGGCGAACCATCACTATAACGCCCCCTCGCGCGCGCGGATCGTGCCGGCGAACCGCTTTGAAGTGATCGAATGCGTCGCGGCTTTGGAGGCCGTTTGCGAACGCGATCTGGACGGCGATCCACGCGGCGACGGTCCGCTGGACGTCCTGTGTCAGCATATCCTGCTGACCGCCTGCGCCGGACCTTTCGACGCCGACGCCCTTTACGCCGAGGTGATCCGCGCCGGTCCCTATCTGAACTTGACCCGCGCCGATTTCGATGCCTGTCTGGATTTCGCCGCGACCGGTGGATATGCGCTGCGGGCCTATGACCGCTGGCAGCGGCTGATGCTGCGCGACGGGCTGTGGCGGCTGCGCGATCCACGGGCTGCGCGCGATCTTCGAATGAATATCGGCACCATTGTCGAGGCCGAGATGCTGAAGGTCCGCTTTCGTGGCCGCGGCGGTGCCCCCTTGGGCGAGGTCGAGGAAAGCTTTGCCGCCACGTTGCAGCCGGGTGATACCTTTCTGATCGGCGGCCAGACCGTGCGCTATGAGGGGCTGCGCGAAATGGTGGTCGAGGTGACGAAACAGCCGACCAGACAGCCGAAGATCGCGGTGTTTTCGGGGGTGAAGCTGGCGACCTCGACGCAATTGTCGCATCGTTTGCTGGACCTGATCGGCAATCCGGCCCGGCATGTGGCGCTGCCCCCTGATACCAGCGAATGGCTGGCGCTTCAGGAAAGCGTCAGCGTGCTGCCGCGTCCCGGCGTGCTGGTCAGCGAAAGTTTTCCGCATCTGGGCCGCTGGCATTTCGCGCTTTACGGCTTTGCCGGGCGGAATGCGTTGCAGACCTTGGGGCTGCTGATGACGCGGCTGATGGAGCAGGCGGGGCTTGGGCCGCTGGGCTTTCTGTCAACCGATTACGCCCTGCTGATCTGGTCGCTGGACCCGGTCACAGATCCCGCGCCGCTGCTGGACCGCGAAGGGCTGCGCGAGGGTCTGGGTGACTGGCTGGCCGGGAATGCGGTGATGAAGCGGACCTTTCGCAGCGTCGCGACCATTGCCGGGCTGATCCAGCGCAACCTGCCGGGGCAGCGCAAGACCGGGCGGCAGGCGACCTTTTCCAGCGATATCCTGTATGACACCTTGCGGAAATATGACCCCGACCACCTGATGCTGCGGATTACGGCGGATGAGGCGCGTAGGGGCTTGGTGGATTTCGACCGGATCGAGGAAATGCTGGCCCGCTCATCCCGTCACGAACACCGGATGCTGGACCGGGTGACGCCCTTGGCCGCGCCGCTGCTGCTGGAGGTCGGGCGGGTGCCGATTGCGGGGCAGGGACGCGAGAGACTGGCCGAGGAAGAGGCAGCGGCGCTGATGGCCGAGGCGGGACTGAGCGCAATTGATGAGGCGGCGCGATGATCTGGCGGAATGAAAGCGTCCGCCCGGAATCAAGGTGCCAAAGGCATCGCCGGGCAGTGCCCGTCCGCCCCACCGGACGGGCACTTCGGCACCGTCTCGCGCTACGGCGGTGTTCGACGGAGTGGAACGATAAACTGCCCAATACGTCTGTTGCTGTGCCCATCCGGCGGACGTGCCCCGCCCTCTGCTCTGACGGGCTGGCGGCATGAGTCATCACTTCACCTTCGCAGGTCAGGCTTTGCAGGCGCGTGCCTCGGGTGCGCTCTACTGGCCTGCCCGCAGCTGGCTGATCGTTGCGGATCTCCATCTTGGAAAATCCGAACGCATGGCCCGACGCGGCGGCCCGCTGCTGCCGCCCTATGAGGCGCATGCCACGCTGGACCGGCTGGCCGCCGAAATCGCGGCAACCGATCCGGCCTGCATCACCAGCCTTGGCGACGGGTTCGATGACGATAAGGCGGTGGAGGCGCTGCCTGAAGATATCCGCGCCCGCCTGCACGATCTTGCGCAAGGCCGCGACTGGCTGTGGATCAGCGGCAACCACGATCCTGCGCCGGTCTCGACCAGTTTGCCGGGCCGGACGGTGACGGAATGGACGGATGAGCTGGTGCTGCGGCATCAGGCGGGGCAGGGGCCGGACATTAGCGGCCATTTTCACCCCTGTATCCGACTGGCAGGCGAACGCAGGCGGTGCTTTCTGATCGGACAGGATCACCTGATCCTGCCCGCTTTCGGCGCCTATACCGGCGGGCTGATCGCGGATGATCCGGCGCTGACAGCACTGGTGCCGCAGGGGATCGCGGTGGCCTGCGGCGCAAGGGCGCTGGCTTTGCCGCTTGGGCGGACCAGACGCGCCAAATGAAAAGGGCCGGCGCGCGGATGCGGCCGACCCTTTCCGATAATCGCGACAGGCTCAGAAGCTGAAGTTCACGCCGACGCGGAGGCTGTGATGTTCGGGCGTGGCTTCGGTGCTGAAGCCATTGGCATCGACCAGTTCTTTCTTGTCGAAATGCCGATATTCCCACTCACCAAACAGCGACACACGCTCATTCAGCTTACGCTCGACACCAAGGCCGACCGTCAGGGCGGTATCCTTGAAGCTGTCGTCGTAATTCATCCCCGCGCCCGAGACCTTATAGTTGAACTCACCCCGTGCAGCGCCGATCGTGCCGTAGAACATGGTGTTCTGCGCGGCGTTCAGAATACCCGTGCGGAAGCGCAGCGACAGAAGGTTGTCCAGTTCCGATGTGGCGCTGGCAGAACCGGTGTCGAAACTGTCATCTGCGTTGCTTGCCTCGTAAGACAGTTCCGGACCCCAGACAAGCTGACGCCCACGCATCTCGAACTGCCAGCGGTAACCGGCATGGATGCCGTAGGTCATACCGCTGAGATCGACCGAACCCGGCGAAGCGATGACATTGCCTGCAGGAGTGGCAATGCCGACACGGTCGTCACTGGCGAAAACACCGCCCAACCCCAGACCGACATAGCCCCCGGTCCAGTTATACGTTTCAACCGGCGCAGGCGGTGCAACCACCAACGGCTGTTCGACGGGGGCGGTATAACCGCCTGCGACAGCACCACCGGCAACGCCAAGAATGGCTGCGGTGCTGGCCGCGAACAAAGTTCTGACGCGCATTTGAAACTCCATCTGATCGACGATCCTGGTTTCTCGAATCGGATTAAAGAAACATTAACATTACCACAGAAATACGCGCGGCGCGCATTTGCAGCAATGAAACACGAAATACCTGCGGGGAACCGACTATAAAGATCAGAACCCCGCGGCACTTCTGCCACAGCTATGAAATAGCTTAGATATCCAGATTTTCGACGTTCAGCGCATTCTGCTGAATAAACTCGCGGCGTGGTTCCACGACATCGCCCATCAGCTTGGTAAACAAATCCTCGGCTTCGGGTACGTCTTCGATCCTGACCTGCAACATGGTCCGCGCTGCCGGGTCCAGTGTCGTTTCCCAAAGCTGTTCGGGATTCATTTCGCCCAAACCTTTATAGCGCTGCAGCGACAGGCCCTTTTCGCCCTCAAGGAAGATCGCCTGCAACAGCCCAAGCGGCCCGAAGATCGGCTGGTCGCGATCCTTGCGAACCAGACGTGCGGTCTTGCCATAGACATCCTGCAGCGCCTTGGTCATCTCACCCAGACGGCGGCTTTCCCCGCTGCGCAGCATCTGACCATCCAGCGTCCGAACCTCTTCGACGCCACGGAAGGTGCGGCTGAGGCGGATGCCGCCATCCTGCGTCGGACGACCCTGCCAGCCACGCTCGTATTCCTCGGCGATCAGGTCCAGACGCCCGGCGACGGCATCCGCCACAGCCTGCGTCTCGCTGTCGATCCGGCCCGGAACCAGTGCCCCGGCAATCGCGGCCTGTTCGGTGATATGGGGCGGATAATGCGTCGGATAGGCGCGCAGCACCCGCCGCGCCACCCGCGCCTCTTCGACCACGCGGGCCAGATCGTTCCCGACGATTTCCTCGCCCGAGCCAAGCCGCAATGTCGCCCCGTCAACGCCCTGCTGGACCAGATAATCCTCCAGCGCGGCCTCGTTCTTCAGATAAACCTCGGACCGGCCACGACCGACCTTATACAGCGGCGGTTGCGCGATATAGAGATGCCCAGCCTCGATCAGTTCCGGCATCTGCCGGAAGAAGAAGGTCAGCAAAAGCGTGCGGATATGGGCGCCGTCCACATCGGCATCGGTCATGATGACGATCTTGTGGTAGCGCAGTTTGTTCAGATCGAACTCATCCCGCCCGATGCCGGTGCCAAGCGCGGTGATCAGCGTGCCGACCGTCTCTGACGACAGCATCCGGTCAAACCGCGCGCGTTCCACGTTCAGGATCTTGCCGCGCAACGGCAGAACGGCCTGATTTTTGCGCGACCGACCCTGTTTGGCCGAACCACCTGCCGAGTCACCCTCGACGATGAAAAGCTCGGACAGGGCCGGGTCCTTCTCCTGACAATCGGCAAGTTTGCCGGGCAGGCTGGCCACGTCCATCGCGGTCTTGCGGCGGGTCAGTTCGCGGGCTTTGCGGGCAGCTTCGCGTGCCAAAGCGGCCTCGATGATCTTGCCGACGATGGACTTCGCCTCGGTCGGGTTTTCCTCGAACCACTCGGACAATTTCTCACCGACAAGGTTCTCGACCGCCGGGCGCACTTCGGACGAGACCAGCTTGTCCTTGGTCTGGCTGGAGAATTTCGGGTCGGGCACCTTGACCGACAGCACGCAGGTCAGCCCCTCGCGCGCGTCGTCGCCGGTGAAATCGACCTTTTCCTTCTTCGCGATGCCGGTGTCCTGCGCATATTTCTGGATCACGCGGGTCAGTGCGCCGCGGAAGCCCGCAAGGTGGGTGCCGCCGTCGCGCTGCGGGATATTGTTGGTAAAGGGCAGCACGGTTTCGTGGTAGCTGTCGTTCCACCACATCGCGACCTCGACCCCGATGCCATTGCGCTCGCCGGTCATGAAGATCGGCTCGGGCATGACTGCGGTTTTCGAGCGGTCCAGATATTTCACGAATTCCCGCACGCCGCCGTCATAGTAAAGCTCGGTCTTCAGCGGCTCTGCCGGGCGCTCGTCTTCGAGAATGATCTTCACGCCGCTGTTCAGGAAGGCCAGTTCCCGCAGCCGGTTTTCCAGCGTCTTGAAGACGTAGTCGAGATTGCTGAACGTCCCGTTCTCATGCAGCGTCTTGGACGAGGCGAGAAAGCGCACCTCGGTCCCGGTCTCGCCCTCGCCAGCATCGCCCACGACGCGCAGATGCTCGACCGTGTCGCCATGTTCGAAGCGGGCGTAATGTTCCTTGCCCTTGCGCCAGATGCGCAGCTCCAGCCAGTCGGACAGCGCGTTCACCACCGACACGCCGACGCCGTGCAGACCGCCCGAAACCTTGTAGCTGTTCTGGTCGAATTTGCCGCCTGCATGCAGTTGGGTCATGATGACCTCGGCAGCGCTGACGCCTTCGGTCGGGTGCATGTCCACCGGAATTCCGCGCCCGTTATCGCGGACCGAGACGCTGTTATCGGCGTGGATTTTCACCTTCACATAGTCGGCGTGACCGGCCAAAGCCTCGTCGATGCCGTTATCGACGACCTCATAAACCATGTGATGCAGACCCGAGCCATCGTCGGTATCCCCGATATACATACCGGGGCGCTTGCGCACGGCTTCCAGGCCCTTGAGAACCTTAATGGAATCGGCGCCATATTCTGCGGGCTGCGGTGCGGTATCGGTCATGCGGGAAACTTCCTGTTCATACCGCTTCGATATAGGCGTTCCGGCAGGTAAAGTCACGTTATGACGGGGATTTTTCCGCCCGTTCGGCGGGTTTTCTCGTGTCTTGATCACCTTGCGCGATGCATCGCATGATCTGGCGGCAATGGCATGGCGATCGGAGAGGGTGATGAGGGTGCTTTACTGGCTTTCTCTGGTGGTTCTAGTGCTTGGCGTGGCGTGGCTTTCTGCCCGCATGATCTGGCCGGTCCCCTCGACCGAGGGGCGCGAGATCCAGACCGCGATCCCCTTCGATCCGGCCACCACCTATGGCAGCCGCGCCGCCGATGCCGCCGCCGCCCATCCCGGTCAAAGCGGTGTCCTGCCGCTTGGCGATCCGGTGATGGCGCTGGACAGCCGGTTGCAGCTTGCCGGATTGGCCGAACGCTCGGTCGATGTGATGTATTACATCTGGCACGACGATATCTCGGGGATTTTGCTGATGGATGCCCTGAAGCGCGCGGCAGAGCGTGGCGTGCGGGTGCGTCTCTTGGTCGATGACAACGGCATCAAGGGGCTGGATGCGATCCTTGCCACGATGAACGATCTGCCGAATTTCGATGTGCGGCTGTTCAATCCCTCGACCATCCGCAGCCCGAAATTCGCGGGCTATGTGCTGTCGCCGATCCGCATGAACCGGCGGATGCACAACAAGGCCTTCATCGTGGACGGCGCGGCGGCGATCGTTGGCGGCAGAAATATCGGCGACGAATATTTCGCCATGGGCGATGTGCCCGCCTATCTGGATCTCGACGTGCTGGGCGTGGGCGCGGTCGTTGCCGATACGGCGGCGATCTTTGACGAATACTGGAACAGCGCCCCGGTGATCGAGCTTGAGCGGGTGATCGACACCCCCGGCGACATGGCCGCGTTCGAGGCGCGTCTGGCCGAAATCCGCGCCGAACCCGACGCTGCCCGCTTCAGCCCCGACGATGCGACGCCCACGACCGCATTGGCCCAAGGAAACGCGCCGCTGGAATGGACTGACGTGCAGGTGGTGGCCGACGATCCGGCGAAGGGTCTGGGGCAGGTTCAGCGCTCGGGCCTGATGATCGCCCGGCTGGGCGAGATTCTTGGCCGGGTCGAGACCAATCTGGACATGATGTCCGCCTATTTTGTGCCCGGAAAGGCCGGGACGGCGTTCTTCAGCGATCTGGCCCGGCAGGGGCATCGGGTCGAGATCATGACGAATTCATGGCTCGCGACCGATGTGCCGATGGTTCACGCGGGCTATGTCAAATACCGCCGCGATCTGCTGGAGGCGGGCGTGACCCTGTTCGAGCTGCGAGAGCTTGAGGGTCAGCCGCAGGGTCGCGACGAATTGCGCCCCTCGGGCGCTTCGGGGGCGTCGCTGCATGCGAAGACCTTTTCGATCGATGACAGCCGGGTGTTCATAGGCTCGTTCAATTTCGACCCGCGCTCGGCGCTGCTGAATTGCGAGATGGGCTTTCTGATCGACAGCCCGTCCATGGCCAAACAAGGGCGGCTGGCGTTGGAAGGGCTGGCGCAGCGCAGCTATCGCCCGGCGCTGGAGGACGGCAATATGGTCTGGTATGCGACCGGCCCGGATGGCGGCGAGCTTCGTTTCGAGCACGAGCCGGGGTTGGGCTTCAAGGACCGGGTGCTGGTCTATGTGCTGAATGTGCTGCCGATCGAGTGGCTGTTGTAAGCTCCAGTCGGGATCAAAGCAGAGGGCAGGGCACAGCCGCGGTTGGGCACGACAACAGGAGTATCTGGCACTTTATGGTGCCGCATCCCCTGCCATTTCTGTCGCGCGGAACGGTGACAAAGTGCCCAGCCGGGGGGCGGCTGTGCACTGCCCGGCGTCGCCCAAGGGCGACTTGATTCCGGGCGAGCACTCCATATCGACGGACGCGGATTTACCCCGCCATCACCTGCCCGACCCCGATCACCACACCCACGACGATCAGCAGCCATCCCGACACCAGATTCATCCGCCGGATATTCTTCGGCGTTGCCAGCCGCGTCCGTGCCGCACTGATTATCGCGCCCATCCCAAGGTTCAGCGCCGCCGGGATCAGCGCCGACATCAGCGCGATCACCAGCACATCGCTGCCGGTCAGCGTCTGCACCTGAAAGAAACCCGGCAGCACGCCCACATAGAACAAAGCCGCCTTGGGATTGCCGACAATCGCCAGCAAACCCGCCGAGAACCCGGCCCATTTGCCGCGCCGCGTCAGCCGACCGTCCTGTTCGACCGGGCGGTTCGCATGCCATAGCAAGGCCAGCCCCATGCCGATGAAAACCACCACGGCGATCCAGCGCAGGATCTCCAGAAGCTCGCCTGCCTGCCCGACCAGCAGCGACAGCCCAAAGATTGCGATCAGCGGCCAGATGAAATCGCCGATTGCCACACCAATCGACAGCGGCCAGACCCCCGACCAGCCCGAGGAAAGCCCCCGCGCGATGATCGCCACCCAGACCGGCCCCGGCGTCAGCCAGATTGCCACCATTGCCCCGGCATATAGCCAGACCGCCTCGATCCCCAATGTCATCCGATCTCTTCCGCGCTCGATGCCCCGTCCGCCTTGCTGACCGCCAGCCGCCGCGCCCGAGACCCGAAGGACTCGAACAGTTCCGGCCCGGTGCCGGTCAGCAGCGTCTGCGCGGGCAGCGCCGCGATGCGGTCATACAATGCCGCGCGCCGGTCACTGTCCAGATGCGCCGCAACCTCATCCAGCAGCAGCAAAACCGGCTGATCCGACAAGGCCCGTGCATTGGCAAGGATCAGCGACAGCAAAAGCGCCTTCTGCTCGCCGGTCGAGGACAGGGCGGCGGGCATCTCTTGCGGCCCCCAGGTCGCGCCCAGATCGGCCCGGTGCGGTCCGGTCAGCGACCGCCCCGCCGTCAGATCGCGCGGACGCATCGTGCCCAGCCGTGCCGTGATGCTGGCCGCGTCGGTATCATCCGCCTGACCCTCACCCGGCAGAAGCGCCAGCAGGGCTGCGGGAAAATCGCCGCCATCCTGCGCCGCCATGATCGCCTGAAGCGCCGCCAGCCGGTTCCGGGTCAGCGCGGCGCCTGCCTCGCCCATCTGCGCCTCAAGCGCGCGATACCAGCCTGGATCGGCAATCTGATCCTTCAACAGCCGGTTCCGCTCGCGCATCGCCTTGTCATAGGTCAGCGCCAGATCGGCATGGTCGGGAAAGAGGCTCAGCGTCACCCGATCCAGAAATCGCCGCCTGACTTCCGGCGCATCGCTCCACAGCCGGTCCATCGACGGGACCAGCCAGATCACCCGGATCAACCGGGCCAAGGCCGTCTGCGGCACCTGTTTGTCATCCACCGCGACGCTGCGCACCCCGCTAGGAGGCGCCAGAGTCTCGACCGGGCGCCCGTCCACCTCTGCCCTGATCCGCCAACCGGCATCACGCCCCTGCCGCGCCTGATCGGGGGCGGCGGCACCGCGCAGACCACGGCCGGGGGCCAGCATCGAGGCCGCTTCCAGAATATTGGTCTTGCCGGACCCGTTCGGCCCATAGATCGCCAAGGGCCGGGTATCGACCGAAAGGTCCAGCCGTGGCCACGATCTGAACTGGGCCAGCGAGAGATGGCTCAGCATCGATCAATATTCCCCGCTGAAATTAAAGCGCCCGCCCGGAATCAAGGTGCCTGAAGGGCACCGCCGGGCAGTGCCCGTCCGCCCCACCGGACGGGCACTTCGGTGAGGTTTCGCGATACGGATATGACCG
The DNA here is from genome assembly GCF_016629665.1 of Paracoccus caeni. Lineage (GTDB taxonomy): Bacteria > Pseudomonadota > Alphaproteobacteria > Rhodobacterales > Rhodobacteraceae > Paracoccus > Paracoccus caeni. Next base: position 115,172 of record NZ_JAEPRQ010000001.1, read on the forward strand.
ACGGGGTGGCACGATAAAGCGATCAGAACGACCGTTGCTGTGCCCATCCGGCGGACGGGCGCTGCCCTCTGCTTCGGCGGGCAAACGTCAGTTCGTGGAAACAGGGTCCGCCCCGGCGTCACACGCGCATCGGCATGACGACATAGACGGCGCTCAGATCGGTGCCTTCGCGGATCAGCGCCGCATCGCCCGAACCGTTGAACAGGAACACCGCATTGTCGCGATCCACCTGCGAGGCGATTTCCTGCAAATATTTCGCGTTGAAGCCGATATCCAGCGGCTCATCGGCATAGGCCACGATCAGCTCTTCCTCGGCGGCACCCGCATCGGGGGCGTTGACCGACAGCACCAGCCGGTCGGCATCAAGCGACAGCTTCACCGCCCGCGAACGCTCGCTGCTGACGGTGGCCACACGGTCCACGGCGCGGGCGAAATCGCTGGCATCCACTTCCAGCTTGCGGGTGTTGTTGGCGGGGATCACCCGCGAGTAATCGGGGAACGTCCCGTCGATCACTTTCGAGGTCAGCGTCAGCGTCGGCGTGGCGAACCGCACCTTGGTTTCGCTGACCGAGACGGCAATGTCCGCCTCGTCATCATCCAGCAGCTTGCGCAACTCGGCCACGGTTTTGCGTGGCACGATCACGCCCGGCATATCCTCGGCACCAGAGGGCAGCGGCGCATCGATCCGCGCCAGACGGTGACCGTCGGTCGCCACGCAACGCAGCGCCGGACCTTCTTCGGACTGCGCCACATGCATATAGACACCGTTCAGATAGTAGCGGGTTTCCTCGGTCGAGATGGCGAATTTCGACTTGTCGAACAGGCGGCGCAACACACCGGCACTGGCGGTGAAATTCGCGCTGTATTCGGTCGAGGCCATGACCGGGAAATCTTCGCGCGGCAGCGTCGCAAGGCTGAAATTCGACCGCCCCGCCTGCACCGTCAGCCGTCCGGCAGCATCGTCCGAGGTGATATTGACCAGCGCGCCATCGGGCAGCTTGCGGGCGATCTCGTTCAACATCACGGCGCTGACGGTGGTCGAACCCGGACGCTCGACCTGTGCGGTCGCGCGGTCCACGACCTCGGTATCCAGATCGGTGGCGCGGAAGCTGACACCGTCGGGCGTCGCCTCGATCAGCACGTTGGCAAGGATCGGGATCGTGTTCCGACGCTCCACAACCGACTGCGCTTGAGCCACAGCTTTGACCAGAACGGCGCGCTCGATCGAGAATTTCATCGGTTTTTCCTGTCCCTATGGCCGTCAGGGCCGCGTTGTCGGGATATTTTGTAACCGCCCCTGCGAGCGGTCACAAGGTTTTCGTGGTGCCACGCCACCCAAGCGCCTTCTGGCAGCAAAGGCCCGCCCGAACAGGCAGGCCGCTGCCTCGCTGCTTTTGCGTGCGATCAGGCTTCCAGCAACCGCTTCAGCATCGCCACGTCTTCGGCCAGCCCGTGATCTTCGCCGACCAGTTCCTCGATTTTGCGAACGCCGTGCATGATCGTCGTATGATCGCGTCCGCCAAAGCGGCGGCCAATTTCCGGCAGCGAGCGGCTGGTCAGTTGCTTCGACAGATACATGGCGATCTGACGCGGGCGGGCGACGTTGCGGGCGCGTTTCGGGCCCATCATGTCGGCCAGCCGGATATTGTAATGTTCGGCCACCTTCCGCTGGATCTCATCAATCGAGATCTTGCGGTCATTGGTCCGCAGGATATCGGCCAGACATTCCTGCGCCACGTCCAGCGTGATCTCGCGCCGCAAAAGGCTTGCATGCGCAAACAGCCGCTGCAGCGCACCTTCCAGCACGCGAACATTCGAGGTGATCCGATGCGCAAGGAATTCCAGCACCCCGTCGCCAATCTCCAGATCCGGCTGCTGGGCGCGGAAAGCGTCGGTCTTGGATTGCAGGATGCCAAGGCGAAGCTCGTAGGTGGTCGGATGCAGATCGACGATCAGACCGCAGGAAAGGCGCGATTTGATCCGTTCCTCAAGGCCCTTGATCTCGGCGGGGGCGCGGTCGGCCGAGATGACGATCTGCTTGCCCTGATCGACCAGAGCGTTGAATGTGTGGAAGAATTCTTCCTGTGTGCTGTCCTTGCCGGCGATGAATTGCACATCATCGACCATCAGCAGATGCACATTGCGGAACATCGCCTTGAAATCCATGATCGTGCTTTCGCGCAGGGCCTGCACAAAGCGATACATGAACTGTTCGGCCGACAGATACATCACCTGCGACTCGGGGTGACGGGCCTGATAATCATGCGCAATCGCATGCATCAGGTGGGTCTTGCCCAGGCCGACACCGCCATACAGAAACAGCGGGTTGAAACCGACCGGGCCACCTTCGGCCACGCGGCGGGCGGCGGCATGGGCCAGCTCGTTCGGCTTGCCGACGACGAAATTGCTGAAGGTCGAGCGCGGGTCAAGCGGCGCACCCAATTCGGGCTTGGCGGCGATGCGCGCAGTGGCGGGGGCTGCCACGCGATCGTCATTGCGCCCCTCAGTCGCGGCGGCGGCGCGCGCAGATTGCGGCGCGGCGCTGCGGGGTGCGCTGGCCCCGGCGGGCACGACGGTAAAGCGCAAGCGCTCGACCTCGGCGCCGTGGCGGTTCAATTCGGTCACGATGGCTTCGGCGAAGTGCCGGTTCACCCAGTCCGAGATGAAGCGGGTCGGGCTTTCGAACTGCGCGATTCCGGTCTGGACCTCGTTCAGCCGCAACGGCTTGATCCAGTGATTGAAATTATTCGGCCCAATGCTCTTTTTTAAATTCGCACATGCCTGCCCCCAGAGATTTTCCATCTTCGTTGCCCTATCCTTCTGTCCCCAGCCTTCGCCGACAAGCGACGAAACAGAATTCACGCGTCTGGGGACCAAGCGGCAACAAAACACCCCTGCGCTGCTTTCGCAGCACATGAAGGGGCAACTGCCCGAACTGAACAATAGACAAGGACAACCTGAACGCCGGTGGCAGCCGACCCCCAAATATATCCCTGGGCTGAACAGAGTTGACCCTGTTTCCTTGCCCGGCCCGATCGCGGATTACCGGATGTTTCCGGCGAACCTTGTCGGGCACGTCCCCCAACACGACGTGAATCGCCTGATGAAACTAGCAACCTCTGCAAGAGCCGCGCAACCGAACTATGCGCTTGACAGAGCCTTTCCTGAATCGAATCTGCGATGCCTTTGACTCGACAGCGAAAATTAAAAATGCCTTGAAAATTAACAAATATTCTTGTGAGCAAGCTGACGTAAAGAAAACCGGGCGCGACCTGAAAGATCGCGCCCGGCACAGAATCGCCAGCCCTTTCGGGCGGTATATTTCGGGTCGTCGAGGGCCGCTTGGGCCCGACCGATCAGGCCGTGGCCGACAGCGCTTTGACGCGCGATGCCAGACGCGACACTTTGCGCGAGGCGGTGTTCTTGTGGACGACGCCTTTGGTCACACCGCGCATCAGCTCGGGCTGGGCGTTTTTCAGCGCTTCTGCAGCAGCAGCAGCATCGCCGCTGGCAATGGCTTCTTCGACTTTGCGCAGGAAGGTGCGGATGCGCGAACGACGGGCTTTGTTGACGTCGGTGCGGCGCTCGATCTGGCGGGCGCGTTTTTTGGATTGGGCGGTATTGGCCATGTCTTGGTCCTATCGGGTCTTTTGCGTTTCGATTGCACGAAAAGACCCATAAGACCGCCTTGGAAAGACGGACATGATTCTTGCCTAAGCGGGCCCACGCGCATGTAAGCGAGGGCCTATAGGCCAAAGATCGCCAAATGGAAACCCCGAATCAGCGGTCGCGGAATTGCGCCTCGCGCTTTTCAAGGAAGGCGGCCATGCCTTCTTTCTGATCTTCGGTGGCAAAGAGGGCGTGGAAAGCCCGGCGTTCGAACAGCAGTCCTTCGCGCAAAGTCGTCTCGTAAGAGCGGTTGACCGCCTCTTTCACGGTGCGGACGGCGATCTGCGATTTCTCGGCGATCTTGCGGGCGGCGGCCATCGCCTCGGGGATCAGCTTGGCGGTCGGCACGACGCGGCTGACCAGCCCTGCGCGTTCTGCCTCGGCGGCATCCATGAAGCGGCCGGTCAGGTTCATGTCCATCGCCTTCGATTTGCCGATGATTCGGGTCAGGCGCTGGGTGCCGCCAATGCCTGCGACCACGCCCAGATTGATCTCGGGCTGGCCGAATTTCGCGTTTTCGGCGGCAATGATAAAGTCGCACATCATGGCCAGCTCGCAGCCGCCGCCAAGGGCATAGCCGCTGACCGCCGCGATGATCGGTTTGCGGACGCGGGTGATCGCCTCGATCTGGGCGCCGAACAGGTCTTCGGTGTAAACGTCCACATAGCTCTTCTGCGACATCTCTTTGATATCGGCGCCGGCGGCGAAGGCCTTTTCGCTGCCGGTGATGATGATGCAGCGCACCTTGTCATTGTGGTCAGCCTCGGTCAGGGCCGAGGAAAGCTCGTTGATCAGCGTGCCGTTCAGCGCGTTCAGCGCCTCGGGGCGGTTCAGCCGGATCAGGGCGATGTCGTCTTCGATCTCGACGATGATGGTTTCATAGGCCATTTGCTGGTCCTCACTGGCAAGAAGCTGTTGGGCGATACCTAACAGCAGTGAGCGAGGGAATCCAAGCGGCTGCCAGTAGGGGGGTGCGCCAGACCCGCAGCGAACGCCCCTACTGGCAGCCGTTTGGGCCGAAGGTAAAGCGCCCGCCCGGAATCAAGGTGCCGCAGGCATCGCCGGGCAGTGCACGTCCGCCCCACCGGACGGGCACTTCGTCACCGTCCTGCGCTACAGCGATGTCCGACGGGGTGGCACCATAAAGCGTCCAGCACGACCGTTGCTGTGCCCATCCGGCGGACGTGCCCCGCCCTCCGCTTTTCCCGGCCAGCCCGAGATTCCGGCAATCCCCCCTCATCCCACCTTGCACCTTGGCCCTGCATGGCTATAACCCCGGACGATTTATCTGCCGCCAGCCGCCCCAAGGATCGCCAACATGCCCAAAAGAACCGATATCAAATCTATCCTGATCATCGGAGCAGGGCCCATCGTCATCGGGCAGGCTTGCGAGTTCGACTATTCCGGCGCACAGGCCTGCAAGGCGCTGCGGGAAGAGGGTTATCGGGTCATTCTGGTCAACTCGAACCCGGCGACGATCATGACCGACCCGGAAATGGCCGACGCCACTTATATAGAGCCGATCACCCCCGAAATCGTCGAAAAGATCATCGCCAAGGAACGCCCCGATGCGCTGCTGCCGACCATGGGCGGGCAGACCGGGCTGAACACTGCGCTGGCCTTGGCCGATGCGGGCGTCCTGAACCGCTACGGGGTCGAACTGATCGGCGCACAGCGGACCGCCATTGAAATGGCCGAGGATCGCAAGCTGTTCCGTGACGCGATGGACCGGATCGGGCTGGAAAACCCAAAAGCCACCATCGTCGCCGCCCCCAAGGGCACAAACGGCAAATACGACATTTCCGCAGGCGTCGCGCAGGCGATGGATGCGTTGGAAGAGATTGGCCTGCCCGCCATCATCCGCCCCGCCTTCACCCTTGGCGGTACCGGCGGCGGCGTCGCCTATAACCGCGACGATTACGAACGCATCGTCCGCTCGGGCCTTGATGCTTCGCCCGTGGCGCAGGTTCTGGTCGATGAATCGCTGCTCGGCTGGAAAGAATACGAGATGGAGGTCGTGCGCGACCGTAACGACAACGCCATCATCGTCTGCGCGATCGAGAATATCGACCCGATGGGCGTCCATACCGGCGATTCCATCACCGTCGCCCCGGCTTTGACTCTGACCGACCGTGAATATCAGATCATGCGCAACGGCTCTATCGCCGTGCTGCGGGAAATCGGCGTGGAAACCGGCGGCTCGAACGTGCAATGGGCGATCAACCCCGCCGATGGCCGCATGGTCGTGATCGAGATGAACCCGCGCGTGTCGCGTTCCTCGGCCCTGGCATCCAAGGCGACCGGCTTCCCGATCGCCAAGATCGCGGCGAAATTGGCCGTGGGCTATACGCTGGACGAGCTGGACAACGACATCACCAAGGTCACGCCCGCGTCCTTCGAGCCCTCGATCGACTACGTGGTCACCAAGATCCCGCGCTTTGCCTTTGAGAAATTCCCCGGCTCCAAGCCCGAACTGACCACGGCGATGAAATCCGTGGGCGAGGTGATGGCTATCGGTCGCAGCTTCCATGAATCGCTGCAAAAGGCGCTGGCCTCGATGGAGAACGGCCTGACCGGCCTTGACGAAATCGCCATCGAGGGCGTGGCCGATCAGGGCAAGCCCGCCGTCATCGCCGCCTTGTCCAAGCAAACCCCCGACCGCATCCGCGTCATCGCCGAGGCCATGCGCTTTGGCCTGTCCAACGACGAAATCCAGCGCGTCACCAGCTTCGATCCGTGGTTCCTTGCCCGCATCCGCGAGATCGTCGATGCCGAAGCCCGCGTCCGCGAAACCGGCCTGCCCACCGACGAAGACGGCCTGCGCGCGCTGAAGATGATGGGCTTCTCGGATGCCCGCCTTGCCATCCTGACGGGCCGCGACGAAGCCGACATCCGCCGCGCCCGGCAGGCGCTGGACATCCGCCCGGTCTTCAAACGCATCGACACCTGCGCCGCCGAGTTCGAGGCGCAGACCCCCTATATGTATTCGACCTACGAAGCCCCGGCGATGGGCGATGCGGAAAACGAAGCCCGCCCCACCGACGCCAAGAAAGTCGTCATCCTTGGCGGCGGCCCGAACCGCATCGGGCAGGGGATCGAGTTCGACTATTGCTGCTGCCATGCCTGCTTCGCGCTGACCGATGCGGGCTATGAAACCATCATGGTCAACTGCAACCCGGAAACCGTCTCGACCGATTACGACACCTCGGACCGGCTGTATTTCGAACCGCTGACGCTGGAGCATGTCCTTGAAATCCTTGCCGTCGAACAGGAAAACGGCACCCTCCACGGCGTCATCGTGCAATTCGGCGGCCAAACCCCGCTGAAACTCGCCGACGCGCTCGAGGCCGAGGGTATTCCGATCCTTGGAACCACCCCCGACGCCATCGACCTGGCCGAGGATCGCGAGCGGTTCCAGAAGCTGCTGAACGATCTGGACCTGAAACAGCCGATCAACGGCATCGCCCATTCCGACGCAGAAGCCATTGAAATCGCAGGCCGCATCGGCTTCCCGCTGGTCATCCGCCCGTCTTACGTCCTTGGCGGCCGCGCGATGGAGATCGTCCGCGACATGGACCACCTGCGCCGCTACATCACCGAGGCGGTCAGCGTCTCGGGCAAAAACCCGGTGCTTCTGGACAGCTACCTGTCCGGCGCGATCGAGGTTGATGTGGACGCCCTCTCCGACGGCGAAAACGTCCACGTCGCCGGCATCATGGAACATATCGAGGAAGCCGGCGTCCATTCCGGCGATTCCGCCTGCTCGCTTCCCCCGCATACGCTGGACGCGGCCACCATCGTGGAACTGAAACGCCAGACCGTCGCCATGGCCCGCGCCCTGCGCGTCGTCGGGTTGATGAACGTGCAATTCGCGCTGAAGGACGGCGCCATCTATGTTCTCGAAGTGAACCCCCGCGCCTCGCGCACCGTGCCCTTCGTCGCCAAAGCCACCGACAGCGCCATCGCCTCGATCGCCGCGCGCCTGATGGCGGGCGAGCCGATGTCGAACTTCCCCGCCCGCGCCGCCTACCCGGAAGGCGTCGGCCCCGAGGATGACCTGCCATTTGCCGACCCGATGACGCTGGCCGACCCGAACACCCCGTGGTTTTCGGTCAAAGAGGCGGTGATGCCCTTCGCCCGCTTCCCCGGCGTCGATACCCTGCTTGGCCCGGAAATGCGCTCGACCGGCGAGGTGATGGGCTGGGACCGCAACTTCCCCCGCGCCTTCCTCAAGGCACAGCTTGGCGCAGGCAGCGTGCTGCCGCAATCGGGCCGCGTCTTCATCTCGGTCAAGGACGCCGACAAGACCGAGGCGCTTGCCACGGCCGCCCGCGACCTGACTGATCTGGGCTTCCAACTGGTCGCGACCAGCGGCACGGCGGATTTCCTGTCATCGGCAGGCGTCCAGACCGAGCGTGTGAACAAGGTCTATGAAGGCCGCCCGAACATCGTTGACCGCCTGAAGAACGACGACATCGCCATGGTCCTGAACACGACCGAGGGCGCCCAGGCCATCGCCGACAGCCGCGAGATCCGGGCGGTGGCGCTCTATGACAAGATTCCGTATTTCACCACGGCTGCGGGGAGCATCGCGGCGGTTGCGGCGATCAAGTCGCGGGAAGAGGGTGAGGTTGGGGTGAGGTCGTTGCAGGCTTAGGGGTATCTAGGCTCACTTAACGGTAGTATATTACTTGCGAACTCGCCCAACCCCATGACTCACCCTTCGTGACCAGGTGAACTATCCTTCACGAGACCTCTTTCGGTGACCCCTATGCACAACATTCATTTCGAGTTTTTTCAAAGAACTCGTCGCGAATTTTAGTTCGTAAAGTTACTTCCGATACACGCGCATCATCAAACACCTGGGTATCTAAACATCTAACTCTGGCCTCATACATGCCGAGATAGTTGCGTACCAGCTTTTAGGTGTCTGGGCGTTATCTGCTAAGCGTAATCGCTCATTGCCAGAATGTAGGCCTGTGCTAGCTGATCTTTTTGTGCTGTTGCCCTCTTGCAGTCGTTCGGGTTAGATCCGAAGAATGGCTCCACGAGTGCAGCTGGTGGCTTGCCTGCGGACAAAGAGGTTTTTCCGCGTTCCTGCTTTCCGGAGGCCTGGAATGGTGTCACAACGCCTCCGCTTCCCTTTGGCCAATCAGGCAGGCCAAGAGTCTGCATCAATCTTGCTTGTAATACGCCCGCCAGAATTTTCCCCTTATGGTTGCCTGATAGATACAATACACCAGTTCCGGTTGATGTTGAATTATGAGATGAGTTAAAGTGCAATTCAATAGAAACCGCAGCGCCCCATGAAGAAAGTTTTTCATAAGCACCGGAAATTCCTACGTTGTCTCTATAAAAAATTTTAATTTCATGGCTGCTAGGCTGAGCGGCGATACGGTTTGCTAGGTCGGTATTCCAATGATACTCGAATTCCTTAAAGTAGGGGGAGTATGCCCCGGGCGCATCTTTTGTATGGCCGACGACGATTGCAACTTTCATGATAATCCCTCCCATATACGCTATAAAGTTTACTTGCAGCGAATCGCTGCTACTGGCACTATAAAATATAGTACTTGAACTGGTGATAGTCATGCGTTCTTTTTAGCGATGCTTGCGCTTGCGGCCCAAGCTCACGGGCAAGATATTGACGGATTATCTCTCGAAGGAAACCAAGTAACAGATGAAATAATTTCTGGTCATCCGTTCTCGGTTTGTATGGATGGGCTTGATCCAGCGTGCGATCTTGTTGTTCCAATGAATCCCCTCCCGCAGGCTGCAGATCCTAATGCTGTTGTCGTTCCAGGGTTTCCCCAGCATCCTATAATTGTTGGTAATCCGTCCGGTGGTTGTCCTGTTTTGTGCGAGTGGGACCCAGAGGGAGAGGGTCGCGATGAGTGTTAGTGTAAGGCGTTTTCGTAGATTTTTGTTCAAAATACTATTTTTATCTTTGCCGACGTCTACTATAGGTCAAGATTAGGGCTGCCAGTTGGATAGGTGCGCCGAGCAAGATTTTATGCAAGAAATTGAAGACCTGAGAGTTGAAGTAGAACGTCAGCGTAGGGCTTTAAGCTTGCATCAGACGCCGTTTCGAAGGCGCGGATCGACATGGATACAAATGCGGTTGTCGCAATGCGCGCTCAAAATGCATATGCCGTCTCGAGGTTCAATCATCTTTCTTGGTTGGATGATAATGCAAAGAAAATATTTTCCTAGCAAAACACTGCGCTTTGGGTGGTGACTATAATTACGTTCATTGTCGCCTCATTGGCGATTGCGACAGCTTTGCTTGGGCTTAGGCCATCGTTTAGAATCCTTGGCGCAAGAACTGAACTTGAAGTCGAGATCGACGGCTTAGTGGCTGAGATTGGCGGCGAGGCCGAAAAAATATTAGGTGCTAAGGAACGGCTTCTTGGAAGGTTTGCTGGATTGTCAACCGATATCAATATTGGTCCGTCCGGGATAAGGGTGACTTCCGCTGCGACTTGGATGATCGTTTTGATGATCGCGTTTGTATACATTTACCTATTCATTACGGAAGTCATGGAGATTAGGGAGGTGAATTCAGGAGCGCCGATTTTAAGTTAAAAATGACAGAATGTTGAGCCACTGACCTCATATGAAGTATTATCACTTGGCTCTGCGGCTGACGGGTGTCAAGGCGAGGCCTGCGATTATTCTGATGAATATTTTTTATTTAATTTAGTATAAATCGCGGCGAGGTATATGATTTTATCAATCGCGTATTTTATATTTTGGCTATTTTTAATATATTTTCTTTCTAAATAATCGTATCAGCAAATTTTAAGTCTATGCCCTTCTACCCTATACTGTAAGCTGGCATCCGAACACACTTCCCACCGCTCAACTACGGATCCTCCAACACAGCCCGTGCCGCCATGATCCCTTTTAAAATCGCCCGACGTGATGCCGATGACATCTCCGATGTCTCATCCATCGGCACGCCCTCACCCGCGGCGCCGAACGGCTTGCCGCCATTCATCTCATCGTATTTCCGCTGCCTTTCCCCGAACTCGGGCCGCAAGCCGTCATGCATCTCTTGCTCGCGGCGTTTCATGTAATCCATCGTCTCGCCGCCCCGGATCACCCCGGCCAGACGTGCATGCATCCAGACCGACATCAGCCGGTTCACCCGGACCTGCCAGTCCGGCCCCATCGAGCGGAAGAACCGCACTAGCCCCTCATCCAGCCGCAGCGTGACGCGGGTTTTGCGCTCGGTCGGCTTTTGGCGCGCGATCTCGTGCCATTCGTCGGGGATGCGCATCTCGCGGAAGATGGTCTGGTGCAGATCCCATTCCAGCATCCGCATGGCATCGGCCATGTAGTGATAATTCAGCCGCCGCTGATCGTCCGCCTTGGTCATCGCACACCCCTTGCCGCTTGCGAAGAACCTGCCCGCAAAGGGTAAACGCCGCCTTAACCATGCGAGCGTTGTCGGTGTACGCGCTGTGCACGGGCTGTGCATGGGTTGTGGACGCCCTGTGCGCCGGTTTTCAGGGGTTGTTTCAGTGAAAGTCGCGGCTGGGAAAAAGCTTCTTCGCCTGCTCTCTCGGATGCCTCGCCGGGCGCGATGGACGCGGCGCGGTATCGGTCTTGGGCGTCGTCATCCCGACCGCATCCCCCCACGGATGTCCTAGATTCATAAGGCAAAAAGACATATCCTCGATCTGTTCGGCGATCAGATGAACCACGATCCCCGCCTTCTCGACCCGCCCGGTCACGCGCAGCAGACGCCCCCCCATGACCACGCGGCGATAGCGGTCGAACACCTTCTTCCAGACCACCACGTTACAGACCCCGGTTTCATCCTCCAGCGTCACAAACACCACCCCCGAAGCCGTGCCGGGGCGTTGCCGGGTAATCACCAGCCCGCAGACCGAGACCCTGCCCCGCGCGTCGATCAACCGGCCATGCGGCACCAGACCGGGGATCGAGGGGCGCAGCAATTCCATCGGATGCGCGCGCAGCGTCAGACGGGTGGCCACGTAATCCTCCACCACTTCTTCGCCCAGATGCATGGCGGGCAGGTCGGGGTCAGGCTCGCGTATCCCCTCGCCGTCCAGCGGGTCCGAGAACAGCGGCAACAGCCGGGGCGAGCGGATGGCGCGGACCTGCCACAAGGCGGCGCGGCGGGTCAGGCCCATGCCGGTGAAGGCGTCGGCCTCGGCAAGACGTTCCAGCACGGCGGGGGGAATGCGGGTCTGCATCCACAATGTCTCGGGGTCGGGATAGCCGTTGCCGCGCAGGTCCACGATGCGGTCCGCATCATCTTCCTTGAAGCCGCGGATCTGGCGGAAGCCAAGCCGCAGGGCCAGCGCGCCATCGGTGCGGCGTTCAAGGCGGTTGTCCCATTCGCTTTGATTGACGCAGACGGGGCGGATTTCGACGCCATGATCGCGGGCGTCGCGGATGATCTGGGCCGGGGCGTAAAAGCCCATCGGCTGCGAGTTCAGCAGCGCACAGGCAAAGATCGCCGGGTGGTGGCATTTCAGCCATGATGACACATAGGTCAGCAGCGCAAAGGCCGCCGCGTGGCTTTCGGGGAAGCCGTAATCGGCGAAGCCCCGGATCTGGTTGAAGCAGCGTTCGGCGAAATCGGGGGTATAGCCATTGGCGATCATGCCATCGACGAATTTTCGCTCGAATTTATGGACTGTTCCGACATGGCGGAACGAGGCCAGCGAGCGGCGTAACTGGTCCGCTTCTTCGGCGGTGAAACCCGCAGCGACTACGGCGATCCGCATCGCCTGTTCCTGAAACAGCGGCACACCGAGGGTTTTCGACAGGACGCCCTTCAGTTCCTCGGATGGATAATCCACCTTTTCCAGTTTCTGGCGGCGCTTGATATAGGGCTGCACCATGCCGCCCTGAATCGGGCCGGGGCGGACGATGGCGACCTCGATCACCAGATCGTAAAATTCGCGCGGTTGCATGCGAGGCAGGAAATTCATCTGTGCCCGGCTTTCAACCTGAAACACGCCTACCGCGTCCGCCCGGCAGAGCATGTCATAGGTCGAGCCGTCCCCCGGTGGGATAGAGTCAAGGTTATGCTCGATCCCGTCGTGAGCGCGCAGCAAGTCGAAAGCCTTGCGGATGCAGGTCAGCATGCCAAGGCTGAGCACATCCACTTTCAGGATGTTCAGCGCATCGATATCATCTTTGTCCCACTCGATGCAGGTGCGCTTTTCCATCGCCGCATTCTCGATCGGGCACAATTCATCCAGTCGGCCATTCGTAATGACAAACCCGCCGACATGTTGAGACAGGTGACGAGGAAAGCCGATGATTTCGCGGATCAGATCCAGCGTCAGGGCAAGGCGGCGGTCAGTGGGGTTCAGGCCCAATTCGCGGATGCGATCCTCGTCCGCGCCTTTGTTCGAGATACCCCAGACAAGTCCAGACAGATTGGTCGTCACATCCTGAGACAGGCCCATGACTTTACCAACCTCGCGGATCGCTGCGCGGGTGCGGAAGTGGATCACCGTGGCGCAGAGGCCTGCGCGTTCTCGGGTATATTTTTCGTAAATCCATTGGATCACTTCTTCACGGCGCTCGTGTTCGAAATCGACGTCGATATCTGGTGGCTCACCGCGATGGCGCGAGACGAAGCGCTCAAAGACCATGTTAATCTGATCCGGGCTGACATCGGTGATGCCAAGCGCCCAACAGATGATGGAATTGGCTGCCGAGCCACGCCCTTGGCAGAGAATACCAACGGAGCGGGCATAGGTGACGATGTCATGCACGGTCAGGAAATAAGGGGCGAATTTCATCTCTGCCACCAGCGCCAGTTCATGTGCGGCGGTCTGAAGGTGCTTGCCCGGGATCCCCTGTTTGCTACGGCGGGCCAGACCTTCATGGACCAGACGGTGCAGGCGTTCCTGTGGTTCTTCGCCGTTCGCCCGCTCATCCGGGTAATCATAGCTGAGCTCCCTGAGATCGAAGCTGCATCTGGCGGCGATTTCCAGCGTGCGGCGGATCGCGCCGGGATGGCGGTGGTAAAGACGCGCCATTTCAGCCGCGCCTTTCAGGCGGCGTTCGGCATTGGGCAGGGCATGGGTGCCAATGTGGTCGATGGTCAGCCCCTTGCGGATGCAGGTCAGCACATCGGCCAGCGGACGCCGCCCGGCGCGGTGCATCAGCACATCGCCCACCGCCACCATCGGCGCAGCGGCGCGCAGGGCCAGCGTGGCGCAGGTGTCAAACCATGCCTGATCCGAGCCGTCATACCGCGGGGCCGCCCCCAGAAAGACATGGCCCGGATAGCGGCGAACAAGGCGCTGGATCGGCTTCAGTGCCTGCAAGGCATCGGCGGGCGGTAGGGCGATCAGGATGATACCGGCGCAGCCCTGTTCCAGATCGGGCAGGGTCAGGTGGCATTCGGCCTTGCCCGCCCGGCGCTTGCCCAGCGTCAGCAGCCGGGACAATCGCGCATAGGCGGGCCGGTCGGTCGGCAGGGCGATCCATTCGACCGGGCAATCCTGCAAAACCAGCCGCGCGCCGACGATCAGCTTTGGCAACTTCACCCCATGCGGGACCGGCAATTCCTGCGCCGCGCCGATTTCCTGCCGTGAACTGGTATCGATGCGGACGGTCGAGGCGATGCGCGGTTTTTCGACCTTATCCCTAAGATCGCGCAGCGTCCGCCATGCCCGCACCACCCCCGCCAACGAATTGCGGTCGGTGATGGCGATGGCGGACAGGCCCAGTTCGGCAGCGCGGGCAATCATCTCATCGGGATGCGAGGCGCCGGTGAGGAAGGTGAAATTCGTGGTCACGCCCAGTTCGGCATAGCCGGGCGGCTCCAGTTCCTCGGGCATGGTATATGGAGCCGCGCGAGGAGGCATCACGGAAATTCCCCCTGCACCTGCCAGCCGGGGTTCTGCGGCGTGTGGAACATCCACAACCGGCGTCCCTGATGCGTTTCGACCCGCCAATAATCGCGCATGCCGCTGCGCCAGCCTTCATCATCCATCCACCATTCCGGCGCGATCCGTTCCGGGCCGGTTGCGCGAAGGGTGGTGAAGCTCATCCGTCGCCACTGAAACCGGGCGGGGGGCTGCGTGCCGCGTGCCCGAACCGGCTCGGGCGGGAAGATCGTCAGCGGGCGGGGTTGTTGAGGGGTATAGTCTGGCGCGGGTTCACTGAAAGCCGAGGGCGCGACCAGAAAGCTGCGTTCAGGGATATGGCTTTCGGCGGGCAGCAGGCGGCGGATGTTCTCGATCCCGATGCGGCTGCCAAGTCGGGTGATGAGATCCGACAGGGCGCTGTCGTCCCGTGCGGCTCCCGTCAGGCCGTCGCCAAGCTGCTCGGGCGGCAGGGGTTCGACCTGAACGGCCCGCAGCCGCAACCCGTCGATGCCAAAGCCCGCATCGACATCGGCGATGCCGCGATGAAACAGCGGCATGATCCGCGCCGGATCGCGCAGGGCCGAGGCAAGGCGTAATTCGATCTGCCGCGCGGAATGGTCCACCCGTTCCAGCGACAGGTTCAGCATACGCGCGCCCATATCCTGTGCCCGCAGTCGATGGCAAAGCGCGATCACCAGCCTTTCGACCGCCGCCATCACATCGCCCACCAGCCCGATTGGCTCGGGCAGGGACATGCGGACCGAGAAGGGCGGGCTATCCTGCTCGGGCGAGATCTGCTCGGGCAGCGTGCCTAGGGCCTGATCCAATCGCAAAAGCAACGCGGGGCCAAAACGGCGGGCCAGCGAGGCGCGGGGCTGGGCCAGCAGATCCGAGATGCTGCGCAGGCCGACACGTTGCAGGGCGGTCGTGATTTCAGGCTCGATCCGCAGGGCGGCGACGGAGAGGGGCGCAAGCGCCGTCCGACCCTGACCCGGCTGAGCGATCCCCTCGCCATAACGCGCCAAGGCCCATGCCGCGCCGCGATTGTCGCCAAGACCAAGCTGCGCGGTGATCCGCGAAGCCCGCATCCTGCGGCGCAGATCGGCCAGCAGCGCGGCCTCGCCCCCGATCAGATGGTCCGAGCCGGTGATATCCAGCAGCAGCCCATCGGTGCCATCGACCGCGACCCATGGGCAATAGCGTAAAGCCCACCGCCTGAGCGCGGCCAGAAACCGTGCATCCGCCCGCAGATCGGCAGGCTCCTGTTGCAGATCGGGGCAATAGGCCCGCGCCTCGGCCAAGGCCATGCCGCGTTGCAGGCCAAGCTTTTCGGCCCGTTGGTTCAGGCAATAAAGCCGATCGGCATTCTCTTGCCGCTGCACCAGCGCGAAGGGCGCATCGACCGCGCGCATCCGCAGAACCCGGTCGCTGGGCAGCCGGGGAAGCCATATCGACACAACGCGCTGTCTGATTCCATCGAACATACCAACACCAATGTTCCTGATATGTTCTTTTTAAATCACCCCTCTCGGCGAGTCGAGTCGCCCAAATCGGCAGCTTGTCGGCGGCACGTCATGCAAATTTCCGAAAAATCTGACAAAAAGTGTGGGTTTTTGCCAACACTCCCAGAAATAAACACCTCGGTTCACGTCCGAACACTTACCCAAAGGCTGGTTAAGAGATATTACCACTTCCGGGTGCAAGCCATCGCCAGTCCCTAACCCACCACAGGAGACCTTAACGATGCGCACCACCGCATACGCTGCCCTCATGGGCGGCTGCGCCTTCATTTTCCCGCTTGCAGCGATCGCTCAGGATGCCGCAAGCCCCGTCCTTCTCGAAACGATCACCATAGAAAGCAAACGTGATGTCGCCACCGATACGGCGATTCCGCGCACCGATGTCGATCAACAAGAAATCGAGGACCGTCAGGCCAGCACCATCGCCGAACTGATCGATTCGGTGCCCGGCGTCACGCTGATGAACGGCAACACGCCCGGCGGCTCGGGCATCAATATCCGCGGCTTCGGTGCGACCGGGTCCTACGGCACCGACCAGATGATCATGATCCAGGTCGATGGCGCGACGCAGGGGTCCGAGGAACTGTATCGCATCGGCACCCAGCTTTACACCGATCCGGCGCTTTACAAGGAAGTCTCGGTTCAGCGTGGCACTGTCGGCTCGTTCGAATATGGCTCGGGCGTGGTCGGCGGTCTGGTGCAGTTGCGCACCAAGGACGCCTCGGACTTTACCGGGGGTGAGATCGGCTGGGCCGGACGGCAGACCTTTGAATTCACCAGCAATGGCGACGGGATCACCTCGTCCTCAATCCTTGCATGGCAGCCGACGCAGGATCTGGAATTCCTTGCCCAATATGTCCGTCGCAAGCAGGAACGTCAGGATGACGGCGACGGCAATGACCTTGGGGCCGAGCCGTTCGATCTGCCGTCCTATTTGCTCAAGGGCAAATACACATTCGGCGCAGCACGGGATCAATCGATCACGCTGTCTTACAACGACACGCAAATCTCGGAACGGGATGTGCCTTATGACCAGTTCGGACTGGGCGGCGGCTCGTTCGGCAATGTGGATCGCGATATCGATACCCGCACAATCGTAGCGGAATATGAATACAATCCCGACAGCCCGCTGATCCATGTGACGGCCAATCTCAGCTATTCCGATCAGAAGATCGACAGCACCTATATCTGGGGCAGCTCTACCTTGCCGCCCGCTCAGGAGCCGATGGCGGCTGTGCTTGGCAATGCGGATCATCGCTACGAGACGACCCGGCTGACGGTCAAGAACACCGCCGATTTCGCCACCGGCAGCTTCCAGCACGATCTGCGAACCGGGTTCGAGATCATTCACAAAAAGCGTGCTGAAGCCGCATCGGCCCCCGGCGGCACCGACCGTCGCTTCGCCCTGTTCGTCGTGGACGATATCACCTCTGGCGGTCTGACCATCTCGCCCGCTTTGCGCTACGAGACGCAGGAATTGACCCGTCAGGGCAAAGTCGCCACCGCCAACCCGACCACCTATGACAATGACGCCGTGATGGGCGGTCTGTCGCTGCGCTATGCCTTCAACAACGGCTTCACCGTCTTCGGCAGCGCCGCCTATACCGAGAACATGCCGATCCTCGACGATTTCGACACGCCCAACTATATGGGCCAGTCGCAGAAGGCGCGAACCTGGGAACTGGGCGCAAGCTATGAGGGTCAGGACGTTCTGGGTTCGGGCGATCAACTGGCGGTCAAGGCGAACCTGTTCAACACCGATCTGTGGGACGCGACCTCCTATTCCGGGGTAACCGCCGTCTCCACGAAAGGGATCGAGCTTGAATCGTCTTATGTGATGGCCAGCGGTTTCTATGTCGATCTGAACGCAGCTATCATCGAGGGCGACCAGACGGCCGCACCGGGTGCGAATTACTGGACCTATGCACCGGCCGACCAGCTTCGGGTGACGCTGGGCCAGCATCTGACCGACGAACTGGACCTGAGCTGGGAAACCGTCGCCGTTGCGCGGATGGACCGGGTGAATGCGCCGACGCCTGAAACGGCGGGCTATGCCGTCCACAATATCCGCGCCACCTATCGCCCCCAGACGGGCGTGCTGGAAGGTGCCGAGATCCGCGTGGGTGTCGAGAACGTCTTCGACCGCGATTACCAGCCCTGGCTTGCAACCCGGAAAGCGCCGGGCCGCAATATCAAGCTGACGCTGGCGAAAAGCTTCTGACCAACTTGCAGCCCCGGATGATCTCCGGGGCTGCAACCTGCCGGATGCATCCGGCCCTCAAACTGCGGCGGCGAGGATGTCGGTGGCCTTGTGGTCACGATCCACGCCTTCGATCAGGAACACGTCGCCCTGCGAATTACGGGTGCGCAGCGGCAGCAGATCGCGATAGGCGGCCGAGGCATACCACCCCTCGGCAGAGGCGCGATCCGGGAAGGCAATCACGATCAGATCACTGCCGAACCCGCCCTCCAGCACTGTCTTTTCGCCGCCATGGATGATGAAATGGCCGCCGAAAGGCGCCAAGGTGGCATCGATCCCCTCAAGATAGGCGACGATGTCGGCGTTCAGATCCACGTCCTGCAAATGGCCCACGGCATAGGTCGTCATGTGATATTCCTTCCTTCGGTTCATGAAGGCAGGATGCATGATCGCATGGATGCGGGTCGATAACGCCGGAGGTAATATTTCTCCGTTGTCCAAATACCGATGCAAGGGCGTCCGTGAAGCGCAGGTTTACCTTTGGCAGACCGGACAGAAGAAACTGGATCGCCCCGATTGCACGATCCGCTGGATCACGCCGTCACAACCCGGTGTCGGACAAGCCTGCCCCTCACGGTCATAAACCCGGAAACTGTGCTGGAAATAGCCCAGCTCTCCGGTCGCCTGCCGGTGATCGCGAAGCGACGATCCACCCGCCGCGATCGCATCGGTCAGCACGTCGCGGATATGCCCGACCAGCACCGCCAGCCGCGTTGCGTCGATTTGTCCTGCCGCCCGTCGCGGATCGATGCCGGCGCGATACAAAGCCTCGCTCACATAGATATTCCCCAGACCCGCCACGATCCGCTGATCCAGAAGCGCTTGTTTTATCGGCGCCTTCCGGCGAGCGAAGATGGCCGTCAGATATTCCGCCGTGAAGGCGGGATCAAACGGCTCTGGCCCCAGATGATCCAGCAACGGATGGGCCACGCCCTCGCGGATCAGGTCCACCATCCCGAACCGGCGGGCGTCGTTGAACGTGATCGTCGTCCCGGCTTCCGTCACCAGCACCACGTGATCGTGCCGCGCAATGATCGACGGATCGCGGTGAAATCCGGCCAGCCCGGCCCCTTCGACCAGCATCCGCCCCGACATCCCCAGATGCATCAGCAGCGTCCCGCCCCGGTCCAGATCCGCCAGCAGATATTTCGACCGCCGCCGCAGCGCCACCACCACCGCCCCGGTCAACACCTGCACCAGATCGGGCGGCAGCGGCCAGCGCAGATCCGGCCTGCGCACCTCGGCTCGCGCGATCCGCTGTCCCTCCAGATGCGGCTGCAAACCGCGCCTGACCGTTTCGACCTCTGGCAGTTCGGGCAAGGCTTTCCCCTTCGTCGCATTGCGCCCGTGGCGCATCCCGGTCATTGTGCCCGCGGCACGCTGGTCTTATCTGGAGTGCAAATTCAGGAACGGCAAGCGTGATGACCGAAACCAAGAAAACCCATTTCGGATTTCAGACCGTGGACGAGGATGCAAAGGCCGGAATGGTCCATGGCGTCTTTTCCAGCGTCGCCTCGCGCTATGACGTGATGAACGACCTGATGAGCGTGGGCATCCACCGCATCTGGAAGAACGCGATGATGGACTGGCTTGCGCCCCGGAATGGCCAGCAATTGCTGGACGTGGCGGGTGGAACCGGCGATGTTGCGTTCCGTTTTCTCGACCGCGCGCCCGAGGCCAGCGTTACCGTCTGCGACATGACCGAATCCATGCTGGTCGAGGGGCGCAAACGCGCCGAAGCCGCCGAGAAAGCCGACCGGCTGGCCTGGGTCACCGGCGATGCGATGCAGCTTCCCTTCGCCGATAACAGCTTTGACCGCTACACGATCAGCTTCGGCATCCGCAACGTGACCCGTATTCCCGACGCGCTGGCCGAGGCGTATCGCGTCCTGCGCCCCGGCGGTCGCCTGATGGTGCTGGAATTCAGCCAGATCCCGGTTCCCGCGATGCAATGGGCCTATGATCGCTACAGTTTCAACGTCATTCCGGCCATGGGGCAGGCGGTGACGGGTGACCGCGACAGCTATCAATATCTGGTCGAATCGATCCGCAAATTCCCCGATCAGGACACATTCGCCGGTCTGATCCGCGATGCCGGTTTTGGCCGCGTTCAGTGGCGCAATATGTCGATGGGCATCGCCGCGCTGCATTCGGGCTGGAAGCTGTAACATGCGCGGCCCGCACAATATCCTGCGCCTGATCCGCACAGGCGCCACGTTCGAGCGGACCGGCGCCATGGGCGTGGTTCTTGACGCGATTGAGGCTCCGCCCCGCTTGCGCGCCGCCGCCCGCATCCTTGGCTGGCCGTTCCGCTGGCTGGGCTATAAGGGCGACCCGAACCTGCCGCCGGTCACCCGCGCCATCACCGCGCTTGGGCCCGCCTATATCAAGTTCGGCCAGATCCTCTCGACCCGCGCCGATGTGGTGGGGGTGGAGCTGGCCGATCAGCTTCGGATGTTGCAGGACCGCCTGCCGCCCTTCCCGACCGATGTGGCCAAAGACATTGCCGCAAGTGAGCTGGGCGCGCCGGTCGATGTGCTGTTTTCCGAGTTTTCGGAACCTGTCGCGGCGGCCTCTATCGCGCAGGTCCACCGCGCCCGCGTCCGAGACACGGGCCGCGAGGTCGCGGTCAAGATCGTCCGGCCCGGCATCGTTCAGGCGTTCCGGCGCGATATCGACGCCTTCCATTTCGCCGCCCGCTTCATCGAAACCCTGTCCCCGGCGACCCGCCGCCTGCGCCCGCGCGATGTGGTCAGCCACTTCGAATCCGTGGTGATGTCGGAGCTTGATCTGCGGCTTGAGGCGGCGTCTGCATCCGAATTTGCAGTGAACACCAAGGATGATCACGGTTTCGCGGTGCCTTTGCCGCATTGGGACCTGTGCTCGCGCCGCGTCTTGACCTCGGACTGGGCCGAAGGCCTGCCGATGGGCGATCCCGAGGCGCTGATCGCGGCGGGCCATGATGTCACCCGTATCGCCACGCGGGTGATCCAGTTGTTCCTGCAACATGCCCTTCGCGACGGGTTCTTTCACGCGGACATGCATCACGGCAACCTGAAGGTGGCGGCGAATGGTGACGTGATCGCCTATGATTTCGGCATCATGGGCGAAATCGATGAATATACCCGCCGCACCTATGCCGAAATCCTGATGGGCTTCATCCGCCGCGACTACCGGCGCGTCGCGCGGGTCCATTTCGAGGCGGGCTATGTCCCCCGCGACCGCGACGAGGCCGCTTTCGCCCGTGCCCTGCGTGCCGTGGGCGAGCCGATTTTCGGCGCGGATGCCAGCCGGATTTCGATGGCAAACCTTCTGGCCTATCTCTTCGAAGTGACCGAGCGGTTTGGAATGCGGACGCAGACCCAGTTGATCCTGCTGCAACGAACGATGGTGGTGGTCGAGGGCGTGGCACGCTCGGTCGATCCGCAATTGAACATCTGGGACGCGGCGAAGCCGGTCGTATCGGATTACATCAAGTCCAATCTGGGGCCGAAAGCCTTGGCCGGGGATATGGCGCGGATCGTGCAGACGGTCGGGCGCTATGGTCCGCTTTTGCCGCAGATCGTCGAGCAGGCCTTGTGGGAGCGTGCACACCCAGAGGATGTGCAGCCGGTTGCTGCGCCGAAGTCAGGCGTTCCGATGTGGCTGGCGGTGGTGCTGTCGCTGGGCGTCGGCACGGCAATCGGGTTGGCGCTGCATTAAGACCGATGCCCGGCGGATGATGGTCCAGCCGGGCGAAGGGCGTGACACGACATTTCAGGTTCGTCGGTAAAGCGGGACGGCGGGATATGCGCAAGATTGTTGTGCTTGGGGGATACGGGCTGATCGGGTCGGCCTGCATGAAAGCATTGTCCAAAGCGGGTTTCGAGGTGACGGGCATCGGACGGTCGATGCCCTCGGCCATAGCCTCGGATGCCGGGGCGCGCTGGCTGATCCGTGACATCCCCTCGATCAGTGTCGCGGAATGGCAGGAACTTCTGAGCGGCGTCGATGTGGTCGTGAACGCCTCTGGCGCGTTGCAGGACGGCGCCCGCGATGATCTGACGGCGATCCATGTCACTGCCATCGCCCGTCTGGTCGATGCGGCCTCGGGCAGCGATCTGCGGATCGTGCAGATTTCGGCGGCTGGCGCGTCAGAAAATGCCTCGACCCGTTTCCTGCAAACCAAGGCCAAGGGGGATGCGATCATCGCTTCCAATGCGCGAAACTGGGTGATCCTGCGCCCGGCGCTGGTCCTGTCGCAGGATGCCTATGGCGGTACCGCCCTGCTTCGGGCCGCAGCGGCGCTTCCCGCCGTCCAGCCGCAACTTTTACCAAAGACACGGATTCAGACGGTCTATGTCGGCGATATCGCAAGGGCCGCCGTCGCCGCTGCCCGCGACGAGGTGCCGTCGGGCACCATTGCTGATCTGGCCGAGTCTGAAGCCCACAGCTTTCCCGATCTGCTTGCCAGCGTCCGCAAATGGCAGGGCTATCCGCCCGCGCGGTTTCGCGTCCCGGTGCCCGATCTGCTGCTTCGCACCGTGGCGCGCTGTGCGGATCTGCTGGGCCATCTGGGCTGGCGTTCCCCGCTTCGCAGCACGGCGCTGCAGGTGCTGCGCGACGGTGTTCGCGGCGATCCGGGGGCTTGGGATCTGGCAGGTGGTCCGCCCTGCCACTCGCTTGATGAGACGCTTTCGCGACTGCCCTCGTCCCGGCAAGAGCGGGCCTTTGCGCGCGCCTATCTGGCGCTGCCGCTGGCAATCGGCACGCTGTCACTGTTCTGGTTGCTGTCCGGGCTGATCACGCTGCTGGACCCGCTACGCGCAATGGCCCTGCTTTATGACCGAGGGATCGTGTCCTGGCTGGTCGCCGCGACCGTGATCGGCGGCGCGGTAGCGGATGTGGTCCTTGGGCTTGCGATCCTGTGGCGACCATGGGCGAAGCGCGCGGCACTGGGCATGATCGGGCTATCCGCCGCCTATCTGGCGGGCAGCGTCCTCACGGCGCCGGATATGTGGGCTGATCCGCTTGGGCCCATGGTCAAGGTCTTTCCCGGCATGGCGCTTGCCGCCGTGGTCTGGCTGCTGATGGAAGAAAGATGAGCTGGTACGAGATCCTTCTTTTCCTGCATGTCATCGGTGCCATTGTCCTGACGGGCACCGGCGCGGGGATTGCCTTTTTCATGGTCATCTCGAACCGAAGCCGGGATCCGGCGCTGATCGCCCATGTCGCGGGGATCGTCGTTCTTGCCGATACGGTCTTCACCGCGACCGCCGCAATCGTGCAACCGATCACCGGCTATCTTCTGACAAAAGAGGTCGGCTGGTCCCTGACCGAAGGTTGGGTTGCGCTTTCGCTGGTCCTTTACGTGGTGGTGGGCGCGTTCTGGTTGCCGGTGGTCTGGATGCAGATGCGGATGCGCGATCTTGCCCGCGCCGCCCGCGACCAGGGGCGACCGCTGCCTGCCGCCTATCATCGTCTCTATCGCTGGTGGTTCGCCTTCGGCTTCCCGGCATTCGGTGCGATCATGGTGATCATCTGGCTGATGCTGACGAAACCGGCCCTGTAACCCGCCCGATCTGCACGAAATCTGCACATCTCACCCGCAATCCTTGCACGGCCCGCAGGCGACACCTTCCGAACAACACGGAAGGATAAACCGATGGGACAAAGTTTGACGCTGCGCGGGATACCGCATTCGATTCAGCGCGATGCGTGGTGGCTGACCGACAATCGCGATCCCGGCCAAGGCAGCGATGCCGATAAGCGATCCCGTGACAGGCGGCTTAGGCTTCGGCTGATGTCACTGGTCCTGCTGATCGCCCTTGCCGATCTGTTGTTCTGGCGGCAGAGGCTGGGCCTGTCCTTGCCGGTCTATGCCTGCGCGATCTTCGTGCTGTCGGTCTGGAACATCCGTCCCATCACCCGACTGATCGGCCCGGCAGTGTTGCTGATCGTCTCGATCCTGCCAGCGGTCGAGCATGTGCAGCTTCTGTCGGTGCTGTTCCTCTGCGCCGGGCTGACGGCAGCGGTGGTTTGGGCGACGCGCGACCTGTCCGGCCTGCTTCCGGCATGGGGGGCGTTTCTGTGCGACCTGCCGCGACAATGGGCGCTGGTCCTTGTCTCGCCGATCCGGTTTTTTCAAAACAGGTTTGCAAGCGGGGCGACGGCGAATCCCTCATGGCGGACCCTGCTGCGAAACTGGGCCTTTCCGGTGGGCGGCGGTCTGATCTTTGCAGCATTGCTGCTTGACGCCAATCCGCTGCTGTATCGCCTCTTCCAGTTCGAGTTGCCGGATCTTGAAAGAGTCATCCGCCGCGGCATGTTCTGGTCCGGTCTTGCGATCGCCCTGTGGCCGCTGCTCAGCGCTGAACATTCCGCTCCTGCAACCGCTCAACCCGCCAAATCGCGAACGGCGCCCAATCTGGGCCTGAATACCGGCTCGGTGCTGCGCTCGCTATGGCTCTTCAACGCGCTGATCGGGGTGCAGACGGTTCTGGACCTGTCGATCCTCATCGGCGGGGCAGAGCTTCCCGCCGGGATGACCTATGCGCAATACGCCCATCGCGGTGCCTATCCGCTGCTGCTGACCGCGCTCCTCGCCGGGATTTTCGCCCTGCTGGCACGCCCCTTTCTGGCCGAACATCGCGCCCTGAAGCCGCTGATGCTGCTGTGGCTGGCGCAGAACATCGCGCTTTGCGCTTCGGCTCTGCTGCGGCTGGACCTGTATATCGACAGCTTCGGGCTGACCTATCTGCGTATCTATGCGCTGATCTGGATGTGCCTTGTCGCCACCGGGCTGGGCCTGACGGCGTGGCAGGTGCAGATGGGGCACGGCAATGGCTGGCTGATCAGGCGTGTCGCGGTGCTGGCGCTTGGAACGCTTTACCTCACCTGCTTCATCAACTTCGCGCAGATCATCGCCGAAAAGAACCTGTCGCGGCACAGGGATGATAACTCCTACATCTGCTCGCTTGGCCCGATGGCCTTCGGGGCGGTCGTCAAGGCGGATCGCAGCTACCTGATCGACGACGAATGGTGCCGGGTCAAAGCGCCCGAGATCGACGGCTGGCGGGATTGGGGGTTCCGCAAGTGGCGGGTGCGCAGCTATGGTCTGGACGCAATCGAGTGAGACCCGGATGAGCCGCATCTTGATCGTCGATGACGACCCCCGCCTGCGCGATCTGCTTCGGATCGCGCTGGAACGGGCAGAGCATGAGGTGCTGACGGCGGGCGACGGGCAGACCGCCATCACCCACGCGGCCCGGCATTCACCCGATCTGATCGTCCTTGATGTCGGCCTGCCCGAAATGGACGGCTTCGAGGTTTGCCGCCGCCTTCGTGCCCGATCCGAGGTGCCGATCCTGTTCCTGACCGCCCGCGACGACGAAATCGACCGGATCGTCGGGTTGGAACTGGGCGCGGATGATTATGTGACCAAGCCCTTCAGCCCGCGAGAGGTGGTCGCACGGGTGCGGGCGATCCTGAAACGGGCGAATGGCGGCACACGGCCGCAGGCGTTGCGCTATGGGCCGATCCGTCTGGACCGCGAGGCGCGCCATTGCGAGGTTGCCGGGAACCGCGTCACCCTGACCGGGACCGAATTCGAGCTGCTTTCGATGTTGCTGGCCGAGGCCGGGCGGATGCTGACGCGCGTGCATCTGATCAACCGCCTATGGGGGGCAAGCAGTCCGGTTTCAGACAGGACGCTGGACAGCCATTTGCGCAATCTGCGGCGTAAGTTGGACGAGGCAGGGTGCCCCGACCTGATCGAAACGCTGCACGGACAGGGTGTGCGGTTGCGGAGCGTGGAATGACCCGGCGTTGGCGGCCCTCGCTGGCTTTCGTGCTGGGCGGCGCGCTGATCGGAACGCTGGCGCTGTCCTTCTGGGGGCTGGTGTTGCTGCGGGTGATCGGTCCCGAGATCGGCTTTCGCCAAGCGGCGATGTTGCTGGCGACGCTGATCGCCTGCGCGACGGCGGTGCTTGGTCTGCTGCAGCTTCGCCTGCTGCTGCGCCCGATCCGCGCGCTTGCTGCCTATGCCGAGGCGCAGGAGGGCACGGTTGCCCCGATCCCGCCGCCCCGCCATTTCGGGACGCGGGAACTGCAGGCCATGGCCTCGCGCGTCATCGCCATGGCCGAAGCCCTGCGCGAACGAGAAGCGACGGTGCGGACCTATACCGACCATGTCACCCACGAGCTGAAATCCCCCGTCGCGGCGATCCGTGCGGCCAGCGAATTGCTGTCTGACGGTGGCGATCTGACCGAGGTGCAGCAGCGCCTGTTGTCGGAAATCGACGGTGCGCGTCAGCAGATCAAGGCCCAGCTTGCCGCCCTGCGAGACGCCGCGCAGGCGCGAGAGGCCAGCCATCGCGGCAGCACAACCCTGTCTGCGCTGACAGAGATTCTGGAGGCCGGGCATCCCGCGCTGGCGCTACGCTTTGTCGGTGCCGAAGAGCTTCTGCCGCTGTCCGCTGATGGTTTACGGATCATTCTGGACCAGCTTCTGCGCAACGCTGCAGAGCATGGCGCGACCTCGGTAGAGCTTCGCGTCGGTTTGCAGGATGGGCGGCTGTTCCTGACGGTTCAGGACAATGGGCGCGGTATCTCGGCGGGGAATGCGGGTCGCATATTCGAGCCGTTCTTTACCACGCGCCGGGATACCGGCGGCACGGGGATGGGCCTGACGATTGTCCGCAATCTGCTGGTCGCGCATGGTGGCAGGCTGGCGCTGGTGCAGGCTCCCAACGGCGACCTTTCGCATCGATTTTGCCTAAAGGCAGGGTATCCGTTGCCTGACGCGCCTGTCAGCCCAGATAGGCCCGCAGGCCCGGCGGCGGATTGTCCAGGAGCGGTTCGGTCGGGACCGGAGGATGGGCCGCGCCGTGCTCGATCAGGATGGTCGAGGGGGTGAAGGCGCGGGCATCGTCGGGGTCATGCGTGACCATCAGCACGGTCGTATTGTTCTCGGTCGTGAACTGGTCCAGCAGCCGCAGCATTTCAACCTTCAGCGCGGGGCCAAGAGCCGCGAAAGGTTCGTCCAGCAGCAAAATCGGTCGCGCGCGCAGCAGGACGCGGGCCAGCGCGACCCGGCTTTGCTGCCCGCCTGACAGGTTTGCGGGCTTGCGGTTCTCCATGCCCTCAAGCCCGACATGCGCCAGAACCTGCCCGACCCGCGCTTTCTGGGCATGGTTCAGGCGCAGGTCCGGGCGCAGACCAAGCCCTACATTCTGCGCGGCACTCAGATGCGGAAACAGGTTCTGGTCTTGAAACAGCACCGAAACCGGACGCTTGCCCGGCGCGGTATTAGTGATGTCCTCACCGTTCCAGCGCACCCGCCCCTGATCGGGATGCAGAAACCCCGCAATCATCGCCAGAAGCGTCGATTTGCCCGACCCTGACGGCCCGATAACCGCCGCGCGTGATCCGGCGGGCAGCGACAGATTGGCCTGAAGGGTAAAGTTGCCGCGCGTCACATGCAGGTTTTCAAGGTCAAGCAAGTCGGCCTCCCCGGTCGAACAGCCAGAACAGGGCGAAACTGATCGCCATCAACAGAACCGCGCAGGCTGATGCGTCGGCCATGCGGTAGGAATTCATCAGTTGGTATAGCTTCAGCGGCAACGTTGGCTGGTCGCTTGGGAACAGCGTGATGACGCCCAGATCGCCCATCGCCAAGGCCGCCGCCAGACCGCCTGCGAAGCCGATGGGTCGCGCCAACCGGGGCAGGGTCAGCAATCGCAGCCGCGCCAGTCCTTGCATGTCGAGGGAATCGGCCAGCCTGCCGTAATCGGCGCGCAGGTCGCGGGCGGCGGGGATCAGGGCGCGCAGGCCGAAGGGCAGGGCCATGATCGCGTTGATCGCGATAGTGACCGGCAAGGCCAGCGATTGCGGCGCCAGCGTTCCGCGCAGCAGGATGAACAACCCGGTGCCCAGAACCAGCGGCGAGGCGACCAGCGGCAACATCCCCGCCGCCTCGATCAGGCGCGATTTGCTGCGGGCAACCGAGAGGGCAAGGACCAGCGACAGGGTGATGGCCAGCGCGGCGGAAATCAGCGCCATCACCACCGATCTGAGCGCGGCGTCCCAGACATCGGCGGGCAGCGCGGGAATACGGGGCAGGCCGCGCATCGTCACCGCCAGCATCGGCCAAAGCAGGAAGACGGCGGCGAGTGTGATCGCCAGCGTATCGGTGATCCGCCGCCATCCGCGCGGTCCGGTCAGTTGGTCGGGTTGATCCAGCCCGGCACCGAAGGCTGCGGGGATCGCGATCCAGCGGGCCAGTGACATCGCAGCAAGGCACAGCGCGATCTGGATCAGGCCCAGCATTGCCGCCCGGCCAAGGTCGAAATCGAAACGGAACGCCTGATAGATGGCTAACTCCACCGTGGTGGCGCGCGGGCCTCCGCCCAATGTCAGCGCCACCGCGAAAGAGGTCAGGCAGACCAGAAACACCGCCAGCCAGACCCCCGGCAGAACCGCCCGCAGCATGGGCCGTTCCAGATGCCGGGCAATGTCGGCGGGGGCAAAGTCAAGGCTTGCGGCAAGGCGGAAACGCTCGGACGGGATCGACTGCCAGCCTTGCAGGATCAGCCGCACCGACAGCGGCAGGTTGAAGAAGACATGCGCAAGGATGACGCCCTGCCAGCCGTAGATGGTGATCTCGGGCAGGCCGAAGGCGCGGAAGGCGTCGTTCAGGACGCCATTGCGACCGAAGACCGAAATCAGGCCCATGATCGCCACGATCACCGGCAGGATGAACGGTGCGCCCAGCAGCGTGACCAGCAAGGCGCGACCCGGAAAGCGGCGGCGGGCCAAAGCGCGGGCGACCGGGATTGCCAACAGCGCCGACAGGCTGGCCGACAGCATCGCCTGCCAGAGGGTGAACCAGACCGCGCGCCAGTCCCACGGCCCAAGCCCGGACAAGCCGCGGGCCTGCCATGCGACTGCGGCCAAGGTGCCAAGGATCAGCGCGGCCAGCGCCGCCGCAACGGCGCCGCCGCCCCAATCCCGCCTTATTGCGAAAATGCCCGCAGCCATTCGTCAAGCGCAGGCTGGCGCAATGCCTCGGCCTCGTCTTCGGTGTAGAACAGGGTCTTTTCGGGGCGCGGCAGGTCGCGCATCACCTGCGGCCAATCAGCCTGAGGCAGCTTGGCCGGCATCGACCAGTTGGCCAGCGGGATCACCTTCTGGAAATCCGGGGTCAGGATCCAATCCATGAACGCCTGCGCCAGTTCCGGCTGATCGGTGGTGCGAAGCTGCGCCGCCAGTTCGGTCATGAAATAATGACCCTCGGGGAAGATCGCGGCCTTTTTGGTCAGGTCTTCCTCGGCTGCGATATGATAGGCGGGCGAGGTGGTGTAGGACAGCACCATATCGGCCTCACCATCGGTGAACATGCCATAGCTTTCCGACCAGCCCTTCGTCACCGTCAGCACCTTGGGCGCAAGCTTGGCCCAAGCCTCTGGCGCCTGATCGCCATAAACCTCTTTCACCCACAACAGCAGCGCAAGGCCAGAGATCGAGGCGCGCGGATCCTGAATGACGATCTTCAGATCGTCGGGCGCGTCCAGCAGCTCGGCAAAGCTTGCAGGCGGGTTTTCCAGCCGGGTTTCGTCATAGATGAAGGCGGTTTCGCCCCAGTTGTAGGGCAGAAAAATCTCATCCGTCCATTCGATCGGCAGCGACATGTCCGAGGTGTCCTGCCCATGCGGCGCAAACAGGCCCGAGGCGCGGGCGCGGGCCGTCACATCGGTGTTCAGGCCAAAGACGATATCGGCCTCGGTCCCTTCGCCTTCCATCAGGATGCGCGGCAGCACGTCGCCGGTCACGAATTTCAGATCGCAGTTGCAGAAAGCCTCGAAGCCTTCCTCGATCTTCGGGCCGGGGCCCCATTCACTGGTGACATAATCGCCCGCATAGACGGTCAGCACCGGCTTATCCTCGGCAAGCCCGGGTGAGGCTGCCAGCAAGGCAAGGGTAAGGGCCTGCAATCTCATCGCTGCGTCTCCTTCTCAAGCGGGTTTCGAAAAGAAGGACAGCGAAACCTTCCCTCCGCCGGTGTTAGCCGGATCAGGTTCAACGGGTCCGCTATTCGCGTCTCAGCCCGACAGGGCACCCCGAGGTGTTCTTTGGAACATAGTCGCCCCGCTGGCCGCCGCAAGAAGAAAGCGTGGTTTCCAAGGCGGTCGCGGGCCGTTAGAAAAGCCGCCACAAGGGATGAGACAGGACCGGCATGAACGATCAGCCCACACCGATGATGGCGCAATATCTGGCGATCAGGGACGCAAATCCCGGCGCGCTGCTGTTCTATCGCATGGGCGATTTCTACGAGATGTTCTTTGACGATGCTATCGCGGCGGCGGCAGCGCTGGATATTGCGCTGACCAAGCGCGGCACCCATCAGGGTGAGCCTATCCCGATGTGCGGTGTCCCGGTCCACGCCGCGGAAGGCTATCTTCTGACGCTGATCCGCAAGGGGTTCCGCGTGGCGATTGCCGAGCAGATGGAAGACCCTGCCGAGGCGAAGAAGCGCGGATCGAAGTCGGTCGTGGCCCGCGATGTCGTGCGGCTGGTCACCCCCGGCACGCTGACCGAAGAGGCGCTTCTGGAAGCGCGGCGGCATAACTTTCTGGCGGCTTTCGCGACGGTTCGCGATGAAAGTGCGCTGGCATGGGTGGATATCTCGACCGGGGCCTTTCAGGTGATGGAATGTCCGGCCTCGCGTCTGGCGCCGGAACTGGCGCGGCTGGCTCCGCGTGAATTGCTGGCGATTGACGGGGCGGGGTTGGATGATCTGGCGTCCGAGGCCGGGGCGGCGCTGACCGATCTGCCTGCCAGCGCCTTTGACAGCGCGGCGGGGGCGCGGCGGCTGGCGGCGCTTTACGGGGTCGAGACGCTGGACGGGTTCGGCAGCTTTTCGCGGTCGGAACTGTCGGCGATGGGCGCGGTCGTCGATTATCTGGACATGACCCAGAAGGGCAAACTGCCGCTGCTGCGCCCGCCGGTCCGCGAACGCGTGGGCGGGGCGATGCAGATCGACGCGGCGACACGGCGCAATCTGGAACTGACGCAGGCTTTGTCGGGCGGGCGCGAGGGGTCGCTGCTCGCGGCCATCGACCGGACGGTGACGGCGGCGGGCGCGCGCCTGCTGGAGCGGCGGATCAGCGCGCCAAGCCGCGATCTTGCGGTGATCCATGCGCGGCAGGATGCGGTGGCCGGGCTGGTCGCGGATGCGCGGCTGTCGGCCGATCTGCGCGATGCCTTGGCGCGGGTGCCGGATATGGACCGGGCGCTGTCGCGGCTGGCGCTGGACCGGGGCGGGCCGCGCGATCTGACGGCGATCCGCTCGGGCCTGACCCAAGGTGCCGCCATTGCCGAACGCCTGCCCGAGGACGCACCGCAGGTTCTGCGCGACGCGGCCCGCGATTTGACCGGCCATGACGGGCTGATCGATCTGCTGGATCAGGCGCTGGTGGCCGAGCCGCCCTTGCTGGCCCGCGATGGTGGTTTCGTCGCGCCCGATTATGACGAGGATCTGGACCAAACCCGCCGCCTGCGGGATGAGGGCCGGGGCGTGATCGCCGGGATGCAGGCCGACTATTCGGCTAAGGCCGGGGTCTCCAGCCTGAAGATCAAGCATAACAACGTGCTGGGCTATTTCATCGAAACCACGGCGACCCACGCCGAAAAGATGATGGCCCCGCCGCTGAACGAGACCTTCATTCACCGTCAGACCACCGCCAACCAAATCCGCTTCACCACGGTCGAACTGTCCGAGCTTGAAACGCGTATCCTCAACGCTCGCGACAGGGCGCTGGAGATTGAGCGGGGGATTTTTGACCGCCTGCGAGGGGCGATTCTGGCGCAGGCTGCCGAAATCGGTCAGGCGGCGCGCGCCTTGGCCGAAATCGATCTGGCCTCGGCCTTTGCCGATATCGCGACCGGCGAGGGCTGGGCGCGTCCGCGCGTCGATGACAGCCGCGCCTTTGTGATCGAGGGCGGTCGGCATCCGGTGGTCGAGCGTGCGTTGAAGCGAAAGGCGGACAGCTTTGTCGCCAATGATTGCGCGCTAACCGAAGGCGACACCCCGGCGATCTGGCTGCTGACCGGCCCGAACATGGCCGGTAAATCGACCTTCCTGCGACAGAATGCGCTGATCGCGGTGTTGGCGCAGGCGGGGGCGTTTGTGCCCGCGAAGGCCGCGCATATCGGCATGGTCAGCCAGCTTTTCAGCCGCGTCGGCGCGGCGGATGATCTGGCGCGGGGGCGTTCGACCTTCATGGTCGAGATGGTGGAAACGGCGGCGATCCTCAATCAGGCCGACGATCATGCGCTGGTGATCCTTGACGAAATCGGGCGCGGAACGGCGACGTGGGACGGCCTTTCCATCGCTTGGGCGGTGATGGAGCATCTGCACGCCGTCAACCGCTGCCGGGCCTTGTTCGCGACGCATTACCACGAAATGACCGCCCTGACCGCCAAGCTGGAAGGCGTCGAGAACGCCACCGTCGCCGTGCGCGAATGGGACGGCGAGGTGATCTTCCTGCACGAGGTCAGGAAGGGCGCAGCGGATCGCAGCTATGGGGTGCAGGTGGCGCGGCTGGCCGGTTTGCCTGCAAGCGTGGTGGAACGCGCCCGCGAAGTGCTGGACGCGCTGGAATCGGGGGAACGCGAAGGCGCGGCCCGGCCTGCCGCCCTGATCGACGATCTGCCGTTGTTCCGCGCGGTTCCTGCGGCACCCGCGCCCGCGAAGGCCAAGGAAAGCCCACTGGACGCGCGGATGAAAGCGGTGCATCCCGATACCATGTCCCCGCGCGAGGCGCTGGATCTGATCTATGAACTGAAATCGCTGACCGGAGAGCCGCGATGAGCTACAACACCTTTGGCCGCGAATTCCGGTTCACCACTTGGGGCGAAAGCCACGGGCCTGCCTTGGGCGCAACCGTCGATGGCACCCCTCCGGGCGTGCCGGTTGACGAAGCCTTCATTCAGCAATTTCTGGACCGTCGCCGTCCGGGGACCAGCAAGCATACGACGCAACGCCGCGAGGCAGATCAGGTGCGCATCCTGTCGGGCGTGTTCGAGGGCAAGACCACCGGCACCCCGATTCAGTTGATGATCGAGAATACCGATCAGCGGTCCAAGGATTATGGCGAGATCGCGACCAGCTTTCGCCCCGGCCATGCCGACATCACCTATCACCTGAAATACGGGATCAGGGATTATCGCGGCGGTGGCCGCTCTTCGGCCCGCGAAACGGCGGCGCGGGTTGCGGCTGGCGGCGTGGCGCAGGCGGTGCTGGCGCATCTGCTGCCGGATCTACGTATCACCGGCTATATGGTGCAGATGGGCGCGCTGCATCTGGACCGCAGCAGGTTCGATCCGCGCGCCATCCCGGACAATCCGTTCTTCCTGCCGGATGCGGCTTCGGTGGATGAATGGTCGGATTATCTTGACGGTATCCGCAAGGATCAGAACAGCGTTGGCGCCGCAATCGAGGTGCTGATCGAGGGTTGCCCACCCGGTCTTGGCGCGCCGGTTTATGCGAAACTCGATACCGATCTGGCGGCGGCGATGATGTCGATCAACGCGGTCAAAGGGGTCGAGATCGGCGAGGGGATGGCAGCGGCAGCCCTGACCGGGACTGCCAATGCGGACGAGATTCGGATTGGCAATGACGGCCCGATGTTCCTGTCAAACCATGCGGGCGGGATCCTTGGCGGGATCTCGACCGGGCAGGACATCGTGGTGCGGTTCTCGGTCAAGCCGACCAGTTCCATCACCACGCCGCGCCAGACGATCAACCAGCATGGCGCCGAGATCGACCTGATCACCAAGGGCCGCCATGATCCCTGCGTGGGTATTCGTGCCGTCCCGGTGGCCGAGGCGATGGCGGCTTGTGTCATTCTGGATCATCTACTGATGGACCGCGCCCAGACGGGCGGGGTGCGCGGCGAAATCGGCTGAACGTAAAGCGCCCGCCCGGAACAAGATGCCGATAGGCACCGC
Organism: Paracoccus caeni; assembly: GCF_016629665.1. Classification (GTDB taxonomy): domain Bacteria; phylum Pseudomonadota; class Alphaproteobacteria; order Rhodobacterales; family Rhodobacteraceae; genus Paracoccus; species Paracoccus caeni. The sequence continues at coordinate 149,479 of NZ_JAEPRQ010000001.1, forward strand.
CGGGCATTGCCCACCGGCGGTTGGGCAATGCCCTCAGCTTTCCACGCATATCTCCACCGTAAAATCGGTCACTGTCATAATATCGTCATGTTTATGTCGCATGCGTGTCACCGGAGCGGAATAAATCACCCGCAGCCCCTTTCGGGCACAGACCGATTCAGGAGAGATCCATGTCCACCGTGAAATTCACCGTCTCGGCCCTCGCCTTGATCGCCGCCTCGGCTACTGCCGCTGCTGCCCGCGATCAGGTTCAGGTGTCGGGTTCGTCCACCGTCCTGCCTTACGCCACCATCGTTGCCGAAGTCTTCGGCGAGAACACCGACTTCCCGGTTCCGGTCGTGGAATCCGGCGGCACCGGCGGCGGTTTGCAAAAATTCTGTGAAGGCGTCGGCGAAAACACCATCGACATCGCCAATGCCAGCCGCCCGATCAAAGATGCCGAGCGTGAGACCTGCACCGCCAATGGTGTAACCGACATCATGGAAGTCCGCATCGGCTATGACGGGATCGTCTTCGCCAACACCGTTGATGGCCCGGATTTCGCCTACACCCCGGCTGACTGGTTCAACGCACTATCCGCCAAGGTCGTCGTTGACGGCAAGATGGCCGACAACACCGCTGCCAAATGGAGCGATGTGAACCCGGAACTGCCCGAGCAGGACATTCTGGCCTTCGTTCCGGGCACCAAGCACGGCACCCGCGAAGTGTTCGAGGAAAAAGTCATTCTGGCTGGCTGCGAAGAATCCGGCGCGCTGGAAGTCTTTACCGCTGAACTGGGCGATGAAGATGCCGCCGAAGAAGCCTGCATGACGCTGCGCACCGACGGCAAATCGGTCGATATCGACGGCGACTATACCGAGACGCTGGCCCGCATCGGCAGCTCGCCCAACGGCATCGGCGTGTTCGGCCTGTCCTTCTACGAAAACAACACCGACAAGCTGAAAGTCGGCACGATCAGCGGCGTCACCCCCTCGACCGAGACGATCGCTTCGGGTGAATACCCGGTTTCGCGCCCGCTGTTCTTCTATGTGAAGAAAGCCCATATCGGTGAAATCGCCGGTCTGAAGGAATTCGTCGAATTCTTCGTGTCGGACGAACTGGCAGGCCCTGATGGTCCGCTGGCCGAATACGGTCTGGTCTCGGACCCGGAACTGGCCGCGACGCAGGAAGCCGTCGCGAACGAAACCACGATGCAATGATCCGGCACGGGCGGGGCGCGATGCGCGCCTCGCCCGGTCACCCTGTTTCGCCCCTTCAGTAAGGAAGGAACGCCCATATGCCGTTGTCCTGGGCATTGTTTGCCAGCCTGCTTCTGGCCTTTGCGGGCTACCTGCTTGGCCGCAGCCGAGCATTCGCCGCAGCCGGGCCCGATGTGCGCCAGTTGCACAGCCGCCCCACCTATCACGGCGCAAGCGTCGCCCTGACCGCGCTGATGCCGGCGCTGGCAGTTCTGGCCATCGCCTCGATCCTGCGCATGGCAGGTGTCATCACCGCCGAAGCCGGGACCATTGTTGGCCTGATCGCGCTGGCAGCCTCGGTTCTTGGGCTGGGCTGGGCCGCGACCCGCATTGGCCGCGATTTTCAGGCCCGCAACGCCGTCGAACGGATCGTGCTTGGGCTGCTGATCATGTGCTCGCTGATCGCGATCCTGACCACGGCGGGCATCGTGCTGTCGCTGCTGTTCGAAACGGGCCGCTTCTTTCAGGTCTATGACTGGAAAACCTTCTTCTTCGGCACCGAATGGACCCCGCGTTTTCAGGGGAATTCGCAGCTTGGCATCCTGCCGCTGCTGTGGGGCACACTTTATATCTCTTTCATCGCGCTGATCGTATCGGTCCCGGTCGGGCTGTTCGCCGCGATCTATATGTCCGAATATGCCAGCAAGCGGGTGCGCAGCTTTGCCAAGCCCGCCATCGAGGTTCTGGCCGGTATCCCGACCATTGTTTACGGCCTTTTCGCGCTGGTCGTCGTCGGGCCGATGCTGCGCGACTATTTCGCGCAGCCGCTGCAATTGGGCAATTCGGCCTCGTCCGTGCTGACGGCCGGGCTGGTCATGGGCATCATGCTGATCCCCTTCGTCAGCTCGCTGTCCGACGATATCATCAACGCCGTGCCGCAAAGCCTGCGTGACGGTGCCCTGGGCCTAGGCTCGACCCCGTCCGAGACCATTCGTCAGGTGGTTCTGCCTGCCGCCCTTCCCGGCATTGTCGGCGCCGTCCTTCTGGCGGCCAGCCGTGCCATCGGCGAAACGATGATCGTGGTTCTGGGCGCCGGTGCCGCCGCGCAGCTTGGGCTTAATCCGTTCGAGGCGATGACCACGATCACCGTCAAGATCGTCAGCCAGTTGACCGGCGACAGCGATTTCAACTCGCCCGAGACGCTGGTGGCCTTTGCCCTTGGCCTGACCCTGTTCATCATCACCCTCGCCCTGAATGTGGTCGCGCTCTACATCGTGCGCAAATATCGCGAGCAGTACGAATGACCGATATGCCCATGTCCAACCCCGTTTCCGGTGCGACCAAAGGCACGCTGATGCAGCCCGACGCCCGCACCCGTCGCCGCAACGCCGCCGAGAAACGCTTCCGCATCTATGGCGCGACCGCCATCGGCATCGCCGTCCTTGCGCTGGTGGTGCTGCTGTTCACCATCTTCCGCGATGGCTCGGGCGCGTTCCGGCAGACCTATCTGGCCATTCCGGTCGAACTGAATGCGCAGGTGCTTGACCCGAAAGGCAACCGCGACCCCGGCGAAATGTCCAAGGTGCTGACCCTTGGCTATGGCAAGGTGCTGGATGCCGCGGTCGAGGCGACCGTCGCCCGCGAGAATATCCAGATCGAAGGCCTGACCGAGGCCGAGATCAAGGGGCTGATTTCCAAGGATGCCTCGGCGCAGGTGCGCAGCCGCGTTCTGGCCGACCCGGAACTGGTCGGCCAAACGATCGAGGTCGATGTGCTGGCGAATGGCCGTGTCGATGGCTACTTCAAAGGCCGCGTCACGCTGGCCAGCGCCGAGCGCGACAACAACACCTCGCCGCAGCAACTGATGCTGGCGGATGAGCTGCGCGACCGTGGCCTGATGGTCACCCGATTCAACTGGCATTTCCTGAGCAACCCGGACGCATCCGATCAACGCCCGGAAGCGGCGGGCGTCGGGGTGGCCATTCTGGGGTCGCTTTACATGATGCTGGTGGTGCTGTTCCTTGCGGTGCCGATTGGCGTTGCGGCCAGTATCTATCTTGAGGAATTCGCGCCGAAGAACCGTTGGACCGACGTGATCGAGGTGAACATCTCGAACCTCGCGGCGGTGCCGTCCATCGTCTTCGGTATCCTTGGCCTTGCCGCCTTCATCAACTTCGCCGGTCTGCCGCAATCCGCGCCGATTGTCGGGGGTCTGGTGCTGACGCTGATGACGCTGCCGACAATCATCATCTCGACCCGCGCGGCGCTGAAAGCCGTGCCGCCCTCGATCCGCGATGCGGCGCTTGGGGTCGGTGCCTCGAAGATGCAGTCGGTCTTTCACCACGTCCTGCCTTTGGCGATGCCCGGCATCCTGACCGGCACGATCATCGGTCTGGCGCAGGCTTTGGGCGAAACCGCCCCGCTTCTGTTGATCGGCATGGTGGCCTTCGTGAAGAACTTCCCCGCCTCGCCGCCGGAAGGATTGTTCGACCCTGCTTCGGCCCTGCCGGTGCAGATCTATAACTGGACGCAGCGCTCGGACCCGGCCTTCATCGAACGTGCTTCGGGGGCGATCATCGTGCTGCTGATCTTCCTGTTTTGCATGAACTTGCTGGCCATCTACCTGCGCCGCAAATTCGAGCGTCGGTGGTAATCCGGTCCAAGGAGGCCAATATGTACGACATGAACCGAGTGGAGAACGCCGTGAGCCAGACCGACATCAAGATCGCAGCCCGTGGGGTGCAGGTCTATTACGGTGACAAACACGCGCTGAAGGATGTCGATGTGGACATCCTAGACAAGACCGTGACCGCCTTTATCGGCCCGTCGGGCTGCGGCAAGTCAACCTTTCTGCGCTGCATCAACCGGATGAACGACACCATCCCGATTGCCCGCGTCGAAGGCAAGATCGCGCTGGATGGCGAAGATATCTATGACCGTCGCGTCGATCCGGTGCAGCTGCGCGCCAAGATCGGCATGGTGTTTCAGAAGCCGAACCCCTTCCCGAAATCGATCTATGACAACGTGGCTTACGGCCCGCGCATCCACGGCCTGTCCCGCAACCGGGCAGAGCTTGACGAGATCGTTGAAAAGGCCCTTCGCGGCGCCGCCCTGTGGAACGAGGTCAAGGACCGTCTGCAAGAGCCGGGAACCGGCCTGTCGGGTGGTCAGCAGCAGCGCCTCTGCATCGCCCGCGCCGTGGCGACCGCGCCCGAGGTGCTGTTGATGGACGAACCCTGTTCCGCGCTGGACCCGATTGCCACGGGTCAGGTCGAAGAGCTGATCGATCAATTGCGCGAGCAGTTCTCGGTCGTGATCGTCACCCACTCGATGCAGCAGGCTGCCCGCGTCAGCCAGAAGACCGCCTTCTTCCACCTGGGCAATCTGGTCGAATATGGCGAAACCGACGACATTTTCACCAAGCCGCAGGACAGCAGGACCGAGGCCTATATTTCCGGCCGCATCGGCTGACATTTGCAGGGAGCAATTTCAGAATGAACCGCGACAAGCATATCTCGTCAGCCTTCGACCGCGATCTTGAGACGATTCAGGCGCAGGTCGTCAAGATGGGCGGCATGGTCGAAGCCGCCATCACCGATGCCGCCAGCGCGCTGGAGGGCCGGGATGAAGAACTGGCCGAACAGGTCCGCCGCCGCGACAAGTCGATCGACGCGCTGGAGGCGCAGATCAACGAAGACGCAGCCCGCCTGATCGCCCTTCGCGCACCGACCGCGACCGATCTGCGCATGGTGCTGGCGGTGATGAAGATCGCCGCCTCGCTGGAGCGGGTGGGCGATTACGCCAAGAACATGGCGAAACGCACCGCCGTTCTGTCGCAGATGCCGGTGATCGACGGCTCGGCCATTGCGTTGCGCCGGATGTCGCAGACGGTCAGCAAGATGCTTCAGGACGCGCTGGACAGCTATATCCGCCGCGACGCCGATCTGGCCGAGGATGTGCGCCAGCGCGATCTGGAAGTGGATCAGATGTATAACGCGCTGTTCCGCGAATTCCTGACCTACATGATGGAAGACCCGCGCAACATCACCCCCTGCATGCATCTGCATTTCATGGCCAAGAACGTCGAGCGGATGGGCGACCATGCCACCTCGATTGCCGAGCAGGTGATCTATCTGGTCACGGGCGAATTGCCGGATGATGCGCGGCCCAAGGCCAACAGCGTCCCAAGCGATGCTGATGTCGTGGCAGGAGGCTGAACCGATGGCTCGACAGGCACCATGCGTCCTTGTGGTCGAGGATGAGGGCGCGCAGCGCGAGGTCTTGCAATATAACCTTGAGGCCGAAGGCTTTGACGTGGTCGTCGCCGACAATGGCGAAGATGCGCTGCTGCTGGTGCAAGAGGAACAGCCCGATCTGATGGTCCTGGACTGGATGCTGCCCAAGGTGTCCGGGATCGAGGTTTGCCGTCAGGTCAAGGCCGATCCGGGCACCCGCTCGATCCCGATCATCATGCTGTCGGCGCGCAGCGAGGAAGGCGACCGCGTGCGCGGGCTGGAAACCGGCGCGGATGATTACGTGGTGAAGCCCTATTCGGTGGTCGAACTGATGGCGCGCCTGCGCACCCAGTTGCGCCGTACCCGCCCGGCCACGATGGGCGAACGGCTGAGCTATGAGGACATTATTCTGGATGCCGCCGAACACCGGGTTTTCCGTGCAGGCAAGGCGCTGCATCTGGGCCCGACCGAGTTCCGGCTGCTGTCCACGCTGATGGAAAAGCCGGGCCGCGTCTGGACGCGGGAACAGTTGCTGGACCGGGTCTGGGGTCGCGACATCTATGTGGATACGCGCACCATCGACGTGCATGTGGGCCGGTTGCGCAAGGCGCTGATGCAGAATGGCGGTGAAAACCCGGTCCGCACGGTGCGCGGCACGGGTTACGCCTTGGGCTGACCCTCAGCCCGCCTGTTTGCCCAGAAACGCCACCACTTCCTCAAGCATCGGAATGGCATCACCCGCGCCCTTGCGGGTGACCTGCAACGCCGCAGCGGCAGATGCGGTGCGCAGCGCCTCGGGGATCGGATCGCCCCGATCCAGAGCGGCGGCGAAATAGCCCGCAAAGGTATCGCCCGCGCCGGTCGTATCGACGGCTTTGACTTTGAAGGACGGTTGCTGCCAGCTTTCGCCGGTCGTCAGGTCGCGATATTCCGCACCGTCGCCGCCGCGCGTGATCAGCAGACCCTCGACCGGCAGATCGCCGGGGATCGCCGCGAAAAGCTGCTCGGATTCGCCCGCATTCATCGCCAGAATGCTGACATGGGGCAGGATCGCCCGCACCGCCTCGATGTCGAAAGGGGCGGCGGAATAGATGACCTTCGCGCCGATCTGCCGGGCAGCCTTGGCGGCTTCGACCTGACAATTCGTTTCATTCTGGATCAGCATCAGATCGTTCGGCTGAACCCCCGCCAGCGCATCCTTCAGCGCGGCTATGGTCAAGGCCCGGTTCGCGCCCGGATGGATGACGATAGAGTTTTCGGCGTCTTCATCCAGCAAAATGATCGCGTGGCCCGTCACCTCATTAGGCAGGCGCAGGATATTCGCGGTGCAGATACCGCTGGCCCGCAGACGGTCGATCACCCATTGATCGGCCTCGCCCATCGCGCCCAAATGAATGGTCAGTGCTCCTGCCCGCGCCGACGCGATGGACTGGTTCGCGCCCTTGCCGCCCAGCCCCATGCTGAAATCGCGGGCGGCCAGCGTCTCGCCGGGGCGGGGCAGATGGGGCAGCCGGTAAACATGATCGATATTGATCGACCCAAGGTTCCATATCGCCATTTCTGCCCCTCCGTTGTTTTCCCTGATCTTGCAGCCATGCCGGGTCTTGTCCAGTCACGGAAACCGCCAAACGAAAAGCGCGCCCGGTTGGGGGCGCGCTTTCAAGGTTCAGTTGGGTCGGATCAGGACTGCTTGTGCAGGCCCTTGCCCTTATGGGGCGCCCAAAGCCGCTTGTTGGTATAGTAGAGCAGCGCCGTCAGCACCGACAGCAGCAGCACGGCAGAGAAGCCGACCATCTTGCGGTCCATCATCTTCGGCTCGGCGGTCCACATCAGGAAGGCCGCAACGTCGGTGGACATCTGGTCCACGGTCGCCTCGGTCCCGTCCTCATAGGTCACCATGCCAGCCGACAGGGGCGGGGGCATGCCGATATTGCCGCCGGGGAAGGCGGTGTTGTGATAGAAGATCGAGCCAGCCTGCTCGACTTCTTCGCCGGTATAGCTGGTCAGGATGGCGTGGATATATTCCGGGCCACCAATGCCGCGAATAAGCTGGTTGATCCCCGAGCCCTGCGGCCCGTGGAAACCTGCGCGGGCCTTGGCCATCAGCGACAAATCCGGGCCCATTCCCATTCCCGAGATGGTCGGGAAGTGGTCGGTCGGAACGCGCGGACGCTCTTCGCCCAACTCGTCGTCGAAGATCGGCGTCAGGTTTGCCGCATAGGCGCGGACCTGATTTTCCGGCAGGCCGGGGCCGCCATCATCGGCCAGCGTGCGGATCGGCACGAATTTCATGCCGTGGCAAGCTGCGCAGACCTCGGTATAGACCTGCAAACCGCGCTGAAGCTGGAACTGGTCGAAGCTGCCGAACGGTCCTTCGAAGCTGAACGAGATATCCTCGATATGCGGGGTGCCGTGGCCCGCATCGGCGGCGGCATGCTCTTCGCCTTCCGCGCCACCGTGGTCATCGGCGGCTTCGGGATCGCCCGCAGCAGCCTCTGCTTCAGCAGCCTCGCCCTCGGTCTCGACGGCTTCGGTCGGGGCAGCGGCCTCTTCGGCTTCTGCGCCGGTTTCGGCCTCGGTCCCGGCAGGGGCCTCTTGCTCGGCGCCGGTTTCCTCGACAGCCTCGTCGGTCGGTTCCGGCGCGGGCTGCTCTTCAAGGTTTTCCTCTGCAGCAGTTTCGGATGCCGGATCTGCTGCAGGTTCTTCGGTCGTCGCCTCAGCCTCAGCTTCGGCAGGCGCTTCTGCTTCAGCCGGAGCCTCGGCCTCTGCAGGTGCCTCGGTTGCGTCCGCAGCCGGGGCGTCATCTGCGCCGGTCGCCTGATCGTCGGCAGCCGGTTCCTCAGCCGCCGGTTCTTCTGTGGCTTCGGCTTCTGCGCCAGCCTCTGCCTCGGCGGCAGGGGCTTCCGCTGCCGGAGCCTCGGTTTCGGTCGATTGCTGCGTCTGCACCGGCTCTTCAGCCGGAGCAGTCGGGGCCGTCTGCGCGAAGGCGAAGCCCCCGGCAGAGATCGTCAGGGCCGCAACAGCCGTGAGCGTCTTGGTTCTCAGGGTCATTGAAGGCTCTCCTTACTCGGCCGGATGCGCTTTGGCGCCGTAATGTGCGTTGAAGTCTTCCTCGATGGTCGAAGGCATCGGTTCCGGCTTCTCGATGACGCCCAGAAGCGGCAGGATCACCAGGAAGTAGGCGAACCAATAGGCCGCGCCTGCCAGTGCGATATAGGGATAGATCCCCTCGGCAGGCATCGCCCCGGCCCACATCAGGATGATGAAGTCGGCAGCCAGCAGCCAGTACCACCATTTGAACAGCGGACGATACCGGCCCGAGCGGACGCGGCTGGTATCCAGCCACGGCACCAGCGCCATGACCGCGATTGCGCCGAACATCGCCAGAACGCCGAAGAATTTGGCGTCGATGATGCCGAAGGACAGGAACTGCACCAGTTGCACCAGCCAGACATCGCCGTCAAAGGCGCGCAGGATGGCGTAGAAGGGCAGGAAGTACCATTCGGGCACGATATGCGCAGGCGTCGCCAGCGGGTTTGCCTCGATATAGTTGTCCGGGTGGCCAAGGTAGTTGGGCATGAAGCCGACCACGGCGAAGAACACCACCAGCACGATGCCAAGGGCGAACAGGTCCTTGATCACGAAATAGGGCCAGAAGGGCAGGGTGTCCTTTTCTGCCTCTTCCTTCGAGCTGCGGCGCACTTCGACGCCGGTCGGGTTGTTGTTCCCGGTGGTGTGGAAGGCCCAGATATGAACGATCACCAGCGCCGCGATGATGAAAGGCAGCAGGTAATGTAGCGAGAAGAAGCGGTTCAGCGTGGCATTGTCCACTGCCGGTCCGCCCAAGAGCCATGCCTGGATCGATTCGCCGATGCCGGGGATGGCGCCGAAAAGGCCGGTGATCACGGTCGCGCCCCAGAAGGACATCTGACCCCAGGGCAGCACGTAGCCCATGAATGCGGTCGCCATCATCAGCAGATAGATCAGCATGCCGACGATCCAGGTGACCTCACGCGGAGCCTTGTAGCTGCCGTAATAGAGGCCGCGGAAGATGTGGATATAGACGGCGAAGAAGAACAGCGAGGCGCCGTTGGCATGCAGATACCGCAGCATATAGCCGCCGTTCACGTTGCGCATGATATGTTCGACGCTGGCGAAGGCCAGATCGACATGCGGCGTGTAATGCATCACCAGAACGATGCCGGTAACGATCTGCAAGGCCAGACAGAAGGCCAGAACGATGCCCCAGATCCACCACCAGTTCAGGTTCTTCGGTGTCGGGATCATCAGCGTATCATAGAGAATGCTGACCACCGGAAGACGGCGATGCAGCCACTTTTCAAAGCCCGATTTGGGCTCGTAATGGTCGTGCGGAATACCGGCCATGTTAAGCCCCCCTTAACCGAGTTGGATGGTGGTTTCGTTGATGAACTCGGCCAGCGGAACGGCCAGGTTCTTCGGCGCCGGACCGCGGCGGATGCGGCCTGCCGTGTCGTAATGCGAGCCGTGGCAGGGGCAGAACCAGCCGCCGAAATCGCCAGCGCCGTCACCGATGGGAACGCAGCCCAGATGGGTGCAAACGCCGATCTGGACCAGCCATTCGCCAGCCTCGTCCAGCGTCCGGTTCTCGTCCGTGGCAGGCTCGCCGGGCTTGTTCTGGTTCTCGGCGCCCTGATCGACAAGCTCGTTCAGTTCGACTGCGCGGCCCGCCTCGATCTCTTCGGGGGTGCGGCGGCGGATGAAGACCGGCTTGCCCAGCCATTTCACCGTCAACTGGGTGCCGACCTCGACACCGCTGACATCGACCTGAATCGAGGACAGCGCCTGAACATCGGCCGAAGGGTTCATCTGGTTCACAAGCGTCCAGGCTGCAGCACCGGCAGCCACGGTGCCTGCGCCCGCAGTGGCATAAAAGAGGAAGTCCCTCCGGGTGCCTACGTGATCATCTGCGTGGGACACGGGTCATTCTCCGTTTCGGGCCGTGTGACCGGCCTTATGTCATACTGGGCCACGGTGAACGCAGCCTTGCGTCAGCGGTTCTAGCGTTCAATTATCCGTCAGTCCAGACGATATGCCCGCCAGCCGCACCCCATACCCGCGTATCTGTTGGAATTTTGTCGCGAGCCGCAGGGCGACGATTTCGCTCAACTTTTCGACCCGCTGTATGCTGGCCTACAGAAGGTTCTGCGCCCGGAAGCTGAGTTCGCGGGATTTCCCGATGATCAGGTGGTCATGCAGCGTGATCCCCATGCTGTCGGCGGCCTGCATCACCCTGGCGGTCATGGCGATGTCCGAATCCGATGGCGTCGGGTCGCCCGAGGGGTGGTTGTGGACCAGAATCAGCGCCGAGGCATTCAATTCCAGCGCGCGGCGAATGATTTCGCGCGGATAGACCGGGACGTGATCGACGGTGCCCTTTCCCTGCTCTTCATCGGCGATCAGAACGTTCTTACGATCCAGATATAAGACGCGAAACTGTTCGATTTCGCGGTGCGCCATGGTCGTGTGACAATAGTCCAGAAGCGCCTGCCACCCCGACAAGGCGGGGCGGTGCAGTACCTTGGCCCGCGCCATCCGCTGGGCTGCGGCCTCGACAATTTTCAATTCGGTCACGACGGCGGGGCCCGCACCGTCAATCTGCTGCAATCGGGCGGGAGAGGCGCTGATGACGCGGTTGAAATCGCCGAAAGCCTCGATCAGGCGACGTGCCAGCGGCTTTACATCCTGTCGGGGAATGGCGCGGAACAGGACAAGTTCCAGCAGTTCATAGTCGGGCATTGCCTGTGCGCCGCCTTGCATGAAACGGTCCCGCAGCCGGGCGCGATGATCGGCGAGATAAGAGGGTGCGACATTCTGATGCACCCCCGGTTCCTGCGCCGGAACATCGTCCGAGGCAGGAAAGAAAAGCGGCAGGGGCATTTCGCCGAAGGTGCGATTCGTGGCCATGCCGGGCAGCATGGCACCTTGACGATGAAAGAATGGTTAAGTGCGCTGCGATGGCGGGCTCAGCCCGTCATGTCGTCCCAGAACGCCTTCACCTTGTTGAAGAAGCTGGCCGATTGGGGGCTGTTATCCGCCTTCTCGGCCTCGAACTCGCGCAGCAATTCGCGCTGACGGGCGGTCAGGTTGACCGGCGTTTCGACCACCAACTCGATCAGCATGTCGCCGGATTCGGCGGTTGCGCCGGGGCCGTGGCGCAAGGGGGGCATACCCTTGCCGCGCAGGCGCATCTGGCGGCCCGACTGGCTGCCCTGCGGCACCTTTACCCGCGCGCGGCCACCGTCGATGGTCGGCACCTCAACCTCACCACCAAGCGCGGCGGTCGCCATGGTGACCGGCACCTGACAGGCCAGAATCTTGCCGTCGCGCAGGAAGATCGCGTGTTCCTTGACCTCGATGAAGATGTAGAGATCGCCCGAGGGGCCGCCGCGCAGACCGGCCTCACCCTCGCCCGCCAGACGGATTCGGGTGCCGGTCTCGACACCCGCGGGAATGTTCACCGACAGGGTGCGGTCGCGTTCGATGCGGCCCGCACCGTGGCAGGCTTTGCAGGGGTTCTTGACGATCTGACCCTGACCGCCGCAGGTCGGACAGGTCCGCTCGACAGTGAAAAAGCCCTGCTGTGCGCGGACTTTGCCCATCCCGGCGCAGGTCGGACAGTTGGTCGGCTGGGTCGCGCCTTCCGCTCCGGTACCATTGCATTCGCCACAGGCGACCGAGCCGGGAACGTTGATGCTTTTCTGCAGCCCGGAATAGGCCTCTTCCAGCGTGACGCGCAGATTATAGCGCAAATCCTGTCCGCGTTGGGCACGGGACCGGCCACCACCGCCGCCACCGCGACGGCCCATCATGTCGCCGAACAGATCCTCGAACACATCGGCGAAAGCGGCACCGAAATCGCCCGGATGTGCGCCGCCACGAGCGCCAAACCCACCCATGCCACCGTCAAAGGCCGAATGGCCGAAACGGTCATAGGCCGCTTTTTTCTGGTCGTCCTTCAGGCAATCATAAGCCTCGTTCGCTTCCTTGAAGCGCGCTTCGGCCTGAGAATCGTCTTTGTTGCGGTCGGGATGCAACTCCTTCGCCTTCTGACGAAAGGCCTTCTTGATTTCCTCGGTCGAAGCCCCGCGCGAAACGCCCAAAACCTCGTAATAGCACCGCTTTGCCATCATTCTACCCGTTTGCATCCCCTAAAATAAGGACGGCCCGCGATTGATCACGGGCCGTCCCAGAACGGGGGCGGCCCCTATCAGCCGCGCTTCTTGTTGTCGCCGAGATCTTCGAAATCGGCGTCCACGATATCGTCGTCCACGTCACGCGGCGCATCGCCGTCGTCGTCGCTGCTGCCACCGGTCGATTCCTGCTGCGATTTGTAGATCGCCTCGCCCAGCTTCATCGACGCATCCATCAGGTTCTGGATGCCGCCGCGGATTTTTCCGGCGTCTTCCGACTTCAGCGATTCCTCAAGCGCGCCAATGGCCAACTCGATCGCTTCGACGGTCGAGCCGTCAACCTTGTCGCCATGCTCTTCCAGCGACTTTTTGGTCGAATGGATCAGGCTTTCGGCCTGGTTCCGGGATTCGACCAATTCGCGGCGGCCCTTGTCGGCCTCGGCATTGGCTTCGGCATCCTTCACCATCCGCTCGATATCCTCATCGCTGAGACCGCCCGAGGCTTGAATGGTGATGTTCTGCTCTTTCCCGGTGCCCTTGTCCTTGGCGCTGACCGACACGATGCCGTTGGCGTCGATGTCGAAGGTCACCTCGATCTGGGGTAGACCGCGCGGCGCGGGCGGGATGTCCTCAAGGTTGAACTGGCCCAGCAGCTTGTTGTCGGCAGCCATTTCACGCTCGCCCTGGAAGACGCGGATGGTCACCGCGTTCTGATTGTCCTCGGCGGTCGAGAAGATCTGCGACTTCTTGGTCGGGATCGTGGTGTTGCGGTCGATCAGACGGGTGAAGACACCGCCCAGCGTCTCGATGCCCAGCGACAGCGGGGTCACGTCCAGCAGCACGACATCTTTCACGTCGCCTTGCAGAACACCGGCCTGAATGGCCGCGCCAAGCGCCACAACTTCGTCCGGGTTGACGCCTTTATGCGGTTCCTTGCCGAAGAAGGCGGTCACTTCTTCGATCACCTTCGGCATCCGGGTCATACCGCCGACCAGAACCACTTCGTCGATGTCGGATTTCGAGACGCCTGCATCTTTCAGCGCGTCCTGAACCGGCTTCATCGTGCGTTTGATCAGATCGCCGACCAGCGATTCCAGCTTTGCACGGGTCAGTTTCATGACCATGTGCAGCGGCGTGCCCGAGTTCTTGTCCATCGAGATGAACGGCTGGTTGATCTCGGTCTGGCTGGAGCTGGACAGTTCGATCTTGGCCTTCTCAGCCGCCTCTTTGAGGCGCTGCAACGCCATCTTGTCTTTGGTCAGGTCAACGCCGTGTTCTTTTTTGAATTCATCAGCCAGATAGCTGACGATCCGCATGTCAAAGTCTTCGCCGCCAAGGAACGTGTCCCCGTTGGTCGATTTCACTTCGAACAGGCCGTCGTCGATTTCCAGAATGGTAATGTCGAAGGTGCCGCCGCCGAGGTCATAGACCGCGATCGTCTTGGTTTCCTTCTTGTCCAGACCATAGGCCAATGCGGCTGCGGTCGGCTCGTTGATGATGCGCAGGACTTCCAGACCGGCGATCTTGCCGGCGTCCTTGGTGGCCTGACGCTGGGCGTCGTTGAAATAGGCCGGAACGGTGATGACGGCCTGCGTGACCGGCTCGCCCAGATAGCTTTCGGCGGTTTCCTTCATCTTCTGAAGGATCATCGCGCTGATCTGCGACGGCGAATATTTCTCGTCCCGTACGTCAACCCAGGCATCGCCATTGCCGCCATCGACGATGGCGTAAGGAACAAGTTTCTTGTCCTTTTCAACGGCTTCATCGCCGATACGGCGGCCAATCAGGCGCTTGACGGCAAAGACGGTATTGGTGGGGTTGGTAACGGCCTGACGCTTGGCGGGCTGACCCACCAGACGCTCGCTTTCGGTAAAGCCGACGATGGACGGCGTCGTACGGGCGCCTTCGCTGTTCTCGATCACCTTGGGCTGGCTGCCGTCCATGATGGCGACGCAGCTATTGGTGGTGCCAAGGTCGATGCCGATGACTTTAGACATATATTAAACCCTTCTTGCGGCGATTTTGCGGGGCTTCAGGTCCGTTGCGGCCCCTGAGGCCCGAGATCCCATTGATTGATTGGTTCGGACATGCCCGAACGCTTCGGGGGTGTATATAGGGATGCATTTCAGGCCCGCAAGCATCCGAGAGGCGCAATTTTCAGCGCCAGCAGCATGTTTCCGACCGAAATCGGGTGATCTTGCCGGGTCATCATCTATTCGGCAGCGGACCAGCTGATCGATTCGAATTTCCGGGTGGTGAAGTTGATCAGCAGTCCGACCATCATCGTCGCCAGCGCGAACCACAGTGCATAGGTCGGACTCGATTTCTGCGGATTGTAGTTGATGAAAACGAAGCCGCGCATCTGGTCGATGACATGGAACAGCGGATTCCACAGGAACCATGGCAGGACGATGTTGGGGATCATATTGCCGACCAGCATCTTCCCCGACCCGAACATATTGACGCGTTGATAAACGGTCGTCACCACCTTCGCGCCGCGTGGCGACCATGGCCGGATGCCCAGAAAGACCAGCCCCATACAGGCGCCCGAGAACCAGGACAGCATATACATTGCCAATGCGCCGGGAACATTCTCGATCTCCACCGGCGATACGAGGACGTGGTACATCCAAAGCACCGCGACGCAGCTTATGGTCTGCCGGTATAGCACCCCAAGCGCCGCAGCCGAGATCAGCACCGCCGGGCTGAGCGGTTCGTGCTTGTTCAACTGCCCGGATACCGAATGGCTGCCCGAGACCGCCGCGGACGCCTGAACATGCAGCATGAACAGGAAAATGCCGGACATCATGTACAGCATGAAATCGCCCCGAATGGGCGAGCTTCTGATGCCCATCACCACGTAGATCACCAGAAACGCCGACAGAAAGATCACGGTTTGCATAATTGTCAGCAACAGCCCGATCACGGCATTCCGATGCTCGGTCCGAAGGTTATAGACGGTCTGGTGATAGATCAGCGCCAGCGTGCTTCCCGCAGCATGCAACGCGGTGCGGTTTCGAGGCTGAACGAACAAATCCGTGACTCCAATCGGGTGGCCCGGCGGTCATGCTTGCCGAAGCCTTCCACGCCCATCATAAGGAGGCATCGCCCATGCGACAATCGCGCGGGTAAGTGCTGCATGCCTGTCTGGAAGGGGAAATAGATGGAATTTGATCGATTGACCGTCGAAATGCGCCGTCTGGCGCTGCAAGCCGGGGCGAAGATCATGGAAATCTATGAAGCGGAAGATTTCGAGGTCCGGGCCAAGTCCGACGATTCGCCCGTTACCGCCGCGGATGAGGCCGCAGATGCGCTGATCTCGGCCGGGTTGCGCGAGGCATTCCCCGATGTGACGCTGGTCACCGAAGAGCAGGCAGCGACCCACGGTCTGACCGCGCGAACCTTTCTGATTGTGGACCCGCTGGACGGGACCAAGGAATTCGTTCAGCGACGTGGCGATTTCACGGTGAACATCGCCTATGTCGAGGATGGCGTGCCCTTGCGCGGGGTCGTCTATGCCCCGGCCAAGGGGCGGCTTTTCTATACCACGGCAGACGGTCGTTCGGTCGAAGAGCAGGCACCGTTCGGTGATGCCCCCGGCGAGGTTGCGGCGATCGGGGTCAACCCGATGCCTGACAATCGCGCGCTGATGGTCGTTGCCTCGAAATCGCATCGCGATGCAGCCACCGACAATTACATCGGGCAATATGGCGTCCGCGACATGACCAGTGCCGGTTCCTCGCTGAAATTCTGTCTGGTTGCGACGGGAGAGGCCGATCTTTATCCGCGCCTTGGCCGGACGATGGAGTGGGATACGGCAGCAGGCGATGCGGTGCTGCGCGGTGCCGGTGGCGAAGTGGTGCGCTTTGATGATCATACCAGTCTGACCTATGGCAAGCCGGGTTATGAGAACCCGTTCTTCATTGCCTTTGCTCCGGGCGTGCTGCTGGTGAAAGAATAAACACTTGAACGGATTGTGGGCGCCGGATCGAATCGGCGCCCCGGGCTAAAGCTTGCCGACACGGTCCGCGCGATTTTCCGCGATGGCTGCCGCTCTGAAAACTCTGGGAAGCTGGGCCGCGACGCGAAAATCGGGCGGTTATTGCACCGATTTGTTCAGATTCTTGCTCACCTGCAGCAATTGCATTGGCGCAAATTCGCCGAGGTCGCTATGTTGCGTTGTGATCAGTGCAGCCATTTCGGCTGTCAGACGTTACCTCCCGGTCCGTCCGATCAGGGCTGGTGAAGGCAGTGTTGAAATAAAGGTGCCAGACAAATGAATCGTAAGGTAACGAAGGCCATCTTCCCCGTGGCTGGTTTGGGTACGCGGTTTTTGCCCGCGACCAAAAGCATTCCCAAGGAAATCATGACCCTCGTGGATCGTCCTTTGATCCAGTATGCGATCGATGAGGCGCGGGCCGCAGGCATCACCGAATTCATCTTCGTGACCTCGCGCGGCAAGGGCGCGCTTGAAGATTACTTCGACCACGCGCACGAGTTGGAAGCGAGCCTGCGGAAATCCGGCAAAAATGAGCTGCTGGAAATCCTTCGCGGCACCAATATGGAATCCGGCGCCATCGCCTATATCCGCCAGCACAAGGCGCTTGGCCTGGGCCATGCCGTCTGGTGCGGTCGTCGTCTGGTTGCTGATGACGAACCCTTCGCGGTCATCCTGACCGACGACGTGATCATGGGCGAGCCGCCCTGCCTTCAGCAGATGATCGAGGCCTATGGCGAGACCGGCGGCAGCATGGTGGCGACGATGGAAGTCGCCCCCGAGAAAGCCTCGGCCTATGGTGTTCTCGACGTCGCCGAAGATATGGGCGCCATCGTCAAGGTGCGCGGCATGGTCGAGAAACCTGCTGCGGGCACCGCGCCGTCGAACCTTGCGGTGATCGGTCGCTATATCCTTGCGCCGACCGTGATGGAGAACCTGAACAAGCTGAAGGCAGGTTCGGGCGGTGAGATCCAGTTGACCGATGCGATTGCTGACGACATTGCCGCGGGTCGCGACGTGTTCGGGCTGCGCTTCCGCGGGCAGCGGTTCGACTGCGGCTCGAAAGCGGGCTTCCTGCAGGCGACCGTCGCGTTCGGTCTGGAACGGCCGGAGCTGTCGGAAGAATTTGCCGAATATCTCCATGACGTGATGGCCTTGCGCCGCGCTGCCGAATAACCGTTTGGACGGTGAAATGACGCAGAATGTTTTGGTAACGGGCGGCGCGGGCTATATTGGCTCGCACGCCTGCAAGGCATTGGCGGCGGCGGGCTATCGGCCCGTCACGCTGGATAATTTTTCAACCGGCTGGCGTGATGCGGTTAAATTCGGCCCGCTTGTGCAGGCCGATCTGCTGGATCGCGCTTCGCTGGATGCAGCCTTTGATGAATATAAACCCGTCGCCGTCCTGCATTTCGCGGCGCTGAGTCAGGTTGGCGAAGCGATGGCCGAGCCGGGGAAATATTGGCGGAACAATGTCAGCGGCTCGCTGAACCTGATCGAAGCGGCCATCGACGCCGGCTGTCTGGATTTCGTCTTCAGTTCCACCTGCGCGACCTATGGCGACCGCGATGGCGAGGTGCTGGACGAAGATACGCCGCAAAACCCGCTGAACGCCTATGGCGCCAGCAAGCGCGCGATCGAGGATATGCTGGTCGATTTCGGCGCCTCGCACGGGCTGCGCCATGTGATCTTTCGCTATTTCAACGTCGCGGGTGCCGACCCGGACGGCGAGGTCGGTGAATTCCACCGCCCCGAGACGCATCTGATCCCGCTGATCCTTGATGCCGTTGATGGCCGCCGGGACGCGCTGACCATCCACGGCACCGACTACCCGACGGAGGACGGCACCTGCATTCGCGACTATGTTCATGTGATGGATCTGGTCGATGCGCATGTGAAAGGGCTGGAATGGCTGCGCGCGGATAAGGGCAGCCGGGTTTTCTGTCTTGGCACCGGCGACGGTTTTTCCGTTCGCGAGGTGGTCGATGCGACGGGCTTTGTCACCAACCGCGCAGTTCCGATGCAGGATGGTCCGCGCCGGGGTGGCGATGCGGTCAAGCTGGTTTGCGGCAGCACGCGGGCCAAGGCGGAACTTGGCTGGACGCCCGACCGCTCGACCATGAAACAGATGATCGGCGACGCCTGGCGCTGGCATCAGAACGGCCATTACGACAGGTGAGCGACACGGGCGGCTGGAGAAATCGATCTCTGGGCCGCCTCTGGCTGCGCTATCGGCTTCGCTGGAAACGGCGAGAGATTATCTGGCGTGCGATCCGGGCAGGCCGGGCGCTGGTGCCGTTAGTGGATCGCACATCGCAGATTACGCCCGGCGCGATTCTTGCTTTCGCGACCATCCGTAACGAAGCTGCGCGTCTGCCGGAGTTTCTGGACCATTATCGCCGCCTTGGCGTGGATCATTTTCTGATCGTGGACAATGACAGCGATGACGGCTCGCTGCAGATGCTGCGGGACCAGCCCGACCTGTCGCTGTGGCGGGCAGGGGGTAGCTATCGGGCGGCGCGTTTCGGCATGGACTGGCTGGGTGCGCTGCTACTGCGTCACGGAAGAGGGCATTGGTGCGTGACCGTCGATGCCGATGAGCTGCTGATCTATCCTGATTGGGACCGTCGCGATCTGAAGATGCTGACCGCGCATCTGGATCAGCGCGGCATTCCGGGGATGGGCGCGCTGATGCTGGACCTTTATCCGCAGGGTCCATTGGATCAGCCGGAAGCCGCTGAAGACGCCCCCCTGACCAGTCGGCTGCAATGGTTCGACGCCGAACCCTATCGCAGCACGGCGATTTCGCCGAAACGCAACCGTTGGGTGCAGGGCGGGGTGCGTGAGCGGATATTCTTTGCCGAGACCCCGGACCGTGCGCCGACCTTGAACAAACTGCCGCTGATCCGCTGGAACTGGCGCTATGCCTACGTGAATTCGACCCATTCCGCGCTGCCACCCGCGCTGAACGATCTTTACGACGGCCCAGGAAAGCTGCAACTGTCGGGAGTGTTGCTTCATGGCAAGTTTCTTCCCGATATCGTGCGCAGGTCGCAGGAAGAACTGGTCCGGCGGCAGCATTTCAGTGATCCTGATGCCTACAGGGTCTATCATCAGCACCTGACAGAGGCGCCGACCTTCTGGTATCCTCGGTCGGTAAGATATGAAGGATGGCGACAATTGCTGGACCTTCAGCTTATGGGGAGCGGGGATTGGTTGGACGAAACCCCCTGAATTGTGAAAATGCCTGCCATTTCATGGTAATGCTGTCGTCCGCTTTACGTCCTTCGCATCACGCAGCGCAGGTTCGCAATGGCGCGCCTTAGACTTCCGGCCTTGTCGCGACAAACCCGCCTGAGGATCGAGCGGCAATGGCTGCTGGCCCGCGCGATCCGCCGCCGCCGTGCGCTGACGCCTGTCGTTGACCGGACGGCGAATATCCGGCGCGATGACATCCTTGCCTTCGTCACCCTGCGGAACGAGCGTGTCCGCCTGCCTTACTTCCTCGATTATTACCGCAAACTTGGCATCAACCATTTTCTCTTCGTCGATAATGCCAGCGACGACGATAGCGGCCGTTATCTTTCGCGTCAGCCCGATGTGTCGCTGTGGCACACAGATGTAAGCTATAAACGCGCGCGCTTTGGCATGGACTGGATCAACTGGCTGCTGTGGCGTCATGGGCATCGGCACTGGTGCCTGACCATCGATCCTGACGAATTTCTGGTCTATCCGCACAGTGACACGCGCCCCCTTGGCGCGCTGACAAGCTGGTTGCAGGCGATAGGTCAGCGCTCCTTCCCGGCAATGCTGCTGGATATGTATCCCAAGGGCGCCATCGACGATCACCCCTATCAGGAAGGGCAGGACCCGTTCGAAATCGCCTGCTGGTTCGACCCGGCCAACTACACGATCCAGAAGAACCGGCATCTGGGGAACCTGTGGATACAGGGGGGGCCGCGCACGCGCACGTTCTTTGCCAATGACCCGGTCGCAAGCCCGGCGCTGAACAAGATCCCGCTTGTTCGCTGGAACCGCCGCTATGTCTATGTCAGCTCGACCCACGCGCTGCTGCCGCGCGGGTTGAATATCGTTTATGACGAGGACGGGGGCGAGCGTCCCTCGGGCTGCCTGCTGCATGCGAAGTTCCTTTCAACCTTCGTCGAGAAATCGGCAGAAGAGCTGGACCGCCGTCAGCACTATGCCGACAGTCAGGAATACCGCGCCTATCATCACGGGCTTCAGTCCGACCTGCAGCTTTGGTGCCCGGAATCGCGGGAATATCGCGACTGGCGGCAGTTGGAAGAGCTTGGCCTGATCTCTCGGGGGAACTGGGCATGAGCGATCCGGTTCGTCTTGGCGTCATCCTGCTGTGCCATTCCGATCTGGACATCGCGACCCGGATGGCGCGCGTCTGGTCTGACGGCGGCGCGTCGGTCGCGATCCATGTCGATGCCAAGGTGTCCGAGAGACAGCTTGCCCGGATGAAGGCCGATCTGGCGGGGCTGGACCGGATCATCTTCACGCCACGCATTCGATGCTCGTGGGGGCGCTTCTCGCTGGTGCGGGCCACGCAGAATGCAGCGACGAGCCTGCTTCAGCAGTTCCCCGAAACCACCCATGTCTTCCTGGCCTCGGGCACCTGCCTGCCCTTGCGTCCGATTTCGGACCTGACCGCCTTTCTGGCAGAGGCGCCGTCCCGCGATCACATCGAAAGCGTCAATGCCTATGATGTGGGCTGGACCATCGGCGGGCTGAACGAGGAACGGTTCACCCTCTACTTCCCCTTCGACTGGCGCAAGCGGCGGCGGCTGTTCGACTGGTTCACCGACTGGCAGCGCCGTCGCAAGATCAAGCGGAGGATCCCCGCGGGCATTTGGCCGCATCTGGGTTCGCAATGGTGGTGCCTGACCGCGACGACATTGCGGGCTATTCTGGATGACCCACGCCGGGACGAATTCGACCGCTATTTCCGGCTAAGCTGGATTCCCGATGAAAGCTATTTCCAGACCCTTGCCCGCAGGCATTCGAACAAGATCGAAAGCCGCTCGCTGACGCTGTCGAAGTTCGACCATACCGGGCGGCCCTATCAGCTTTACGACGATCACATTCCGGCGCTTGCGGGGTCGCGCTGCTTTGTCGCGCGCAAGGTCTGGCCCGGCGCACAAAGGCTGCTGACGCATTTCCCGCTGCCGGATACCGAGGTGCCCGATGCCGGTGGCCCGCAAACCGCCAGCATCGACCGCCTTATCAACGAGACGGTCCAGCGCCGGGTGCTGGGCCGACCGGGGCTTTATATGCAAAGCCGCTATCCCCGGAAGGACGCCGAGAACGGCAAGACCTCGGCCCCCTATGCGGTCTTTCAGGGGCTGACCGACATCTTCCCGGATTTCGAGGAATGGCTGACCGCGCACCTGTCGGTCGATGTGCATGGCCATATTCTTGGCCCGGAAGAGGTTGAATTTGGCGGGCGTCCACAGGTAGGGCCGGGTGCGTTGTCGATCAATCCGCTGGTCCGCGACCGCGATCCACAGGGATTTCTGGCGGCGCTGATCCGGATCACCAACCGGATGCAGGTGTTTCAATTCAGCCCCCGCGACAATCAGCGCCTGAACTGGTTCATCGCCACCGATCCGAATGCCCGTGTGCTGGTGGTGACTGGCGCGTGGTCGCTGCCGCTTTTGCATTCCGGCATGCCCTTTGACGATGTACGCCGCATTTTCGCCCAGCTTCAGCGGACCGAGCTTGAGCAGTTGTCGATCTATAATTCGGTCTGGATCAAGGCGCGGGTGGACCTGTTTGATCTGGGAGATTTCCTGATCAGCCCGCGATTGATCCTGCAACAATTCGTCCAGTCGATTGACCCGCAGGCCAAGCCGGTCGAAAGCCTGCCACCGATGCGCGAATTGACGGGCCTTGCCGAAATGCTGCGTCAGTTGCGCAATTCGGGCCTGCGACCGCGTCTGACGGGTGATAACCTGCGCCCGGCGGAACAGCCGAGTATTGAAAGGGCCGCAGCGGAATGACAGCAGGTTTCACAAGTTTCGTCATCTTTGCCGGTATGCGGACCGGCTCGAACCTGCTGGAATCGACGCTGAACGACGTGCCGGGCATTCGCTGCTACGGCGAAGCGTTCAATCCCTACATCCTCGGCTGGCCCAATACCGACGATCTCTGGGGCATCACCATGGCCCAGCGTGAGACCGATCCGCTGCCGTTGTTGGAGCAGTTGCGCAAACCGCGCCGGTATCTGTCGGGCTTCCGCTATTTCCACGACCACGATCCGCGTGTTTTCGATGCCATCATGCAGGACCGCAGTTGCGCCAAGGTGATCCTGACGCGGAACCCGCTGGAAAGCTATGTCTCGACGCGGCTGGCTTGGGAAACCGATCAGTGGAAGCTGAACGAGACCGAAACGCCGATCGAGATTCAGATCACCTATGACGGTCCCGAATTCCGTCAGTCCCTGTCCGAAACCGATACCTTTCAGCAGAAGATCATCCGCAGTTTGCAGATCAGCGGTCAATCGGCCTTCATCCTCAGCTATCCCGACCTGCGCGATACCGAGGTGCTGACCGGGCTGGTCCGCTGGCTTGGCCGGACCGAGGTGGAACGCGTCGATCCCTCGCGGCATCTGGTGCCGCAGAACCCGCAGGATATGGAGGCCAAGGTCGGCAATTTCGCCGCGATGCAGGCCGATCTGCACGGGCTTGACCCGTTCCTGCTGTATCATCTGCCGAATTACGAACCCCGTCGCGGCCCCTCGGTGCCCAGCTTTGTCGCGACCGAGGCGGGACGCGGGCTGTTGTTCATGCCGGTCAGGGGCGGCCCGACCGCGGGCATTACCGCATGGCTTACCGGCCTTGGCGCGTTGCAGGCCGATTTCACCCAGACCAGCCTGCGGCAGTGGAAGCGCGGCCATCCCGGTCATCGCAGCTTCACCGTCCTGCGCCATCCGCTGCACCGAGCGTGGGACGCCTTCCTGCATCTGCTGGGCGAAGCCCCTGCCGAAATGCGGGCGCTGTTGCGGAATGTCCATCGGGTGCCGTTGCCACCGGATGCAGAACTTGCGGCGCTGAGCGAGGAACAAAGTCGCGATCTGTTCCTGGATTTTCTGGGTTTCCTGAAGCGGAACTTGAACGGTCAGACCACGCTGCCGGTCAATCAGAACTGGGCCAGCCAGTCCGAGATTATCGCCGGTTTCGCACGCTTCGGCTCTCCCGACGCGATCATCCGCGAGCATCGGATGGTCGAGGATCTGGCCCATCTGGCAGCATCCATCGGCGTGCCGGACCCGCAGCTTGACCGACTTTCAACCGACCATCGCCCGGATTTTCTGTCGGACCGGAAACTGATCGACGCGGCCCATGCGGCCTATCAACGCGATTACATGGCCTTCGGATACGAAAAGACCCCCTGAAAACATCAGGGGGCCTGTTCATGTTGGCCGACGCTCAGCCCTTCAGCAGTGCTGCGATCTCGTTCTGTTTGGTCTTGGTCAGTTCGGCATCGCCGTCGCTTTCGACGTTCAGACGCACCACCGGCTCGGTATTCGACTTGCGCAGGTTGAAGCGCCAGTTGCCGAAGCTCAGCGAAACACCGTCCAGATCGTCGCGGCTTTCGGCCTGATCGCCAAGCGCGTCGATGACGCGGGCAATCGCCGCATCGGGGTCTTCGATGTGATAATTAGTCTCACCCGAGGACGGATACAGCCGGATCCGTTCCGACAGCAATTCGGCCAGCGTCTGACCCTTGCGCGACAGAAGCTCGATCATCAGCAGCCACGGAATCATCCCGCTGTCGCAGTAATAGAAGTCGCGGAAGTAATGGTGGGCCGACATTTCGCCGCCATAGATTGCGCTGACATCGCGCATCTTGCGCTTGATGAAGGCGTGGCCGGTCTTGCTGACCACCGCCTCCCCGCCCGCTTCCTCGATCATCGCGCGGGTGTTCATAATCACGCGCGGATCGTGAACCACCTTCTCACCCGGCGATTTCTCAAGGAAGGCCGCGCCCAGCAGACCCACGATATATTCGCCCGGAATGAAGCGGCCATTTTCGTCGAAGAAGAAACAGCGGTCGAAATCGCCGTCCCATGCGACGCCCAGATCGGCGTTGACTTCTTTCACCTTGGCGACGGTCGGCGGCTGATTTTCCGGCAGCAGCGGGTTCGGAATGCCGTTCGGGAAGCTGCTGTCCACATCATGATGCATCCGCACAAAGTCCAGCGGTGCCCCACGTTTCAACAGTTCTGCCGCAATCGCATCGAAGGTCGGGCCAGCGGTGCCATTCCCCGCATTCACCACGATCTTCATCGGCTTCAGCACCGAGACATCGACGAAATCCGCCATTGCCTTGGAATATTTCTCCCGCGCGCCGCTGTAATCGGTCACTTCGCCCTTGGTCTCGACCGGGGCGAAATCGCCCGACGAGGACAACTCGATGATCGGCGGCAGCTCGGTCGCCGGGTCCAGCGGGGCAGAGCCGCGACCGACGATCTTCATGCCGTTGTAGTTGATCGGGTTATGCGAGGCTGTCACCTCGATCCCGCCATCGGTATCGTCATGGCCTGTATGGAAATAGACCTCTTCGGTCCCGGCAAGCCCCAGATCCAGCACATTCGCGCCGCCATCGGTCAGCCCCTCGATCAGCGCCGCAGCCAGTTCAGGCGAGGTTTCGCGGCTGTCACGACCAACGACCACGGTCTTGGCCTGCCGCACCTGCGCAAAGGCGCGGCCGATCCGGTAGGCCACATCGGCGTCAAGGTTCTTGCCCAGTTCCCCGCGCACGTCATAGGCCTTGAAACAGGTGATCTCCCGGTGGCCCAACTGATTACGTTCGTTCATAAGCGCGAATCCTCCTCGCCACATTTTTTCTAGCGCTAACAGCTTGCTGGCAAATTTCAAGGATTCTGCCAGCATCGCCGTGGTTTCGCGCGTCTTGTCGCAACGGGCCTCTTGCCTGTCGGTTCATTCAGGTCGCATCCTGTCACACCGGGCTAGGCAATGGTCAAGCAACGGACGCCGGAACCGGCCAGTAAATGCCGACATCAGAAGGAAAAACGCGATGGATACGAAAGCCCTGATTGCCAGCTATTACGACGCCTTCAATGCCGGCCAGACTGATCGGATGCTGGATTTGCTGCATGACGATGTCGAACATCATGTGAATGAAGGTGGCATTCGCAAGGGCAAGGCGCTGTTCGCGGAATTCAACACCCATATGACCGAAAGCTACCGCGAGACCCTGACCGATATGGTGATTTTCGCCAATGAGACTGGCGACCGTGCGGCGGCAGAGTTCGTGGTCAACGGCACCTATCTGAAAACCGATGAGGGTCTGCCGCCTGCGACCGGCCAGACCTATCGCTTGCCTGCAGGGACATTCTTCGTCATCCGCGACGGCAAGATCGCCCGCGTGACCACCTATTACAACCTCGCCGAATGGATGCGGCAGGTCGTCGGATGAGTCTTTCCACCCGCGTCCTGACCGGCGATGCCCTGACCGCCGCCTTTGATGACGTGGCGCGACTGCGGATCGCGGTGTTCCGTGACTGGCCGTATCTTTATGACGGCGATCTGGATTACGAGCGTGAATATCTGGCGGCCTATAAATCCCCCGATGCGGTTGTCGTCGTGGTGATGGATGGCGACCGGATCGTCGGCGCCTCGACCGGCGCGCCAATGCTGGACCATGCCAGCGACTTCGCCGCAGCCTTTGCCGACCGACCCGAGCCGCTGGCGCACATTTTCTACTGCGCCGAATCCGTGCTGCTGCCCGATTATCGCGGCCACGGCCTTGGCCACGCCTTTTTCGATGCCCGTGAAGCCCATGCCCGCGCTCTTGGGGCAATCTACACCGCCTTCTGCAGCGTCAAGCGCCCGGACGACCATCCGGCACGCCCGGCGGACTATCAGCCGCTTGACGGCTTTTGGCGCAAGCGCGGTTATGCGCCTTTGCCGGGTGTCATCGCCCGGTTCGCATGGAAAGATGTGGGCCAGACGGACGAGACCGAGAAACCCCTGCAATTCTGGATGAGAACGCTGTGAAAATCGCTGCCGCCGCCTATCCGATCGACTGGTTCGAAACCTTTGCCGAATACGAGGCCAAGATCACCAAATGGGTCGCTGCCGCCGATGGCGCCGATCTTCTGGTCTTTCCCGAATACGGCGCGATGGAGCTTGCCTCGCTGGGCGGTCGCGACGTCGCTGGCGATCTTGAGGCTTCGCTTCACGAGGTCGCCCGTCATGCCGAGGCCGTGGCGGCGTTGCATCTGAAACTTGCGGCTCAGCATGGCTGCCACATTCTCGCGGCCTCTGGCCCGGTGTTCGAAGCTGGCCGACCCTTCAATCGTGCGGTGCTTTACGGGCCGGACGGGGTGATCGGCCATCAGGACAAGCAGATCATGACCCGGTTCGAGCGTGAAACATGGGACGTGACCGGCAATCCCGGCCTGCGCGTCTTTGACACCGCGCTTGGCCGGATCGGCATCCTGATCTGCTATGACAGCGAATTTCCCCTGCTGGGCCGCGTTCTGGCCGAGGCCGGGGTGGACCTGATCCTTGTCCCAAGCTGCACCGACGCCGTGGCGGGGTTCACCCGCGTCCGCATCGGCAGCATGGCCCGCGCGCTGGAAAGCCAATGCGTCGTGATCCATTCGCCGACGGTCGGTGACTGCGACTGGATGCCCGCTTTGGACGAAAACCGGGGCCGCGCTGCGATCTATGGCCCGCCGGACGGCTTCTGGCCCGAAACCGGGATCATCGCCGAGGGAGAAATGGACCAGCCCGGATGGGTCATGGCCCGGATCGACATCGCCCGCGTCGCCCAAAGCCGCCGCGACGGTGCCGTCCTGCCCTTCGCGCATTGGCCGGAATCGCAAAAACCGGTGCTGATTTAATCACATCACCCGGATTTTTACGCTGCAAAGCGACCCTGCGTGAATGTGTGCTTTATTGGCCCGCAATTGCGCGATATTTTTCGGTCATGCTTTACGTGTCCGACAACATCGCCATCGAGGAATGGGAGCTTTCCGAATCCTTCACCCGCTCGCAAGGGCCGGGCGGGCAGAACGTGAACAAGGTCGAGACGGCGGTAGAGCTTCGGTTCGAGGCTGCGCGCTCGCCCAATCTCAGCGATCCGGTCAAACGGCGACTGCAAAGGCTTGCCGGGCGGCGCTGGACTTCGGACGGGGCTTTGTTGATTCTGGCACAGGAAACCCGCAGTCAGGCGCGCAATCGTGAACTTGCGCGCGAACGGCTTGCGGAACTGATCCGACGGGCAGAGGTTGCCCCCAAAAGGCGTATCGCCACACGTCCGACGCTGGGCAGCCAGCGGCGGCGGCTTAAGGCAAAGGCCGAGCGTGGCGAAACAAAATCGCTGAGAGGCAGAGTGGATTTTACCGAATGAACGCATTTTGCAGATCGCTTGGATTGCTGCTGGGCCGCAGACCGGCCTCGATGCAGGTGGCCGCGCTCTGCATTGATCCCGAAACGCTGAAGGTCATGCTGGTCACCAGCCGGGGCACCGGACGTTGGGTGACGCCGAAAGGCTGGCCGATGGAGGGCAAGACGCTTTCCGGTGCGGCGGCCCGCGAGGCCTGGGAAGAGGCTGGCGTCCATGGCCTCATCAGCCGCGAAGAGATCGGGCGCTATGATTACGCCAAGGATCAGGATCGCGGCTTTTCCGTCCCTGTCGAGGTCCGCGTCTTCCCGCTTTACGTGACCGAGGCCTATGCTGACTTTCCCGAAGCGCCCGAACGTGAACGCAACTGGTTCGACGCCGCAGAGGCCGCCGATCTGGTGGCCGAGCCGGGGTTGAAACGCATTCTGCGCCTTCTGGACAAGCGCGGGCGCGACGGATTGCTGGCGCGCTTCCCGCTGGACAGCATGCATCCGACCAGTCACGCGGCTGGATAGGGGATGATCGGGGCGCGTTCGGCGGATCAGCATGACTAGCCGCAACTACCGCACGCTGGACAAGGATCTGGGCCGGATCACCCATACCGAGACGGCGCAGGCCCATGCCTTCCGCCCGGTGCGCTGGATCGGTCTGGCGATCCTGATGGCGACGGCGGTGCTGATCGTGGCGATCGGATGGACCGGACATCACCCGAATATGGCGGCGCTTGCGGTGGGGCTGGTGGTCGCGGGATGGCTGGGCATCTCGATCGGGGCGAACGATGTGGCCAACGCCCTTGGCCCGGCGGTCGGCGCGGGGGCGATCCGGTTGATGCCGGGGTTGCTGATGGTCGGCGCGGCCCAGATCGCCGGGGCGACGCTTGCGGGAAGCGAGGTCACGCACCGGCTGGCCAGCGGCATCCTTGACCCCACGACGTTGCAGGCCGGCGCCAGCGCGCAACTGGTGATGCTGTCGGCGCTGCTTTCGGCGGCGATCTGGATCACCTTTGCCACCGGCGCGCGGCTGCCTGTCAGTACCACCCATTCCATCGTCGGCGGCATCGCCGGGGCAGGGGTCGCCGCTCTGGGCGTTTCGGGGATCAACTGGGGGGCGCTGTCGCTTATTGCCTTCGCATGGGTGCTGACCCCTTTCGTGTCGGGTCTTCTGGCCGGAGCGATCCTGATCTTCCTGCGTCGCCGCGTGCTGGAAGCACCCGACCGCAACGGCGCGGCGCTGTTCTGGCTGCCGCTGATGGTCGGGACGATGGGCGGCGCTTTTGCCGCCTATGTGATCGTGCTGCTGCCCTATCTGCCCACCGCTCTTGCCTTGCCGATGGGATTGGGGCTGGGCATCGCGATCCGCTGGCATACGGCCAGACGGCTGCAACGCGACCTTAAAGCTGATCGCGGTCGTCTGAGCGGCAGGAAAATCTTCGGCCCGGCTTTGGTCATGTCGGCGGCGCTGATGGGGTTTGCGCATGGGGCAAGCGATGTCAGCAACGTCGCCGGACCCTTCTCGGTCATCCTGTCGGGGGTGAATGCCATCGATGTCGGCACGATCTCAGTCGGCGTCCTGATGGCCGGAGGCTTCGCCATCGCCGTCGGAACCGTCCTCTTCGGTCGCCGTCTGGTCGAGATGGTGGGCGGCGGCATCACCCGGCTGAATTCGGGCCGTGCCTTCTGCGTGATGCTGGCAACCGCCGGAACCGTCCTTGCCGCTGCGGCCTTCGGGCTTCCGGTTTCATCCACGCATGTCGCCATCGGCGGGATCTTCGGGGTCGGCTTTACCCGTGAATGGCTGGATCGTCGCCGCGCCCTGTCCCGCGCCGCCCTGCCTGCGGACGAGGCCCGCCGCCGCATCCTGATCCGCCGCAGCCACGTCATTACCATCACCGCAGCCTGGCTGGTGACCGTGCCGATCACCGCCAGCATCGGTGCCGTGACCTGCCTGATCACCTTCGCCGTCCTTGGCGTCTAGGATCGGTATTTTCACAACGAAGAAGCCAGCCGGTTTCTTCGTTGTCCAAATACCGTCTTTGGGGGCTCAGACCAGAACGTCGCGCTCGGCCTGCTGCCCCACGCTGAAGATGCGCTTGTAACGCTCGATCTCGTCCGCAGGGCCGGTGGCCTTGGCCGGGTTGTCTGACAGCTTCACCGTCGGACGGCCATTCGCGGCCACTGCCTTGCAGACCAGACTGAACGGCGCCAAGCCGTCGCCCGGCACCAGCCCGCGAAAATCATTGGTCAGCAGCGTGCCCCAGCCGAAGCTGACCTTCACCCGGCCCCGGAACTGATCATACAGCGAGACGATGTTCTCCACGTCCAGCCCGTCCGAGAAGATCACCAGCTTCTGGCGCGGATCCTCGCCGCGTTCCTGCCACCAGCGGATCGCCGTTTCCGCGCCTTCGGCAGGATCGCCGCTGTCCACGCGGATGCCGGTCCAGCCGGCAAGCCAGTCGGGCGCATGTTGCAGAAAGCCCTTGGTGCCGTAAGTGTCGGGCAGGATGATGCGCAGATTACCGTCATGTTCTTCGTGCCAGTCGGCCAGAACCTCATAGGGCGCCTGCCGCAATTCCTGATCGGTATCGGCAAGGGCCGCATAGACCATCGGCAGTTCATGGGCATTCGTCCCGATCGCCTCGATGTCGCGGCGCATGGCGATCAGGCAGTTCGAGGTGCCGGTGAAGCGTTCGCCCAATCCCTCGATCATTGCCTGCACCGCCCAGTCCTGCCACAGGAAGCTGTGCCGCCTGCGCGTCCCGAAATCGGCGATACGCAGATCGGGCAATTCGCGAAGGGCCTCGATTTTTTCCCACAGCCGGGTCATGGCGCGGGCATAAAGCACCTCAAGCTCGAACCGGCCCATCTTTTCCAGCACCGCGCGCGAGCGCAGTTCCATCAGGATCGCCAGCGCCGGGATTTCCCACAGCATCACCTCGGGCCATTTGCCCTCGAAGGTCAGCTCATATTGCCCGTCGCGCTTTTCAAGCTGATAGGCGGGCAGGCGCAGCCCTTCCAGAAACTCCATGAAATCCGAGCGGAACATCTGGCGCTTGCCGTAGAAGGTATTGCCGCGCAGCCAAGTGCTTTCGCCGCGTGTCAGCGACAGGCTGCGGGCATGGTCAAGCTGTTCGCGCAATTCGCCTTCATCGATCAATTCGGCAAGGCGGATCGATTTCGAGCGGTTGATCAGGCTGAAGGTGACATTGGTGTCGGGCCGGTTGCGGAACACCGACTGGCACATCAGCAGTTTGTAGAAATCGGTATCGATCAGCGACCGCACGATCGGATCGATTTTCCATTTGTGGTTATAGACGCGCGTCGCGATATCGACCATGGGCCGTTACTCCAGATTGACGCCGGCGGCGCGCATATCGGCGCGGGCACGGTCGCGGCTGCCGTCAAGATCGATGGCGCGGGTCGCGGCCTCGATCACGGTGGCGGTGAAGCCCTGTTTCGCGGCGTCGATGGCGCTCCACGCGACGCAGAAATCATGGGCAAGGCCGACAAAGGTCAGCGCGGTCAGGCCACGTTCGCCCAGATATCCGGCAAGGCCGGTCGGCGTGACGTGGTCATTC
Source organism: Paracoccus caeni (assembly GCF_016629665.1). Lineage (GTDB taxonomy): Bacteria > Pseudomonadota > Alphaproteobacteria > Rhodobacterales > Rhodobacteraceae > Paracoccus > Paracoccus caeni. Next base: position 181,038 of record NZ_JAEPRQ010000001.1, read on the forward strand.
TCGAAAAAGGCGGAATAGCTGTCGATCCCGGCGCGAAAACCCTTGCGGATCACCATATCGGCGCGGGACAGATCCAGCCCGGCATGGAAATCCGCGCCCGCTGTGCCGATCACGCAATGCGCGGGCCACAGCACCTGCGGACCGTAGGGCATCTGGATCAGGCTGAAGGGCTGAGCCCCCGGATGGTTCGCGGCAAAGCTGGTATGGTCGGCAGGGTGCCAGTCCTGCGTCAGGATCACCGCGTCGTAATTGCCCATCAACGCATTGATCGGTTGCACGATTTCATCGCCGCCGGTCACGGCAAGCGCGCCGCCGGGGCAAAAATCGTTCTGCATATCGATGACGATCAGGGCACTGGACATCGTAAGCCTCCTCCAAGGCAAGCCTATGGGTAGAAACTGTCGCAGGCACGGTCAATGCCCCAGATGCTTGCAAGATCGGGTGTGGCTGGCTATGGCCGCCTTTATGCTGACCGTTGCCGCGCTGTATCACTTTACCCGATTCCCGGATCCTGCCGCCATTCAGGGGCCGCTGGCCAAGGTTGCCTGCAGCAATGGCGTCAAGGGCACGCTGCTTCTGGCGCCAGAGGGGATCAATGGCACCATCGCAGGCAGCCGTCAGGGGATCGATGCGGTTCTGGCCCATATCCGTGCTTTGCCGGGATGCGCGGATCTCGAATGGAAGGAAAGCCCCGCCGAAACCATGCCGTTTTCCCGCATGAAGGTCCGCCTGAAGCGAGAGATCGTCACGATGGGTCAGCCCGACGTGGACCCGACCGCCTCGGTCGGCCATTACGTCGAGGCGCGGGACTGGAACGCCTTGATCAGCGCGCCGGACGTGGCGGTGATCGACACGCGCAACGATTATGAGGTCGGGATCGGCAGCTTCGAAGGCGCCGTCGATCCGGGCACCCGCAGTTTTCGCGACTTCCCCGAATGGTGGCAGGCAAACGCCCATCGGTTCGAGGGCAAGCGGATCGCGATGTTCTGCACCGGCGGCATCCGCTGCGAGAAATCGACGAACTACCTACTGTCGCAAGGGGTCGAGGATGTGTTTCACCTCAAAGGCGGCATCCTGAAATATCTTGAGGATGTCCCGGCCGAGGACAGCAAATGGCAGGGCGAATGCTTCGTCTTCGACCAGCGCGTCAGCCTGACCCATGGTTTGCAGCAGGGGCGGCACGGGCTGTGCCATGCCTGCCGCCGCCCGATCTCACCCGAGGATCGGTTGCGCCCCGAATTCGAAGATGGCGTCCGCTGTCACCGCTGCGTCGATGAATACAGCGATGCCGACCGCCAGCGCTTCCGCGAGCGGCACCGGCAAATCACCTTGGCGGAGCGGCGCGGCCAAGACTGACCGCGCCAGAGGCTTACTTCATCACCCCAAGACCGCCAGCGGCAATTGCTGCCATATTCAGGATGTCGTTCACCTTCGACGTGGTCGAGCAGATCTGGATCGGATGCGGCGTGCCGGTCAGCATCGGACCGATCACCGTCGCCCCCGCCATTTCCTGCAGCAGCTTGACCGAGATCGAGGCCGAATGCCGCGCCGGAACCACAAGCACATTGGCCGGTCCGGTCAGACGGCTGAACGGATAGCGCGCCGCCGCTTCGGGGTTCAGGGCGACATCCACCGTCATCTCACCCTCATATTCGAAATCGACGCCACGCTCGTCCAGCACCTTCGGGGCCTGCGCCATCTTGATCGCGCGCTCGCTGAGCGGATAGCCGAAGTTCGAGAAGGACAGGAACGCCACCCGCGGATCAAGCCCAAGCCCGCGCGCGACCATCGCGCCACGGGTGGCGATATCGGCCAGATCCTCGGCCTCGGGCCATTCATGAACCAGTGTATCGCCGATCAGGATGATCTTGCCCTTATGCAGAACGCCGGTGATCCCCACCGCCCCGTCCTGCGGGCGCAGATCGAAAACCTTGCGCAATTCGGCCAGAACATGGGCGTTCTTGCGCGTGGCCCCGGTGACCAGCCCGTCGCCATGCCCATGCGCCAGCATCAGCGCCGAGAAAACATGCCGGTCACGGTTTGCCATCTTGATCGCATCCTCGCGGTCGATCCCCTCGCGCCACAGACGGGCATAAAGATATTCGTGATAGGCCTCCAGATGCCGCGAATTGGCCGCGTTCACCACGGTCAGTTCGCGCGCGGCATCGGCAAGACCGACGCTTGCCAGCTTCTCTTTCACGTCATTGTCGCGCCCGACGACCAGCGCCTGACCCATGCCGCCCCGCTGCCACGCCACGGCGGCGCGCAGAACGCGCAGATCGTCGCCCTCGGCAAAGATCATCCGGGCCTGCTTTTGCTTGGCGCGGGCGTGGATGCCCTGCAGGATCGCGGCGGTCGGGTCCATCCGGTTCTTCAGCGACTGGACGTAGCCGTCCATATCCTCGATCGGACGGCGGGCGACGCCGGTATCGGCCCCGGCCTTGGCGACCGCAGGCGGGATCACGTGGATCAGACGCGGATCGAAGGGCGTCGGGATGATGTAATCGCGCCCGAATTGCAGCTTGCGGCCATAGGCCACCGCCACCTCATCCGGCACATCCTCTCGTGCGAGCTTCGCCAAAGCCTCGGCACAGGCGATCTTCATCTCGTCGTTGATGGCGCGGGCGTGGATGTCCAGCGCGCCCCGGAACAGATAGGGGAAGCCAAGGACGTTGTTGACCTGATTGGGGTAATCGCTGCGGCCGGTGGCGACGATGGCGTCGGGACGGACGGCATGGGCATCCTCGGGGGTGATTTCCGGGTCGGGGTTCGCCATCGCGAAAATGACCGGGTTATCGGCCATCGACTGAACCATCTCTTGCGTCACCGCGCCCTTGGCCGAGACGCCAAGGAACACATCCGCCCCCCGCATCGCATCCTCCAGAGAGCGGGCCTCGGTCACGACCGCATGGGCCGATTTCCACTGGTTCATGCCCTCGGTGCGGCCCTGATAGATCACGCCCTTGGTGTCGCACATGATGCAGTTTTCATGCCGCGCGCCCATCGACTTGACCAGTTCCAGACAGGCGATCCCGGCAGCACCGGCACCGTTCAGGACGATCTTCACATCCTCGATCTTCTTGCCCGACAGTTCCAGCGCATTGATCAGGCCCGCCGCGCAGATCACCGCTGTCCCGTGTTGGTCGTCATGAAAGACGGGAATGTCCATCAGCTCTTTCAGACGCTGCTCGATGATGAAACATTCCGGCGCCTTGATATCCTCAAGGTTGATGCCGCCAAAGGTCGGCCCCATCAGGCGGACGGCATTGATGATCTCATCCGCGTCTTCGCTGTCCAGCTCGATATCGATGGCGTTCACATCGGCGAAGCGCTTGAACAGCACCGCCTTGCCCTCCATCACCGGCTTCGATGCCAGCGCGCCCAGATTGCCCAGACCAAGGATCGCCGTCCCGTTCGAGATGACCGCGACAAGGTTGCCCTTGGTGGTGTAGTCATACGCGGTCTCGGGATTCTCGGCGATGACCTCGACCGGCACGGCAACGCCCGGCGAATAGGCCAGTGACAGATCGCGCTGCGTGGTCATCGGCGTCGATGGCACCACGTCGAATTTGCCCGGACGCGGTTCGAGGTGATAGGCCAATGCCTCTTCCGGCGTGATACGGCTGCCGCGGCGCGAATTGTCGGTCATCTTGAACGAACTCCCCCTGAGATTCTTGGGTGCTTAACCAGACGTAAACCTGGCCTTCAACCACCTTTGCGGGAAAGATTGGGCCTCGGGACAATCGTTAGCGATAACGTTGACGGCGATCGGCGAAATCTTACCCTTGCGATGAATGAAACAGGCTTTGGGGGCGAAATCCAGAATGTTCGATCCTTGGCTGACGCGCTGGAACCTGACCGCCGACGGGGCGCCGATCACCACCCACACCGCCCATCTGCTGCCGGTCTTGCAGGGGGATCAGCCCGCAATGCTGAAGCTGTCGCATGAACCGGACGAACGGGAAGGGGCGGCGATGATGGCATGGTGGAACGGCGACGGCGCCGCCCGTGTCCTTGCGCTTGAGGACGAGGCGCTGCTGCTGGAACGCGCAACCGGCCCCGAAAGCCTTGCGGATATGGCCCGCAAGGGGCGCGATGATCAGGCAACGCGTATTCTCTGCGAGGTTGCCGCCCGCCTGCATCGCCCGCGCCGCACGCCACTGCTAAACCCGATATCCCTTGCCCATTGGTTCCGCGACCTCGAACCGGCAGCCGCGACCCATGGCGGCATCCTGCCCCGCGCTCATCAGGTGGCGCAGCGCCTTCTGTCCGACCAGCAAGACATCCTGCCCCTGCATGGTGATCTGCACCATGACAACGTGCTGGATTTCGGCCCGCGCGGTTGGCTTGCCATCGACCCGAAACGGCTGATCGGCGACCGCGCCTTTGACTATGCCAGTATCTTCACCAATCCTGACCTGTCGGACCCGACCCGCCCGGTCGCGACCCTACCGGGCGTGTTTCAGAGGCGGCTGAAGCTCGTCAGCGCATCAGCCGACCTGCCGGTCCGGCGGTTGCTTGAATGGGTTCTCGCATGGACCGGGCTGTCGGCGGCGTGGTATCTGGGCGACGATGACCCGATGGCCGAGATCGACCTGCATATCGCGAACCTCGCGGCGGTAGAACTGGACCGATAACATCAACCCTCACGCAACACCCACCGTGCGCAAGCGGTGTACAGCCTGTGCACATCCTGTGCATGCGTGGTGCATATCCTGTGCCGCCAAAATCCCAGCATTTGCTGGTCTGGCGCGGATCGCCGTTTCTTCGTTGCAAAAATACCGATTGCAACGCCCGCACCCGTTGCGCGGCCTCAGATAGAGACCTTGACGAAGCTGTCCCGCAGCGCCGCCGACCATGCCGCGCTCATCTCCATGAAGTCGGGATCGCCCTCCAGAATCCGCCGCTTCGAGGTGATCGCGCAGGCATCCTTCTCGATCACCGCCAGATCCAGCGGCATCCCCACCGACAGGTTCGACCGCAGCGTCGAATCCATCGACAGCAGCACCGCCTTTTGCGCATCCGCCATCGAGGTCGCGGGAGTCACTACCCGGTCAAGGATCGGCTTGCCATATTTATGCTCGCCGATTTGCAGGAAGGGCGTGTCGTCCGTCGCTTCGATGAAATTGCCTTCCGGGTAGATCAGGAACATCCGCATATCGCCGCCCTTGCGCTGCCCCGCAACGATCATGCTGGCACTGGCCTGCTGGTTAAACTCTCGCATTTGTTCAACAATTTCGCGTCGTGTCCGCGACAGCGTATGCCCGATGATCGAGGCGACCTGCAACATCGTCTGCGCCTTCATGATCGAGGTGGTCTCATCCGCCATCTCGTCATCGATCGCCTCGGCCAGCCGCGCCAGCGTCGTCTGCGTCACCGATAACGAGCCTGCGGTCATCACCACAACCACCCGCTCGCCCGGTTCCTCGAACGTGTACATCTTCCTGTAGCAGGCGATGTTGTCGAGCCCGGCATTGGTGCGCGTATCCGACAGCAGCACCAGCCCGGCGTTCAATTTCAGTCCGACGCAATAGGTCATCGGCTTTCCCAATCCAGCTTGCGCGGCAATTTATGCCCCCGCCCACCGCCTCGCAATCTGTCGTTTCGTCGGGGCATCCGCGACCTGCGGCGCTGCGGCAAATCTGTCGCAGGGGAAACCCGCCCAGCGGCGTGACAGGGGGTCGAAATCGTTACAATTCGCGCGCATCATCGCCAAAAACCAATACGGGAGTTGACCATGAAAACGATGTTTCCCCTGACCCGACGCGGTCTTCTGTCGGCGGGCGTGGCGGGCGCCGGTCTGGTCGTCCTGCATCCTTTCGCGGCACGGGCGCAGGCGGGGCAGGCGCATCTGCGGATCATGGAGACGACCGACCTGCACGTCCATGTCTGGCCCTATGATTACTATGCCGATGAGGCGGTCGATACGTTGGGCGCATCGCGCACCGCCGCCCTTATCAATGCCGTCCGGGCCGAGGCGGGCAATTCGATCCTGTTCGACAATGGCGACTTCCTGCAGGGAAACCCGATGGGCGACTATATCGCTTACGAGCGTGGCATGGCCGAGGGTCAGACCCATCCGATCGTCACCGCGATGAACGAAATCGGCGTCGAGGCCGGGACGCTGGGCAATCACGAATTCAACTATGGGCTTGATTTTCTGAAGCAAAGCCTTGCCAACGCGGGCTTTCCGCTGGTCTGCGCCAATATCGCTGTGACCCAAGGCAGCGCACCCACCGAAGATGAGACCTTGCTGCCGCCCTATACCGTGCTGGAGCGTGAACTGACCGATGGCACTGGCGCGACCCACCCGATCCGGCTGGGCGTGATCGGCTTCGTGCCGCCGCAGGTGATGCAATGGGATCGGAAGCATCTAGAGGGCAATGTCTCGGCCCGCGACATCGTGGCGGCGGCAGAAGCTTGGGTGCCGAAACTGCGCGACGAAGGCGTCGATCTGGTCATTGCGCTGTGCCATTCCGGCATCGGCGCGGCCGCCCATACCGACGGGATGGAGAATGCCGCCATCCCGCTGGCCGCCGTTGACGGCATCGACGTGATCCTGACCGGGCACGCGCATCTGGTCTTTCCCGGTTCCGATTTTGACGGGGTCGAGGGGGTGGATAATGCGGCTGGCACCATCTCGGGCAAGCCGGGGGTGATGGCGGGGTTCTGGGGCTCGCATATGGGGCTGGTCGATCTGCTACTGGAACGGCAGGGCGACGGTTGGACCATTGTCAGCCACAGCTCGGAAGCGCGCCCGATTTATGAACGCGACGCCGACCGCAATGTGACCCCGCTGGTCGAAAGCGTGGCGGCGGTCGAAGAGAGCGTCGCGACCGAGCATCAGGAAACGCTGGATTATGTGCGCCGCCCGGTCGGCAAGACCTCGGCCCCGCTTTACAGCTATTTCGCGCTGGTGGCGGATGATCCCTCGGTGCAGATCGTCTCGAATGCGCAGGCGTGGTATATCGCGCAGATGCTGGCCGGAACGCCGCATGAAGGGCTGCCGATCCTGTCGGCGGCGGCACCGTTCAAGGCGGGCGGTCGTGGCGGGCCGGATTATTATACCGACGTTCCGGCAGGCGATATCGCGATCAAGAACGTGGCGGATTTGTATCTTTATCCGAACACGATCCGGGCGGTGAAGGTGACGGGAGCAGAGGTCAAGGACTGGCTGGAACGCAGCGCCGGGGCCTTCAACCAGATCACGCCGGGCGAGGCCGATCAGGTGCTGCTGAACCCGGATTTCCCCAGCTACAATTTCGACATCATCGACGGCGTGACCTTTCGCATCGACCTGTCGCAGCCGTCGAAATATGACCGTGACGGGAACGTGGTGGCCGAGGGCGCGAACCGGATCGTCGATCTGGCCTATGACGGACAGCCCATCGATCCGGCGGCGGAATTCATCGTCGCCACCAACAATTACCGGGCCGAAGGCGGCGGTTCCTTCCCCGGCAATGACGGCTCGACCATCGTGTTCGAGGGACCGGACACCAACCGCGACGTGATCGTGCGCTATATCGTGGATCAGGGCACCATCGACCCCAAGGCCGATGGCAACTGGTCCTTCCAGCCGCTGGATGGCGCCACGGTTCTGTTCGACAGCGGCCGGGCGGGCGAGGCCTATCTGGCCGACATCAAAGGCCTTAACATCGAAGCGGCTGGCGAGGGCGAGGGCGGCTTCGCGCGCTATCGGATCACGCTGTAAAAGCCGAAAGCGCAGGGCGGGCGTTCAGCCCGCCAATCGTTCTGGTCAGCTTTGCGTCTGGCTTTGGCTCTGGCTTTGCAGCTTGTCGATATCCTCGACACGAACCGCGACATCCAGCCGCTCATCGCCCTGACCGGCGGCAATCCCCCGGATCGGGGCGGCATCTGACGCATCCAGACCCGAGCCAAGGCGCACATAGCGTTCATCCGGGCAGCAGCGGTTGGCGGCGTCAAATCCGATCCAGCCGATATTTTCGACATGGATCTCGGCCCAGGCATGAGCCGCCTCGTGCGGCTCGCCATCCACCGTTGCGTGCAGATAGCCCGAGACGTATCGCGCCGGCAGATCGCGCAGCCGTGCGACCGCCATCAGGGCATGGGTGTGGTCCTGACAGACGCCCTTGCCCAGTTTCAGCGCCTCTGCCGCGGTCGTCTGCGATTCCGTTACCCCCGGCTCATAGGCAATCGCTTCCGACACAGCCGCCGACAGCTTATGCGCCAGATCCAGATTATCCGCGTGATCGCTGACGGATGCCGCCAATGCGCGCAGCCCTTTATCAGCCTTGGTCGCATCGCTGTCCCGCAGATAGGCCAGCGGATTGATCATCTCGCGGTGGCCCCGCAAAACCCCCGCCGTGTCGCGGGTCTCGACCCGGCCGGTGATCGAAACCGCCACCTCTTCCATCGGCCCGCGCACGGTCCAGCCCTCGATCCAGTCGCCCGCGCCATCGCGGAAACCCGGACCCCGGATGCCGCCAGTCACCTCGATATTCCATTCCAGCGTCTTCTGCCCTTCAAAGACCGAAGGCGTCAGGCGAAGGCTTTGCACGATGTTTCGGATCGGATGGTCATAGCGATAGACCGTCTGATGCGTGACCCGCAATTTCATCGGTCAGGCTCCTCCCAGCAGATAATCTTCATGCACGAGGGTCGAAATCGCACCGATCTCGCCGATGAACCATGTCAGGAACTCGTGCAATCCTTCGTCAAAGATCATGTCGATGTCGCGCGATTGCAACCCGGCCAGAACCTCACGCGCCTTGTCGCGGGCCTTGTTGGGCACCGTTTCACCATAGCGTTTGGCAATCCCTTCAAGGTTCCAGACCGCCTCGTAAAGCGAGGTGATCAGCGAACGCGGGCTTTCTCCGTTCAGGATCAGGAAATCCGCCACCTGACCCGCGGTAATGTCGCCACCATAGGCCCAATGATAGGCCCGATGCGCCGACAGCGCCCGCAGGATCACCTGCCATTGATAGGTATCAAGGCCCGAGCCGACAAACTCGATCCGGGGCAGCAGCACGTAATATTTCACGTCCAGCAGCCGGGCCGTCGCATCCGCGCGTTCCAGCCCATAGCCAAGGTTCATGAAATGCCAGCCGTCGTTGCGAAGCTGGGTGGCATTGATCGCGCCGCGCACGGTCGAGGTGCTGGAGGTGGTGAAATCGGTCAGCGTCGCGGTATCCAGCTTGGACCGCGCGGTGCGTTCCAGCTTGCGCAGATCCTGATAGGTGATGTTCAGCGCATCCCAGACCTGAGATGTCAGCGCCGTCCGCACGATCCGGCCCGATTCCCGCGCCTTTTCGATGCAAGAGGCAACCGAGGACGGGTTGTCGCGGTCGAAAAAGACGAATTCCTCGATCTTCTCTTGACTGACTTCGCCATATTTCTCGGCAAATAGATCGGCGGTGCCCGAAGCCTGCAAAAGCGAGGCCCATTCGTTCTGATACCCGGTCTCGGTATTCGGCATCAGCGTGATCCGCTGACCCACATCCAGCAGGCGGGCGGCGGTATCGGCGCGCTCCAGGTGGCGGCCCATCCAGAAGAGGTTCGAGGCTGTACGGCTTAGCATGGCTTGTCCCCCTTCTTACTCTGAAAGAACCCAGGTGTCCTTGACGCCCCCGCCTTGCGACGAGTTGACGACAAGACTGCCTTCGCGCAGCGCCACACGGGTCAACCCGCCTGGCACCAGTTCGATCCGGTCACCGCAAAGGCAATAGGGGCGCAGGTCCACATGGCGCGGCGCGATGCCCTCTTCGACAAAGGTGGGGGTGGTGGACAACGCCAGGGTCGGCTGGGCGATATAGTTCGAGGGGTTCGCCTCGATCTTCTTGCGGAAGGCGTCAATCTCTTCCTTGGTCGATTTCGGGCCGACCAGCATGCCGTAACCGCCCGAGCCGTGAACCTCTTTCACCACCAGTTCGGGCAGATGCTCCATGACATATTTATAGTCGTCCTGTTTCCACAGCGTCCATGTATGGACATTGTTCAGGATAGGCTCTTCCCCCAGATAGAAGCGGACCATTTCCGGCACGAAGGTATAGATCGCCTTGTCATCGGCGACGCCCGCACCGGGGGCCGAACAGATCGACACCCCGCCCGAGCGATAGACATCCATCAGCCCTGGAATGCCCAGCATGGAATCGGGCCGGAAGCACAGCGGATCAAGATAGGGGTCATCGATCCGGCGATAGATCACATCGACGCGCTTCGGACCTTGGGTCGTCCGCATATAGACGAATTCACCGTCCACAAAGAGATCCTGCCCCTCGACCAGCTCCACACCCATCAGGTTGGCAAGGAAGCTGTGTTCATAATAGGCGCTGTTGAAATGGCCGGGGGTCAGGACAACGCAGGTCGGCCGGTCGCTGCATTTCGGCGGGGCCACCGATTCCAGCGTGCGGCGCAGCAGTTCCGGATATTGATCCACCGGCTCGATCCGGTTCTGCCGGAAAAGCTGCGGGAACATCCGCATCATGATCTCGCGGTTTTCCAGCATATAGCTGACGCCCGACGGGGTGCGGCAATTATCTTCCAGAACGAAGAACTCGTCCTTGCCGGTCCGCACAAGGTCGATCCCGATGATGTGGCTATAGACGCCGCGTGGGGGCACGACGCCGACCACCGCCTTTTCGTAAGCCTCGTTCTGATAGACCAACCGGGCGGGGATGCGACCGGCGCGGACGATCTCGGCCCGGCCATAGACATCGCGCAGGAAAGCGTTCAGCGCACGGGCGCGCTGCTTGATGCCGCGTTCAAGGCGGCGCCATTCAGCCTGCTCGAACACGCGGGGCATCATGTCGAAGGGGATCAGCCGGTCGGGATCGCCACCCTCACCATAGACGGCGAAGGTGATGCCGATACGGCGGAAAAGAGCTTCGGCTTCGGCTTGTTTCATCTGCCGGAAGTCGGCGGGCATGGTATCGACCCACTCGCTCAGCCGCGCATAGGGTTCGCGAACCTGACCGCCGGAGTACATCTCATCGTAGTATTCCATTGTCCCCTCAAACTGGACGGCACCTTTTATACGCCCTGCCGCCCCTTGATGATTGAGAGGCAGTTGGATGAAGTCCACAGAGGAAAACCGTGAAATGCACGAAAGTTCCGCAATATGGCGGGTGCGATGATGGCGCGCTGGGCGTAGTTACCGCCTGTTGCTGAAGTTTTCAGCAGGCTCAAGTCAGTTCCACCGCGATGGCGGTGCCCTCGCCACCGCCGATACAGATCGCCGCCACGCCGCGCTTGCCACCGCGGGCTTGCAGCGCATGAATCAGCGTGACGATGATCCGCGCCCCCGAAGCCCCGATCGGATGGCCAAGCGCACAGGCACCGCCATTCACGTTCACCTTGTCATGCGGGATGTTCATCCGCGCCATGAAGGCCATCGGCACGACCGCGAAAGCCTCGTTCACCTCCCACAGATCGACATCATCCGTGGTCCAGCCCAGCTTCGCCAACAGCTTTTCTGCGGCAGGGACCGGCGCGGTCGGAAACTGCCCCGGCTCTTGCGCGTGGCTGGCATAACCCATGATCCGCGCGATGGCGCCATTGCCGTCACCACTGATCACCAGCGCCGCCGCCCCGTCCGAGATCGAGCTGCTATTCGCCGCCGTCACCGTGCCATCCTTGCGGAATGCGGGCTTCAGCAGCGGGATTTTCTCGGGCATCGCATTGCCGGGCTGTTCGTCGGTGTCCACGATGATATCGCCCTTGCGTCCCGCCATGGTGACCGCCGCGATTTCGGTTGCGAAGGCACCCGATGTAATCGCCTCTTTCGCCCGCGACAGGCTTGCCAGCGCATATTCATCCTGCGCCTCGCGGGTAAAGCCGAACTCGCTGGCGCAATCCTCGGCAAAGGTGCCCATCAGACGGCCCTTGTCATAGGCGTCCTCAAGCCCGTCAAGAAACATGTGGTCGATCACCTGCCCATGTCCCAGCCGGGCGCCGGTGCGCATTTTCGGCAGCAGATAGGGGGCGTTTGACATGCTCTCCATACCGCCCGCCACAACCAGATCGGCGCTGCCCGCCTTGATCGCATCGGCGGCCATCATCACCGCCTGCATCCCCGATCCGCACATCTTGTTCAGCGTGGTCGCAGGCACCGATTTCGGCAAACCGCCAGCAAAGCCCGATTGTCGCGCCGGAGCCTGACCCTGTCCTGCGGGCAAAACACAGCCCATGAACAGCGCATCGACCGCCTCTGGTGCCTTCTGCGCACGTTCCAGCGCCGCCCGGATCGCTACGCCGCCAAGTTCGGCCGCTGCCTGCCCCGACAATGCGCCCTGCAGCCCACCCATCGGCGTTCGCGCCGCGCCCAGGATGAAAATGTCTCGATTTGTCATCATTTCCCCCATTCCACCCGCCTCCACTTACCGGATGCTAACCTTTTGGGCCTAGTCAGGTCCAATGAATCCAAAGTGGAGAGGTAACATGCAACTGATCGTCGCCGATACCGGAGGCCACATCGCCATCACGGTGAAAGAGCCGCGGATCGACGCCGCGATTGCCACCAGTTTCAAGGACAAGATGCGCGAGATCGTGTTGCAGGGACGAAAGCCCGTGCAGATGGATATGCGCAGCGTTGACTTCATGGACAGTTCGGGACTTGGGGCCATGGTCGCGGTGCGCAAGGCGCTACCTTCCGAACTGCCGATCATCCTTGTCGGGATGACCCCGAATGTCGAACGCGTCTTCCGACTGACCCGGATGGATACGGTGTTCCAGATCCAGTCCGAAGTTACCTGAGCCATTTACAGAGGAGAATGGAAAGATGACCTCGACCGACCGGCAGAAAGCCGGGTTTCATGGCTGCCGCCAACTCAAGACCGAACCGATGTTCCATCGGGTGTTCCGCGCTGAAAGCGATGCCGTGCGCGCCGCGCTGACTGACATTCGCGCCCGCTTTGGCGGGGCGGTGGATGCCGGGACACTGGGCCGTCTGGAACTGGTGCTTGCAGAGGTGATGAACAACGTGGCCGAACATGCGGGATTTGGCGATCAGACCGCACCGGCGCGTCTGCCGTGGATCCATGTCACCGTCGTTCGCCATGACAGCGGTATCGCCTGCGCCATCACTGATGACGGCATCTCGCTGCCCGAAGAATGTCTGGCCCCGCGCAGCATGCCCGCGCCCGATTCGGACGACCTGCCCGAAGGCGGCTTTGGCTGGTGCCTGATTCAGGGTTTGACGCAATCCTTGTGCTACTATCGCGAAAAACACCGGAATTTTCTGGCTTTTTCGGTTCCGATGGAACAGGCCTGACGGGATGGACAGCGCTCAGCGATCAGCGGCGTCTTAGTTCAGCGGCTCGTTCAGCGGATAGCGCCCGTCTTCGAAATCGCCGAACATTTCCATGACTTCGGGATGTTCCAGCGGCTCACCCGAGGAATCCGGCTCAAGATTCTGCTCCGAGACATAGGCGACGTAATATGTCGCCTCGGTCTCGGCATAGAGATGGTAGAACGGCTGGTCCCTCGCCGGGCGCGCGTCTTCAGGGATCGAGTCGTACCATTCTTCAGTATTCGCGAATTCGGGATCGACGTCGAAAATCACGCCACGAAACGGGCGGCTGCGGTGCCGCACGATCTGGCCAAGACTGAATTTTGCCACTCGCAGCTGTGCGTGCATTGAGGATTCCACGACGATATTTGGACCGTTTGGTCAGACTGGCGGGGTTCTATGCCTGTTGACCGATTCTGTCCACCAGATGGGCAGAATTTGCATCATCTGAGGCTGGAACCTGCCATATTATACAGCAAATCTGGCTGCGTTATCTATCGACTTCCGCAGCCTGCGGCGGATTCACCGAAACCGTCGAGATGGCCATTTTGGCCGAACCTTCGGTCACCTCATTCGCATGGGCCAGATAGATCAGGACGTGATTTTCCTCATCATAGATCCGCTTGACCCGCAGCGATTTGAAGATCAGCGACCGGCCTTCGCTGAACACATTCTCACCCTCTGGCCCCCGCTCGATCTGGCTCAGATCGATTGGCCCCGTTTGGACGCATTCGATGGCGCTGTTCGAGGGATCCTCGAACCAGTTCCCCTGCCGCAACCGATCGAAGGTCGAGCGTTCGAAATAGGCCAGATGACAGGTGACACCGCCGACCTTTGGATCGGCGATGGCCTCAACGATGATGTCGTTGCCGACCCAATCGACCCCGACCTTGCCCACCTCTTCCGCAGCCACACCAACGGGAAGGCTGCACAGAACCGCCAAGACAGCAAACAAACGCATCACGAATTCTCCGGCGTCAGCGGCACACGGCCATCATCCTGTAAAAGATGCACCTGGCCGGGTTCAATCACAACGGCACAAAGCGGGCGGCCATAGGCAGCGCCGCCATCGATGTTCAGGCGATTGCCGTAATGGGTGGCCGTTTCCAGCGCCGTGTGACCGTGAACGACCAGCGGCCCGAAATCATCCGTGCTTTCCAGAAAACCCTGCCGGATCCAGACCAAATCCTGTTCATCCTGATCCTGCAAATCGACACCGGGCCGGATGCCCGCATGCACGACCAGCGCCAGAGGATGCAGATAGTAAAGCGGCAGCGACGCCAGATAGGTGGCATGTGCTTCCGGCACAGCGCGCCGCGTCTGCTCCAGCAACTCCGCACGGGGCAGATCCGCGTCCAGCCCATAGGATGCCAGCGTCGCCGCCGCACCTAAACCCGGATGGTCCAGCCAGTGACGTTGCGAGGCAAGGCCGGGATCAACCCAATCCGGGTCATGCATGAATTTCGGCAGGAAGCGGTCATGGTTGCCACGGGTCACCACCCATGGCTGCCCCCGATCCTGGCCCGTCATCAGGTAATCAACGACTCCGCGCGAATCCGGGCCTCTGTCGACCAGATCGCCCACATGCACGATCAGCGCATCCCGACCGCCATCATGAAAAATCCGCTCATGCGCGGCTTTCAGCAGGTCCAACTGCCCGTGAACGTCCCCGATTGCATATAGTCGCATCTTGCACCTCTGCTCGACCGGCCCATGGCCGCTGCGGCACAAGAGATGCCGCGCGCCCATTCGTCAAGGGCGCGCGGCAGGATGTCAAAGCTCGAATTGAAGCCGGCGCGCTTGCAAGAACTTGCCGCTATTGTCCAACGCCGCCAAGGCCGCGTCGCTGATCGCCTCGTCCAGATACAGGATGGCAATCGCGTCATTCCCTTCAGCCGAACGACCCAGAGTAAAGTTCGCAATGTTGACGCCCAGATCGCCCAGCACCGTCCCAAGCGCACCAATCACGCCCGGCACGTCTTTGTTGCGGGTGTAAAGCATGTGCGAGCCTACCTCGGCATCGATATTGATGCCCCGGATCTGAATGAAACGCGGCTTGCCATCGCTGAAGACCGTCCCGGCCAGCGAGCGTTCACGGCGATCCGTCACCACCGTCAGCTTGATATAGCCCTCGAACACACCCGCCTTGTCCTGCCGGGTGGTGGCGATCTGAATGCCACGATCCTTGGCGATAGCAGGGGCGGAAACCATGTTCACATCCGGGTTTGTCGCCTTCATCACGCCCGCGATCACCGCAGCATTCAGCGCGTTCAGGTTCATCTCTGACACGACGCCATCATAAAGCACGTTGATCGCCTTGATCGGCTCATCGGTCATCTGACCCACGAAAGAGCCCAGATGCCCGGCCAGCTTGATCCACGGCCCCATGATCGCGGCTTCCTCGGCAGTGACCGAGGGCATGTTCAACGCGTTCTGCACGGCGCCGGTCAGCAGGTAATCGGCCATCTGCTCGGCCACCTGCAACGCCACATTCTCTTGCGCCTCGGTGGTCGAGGCGCCCAGATGCGGGGTCACCACTACGTTCGGCAGATTGAACAGCGGGCTTTCCGTCGCAGGCTCGACCGCAAAGACATCGAAGGCAGCACCGGCAACGCGGCCTTCCTTCAACGCCTCGGCCAAGGCCTCCTCATCGACCAGACCGCCACGGGCACAGTTGATGATCCGCACGCCCGGCTTCAGCTTGGCGATCGCCTCACGCGACAGGATGTTGCGGGTCTTGTCGGTCAGCGGCACGTGGAAGGTGATGAAATCCGCCTTCGCCAACAGATCGTCCAGTTCGACCTTGGTCACGCCGATCTCTTTGGCGCGATCCTCAGAGAGGAAGGGATCATAGGCCAGCACCTTCATATGCAGCCCAAGCGCCCGGTCGATGACGATAGAGCCGATATTCCCGGCGCCGATCACACCCAGGGTCTTGTTGAACAGCTCCACCCCCATGAAGCGGTTCTTCTCCCACTTCCCGGCATGGGTGCTGACGCTCGCCTCGGGCAATTGCCGCGCAACGGCGAACATCATCGCAATGGCATGTTCGGCGGTGGTGACGCTGTTCCCGAACGGCGTGTTCATCACGATCACGCCCTTCTTCGAGGCCGCCGGAATATCGACGTTATCCACACCGATCCCGGCCCGACCCACAACCTTCAAGTTGGTCGCACCTTCCAGCAATTTCTCGGTCACCTTGGTCGCCGAGCGGATCGCCAGACCGTCATACTGCCCGATCACCTCGGCCAGCTTTTCCTTATCCTTGCCCAGATCGGGCAGGTAATCCACGTCAACGCCGCGATCGCGAAAAATCTGGACGGCGGTTTCCGACAGTTTGTCAGAGACAAGAACCTTGGGCATTTCAGTCATCCTTGTATGCCGCACCCTCTCACCCAAGGGCGCTGTGTTCATCTTCTTCAGAAAAATATCCTGCGGGGGGTCCGGGGGGCGCAAAGTCCCCCGGCCTCAAGGCGTCAGGCCTGTGCGGCCAGTTCGGCGCGATAGGCGTATTCGATCCATGGCATCAGCGCCGCGACATCGGAGGCCTCGACCGTCGATCCACACCAGATCCGAAGCCCGGCAGGCGCATCGCGATACGCCCCGGCGTCCAGCGCCACGCCTTCCTTTTCCAGCCGCTTGGCAACGGCCTTGGCAAAGGCGGCACCGTCTTTAATGGCGGGATCGGTGAATTTCAGGCAAACGCTGGTCGTCGAAGCCGTCGCCGGGTCCTCGGCCAGATCGGCGATCCAGTCTTTGTCCGCGATGAAATCACGCACGGCACCGGCATTGGCATCGGCCCGGGCAACCAGACCTTGCAGCCCGCCGATGGACTGCGCCCATTTCAGCGCGACCAGATAATCCTCGACCGCCAGCATCGACGGGGTGTTGATCGTCTCACCCTTGAAGATGCCCTCGATCAGCTTGCCGCCCTTTGTCAGCCGGAAAATCTTCGGCAGCGGACGGTCTGGGACATAGCTTTCCAGCCGCTCGACCGCACGCGGCGACAGGATCAGCATGCCATGTGCGCCCTCGCTGCCCAGCACTTTCTGCCAGCTAAAGGTCACCACATCCAGCTTGTCCCACGGCAGATCCATGGCAAAGGCCGCGCTGGTCGCGTCGCAAATGGTCAGACCCTGACGGTTAGCCGGGATTGCATCGCCATTCGGAAGGCGGACACCCGACGTGGTGCCGTTCCATGTGAAAACGACATCCTTGTCGAAATCGACTTCGGCGAAATCGACGATCTTGCCGTATTCGGCCTTGCGGACGGTCGCATCCAGTTTCAGCTGTTTCACGGCATCGGTGACCCAGCCTTCGCCGAAGCTTTCCCAGGCCAGCATCTCGACGGGGCGGGCGCCCAGCATGGTCCACATCGCCATCTCGACCGCGCCGGTATCCGAACCGGGCACGATGCCGATGCGATAGTCCGCAGGCACGCCAAGAACCTCGCGGGTCAGCTCGATCGCCTCGGCCAGCTTCGCCTTGCCGACAGCGGCACGGTGCGAGCGACCAAGCGGAGCATCCGCCAGAAGGTCCAGATTGTAATGGGGAATCTTGGCGCAAGGGCCAGAGGAAAAACGCGGATTGACCGGGCGCGCAGCCGGGATCGTCAGATCGCTCATGTAACTAGCCTTCCAGCTAAAAGCCCTTCGTTGGGGAAGGGTGTCCCGCCGCCGGAAATAGAGCCGACTCACTGCTAGCGCAAGCAAAAACTTTCGCTTACACCGCAGATCGTCTGCAAAGGGAGTCGCCATGTTCACCGTCACGCTGATCGCCGCGCCAAGCCGCGCCAATCTGGATGCAGCGCCGCTTGAAGCACTGGCGAAAGCATGGGGCGGCGGCGAGCTGCGCTGGCTTAATCCCGGCATTGCGGTCGAATTCGATCTGCTGCGAATCCCTGATGATTTCAACGATATCTGGTCGCAGTTGCAGGGTCAGGGCGTTGATCTGGCGATCCAGCGCAGCGAAGGGCGGCGCAAGTCGCTGCTGATCGCCGACATGGATTCGACCATGATCGAACAGGAATGCATCGACGAGCTTGCCGATTTCGCAGGCGTCGGCCCGCGCGTGGCCGACATCACCGCCCGCGCCATGAATGGCGAGCTGAATTTCCACGAGGCACTGGTCGAGCGAGTCGGCCTGCTGGCCGGGCTGCCGGAAACGGTCGTGGCCGAGGTGCTCAGGACCCGAATCACGCTTGCACCGGGCGGTCCCGAACTGGTCGCGACGATGCGGGCCAATGGCGGCTATGCCTTGCTGGTCTCGGGCGGGTTTACCGTCTTTACCGGGCCTGTCGCCAGAATGCTGGGCTTTGACGAGGATCGCGCCAATACGCTGCTGGCTGATGGAGGCGTGCTGACCGGCCATGTTGCCCTGCCGATCCTTGGCCGCGAAGCCAAGGTCGAGGCGCTGGAGCAGGTGACCGCGCGCCTTGGCATCACCCCCGCCGAGGCGATTGCGGTCGGCGATGGAGCCAACGATCTGGGGATGCTGCAAATCGCGGGCACCGGCGTTGCGCTTCACGCCAAACCGGCAGTGGCCGAGCAGGCGCAGATCCGTATCAATCATGGCGACCTGACGGCCCTGCTTTACCTACAGGGCTACCGGGTCGATGAGTTCGTCACGGGCTGATCGCCGCGACGGTTTCGGCGGCTGGTCGCGCGACCGCACGGGCCGCTTCGGTCCCTGCCCAATAGGCGCCATAGCCGGTCTCGCCCTTGGCCTTGGCGGCTGCGATCAGCGCCTTTCCGGCGTCGTAGGTATGGGGATAACCGGGGGTGCCGCTATCATCGATCCGGGTGAACAGGTTCGAAAGCCCGCGCGCCGGACGGCCTGAAATTGCCTTGGTCATCACCGTCTGCTGTTCGCTCATCGCCTTTCGGTGAGGCTGGGTTGTCCCAGCCTCGGGCGACAGCAGGAAGGCCGATCCGCATTGCACCGCAACGGCCCCTGCCTCGATTGCGGCACGCGCATCGTTCCGGTCCATGATCGCCCCCGCTGCCACAACCGGCAGGCCCAGAGGCTTCAGTGCCCGGACCAACGCCAGCGTTTCCAGCCGCTCATCTGGCGCATCAGGGTCGAACATCCCGCGATGACCGCCTGCCTGCCAGCCCTGCGCCACCAGCACATCGATCCCCGCATCCTTGATCGCCTGCGCCTCTTCAACCGATGTCGCCGTTGCCCACAGCATCGCCCCGGCATCGCGCAACGCGCTGATCTGGTCGGCGCGGGGCAGGCCAAAGTGAAAGCTCACCACGGCGGGCTGCAATTCCACCAAGGCTGCCAGCATCGCGTCATTCTCGACGAAACTGGGATAGATGTCGCGCAGCGCCTTGGGCGGCTCGGCATCGAAGCGGGCGAAGTCGGGGGCCAGCTTCGCCAGCCATTTCGCCTCAAGTTCGGGGTTACGGGCCTGCGGGCGGTGGCAGAACAGGTTCACGCCGATGGGCTGGCTGGTCTGCTGACGGGTCGCGGCAATCTGCTCTCGCGCGGCGCCCGCGTCGATCGCGCCAAGCGCCACGAAACCAAAGCCGCCCGCCTCCGCAACAGCTGCCGCCAGCGCCGGTGTCGATACGCCAGCCATGGGCGCCTGCACGACACGATGTTTCAGCCGGTCAAACATGGTCATCCCCTTCTTCGTTGTCCAAATACCGCAAACCCGACCCAACCACCTTTACAACCCCCGAAATCGGGCGCAATGGGCGGCCATGCTGGACCTTGCCCCCGATCTGATCCTTGTTCTTATCGCCGCCGGCTTTTTCGCCGGTTTCATCGACGCGATTGCGGGCGGCGGCGGGTTGATTACCGTCCCGGCCTTGCTGCTGGCCGGAGTGCCGCCCGTGCAGGCGCTGGCGACCAACAAGGTGCAGGGCATCTTCGGCGCGGCGACTGCTGCGGTCAGCTATGCAAGGCGTGGGCTGGTGGACCCCCGAAAGCAATGGCAAGCCGCCTTGGCCGCAGGTGTCGCCGGAGCGGCGGGCGCGTTTCTGGTCAGCTATCTGCCGACTGAATGGCTTCGCTTCGTCCTGCCGGTCATCCTGATCGGGATCGCTGCCTTTTTCGCGCTGAAGCCGGGCCTGAATGATCTGGATCGCGTCCAGCGCGTCGCCCCCGCGGTGTTTGCCATCACAATTGTTCCTCTGGTCGGCTTCTACGATGGCCTGTTGGGGCCGGGCGCAGGATCATTTTACATGATCGGCTTTGTGACTCTGGCAGGCTACGGCGTTCTCAAAGCGACGGCGCATACGAAACTTTTGAACTTTGCCTCGAATCTGGGCGGCCTGCTGGCATTCGCATTGGTCGCCAAGCCACTTTGGTCGATCGGCATCATGATGGGCTTGGCCCAAATCGCCGGGGCAGCGCTTGGCGCAAGGCTTGCCGCGCGGATCGGGGCGCGGCTGATCAAGCCGTTGCTGGTCGCGACCTCGACCCTGCTGGCGCTGCGGCTGATCTGGCAGATGATCGGGTAGTCACCGACGCCCGCTCTGCCAAGCGAGCGCCGGCCAATGGTCGGACTGGGCGCAGGTTGAGGGATGCCTGCGTGCAGCAGTCAAGCATGACCTTGAAACAGTCAGGTGACAGCAAGCGGCCCTAGGCCGAATAAATCGACTGTCAGATAGAAGCCTAGCCCGCAGCAGCCTCTGCCGCGACCTGAGCCTTGGATTTCCGTCCCCGCTCTGTCGCGGATTTCAACTGGCCGCAGGCCGCCATGATATCCTCGCCGCGGGGGGTGCGGATCGGGCTGGCATAACCGGCCTTGTGGACGATATCGGCAAAAGCCTGAATCCGTTCCCAGCTTGAGCGTTTATAGGGCGCGCCGGGCCATTCGTTGAAGGGGATCAGGTTGATCTTCGCCGGGATCCCCCGGATCAGCTTCACCAACCGGCGCGCATCGGCATCGCTGTCATTCACCCCGTCCAGCATCACATATTCAAAGGTGATCCGCTCGCTGTTGGACAGCCGGGGATATTCGCGCAGCGCAGCCAGCAAAGCCTCGATATTCCAGCGGCGGTTGATCGGAACCAAAGTGTTCCGCACCTCATCCGTCGTCGCATGGAAGCTGACGGCCAGCAGGCAGCCGATCTCTTCCGCGGTGCGGGCAATCTCTGGCACGACGCCGCTGGTGGACAATGTGATGCGGCGGCGCGACAGCGACAGCCCCTCATTGTCCATCACCACCTGCATCGCATCCCGCACGGATTCGAAGTTATACAGCGGCTCGCCCATGCCCATCAGCACCATATTGCTGACCAGTCGGGTTTCGTCCTTGGGCGCGCCGGGGATCGGCCATTCGCCCAGATCGTCGCGCGCCACCAGCAATTGCCCGACGATCTCGCCCGGAGTCAGGTTGCGCACCAGCTTTTGCGTGCCGGTATGACAGAAGGAACAGGTCAGCGTGCAGCCCACCTGAGAGCTGACGCACAGCGTCCCGCGACCCTCTTCGGGGATATAGACCGCCTCGACCTCATGGCCCCCGGCGATGCGCAGCAGATATTTGCGGGTGCCGTCGGCGCTGACCTGACGGGTGACGATCTCGGGCAGGCCGATCTCGAACTTCTCGGTCAAGAGGGCGCGATATTCCTTGGCCAGATTGGTCATCTGGGCAAAATCACGCACGCCCCAATGGTAGATCCACTGCCAAACCTGCCCCACGCGCATCTTGGCCTGCTTTGCGGGCGTTCCGGCTTCCAGCAACGCATCAAGCAACTGATTGCGGGTCAGTCCGACGATATTGATCCGCCCGCCTTCCGGCAGTTTGCGGGGAATGGTCAGGACATCCTGCGTGATGGGGGCGGACATTTGGCTACCGGTGCTTGCTGAAAGACCTGCAAATAAGCGAAGCGGAGCTGAAAATCAACCAGCCCCGCCGCTTCTTCGTTGTTCAAATACCGACTCTGTCGCCATCAGGCGACAGGACCGGGTTCAGGCCCTTCAGATGCCGTTACTGGCAGCGCTGGCGGGCGGTGTTCGTGGCCGCCGTGATCCCGGCAAGGCTGAACGTGTCCTTGGTCACCGTGCCGCGCGACGAACGCCCGGTCACGACCGCGTTCGAGCCGCTGCGCAGTGCGCCAACCAGCTTTTCATCATCGGACGGGCTGCCGGTCCATGCGCTTTCGCCTTCGGTGAACAGGTTGAACTTCTGCCCGCCGATATCAACCTCGACCGTCGAATCCGGCGCGAAAGGATAGCCGCCGGTGAACGACACCTCGCCATTCGAGCCCGGACGATAGGCGACGTACAGGCGAATATCGCCACGAGTCACCTCACGCGGGCTGCCGCTGGAATCCGTGTTTTGTGTCGCACGGGGGGGTGAAACCGCCCAGCATTCGCGCGGATTGTCGGCTGCGAAGACGGTCCAGTCGCCTTCGGTGGCTACGACATTCGTGGATTCCTGCGCGGTGGCCGCACCCATCCCTGCGATCAGGGCGAGGGCGGCGGTTATGCCGCGCAGCGTGGTGATGTTCATGCTCTGGCCTCCTGCCATTGAGTTCGCCGCTTCGTTCGGCGTTCTTCCTGATTGCGGTGGTCTTTTCAACCATCTCTGGTCAGGATACCCAAAATCGTCCTACGAAAAAAAGAGTTCAAGGCAGAAAATCGCGCAATTGTCAGGGGAAACAGGATGCAAACGGCCGAGTTGATCGAATTATGGCGGGGCGGGCAGCTTGAAAGCCTGCATCGGGGGCATGTGGTGGTCTGCGACAGCCGCGGCGTTGTCGAAGCATGGGGCGATCCAAGCCGAACCATCTTCCCGCGCTCGTCCTGCAAGATGATGCAGGCCCTGCCCCTGATCGAAAGCGGTGCCGCCGACGCCGCTGGCCTGACCGAGCGTCAGCTTGCCTTGGCCTGTGCCAGCCATAATGGCGCGAAAATTCATACCGAAGCGGTAGAGAGCTGGCTTTCGACGCTTGGGCTGGAAGAACCCGATCTGCGCTGCGGCAGCCATATGCCGCAGGATAGCGATGAAAACCGCCGTCTCACCTGCTCTGACAGTGCGCCGTGCCAGTTGCACAACAACTGTTCGGGCAAGCATGCGGGATTTCTGACACTGAATCGTCACCTTCGCGGTGGCCCGGAATATGTCGATCCAAGCCACCCCGTGCAGCGGGCCGTCAAGGCCGCGTTCGAAGAGGTGACGGGTGAGACCAGCCCCGGTTACGGCATCGACGGCTGTTCCGCTCCGAACTGGTCCTGCACGCTGGAGGGTCTGGGCCGCTCGATGGCCGCATTCGCCAATCCGGGCAGCGATCGGCGCGGGCAGGCGATGCGCCGTCTGACCGATGCCATGCGCCGTCATCCTGAAATGGTCGCGGGAGAGGGGCGCGCCTGCACCATCCTGATGCGCGCGATGGGGGGGCAGGTCGCGGTCAAGACCGGTGCCGAGGCGGTCTTTGTCGGCATCCTGCCAGAACAGGGCCTGGGCTTTGCGCTAAAGATCAGCGACGGCGCCACCCGCGCCAGCGAGGCCGCCGTGACGGCATTGCTGGTGCATCTTGGGGTGCTGGACAAGGACGACCCCGCCGTGACCCAATTCCTGACCGGCAAGCAGAAAAACTGGCGCGGTCTGGTTACTGGCGAATTGCGGACGGCGAAGGGTTTCCCGAATTAGGCGGCGTCTTCACCTAAGCGATCCATACCATCGCCTCATTCAGGGCCTTCGTTTTGCCGTCAGGATTAACTACTGACGGCATTCCACCCATCGATAATCTCGACCGCCTCATCCGCCGTCTCGACATAGCGGATCAGGTCCAGATCGGCTTCGCTGATGGTTCCTGCCTTCGCCAAGGCGGGCAGGTTCAGCACCTCTTCCCAGAATTCGCGCCCAAACAGCAGGACCGGAATCCGCTCCATCCGGCGGGTCTGGATCAGCGTTAGCGTTTCAAACATCTCATCCAGCGTGCCAAAGCCGCCGGGGAAGATCGTGACCGCACGGGCCCGCATCAGGAAATGCATCTTGCGGATCGCGAAATAGTGGAAATTGAAGCACAAAGCCGGGGTGACATAGTGGTTCGGCGCCTGTTCATGGGGTAGCACGATGCCAAGCCCGATGGACTGACCGCCCGCCTCTTCCGCGCCACGATTGCCCGCCTCCATCACACCGGGACCGCCGCCGGTGCAGATCACGAACTCCTTGCCATAGGTCTGCTGGCTGCGCTCGGTCATCAGATAGGCGAAACGGCGGGCTTCCTCGTAATATTTCGACAATCCCGCCAGCGTTGGCGTGCGTGCTTCGTCGGCGTGATCGGGCGCGGGGATGCGCGCGCCGCCAAAGATCACCACGGTCGATTTGATGCCGCGTTCATCCATCACCATCTCGGGCTTCAGCAGTTCAAGCTGCAACCGCACCGGGCGAAGTTCCGGACGAAGCAGGAAATCCTGATCGGCAAAGGCCAGCTTATAGGCCGGGGCAAGCGTCTGCGGGGTCTCCACGATCTCGTCGGCGCGCGCCATATCCTCGCGGGAACGGGGCATGGGGTGATGGTGATCGCGGTTGTCCGTCTCGGTCATCTCGGCCTCATTGTATAGCGCGTGCGGATTGCGCGGGCTGTTTCTCACACGTATAGGCCTGACGTGACAGTTTCCACCCGGACGTGACAGATCGAGGAGAACGCCGCCATGACCCAACCGCTGGAACATGCCATCGAAACCGCGTGGGAGCACCGCGACCAGATCAATCCCGCCACCAAGGGCGAAGTCCGCGAGGCCGTGGAAGAGACGCTGAACCGTCTGGATACCGGCGTTCTGCGCGTGGCCGAGAAGCGTGGCAATGACTGGCACGTGAACCAATGGGCAAAGAAGGCGGTGCTGCTGTCCTTCCGGCTGAACGACATGGAAGAAATGTCGGGTGCGCCGCAGGGTGCGAATTGGTGGGACAAGGTTGACAGCAAGTTCAAGGGGTGGGGCGACAATCAGTGGCGCGCTGCCGGTTTCCGTGCGGTGCCGGGCGCGATCGTGCGCCGTTCTGCGCATATCGCGAAGGGGGTCGTATTGATGCCGTCCTTCGTGAACCTTGGCGCGCATGTGGGCGAGGGCACAATGGTTGATACCTGGGCCACCGTCGGCTCCTGCGCGCAGATCGGCAAGAACGTGCATCTGTCGGGCGGCGTTGGGATCGGTGGTGTCTTGGAACCGCTGCAGGCTGGGCCGACCATCATCGAGGATGACTGCTTCATCGGCGCCCGTTCCGAGGTGGTCGAGGGCTGTATCGTCCGCGAGGGTTCGGTTCTGGGGATGGGCGTCTATATCGGTCAGTCCACCAAGATCGTGGACCGCGAGACGGGCGAAGTCATGTATGGCGAAGTGCCCGCAGGCTCGGTCGTGGTGTCGGGGTCGCTGCCGTCGAAGAACGGAGTGAACCTTTACTGCGCGGTGATCGTGAAGCGGGTGGATGCAAAGACCCGCTCTAAAACCTCGATCAACGAATTGCTGCGCGACTGACCGCGGCAACATGGCGATGCGCCCGCTTCGGCGGGCGTTTTCATTCAAGGGGGTGGCGATGGTCACGCTTTACATCGATGCCGAT
Source organism: Paracoccus caeni (assembly GCF_016629665.1). Lineage (GTDB taxonomy): Bacteria > Pseudomonadota > Alphaproteobacteria > Rhodobacterales > Rhodobacteraceae > Paracoccus > Paracoccus caeni. The sequence continues at coordinate 206,828 of NZ_JAEPRQ010000001.1, forward strand.
GCCTGCCCGGTCAAGGCCGAGGCAGAGCGCGTGGCGACCCGGCTAAAGGTGCCGATGGTGCTGGTCTGCAATGGCGGGCTGCGGCCTTCGCAAAACCCGCTGGTCACCCTGAAGATCGTGGCCGAGGGCCCGGACGTGGCCGATATCTGGATTGCCGATCATTGCGGGCCGGGCGATGTGGTGGTCACCGCCGATCTGCCGCTGGCCGACCGTTGCCTGAAGGCTGGGGCGAAGGTGATCCAGCATAATGGCGAGGTGCTGACCGAGGCAAATATCGGCCCCCGTCTGGCAACCCGCGATCTGATGGCGGATTTGCGGGCGTCGAATCCGTTCATGCAGGGCGGCGGCGCGGGCTTTTCCAAGGCCGACCGCTCGTATTTCCTGCAAAATCTTGACCGGCTGCTGCAAACAGCGCTGCGTGGCTAGGATCGCCTTGGCTCAGGCGTCTGGTTTGATCTTGTTGGCCGTGCCCTTGGCAAAAGCCTCCAGCCGCGCCTTTGCGGCGTCCTGCGTGTTCACCACACCTGCCACTACGGCCTCGGCGTAGGCCGCATCCAGCGCGCTCATGTTCTGCATGTGGCTGATGGCCGAACAGATGGCGAAATTCGACAGCGGCGGGTTCTGCGCCGCGTTCCGGGCGATTTCCCAGGCCTTCGCCTCGGCATCCTCGACCAGATACTGACACAGGCCGACATCCACGGCTTCCTGACCGCGATACAGCCTGCCCGACAGCATCATATCGATCATCCGCGCCTTGCCGATCAGATCGGCCACCCGGATCGTCGCCCCACCGCCGGTGAAAAGGCCCCGCTGACCTTCGGGCAAACCGAAATAGGTATCCGGCCCGGCGACGCGGATATGCGCCGCGCTTGCCAGTTCAAGCCCGCCGCCAACCACCGCACCTTTCAGCACCGCAATCACCGGCACCCCGCCATATTCCATCTTGTTGAACGCCTCATGCCAGCGCAGGCAGACATGCATGAAATCGCTGGCCGAGCGGTTCTCGCGGTGATGTTCCACCAGATCCAGACCAGCGGAGAAATGATCGCCATTGGCCCGCAGGATCGCCGCTTTCACCCCGGCGCGCGGCAGAGTGGTGAAAATATCCACCAGCTCCTCAATCGTGGCGATATCCAGTGCGTTCCGCTTGTCCGGGCGGTTCAGGGTAACGCTGGCAATGCCGTCGCCATCGACCTTCAACAGGATATTCTTGAGTTCCAGATCCTCGATGCGGCGCATATTCGTCCTCCCCTTTTGACCCAAGCGATACCGTGCCGCCCGGTGAAGGGAAAGCTATGCCTGCCCGATCAGCAGCATGATCAGAGGGATCGTCACCACGCTGAGCGCGGTCGAGATCAGGATCGCCGCAGACACCCGCTGCTGCGCCACTCCGAAATGCTGGGCAAGAATATAGACGTTCCCCGCAACCGGCAGCGCCGCCGCCGCGACCATGACCCCTGCCGCGAACGGCTCGACCCCGAACAGCCACGCCGCCACGCCCACGGCCAGCGGATGCAACACCAGCTTGGCAAAGCTGAGCCAAGCCGACGCCGCCAGTCGCTGCACTTTCTTCGAGGCCAGACTGGCGCCAATCGCAAACAGCGCCCCCGGAGTCGCCGCCGCACCCAGAAGCGCCAGCAACTCATCCAACGGCCCCGGCGTTGGCCAGTGCATCTGCGCCCAGATCAGCCCGGCCACCATCGACAGGATCATCGGATTGGACACAATCCCCCGCAGGATCGGCACCAGCGCAGCCAGCCGCAGACCACCGCTACGCGACGCGTGGATGATCAGCGTGATCAGGGTCGAGAAGACCAGCATATCGATGGTCAGCACCATCAGCACCGGGCCAACCGCCCGCTCGCCCAAAAGAACGACCAGCATCGGCACGCCCAGAAAGCCGGTATTGCCGGTCATGCCGCAATGCGCCTCCATCGCGGCTTCGGGAACGGCCAGACCGCGCCTGCGTGCCGCGACCATGCCGATGACCCAGATCAGCACCGAACCGGCCAGATAGGCCAAGACGAAACGCAGATCGAACAAAGCGGCCAGATCCAGCCCGGCGGCAAAGCGGAACAGCATCGCCGACAGCGCGAAATAGAAGACGAACTTCGTCAGCCAGACCGCGCCTTCCTCGGGGAACAGCTTTGACCGCGCGGCCAGCCAGCCCAGCCCGATCAGGCCGAAAAACGGCAATGTCTTCAGGAATATCGCCAGCATCCGCGCCCTTTCGCGGTCAGCCCGAGCCGATCAGAACCCCCGCAGCCAGCACCAGACCACCGCCAACCACGACTTGCAAGGCCGCCCGCCAGAACGGTGTCTGCATCCAGCGCTTCTGTATCCACGCGATCGCCCAAAGCTCGATAAAGACCACGATCAGCGCAATCGTGGTGGCGGTCCAGAAATGCGGGATCAGATAGGGCAGCGCATGGCCTAGACCGCCAACCGTGGTCATCACACCCGATGCGATGCCACGTTTCAGCGGAGAACCACGCCCCGACACCACCCCGTCATCGGACGCTGCTTCGGTAAAGCCCATGCTGATCCCGGCCCCGACGCTGGCCGCCAGCCCGACCAGAAAGGTCGTCCATGGATCCTGCGTCGCAAACGCCACCGCAAAGATCGGCGCAAGCGTCGAGACGCTGCCATCCATCAACCCGGCCAGCCCCGGCTGGATCCAGGTCAGCACGAACTCCCGGTGCCGCACGGCATCTTCATCGTCGCGGGCATGGGCATCCAGATGCTCGGCGCGCAGCTCCTCGGCCCGGTTCTCATGCCCCCGCTCGGCCGCCGCCAGATCGCCCAGCAGCTTTCGCGTCGTCACATCCGAACTCGCCTGCGCCGCGCGGGCATAGAACTCGGCCGCGTCATGCTCCATCTGCGCCGCCTCGTCGCGGATTGCGTCAAGGCTCATATTCTCCATCATCCACGCCGGACGCCGCTTGTAATAGCCCGCCACATGCTCGCGCCGGATCACCGGAATGGTCTCGCCAAAGCGCTGCCGATAGGCGTCGATCAACCGCCGCCGATGGTCGTCCTCTTCGGCGCTCATCCCGTCGAAAATCGCCGCAGTCGCCGGATAATCCGCCCGCAGATATTCGGCCCAGCCCGCGAAGATCCGCGAATCATCCTCTTCCGAGGAAATCGCCAGCGCCAGAATTTCGCGCTCGGTCAGATCGGAAAAACGCTTGCGGGTGGTAAAGATCGGCAGGGTCATTCTTCTTTACTCAAATATCCTCGGGGGTGAGACCGCTTGCGGTCGAGGGGGCGGAAGGCCCCCTTTCGACGGTGAATTCATGCGCTCCGTCACCCGTTTCCACAACCGCGATCATGACATGACCGGCGCCCTCGCAGAAATGCGGCACATCGACCAATGCCATCGCGTCGGTCGCCACCATCCTGACCTGCGCCCCCGGCGGCAGGCCCAGCAAAACCTTGCGTAATCGCAACACCGGCAGCGGACACAGCAGCCCGCGCGCGTCAATCAGCGCCGCCTCAGCCATGCGACTGCGACAGCCGGTCGCGGCACCAATCGGCCAGATGCGCGACCATCAGTTCCTCGGCCATCCCGCCGCTGAAATCCTCAAATGCGGTGCGTTGTTGACGCGGCACATGCAGCAGCACCGGCAGATCATCCGCCACGGCACGAGAGATCACACTGACGAACCCCCGCCCGATCGCCTCTTGCCGCCCGAATTTCGGCACGATCAGCAATTCGGCCCCGGCCATCCGCGCCTCGACCCGCGCCGCCGCGATTTCCAGCGCGCCGGTATCCAGCCTGCAACCGCTCGACCCGTTGCCCAGAGATTGCGAGATCCTGACCGGGCGATCCTCTTCCCCGATCACCAGCAACTCCATATCGCAGGCGCAATCGGCGCCCAGATCGGTGTTGCGCTGCACCGCACCGGCCAGATGCGCGCCGCTGGAATGGATATCCTCGACCAGCCGCGCCAATATCCGGTTCGCCTCGCCCTCGGGCGCGTCGTCAGGAAGTCCGAACCATGCCAGCATTGCCGCCTCGCCAAGTGATTGCTGTTAATGTCACCCCGACCGGGCGAAGGTCCAGCCCCGTCACCGCTTTCCCCGCCCGAAAGCGCGACGTAAAAGGGGGCATGACCGATTATGACGCCCTGACCGCCCGGATTCGCGCCTTGACCCATGGCGAAACGGATGAGATCGCCCTGATGGCGACGCTCGCCTGTGAAATCCACCATTCCGATGACCGCTTCGACTGGACCGGCTTCTACCGGGTCACCGCGCCGGACCTGTTGAAGATCGGTCCCTATCAGGGTGGGCATGGTTGCCTTGTCATCCCGTTCTCGCGCGGGGTTTGCGGTGCTGCGGCGCGGACGCGGCAGACGCAGCTTGTTCCCGATGTTGATGCCTTCCCCGGTCATATCGCCTGCGCCAGCAGCACCCGGTCCGAAATCGTGCTGCCGGTTCTGGGCGCGAAGGGCCGGCTGCTGGGCGTTCTGGATATCGACAGCAACCAGCCCGACGCCTTCACCGAAGAAGACGCGACCCGGCTGGCCGCCATTCTGGAGGAGGTTTTCCATGACATCTGAATTCACCGGCAAGTGCCTTTGCGGCGCCGTCAGTTTCAGCGGACGTTGGGCAGACGTTAACCTTCGCGCCTGTCATTGCGGCCAATGCCGCCGCTGGTCGGGCCATTACTGGGCTGCGGCCAGCGTCGAAACGCTGGACATCACTGGCGAGGTTCGCTGGTATCGCTCGTCCAAGGAAGCGCAGCGTGGCTTCTGCCCCACCTGCGGCAGCTCGCTGTTCTGGAAACCGGACGGCGCGGAACTGCCCGAGGTTGCCGCCGGGGCCATTGAGGCGCCCAGCGGTCTCGCGCTTTCCGGGCATATCTACGTGGCGGATAAGGGCGACTATTACCAGATCGCCGACGGGTTGGAGCAGTGGCAGACCTATTGACCCACGGCGGATGTCTTTGCGGTGGTGTCCGTTTCAGCGGCCATACCGCCGAAGCAACAGCGCTTGCCTGCCATTGCAGCCAATGCCGCCGCTGGAGCGGTCATTTCGGCGCATCGTTCCGCATGACCGGGTTGCAGATCGAGGGTGACGCGCATCTGCGCTGGTTCGCCTCGTCGCCCGAGGCAGAGCGCGGCTTCTGCGCCACCTGCGGATCGTCGCTGTTCTGGCGGCCCTTTGGGCGCGAGGCGGTGGCGGTCTCGGCAGGCGCAATCGACGCGCCGACCGGATTGCGGCTCTCGGGCCACATTCACACTGCCGACAAGGGCGATTACTACGAGATTGCAGATGGCCTGCCGCAATTCGCAGGCGATGACGAGGACGAGACCGAATGATCTGGGACACCATCGCCGCAATCCCTTCGGCGCAACTCTTGGCCTTCATTCTTGGGGGGCTGATGCTCAACTTCGCCCCCGGTCAGGACGTATTCTTTGCCAGCGCCTGCGGCATTCAGGGCGGACCAAAGGCGGGCGCGCTGGCCGGGATCGGGGTCGGCTTTGGTGTCATCATGCATGTCATTCTGGCCACAATTGGTCTGGGCGCGCTTGTCGCCGCCCACCCCGAGGCGCTGCTGGTCATCAAATATGCGGGCGCGGCCTATCTGCTGTGGCTGGCGTGGAAATCATGGAACGCGGGCGAGATCGACCCGCCCATGCGCGGCAGCGTCCGGGCGTGGAACATCATCCGGCGCGGCTTTCTGTCGAATGCGCTGAACCCAAAGCCGGTGCTGTTCCTGCTGGCCTTCCTGCCGCAATTCACCAATTCCGCATGGGGTCCGGTCTGGCAGCAAATCCTTGGCCTCGGCCTGATCTTCGCCTTTACCGGCACGCTGGTCACGATGGGCTACGGCATCGTTGCAGGCCTTGCCGGTCAGGTGATCGGTCGCAGGCTGGGTTTGATCAACAAGATCGCCGCCGTCATGTTCGCGGGCCTTGCCATCCGCCTTGTCGCGAAATGACCGACTTCACCTACACGCCGCCGGTTGAGGCGCCCGAGATCCTGCATGCCGATCACGAAATTCTTGTGGTCGGCAAACCCTCGGGGCTGCTGTCGGTGCCGGGTAAGGGCGAACACAAGGCCGATTGCGCCATTGAACGCCTGCGCGGCGCCTTTCCGACGATCCTGCTGGTGCATCGTCTGGATCAGGATACCTCGGGCGTGATGGTCTTTGGCCTGACCCCTCATGCGCAGCGCAACCTGTCAAAGCAGTTCGAGGATCGGAAGACCAAGAAAACCTATGTTGCCCGGCTGGCGGGCAGGCTGGAGCCAAAGACCGGCACCGTTGATCTGCCGCTAATCGTGGACTGGCCGAACCGCCCGCGCCAGAAGGTCGATCACGAGACCGGAAAGCCTGCGCAAACCGATTGGCGGGTGATGCGCGCCAGCGATGAAGAAACCCGCGTCAGGCTGTTCCCGCTGACCGGGCGCAGCCATCAATTGCGTGTCCACATGGCCGAACTGGGCCACCCGATCCTTGGCGATCCGCTTTATGCGACCGGGGCGGCGGCGGATCATCCGCGGCTGATGCTGCATGCCGAAAGCCTGCGCCTGCGCCATCCAGACAGCGGCGTCCACCTGACCTTCAGCCAGCCCGCGCCTTTCTGATCTGCCGCGCGGTCCAGCGGGCCAGCCACGGAAACACCGCCAGCAGGAACAGAATGGCGATCACGCGCGGGGTCATGATGTCGGCGACCCTTTCGACATCGGCCAGATGGTTGCCCGCGCCGACGAAGATCGCGATCATCGGCAACTTGCCGATCAGCGTCACGATCACATAGCTGCGCAGCCGGATGCTGGTCAGTCCCGCCGCAAGGTTCAGCGCATGGAACGGCACCGCAGGGGTCAGCCGCAGCGACAGCAGCGTCATCGCCCCGTCGCGATCCACGGCGGCATTCAGCCGTTCCAGCCGGTCGGTCAGATTGGCGTTCAGCCTCGCCTTCAGCGGTCCCGCCAGCACATAGCGCGACGCCAGCATCAGCAACGTCGCCGCGATGGTCGAGGCCGCGCTGATCAGCACCAGCCCCGGCCAGAAATCGAAGATCGCCCCGGCAATCAGCGCCAGCAGGACCAGCGGCACCGGCAACAGCAAAAGCCCGATGGACGCGCCAAAAAACCCCGCCGCGTAGAATAACGGCCTTGCATCATTCCAGCGGCGAAATCGCTCGATGGTGCCGTGAAGCTCGGTCAGTTCCGGCTGGACCGGGACCGCCCAATGCCACAGCGCCGCCACCCCAATGGCGATGACGATTGCGGGCAGCCATGTCGTCAGAAAGCGGATCATCGCTCCTCATGCGCCGCATCTGATGACGGCTTCGCTATTGGTTCTGGCCTGCCGGATACCAGTTGGCAATGACGACAAGACTACTGGTGCCCGAGGTTTCCACCAGTCTCGCAAATTCTTGAACGTCGCTGTCGCGGTGGTGATAGGGGAAGACCACCACCGGCTTGAACGCCGCCACGGCATCGGCTGCCTGCTCGACCGTCATGGTAAAGGGCAGGTTCATCGGCAGGAAAGCGACCTCGATATTCTCAAGGGCGCGCATTTCGGGAATGTCCTCGGTATCGCCAGCAATGTAGAAACGTTTGCCACCAATGGTCAGGACATAGCCATTGTCGCGACCCGGCGGGTGATATTGCAGACGCTCTTCGGTCAGGTTGTAGGCCGGGATCGCCTCGATTGTCAGCCCGATCACCTCGGCGGTTTCGCCATTGGCCATGGCAGTGGCGCGGGCCTGCATCTCGGCGGGAAGCTGATCGAAGACAGCCTGATTGGCGATGATGCGAACGGCGGGCAGCCCCTCAAGCGTCGGCAGATCGAAATGGTCGCCATGCTGATGGGTGATCAGGATCAGCGCGGGGGCGGGCAGGGCAGCATAGGCAGCCGCACCCCCAACGGGATCGACAAGGATGGCACCTCCGGGCGTTTCCACCACCATCGAGGCGTGATCGACGGGATGGATGACCACCTTGCCGCCATCAACCGGATAGGTGAAGGCAGAGGCTGCATCTTCCTGCGGGGCATCCTGCGCGTGGGTCAGCACCGGCAATGTGCTGGCGAAGACAGTGGCGAGCCCGATCTTCAGGCCCGAGCGGCGGGTGATCTCCATGGCGGTTCCTTCTGCTGGCAGCTTGGGTCGTGACGCCAACCCGTGAGACAGGATCAGGTTCCCGATACACCAACACCGCCGGGCAGGGCAGGCGGCCTATTTGCTTGCCAAAGCCGCCTCGACCCCCGATGCGACGCGCAGCAGGTGTCGATCCCGCCCGGTATGCCCCATGACCGAGATCCCGCAGGCCGGATAGCCGGTCGGCAGCGTCACCACCGGCAGGTTCAGCAGGTTGCCGATCCGCGTATTCCGAAGCGTCAACAGATTGGCGCGGACGAAATATTCCTCATCCTCCATCAACCGCTTGGCATTCGGCGGCAGGTTTGGCGCGGTCGGCAGCAGCACCGCATCATAGCTGGCGACGACTTCACGGAACCATTTGCGGCGAATACGGATCAGGCTGTCCCAGGCCGAGACATAATCGGGCGCGCTGACATCCGCGCCGCCCCGGAAGCGGTCAAGGATCGGCTTCCACATCAGTTCCGGCGCATCCTCAATCTGCGCGCGCCAGATGCCATAAGCCTCGGGGGCAAAAAGCATCGGCGACAGCGGCATCGCCTTGGCGACCCAATCCGATGACACGCGGCTGATCTGCGCGCCGGCGCGTGCCAGACGTTCAACCGCATCCTCGAAAGCGGCGACGGGCCCTTCCTCGGCATCCTCGAACGGCACGCCGTCCAGCACCATCAGCCGCCGCCCATGGACCGAGGACTGGGCCACATCGGCCGCCTTGTCCCCTGCCATCACCGCGAAAAGTTCGGCGCAATCCTCGACCGTGCGGGCAATCGGGCCGACGGTGTCAAACCTGCGGCATAGCGGAACCACACCCTTTTCGGGCAGGCTTTCATGGGTCGGCTTGAAGCCCACCAGCCCGTTCCATGCCGCAGGCACGCGGATTGACCCGCCCGTATCCGATCCGATCGCCGCAGCCGCCAGTCCAAGCGCCACCGACACCGCTGCGCCCGAGGACGATCCGCCCGGTGCAAGATCGGGGTCCAGCGAATTCGGGGGTGTCGCGGTCTTCGGGTTCAGCCCAAGCCCCGAAAACGCCAGTTCGGTCATATGCGTCTTGCCCAGACACAGCAGCCCGTCCCGAGACGCACGCGCCAGCACCGTCGCATCCTTGCGCGGCACCCGGCCTTCCAGCAGCTTCGATCCCGCCTCGGTGATCGTGCCGCCACTGTCCACGTTGTCCTTCCAACTGATCGCCACGCCATCGAGGATGCCGTGTCGAAGCTCCGCCTTGGCCCGGTCGTGGGCGGCAATCGCACCGGACCGCGCCCGCGTCTCGGTCAGCCTTGCATAGATGCGGCGGCCATAAGGGTGATGCCGGGCAGCGGCCAGATAGGCCTCGGTCTGGTCGATGGGGTCCAGAAGACCGGCCATGATCGCCCGGCCCTGTTCGGTCGCAGAAGCGCGCAGCCAGTCCATGCTCAGAAATCCACCGCCAACCCGTTCTTTTCGTAATCGCCATAGCGCACCGGCTCGGGGCCGTCGCGGCCACCGTATTCCTTGGGCAGGGGCGTGTCTTTGGCAGCTTGCTTGCGGCGCTCTTCCGCCTCGGCCAGCGCGCGTTGAGCGGCGGGCGGAATGTCTTTGCGGTCGCTTGCGGGTCGATCACTCATGGAAACATCCCCTGACAGGGTCTAATGGGTTCGGATCAGTCTTCATCAAGACTTAGGCGAAGGAAAGCGATTTGGCAAAGCCGGGCAGGGATATGGCAAGACAGGGCGCACTGACCCTGTTGCAGGGCGTCCGCGACGGGGCGTCGCTTTCGGATCAGGCGGGGGCGCTGAAGGCGCTGTCGCCATCCGATCAGGCGCGGGCCGGGCGGCTTGCTGCCGAAACTCTGCGGCATCTTGCACAGGCCGATTCCGTCATTGCGACCTATGTGAACCGCAAGCCCACACCGCAGGTCGCCGATATCCTGCGCCTTGCAACGGTCGAGTTGCTGCAGCTGGGCGGCGCGGCGCATGGCGTCGTCGATGCGGCGGTGAACCTGACCCGAGGGGCGGGGAAACGCGGACAGGCAGCGGCAGGCATGGTCAATGCGGTCCTGCGCAAGGTCTCGCAGCACGAGGGCTGGGCCGAGCTTCCGCCGCAGCGCCTGCCCGACTGGCTGCGCAAGCCTGTCGTCGCTACCTATGGCAGGGACGCCACCAAGGCCATCGAAGCCGCCCATCAGGCAGCCGCCCCGCTGGATCTGACCCTGAAACCCGCAACCGCAGCGCTTGAGGGTGGGGACACGCTGCCCACCGGGTCGTTGCGTCTTCATGGCCCGGTGCAGGTCTCGGCGCTTCCGGGTTTTGCGACCGGCGACTGGTGGGTGCAGGACGCCGCAGCGGCAATGCCCGTGCGCCTGCTTGCGCCGCAACCGGGCGAGCGGATCGCCGATCTCTGCGCGGCACCGGGCGGCAAGACGCTGCAACTGGCGGCGGCAGGTGCCAATGTGACCGCCATCGACATCAGCGCCCACCGCCTGAAGCGCGTGGCCGAGAACCTGACCCGTTGCAATCTCACCGCCGAACTGGTGACAGCCGATGCGCTGGAATGGCGGCCTGAGATCGCCCCCGACGCGATCCTGCTGGACGCCCCCTGTTCCGCCACCGGCACGATCCGCCGCCATCCCGACCTGCCGCTTCTGCGCGATGGCAGCGGCATTCCCGATCTCGTGGCGCTTCAGGCCAGCATGATCGACCATGCGCTTTCCATTCTTGCGCCCGGCGGCAGGCTGGTCTTTGCCACCTGCTCGCTTCTGCCCGACGAAGGCGAGGCGCAGATCGCTGCGGCGCTGGCCCGGCATCCGGGCGTGACCGTCGAGACGCCCGCGCTTCCCGGCATCGATCCCGCATGGATCACCCCGGAAGGCGGCATCCGCCTGCGCCCCGACTACTGGCCAGAGCGTGGTGGCATGGACGGCTTCTTCATGGCGCGGTTGAGGAAACCCGCCTAGCAACGGCTGGACCTTCGCGCCAAGGGGCGCTAGTTGGTCGCCAAACCAGATGCGAGGCTCTTCATGTCCCACCCCGTCGCCCTTCGTCGCGCGCTGATTTCCGTCTCTGACAAGACCGGCATGATCGAATTTGCCCGCAAATTGTCGGCACGGGGCGTCGAGATCCTGTCCACCGGAGGCAGCGCCAAGACGCTGCGCGAGGCAGGGTTGACCGTGGTCGATGTGGCCGATGTGACCGGCTTCCCCGAGATGATGGATGGCCGCGTCAAAACGCTGCACCCGGCTGTGCATGGCGGCCTTCTGGCGCTGCGCGACAATGAGGAACATCAGGCCGCGATGCAGGCCCATAATATCGAGCCGATCGATCTGCTGGTGGTGAACCTTTACCCGTTCGAGGAAACGGTCGCCAAGGGCGCCTCTTACGACGACTGCATCGAGAATATCGATATCGGCGGCCCGGCGATGATTCGCGCGGCGGCCAAGAACCACGCCTTTGTCAGCGTGATCGTTGATGTCGAGGATTACGACGCCCTGCTGGCCGAACTGGACGCCAATAACGACCACACCACGCTGGAGTTTCGTCAGCGTCAGGCGCAGATCGCCTATGCCCGGACGGCGGCGTATGATGCGTCGGTCTCGACCTGGATGGCGGGTGCGATTGGCGAACAGACGCCGCGCCGCCGCGCCTTTGCAGGCAAGCTGGCGCAGTCGCTGCGTTATGGCGAGAACCCGCATCAGCAGGCCGCGTTCTATGTGACCGACGAAGCCCGCCCCGGCGTCGCCACGGCGAAGCAATGGCAGGGCAAGGAACTGTCCTACAACAATATCAACGACACTGATGCCGCGTTCGAACTGGTCGCCGAATTCGACCCGAGCCAAGGCCCGGCCTGCGCCATCATCAAACACGCCAATCCCTGCGGTGTGGCGCAGGGCGCGACGGCGCTGGAGGCGTATAAGCGCGCCTTCGATTGCGACCGCACCTCGGCTTTCGGCGGGATCATCGCGCTGAACCAGCCGCTCGACGGGGCGACGGCGGAAGAGATCGTGAAGATCTTCACCGAAGTGGTGATCGCGCCGGATGCCGATGACGACGCCAAGGCGATCTTTGCCGCGAAGAAGAACCTTCGTCTGCTGACCACCGGCGGTTTGGCGGATCCCAAGGCTGGCGGGCTGACGTTCCGGCAGGTCGCAGGCGGCTTTCTGGTGCAGGGCCGCGACAACGGCCATGTCGGTCTGGACGATCTGAAGATCGTCACCGAACGCCAACCTTCGCCGGAAGAGCTGAAAGACCTGCTTTTCGCATGGACCGTGGCGAAGCATGTCAAATCGAACGCCATCGTTTACGCCAAGGACATGGCGACCGTCGGCATCGGCGCGGGCCAGATGAGCCGCGTCGACAGCACCCGCATCGGACGTCGCAAATCCGAGGATATGGCCGAAATCCTTGGCCTCGCCGAGCCGCTGACCAATGGGGCGGCGGTCGCCTCGGACGCATTCTTCCCCTTTGCCGACGGTGTCGAGGCACTGGCCGAGGCGGGCGCGAAGGCGGTGATCCAGCCCGGCGGCTCGATGCGCGATGACGAGGTGATTGCGGCGGCAAACCGGCTGGGCCTTGCGATGGTCTTCACCGGCCAACGGCATTTCCGTCACTGATGAGCGATCAGGCCACCCCAACCGCGCCGCGTCAGCGCAAGCCGCGCGCACCGAAAAAGCCGGTCCGCACCGATATGCGGACGACGGCCTGGATCGCGTTCCTGATCCTCGCGCTGGATCAGGTGCTGAAGTACTATGTCGTCCATGTGCTGCAACTGGACAGGGTGCGCGCCATCGACGTGTTGCCGCCGTGGCTGAACCTGCGGATGGCGTGGAACCAAGGCGTCAATTTCGGGCTGATGTCGTCCGAGGAAAACACGACGAAATGGCTGCTCATCGCCGTTGCGGTGCTGATCGTCGGATGGGTCTGGATGTGGATCTGGCGCAGCAATGCCGGGCGCTTCGCGCGCATCTCGGCCGGGCTTCTGATCGGCGGGGCAATCGGCAATGTGATCGACCGGCTGGCTTATGGAGCGGTGGCGGATTTCCTGAACATGTCGCTGCCGAACTGGCAGAACCCGTTCAGCTTCAACGTCGCCGATATCGCGATCTTTGCCGGCGCGATCGGGCTGGTCCTGCTGCCGCAAAAGTCCCCCGAGCCGAAGAAAAAGCCGCGCAAACCGCGCGCCCGGGTCGAGCCGCCATTGCCCAAGGCAGGCGTCGAGCTGCCGCGAGACGACAACCCGCGTGACGACGCCGAGAATTCGCGTTAGAACGGGCGGAAAGACAAAGGGACAGGATATGCGGGTTTTTGCGCTGGTGATCGGAATGACCGCCTTGGCCGGGCTGACGGCCTGCGGCGGCGATACCCAACTGATGAATATCGAATCCGGCCAGGACACCCCGGATGAATTTGCCATCCTGCCCTCGAAGCCGCTGTCGATGCCGCCTGATCTGGCGCTGCTGCCGCAGCCGACGCTTGGCGGAACCAATATCACCGACCCGACCCCGCAGGCTGATGCCGTAGCCGCCCTTGGCGGCAACCCGGCACGGCTTCAGGATCAGGGCATTGCCGCCGCCGATCAGGCACTGGTCGCGCAGGCGAACCGGGGCGGCACCGACCCGAATATCCGCGCCACCTTGGCCGAGGCTGATCTGCGCTGGCGCTCGGGCAACCGCCGCCGTCCGCTTGAGGCGCTGTTCGGCACCTCGGTCTATCAGCGTGCCTATCGCCCGATGGCGCTGGATTCGCGTGAAGAGCAGACCCGCTGGCAGCGCGCCGGGGCGATCACATCGACCTCGCCGCCGCCCATCGTGGAATGATCCCGGGTTTCGACCCGGACAGCCCGGATTTCGGAAAGAACCCATGGCCCGCCTATGCCGCGGTCCGGGCGCTTCCCGGTCTGCCGCTGATGCCCGGATTTGACGGCCATATCGCCAGCCGCTTTGCCGATGTTCGGGCCATTGCCATGGACCGCCGCATGGTGCGCAGCGCTGCTGCCTTTGCCCCACCGGAAGAGGTTCGCCGGTTGCAGATTGCGGGCAATTTCCATGATATGCCGTTTCACGAACGTTTCGTGCAGACCTCGATGCTGGAAATCGACGGCCCCGACCATGACCGCCTGCGCCGCGCGGTGTTTCCCTTCTTCACCAAGACCCGGCTGGAAAGCCTACGCGGTTTCGTCACCGAATGGGTCGGGGCGGCGCTGGACCGGTTAATCGCGCAAGGTCGCTTTGACTTCATCGCCGATCTGGCGGCACATCTGCCCGGTCAGGTCATCGGCCATTTGATCGGGACCAAGCCGGAAGACGCCCCGCAGATGACCATCTGGTCGGAAGAGGTGGTCAGCTATTTCGACATCAACCGCACCGCCGCCAAGAAGGCCCGCGCGGAAGAGGCGACGCGTCTGTTCCACGAGCTTCTGGAACAGCTCTATGTCCAGCGCAGCGCCCAACCTCTCGATGATCTGATGAGCGTGATGATCGGGGCGGAAACCTCTGGCCTGATGACGCATGATGAACTGATCGCGACGATCATGCAGATCCTTCATGCGGGCCACGGCTCGACCATCGATGTGATGGGCAGCGGTCTTTCGGCGCTGATCGCCAATCCCGATCAGATGCAGGCGCTGCGTGCCGATCCCACGCTGATGCCGGGCGCGGTGCAAGAGATGTTCCGCTATGCCGCGCCGCTGCCGTTCTTCCACCGTTACGCCGCCGAGGATATGGAAATTTGCGGTCAGCATTGGAAGCAGGGCACTAAATTCGGCCTGCTCTATGCCAGCGCCAACCGCGACCCCGAGGCGTTCGACCAACCCGACCGCTTCGACATCACCCGCAAGCCCAACGTCCATCTGGCCTTTGGCACGGGCCCGCATGTCTGCCTTGGCAACAATCTGGCGCGGTTGAACATGGAGATCCTGTTCGCGGCGCTGCTGGAAAGGACGGATCGGATCGTTTTGGACGGCCCGGTCCACTGGAAGACCGGCCTTCAGGCGCACGGCCCGACCCATCTGCCGATCAGCTTTACCTGACATCGAAATCAGGGCACCCGCCCGGAATCGAGGTGCCTGAAAGGCACCGCCGGGCAGTGCCCGTCCGCCCCACCGGACGGGCACTTTGGTGATGTTCCGCGCAACAGAGATGGCCGACGGGGTGGCGGCATAAAATGAAAAGCGCCACCGTCGCTGTGCCCATCCGACGGACGGGCGCTGCCCTCTGTTCCCGCCATCCTCGCCGGATGACGCAAGGGTGACTTGCGCTGCCCGGCGGGCCAAGCCAGATTTCCGGCGAAAATAAAGGAGCCTGCCCGGACCATGCGTCTTCAGCTTACCCTTGCGCCTCTGGCATTCTCGCTTGCCGCCGTTCCGGCGCTGGCCGATATGCCCGAAGGCATCACCCATTTCACCCTGCCGAACGGCCTTGAAACCGTGGTGATCGAGGATCACCGCGCCCCGGTCATCGTGCAGATGGTCTGGTATAAAATCGGCTCTGCGGACGAACAGCCGGGCAAATCCGGGATGGCGCATTACCTTGAACACCTGATGTTCAAGGGCACCGACAAGATGGCTCCGGGTGAGCTTTCAAAGACCGTGACCGCCAATGGCGGCATGGACAACGCCTTCACCAGCTACGACTACACCGCCTATTTCCAGCGCATCGCCAGCGACCGCCTGCCGCTGATCATGGAGATGGAAGCCGACCGGATGGCGAACCTGAACATCGGCGAGGATGACTGGCAGGCAGAACGGCAGGTGGTGCTGGAAGAACGCGCGCAGCGCACTGACAGCGACCCCTCGGCGCTGTTTTCCGAGGAACGCTCGGCCACGCTTTACTATAACCACCCCTACGGTCGCCCGATCATCGGCTGGCGTGCCGAGATGGAGGGGCTGACGCGCGAGGATGCGATCAAGTGGTATGACGACCACTATTCCCCGAACGAGGCGATCCTGATTCTTGCGGGCGATGTGACCCCGGAAAAGGCCCGCGAACTGGCGGAACAATATTACGGCCCGGTCCCGGCAAAGGGCGAGGCCGAGCCGCGCCTGCGCCCGCAGGAACCTGACCAACGTTCGCCCCGCCGGATGGAGATGCACGACCCCCGCGTCGCCCAGCCGGTGCTAAGCCGCACGATCCTTGCGCCGGAACGCAATGCCGGCGATCAGGAAAAGGCCGCTGCGCTGACCGTGTTAAGCGATCTTCTGGGCGGCTCGGTGCAGACCTCGGTTCTGGGGCGCGAACTGGCGTTGACGGGCAAGGCGCTTTGGGTCGGCTCCAGCTATGACGGGCTGTCGGTCGATCCGACCAGCTTCACTATCGGCATGGTCCCCGCTGAAAACCTTTCGCCCGAAGAGGCCGAGGCGGCGCTGGACGAGGCTTTGGCTAAGTTTCTGGAACAAGGCCCGGATGCCGCCGATCTGGAGCGGGTGAAGACCCGTATCCGCGCCGCTCAGGTGTATTCGCAGGATTCGGCCCATGGCCGCGCCTATGATTACGGTCAGGGGCTGGCGACCGGGCTGACGGTCGAGGATGTGAACGACTGGCCCGATATTCTTTCCGCCGTGACCGCCGAGGACGTGGCCGAGGCCGCGCGGGAATTGTTGAACAGCAAGGCCGTCGTCACCGGCTGGCTGTTGCCTGCCGAGGCTGCTGCGCCACAGGACGCCGCCCCGGCCGCCGAGGCGACACCTGCGGCTGCGATTGCGCCGACAACCTCTCCGCAACCCGCCAATGATACCCGCCCGCCCGCGCGTCCCGCCGCCGACCAGACCAATGAGGCGCAACAATGATCCGCGCAGCCATCGCCCTGTGCTTCGCCGTTCTGGCCGTCCCCGCCCATGCGATCGAGATTCAGGAAGTCACCTCGCCCGGCGGCATCAAGGCCTGGCTGGTCGAGGATGACACCATCCCCTTCGTCGCGCTGGACTTTGATTTCAGCGGTGGGGCGAGCCTTGAAGCCCCCGGCAAGCGAGGGGCGATCAACCTGATGATGGCGACGCTGGAAGAAGGTGCGGGCAAACGCGATGCGACCGAGTTTGCGCAGGCACTGGAAGATTTGGGCGCGGAACTGTCCTTCGATGTCAGCGACGATTCGATGTCGGTGAATATGCGTGCCCTGACCGAGAACCGTGATCAGGCTGCGGCCCTGCTGGCCGAAGCGCTGACGCAGCCGCGCTTTGACGAGGATGCGGTGGACCGGGTGCGGGCGCAGGTGCAGGCGATCATCCGGTCCGAGGCGACCGATCCGAACAGCATCGCCGCCAAGGAAATGGCGCGTCAGGCCTGGGGCGATCACCCCTATGCGACCTCGATCAACGGCACGGCGGAATCGGTCGCGTCGCTGACCCGTCAGGATCTGGTGGCCGCGAAAAACCGGGTTCTGGCCCGCGACCGCGTCTTTGTCGGCGCAGCGGGTGATATCTCGCCCGAGGAACTGGGACTGCTGCTGGACAAGATCCTTGGCGGCCTGCCCGAAGAGGGAACGGCACCTTTGCCCGAACAGGCGGAACTGCAACTGACGCCCGGCGTGACGGTGATCGACTGGGATAGTCCGCAGACCGTTGTGGCCTTTGCCGGGCCGGGTCTGCCCATCGACGATCCCGATTATTTCGCCGCTCTGGTTGCCGATCATATCCTTGGCGGCGGCGGATTCAGCTCTCGCCTGATGGACGAGATCCGTGAAAAACGCGGCCTGACCTATGGCGTCGGAACGGCACTGGCCACCGGGATCTATGGGCAGACATGGCAGGGGGGAATGGCGGGGTCGAACGCCACCACCGGGCAGGCGATCGATCTGATCCGTCAGGAATGGGACCGCATGGCGCGCGATGGCGTGACCGAGCAGGAACTGAACGACGCCAAGACCTACCTGACCGGCGAATATCCCCTTCGCTTCAACGGTAACGGCCGCATCGCCGCGATTCTTGCAGGGATGCAGTTGATCGATCTGCCCGCAGATTACGTCAACAACCGCAACGCCAAGGTCGAGGCGGTGACGGCGGATGATGTGAAGCGCGTCTCTGAACGGCTCCTGAATGCCGATGATCTGCGCTTCGTGCTGGTCGGTCGTCCCGAAGGTATCGCCGCCGATGATACCGCCGAAGCCGAAGAGGTGCCCGAGGATCAGGGGACCGAGACCGCGCCCGCTGCTGTCGAGGCTCCGGCCTTGGAAGAGGTGGTCAACTGATCTGCCTCGAATCGCTGGCGGGATGCCGGTCGGACTGCTAGATTTGGGGGCATGAATAGCCATGCCCCCAATATACGCCCCATCATTCGGCAGCTTGATGAGACGACTGCCAACCGCATCGCTGCGGGTGAGGTGGTCGAGCGGCCAGCCTCGGCAGTCAAGGAACTGGTCGAGAATGCGCTGGATGCGGGCGCGACGCGGATCGATATTTCCATCGAGGATGGTGGCAAGCGGCTGATCCGCGTCGGCGATGACGGCTGCGGCATGTCGCCCGAGGATTTGCCGCTGGCGATGGCGCGGCACGCGACCAGCAAGATCGATGGCAGCGACCTTCTGGCGATCAACAGCTTCGGTTTTCGTGGCGAGGCGCTGCCCTCGTTGGGCGCGGTGGGGCGGTTGACGATCACCTCGCGGGCGGATGGTGCCGATGGTGCGGTGATCGCTGTGGCGGGCGGCAAGCCCAGTCCGGTGCGCCCTGCGGCCGCCAATCGCGGCACTGTGGTCGAATTGCGCGATCTGTTCTTTGCCACCCCCGCGCGTCTGAAATTCATGCGAACCGAACGCGCCGAGACGCAGGCGGTCGCGGAAACCGTGCGCCGTCTGGCGATGGCAGAGCCTTGGGTGGGCTTCACGCTGTCCGCCGATGGTCGCGAAATCTTTCGCGCCGATGCCGAGCAGGGCGAGTTGTTCGGCGCGCTTCAGGCGCGGCTGTCACGGGTCATGGGCCGAGATTTCATCGACAATTCAATTCCCATCGATGCCGAGCGCGACGGGCTGACCCTGACCGGATTTGCGGCGCTGCCGACCTATTCGCGCGGCGCGGCGGTGGCGCAGCATGTCTATGTGAACGGGCGTCCTGTCCGCGACAAGTTGCTGACCGGCGCTTTGCGGGCGGGATATATGGATGTGCTGGCCTCGGGTCGGCATCCGGCGGCGGTGCTGTATCTGACCTGCGATCCGCAGATGGTGGATGTGAACGTGCATCCCGCCAAGGCCGAGGTGCGTTTTCGCGACCCGACAGCGGCAAGGGGGCTGGTGGTCAGCGCCTTGCGGCATGCTTTGGCGAATGCGGGGCATCGGGCGTCCTCGACCATTGGCGATGCGACGCTGGCGGCATTCCGGGCCGAGCCGGTGGTGGCGCAGCCGCAGCGGGCCTATCAGATGGAGTATCGCCCGTCGGGCGGGGCCATCCGGCAAGCGTTCGAGGCGCAGGCTCCGGTGCTTGGACCGGGCTTTTCGGAGGCTCCGACGGCGCGGTCGGAGCCGGTCGAAACTGCGGCCCCGATGGATGCGCCTTTGGGGGCGGCCCGGGCGCAAGTGCATGAGAATTATATCATTTCCCAGACCGAAGACGGGATGATCATCGTCGATCAGCACGCGGCACATGAGCGGCTGGTTTATGAACGGCTGAAGGCGCAGGCCGAGGTGTCGGGAATCGCGTCGCAGGCGTTGCTGATCCCTGAAATCGTTGAACTGTCCGAAGGCGACGCGGCGCGGATCATGGCGATTGCGGATGAACTGGCCGGGCTTGGGCTGGTCATCGAGCCGTTCGGCGGCGGCGCGATCGCGGTCAGGGAAGCGCCGGCGATGCTGACCCGGCTGAACGCGGCGGCGCTGATCCGCGACATTCTGGACGATCTGGCGGATCAGGGTTCCTCGGATCGGCTAAGGGCCCGGATTGACGCGGTTTTATCCTCGATGGCCTGTCATGGATCGGTCCGGTCGGGACGGCGGATGTCGGCGGATGAGATGAACGCGCTTTTGCGCGAGATGGAGCGGACGCCGCGGTCGGGGCAGTGCAATCACGGGCGTCCGACATGGGTGAAGCTGAACCTTTCCGATATCGAACGGCTGTTCGGGCGGAAGGAATAGGCGCGCGCGCAACGGTGCGGGCGTTGCAATCGGTATTTTTGCAACGAAGAAGCGGCGGGGTGGCTTTGTCCAGCAAATGCTGGGTTTTGGGCTGCACAGAGCGTGCACCGTGGGTGCACAGGATGTGCACAGGGTGTACACCGCTTGCGAACGGTGGTGTTGCGTTGGCCGGGATAAGGTGCGTGCGGAGCACGCACCCTACGGGTGGTTATTGGGTGGGTGTGACGCGGATCAACTGGCCGTTCCGGGTGTCCGTGAGGACCATGATGGCTCCGTCGCTGGCGACTGCCACATCTCGGATGCGTTCGCCGATATCGGTGAGATGGCGAGCCTCGCCGGTGACGCGGCCATCGGCGATTTCGAGGCGAACCAGCGCGCCTGCCTGAAGCCCGGCGATCAGGGCGTCTCCCTGCCAGTCGGCAAACAACGGGCCGTCATAGAAGGTCATGCCGCCCGGCGCGATGACCGGGTCCCAGTAGTAAACCGGCTGCTCGGTGCCTTCCATCTGGGTGACGCCCTCGCCGACCGGCTGGTTGCTGTATTCGACCCCATAGGTGACCAGTGGCCAGCCATAGTTGCGGCCTGCCTGCGGACGGTTCAGCTCATCCCCGCCTTTCGGGCCGTGTTCGATGGTCCAGAGCGCGCCGTCCGGGCCCATGGCAGCGCCTTGGATGTTGCGATGGCCCCATGACCAAATCTCGGGCAGCGCTTCGGCCACGCCGGGATTGCCCATCGGTGCGCCGTCTGCGGGATTGATGCGCACGACCTTGCCCAGCGTCGTGGTGACATTCTGCGAATAGACGCGGGCATCGGCGTTCGAGCGTTCGCCGGTGGTGACGAACAGCGCGCCCTCGCCGTCGAAGACAAGGCGCGAGCCGTAATGTTTGGTGGAACTCCATGCCGGATTTTGCTGCCAGATGACCTCGGTCCCTTCCAGCGCCGTGCCGTCGGCAGAAAGGGTGGCGGTGGCGACGGCGGTGGCGGTTTTGCCGTCCTCGCGCGTTTGGGCGAAGCTGAGCCACAGGCGGCGGGTATCGGCGAAATCGTCGGCGATGGTGACATCAAGAAGGCCGCCCTGATCGCGGCTGTCGATTTCTGGCAGGCCGCTGATCGGGTCCGAAAGGCTGCCATCGGCACCGACAAGACGCAGCCGACCGGGCAATTCGGTGACCAGCCAGCTTCCATCGGGCAGTTCGGCCATGCCCCAAGGATGCTCCAGCCCTTCGGTCACGACCTGATGGGTCAGCGGCTGATCGGGCAGAGCAGGGGCGCGGGTCTGGCCGTCGAAAGCCGGGGTCTGACCCTGGCCATGGGGCGGCGTTGCGTTGAAATCCTGCGCGGCGGCAGCGGTACCCGCGAACAGGAAGGCGAGGGTGGTCAGTCGGATGGCGCGTGTCATGGCTGGCCCCTTTGGCAATGGATTCGGAGGAATTCTGAAGGGGAACCTGCGCGGGGCCTCTCTGTTCCGTGAAGCTGGTTCACGTTGGTGTCAGGGGCGAAGGGGGCGGGGGCTGATCCCCCGCGCCTGCCGATAGAGTTTCGCCAGATGCTCGTCGAACAGGGCCTTTGCGCGGCCCCATGATCCGGCCTCGATCCGCTGCAATTCTGCAAGAACCGGCAGAAGCTGGGCGGCGTAATCCTCGGACGATTCGCGTGGCAGCATCGAGGGCAGGTTGTCGATCGCCATGACATCCAGCGGCGGATGGTCGGCGACGCGTAGGACCGGGGCCTGCCAGTCGGTCACGCGGTCATAGACCTTGATCGGGGAAAAGTCGCTGGTCGGGTCGCAGGCGACATCGCCGATGACGGTCAGGCGGCGGGCGGGGTTGACCGCCTCTGCCGGGACAAAGACCGGCACGCCGGGACCGGCGAGGATGGCGTTGATGAACAGGTCATGGTCGAGGATTTCGGGGAAGGGGCCGCCGCTGGCGGTCTCGGCCATGTCCCAGCCGGTGACCGATACGCCCATTGCCGTCAGCAGATCCGAGGCACCGCTGCCCACGCGGCCCTTGGCGCCGATGACGATGGCGCGGGGGCGTGGCTTGCCGGTCGCATCAAGCTGGGCGCGCAGTTCGTCGTTCAGCAGGGTCTGGCTGGCATAGGCGCGGACGGGCGGGCAGGTTTCGCCGCGTTGTTGGGCGGCCCATGCTTTCAGCGATACGGCAGCACCGGCATAGCCCGCCCAATAGCCGAAGGCGGCAAGGCGGCGGCCATTTTCGTCCAGCAGGTATTCAAGATCGTAAAGCGCGCCGCCCCCGGCCTTGAAACGGCCCAGCAGCACCTGTCCGGCGGGTTGGCCCTTGAAGGCATGGCCGAACATGATGTGGCGGTGACGCAGAGGCGTGCCGTCCTCGGGCAGTTCCTTCAGGCCGAAAATGATGGCGTCGTCGGGCGCGGTGGGCCAGCTTCCTTCGGGCGCAAGTTGGGCTCCGGCTGCGGCATAGGCATCGGCGGAAAGGACGCGGCGCGGGCTTTCCTCGACCGTGACGGTAAAGCCTTCTTTGATCAGTTGCGCCACGCCTTCGGGGGTGATGCCCACGCGGTCCTCGTTCGGGCGGCTTTCGGCCCTGACCCACAGATGCGTCATTCCTGTCTGTCCTTTGCGACTGATCCTGCCTGTCCGTCTTAGGGCGAAACCGCATTCAGGCCAACCGACCGGCGCATGATCCGGCACCGAAAAATCGTCCCTGCCTGTATCTTGGCAATCCGGGCCGGGCCTGTGAGTCATTCGGGTGACAGTCTTACGTGCCGATCCCTGCCGTTTGGCTGGACGCATCGACTTGTTCACGCTAATGTTTATCTCAATAACGGGGCAAAGACCCCGAAAGCGAGGCAGATATGGCAAGTCCCGAGCGGTTCTCGAACCTGCCGGAATATGCGTTTCCGCGTTTGCGGAAGCTTTTGGCCGGGATCGAACCCGGTCATCCCGAAGGGGCGTCCCCGGTGGTCATGACCATCGGAGAGCCGCGCCATGCCATGCCGGAATTCGTGGGTCCAATCATTGCCAAGCATCTGGCGGATTTCGGGAAATACCCGCCGAACGAGGGCACGCCGGGTCTGCTGGACGCGATCAGCGGCTGGATCGCCACCCGTCACGGGATCGAGGTCGCGCCGGGGCGGATCACCTCGCTGAACGGCACGCGCGAGGGGCTGTTCAACGCCGCGCTTGCGCTGTGTCCCGAAGAGAAGGGCGGCAAGCGGCCCGCGATCCTGATCCCGAACCCGTTCTATCAGGTCTATGCCGTGGCCGCCGTCGCCGTTCAGGCCGAGCCGGTCTTCGTTCCGGCCACCCCCGAGACTGGCAATCTGCCGGATTTCGAGGCATTGCCGGTCGAGTTGCTGGACCGCACCGCCATTGCCTATCTGTGTTCGCCCGCCAATCCTCAGGGATCGATTGCCGGGCGCGATTATCTGGAGCGGCTGATCGCCTTGGCCGAGCGGCATGATTTCCTGATCTTCGCCGATGAGTGCTATTCCGAGATTTACCGCGATGCGCCGCCTCCGGGTGCGCTGGCGGTGGCGACCGATATGGGATTGGCGGATCGGGTGGTGATGTTCAATTCGCTGTCGAAACGCTCGAACCTGCCGGGGTTGCGGTCGGGTTTCGCGGCGGGGAGCGAGGCGAATATCGGGTTGATCCGCCGTCTGCGCAGCTATTCCGGCGCGCCGCTGCCGCTGCCCGCGCAGCATGTCAGCGAGGCCGCTTGGCGCGATGAGCCGCATGCGGTGGCGAACCGCGCGCTGTATCAACAGAAATATGCCATTGCCGACCGGATTTTCGGCAATGTGCCGGGATATCGCCCGGTCGAGGGCGGCTTCTTCCTGTGGCTTCCGGTTGAGGATGGCGAGGAAGCGGCAAAGCAACTTTGGGCACAGGCAGGCATTCAGGTGCTGCCCGGTGCCTATCTGTCGCGCGAGGTGGACGGCAAAAACCCCGGTAAGGGGTTCATCCGCGTGGCGATGGTCGATACCGCCGACCAGACCGAGGCCGCGCTGCGCAGGTTGCGCGCGGTAATCTATGACGGAACGACTGACGGGGAAGGTTAAGACGATGGCAAGCTGGCAGGCAAAACGTCGCGATCCGCTGTTCGACCAGAACACGCAGGCTGCGCTGGAACGACGCGGCAAGGAATTGCTGGGTGCCGGGCTGGTCATCCTGGGTGTGCTGATCGCGATGATGCTGGGAAGCTGGTCTTCGGAAGATCCCAGCTTCCAGTTCTCGGCCACGGATGAGGCGGCGCAGAACCTGCTGGGCGGGCTTGGGGCCAGCATTGCCTCGGTCCTGATGATGCTTGTGGGCTATGGGTCGTGGATCGTGGTGCTGTCGCTGTTCGTCTGGGGCGTGCGGTTCATGCTGCACCGGGGCGAAGAGCGGGTGATCCGCGCGCTGTTCACGCCAATCGCCATCGCCCTTGCCTCGGTCTATTGCAGCAGCATGATCCCGCCTGAGGGGTGGGAACAGACCTATGGTGTCGGCGGCATGCTGGGCGACATGATCATGGGCGCGATCCTGAACATCATTCCGCTGAAGGCGCAGATCGGTATCCGGCTGGCCGCGATGCTGGTCGCCGTGGCGGTTGTTGTTGTTCTGGCCTTCGTTCTGGGCTTCGAGCGGGCCGAACTGGTCAAGATGTGGCGGCGGTTCCTGATCGGGCTGGTGACGGCCTATGATCTGGCGATGAATGTCGCCGGGCGCAGCGCCGTTGCCTCGGCCGGGATGGCGCAGAAGATGCGCGCCCGTCGCGAGGCGAAATCGGCGACGGTGACCGAGCCTGCGGCGCCGCGCCCCGGTCTTTTTGCGCGGCGGAAGGCGCAGCAGGGCATGCGAGATGCCGATGACGCGCCTGAGGATCTGCCGCAATCGGAACTGGTCGAATGGGACGCGACCTATGACGGCGATGCTCCGTCCGACGAAGAGGTTCGCGGTCGGATCTCTGACGCGATTCGTAGCCGTTCGGCGAAGCCCTCGGTTCTGGCGGCGGTGGCTGCGCGGCTGAATCGCGATGGGCGGCAGAACGCTGCCCCTGAAGAGAATGACGACGAGGTGATCGAACCCGCCGATCCGGTGCCCTTCGGTGCCGAGACGCAGCGCGTCGTCGTCCCGCCTGCCCGCAAGTCCGTCGTGCCCTCGCGGCAGGCACAGGCAGAGGCGCAGCCGGAACTGCGCTTTGACGAGACGGTTTCGGCCTATGAACGTCCGCCGCTGTCGCTGCTGACCGCACCGTCACAGAACGACCGCTCGCAAATCTCGGAAGAGGCGTTGATGGAAAACGCCCGCATGCTGGAAGCGGTGCTGGACGATTACGGCGTCAAGGGCCAGATCACCGAGGTTCGTCCGGGGCCGGTCGTCACGCTGTATGAACTGGAACCAGCGCCGGGGCTGAAGGCCAGCCGGGTGATCGGGCTTTCCGATGACATTGCCCGGTCGATGTCGGCCTTGTCCGCGCGTGTCTCGACCGTGCCGGGGCGCACGGTGATCGGGATCGAGCTGCCGAACGCGCGCCGTGAAAAGGTGCTGTTGCGCGAAATCCTTGCCGCCCGCGCTTTTGGCGACGGCACGCATCCGCTGCCTTTGGCACTTGGCAAGGATATCGGCGGCGATCCGGTCGTGGCGAACCTTGCGAAGATGCCTCACCTGCTGATCGCGGGGACCACCGGCTCGGGTAAATCGGTGGCGATCAACACCATGATCCTGTCGCTGCTTTACAAGCTGACACCGGAAGAATGCCGCTTGATCATGATTGACCCGAAGATGCTGGAGCTTTCCGTCTATGACGGCATCCCGCATCTGCTGTCCCCCGTCGTCACCGATCCGAAGAAGGCCGTGGTGGCACTGAAATGGGTCGTCGGTGAGATGGAGGAACGCTATCGCCGCATGTCGAAGATGGGCGTCCGTAATATCGAGGGCTATAACGGCCGCGTCCGCGATGCGCTGTCGAAGAACGAGATGTTCAAGCGCACCGTTCAGACCGGCTTTGACGAAGATACCGGCGAGCCGATCTTCGAGACCGAGGAATTCAAGCCCGAGACCTTCCCCTATATCGTCGTCATCGTCGATGAGATGGCCGACCTGATGATGGTCGCGGGCAAGGAGATCGAGGCTTGTATCCAGCGTCTGGCGCAGATGGCGCGGGCTTCGGGGATCCACCTGATTATGGCAACGCAGCGGCCCTCGGTCGATGTGATCACCGGCACGATCAAGGCGAACTTCCCGACGCGGATCTCGTTCCAGGTCACCTCGAAAATCGACAGCCGCACCATTTTGGGCGAGCAGGGGGCGGAACAGCTTCTGGGTCAGGGCGACATGCTTTACATGGGCAATGGCGCGCGGATCACCCGTATCCATGGCCCCTTCTGTAGCGACGAAGAGGTCGAAGAGGTGGTCAACCACCTGAAGAGCTTTGGCCCGCCCAGCTACAAATCCGGCGTGCTGGAAGGCCCCGAAGACGACCGCGCTGACGATATCGATGCGGTTCTGGGTCTTGGCGGCGGCGATGGCAGCGACGATCAGCTTTACGATCAGGCGGTGATGATCGTGGCGCGCGACCGGAAATGTTCCACCTCTTACATTCAGCGCAAGCTGGCCATCGGCTATAACAAGGCCGCCCGGCTGGTCGAGCAGATGGAGGAACAGGGCGTGGTGTCCTCGGCCAACCATGTCGGCAAGCGCGAGGTCTTGGTGCCCGAGGTCTGATCGGGCATTCTGCGCAGCAGGATGGAAGGGGAGGAAGGTTCCGAATGGCGATTCTGGCGATGGATCAGGGGACGACCTCCTCTCGTGCGCTGGTCTTCAGCGACGATTTGCAGGTGAAGGCCCGCGCACAGCACGAGTTTCAGCAGCATTTTCCCCGCTCTGGCTGGGTCGAACATGATGCCGACGAGATCTGGACGACCAGCGCCGGAACCGCCCGCGCGGCGATTGAAAAGGCCGGTGTGCCCGGCATCGACGCCATAGGCATCACCAATCAGCGTGAGACGGTGGTGATCTGGGACCGCAAGACCGGCGAGGCGATCCACAAGGCGATCGTCTGGCAGGACCGCCGAACCGCCGATACCTGCGACCGACTGCGCGACGAAGGGGTCGAGGATCAGGTGACCGACACGACCGGCCTGTTGCTGGACCCCTATTTCAGCGCGACCAAGATCGGCTGGCTTCTGGACAATGTCGAAGGCGCGCGCGACCGGGCGAAGGCGGGCGATCTGGCATTTGGCACCATCGACAGTTTTCTGATCTGGAAGCTGACCGGCGGGCGATCTCATGTCACCGATGCGACCAATGCGTCGAGGACGATGCTTTACGATATCCATCGCGGCGACTGGTCCGAGGATATGTTGAAGCTGTTCAATATCCCGCGCGAATTGCTGCCCGAACTGCGCGACAGCGCCGATGATTTCGGCACCACCCGCGCCGATCTGTTCGGGCGCGAAATCCCGATCCTTGGGGTGGCAGGCGATCAGCAGGCGGCGACGGTGGGGCAGGCCTGCTTTCAGCCGGGAATGATGAAATCGACCTATGGCACGGGTTGCTTTGCGCTGCTGAATACCGGCGATCAGGCGGTGCGGTCGCAGAACCGGCTGCTGACGACGCTGGCCTATCGGCTGGACGGAAAATCCACCTATGCACTGGAGGGCAGCATCTTCATCGCAGGCGCGGTGGTGCAATGGCTGCGCGACGGGTTGAAGATCATCCGTGAGGCATCCGAGACGCAGGGCCTGTCGGAAAAGGCCGATGACAGCCAGCAGATCATCATGGTTCCGGCCTTCACCGGGCTTGGGGCGCCCTATTGGAAGCCCTCGGCGCGGGGCGCGATCTTTGGGCTGACGCGGAATACCGGGCCGGCGGAATTCGCCCGCGCCGCGCTGGAAAGCGTCGGCTTTCAGACGCGCGATCTGCTGGAGGCGATGCGCGCCGATTGGAGCCGGGCTGATGATGCGGTGTTGCGCGTGGATGGCGGAATGACCGCCAGCGAACCGGCGATGCAGTTTCTGGCGGATATTCTGGGCGCGCCGGTCGATCGGCCGGTCAACACCGAAACCACCGCACAGGGTGCCGCATGGCTGGCGGGTTATCGCGCAGGTCTGTGCCCGTCACCCGACGATTACGCGAAGGCATGGAAACTGGAACGCCGCTTCGAGCCGGAAATGGACGATGCGGCGCGTGATGAGCGGTATTCAGCTTGGAAAAGGGCGGTCGAGGCGGTTCAGGCGGTCTGATCTTCCGGCTTTGTGATTTCAACCCCTCGTGATTTTCCGTAATATCACGGCAAAACGATAAAAGAGGGCAGAATGAACAGGCTTCTGAAACTCGCCATCGTCTTGCTTGTCGCGTCCTGTGGAGGGGGCGACTACAAGGCGCCGCGCAATCTGGACAATGCTTGCGCGATTGCGGCAGAGCGTCCGGCCTATATGCGCGCGATGCGAGCGACCGAACGAAAATGGGGCATCCCGGTTCACGTCCAGATGGCGTCGATCCATCAGGAATCGAAGTTCATCGGCGATGCACGGACGCCGCACCAATATGCGCTTGGCGTGATCCCGATCGGGCGGCAATCCAGCGCCTTCGGCTATTCGCAGGCGCTTGACGGCACCTGGGAGGAATACCGCAAGGAGACCGGCAACCGCCGCGCCAAGCGTGACAACATCCGCGACGCGACCGACTTCATGGGCTGGTATATGCATGTCAGTAACCAGCGGCTTGGCATCTCGAAGCAGGATGCGACCTCGCAATATCTGGCCTATCACGAAGGACGCTCGGGCTTCGCGCGGCAGTCCTATCTGAGCAAGCCGTGGCTGGTCCGGGTCTCGGCACAGGTCGGCCAACGGTCCGAGATGTATCGCGCGCAGCTTGCTTCTTGCCGCAGGTGATGACGCGGCGGCTTGCCCTTGGTGGCGCACTGGGCTGATATGGTCCGGTGCGCTTTTGCAAGGAACCGGGAATGATGGACCGCCAGCTTCAGGAAATCGCCGACAACCAGCCGGAATTTGCGTTTCATATCGGCGCCAAGCTGATCAGTGCCACGCCCGAGCGGGTCGAGTTCGAAATGCCGGTGACAGAGGCCCTGTCGAACCGCAACGGCGTTCTGCATGGCGGCGCGATCATGAGCCTTGCCGACAATGCCGGCGGGACCGGGACATTCCTCAACATCCCGAAAGGCCGCAGCACCACGACGCTGGAAAGCAAAACCAACTTCTTGCGCCCGATCCGGGTAGGCGACATCGCCCGCGCCGTCAGCGAGCCGCTGCATCTGGGCCGCACCATGCAGGTCTGGCAAACCACCATCACCCGTGGCGACGGCAAGGTGGCGGCGGTGATCACCCAGACCCAGATGATCCTCGACTGGAAGGACAAGGGCTAAGCCAGTCCTGACGCAGCCAGCCGGTGCCCAGCGCGGTCGCCCAATCATCGCGCCCGGCCCGACGCGCCAGATCGACCATCCGCCGGGTATCGTAAGGCACCTGATGAAAGCTGACCGCCCAACCCTGCGGCGACTGCGCGGCAATCGCATAGCTTGCGGCGGGGCTGCCGGTTTCCATGACATGAAAGACCGGCTGATCGTCGGTATAGGCCGGGCAACCAATGCTGCCGGGATTCAGGATCACCTGCCCGGTCGCCAGCCTCACCAGCCGGGGAATATGCGTATGCCCGCACAGGATCAGGCTGGCGTCGAGCCCCGCAGCCTCTGCCGCGATTGCGTCATGCGACCGCATCGTGACCATGCCAGAGGGCAAAACCTGCTCCATCCAATAGGTCACGTCGCTATTCGGGGTGCCGTGGCACAGAAAGACATCGCCAGATAAGCCCCCGGAAAAGCACAGGACTTCGGGTAGTCCCGCCAGCCAGTCCAGATGCCGGGGGTCCAGTTGCTCATGGGCGGCGCGATCGGATGGCCCCATTTCGGACGGCTGCTGCTCGACCAGCCAGCGATCATGATTGCCGCGGATCGATATGATCCGGCTTGCCATCAGGATTTCAGCGGTTTCCCGTGCCGCCAAAGGACCGCTCAGGCAATCGCCAAGGTTGACCACCGCGTCCAGATTATGCCGGGCCATATCCTCGATCACCGCGCGCAGGGCGTCGGCATTGCCGTGGATATCGGCGATGATCGCGAATTTCCCAAGTTCGGCGTCGGGCATTTCCCCCATCCATTCGGGCAGCGTTTGACATGCGGCAGTGACGCTTCATACTGAAACGATGACCGCCTGCTCGGTCAATGGGATGATGTCCACGGTGATCGGACGGACCCAAAGCCGCAGCTTCCGGGTGCCGTGGCTGCTTAAGAGCTAGGCTCGCCCTATCACCGCATCCGCGCCAATCCGCAAAGCGATGGCGGTGGATGCACTTCATCTGGATAAATACGCATCGCGTGCTATCATTGATCGTGCCAAGTGGATGGTCCTGCATCTTTGGTTGACCCCCACCGTGATCGTCGCAAGTGGCACGAGCCGCATCTGAACAAGCGCGGCCTTTGTTTGTGGAGGAAAGGGTGAAGATGTGCTTCAAGAAATTCGGCAATTGCGTCCTGTCCGGTAGCGGACGGTTCCACAGTTGGCCCGTGCATGCCGGACGCAGGCAATTCGGCGACTTTCGCCTGAGGCCGATGACGGTGTCGATACTGCCCGGATGAATCAAACAGTCGTTCCCGAACCGGCTTTCCGCGCCGGTTCCAGCGACCTGTCCTACTCTAACCGGGTGTTCCGCCATCTTTTGGGTCTGACCCCCGGCGACTGCGACGAGACTGCCCGCCTGAGATGATGCGTCATTGATCCACAACGCTTTCGGGCAAGTCGAGCATGCACTGTGGCGCGAGCCTCCAAGATACGGCCCGCGATCACGCCTACCCCTGCCGTAGGGAGACGGTGGAGGAGCAGGCCATTGGGAGGAATGTTATGGGTTACAGAGTGCTTATGAACGGGCGGTCGATATCTGCCCCGTGGATCAAACCCGGCACGATCCGGGCCAACCAGCAGCTTAACCTCAGCCCTCAAAACCCGACAACTGACCGCAAGGGGCCGGGCCTTGGCGTCAACCCGTCGGGGAAGAGTCTCGCCAGATATACTCAGATGCAGGTCATCAACATCGCTCGCGGCTGATCTCGCCAGCCCGAACCGCTCTGCGGTCGCGGCCCTAACAGGAGAGGTACCATGACGTTTCCGCTTTCACAGACAGACGCGCCTCAGGACGGGTTTTCACATGTCCGGGGTCCCAAACACCCGCCACTGAAACACGCAACCATACCGGCGCTTCTCGCCGAGGCGGTCGCCGCCCATGGCGACAATGACGCGCTGATCTTTCAGGGCGGCGATGAGCGTCTGCTTTATCGCGACTTCGCTGCGCTGGTGGATCGGGTTGCTGCCGGGCTTCTGGCGCTGGACATTTCGAAGGGTGACCGCGTTGGCATCTGGTCGCCGAACCGGCTGGAATGGGTGCTGACCCAGTTCGCCACAGCGCGGATTGGGGCCATTCTGGTCAATATCAACCCGGCCTACCGTGTGTCCGAACTGGAATATGCGTTGAAAAAGGTTGGTTGCCGCGCGGTGATCGCCGCCAGACGGTTCAAAAGCTCGGATTACGCTGCGATGCTGCGCGAACTGTTGCCCGAACTGGCTTCAGGCGGTCAAAGCCTGCTTTTCCCCGAATTGCGACACGTCATCCTGATGGACGGCGAACCGGATCCCGGCATGATTCCCTTTTCGCGGCTTGCTGAGCTTGCGACGCCCGATCTGTTGGCGCGGCTCGACAGTATCGCGATTGACCCGGATGATCCGATCAACATCCAGTTCACCTCGGGCACGACGGGTCAGCCAAAGGGGGCCACGCTCAGCCATTTCAACGTTATCAATAACGGTCGCTTCGTCACCGATCGCATTGCGCTGACCGATGCCGACCGGCTTGTGATTCCGGTGCCGCTTTATCATTGCTTCGGCATGGTGATGGGTGTTCTGGGCGCGGTCAGCAAGGGCGCGACCATGATATTTCCCGGCGAGGCCTTCGATCCAGCCGAGACGCTGGATGTCATCGAGACCGAGCGCGCCACCGCGCTTTACGGCGTGCCGACCATGTTCATCGCCATGCTGCAAGAACTGGACAGCAGCCATCGTGATCTTGCCAGCCTCCGCACCGGGATCATGGCCGGTGCCCTTTGTCCGATCGAGGTGATGAGGCGGGTGAATAAAGACATGCATATGGGCGAGGTGACGATCTCTTACGGCATGACCGAAACCTCGCCGGTCTCGTTCCAGAGCTTCGTGGACGACCCGACCGAGAAGCGCTGCGAGACCGTGGGCCGGATTCATCCCCATCTTGAGGTGAAGATCGTCGGCCCCGACGGCGCCACCGTTCCGGTGGGCGAGCAAGGCGAAATCTGGACCAAGGGTTACTCAGTGATGAAGGGCTATTGGCAGGACGCGGCCGCGACTGCGGGTGCCATCCATGACGGCTGGATGCGAACCGGCGATCTTGGCGTGCTGGATGAAGAGGGTTTCTGCACCATCGTTGGCCGGGTCAAGGACATGATCATCCGTGGCGGCGAGAATATCTATCCTCGCGAGATCGAGGAATTCCTGATCCGACACCCTGATGTCATTGATGTTCAGGTTTTCGGCATCCCCGATGACCGCTTCGGCGAGGAAGTCTGTGCCTGGGTCGTCGCCCGCGATGAGGCGGCGATCACCGTCGAGGTGTTGCGCGATTACTGCCGCGGCCAGATCGCGCATTTCAAGATCCCGCGGTATATCCGCATCGTGTCCGAACTGCCGATGACGGTGACCGGCAAGCCGCAAAAATTCGTCATGCGCGACCTGATGCTTGGAATATTGGCCGCCGAGGCGGAGGATAACGCGCCAAAGGCGCCGTAACCGTCGATTGCAGCTCAGCGCAACTTGAACGGAGAGCGGATGGAAAACGCGTTTATCGACACCAGCCGGTCGAGGAGCAGAGCCGCACTGCGCCAGCGTCGTTGCAACATCTTTTGACCGAGACAAGCCGGCTTCGGATACCTTACGCTCGGCTTGGCACTGATCTGCGCTGGACTGGCACGTGAAGGAGCGAGACCGATGATGAAAGGCGCCCTGAGCCCCGAAGCCGCGGCCAAACTGGTGCCGGATGGTGCCAGCGTTATGATTGGTGGCTTCATGGCTGTCGGCACACCCGAGCGAATGATTGATGCTTTGGTTGCCCAAGGTGTGCGGAACCTGACCGTGGTTTCCAATGACAGCGCCATGCCGGGGCGCGGCGTTGGCAAATTGGTCTCGGCAGGGGCCGTTTCCCGGATGATCACCTCGCATATCGGGCTGAATCCAGAGACGCAGGCGCTGATGATCGATGGCAGCATCAGTGTTGAACTGGTGCCTCAGGGCACGCTGGTCGAACGCATCCGGGCCGGCGGCATGGGCTTGGGTGGGGTGCTGACCCCGACGGGTCTTGGCACCGAAGTCGAGGAGGGCAAGCAGGTGGTCGAGGTTGATGGCGAACGCTTTCTGCTCGAAAAACCACTGAAGGCCGACTTTTCGCTGATCGCGGCCTGGCAAGCGGATTACGTCGGCAATCTCAGCTATCTGCTGACTGCGCACAATTTCAATCCGATGATGGCGCTGGCAGGGCGCACCGTGATCGCGGAACCCAATGCGATTGTGCCCGTGGGGGTTATCCCGCCAGACATGGTGAAGACGCCGGGCGTGCTGGTTGATCACCTGCTCGTTCGTGCGAATACAGGAGGCCAGCCATGGACGCAAAAGAACTGATCGCCCGCCGGGTTGCGCGCGAGATCGGGCCTGGCATGCTGGTGAATCTTGGCATTGGCCTGCCCTCACTGGTCGCGAACTATGTTCCTGCTTCGCTGGCGGTCTTTTTTCAGGCCGAGAACGGGGTCATCGGTCTTGGGGCTCGCCCGCCGGAGGGAATGGAGGATCCACATCTGACAGATGCAGGGGGCGGCTTCGTTTCTGCCGTTCCCGGCGCGGCCAGCATCGACAGCGCGATGAGCTTCGGGTTGATCCGGGGCGGGCATCTGGACATGACCGTGCTGGGCGGGTTGCAGGTGGATGAGCAGGGCCAGCTGGCGAACTGGAAGGTGCCCGGCATGATGGTGCCGGGTATGGGCGGGGCAATGGACCTTGTGATAGGGGCCGCGCGGGTCATCGTCGCCATGCAGCATTCGGCCAGGGGCGAGGCCAAGCTGGTGCGAGAATGCACATTGCCGCTGACAGCCCGGCGTCGGGTGAATCTTGTGGTGACTGATCTTGCGGTGATCGAACCCACGGATGCGGGGCTCGTGCTCCGCGAGCATGCGCCGGGCGTGAGTGTGGCAGAAATCGTAGCCGCGACGGATGCCAGATTGATTATTGGGGATGACATACAGGAAATGATCGTGGCCTGACGGCCTCTCGCCGTAATCGGTGCATGCCCTGTGCAGCAAAATACCCAATATTTGGCGATCTTTCCGGCCAACAGCACGCAATACCTGCATCACGCAACGTGCGCACCCGTGGCGCGCGATCAGGCTCTTCCCGTTTCGTCTCCGCCTTGGCAAACTGCGCCCATGACGCACCCCTATTCCGATCTTCCTCCAAATGCTTTCTGGCGCAGCGGCGTCGCCGAAGAAACGCTAACCCCCGAGGCGCTTTACCGCCCCAAATTCCCCCTCGGCCCCGACGCGGCAATCGCCACCGCCGGAAGCTGTTTCGCCCAGCATATCGGGCGTTTCCTGCATACGTCCGGTCTCAATCTGCTTGATGTCGAGCCGCCTTTGAACGACGAAGCCCCCGGTCTGGCGCGGCAATATGGCTACGGCATCTATTCTGCCCGCTACGGCAACATCTACACGACCCGCCAGCTTCTCCAGTTGCTTGAAGATGCGGCGTCAGGCCATGTCGATGGCGATCTTGTCTGGGAACATCAGGGCCGTTTCCATGACGCGCTGCGCCCGGCGATTGAACCGGAAGGGTTTGTTTCAGTTGAAGAAACGCTTGCGCTTCGGCGCGCGCATCTTGCCGCTGTTGATCGCCTGATCGGGCAGGCGACACATCTGATCTTCACGCTTGGGCTATGCGAATGCTGGGCGGATCGCCAGTCTGGCCGGGTCTATCCTATCGCGCCGGGTGTCATCGCGGGGGAATACGATGCCTACCGACACCACCTGCTAAGGCTGGGCTATCCCGATCTTATGGACGACCTGATCGCGATCCGCGCGGCACTCCATCGGCGCAATCCGGGCCTTCGGATGATCCTGACCGTCTCGCCGGTCCCTCTGACGGCAACGGCGACGGGCCAACATGTGCTGACCGCGACGACCGAGGCCAAGTCACTGCTTCGCGCCGTGGCGGGCGCGTTTGCCGAAGGCCTTGAGGACGTTGACTATTTCCCGGCCTATGAGATCGTCATGAACCCCGCCGCAAAAGGCGCGTTCTTCATGCCAAACCTGCGCGAGGTGTCGCAGGAAGGCGTCGATGCCGTGATGACCGTCTTCCGCCACGCCCACGGCATCGCGGTCGCGGAAACGCCCGATGCTCCATCCCGCGCCACCCCTGCCGAGGAACTGCTTTGCGAGGAAGTCCTGATCGAGGCACTTCGCCGATGATTCCGGCACGCCTGCTGATGATCGGCAATTCGCATCTGGTTGCGCCCCGGCTTGCCTTGCAGCAAGATCCTGCGCGCTGGCCCGGTCTTCATGCGGATTTCTTCACCCTTCCGCCTTCCGCATTGCGGCACATCATTATCCGCGACCGGACCCTGTTGCCGCAGAATGCAGAAGCGCGCGGACATATGATGCGCCTCAACAATATCCCCGATCTGCCATTGGCGGGCTATGACGGCTTCGTGGTGATCGGCGGTCCGTCCTTTTCGGCGGTCACGCAATTGCAGCGCCGCCATCGCTGCATTGGCTTTCCTTCGGTCGCCGAGGGTGTACCATGCGAGTTGATCTCGACCGGCTATATGGACGCCATGATCCGCCACCGGATCCGCTACACTGCAGCGCTGCGGCTGACGCGGCGGCTTGAGAAGCTGCAACAGGGCCCGGTTCTGCTGGTCGAGGTGGTGCTGCCCTCACAGGATTGCCGCGACGATCCCGAGCGGTTGGAGCATTATATCGACATGGTCACGCGCGGCGATGCTGCCGAGTTCATGCGCCGGTATCGGGACGCTTTGGCAGATGTCATAGGGCCGGGCGTCACCATTGTCAGGCAACCTTCCCAGACCATCGCCGATGATTTCTTCACTGCCTCGGACTGGATGCGCGGCTCTTTGGGGTTGGGCCGCGAGGAAGCCAGACCGCATCGAGAGCGTGACTATCACCACGCCAATCCAGCCTATGGCGCGCTGCAGCTTGACGCCATTGTCGCGGCGCTGAAGGCGCTATAACGCGCTGCGCGGCATCGGGGTGGTGCCGCTGTTATAGTCGTTCCAATCCGCGATTTCAGGGTAGAATTGCTTGCGCCACGCCCTGACCCGCGGGTTCATTTTCCGGCGCCACCAAGGCGGCACCATCGCAACGAAAGTCATCGCCGGATAGCCCAACGGAAGCTGCGGCGCCTCGTCGTCGCCATAGGTCTGCAGCAGCGGAAAGCGGCGGTCAGGTTTGGTATGGTGGTCCGAATGGCGCTGCAGGTTGATCAGCAGCCAGTTGGTGGCGGTCTGGCTGGCGTTCCAGCTATGCCGGGGCTTGATATGCTCGTAACGACCTTCGCCCAGGTGCTTCCGGGTCAACCCGTAATGTTCGACATAGTTGGTCAACTCAAGCTGCCAGACGGCGACAAAGGCTTGAAATACGAACAGAAACAGCCCCTGCACGCCGCCAAGGATCAGAGCCAGCAGGATCATCCCGCCTTGAAGCGCCGCATAGCGCCAGAACGGATTGCGCCGGTGCCATTTGCCACGCCCGGCCCGCGCCAGAAGGCCGGTCTCGGCCTGCCACGCGCTGTGCAGACTGTCGCGCAGCACGCGACGGAAGAACCGCCAGAACCCCTCGCCATAACGGGCCGAGACCGCATCGCGGGGGGTGCCGACCCATGCGTGATGGACCAGCAGATGTTCGGACCGGAAATGCGAATAGAGAACGCTGGCCAGCAACAGATCGCCCAGCCACCGCTCGTAAGGGGTCTTCTGGTGCAGCAATTCATGGGCATAGACAATGCCGATGGTCCCCGACAGCACGCCGATGCCGAAGAACAGGCCCAGCTTGTCTAGGCCGGAAAGGTGGGTCGAGACGCCGACATACCAGATCGAGCCGAAGATCGCCGCGAATTGCAGCGGAAACCAGATGATGGTCACCGCCCGGTGCCAGAACAGCCGCGAGGTTTCTGTCTGCGGATCGGGATTTTCGTCGTTATTCCCAAGGATGCGGTCCATCGCCATGGTCAGATACCAGGCATAGGCGGGCAGCAGCATCCACCACAAACCGCCCCGCACCGCCGCCAGAATGACCAGCGGCAGCATGACGACGGACATCCAGAACGGCGCGGCGGCGGGCAATCCGCGTGGAGGGGATTCGCTCATGCCATGGATGTTACGCCGCAATCTCGGCCCGCGCCATATCCCAGACCTTGCGCATCAGGCCGGGCAGGGCGTTGCGGTCCAGATCGCGCAGCCGCACCAGATGGCCGCGATCCGGGCCATCCTGCAGATCACCCATCACCACCATCAGCGACAGGTTGAAATGGGTGAAGACATGGCGGACATGGCCGATTTCCTGCCAATCTGCGCTGCCCGGCGGCGGCATGTCGCGCCCGTCCCACCCCGCCGAGGGGAAAGCCAACGTCCCGCCCAGCAATCCCTTGGCCGGGCGTTCCTCGAGCAGGATCGAGTCGCCCCGCCGCGCGACCCAGGCGATTCCGATCCGGTCGGGCTTTGCGGCCTTTGGCGTCTTGCGGGGCAGTTCAGCGGCGATCCCCATTACGCGGGCATCGCAATCGTCGATCAGCGGACAGATACCGCAGGCCGGGCTGCGAGGGGTGCAGATCGTTGCGCCCAAATCCATCATCGCCTGCGCATAATCGCCGGGCCTTGTGTCCGGGGTCAGCCGCTCGGCCAACGCCACCAGTTCCGGTTTGGCGGCGGGAAGGGGCGTCTCGACGGCATGAAGGCGGGCCACAACACGCTCGACATTGCCGTCCACGACCGTTTCGGGCTGGTCATAGGCAATCGCGGCAATGGCGGCCGAAGTATAGGGGCCGATCCCCGGCAAAGCCTGCAAGCCATTGCGATCTTTCGGGAAACCTCCGGCGGCCGCGACCATGCGCGCGCAGGCCAGCAGGTTCCGGGCGCGGGCGTAATAGCCAAGCCCCGCCCATTCAGCCATCACCTGCTGATCCGGCGCAGCGGCCAGCGAACCGACATCCGGCCACAAGGCGGTGAAGCGCAGGAAATAGTCCTTTACCGCCGCCACCGTCGTCTGTTGCAGCATGATCTCGGACAGCCAGACGCGGTAGGGATCGGCCTTTGCCCCACCCGGAGGCACGCGCCACGGCAAGACGCGCGCATGGCGATCATACCAGTCCAGCAGATGCGGGGCGATCACCTTGTTGTCACGCAATATTCAGTCTCCGTGGCGAAGCGCGCGCTTTCCTCTGCGCGGCGGGCTGATTAAGGATATGGTGGTGATAGCAAATCAGGCAATGATGGCACAGCCAACCAAATCCGCCGGGAACACCCCTCGCCGCCGCAGGCGCGGGTTCGTCGCTGCGTCTTCGCTGCTGGCGGATCGGGTGCAGAAGGCGGCTGAGGGGCGGGGCTTTGCGGTCACCCGCCTGCTGACCCATTGGCCCGAGATCGCGGGCCCGCAGCTTGCCGCCGTGACCCGCCCGGTCAAGGTCAGTCACAGCCGCGGTGCCTTTGGGGCCACGCTGACGCTGCTGACCACCGGTCCGGTCGCGCCGATGGTCGAGATGCAACTGCCGCAACTGCGCGAGCGGGTGAATGCCTGTTACGGCTATAACGCGATCCAAAAGATCACCCTGACCCAAACCGCCGCCAGCGGCTTTGCCGAAGGTCAGGCGCAATTCCTGCACGCGCCCGCCCAGCCGGTCCCGCCCGATCCGCAGGCGACGGCCGAGGCGCGCGAGGTCGCCAACCAGTTTACCGATCCTACACTGGCCGAGGCGATGGCCCGGCTGGCGCTCAATGTCAAAACCCGAACGAACCGGAAAAACCGAAAGGACAATCCATGCTGATGCGTTCCGCAGTCGCCGCTTTCGCGCTTGCTTTCGCCGCGCCCGTCTTGGCGCAAGAGGCCGCGCCCGCTGAAGAGGCGCAGTCGCAAATCCTGCCCGATATCGCCCAAGGGGCCGAGGATGCGCCGCTGACCATCGTCGAATATGCCAGCTTCACCTGCGGCCATTGTGCGAACTTTCATGCCGAGAACTGGCCGAAGCTGAAGGCCGAGTATGTCGATACCGGCAAGGTCCGCTTCATTCAGCGCGACATCTATTTCGATCAGGTCGGTCTCTGGGCCGGGATTCTGGCGCGTTGCGGTGGCGACGACAAATATTACGCAGTCTCGGACATGCTGTTTGACGAGCAGAGCGAATGGATCGCAGGCGGCTCGGGCGACGAGATCGCTGCCAACCTGCGCCGGATCGGCCTGAAAGCGGGCATGACCGAAGAGCAGATGACCGCCTGCTGGGACGACACCGCCAAGGTCGAACAGCTTGTCGCGACCTTCCAGCACAACGCCACCGAGGACGCGGTCGAGGCGACCCCGACCTTCATCATCGGCGATGACAAGGTCAGCAACCAGTCGTGGGAAGATCTGAAAGAGATCATCGACACCAAGCTGGCCGAGGCTGAAGGCGCAGCCAACTGATGACGCCGCTTTCCGGG
The DNA here is from genome assembly GCF_016629665.1 of Paracoccus caeni. GTDB lineage: Bacteria > Pseudomonadota > Alphaproteobacteria > Rhodobacterales > Rhodobacteraceae > Paracoccus > Paracoccus caeni. The sequence continues at coordinate 246,784 of NZ_JAEPRQ010000001.1, forward strand.
CTGAAGGTCATCGAACTGGCCCGGATTCTGGCCGGTCCCTGGGCTGGCCAGATATTGGCCGATCTGGGGGCCGAGGTCATCAAGGTCGAGGCCCCCGAGGGCGACGATACCCGCCGTTGGGGGCCGCCCTTCATCGACCGCGAAGGCGACCGCAGCGCCGCCTATTTCCACGCCACCAATCGCGGCAAACGCTCGGTCACGGCGGATTTTCGAACGCCCGAGGGTCAGGCAAAGTTGCGCGATCTGATCGCCGGCGCCGATGTGGTGATCGAGAATTTCAAGGTTGGGGGGCTGGCGAAATACGGGTTGGATTATGACAGCCTGAAGGTGATGAACCCCGGCCTGATCTATTGCAGCGTGACGGGGTTCGGCCAGACCGGACCCTACGCGCATCGGGCGGGCTACGATTACATCATTCAGGGCATGTCCGGTCTGATGAGCGTCACCGGAGAGCCGGACGGCCAGCCGCAGAAGGTCGGCGTTGCGGTGACGGATGTGTTCACCGGCATCTATTCGGTCGTTGGCATTCTTGCCGCGCTGGAGCAGCGGCACCGGACAGGGCAGGGCCAGCATGTCGATATGGCCCTGCTGGACGTGGCGACGGCGATCATGGCCAATCAGGCGATGAACTATCTGGCGACGGGCAATGCCCCGAACCGGATGGGGAACGCGCATCCGAACCTTGTCCCCTATGCGGTTTTCGATTGCGCCGATGGCTGGATCATCATCGCGACCGGCAATGACGCGCAATATCGCAGGCTGTGCGGCGTGCTTGGCATGCCTGCGCTTGGCACCCTGCCGGACTACGCCACCAACGCCGACCGTATTGCCAATCGAGAGGCGCTAACCACGCAATTGACCGCCGTTACCCGCACATGGCGGCGCGACGATCTGCTGGCTGCGCTTGAGGCCGAGGGTGTGCCCGCCGGGCCGATCAACGATATGAGCGATGTTTTCGCCGATCCGCAGGTCATCGCCCGCGGTCTGAGGATCGAGCCGCAGGGCGTTCCGGGGGTGCGTCTGCCGATCCGGTTCTCTGGCGCCGAACTGGCGCTGGATCGCGCTTCGCCGCGGCTTGGGCAGGACGACTGATCCTGCCCGGTTTGTCGGTCATATTCCGCCAGAAACGGCTGTTGCGGCAACTATCCCTTTGCAGTTTGGCAAACTCTGCATAAAGATTCCGTTACACGACAATATGGCGCGCGGGATACCGCGCCTAACAGGGGACTGGCAGATAAATGATTAAGGAATTCCGTGAGTTTATCGCCCGCGGCAACGTCATCGACCTTGCCGTCGGGATCATCATCGGTGCGGCATTCACCGCAATCGTCAGCTCGGTCGTTGAAGACCTCATCAACCCTATTCTCGGTCTGCTGATCGGCGGGATCGACTTTACCAACCTTTACTGGGTCATGTCAGGCAATGTCCCTGAAGGTGCAAGCCTTGCAGCGGCGCGCGACTCGGGCGCTGCGGTCTTTGCCTACGGCTCGTTCCTGATGGCGCTTCTGAACTTCCTGATCATTGCTTGGGCAGTTTTCCTGCTGGTCAAGGCCGTGAACCGCCTGCAAAGCATGGCCTCGAAGCCGAAACCCGAGGAAGAGGCCGCACCTGCTGGCCCGACCCAGGAAGAGCTTCTGGCGCAGATCCGCGACCTTCTGGCTCAGCGTCCGGCAGTTTGAAGCCGCAAGATTCGGTGAAAAGGCGCGCCATGTCGGCGCGCCTTTTTGCGTCTCACGGTAGAAGGCATCTTCATTTAACCGATCCACAGCATTGCGCATGCGACGTCGATGAACACCCTGAGGGATGTGACGGTTTTCTCGCAACGCAGGGCGATGCGGCGGAAGCGTTTGATCTGATTGAAGAAGCATTCGACCAGATGCCGTTCCTTGTAGAGCGGCTGTCCAAGGGACGGCGTCCCGCACGACTGCGGTTGCGGTCGATCTAGGCTGTGGGGTGCAGATCATCGGCAATGAAGCGGCGCAGCAGGACGTCGCCGCGCAGGGTGGCGGCGGACAGCAATGAAAGGTGCACGTGCAGCGGGGTGAGGATGGTTTCGCGGAGGGTAGGCACATTTTTAGGCCTCACAGCCTTTCTCGATCCAGCGCTTCGCTGGATGCAACGCACGGTAGGGTAAGTGCCCTTTAACGATTTACTCCTAGAACCGAGCCCTCAGATTGGCGGGAGGTTCCATTGCGGCATAACTACGGGACTTCCTCCGACATGGTGGCCATGGTCAGTACGTGGTCAGCCAGAACAAGGGTACGGTAGGCGGCTATCGCGCGGCCATTTCGATCAAGTCGCTATTTCCCCGCTATACCGATCACCGAGCTGATTTCTCGGACCAACTGGACGAGGTCGTTTTCGACAACACCCTCATGCTTCTGAATACCCTGACGCTATCCGACACAGTCCCTTGGGTGACGGAAGCCGATCTGCGCGATGTCTCGGACGCGAAGGAAGCGGTCCTTCACGAATGGGATGCGCGTCTGACCGCGATCTTTGAAGAATATCATACACACCCCCAGCGTCTCCGCCCGCTGCGAGTGGCCATGGAAGAGCGTCTGCTCCGCGCCTTCGCGGGGCTGATCAATCAGCTTCGGCAGCAAGAGCTTGGGATAGAGCGTTATATCTGGCGTTCCCGAGACGACGTGAAGGTTCGCGACAGTCACGCAGAGTATGACGATCAGGTCTTCAGCTGGGACGAACCTCCTGCGGGTGGGCATCCGGGACAGGCACATAACTGCCGGTGTTACGCGGAACCTGTTGCGTCGCCGTTGCCAAGCGATGTTGTCCTTGCCCAGTACGCGCCAGCGGCAGAAATTCCGGCAGAGGCACTTCTTCGAGGCCTTTTCGCGCGTGCGGTCGCGGTTACCGGTCCAGGAGCTGTTGCTGTGGCGGCGTTTGAGGTGGCGTGGGAGGTTAGCGATCTCTTGCGGGAATTTACCAAAATCGCATCAGAACGTCGCCTGAATCGCGCGGCCGGTATCCTCGGCGTCGATCTTGGAACGGCCGAAGGGCTCTTGGCCGCCATTGCGCACGAAGTGGTGCAGGAGACGGTCATCAGGGGCTTGCCTGCGCGGGGACGCCCTGAAACTTGGGTTGTCGGTCCACGTGGCGACAGGCTGTATGGTCCCGACGGCAAGCCAATCAAAGATATTGATTGGGGCCACGATCACGGTCAAGGTCAGCCCCATACCCATGAATGGATTGATGGGGTTCGCCAGCCTGGTCGGCCAGCGACCGAAGAAGAGAGCTTTTCGGGGCATGGGCGAGATGATGACGGGCTGATCCGTCCGGAGGGCTGGAAATGATTGCGTTTAACGGCGACAAACGGTTTGCCGATATGGAATATACCAGCGTAACCTATGAGCCCGTGCGACGGGTACTGACGCTGCTCGTCTCGTCCGATCCGGCTGACAATTGCGAGATGGTCATCCTTCGTGACGTCGTGGCCTTTGATGTCATTCATTTCACGATGCAGAATGTCGTCCACTACCTCGACATCGCGCGCGTGACTGCCGCTGACCTTGATGCATTTGCCGAAATTGCCCGCAGCGAGGGGGCGGCGGTAGCTATGGCAGCCCATTCTGGACCGGACAGTTTCCTTGGGGCTGTCTTCGTGCCCGCGGGCGGAGCGACAATCTTCGCCGTCTGCCGCTCGGTCGAGAAATGCTCCAGTGATGGGCAACCGGTTTATAGCGTCACGGCCTGAAAATTGCTGATGGCGCTCACCCGTCCACCCACTTCCCCGCGATCTTCCCCGGCACCCCATCCGAGGCCCGCGCCGCATCCCATGCCAGATCCAGCCGTTTGGGCAACCTGACCTGCGGCACCAGCAGCAAGACTAGATCATTGGCCCGCCGGATCTAGCTGGGCCGATCACAATGGCGATTCGTGCAGAGCTGACGTACTGCTGGAGCAAGGAGGCTTCCCGCACGACTGCGGTTGCGCTTGATCTGGGCTGTGGCGTGCGGATCGCCTCCGTTTTTCGAGCTTGAATCAGAACGCCGGCGACAACGGAAGCCTCAAATGAAGACGACCTGTAGCAGTTGATCCGGCGTAAGCGACGGCAGCCCAAGCGCCTCGCCCACGGGCGGAGAGGTCAGTTGCCCCTCATGCACCGAAAGCCCGGCCCTGAGATGCGCGTCATCCGTGACCGCCTGCCGCCAACCTTTGCCTGCCAGCGCGATGACGAAGGGCAGCGTCGCATTGCCAAGCGCCTGCGTCGAGGTTCGCGCCACCGCGCCCGGCATGTTCGCCACGCAGTAATGCACGATTCCGTCCACCTCGTAGATCGGGTCTTGGTGGGTGGTGGCGTGCGAGGTTTCGAAACAGCCGCCCTGATCGATCGCCACATCGACCAGAACCGCGCCCGGTGGCATGGTGGAAAGCTGCGCCCGCGTGACCAGCTTGGGGGCCGCCGCGCCGGGGATCAACACCGCACCGATCACCATATCCGCCGTCGTCAGAAGCTCGGCCGTCGCCGCAGCGCTGGCATATTGGGTGGTCAGCTTCCCCATGAAGACATCATCGAGATAGGACAGCCGCGGGACCGAGCGATCCATGACCGTGACATTCGCGCCCATCCCCACGGCCACCCGCGCCGCCGCAGCACCTACCACGCCGCCGCCGATGATCACCACATTGGCGGGCCGGACGCCGGGCACACCGCCCAACAGCACGCCACGCCCGCCATTGGCTTTCTGCAACGCCCATGACCCGACCTGAGGCGCAAGCCGCCCTGCCACCTCGGACATCGGTGCCAGCAGCGGCAGGCCGCCTTTGGCATCGGTGACCGTCTCATAGGCAATCGCGGTGACGCCCGATTCCAGCAGATCGCGTGTCTGATCGGGATCGGGGGCAAGGTGCAGATAGGTGAACAGAAGCTGTCCCTTGCGCAGCATCCTGCGCTCGACCGCCTGCGGTTCCTTGACCTTCACGATCATCTCGGACCCGTCGAAAACGGTCTGCGCATCCGGCGCGATCTGCGCGCCGGCTTCGGTATAGTCCTGATCCGTAAATCCCGCGCCAAGTCCCGCGCCGGTCTCGATCAGGACCGAATGACCGTGCCGCACCGCTTCGGCGGCGGCATCGGGCGTCAGGCCGACGCGGAACTCCTGGGGTTTAATCTCTTTCGGGCATCCGATCTGCATGCGCGTTCCTCCCTTATTCTTGCGATGCATGGTCCGATCAGTGTCGCATTGGAGTTCCGCAAAGTGCTGCGAAGCTGGGCCGGGTTGGGTGTCCCTGATCGAAGAAATCTCTGGAAAAGTGCCGCTTCATCGCAGATTGTGCGAAAATGTCCGATCTCGACGCAATAGACCGCCGCATCCTTGCCCTGCTTCAGAAAGAGGGCCGAATCAGCAATGCCGAACTGGCGGTGAGGGTGCATCTGTCGCCCTCGGCCTGTCACCGACGGGTGCAGCGGCTGGAGGAGACCGGCGTCATCTCGGGCTACGTGGCGCTGCTTGATGCGCGCAAGTTGCAACGGCAGACGACCGTGTTTGTCGAGATTACTCTGTCAGGTCAGGCCGATGAGGTGCTGGACGCATTCGAGCGGAACGTGCGCGCCATTCCCGATGTGCTGGAATGTCACCTGATGGCGGGGACGGCGGATTACCTGCTGAAGATCGTGGTCGAGGATGCCGACGATTTCGCCCGCATTCACCGCCAGCATCTGGCGCGGTTGCCGGGTGTGGCGCAGATGCATTCTTCCTTTGCGCTGCGCACCGTGTTCAGGACAACGGCAATTCCGGTCTGAAAGACGCCACCAACGCCGCATAGCAAAGGCAGCTCGACCCATGGGACCGAGCTGCGTATTTGTCGTGCCGTCAGACGGCCCGCGCCATGCTGATCAGCGTCTTGCCGTTCTGGGCATGTCGCTCGACCAGTTTTCGCGCCATTTTGCCAGTGGTCAGTTGCCGGGCCGCCGGATGAACGATGCCATCGCGAAGCTCGGGGAAGAGCGTGAAAATCTCTTCGCGGGCGCTGTTGCCCACCGATTTCAGTGCTTCCGAGCCGGTGAAAAGCGACTCCGTCTCGGCCCCGTTCGAGATGACGATCTGGTGCGCGTCGAAGAGGAAGTGGACATAGGTCACCTCCTCAAGATCGGTTGCGACCTCGATGCCGTCCAGAGGGCACAGATGCTTGGCCGCGACCAGAACTTCCTGCGTGCCGAACATCCGCTGAGCGATCTGCGAGCGGACCAGAACCCGGTGCTGCGGCGAAACCACCAGATCGGATGTCGGCAGACCGCCACCCAACGCGCCCTGCCGGATACGGATCGGGCGCAGTTTCGGCTCGGCAGCCAGCATTGCCGCGTCAAGTTTGCGACGCCCGATCCAACGCACCGGCTGCAACCCGGCATCGCGGGTCAGAACCAGCGTGCCGACAGTCAATTGACCAGCCGCGACCGATCCGGTCTCGGTTTCGATCAACACATCCTCGGTAAAGCAGGTGACGTTGACGGTGTCCGAAGTCAGCGCGGAGCCATCAACCGCCGAGCCGCCATTGTTCAGCGTCAGGGTGAAGTCGCTGCCAAAACCGTTCGCGGTGTTGATGCTGTTCAGCACACCGTCATCGGCCTGGTCGGCGCGCAGCCAGCCCAGTGCGGAATCATATTCGCGCAGGCCGTTGGCGGCACGCTCGGCATTGATGATGGCCAGATTGGTGTCGTTATAATAGGCGGACAGATCGACAAAATCGTTGTTCGCGCTGTTGCCGTCATCCACCGGGCCGGTGCTGCCCGCACCGAAATCGGTGATCACGTCGCCCGAGGTCACGACAAAGATGTCGTTGCCCGCGCCGCCGGTCATGATGTCGCTGCCCGCGCCGCCATCGATGAAGTCGTCGCCGTCGCCGCCGTCGATGCTGTCATCGCCGTCGCCGGCCAGAATGCTGTCATTCCCGCCGCCAGCAAGGATGGTGTCATTGCCGGTGCCGCCGTCAATGGTCTCGGCCCCCGCACCACCAGTGATCGAGTCATTGCCCGCGCCGGTGATGAACGTGGCCGCCGCACTGTTCCCAGAGGCATTGATGATATCGTTGCCCGCGCCGGTCTCGATGGTCTCAATGGTGTTGAAACCGGCATTGCCGCCGCTGCTGGCAAAGGTGCCGCTGCCATTCGTATAAGTGACGGTCACGGGTTGCCCCGCGCCGAAACTTGCACCTGACAGCGTATCGCTGCCATCACCGCCGGTGATGGTGTCGTTGCCGTAAGCGGCCCCGAGGTTCACAAGGTCATTGCCAGCGCCTGCATTGATCGTGTCGGCACCACTGCCACCGGCATTGATGATGTCGGCACCGTCTCCGGTGCTGAAGTTCCCCGCCGTCGCGCCCGCGATGTTCACCGTATCAGCGCCAGCGCCGGTGGTGATCGCCTCGATGGTGTTGAAATTGGCGGTATTGCCGCCATTGACGAAGGTGCCCGAGCCGCCGTTGAAGGTAACGGTGCTGGCTCCGGTCAGCGCTGCGCCGGACAGCGTATCGGTGCCCGCACCACCCGTGATGGTGTCGCTGCCATAGCCCGCGCCGAGGTTCACGAGGTCATTGCCCGCGCCCGCATCAATGGTGTCAGCGCCGGTGCCGTTCGCGTTGATCGTATCCGCACCGTCTCCGGTACTGAAGTTCCCCGCCGTCGCGCCCGCAATGTTCACCGTGTCCGCGCCAGCGCCGGTGGTGATCGCTTCGATGGTGTTGAAGTTCGCGGTGTTGCCGCCGTTCACGAAGGTTCCCGAACCGCCGTTGAAGGTAACGGTGCTGGCTCCGGTCAGCGCTGCGCCGGACAGCGTATCGGTGCCCGCGCCACCTGTGATGGTATCGTTGCCGTAACCTGCGCCAAGGTTCACCAGGTCATTGCCCGCGCCCGCGTCAATAGTGTCCGCGCCGGTGCCGTTCGCGTTGATCGTATCGGCACCGTCGCCGGTGCTGAAATTCCCTGCGGTCGCGCCCGCGATGTTCACCGTATCCGCGCCAGCGCCGGTGGTGATCGCTTCAATGGTGTTGAAGTTGGCGGTATTACCGCCATTGACGAACGTGCCCGAGCCGCCGTTGAAGGTAACGGTGCTGGCTCCGGTCAGCGCCGCGCCGGACAGCGTATCGGTGCCCGCGCCCCCGGTGATGGTGTCGCTGCCATACCCCGCGCCGAGGTTCACAAGGTCATTGCCCGCGCCCGCATCAATGGTGTCAGCGCCGGTGCCGTTCGCATTGATCGTGTCAGCGCCGTCTCCGGTACTGAAGTTCCCCGCCGTCGCGCCCGCAATATTCACGGTATCCGCGCCAGCGCCGGTGGTGATCGCTTCGATGGTGTTGAAGTTGGCGGTGTTGCCGCCATTGACGAAGGTGCCCGCGCCGCCGTTGAAGGTAACGGTGCTGGCTCCGGTCAGCGCCGCGCCGGACAGCGTATCGGTGCCGGTGCCTCCAGTTATGGTATCGTTGCCATAGCCTGCGCCGAGGTTCACGAGATCGTCGCCAGCGCCCGCGTCAATGGTGTCTGCGCCGGTGCCGTTCGCATTGACCGTATCCGCACCGTCTCCGGTGCTGAAATTCCCCGCCGTGGCGCCTGCGATGTTCACGGTATCCGCGCCAGCGCCGGTGGTGATCGCTTCGATGGTGTTGAAGTTGGCGGTGTTGCCGCCGTTCACGAAGGTCCCCGCCCCGCCGTTGAAGGTAACGGTGCTGGCTCCGGTCAGCGCTGCGCCGGACAGCGTATCGGTGCCCGCGCCACCTGTGATGGTGTCGCTGCCATAGCCCGCACCAAGGTTCACGAGGTCATTGCCCGCGCCCGCGTCAATCGTGTCAGCGCCGGTGCCGTTCGCGTTGATCGTATCAGCGCCGTCTCCAGTGCTGAAGTTCCCTGCGGTCGCGCCTGCAATGTTCACCGTATCCGCGCCGGTGCCGGTGATGATCGCTTCGATGGTGTTGAAGTTGGCGGTGTTGCCGCCATTAACGAAGGTCCCCGCCCCGCCATTGAAGGTCACCGTGGTGGCAGTCGCAAGCCCGGCGCCGGACAGCGTATCGGTCCCCGCGCCGCCGGTGATGCTGTCATTGCCATATCCTGCGCCCAGAATGACCTGATCATTGCCTGCGCCCGCGTCGATTGTATCCGCGCCGGTGCCGTTTGCGTTGATCGTGTCGGCACCGTCCCCGGTCGAGAAGCTCCCTGCCGTCGCGCCCGAAATCGTGACCGTGTCAGCACCGCTGCCAGTCACGATAGCTTCGATATTCGTATAGGTGGCCGAGTTGGCGCCCGTCGTGAAAGTGCCCGCGCCACCGTTGAAGGTGACCGTGGTTGCTGCTGTCAGCCCGGTGCCGCTCAGCGTGTCGGTGCCGGTCCCGCCATCGACCGTGTCAGTCCCGTAAGTGCCGCTCAGCAGGACCAGATCATTATCGGCCCCGCCGTCGATGCTGTCATTGCCCGCGCCGGCGTCGATCGTATCGTTGCCCGCGCCTGCCCGGATAACATCGTCGTTCCAGCCAGTGCCAGAGCTGGTAAGACCATCACCACCGTCAACGCGGTCCGAGCCATTCACGGTCGGTTCAATATAACCGGCGCCGATAGAGTCCGCGCCCGCCGTTCCATCGACGACACCATTGTCCCAGGCCACCATCAGGCGATCCATTAACAGGCTGGACCCCGTATCCGCGACGGTGTTGAAGCGTATCGAGACGATGGGCTTTGCTTCCAGTGCCGAGTTCGCGGTCGCGGCAGGGGGCGACAGGAAAAGCTCGCCTGACGTGGATTGTGTGACGATCAGGACCGTGTTGGCAGTGGTGCCGTCAGCATAGGTGACAACACCGTTATAGGCCACAACAGTATCGAAGGTGAATGTTTGGGTTCCCGCGCCAATGTTCGTTGAGAACTGATCATTCAGCGCGGGGTTGGTCGGGTTGAGCCCGTCAAGCACGGTGGCATCTCCGCCCCGGTTGATCATGGTCCCCGAGGTGATCCGGCTATACAGCGGATCTCCACCTGTCCCGTAACTTGTGTTGAGCAGCGCCGAGACGTTCTCTGCTTGCGTCCCCGTCAAGCTACTTTCGGTCGGATCTAGCGAAATAATCTGATTCTGCGCATTCCGAGGAATACCAAGATAAATCCAGTTAAAAGTTGTGGGCATTACGCACTCCGAGGCAGCGGATGAACTAAAAAGGCAGGCCAACGCGATTTGTTAACACGAATCAGGTGCGATAGAAATCTGACTAATCTGTTACGTCCCCCGGTTGAGCGCAGCGTTATTGCAAAGTGGATACAGAGTGGCGTTCTAGGCAGTAAAATGCGTCATATTCGAACGAATGGGCTGTTTTCCTGTGCAGCGGAAAAACGCCGAAAAACGCAAATCTTGGGAGGGCAGATTTTGGCCTGATTCTGCGACGTGTGCGCTTGGACGCATGTCGCCCTCGCGAAGCGCTGTCCGGGCAAATTTGCGTTCGTCAGACCCCACTCTGTCCGGCGGCGATCAGTGGCTCGCGAATAAAGGTGACCCCTGACGGGTTGAACCTGCAACCTATCGATTGGGTGTTCGTTCCCGGCATTCCAAAAACCGCTTTTTTGAGGCGAACAAGAACGGCGGCAACCGTCCGGCGCATGCGCTCGAGATGCGGCGATGGATCGACAGGTCAAGCAGTAGCCGTTCGCTCTGCAAAAAAGCATCATATCTTCCGACCAGACCCGGTGATCTTGTAACCGTTTGCGGATCGGGTTCGTTATCACCAGCAAACTGTGCCCAGCTCATGATGGTTATCAGTTTTTCGGTGAAGGCGGTCTCGAATAGGGCCGATCCATCCTGCGCCAGTTCGATATAGGGCAGACGCATCAACGCCCGGCCTTTCAGCGCGTCGCGGCAAGCTGATCCAGCCGCGCGGCAGCCGCCATCCCGGCATGCCGCCCGGTCGCCAGACAGCAGGTCAGCAGATACCCCCCGGTCGGCGCTTCCCAATCCAGCATCTCGCCTGCAACAAACACGCCCGGCATCGCCCGCAATTCCAGATCCGGCGTGACTGCGTCCCAAGACACGCCCCCCGCCGAGGAAATTGCGCGCTCTAGTCCCATCGGCCCATCATGTCGCACCGGCAAAGCCTTGGTCAAAGCCGCCCAGCCCGCCGCATCACCCGGCAAGGGCTGCCCCCATTCCAGCAACAAGGCGACCTTGACCGGATCACCCAGAACCCGCCGCAACCAGTTGCCCAAGGACAGCTTGCCTCTGGGCTTGGCGAAGCGCGCCGCCAGTGCCTCGACCGTCACATCCGGCGCCAGATCGACCGACGCCGCCACCCCGTCACGAATCGGCGCCGCAACCTCATAGATGCCGCCACCCTCGATCCCGTCGCGCCCGATCACCCATTCTCCGCGACTGCTGTGATCGCCAGCGCAGAGGGCAACGCCCTTCACCGCCTGCCCAATGAACCGCTGCATCGGCTGGGACCAACCCACCCGAAACCCCATATTCGCAGGCATGAATTGCCGAACCTCGACCCCTGTATTCCGCAGGAACGGCACCCACGCCGCATCCGATCCCAGCTTCGGCCATGACCCGCCCCCAAGCGCCAGAACCGCCACCTGCGGTATCAGTGCGCGTTCACCCTCGGGCGTCTCGAACCGAAATCCGTCCCCGATCCAGCGCCAGCGCACCCGCAGATCGACACCACGATCCCGCAGCCGCGCCAGCCAAGCGCGCAACAAGGGCGATGCCTTCATCCCGACCGGAAACACTCGCCCGGTCGAGCCGGTGAACAGCTCCACCCCAAGCCCGCGCGCCCAATCCATCACCTCTGCAGGACCAAACTGCGCTTCTTCTTCATTAAAATATCCCGGGGCCCGGGGCAGCGCCCCGGATCCACAGGAAAAATTCTGGAGAAACGCGGCGACAGGCTCATCCTTTGTCAGGTTCAGCCCCGACTTCCCGGCCATCAGGAATTTCCGCGCCGGAGTCGGCATCGCTTCGGCCACCACAACCCTGCGTCCCGCCGCCGCCAGAACCTCTGCCGCCATCAGCCCCGCAGGCCCGGCACCGATAACCAGCGCCTCGGCCGGCTCGGTCACCGCCTGCCTCTGGGAGCCATTGCCAGCCGGATCAACGCGCGCTCAATCAGTGGCATCTGTGGCGCGCGGCTGGAAGATCGCAGCAGCAGGTCGGTATCCAGCAGCGACCGCACCGCATCTTCCAGCAGTGCGACGCCCCAAGTCTGCGCCTGCCGGGCCATCCGGTCGCGCCGCGGGCCGAAGACCGGCGGACGCATCCGCGACAGTGCGGCGCCCGGCCCGGCGGGATCGGCGGCGGCCAGTTGCAGGGCGCGGAAATGGCGCAGGGCGGCGATGCAGAGGCTGACCGGGCTGGTTCCCTGACCCTCGATCCGCCGCATGAGGGTGCCAAAATCGGCCTCGCGCCGTTCGGCAACGGTATGGATCAGCTCGTCCAGATCCGCCTCAATGGTCGCGGGGGCCATCAGGGCGATTTCCTCGACCGTCAGCGGCGTCGGATCGCCATGTTTGTAAAGCCCGATCTTCTCGACCGTCTGCCGCAGATCGCCGGGGTCCAGCGCGCGGGCCAGAACCATCATCTCGCGCATGGCGGCGGGGGGAACCTCGCGCAGACCGGCATCCGACAGCCAGCGCGCGACCTCTTCCTCGCCGGGCGGGTCGTCATAGATAGGGGCGGTAACCGCATCCTTGTGCGGCTCGAACACCTTGCGGAGCGCGGATGACTTGGACAACGCCCCCGCCGTCACCACGATCACGGCATCGCCCGCGTTCCATTCCTTCAAGGCTACGGCAATCGCATCGGCGGAAGTGTCGGGCGTATCCTCGACCAGAACGACGCGCTGTCCGGGGAAAAAGCCGACCTCTTTCACCGCATCCAGCAACGCCGCCGGGTCTTTCTTCAGACCGCCCCCGGCCATCCGGTTCAGGCGCATTTCCTCATCGGCATTCTCGCCGACCAGCGCCTTCACCGCTTCGGCCCGTTTCAAGGCCACGCGCATCGCGTCCTGTCCATAGATCAGCAAAGCCGGTCGTGAAGGGTCGGGCCGCGCCAGATAGCGGGCGATTTCTCCGCCCTTCAGGATCATTCTGGCAACTGGGCCGAGGCGGCCATCAGTCGCGTTGCCACCTGATCGGCCAGCATCTCGGCCAGCCGCTGACGTGCATCGGATTCGGCCGTCAGGGTGGCGGTGGTGGTGCCGGTGGTGGAATACGAGGTGAAGGTGCTGACCCGGCCCTGCGTCAGAACCGCGCCTGACGAATCGCGCAAGGCGAAATCGGCGGTGCCGTTCAGCGAATAGCGGGTCGTTACCTGATCGGGGGTGATCGCCTGCGGCACCACACCGACGCTGAGCTGATAGTCCAGCAGATAGGGCGCGTCCGTATCCGGCCCGACCCGTTCCGAGATTTTGCGGTTGAAGGCGAAATCCTCGAACGATCTTGGATCGCGCGGGCGGATTTTGCCAAAGATACGCTGCCCGGTCCCGCTTGGCCCGTAAACCGGGGTCAGCCCGCAGGCCGACACCGCCAGCAGCCCCAGAAGGGCTGCGCGGCGGGTCAGGCGATCAGGCGACCACATTGACGATCCGTCCGGGCACGACGATCAGCTTCTTCGGCGCCGCGCCTTCAAGGAAACGCTGAACCGTCTCATCGGCCAGCACCAATGCCTCGATCTCTTCCTTGGGCATCGCCTTCGGCACGCTGATTTCGGCCCGGCGCTTGCCGTTAATCTGGATCGGCAGGGTCACGATGTCATCCTCCAGCAGCGCCGGATCGGCTTTGGGCCAGGGCGCATCAACGACCATGCCCTGACCACCGGCGATTGCCCAGACCTCTTCGGCCAGATGCGGCACCATCGGCGACAGAAGCTGCGCCAGAATCCGCAGCACCGCCTTGCGGCTTTCGCCCCCGGCCTTCGATTTGCCGATCGCATTGGCCAATTCGTAAAGCTTGGCCACCGCCTTGTTGAAGGCAAAACCTTCGATCGATTTCGTCACATCGGCAATCGCCCGATGCGCGGCGCGCAGAAGATCGGGGTCATCGCCACCTTCGCCCGCCTCATCGGCCAGACGCCAGACGCGCGACAGGAATTTATACGCAGCCTCAGCCCCGGCCGAGGTCCATTCGACATCACGCTCGGGCGGGCTGTCGGACAGCACGAACCAGCGCGCCGTATCGGCCCCGAAGCTGGAGACGATATTGACCGGATCGACCACGTTCTTCTTGGACTTCGACATCTTGGCCGAGGGGATGATCTCGACCGGGGTGCCGTCCCGCAGCTTCCCGTCCACCACATCCTCGGGCAGGTGATAGACCGGACGGCCACGCTCGTCGCGGGTCAGGTAGATTTCATGCGTCACCATGCCTTGCGTGAACAGCGCTGCGAAGGGCTCTTTGGCGCTGTCCGGCAGATGCCCGGTCTTTGCCATCGCGCGGGCGAAGAAGCGGGAATAGAGCAGGTGCAGAATCGCATGTTCGATCCCGCCGATATACTGGTCCACATTCATCCAGTAATCGGCATCCGCCCGCTCGGTCGGCGTCGGCGCGTGGGGCGAGGTGAAGCGGGCGTAATACCAGGACGAATCGACGAAGGTATCCATGGTGTCGGTTTCGCGCACTGCCGCGCCGCCGCATTGCGGGCAGGTGGTCTGCCGCCATGTCGGGTGACGGTCCAGAGGATTGCCCGGCACATCGAAGCTGACATCCTGCGGCAACAGGACCGGCAGGTTCCGTTTCGCCTCGGGGACGGTGCCGCATTTAGCACAATGGACGACCGGGATCGGACAACCCCAATAGCGTTGCCGGGAAATGCCCCAATCGCGCAGCCGGAACTTGGTGACGCCTTCGCCCCAACCCTGATCTTGCGCAAGGCCAATTACAGCTTCGATAGCGCTGTCGCCGGATTGCTCGCTCCCTCCGGCTACCGGATCTATGTAATGAACGACTTCCGTTTTGAGTGGAGTGTAAGCGACGTTGCCGATGCGAAAATATTCGTTGCCTTGAGCCCTCTCATCAAAGGCGTCATCATCATAAGCGAATATGTCGTCATCACTGATGAAGATATGCTCGTTTTCACTCTCGGGATAGAGTTCGACACCCAATGGAGAAAAAGCTGGCTTGACTGACAACTCGTATTTTCGAGCAAAGTCTAGATCACGTTGATCATGTGCTGGACACCCGAAAATCGCGCCGGTGCCGTAATCCATCAGCACGAAATTCGCGATCCAGATCGGCAGGTGCCAGTTCGGATCAAGCGGATGCTGCACGGTCAGCCCAGTGTCGAAACCCATCTTCGGGGCGGTCTCGATGGCTTCCTCAGTCGTGCCGATGCGGCGGCATTCCTCACGGAAGGCCTCGATTTCGGGGGCGGTTTCGGCCAGCGTTTTGACCAGCGGATGATCGGGCGACAGCGCGACGAAGCTTGCGCCCATCAGCGTGTCGGGGCGGGTTGTATAGACTTCGATGGCGTCGAAACCTGCCGGGGCACCGATGGTCTGGAACCGGAACTGCAAGCCGCGCGACTTGCCGATCCAGTTGGCCTGCATCAGCCGCACCTTTTCCGGCCAGCCGTTCAGGCCGTCCAGCGCCTCCAGCAATTCCTCGGAATAGTCCGAGATGCGGAAGAACCACTGGGTCAGCTCTTTCCGCTCGACCTGCGCGCCGGAACGCCAGCCCTTGCCGTCGATCACCTGTTCATTGGCCAGCACGGTCATATCGACCGGATCCCAATTCACCTGCGCCGATTTGCGGGTGATCAGACCGGCATCAAGGAAATCAAGGAACAGCGCCTGCTGCTGCGCGACATAGCCATCATCGCAGGTGGCGAATTCGCGGGACCAGTCGATCGACAGGCCAAGTGGGCGCATCTGTTCGCGCATGGTGGCGATATTGGCATAGGTCCAGTCGCGCGGATGGCCGCCCTGTTCCATCGCAGCATTCTCGGCCGGCATGCCAAAGGCGTCCCACCCCATCGGGTGCAACACGCTGAAGCCCTGTGCTCGCTTATAGCGGGCCACGACATCGCCAAGGGTATAGTTGCGGACATGGCCCATATGGATGCGCCCCGACGGATAGGGGAACATCTCCAGCACGTAATATTTCGGCCGCTCGTCGCGGATCGCGGTAAAGCTGCCGGCATCGGCCCAGGCCTTTTGCCAATGGGCTTCGCTGCTGGAGGGATCATAGGGCATGTCGGACCTCGGGCGTCATTCGTCGCCGCAGGGTTTATACGGCAGCGGATGAAGGGTCCAGTAGGGTGCGCGCCTGACGCGCACCGCTTCCCGGCTTGGACTTAAAGGCGACCGTCCTGCAGGCGCAATTGCCGCGCACGGGTCAGAATCGCATCCTCGACCGCGCGGACCGTGCCCGGTTCCACCGCCCCGCCGCCCGGACCTTGCAGCGACAGCTTCAGACTGCGCGCGTCCAGCGCCGGATCGCTGATGCGGATCGTCGCGCGATAGGACCGGCCACCGCCCGGCGGAGTGCCGTAGCCGGTGACGATGACGCCGGTGAACGGATCGACCGTTTGCACCGGAAGGAAGTTCAGCACGTCGAGACTGGCATTCCAGAGGTATTTGTTCACGCCGACGGTATTGTTCGGATTCTCGGAATTGCCGAATAGATCCCAGATGGTGGTCGTCCGGACGTCCGGACGCATATCGGCCCCGAATTCGGCGCCGCGATCTCGGTTGCCGCCCCCGCCCCCGCAAGCGGTCAGCGCGATGCAAAGCGTCGTGGCTATGGTCAGGCGCGCTGCAATTACGGTCTTCATCAGGTCCCCCGGTTTTACGCGTTGCGAAAGCTTTAGCGCGGATCGCACCACTGCCACAAGCGCCTTGGAACCATGACATGAACAGGCGGCATGGTGGCGCTGACAAAGCTGAACCAAAATGTGTGGCGCATGTGCATCACAGATTCCAGTAATGCTTTCTGGCCCGGGTGATTCCGTTGCATCGCGACAACGAAACGGTGAAACACATTGCATACCCAAGGCGGTAATTCCGGTTTGGGCATCAGAGAGACAAGAGGGAACATGACCATGAAAAAGGCTCTTATCGCCTCCACCGCGCTGGTTCTGACCGCTGGTGTGGCTGCTGCCGACGTGACCATCTCGGGCTACGGCCGTACCGGTGTGATCTATGTTGAAGACCGCGCTGGCAACGAAAGCCAAATCGCAACCCGCGTTCGCCTGAACATCGACGGCTCCGTTTCGACCGACCAAGGCGTCGACTTCGGTGCTCGCGTTCGTCTGCAGTGGGACCAAGGCGACGACGCTCTGGAAAGCGGCAGCCCGGCCTACGTGTACGTCACCAGCAACGGCCTGACCGTCAGCGTTGGTAACGTGTCGACCGCATACGACGATGCTGGCCTGCTGTATGCAACCGAACTTGGTGCATTTGACCGTTCGGTAGGCGGCAACTCGCTGGGTGGTTTCTATGCGTTCGAAAGCAAAAGCTATGGCGGCGAAAACGACCGTGTTGGCGTTGCTGTCAGCTACTCGGTCGACGATCTGACCGTTCGTGCTTCGTATATCGACCCGGATCAATCGGGCTTGAACGAAGTTGCTTACGGCACCGACGAAGAGTTCGGTATCTCGGTTGACTACACTTGGAACGAGCGTCTGGAGCTTTCGGCTGCATACGTTCAATCGGGTCTGGGCTTTGACGGCAATGACCAATTCTTCGTTGGTGCTCGTTATGCTGTTCTGGACAACGCCCGTATCGGTCTGAACTACATCGACAACGGTGATTTCGTCGATACCGCTCAGAACCCGAACGGTCCTGTTGCAGGCCAAGATCTGGGCAACACCGTTGCGCTGTACGGTGACTACACGCTGGCTGACGGCCTGACCAACATCGAAGCATACATCGCCAACAACGACGGTGACTGGGCTTCGAAAGAGACCGACAATGCGTTCGGTATCGGCGTCAACTACGATCTGGGCGGTGCTCGTCTGGGTGCGTCGCTGCAACGCAACTACGACGAAAAAGTGACCGCCGATCTGGGCGTTCGCTTCGACTTCTGATCCACGCGATCATCAAAGACTTGAAGAGCGGGCCTTGCGCCCGCTCTTTTCTTTTTGTCTTGTCGGTTCATGGGACTGGATGACATCAGACGCCGCATCGAGGCGGCAGAACTGGCGGCGGGGCGTGCGCCGGGCAGCGTGACTTTGATTGCGGTCAGCAAGGTGCAACCTGCGAACAGGGTCGAGGCGGTGCTGGAGGCCGGGCAGCACGTCTTTGGCGAGAATTACGTGCAAGAGGCGCAGGGCAAGTGGCCGGGTTGGCGGTCTCGTTTTGCTGGCGTCGAGTTGCACATGATCGGGCCGGTGCAGTCGAACAAGGCCAAGGCGGCGGTAGAGCTGTTTGATGCGATCCACACGCTGGATCGAATGACGCTGGCGCGAAAGCTGGCGCATCAGATGGCCGAGCAAGGTCGAAGGCCGCAGCTTTTCATTCAGGTCAATACCGGGGATGAGCCGCAGAAGGCGGGGATTCTGGTGGACGAGTTACCGGGCTTTCTGGCGTCTTGCCGCGATCTGGGACTGAACCCGGAAGGCTTGATGTGCATTCCGCCTGAAGACGAGGATCCGATTCCTCACTTCCGAACGCTGTGCAGGCTTGCCGATGAAAATGGGCTGGCGCTGCTGTCGATGGGAATGAGTGCGGATTTCGAAGCAGCGATTGCCGAAGGGGCGACGCATGTGCGGGTCGGATCGGCCATCTTCGGGGCGCGGGATTACGGCTGAGCCGTTGCTTTATGGATATTTGAATGAAGAAGAAGCCGGGACGATAAGGCGCGTCCCGGGGGCGGCGTGTTTTGCGATCCAGATGAGGTTGGCGCGGGCGAAGGCGATGCAGCCCTCGGTTCCGAAACCGGGGCGGCGCCATTGATGCAGGAAGATCGCCGAGCCGTGGCCGGGCAGCGCGTCGGGCCAGTTCCAGTCAGTCGTCAGGATCAGATCATAGAGCGGGTCGGCGCGGCGCAGGCGTTCGTGGCTGGCCGTGAACGGCGCGTTGACGTGGTGATTATAGGCGGGGTGATCGGGGGCGTCGCACCAAAGGTCGGTGGGGCCGATGGGTCGCGCCCATGGTGCGGGCGAAGGCAGGCGGTCGGGGCGATACCAAAGGCCGGTGATGTGGTGGATGCCTGCGGGTGTCGCTTTGTCGCCTTCTTGTTTGAAACTGGTGACGCCTGATTTGCCGATGCTGCAGGGGAACAGGCGGCCAAGGAAGCGCAGTCCCTGCGGGGTCAGCACCATGTCGAAAGGGGTCACAGCAAATGCCCCGACTTTTCGGATTTCGTATCGAGGTAGTCGGTGTTGAAACGGTTGCGTGGTGTGATCAGCGGCACCCGTTCGACCACATCAAGGCAATGGCTTTGCAGCATCGCGACCTTGCGCGGGTTGTTGGTCATCAGCCGAACCGCGCCAAAGCCCAGACGCCGCAGCAAGGCTGCGCCGATGCGGAAGTCGCGTTCGTCGTCCTCGAAGCCCAGCCGATGGTTCGCCTCGACTGTATCGAAACCCTGATTCTGCAGGTCATAGGCGCGCATCTTATTGGCCAACCCGATGCCGCGCCCCTCTTGGTTCAGATAGAGCAGCACGCCCGCCCCCGCCTGCCCCATGGTGTTCAGCGCCGCATGAAGCTGCGGCCCGCAATCGCATTTCAGGCTGCCCAGTACATCGCCGGTGAAGCAGGCTGAATGCAGCCGCGCCAGAACCGGCGCGTCTCGGGGCGGATCGCCGATTTCGATGGCGTAATGTTCGGCCCCGCCATCATCGGGGCGGAAGATATGCAGGCGTGAGCGTTCCGAGGATTGCAGCGGCAGACGCGCGGCGGCGACCGGATGCATCGCCGTCTCGCTTGCCAGAAGCGCCAGAAGCGGGCCGGGGGCAAGCTGGGTCAGGCCGGGCAGCGGGTCCGACCGCACCATCAGCATCGCAGGCAGCAATTGCGCAGATTTCGCCAGCGCCAGTGCCGCCTGATGGGCCTGCACATCGCCTTCACGTTCGGTGAAAAGCGGTCCCTTCATCGGCGTCATCAGATCACCCGAAGGATCGGCCAGCGCCTTCAGCCATGCCAGATCGGCATCGCCCGGCACGATCACCCGCGCCAGACCGTCATCATAGACCCGCGCCTTCAGCGTCTCGGCCCGTCTTCCCGTCAGCGCCAAAACCGGGCGACCGATCGCCCGCATGTCGTCCAGCCGCGCCGCAACCAGCGTTTCCACCGCCGCGACAAGATAGCCGCCGATCATCACCGGCAGGCCGACGCGCAGGTCGGTGCGGGCGCGGGCGGCGGTTTCGGACAGGGTCGGGATCAGGCTCATCGGGGCTCAGCAGTCGCGTGGAATTGAAACATTCTGAAACATAGTGCCTTTCTCCGACAAAACCATGTGAGATTTCCGACATGTTGCTGGACGGACGCCGCGTCCGACCCCACTCCTTTGCGTGAATGAATTAACGGAGGCAACATGGCCGGTCTGAAAAAAATTCTGCTTGTCGATGACGAGGAAGACCTGCGCGAGGCTTTGGCCGAGCAATTGGTGGCGACCGACGATTTCGACGTGACCGAGGCTGGCAGCGGCGCGGAAGCGGTCGAGGCGACCAAGGGCGCGATTTACGATCTGGTGGTGCTGGATGTCGGCCTGCCCGACACGGACGGACGCGAGCTGTGCAAGAAGCTGCGCAAGCTGAACGTCAAATGCCCGATCGT
Organism: Paracoccus caeni; assembly: GCF_016629665.1. Classification (GTDB taxonomy): domain Bacteria; phylum Pseudomonadota; class Alphaproteobacteria; order Rhodobacterales; family Rhodobacteraceae; genus Paracoccus; species Paracoccus caeni. The sequence continues at coordinate 267,475 of NZ_JAEPRQ010000001.1, forward strand.
GATGCTGACCGGGCATGATACCGATGCCGACACCATTCTTGGCCTTGATGCGGGCGCGAACGACTATGTGACGAAGCCGTTCAAGTTCCCGGTGCTTCTGGCCCGCCTGCGTGCGCAACTTCGCACGCACGAGCAGTCCGAAGACGCGATCTTCCAGCTCGGGCCGTATACCTTCAAGCCTGCGATGAAGATGCTGATCGATCAGAAGGACCGCAAGATCCGCCTGACCGAGAAGGAAACCAATATCCTGAAGTTTCTCTATCGCGCTCAGGATGGTGTGGTGCCGCGTGATGTGCTGCTGCATGAGGTCTGGGGCTATAACGCGGGCGTCACCACGCATACGCTGGAGACGCATATCTACCGCCTGCGCCAGAAGATCGAGCCCGATCCCTCGAATGCGCGGCTTCTGGTGACGGAATCGGGCGGCTATCGTCTGGTCGCCTGATCGTTGCGAAACAAGAAAAGGCCCGGCGCAATGCCGGGCCTTTTGGGTTCTGCGGCATGGGTGGTTAACCCTTTTTCGCGCCGTCATAACCCTCTGCTCGTGCCTGTTGGCTTAATGCGCCAGCATCTCGTGCAGAATTCCATCCGCGTCGAGGTTGGAGGGGTAATAGGTCGGCCAGTTGGTCAGCTCTTCCAGAACCGCCGCACGGTCGTCACCCCAATACAGGTGGAAATGCCCCGACTTCTGCGGTGCGATGATGTGGTCGCTGAACTGGACGATCTTCGGCGCGGCCTCATCGCCTGAGACCTTTTCGAAGATGAACCGAACGCCGCGATTGCCCTTGGCATAGTTCAGAATCTCGTAGCCGCCGGACTCGTATTCGCCCGAGGCTTTCTCTTCACCCCGATAGAAATCGAAGCGGTTGCCCTCGATGGTGATGCGGTCTACGTCGGTCTTGTAGCCGGTCTCGTAATAGGCGCGGTATTCCTCGGCGGTCTTGTCGCCATGTTCGGCCTTGTGTTCCATCACCGGGTCCAGCGTGCCATCGGCCAGATAGGGATAGACCGACTGCCAGTCACCTTCCCAATCCGACAAGTCGCGCGGCTGAACCTGCGCATCCTCGAAATAGCCTTTGGCCGGGTTGTTCTCGGTGTCGTGCGAATGATCGTGGGCGTGGTCATGTGCGTGATCATGCTTGGCGGCAGTTTCGGCCATTGCAATGCCCGTCTGGGCCGCGACCGCCAAAGCCGTGCCAAGCGCCAGCGCGCCAAGATGCCGTGCGAAATTCTTCTGCATGTCTCAATATCCTTGATGGTGGAGGGGGCTGGGCTGATTAGCTTGCTGGCAAATTAGTAATAGTATTACATAACATATTACAAGCGGATTTCTTAACCCGGGCGTCATGAAGATGCCTCTGGTCCTCACCATGACATGCTCGATCACCGTTGACGCCGACGATGCCCGGCCAATACCAATGGCTTCAGCGATATTTGAGGCATTTTGATGACGGATGAGATTTGGTTCATACCACCCGACGCTGCGCTGACGGTGTTGCCGTCCGTCCTGACGGCCCAGAACGAAGAGCAGTTTTTGCAAGCGGCCCAGCCCGTAGCGGATGACCAGCAGCGGATGGTTGATGAATATCTGAAAGCCATAGGGACGCAGCTAAGCAAGGATGGCATCGGGTCGCGTATCGTCGATTGGCTCGTGGTGATGCTGTTGAAGTTGAGCGGTGTGAAGCCGCCGCAACCAGAGGCGCTGAGCTTGGCGAGCATATTTTCGGCGCAGATGATGATTGCCGAAACCCGTCCGACAGTTGAACTTTCCATGACGACGGATGAGGTGCTTGCGCTGACGGCGGCCCTGCGCGACCGGATCGGGGCCATCATCTCGGCAGATCGGGGTGTTGGTCCAATGCGTGTGGAGTTGCCGCAGAATGCGCTAGATTTCCTCGATGAGGGTCGCAGCTTGTCGGCAGAGGAAGATGCTATTTTCGAAATCTCGAAGATCACTGCCTATTGGCCGCCGGTATCGGGCAAGCCGGGACTGGCGCTGATTGAACAGCGGGAAGACAACGGCTTGCCCATCCACATCAGCATGCTTGCGCAGGACCGCGCAGGACATGACCAGTTGCTGGAGTGTCTGGAACGCCACGGCGGCGCTCTATCTCAGGGCTGAACGCGAACAAGGAAAAACCCGCCATGCGAATCTTCTTCGGCATCCTTCTGATCATGCTCGGCCTGTTTCTGATGATCGGCCCTTTCCCTGCGTCGTATTATCTCATCGGCCTAGCCTGCGGGATGAATACCACGGGCTGCCGGGAGCCTATTGGCCCGCAGTTCGTGGAATTCATCTTCGGTGTGGGTGCGGTCATCTGGATCATTGCCGGTGCCGGTGCGTTGCTTATCTGGCGCGGCCGCGTGCTGATGAAACCGCGTCCGGTCGATAAGCCAAGACGCCATCCTCCACGCCTGCGCTGAGATCGGCATCTTCCTGCTGAACTCCGCCTCGGGTGGAACCACCTTCGGGTCGCCACGTTGATTGACCGAAGCCCGGTGGTCGGCGGATACGGCCACAACCCTCCCTCTCTGATGCCCCGGCGTTTTCCCGCGCCGGGGTTTCGCTTTTCACCGGACCGGCACGCCGCTTCTTCTTCATCCAAATATCCAAAGGGCGACGTTGCCAACGTCACTCCCGTCCGTGCGGCACGCTCCAGTCGATCTCTGGTCCGACCGGCACGATCCGGTGCGGGTTCACCGTGTCGTGGCTGTAATAATAGTGGCGCACGATATGATCCGGTTTGACCGTCGCCGCGACGCCGGGCCACTGATACAATTCACGCGCCCAGCCCCAGATGTTCGGATACTGAACCACCTGCCGCCGGTTGCATTTGAAATGCGTATGATAGACGGAATCGAAACGGCAGATCGTGGTGAACAGCCGCCAATCGGCTTCCGTGACCCGCTCGCCCAGCAGATAGCGGTTCTTGGACAGAACCTCCTCGATCCAGTCCAGCGTGTCGAACAGCGGCCCGATGGCCTTGTCATAGGCGGCCTGCGTCGTCGCAAAGCCGCATTTGTAAACGCCGTTATTGACGCTGTCATAGATACGCCCGTTCATCTCATCGATACGGTCACGCAATGAATAGGGGTAGAAATCATACTCGACCCCGGTGATCCGGTCGAAGGCGCAGTTGAACATGCGGATAATATCGGCGCTTTCGTTCGACACGATGGTGTCGCGCTCTCGGTCCCACAAAACCGGCACCGTCACCCGGCCCGAGGCTTTGGGATCGGCGCGCAGATAGATGTCGCGCAGATAGCGGCTCCCGAAAAGCTGATCGCCCGTTGCACCGGGGAAATCCTCGCCGAACTCCCAGCCTTCCTTCAGCATGTCAGGATGGACGGCGGACACTTCGATATGATCCGTCAGGCCCTGCAGCGCCCGATAGATCAGCGTCCGATGCGCCCAAGGGCAGGCATAGGCGACGTAAAGGTGATAGCGGCCGCTTTCCGCCTTGAACCCGCCGGTGCCGGTCGGGCCGGGCGTGCCGTCGGCGGTGATCCAGTTGCGGTGCCGCGAGGTGTCGCGCACGAACTCTCCGCCGCTGGAATCGGTATCATACCATTCGTCTTTCCAGACGCCGTTGACCAACTGGCCCATGGGGTTCCCTCCGCTGATTGCCCGCGAAGGATCGGGGCAATCAGCCGGAAGCTCAACCCCCGCAGGGTCAGGCGATGGCCTGATCCCGCGTCTCGGCCCGCACCATCAGCAACGCAGCCGCCGCCAGAAGCAGCAGCAGCGCAAAGGCCCCGATGGCAAAGCCGAAGCCCTTGGCGAAGACGATGGCCAGCAGGCTTGGCGCAAGAATGCCGCCCAGCCGGGCGATTGCGCTGGCCGTGCCCATGCCGGTGCCGCGCAGATGGGTCGGGTAAAGTTCGGGCGTAAAGGCGTAAAGCGCGCCCCATGTGCCCAGAAGCGCAAAGCTCATCAGGATCAGCGCAACCGCGACCACCGCAGGCCCCGAGGCAAAGGCGAACAGCGCGCATCCCGCCGCGCTGAGAAGCAGAAAGCCCAGCAACGTATTGCGCCGCCCGACGGCCTCGACCCCCCATGCCGCAAGCGCGTAACCGGGCACCTGCGCCAGCGCCAGAATCACAAGGAAGCCGTAGCCCCGCACGAAGCCGAACCCTTCGGTCGCAAGCTGCCCCGGCACCCAGACAAAGACGCCGTAATAGGACAGCGACACCAGAAACCACACTGCCAGCACCCCGATGGTGCGGTTGCGCAGCAGGACCGAGAAGATCGAGGTTTCCGCTGCAATCGGCACATCCGCTGCAACCAGCCGCATATCGGCGGGCAGTACGTCCACGCCATTCGCGCGCAGCACCCGGTTCACCACCGCCTTCGCCTCATCGTTGCGACCCTTGCGGACCAGATACATCGGCGATTCCGGCACCCATAGGCGCAGGAAAACCCCGATCACTGCCGGGAAGGCGGCGACCGCGAAGATCCAGCGCCACGGATCAGCCGCGCTCTGGCTGGCCGCGATCCATGCGGTCACGGCCACGATGATCGTGCCGATGGCCCAAAAGCCTTCCAGCCAGACCAGCCAGCGGCCCCGGTTCTTCGGCGGCAAAAATTCAGCCATCATCGCGTAATCGACAGGCAGTGTGCCGCCCACCGCCACGCCGGTCAGAAAGCGCAGCACCAGCAGCAACGTGAAATCCTGCGCAAAGACCGAGGCGAGGCCGAAGACCGCATCCATCAGTACCGTCAGCAGCAGGATATTCCGTCGCCCGATCCGGTCGGCGATCCGGCCAAAGCCCGCAGCGCCGACGAACATGCCCAGAAAGAACACCGTCCCGATCTGCAGCGCCGTTACCCGCTCCAGCCCGAAGGTCGCGGCGATCGAGGGCGCGGCAAAGCCCACCGCGATCACCTGCATCGCATCGGCGGCCCAGACCAGCCCGAAGATCCCCAACAGGCCCCACTGAAACCGCCCGGCGCCACCGCGCGCCAAAGCCTCGTCAACCGTCAACTTCATCGCATCCGGTCCTTTCTGACCAAATCGTTGAGGTTTACCTATCGCGGCTTTGCGATCTCACCAAGCCGTGATTGCGGTTCCAGGTCGATCGTCGCAGCAGACCGCCCAATTCAGCGGGTGCCGCAATCCCTGCGGATTGCGGCGGCGATCAAGGCGGGGACTTCCGGGGCAAGCCCTATCGGGTCCAGTCGAGGGCCGCTGAAACCCGCCTCGTCCAGTGCGGTCGGCAGATCGTCAAGAACATGCTCTGCCCGCAGCGCGAAAAAGGGCATGCTGACCGCCTGTTCCAATCCGCGTGCAGCATCGGCGATGAACGGTTCCTGCTCGACAAAGCCGGTGACGACGCGGGCGAAATGCGCCTCGATCAGCGCGGCCACATGATTGGTGATGGTAAAACTGGCCTGAGAGCGTTGCGAGCCATGGGCGGTCAGCAGCAAGGTTGTCTCAACGGGCGACCAACCCCGTGCGATGGCGGCGACATGCGCCTTGGCGGTCATAAGCTGCGGCAATGCCGGATCGGTGCCAAAGGGGCGCATGATCCGTGCCCCTGCCGCCCCCGCCTCGGACAGCCTGCGCGGCAGTTCGGTGCGGGTGAACCAACCCTCGGCCATGAACATCGGATAGATCAGGCTGTCCGTATCGCAGGCAGCGGCAAGTGCGCCCGGCATGGCAAGCGTCGCGCCACGCATCTCGCAGCCGGGGTCGTGTGAGGCCACCTGTCCGGCAAGCTGTTCGACCGCTTGTTGCTGCGGGCCGGGATCGCCGGGCTGACCATGCGAGACGATGACGGCGCGCATCAGTCGCGGAAATATTGCGCGAAGGCTTCCGGCATCGGAAATTCCTGCAACACGCGCGCCCGGCCTTCGGGCGACATCTTGTTGGCGGTCTTTTCGATGATGCGGGGCATTTTCTCGTCCGGGGTCTCGGCCATGAAATCGCCCAGATACCAGCGGATGAAGACGAAGCAGATCACGTCCTCCAGCGCCTGCGTGTCGTCGTCGCGCTTGATCCCCTGCTTCATCAGCATCTTGCGGGCATGGTCGATCTCTGCGGGATCATAGCCCGCCTTGTCCATGATCCCGGCGATACGCTCGGCATGGCGGCGACCCTGCTCGACCCGCCATTGCAGATAACCGGCCCGATCCATGGGATAGGCGTCGCGCGGCAGTTTCCAACGTTCGATATGCTGGCCTCGGCAGGCGATCTGCAGCACCTCGCTCGCCTCGGGGAAAAGGCGTAGCTGTTCCGAGGTCATCCGCTGCCCATATAACAGCGCGGCAGGCTGGCCGTCCTCTAGCGTCGGGTCCAGGGCGTTGGCGTCGTCTATCGTGGCGAAGGCCTGATCCAGTCGGGTCATCAATCTCTCCATGTGACATATATTCTCACCCGGTAGCGCCGCGCGCCGCAAGCATGTATCGCGGCAGGATGGGAGCTTGGGGCGAATATATTCTGGCTTGGGCCTGCTTTCTGGGCGCGCATGTGATCCCGGCGGCAAGGCCCTTGCGTGGCTGGCTGATTGGCCGGATCGGGCGGCGGGGCTATCTGGCCGCGTTCAGCCTGCTGTCGCTTGTGCTTCTCTACTGGCTGATCAAGGCGACGGGACGGGCGCCCTTCGTGCCGCTATGGGATGCGGGAATGGCCGGACGCTGGCTGGTCAATCTTGCCATGCCGCTGGCGATCCTTTCTGTGACGCTGGCGGTCGGTCTGCCGGGGCTGGTGTCGGCTTTCGCGATCTGGTCCGCTGCGCATCTGATCGCGAATGGCGATCTGTCGCATCTGCTGTTCTTCGGCGGCATGCTGATCTTTGCGCTGACGGGGCTGCTGCGGTCGGGCCTGCCCGGCAGGTTCCGCGTGACCCCGCTACGGATTGTGGCGGCCGTGGTGATCTGGGCTACCTTGTTGCATCTGCATCCTCTGGTCATCGGGGTCTCACCGCTGCCGGGATGATGCTCTGTGATCACAATGTCTGCAAAATCTTGCCCGAATCCGCTGTGGTCACGAACAATCGTTAAATTAAAACTGGAATAATCAACCTCGCTCTGTCCACATGGCAAAGACAAAGAAACGGGGGCCTGCCCGTCCGGCAGCGCTCTGATCAGATTTGATGCCAGGGAGAAGACCCGATGCTCCGTTCCAACCGCCTTGGATTTTTCGGCCTTGCGAGCGCCGCTGTTCTTGCGCTTGCCGCTTGCGAGCCGACGACCACCTCGACTTCAACAACGCCCGAGGGTGAGGATCGCGGCTTCATCCCCGGCGGCAGCTATGTGCTGGTGGGAATGGACGGACAAACCGTGCCGCTGCGTGACATGACCCTGCTGGTCGAAGAGCGGCGGTTGTCGGGGCAGGGGCCGTGCAACGCCTATTCGGCGAATAACAACGTCGATCTTCCGCAGGTGCAACTGTCGCAGATCGTGACCGCCGGTGTGCCGTGCAAGAATTCGCGGATCGAGAACCGCTTCCTGTCCGTTCTGCAGCAGGCAACCGCAATGGAGTTCTATGGCGGCGTGCTGAAGATCAAATCGCCCTCGACCTGGCTGATCTTCGAACATGGCATGCGTGCCGACAGCGCCGTCAGCGCGCTGGACACGGTGCGCGGCACGGCCCAGCAATAGGCACGTTGGCTAGAGGCGAAAGCCCTCGGGGATCGCGTCCTGTCCGGTCAGGATCAGATTGGCCATCAGGGCAGCGATCTTCGGGGCCATGCCAAAGCCGATCTTGAAGCCGCCATTGGCGACGAAATGCCCTTCGCGTCCCGGCCAGTGTCCCAGCAGCGGGGCACGGCTTTTGGCGCGGGCGCGCGCGCCTGCCCAGCGGTCGATGACCGGCGCATCTGCCAGCGCGGGACATAGCTGGCGCGCGCGGGCAATGATCTCGTCCAGCCGCTCGTCGTGCTGCAGATCGCCATATTCGTTTTCCGAGGTCGAGCCGATCGCGACCGTCCCGTCCTGATGCGGCACGATATGCAGCCCGTCTGCAAAGACCTGCGGCGCGTTGGGCGCGGCGTGGCGAAGCAGGGCAGATTGACCCTTCACACCCTTGCCGATGTTGCGGCCCAGAGCGTCGGTCAGATCAAGCAATCCGGGCGTTCCCGTCGCCCAAAGCGTCGTGCCCGTCAGCGCGTCAGGATCGGGCCGCTGCCCCTCGATCACCTCGGCGCCACTGCGCCGCAACGCCTGCGTCAGCGCCGAAAGGGCCGCGCGAGGATTGATCCGGGCGGTCAGACCATCGACCAGCCATAGGCCAATCGGGCTGTCCGGGATCAGCGCGGCATCGGGCCGGTCGGTCAGGCGCAACTGCATCTCTGTGGGCCATCGATCCTGCGAAGCGGTGATCCGGGCTTGCAGGCGCGCGGCCTCGTCCGGGTCCGTCAGCGGTTGCAGGCGGCCGGCGCGCAGATAGCCTGTCGGCTGACCGGATGCGGCCTCGACATCGCGCCAGAATGAACCCGCCATCAGCAGGCTTTCCAGTTGAAACGCCTTCTTCGGGTTCCAGTTGTCGGGCGCATGCGGTGCCAGCGCGCCGACATGCCCGCCGGACGATCCCGCGCCGATGCGATCCGCCTCGATCACCCGCACGGACGCGCCGCGCCGGGACATTTCCCATGCGCAGCACAGGCCGAAAATGCCGCCGCCGATGATCGTCACGCTTGTCAAAGCCCCCGCCTTTCCCCTAGCTGCCGGTATGAGCGATCTATCCGATGAGACCGGGCCGAACCAGCCACAGCTTGAATGGCGCGACGGCGGCGTGCCGATCTCGACTCTGTTCGACGATCCCTATTTCAGTCTCGCCGGGGGGCTGGAGGAAACGCGGCATGTGTTTCTGGACGGCAATGATCTGCCCGCGCGTCTGGTGCCGGGCTTTCACGTTGCAGAGCTTGGCTTCGGGACCGGGTTGAACTGCCTTGCTCTGGCCCAGATCGCGCAGGTTCCGGTGACGATGACCAGCTTCGAGGCATGGCCGATGAGCGTGGCGCAGATGGAGCAGGCGCATGCGGCCTTTCCTGCGTTGGCAGCTTTGGCCGGGGAACTGCGGGCCGGTTGGGGAAACCCCATCATTCGCGTTGGTCAGGTCACGCTGCATCTGGAGATCGGCGATGTCGCAGAGCGGCTGCCGTCATGGACGGGGCAGGCGGATGCATGGTTTCTGGACGGCTTCTCGCCAGCAAAAAACCCCGAGATGTGGCGGGAAGAGATCATGGCGGAGGTGGGGCGACACGCGGCCCCCGGCGCCAGTTTCGCCACCTATACGGCAGCGGGGTTCGTGCGGCGTGCGCTGGAGGAAGCCGGGTTCCGGGTCGAGCGGCGTCCGGGTTTTGGTCGCAAGCGGCATATGAGCGTCGGGCGGATGCCGGTCCTTTAAGACGCGGTCGCAGGGGGCGCTGCCCCGCCGCGCTGCGCGCGACTCCCCGGGATATTTCTGAACCAATGCAGGGGTCAGCGGCGGGTCACGCGGGGGACGCGGCTGTTGGTGTAATGCGTTTCGGGATGCGGGGGATGGCCGTGGTTGCGGTTCCAGAAGGCGGTGCCGCCGCGCCGCAGGAACAGCGGCAGGGCCAGCACCAACCCTGCGACGAAGCCGCCGGCATGGGCCCAATAGGCGACGCCTCCCTGATCTCCGGGGGTGTTGAAACCGCCAAAGATTTGCAGCGCAAACCAGACGGCAAGGACCACCCATGCAGGCAGGGTGAAAACCTTGAAGAAGATGATGAAGATCGCAAGGATATCGACGCGGGCACGCGGGAAAAGCAGCAGATAGGCCCCCATGACCCCGGCAATTGCCCCTGACGCGCCGATCATCGGGATGGGCGAATAAGGGGTCGCCGCGATCTGCGCCGCCGCTGCGACCAGTCCCGCCGAGAGGTAGAAGACCAGAAAGCCGCGATGCCCCATCTGGTCTTCCAGATTGTCCCCGAAGATCCACAAAAACAGCATGTTGCCGACGATATGCATGATCCCGCCATGCAGGAACATGTGCGAGAAGAGGCCCCACAGCATGTCTCCGTTCACCACCGCAACCGGGTAAAGGGCAAGGCGCGTCCAAAGCCAGTTCCCGGCCTCGAATGTCGGCAGGGTTAGCAGATACATCACGATATTCGCCGCGATCAGCGCATAGGTGACATAGGGGGTCTGTTCTGAGGGATTGTGGTCCCGGATCGGGAACATCGGTGTCGCGCCTTACCGGGGTTGCAGCAGGATACGCTCGCGTCCCTCGGCATCGATCAGCGCGACGGTGCTGCGATCCTCGGACGGTTTGACGCCGGTCACCACGCCAAGCGCCGTGGAGAGTCGCGTTTCGGCTGTGTTGCGTTCCGCGTCAAGGCAGGCGCGACGGGTCATCACCACGCCGCCGATCGTCATCACCTCGCCCTGGTGGGTCAGTTGTCCGCTATAGCGATTGCAGGGGCCAGCGCCCGAGACGCGGCCATCCTCGCCCACCTCGAAGGTGACGCCATCGGGCGCGGGGCTGCCGTCGATTCGGGTGATCGCATAGGTCGAGCCGGGGGCGAGGGTCGAGACCGCGCGCTGGCCCGCATCCTCACAGGCGGCAAGCAGGCCAAGGCCCAGTCCGGCGATCAGCGCGTTTCGGGTGAAGGTCATGATCCTGCGTCCTTTCTGTGGCATTTCAACCAGCATCGCGCGGCGGGTAAGGGTGCGCAAGACCTGTATCGGGCCGCTTCATCGCCGCCTCTGTTCGCGCCTGCGGAGCCGCGCTAGGATCGGTATCGGGCCGCTGAGGGAGGAACCGATGACCAGCATGACCGACCGCAAGAATGCCGCCATCTCGCGTGGCGTCGGCATGACCACGCAGATCTATGCCGACCGTGCCGAGAATGCCGAGATCTGGGACAAGGAGGGCAATCGCTACATTGATTTTGCTGCCGGAATCGCCGTGGTGAATACCGGGCATCGGCATCCCAAGGTGCTGCAGGCGGTGAAGGATCAGTTGGATCGATTCACCCATACCTGCCATCAGGTCGTCCCTTACGAGAATTATGTCGAACTGGCCGAGCGGCTGAACCGGCTGGTGCCGGGTGATTTCGAGAAGAAGACCATCTTCGCCACCACCGGGGCTGAAGCCGTTGAAAACGCGATCAAGATTGCGCGGCATTTTACCGGGCGGTCGGGGATTGTCAGCTTCTCGGGTGGGTTCCACGGACGGACTTTCATGGGCATGGCGCTGACCGGGAAGGTGCAGCCCTACAAGGCCGGGTTCGGGCCGATGATGCCGGATGTCTGGCATCTGCCATTCCCCAACCCGCTGCATGGCGTCAGCGTCGAGGAAGCGCTGAAGGCATTGGAAAGGCTGTTCAAATCCGATCTGGAACCGTCGCGCGTCGCGGCCATCATCATCGAGCCGGTGCAGGGCGAGGGTGGCTTTTACGAGGTGCCCGCGGGGTTCATGGAGAAGCTGCGGGGGCTGTGCGATACGCATGGGATGCTGCTGATCGCGGATGAGGTGCAGACCGGGTTTGCACGGACGGGCAAGCTTTTTGCGATGGAACATCATGGGGTTGCGGCTGATCTGACGACCATGGCCAAGGGGCTTGGTGGCGGTTTGCCGATCAGCGCGGTGACGGGCCGTGCCGATGTGATGGACAGTCCCAATCCGGGCGGACTAGGCGGCACCTATGCGGGCAATCCGCTGGGCGTGGCGGCGGCGCATGCGGTTCTGGACGTGATCGAGGAAGAGGGATTGTGCGACCGCGCCGTGCGCTTGGGTCAGCGCCTGAAACAGCGGCTGGCGGCCGTGCAGGAGCAAGTGCCTGAGATCATTGACATTCGCGGGCCGGGTTTCATGAACGCGGTCGAGTTCAACATCGCCGATACCGAGACCCCGGCACCGGAATTTGCGGGTCGGGTGCGGGAAGAGGCGTTGAAGCGCGGGCTGATCCTGCTGACCTGCGGGGTGAATGGCAATGTCATCCGCTTCCTCGCGCCGCTGACCATTCAGGATGCGGTGTTCGATGAGGCGCTGGACATCATCGAAGAGAGCATGGTGGCGGCGCGCGGTTAACTTTTCCGGGTGATGTCAGCCGTCGGCGTGGCATCGCCCGAAGCCCAGCAAATGCTGGGAAAAGCGCTGTGATTTGCGTACACCGGACAGGCACAGAGCGTACACAGTCTGTACACCGCTTGCGAGCGTTGCGTGGTTAATGTTGCGGCGTCGGTTCATCAACTTGAAACCACCTACCACCTGCCATCACAGAATGAATGCGACGCCTGTTTCGCGTGCTCGGTGAGGATGTGAACGACGTATCCGGGTCTCCTCTGCGACAAATCAAGGGAGACAGGCGTGGAACTCAAAGGGAAATCGATCATCATTACCGGCGCCAGCAGCGGGATTGGCGCTGCGGCGGCGCTGCTGTTTGCGCGTGAGGGCGCGAACCTGATTCTGGGGGCGCGGAGATCGGACAAGCTGAAAGTGCTGGCGCAGACGATCAATCAGGGAAGTGGAAGAGCCGTTTTCCTGCCCGGCGATGTGAAGGATGAGGCCTATGCGCAAGGGCTGGTCGATCTTGCGGTGGGCGAGTTCGGGCGGCTGGATGGTGCGCTGAACAATGCCGGGATCGTCGGGGATATGGTGGCGGTTTCCGAGATGCCCAACGACACTTGGCATGACGTGATCGCGACCAATCTGACCAGCGCGTTCCTTGCCGCGAAGGCGCAACTGCCTGTGATGCGCGGGCAGGGTGGCGGTTCGGTCGTGTTCACCTCGTCCTTCGTCGGGTTCAGCAATGGCGGGTTGCCGGGCATGGCGGCCTATGCGGCGTCGAAAGCCGGGGTGATCGGTCTGACGCAGGCGCTTGCATCGGAATATGCGGCTGCGGGCGTTCGGGTGAACGCATTGCTGCCGGGTGGGACGATCACGCCCGCGGGCGGTGAGGACAATCAGGAGGTGATGGACTTTGTGGCGGAACTGCATCCGATGAAGCGGATGGCAAGCGCGACCGAGATTGCGCAGGGCGCGCTGTATCTGCTGTCCGAGCGGTCTTCCTTCATGACCGGAAGTCCGATGATCGTCGATGGCGGCATGTCGGTCCGGCTTGCGTGACGCGCAGCTACCTGTCGAGCGGCGCCAGCGGTCCGGGGCGGCGTTCTTCTGACAGCATCACGTTCGCCTCGACCTGACCGATGCCGGGCAGGGTCATGATGCGGCGGCGAAGGATGCGTTCGAAATCGCTGATGTCGCGGGCGGTGATGCGCAGGCGATAGTCGAACTGGCCAAGGACGTGCTGGACCGTCTGCACCTCGGGGATGGCGGTCACGGCACGCTCGAATTCCTCAAGACTGGTGCGGCCCTTGGCGGCAAGGCGGATGCCAAGGAACACGGTGACGCCAAAGCCAAGGGCCGCGTTGTCCACCACGATGCGGCGACCGCCAAGGACGCCCGCCTCGGTCAGTTTGCGGATGCGACGCCATGCGGCGGGCTGGCCGATGCCGACGGCGCGGCCAATTTCGGCCGCGCTTTTGGTTGCATCCGCGGCCAGCACCCGCAGGATCGCCAGATCGGTATTGTCCAGATCGCTCACAGTGCCAGCTCCACGCTGTTCTTGATGGTCGAGACCAGCATCAGGGCGTCGCTGTCGGTCACATGCGGCAAACCAAGGATGCGGTCGCGATAGATTTGCTGCCAATGCGCCATGTCGCGCGCGATGACCGATAGCCGCAGATCGACGCTGCCAAGGAAGGTCTGGATCTCGATCACCTCGGGCACCTCGCGGGCGGCGGCGATGAATTCGTCGAACGCACGCGGGTTGGTTTTGTCGAGGGTGAAACGCAGGCTGACCTCGACCTCCCAGCCAAGGGCACGCCAGTCGATGCGGCTTTGAATCGCGGTGATCACGCCAGTTTCGCGCATCTTTTCCAGCCGCCGCCAGAGGCTGGCTGGCGTAACCCCGGCCCGTTCCGCCAGAATCGTATTCGAGGCGTCAGGATCGGCGAGAAGTTGACGAAGAATGCGGCGGTCGGTCGCGTCGGGCATGATTTTCTCAGATCAGGTAATTCATCGGCATGATCATTTCGATTTAATCTCACATAATGCGATCATTGAACATCCCTGACGCATGATCCCGCGCTACAAACCGGCAACTGGAGAGGAAAGGATATTCCCCATGCGCGTTTACTATGACCGCGATTGCGACGTGAACCTGATCAAGGACATGAAGGTCGCCATTCTGGGCTATGGCAGCCAAGGCCACGCCCATGCGCTGAACCTGCGCGATTCGGGTGCGAAGAACGTCGTCGTCGCCCTGCGCGAGGGCAGCCCCTCGGCCAAGAAGGCCGAAGGCGAGGGCCTGAAGGTCATGGGTCTTGCCGAGGCAGCCGCCTGGGCCGATCTGATCATGTTCACCATGCCGGACGAATTGCAGGCCGAGACCTACAAGAAATACGTCCATGACAATCTGCGCGACGGCGCGGCGATTGCATTCGCCCACGGTCTGAACGTGCATTTCGGCCTGATCGAGCCGAAGCCGGGCGTCGATGTCATCATGATGGCGCCGAAGGGTCCGGGCCACACGGTTCGCGGCGAATATGTCAAAGGCGGCGGCGTGCCCTGTCTGGTCGCGGTCCATCAGGACGCATCGGGCAAGGCGATGGATATCGGTCTGTCCTATTGCTCGGCCATTGGTGGCGGTCGTTCGGGCATCATCGAGACCAATTTCCGCGAGGAATGCGAGACCGACCTGTTCGGCGAACAGGCGGTTCTGTGCGGCGGTCTGGTCGAACTGATCCGCGCTGGTTTCGAGACGCTGGTGGAAGCAGGCTACGAGCCCGAGATGGCTTATTTCGAGTGTCTGCATGAGGTGAAGCTGATCGTGGATCTGATCTACGAAGGCGGCATCGCCAACATGAACTACTCGATCTCGAACACCGCCGAATATGGCGAATATGTCAGCGGCCCGCGCGTTCTGCCTTACGACGAGACCAAGGCCCGGATGAAAGCGGTTCTGACCGACATCCAGACCGGCAAATTCGTGCGTGACTTCATGCAGGAAAACGCGGTCGGGCAGCCGTTCTTCAAGGCGACCCGCCGGATCAATGACGAACATCAGATCGAGCAGGTCGGTGCGAAGCTGCGCGAAATGATGCCGTGGATTTCCAAAGGCAAGATGGTGGACAAAGCGCGCAACTGATCGGTTCGCGAACGTCTGAAAAGGGAAAGCCCGGCAATGCGCCGGGCTTTTTCGTTTGCGTCAGGCGGCCCTGCGGGTCAGGGCGCTGCGGGCGATATCGATGGCAAGGAAGGCCAGAAGGCTGACCCCCAGAACCGGCAAAGCCCAGCCAAACCCCGCCGCAAGCACCAGCCACAGCAGCCGGTGCGGCACGCTCATCCCGCGCCAGCTTTCGATCAGCGGCCGGGAGCCGACAACAGGTCTGCGCGCCCACCACATGCGGTAGCCATAGGCGATCACCACGATCAGGCCGAGCGCGACCAGCGCCATGACGATCTGGTTAGCAACGCCGAACAGAATCCCCATATGCGCGTCGATCCCCCACCGGATCAGCTTCGGAATCAGGGTAAAGCTGGCAAAATCGGCGCGGCTGGTCACTTCCATCGTGTCGGGATGCAGCGCGACCGTATCGACCTGGGTCGGCCATGAACGGTCGTATTCGCGGACCAACCATGCCTGTTCGGGCTTGGGCAGACGGATCTCGAACATGGGCGAATCGATCCCCGCCGCTTGGGCGGCTTGGGCGACCGCGTCCAGTTGATCCAGACGATCTTCGCGCATGTCGATGGGATGGTCGCCATGGCCGTGATCGTGATGCCCCGCCTCTGGCTGCGCAACGCCGTCCAGCGTGGTGCTGACCGAAGGGGTGGTCCAGCCGAGAACGCCGCGCAGGGCGTCGATCCGGGCGCCGCCCTGTTGCGACCATGTCAGGCCGGTGAAGGAGATGAAAATCAGGATGACCGACAGTGAGACGCCGATCGTCGCATGCAGCCAGCGGCGCCTTTGCGGGGGCGGCATCTGTGCCACCGGGCGACGGCGGCTTGGGCCGGTTGCCCAAAGGATGACGCCGCCAAGGACCGCCACCCAAAGCCAAGACGCGGCCAGCTCACTGTAATAACGTCCAAATTCGCCCAGCATCAGGTTGCGGTGAAGATAGTCCAGCGCGATGCGGAAGGGCAGGATGCCGCTGGTGCCGTAGGTCGTCAGGTCGCCTTTGATCTCCAGCGTGGCAGGATCGACGAATAGCGTGCGATTCTCGGACGCGGCAAGCGAGGCGTCGGAAAAGAGGATGCGCGTGGTCGTGCCCGGCCCGGTCGCGGGGCGGATGGCCGAGACGTCAAGGCTGTCGTCCAGATAGGTGCGGGCGGCCTCGGCTTGCGCGGTCAGGTTTTGGGACGGGCCGGTGCTGTCGGTGAAAAGGGCGTCGGCGTAAAGCCGGTTTTCGATCTGCGGGGTCAGGACATAAAGCAGGCCGGTCAGGGCGGCGATGAAGATGAACGGGCCGATGAAAAGGCCGATGTAGAAATGCAGGCGGATGAGGAAGGGACGCCAGTTGGCATCGGTCCTGGCAGAGCTGCGCGCGGGCGCTGCGGTGTCGATCTGGGACATGGGAATACCTGAAGCTGCGCCGGAAAGCGGCACGGGAACGGATGCGCCGGGATGGCGCGCGGTCGGAATCAGGCGGTTTGCGGTGGCCCGCGTTTCGACGTGGTCGGATCGCGCGGATGGGCCGCTGCACGCTGGATCTGCGGCAGCACGATGGTCGCGAAAACCCGCTGCTCAGCGTTGATTTCCAGCCGGTCTATGCGCGGCAGATGGGATGCGGTGATCAGATAGCAAAGCGAACAATGAGTTGATTTCTCGTGCGAATCCTTGTCGCTGAGACAGAAGTCATTGATCGAGAAACCGGCCAGCAGAGAGGCTTCGAGCCGTGTTTCCATTTCGGTCGGGAGGGGGCGTGCGTGCATGCCCGTCGCGAAGGCGAGGGCAAGGACGGCGATCAGGAAGGTGCCGAACAGGGGGATATGAAGAAAGTTGCGCACCGCCTCGCTTTGCCAGAAATGACCGATGCACCGCAATTACCTTTTCGTCGCATGCGGCGGATAGCGAAATATGCTTCGAATTGTCGATATGCGTTCGTTGACGGAATCGCGGGCGTGATCTAGCCGTTCTTTGAGGCCGTAGCTTGCAGCTGTAGAGCATGGAAAGGCTTCTGTTTTTGTTGGGTTTTTAGGTTGTGAGAGGAGGAGGCATCGTCTGTCTGTGAGTGATCGAAGATACTGGAGACGACATCGACGCGAAGCGGGTGATTTCCGTAATTGAATGGGTGAGGAAACTGCCGCAATTCGTGCCGGAGGTGCGCGACAAGGCGCAGCGGTTCAGATCGCCGCTCTGGTTTGCACGGTCGGAGAGAGGTCCCGACGCGGTGCCGCCGTCGCGCCGAGTTCGCTAACGCTTCCTCTCCCACCGGCCCGATTCTTCGGACCAGTATTCGGCGGTGGCCCCGGCGCTGGTCAATGCGCGCCATTGGTCGCGGGCGCGGTTCAGGGCGGGGGTATTTCCACCGTCGAAGATAATGCAGGTGCGCTGTAATTGCTGGATTTCTTCGGCGGAGACTTCAACACCGTCCAGTGCCATCAGGCAGGCTGCATCGTTAGGGGCAGACTGTCCCGGCATCGTCAGCAGCACGGGCTGCCGGGCGTCATGGGGGCCGCCAGCAAGGCCGTGGGGCATGAAGCCGTCACCGGACCAAAGCTGCCGGTCAAGCCAGTCCATGCGCTGGGGGTCGGTGCCGCGAAGTTCGACGCGCCATCCGGCTTGCAGGGATTTGCCGATGAGAACCGAGAGCAGGTTTTCGGCAGGGGAGCGGGTGAGGTGATAGAAAAGCGCGTTACCCATTCAGGCCCCGAAATGTTGCGCTACGGGGTGCGGGCGTTGCACTGGTGATTTCTGCAACGGAAAGGGTGCGCGGGTCGAATGGGGCAGCAAATGCAGGGCTTTTCGTTGCACAGAACGTGCACCGGGGAAGCACGGGATGTGCACAGGGTGTGCACCGCTTGCGTGCGGTGGTGGTGCGTGGGTTTGGGTTCAGGCGGTGCGTGCGGAGCACGCACCCTACGGCGCGGGAGGTTGAGTGCCTCTGTGGAGGCAGGGCGGAAAAGCTGCTGCGGTAAAGTGCCCGACCGCCGGGACGGGCGGGCACTTCGGTAAGATCAGGCGTAACAGAGATGGGGGACGGGATCGCGCGACAAGCGGGCAAGCGCATTTGTTGCGCTGCTCGCCCGCCATCGTGCAAGGCGCTTGTCATCGATTGGCACCCATCGGACACTTGCCGGTGCTTTCGCTGGTTCACGTCGCCTCGAACTGGTCGCGGATCAGGCGGTCCAGTGTCATTACCCCCCAGCCGGTCGCCCCACGAGGGGCGAGGTCGGTTGCAGAGGGCGGCAGAGCCACGCCAGCGATGTCGATATGGGCCCAGGGCTGGTCCTTGCGGATGAAGCGTTGCAGGAACGCCGCCGCCGTGATCGAGCCTGCTGCGCGACCGCCGGTGTTCTTGATATCGGCCAGACGCGACTTGATCAGGCTGTCATAGGCGGGGCCAAGCGGCAGACGCCACGCACCCTCACCCTCGGACTTTGCTGCCGCCAGAATTTTGTTCGCCAGCATGTCGTCGTTCGAGAAGATGCCCGCATTGTCGTGCCCAAGCGCGATGATCACCGCGCCGGTCAGCGTCGCCAGATCGATCACCGCCGAGGGGTTGAAGCGGGTCTGCGCATACCAGAGGACATCGGCCAGAACGAGGCGACCTTCGGCATCGGTGTTGATCACCTCGATCGTGTCGCCCTTCATCGACTTCACGATATCGCCCGGACGCTGGGCCTTACCGTCGGGCATGTTCTCGACCAGACCGACCAGACCGACGACATTCGCCTTGGCCCGGCGCAGGGCCAGCGTCCGCATGACACCCGCGACGACGCCCGCGCCGCCCATGTCCATCGTCATCTCTTCCATGCCCGCTGCGGGTTTGATCGAGATGCCGCCGGTGTCGAAAACGACGCCTTTGCCGACCAGCGCCAGCGGCGCTTCGTCCTTGACGCCGCCGTTCCAGCGCATCACCACGACCTTTGACGGGGCCTCGCTGCCCTGACCCACGGCCAGCAAGGCCCGCATACCAAGTTTGGACAACTCGTCCTCTTCCAGAACCTCGACGGTCAGGCCGATTTCCTCCATCGCCTTCAGGCGGTCGGCAAAATCGGTGGTGGTCAGCACATTCGCGGGCTCATTGACCAGATCGCGGGTGAAAAAGACGCCTTCGGCAAGCGCTGCGGCATCGGCGGCCTCTTTCGCCAGCGCCTCGGGATCTTTCACCATCAGCGTGACGCGGGCCTTTTCCGAGACCGGCTCATCGGCGGCATCGGGGGCCGGGTCGGCCTGTGCGTCGCCAAGGATAGCATCTTCGGGCGCGCGGTTGGTGCTTTGCGGGATCGGATCGGTGACGGGCTCTTCGCCGCCCTCATCCGGCGAGGTGCGATAGACCGAGAAGTCATAGCCGCGCAATGCGATGCCAAGCGCGATCTCGCCCGCGCGTTTGTGATTGCCAGCAAGGACCAGTGTGTGGGTCTTGCCCAGTTTGGCGCCGATGACGGCACCGGCCTTGCGGGCCTCGGTCACGTTGGCGTTGTTCGGCAGCGCCACAAGGGTCAGCGCATCGGCGGTCATACCCGACGGATAGGACAGTTCGATGGTGCCGCCGGCCTTCAGCGCCTTCCCGGCTTTCGAATCAAGTGCGCGTTGTGCGGCCTCGCGCGCGGCACGCGGCAGGCCCGCAGGCAGCTTTCCGCCGGGCTGCACGATCAGCGCGACACGTCCTTCATGGCCAGCAAGCCTGTCGGTTGCGGTCTCGGCAAAGGTGATTTCTACGGGCTGTGTCATGTCATCGGCTCCTCGACTCGGGTCGGCGGCGAGCCTAGACGCGCTTCCAGCCCTTTTCCAGAGCCGCCCTTGCCGCTAATCAGGTGGTAACGCCACCGCCCGAGAAAGCCGCTTCGCCCATGCTTCGGATTGACCGATACATTCTCAGCCTGCTGCTGACCTTGTTCGGCTTTTTCGCGCTTGTGCTGGTGTCGGTCTATTGGATCAACCGGGCGGTCAGCCTGTTCGACGATTTGATGAATGACGGGCAGACCGCTTTGGTGGTGCTGGAATTCACGGCGCTGACGCTGCCTTTGGTGATTTCGGTGGTGCTGCCGGTCGCGGCTTTTGTGGCGACGGCTTACGGCACGAACCGGCTGGCGAACGAATCCGAACTGGTGGCGATGCAGGCCGGGGGGCTGTCGCCGTGGCGGCTGGCGCGGCCGGTGCTGATCTTCGGGGTATTTGCGGGCCTGATGGTGGCGGTGCTGGTTCACGGGCTGGTGCCGATGGCGCGGGCGCGGCTGGCCGACCGGCAGGCGGAGCTGGCCGAGAATGTGACCTCGCAATTCCTGCGGCCCGGCGCGTTTCAATACCCGACCGACGGGCTGACGCTGTTCATTCGTGACATCGCCGCCGATGGCCGCCTGCTGGATCTGTTCATCGAGGATGCCCGCAATCCCGAGGATCAGACCATCTATACCTCGGAAGAGGCGCTGGTGGTCCGGGCCGAGACCGGGCCGGTTCTGGTCCTGTTGCAAGGGATGGCGCAGAACCTGACCGGCACGGGCGATGCGCGGCGGCTGTCGGTGACGCGGTTTCAGGAACTGAGCTATGATATCGGCGGCATGCTGAGCCTTGGCAGTCGCAAGGGCCGCGATCTGCGCGATTACGGGACGTGGCGGCTGTTGAACCCCGATGCCGAACTGCTGGAGGCGACGCGGGCCACGGCGGGCGATGCCCGGCGCGAGGCGCATGAGCGGATCGCACAGCCGCTGCTGGCTCCGGTCGCGGCGATGATCGGTTTTGCGACGCTGCTGATCGGGGGATATTCGCGGTTTGGCGTCTGGCGGCAGGTCTTCTGGGCGATTCTTGGGCTGATCGTGGTGCAGTTTCTGTCGAATGCCGCCGCCAATCAGGTCGGGCGGAATACCGATCTGTGGCCGCTGCTTTATCTGCCCGCGCTGCTTGGGGCGGGGCTTTGCACCGGGCTTTTATGGCTGGCGGCGCGGCCAAGGCGGTTGAGGGGGGGCGGGACATGATCCTTGCGCGTTATGTCTCGAACAGGTTCACCCGCGCCTTTCTGATGGTCGCCGGGGTGTTTCTGCTGATCCTGTTCCTGATCGACATGATCGAGATGATCCGTCGCTTTTCGGGTCATAATCTGGGCCTTGGCGGCGCGGCGGAATTGGCGGCGCTGAACATCGCCTCAAGTTTCTATTCGATTCTGCCGCTGCTGACTGTCCTTGCCGGAATCGCGCTGTTTCTGGGGCTGGCGCGCAGTTCCGAAATGGTGGCGATCCGCGCCTCGGGGCGGTCGGCGCTGAAGGTGGCGGCGGCACCGGCGGTGACGGCGGTGATGCTGGGGCTGTTGACGGTCGGGTTGATCAATCCGCTGGTCGCTGTGACCGGCTCTCATTTCGATCAGGCGGTGGCGCGGATCGAAAGTGAGGGACAGCAGACGGTCTCGGTCGGGGACAGCGCGGTCTGGCTGCGGCAGGCGGTGGTGGAAGAGGGGCAGGAGGCCGGGCAGATCGTCATCCGCGCGCGGCGTGCCAGCCCCGATGCGACCACGCTTTACGATGCGACCTTCATGGTCTTCGACAGCGAAAGCGGCCCGGTTCGCCGGATCGAGGCGCGCGAGGCGCGGCTGATGCCGGGCGAGTGGGACTTGACCGATGTGCGGGATTATCCGCTGAATGCCGGCAACCCCGAGGCGGACGCGACCAGCGCCGGGACGCTGAAGCTGGCCTCTGATCTGACGGCGCAGCGGATTCGCGATGGTTTCGGGCGGCCCGAGGCGGTGCCGGTCTGGCAGCTTCCGACCTTTATCGCGGGGCTGGAACGCGCGGGCTTTTCGGCGGCGCGGCATAAGGTCTGGCTGCAGATGGAACTGGCCCGGCCGTTCCTGATGGCGGCGATGGTGCTGATCGCCGCGGCGTTCACAATGCAGCATATCCGTGGCCGAAATACCGGGACGGCGGTTCTTCTGGCCTTCGCGGCGGGGATCGGACTGTTCTTCTTGCGCAATCTGGCGCAGGTTCTGGGCGATAATGGGCAGGTGCCGCCGTCCATGGCGGGCTGGACGCCGCCGTTGGTCGGCGGGCTTCTGGCCGTGGCGCTGATCCTGGCGCGGGAGGACGGATGAGCGGGGGACGGATGCGAAGCAAGTGGCGGCAGGCGATCGGCATCGCAGGGCTGACGCTGGTGCCGTCGCTGGCCTTGGCGCAGATGATCATGTCCGAAGACCCGGCCCTCGGCACCGGCAGCCTGGGCGTCGGCCCGCAACTGAACTGGTCGGGCGAGGCCGCGCTGGCACCGACCGCGACCCGGCTGGGCGAGGGGCTGGTCGGCGACCGGACGCCCGGCGCCGCAGCGCTGGAAGTGGTAGAGCCTGATACCGATGTCACCATTCGCGCGCGTCCGACGGTCGGCGATACCGGCGATGCGGCGACGGTTCTGGCCGACAGCATGGTGCTGCAGGGCGACAATACGCTGATCGCGGCGGGTGGCGTCGTCGTCTGGTATCAGGGCGCGCGTCTGGTCGCGTCGCGGATCATCGTCGATGGGCCAAGCGGCGATCTGACCATCGAGGGACCGATCCATCTGTCCCAACCCGGTGCCGCCGACCCCGAGCGCGAGGCGATCCTGATCGCTGATTCCGGCCAGCTTGACCGCGAATTGCAGGATGGCATCATCCGCGGCGCGCGTCTGGTCATTGCCCGCGAATTGCAGCTTGCCGCGACGGAAATGACCCGCACGGACAATGGGCGGATCACCACGCTGAGACAGGTCGTCGCCTCGTCCTGTCAGGTCTGCGCCAGCGATCCCACCCCCTTGTGGGAAATCCGCGCCCGCAGCATCACCCATGACGCCGAAACCCGGCTGATCACCTTCGATCACCCGCAGCTTCGCGCCTTCGGCATGCCCATCGCCGCCGCACCCTTCACGCTGACCGCACCCGACCCGACGGTTGACCGGAAATCGGGCTTCCTGCGGCCAGAGTTTCGCACGACCTCGGGCCTCGGTTTCGGGATCAAGGTGCCCTACTTTATCACGATGGGCGATCATGCCGATCTGACGGTGACGCCCTATATCTCGGCCAGCCGCACCCGGACGATGGAGCTGCGCTACCGGCAGGCTTGGCAAAACGCGGTGACCGAATGGAACGGCGCGATCAGCCGCGACGATATCGAGGCGGGCGAGACACGCGGCTATCTGTTCGGCAACGCCATCTTCGATTTGCCGCGCGACTACCGGCTGGGCGTGCAGATACAAGTCGCCTCGGATCGCGGCTATCTGCTGGATTACGACATCACCGATGCCGACCGGCTGTGGAGCGGCGTCATGGTCGAGCGTGTGCGCCGCGACAAGATTTTCTTCGGGCGGGTGGGCAACTACCACTCGCTGCGCGATGACGAGGATAACAGCACCTCGCCCGCGCAGGTCGCCGACGTGATCTGGCAGCGCCGTTTCACCCCGAACTGGATCGGGGGAGAGGCGCTGTTGGAATGGTCGGCACATGCCCATCGCCGCCCCTCGGACACGGATGTTGACGGGCGCGATATTGCGCGCGGCTCGGTCGGGCTGGATTGGCGGCGCAGCCAGATCCTGCCGGGTGGGGTGGTCGGTTCGGCCTTGGCGGGGCTGGATGCGGATATTTACCGGATCGCGCAGGACAGCAATTATGACGATCTGGTCACCCGCGTCGATCCGATGGTCGGGGTCGAATTGCGCTGGCCGCTGGCTGGCAGCCATGGCGGCGCCAGCCATCTGGTCGAGCCGGTGATCCAGATCCTCTATTCGCCGAAGGATGACGGCACCGACATCCCGAACGAGGACAGCCGCCTGATCGAGTTTGACGAAGGCAACCTGTTTTCCGACAACCGCTTTCCCGGCTGGGATGCGCGCGAAAGCGGGCTGCGCGCCAATGTCGGGGCGACATGGACCCGGATCGATCCGACCGGCTGGTCGCTGGGCCTGACCGCTGGCCGCGTCTTCCGGGCC
Organism: Paracoccus caeni; assembly: GCF_016629665.1. Taxonomy (GTDB): domain Bacteria; phylum Pseudomonadota; class Alphaproteobacteria; order Rhodobacterales; family Rhodobacteraceae; genus Paracoccus; species Paracoccus caeni. The sequence continues at coordinate 291,559 of NZ_JAEPRQ010000001.1, forward strand.
GAGCGGGATCGGATCTTCGGCGACGATTCGCCCCTGTCGGGCAAGCGGTCGAACTGGCTGCTGGCCGCGAATTACGACAACAATGACGGGCTGGCGATCGCCAACCGGGCGCTGTTCGACGATTCCTTCGACGTTTCGCGCAATGAATTGCGGCTGGGCTGGCTACGCCCGGATCTGCAGCTTTCCGCCGGTCATCTGTGGATCGACCGCGACGAGGGCGAAAGCCGCAAGGATACGAACGAATTGACCGCGAATATCGGCTGGCAGATTGCCCAAGGCTGGTGGGGCAATGCCGAAACCCGCTACGATTTCGCGACGGACAGCGCACAGCGCGCCTCGCTGGACGTGACCTATCGCAATGAATGTATCACTGTCGAAATGGGGGTCTCGCGCCGGTTCACGGCCTCGGATACGGTCCGGCCTGAAACATCGGTGGGCCTGTCCGTGCGTCTGGGCGGTTTCGGCACACAGAAAGACGGGCCCGGCACAGTGGCGCGGCGCAGTTGTATGCGCTAGTCTCTGGCCAAAGAATGATTTGGGGGCAGCATATGCGGCATCTTCTTTCCGGCATCGCCATTTCGGCGACCCTGCTTTTGGGCACGGTCGCGCCGGTGGCCGCACAGAACCTGTTCGAGCCGGTCATCTACATTAACAACACCGCCATCACCCGCTTCGAGGTCGATCAGCGACAGCGCTTTATGCGGATTCTGGGTGCGCCCAACACCACCCCCGAAGAGGCGACCGAGGCGCTGATCGAAGATCGGCTGCGCAACTGGTCGGCCAAGCAGATGGGCATTCAGCCGACCGAAGAGGGTGTGCAGGCGGGGCTGGAGGAATTTGCCGGTCGCGCGAATATGAGTGGCGCGGAGTTCGTCGCAGCACTTGAAGGCGCGGGCATCGACCCGGAAACATTCCGCGATTTCGTCGTCTCGGGCATGGTCTGGCGCGAAGTGGTGCGTGCGCGGATCGTGCCGCAGATCAATGTGACCGATGCCGATGTGGATCAGGAATACAAACGTCAGATCGAAACCCCGATCCTGTCGCGGGTGCTGATTTCCGAACTGATCATTCCCGCCCCTCAGGGGCAGGAGCAGCAGGCGATGGGCCTTGCGCGGCAGATCGCGTCCTCCAGCCCGAATGAGGCGGCCTTTGCGGCGGCGGCGCGGGAATATTCGGCCTCGGAATCGCGCGAAATGGGCGGTCGTCTGGGCTGGATGAACATCGACAACCTGCCGCCGGGGCTGCGGCCGGTTCTGGCCTCGCTGCAACCGGGTCAGGTCAGCCAACCCATCGGGATCGAGGGGGCGGTGATCCTGTTCTTTATGCGCGATACGGCGGGCACGCTGCGTCCGGGCGCGGGCGAACAGGTGATCGATTACATGACGCTGCGCATGGCCTCGACCAATGCGGCGGCGGAACTGGCTGCGCGGACGCGCAATTGCAACGATCTTTACGTGCAGGCCGGCCCGCAGGTCGCCCCGCAGGTCCAGCGTCAGACGATCTCGCAGGGGCAGATCCCGCAACTGATCGCGACGCAGCTTGCCTCGTTGGATGATGATGAAGCGGCGGTGGTCAATTACGGCAATGCCGCCGATCTGGTAATGCTGTGTTCGCGGCAACCTGCACTGGTGGCCGAGATGGATCAGGGCGTCGCCACGACCGCCTTGCCCGACGACGGGGTCGAGGCGGCGGTGCCCAATCCGAACGCCCTGCCCAGTCGGCAAGAAATCCGCGACTCGGTCTTCAATCGCAAGGCCAATGCCGCTGCCGACGCCTATCTGGCCGAGCTTCGGGCGGACGCCATCATTCGTCGCCCCTGACCGGCGATGACCGGGCGCATCCTTCTGACCTGCGGCGAACCGGCGGGGGTCGGGCCTGAACTGGCGCCGCTGGCGCTGGCCTCGGGCGTCGATTTTGCCTATCTGGGCGATCCGCGCCACCTGCCCGCAGGCACCGCATTCACCGAGATCGCGACGCCTTCGGACCCGGTGCCGGATGGCCACCTACCGGTGCTGCGCCATGACTTCGCCGCCCCGGCCGTTCCGGGCCAACCTGACCCGGGCAATGCGCAAGGGGTGATCGATGTGATCGCCCGCGCAGTCGATCTGGTCATGCGCGGTAAGGCTCTGGGCATCACCACGCTGCCGATCAACAAACAGGCGCTGAAGGAAGGCGCGGGCTTTGCCTATCCGGGCCATACCGAATATCTGGCGGCGTTGGCGGGGGATGTGCCGGTGGTGATGATGCTGGCCTCGACCACGGTGACGCCGCCCTGCCGGGTGGTTCCGGCGACGATCCATATCCCGCTGGCCGATGTCCCCGCCGCGCTGACCGACGATCTGCTGGAAGAGACCATCCGCATCACCCATGCGGCGATGATTCGCGATTTTGGCATTGCCGCGCCGCGTATCGCGGTGGCGGGCCTGAACCCGCATGCAGGCGAAGGCGGCACCATGGGCCGTGAGGAACGCGACCGCATCGCGCCCTTGCTTGACCGCCTGCGGGGTGAGGGGCTGACCATTGCCGGCCCGCTTCCCGCAGACACGATGTTTCACGCCCCGGCCCGCGCCCGCTATGACGCGGCGATCTGCGCCTATCACGATCAGGCGCTGATCCCGATCAAGACGCTGGATTTCGCAGGCGGCGTGAATGTGACGCTGGGCCTGCCTTTCATCCGCACCTCGCCCGATCACGGCACAGCCTTCGACATCGCGGGCAAGGGGATCGCCGACCCGGATTCGACCATCGCCGCGCTGCGGATGGCGCGCGACATGTCGCGTCTTCGTTCTCCAAACAGCTCTGCGACGGCAGCCCGATGAGTGCCATCGACAACCTGCCGCCGCTGCGTGAGGTCATCTCTCGCCACGATCTGCGTGCCAAGAAGCAACTGGGCCAGAACTTCCTGCTGGACCTGAACCTGACCGCCAAGATTGCGCGTCAGGCGGGAAGCCTTGCCGACCACGACATTCTGGAAATCGGCCCCGGTCCCGGCGGGCTGACCCGTGGCCTTCTGGCCGAAGGCGCGCGGCACGTTCTGGCGATCGAGAAGGACAGCCGTGCGCTGCCCGCGCTGCAGGAGATCGCCGAGGCCTATCCGGGCCGACTGACGGTCATCAATGGCGATGCGCTGGCAATCGATCCGCTTGAGCACCTGACTCCGCCGATCCGCATTGCCGCGAACCTGCCCTATAATATCGGCACCGAACTGCTGGTGCGCTGGCTGACGCCGCCGGAATGGCCGCCCTTCTGGTCATCGCTGACGCTGATGTTCCAGAAAGAGGTGGCCGAGCGGATCGTGGCCCGGCCCGGCAGCAAGGCTTATGGCCGCCTTGCCCTTCTGGCCCAATGGCGGGCCGAGGCGCAGATCGTGATGATCCTGCCGCCCGAGGCCTTCGTGCCGCCGCCGAAGATCCATTCCGCCGTGGTCCACCTGACCGCTTTGCCCGCGCCGCGCTATCCTGCCGATCCGCAGGTTCTGTCGCAGGTGACGGCGGCGGCGTTCAATCAGCGGCGCAAGATGCTGCGCGCCTCGCTGCGCGGGCTGCACCCGGATATCGAGGCGATGCTGGAACAGGTCGGCATTCCGCCCACCGCCCGCGCGGAAGAGATCGATCTGGAGCGGTTTTGCGCGCTCGCGCGGGCGCTGAAGGCGGCGCGGGGATAAGCCCGAAAATGAACAGGCCCGCCACAGATGGCGGGCCCGGTCCAGATTGATTGTCGCGTCAGCGCACAGGCCTATTCGGCGCTGCCCTCGCTCGGGGCGGGTTCGGCTGAGGCGGTTTTCCGACGGTTGCGCGGTTTGGCCGGTGCGCTTGCGGCGGCCTCGCCGACGGGGCGCGGGGCACGGGGCGCACGGCTGCGCGGCTTGGGCGCGGTTTCCGGCGTCTCGACGGGACCGCTGGTGTCGTCGTCATTCGCGGCCATCGCGACAGGAAGCGCGTCATCCGTTTGCACAGATACGTCCGGCATCACCTGCACAGGTTGCTCGACCGGGGCGGCCTGCTCAGCCTCGTCCTGACGGGCGGGGGGCTGTTGCTCGGCCACATGGTCACGGCGGTTACGGTCACGGTTGAAGCCGTCACGGCCATCGCGGTTCTGCTGATAGTCGCGGTTATGTTCGCGGCCATTGCCGTTGCCGTTGCCGTTCGACTGATGGCCGTTGCCATTCCCGCCAGAGCCTTGATGCTCGCGCGGTTGCTGCACATTGCCGTCGTCGTCCTGACGCGGGTTGCTGCCCTGCCGTTCGGCCATCTCGCGCTGCGCTTCACCCAGCATACGGGTGTAATGCTCGGCATGTTGCAGAAAGCTCTGCTCGGCCACGCGATCGTTGGACAACTGAGCATCGCGGGCGAGCGTCAGATATTTCTCGATAATTTGCTGAGGCGTCCCGCGCACCTTCCCCTCGGGGCCGGAGCTGTCAAAGACACGGTTGACGATATTCCCCAGCGAGCGCTGGCGGTTCGACTTGTTACGCGAACGTGATTTCGATGATCTCATCAGTTTGTCTGTCAGTGGTTCCAGGTTGGTCTGGACGGCTTCGGGATGGCACCAGCAACACGAAATACGCGCCTGCCATTCAGCCCGGCCTTGCACCTCGAAATGTGCTTGTCGCACCGATCGTGGTTCCGGCTTTTCAGGCTGACCCGTGCGATGGCGTTGCCGCCCCCTGCACGCTGCCGAATAAACATGCCCAGGCGGGTCTGACAAGGGAAAATTTGCCGTATCGTCAGAATCCGGCCAGTTTACGTCGTTTTACCCCCGAAATCCCGCCAAAACGACCCTGTCACGGCCATCCAAATCGGGAATGATCCGGGTTTCCGCGCCCGCCTGGGCGAAGAATCCGGCCACGTCCTGTCCCTGGCTTGGGCCGATCTCGACCAGCACATGCCCGCCGGGGTTGAGACGATCCGTCGCACCCGCAGCTATGACACGATAGGCAGCAAGGCCGTCGCCGCCATCGGTCAGGGCCGTTTCCGGTTCCCACAGGCGGACATCGGGGGCCAGACCTGCCATCTCATCCAAAGCGATATAGGGAGGATTGGAGACGATCAGGTCGAACCGTTCGGGGATAGCGTCATACCAGTCGGCATGACGAAATCCTGCCGTCACTTTCATCAAGTGGGCATTCCGCCGCGCCACGTCAAGCGCCGCCGGGGAAATGTCGGTGCCAAGACCCTGACTTCCCGGCCGCGCCGCCAGCAGCGACAGCAGGATCGCGCCGGTGCCGGTGCCCAGATCAAGGACGCTGTTCCAAGGCAGAGCCAGCGCGGCTTCGACCAGTGTTTCGGTATCGGGGCGCGGGTCCAGCGTGTCGCGGGTGACGATGAAGCGGTGGGCGTAGAAATCGCGGAAACCGACAATCTGCGCGACCGGCTGATGCTGCGCGCGGGCGGCGATCCCTGTCCAAAGCCGATCCTGCTGATCGGGGGTCAGATCGTGATCCATGACCCGCAGCCGTCCCGGCTCGACCCCGATCACGGCGGCAAGGATACGGTCGGCGTCACGGGCCGCACCATCGATCCCCGCTGCAAGAAGGCGGGCGGTGGCCTCGGTCCGGGCCTCGTTCAGCTTCATGCCTCGGCGGCCAGCCGGGCGGCCTGATCGTGCGAGATCAGCGCGTCCAGAATCTCGGTCAGATCGCCCTGCATCACCCGGTCCAGCGCATAGAGCGTCAGGTTGATCCGGTGATCGGTCATCCTGCCTTGGGGAAAGTTGTAGGTGCGGATTCGTTCGCTACGGTCGCCGCTGCCGACCTGCGATTTGCGGTCGGCGGCCCGTTCGGCATCGGCGCGCTGCCGCTCCATATCGTAAAGACGGGCGCGCAGGACGGCCATCGCATTGGCGCGGTTCTGGTGCTGCGACTTTTCGCTGCTGGTCACGACGATGCCGGTCGGCAAATGGGTGATGCGAACGGCGGAATCGGTGGTGTTGACGTGCTGGCCACCGGCGCCACTGGCGCGCATGGTATCAATGCGGATATCGCCCGCTGGAATGTCGATATCGACATCCTCCGCCTCGGGCAGCACGGCGACGGTCGCGGCGCTGGTATGAATGCGCCCGCCGGATTCGGTTTCTGGAACCCGCTGAACGCGATGCACGCCGGATTCGTATTTCAACCGGGCAAAGACGCCCTCGCCCTCGATCCGGGCGGTCGCTTCCTTGACGCCGCCAAGCTCGGACTCGGTCAGGTCCAGAAGCTGGAAGCTCCATCCCTGCGATTCGGCGTAGCGGCGATACATCGACAAAAGATCGCCTGCGAACAGCGCTGCCTCGTCCCCGCCAGTGCCGGGACGAATTTCCAGAATGGCAGGGCGCGCATCGGCGGCATCTTTCGGCAACAAAGCCACGCGCAGATCCTGCTCCAGCGCGGGAAGGTCCTTGTGCAACCGGCTTAGTTCATCCTCGGCCAACTCGCGCATTTCGGGATCGGCCAGCATCGCCTGCGCCTCGGCCAGCCCGTCACGGGCGGCGCGCCACCGGACGATCTGTTCGACCACCGGCTTCAGTTCGGCATATTCCCGGCTGATCCGCGCGATCTGATCGGCGGCGGCACCGGCGTTCAATTGCGCTTCGAGAAACTCGAAACGCTGGATGATCTGGATCAGGCGGTCTTCAGGCAACATCAGCGCGGATTACCTGCGCAAGCGAGCGCGAACAAGCCATGCAACTGCATTGGTCGGCAAATATCCTGCAGGGGGTCGGGGGGACGCAAAGTCCCCCCGGTGGGTTCAGGCGACGTTGAAGCCATCATGGAAAGCAACCGCGCCGGTCGGGGCAGGGCCTGCGATCACCAGACGGGTGAAATATTCGGGCGGCGCACCTTCATAGCGAAGGCCGGGATCATGGCTGAAGCCGAAGCGGCCATAATAGCCCGGATCGCCCAGAACCACGCAGCCCTTCGCGCCCAGAATCGCCAGCCGCGACAGGCCTTGCCGGATCAGCAACTGGCCGATACCGCCCCGGTGCCGGTCGGGCCGGACCGCAACAGGGCCAAGCCCATACCAGCCGCAGCCCGCGCCCTCGATGGTGACGGGCGAGAAGGCGACATGGCCGATCACCTCGCCCCCATCCTCGGCGACCAGCGAGACCGTCAACGCATCGGCGGCGCGCAGGGCGTCGATGATCCGGCCCTCGGTGCCGGCGCTGTAAGGGGCACCCTCGAACGCCGCCTCGGTGATCTGGCGGATTGCGTCGATATCGGCAGTATCTTCCAAACGTATATGCATCTTTCACCTCATCTGACGCGGTTGTCGGACTGAGCGCGGACCGCCCGCCGACCGGCTAACGAGATCCGGTAGGGGCCGGACCCGCGGGATTCGATCAGCCGTTTGCTGCGCAGCTTGCGGATCACGTCAAGCGAGCAGCCCAGAAGGATGCTTCCGTCATGGGCAATGCATTCGGCGTCGATAATGCGACCGTTCGGGCCGCGCGAATGGCGGATGTGACCGCCCTGTGCCAGCACGTGCAACACGCGCTGTTCGTCTTTCGAGATGTTCATCTGGGAACCTGTGGAAAAGCCAAGCGCATCGCTCGCAGCGGCTAATGCCCGGCTGCAGGATACAATCTGACCGTCCCGTCGAAACGGAACGATTAGCGGCTCGATACAAGCTCCAACATGAACTCTTCCCTCAGTGTTTCAGGAATGGACGGCCTTGATAAACGCCGTTGCGCCGTTGCGTCAACCCGGCGTCTTTCGGCTGCTGCGACAATCCGTCGGGCTGTGTCTTCCCGGCCCGGACTGGACATTCGCGGGCGCATCGCCAAATCTGCCCGCCGCAGCGATATAAGAAGCCACGGATGAATATGCTGACAAGAGAAAGCCCTTCACGCGGCACCGGATCGCCCCATGTGCTTGGCTTTTACGACAAGCCGACCGGCAGCGCGCAATATCTGGTCTGGGATCCCGCGACGAAACAGGCGGCGCTGATCGATGTGGTGCAGGAATTCGATCCCGCCAGCGCCTCGACCCGGTTCGATGCTGCGGCCTGGGCGCTGGAAGAGATCGCGCGGCGGGGTCTGACGCTGGTCTGGATCCTCGACACCCATCCACATGCCGATCACCTGATGGCGTCAGACTGGCTGAAACAGCAGACCGGCGTGCCGAATGCGATTGGCGAGAAGGTGCGAGAGATCGCAAAGCTGTGGAGCGCGATCTATCACGCGCCCTTCGACCCGGATACGGCGTTCGACCGTCTTCTTGCCGATGGCGAAACGCTGCGGCTGGGCGAACTTGACCTGCGGGTGACGCTGCATCCCGGTCATACGCTTGGTTCGGTCAGCTATGTGATCGGCGATGCGGCCTTTGTGCATGATACCTTCATGCAGCCCGATGTCGGCACCTCGCGCGCCGATTTTCCGGGCGGCTCGGCGGATCAGCTTTATGACAGCTTGCAGTCGATCCTGTCGCTGCCGCCGGAAACGCGGCTTTTCGTCGGTCATGATTATGGCACAAGCAGCCGCGATGTGCCGGAATGGGAATCGACTGTCGCCCAGCAGCGCGCGCAGAATGCCCATATCGGCGGCAATGTCGGACGCGAAGAATATGTGCATCTGCGCGAGACGCGGGACGCGACCCTGCCGCTGCCGGACCGGATGTTATACGCGTTGCAGATCAATCTACGTGCCGGGCGTTTGCCCGATCCCGAAGCGGATGGGCGCAGCTACCTTAAGATCCCGGCCAATCACTTCTAGGGACAAAGGCCAGCTTAGTCGGCCTGACTGTCCAGCGTGCCCAGAGCGGCGGTGATCCCTTCCAGCGTCGGGCGGTCGCCCACCGGCTCGGATTCCAGCGCCGCGCGCATCGCCTGCAGGTGTGCCGAGGTGGTGCCGCAACAGCCGCCGATGATCTTGACGCCAAGATCGCGCGCCAGCACCGCATATCGCGCCATCAGTTCGGGTGTGCCGTCATAATGCAGGTGGCCATGTTCCATCCGCGGAATCCCGGCATTGCCTTTGGCGATCAGCGGACGCTCATTGCCCGAAGCCACCAGTCCGTTGATCGCCCGCAACAGATCCGCCGCACCAACGCCGCAATTTGCGCCATAGGCGATGGGCGGATTCGGCAACCGCTCGACCAAAGCCGCAAGATGGCCCGGCGTCAGGCCCATCAGCGTGCGCCCGGCTGTGTCAAAGCTCATCATTCCGCACCACGGCATGCTGGACAGATCCGCAGCCTCTGCCGCTGCCCGGAATTCCTCTTCCGAGCTGATCGTCTCGACCCACAGAATATCCGCGCCGCCTGCTTTCAGCGCCTCGGCCTGTTCGTGAAACATCTCGACGGCGGCATCATTGGTCAGGCTGCCCATCGGCGCCATGATTTCGCCGGTCGGGCCGATATTTCCGGCGACGACGACCTTGCGCCCGGCCTTGTCCGCCACATCGCGGGCAAGTTCCGCCGAGATGCGGTTCAATTCGCCAACGCGCCCGGCGGCACCGCGCAGCTTCAGGCGGCTGGCATTGCCGCCGAATGTATTGGTCAGGAACAGATCGACACCGGCATCGACCGATGATTGATAAAGCGCGCGCACCTTTTCCGGGTGATCGGCGTTCCACAATTCTGGCGCCTCATCGGACGACAGACCCATGTTTAACAGGTTGGTGCCGGTCGCCCCGTCGGCCAGAAGCCAATCTCGGTCTGCCATAAGCTGGCTCAGCGGGTCCGGCATTTCCAATCCTCTAAGATACCGTGTGAGGTCCGTCAGAGGACGGTCACCGACAATCAGGTCCATGTCAAATTTTGTCCGCTCAAAACTGTTTGAACGAAAACGCGAAAATGCCGCGCCGGTTTCCCGGCGCGGCATGAATTTTCCACGACATTGCGCGAAAGATCAGTTGCGGTCGTCGCCGTCTTCGTCGTTCGAAGCGCCACCGATATCGTCGAACAGTTCGGCGATCTCGAATTCGGCTTCGGCATCGGCTTCGGCAGCCAGATCCTGGATCGACTTGCCCTGCGCCTGCAGTTCGGCCTCTTCGGTCGAACGGGCGACGTTCAGCACGATGGTCGCAGTCACTTCCGGGTGCAGCACAACGCTGACTTCGTGCAGGCCCAGATCCTTGATCGGCTTCGACAGGACGATCTGCTTGCGATCGACACTGAAGCCGCCCTCGGTCGCCACATCAGCGGCGTCACGCGGGGTGACCGAGCCATACAGCGCACCGGCATCAGAAGCCGAGCGGATGATGACGAAGGTTTCGCCGTCCAGCTTGTCGGCGACCTTCTGGGCGTCGGCTTTGGTTTCGGCGTTGCGGGCTTCCAGTTGCACTTTGCGGTCTTCGAACGACTTGATGTTGGCGTCCGAGGCGCGCAGCGCCTTGCCCTGCGGCAAGAGGAAGTTGCGGGCATAGCCCTCTTTCACGTTGACGACTTCGCCCATCTGGCCAAGTTTCGACACGCGTTCCAGCAGGATGACTTGCATATTCAGGTCTCCTTACTTCACGACATAGGGCAGCAGCGCCAGGAAGCGGGCGCGTTTGATGGCACGGGCCAGCTCACGCTGCTTCTTGGCCGAAACCGCGGTGATGCGCGACGGCACGATCTTGCCGCGCTCGCTGATATAGCGCTGCAGCAGGCGGGTGTCTTTGTAGTCGATCGCCGGGGCATTCTCACCCGAGAACGGGCAGACCTTGCGGCGGCGGAAGAACGGTTTGTTCGCCATGTCTCAGATCCTCTCAGTTCCGCTCGCGGCGTTCGCCGCGATCGCCACGGTCACCGCGATCGCCACGCGGACGGTCGCCGCGATCACCACGGTCGCCGCGCTCACCACGCTCTTCGCGCTTCTGCATCTGCACGGACGGACCTTCCTGATGCTCGTCCACGCGGATGGTCATCACGCGCATCACGTCGTCATGCAGGCGTGCCAGACGCTCCATTTCCTGCACGGCGGCCGAGGGCGCGTCCGAACGCAGGAAGGCGTAATGGCCCTTGCGGTTCTTGTTGATCTTGTAGGCGAGGGTGCGGACACCCCAATATTCGTTTTCAACGACCTTGCCGCCATTATCGGCGAGAACGGTCGAGAAGTGTTCGATCAGCCCTTCGGCCTGCGTATTCGACAGGTCCTGACGGGCGATCAGCACATGCTCATACAAGGGCATGGCGATCCTTTCATGTTCAGGCGCACTTCATAGGCGGGAAATCCCTCCGCTCCCGCCACGAGAGGTCGCGCCGATTGCAAAAGCTCGGCGGAAGGATGGGGTCTTATAGCGGCGAATGCTGCGGATGCAAGGCGATTCGGGGGGCCGCGGTCGGATGCAGAGGCGGCGACGGTTGGACATATTCATGTCACATGGCTGCATAACAGGACAGAGGGCAGCGCCTGTCCGTCGGATGGGCACTGCAACGATGATGTTGGGCAGTTTATGGTGCCATCCCGCCGAACATTACCGTAGCGCGGAACGGTGACGAAGTGCCCGTCCGGTGGGGCGGACAGGCACTGCCCGGCGGCGCATTCTGCGCCTTGATTCCGGGCGGGCATCCTATCTTCTGCCGGGTGAGGCCGAGGCGCTTTTCAAAACAACGACAACTGATCCCCCGCCTTGGGCGGTCGCCCGAACCGGCTGCTGTCCAGCGCGATACTGCCCTCACTATAGCCCAGCCGTTTCCGCGCCAGCCGGAACCGCTGCTGCGTCAACTTGATCTCGATCCCCTCGCCCCGGAAGCGATGACCGAAGCGCGGGTCGTTATCCTTGCCGCCGCGCATCGCCTGAACCCGGTTCATGATATGCGCGGCCATGCCGGGGCGGTGCCGCTCCAGCCAGTCGCGAAACAGCGGCGCGACCTCATAGGGCAGCCGCAGCGGGATCATGCTGGCCATCTTCGCCCCGGCCTCTCGCGCAGCGGCAAGGATCGTCTCGATCTCAGGCTCGGTCAGGACCGGGATCACGGGCGCGACCATGACCCGGACCGGCACCCCGGCGCGCGACAGTTCTCGGATCATCTTGAGGCGGGTTTCGGGCGTCGGCGCGCGCGGCTCCATCGCTCTTGCAAGGCCCGCATCCAGCGTCGTCAGGCTGATGCCGATAAAGGTCATGTCCTTCGCCGCCAGTTCCGCCCACAGATCCACATCCCGCAAAACCGTTCGCCCCCGCGTCACCAGCGTCACCGGATGGTTCCAGTCCCGCAGCACCCTCAGGATGCCCGGCATGATCGCCAGCTTCGATTCAATCGGCTGATAGGGGTCGGTATTGGTGCCAAGCGCAATCGGTGCGACCTTGTAGGAAGGGCGACCGATTTCCCGTTCCAACAGCTTTGCGGCATCGGGCTTGGCGGTGATCTTCGTCTCGAAATCCAGTCCCGGAGACAGGCCAAGATAGGCGTGGCTGGGCCGGGCGTAGCAGTAGATGCAGCCATGCTCGCACCCTCGATATGGATTGATCGAGCGGTCGAAGGGCACATCGGGCGAGGAATTGCGGGTGATGATGCTGCGCGGCTGTTCGGTCACGACTTCGGTTTGCAGTAACCGTTCCTCTTCAGGAATGTCCCAGCCGTCATGTTCCCGCTGACGCTGATACAGCTCGAACCGACCCTCCGGGCGGGTGTCCGAGCCTCTGGCTTTCAGCCGTTCATCTGGATCGCGGGGTGGCAGCATGAGGCAAGATTAGAACATAACAAGAACATTTACCAGAGATTCGGCGGGTTGATGTTCGCGACTGCCAGACACATGTTTTGCAAAGAACACCGACAGGAGATGTCATGAGCGACGAATATATTCCGCCAAAGGTCTGGGTCTGGGACAAGGAAAACGGCGGCGCATTTGCCAGCACCAACCGGCCGATCGCAGGGGCGACCCATGACAAGGCCCTGCCTGTGGGCAAGCACCCCTTGCAACTTTATTCGCTGGCGACGCCCAACGGGCAAAAGGTCACGATCCTGCTTGAAGAGCTGCTGGAGGCCGGTTTTGACGCCGAATACGATGCCTGGCTGATCAAGATCGGCGATGGCGATCAGTTCGGCAGCGGCTTTGTCGAGGCGAACCCGAACTCGAAAATCCCGGCTTTGTTCGATCATTCGGTCACGCCGCCGCAGCGGGTGTTCGAATCCGGCTCGATCCTTGTCTATCTGGCCGAGAAATTCGGAGCCTTCCTGCCGAAAGACCCCGCCGCACGGACCGAGGCATTGAACTGGCTGTTCTGGCAGATGGGATCGGCACCTTTCCTTGGCGGCGGCTTTGGCCATTTCTACGCTTATGCGCCGGTGAAGATCGAATACGCGATCAACCGCTATGCGATGGAGGCGAAGCGTCAGCTTGACGTGCTGGACCGCCACCTTGCCGATCACCGCTTCATGGCGGGCGATGACTATTCCATCGCCGATATGGCGATCTGGCCGTGGTATGGGCAACTGGTCGCGGGCAAGGTTTACGGCGATGCCGCGACCTTCCTTGATGGCGCAAGCTATACCAATGTCCGCCGCTGGTATGACGAAATCGCGGCCCGCCCGGCGGTGCAGCGCGGGATCATGGTCAACAAGACCTCGGGCGATCCGGCGCAGCAATTGCACGAACGCCACGACGCCTCGGACTTCCAGAACCGCACGCAGGACAAGCTGGAACCACAGGGCTGACGCCCCGCCATAGGCCGGATTCAGCCGGGACGCGACGTCGCCCGGCAGAATCTGGCTTGGCATTTCAATTCGGTAACTGCTTAATGCCGCCAGATTTTATTCGGAGGTATTGAAATGCAGCTTCCCCGTATAGCGATTGACGCCCTGCCCGCAGGAGACGGCGCGGTCACGAAATACATTTCGCCCGAGGTGCGCAACAAATCCTGGTTCAATCCGGGCAAGCCGGTGATCTTCGTCAACGGGATGCTGAACACCCCCGAGGATCACATGAAAAGCGCCAATGCGCTGTCGCTGATGCTGGGCAGCCCGGTGATCGGTGTTTACAACCAGAAAGACGGTTTCTGGCGCGACCTGTTCCAGTGCATTTCGGACAAGGCGCAGATGACCTCGATGCAGACATCGAACCTGCATACGAACGATCAGTGGATCCGCGTCTATGAACAGCTTTATCAGATCGAAAAGCAGAAACGCCCCGGCCTGACCCATGCTGCCTATGTGCATGAATTGCTGGCCTCGAACGCGGCGGCGCAATCGCTGTTTGCCTTGTTGGTCGCCTCGGACGGGATGCTGGGCACGCCGATCTGCTGCCACAGTCAGGGCAATCTGGTCACCTCGAACGCGCTGACCGGCGTGACGATGGTGCGCGGCACCGGCGCGGTGCAGGGGCTAGAGGTGAACAGCTTCGGTTCCCCGGCGCGCGGCTGGCCTGCCGGTCTGCGGCGGGTGAACAACGCCTATACCTTCGATCCGGTCAGCTTCCTTGATCTGACGATGGATTGGACCAGTTCCAAGGTCGGCTTCAAGGTCGCGCATGGATTCTTGAACTATGTCGATCAGGACGGGGAATTTGTGGTGAACCGCTTCCGCACCGGCGGTTGGGGCATGACCGTGAACATGGACGAAGACGGCCTTGCCGATTTCTGCGTCACCCTTGGCACCAATACCCGGCGGCTGCGGTCGATCTTCGACCGGCTGGAAAAGGCGCATTGGAGCGACAGCGACGATGTGGCCGTGGCCTATGTGAACAAGCTGGGCGACGCCCAGATCGCGGCGCTTCAGGTCAGCGACCGGGATTTTGTCACGCAACTGGTGCGCCTGCTGAATGCCGGGATCACCACCAGCGATGAGCGTATGGCCATCGCGCGGCTGGAAGCCGCGCAGAAAGTCGCCTGACGACACCGGAAACGAGGTTAGAGCAACGTTTCTCTATGCCGCTGCGTGCCCGGCCAGCCGGGCATGCAGATCCTCGCGCCGCAGCGCCTGTTTCGGGCCCTGCATCACCGCGCGCCCGCGTTCCAGCACCAGAAAATCGTCACCCAGATCCCATGCGAAGTCGAAATACTGCTCGACCAGCACGATCGCCATATCGCCACGGTCGCGAAGCGCGGCAATCACCCGGCCGATCTGGGCGATGATGTTGGGCTGAATCCCCTCGGTCGGTTCGTCCAGCAACAGCACCCGGGGCTTGGTGATCAGCGCGCGGGCGATGGCAAGCTGCTGTTGCTGCCCGCCCGACAGATCGCCGCCGCGACGGTGGGACATTTCGGCGAGCACCGGAAAGCTCTCGAAAATCTCGTTGGGGATGCGCCGTTCGGCGCGGGGCAGGCAGGCAAAGCCGGTTTCCATATTCTCGCGCACCGTCAGCATCGGGAAGATCGCCCGGCCCTGCGGCACATAGCCCACGCCCAATCGCGCCATCTGTTGCGCGCTGATCCGGCCAAGCTCTGCGCCGTCAAAACGGATGTCGCCGCCGGAGCGCGGATACCGCCCGGCCAGCAGGTTCATCAGCGAGGTCTTTCCGACCCCGTTATTCCCCATCACGCAGGTCACCGCGCCGGGGCGGGCGGCGATGTCGATCCCGTGCAGGATCTGCGATCCGCCATAATGCAGGGTCAGGTTCGTCGCGTTCAGCATCTCAGCGCCCCAGATAGACTTCGATCACGTCGGGATTTCGGGTGACATGGTCCAGCGAGCCCTCGGCCAGAACCGAGCCCTGATGCAGCACCGTCACCTTGCATTCCAGCCGCCGCACGAAATCCATGTCATGTTCGACCACCACCACAGCCCGCGTCTCGGCCAGACGGCGCAGCAGCGTCGTGGTTTGTTCCCGCTCGGCCAGGGTCATCCCCGCCGCCGGTTCATCGACCAGTAGCAGGCGCGGTTCTTGCGCCAGCAGCATGCCGATCTCCAGCCATTGTTTCTGGCCGTGGCTCAACTCGCCTGCCTTGCGGTCGATCTGTTCGGACAGGCCCACCTCTTCCGCAAGTTCGGCGACCCGTGCGGCCGAGGTGGCGCTGGGACGCCAGAACAGCACCCCGAACGGGCCGCGATTGGCCTTTAGCGCCATGGTCAGGTTCGCGGAAACGCTTTGATCCTCGAACACCGTCGGGCGCTGGAACTTGCGGCCGACGCCTGCACGGGCGATCTGCGCCTCGTTCATCTTCAGCAGCGAGCGGGAATCTTCGCCCCACAGAACCCGGCCTGCATCGGGCTTGGTCTTGCCAGTGACAATGTCCATGAAGGTGGTCTTGCCCGCGCCGTTCGGGCCGATCACCGCGCGCAGTTCCACCGCGCCGATATTGAAGGACAGGTTGTTAATCGCCTTGAACCCGTCAAAGCTGACCGAGACGGAATCGACTTCCAGAAGCGCGCTCATGCCTTGACCTCCTGTTTGCGGGGGGCTGCACGGCGCGGTGCGCGCAGGCCCGACAGGCGGTCGAAAATGCCAGCGATGCCTTTCGGCGCGAACAGCGTGACCAGCACGAAGGACAGGCCAAGCGCCACCTGCCACCAATCGACCCAATGGACGACATAACCGGGCAGGCGGATATCGGGTGCCCGCCCGCCGGTGAACCAGCTTGACAGCAGCGAGACGACAACCGCGCCGATGATCGCGCCATACAGCCTGCCGCGCCCGCCAATGGCGACCCAGACGGCAAGGTAGATCGAGGCGATGGGCATCAGTTCCGCCGGGTTGATGATCCCGGCCTGCGGGTAATAAAGCGCCCCGGCAATGGCGGTGATCATCGCGGCAAGGGTGAAGACGACCAGCTTGAAGCCCTCGACCGGGTAGCCAAGAAAGCGCACGCGGGTTTCGTCGTCGCGGATGGCGCGGATCACGCTGCCGAACTTGCCGCTGACCAGCCACGCGGCCAGCACGTAAAACACCGCCAGCGCAGCGGCAGAGGCCCAGAGGAACCAGACCGACAGGGTAGCCTGATCGCGGCCCTCAAGTCCGGGGATGTTTTGCAGCCCCGACAGGCCGTTATTTCCCCGAAAGCCGCTGTCGTTCTGAAACAGCCACAGCGCGAGCGCTAGCGTCATCGCCTGCGTCAGGATCGACAGATAGACGCCGTTCACCCGCGACCGGAAGGCCAGCCAGCCAAAAACCAGCGCCAGAATGCCGGGCACGGCGACCACAAGGATCAGTTGCAGCGTCAGCGAATGGGCGAAGGTCCAGACCAGCGGCAGATCGGACGAGCCAACCACGCCGAAAATCTGGTTCGCCACCGCCTCTTGCAGTTCCAGCGGGGTGGCGGGGATCGGGTTCTGGGCCAAGGATGCCGCGACAATGGTTTCGGTGCGCGCATACATCAGCCATTGCCCGACCATATAGCCGCCAAGCGCGAAAAACGCCATTTGACCAAGGCTCAGGATGCCCAGATAGCCCCAGACCAGATCCATCGCCACGGCGGCCAGCGCAAGGCACAGCGTCTTGCCCAGCACCTTGACCATCGAGGTCGGGATCGCCCCGTTGCCATAAGCCGCGCTCATCAGCGTGACCGCGACGGTGAACGCCGCCAGAACCGCCAGCACGATCAGGATCGAGGGGTTGCGAAGGATGAAGGGTTGCCGGGTCATTTACGCCTCTGCCGCGCGGCCACGCTGCGGAATGATCCCGCGCGGCCGGAACTGGATGAAGATCACGATGAACAGGATCATGAAGGTCTGCGCCGCCAGCGTGTTCGACGGATTGAAGGATTCGATCACCTTCGACAGCACGCCGATCAACCCGGCCCCGGCCAGCGTTCCCCAGATATTGCCAACGCCGCCGACAACCACAGTCATGAAGCTTTGCACGATATATTGCTGTCCAAGCTCTGACGTGACCTGCGCGAAAAGCCCGATGGCGACGCCCGCGATCCCGGCAATGCCAGAGCCAAGGCCAAAGGTCAGCATCGCGATCCGGTCCGGGTTGATCCCCATGCTGGAGGCCATGCCGGGGTTCTGCGTCACCGCCCGCACCTCAAGCCCCACGCGGGTCCGCTTCATGATGAACAGGAACAGGCCAAGGAACAGCAACGCCAGAACAAAGATCGCCACCCGGATCGACGAGATCGAGATGACATCGTTGAAGGTGATCGCACCTTCCAGCCATGCGGGCGCGGTCAGCGGGCGGGCCTGTGTGCCGAAGATGTTCTTGGCAAGCTGTTGCAGCGCGATAGAAACGCCGAAGGTCGCCAGCAACGTCTCTAACGGGCGGTTCGCCAGATGGCGGATGACCAGCCGATAAAGCAGCACCCCCGCGCCGAATGTCACCACAAAGGCCAATGGCAGCGCGACGATCAGCGACAGGGTGCGGTTGGCGATCATGGTCTGGACGACATAGGCGGTATAGGCGCCCATCATGATGAATTCGCCATGCGCCATATTGATCACGCGCATGACGCCGAAGGTGATGGCAAGCCCGATTGCGGCAAGGAAATAGATCGAGGCCAGCGACAGCGCATCCAGCCCCAGATCGACGCCTTTCATGGCGGTCAGCCGCACCTCGGCCCGCATCTGCGCGGCGCGGGCGGCGTCGGTGACGGCCTTGTCTGGCTCGGCATAGGTATCGAAGAACCGGGTGGCTTCCAGTGCCGCCCCCGCCTCGGCCTCGGTCGCGGCGGGGGGGACGGTGCCTGCGGCTTCCAGCGCCTCATAGGCGCGGTCACGGGCTGCGGGGTCGTTCAGTTGCCCCACCGGCACGCCACCGACATGACCATCGACGATATTCGCGGCCAGCGCATTACGCTGATCGGCAGAGCTGAGTTTCGGTTGCAGCAGCCCTTCCGAGGTCATCAGCGCAATGGCAGCCTCTTCGGAGAAATCCCCACCACCCACCGAAAGTTCGCGGGCGATATTGGCGTTTGCGGGTTCCTCGGTCGCGGCGATGCGGCTGGTTGCCAGAAGCGGGTTCAGCGCGGCACGGAAATCAAGGCTGACATCGCCCGCCATCTCCTCGATCGCGGCGACGCGGGCGGCGGTGTCGGTGTCGAAACGGATGGTCAGCAGCTTTTCTACCCGGTCGCGGCGGGCGGCAAGGGCCGGGTCTTCCTCGGCCGGGGCGGCGCGCAGGGCGTCAAGATGGGCTGAGGTGCCGTCGCGGGCGATGCTGGACAGGGCAGCGGCGCGGCGGGCAGGATCGGGGCTGGAGATTTCACCGGCGACCAGCGCGCCTTCGATCACGCCGCGCACGCCGGAATTTGGCCGCAGCATCTTCGGATCGGCACCCGTCACCGCCGCGCCGGTCGCGGCATCGGTCGCGCTGTCGCCATCGACGATCAGCAACCGCCCGTCATCGGTCATGCCGAGATTGCGGCTTGCCCATGCCGACAGCAGCGCCAAACCCTCCGGCCCGGTTGCGGCGATCTCTGCGATCAGCGGCTCGACCGTGCGGCGCGAGGGTTTCTCGATCTGGTCCAGATTGTCGGCGATCACCGCCTCAAGCGCGGGATTTGCGGCGGAAATCTGGGGCAGGGCCAGCAGGCTCAGCGCCAGAAGCAGCGCGGGAAACAGGCGGAGAGAGGCGCGAAAGGCCATCATGGGAAATCTTTCCGAAACGGGCTGGCGATGGCGGCGATAACCCGCCGCCATCTCCGGGCAGCATCAGTAGTTCGATTGAACCTGCACGCAGGTCCCGGTCTCGGTGTTCCACATGCCGCATTCCTTGCCGGGCCAGTCGGCATCCAGCACCGCCGATTCCGGCAGGAAGTCGGTCCATGCATCACCCGGAACCGGCTCGGTCTGGCTGACGATGTCGAATTGACCATCCTCGCGGATTTCGCCGATCAGGACGGGCTTGGTCAGGTGGTGGTTCGGCAGAACGGTGGCGGTGCCGCCGGTCAGGTTGGGAACCTCGACGCCGACGATCTTGTCCAGCACCGGATCGACATCGGTGGTGCCCGCCGCTTCGACCGCCGCGACCCATGCGTTGAAGCCCAGCATCGTGGCCTCCATCGGGTCATTGGTCACGCGTTCGTCGTCACCGATGAACTTGTGCCATTCTTCGATGAATGCCGCGTTTTCAGGGGTATCGGCGGTTTCGAAATAGTTCCAGGCCGCCAGGTGACCGACGAGGTTCGTCGTATCCAGACCCGCCAGTTCCTCTTCCCCGACCGAGAATGCCATAACCGGGATGTCGTCGGCCGAGACACCCGCTGCCGCCAGTTCCTTGTAGAAGCCAACATTGGCATCACCATTGATGGTTGAGACAACTCCGACCTTTTTGCCGTCGGCACCAAGCGCCACGACATCGGCGACGATCTTCGACCAGTCCGAATGCCCGAACGGGGTGTAGTTCACGAAGATGTCGCCGCTGGCCACACCTTTATCGGCCAGATAGCTTTCAAGGATGTTGTTCGTCGTGCGCGGATAGACGTAGTCCGTGCCCAGCAGCGCCCATTTCTCGACGCCCAGTTCCTCGGCCATGTAATCCACCGCAGGGATCGCCTGCTGGTTCGGTGCGGCGCCGGTATAGATCACGTTCTTCGAGGATTCCTCACCCTCATACTGCACCGGATAGAACAGCAGACCGTTCAGTTCCTCGATCACCGGCAGCACCGATTTGCGGCTGACCGAGGTCCAGCAGCCGAAGATCACATCGACATCAGAAACAGTCAGTAGTTCACGCGCCTTTTCAGCAAACAGCGGCCAGTCCGAGGCGGGATCGACCACCACGGCCTCAAGCGGACGACCCAGCAGGCCACCCTTGGCATTCTGCTGTTCGACCATCATCAGCACAGTGTCTTTCAGCGTCGTTTCCGAAATCGCCATCGTGCCGGAGAGAGAGTGCAGCACACCGATCTTGATCGGCTCGCCTTCCTGGCCCCAGGCCGTGCCCGCCAATGCCATTGCGCTGCTCAGCATCAGCAATCCCGTCAGTTTTCTCATTCTCACCCTTTCGCCCGGCCATCGGGGCCGGTGTCCCTGTTACGATCTCTGTGAAGGCGCTGGCCCGGTGGGGCGCGGTCTTCGCACTTGCAGCAGATTGCGGAAACGGGCGGTTTGGACAGGATTCGGGCAGTATTCGCCCGCAGCGCGCGCAGAGTGACGCATGGACAGGCAGGCTTGAAAGCGGTTGCCCGCGACTTGGGCAGAAGATGATTGAAGAGAGGGCCGGATGCCTTGCCGATATGCCGCGCCTGCATCTGGACCGGGCAAATGTCGGTTGATGGCGGTGACGATAGGTCGTCGCGCGAAAACCGGCCCGCCGTTCGCGCAATCTGCATCGGGTCTTTCAAGGCCCGGCCAACCCATTTATATGGGGCAACGCTGTTCCGGGCAGGCGATTCCTTGCCCGGGTTTCGGCATGGGGCGACCTAAACGGGGCAGGACCGGGCCAACCCGGCACGAAAGGATACAGGCATGGCATTCGGCGGTTTGTTTTCGACCGACATCGCAATCGACCTCGGCACGGCGAACACGCTGATCTATGTCAAGGGCAAGGGCATCATTCTGAATGAGCCCTCGGTCGTGGCCTATCACGTCAAGGACGGCAAACGTCAGGTTCTGGCCGTGGGCGAGGACGCGAAACTGATGCTGGGCCGGACGCCCGGCAGCATCGAGGCAATCCGCCCGATGCGCGAAGGCGTCATCGCCGATTTCGACAGCGCCGAGCAGATGATCAAGCACTTCATCAAGAAAGTGTTCAAACGCACCAGCTTTTCGAAGCCGAAGGTCATCGTCTGCGTCCCGCATGGCGCAACCCCGGTTGAAAAACGCGCGATCCGTCAGTCGGTTCTGTCCGCAGGCGCCCGCAAGGCTGGTCTGATCGCCGAACCCA
Organism: Paracoccus caeni; assembly: GCF_016629665.1. GTDB lineage: Bacteria > Pseudomonadota > Alphaproteobacteria > Rhodobacterales > Rhodobacteraceae > Paracoccus > Paracoccus caeni. The sequence continues at coordinate 313,161 of NZ_JAEPRQ010000001.1, forward strand.
TTGCCGCAGCCATCGGCGCGGGGATGCCGATTACTGAACCGACCGGCAGCATGGTCGTGGATATCGGCGGCGGCACTACCGAGGTTGCGGTCCTGTCGCTTGGCGATGTGGTTTATGCGCGCTCGGTCCGGATCGGCGGCGACCGTATGGACGAAGCCATCGTGAACTATCTGCGCCGCAATCAGAACATGCTGATCGGCGATTCGACGGCCGAGCGGGTCAAGACCTCCATCGGCACCGCCCGGATGCCCGATGACGGGCGTGGCGCAACGATTGCCGTTCGCGGTCGCGATCTGTTGAACGGGATCCCCAAGGAAATCGAGATCAGTCAGGCGATGGTCGCCGAAGCCCTGACCGAGCCGATGCAGGCCATTGTCGAGGCGGTGATGGTCGCGCTGGAGGCGACGCCCCCCGATCTGGCAGCCGATATCGTCGACCGTGGTGTCATGCTGACCGGCGGCGGCGCGATGTTGGGCGATCTGGATCTGGCGCTGCGCGAACAGACCGGGCTGTCGATCACCCTTGCCGACCAGCCGATGAGCTGTGTGGCCTTGGGCACGGGCAAGGCGCTGGAATATGAAAAGCAGTTGCGGCACGTTATCGACTACGACAGCTGACATGGCCAATCCTGTGGCCCATCGCGCAGAGGCCGCCTGAATGGCAAGCAAGGGACCGGATTTCGTCACGCCCATCCGGCGCGTTCTGATCGCGTTGCTGGCGATCGTGCTGATCGCGCTGTTCCTGTTCTGGCGCATCGACAGCCCGCGGGCCGAGCGGATGCGAACCGCGATGATCGACCGGGCTGTGCCCAGCTTCGAATGGGCGCTGGCCCCGGTCACTCAGGTCAGCCAGATGATCTCTGGCTTTCAGTCCTATGCCCGCATCTATCAGCAAAATCAGGAACTGCGCCGCGAGTTGCAGAAGATGCAGGCGTGGAAGGAAGCCGCCGTCCAGCTTGAGCAGGAAAACTCGAAGCTGTTGGCGCTGAACAATGTCCGTATCGATCCGACGCTGACCAGCGTGACTGGCGTGGTCATGGTCGATAGCGGCTCCGCCTTTCGGCAATCGGTGCTGCTGAATGTCGGCTCACGCGATGGCATCATCGAAGGCTGGGCGACGATGGACGGGCTGGGCCTTGTGGGTCGGATCGCCGGAGTAGGGCAGCGGACCAGCCGGGTGGTGCTGCTGACCGATCCCTCGTCACGTATCCCGGTGACGGTGCAGCCGTCGGGTGAAAGGGCGCTGCTGACCGGCGACAACACGGCGCTGCCGCTTCTGGATTTCATCGAGACGCCCGACAATGTGCGGCCCGGCGACCGGGTGGTGACCTCTGGCGATGGCGGTGTGTTCCCGCCCGGTCTGATCGCGGGGCAGGTGGTGCAGGGCAGCGACGGGCGAATCCGTCTGCGCATGGCCGCTGATTATGGGCGGCTGGAGTTCCTGCGCGTGCTGCGCTCGCACCCCGCCGAAACCGTGGTCGATGTCGGCGCAATCATCGTCTCGGATGATCGCAGCTTCATCGGCCCGCAAATGCCGACCTCTCCGGTTGATGCGGCGCAGGCTGCGCCCGCGCTTTCGACGGGCACCGGGAATGATTGAAAGCGCCAAAAGGCAGGTGATGATCGGCTCGGTCCTGTTCATCCTTTGCACGGGCGCGATCCTGTTCTTTCGCCTGCTGCCCCTGCCGGGGCGCGCGATCTGGCCCGGCCCGGATATCACGCTATGTCTGACCTTCATCTGGCTGCTGCGCCGCCCGGATCAGCTTCCGGCGCTGCTGATCGTGCTGGTGTTTCTGGTCGAGGATATCATGCTGTTGCGCCCGCCCGGTCTTTGGGCGGTCTTCGTGCTGATGGGAACCGAGGCTGCACGCTCTCGTGAGGGGCGTTGGCGGGATCAGCCATTCGTGCTTGAATGGCTGCGCGTTGCCATCCTGATGGGGGCGATGGTGATTGGCTACCGTTTCGTGCAGTTCATCTTCATGTTGCCCGTCCCGGCTTTGGGACAGGTGCTGCTGCAATATATCGCGACGGTCATGGCCTATCCCTTCGTCACATTGATGGCGCGCTGGTTGATCGGTCTGAAACGGATCAGCCCCGTCGAAGCAGAGATGATGAGATACGCCCAATGACGAAATCGCCGCGCGAGATCATTGACAGCAGCCGCAAGATCGGCCGCCGCGGCTTGTTGCTGGGCGGTATCCAGTTGGGTGTGATTACGACACTGGCGCTGAAGCTGCGCTCGATGCAGGTCGAACATGCCGAGGAATTCCGCACGCTGGCCGACGGCAACTCGATCAAGGTGCGGCTGCTGCCCCCGGCGCGCGGGCTGATCCTTGATCGCAACGGCTTTCAGATCGCCGGAAACGAACAGAATTACCGCGTCACCCTGACTCGCGAGGATGCCGGTGGCGATGTGAAACCCGTGCTGCAACGCCTGTCCAAACTGATCCCGATCAGCGAAGTTCGTATGGCCGAGCTGATGGAAGAGTTTTCCAAACGCAGCGCGGTGACGCCGATCATTCTTGCTGACCGGCTGTCATGGGAACAGTTCAGCGCGATCGCGGTGAATGCGCCCTCGCTGGCGGGGGTGACACCGGAATCGGGACTGTCGCGCTTTTACCCGCGCGCGGGCGATCTGGCGCATGTGGTGGGCTATGTCGGCCCGGTCTCGGATTATGATCTGTCGAAGATCGAGGAACCCGATCCGGTTCTGAAACTGCCCGAATTCCAGCTTGGCAAGGTCGGTTTCGAGGCGCGGATGGAAGATGCGTTGCGCGGCACCGCAGGCTCTCGCCGGGTCGAGGTGAACAGCGCCGGACGCGAAATGCGCGAACTGTCCCGGCAGGAAGGCGAACAGGGCGCGACCGTGCAGATGACGCTGGACGCGCGGCTGCAAAACTACGCAGCACAGCGCATGGGCGAGGAAAGCGCCGCCGCCGTGGTGATCGATGTCCAGACCGGCGATATTGTGGCGATCTCGTCTTCGCCCAGCTTTGATCCGAATAAATTCGTGCGCGGCATATCCTCGACCGATTACCGGGAACTGATGGATCACGACCACCGCCCGCTGGCCGACAAGACCGTGCAGGGGGTTTATCCGCCCGGTTCGACCTTCAAGATGATCACGCTGCTGGCCGGGCTTGAAGCCGGGGTCATCAACGCGGGCAGCCGCTTCTATTGCCCCGGCTATACCGAGGTCGGCGGTCGCCGTTTCCATTGCTGGAGCAGGGGCGGGCATGGCTCGGTCGATGCGATCAACAGCCTGTCGCATAGCTGCGACGTTTATTACTACGAACTGGCGCAAAAGGTCGGGATCGACCGGATCGCGGCCATGGCCCGCAAGTTGGGCGTCGGCGTGCGTCACGATCTGCCGATGTCCGCCGTGGCCGAAGGGATCGCACCGGACCGGGCGTGGAAACAGGCGCGCTACGGCCAGAACTGGCAGGTCGGCGACAGCCTGAATGCCTCGATCGGGCAGGGCTATGTGCTGGCCTCTCCGTTGCAACTTGCGGTGATGACCGCGCGGGTTGCGACCGGGAAAGAGGTGAAGCCGCGGCTGATCCGCGCCATTGACGGCGTTCCGCAGCCGGTGCCGGAATTTGCCGATCTGGGTCTGAACCCGCTGCATCTGCGCACGGCGCGGCAGGGGATGGATGCGGTGATGAACGCCTCGACCGGGACCGCGCGGCGGATGCGGATCATCCGCGAGGATTGGCGGATGGCGGGCAAGACCGGCACCAGTCAGGTCCGCAACATCACCGCCGCCGAACGCGCGCGCGGCGTCGTCTCGAACGAACAGCTTCCTTGGAACCGCCGTGATCACGCGCTTTTCGTCTGTTACGCACCCTACGAGATGCCGCGCTATGCTGTCTCGGTCGTGGTGGAACACGGCGGCGGCGGTGGCGCGATTGCGGCCCCTGTCGCCCGCGACATTATGCTGTTCGCGCTGGCGGGTGGCTTGCCGCCGCTGGACGCTGTGCCCGATGAACAGCGCGCCGCGATGGAGGAACGGCACAATGCCATGCATCTTCTTGCGCCCGAAGCGCCCCGACTGACCCGCGCCTGAGGCAAGCATGTCCTATCTGGATTACAAGGTCGCCCAGACCCCGACCGGCATCCGCAAGATCCTGTATCTGAACTGGCCGCTGGTTTTCCTGATCCTGGCTGTGGCCGGGATCGGCTTCATCATGCTGATCTCGGTCGCCGGAGGACGGGTCGATCTGTGGGCCGAGCCGCAGATGTATCGCTTTGCCGTTGGCATGGTCATCATGATCGGGCTGGCCTTTGTGCCGATGTGGTTCTGGCGCGGGATCTCGGTCGCGGCCTATGTCTGCTGCTTCCTTTTGCTGGTCGGCGTCGAGATCGCGGGCGAGATCGGCATGGGCGCGCAACGCTGGATCGATATCGGCCCGATCCGTTTGCAGCCGTCCGAGTTGATGAAAATCGCGCTGGTTCTGCTGCTGGCCGCTTATTACGACTGGCTGCCGCTGAAAAAAGTCTCGCGCCCGCTTTGGGTGATTATCCCGGTCATTCTGATCCTTGCGCCGACGGCTTTGGTGCTGATCCAGCCCGACCTTGGCACCTCGATCATGCTGGTCGCCGGGGGCGGGATTGTGATGTTCGTGGCGGGGGTGTCGCTGTGGTATTTCGGCGCCGTCATCGGCGTTGCAGTGGCGCTGGTCTATACCGTCCTGAAAAGTCGCGGCACTGAATGGCAATTGCTGAAAGACTATCAGTTCCGCCGGATCGACACCTTCCTTGACCCCTATTCCGACCCTCTTGGCGCGGGATACAACATCATCCAAAGCCAGATCGCCCTTGGCTCTGGCGGCTGGTCGGGGCGGGGCTTCATGCAGGGCACGCAGTCACGCCTGAACTTTCTGCCCGAGAAGCACACCGACTTCATCTTCACGGTGCTGGCCGAGGAATTCGGCTTTATCGGGGCAATCTCTCTGCTGATCCTCTATTCGCTGATCCTTGGCTTTTGCCTCTATTCGGCGCTCAGCAATCGCGACCGTTTCGCCAGCCTGATTACCATTGGCATCAGCGCCACGTTCTTTTTGTATTTCGCCATCAACATGGCGACGGTGATGGGGCTGTTGCCCGCCAAAGGCTCGCCCCTGCCGCTGGTCAGCTATGGCGGCACCTCGCTGATGATCCTCATGCTGGGTTTTGGGCTGGTCCAGTCCGCCCATGTTCACAGGCCAAGATGATGCGCGTTCTGTTCGCCGCCCCTCACGGCTACTGGTCCCGCTGGGCCCCCGCCCTGCAAGCCGCCTGCCCGGAGATGACCTTGCTGCGGGAAAGCGATCCCGCCGTGATCGATGCGATCATCTATGCGCCGGGGGGAGAGATCAGCGATCTGTCGCCCTATGTGAATGCGCGGCTGGTTCAAAGCCTTTGGGCGGGGGTTGAGCGGATCGTGACCAATCCCACGCTGACACAACCCTTGGCGCGCATGGTCGATCCGGGTCTGGCGCAGGGCATGGCCGAATTCTGCACCGGCTGGGCGATGCGGGCGCATCTGGGGATGGATGCATATGCGCAAGATGGTGAATGGCGGAACCATCTGGTGCCGCCCTTGGCCTCGGAAACGCCTGTCACGATCCTTGGCACCGGAGAGCTTGGCCGCTCGGTCGCCGCGATGCTGGGCGGGATCGGTTTTCCGGTGACAGGCTTCAGTGCCTCGGGCCGCGCGGTTCCGGGGATGCGGGTGCTTGGCGCGGATCAGTTGGCCGAGGCGCTGACCGGGGCGCGGATCCTGATCAACCTTTTGCCGGATACGGCCGCGACGCGGAACCTGCTGGATGCTGCGCGGCTGGCGCTGTTGCCGCAGGGGGCATGGCTGATCAATCCGGGGCGCGGGACGGTTCTGGATGAGGATGCGCTGATCGAGGCATTGGACAGCGGCCATCTGGGCCATGCGGTGCTGGATGTGTTCCGCACCGAGCCTTTGCCGCCGGAACATCCGTTCTGGGGCCATCCCGGCGTGACCGTCACCCCGCATATCGCCGCCGAGACGCGACCCGAAACCGCAGCGCCGGTTGCCGCCGATAACCTGCTGCGGGCGATGGCAGGGCAGCCGATCCTGCATCTGGTGGATCGCGCGAAGGGATATTGATCCGGGTTATTCAGAAAAGGCCCTGGTCCCGGTCACGCATGCCCGCGTGGATCTTGCGTTGTCGTTGTCTTGGTCAGTGGCGGTATCGGTGCGGCTGCATGAGCCTTGGCGATCCGGCGGGCCATCTTCTTCGCGCGGCGACGGTGGTAGGCGCGAATGACCGGCAGCGCGAGATAATACGAGATGAACCCGGCGATCAGCCCAAGAAATGTGCCGCCGATCAGATAGGGCAGGAAGATGTCGCCCATGAAATCGCCCATGCGGTCCCACCCGACCTCAGCGGGACCGAAGATCGCCGCGACATTCTGCCAGATTTCGGCACTGGCACGGGCGAACTCGACGAATATTTCTTGCGGCGGCAGGCCCGCCTCCATCCCCATCAGATAGCGGCCCAGACTGACAGACATAATAGCGATGAAGGGCAGCGTCACCGGATTGCCGGCGAAGGTGCCGATCAGGGCGGCGAAGATATTGCCTCGGATCATCCAAGCCAGCGCGGCGGCAAGCAGGAAATGCACACCATAGAACGGCGTGAATGAGGCAAGGACGCCCACAGCAAGGCCAAGCGCAATCCGCTGTGGCTGATCCGGCAAACGGCTGAGACGATGCACGATATACGTCCCCGCCCGACGCCAGCCGCCGCGGGGGTAGATCATGTCACTGGCAATCTGCCCGTAACTGCGGGGTGTGCGCCGTTTAAACACGTTTGCTTATCCTTGGTGTTGGCAGCAAAACGCGGCAGATCGCCTAGGGTTTCAGCGCTGCATCGCGAATTCGCGCCACCTGCGCCACGTCACTTTCCGCTTCCAGCGCGGTCAGCAGATTGTGCAGATGTTCATGGTCGCGCAATTCTACCTCGACCTCGATCCGGTAGAAATCCGGCTTGCGTGCGATGAATTCGAGGTTCGAGATGTTCGCCCCCTGCTGCCCGATCAGGGTGCAGATACGGCCAAGAACGCCGGGATCGTGACGGATCGTCAGTTGCAGGATCGTCGAATAGACCGGCGGATGCCGCCCCTCGCGCCATTGCACATCAATCCAGCGGTCGGGGCTTTCCTCGTATTCCGCCAGAACCGGGCAGTCGATCGCATGAATGACGACGCCCTTGCCGCGATAGGTGATGCCCACGATGCGCTCACCCGGCAGCGGATTGCAGCACGGCGCCCGCTGAAACTGCGAATCTGCCTCCAGCCCGGCAAAGGGGCGTTCGCCGTCGATCTCTTCCCGGTCATGGACCAGATCGGGATACAGAACCTCCAGCACCTCTTTGGCGGAATTTTCGGCGCTGCCGATCCGGGCCAGAAGCTCGTCTGCGTCGTTAAGACCCATCTGCTTAGCAGCGGTCCGCAGCGCCTTGTCGGTCACCTTGCGCCCGACATGTTCAAAACTGACCCGAACCAGTTCGCGGCCAAGGCGGATGAAGCGGTCGCGGTCTTCTTCGCGCAAGGACCGCCGGATCGCGGCCTTGGCGCGGCCCGTGACCACAATGTCCAGCCATGTCGCCTGCGGACGTTGACCCGAGGCTGAGATGATATCGACCGATTGCCCGTTCTTCAGCCGCGTCCATAACGGCACGCGGATGCCATCGACCTTGGCGCCGACACAGGAATTGCCAAGACGCGTATGGATCGCATAGGCGAAATCGATCGGCGTCGCGCCTTTCGGCAATTGCATGACGTCGCCCTTGGGCGTGAAGACGAAGACCTGATCCTGATACATCTCAAGCTTTACATGCTCGAGAAATTCGTTGTGATCCTCGCCCTCGAAACGGTCGGTCAGGCTTTCGATCCACTCTGCCGGATTGACCGCAAACGGGTTTTCCGAGCGGGTACCGTCGCGATAGGCCCAATGCGCAGCCACGCCCGCCTCAGCCACCTCATGCATCTGCCGGGTGCGGATCTGCACCTCGACCCGCTTGCCGTCGCGGCCCGAAACAGTGGTGTGGATTGAGCGATAGCCGTTCGATTTCGGCTGGCTGATATAATCCTTGAACCGGCCCGGCACCGCCCGCCAGCGGTGATGGATCACGCCAAGCGCGCGGTAGCAATCCATTTCCGAGCGGGTGATGATCCGAAAGCCGTAGATGTCGGACAGCCGCGAAAACGCCAACTGCTTTTCCTGCATCTTCCGCCAGACCGAGAAGGGGCGCTTGGCGCGGCCAAAGACCATCGCCTCGATGCCTTCTTTCTCAAGCTCGGCGCGAATATCGCCGGTGATATGAGCGATGACATCGCCGGATTCGCGTTGCAGGCTGACGAAGCGGCGGATGATCGATTTGCGTGCTTCCGGATTGATGACCTTGAAGGCCAGATCCTCCAGCTCTTCGCGCATCCATTGCATGCCCATGCGCCCGGCCAGCGGCGCATAGATATCCATCGTCTCACGCGCCTTTTGCACCTGCTTGTCGGGGCGCATCGACCGGATCGTGCGCATATTGTGCAGACGGTCGGCCAGCTTGACCAGAATGACGCGCAGATCGCGCGACATCGCCATGAACAGCTTGCGGAAATTTTCGGCCTGTTTCGAGGCGGTCGAGCTAAGCTGAAGGTTGGTCAGCTTGGTGACGCCATCGACCAGTTCGGCGATCTCTTCGCCAAAGATGGTGGCGACTTCGTCCTTGGTCGAGCGGGTATCCTCGACCGTGTCATGCAGCAGGGCGGTGACGATGGTGGCATCGTCCAGCCGCATTTCGGTCAGGATGGCGGCGACGGCAATCGGATGGGTGAAATAGGGCTCGCCCGAATGGCGGAACTGCCCTTCATGCATCCGCATGCCGTATTCATAGGCATCGCGGATCAGCGTGGAATTGCTGCGGGGATTGTAGTTGCGGACAAGCGCGATGAGGTCTTCGACGTCGATCATGATCCTGACGAAGACCCCATGAAATCCTTAGCGCTGGTTAGCTTCCAGCATCATGCGCAACATCCGCTCTTCCGATTCTTCATCGGCGGGTTTCGGGCGGTCCATTTCTGCACCCAGAAGCAGCGCCATCGCGTCTTCTTCCGGCTCATCGACCTCGATCTGGGTCTGGGTCGATTCAATCATCCGCTCGCGCAGGTCATCGACCGGCTGGGTCTCGTCGGCGATCTCGCGCAGGGCGACGACCGGGTTCTTGTCGTTGTCGCGATCCACGGTCGGCTGGCTGCCGGTCGCGATTTCACGGGCACGATGCGAGGCAAGCATCACCAGATCAAAGCGGTTGGGTACTTTGTCGACGCAATCTTCAACCGTTACGCGGGCCATGTCTCACCTGTGTGTTCGAATCGAATTTCCGGGGCGGAAGCCGAGTATCTGGCGCTCCGCCGCGTAAATGTCAAGGAAACCCCGCCGATGAATGGGTTGGCAGGGGGTGCATTCCGGTCGTTCCGTCCGGTCCAAGCGCGGCAAGCATCTCAATGACGCTGCGTCCGGTCAAGGGGTGGCGCCAGCCGGGGGCGATTTCCGCCGTCGGCGCCAGGACGAAACCGCGATCCTGCATCCGCGGATGCGGCAGAATCAATTGGTTGGGCGCCTCACGCAACTGTGCCTCACGCGGCAGGTTGATCCAGTTGCGAAGGGTGGCCATATCCGGCAGGATCATGTCGTCAAAGGCGATCAGGTCAAGATCCAGAACCCGCGCCGACCAGCGACCGCCGCTGCGGTCGCGGCCGAAATCGGCCTCGATCCGATGAAGACGTTCAAGAAGCTGGCTGGCAGAGAGCAAAGTGGAGATTGTCGCGGCAGCATTGACATAATCGGGCCCGGCCCCGGGCGGGTCGGCGGGTGTCAGCCAAAACCGACTGACGGCGGTTATTGTAATATCTTGCCCGTCGTGCAGAATATTCGTCGCCGCTTGCAGCGTTTCACTCGCGCTGCCTGCCGTGGACGCCAGATTGGCACCTAAAGCAACCAAACCTAAAGACAACTTTCTCATCCCGATGCTTGCGTCCTAAATTGATCCCCGGCCCGGACCGCAACTAGCCAGTTCCCTCACCCTGGCGCGGACCGAAACTAAAACGAGCAAGTCTCACTGAAGGCAACAGGAATGTTTTACAAAGACGACCGCTTGGCGATTTTCATCGACGGCGCCAACCTCTACGCCGCCGCGAAATCACTGGGCTTTGATATCGATTACAAGCTGCTGCGACAGGAGTTCGATCGCCGTGGCAAGTTGATGCGTGCCTACTATTACACAGCCCTGATGGAAGGTGAGGACTATTCCCCAATTCGACCGCTGGTCGACTGGCTGCATTACAACGGCTATTGCGTGGTCACCAAACCGGCGAAGGAATATACCGACGCCATGGGCCGTCGCAAAGTGAAGGGGAACATGGACATCGAGCTTACAATCGATGCCATGCAGCTTGCACCGCGTCTTGACCATGCGGTGCTGTTCTCTGGCGACGGTGACTTTCGCCCTCTGATCGAGGCGTTGCAGCGTCAGGGCGTCAGGGTTTCGGTCGTCTCGACCATCCGGTCTCAACCACCGATGATTGCGGACGACCTGCGCCGTCAGGCAGACAACTTCATCGAGCTTGATGCATTGCGCGACATCATCGGACGTCCGCCGCGCGAACCGCAGCAAAACGGCGACTAAGTTCGCCCGCTATTACAATCGATCTCGCCCGCGCAACCGTACAGCGCGGGCGATGTCGTTTGTGGTGAGTTGTTGTCTGCGCAATAGCCCCCGTCATGGCCAAGCGCTGCCTCAATCAGCACATTGATTTGCTTATTGAGGTGGCGATGGTTTCCAGGACAATTGTCATCGGCAAGGGAATTGGTCGGGCGATTATCACCTAAACAGAATGATCGCCAATACGCCTGAAGGTGCGACGATTCGCATCGTTCAATGACAAGTTTCGGGCAGGGAACGCAAGGAACTGGTCAACGAATGGAAAGAGCGCCTGTCGGGGCGCTCTGTAGAGATCATTCTTATGGATAATATTCTGGACTTCAGAGACTTCTGAAAGACAACTAGACCAGCCGCCCTTCTTCCATCGCCGCCCGCACGAAGCCCGCGAATAGCGGCGCCGGATCGAAGGGTTTTGACTTCAGCTCGGGGTGCGATTGCACGCCAATGAACCACGGGTGATCCGCGTATTCGACTGCTTCCGGCAGCCGGTCATCCGGTGACATCCCCGAGAACGACATGCCCGCATCTTCCAGCTTGCCGCGATAGGACACATCAACCTCGTAGCGGTGACGGTGGCGGTCCTCGATCTCGGTCGCGCCGCCGTAAACGGCAGAGATCTTCGAATCCGGCTTCAGGATCGCCGTATAGGCGCCCAGCCGCATCGTGCCGCCCTTGTCGTCGCTCAGCTTGCGCTGGACGGTGTAATTTCCCTGCACCCATTCCTTGAGGTGATAAACGACCGGAGTGAACCGCGCCGCGCCCGCCTCGTGATCGAATTCCTCGGAACCGGCATCGGGCATGTCGGCCAGATTGCGTGCAGCCTCGATCACCGCCATCTGCATGCCCAGACAGATGCCCAGATAGGGCACGTTCTTTTCGCGGGCATAGCGGGCCGCGGTGACCATCCCCTCGGTCCCGCGCTCGCCAAAGCCACCCGGAACGATAACGCCGTGATAGCCGTCCAGCAGATGCGCGCCTTCGCCTTCCAGCTTTTCGCTATCGACCCAATCGGCCTTGACCCGCACCCGGTTGGCCATGCCGCCATGGGTCAGCGCCTCGGCGATGGATTTATAGGCATCCTCAAGCTGGGTGTATTTGCCGACGATGGCGACCCTGACCTCGCCCTCGGCATTGGTCAGGCGGTCCATCACGTCTTCCCATTTCGACAGGTCAGGACGCGGGGCAGGGCTGATCTGGAAGGCATCCAGCACGGCGCGGTCCAGACCGGCGCGGTGATAGGCCAGGGGGGCTTCATAGATCGATTTCAGATCATAGGCCGGAATGACCGCATCAGGGCGGACATTGCAGAACAGCGCAATCTTGGCGCGTTCCTTTTCCGGGATCGGATGTTCGCTGCGGCAGACCAGCACATCCGGGGCAAGGCCAATGGATTGCAGCTCTTTGACGCTGTGCTGCGTCGGCTTGGTCTTCAACTCTCCCGAGGCCGACAGATAGGGCAGCAGCGTCAGGTGCATCAGGATGCAATCGCCGCGCGGGCGTTCATGGGTGAACTGGCGAATCGCCTCGAAGAAGGGCAGGCCCTCGATATCGCCGACGGTGCCGCCGATCTCGCACAGCATGAAATCGACCTCTTCATCGCCGATCGACAGGAAGTCTTTGATCTCATTGGTGACGTGCGGAATGACCTGAATGGTCTTGCCCAGATATTCGCCGCGCCGTTCCTTCTCCAGCACGTTCGAATAGATCCGCCCCGAGGACACGCTGTCCGTCCTGCGCGCCGAAACGCCGGTGAAACGCTCGTAATGGCCAAGGTCCAGATCGGTCTCGGCCCCGTCATCGGTGACGAAAACCTCGCCATGCTCAAAGGGGCTCATCGTGCCCGGATCGACGTTCAGATAGGGGTCCAGCTTGCGCAGCCTGACGGTATAGCCCCGAGCCTGCAGCAAGGCGCCCAGTGCCGCCGAAGCCAGCCCTTTGCCAAGACTGGAAACCACGCCGCCGGTGATGAAAATGTATCGCGCCATGAGGCCCCCGTGATGTCCAAATATTCGATATTCTGCGGGCCAGATAAGCCAGCATCACGGGACTCAATGCATATACCATTCGGCCCGTGGCCGCAATGGACCGCAAGTTGATGTGGGGCAGATTTATTCTGCCCCTAGCTGTTGTGTGACTTAATTCGCTGGTGCGGGCGGGGTCGATGCATCCGCAGGCGCTTCTGCCGGGGCAGTCTCAGCCGCAGCCGGTGCTTCTGCGGCAGGCGGGCTCACCGCTTCCGCGGCCGGCGCCTCGGTCGTCGCCGCAGGCTCGCTGGCTGCCGGAGCGGCCGCGCCCGGCGTCGGCGGGGTCAGCGGATCACCGCTGGTCGTCGGCGGCGGAGTATAGGTCGGCAGGCTCGGCGTGGTCGATTCCTGACGGCTGGCCGGAACGCCCAACTGATCCATGATCGAGCTGGTCGAAACCTGACGCGCCGCAATGATCGTCAGCGCGATCGAGGTGCAGAAAATGGCGATGCCGAAAATCCAGGTCAGCCGGGTCAGCGCATTGGCCGCCTGACGGCCCGTCATGACGCCATTGCCGCCACCACCGCCGCCCATGCCCAGACCACCACCTTCCGAGCGTTGCAGCAGAACCACCCCGGTCAGCAGGACTGCAAGAATCAGATGGACGGTCAGGACGACGTTTTCCACGGCATTCGGCCTTTCATTTGCGGACGCGCCTATCTAGTCACCGAAGCGAGTGATGGCAAGCAGAGTGTCCGCAAAGGCAAACATGGCTGCATTGATGATACAGGGCACGGGCTCGAATGTCGGGAAATCGCTGCTGGTGGCGGGGCTGTGCCGCGCGGCGTGGCGTCGCGGCCTGTCGGTCGCACCGTTCAAGCCGCAGAATATGTCGAACAATGCAGCCGTGACCGTCGATGGCGGCGAAATCGGTCGCGCGCAGGCATTGCAGGCCCGCGCCTCTGGTCTGCAACCGTTGACCGACATGAATCCGGTGCTGCTGAAGCCCGAAACCGATACCGGCGCGCAGGTCATTCTGCACGGCCAGCCCATCGCCCGGGCCGAGGCGCGCGACTATGCCGCCCTGCGCCCGCGACTGTTGCAGGGCGTGCTGGACAGTTTCGCCCGCCTGTCCGCCGCACATGATCTTGTGATCGTGGAAGGCGCCGGCAGCCCGGCAGAGATCAACCTGCGCCCGCGCGACATCGCCAATATGGGCTTTGCCACGGCAGCGGGCGTGCCGGTCATTCTGGCTGGCGACATCGATCGCGGCGGCGTCATCGCCCAGATCGTCGGCACGCAGGCGGTGCTGGACCCCGCCGATGCCGCGATGATCCGGGGCTTCCTCATCAACAAGTTCCGAGGCGACCTTTCGCTTTTCGAGGATGGCTATCGCATGATCGCCGACCGCACCGGCTGGCCCGGCTTCGGCGTCTTGCCGTGGTTCCCCGATGCGCACCGCCTGCCAGCCGAGGATGCTGTGGATCTGCGCGCCTCACGCGGCACCGGCCTGCATATCGTCTGCCTGACCCTGTCGCGCATCGCCAATTTCGACGACCTCGACCCGCTGGCGGCTGAGCCGGGCGTGAAACTGACCATGCTCGGCCCCGGTCGCCCGATCCCTGCCGATGCCGATCTTGTGGTGATCCCCGGCACTAAATCGACGCTGGGCGATCTGGCGTTCCTGCGCGCGCAAGGCTGGGACATCGACCTTGCCGCCCATATCCGGCGCGGCGGCCATGTGCTGGGCCTCTGCGGCGGCTATCAGATGCTGGGCGGCAGCATCCACGACCCGCAGGGCAGCGACGGCACGCCGGGGCAGGTGAAGGCGCTTGGCCATCTGAACATCGAAACCCACATGGCCACCGAAAAGCGCCTCGAACAGATCACCGGCAGGGCACTGGACCAACCCGTTTCCGGCTATGAGATCCATATCGGGCGCAGCACCGGCCCCGACTGCAACCGCCCCTTCGCCCATATCCCGCATCCCGATGGCGCGATCAGCCCGGATGGCCGGATCATGGGAACCTATCTGCACGGGCTCTTTTCGAATGACAGCTTCCGGGCCGCCTTCCTCGCCCGTCTCGGCACTACCTCGCAGCCGGGATACGAGGCGGGCATAGACCAGACACTCGACGCCCTCGCCCAGCACCTCGAAACCCATCTGGACATCGACGCCCTGCTGGCACTGGCCCAAACCTAACCAGTCGCCCCGACATATTTCCCACCCATATCGCGCCCGGATCTTGCCGGGCGGACGGAGGTCGAGAGCCTTGCCACCGTCGGGCCATCCCCTATCCTCGCCTCATTCAAACGGCATGGTTCATAGAATGAAGCTATTTCAGACCTTATCCACATTCGGGCGACGCCTTTTCCTGAAGGCAGGCGGAGCCGCTCTTTTATCGACCTCAGGCGGGATCAGCATGGCCGCCCCCAAAATTGGCAGCCCGCTTGAACAGGCGCTTGCTGCCTTGCGCCCCGGAATGCCCGTTCAGCGCGTGGCCGAGGCGATGGGCGATCTTTGGGTTCCTCCTGCGCCGCATAAGGGCGGCGAGATCGACCTTCTTGAAAACAGCCATGGCGTCGTGATCCGTCTCGACCGCGACGATGTGATCGGAGCGATCACCTATAACTGGCGCTTCACGGGTGCCCCGGTGGCAGGGTTCCAGATGGGAATGACGCTGGCCAAGGCCCGCACCGCCGACCCGGGTCTTCAGATTGGTGAGGATCAACCGATGATGCGCGGCGTCCGCTTTGGCCATCGGCAGCTTCCTGATGGCGCCTACCTGAATGTCAAGTTCACGCTGGAAAAGGTGAATGAGATTACGATCCGGAATCGAACGGCCGAATACCGCGAGCCCTTCGCGCCGCCCTATCCGGCACCATCGGGTGAACCGGGGGCGCCCTTTGCGGATGTGAATTTCAAGCTTGTGGTGCTGTCATCGCTGCTTGATGCGAAGGCGCTTGACCTCGGTACACCCGAACAACTGGCACAGCATGTCCTTGGTCGCCCGGTCGATCTGGAGGATGAGGGCTATGATTTGATCCCAGAAGTCCTCGACTATCTCGCCCGCTATCCGCTGGATGCCGCACTGCTGGCGCAATGCCGAGAAATCGTCTTCGATGGCGGCAACGAGATCTATACTTTTCCCTACTATTTCTGGAGCGGAGAGGATGAATCTTTCGATGTCACCTCTCTGACCGGCATCGAACATTGCACCAACCTGACAAGCACTCACGCGATCTCGATGATAGAGATGGTGGACATCAAGGATGTGACCGGCCTGCCTCGACTGGAGCGGCTCTCGATCAGCGTTGATCATGGCAATCTCAATGCGCTCCGAGACATCCCCAGCCTGAAATCGTTTCGCCTTCTCGATACGGACGCCTACCGCGACGCGATGACACCGGGACATCCGACCCGAACCCTGCTGGATGAGTTGAAGCGGCGCGGGGTCAAGATTTACGTCAGCCCGACGACTTGGCCCGGCGCGGCCCGCCCAATACCTTTCGAGTGATCGGGGTTCCGCGCCGTTGCACGCGGCGCGGCTCTCTCTCATCGGAATGCAGCGGCCTAACCGGACGATCCTTTCGGCCCTTGATGTCCCGAAAGCACCCCAACCAAGGCACATTCGCCGGGCTTCTTCTTTATCCAAATATCCCGGGGGTCCGGGGGCAGCGCCCCCGGCATGTTGCAGAAACGAACCGACCTACCGAAGCCTTTGCCCGACATCGATCCGGTTGCCGTCGGGATCTTCAAAGACAAAGGCCCGCAGCCCATAATCCTTGTCCTGCAACCCCTTCACGATCCGCAATCCGGCGTGCTGGCAGATCGCATGAAACCGATCCACATCGCCGACCATCATATGCGCGATATTGAAAGGAGCGGCCTTGTATCCGGGCTGCAATGTCAGGTGCAGTTCCGCGTCGTCCTGAGACAGGATCATGAAACCGACCGGATCGCCGTTCTGGAAAACCTTCCTGAATCCCAGAACGCCGCACCAGAAAGTCTCGGCCTTCTGCATGTCCTTGACTGGCAGCATGGCCGCGATGCGGCCAAAGCCCACAGCATTATTCGCGATATTCTCCATCGCATCACCTCCGTCCCAAGAAGTGGCCTGAACCTGCGAAACGGTGTTCGCAGCATTCGCCGCTTCTGGATGTTGCACATCGGGACGGTGCCCGCCGGTGAAGATTATCCGCTTTGACAGGACCGCGCCATCCCCCTCAGAAAAGGCGCGTTGCCTTTCGGATCACTTGCCCAGACGCTCTTTCAGGAAGCTCAGCGCCACGCCCAGCCCGTCGGGCGAGATACCGTGGCCGGTGTCTTTCATCACATGACCATAGACGGTGAAACCCGCGTCCTGCAGCGCCTGACCGGCAAGGCCCATTTCTTCGAACGGCACCATCGGATCCTGATCGCCATGGATCAGCAGGACCGGCGGCTTTACCTTCAACTCGGCTTCCAGCAGTTCAGGCGCCAGCAGGCGGCCCGAGAAGCCGACGATGCCTGCGATTTCCTCGGACCGGCGCGGCAGCACATGCAGCGCCATCATCGTGCCCTGAGAAAAGCCGATCACGATCAGCCGGTCGGGGGTGATCCCCTCATCCGCCAGAACCTTGTCCAGAAACGCATCGATCAGCGGGATCGAGCGGGCCATCCCGGCCTTCGCCTGTTCCTCAGTCGAGCCGTCCAGCCACGGGATCGGAAACCACTGATAGCCCATCGGGTTGTTGACGCTGCGCTCGGGCGCGTCGGGGGCGTAGAAGGCGGTGTTCGGCAGATGCTGGCCCAGCGGATCGGCCAGACCCAGCAGATCGGCACCGTCGGCACCATAGCCGTGCAGGAAGACCACGGCGGCGTCGGCATCGGCGGGTCCCTTGCGGGCGGATTTCAGTTCCGTCATCGGATTCCCTCTTTCCCTTTGGCCTGCCGGTAATAGGCCCACAGCCCCCGCGCCGCAACCGAACGCCATGGGCTCCACGGCAGGGCCAGTTCGCGCAATTGAGCCGGATTGGGGCGTTCGGGCAGGTCATACATGATCCGGGCCGCCTCTTGCAGCGCCAGATCGCCCGCCGCGAAGACATCGGCGCGGCCGAGGGCGAATTTCAGGTAAATCTCGGCTGTCCAAAGGCCGATGCCCGGCAGAGCAACCAATTCCGCTATGGCCTTGTCGTCAGGCAGAAGGTGCAGCGCATCCCAATCCAGCCCTGCCGTGGCGATACCGCGCAGATACTTGACCTTTGGCCGGGAAAGGCCGACGGCGCGCAACTCCTCGTCACTTGCCGCTGCGATGGCTTCGGGGGTCAGAAGTCCCGCCGCCTCCATCCGCGCCCAGATCGAGCCTGCCGCCGCAATCGAGATCTGCTGGCCGACGATTGCATTCGCCATGGTCCGAAAGCCCGCCTCACTGCGCCGCAGCGGCAGGGGGTCAAGCTGGGGCAGCACGCGCGCCCAGACCGGACATATACGGGCCAGATGCGCCGCGCCTTCGAGGATGTCTTCGGGCGTCTCGATGATGCGGCCGGTATCAGCCACGATCTGCCTTCGCTTCCAGCTTCAGCCGGGTTTCCCAAGCCATCGAGATATGCTGCCGCAGCGCCTGATCCGCCGCATTGCCGTCGCCCGAGGCGATGGCATCGACGATCTTTTTGTGCTCGGCCAGCGCGGTTTCGCTGCGGCCTTCGGCGGCAAGCGAGGTCTTGGCCATCAGCGCCATGGTCCGGTGGACCAGATCAAGCTGCTGGACCAGATAGCGGTTATGCGAGGCCAGATGGATCTGGTGGTGGAAGCGTTTGTTGGCGCGGGCCAAAGCTTCAGGATTGCCGATGCATTTCTGATCGTCGGTTAGCATCTGCGCCAGCACCCGCACCTCTTCCGGGGTGGCATGGCGGGCGGCGAGGCGGGCGGCGAGGCCCTCAAGCTCGGCGCGGACCACGTAAAGTTCGGCCAACTGGTTGTGATCCAGCGAGGCGACGATCAGGCTGCGGCCGTCGCGGACCAGCATTTGCTGGGTTTCCAGACGTTGCAACGCCTCGCGGACGGGGGTGCGCGAGACGCCGAAGCGGTCGGCGAGTTCGGATTCCACCAGCCTGTCGCCGGGGCGATAGGTGCCGGATTCAATCGCGGCGAGGATCAGGGAATAGGCATCTTCCTTCATGGCGCACAGGTTTGGCAGATGCGCGGGCGATTGCAAGCGCGGGCGCGCCGGATTATGACTTTTACATGGATTTCAAGCATGTCGATGTCTGGATCTTCGATCTGGACAATACGCTTTACCCGCCCGAGATGGCGCTGTTTCCGCAGATCGAAGAGCGTATGACCGCCTATGTCATGCGTCTTCTGGAGGTGGATGCGAAAGCTGCCGACCGATTGCGGCGGGATTACTGGTCGCGGCACGGGACCACGCTGGCCGGTCTGATGGCCGAGCATGGCATTGATCCGATTGAGTTTTTGGACGAGGTGCATGATATCGACTTCACCCCGATCCTGCCCGCGCCGGAACTTGCTGCGGCCATTGCCGCGCTGCCGGGGCGGAAGATCATCCATACGAATGCCGATGCGGCCTATGCGGTGAAGGTGCTGCGGGCGCGCGGGATGGGGCTGGTCGATGACCGGGTGCCCGCGCCCTTGTTCGAGGCGATTTATGGGATCGGCGAGACGGAATATTGCCCGAAGCCACAGCGGGCGGCCTTTGAGACGGTGATCTCCTGCGCCGGGTTAGACCCTGAAAAGGCTGCATTTTTCGAAGATGATCCGCGCAATCTGCGGGTTCCGCATGAGATGGGGATGAGGACGGTGCTGGTCGGGCCGGGGCGGGACGGGCCCGAGCCTTTGGGGGCATCTGCGCCGGGTTATGTCGATCATCACGTCCATGACCTTACTGGATTCCTGTTGGAGATTTATGCGTCGTTGAAGCAATAAACAGCGGCTGCGCAACGGGGCGGGCGTTGCTTTCGGTATTTTTGCAACGAAGAAATCCCGGTCTGGGCGCCGGGGTGAAATTGTCAGCAAATGCTGGGAATTCGGCGGCACAGGGCGTCCACCGCGCATGCACCGGATGTGCACAGGCTGTACACAGCTTGCGAACGGTGGTGTTGCCTGCGGCGCAGTGGCCTCTGGTCTGTGGCGGTGGATGCGGTCATGATCCGGGCGAAGTAAACGGAAGGTCGCGATGACAGAACCGATCGAAGATATCGACATCCTGATCTCGGGCGGCGGGGTTGCCGGATTGATCGCGGCTGCGGCTTTCGGGGCCGAAGGATTTTCGACCCTTTGCGTCGATCCGGCGCCGCCGGTGACGGAAGAAGGCGCCGAGGGGGCGGATCTGCGCAGCACCGCCTTTCTGGCGCCCTCGGTCGAGCTTCTGGAGCGGATCGGTTTGTGGCAGCGGTTGTCGCCCTATGCCACGCCCTTGCAGGTGATGCGGATCGTCGATGCGGGCGGGGCCGAGCCGGTGGCGCGGCTGTCGCGTGAATTCGATGCGGCAGAGATCGGCGATCAGCCCTTCGGGTGGAACCTGCCGAACTGGTTGCTGCGGCGCGAGATTTCGCAGCGGCTGAAGGAGTTGCAGACGGTCCGGTTTCAGCCGGGCATTGCCACGACCGCCGTTATCACCCGCAGCGAAGGCGCGCTGGTCAGTCTGTCCGACGGGCGGCGGTTGCGGGCAAAACTGCTGATCGGGGCGGATGGCCGCGATTCGCCAGTGCGGCAGGCGGCGGGGATCGGGGTGCGGACCTTTCGCTATGGTCAGAAGGCGTTGGCCTTTGCCGTCACTCATGGCGTGCCGCATGGAAATGTCTCGACCGAGATCCACCGCTCGGGCGGGCCATTCACGCTGGTGCCGCTGCCGGATCGCGAGGGCAGGCACAGCTCTGCCGTGGTCTGGATGGAAAGCGGGCGCGAAGTGGCGCGGCTGGCCGCGTTGCCGCCTGATGCGTTTGAACAGGAGCTGAATGCCCGGTCTGCCGGGGTGTTGGGGCATCTGCGGCAGGCGACGCGGCTGACGCAATGGCCGATCATCAGCCAGATCGCCGACAGGTTCAGCGCGCCGCATGTGGCGCTGATCGCCGAGGCGGCGCATGTATTGCCGCCGATTGGCGCGCAGGGGCTGAACATGAGCCTGGCCGATCTTGGGGCGCTGCTTGATCTGTCGCGGGACGATCCGGGTAGCGAGGCGAGCCTTGCCGAATATAACCGCGGGCGGCGGCCCGATGCCTATGCGCGGCTGCTGGGGATCGATGCGCTGAACCGGGCCAGTCAGGCCTCGCTGCGTCCTTTGCGGGATCTGCGGGCGGCGGCTTTGGGCGGGCTTTACGGGATCGCGCCGGTCCGGCGGCTGATGATGCGGGCGGGGTTGGGGCTGCGATAGGGCGGTGTGGGTCGGCAGAGGTCCGAATGGAAAATGTCCGGGGGACATTTTCTCGGACCGATTGCCCGAAGGTGCAAGCCGTAGGGCAAGGGGCGTGCCACCAGAGCCGACATCTGCAATCCGGTCGCGCCTGACTGGGCTGGCGCGGTAACGCGCCTGCCAAAGGGCAGGCAGGCGCGGCCGGATTTGCCGCGGGACAAATCCGGCGAAGAAATGGCGACCACATCGCGTTGTCGGCAAGAAGCAGATGGTTGCCATTTTGCCGCCATGCAGGTCGGTTTGATCCCGCCGCCTTGTTGTGTGGAAAAGCTGGCCCTATCTCTTGCCCACAGAGGACGACCTCCCCGATATGGGTAGATTGGCCGGGACGACCCGGTTCGCATCAAGAGGTCTCACAATGCCCTGGATTCTTCTGTTACTCGCCGGTTTGCTGGAAATCGTCTGGGCCACCGCGATGAAACAATCGCATGGCTTCACCCGGATCATGCCGACAGGCGTGATGGTGATCGGGATGATCGGCTCTTTCTGGCTGCTGGCGCTGGCGATGCGCAGCCTGCCGCTGGGCACCTCTTACATGATCTGGACCGGGATCGGCGCAATCGGCGCCTTTCTGGTCGGCGTTTTCATGTTCGGCGAGGCGGCCAATATCGGGCGGATCATCGCTGCCGGTCTGATCGTATCCGGCATGGTGGTGATGAAACTGACCTCCTGAGCCACCATATCATTCGGGTCATGCAAGAATTGCATGGCCCTTGCGACATAAAACACCCCTCAAACGGTGTCGCAGGCAATTTCCTTCCACAGCTATCGGTGCTAGAACGCCCGGCAGCCAAAGGAGTCGAGCCACCATGCCAGCCTATCGTTCCCGAACCACCACCCACGGTCGTAACATGGCCGGAGCCCGCGGCCTGTGGCGCGCGACCGGTGTGAAGGACAGCGATTTCGGCAAGCCGATCATTGCCATCGTGAACAGCTTCACCCAGTTCGTGCCCGGCCATGTCCATCTGAAGGATCTGGGCCAGCTTGTCGCACGCGAGGTAGAGGCGGCAGGCGGGATCGCCAAGGAATTCAACACCATCGCCGTCGATGACGGCATTGCGATGGGCCATGACGGGATGCTGTATTCGCTGCCCTCGCGTGAGGTGATCGCGGATAGCGTCGAATACATGGTCAACGCGCATTGCGCCGATGCGATGGTCTGCATCTCGAACTGCGACAAGATCACGCCGGGCATGTTGATGGCCTCGTTGCGGCTGAACATCCCGGTGGTCTTCGTGTCGGGCGGCCCGATGGAGGCTGGCAAGGTCGTGCTGGAAAACGGCAAGGTGAAGGCGCTGGATCTGGTGGACGCCATGGTTGCCGCTGCCGATGATACCGTGTCCGATGCCGATGTGCAGGCGATCGAACGCTCGGCCTGTCCGACCTGCGGGTCGTGTTCGGGCATGTTTACCGCCAATTCGATGAACTGTCTGACCGAGGCGCTTGGCCTTGCGCTGCCCGGCAATGGCTCGACCCTGGCCACGCATGCAGACCGCAAGCGGCTGTTTGTCGAGGCTGGGCATCTGGTCGTCGATCTGGCCCGGCGCTATTACGAGAACGACGATGCCAGCGTGCTGCCCCGCTCGATTGCCAGCTTTGCGGCGTTCGAGAATGCGATGACGCTGGATATCGCGATGGGCGGGTCGACGAATACCGTGCTGCATCTGTTGGCGGCTGCCTATGAAGGTCAGATCGACTTCACGATGTCCGATATCGACCGGCTGTCGCGCAAGGTTCCGGTGCTGTGTAAGGTCGCCCCGGCCAAAAACGATGTCCACATGGAAGACGTTCACCGCGCCGGTGGCATCATGGCCATTCTGGGCGAATTGGACCGGGCCGGGTTGCTGCACACCGATGTCGGCAATGTTCATTCCGGCACCTTGGGCGAGGCGCTGAACCGCTGGGATGTGATCCGCACCGATGCGGCCTCGGTCCATGACTTCTACCGTGCCGCGCCGGGTGGGGTTCCGACGCAGACGGCTTTCTCGCAGGAGCGTCGCTATGATGCTGTTGATCTGGACCGCGAAACGGGCGTGATCCGTAATGCCGAACATGCCTTCTCGAAGGATGGCGGGCTGGCGGTGCTGTATGGCAATCTGGCCGAGGATGGCTGCATCGTGAAAACGGCGGGGGTCGATGATTCGATCCTGAAATTCGAAGGACCGGCGCATATCTTTGAAAGCCAGGACGATTCCGTGTCGGCGATCCTGACCGGCAAGGTCAAGGCGGGTGAGGTCGTGCTGATCCGTTACGAAGGTCCGCGCGGCGGACCGGGGATGCAGGAGATGCTGTATCCGACCAGTTATCTGAAGTCGAAGGGCCTTGGGAAGGAATGCGCGCTGGTGACGGATGGCCGCTTCTCGGGCGGCTCGTCGGGGCTGTCGATCGGCCATGTCTCGCCCGAGGCGGCAGAGGGCGGCACGATTGGTCTGGTCGAACAGGGCGATCTGATCCGCATCGACATCCCGAACCGGGTGATCCATCTGGAGGTCGATGACGCAACCCTTGCCGCCCGTCGCGAAAAGCGCGAGGCAGAGGGCTGGAAACCCGCGAAGCCGCGTCAGAGAAAGATCACCACGGCTTTGCGCGCCTATGCCGCAATGACCACCAGCGCGGCGCGCGGCGCGGTGCGGGTGGTGCCGGAGTAAAAAGAACGGGTGGCGGGCAAGACCCTGCCGCCCATTCATCGCCTTTACATCGGCGGCGGGCAGGTGACGTGGAAAGACGCCTGTATGGCTGCGGCGTCGTCGTCCGGTTTGATCCCGTAAAGGCTTACCCTGCAATTCTCGGCGATCTCGGCGGCGCTGCCCACGTCAAGCGCGTTTGCTCCTGCAAGGACGCCGCTATCGCCTGTTGTGGTATTGATCCAGCGAACCTCGATCCGTCTGGGCGAGGCACCAAGGACGGTGAAGATGATGTCGTCGTTTCCGATCACGCGGATTTCGTCGGTTTTGATCGCAAAGCGCTGCTGATGACCTGCGCGGACGAAGGGTGCGGGAACAACGTCGCTGCCTTCGATGACGACTTCGGATTCCGGCACGCCGGGGCTGGCTTTGCCCGCTGCCAGAGCCTCAAGCGATTTCACGACACATTCCGTATGCAGGCGCAGCGCTTCGTTGCGACCGCTTTCGGTCTCGAAGCCGTCAAGGACCGCCTGTAAGCGGCCAAGTTCGATCATTTCGGTCGAGCCAGCCACTTCACCGCTGGCGATACGGCGCAGCAGCGCTGCCTCGACATCGCCCTCGATCTCGATGGACCGCATGCCGGCGCAGTTCGCCCCCACATAGATGAAGGCGTCTCGTTCGACCGACTGGGCGGATGCTGGTGCTGTGGAAGGAAGGGAAAGGCTGATCGTCGCAAGCAAGGCAGGGAAATGTCTCATCGCGTCACCACGCTGTCAAAAGGTCCACGAGCTAAAATTCACAATTCCGGTGCCAGCAGGCTAATATCAAACCGATCAGTTTGGCTAGCAATAATGTTGCGCGAAGGGTGCAATCCCGGTGACAGAACTGGGACATGGCGCAGGCGCGGGTTGCGACCGGCGGGCGGTGCGGGCACATTCTTGGAAGTGGGCGAACAGAGGCAGGGACGGGGCAGAATTGATGGATGGCAAGACCAGGATCGCGGGCGCTGAGAATGGCGGCGATCTGGCCGGTCTGTTGCAGGCAGAGCTTGGGCCCTATCGCGACGGCAGCCGAATCTCACTGGACGGTCCGGGGGTGGCATTGGACGACCGCGCCTTTTCGGCCGTGGCGCTGGTGCTGCATGAACTGGCGACGAATGCGGCGAAATATGGGGCGCTGTCGCAGCCTTCGGGTGAGTTGCGGGTGACATGGTCGCTGGATCAGGCGGGGAATTGCTGCATCCGCTGGGCGGAAAGCGGTGTGGCGGGGGTTGCGCCGCCGTCGCGGAGTGGCTTTGGCTCTTCCCTGATCGAGCGGGCGGTGTCGTTCGATCTGAACGGTTCCAGCAATGTGAGCTTCACCGCTGACGGGGTGGTCGCAGAGTTTACCGTGCCCGATCAATTCGTGCGTGCCAGCACGGGGGTCCAGCCCGTTGCGGAGGCCGCCAAGGATAATGTTGCCGAGGACAGCGCGGTTGACACGCTTGAGGGTCGACGGGTGCTGCTGGTCGAGGACCAGATCCTGATTGCAATGGCGCTTGAGGCCGAGTTGCAGGATTTCGGATTGGTGGTCAGCGGTGTTGCGGCGACTGTGGTGCGGGCGCTTGAGTTGATCGCCAGCGACCCACCGGATCTGGCTGTTCTGGATGTGAACCTGAATGGCGAGACCGCGATTCCCGTGGCCGAGGCGTTGCAGGCGCGGGGCATCCATTTCGTCTTCGCGACCGGCCATGGCGCGGATGTGGAATTGCCTGACGGGTTCGGCTCGGTTCCGGTTGTCAGCAAGCCCTATCAGATCGAGGATATCTTGCGCGCGCTGCGCAAGGCCTGAACGTCGCGGCAACTGGTCGCCGATGCGGGTGGGACTTGGCGTCAGGCTGGGCTATCGTCCAGCGTTCAAAGTCACGCGGTCTTTG
The DNA here is from genome assembly GCF_016629665.1 of Paracoccus caeni. Lineage (GTDB taxonomy): Bacteria > Pseudomonadota > Alphaproteobacteria > Rhodobacterales > Rhodobacteraceae > Paracoccus > Paracoccus caeni. The sequence continues at coordinate 338,807 of NZ_JAEPRQ010000001.1, forward strand.
CCGCCGGGGGGATCATGGGCGCCGTCGCGTTCCGCAAGCTGAGCAAAGCCTATGGTCAGGCACCGATCGTGCAGGCGATCGATCTGGATATTGCGGATGGCGAATTCGTGGTGCTGGTCGGGCCGTCGGGCAGCGGCAAGTCAACGATCCTGCGGATGCTGGCCGGGCTGGAAAGCGTCACCGGGGGCGAAGTCCTTATCGGGGGGCAGGTGGTCAATCACCTGCAACCGCGTCAGCGCGACATTGCCATGGTGTTTCAGGATTACGCGCTCTACCCGCATAAAAGCGTCCGCGAAAATCTGGGTTTCAGCCTGAAGGTCCGCGGCGTTGACCGGGCCGAGGCGGAGCGGCGCATCGGTGAGGCGGCAGAGATGCTGGGTATCGGGCATCTGCTGGACCGTCGCCCGGCCGAATTGTCGGGTGGTCAGCGTCAGCGCGTCGCCATGGGCCGCGCCATCGTCCGCCGTCCGCAGGTTTTTCTGTTCGATGAGCCTCTGTCCAATCTGGACGCCAAACTGCGCGGACAGGTGCGGACCGAGATCAAGAAGCTGCATCAGATGCTTGGCACCACGATCCTTTATGTCACCCATGATCAGGTCGAGGCGATGACCCTGGCCGACCGCATCGTGATCCTGCGCGGCGGCGTGATCGAGCAGGTCGGAACGCCGGATCAGGTTTACGGCAATCCGGCCAATGTCTTCGTGGGCGGCTTCATCGGCGCACCCGCGATGAATTTCCTGCGCTGTTCCGTTCGGGATGGTGTGGTGGACTATGCAGGACAGGTGCTGCTGACGGGCAGGGACGATCTGCCGGATCAGGTTCTTCTGGGCCTGCGCCCCGAGCATCTGGCCGCCGGGCGCGGTCAGGGGATCGACCTTTCCGGCGTGGTGCAGGTGGTCGAGCCTCTGGGCGCGGATACGTTGGTCCATGTCGATCTGGGCGGCGCGTTGGTGACGGCGCGTCTTGATCCGGCATTGCGCCCGCAGCCCGGCTCACGCATTGACCTGACCGCCGCATTCGCCAATATCCGCCTGTTCGATGGTCGAACCGAACGCGCTTTGCCTTGCCCCTGAAAGTCGGGATAACCTGACCAGACCCTGTTCCACCCGGAGGAGAAGATGAGAAACATGTCACTCGCCGCGCTGGCTGCCGCCGGCACGATGGCCTTGCCCGTCATGGCATCGGCGGAGACTGCCTTGCGCATCTTCATCTCAAGCCAGCATCAGCCGGATATCTGGCGCGAAGTTCTGGACCGCTATCAAGAGGCTCATCCCGATGTGACCGTCGAGATCGAGACTGGCGGCAACACGTCAGAGGCGCAGGCGCAATATCTGAACACGCTGATGTCGGCCGAGGATTCGTCCCTGGATGTGATGATCCTTGATGTGGTCCGCCCGGCGCAATATGCGGCGGCGGGCTGGACGCGGCCTGTCGAGGGCGTCGATATGGCGACCTATCTGCCTGCCTATGCCGAGGCGAATACCGTGGGCGGCGATGTGGTGGCGCTGCCGGCCTTTGCCGATGCGATGTTCCTTTATTACCGGACCGATCTTCTGGAAAAGCATGGCGTTGCCGTGCCGGAGACATGGCAGGAATTGCGCGCTGCCGCGCAGAAGATTCTTGCCGCTGAAGGCGATGCCGATCTGCAGGGGCTGTCCTTTCAGGGCAAGGCGATCGAGGGGGCGGTCTGCACCTTCCTGTTGCCGCTCTGGAGCCTTGGCGGGCAGGTGGTCGAGGATGGTGAGTTCGAGATGGACGACACCACCGCACTGGCCTCGATGGAATTGTGGAAGGGTTTCGCCGATGACGGCACCGCCAAGCCCAACATTTCCGAAGTGGCGACCGACGACACGCGGCGCGAATTTCAGGCGGGCGATGTCGTTTTCGCGGTGAACTGGTCCTATGCATGGGCGCAGGCGCAGGGCGAGGAATCCGAGGTTGCGGGCAAGGTGGGCGTTGCCCGGTTGCCTGCGATGGAGGGGGGCGAGCAGGTCTCTTGTCTGGGTGGCTGGGAATGGGGCGTGTCGGCTTTTACCGAACATCCTGACGAGGCCGAGGCTTTGGTGAAATATCTCTCCAGCCCCGAGGTCGCCAAGCATATGGCGGTGAACGGCGCGCTGCTGCCTGCCTTCCCCGAGCTTTACGACGATGCAGAGGTGCTGGAGGCGGCGCCATGGTTCGCGGATGCGAAAGAGGTGGTCGAAACGGCGCGCCCGCGTCCGGTGACACCGCGCTATGCCGAGGTCAGTGAGGTGATCCGCACGACGCTGAACGCGGTGCTGGCCGGGGTCACCACGCCCGAGGACGGCGTGACCGAGATCGAGGCGCGGCTGCGGCGCGTGCTGCGGTAGTGGTGTGTGTGGGTGGCGGGTCGGTGCGTGCGGAGCACGCACCCTACGGCGCTGATGGTGCAAGCGTAGGGCGGGGCTGAATGGCAACGCCTCGCCCCTCCTCCCGGCTGCGGCTCTATTGGCTGACCGATCCGTCGGATCGCGGGCTGGCGGTGATGCTGCTGACACCGCTGGTCCTGTTGGTCGGGCTTGTCGTCGTCTATCCCGTGGCCCGACTGTTCAGGACCAGCCTTTACAATCATGCGCTGACCTCGGGGATGCCGCCGGAATTCGTGGGGTTCGAGAATTTCCTGCTGATCGCGGAAGACCCGGTTTTCTGGCGGGTGCTGGGCAGTACGGCGATCATCACCGCTGTCACCGTGCCCGGCGCGCTGCTGATGGGGCTGGCGATGGCGCTGATGGCGAACCTGCCGTTCCGGCGGAAATGGCCGGTGCGGCTGTCATTGCTGATCCCTTGGGCGCTGCCGCTGGCCTTTGCCGGTCTGATCTTTGCGTGGTTCTTTCATTCGGAATACGGGGTGGTGAACGATCTGCTGCGGCGCTTCGGCCTACAGCCGGTGATCTGGTTCAACTCTCCCTTCTGGTCGATGGCTGCGGTTTGCCTGACGATCATCTGGAAAACTTCGTCCTTCATGGCGCTGATCCTGCTGGCCGGGCTGCAGACCATCCCGCGCTCGCTTTACGAGGCGGCGGATGTGGACGGGGCAGGGCGCTGGCGGCAGTTTCGCGAAATCACGCTGCCGCTTCTGCGTCCGGCCATTGTCGTGGCGCTGATTTTTCGGACCATTACCGCGCTGCAGACCTTCGACATTCCCTATACGATGACGCAGGGCGGGCCGGGCGATGCGACTGCGACGCTGGCCATGTATATCCACGAAAACACCATCTCGTTTCTTGATCTGGGTTATGGCTCGGCCTTAGCGGTGGTTATGTTTCTGCTGTCGATGCTGATGACGGCGGCCTATCTGCGCATGATCCGGGCGAGGGGTTGAGGCGGTGGGCAGCATTCTGCAGGGCAAGGCATTGCGGTTGATCGTGGCAGGGGTGCTGCTGATCAACGGGTTGTTTCCGGCTTTATGGATCCTTCTCACATCACTGAAATCCGAGCAGGAATTGACCCAGAAGCCGATCACATGGCTGCCTGAATCGCCAAATATGGAAAATTATTTCACTGCATTCACAGATCAGCCACTACATCTGTTCCTGTTCAACAGCTTCATGGTGGCGCTGTTGTCCACGCTGCTGACGCTGTTCGTTTCGGTCCTTGCCGCCTATGCCATCGCGCGGCTGAACCTGCGGCATCGCGGGCTGATCCTGTCGGCGATCATCGCCGTGTCCACCTTTCCGCTGGTAACGCTGCTGGTGCCGCTGTTCGAGGTGATGCGCGGGCTATCGCTGCTCAACACATGGACCGCGCTGGTCCTGCCCTATACGGTCCTGAGCCTGCCGGTCTGCACCCTGATCCTCGTCTCGTTCTTCGAGGGCATCCCCCGCGATCTGGAGAATGCCGCGATGATCGACGGCTGCACCCGGATCGGTGCGCTGTTCCGCGTGGTGGTGCCGCTCTCTGCGCCGGGGGTGTTCACGGCGGGGATACTGGCCTTCGTCAATGCGTGGGACGAGTTTCTGCTGGCGCTGTCCTTCAACTCGAACCCGGCGCTGCGGACGCTGCCGGTCGGCATTCAGATGTATCAGGGTGAGTTCACCTTCCCTTGGCCGGTGATCTCGGCGGCGCTGATCGTGGGGATCGTGCCGGTTGCCATTCTGATCGTGCTGTTTCAGGAGCGGGTCGTTTCAGGCCTCACGACAGGCGGCGTGAAGGGCTGACAGCGCCAACGTCGCCACCTTTTACGGGTCTCAGATCGTCGCCTCGATCACGATGTCGGCTTCCATCGACTGCACGATCACCCTGTGGGCATTGGCAAGGTCGTTCTCAAGATGCGCCCTGATCGCCTCGGGCTTCTTACCGAAGCCCTGCCATCTTTCGGTCAGGCGGCGTTGCAGCTCGGTCTCTGGCACATCGAGGCAGATGGTCAGATCGTAATGAATTTCATTCCAGGGATGCAGATCGAGCAGCAGATAGTTGCCTTCAATGACCACGATGCGCTGATCCGCCGAGACCACCCCCGACCCGGCAATCGCGATTTCGCGCGAACGGTCGAAGATCGGGTAGATCACTTCGCGGTCGGGCTGGGCAAGGCGCGCGACCAGCGCGGCAAAGCCATCGGCGTCGAATGTTTCGACGGCACCTTTGCGCGCCAGAAGGCCGCGCTCGGCCAGCAACAGGTCGTCCAGATGAAAACCATCCATCGGCACCAAAGCAGCGCCGGGAAGGCGCTTGACCAGTTCCGCTGCGAGCGTCGATTTGCCGGAACCCGGCGCGCCCGCAACGGCAACAAGAACGCGCTTGCCGGTCAACCCGGCAATGCGCTGCAGCAACGCCTGCCCGAACGTGCCGTCAAGCCAGTCCTGAACAGGCGAAGCCGTTTCGATCACGCAGCCAGCCCTCCGGGCACACGAGCGCCGGTCATGTAGGCGACCGCGTCGGACATCGTATGCTCTTTCGGGTTGATGACGCAAAGACGGCGACCAAGGCGGTGGATGTGAATCCGGTCCGCGACTTCGAACACATGCGGCATGTTGTGCGAGATCAGCACGATAGGAATGCCACGCGAACGCACGTCAAGGATCAGGTCCAGCACCCGGCGGCTTTCCTTGACGCCAAGCGCCGCGGTCGGTTCGTCGAGGATGATCACCCGGCTGCCAAAGGCCGCCGCGCGCGCCACCGCAACACCCTGCCGTTGGCCGCCCGAAAGCGTTTCGACCGGCTGGTCGATGTTCTGGATGGTCATCAGGCCAAGCTCGGTCAGCTTTTCGCGGGCAAAACGGTCCATGGCCGGTTTGTCCAGCATCCCGAAGACCTTGCCCATGATGTTCTTGCGGCGCAGTTCGCGCCCCATGAACATGTTGTCCGAGATGGACAGCGCGGGCGACAAGGCGAGCGTCTGGTAAACGGTCTCGATCCCCGACTGACGCGCCTCCAGCGGCGAGGCGAACTGGATCGGCTTGCCGTCGAGGCGGATTTCACCCTCATCAGGTTGCACCGCGCCGGAGATCGCCTTGATCAGGCTGGACTTACCAGCGCCGTTATCGCCGATCACAGCCAGAATTTCGCCCGGATAGAGATCGAAATCTGCACTGTCCAGTGCGGTCACGCGGCCATAGCGCTTGACCAGTTTGCGGGCACTCAGAAGCGGTTCGGTCATGACGAAATCTTTCTGATCCATTGGTCGATGGCGACGGCGACGATAATCAGCCAGCCGGTTGCGAAAAGCTGCCACAGGACATCAACACCAGCCAGACGAAGGCCCGAGTTGAAGACACCCACGATCAGCGCTCCGATCAGCGGTCCCAGGATCGAGCCGCGACCGCCGAAGAGCGAGATGCCCCCGATGACAACTGCGGTGATCGATTCAAGGTTGGATTCGAAGAACGAGGTCGGGCTGACCGAACCGACGCGGCCGATCGAGGACCATGCGGCCAAGGCGCAGATCACACCAGCGACGACGTAAACCGACATCAGCACACGCTTGGTCTGGATGCCTGCGAGGGCGGCGGCTTCCGGGTCGTCTCCGACTGCGTAAACACGCCGCCCCCATGCCGTCTTGTAAAGCGCATACCAAAGCACCGCAAACACAGCGAGCATCAGCACAACGCCCCACGTAAGCACCGCGCCACCAATCGTAAAACGCTCACCAAACAATTTTAGCAGCGGAGCTTCGGCATTCAGGGTCTGGCTGCGAATGGTTTCGCGACCAGAAAGGAAATAATTCAAGGCGAGGAAGATATTCCATGTGCCGAGCGTCGTGATGAACGGCGGAAGCTTCAGTCGCGTTACCAGAAAGCCGTTCAGACCGCCGGTCAGGGCGCCGCAGAACAGGCCGATCATGATCGCGATCGGAACCGGCACGCCGAAGTCAATCGACAGCTTGCCCATGATCACAGAGATCATCACCATGACTGCGCCGACAGACAAGTCGATCCCGGCGGTCAGAACCACCAGTGATTGAGCTGCTGCCAAGGTGCCGACAATCGCAACCTGCTGCATGATCAGCGACAGGTTGAAGGCCGAGAAGAAATTCGGCGAAATCAGACCGAAGATGATCAGTGACAGAATAAGAACGATAACCGGAACCATTGTCGGATATCGATGCAGGAAATGTTGCAGGCGATCGATCGGGCCGTGCCGATGATGCTCGAACCGGGCCAGTTGCTCGGTCACATTGCGCTCGACCACGGGGTCGGGACTGTCGGACATGAAGGTCTCCCTGGAGTAGAGGCGGCGCGACGGGGCTGTAGGGCCGCCGCGCCGGTCTTGCATATAGGAAATGAAGATACGGTTAAGCGCTTAACCCCAGCAGCGATCTTTGCCTTCTTCGATGCTGATCGATTCAACGCCTTCGACGGGTTCGCCGGTCACCAGATTGACGCCGGTATTGACGAAATCCAGACCTTCGCTGTTTTCCGGCTTCGAGCCGTCTTTCGCGAAAGCGGAGATCGCTTCGATGCCTTTCGAGGCCATTTCCAGCGGGTATTGCTGCGAAGTAGCACCGATCACGCCTGCTTCGACGTTTGCGACGCCGGGGCAGCCGCCATCGACCGAAACGATCAGGACGCCGTCGGCTTTACCGAAGGAATCCAGCGCCTCATAGGCGCCTGCAGCGGCGGGCTCGTTGATGGTATAAACAACGTTGATGTCGGGGTCGCGCTGCAGCAGCGCTTCCATGGCGCTCTGGCCGCCTTCTTCGTTGCCCGAGGTGGTCTCGTGGCCGATAACGCGAGCATCGTCTTCGTCGCCGATGACGTTCTCGTCCTTCACATCAACTCCGAAACCTTCCAGGAAACCCTGGTCGCGCAGCACGTCAACCGACGGCGCGCTTGGCGTCAGATCCAGCATGGCGATCTTGGCGTTCGCGGCTTCGTCACCCAGCTTGCCCGCAGCCCAGGCGCCGATCAGGCGGCCAGCTTCGCGGTTGTCGGTGGCGAAGGTCGCATCTGCCGCGTCGATCGGGTCCAGCGGCGTGTCCAGCGCGATCACCAGAATGCCGGCATCGCGGGCCTGGCTGACCGAATCAACGATGGCCTTGGTGTCAGACGCGGTGATCAGGATGCCTTTGACGCCAGCCGCGATGCAGCTTTCGACAGCCTGTTGCTGGGTTTCGTGGTCGCCATCCACCTTGCCGGCGAAGGTCATCAGCTCGATGCCCAGTTCCTCAGCCTTGGCCGTCGCGCCTTCCTTCATCTTGACGAAGAACGGGTTGATGTCGGTTTTGGTGATCAGGCACGCCTTGACCGTGTCTTGTGCCTGTGCAGCACCAGCGGCCAGCGCCAGAGCCGAAGCAGCCAAAGACAGGCGGATTGCAGTCTTCATAGTCATTAGGAACACTCCTCCCAGATACACGGACCTCCAACAGCCCGCTTCCTTTCCTCACAAGGCCAAATAGATAATGACTTGTCAATAAGTCAATCGTATTGATTAATATCCGTGAAGGGGGAGGAATGATGAAACAAGACTGTACCAACCTGCGCGAACTCAGCCGGAATGAGCGTCTGGTCCTGTCGTTGATCCGTCGCCACGGACCACTTGCGCGTGCAGCGCTGGCACAGCGGACGGGGCTATCGGCGCAGGCGATTACCAATCTTACTAGAAAATTGATTTCAGACGGTTTTCTTGACTCGGGCAAGGTCGTCAGAGGCAAGGTAGGACAGCCCTCGACGCCCCTGGATCTGGCCCCTGACGGGGCCTGGTTTCTGGGGCTGAAACTCGGCCGCAGGTTGATCGAATTGGCACTGGTGGACTTCGCCGGATCGGTCCGAATTCACCGTCAGGAATTGTGTCGATTCCCCCATCCGGACCATGTGGCAACCTTTGCACGTCAAGGCGCTGAAGCAATCATGACAACGATGTCATCGGAATCGCGGTCGCGAATCAGTGGAATGGGCATAGCGGCGCCTTTCCGCCTATGGGACTGGGGCGTCGAGATGGGCGACTGGCGCGAGCGTGATCTGCGGGCCGAGCTGGCCGCGGATTTTCCGTTCCCGGTTTTTCTTGAAAACGACGCCTCGACCGCTTGTGCGGCTGAACTGGTCTTCGGGCGGAGTGTGCTTCCTGAAGATTTTCTGCATTTTTATATCGCCCATTTCGCGGGGGGCGGGATCGTTCTTGACGGAAAGCTGCGGCTTGGTCCGAACAGGAACGCAGGTGCATTAGGCTCGATGCCGATTGCCAATTCGGGACAGCTTCTGGAGGTGGCCTCCATTGCGACACTGGAAAGCCGCATCGAAACCGCGTTGCCGCGCGATTTTTCCGGCTGGATGCCGCCCCCGCCCGAGATCGAGGCGGAATGGGCGCGAGATGCCGGGCGGTCGCTGGCCTTTGCGGCAATGTCTGCCGTCGCGCTGCTGGATCTGTCGATGGTGGTGATCGATGGCGCGGTGCCGCCCGCGACGCGCGCTCTGCTTGTCGAAGAGACGCGGCGGGCGATCAGCGAAATGCCCGCGGCAGGCATCGACCGTCCCGAAGTGGTCGAAGGCACTTTGGGCAACAGCGCACGCACCCTTGGTGCCGCCGCGCTGCCGCTGTCGCATTTCTTCCTGCCGGATGGAAAGCTAAGCTGATCCGTCCCGCTGCACCGCTGCCATGGGGCGCGGTGCGGCGGAGTTGGATCGATTTACTTGCCGGATTCGCGGGCAAGCACGGTCTGAACCGACTGATCTGCGGCAAGGCGGTCATGAAGCGCCTGCACGTTCGGGTAGTCGGCAAGGCCGCCCGGCAGCAGTTTGATCGCCCAGCGAATCATCGGGAAGGCATAGGCATCGATGACAGAGCGCCCGCCGTCCAGAATCCATTCCCGCCCTTCCAGATGCGTGTTCAGCACCTTCAATTGCTTCTGGACCAGCTTCTGACCAGCCTCGGCCACGGCCTTCTTGGCCTCGTCGCTTTCATCGGTCGTGTAGCGGTAGGGCATGAAGATCGGCCAGAAGGCGGCATGAAGATCGCTGGTGAAGAAGGCGGACCAGCGATGGGCCTCGGCCTTCTCGCGCAGGCTGTCGCCGCCGCTTAGCCCTGCCTCGGGATGCTTATGCGCCAGATAGTCCAGAATCGCGCCTGCCTGCGTCAGCAACCAGCCGTCATCTTCGCGAAGGGTCGGCACGGCACCAGCCGGATTGACGGCCAGCAGCTCTTTCGAGCCATAGTTGACCTTCACCGATTCATAGGGCGCGCCGATCCATTCCAGCACGATATGCGGGGCAAGCGAGCACGCGCCGACGGCGTAATACAGGGTGGTCATGTTCTTCCTCCTCAACATGGTGGCCATGTCAGCGATGGGCTTCGCGGACAAAACAGGCGAATGACGATTAGTCTGCGAGAAGCGATCGATTGGCAAGGGATGGGCGGGGCCAGCAAGTCGTTGCCGTGATGCCCAAGGCGTGGCTGGGCATCCCCGAGGACGAGGTGTCTTGCTGTCCCGAGATCGGGGCATTTCAGCGCACATATTCCCTATTGCTATCAGCAAGGGAAAATCGTGACCGCAAAAATCTGGCTGATTATGAACGACGGCGAACCAAAATGTTTGGGTTTTGCAGAGAAAATACAGGGTTGAAGGACATCACGGGATCGTGGCGGGTTGTGATGGCAAGGTATATCCTATTGGTTATGAATGCGCGAAGTGTTTTCATTTTCTGTTTTGGCCCGGCTTTGCGATAGTCAATGGGCAGTATTCGGGCTGCCTGACGGCTTCGCCCGTCTCCAAGGGAGGAACTTCGTATGAGAAAATTGCTGCAGGCGACTGCTGCGATCGCGCTGATGGCGACTGCCGCCGGTGCGGATACCATCAAGGTCGGGGTCGTCGGCCCCTTCTCTGGCTCTGCCGCGCTGCAGGGTCGCAACTTTCAGGCCGGGATCGAGGCGTGGTTCGCACTGAACGGCAAGACCGTCGGCGATCATGAGATCGAGATCATCTATCGCGATCTGCCCGCCGCCGATCCGGCACAATCCGCCGCCCTGACGCAGGAACTGGTCGTGGGCGAAGGCGTGCAATATCTGGCCGGTTACTACTACACCCCCGACGCCATGGCCGCCGCCCCGATTCTGGAAGAGGCGAATGTGCCGATGGTGGTCTTCAACGCCGCCACTTCGGCCATCGTCAATGCAAGCCCCTATGTCGTTCGGACCTCGTTCACGACCTGGCAGACCTCGACCCCGATGGCGGCTGTCGCGCGCGAGCGTGGCATCAACAAGATCATCACCGTGGTCAGCGATTACGGTCCCGGCACCGACTCGGAAACCGCGTTCATCAAGGCTTTCACCGATCAGGGTGGCGAGATCGTGCAGTCGATCCGCATGCCGATGAGCACCACCGATTTCAGCCCGATCATGCAGCGCATCAAGGATTCGGGCGCAGAGGCCGTCTTCGCCTTCCTTCCCGCCGGTCCGCAGACGCTGGGCTTCATGCAAAGCTATGTCGAGAACGGCCTGAAAGAATCGGGCGTGGCGCTGCTGGCGCCGGGCGATCTGACGCAGGAATCCGATCTGGGCGCGCTTGGCCCGAATGCCGAGGGGATGCTGACCACCTTCCACTACGCGGTCAGCCACGATTCGCCCGAGAACAAGGCCTTCGTCGAAGCCGCGACCGGTTGGTTGGGCAACGCGAATGAGCTGAGCTTCCCCGCTGTCGGTGCCTTCGACGGCATGCATGTCATCGCCCATATGATCGAGGCGACGGGCGGCGAACAGGATGCAGCCGCCGCCGTGGAATCGGTCAAGGGTCTGGAATGGGTCAGCCCGCGCGGCCCGGTCTCGATCAATCCCGAGAACCGTCACATCACGCAGAACATCTATCTTCGCGAAGTAGCGAAGGAAGGTGAAAGCTGGATCAACAAGGAGATCCAGACATTCGAGAATCAGGGCGATCCCGGGTGGGTCGCACCCTGATCCCTGACTGGTCATCGGCGGTCCCGGTGGGGTCGCCGACATTCCGAGCTGACTGTTTATCTCGCCCGGAGGCGCTTCTGTCAGAGGCGCTAACCCATACCATGACGCCTTATTGAACAAAGGCCCCGGATGCAGACAATCCTTTCAATCGGCGCTGACGCCCTTGCCTATGGCATGGTCCTCTTCGTCATTTCCATCGGCCTTTCGGTCACGATGGGACTGATGAAGGTGGTGAACCTGGCCCACGGCGCCTTTGCCATGATCGGCGGCTATGTCGCCTCTTACGTGACCCAGCAGATGGGTCTGCATTTCGCGGTCGGAACCGTTGCTGCGGTGCTGTTCTGTGTGGTGCTGGCCTTCCCGATGGAGCGGCTTCTGTTCCGTCGCATCTACGGCGCACCAGAGCTGATTCAGGTCCTGATGACCATCGGCATCACCTTCATCATCATCGGTATCGCCAACTGGCTGATGGGACCAACGCTTAAAACCATCGCGCTACCCGACAGCCTGCGCGGCCCGGTCGATATCGGCTTTCGCACCATCGCCGCACACAAGATTTTCGCCGCCGCCGTCGGAGGCGCGGTCGCCCTTGGTCTGTGGTATCTGATCGAGCGCACCTCGTTCGGGATCAAGCTACGCGCTTCGGTCGATGATACGGCGATGGCGGGTGCCTTGGGTATCCGCACCAAGATCGTCTATTCGGTCAGCTTCGCCATCGCCATCGGTCTTGCCGCACTGGGCGGGGTGGTCGGGGCGCAACTGCTGCCAATCGAGCCATATTATGCGCTGCATTACATGGTCACGTTCCTTGTCGTCGTCTCGGTCGGCGGGGCGGGGTCGATCCCCGGCGCATTGGTCGCCTGTCTGCTGCTTGGCGCGGTGAAAACCACCGGCAGTTATCTGTGGCCCGAATTCGGCAACTTCTTCTTCTACCTTGCGGTGATCGCCATTGTGTCGGTCTTCCCCAACGGCCTGATGGGGCGCGCGAAATGAGCAACGATGCCAAAACCATGACGATCTGGCAGCGCGGCCTTCGCAGCGACCTGATCGCCTGCCTGCTGATCGGGCTGATCGCGGTCATTTGTTTCTACGCCATGCCCTCGGGCCTGTCGCTGCTGACCCGGATCATTGCGATCATGCTGCTGGTCCTGTCCATCGATTTGGTCACCGGCTATGGCGGCGTCGCCACCTTGGGCCATGCCGCACTGTTCGGCGCAGGCGCCTATGCCGCAGGGATCGCGGCGGCGAAGTTCGGCATCACCGATCCGCTGCTGATGCTGCTGATCGGCACCATTGCCGGAGCCATTGCTGGTTTCCTCTCCAGCCTCGTGATCCTGCGCGGCCATGGTCTGAGCCAGCTTGTGCTGTCCATCGCCGTGATCATGCTGGCCAGGGAAGCGGCCAACAAGTTCTCGACCTGGACCGGGGGCAGCGACGGGCTGTCCGGCATCGCACCCTCGCCGCTTCTGGGGATGTGGCGCTTTGATCTGTGGGGCAAGACCTCTTACTGGCTGGCGGTCATTCTGCTGCTGGTGGTGTTCCTGATCCTGCGCCAGATCGTCCGCTCGCCCTTCGGGATGCTGGTCAAGGCGATCCGTCAGGACCCGATCCGGGTCAGCGCCATGGGTGCGCCGGTCTATTGGACGCTGGTCAAGATGTATGTCATCTCGGGGGCCGTTGCTGGGCTTGGCGGTGCGCTGTCGGCGGTGGCGACCAAGGTCGTGGGCCTGGACGCGCTGTCTTTCGAGCTGTCGGCCGAGGCGGTGGTGATGCTTGTCCTTGGCGGCACGGCGAACCTCTTCGGCGCGATGATCGGCACCACTGTCTTCATCTGGTTCGAGCATCTGGTTTCGTCCGTGAACCCGTTCCACTGGCTGACCATCGTTGGTGTCCTGCTGGTCACTGTGGTCCTGTTCGCTCCGAGGGGTCTGACCGGCATCGCTGACCAACTGCGCGATAAGTTCGGCAAGGGAGGCGCGAAATGAGCCTGTTCGAAGTTCGCAACCTGTCCAAGAAGTTCGGCGGTCTGAACGTCACCAATGATGTGTCGATAAGCCTGAACCCCGGCGACCGTATCGCCTTGATCGGTCCCAATGGCGCGGGCAAGACCACCTTCGTCAATCTGGTGACGGGCCATATCCGCCCCGATGCCGGTGTGGTGATGATCGCCGGTCAGGACGTGACCCGCCTGTCGCCCCGCGCAAGGGTGCATGCCGGTCTGGTCCGCAGTTTTCAAGTCACCCGGCTGTTCCCCGAAATGAGCCCGGAAGAGCATGTCGCGATGGCGATCCTGCAACGGATGGGCAAGGTCGAGAAGGCTTTCGGCGATTACCGTTCGATGCCCGAGGTGATGGCTGAAACCGCCGAGATCCTTGGCATCCTGAACCTGACGCCGATTGCCCGAAGCCGTGTCAGCGGCATCGCCTATGGTCAACAACGCCTGCTGGAAATCGGTCTGGCGATGGCGCTGCGGCCCAAGGTGCTGTTGCTGGATGAACCGGCGGCGGGGGTGCCCTCATCCGATACGGTCCTGATCGAGCGTGCGTTGGATCGTCTGCCGCCCGATCTGGCGGTGCTGATGATCGAGCATGACATGGATTTCGTGTTCCGCTTCGCCCAAAGGGTCGTGGTTCTGGCCGCTGGCACCGTCATCTTTGACGGCACGCCCGCGCAGGTCGCAGCCGATCCGCAGGTGCGTGAAGCCTATCTGGGGAGCTATGCGGAATGAGCGCGGCAAAACTGGAAATCACCGAACTGACGGCGGGCTATGGTCAGACCCGGATTCTGGAAGGGATCAGCCTTTCGGTTCCGGCAGCCGGGCGCACGGCGGTTCTGGGGCGGAACGGGGTCGGCAAATCGACGCTGTTTGCCACCATTGCCGGACAGACGCGGCGCTATGGCGGCCAGATCCTCATGGACGGTCAGGATCTGACCGCGATGGACGGATCGGCGCGGGCGCGCGCGGGTCTGGGCTTCGTGCCGCAGAACCGGGCGATCTTCAAATCGCTGACCGTCGAGGAAAATCTTTTCGCGGGCCTCAAGGAACGTCCGCGCGGGGATATCGAGGAAGCCTATGCGATGTTTCCCCGCCTCAAGGAGCGTCGTCGCAATATGGGCGGCCAGTTGTCGGGCGGCGAACAGCAGATGCTGACCACCGCCCGCACCATCCTTGGCCGTCCACGGCTTTTGCTGCTGGATGAGCCGCTTGAAGGGCTGGCCCCGGTCATCTGCGATGAACTGATGGCGGCATTTACCGAACTTGCCTCGACCGGCCGCATGACGGTGCTGTTGGTCGAACAGCGGCTGAAAGCCGCATTCGATTTCGCGGATCATGTGGTGATCCTCGAACGTGGAAAGGTCGTCTGGACGGGAACGCCCGGCGATCTGCAGGAAGATCCTGAGACTGTGAACCGGCTGCTGGGTGTAGGGCATTGAGGGCGACCGGGTCATAGTTTTTGGATCTGCGCCGTCGGAGAAATCCGGCGGCGCGTCAGCTTCATTAAAAAGTGCCTGTGTAATTCTCAGCCAGGCTTTGCTGCGCGTAGCGGGAACCAGCCAGATAATCGAATTCAGCTCGCTGAATGCGCCGGCCAAACGCGCCGGTTTCGGGGAATGTATGCAGCAACGACGTCATCCACCAACTGAACCGCTCGGCCTTCCAGATCCGGCCCAGCACATGCGTCGAATAGGCGTCGATCCCGGCATCGGATCGGTCGATCAGTGCCTCGATCAGCGCATCGGCCAGCATGCCCACATCGCTGAGCGCCAGATTCAGCCCCTTCGCCCCGGTCGGCGGCACGATATGCGCGGCATCGCCTGCAAGGAACAATCGCCCGAAACGCAAAGGCTCGGCCACGAAGCTGCGCAGCGGCGCGATGCTTTTCTCAATCGACGGGCCGGTTCGCAGCGCCTCGGCAGTGTCGGGATTCAGCCGGGCGCGAAGTTCGTCCCAGAAGCGGGTGTCGGACCAGTCGGCCACCCTCTCGCTGGCCGGAACCTGCACGTAATAGCGGCTGCGACTGGCCGAGCGTTGCGAGCACAGCGCAAAGCCCCGTTCGTGATGGGCATAGATCAATTCGTCGGCGACGGGGGGCTGATCGACCAGCACTCCCAGCCAGCCGAAGGGATAGACCCGTTCAAAGATCCGCAGCGCCGATGCGGGAACCGAGGCGCGGCTGATGCCGTGAAAGCCGTCACATCCCGCGATGAAATCGCAATCGATGCGATGTTCGGTGCCGTCCTTGCGATAGGTGACGAAGGGACGAGCATCAAAGTCATGGGGCGTTACGTCCTCGGCGTCATAGATGACCGGGCCGGTATGGATGTCCATCAGGTCGCGGGTCACCTCGGTCTGGCCATAGACCATCACCCGCTGATCGATCAGCGCCTTGAAATCCAGCCGCAGCCGGTCTCCGTCGAAGCTGAGTTCGCAGCCGTCATGCATCAGCCCCTCGCGATGCATCCGCGCCGCGGCACCTGCGCGATCCATCAGCGCCACCGATCCCGGTTCCAGTACACCGGCGCGAATCCGGCCCAGCACATATTCGGGGCTGCGCCGCTCAACGATCACGGCATCGACGCCAGCCTGTTCCAGCAGTCTGCCCAGCATCAGCCCGGCCGGGCCTGCCCCGATGATCGCAACCTGATGACGCATCTTCTTCTCCCCCACATCAAGGGAAGGATGCACGTGAAAGACGCCCCTGAAAATGGACAGGTGGCGCAATGATATGGACTATCCGAACATGACGCGAATACCGACCTATGCGCTTTACGGCGAGGATGAGCAGACCGCCGCACAGGATTGGCTGCATTGGGAAACCATTCCCGCCCGCAGCCGCTTGCACGGTTTCACCATCGCGCCGCACCGTCACGGACATCTGTTTCAGGTTCTGTCGCTGACAGCCGGACAGGCCGTTATTACTCTGGACGGGGTGACGCATCGGATGGAGCCGCCGTCCGTCGCGATCCTTCCGGCGCTGACCGTCCATGGCTATGATTTCAGCCCGGATGTGGATGGGATCGTCTTGACGATGATGCAGCGCGACGCACTGGATTCCGGGGCTGTGATCGCCGGTCCTTCGGTTATCCATGGAGACACCGCAATCCCGGTCAGGCAAGCTCTGTCCGATTTGCTGGCCGAAATGAATGAACCCGCAGCCGGTCGGGACATCGCGATGCGGGCGCGGATCGCGCTGCTGATGGTGGCGCTCTCGCGGGCGGTTGTGATCGCGCCAGCCTCTGATTCGGGCCGCGATCCGGCCCGCAGCAAGGCCGAGGCGTTTCAGGCTCTGGTCGAGAAATGGTTCCGTGAAAGCCGTTCGGTCGCGTCCTACGCGCAGGAGATTGGCATCAGTCAGACCCATCTGGGCCGGATCTGCCGCGAGGTGCTGGGCACGTCGCCGCTGGGCGTGATCGAACGGCGGATCGCGCTTGAGGCGCGGCGGATGTTGTTATTCTCGAACCTCTCGGTGAAAGAGATCGGGGCAGAGCTTGGCTATGACGACCCGGCCTATTTCACCCGCGCGCTGACCCGGTTGCTTGGCCGTTCGCCAATGGCCTTCCGCCGGGCTGCGGCGCTTAGCGCTGAAGCGCGGCCACCTCGCGGACGGCCTGCATGAAGCCGCTGGTGGTGACTTCGGGCACCTGATCGGTGCGGGTGGTAAAGCCGACCGGGCCGATCGTGTCCGACATGTCGATGGGCAAAAGCGCGATCAGCCCTTCCTCGACATCCCGCGCCACCACCCCTTGAGAGATCATCCAGACAGCGTCCGTCTGCCGAATATAGGACCGTCCGAAAGCGTTCGAGACGGTCTCGATCTCGTCGCGCAGCTCGGTCACGCCTTGGGCCAGCAGCATCTGTTCGACCAGACCGCGGATCACCGAATCCGGGGTCGGCATGAGGATCTGATAGGGTTCGACCATGCCGGGATGAAATTCCTCGACCGACAGCAGCGGATGGCCGGGGCGCACGGCCATCACCACACGCTCAAAATAGAGATGTTCGAAGGACAGGCCCAGCATGTCGTCGGGCCGCGCCATCCGACCGATGACCAGATCGACATCCCCCGTGCGCAAAAGTGACAGCAGGTAATCGTTCGGCCCGGTGATGATCCGTGTCCTGAGGCCCGATCCGCCCTCGGTCAGCTTGCGCACGGCGTCGGGCAGGATCAGCGCCGACACCGTCGGCAAGGCCCCTATTTTCAAAAGCAACCGCTGCTCGCCGCCCTGAGCGGCATCGATTCCCTGCCGCAGCGCCGACAGGCTGGTCGCGGTGTAGCGGAAAAAGACCTCGCCAAAGGGCGTCAGCGTCAGCCTCCTGCGGGTGCGGTCGAACAGGTCGTTGCCAAGGATCTCTTCCAATTCCTTGATGGTCTTGGACACGGCTGGCTGGCTGATATTCATCGTATCGGCCGCATTCACCACCGATCGCAGCCGGGCAACCTCCCAGAAGCTGACCAGATGACGCAGCTTGATCCGGGGGTTGATGATACGCATCCTGCGCTGATCCCTGCTGTGGCGCTGACCGTCATCCCGTTTCGGGGCGGCGAATCATAACCGTGTGATTATTGAAACAGCCTCACTATGCATTATACCTCGGCATTTTGTCATGGCAGATTATGTATCGAGGGAGATGCCATGAATATACTACGCCGGCCCTGGGGGGCGATGCACTACCGGATCGACGGTCCCGAGAACGGGATGCCGGTCGTCTTCGCAAATTCGCTGGGCACCGATCTGCGTCTTTGGGACGCGCTGCTGAGCCGCCTTCCCGGCATCTGCGCCATACGTTTCGACAAGCGTGGCCATGGGCTGTCCGATCTGGGCGGCTGGCCCTCGATCAGCGATCTGGCCGATGATGCGGCGGCGCTGCTGGATTATCTGAAGCCGGGCCGGGTGGTCTTTGTCGGCATTTCGGTCGGCGGGATGATCGGTCAGGCGCTGGCGGCGTCACGGCCCGATCTGCTCAAGGCGCTGGTTCTGTCGAACAGCGCGGTGAAGATGGGCAGCCCGCAACTGTGGCAGGCCCGGATCGAGGTGATCCGGCAGGGCGGCACCGCCGCCATTACCGATGCGGTGATGGAGCGCTGGTTTGGCCCGGTTTTCCGCGCTTCGCCGCAACTGTCGGTCTGGCGCAATATGCTGAGCCGGTCGGACGATCACGGCTATATCGCCATCTGCAAGGCCATCGCCGCCGCCGATCTGACCGACACCGCCGCCAAGCTGCGCCTGCCGGTGCAGGTGATCGCGGGCTCTGCCGATGGCTCTTCACCGCCCGATCTGGTTCAGGCGACCGCGAACCTGATCGAAGGTGCCTCTTATCATCTTATTCCCGATGTCGGACATCTGCCGCCGGTGGAAGCACCGCAGGCCTTTGCCGACTGCCTCGTCTCATTCCTGAAGGACTACGCCTGATGATCGATCGCCAAATGCAGGGCATGAAGACCCGTCGCCGTGTTCTGGGTGAAACCCACGTGGACCGTGCCGAGGCCGAAAAGGACGTGTTCGATGCGCCCTATCAGGATCTGATCACCGAGGCCGCATGGGGCCATGTCTGGTCGCGCGACACGATCAGCCTGCGCGAACGCTCGATGCTGACCATCGCGCTGCTGGCCGGTCTGGGCAATGACCACGAGCTTGCCATGCATATCCGAGCAACGATGAATACGGGCGCGACCGCCGATGATATCATGGAGACATTGCTGCATGTGGCCATCTATGCCGGTGTGCCGCGTGCCAACCATGCGTTCAAGATCGCCAAGGAAACGCTTGCCGAAATGGAGGCTTTGCGATGACCCAGGACAGTCCCCATCCGCGCAACTCCGTTGATCGGGGGGCGCTGTATCCCCGCGATCGCGACTGGCACCCGGCAGCTTACACGCCGGGCTACAAGACCTCGGTTACGCGCGCGCCCAGCAGGCCGTTGGTTGCGCTTGGCTCGACCCTGTCGGAAGAGACCGGCCCGGCTTTCGGGCAGAACGCCATCGGCGATCTGGACAACAACCTGATCCTGAATTTCACCGGCCAACCCGCGATTGGCGAGCGGATCATCCTGCATGGCCGTGTGGTGGACGAGAACGGTCGCGGCATCCCGAACGTGCTGGTCGAGATCTGGCAGGCCAATGCGGGCGGACGCTATCGCCACAAGAAGGACGGCTATCTGGCGCCGCTGGACCCGAACTTTGCCGGTTGCGGGCGCTGTCTGACGGCGTGGGACGGATCGTATGAATTCCTGACCGTTCGGCCCGGCGCTTATCCATGGCCGAACGACGTCAATAGCTGGCGACCGATGCATGTGCATTTCTCGGTCTTCGGGACCGGCTTCGGGCAACGGCTGATCACGCAATGCTATTTTCAGGGCGATCCGCTGATCGATCTCTGCCCCATCGTGAAGACCATCGGCCAAAGGAAAGCCATCGAGTCGCTGGTCGCACCTTTGGACATGAACCGGGCCATTCCGATGGACTGCCTCGCCTATCAATTCGACATCGTGCTGCGCGGACGCCGCCAGTCGGTGTTTGAGAACCGGATGGAGGGGATGTGATGGGCCGGCTGGACGATCTGAAGGAAACCCCGTCGCAGACTGCCGGTCCCTATGTCCATATTGGGCTGACCCCGAACAAGCTGGGCAATGCGGGCGTCTATCCGGTCGATCTGGGCGAAAGCCCGATCCGCGATGGCGCGCAAGGCGAGGCCGTGACGATCACCGGCACGGTGCGCGACGGTGCGGGGATGATCCTGCGCGATGCGCTGATCGAGATTTGGCAGGCCGATGCGGATGGCATCTATCCGGGCAATGATCCGCGCGGCGCAGCCGATCCGAACGTGACCGGCTGGGCCCGGATCATCGCCGATTTCGACAGCGGTGAATGGCTGCTGAACACGATCAAGCCGGGCCGCGTTCCCTATCCCGACGGCCGCAGCATGGCGCCGCATATCTCGGTCTGGGTGGTGGCGCGCGGGATCAATCTGGGCCTGCAGACACGGATTTATTTTGAGGACGAGGACAATTCGGCCTGCCCCGTTCTCGCCCGGATCGAGCAGCCGGAACGACGCGAGACCCTGATCGCCCGGCAGACCGGGCCGGGACATTACCGCTTTGACATCGTCCTTCAGGGCGATGGCGAAACGGTCTTTTTCGACATCTGAATGGGAGGCGGGACATGACCGATCTGTCCGAAAAGCCCTGTATCATCTGCGTTGCGATCACCGGCTCTTTGCCGACCAAGGACAACAACCCGGCGGTGCCGATCTCGGTCGCCGAGCAGCTGGAGTCGACGCAGGAGGCGTTCGAGGCGGGCGCGACCATCGCCCATTGCCATGTCCGCGACGATGACGGGCATCCAAGCTCGGACCCCGAGCGTTTTGCCGCGCTGAAACAGGGGCTTGAAAAGCACTGCCCCGGCCTGATCATCCAGTTCTCGACCGGGGGACGATCCGGCGCGGGACGGCTGCGTGGCGGGATGCTGCCCCTGCGGCCCGATATGGCTTCGCTGTCGGTCGGCTCGAACAATTTCCCGAACCGCGTCTATGAAAACCCGCCCGAACTGGTGGATTGGCTGGCATCGGAAATGCTGGCTCATGGCGTCAAGCCCGAGATCGAGGCCTTCGATCTGTCCCATATCGTGCAGGCGGCGAAGATGGAGGGGGACGGGCGGCTGCAAGGTCCGCTCTATGTCCAGTTCGTCATGGGCGTGAAGAACGCGATGCCTGCGGATGAGACCATTTTCGATTTCTACATCCGCACATTGGGTCGCCTTGCGCCGGGCGCGGAATGGTGTGCGGCGGGGATCGGCGCGGATCAGTTGAAGATCAACGAATGGTCGGTCAGCAAGGGCGGCCATGCGCGGACCGGGTTTGAGGATAACGTGCGGCTGGACCGGCAGACGCTGGCGGCCTCGAACGCGGCGCTGGTCCGGCGGGTGACCGATCTCTGCGATCAGTATCAGCGACCGGTGGCGGATTGGCGGCAGGCGCGGGCGATCCTTGGCCTCGGCACGCCTGCAGGTCTTTGACCGTTTCATACGGATCGCGGCGCGGATAAACTGCGCCCGATCAAAGCCATGAAAGACACCCATGCCCGCCGCTCTTGCTGACAGTCCCCTTTATCGCCGCCTGTTCAGTGACGAGGCGACCGCCGCGCTTTTCACCGACAGCGCCGAGATCAGGGCGATGCTTCTGGTCGAGGGGGCCTTGGCGCGGGTGCAGGGGCAGCTTGGGCTGATCCCCAAGGAGTCGGCGGCCTATATCGAGCGTAGCGCGCGTGAGGTGCAGATCGATCCTGCCGCTCTGGCGGATGAGACGGCCACCAATGGCGTCCCGGTTCCGGCGCTGGTCGCTGCCTTTCGCAAGGCGATGCAGGCGCCTGAACATGCCCAGTATCTGCACTGGGGCGCGACCAGCCAGGACATTATGGATAGCGGTCTGGCCCTGCGCCTCAGCCGCGTGGTCGAGTTGTGGGACGCCCGTTTGCAGGCGCTGCTGAACCTGCTGGCCCAGCTTGCCTTGCAGCATGCCGATTTGCCGATGGCGGCGCGCACCTATGGGCAAGTTGCGACCCCGACCAGCTTCGGCGCGGTCGTCGCAGGCTGGGGGCGCCCCTTGCTGCGGCATTTGCAGCGTCTGCGGGCGCTGGCTCCCGATCTGGCGATGGTGTCGCTTGGCGGTGCGGCGGGGACGCTGTCTGCCATGGGTGCAGAGGGTCCGTCTGTGCGCAAGGCGTTGGCCGAGGCGTTGAACTTGGCCGATCCGGGGCAAAGCTGGCATGCCGAGCGGGACCGTATCGATGCCTTTGCCGCATGGATGGCGGGGCTGGCTGCCAGCCTTGGCAAGATGGGCGAAGACCTGATCCTGATGGCGCAAAGCGGAATCGAGGAAATCTTGATCGAGGGTGCAGGCGGCTCATCGACCATGCCGCAGAAGCAGAACCCGGTTGGGCCTTCGGTGCTGGTGGCGCTGGCCCGGCAGATCATTGCGCTTGCCGCCACGATGCAGGGTGCCGGGCTGCATCGGCAACAACGCGACGGCGCGGCGTGGTTCGTGGAGTGGCTGACCTTGCCGCAGCTTTGCATCTCGACCGGAGCTTGTCTGGCCCGGGCGGCTGAGTTGTCGGCAAAGATCACACCACAACCGGCAGCGATGGCGCGACAACTGGACGACGGCAGCGGCCTGATCCATGCCGAGGCTTACAGCTTTGCACTGGCCCGCCACATGCCGCGACCTGAAGCGCAGGCAAGGATCAAGGCACTGTGCGCCGAGACGCAGAAAGGTGGCCTGTCGCTGTCGCAACTGATCGCGCGGGATTTCCCCGATCTCGATCTTTCCGATGCGGGTGGCCCGGGCACGGCACCTGCCGAGGCGCGGGCCTTTGCGGCGAACGTGAACGCTCAGATCTGACCGATCATGCCGCGCAGTTCCTGCTGCACCTCGCGCAAGGCGGGCAGCAGTTCTTTTTCGACGCGGTCAGGGAATTCCGGGCTGGCGGTCAGGCCGAAGTTCAGCGCCGCCACGACCCTGCCATAGGTGTTATGGATCGGCACCGCGACCGAACACAGCCCGATCTCGATTTCCTGAAGATTGGCCGAATAACCCTGTTCGCGAATTCGCCCCAGTTCCGCCATGATCGCCGGGATGTCGGTCAGTGTGTGCCGGGTTTTGGCAGACAAGGGCGCGTCGGCCTCTAGTATCGCCAGAGCCTCGTTGACCGGCAGGGCTGCCAGCAGGATGCGACCCATAGAGGTGCAATAGGCGGGCAGTCTGGAACCCGGCATCAGCGAAATGGACATGACTTTCTTCTGCGTCGCCCGCGCGACATAGACGATATCCGAGCCGTCCAGCACCGAGGCGGAAGAGCTTTCTCCGATCTGGTCGGAGATACGGTCAAGGAATGGCTGAACGATCCGCGGCAGCGGCAGCGTTGCCAGACAAGCGGTGCCCAGCCGCAGGATGCGCGGTGTCAGCGTGAAATACTTGCCGTCCCAATGCGCGTAACCCTGATGCGCCAGCGTCAGCAGGCAGCGCCGCGCCGTCGCGCGATCAAGGCCGGAAGCCTGAGCGATCTCGGAAATCGATTGGCGGGGACGGTCTGCATTGAAGCATTCGATCACCGCCAGCCCCTTCGCCAGCCCGCCCATGATATCACGTTCTGAGATGCTCAATGCCCTATGGATCCGTGCGATAAGTAAACAAATAGATTATAGCGCACAAGCTTGGACTGGGAAAGGCATGAAACGGCGGCTCAAGCGCAGCCGCCGATTGCCGCCTGATAAAGTGCAAAATCCTGCGGCTGCGTCTCATGCAGCCGTTGGCGCAACTCGTCGCTGAGATGAAGGTCTGCCACCGGCGAGACATTCAGCCGCGCCATCCCCGACAGATCGGCCTGCAGCCGTGCCGACAGGAAACGGGCGATTTCAGAGGGGTAGTCGTAACGGTAAAGATGATCGACGCGCTTCCCCGCATCTGCCGTCAGCAGGTTCGCCTGCGATCCGACCGCCGCATGGGGCGGAGGGGCGGGGGACAGGTAATCCTCGACAAAGCGGTCAAAGCTCATGCCATGGGTCGAGCTTTGCCGGTTCCTGACCTCTGGCCGCGATCTGTAGCGATACCAGCTTCCCAGCCAATCCACCGGCTCGCGGATGACGGCAAAGGTTTCCAGCGGCCTATCGGGCTGGATCAGCGGCAGGATACGCTGTTCCAGCTTTCGCAGGCCCATGTGCTTCAGATGCTGGGGATGGCGGAAGATAATGTCGGCCATGCCGCCCAGATGCGCCTGATAGGCGTGGGTGCCGGTCTTGGGCACCGACAGGAAGGCCAGGCCATGTCGAAGAAAGATCATCATGGCCGTGGCTCCGGTCGTGCAGCGTTATTCGTCCACCACGTTCAGGATTTGCGGCAAGGCGGGGCAGGGCAGAAGCTGGTTCTTTGCCACATCCGCCAGCGTGTGATTGTGCAGGAACACATAGACATGCGCCGACAGGCTTTCCCACAGCCGGTTCGACAGCGTCTGCGCCCGCGACCCCGACACCCCGCCCGAGGCACCGGCACCGACATGCATGGCGCTGACGGTCTCATCGACGGCTTCAAGGATTTCGGCGATGCGGATGGTCTCTGGCGCCCGTGCCAGACGGTAGCCGCCGCCCGGTCCGCGCACCGATGCGACCAGCCCGGACCGGCGCAGGCGCACGAATAGCTGTTCCAGATAGGGCAGCGAAATATCCTGCCGTTCCGATATTTCCGCCAGCGAGGTCAGGTCATCCCCTCTTGCGATCGCCAGATCGACCAGAGCGATGATCGCGTAACGTCCTTTGGTGGACAGTTTCATGGCTCGGCCTCCCCTTACGCAGCGTTCCATTGACGGCACAGGCGCAGCCGCGCTATGCCGCCATGGCCTGTTTCTTGCGCATTTCGCGCAGGCATCCCAGATAGCTCATCTAGAAGCCGCGCGCCAATGCGTCAAGAAAACACCGAAAGCCCCGAAGGAACACGATGCCAGAGTTGATTTTCCCCGGTCCCGAAGGCCGTCTTGAAGGCCGCTATCACCCGCAAGCGGGCAAGCCCGACGCGCCGATCGCGATCATCCTGCACCCGCATCCGCAATATGGCGGCACGATGAACAACCGGGTCGTCTATAACCTGCATTACGCCTTCTACAACATGGGCTTCACCGTGATGCGGTTCAATTTCCGTGGCGTGGGCCGGTCGCAGGGCGAGTTCGATCAGGGTATTGGCGAGCTGTCGGATGCCGCCTCGGCGCTGGATTATCTGCAGGCGATGAACCCCAACAGCAAGCATTGCTGGGTCGCGGGCTTCAGCTTCGGGGCATGGATCGGGATGCAACTTCTGATGCGCCGCCCCGAGATTACCGGCTTTATCAGCGTGTCGCCCCCGGCGAACCAGTATGATTTCAGCTTCCTCGCGCCTTGCCCCTCGTCCGGGTTGATCGTGAACGGCACCGCCGACCGGGTGGCACCGCCGAAAGACACGCATACGCTGGTCAGCAAGCTGCGCGAGCAGAAGGGCATCACCGTCACCCATGAAGAGATCGAGGGCGCGGACCACTTTTTCCGCGATGACGAGGCGCATATGAAGCCGATGATCGATCTGGTGCAGACCTATGTGCGGCGCAGGCTGACCGAGAACACGCGTTGAAGAAAGCCCTGGGCGGGCTCTGGCTGCTGTCGGTGGCCGGGCTTGCCCTTGCGCTGACGCTGCTGACGGCAGGGCTGCGGCAGGAGATCCTGCATTGCGTGGCCCAGTCGGGGCTTTTGAACATGACGCCCGAGGCTGCGTTGTTCCGCTATCCCGCGCCGGATCTGGCATCGGTCTTGGCGGGCATGGAATGGCGCGATCTGGCCGTGTTTCTGTTGAGTTTGCTGCCCTTTGCGCTGTTGGCCCTGCGGACATGGGGGCGCAGGCAGTGGGTCATCGCGATGGGCACGGTCGCCTTCGCCGCAGTGGTTGCGTGGAACCTGCGGCGTGAGGCGGCGGGTGGCTGTTCCATCGCGGATCGGATAGAGGTCTTGCCCTATATCGCCCCGGCCTTGATCTGCGCGATGCTGGCCTGGCGGTTTGGCGAAACCTTTGCCGAAAGGGCAGGCGAGTGAGCGATCTGCAGGCTGCGTTCGATTTTCTCTGTGAGGCCGACCGGCTGAAATCGGTGGATCGGGCCAGTGTGCTGATGGACCTGTCGCGGGCCGAGAACAGCGCCGAGCATAGCTGGCATGTCGCGCTTTACGCGATGGCTTTTGGTGCCTCGGATCGGGCTATCGCCATGATCCTGCTGCATGATCTGGTCGAGATCGATACCGGCGACCATCCGATCCATCTGGCGCATGATGCAGAGGCGGTGGCGGCGGCCGAACTGGCGGCGGCGCGGCGGTTGTTCGGGATGATCCCGAATGGCGATGAGATGATCGGGCTGTGGCAGGAATTCGAGGCGGCAGAGACCGAGGACGCGCGCTTTGCCAAGCGCATGGATCATATCCAGCCGCTGTTTCAGGTGCTGCTTGCGCCCACGCCGATTCCTGAGCATCTGGATATCTGCCGTGACAATATGAGCCGGGGTCGGGCGCTGCGGTTAAGGCAGGAATGGCCAGCAATCATTGAGGTTGCAGAGGCTTTGATGGCCGGGCGCGGGGCCGAGACGGGGGTGGCGGCGCGGCTTCGGTTTCTGGCCGAGGCAGATCGGCTGAAGTCGGTGATGCGGGCCGGGCGCATTCATTCGGGGCGGCGCGAGAACAGTGCCGAGCATAGCTGGCATCTGGCGCTTTACGCGCTGATCCTTGCGCCTCTGGCGGGTGAGGGCGTGGAGATCGGGCGGGTGATCCGGATGCTGATCCTGCATGACCTGCCAGAAATCGATACCGGCGATGTCCCGATCCATTCCGGCAATGGGCTGACTCATCACGGAGCCGCGCAGATGGCGGCGGAAGAGGCTGCGGCGGCGCGCATCTTCGGGTTGCTGCCGGGCGAATTGTCTCGT
Organism: Paracoccus caeni; assembly: GCF_016629665.1. Taxonomy (GTDB): domain Bacteria; phylum Pseudomonadota; class Alphaproteobacteria; order Rhodobacterales; family Rhodobacteraceae; genus Paracoccus; species Paracoccus caeni. The sequence goes on from NZ_JAEPRQ010000001.1 coordinate 365,631, forward strand.
GAATTCAGGGCGCTTTGGGATGAGTTCGAGGCGAATGAGACGCCGTCCTCGATCTTTGCCAATGCGCTGGACCGGGCGCAGCCGGTTATGCTGAACATCGCCTGCGGTGGCGGGACGTGGACCGAATATCAGGTGACGCGGCAGCAATTGCAGGACCGCGTAGGGGTGAAGATCCAGCGCGGGATGCCGGAGCTTTGGGACTGGCTGCTTCAGCGGTCGGACGGGATGCTGGCAGGCTGAAAGCCACCCGCGCAACGGGTTGCGGGCGTTGCAATCGGTATTTTAGCAACGAAGAAACGCAGGTGCGGCTTTGGCCAGCAAATGCTGGGATTTTGGCTGCACAACCCGTCCACTGCGCGTGCACAGGGCGAGCACAGCCTGTACACCGCTTGCGCACGCTGGTGTTGCGTTTGGGTGTCGGGTAGGGCGTTGCGGCGGCTATCAGGGAAATCTGGCGGCTTTTTCGGCATACAATCGCATACCGTCTTTTCTTTCGCGACATTTGCCGCTATGACCCGCGCCAGAGCCCCCAACGCCAACAAGGGAACCATCCATGACCAAGATCAAGGTAGCCAATCCTGTCGTCGAATTAGACGGCGACGAAATGACCCGGATCATCTGGGACTTCATCAAGCAAAAACTGATCCTGCCCTATCTGGATGTGGACCTGAAATATTACGATCTGGGCATCGAAGAGCGTGACCGCACCGACGACCAGATCACCATTGATGCAGCCAATGCGATCAAACAATACGGCGTCGGCGTCAAATGCGCCACGATCACCCCGGACGAAGCCCGCGTCGAGGAATTCGGCCTGAAGAAGATGTGGCGTTCGCCCAACGGCACGATCCGCAACATCCTTGGCGGCGTGATCTTCCGCGAGCCGATCATCTGCAAGAACGTGCCGCGTCTGGTGCCGCACTGGACCCGCCCGATCATCGTTGGCCGTCACGCCTTTGGCGATCAGTATCGCGCCACCGATTTCCGCTTCCCCGGTGCGGGCAAGCTGTCGATCAAGTTCGTCGGCGAAGATGGCGAGACCATCGAGCATGAAGTGTTCCAGGCGCCGGGCTCGGGTGTGGCGATGGCGATGTACAACCTGGACGACTCGATCCGCGATTTCGCCCGCGCCTCGTTCAACTATGGCCTGCAGCGGAATTTCCCGGTCTATCTGTCCACGAAGAACACCATCCTGAAAGCCTATGATGGCCGCTTCAAGGATATCTTCCAAGAGATCTATGACGCCGAATTCGCCGATCAGTTCAAAAAGGCCGGTATCCATTACGAGCACCGCCTGATCGACGATATGGTCGCCAGCGCGCTGAAATGGTCGGGCGGCTATGTCTGGGCCTGCAAAAACTATGATGGCGACGTGCAGTCGGACATCGTGGCGCAGGGCTTTGGCTCGCTTGGGCTGATGACCTCGGTTCTGATGACGCCGGACGGGAAGACCGTCGAGGCAGAGGCGGCGCACGGCACCGTGACCCGCCACTATCGCGAGCATCAGAAGGGCAACCAGACCTCGACCAACTCGATCGCGTCGATCTATGCTTGGACGGGCGGTCTGAAGCATCGCGCCAAGCTGGACGACAACACCCCGCTGCTGAACTTTGCCGAGACGCTGGAGCGTGTGACCGTGCAGGCGGTGGAAGATGGCTTCATGACCAAGGATCTGGCGCTGCTGGTTGGGCCGGATCAGAAATGGCTGACCACCATGGGCTATCTGGAAAAGGTCGATGAATATCTGAACAAAGCTCTGAACTGAGCGCGAAGGCCGGGGGTGACCCCGGCCTTTTTCATTGGCGGGGGCGAGTGGTTTGATCGAGGTTCCGTCTTTCGGTCGCTGCCGCACAGGGCCGAGGGCGGGGCACAGTCGCGGATGGGCACAGCAACGGTTGTGCTGGACACTTTATGGTGCCGCCTCTCCTGCCATATCTGTAGCGCGAGACGGTGACGAGTGCCCAGCCGGGGGGCGGCTGTGCACTGCCCGGCGGTGCCTTTCAGGCACCTCGATTCCGGGCGGGCGCTTCAAAGGCGATGGGGATTGTTGGCAGGGAGCGAACACGGCTTAACACTGCTGCGTTTCTGCGCTATGGCAACGCCATCCCCTCAGCCGGAGCCCGCGCCATGAAAGCCGCCGTCATTACCTTTCCCGGATCGAATTGTGACCGTGATCTTGCCGTAGCCTTCGAACAGGCGGGCGCCGAGGTCACGCGGGTCTGGCACAAGGATGATGCGCTTCCCGAGGGCGTTGATGTCGTCGGCGTGCCGGGTGGCTTTTCTTACGGCGATTATCTGCGTTGCGGTGCCATCGCGGCGCAATCGCCGATCGCCGGGGCGTTGAAGCGGCATGCGGCCAAGGGCGGCTTCGTGCTGGGCGTCTGTAACGGCTTTCAGGTGCTGACCGAGCTGGGCCTGCTGCCCGGCGCGCTGATGCGCAATACCGGGCTGACCTTCATCTGCCGCCCGGTGGTGATGGATGTCGTGACGACGGACAGCGCCTTCACGGCTGATTATGAGAAGGGTCAGCAGATCACCCTGCCGGTCGCCCATCACGACGGCAACTACCAGATCACCACCGAGGATCTGGCCGAGTTGCGCGATAATGACCGGATCGCCTTCACCTATGCGCCGGCGATCAACGGCTCGGTCGCGGATATTGCGGGCGTTCTGTCGCACAACCGGCGCGTGCTGGGCCTGATGCCGCATCCCGAGCGGGCGGTGGACCCGGCGCATGGCGGGGCCGATGGGGCGGCGCTGTTCCGCTCGTTGGTGAACGGGCTTGTTCACGCCTGACTTGAGCCAAAGCGGTTCTGGGCTTAAGTTGCGTCAGTTTCGCAACAATGTCGGACCGACTTGGTGATCAGGGATCAGGACAGGAAAAAAGCGACCGGGCAGGACGTGGGCAGGGGGGCACAATCGTTTTCTCCCTGGTGGCTGCGGCTGACGGTGGTGGCGATTTTCCTGACCGCGCTAGCGGCGACATGGACCACGAATGCATGGCTGACCGCGCGCTTTTCTGAAAACACCCGTGTCAGATCCGAATTGCGGCTGGCGCTTTACACCGGCAACCTGCTGTCCGAATTGCAGCGGAATGCCGTGGTGCCGCTGTTGCTGGCGCGCGATCCGGCGCTGATCCGGTCGCTGGACAGCAATGATTTCTCGATCACCTCGGCGCAGCTTATGGCGGCGCAGAGGGAAATCGGCGCCGCCTCGATCCGGCTTCTGGATGCGTCGGGGCGCACGGTGGCCTCGACCGACCGCTACCAACTGGGCACGAACAGCGTCAATGCGCGCTATTTCGTCGATGCGCTGCGCTCGCGTGACACCGTTTTCAACGTGGCTAATCAAGGCTCTGCGCTTTACGAGTTCACCTATTCGCGGGCCGTCGTCTCGGACGGGCGAACCTTGGGGGTGATCGTCGTGGGGGTCGATCTGTCGCGGCTTGAGAAGTCGTGGGCGGGGATATCGGACGCGGTGGCGGTGACCGACAGCGAGGGCAATATCATTCTGGCGACCGAGCCGCGCTGGCGGGGGCGGACGTTGCCCGAGGCGCTGGAGGTGCGGTCTGCGCCCTCGGCGATCCAGCGGGCGTTTCAGGTCACGGCGGACTGGACCGCACCGCCTGCCGATGCCTATCTGCAAGGCCGCGCAGTGATGCAAAGCGAGGCGCGGGTGCCGTTTCGCGGCTGGCGGATGATCAGCTTCACCACCTACGCCTCGATCCGCGAGCGGGTGAATGCGGTTCTGGCGCTGGAGATCATGGGCTTTGCGATCCTGCTGGCCGGGACGTTCTATGCGTTGTCGCGGCGGGCGCGGCGGCAATCGGCGGCCTATATGCGCGAATCGGCTGACCTCAGGGCGCTGAATATGCGGCTGACCCGCGAGATCGCCGAGCGCGAGCGGGTGCAGAAGGAATTGCGGGTTGCCGAGCAGACGATGCAGCAATCCTCGAAGCTGGCGGCATTGGGCGAGATGTCGGCGGGCGTCAGCCATGAGTTGAATCAGCCGCTGGCCGCGATGAAGACCTATCTGGCGGGCGCAAGGCTGCTGTTGCAGCGTGGGCGCAGTGAAGAGGCGATGTCCAGTTTCCAGCGGATCGATGATCTGATCGAGCGGATGGGCGCCATTACCCGGCAGTTGAAATCCTATGCCCGCAAGGGTGGCGAGGCGGTGGAACCCGTTGATTTACGGGCCGCTGTCAGTTCCGCGCTGACAATGATGGAGCCACAGTTGCGCACGCGCAGTATCCGCGTGGTGCAGAACCGGCCTCGCGGCAAGGTGATGGTGCTGGCCGACCGCATCCGGCTGGAGCAAGTGATCATCAACCTGCTGCGCAATGCCGTGGACGCGGTGAAGGACAAACGCGATGCGCGGATCGAGATCAGCGTGGAAACAGGCGCTCACGCCTATGTGTCCGTCCGCGATAACGGGCCGGGTGTCTCTGATCTGGAAAAACTGTTTGAACCCTTCTGGACAACGAAAAAGCCGGGCGAGGGAACCGGATTGGGTCTGGCGATTTCTTCCTCTATTGTTGCGGACTTCGGAGGTCGCCTGACCGCGCATAATGAAAACGAGGGCGGGGCCGTGTTCATGGTGGAACTTCCCCTGCATGATCCTGACCAACCAAATCGGGCGCTAGCCGCCGAATAGACTATTCGAGAGAGGAACCGACGGATGTCGCGCAAACTGAAGATCGCGATCGTAGACGATGAACCTGACATGCGTGAGTCCATCAGTCAGTGGCTGGTCCTGTCCGGCTTCGAGACAGAGACCTATGCCAGTGCCGAGGACGCGCTGAAGGTGATCGGCTCGGACTGGCCGGGGATCGTCGTGTCGGACATCCGCATGCCGGGGATGGATGGCATCGCATTTCTGAAACGGCTGATGGGGCTGGATTCGGGCCTGCCGGTCATCATGATCACCGGCCACGGCGATGTGCCGATGGCGGTCGAGGCGATGCGGATCGGCGCCATGGATTTCATGGAAAAGCCGTTCAATCCCGACAAGATGACCGCTTTGGCCAAGAAGGCCACGCAAACGCGCCGGATGACACTGGACAACCGCGCCCTGCGGCGTGACCTGTCGGAAGGTCAGCAGGTGATGTCGAAGCTGATCGGCACCAGCCCGGTCATGGACCGCCTGCGCGAGGATATTCTGGATCTGGGACAGGCCGATGGTCACGTGTTGATCGACGGCGAGACCGGCACCGGCAAGACGCTGGTGGCGCATGCGCTACATGCGGTCGGGCCGCGCGCCTCGAAGAAGTTCATCCCGGTATCCTGCGCGGCCTATAGCGACGAAGCCTTGACCGCGCGCCTCTTCGGTCCGCTGGAAGATGGTTTGCCTGCCGTTGAGGAAGCCCGTGGCGGCACGCTGTCGCTTGAGGATATCGAGGCCCTGTCAGAGCCGCTTCAGGCTCGTCTGCTGGCCTTTATCAGCGAACAGGGCACCCCGGCGGAAACCCGGATCATCGCAATCTCCAATGCGCGCGGCGAGGGCCGCAAGGCCGAGGATTCGCTGCGCCCCGATCTGTTCTACCGGCTGTCGGCGCTGAAAATCACCCTGCCGCCGCTGCGCGCGCGGGGCGAGGATATTCTGGCGCTGTTCACCCGCATGGCCGAACAGTTCAGCGAGGAATATGGCTGCGAGCCGCCGCAAGTGTCGGCACAAGAGGCGGCGCAACTGTTGCAGGCGCCGTGGCCGGGCAATATCCGTCAGCTTATCAATGTGGCCGAACGTGCGGTGCTGCAGAACCGTCGCGGCTCGGGCAGCATCGCCTCGCTTCTGATGGCGGATGGCGATGACAACCAGCAGGCCACCACGACCGAGGGCAAGCCGCTGAAGGAATATGTCGAGAGCTTCGAAAAGATGCTGATCGACAACACGATGCGCCGTCACAAGGGCAGCATTGCCAGCGTCATGGACGAATTGTGCCTGCCGCGCCGGACGCTGAACGAGAAGATGGCGAAATACGGATTGCAGCGCGGCGATTACCTGTAATCAAAACGCAGCAAGGGGGCGGATATCCGCCCCCTTGGCTCCGGGTCCAGGCATCACTCACAACAACACAAAACACTATCCGCACCGGGGGCGGAAAACGCGCCTCGACCATGCCTAGCGGCAGGGCAACTGTTAAAAGACCGCCAGTTTCGGCACCGTCGCCAGTTCTGGCGATGATGCTGATATGACGGCGGAACGAATAAACTCCGTACCACTCGGCAGACCGGGCGCATGATGCGCGCAGTCCGTTTGCAAATGCCCTCTCGCCAAAAACGCGGAGCGCATTCGAGCCACGGACCAGTCAGACACCACACCGTCATCCCATCTGCGGCTCATCAGGGCATTCCGGAGATCCTGCGATCCCGGTTTCCCCGATTGCAGGAAAAACTTACCCAGACTGTCGGTTTTTTCATAGCTGTCCATTTGGTTAATGAACTGAAAGTAAGTATGGATGTTTTCCGCAGTGTGGCGCCGGGCCGGAAGTCTGCCGGTTCCGCTTGCACGCGGCGGCGCCGGGCGCTAACCCCGGTCTGTTAGCACAAGGCATATCCAAGATGACAGATCAAGCCTCGAACGGCGGGTATGGTCCCCGCACGCAAGCAGTTCATCACGGCACCCGTCGCAGCCAATATGGCGAGATGGCGGAAGCGATTTTCCTGACCCAGGGCTTTGTCTATGACAGCGCCGAACAGGCCGAAAAGCGCTTTCAGGGCACTGGCCCGGATGAATTCATCTACGCCCGCTACGGCAACCCGACCACCCGAATGTTCGAGGATCGGATCGCCGCTTTGGAAGGGACCGAGGATGCGTTTGCGACCGCCAGCGGCATGGCTGCGGTGAACGGGGCGCTGTTCTCGATGTGCCGGACGGGGGATCATGTGGTCGCTGCGAAGGCGCTGTTCGGGTCTTGCCTCTATGTGCTGGACCTGCTGGTCCGCTATGGGGTCGAGGTCAGCTATGTCGATGGCACCGATCTGGATCAGTGGCAGGCTGCGATCCGGCCCGGCACCAAGGCGGTGTTCTTCGAATCGGTGTCGAATCCGGGGCTGGAGATCGTGGACATCAAGGCCGTTGCCGATATCGCCCATGCGGCGGGGGCGCTGGTCGTGGTGGACAATGTCTTTGCCACGCCGGTCTTTTCGAAAGCGGTCGAGCAGGGGGCCGATGTGGTCGTCTATTCGGCGACCAAGCATATCGATGGCGGCGGGCGCGCGCTGGCCGGGGTGATCTGCGGCACGCGGCAATTCGTTCGCGAGGTGGCCGAGCCCTATCTGAAACATACCGGCGGCGCGATCAGCCCGTTCCATAGCTGGATCATGCTGAACGGCCTGACCACGATGGATCTGCGGGTCCGGGCACAGGCCGACAGCGCGCTGGCGATTGCCAAGGCGTTGCAGGGCCATCCCGCGCTAAGCCGGGTGATCTATCCGGGGCTTGCCGATCATTCGCAGCATGATCTGGCGATGCGGCAGATGGGTTCGGGCGGCACGATGATCGCGATCGAGGTCAAGGGTGGCAAAGAAGCCGCCTTCGCGGCGCTGGACCGGCTGAACATCGTCAAGATTTCCAACAATCTGGGCGATGCGAAATCCATCGTCACCCACCCGGCGACGACCACCCACCAGCGGCTGTCCGACGAGATCAAGGCAGAGCTGGGCATCACGCCGGGCCTGCTGCGGGTCTCGATCGGGCTTGAGGATACTGCCGACCTGATCGCCGACCTGAACGGCGCGCTTGGGGCGTGATCGCCGCTTAAAACCCCTCATGCGCCGGTTTTCGCTACGGGACCGGCGCAAGACACTTTAGAAATGCGACCCATGCCCCCATATTCGGGCATAAGTGCCATTTGGCTGTCCAGAGGTAAGCTCTATGACCGAAGCCCGTCCGATCGTGCCCGCCTATCCCGCGCTGATCCGTGAATATGATGCGAAGTTCCGGGTGAGCGACACCTATAAGGCAGGGCTGCCCGATCTTCAGAACGGCCCCGCCAGCCTGATCGTCGGTGCGCGCGCACCGATCCAGCATGTCGGCATTTCGAATTTCCGGCTGCCGATCCGCTATCAGACCCGTGACGGTGGAGAGATCGCGCTGGAAACCAGCGTAACCGGCACCGTCAGCCTTGAGGCCGACCGCAAGGGCATCAATATGAGCCGGATCATGCGGTCCTTCTATGGCCATTCCGAGCATCTGTTCAGCCTGAAGGTGCTGGAGGCCGCGCTGGACGATTACAAATCCGATCTGGATGCCTTCGATGCGCGGATTCAGATGCGGTTTTCCTATCCAATCCGGGTCGACTCGCTGCGGTCGGGTCTGTCCGGCTGGCAATATTACGACATCGCGCAGGAAGTGCTGGAACATCAGGGTCAGCGGCTGCGGATCATGCATTTCGACTATGTATATTCCTCGACCTGCCCTTGCTCGCTGGAACTGTCCGAACATGCGCGCGAGACGCGGGGCCGTCTGGCAACGCCGCATTCGCAACGCTCGGTCGCGCGGATTTCGGCGGTGATGAAGGGGCCGGAGAAGGTCTGGTTCGAGGATATGGTGGAACTGTGCCGCCGCGCCGTGCCGACCGAAACGCAGGTGATGGTCAAGCGCGAGGACGAGCAGGCTTTTGCAGAGCTAAACGCCGCCAATCCGATCTTCGTCGAGGACGCCGTGCGCGCCTTTGCCAAGGAATTGCAGGAGGACGACCGCTTCGGCGATTTCCGCATCATTGCCAGCCATCAGGAATCGCTGCATTCGCATGATGCGGTCAGTCTGTTGGTGGACGGGCCGACCTTTGCGCAATCCTCGCTGGACCCGATGACCTTCGCGGGGTTGCGGGCCTAGCTGGGGGTTTTCCACCCCCAGACCCCCGAGGATATTTGGCGACCAATGCAGGGGCTGGAACATAAGCGGAACACAGGCTTTCCTTGTGCCGCGCTTGCGCTTATGTTGAGGCGATGGACCTGATCGACGATTCCGATAAACCCGTCCCTCTGTCGCAGCGCGCCGCTGCGGCACGGCCGATGCCCTATCTGGACGGCCTGAACGCGGCGCAGCGCGCGGCGGTCGAGGCGTTGGATGGGCCGGTTCTGCTTCTGGCGGGTGCGGGGACCGGCAAGACGCGGGCGCTGACCACGCGGATCGCGCATCTCTTGATGCTGGGCAAGGCGCGACCGGGGCAAATCCTTGCGGTGACCTTTACCAACAAGGCCGCCCGCGAGATGAAGGACCGGATCGCGCGCCTTTTGGGTGAGGTGGTCGAGGGGATGCCGTGGCTGGGCACGTTCCACTCGATCAGCGTCAAGATCCTGCGCCGCCATGCCGAGTTGATCGGCAACGGCACGCTGCATCTGAAGCCCAGCTTCACCATTTTGGACACAGACGATCAGATCCGGTTGTTGAAGCAGTTGATCGCGGCCGAAAATCTGGATGAGAAGCGTTGGCCCGCGCGGCAGTTGGCCGGGCTGATCGATGGCTGGAAGAACCGTTGCCTGACCCCGCCGAACCTGCCCAAGGGCGACGCGGCCAGTTTCGACGGCTGGGGCGGCAGGCTTTATGCGGCCTATCAGGAACGTCTGCTGACCCTGAACGCCGTCGATTTCGGCGATCTGCTGATGCATTGCGTGACCATGTTTCAGGCGCATCCGGATGTGCTGAAAAGCTGGCAGGATCGGTTCCGCTATATCCTCGTGGACGAGTATCAGGATACCAACGTTGCGCAATATATGTGGCTCCGGCTGCTGGCGCAGGCGCATCGAAACATCTGCTGTGTAGGCGATGACGATCAGTCGATCTATGGCTGGCGCGGAGCCGAGGTCGGCAACATCCTGCGGTTCGAGAAGGATTTTCCCGGCGCGCAGGTGATCCGGCTGGAGCAGAATTACCGCTCGACCCCGCAGATCCTTGCCGCTGCCTCGGGGCTGATCGCGACCAATCAGGGGCGGCTGGGCAAGACGTTGTGGACCGATGCAGAGCCGGGCGAAAAGGTCCGCCTGATCGGCCATTGGGACAGCGAGGCTGAGGCCCGCTGGATCGGCGAAGAGATCGAGGCCTTCCACGGCGGCCATCGCGCCGCCATCGGGCAAGTAAGCCTCAACGATATCGCGATCCTTGTCCGCGCCAGCCACCAGATGCGCGCCTTCGAGGATCGCTTCATGACCATCGGCCTGCCTTACCGCGTGATCGGCGGCCCGCGCTTCTATGAACGGGCCGAGATCCGCGACGCGATGGCCTATTTCCGGCTGGTGGTCAGCCCCGCCGACGATCTGGCGTTTGAGCGGATCGTGAACACCCCCAAGCGCGGTCTTGGCGACAAGGCGTTGCAGACCATTCAGGTGGTGGCGCGGCAAAATGGTGTGTCGCTGCTGGACGGCGCGCGGATCGTGGTCGAGGAAGGCCATCTGGGCGGCAAGGGGCTGACCAATCTGCGCGACTTCGTGACCGGGATCGGGCGCTGGCATGCGGATGCGATCGACAGCACCGTCAGCCATGTCGAACTGGCCGAACGCCTGCTGGACGAATCCGGCTATACCGCGATGTGGCAGAACGACAAATCCCCCGACGCGCCGGGGCGGCTGGACAACCTCAAGGAACTGGTCAAGGCGCTGGAAGAATTCGAAAACCTTCAGGGCTTTCTTGAACATGTCGCGCTGGTTATGGACCGGGATGATGGCGAGGCGGGTGAGCAGGTCAGCATCATGACGCTTCATGCCGCCAAGGGGCTGGAATTCCCGCTGGTCTTCCTGCCGGGATGGGAGGATGGGCTGTTCCCCAACCAGCGCGCCATGGACGAAAGCGGCACCAAAGGGTTGGAAGAGGAACGGCGGCTTGCTTATGTCGGCATCACCCGGGCCGAGCGTCTGGCGACGATCAGTTTCGCGGGGAACCGGCGGCTTTACGGCCAGTGGCAATCCTCAATGCCGTCGCGCTTCATCGACGAACTGCCAGCCGATGATGTCGAGGTGCTGACCCCGCCCGGCCTTTACGGTGGCGGCTACGGCGCGGCGATGGCCTTCGCCGGGGCTAGTCCGGGCGACGCGATGTATGATCGCGCGGCCAAGGCCGATGTCTATAACTCACCCGGCTGGAAGCGGATGCAGGCGCGGGCTGTGGAACGCAAGGGGCCGGTTCACCGCACGCCGGTGACGATCAATGCCAGCCCGGCCTCCAGCTTTACTGTTGGCGACCGCGTCATCCACCCGAAATTCGGCGAGGGTGAAGTGATGGGCATGGCCGAGGATACGCTGACCATTCAGTTCGAGGCGGGCTTCAAGAACATCAAGGCTGCTTATGTTCAGTCGGTCGGGATCGCTGACGACGACGTGCCGTTCTAGAAGGCGCGTTGCGTACGTACGCCTGATTAAGATCTTGTTAGAGTTTCTACGATTATTTTTTGGCGATCAATTGTGGGATCGCCATGACCAGTTTTGCTAACTTTGCGGAATTTATCCGCCGTGGTGGACAGGCCAGCCTCGTCTTGCGTTTGCAAGGAGAGACTTCGCTACCAGAGGTGAAAGAAGTAACCGTCGATAGCTTTACGCTTTCGACTTTTGAAATGCGCTTGCATGATGTCTCGAAAGAGAGTTGGGCCTATCTGTTAGGTGTTTTCCAACGAGCCAAGATCATTCCTGATCCCGAAGTGGAGAATGTCGATGAACTGATATTCAGACATGTTTCCAATTTCGAATCGCTGATAGCTGACTTACCGGAGACGGATAGCCCGTCCAATCGTTATGACAAGATCGCAGAGATTTCCGATCAGCTGACGGAGCGTTTTTCCGCCGTAGTGAATCAATGGCGCCAACAGCAGTTGGGGGTCACACATTATATCTGGCGTAGCCGCGATGATATCAAGGTCCGTGCAGCACACGCTGAACGCGACGACAGGTTGTTCTCGTGGGACAATAGGTTCAGCGACGGCCATCCCGGTGATGGATACAATTGTCGTTGTTTTGCTGAGCCAGCCATCCTTGATGGCGCAATCCTGCTGACTGACGTCAGGGTTGCCGTGGGATTGTCCGCACGCATAGCGACGGCTGAGGGGCAGGGCTTGCAAGACGCACTGTTGGATACGCTGGCTGATGGGGTGCGGACGAGCATTCCCGTGGTTAGATACCTTTACCTGGGCGTGCGCGATTTTGGTGGTGATCTGCGGCCCGCAGAAGAAGCTGAGCTTCGGGAACTGCACCAGAAGCTATCGGCGGCGATCAAAGCAGTCGAGAACTTGGATGCCGATGCCGTTGAAAGTTTGGCCCATGCTTTTGTCGAGCACGTAACCGCGCAACACGCCGATCTGCGGCAACTTGATCTGGAGTATCGACTTGGACTGGTTTCCGAAGAAACCCTGCTTCGCGCATATCGCGATGTCGCCTATCTGGATGCGTCGACGGCACTTGGCGGGATTGCATTAACCACGGCCGCAGCGAAACTTGGAGTTCGTCTTGCAAGGGCGCCATTCCGTATAACGACGATCGGCATACTGGCTGCGGCAACACGGGTTAAAGCACTGTTGCCAGCGCGACGGCAAACGACCGAAATGCTGATTGCCCGCCGATTTGCTGAACTTGAAACACAAGGGCACGGCCCGCAGCGCCACGAAGGTGCGGTGACGAAGCAGATGCTTGAGGATCGTGTCTTGCGCGGCATTGATCCAATGACCGGAACCACGATGGACGGTGAAAAAATCGGTAGAACACATTCGGCACCAAGGGCCGCAACACGATTCAAAACGGAGGAGGCATTTGTTGTTGCAGAAACTCATATACGGCGGTCATCTATATATCGGGATCTCCGAGATGAATCGATTCATAGTATATCAGTCCGCCGCGGATCTTTTGAAGTTGAGGTTTCGCTGGAAGATGCCCTGGGTTTAAACTATGCGAATAAAGTCGAAGGAGTAAGGCGTGTGGGGTCGAGGCGTAATCCTTTTGGAACAGAAGAAATAGATTTCAAAGATGGAATTGCTGTAGCAATTTTCAAGTTTTCGTCCAATGGTGAGCCGCAGCTTATCACGATGTATCCGGTAGGAAATTGAGGAAGAGAGCTATGGACAAGAAACCAGTTCCCTACGAATGGATGATGATGATCCATCTGTTTGCTCATACGAATAATTACGATCTTGATGCGCTCAAGGAAGGCTTGCAGCTTGAACCCGAATGGTCCGAGATCATCCGAAGGAATTTTGATGAGGTTCTGGAAAAGCGGCTGGTGACTTTGGAATGGTATGATAAGCATGCCAACCACGGGTTGGATGACGAAGAAACCCTGTATCGCTATTTGCAGGAAATGTACGATTACCTGTTCAATGATGGCCCTTTACCAGAAAGCGGGTATTGAGTTACTTCAGGTTTTACCCAAACCCGTCCCCTGATCGTTCCGTACGGTGCGCTTGCGCAAGCGTTCCGCAAAGCTGACCTTCGGGCGGTCCTTGGCCCGGTCCAGCGCCTCGCGATAGGCCGCCTCGATATCGGCCTCTGGATGCTCTTTCGCCAGCTTCAACAGGCTGAAATGCACATCCGCCACCCGCTCATAGTAATCGGCGAAGGCGTAGTTGATTGCCGCCCCCGTCGCCGCGCCGATGATCGGCACCGCCTGTGCCCCCAGCTTGGTCGTGATCCGCGTGGCGAACTCTGCCGCGAAGCGCGAGATCAGCGCCGATACGGTCTGCCCGTTGGTCAGCAGCCGGTTGGCGATAAAGGATTTCGCCGCCGCGTCGCCGCCTTCGCCCGGTTCGCCGAACTGGAACACCGCCAGACATTCCAGCCGCACCTCGGGGTCTGATGTGTCAAAGCCATGCTCGCGCGCAACCTTCTGGATCGAGTTGAAGATCACCGTGGTCGAGGCGATGAGATCCGGCACGATCCCCGCGATCCCGAACCAGCCGCCCGCTGCGCCGCTGGCAATCGCTGCCGCGCGGTTGGCGATGCGGGGGGTGTCGCGGACCACGCTGATCTGATCGGTCTTGCCCGACAGGTCGTAAAGCTGGCGAAAGGCGCTTTCCATGACCTTTTCAAGCGAGATCGGCGACATGCCAAGGATGGTGGTCGCCGCACCCTCGGTCAGGCGGCCGATTGCCTCGACGCCGCGCATCATCACGCTGCGCGCCGCGATCTGGTTCCGGGCAATCCGGTCCAGTTCAATGTCCAGTGCGGGCCGGGTCGGGACGGGCAGGCTCATCCAAGGCATCCTTTCAACATCTTTCCCCGATGTGGGGGCGGATGAGAAACGCGTCAACGTGGCTTGCGGTTCAGCCGGATCATTCGGCCCATTCAAGATCGGTGGTAAAGGCGATGGTCAGCCAGCGGTCGGGGCTTTCACCGCCGATCTCGTGGCCGATCTGGTCGCGGATGGCATCCCAGTCCTCCAGCGGTCGGGGCGGCAGGCCGGTGGGGACGATGAAGAACAGCTCGATCTGGCGGCCGCGACCGACGCGGGCGACATAGGCGCGGTAACCAAGAAAGCCCTGGGCCTCGACGGTGCGGGCGGCGATCTGATCGATATGGGCCTTCAGATCCGTGGGCGTGACCAGCAGGATATCGGCCAGCGCGCGGCGGATGGTCGGGATCGGCAGCGGGATCACCACGATACAGACCAGCGCCAGCGCGACCGGATCGACATAGGGGGTCATCCACTGCCATTCGGTGCCCTGGATCAGCCAGCCGAAGATGAAGGCGATCAGCAGGGCGCCGGTCAGCGCCGCCGACATCGCCCAGCCCTGCGCATCCAGCGCCACGAAGCCCGACTTGATCTTGCGGTTGGCGCGATAATTGTTGACGGCCATCGCCACTGCGGCAGTCACCACGACCACCGCATAGATGATCGCGCCGCCGAAATTCAGATCCCGTCCGCCCGCCATGATGCTGCCAATCGCGGTGACCAGCGCATAGATCGCCGCGCCGGTCAGCAGGACACCGTTCAGGCCCAGCACCATCGGCTCCAGATGCCAGAAGCCCATGGTGAAATGCTTGACCAGCCGGGCCTGCCGTTTCTCGGACAGGCGGGCGGTGATCAGGTTCGCCACGATCAGCGCCACCACGGTCATGCTGGCATCGGTCAGCGAGTAAATCCCGTCGAAAATGATCGAGGCCGAGCCGGAGAGGATACCGAACCCCACGCCCACCGCTGCGACGATGAAGGTCATGATGATCGACAGCCGCAAGACGCCCTGTTCGGTGTTCATCCTGCTTTCCTTTCGCACACGGACAGGTGGAATTGTCTCATGCAGCGCGATTTTAAGATAGAGCCCGCGCCATCTTCTTCACGGCTGGCCCAACAGCAGATCCTCCAGCACCAGCGCCATGACCTTGGCGCTGTCCAGCATATCCGTCACGCCGATCCACTCGTCCGGCTGATGCGCCAGATCCAGCACCCCCGGCCCATAGGCGATGCAGTTCTTCAGCTTGCCGATCCGGTCGATATGCTTCTGGTCATAGGTGCCGGGGCTGACGACATAACCCGCCTCGCGCCCCAGAACCCGCTGAATCGCCGCCGCCGTGGTCCGCACGACGGGGGCATCCTTGTCGGTCATCGAGGGCACTACCTCGAACAGGTCGCGCACCTCATAGCGGAAACTGGGCCGCTGAGCCTTCACTCGCTCCAGCAGGGCGGTGACCTCGGCCTTCACGTCGCGCAGATCCTCTTCGATCAGGAAGCGGCGGTCGATGATGATCCGGCAGCGGTCGGGCACGCAGGGCGCGGGCAGCCCGGTGAAATCCGCCGCCTGCTCCGCCGCGCCGCCATGGATCGAGTTGATGTTCAGCGTCGAGGATCGCGCCCCTTCCGGGATCACCGGCATCTCGGTGTGTTTGCTGGCCAGCAGCGGCCACAATGTCGCCTCCATCTCTTCCAGCACCGCGCCCATATGCCGGACCGCACAATCGCCAAGGAACGGCATCGAGCCATGCGCGATCCGGCCCTGGGTCTCTATCTCGGCCCACCAGACGCCGCGATGGCCCAGACAGATGCGGTCCTTGTGCAGCGGTTCGGGGATAATGACATGCTGGACATGGGCGAACGCGCCCTGACTTGCCAGATAGGCGACACCGCCATAGCCGCCCGATTCCTCGTCGGCGGTGGCGCTGATCTCGATACTGCCGGCGTGATCGGGATGGGTGGCCACGAAAGCCTCGGCGGCGATGATGCTGGCGGCCAGCCCGCCCTTCATGTCGCAGGCGCCGCGCCCGTAAATCTTGTCGCCGTCCAGCTCGCCGCCGAACGGGTCGCGGGTCCAGCCATGACCGACCTCGACCACGTCATGATGGCTGTTGAAATGCACGCAATCGCCGGGGCGGCTGCCCTTGCGACGGGCGACGATATTCCAGCGCGGAAATTCCTCGCTGTCGCCGGGGGTGCCATGGGCGCGAACCAGTTCGCAATCCCATCCCTGCGGCGCCATCCTCGCCTCAAGATAGTCGCAAATGTCGCGGTAATGGCGGCCCGGAGGGTTCAGCGTCGGGATACGGATCAGGTCTTGCGTCAGCGCGATCAGCGCCTCGCGGCGGGCATCTATGGCGGCTTTGAGATCGGTCATAAGCGGCAGGCTAGGCGAGCCTGTGGGGGCTGACAATCCCCGCTTGTCCGCAGAGCCAAAGACAACCGGCGGCTGCATAAAATAAAACCGGCGCCGCAGGGGCGCCGGTTGGAATTAAGGCAGAAGTGGTGTCACTTCTCGGGGACAAGGCCCCTTGGCGCGAAGCGTAGCACCAGTAGCAGCACCGCCCCCATTGCGATGAAGCGCATATGCGCGGCGCTGCCCAGAAGATGCGTCTTCACGTCGCCCGCAGGCAGCGGCGAGACAAGGAAGCCGATCAGGTTCGGACCCCAGACTTCGGCCTTGATCCACAGGAACCAGATCAGAACCGCGCCCAGAACCGCGCCCCAGTTATTGCCCGAGCCGCCGACGATCACCATCACCCAGATCAGGAAGGTATAGCGCAGCGGGTTATACTGGGTCGGCGCCATCAGCCCGTCCAGCGTCACCATCATCGCGCCCGCGATCCCGATCACGGCAGAGCCGAGAACGAAGATCTGCAGATGCCGGGCGGTCACGTCCTTGCCCATGGCCTCAGCGGCGGTTTCGTTGTCGCGGATGGCCCGCATCATCCGGCCCCATGGCGATTTCAGCGCCAGTTCGGCCAGAAGAATGATCGACAGCAGCACGACAAGGAACAGCGACAGATAGCAGATCTTGACCCAGATCCCCGAGGCCTCGGCCACGCTGAAGCCCCAACGGGCGGCGAAGTCGATGAATTCGGGGTTCTGCTGAAGCTGTATCTCGTAAGGCACCGGGCGCGGAACGCCGGTGATGTTGTTGACGCCGCGCGCCAGCCATTCCTCGTTACGAAGGACCGAGACGATGATCTCGCCGATGCCCAGCGTGGCGATGGCAAGATAGTCCGAACGCAGGCCAAGCGCGACCTTGCCCACCGCCCATGCCGCCGCTGCCGCAAAGGCACCGCCGACCAGCCAGGACAGCAGGACCGGCATGCCAAGGCCGCCGATATTGCCATAGCGCGAGGGGTTGTTCGCCTCGATCGCGGTCGAGGCCGGGCCGAAGAGCCAGCGATAAAGCAGCAGACCGGCCAACAGGATCAGGGCGACGGCCCATCCCTTTCGGAACCGGGTCCAGACCACCTTGGCCAGCGCCAGCGTGCCAAGTCCGACGGCCAGCGACAGCAGCAGACGCGGACCGCCTGCCTGCCACGCGCCCTCGACAGGCGGCAGCGAGACCAGAACCGGGGCAAGGCCGCCAAGGGCCAGAAAGCCCACGACGCCCACGTTGAAGAGGCCGGCATAGCCCCATTGCATATTCACCCCAAGCGCCACGATGGCCGAGATCAGCCCGACGTTCAGGATGGCTAGTGCGGTGTTCCAGCTACCCGAGAACATGCCGTTACGAACGGTGCCCTCAAGGATGAACAGCACTGCAAGGATGGCGAAGAAGATCGGGGCGCGCCACGGGTTTGCGGCAGAGGCTTGACGATTGGTTGACATGTCCTGACCTCCTTACACCGATTTTCCGCGGAACAGGCCGGTTGGCCTGAACAGCAGCACCACGATCAGAATGACGAAACTGACCGCGAATTTGTATTCCGTCCCCAGCAGTTGCAGCAGTCCGCCCGGCTCCCAGTTCGGGAACAGATAGCCCGCGACCTTGACCCAAGGGTAAGTGATCGCAACCTCGGAAAAGGCGACGATAAAGCCGCCTGCGATTGCGCCCAGCGGATTGCCAAGCCCGCCGACAATGGCGGCGGCAAAGATCGGCAGCAGGATCTGGAAGTAGTTGAAGGGCCGGAAGGACTTGTCGAGGCCGTAAAGCACGCCCGCAATGGTCGCGAGACCCGCCGCGATGATCCATGTCATGCGCACGACCTTTTCGGGATCGATCCCCGACAGCAGCGCCAGATCCTCATTGTCGGAATAGGCGCGCATCGCCTTGCCCGACTTGGTGCGGTTCAGGAACCAGAAAAGCGCCCAGACCACCAGCACCGCGATAACCAGCGTCAGCGCCTGCGTGGTGCGGAAGGCCAGACCTTCCTGCAACCCGGTCATTTCGCGGAAGTCGCGGACCGTGATGACAAAGCGCGCGCCGTCGTCGAAGCGCTGTTCATCGACGCCGATGATCAGACGGGTCAGGCCGTTCATGACGAACATGACCCCGACCGAGGCCATCACGAAGATGATCGGTGCGGCCTTCTGCACCCGGTAGAACCTATAGACGACGCGGTCGGTGCCCAGCACCAGAAGCGCGGTGGCGGCGATGCCGAAGGGCAGGGCCAGCAGCGCCGTCGGCAGCACGCCCAGCGAAATGCCCAGTGATTGCAGCCCCCATGTCACGATGATGGTGATGGCCGCGCCGAAGGCCATGGTGTCGCCATGGGCAAAGTTCGAAAAGCGCAGGATACCGTAGATCAGCGTCACCCCAAGCGCGCCAAGCGCAAGCTGTGCGCCATAGGCGGCAGCGGGGATGAAGACGAAGTTCAGAAAGACCACAAGGGCGTTGAGAATATCCATGGCTCAGCCCCCCAGGAATGTGCGTCTGACTTCCGGGTCGGCCATCAGGGCCTCGCCGGTGTCGGTGTAGCGATTGGTGCCTTGCACAAGGACATAGCCGATATCAGCGATCTCCAGTGCCTGACGGGCATTCTGTTCGACCATCAGGATCGAGATGCCGGTGCGGGCGATTTCGATGATGCGGTCGAACAACTCGTCCATGACGATGGGGCTGACGCCTGCGGTCGGCTCGTCCAGCATCAGAAGCCGGGGCCGGGTCATCAGCGCGCGGCCCACGGCCACCTGCTGACGCTGGCCGCCGGACAATTCGCCTGCCGCCTGCTTGCGCTTTTCGGCCACGGCGGGAAACAGATGATAGACCTGCTCGATGGTGTCCTTGATGTCGTCCTTGCGGATGAAGGCGCCCATTTCAAGGTTCTCCTCGACCGTCATGGTCGGGAAGATGTTGTGAACCTGCGGCACGAACCCCATGCCCTTGTAAACGCGCTCTTGCGGGGACAGCTTGATGATATCCTCACCATCCAGCTTCACGCTGCCTTCGCGCAGCGGCAGCATCCCGAAAACGGCCTTCATCGCGGTGGATTTGCCAGCGCCGTTCGGGCCGACGATCACTGCGATCTGGCCCATATCGACCTGCAGCGTGCAGCCATGCAGGATGTCGGCCTTGCCATAGCCGCCGCGCATCGCGGTCGCGGAAAGATAGGGCTCTTTCGCCTGCGTCGCGGGTGCGGCCTGTGTCTGAACCTGGCTCATACGACACCCCCTTCGGCCTTGACCTTGTTCTTCAGCCCGGTGCCCAGATAGGCCTCGATCACGTCCTCGTTCTGCATGATCTGATCGGCCGGACCCTGGGCCAGAACCTTGCCTGCGGCCATGACGATCACCGGATCGCAAAGGCGGCCGATGAAATCCATGTCGTGCTCGATCACGCAGAAAGTATAGCCGCGTTCTTTGTTCAGCCGGACGATGGCATCGCCAATGGTGCCCAGAAGTGTCCGGTTCACGCCTGCGCCAACCTCGTCCAGAAAGACGATCTTGGCATCGACCATCATCGTGCGGCCAAGTTCCAGCAGCTTCTTCTGACCGCCGGACAGGTTGCCGGCCTTCTCATGGGTCAGGTGGCGGATGGTCAGAAAGTCCAGAACCTCGTCGGCCTTCTTGCGCAACTCGGCCTCTTCGCGTTCGATCCGGGCGCGTTGCAGCCATGTCTTCCAGATCGTCTCGCCGCTTTGAGCGCCGGGAACCATCATCAGGTTCTCTCGCACGGTCATCGAGGAAAATTCATGCGCAAGCTGGAACGTCCGCAACAGCCCGCGATGGAACAACTCGTGGGGGGGCAGGCCGGTGATGTCCTCGCCGTCCATCGTCACCTTGCCCGAAGTGGGGGGCAGAACGCCCGCAATGACGTTGAACAGCGTCGATTTTCCGGCACCGTTCGGGCCGATCAGCCCGGTGATCGAGCCGGTCTCGATGGTGATGCTGGCACCATCCACGGCCCTGAATCCACCGAAATGTCGGTGTAGGTCTTCGACCTTGATCATTCTTTAATCCCTGTCTTCACCGATAGGAGAAGTGTGTCCGCTTGTTACGGATTTGTCATTGAAAAATGGCCCGGCGCCCTGAAAGGGAGCCGGGCCGGAGCATTTCGCGCGGCTTAGCGGTAGCCGACGACCTCCATTGCACCGTCCTTGAACTCGACCTGACGATAGACGCCTGCGGTCTCGCCCGGCTCGACCATCTCGATCGCGGCGCCACCAACGTAATCGACGTCGCCGCCGCCATTGATGATTTCCAGCGCCTTGGCCAGCTCGCCCGGCAGGATCTGTTCGCCCGGCTCGTTGGCGACGTCCATCACCTTGTCTTTCCAGACGGCGGGATCGCTGCTTTTCGCCGCAGCCATCGCCAGCATCATCAGCGCCGCGGCATCATAAGCCTCGGCTGCATAGGCGCTGGTTCCGTCGAAACCGGCTGCGGTCGCCATTTCAAGGAACTTCTCGCGGCCTTCACCTTCAGCGGCGGGGTTCTGACCGAAGCTGCCGTCGATTTCCGAGCCGAAATTGTCAACCAAAGCCTGACCGACCATGCCGTCGGGGAAGACGAAGGTTTCAAAGGCGCCGGTATCCAGCGCGCCGCGCACGACGCCCGAACCGCCCTGATCGACGTAACCGGCCACGACCAGCGCATCGCCGCCCGCTGCCGACAATGCCGCGACTTCTGCCGAATAGTCGGCCTTGCCGTCGTCGTGGGGTGCGTTGATCGTCACGCTACCACCCTTGGCGGTGTAGGCTGCCGCAAAGCTGTCGGCCAGACCCTTGCCGTAATCGTTGTTGGTGTAGCTGATGGCGACGCTGTTGATGCCTTTTTCAAGGATGATGTCGGTCATCACTTCGCCCTGACGCGCATCCGAAGGCGAGGTGCGGAAGAACAGGCCGTTATCCTCGATCGTGGACAAAGCGGGCGAGGTCGCCGAGGGCGAGATCATCACGATGCCGTTCGGCTTGGCGACGTTTTCCAGCGACGCAATCGCTTCGCCCGAACACATGCCGCCGACGATGCCCTTGACGCCTTCGGCGGTAATCAGACGCTCGACAGTGGCGCTGGCCGCAGCGGCGTCAACGCAGGTCGAATCGCCCCGCACGCCGACGACGGTCGAGCCGTCCAGCAGCAGGCCCGAGTCGCTGACCTCTTTCATTGCCAGCTCAGCCCCGGCAGCCATGCCCGGCGCCATCGATTCCAGCGGTCCGGTAAAGCCCAGCGACATGCCCAGCTTGATCTCTTCAGCGCCGGCGGCACCAGCGATCAATGCACTGGCGGCGGTCGCAAGAAGCAGTTTTTTCATTTTTTGTCTCCCAGTTGGAAATCTTTTCCTGCCGTGCAGGTTAAAAGGGCGGTTGCCAAAAGAAAAGCGTGATATTCTGGCATTTACGAGGCTTTTCAGGCAAGTTTATTGCCCGTTACCGCCAGCCCAGATGCTGTTTCTGACGCCGGAACGGAATACTCAGCAGCGCGATCAGCAACCAGCCCCCGGCAAAACCGATTCCCGCGGCCCATAGACCTGCGGCGGTAACCGGAATCGCCGGACTGAAATCGGACCAAGTGGCGGCAAGGGTTTCGGTGTCCCGCAGGCGGTGGGGCAGGGCCATCCGCTCCAGCGGCGATGCAATGCGCAGCATGGCCAGATCGGCGCGGGCATGGTCCAGCCGGGTGAAGGCGCGGCGCATGTCATCCTGATGCAGATCGCGGAAACGGCTGCCCGACAGATCGGCCAGCGCTTCTTCGCGGCTCAGACCTGCCCGAGTGGCGCTGGCGTCGAATTCCTGCACCACGCGGGCCAGCGAATCGACCTGCCCGCCAAGGCGCTGAACGTATTGATCGGAAAAGGCCGGGAACTGCGACAGGCAGACGGCGCAAGCGATGCCGCCCGCCAGTCGCAGCACCCCGATCATTTCGCCGCAGCCGGAGCGCCTGCGTTCAGCACCGGCAGATAGATCTGCTGCAGTCGATCCACGGCTTCCTGCGGCGACATCTCTTCGCTTTCGCCGGTGCGGCGGTTGGTCAGCTCGACCTTGTTATTGGCAAGGCCACGCGGCCCGACCGTCACCCGCCACGGCAGGCCGATCAGATCCATGCTGGCGAATTTCGCCCCCGCACGTTCGTCGCGGTCGTCGTAAAGCGGGTCCAGACCGCGGGTCTTCAACTCGGCATAGATCGCCTCGCAGGCGCTGTCGGTGGATACGTCGCCCTGTTTCAGGTTGACGATACCGACATGGAAGGGCGTCACGCCTTCGGGCCAGATGATGCCCTTGTCGTCATGGCTGGCCTCGATGATCGCGCCCAGCAGGCGGCTGACACCGATGCCGTGGCTGCCCATGTGAACCGGCACGCGGCTGCCATCGGGGCCCACGACCGTTGCGCCCATCGGCTCGGAATATTTGGTGCCGAAATAGAAGATCTGGCCGACTTCGATGCCGCGTGCGGAACGGCGGCGATCCTCGGGGATCTGGTCGAACAGTGCCTGATCGTGGGTTTCATCGGTGCGGGCATAACGGCTGGTGAATTCTTCCAGCACCGCCTGACATTGTTCCACGTCATCATAATCGATCTGGCGATCGCCGAATGTCAGATCGGTGATCTGGCTGTCATAGAAGACCTCGGATTCGCCGGTTTCGGCCAGCACAAGGAATTCATGCGTGTAATCGCCACCAATCGGGCCGCCATCGGCACGCATCGGGATGGCTTGCAGGCCCATCCGCTCATAGGTCCGCAGATAGCTGACCAGATGGCGGTTATAGGCGTGCAGCGCGTCTTCCTTGGTCAGGTCGAAATTGTAACCGTCCTTCATCAGGAATTCGCGGCCACGCATGACGCCGAAGCGCGGGCGGATCTCGTCGCGGAACTTCCACTGGATGTGATACAGCGTCAGCGGCAGATCCTTGTAGCTGTTCACATGGCTGCGGAAGATATCCGTCACCATCTCCTCATTCGTCGGACCATACAGCAGGTCGCGCTTGTGGCGGTCCTTGATGCGCAGCATTTCTTCGCCGTAATCGTCGTAACGGCCGCTTTCGCGCCACAGATCGGCCGATTGCAGCGTCGGCATCAGCAACGGGATATGGCCCGCGCGCTGCTGTTCCTCATGCACGATCTGCTCGATCCGGCGCAGCACCTTCAGGCCCAGCGGCAGCCATGAATAGATGCCTGCGGCCTGCTGCTTGATCATACCCGCGCGCAGCATCAGGCGATGGCTGACGATCTGGGCCTCTTTGGGGTCTTCCTTCAGCACGGGCAGGAAGTAGCGCGACAGACGCATGAACGGGATCCTTCGACAATCTTCAGGTTCCGAGCGTTAGCGGATCGGCCCGCACTTGCCAAGAACCGTCGCCCGATCCGAACGGAACGGTTTCGCACATGCAGCATGTTCCAGCTTGAAACCAACCCATGCTGCGGTCACATTGCCGGGGTTGTAACCCCTGCGGAGCCTTGCCCATGCGTATGCCGATCCACAAACAGATCATCTGGTGGAGCGTCGCCGGTTTGCTGCTGCTACTGACCATGTGGCTTCTGGGGCAGGCGATCCTGCCGTTCATCCTTGGCGCAGGCATCGCCTATCTGCTGGACCCGGTCGCCGATCGGCTGGAGCGGATGGGCCTTTCCCGCACGCTGTCCGTCGTGGTGATCACCTTTGTCGTGGTGCTGATCTTCGTCGCCGCCGTGCTGCTGCTGGTTCCGATCGTCGTCCGTCAGGCCGCCGCCCTGATCGAGACCATGCCCGACATGCTGCAACAGGGGCAGGAATTCCTGACCGCGCGCTTCCCCGATCTGCTGCCCGAAGGCGGCACGCTTGGCAGCGCGATGAGCGATCTCAACGCCGCCATGGGCGAGCAATGGGGCACCATCGCGCAATCGGTGCTGACCTCGGTCGGCGGCATGATCAGTATGGTGGCGATCCTTGTCATCGCGCCGGTCGTGGCCTTCTACCTGCTGCTCGACTGGGACCGCATGGTCCGCCATATCGACCGCCTGCTGCCGAGAGAGCATGCCCCCACGATCCGCCGCATCGCCGGTGATATCGATGAGACGCTGTCGGGCTTTCTGCGCGGGCAGGGGCTGGTGATCCTGATCCTCGGCACCTGGTATTCGATCATGCTGATGCTGGTCGGTCTGCCCTTTGGCTTCTTCATCGGGGTGATGGCCGCGATCCTGTCGCTGATCCCCTATGTCGGCGTGCTGATCGGCGGGGCGACGGCCATCGGGGTCGCCCTGTTCAGCTTCTGGGGCGACTGGTTCTGGATCGCCTCGGTCGTTGCGATCTTCGGGTTGGGGCAGTTGGTTGAGGGTAACTATCTGCAACCCAAGATCGTCGGCGGCCATGTCGGTCTGCATCCGGTCTGGCTGCTGCTGGCCTTGTCGGTCTTTGGCACGCTTTTCGGCTTTGTCGGCATGGTGGCCGCGGTGCCGATGGCCGCGACCCTTGGCGTCATCGCCCGCTTCCTGACCGAGCGTTACCGAGATTCGGCGCTTTATACCGGGCAGGTGCTGCCACCTGAGCCGGGCCAGCCGCAACTGATCGAGATTGTGCCGACGGGCACTGTCGAGCAACAGATCCGCACCGCGCGTCTGGCCGCCGACCGCAATCGCGCCCAAGGCCAGATCGAGGAAATGCAGCACGAGCTTGAACGGAAGAACGCCGAGTAAATGGCAGGCTCTTCGCGCCAGCTTACGCTGGATCTGACCACCGCGCCCGCCCATGCGCGGGCCGATTTCCTGCCCGCGCCCGCCAATGCCGAGGCGCTGCAGATGCTGGACCAGCCGCAAAGCTGGCCTCAGGGGCGGATGCTGCTGGTCGGGCCGGAAGGCGCGGGGAAAACCCATATGGCGGCCTTCTGGGCGGCCGAGAACGGCGCGTTGCGGCTGAAGGCTGCGGCGTTACGCCCCGATGCCGCCGATGCTCTGGTCGCCGAGGGTGGCGCGCTGGTCGTCGAGGATGCCGACCGCGCCGGTCGGGCTGCGGGTGCGGAACAGGCGCTGTTTCATCTGTGGAACCTCAGCGCCGCCCGCGATTGCCTGCTGCTTCTGACCGCCCGGACGCCGCCGCGTGACTGGGGGCTGGTCCTGCCCGATCTGCGTTCACGGATGCAGGCGATGCCGCTGGTCCGCCTTGGCGCCCCGGATGAGGCGCTTCTGGCCGCCGTTCTGGTCAAGCTTTTCGCCGACCGTCAGCAGAACGTGCCCGCCGACCTGATCGGCTGGCTGGTCCTGAACATGGACCGCGATCTGGGGCTGGCCCGGCATCTGGTTGCCGCCCTAGACCGCCGCGCCTTGGCCGAGAAACGCCCGATCACCCGCCGTCTTGCCGCCGAGTTGCTGGACAATCTGCCAGACGCTGACGCATGATCCCGAACGAACCTCTCACCCGAATTTCCGCCTCATGACCCAAGCCGATTTCCTGCGCACACCCTTTCCCGAACCCCGCGATCTGCCCGAAGGCCCGCCCGAGGGCCCGCAGCGGTTCTTCAATCGCGAACTCAGCTGGCTCAGCTTCAACTGGCGCGTTCTGGACGAGGCCCGCAATCCCCGCGTCCCCCTGTTGGAACGGCTGCGCTTCATCTCGATCAGCGCGACGAACCTTGACGAATTTTACACCGTCCGCGTCGCCGGTCTGCGCGAATTGGTGCGTGAAGGCAGCAGCACCCCTTCGGATGACGGCTTGACCCCGCAGCAGCAATTGACCGTGATCAACGCCGATGCCCGCCGCCTGATGGGCGCGCAGCAGGGCGTCTGGAACCGCCTGCGCCGCGAGATGGAGCAAGAGGGTATCGTGATCCTGTCCCGCGCCCGGCTGACCCGCGCGGAAGAGGAATATCTGCGCGACTATTTCGAAAAGAAGGTGTTCCCGGTCCTGTCGCCCTTGGCCATCGACCCGGCCCATCCGTTCCCGTTCATCCCGAATGCGGGCTTCTCGCTGGCGCTGGAACTGGCCCGCGAAACCGATGGCCGCCAGATGCAGGCTTTGCTGCCGATCCCGGCACAGTTGACGCGCTTCGTGCCCCTGCCGGGGGGCGAGCGGTTCCTGCGGCTGGAAGACCTGCTGTTGATGCATCTGTCCTCGCTTTTCCCCGGTTATCGCGACACCGGCCATTGTGCCTTCCGGGTGCTGCGGGACAGTGATCTTGAGGTCGAGGAAGAAGCCGAAGATCTGGTCCGCGAGTTTGAGACCGCGCTGAAGCGCCGTCGTCGCGGCAGTGTCATCCGGTTGAAGATCACCGCAGGCGCCCCCGACCGCCTTCGCCGCCTGATCATGGAAGAGCTTGAAGTCACCCCCGACGAGGTGGTCGAGGTCGAAGGCTTGCTGGGTATGGCCGATCTTCGGGAACTGGTGCTCGATTCGCGCCGCGATCTGCTATGGCCCAGCTTCACCCCCCGCGTGCCGGAACGGGTGCAGGACCATGACGGCGACATGTTCGCGGCGATCCAGCAAAAGGATATGCTGCTGCACCACCCCTACGAGACCTTCGACATGGTGGTCCGCTTCGTCGCACAGGCGGCGCGCGACCCGAATGTGCTGGCGATCAAGCAGACGCTCTACCGCACCAGCCGCGACAGCCCGATCGTCGATGCTTTGTGCGAAGCCGCCGAGGCCGGTAAGTCGGTCACAGCGCTGGTGGAACTGAAGGCCCGTTTCGACGAGGCCGCGAATATCCGTCAATCCCGTCGTCTGGAACGGGCCGGGGCGCATGTCGTCTATGGTTTCGTGAACTACAAGACCCACGCCAAGATCAGCACCGTCGTCCGACGCGAGGGCGAGGATCTGGTGACATATACCCATTACGGCACCGGCAACTATCACCCGATCACCGCGCGCATCTATACCGATCTGGCACTTTTCACCTGCGATCCGGCGCTTGGCCGGGATGCGACCAAGGTGTTCAACTATCTCTCGGGCTATGTGCAGCCCGCCGGACTTGAGAATCTGTCGATCTCTCCCGTCGATCTGAAAGAGGATTTGCTGGCGCTGATCGCGCGCGAGGCCGAATTTGCCCGGCAGGGCCGCAAGGCCGCGATCTGGGCCAAGATGAACTCGCTGATCGAGAAAGACGTGATCGAGGCCTTGTATGCCGCCAGCGCTGCCGGGGTGAAGATCAGCCTTGTCGTGCGCGGTATCTGTGGCATCCGGCCGGGCATCCGGGGGCTTTCGGACAATATCCGGGTGAAATCCATCGTCGGCCGCTATCTGGAACATTCGCGCATCGTCTGCTTTGGCAACGGCCATGACCTGCCGTCGAAAAAGGCGCGGGTGTTTATCAGCTCTGCCGACTGGATGGAGCGCAATCTGTCCCGCCGGGTCGAGACGCTGGTGGAATGTCTGAACGACACGGTGAAGGCGCAGATCGTCAGTCAGATCATGGCGGCGAACATGGCGGATGAGGCGCAAAGCTGGCTGTTGCAGCCCGATGGCCGCTATGTCCGCTATCTGCCAGAGGATCGCGATGACCTGTTCAACTGTCACCGCTTCTTCATGGAAAATCCGTCATTGTCCGGTCGTGGAACGGCTGGCGCGCGCGATGTTCCGGCCCTGACCCATTCTCCGGATTGACGCGAGCGATAGCTGCCGTCAATAAACGACCCGATGCGCAAGCAGGGAGCTGATGCGAATGAACGGCGTGACCACGACCACGGGCCAGAAGCTCGATTCCTTCGGCAAGACGTTCGACAAGCTCCCTAAACGCGCGCTGTCGCGGGTGGGCGTTGTCGATGTCGGCTCGAACTCGGTCCGTCTGGTGGTCTTTGACGGCGCGGCGCGGTCGCCTGCCTATTTCTACAACGAAAAGGTAATGGCCGGTCTGGGCGCGCAGATGGTCGAGACGGGACGCCTGAACCCGACCGGGGTCGAACGCGCAATCATCACGTTGCGCCGCTTTGCCACTTTGGCCAAGGGCATGGATATCGAGCCGTTGACCTGCGTGGCGACCGCCGCTGTCCGCGAGGCCGAGGACGGCCCCGCCTTCGAACAGCGCGTTCAGCGCGAGACCGGGCTGAAGCTGCATATCATCGACGGCGAGGAAGAGGCGCGGCTTTCGGCGCAGGGCGTTCTGCTGGGCTGGCCCGAAGCCAAGGGGCTGGTCTGCGATATCGGCGGCAGCTCGATGGAACTGGCCGAGGTTGCGAATGGCAAGGTCGGTCGGCGCGTGACCTCTCCGCTTGGGCCGTTCCGGTTGCAGCAGGTGCAGGGCGGCAAGGATGGTCTGAAAAAGCATATCCGCAAGATCATGAAGGAACTGGCCGAGAAGCTGGGCACCGATCACGAACGGATCTATCTGGTCGGCGGCTCGTGGCGGGCGATTGCGCGGCTGGACATGGAACGGGTGAACTACCCGATGACCGTGCTGCACGAATACCGGATGGACCCGAAGGCGGTCACCCAGACGGTGGATTGGATCGCCGCGCACGAGCTGAACGATCTGCGCGCAAGGGTCGGGATTTCCTCGTCGCGGATGGAGCTGGTGCCGCTGGCTTCGCTGGTTCTGGCCGAGCTGGTCGAGACCTTCCAGCCGAAAGAGCTTGCCGTGTCCAGCTATGGCATCCGCGAAGGGCTGCTCTATGAGCATATGTCCGACAGCCTGCGCAAACGCGATCCGCTGATCGAGGCGGCGCGTTTCACCGAACGCCAGATGGCGCGGATGCCGGGTTTCGGCAAAAAGCTGCACCTTTTCCTTGAGCCGCTGTTCAAGGGTGCCCCGCCCGAACGCGACCGCCTGATCCGCGCCGCCTGTCTGCTGCACGACACCACATGGCGCGCGCATCCCGACTATCGCGCGGAAGCCTGTTTCGACAACGTGACCCGCGCCAATATGGCCGCGCTGAGCCACCCCGAACGGGTATTTCTGGGGCTGGCGCTGCTGCATCGCTACAAGAACAGCCGGGCGAAATCGCCGATGGCGCCATTGTTCGATCTGCTGACCGAAGAACAGATCCGCGATGCCGAGATCCTTGGCAAGGCGATGCGGTTCGGCGCGATGTTCTCGATCGACGATCCGGCGGATGCGGGTAAGCTGACATGGCTGCCGCAGAAGAAGGAATTGCGACTGAAGCTGACCCGCACCGGCCGCGAGCTGATGGGCGAGGTGGCGCAGTCGCGGTTCAAGGGCTTGGCAAGTGCTATGGGTGCGGAAGGCGTTGTCGTGGACTGACGACCGACGCCATTCGCTGACGGAAGGAGGCGAAGATGCAGCACGACTATTACTCACGTATCGTCTGGACCGGCAATCGGGGCGCTGGCACGTCGGGCTATCGCGCCTATGAGCGGACATGGGATGTGGCGGTTCCGGGCAAAGAGGCGATCCATTGCTCGAACGATCCGCTGCTTGGCGGCGATCCCGCGAAGATGAACCCCGAGGATCTGCTGCTCTCGGCTTTGTCGGCCTGTCACATGCTCTGGTATCTGCACTTTGCCTCGGATGCCGGGCTGGTGGTTACCGCCTATGAGGATCGCCCGGTTGGCATTGGCGAGGTGGAAAAAGGCGGGGCAGGGCGGTTCCTCTCGGCCACGCTGCATCCGCGTGTGACGCTGAAACACGGGGCCGATCTGCAGACCGCGACCGAGATTCATGACCGCATCCACACGGTCTGCTTCATCGCGCGGTCGGTGAATTTCCCGGTGAGCTACGAGCCGCAGTTTCATTTCACCGAATGAACCCTACCTTGGCCGCTGAAATTTAAGCGCCCGCCCGGAATCAAGTCGCCCTTGGGCGACGCCGGGCAGTGCCCGACCGCCCCAACGGGCGGGCACTTCGGTGAGGTCTCGCGATACAGATAGCGACGACGGGGTGGCACCATAAAGTGTGCAGAACGACTGTTGCAGGTGCCCACCCGCGGTCGGGCACCGCCCTCTGCCCGAAAACCAAAATAGCAAAAAGGGCGCCCTTTCGGACGCCCTTTCCGTTCTGCCAAAGGCAGGCGTGATTACATCATGCCGCCCATGCCGCCCATGTCGGGCATGCCGCCGCCAGCCGGTTTCGGCTCGGGCTTCTCGGCGATCATCGCTTCGGTGGTGATCAGCAGGCCTGCAATCGAGGCTGCATCTTCCAGCGCGGTGCGAACGACCTTTGCCGGGTCGATGACGCCAAACTTGAACAGGTCGCCATATTCTTCGGTCTGTGCGTTGAAACCGAAGGTCTTGTCGGTCGACTCGCGGACCTTGCCAGCCACGACAGCGCCATCGACGCCAGCGTTTTCAGCGATCTGACGCAGCGGAGCTTCCAGTGCGCGGCGAACGATGGCGATACCGGCTTCCTGATCCGAGTTTTCACCCTTCAGGCCTTCCAGCACCTTGCCGCCCTGAACCAGAGCAACACCACCACCCACAACGACGCCCTCTTGGACAGCAGCGCGGGTTGCGTTCAGCGCGTCATCGACGCGGTCTTTACGCTCTTTCACTTCCACTTCGGTCATGCCGCCGACGCGGATCACGGCAACGCCGCCAGCCAGTTTGGCCACGCGCTCTTGCAGTTTTTCCTTGTCGTAGTCCGAGGTGGTTTCCTCGATCTGCTGACGGATTTGCGAAACGCGGGCTTCGATCTCGGCTTTTTCACCAGCGCCATCAACGATGGTGGTGTTGTCCTTGTTGATCGTGATCTTCTTGGCGCGGCCCAGCATGTCGATGCCGACATTCTCCAGCTTCATGCCCAGATCTTCGCTGATGACCTGACCGCCGGTCAGGATCGCGATGTCTTGCAGCATCGCCTTGCGACGATCGCCGAAGCCCGGAGCCTTGACGGCAGCGATTTTCAGACCGCCACGCAGCTTGTTGACGACCAGCGTGGCCAGAGCCTCGCCTTCAACGTCTTCAGCAACGATGACCAGCGGTTTGCCCGACTGAATCACGGCTTCCAGCAGCGGAACCATCGGCTGTAGCGACGACAGTTTCTTCTCGTGCAGCAGGATGTAGGCGTCTTCCAGATCTGCGATCATCTTGTCGGGATTGGTGACGAAGTAGGGCGACAGGTAGCCGCGGTCGAACTGCATGCCTTCGACGACTTCAACCTCGGTCTCCATGCCTTTGTTTTCTTCGACGGTGATGACACCCTCGTTGCCAACTTTTTGCATGGCTTCGGCGATTTGCTGGCCGATGAAGGCCTCGCCATTGGCCGAGATGGTGCCGACTTGGGCGACTTCAGCCGAATCGTTCACCGGACGCGAAGCAGCTTTGATCGCTTCGACCACTTTCGAGGTGGCCAGATCGATGCCGCGCTTCAGATCCATCGGGTTCAGACCGGCGGCGACCGATTTCAGACCCTCTTTGATGATGGCCTGGGCCAGCACGGTTGCGGTGGTGGTGCCGTCACCGGCTTCGTCATTGGTGCGCGAAGCGACTTCGCGGACCATTTGCGCGCCCATGTTTTCGAACTTGTCCGACAGCTCGATCTCTTTGGCGACCGAAACACCGTCCTTGGTGATGCGCGGCGCGCCGAACGATTTGTCGATCACGACGTTGCGGCCTTTCGGGCCCAGCGTCACTTTGACGGCGTCAGCAAGAACGTTGACGCCTTTCAGCATGCGATCGCGGGCGTCGGTGCTGAACTTGACTTCCTTAGCAGCCATTTGAATCTCCTGAATGTTCTATTGAAGGATTTACGTTCCGGGGTCGGCTCAGCCGATCACGCCCAGAATGTCGCTTTCCTTCATGATCAGCAGCTCTTCGCCGTCGATCGTGACTTCGGTGCCCGACCATTTGCCGAACAGGACGCGGTCGCCAGCCTTGACCGACGGTGCGATCAGCTCGCCCGAATCCTTGCGGGCGCCTTCGCCGGTCGAGACGACTTCGCCTTCGGCCGGTTTTTCTTTTGCGCTATCGGGGATGATCAGCCCGCCCTTGGTCTTCTCGTCCGACTGGACGCGACGGACCAGAACGCGGTCGTGCAGCGGTTTGAATGCCATGGTAACACTCCGTGTCTCAGGTTGCAGTGTTGCGTTGTTGGCACTCACCGGGGGCGAGTGCCAATGGCAGACGATCTAGGCACCTGATGCCGGGCTGTCAACGATGGCGAACAGATAAAATCCGCGCGACAAAGTTTCCCCGGCATCTGTTCGCCGGGGGATCGATATGTCAGCCTGAAGGCGTGGGCTGAAATACGGGACGGAATTGATGCGGCTTCTACTGACGGCGATCCTTGTGGGCTGGACCGGAATGGCGGGCCTTGCCTCGGCCCAGATCGAGGGGTGCAGCGGCACCAATCTTTTCGCCGACATGCCCGAGGATCTGCGCAGCGAACTGACCGAGGCTGCGACATCGGTGCCCAATCCAGAAGGCATCCTGTGGCGCGCCACCAAGGGCGATCAGGATATCCTGATGATCGGCACCTACCATTTCCCCGATCCGCGCCACCGCGCCATGCTGGACCGCGTCGCGCCCGAGATTGCGGATGCTGCCGCGCTGTTGGTCGAGGCCGGGCCCGAGGAAGAGGCGAAACTGACCCGCGCCCTGTCCGAAGACCCGTCGCTGATGGTGGATGCCACCGGCCCGACCCTGCCCGAGCGGCTGGACCCGGCCGAATGGGCGAAGCTCGCCGAAGCAATGTCCGACCGGGGCTTGCCCGCCGTCGTCACCTCGAAGTTAAGGCCATGGTATGTGGCGATGATGCTGTCGATCAGCCCCTGCATGATGTCGCAGATA
Organism: Paracoccus caeni; assembly: GCF_016629665.1. Classification (GTDB taxonomy): domain Bacteria; phylum Pseudomonadota; class Alphaproteobacteria; order Rhodobacterales; family Rhodobacteraceae; genus Paracoccus; species Paracoccus caeni. The sequence continues at coordinate 398,803 of NZ_JAEPRQ010000001.1, forward strand.
CAGGGCGAGACAGAGGATCACGGGCTGGATCATCTGCTGGTGAAAGCAGCCGAGGACAAGGGCATCGCCGTCAAGGCGCTTGAGCCGTGGAACACCGTTTTCACGATCTTTGCCGATCTGACGGTTGAGCAGGAACTGGACATGATCCGCGCCTCGCTGCCGCTGGCGGCCCATGCCGACGATTATGCGGTGACCTTGGGCGACGCCTATTTCGACGGTGACATCTGGCTGATCTGGGAATTTGGCCGCTTTGACGCCTATCGCAGTTCCGGCCTCAGCCGCGACAAGGTGGACGAGCAGATGGATCTTGCGCAGGAACAGCTGATGGACAAACGCAATCAAAGCTGGATCGCGCCGCTTACGGACGCCGCGCAACAGGCGGCGGCGGACGGCAAGGGCATCGTCGCAGGCTTCGGTGCGCTGCACCTGCCGGGCGAACAGGGCGTATTGCGCTTGCTGGAAAAAGACGGCTGGACTGTCGAGCGTCTGGACGGCTGACCCGCAGCGCCGACCGGCGACCCCACCCCCGCCATGCAACACACCGTGCGATAGCTGTGTACAGCCTGTGCACATGCTGTGCATGCGTGGTGGACGCCCTGTGCAGCCAAAACCCCAGCATTTGCTGGCCCGGCGCACCTTCTCAATTTATTGTTGCGAAAACACCCATAGCAACGCCCGCAGGGGGTGTTGCGCGGCTAACTGGCCGCCCGGATCAGCATCACGCTCATCCCAGAAATCGCCAGAATCGCAGCCAGCGCCACCGCCATGCTGCCCCCCATCGTGGCGACCGCCAGCCCGCAGAAGACCCAGATCACCGCAACGGAATAGCTCACCCGATGGTCCAGCCGATACTGCGCCACGATCCCGATCGCCGCGCCCAAAAGGATCACTGCAATCGCCGCCTGAACGATGGTCAATTCCAGCCGCCCGGCAATCAGCGCCGTCGCGGTGACCAGCCCCAGACCTGTGCTCCACCCGGCAAAGAACCCCACGGCGGGCCTGCGAGTGCTGGCATCGCGCATCGCAGCAGCCAGCGCCGAGGTGACCATCAGGATTGCCCCCAGAACCGCGACAGGCACATTCGTCCGATAAATCCACGGCCAGATTGCGCCGACGATCAGTGCCACACAAAGCGGCAGCAATTCCGGTCGCGACCGCTGATCTTCCGGTTGCAGCAGCCGATCAGCGGCATCCAGCAGCAACAGCCCCCACAGCACGATCAGCAGCATCCAGGAGACTGCATTGTCGGGCTGCAGGAAAAGCTCAGGAAGATCAGTCGTTTGTGTGGGATTCGCTTGGGCGGTAGAGAGCAGAAGCGTCTCCGTCTCGGCAATCTTGGTCACGACCCCACCGCCGGGCGCCGCCCCGACATACAGCATCCCGCTGGCAAGGAATCCCGCCACCGAGGCAATATATGCTATGTCCAAACGACGTTTCATCTGGCCCAACGCAGAAAGCGCCGGACCAGTTTCCATTGTCAGGCAAGACTGCCCTCGGCGGTGATCTGCGTCGCCCCGCCCAGATAAGGATGCAGCGCCGCCGGCAACAGGACCGAGCCGTCCTCTTGCTGCCCGTTCTCCAGCACCGCGATCAGCGTCCGACCGACGGCCAACCCCGATCCGTTCAGCGTATGCACGAATTCGGGCTTTCCGCCGCCTTCCGGGCGATAGCGCGCATTCATCCGCCGCGCCTGAAAATCCCCGCAATAGCTGATACTGCTGATCTCGCGATACTTGTACTGACCGGGCAGCCAGACCTCGATGTCATGGGTGATCCGCGCGCCGAAACCCATATCCCCGGTCGAAAGAACCACGGTCCGATAGGGCAGTTCCAGCGCTTCCAGCACCGCCTCGGCGCAACGGGTCATGCGCGCATGCTCGGCCACGCCGGTCTCGGCATCGGTGATCGACACCATCTCGACCTTCTCAAACTGATGCTGCCGCAGCATCCCGGTCGTATCCCGCCCCGCGCTGCCCGCTTCCGAACGGAAGCACTGGCTATGCGCCACCATCCGCCGCGGCAGGCTGGCATGTTCGACCAGATCGCCATTGACGGTATTGGTCAGCGTCACTTCCGAGGTCGGGATCAGCCAATAGCCCTCGCGGGTCTGATAGCTGTCCTCACCGAATTTCGGCAACTGCCCGGTGCCATACATCATCTCTTCCAGCACCAGAACCGGCGTCCATGTCTCTTCCAGATCGTGCTGCGTGACATGCAGATCGATCATGAACTGCGCCAAGGCCCGCTGAACCCGGGCGACCGCGCCTTTCAGCACGACAAAACGACTGCCCGACAGTTTGGCGGCAGTTTCGAAATCCATTCCGGGCTTCACCCCGGCAATCTCGAAATGCTCGACCGGCGCAAAGTTGAACTGGCGCGGCGTTCCCCACTGATGCAACTCGACATTGTCATTCTCATCGACGCCATCCGGCACGCTGTCCAAGGGCAGGTTCGGAATGCCGATCAGGGCTTCCCGCAACCGCTCGTCCAGCGCCTGCGCCTCGGCCTGCATCCGCGCCACATCGGCCTTCTTCTCGGCCACAAGCGCCCTCAGCCGCTCGAACTCGGCATCGTCGCCACGCGCCTTGGCCGCGCCGACTTCTTTGCTGGCCCGGTTCTGCTCGGCCTGTGCGCTTTCGGCCTCGGCGATGCGTGAGCGGCGTTCGGCATCCAGCGACAGAATTTCTCCCGACAGACCCGACAGACCCCGGCGCTTCAGCGCGGCGTCAAAGGCTTCAGGATTCTCGCGAATGGCACGAATGTCATGCATGGCGTTCACCGTGTTGAAAACGAATGCCCGCTGCCTAGCGCATCGACGCCCCCGACAAAAGGCCGCGCCTTTCTTCTTCACCGAAAATATCCCGGGGAGTCGCCGTCAGGCGACGGGGCAGCGCCCCGACTACCCGGCCAGCAAGGTCTCTAGCGCAGGATAAAAGGCGTCGGGCCGCGAATATCCCTCGATCCGCCCCAACTCCATCCCGTTTCGCATCAGCACGAAAGTCGGCGTCACCACCGGCCTGCGCGCCAGCGCCAGCCCGTCGGGATAGGGCCCGTCCATATCGACGACGACCAAAGGCGCGACCCGCCCGGCAGCGCTTTCCGCATAGCCCGGCCCGATCTGCCGCTTCCATGCGAGGCAATAAAGACAACCCTTCCGCTCGAACATCATCAGCCGCAGCGGTTGCGCCTTCCAGTCGATCGCCTGCGCGCCCGCAATGCCCGGCAGCAGCGCCAATCCTGTCCCGATCAGAAAAGCCCTGCGCCGCATCCGGCCCCCCTCTGCCATTCCAGCAAGGCTTAGCCAGCCCGGTGAACGGTCGCAACCCGGCCCCTTTCCCTTGGCATTTGGCCGCGGCGCCCATATCCATGATCCGCCGAACTGTTGTAGGCGAGAAGCGGGGTGGAATGGACGAGCTTCTGAACCCTCTGATCCAGGGCGACCGCCGCGCCTTGTCGCGGGCGATCACCCTGATCGAATCGACGCGGCCCGACCATCGCGCCCGCGCCGTTGCGCTGTTGTCGAGCCTGCCCGACCGGCAGGCGCTGCGCATCGGAATGTCGGGCACGCCCGGCGTCGGCAAATCCACCTTCATCGAAGCCTTCGGCACCATGTTGACCGAAGCCGGGTTGAAGGTCGCCGTCCTTGCCGTCGATCCGTCCTCGACCCGCTCGGGTGGTTCGATCCTTGGCGACAAGACCCGGATGGAGCTTCTTTCGCGCAACCCGAACGCCTTCATTCGCCCCACGCCCTCCAGTGCCCAGCTTGGCGGCGTCGCCCGCCGCACGCGCGAGGCGATCCGGCTGTGCGAGGCGGCGGGCTATGATGTCGTGCTGATCGAAACCGTGGGGGTCGGTCAGTCCGAGACGCTGGTGGCCGAGATGTGCGATCTTTTCGTCTTGCTGCTTGCACCGGCGGGGGGCGACGAATTGCAGGGCGTGAAGCGCGGCATCATGGAGATGGCCGACCTGATCCTTGTGAACAAGGCCGACGGCGACCTGCTGTCCACCGCCCGTCGCACCGTTGCCGACTATGCGGGGGCGCTGCGCCTGCTGCGCAAACGCCCGCAGGATCCTGAGCGGTTTCCGAAGGCTCTGGCGGTGTCGGCGCTGACCGGCGACGGCATGCGCAAGGCTTGGGACGAGATGCAGGAACTGGCCGACTGGCGGCGCGAACATGGGCATTTCGACGGCAACCGGGCAGAGCAGTCGCGGCACTGGTTCATGGCGGAACTTCGCGCCGGGCTGCTGGCACGGCTGGAAACGCATGCGGCAAAGGCCCATCTTGAGGATCTGGGCGAACGGGTTGCCAGTGGCGATACCAGCCCGGCAGATGCCGCGCATCAGATGCTGGACTGGCTGCAGGATCAGGGCCGGAAATAGACGCCCGATTTCGCGGCCCGCTGTAGCGGCGAATCATCTAGCAAGGGAGAGCATCAGCAAGGACCATGACCATGAACGCTCTGCCCGATCCGAAAACGCTCTACGCCGCGCTGGTCGCCCGCGATCCCGCTTATGAGGGGCGCGCGTTGGTCGGCGTCACCACGACCGGCATCTTCTGCCGCCTGACCTGCCCGGCCCGCAAGCCCTTGGAAACCAATTGCCAATGGTTCACCACCGCTACAGAGGCCCGCGCTGCCGGTTTCCGTCCCTGTCTGCGCTGCCACCCGACAGGTGCGACAGCCGAGGGAGAGCCGCTGGTCCGCGACCTGATGGCCCGGCTGGAGGCCGACCCCGAGCATCGCTGGTCCGAAACCGATCTGACCGCACTTGGCCATGACCCCTCGACCGTGCGCCGCGCGTTCAAGCGGCATTTCGGGCAAAGTTTTCTGGAAATGGCCCGCGCGGCGCGGCTGCGCCATGGGCTTGGTGCGCTGAAGGAGGGATCGCAGATGATCGATGCGCAACTTGATGCGGGATTCGATTCGGCTTCGGGGTTCCGCACGGCCTTTGCCCGGCTGTTCGGCCATCCGCCGCACCAGATGGTAAAGCCCTCGGACCTGCGCGCCGACTGGATCGACACGCCGCTGGGCGGGATGATCGCCATTGCCGACGACAGCAATCTGCACCTGCTGGAATTCGTCGAAAGAAAGGCGCTGCCACAGGGGCTGCGCAAGCTATCCGAACTGACCAAGGGCCGCCTCGGTCTTGGCCGCTCTGCCGTCCACGACCGGACCGAGGCGCAGCTTCGGCGCTATTTCAAGGGCGAGGCTCCGCTGATGGACATTCCCGTCGCCCTTCACGGCACCGATTTCCAGAACCGTGTCTGGCAGGCGCTGCAGACCATCCCGGCGGGCGAAACGCGCAGCTATGCCCAGCTTGCCGCCCAGATCGGCCAACCGACCGCCGTTCGCGCCGTGGCGCGGGCCAATGCCACGAACCGGCTGGCGCTGGTCGTGCCCTGCCACCGCGTCATCGGCGCCGATGGCACGCTGACCGGCTATGCCGGGGGGCTGTGGCGCAAGGAAAAACTGATCGAGATAGAGCGTAGCTATGCAGCCTGACATCATCTTCCGCGACCTCCACCAGCCGGGCAATCCGCTGGTCCTGATCAATATCTGGGACGCCGGATCGGCCAAGGCCGTCGCTGGCGCCGGCGCGAAGGCGCTGGCGACCGGCAGCGCCTCGGTCGCCGGTGCGCTTGGTTTCGGCGACGGGCAAGAGATCCCGCTGGACCTGTTGCTTCTGGTCATCGAACGTATCCGCGCCGCCTCGGACCTGCCCTTGAGCGTGGATTTCGAGGCGGGCTATGCCGACGATCCCGCAGGGATCACCGCCAATGCGAAGCGACTGGAAGCTCTTGGCGTCGCGGGGGTGAACCTTGAGGACGGGATTCCGCCCGAAAACGGCATCCGCCCGGCCCATGAGCACGCCGCCCGAATCGCGGCGATCACCGATCATACCGGCATCTTCGTGAATGCCCGCACCGACCTGTTCCTGCAAAACCCGGCTGAAACCCATGCCGATCTGATCGCAGACGCACTTGCGCGCGCGGCGGCATATGCCGAAGCCGGGGCAGGGTGCTTCTTCGCCCCCGGCCTTGCCGATCCGGCGCTGATCGGCGCGCTGACACGCGATTGCCCCTTGCCGGTCAATATCATGGCCTCGCCAAAGACCCCGCCGCTTGACGCGCTTGCACGGCTGAACGTGGCGCGGGTCAGCCATGGGCCGTTCCCGTGGCGCGCGGCGATGGCGGGGCTGGCATCGGCGGCTGAAGCTGAATTCAGGATTCTGGCTTGACGCCGCCACGGCTTTTTCGTAACCAACCGCGAACAGGATTTCGGGCGCTGCCTCGCGGCGCCCTTTCACATTGGGTCGGACCCCTGCCGGGACCGCCCGCATAGCTGAGACGAAGGAATAGTACCATGTCGCGCGTCTGCGAACTGACCGGCAAAGGCCCGATGACTGGCAACAATGTCAGCCACGCGAACAATAGAACCCGTCGCCGGTTCCTGCCGAACCTGAACGACGTGACGCTGCAATCCGAGGCTCTGGGCCGCAGCTACTCGCTGCGCATCTCGGCTGCCGCGCTGCGTTCGGTCGATCACCGTGGCGGTCTGGACGCTTTCCTGGCCAAAGCCAAGGATGCGGAACTGTCGGACCGCGCGCTGAAGATCAAGCGCGAGATCGCCAAGGGCGCCGCAACCGCCTGATCTCTGCCGCATCTGCGACAGATTGCCCCGCTTTGCAGCGGGGCTTTTGCATTTGCGGGCAATTGATTTGCGGTGAGATCGCGGCAAGGCTATAGCGGGCCAGGTTCGCGCGTGAGGAAGCCGTTGCCGTTTGCTGGGATCATCGGATGTGACGACAAAGCCCCCGCCGGGTCTGCTGCGCGGGCGCTGCGGGTCTGATCACGCCATGAGCCGCGTTCTGCATCTTTCGCTGATCCTTTTGCTTGCGCTGACCGGCATCGGTCTGGGCGCTGCGCGGGGAACTGCGGTGCTGGACGGGCAGGTGGTCCTTTGCTCGGGCCATGGCGTCGTCATGGTTCATCAGCCCGATTCTCCCTTCGCGATCAAGGCGCATATCTGCCCCGACATGGCCTTGTCGCTAATGTCGGCACAGACAGCCGAGCCGCCGGTCCTGCCTGAACGTCTGGCGACTGCGCTGATCCATATCTTGCCTGTCGATCACATCGGCATCGGCCGCTCTGCCCCGCCTGCATGGGCGCGCGGTCCACCTTCGACGCAGCTTCTGTGACCGGAAACTGAACGCATCTCGAAGGAAAAGACCATGAACCGTATCGCCCTGACCACCGCCCTCGCGGCGCTTCTGCCGCTGTCTGCGCTTGCCCATGACGGCGTTGCAGTGCGCGACGCCTATGTGCTGAGCAGCAATCCCAAGACCGCAGCCGCCTTCATGCAGCTTGAGAATCACCGTGAGGTGGAATGCCGCCTGACCGGCGCGTCCTCGGACACCGCCGAGCGGGTCGAGCTGCACACGCATGTCGAAGAGAACGGCATGATGAAAATGACCCATGTCGAGGAAGGCTTCGCCGTCGCCCCGCGTGCCGAGCATGCGCTGGAGCGTGGCGGCGATCACATCATGATGATGGGGGTCAAGGAGCCGCTGGATGTCGATGACGTGGTAAAGCTGAAGCTGGATTTCGGTGATTGCGGCACGCTGGATGTCGAGGCTCCGGTGGTGGACCGGACGCCGGAAGCAAGCGCCGAAGCGGCCGAGGATCACAGCGGGCACTAAATCAGCCGTCACACAGGGATAGAGAGCTTGCCCTGACGGGCGGGCTCTGCCCTGTGCGCCTGTGTTCACCGCGTCATTCAAGCTGATCCAGCAATTCCAGCAGATGCGGCCCAAGCCGTTCGACCAGCAGCTTCACCCCCTCTGCCGACGGATGGATGCCGTCGGCCAGCAGCAATTCGCGCTGTCGTTCGGGAGGTCCTGCGACAAGCGGGCCGTAGATATCGGGCAGCAGCAGCACCTTGTGCCGCTGCGCAAGACGCGGCCAGATCGCGGCCCAGCGACGGCGTATCTCGGCATCGCCGCGCGGTGGGTGGATACCGACCAGCAGCACCGGCCTGCCGCCCGATTTTGCCGTCTCAAGGATCACGTCCAGATTGGCTTCGGCCCGATCCGGCGGGATACGCATCAGCATGTCATTGCCGCCCAGCTCGACGATGACCGCATCGGGACGGTGCCGCCGCATCGACCACAAGATTCGCACCCGCCCGCCATAGGTCGTGTCGCCCGATAACCCGCCATTGATCATCATCGCGCGGCGGTCCTGTCTGGTCAGATATTCTTGCAGTTGCGGCACCAGCCCGTCCGCTGGCGGCAGGCCGAAACCTGCAGTCATGCTGTCGCCGAACATCAGCACGCGCGGGATCGGCTGATCGGCGCGGGCCGGGCCGGAAAGGACCAGCGCCGCGCCAGAGGCCAGAAACCCGCGCCGACCGATCATGCGGCGCGCCTTAGCCGCAGGGCATTGCCGACAACGCAGACCGAGGACAGCGCCATCGCCCCTGCGGCCAGCATCGGCGACAGTTGTGGCCCGCCAAAGGGCACCAGCACGCCCATCGCAACGGGGATCAACAGGGCGTTGTAGCCAAAGGCCCAGAACAGGTTCTGCCTGATATTCCGCATCACCGCCCGCGACAGCCGGATCGCGCGAACCACCCCCGACGGATCGCCCGAGATCAGCACCACATCGGCGGATTCGATGGCGACATCGGTACCGCTGCCAATGGCGATGCCGGTATCCGCCGCCGCCAGCGCGGGCGCGTCATTGATCCCGTCGCCGACAAAGACCGAACCCTTGCCCATCGCCTTCACCGCGCCAAGCTTGTCATCCGGCAGTAATCCCCCTTGGACCTGATCGATCCCAAGGCGACCGCCCACCGCATCCGCCGTCGCCTGCACATCGCCCGACAGCATCGCTGCTTGCAGGCCAAGGCTGTGCAGCCCGTCAATGGTCTTTGCCGCCTCGGGGCGGATCGGGTCCATCAGCGCAAGGCTGGCGACATGGCGGCCATCCACGGCGAGATGCACCGGGGTCGCGGCAATCTGGTCAGACAGCAGCGCGTCATTGAACGCGATCCCGGCATCCTCAAGCGCCTTGCGATTGCCGATCAGCAGGTGCTGCCCCTCGACCAAAGCCGTCAGCCCGTGTCCGGCCGAGGCGCTGACCTGTGTCGCTTCGGGCAGAGTCAGCCCGCGATCTTTGGCAGCGGTGACGATGGCATGGGCCAGCGGATGTTCAGACTGCGTTTCGGCGGCAGCGGTCAGGCGCAGGGCGTCGTCCTCGGGGATACCTTCGGTTCGCAAGCCGACCAGCGCCGGGCGGCCCTGGGTCAGGGTGCCGGTCTTGTCGAAGCCGACCAGCTTCGCCTCGGACAACCGTTGCAGCGCATCGCCGCGCCGGAACAGCACGCCAAGCTGCGCGCCGCGCCCGGTGCCGACCATGATCGAGACCGGAACGGCCAGCCCCATGGCACAGGGGCAGGCGATGATCAGCACCGCCACCGCAGCCACCACCGCATGCGCAAGGTCAGGACCAAACGCCATCCACAGCGCGAAGGTCAGCGCTGCCAGCCCGATCACAACCGGCACGAAAATCCGCGTGATCCGGTCCACCAGCGCCTGAACCGGCAGTTTGGCCGCCTGTGCGTCCTGCACCAGCTTCACGATCCGGGCGAGGGTCGTATCCGCCCCCGTCGCCGTGACCTGAAAGGTCAGGACAGACGAGCCATTGACCGTCCCCCCCGTCACCTTGTCGCCGGGGCTTTTCACGGCGGGGATCGGCTCTCCGGTCAGCATCGCCTCATCCACCGGGCCGGTGCCTTCGGTGACGACGCCATCCACCGCGACTCGTTCGCCCGGTTTCAGCCGCACCAGATCGCCGGGGCGCAAATCCGCGACCGCGACCGTTATCGGCTGGCCGTCGCGCAGAATCGTCGCCTCATCCGGGGCCAGTTCAATCAGGGCGCGGATCGCCTGACTGGCCTGACCCTTGGCCCGCGCTTCGAGCCAGCGGCCCATCAGGATCAGGGTGATGATGACCGCTGCCGCCTCGAAATAGACGTGGCGAGAGGTTTCGGGGATGAGTTGCGGGGCAATCGTCACCACCGACGAATAAAGAAATGCAGCACCTGCACCAAGCGCGACCAAAGAGTTCATCTCGGGCCCGCCGCGCAGCAGCGCCGGGATGCCGGTGGTAAAGAAGCGCAGACCCGGCCCGGCAAGAATGATCGCGGTCAGGATCATCTGCGCGTAAAGCAGGTTCTGCGCGCCAAAGGTTACGTGCTGCCAGTGGTGAAAGGACGGGAACAGGTGTCCGCCCATCTCGCCCACGAAGATCGGCAGGGTCAGGACCAGCGCGATCAGAAAGCGGCGCTTGATCGTGCCTGCCTCGTCATCGTGATGGTGATGGTGATGTTGGCTGTGATCGGTCTGGGGCTTTGCCGGATAGCCAAGTTTCGTCACCACCTCGGCCAGCGCCTGCGGGGTCACGGCAGGGCTGTGGGTGATCTCGGCGGTCTGGGCGACAAGGTTGACCTCGGCTTTGGCAATGTCAGGACGTGCGGTCAGTGCCCGCTCGATCCGGCCAGAGCATGAGGCGCAACTCATCCCCTCGACCGACAGCCGTGTGGTCATCAGTTCCGGCGGATAGCCCGCCTTGGCAAGTGCCTGATCGATATCGGGCAGCTTGGCCCCGTCCAGACGCATCCGCGCCCGTTTGGTGATCGCGCTGACCGAGATGTCGGAGACGCCGGGGACATTGGCAAGCGCGCGTTCGACGCGGCCCGCGCAGGCGGCGCAATTGATGCCCGGAATGGGCAGTTCGATGTCAGAGGTGGTCATGTCCGTTTCCTGAAATCATGCGTGAAGGGAGTGGCATGTTTCGGAAACGGGGAGGGGCCTGCGGTGGCGATGGTTGCGGCCATTCAAGTTGCGGTCGCAGCAAGGCATGTTGATCGGCAAGGCGCTGGCGCACCAGCGGTTGCGCCGACAATCGGGTCCGCGCGCCGATATGACAACGGCAGGCCCGGTCGCCACGGCCACGGCACAGATGCACGGGCCGGGGGGTGGCCCGGCGCGGTGCGGCTGCGTGACAGCAAAGAGATGTCTGTTCCGTCGGCATGTTTCGAACATGTGGCCGATACGACTCGCATTCAAGGGCGCAATTTTTCGCGAACGCCGTCGTGAATTGCCAATCACGGTGGTTTTGCGATAATCGCGGGAAAGAAACGTTAACGCTGAGCAGGACGAGCATCCATGAACCGACGTGAATTGATGTCGCTGGCCGTGCCTATGGTGGCGGTCGCGGCTTTTGGCCCGTCGCTGGCCAATGCCCAGGAAGCGGCCCGTGATCCCTATGCCCCGGTCGAGGTGGCGATCCGCAACGATTTCGAGGTCGGCTCGATCGTCGTCGTGAGCAAGGATTTCTTCCTGTATCACGTCATCGCGCCGGGCCGCGCCGTGCGTTACGGCGTCGCCGTGGGCAAGGCCGAACTGGTCTGGAAGGGCCGGGCGACCGTTGGCCGGAAGGTCGAATGGCCAAGCTGGCGTCCGACGGAGGATATGATCAAGCGTAATCCGAATGCCTATGAGCGTTACCGCGACGGCATGCCGGGTGGCCCGCGCAACCCGCTTGGCGCACGGGCGCTGTATCTTTACGACGCGCGCGGCAATGACACCGCGATCCGTATCCACGGCACGACCGAGCCGAACTCGATCGGGCGCGCAGTCTCGAACGGCTGTCTGCGGATGCGGAACGAAGCGGTGATGGCGCTTTATGACCAGATCCCGATCGGGACGCCGGTTTACGTCTATTGATCCTTGCGCCGGTGGCAGCCTCTGGTGCCTCCGGCGGGGATATTTCACTGAAGAAGAAGCGTCACGCGTCGCGCAGGAAGCGGCGCAGGATGCGTTCCAGCTTGGCCGCGCCCAGCGGGGCCATCGCCTTGGTGTGATCGTGGCTGATCGATTCGTCGCTGAGACCCGCGCCCATATTGGTGATGACCGAGATCGCGGCGCAACGTAGGCCAAGGAAGCGGCCAAGGATGATCTCTGGCACCGTGGACATGCCGACCGCATCCGCGCCCAGCACCTTTGCCGCACGGATCTCGGCCGGGGTTTCGAAGCTGGGGCCGGAGAACCAGCAATAGACGCCCTCGGCCATGTCGATGCCCTCATCGGCTGCTGCCAGTGTCAGGGCGGCGCGCAACTCCGCGTCATGGGCATCGGTCAGTGGCACGAAGCGGGCGTCGGTCTTTTCGCCGATCAGCGGGTTGGTGCCCGCGAAGGCGATGTGGTCGTTCAGCAGCATCAGCCCGCCCGGCGGAATGTCGGCCCGCAGCGAGCCTGCCGCATTGGTCAGCAGTAGCCGGTCGCAGCCCAGTTCCTTCAGCACTTCCAGCGGCAGGCGCATCACATCCGCCTTGCCGCTTTCATAGTAATGCGCCCGTCCGCCGAAGACGGCGACGCGGCGCCCCTCAAGCTCGCCGATGACCAGTTGCGGGACATGGCCCGAGACGCCTGCATGGGGAAAGCCCGGCAGGTCGGAATAGGGGATCGCCGTGCCGTCCACCGTACCCGACAGGTGCCCAAGCCCCGAGCCGAGGATCAGGCCGAATTCGGGCGGCTCGTCGCCTGCCTGTTCGCGGATCAGGGCGGCGAGTTCAGCGCTCTTTGACATAGGGTTCTCCGCCCGCGCGTGGCGGGATGGCGCGGCCGACAAAGCCCGCAAGGATGATGACGGTCAGGATATAGGGCAAAGCCGTCATGAAGATCGACGGGATGGTGATGATGCCCAGATCGAGGTTGGGATAGCGGTTGGCGATGGCCTCCAGCAGGCCGAAGAGGAAGGTTGCGCCAAGTGCGGTCCAGGGTCGCCATTTCGCAAAGATCAGCGCCGCCAATGCGATGAAGCCGCGACCGGCGGTCATTTCCTTGACGAAACCGGCAGAGAGGCCAGTGGCAAGGTAAGCCCCGGCAAGCCCGCAAAGGATGCCGCAGATCGCCACCGCGATGAAGCGCAGCCGGGTGACTGAGACGCCGGCGGTATCGACCGAGGCCGGGTTTTCGCCCACCGCGCGCAGGCGCAGGCCGAAGCGGGTGCGGAACAGCACCCACCATGTCAGCGGCACGCAGAGGAAGGCGATATAGACCAGCACCGTATGCCCCGAGATCACATTGGCATAGATTGGGCCGATAAAGGGCACGTCACGCAGCGCATTGGCGAAGGGCAGGGTGATTTCCCCGAAGCGGGCCGGTCCTTCCAGCGGCGGGGTTCGTCCGCCAAGGCCAAAGATTTTCTGGCCCAGCAATACTGTCAGCCCGGATGCAAGGAAGTTGATCGCCACGCCAGAGATCAACTGATTGCCCCGGAAGGTGATCGAGGCAGCGCCGTGGATCAGCGACAGCGACAGCGAGCCGGCGACCCCTGCCAGCAGGCCCAGCCATGCGCTGCCGGTGGCATAGGCCACGGCGGCGGCGGTGAAGGCGGCCATCAGCATCTTGCCCTCAAGCCCGATGTCGAAGACGCCTGCCCGCTCCGAATAAAGCCCGGCAAGGCAGGCCAGCAGCAACGGCGTCATCAGCCGCACCGCCGAGTCGAGGATTTGCAGGATTGTTGCGAAATCCATCATCTACGCTCCATCACGATGCGGAAGGCCATGTAGCCCAGAAAGACACCAAGGCATCCCTCGATCCAGCGGCGGGCGTGGTTATAGGCGCTGCGAACCGGGCGGCTGGACAGAAGGACGGCATAGGCGCCGTGGCCGATGGCCGAAATGGTCGCGCCGCCGATTGCGAAGCTTAGCATCACCCAGAAGGGGGCTGCCTGTGCCGGGCCGATGCTGACGGCAGCCAGCCAGAACACCATCGCGCTGACATTCGTGACCTGCAACAGGTAGCCCATCAGAAACAGCCGCCGCATCGAGCGTTTGCGGATCGTGGTCACGCCCAGCTTTGGCGGGAACAGCGCCTTGCGACCGGCGCGATAGGCAAGCCATGCCAGATAGGCCGCGCCAAGATAACGCAGGACGGTGCCCGCCCATGCCGCGCGCTCAAGCAGCAGGCCAAGGCCAAGCGCCGTCCCAAGCCCAAGCGTTCCTGCGCCAAGCGCAATCCCTGCCGTCGTTGCAAGCGCTGCCGGTCGGCCTTGTTCGGCGCCGACGCCCAGCAGCAGGGCGACCGCCGGGCCGGGGGACAGAACGCCCACGATCAGGACCGCATAGGCGGCGAAAAAGCCGGGCAGATAGGGTGCGAGAGCGTCCACCGTCACGGCCTCCCCGGTTTGCGGATGGCAAGGAACAGCCGCTCAAGCGGTATCCGCACCATATTGTCCAACGCCCCGGTGAACAGGATCACCAGCGCCTGAATGACGATGATCAACTCGCGCGGGATGGTGGTCCACAGCGCCAGCTCGCCGCCGCCTTGATACAGAAAGCCGAATAGCAGGGCCGCCAGAAGCACGCCGACCGGGTGATTGCGGCCCATCAGCGCCACGGCGATGCCGATGAAGCCCGCCCCCTCGACTGCGTTGAGAAGCAGGCGTTCCGCCTCGCCCATGACGTTGTTGATTGCCATCAGCCCCGCCAGCCCGCCCGAGATCAGCATGGTGATGACCGTGATCTTGACCGGGTTGATGCCCGCATAAAGCGCGCCGGGTTCGGATTTGCCAAGGACGCGGATCTCATAGCCAAGCCGTGTGCGCCAGATCAGCAGCCAGACGATCAGACATGCGGCAAGTGCGACGAAGAAGGTGATGTTGGCGGGGGTGTTCTTGCCCCATTCGATCCCGAAGTTGAGCGCCATATCGCTGAGTTTCGGCAGATGCGTGCTTTCGGGAAAGCGGGCCGAGGCCGGGTCCATGCTGCCGACCGGGCGCAGCAGGTTCACCAGCACATAGTTCAGCACCGCAGCGGCGATGAAGTTGAACATGATCGTGGTGATGACGATATGACTGCCGCGTTTCGCCTGCAGATAGGCCGGGATCAGCGCCCAAAGCGCCCCGAACAGCGCCGCGCCGACCATCGCCGCAGGTAGTGCCAGCAGCCAATGTGGCAGCGGCAGGTAAAGCAGCACCAGGGCGACGCCCAGACCGCCCATCGCCGCCTGACCCTCACCGCCGATATTGAACAGGCCCGCGTGATAGGCGACCGATACCGCCAGTCCGGTGAAGATGAAATTAGTGGCGTAATACAGCGTGAAGCCCCAGCCATAGCTGGAGCCAAGCGCGCCATCGATCATCGTCGTCAGCGCCTCCCACGGGCTTTCACCGATGGCAAGGATGACAATGGCCGAGATCGCCATCGCCAGCAGCAATGAGATCAGTGGCGTCAGGATCACATCGGCCCATTTCGGCATCTTGTCCATTATCGGGCTGCTCCTGTGATGCTGGCGGGCCTGTTGGTCGAAGGCAAGGCCCCGCCCGGAATCAAGGTGCCAAAGGCACCATCGGGCAGTGACCAGCCGCCCCCCGGCTGGGCACTTTGGTAAGGTCTCGCGCGACAGCCAGTTCGGGAGAGATGGCACCATAAAGTGCCCAACACCACCGTTGCTGTGCCTAACCGCGGCTGGTCGCTGCCCTTTGCACTTTCTTCGGTGAAGGTAGAGCGCCCGCCCGGAATCAAGGTGCCTGAAAGGCACCGCCGGGCAGTGCACAGCCGCCCCCCGGCTGGGCACTTTGGTGATGTTCCGCGATACAGTTGGGTAGGGGTGGTTGGCACCATAAAGCGCCCAACACGAGTGTTGCGGGTGCCCAACCGCGGCTGTGCGCTGCCCTCTGCTCTGGATTGCGAGGTTGCCGGAACGGTCATGCTGGCTCCTCGGGCAGTTCCTCGACATGCTTTGGACCCGGCGGGATGCCCGCGCTGTCCGGCGTGTTCTCGGTATCCACCACACCCGCCATCAGCAGGCCCAATTCGCCCGTCGTGGTCTGACCCGGCAGACGCTCACCCATGATCCGGCCGTCGAACATCACCGCGATGCGGTCCGACAGCGACAGGATCTCGTCCAGTTCGACACTGACCAGCAACACCGCCTTGCCCGCATCGCGCAGTTCCACGATCCGCTTGTGAATGAACTCGATGGCACCGATATCGACGCCGCGCGTCGGTTGGCCGATCAGCAGCAGATCGGGGTTCCGCTCGATCTCGCGGGCCACGACGATCTTCTGTTGGTTCCCGCCCGAGAAATTCCGTGCCGCCAGATTGGTATTCCGAGGCCGCACATCGAAGCGCTCGAACTTGCCCTCGGCATCCTCGCGGATCGCCGCATGGTCCATCAGCAGGCCGCGATTATAGCGTGGATCGTGATGATAGCCGAAAGCCACGTTTTCCCAGGCGGCGAAGTCCATGATCAGGCCTTCGACCTGTCGATCCTCGGGGACATGGCCGATCCCGTTCTCGCGCCGCTCGGCAGCGTCGGCGCCGCGACCCATCAACGGGATTTCCTTGCCGTTCACTTTCACCGTGCCGCTGATCTTGCTGCCGCTTTCGGGATAGCCGCCCAGAAGCTCCAGCAACTGCGTCTGGCCATTGCCGGAGACCCCGGCGATGCCGACGATCTCTCCGGCGCGGATGTCGAAGCTGATGCCGCGCAGACGCTCGACGCCATCGGGATCGACCAGCTTTAGATCGCGCACTTCAAGGATCGGCTGACCGGGCTGGGCCGCGCCCTTGGCAACGTTCAGCAGAACCTTGCGGCCGACCATCAGCTCGGCCAGTTCTTCGGGCGTTGTCTCGGCGGTCTTGACCGATGCCACCATCTCGCCCCGCCGCATGACCGAGACGTTGTCGGTGATCTCCATGATCTCGCGCAGCTTGTGGGTGATCAGGATGATCGTCTTGCCCTCATCGCGCAGCCCTTCGAGGATGCGGAACAGGTGGTCAGCCTCGGCCGGGGTCAAAACGCCGGTCGGTTCGTCAAGGATCAGGATATCGGCTTGCCGATACAACGCCTTCAGGATTTCCACGCGCTGCTGGTGGCCTACGGACAATTCTTCGATGGTCTCGTCGGGATCGACGTTCAACTGATATTCGGCGGCCAGTTGCTTCAGCACGCCGCGCGCCTTGGCAAGCGAGGGGCGCAGCAGCGCGCCATCTTCAGCCCCAAGGATGATATTTTCCAGAACGGTGAAGTTCTGCACAAGCTTGAAATGCTGAAACACCATGCCGATGCCCGCGCGGATCGCGGTCTGGCTGTCGGTGATGGTGATCGGCTGGCCGTTGATCAAGACTTCGCCGCTGTCAGGCTTGTAGAAGCCGTAGAGGATCGACATCAGCGTCGATTTCCCGGCGCCGTTTTCGCCGATAATGCCGTGGATCGTGCCCTTGGGCACCAGAAGGTCGATATCCTTGTTCGCCTGAACCGGACCGAAAGCCTTCGAGATCTTGCGCAACTCGATAGCGGCAGGGGCGGCCGAAGCCGGCCGCACCCCTTTATCACCAGTGGTGGTCGCCATTTACGAGGCCGGGCAGGTGTTGTCTGCCATGTAGTCGTGAACCGCGATCTCGCCCGAGGCGATCTTCGCCTTGGCATCGTCAATCGCCGCCTGAATTTCCGGCGTGACCAGCGACTGGTTCGCCTCGTCAACGGCCACGTCCACGCCACCAGCGGCAAGGTCCATGACCTTCACGCCGGGCTCTAGGTCAGTGCCGGTGGTGAAGGCGTCGAAGACGGCATTGTCCACGCGCTTGACCATCGAGGTCAGCACCTTGCCCGGATGCAGGTGGTTCTGGTTGCTGTCCACGCCGATGGACAGGATCCCCTCATCCGCTGCCGCCTGCAACACACCGATGCCGGTGCCGCCAGCCGCAGCATAGATCACGTCAGCGCCCTGCGATTTCTGCGCACGGGCCAGCTCGCCGCCCTTCACCGGGTCGTTCCACGCGGCAGGCGTGGTGCCGGTATAGTTGATCAGCACGTTGCCGTCGGCCTTCACCGATTTGAAGCCCTGCGCGAAACCGCATTCGAATTTGTGGATCAGCGGGATGTCCATGCCGCCGATAAAGCCCACGGTGCCCGATTGCGACACCATCGCCGCCATGATCCCGGCCAGATAGCTGCCCTGTTCTTCGGTGAAGACGATGGATTGGACGTTCGGCGCCTCTACCACCATGTCGATGATGGCGAATTTCGTGTCGGGATAATCCGGCGCGATCTTGGTCAGCACGTCGCCAAAGGCAAAGCCGGTCATGACGATGGGATTGGCGCCAGTCTCGGCCAGACGGCGAAGCGCCTGTTCGCGCTGCGCCTCGGACTGCATTTCCAGTTCCTTATAGGTGCCGCCGGTTTCCTCGACCCAACGTTGCGCACCGTTAAAAGCGGCCTCGTTGAAGGATTTGTCGAACTTGCCGCCCAGATCATAGATCAGCGCCGGTTCGGCCATTGCAACACCCGAGGTCAGGGCGATCAGCGCCGAGCCTGCCAGAAGCGTTTTCATCAGGGACATAAGGAACCTCTTCCTGTTTGAGCCGGGCGATTCAGCGCGCCCGTTTGATGCGCCGATTAGGGCGCATCGCTTGGAAGTGGTCAACCGCCTTCTTGGGGTGATGCCAAAGCCAGCCGCATGACAATCCCGTCCAGATCTGGCCCGTAATATCGGCGCCTTAGCCCGGCTTCCTGCCAGCCTGCGCCAAGATAAAGCGCCCGCGCCGGTGCATTATCCGCAGCCACCTCGAGAAAGGCCGACACAGCGCCGTTCTGGCGTGACGTAACGGCAAATTCCGCAGCCAATTCGCGTCCCAGACCGGCGCGCCGTGCGCCTGGTGCAACCGCCAGCGTCAGCAACTCGGCCTCGTCGGCAATGACGCGGCCCAGCAGGAAAGCGTCATTCCGGGTCAGCAGGAACGCGCCGGGCGTCGCCAGCAGATCGCGGAATTCCGGGGCACTCCACGGGCGGGGAATGGTGAACGAGGCCGAATGGATCGCCGCCAGCGCTTCAGGCGTCACGGCAGGATGACCGGAGCCGGGTCGCGCGAAGGTGCCGCATCGGCAGGGCGCAGATAGATCGGCGCGGGACGTGGCGCGGGCTGATCCCGACGATCCAGCGCCAGTCTTGCGATGGCTTCAGCTATGAGGAACTGGGGCGCGGATGCGGGCGGACCGGGGGGCAAAGTCTCCTCGGTCGCCTGTTGCGGCAGAGTTTCAGAGCCGTCGAAATCCTGCCAGACGACTTGTCCGGCGCGCAATGGCAGCACGATCCGGCAGGGGCGGGGCAGGCCGAAGGCGGCGGCCTCGGTCGCGCTGATGCCGATGGCGGGGATGCCGAGAGACAGCGACAGACCACGGGCGGCGGCGACGGCGATGCGGATGCCGGTGAAGTTGCCGGGGCCGGTGCCGACGCCGATGACCGCAAGGTCGCGCCATGTCAGCCCGGCCTCGGCCAGCAGTTCTTCCAGCAGCGGGAACAGCCGTTCGGCCTGCCCCTTGGTCATGTCCTCGACGCGGGCCGCAAGAACCCTGTCGCCGCATACCAAAGCGGCCGCGCAATGCGCGGCCGATGTGTCAAAGCCCAATGCGACGGGATCAGGCAACCGGACGAACCTCGATCACTTCCGGGATATAATGGCGCAGCAGGTTCTCGATCCCCATCTTCAGCGTCAGGGTCGAGGACGGGCAGCCCGCACAGGCGCCCTGCATGTGCAGATAGACGATGCCGCGATCAAAGCCGTGGAAGGTGATGTCGCCACCATCCTGCGCCACGGCGGGGCGGACGCGGGTATCCAGCAGTTCCTTGATCTGCACAACGATCTCCGAATCGGGTCCGTCATGGTCGGCATGGCCTGCATTCTCGGCGACATCGCCTTCGATTGCGGGGGCACCCGACTGGAAATGCTCCATGATCGCGCCCAAAACCGAAGGCTTCAGATGATCCCAGGGCACATCGTCGGTCTTGGTCACGGTGATGAAGTCGCGACCCAGAAACACCCCGGTCACATTCTCGACCGCAAAAATCCGCTGCGCTAAGGGCGAGCGTTTGGCGGCATCCGCATCGGGGAAATCCGCTGTCCCGTCCTGAAGAACGAGATCGCCCGGAAGAAACTTCAACGTGGCGGGATTCGGGGTGGTTTCGGTCTGAATGAACATGGGCGCGCTCCTTGTGAGCCTGATATGGCGATGCGGGGGCCTTGGGTCAAGATTTGCTGCCCGGTTTAGACGGGCTCAGGTGATTGCCTCAAGCCGCTCTTTGGAAATATCCCCCGGAACGATGGTGATCGGGCAGGGCAGGCCGGCCGCGTCTCGTAAAAGCCGCGTCAGAACAGGGTTTTGCCGCGATTTGTCCGAGCTTAGCCCAATGGCGACGATCCCGATCTCGGGGTCTTCGTCCAGCAGACGCAAAAGCTCTTCTGCGGGATCGCCCTCGCGGATCAGAAGTTCCGGCTCCACCTTGGGGCGGGTCCGCATCCATTTGGCGAAAACTTCGTAATGCGCCTCGATCCGTTCCTGCGCCTCGGCCCGCATGACATCGGCTACGCCGAAGCCGTGCTGAATCTCGGCCGCGGGAATCACCGCCAGTACAAGAACCGCGCCATCCGAATTCGACGCCCGCATGGCGGCGAAGCGCATCGCGTTCAGACTTTCGTGGCTGTCATCAAGAAGCACCAGAAATTTGCGCATTATGCGTTCTCGGCTGTTGTTGGAATGCGCGAACAGTGGCTTATATGCCATGGTCGCGCAAGTCATTCGGCAACTTCCCGCGCGGTGTGGTTTCCATGGTCAAGACGATATGTTAGCTCAAATCGACCCTAACCCTGAGCGAGCGAAACGCATCGTGACCATTCACCATGATTGGGACAAGGCCGAAGCGGCACGCCTGAACAGGCTGACGTCGCCGAAAATGGCATGGTTTATGGGCGAAGCCAGTGCCGCCGGCGTCGAGCCGATGCCGCTGGGCAAACGCATTTTCGACCTCTCTCTGGTGTTGGTTCTGCTGATTCCCTTGTCGGTGGTGATGGTGATCGTCTCGCTGATGCTGCTGATCATGCAGGGGCGGCCGATTTTTTATACTGCGCACCGGATGCGTGCGCCGGGTCAGGCCTTCACGCAGTTGAAGTTCCGCACGATGCTGCGGGAAGAGGATGATTTCGGCGCAACCGGCGCGCACAAGCATTGGCGCATCACGCCTTTGGGACATTTCCTGCGCCGCACCCGCATTGATGAGCTGCCGCAACTGTTCAACATCCTGCGCGGCGATATGAGCTTCGTCGGCCCGCGCCCGCCCTTGCGCGAATATGTCGAGCGTTTTCCGGCGGTCTATACGCAGGTGCTGAAAAGCCGCCCCGGCGTGACCGGCCTTGCGACACTGATCTATCACCGCCACGAAGACCGCATTCTCGCTAGCTGTAGAAGTGCCGAAGCGACCGAGAAGGCCTATTACCGCCGCTGTCTTCCCGCCAAACTGAAGATCGACCTGATTTATCAGCGGCATCGTGACATGCGGCTGGACCTTTGGATTTTGTGGAACACGCTGAAGATCGTTTTCTTCCGCAAGGACGAACGCCCGCGCCGCAACGGTCGCGGCTAGATCGTCTTAGTCGGTCTGCGCAAACGGATCGCGCGGATAGCCAACCCCCGTCAGATAAAGCCCATGCGGCGGGCAAACCGGCCCGCATTCGGCCCGATCCCGCGCCGCCAGTGACGTTGCCACGCGGTCGGGGCTCCATGATCCTGCGCCCACCCTTTCCAGCGTCCCCACGATCGAGCGGACCTGATTGTGCAGGAACGACCGGGCGCGCAGGAAGAATCGGTATTCCCGCCCATGAGGTATCTCGATTTCCTCGATCCGAATCTCGTCCAGCGATTTCAGCGGGCTTTTCGCCTGACAGATCGAGGACCGGAAGGTGGTGAAATCATGCTGCCCGATCAAATGCGCCGCGCCTTCGCGCATCAGTTCGGCGTTGAGCGGGTTCAGAACCTGCCAGACCCTGCCTCGCCCATGCGTCAAAGGTGCCCGCCGCGCCACGAGGCGGAACATGTAGAGCCGCTCGGTCGCAGAGAAGCGGGCGTGGAAATCCTCTTCAACCGGCGCAGCTTCCAGAACGGCGACCGGCGCGGGTTTCAGGTGAAAGTTCAGCGCCTCGGCCAGCCGGAACGTATCCCAGTCCCGCAGCAGATCGGCGTGGGCAACCTGCCCGGTCGCATGCACGCCCGCATCGGTCCGCCCCGCTGCGGCGATCCGTGCGCCGTCGGCGAAACCGGGGTCCAGCTTTGCCAGCGCGGTTTCGACCGTCTCCTGCACCGAGGGTTGATCGGCCTGAGCCTGCCATCCGGCAAACGGCCTGCCGTCATATTCGATCTTCAGCGCGTAACGCGGCATTGCCTAACGGGTCTTTTCTTTCGTCACATCATAGGACAGCAGATCGTCCAGCGTCTGCGCCTGGTCCGAGACCAGCGCCTTCGGCTCCGTCTCGGGCTGGACACCCTCGCGCATCAGCCGGTCGCGCAGGACCGAGATTTCGATGTCCAGATCGCTGCGGTCGCTGTCCAGAAGTTTGCGTGACTTTGCTTTGAAATCTTTTTCCAAATCGTCGAGGAATGTCTCATAGGATGCCCTGACCGACGCATCGCGGGTTCGGCCATAAAGGCTTGCGAACTTCACCGTCGCGTCGCGGGCACCCATCAGGTAGATGCCCATATAGCGCCGCGCGCCCGACAGATCGCCTGGATTGTCGCGCACCCTGTCGAAAAGCCCCTCGACCGTTGCGGCGAAGCGATCCACCCGCCGCTCAAGCTGCAGATCCCCGGCGCGCAGGATGGCATCGCGCATCTGGTCCAGCAGATCCTCGGCCTCTTGAATCATGCGATGGGCACGGTCCTGCTGAAAGTCATCGACCCCGGTCGCGCCCTTGTCGCGCATCGGATCGGTGCCGAAGGAAAGGACATGCAGGATCATCCCCGCGACACCGACCAGCACGCCGTCAGTCAGGACGCCGGGTTCGGCCACGCCAATGCCCAGACCAAGCGCGGCCAGAACGCCACCGAACAGCTTGCGCGGAATGGCGGGGCGCTTGGCGACGCGGCGCACTTCATAGGCGGCTTCGGCGACCAGACCTTCGCGCGTCATCCACATGCCCGAGGCGATGAGGCCGAAGGCCGCCAGATCGGTGAACATGCCGGTGGGAGATTGGAAAAAGGCCAGCGCGAGGAACGGAGACGACGCGATCGTCACCCATTTCGGCCTTCCCGCAAGGCGGTGGCGAATGCGCGGTTCGGGCAGGGTCTGCTGGACCTCTGCATTGCGATGATCGCGCCGGGAACCGTCGGGCGAATAGCGTCCGCCAAAGCGTTCTGACATGCCGCCGCCCCTAGCCCGCACCGACCAGCGACGCGTAAAGCGCCAGCAGGACCAGAAGGTAAAAGCTCAGCCTTTGCACGGCGTTGCGCGACATCTCTTTCCTTTCCCGTGATGGCCGGAATGGCCAAGTCTTCGTCTATATCGGTATCGCCCTGCCGTTTGCAAAGACGAAACCGGATCAGGCGGTCATGAACAGGCGATCAAGCGCCTGATCAAGTGGCGCAGGATCGTCCAGCGCCAGCCTGACCGGCAGCGCCATGACCTTCGGGCGAAAACTGCGCGGCAGGCGGGCGGCATCCTTCTCGGTCGTGACAAGCTGGGCGTTCTGCATCCGCGCCTCGGTTTCCAGTCGGGTCAGCAGGGCAGTGGTGAAGGGCTGATGATCGTCCAGCGCTTCGCCCCTGACCACCTCTGCGCCAAGTGCTGTCAGGGTGGCGAAGAATTTCTCGGGGTGGCCGATGCCGGCGAAGGCAAGGAGGCGATGGCCCTGCCAGTCAAAGCCCATCTGCAACGGCTGCAATTGACCGCGAAGATGCGGGGGGGCATCGGGTGGCGGGGTGAACTGCGCCTGCGCCTCTGGGGTGCCGATCGACAGCAGCAGATCGGCGCGGGCAAGGCCGGCGGGCACGGGTTCACGCAGCGGGCCTGCGGGAAGGCACAGCCCGTTGCCGAAGCCCTTCGCCGCATCGACCACCACCACCGACAGATCATGTGCCAGTGCCGGGTCTTGAAGGCCGTCATCCAGCAGGATCGCCTGCGCCCCGGCATGTGCAGCGGCCTCGGCCCCCGCGCGGCGGTCGTCGCTGACCCAGACCGGCCCGAATGCGGCCATTAGCAGCGGCTCATCCCCGGTCAGCGCCGCATCGTGGCGCGCCTCGTCCACCTGCAGCACGCCCTTGGCGCTGCCGCCATAGCCGCGTGAGACCACATGTACGGCGATCCCCCGCGCCTGCAATTGTTGCTGCAGGAAGATGACCGTCGGCGTCTTGCCGGTCCCGCCCGCATTCAGATTGCCGACGCAGATCACCGGAACGCCAACCCGCGCCCGTGCGCCCGATGCCAGCCTGCGTGCCGTCGCCCGGGCGTAAAGCGCCCCAAGCGGCGACAGCAGCCGCGCCCGAAGATCGGGCGGACGCT
Organism: Paracoccus caeni; assembly: GCF_016629665.1. GTDB lineage: Bacteria > Pseudomonadota > Alphaproteobacteria > Rhodobacterales > Rhodobacteraceae > Paracoccus > Paracoccus caeni. The sequence goes on from NZ_JAEPRQ010000001.1 coordinate 423,200, forward strand.
GATACCAGAATGAGGGCGCGCGCATCATGTTGTCTTGGCCTCGTTCAGCGCGGCAAGAACCGGCGCGCAGATCCGCATGGTCACATCGGCGCCGCCGGTGCTGACGGTCCAAGCATTGCTGGCCAGTGTCGCGATCAGTTCGGGCTGCGTCAACTCGGCCACCGCCGTCGCCAGTTCCTCGGCATTGGCAACCTGCCGCGAGGCCGAGGCACCCTGCAATTGCTGCCATTCGGTCGCGAATTGCCCGACTGCGGGGCCGTGGACGATGGCGGAACCAAGCGCCGCAGGCTCGAACGGGTGGCGGGCGGCGGTGTCGTTGTCGGTCAGCGTGCCGCCCAGATAGGTGACGGGGGCAAGGCGATACCACAACCCCATCTCGGTCGGGCCGTCGGTGATCATCACATGGATGTCGTCCATCGGGTCTTCGTCCAACTGCCGCTGCGCGACATTGAGGCCCGAGGCTTCAAGCTGTTCCGCCAGCGCCGGTGCCCGGTCCGCATCAAGCGGCGCGAGAAACAGAAGCGCACGGTGCGACTGGCGCAGGGCGGCCTGATGGGCTTCGATCACCGCCTGCTCCTCGTCCTCGGGGATCGAGGCTGCGAACCATGCGTGACGCCCGCTGAGCAGTTCGGCCAGTGCGCTGCGTTCACCCTCGGAACAGGGCAGGGGATCGCGGATTTCTGCGACCGGCCCGGTCATCACCACGCGAGAGGCGCGCGCGCCCATGCGATAGGCAACCTGCTGGCTGGCGGCATCGGTCACAAGGACCGCTTGCATGTCGCGCAGCAATTCCCGCCGCATCGCGCCACGCAGGGACCAGCCAGCATCCTGCGGGTCAAGCCGCGCTTCGGCCAGAATGACGGGCAAACCGCTGTTTCGTGCCGCCGTCACCAAAGCTGCGGGGAAATCCGATCCCAGAAGCAGCAGAACAGTTGGCGAGATGGCGGCGATCAGCGCCTCGGCGGTGGCAAGATTGCCGCCCGGATCTTCGAGATCCTCACCAATCCGCAGGATGTGCAGGTCGGGCCGCGCCTTCAGCAGGCGTCGCTGAACCTGCGCGGCGGCGACCTGCGCATCTTCGGCCACATGCATGACAACGATCGGGCCTTGCCCATGCGGAGGCTCGAACGCGACGCCGGACGGACCTGCCTTGCGCAGTTCCAGCCACAGGGCCAGCCGCCCGATCCCCCATCCTCCCGGTGCCATGCCAGACCACCCGTCGCGACGGGCCTTAGCCCTTCACGTCCAGCTCTTCGGTCGGGCCGCCGGGCTTTTCCTCATCCCGAAGGCGGTGCAGGTGGGCGATGAAATAGCGGGTCTGGGCGCTGTCCACCGTGCGCTGCGCTTCGGCTTTCCATGCGGAATAGGCGGCCTCATAGTTCGGGAAGATGCCGACGATGTGGATATTGTCGGTATCGCGGAACTGGGTCGATTGGGTGTCAGTCAGCTCGCCGCCGAAGACGAGGTGCAGGCGTTGGCTCATAGGTGCCTCCGATAGTTAGGTTGCGCGCGGAACCTAGCGCGCGGGCCGCGCAAGATGAAGCCGCATTCTGGTGCCGCGGGCGGTCTTGCAGCTATTTGGCCAAGGAAGAAGCAGCGCTGGTCAAAGACCCGCCAGTTCCATTACCACGGCCCATTCCTCGGCCGTGACCGGCTGCACCGACAGGCGGGTATTGTTGACCAGCGCCATGTTTTTCAGGCGCGGCTCGGCCTTGGCCTGATCCAGCGTCACCGGCTTTGGCAGCGGTTTCACCGCCTTCACATCGACACATTCCCACCGCGCATCCTCGGTGGTGCTGTCGGGATGGATTTCGTTCGCCACCTCGACGATGCCGACGGCTTCCTTGCCGATATTCGAATGGTAGAACAGCCCAAGATCGCCCTTTTTCATGGCGCGCATGAAGTTGCGCGCCTGATAGTTGCGCACGCCGTTCCATTCTTCGGCATTGCCACCCTTGGCGACCAGATCGTCCCAGCCGAAGACATCGGGTTCGGATTTGAACAGCCAGTATTGCATCAGCCGATCACCTTCTTCCATTCGATCACCTCGACAGCCTGAAACAAGCCCGCGCCCGTATAGGGATCATTCGCCGCCCAATCCTGTGCCGCCGCCAGATCGACCGCTTCGAGGATGATCAGCGAGCCGCGCATCTCTCCCTCTTCGATCAGCGGCCCGGCCATCAGCACAAGGCCGGTGCGCGCGATATAGTCCAGATGCGCTTGACGGGTGTCCAGACGGGTCTGCAACGCGCCGGGCTTGTCCCGGCAGATCACGGCAAAGAGCGCCATTCATTCCTCCTTCAGCGGTCGGGTCATCAGATGGGCAGCGGCCGTTTCCACGGAAACGCTGCCCTCGGAAAGCTTCGCCACCATCGCGGCGATGGGCATATCCTCGCCCAGTTTTGCGGCAAGCGCGGTGACGGCACGGGCGGTGGCCGCGCCTTCGACGGTGGTGGTGGGGTCGAAGGCTTCGCCCCGGCCAAGCGCCTGCCCGAAACGGAAGTTCCGCGACTGGGCCGAGGTGCAGGTCAGCGTCAGATCGCCAAGGCCGGAGAGGCCGGTCAGCGTCTCGGGTCGCGCGCCAAGGCGAGTCGCCATGCGGGTCATCTCGGCAAAGCCGCGGGTGATGATGGCGGCGCGGGCGCTGTCGCCAAAGCCTGCGCCGATAACCACGCCAGCGGCAATGGCGATCACGTTCTTCAATGCGCCGCCAAGCTCTGCCCCCGTCACGTCGGTCGTGCGATAGAGCCGAAGAACCGGGGTGGAAAGCGCCGCCTGCAAATCATGTCCGGCATCCGCGTCAGCGCAGGAGAGCGTCAGGGCGGTCGGCAAACCGCGCGCGATGTCGGCGGCGAAAGAGGGTCCGGTAAGGACGGCCACGGTCGCCGCAGGACAGGCCTCGGAAATCAGCGCCGAGGGTCCGGTGAGGCGGGTCAGATCGATGCCTTTGGCGGTGCTGACCAGACGCTTGCCGTCCAACATCCGCGCATTCGCGGCAAGGAAAGCGCCCAGCGATTGCGCCGGAACCGCCAGCAACAGGGTTTCCGCCTGCACCGCGCTAGCCAGATCGTTGGTGATGTTGATGTTATCGGGCAGGGTCACGCCGGGCAGGCGCGGGTTCTCTCGTCCCCAGCCGGTATCGCGTCCCCACAGCGTCACCGCGCCATTGGCCGACAGCGCTACCGCCAAAGCGGTCCCGAATGCGCCCGCGCCAAGGATCGCCACGCTCATGCCTTAGCCCCCTTCTTGCCGCCGCCCAGCATCGGTGCGGCGCTGCTATCCAAGGGCCAGCGCGGACGGGCCTGCAAGTCCATGCCGTCGCGATGCCCCTGCCGGAACCGCTCGATCCCGGCCCAAGCGATCATCGCGCCGTTATCGGTGCAAAGGCTCAGCGGCGGGGCTAGGAACCGGGCGCCCGCCTCGTCCGCGATCGGCTCTAAAGCCCCTCGGATGCTCTGGTTCGCGGCAACGCCCCCGGCAACGGCGATGACCGGAACCGGATGGGCGGCCAGCGCGCGGCGGGTTTTTTCGGCCAGAACATCGGCGACGGCAGACTGGAACGCGGCGCACAGATCGCGACGGTCGGTCTGGCGCAGGCCGCCTTGTTCGGCGATCAACTGATCGCGCAGGCGCAGGGCCGCCGTTTTCAGTCCCGAAAAGGACATGTCGAAACCGGGCCGGTCCAGCAGCGGGCGCGGCAGATCGAAGCGGTCGGGATCGCCCAATGCCGCCTCTGCCTCGACCGAGGGGCCGCCGGGTTGCGGCAGAGCCAGCAGTTTCGCCAGCTTGTCGAACGCCTCGCCCGGCGCGTCGTCGATGGTGCCGCCGATGCGGGTGAAATCCTCGGGCCCATCGACGCGCAGGAACTGGCAATGCCCGCCCGAGACCAGCAGCATCAGGTAAGGATACTCGACGCCATCCGTCAGGCGCGGCGTCAGCGCGTGGCCCGCCAGATGGTTCACCCCGACCAGCGGCAAGCCCGCACCGGCAGCGATTCCCTTGGCGCACATCACCCCGGCCATCACGCCGCCGATCAGCCCCGGTCCCGCCGTCACCGCAACGCCGGTCATATCGGCCAGCGTCACGCCTGCTTTCGCCAGCGCCTCTTCGACCGCCAAATCCAGCCGCTCGGCATGGGCGCGGGCGGCGATTTCAGGGACGACGCCGCCGAAATCGGCATGCAACGCGGTCTGGCTGCTGACGACCGAGGCCAGAATCCGCCCCTCGCCGGTCACGATGGCGGCGGCGGTATCGTCGCAACTGCTTTCGATGCCAAGAAAGACGATCTCGTTCATGCTCTTGTCGGACGGGAAAATGGTGCTTACGCCTGATGGCCTAACATTGACCACACGGGAAGCCAATGGCGACAGATGCCGCGCCCCTTCTGCTGCTGACCCGACCGCAGGCGGATTCGGAACGCTTCGCGGCGATGCTACCGGAATGGCCGGCGGTGATCTCGCCCATTCTGCGGATCGAGCCGGTGGCGCACGATGCCGACCTGCGCGCGGCGGAAGGGTTGGTCTTCACCTCGTCCCATGCGGTCGGATTTGCCGGGCCGGGCAGGGGGCGGCTGGCGCTGTGCGTGGGTGGCCGGACCGGCGCGATCGCGCGGCAGGCGGGCTTTGATGTGCGCGAGGGGAACGGCTTTGCCGAAAGCCTGTTGCCGCTAATCAAGGCGTCGCCGGTGCCGCTGATCCATCCCCACGGGCGGCATCTGGCGAAGGTTCTGCCGGTGCCGGGCGTGGTCGTCTATGACCAGATCGCGCTGCCCCTGTCGGATGCGGCGAGGGCGTTGCTGGCCGGGGATGCGCCTCTGGTTCTGCCGCTGTTCTCGCCCCGCTCGGCCCGGCTGCTTGCGGCCGAGGCGCGGCAGGCGCGGGCGCCGATCTGGACCGTGGCAATCAGCGCGGCGGCGTTGGCGGCGTGGGATGCGGACAGTGCGGGCCATGCCGTAGCTGCGCGCCCGGATGCCAAGGCGATGGCGGCGGCGATCCGGCTGTTGCCGGTGGCGGAACATAATGCCCGACGGCGGGTTGAGCAGCGGAACGCGCCTGATTAGGCTGGCGTAAAGCCGCACGGGCAAAAGCGCCCGGATGGCAGCGATGACGGGGACCGACGTGAAAAAGCCAGAAGACGCCAGAAATTCCAGCAAATCCAAGGCTTCCGGGACCGACGATCCCTCCGCTCCGGTGAAACTGCAGGCTGCCAAGCCGGGAATCATTGCCAGCACCGATACTGGGCCGGGCGACGGAACCGCCGCCGCAGCGGGCGGGGGCGAGATCAAGCCCGCAAGTTCGACACTGGTTGGCGACGGCAACAATGGGCGACCCGCCGCCGAGCCGAAGCCCGCTGCCGCAAAAGCGACCACATCTGCTGGAAAAGATGCGCCGAAGGCCACGCCATTCGCGAAGACGGAGCCGGTGGCCGAAAAGCCCGCCGAAAAGTCTGCCGAGAAACCCGCAACGAAACCCGCCGACAAGCCTGCCGAGAAGCCGAATGAGAAACCTGCAATCGCCGCCGTGCCCGCGCCGGTGACGGTGAAGAAAACCGGCTTTTGGCCGGTCCTGTTGGGCGGCGTCTGTGCCGCAGCGATTGGTGCCGCCGCAACCATCTGGGCGCTGCCGCATCTGCCCGCCTCATGGCTTCCCGAACAGCCCGCCGCGCCGGAAACAACGGTCGATACCGCCGCTATCGAGGCAGGTGCAGTCGCCGCCGCCGAAGCCGCCATGGATCAGCGGATCGCGGCGCTGCGTGCCGAACTGGAAGCTGCACCCGCAGTCGAAGGTGACGACGGTGCGGCTTTGGCCGAGTTGCGCCAGCAGCTTCAGGATCAGGCCGCCCGGATCGAGGAACTGGCGATTGCGCCTGCGGCCTCTGGCGGCGTTCCCGACGATACCGAAGCCCGCATTGAGGCGCTGACCCAACAGGCCGCAGCGCTGGAACAGCAGATCCAAAGCTCTGCCCAGCAGGTTCAGACCCAGATCAGCGAGGCTCAGGCCGAGGCGCAGCGACTGCAGGAAGCCGCCGAGGGCAGTACCCGCCGGGCCGAGGCCGTGGCCGCCATTGCCTCTTTGCAATCGGCGCTGGATCAGGGCGTCACCGCCGAAGATGCGCAACAGACCCTTGAAGGCGCGGGGATCGAGACCCCCGAGGCATTGAGCCGCGAGATTGCAAGCCTCGACAGTCTGAAGACCACCTTTGGCGATGCCGCCCGCGCCGCCCTTCGCGCTTCGCTGCGTGAGGAAAGCGCCAGCGGCGGTGGCAATGTGCTGACGAACTTCCTGCGCGCCCAGACCGGCGCCCGCTCGGTCGAGCCGCGCGAGGGGGATGATGCGGACGCGATCCTGTCCCGCGCCAATGCCGAGGTCGAGGCGGGCCGGATCGGTGCCGCTTTGGAGCAGATTTCCGCCTTGTCTGACGCAGCAAAGGCCGCGCCCGATATGGCAGGATGGATCGACCGGGCCACCGCCTATCGCGACGCGCAGGCGGCCTTGTCCGATTTGTCGACCCCTTCGAATTGAGAGCCACGCCATGTTGTTAAGCCTTCTGAAAATCCTTTTCTTCTTCGCGGTGGTTCTGGCTCTGACCCTGGGCGCGATCCAATTGTCCGAAACCGGCCAGTATCTGCGCCTTGAATATGCCGGGACCGAGATGGTCCTGACCCCGCTCAAGGCGGCGGTCGTGCTGGCGGTTCTGGTTGTGCTGGCATGGCTTTTGGTGAAGTTGCTGGGCCTTGCGCTGGCCTTCGTCCGTTTCCTTGCGGGCGATGAGACCGCGATCAGCCGCTATTTCGCCCGCTCGCGTGAGCGTAAGGGCTATCAGGCCGTTGCCGATGCAGTGCTTGCCATCGCCTCGGGCGAGGGGAAGCTGGCACAGGACAAGGCGGCCAAGGCCGAGAAATACCTGCAAAAGCCGCATATCACCAATCTCCTCTCCGCTCAGGCGGCAGAGGTTGCGGGCGATACGCAGAAGGCCGGGCAGATCTATCGCGAATTGCTGAGCGACGACCGCACCCGGTTCGTCGGCGTGCGCGGGCTGTTGCGGCAGAAGCTGGAAGACGGCGACACCGCCACCGCGCTGCTTCTGGCGCAGAAAGCCTATGCGCTGAAGCCTAAGCACAAGGAAATTCAGGACACGCTGCTGTCGCTGGAAATGCGCGAGCATGACTGGAAGGGTGCCCGCCAGATGCTGAAGGAAAAGCGTCGTCAGGGCGAACTGCCACAGGATGTCCACCTGCGCCGCGATGCCGTTCTGGCGTTGACCGAGGCCAGCGAGGTTCTGGCAAAGGGCAATTCCATCAGCGCGCGTGAGGCGGCGATCTCGGCTGCGAAAGCCTCGCCCGACCTGATCCCGGCTGCGGCTTTGGCGGCGCGCAGCTATATCGCGCAGAAGGATTTCCGCAACGCCTCGCGGCTTCTGGAAAAGACATGGTCGGTGCGCCCGCATCCCGACATTGCCGCCGTCTATGCCGAAATCACCCCGGACGAGACGCCCGCCGCCCGGCTGAAGCGCTTCGACCGGCTGATCGCCAAGAACCCGGAGAACGAGGAATCGCGTCTGCTGAAGGCGGAACTGCTGCTTGCCGCCGAGGATTTCCCCGGTGCGCGGCGCGCGCTTGGCGATCTGGCCGAGAAGCATCCGACGGTTCGGACCCTGTCGATCATGGCCGCGATCGAGCGGGGCGAAGGCTCTGACGACAGCGTCGTGCGCGGCTATCTTGCGCGGGCACTGACGGCATCGCGCGGGCCGCAATGGTGCTGCGACAAGTGCCACAATATCATGGCCGACTGGGCGCCGGTCTGCGACAGTTGCGGCGGGTTCGACACGCTGACCTGGCGCGAGCCGGACGAAAAGCGCAGCGGTGCCGCCATGTCGGGGACAGGTGCGGAAATGCTGCCGCTGCTGATCGGCACGCCGAAACCGGCGCCTGCTCCGGTCGAAGAGGCCCAGACGATCACGCCGGATCGCCCTGATGCGGCCCCGCGTCCCGCCCGCCCCGAACCGGAACTGGCCGAGGCGGAACTGACCGCGCCGCCACCTAAACCAAAGCCCGAGCCGACCCCTGCGGTCGCGCCCGGCATGGTCCCGCGCGAGGCCGATTATAACGAGCCATCCAGCACGATCACGACGGCCGAACCACCGCGCGCGGCACCCCGTCCTGCCGCTCCTGCCCCCGCTGCCGAAACGCCGCAACCTGCACCTGTGCCCGAACCCGCTGCGTCGGCTCCTGCGCAGCCAGCGGTCGAAAAGCCGGTGCCACCGGCCAAAACCGCGCCCGCGACGCCCCCGGTCAGCGCCAATGTCGCGTCCAAGCCGGAACCCGAGCCAGAGCTTGAGCGCGAGATGGTTCGCCCGGATGTGGTGCCGCCTGAAGAGGCGGATTGGACCGAGGGCAAGATCAGGCCCTGACGGATCGGGGGCGGCGAAAAAACCACGCCGCCCCTCTTTCCCCCTTCGCCGGAACCTGCTATCCGGCGCGTCACAACCAGATGCCGCTGTAGCTCAGCTGGTAGAGCACGTCATTCGTAATGATGGGGTCGGGGGTTCGAGTCCCTTCAGCGGCACCAGTTTCCATGTGATATTTGTCCTTGGACCATAAGAGTGCAGATTTGGAGCAATTGGCTGCAGATTGCGTGTCAATATGGCCAATGCAGCACAGTCGTGTGTCATTGAGGGCTCCGTTTCGGCGAAGGAAGGGACCATGTATTCGTTGTCTCAAAGCCTTCCAACCCACATGAACCACGAGAACGGCCCAAAGCTGCCGGTCAAACGTCGTTCCCGCTGATCAGCAGCCTCCCTGAAGCGGACACTCACCCATCGATGCAGCGAGAGCCCAAGAAAAATAATTGATTATCTTGCCAGTTGCCATTTGATTGTGAAAAACATTGGAGGAAAAATTGGCGCGGCGCGGTGGTTTGTCATGTCGATGGCACGGGAGGCGGCAAGGCAACAGAAAGCCGTCGCGACAGCTAAGAGGCGATCCAAAGCGGAAGCGGAAGATCGTCGGCTAATCCGAGAGGCCGAAGCTGATCGAAGGAATCGAGTAATATGGCGGGCTGAGGCTGCGGACAACCGCCTCAATTAGCGGCGCCAGGATCAATCTAACGATCGACATCGGCTTCGGTGATGCGATGGAACCCGGCGCGGAGACGCTCGACTATCCCACCATGTTGGCGTTTCCCGTACCGCGTCTGCGTGCCTATGCGCGCGAAACTGTTATTGCTGAAAAGTTTCAGGCGATGGTGGCGTTGGGGCGTGCCAACAGCCGGATGAAGGACCTCTACGACATCTGGGTTCTCAGCCGCTCGTTCACCTTCGATGACAGACTGGCTTGGGCAGTCGCCGCCACTTTCGCGCGGCGCCTGACGGCAATACCTCAAGACCCGCCGGATGCGCTGACGTCCGGCTTCGCCGAGGACGCGGCCGCGGATAAGAAGCGACAATGCGCGCCTTCGTCGGAGGAGTATCCACTCACGATCCGAGGGCGCTAGCCGTTGTAATTAATGATATTTCCACTTTCCTCATGCCGTTTGCAATCTACGCCCGAAGCTTGGCCATTGAAGGATAATCTGCATTGAAAACTGTCAGAAAAGAGCATAGAATCCTGACAGGAGAGCGGTGTGCAGCGGTTGACCGAACAAATTCTTGATCATGCAGATGGCTTGCCCGAGGGAAGTGCAATCTCGGCTAAAGGCTTGCTCCACCTCGGCAACCGTGCCGCGGTGGAGCAGGCATTGTCGCGCCTTGCAGAACGTGGCCGACTGATCCGCGCCGGGCGCAGTCTGTATCTACGACCTGTGGTCGTAACGCCAGAGCGCTAGCTTCCGTCGAGGGGCCTCCAGAGTGCCGAATATCTCCTCATTCAAAAGCTCTTCGCGCAGGCTGCCGTTGAACGACTCATGAAGGCGTTCTGATATTGCTTACCCGGGTCCATGTAATGCTAGGGCACCCCGTTATTGTCTGCCCACTTCAGGATGGCGCAGCTGGTGAGTTCGGTGCCGTTTTCGCTGCCGATGCAAGCGGGCTTTCAGCCTGCGACTGGAACGGCAGATGATCGCGCGGGATCGGCTCACCGATATTCCCCAAAGCTGCCTATCAAGTAGCCCCGCAGAAAACTCCAATGCAAGGATATCGATCATCTCACGGTCTCCACCAGGACGTCGCAGCATCTGTTCCTGCAGTTGCTTGAATCCTGACGGCAGTTCGGCAAACGGAGCGCCATTCCTGAGCGCGCCAGGTTTACGCTGGATGGCACATGCCCAAGCATGGCGGCTCGAGACGAAGGGTTTGGCGCAAGATCCATCTCGGGATAGACGAGGAAACGCTCGAGCCCCGTGCGGTGGAAGTTACTTCAAGCAATGTCGGCGATGTTCCGATGCTGCCAGGCCTGCTTGTCCAGATCCCGGCGGACGAGGAGATCGCCAGGGTCACCGCGGACGGCGCCTACGACACACGGGCCTGCCATGACGCCATCGCTCCCCGCAGTGCATCGGCGGTCATTCCGCCGAGGCGGAATGCGAGGTCATGGAAGCCGGACACTCCCCGGGCCTGGGCACGTAATGAGAGCCTGCGGGCATCGAAGTATCTTGGCCGGGCGCTTTGGAGGAACTGGAGTGGGTATCACCGCCGCAGCGGGGTGGAAACGAAAATGAACTGCGTCAAGCAGCTCGGCCAGCGGCTGATGCCACGGGACTTCGACCGGCAGGTTGCCGAGGTCCAGATCCGCGCGGCGGACATGAACCGCTTCACGGCCCTCGGCACCCCGGTCACTTTGGCAGTGGGATAGGTGTGTCCGGGGAAAGGGGAACTGCGGTCGCCAGCCGATTTGCGCAACAACGCCGGCATGAGTGGATTTGGCCAGCGATCCTTGGTCGTCGAAGTGAAAGACCAATTTTGCGGCGCCGGCCGCCTTTTGGGCAGGCGCCGCCAGCGCCGCTCGCCAAAAACAATAGTAGGGCAACGCAACCGAACTCCGGACGTGGCTGAATGAAAATTCAGTGGCAGGTCAAGCTCTATGCAAATTTTTGTGGTATATCTTCAAAAAATGCTTGCACATCATGAAAATAGATACAAAATCAATGTGTAATCGGGGCCGTTCTTCCCCGCATTGTTTCGAATTTACCCTAAAAAATAGCGAAACTATTGCTTCAAGCACATTCGCTTGCAGCACAGCCTTGAAGGAATTCATATGCCATATGTAACGGAACTACCCGATGGTATGATTACTTTTGATGGTGACGCGTATGTTATCGATACGAATAGTGTGAGCCTCATTAACATCACGTCGGCTGAGGATGCCGAATTCTCTCTGTACGATGTCGATGCAACCAGCGGAACTACCTTATCCAACGGCGACAACCTCTCCTTGGTCGATGAGGACGGAGGCGCAGTTGTGTCGGGTACCTACGTAGGGGATGTGACCGTATCCACCGCCTCGGTAGACGTCGGACTGCCACCACTTGTTGGACTGCAGGTAACGCTTAATCCTCTCGAAGCTGCGCTTATGATGGATGATGAAGGGCGCTTCTATGCCATCAGCGAAAGCGGGTTGGATAGCAGTCACCTAGGAGTGGAAATAACCGCGACAGTCGCAGGGCAAAGCTTTACCGTAATCGGCGCCGACATCAGCTCGGCTCTCTCTGAACTTGCCTCGACAGTGTCGAGCGTCCCGCTCGTCGGCGGCGCAGCGGCAGCCCTGATCGAGGGGGCGGGAAACGCGGTTCAGGGAGCACTAGATGTCGCTATAATTACTGTTGAAGTTGATCCTGAAGGTGCTTTGGACCTTGATGACGATCAAGTTGTACCATGTTTCCTCGCTGGAACGATGATCGCGACGGCAGACGGAGAGGTTCCAGTTGAAGACCTGGCTGTTGGCGACTCGATACTGACAGCGGACGGAAAAACTGTCTCGGTTAAATGGATAGGCGTCAAGACAATCAAGTTCAGGAAAGCCGGCATCCATCACTTGCCCGTGCTTATCTCGAAAGGAGCACTGGGAAAAAATACGCCTAACAGGGATCTCTACGTGTCTGCTGACCACGGCATCATCATTGATGACTACGTCGTAAATGCAGGTGTAATGGTGAACGGAGATACAATTAAAGATATACAGCCCGATTGGCTTGATCGCGATATCGTATATTATCATATCGAAACAGATCAACACGACGTGATACGCGCAAATGGAACCCCAGCTGAAAGTTTCATAGACTATGTAGGGCGGCGTATGTTTGATAATTATAAGAGTTATGTTGAAATGTATCCAGATTCAGCAAACATCAGAGAAATGGGTTTTGGAAGGATATCCACACAGCGGCTGCTTCCGGAGTATCTTAAGGAGAAGTTGGGCGTTAAAGATCCGTCGCACGGCAAGAGTCAGGCCGCCTAAAAGCAGGTTTCAAGCGATGGCAACCTTTCGCGCCGCAAAAAATCCTTTTGCGGCGCGAACCCATGGTGAGTCTCTATCCTTTAGGTTTACTGCAGAGCGGTTGCCAAAATTTCTAAGGCGTTGAGCTTTAACGTTTGCGAGACACCTCACAAGTAAAAGCCATCCGTTCCATCTAGGAAAGAGCGCCATCATACATAGATGGAGTGATTCCTATATAAATTCCTAGAGAAGCCTCAGTGAATCAAATGTCCGCGAGCAGATCAATGCCTTCTTCATCACCTCAAGATATATATGAGGCAGCAAGAAAAATATTTAAGCGAGATAATAGAAGTGGCGATTGCATTGAACTTCTCGAACAGGCCCTAAAAATTCGGCCTAATCATACAAATTCAATTTTACTATATATAGAATATATTCGTGAAAACCAAGGAGAAATTCCCGCGCTAAAAAGATCATGGATCGAGATATGCAAGCATAAGAATGATAAAAAGCTGTACCTTCAGCGAGCTGATATTCTTGAACAGGTGTACGGCGGAATATTTTCTGCGCAATGGTGCAAAGCGGCACAGGAGATGTTTCCTTCGGATGCTACGATATTATATCGTTATGCCAAGGCGCTTTTCAGAGATGATTATAATCTCAAGGCCTCATTGGCGTGGGTGGGTAGAGCGCTCGAGATAAAACCGGCACAGATTGACGCGTTGAGGCTTAAAGTCGCCATACTTGTGAAGCTTGGAAGCCTTCCGGCAGCATTGGCTTGTTGCACAGAGGGCCTAAATGCACATCCGAAGGAAACTATCCTACGGCTGCGGAAAGGTGAAATAAAGGACCAGTTATTTGGATCTAAACGCGCAGCAAAATGGTACGCAGAGCTAGTAAAAGAATTTCCAGATGAAATTCGATTTCGCTACGAGCTTTGCAAGTACCAGATAAAATCCGGTTGGCTTAATTCCGCGTCTCAGACGCTGCGCGGTGTCCCAGAAAAAAACAAGGAAGATTATCAGTTTCTAAATATGCGATCAGAAATTGCGCATCTGAATGCTGACGATAAATTGGCTAGCTCAAATATTCAGATCGCTTTATCACGAGCGAGGAGGGAAGGCAATGCTCGGCAGGAATTGCTTTTTTTGGTGAAGGCAAGTCAAATATCTCCTAAATCGGCATCGGCTGTTAGGATCCTAGAGTTACTCAGATCAGGCTGCGAACTGAGAGATACCCATGCGGTAACTATTTTCCATTTTCTTGAGCAATGGTCAAATTCGAATGCTCCTGCAGAGTTTCTGGAAATATTAATTAAGAACGGCCATCTCAAAATATCCCTAGCTAAGGTGCTATTTTTACGTTGGGTCAGGCACTTGCCGGATCATGAAGTTGACGCTCAACTGGCTAAGTTTTGTTGCATTTGCACGAAAGAATTAGCGACTAAAATTGTGCAGTCTCCTGACTTCAGCAATCTGCCTTCAAAATTAAAAATCAAAAAATTAAGGAATGGCAAGAAGCTTACGCTCACCACCTACAATGAGGTGATTGCAGTTGCTGCGATCATAGATGCTTTGGGTAAAGTAGAATTGTCACTTCGTTTGTTAAGGCGCGGACTACGGAGGTGGCCAAGCATTCCTAGCATGATGTTTGCATATACGAGGTCGCTCGCAAGATATGGTCGCCTGCAAGAGGTACTCGACGAATTAAAATTCTACGATCAAAATAAAGTAATAGCCCATGATCGCTACGCAGAAATAAAGGCTCATCTGCAGTTTCAGCTCGGAAACCGGCTCCCGCTGATCAAATTGACCGCGAAAAAAATCAATACGCGGCCCGGAAATATAGACAGGAATGATGAAAGATTAATGCTTTTAAATCTGCCGCAAGGTGATTTGCATGGGCGAGCCATTTCCAGAATTATAAATGCATCGACTAATAAGTCGAACATCTCAATGCATCGGGCGCCAACTATTAATGGTGGGCTTGCGAATGAAATATCTATCTACAAGAAGCATTCACTGCCGAGCTCTGCCATTACTGCACATGCTGTTGCCATCGTTGACAGGCACGTAGAGCAGTTGGATGCTCCCAAAGCGACCAAACGATACGTTTCAAAAATCCCCAAGCATATTATGCAGTATTGGAGTAATGGACGGCCAGGTTTAGAAGTTGCTGAAATAATGTCGTCATGGAAATACTTGCCTGGATATAAGTATGAACTATTCGACAAAAGGTCTGCTGCGGATTACATTGCAGGTGTAGCGGGAGTTTCGTGGGTTCGAGCATTCAAGATGTGTAGAAGTGCTGCCGAAGAGTCGGATTTTTTTAGGCTATTGTGGCTGATTCATAATGGCGGAATTTATGCTGATTCTGATGATAGAGTAATTTTGACTCCTGATCCGCTGCTTGCAGCAGCCAATCACACACTTCTCTACCAAGAGAACACCGGAACAATAGGAAATAATTTTATGGCTACAGTCCGTAGGCATCCGCTTTTTGAATTGGCGGCAAGCATGGCGAGAGAATCGCTCATCCGGCGCGAAAGCGAGAATACTTGGGGGAAAACAGGTCCGGGCTTGATAACTCGAGCGACAGCAAAATTTTTGTCGTGCGGTGAGGAAGAAAGAGGAATTTTAATCGTCAAGCACTGTCAAATTGGAAGGTTTATTCAAATGCATTTGCCGCTGCCGTACAAAAAAAAGGCGTCGTACTGGGATGCCAAAGGAAAGAACAGCTCGCGCCTATATACTTCGACAATCGATGAATTGGCTCGCAACCTTTCCGCGGGTCGAAGTATATAATTAGTGCTTTAGTTGGATTATGCGCAGATATCTATGCTTGTTCTGGGTGCACCTAGGGGGAGATGATTAGCTAATGATTTCACAAAAAACAGATCGCTATAATCTTTTTGACATAAATACTTGATTGGAAAATAATAGAAAAGTCTTGACCGGAACAATGCTCAGTAGTTTAAATGGAGAACGGAACGCCACGGTCGGTAACAGAGCTTATGAGCGTGCTAGATCGGCGCGCAATTTGTTCAGCGGTCCTAGCGAGTTTATGCGCACCCGAATTTTACTGCGTCAGCAGCGGTTTCCTCCGTATGTCGCTTTCAGATATCGCGGCAGTAATGATGACCATCTAACATTTGTTCTACAAAACTATGAACTGGAAGGAGCTTGAAGTGGAAATGGTTGAAGGCGCTGATGAAGTGACCGACGGGAAAGATAACATGATGCGACGCGATCTAGAAATGGTCGGATCAGAACCAACTTCCCCTGTGAGTAATTTGTGCATTAACGGCTCAACTATTTTTTTAATTGGAGTGCCTCTGGAGGAGCGCCCTGAGTTTAAAGAGTGGGCAATCGAAAATGGCGCAAGTAAGGTATCTGTTTTAGGCAGCCGCAGCTTGATATCAAGCAGTTTAGACCACATCGCGCGTGAGAAGGAAAGTATATTTGTTATTCCCGTCGGGTACAAAATGAAGTTCGCTGATTTGCGACTCCTGAAGGAGAACGGATGGCGGCTCTTAGGTTTGTCGAGACTTGAAGATAAATTTCTATTGACCCCATTGAATATTGACGTCGAGATTTTTGTGCATCACCCCCATGTGCAGAAGTTAGATGAATCATTTCCACCTGAAGCTAATGACATTTCCCACATTATGTTTAATTCTGAAAAAGGTTCTAAAGGATCGTCGCATCTGCAAAGCAAACACGCCAGCTCGGACAATGTAGAGCCTGACGATATAACTATGATTATCTGCATCAGATCTCATTCTGAAAACCCTTGGGTATTAGACAGACTTATGGCGCTGCATTCGATGTATCGCCCGGCGCCTCGGATACGAATAGTTGACTTCGGCTCTGAACCAGATCACAGCTCGCAGATCGAAATAATCTGTGCCGAAAGCGGATTTGGCTACACGTTTGTCGAGGACAAAGAAGTATTTTCTCTTGCCAAAGCCCGGAATATAGGAGCGTCTGAATCAGACACCGATCTATTGTTTTTCTCCGACATTGATTTCGTATTTCCAAGCGATTTTTTTGCCGAACTAGCTTCCGCAGCATCTTCGTTGGCCGCGAGGTCAAAGATTGACGTATTATTAATGTGTTCAGCTGTTCACATGTCAGAGACTGCTAGTTCAGAATTTGTTAGTCTTGCTGACCCACTAACTCGATCCGTATTTCTGCGGCAATTGGGATATCGGTCCATTTTCGAGCAATTTGGAAAATCTGTTCAATTTGTAGCGCCATACTCAAACGTCTTTATGATTAATAAGAAATTATTCTCCTTGGCCGGTGGGTACGATGAAAATTTCAGGGGCCATGGATCTGAGGATTTTGAGTTTATAACGAGAGTAAATCTTTTTACTGGACATTTCCCAATGCCGCGCGAACTAACCGTTGACTCTGGGGGGCCGACGAAGGCGGACTTCTTCAAGGCGAAGAATTATGAAGGGTTCCGCGCGCTTAATACCGCCATATCGCTACCTGGTCAACTTAACGGCCTGCGCGCATTTCATCTGTATCATCCCACACCTCAGGATGACTGGCGGGTCAATAACGACTGGAAGAGAAATAAACTCAAAGAGCGAATGAGCCGTTATGCAGTGAACGAAGAGCGCATTATAGAAATAGATTATCTCCCCAGAAAGATGAAGGCCTTATGTATCTGCCTTCACAAGGATCATTGGGGTTATTTTGCTCCGCTGCGTTTGGCCGGTTATGAGATAGTTCCAATTTACGACAGTGCGGTTAAAATAATATCTGAGGCGGCTCAGCGGATTATATCAGGTGAAGTTGACGCCTTGGCTATATATAATCCATACATGGATAGTCATCGTAAATTTCTCGGCCTATTCCATGTCGCACGTAAGTACTGCAAAACAATTGTGGTGGAGCGAGGAGCGCTTCCTGGAAGTATTTATTACGCCAGTGATGTTGCATACGCTTCGGATGAATTTTCTATAGACTCATTCTTTAGCTATACTCCGTCTGCAGGTGAAATTTCGAAGGCGTCATTATACATGGACATGCTTCGAACTGGTGGATCCATGCTAGAGGCTGGTGACCCCTACAGCTTTACGATGAAAAAATATTTTCCGCTTTCGGTGCTTGATAAAAAAATTATATTCATTCCATTGCAAATGTCCGAGGATATGGCGGTCACGATGTTCGTGAACGGGCGGCAGAAATATGACGAATTTAGTGACTCTATCAATGACATCGCCGCGGATAATGATGATGTAATATTCGTTGTGAAGCCGCACCCCCTTACCAAGGGCGCCATATCGCTCAAAGGCCATAATGTAATCGTAGCCGATCGAAGTGATAATATTCATGCTATTATCGACATTTGTGATGCAGTTGTGGCCTACAATTCGGGAGTTGCACTTCTTGCAATGGCTCATCAAAAGCCAGTATGGACAGTTGGAAACGCGTATTTTAATCGTGGTGGAGCAGGGCGGGAAGCGAATAGCCTCGCCGATGCGGTTCGCGAGGTGTCTGGAGGAGATTTGCTTGTCGACGAATCAGCGACAGTTCGGGTCTATGCGTGGTTGCTGTCAAAATTATATTCAGAGTTTGTAGCCACCGATAACGTCCGCGAGTTCCAGACACGTAAAGCTCATGGGTATAAGGATATCGTTG
Source organism: Paracoccus caeni (assembly GCF_016629665.1). Taxonomy (GTDB): domain Bacteria; phylum Pseudomonadota; class Alphaproteobacteria; order Rhodobacterales; family Rhodobacteraceae; genus Paracoccus; species Paracoccus caeni. The sequence continues at coordinate 441,221 of NZ_JAEPRQ010000001.1, forward strand.
TCACGTCATTAAATGTTGATGGAAATCGCATCGACATGGGAAGGGTGCGAGCGAGCAACGAAGGCATCTCAAGCACACTTGGTGCCTCGCTGCTGAATTATGGCAACATGCACGGTTCGCCAAGCTCCTGACGTGAGGCCTATTTGAGCGGATAGGGGATCGACGTTGACGCTGTGGTGCGCAGCCCCTCCTAACAGCACTTATGTGCAGCATGGTCCTGAACGGACAAGGGGGAACATGGCATGAATTCTCTAGCATCGACGTCGATCTAGCAAAACAGCTCGGCTTGGTAGTTCAAATCCCGAGAGGGAGCCCATGGAGTGAACTCCGCATGATAGTTGAGTAAGCGGCGCCTCGACCGCACCTTCCGGCCTTTGCTCCGATTGTCGCATTAGTTGTTTGGCATCATCGGAGCGGAGTTTCTCCATGGAGACTGCATTGGAAGTTCTCCCGGTTGGCGGTCGAGGTCATCGGAACCGGAAGTGATCGGATAAGGTGAAGCCGGGGATAGTTGCGGAAACTCTGCTGCCGGGTGCAACGGTGACTGAGGTGGCATGGCTTGCCGGCGAGCCATGTGTCGTCGTGGAGAACGCTAGCGCGGAAAGGGCGGCTGTTGTATTGGCATCTAGATTTTTTGTTGACTATACTGCCTGATATCGAGGTGACCCTAGCGGGGGTCAGAATAGCGTAATTGTGCGAGAGTGGGATCCTATACCTCCACTGGAATTCTGTTACTGGATCACGCAGTCTGTTCATCTAGCGGGGGGCGGTGTGCACGAGAAAAACGATTCTTTGGCTTGTCCTCAACTTTAACTTTTCACTTATCATAAGAAGGCATCCTGATATGGAAACATTTGTGCACATAGGGTGCCACAAGACTGGAACTACATACCTTCAAAATCTTCTTGCCGCCAACTTAAGCTTACTTTCCAGAGAGGGCGTGGGTTATCTCCCTCTTTCCGAATTAAGAGGGGATATTATCCCGAAGGCAATTTCCTGTGAACATCCTCTCGGCTACATAAAGTCCAGAATTTCAACTTCCGGACACGATAATTTACGAAGCATCCTTCTCTCAGACGAAAATATCATTGGAACGTGCTCCGAGTTTGTGTCCACCGGGGTTGCCTATCCCAATGCAGAACATAAGTTGAAAAGAATATTTAGAGATTCCGATAAGGTTGTATTTTTTATGTGCATCCGCAGGCCTTCTGATTTTATTGTCTCGGCGTGGGCCGAGGCAATCCGATTTCGGAGCTATGTGGGATTAGATAATTTTACTAATTTAGTAAAAAATAGAGGCTTTTCTTGGTTCAGTGTGGTTAGAAGGATAAAAGATATTATAGGCGAAAATAAATTGTTTGTATGGACTTATGAAAATAATGAATTTGGCGTTGACTATCTTATAGAAAAGCTGACCAAGGCGAGATTGCTGCGTTCCGATTTGGTCGCGCCAAATGAAGTGGCTGGCCGATCCAGTATGTCCCAAGAGGGATATGACCTTTTATATTTGATGGATAAACTTCTCGGAAGGGATGTGGTAATTAAATACTCAAAGGCGGTCGCAAGGTCCGCGACTACTGGTCCCTCCATGAAAAAAAACCTGCTTCTTCCCGCAAATGTCTCCAGTAAGTGGGATGATGAATATTTGGTAGACTTGGATAAAATTCGTGAAATTCCAGGAGTATCTATAGTTCACAGTATATAAGCTATTGAATGGTAGTGTTCTGGCGGATGCGCAACAAGGTCTCCTTGCCTCCAGTTGAATGCTCTGCCGGCACAAACCCCTGCCATATTACCAGATCACGCGCCTTACGAAATTGCCGGGCAAGTCCGAACACCTCTTTCGTGTCGCAGAAAACGGTAGACTTACCCGGTGGCATTGCTCGGGTTACCAATCGACCAAGCGCTGACGCAATCTAATCACCTTCGCTTAACTGCTGAAGTTTCTTACGCAATAGGGCGAGGCGTTTTTCTTCCAACCGGATACGGATCTTGCAAATTCTGATATTTAATTTAAGAGCGTCTTCGGCGTCAGTGTTCGTTTGTAATATGGGCATCATCTCGGAGTAGTTGCTCACTCTCATCGTGTCCTCACCATAAAAGGGTGTCAAGAAAAGTATGATAACGGGAAACCGCCGATCTTCTTGGGATGGGCGGACACTAAATGCGCCTTAAGGGTATCTATCTTTCACGACTCGCTAATGGATGTGAACTAGCAGGTTTACCTAGGCGTTTGCCTTGAACCTTGATGCGCATCAACCCTAAATCCAGTTAACAGAGGCCTTTTTTCCATAAAGATGCCGATGAATGACGTGATGAATGCGCTTCACGCGCAGCAATTCCGCCTCGCGGGCCTACTGGTGTTGGTCTTCTGGTAGATTGGCATCAGCCCCATAAGGCGTATCAGTCGCCGGATCCGCTTCTCGTTCACGAGGTGGCGTTGCGCAGGTGCTAGGCTATCTGCCGGACAGCGATTAACGGGGTTTTCAGGAACTGCTCGTCGATCTCAATCTGCCGGATCAGACCGAAGTTCTGCTCGGTTTCGCCCTTTGGGGTGCACCCGAAGATCGCACCCCACACCACATAGGTGATCACCCGATATTCGGTGACCCCCTGTGTAAATGGGCAAATTGTCTGCGCCAACGTAAGCGTTGCATCTGGCCCCCTTCAAGCCTGCTGAAACCGGCGCTGTTTCCGTATAAGGTTCCTCAAAGCATGAGGTTACCATGGCCGACGTTCCCCAGACACTTAACATATTCGGCTTCTCCATTCCCGTCATGTCTGGCGGCAGACGCCTCAGGTCACAACGTTTCAAACGGTTCATCTGTCAACGGCGGAGCAAAAGTCATCCATGGCGGCGGCGCAAAACCAGGCCAGTTTGTGAGGGAATGCGCCATGGCGCGCGCGCTCACCACATAGCCAGTGCGTGCCATGGCGCACTGGCCCGTCAGGGCCTGTTGTCGTAAAATTTCTGGATCTGGATCAGCGCCGCCTGCGGGCAGTGCTGTTTGCGAGGCGGTAGCTTTCGCCGTTCATCTCGAGGATGCTGACGTGGTGGGTCAGCCGGTCGAGGAGTGCGCCGGTCAGGCGCTCAGAGCCGAAGGTCTCGGTCCACTCGTCGAAGGGCAGATTGCTGGTGATGAGGGTCGATCCGCGTTCATAGCGCTGCGAGATCAGCTCGAACAGCAATTCGGCGCCGGTTTTGGACGGGGGCACGAAGTCGAGTTCGTCAATGATGAGAAGCTTGTATCCAGCCATCTGCTTTTGGGAGCGCAGCAGACGGCGCTCATCACGGGCCTCCATCATCTCGCTGACTAGGGCTGCGGCGGTGGTGAAGCCAACGGACAGGCCCTTCTGGCAGGCAGCCAGCCCGATGCCGGGGCGACATGGGTCTTGCCAGTGCCGGACGGGCCGAGAGCATGCACGTAGGGTCCATTCGCACCGGGCCAGTTCAAGAACCTGCATTTTGTTCAGCTGCGGGATAGCCGCGAAGTCGAAGCTGTCCAGGCTTTTGACGGCCGGGAACTTCGCAGCCTTGATGCGACGGTCCACCATCCGCCGTTCACGGTCGATCAGTTCAAGTTCGACCAGCCGTGCCAGGTATCGGACATGGTCCAGCCCTTCCGTCGCGGATTGGCGGGCGAGCTTCTGATGCTCGCGCAGGAATGTCGGCAGCTTCAGTGCCTTGAGATGATGGGCGAGCAGGATTTCCGGTTCATCACTCATGCCGCGTCCTCCGCATCGCCGGACAGCAGCCGCATGTAAGACCCGGCCCTGGTCTTCTCGACCGTCGCCTTCGGCAGATAGGGATAGCAGTCGAGATCCAGCCGGCAGAATCTTTGCCATATGGCAGCGGTCGTTGTCATAGAGAACCGATTGCGGAACAGCGCCGAAGAACGACAACGCATGGATGTGGCCATCCACCCTGGCCTCGGCCACCGCCGCAGGGTAGGCCCGCACATAGCACGCATCTCTGTGCGGAAGGTCCAGCGCGAAGAGGTGCGCCTTCTGCTCAACACCCTCGATCCGGATCAAGGCCTCACCGAAGTCGGCCTGAGCGTGACCCGGCGGATGCGACAGCGGGACGAACACCTCCTGGCCCCGCCGTTCACGTTCCCGGATATAATCCTTGATGATCGTGTAACCGTCATCAATGGCAAAGCACCTTTGGTCCGGGCCTCAATTCGGCGGAAAGAAAGTCGGCCTGTCCTCGATCGTATCCACAACCGCCTGATGGAACTTGAGCAACACTACCTCGGAAAAAGCGATATGCGGAAAGCTATTCGCTATACCCTCGCCCGCTGGATTGGCCTGACCCGTTTGCTCGATGATGGCAGGATCGAGTTGGACAACAATCCAATCGAGCGACAATTCAAGCATACCATTCTTCTGCGCAATAACGCGTTGTTCATCGGCAGCGAGGAGGGCGACGAAGCATGGGCCATCCTCGCGAGCCTCGCCCAGACCTGCAGCCTCAACAATATCGACTTCTACCGCTACCTGATGTGGGTCTTCGACGAAATCATCGGGAAAGGCGCTGCTGTTGACTATGAGGCGCTCCTTCCCTGGAACGCCCCGAACAGTTGCCGCAACGACCTGCCTAAACGCACATAGCGCCCAGCCAGACGTGCAGAAAATATGTTTCACCCCGCGCCTACGGGAAGGGCGCGGGGCACGAACGGCTGCGCGGCTCTCAATATATGTTTCTGCTGGATGCGGCGACGAGCTGAGTTGCCCTCCTATCCAGCCGCCAAGGTGCTTGATGCGGGTTTCGATATGCCGCTGCCAATGCGGTGCCGCTTGCTGTGGAATCGCCGTGGATCTGCAATTGAGATAGTCGTGCGCGCCAATTTGTGGCAGAAAGTAGTGCCATTGGAAGGAGAAGCAGCTTCCCGAAGACCCTGACACCCGACCTCGGAATCGCCTTGATGAACCTACATCTGCATGGTTGCGTAGATGTAGGTTCGGCCAACGAGCTCTGCGACCTGGGCCTGACCACGCCGTTTACATTACGCGTGAGGGCATCCGACGACACCCAATTGCAGTTTGATGCGCTCATGCTGGAGCTTTCAGGTCATATCGAGATCGGTCGCATGACATATGGCGCCGCAATCACACATCGATTTGTACAGGACGCCTTTGAGCGCATGCGAACCGATCAGTGCCGCGATCAGAGCAAGGTCGTTTTTGAACAGGCCTATCTCGAAAACTGTTCACAGGCCGTGCTTTTGAGAAATCACCCGCGTGCGGCCGTTGCCTGGTGGCTTTAGGCACCGAATGGCGTGGAGTGCGCCGGCCCATGACCCGGTGCGAGGTTTTTTCCATCCAGCTATCGGTTCACTGCTGGCATTGTGGTTCAGCTTGGACGTAAATTATCAGTCATGATGGAATTTCGTGTATTGTCGGATGATCACGCCGATCTCAACCTGTCTCCCTTGTTGCGCGCGGCGCGACTGACCATTGGCTATGCTGATGAGCATGACGGCATCGGCCTGACAGCGACAAAGGCGTTCAGGCGTGATTTCGTGCATTGGGCGGTCGAGCAATTTGACTGGCCAGGTCAGTCGGCCGCCGAGGTCTTTCGGCACCGGAAATTGATAAACGAGGCAGATTTCCAGCCGCTGGAACTCCTGCATTTCTTATTAATCCGCCTGCAGCTCGGACGCCACCACAAAGGCAGCTTCAAGGTGAACAATGATGGACGCATGTTCGCCGCACAACCGGGCACATTGTTTGACAGACTGGTCCCGTCTTTCCTTTTTGCGATGGACCATGCTGCTTATTCCCGGATCGGTGAGCCCGCTCCAGGCAATTGGAACACTTGGCTGAACGTCATGAACGTCGAAATTGAGAGCGGGATCAGCGAGCGACAGCTTTACGGGGTGTTTTACGGAGAGGGTCCAGATTGGGATAACGACGGTTGGCGCCAGATTGCCGCGTTCAGCGCATCTGTCCTGAAACCCCTCGAGTGGGCTGGACTGATCGCCATGCAGGAAGCGCGTGAGCCGAACGGGCGGTTGGCCCACATGATCTTCAAGACACCGCTGTGGCAATCCGTGCTCAGGCTTGACACCGATGACATGGTCCGGCCCGTAATACGTCACTGACCGTGAGCGTGCGTAGGTGGTGGCCATGGGAGCCATCATCTTCCACCAATGAAGCCGGATGCTGCATGGACATCGGCTATGCGGGACGAAGCAAACTCGCAGCGCAGGGGGAAGCAGAGTAGCCTTGGAACTTTCACGGGCCGGGTCACACGAATGTTGAGCTCCCCCCGAAGCTGGCCAAGAGCGCTTGCCATACCTCTAGCTTGATCGTCGCAGTGGGAATCATCTTATTCCGGTGCTTAGCAGCAGCCGATGTTGCGATCATCGTGCTAACCTCAAGGCGTGCACTGATGCTTTAAAAAAGACATCGACCAGGGGAAAATTTGGTGCGGTCCAATGCAGTTCGAACGAAAAGGACTGATTCGTTTTTTCTTCTCGGTGGCGCGTTGCGCCACTCTATCGCTTAGTTAATGTTCAAAATAGTGCCCAATTTGAGGACCAGTTGCAGCGCTTACGTAGCAACTGTATCTGTCAAGTTGGATGGTCCGCACATTTCTGACGACTCTTGGATAATGCATTTGCGATAGTGACCAGCTTTCTGGCAACGGCGGTGATGACCTTCTGCGGTTTTACCTGCCTTGCGAAGTCGATCCGCGAAGGATCTCAGGCTGGGGTTGTGATGGGCGGCAACCTGGGCCGCTTGGAACATCACGTGCCAGAGTGCACGGCGATACCCGTTTTCCGCGAAGTGTTCCGCTGTCATGCGCGACAGGGGGCCAGTTTCGCAGCCAGCCCGCCCGTCCACGATGCATCATGAAGGCTTCCGCCTGACGCAGCGTGCATCGAAGGTTGACATCGCCTCCATCGCAACAACGCAGGGCGGAAGGCCACCAAGAAAGTCCAGCAGCCGGTGTCGCTTTATATGTTTGCGAAACACAATCGCTCCTGCTGCGTCCAAACTGGCAAGACTGCAAATGGTCTTGCCAAGATAAATCCCTAGAACCTTGTCGTCCATCAGATGCTCCTCTCTCCACCTATGCCCGCAACGATAGCAGCAGATTGGTGGTAAGGCAGTTCATCCCATTGGCTCAGTAGCAAACAGCACCGTAGTAGAGTGAGGGCGCTGGAGGTGTTCGCGTCAATGCAGGGCGACGCTATACAGAAAGGTCTTCTAGTTTTTTCCCAGCTTTTAGGGCCTTTTCCATCCAAAGAGGTTTGCGGCCACGTCCCGTCCAAGTTTGGGTCGCATCCTCAGGGTTGCGATATTTGACTTCCACGGGCTTGCGCGTCTTTGCCGTCACTCCAAGATTAGCCAAAGTCAGCCCGAATTCTTTGACGGCGTTTTCCGCTGCGATGATCGCTTTCGCCTTCTGCCGCACTTCGTAATTTTCGATGGCCTTGTCGAGCTCTTTGCGCAAGCGCTTGAGTTGGCCAATGTCGAGGGTTTCAATGTCAATATCGCTCATATCTTTTTATCCTTTGTGCGATTGTTTTCGGCTCATAGCATCGGGCCAAGCAATCGTCCATTGTCGCGACGTCTATTATCAGTAACGAAACGGATCTCTCGGAGGTTTCGTTGATCGCGCCAGCGCGCTCATTGCTCTTGCAGATGGTGATACGACGCATTTGCAATTCGTCAAGAAGGTCGCGGAGGGCTCTGATGCTGTGACCGCCCCCCGATGGCATCTGTGTGCCAAGGTGGGTCTGCAATGATCCACAAAGGAAAGCGATCATGTCGGAGATTGTCACGGTCGGACTCGATTTGGCGAAGAATGTGTTTCAGGTTCGCGGGGCCGACGCTGCGGGCCGGGCGGTGCCGCTGACGTTGCCCCCGACTTTTATCCAGCGTGAGCGAGACTCGGGGTTTGAGTTTTGCCAATTTTGGCGGGTTGGGCAACAGAGCCAGTCGAAATCAGAAAATCGCGCAACCTCAAGGCAAAGTGACCGCGCAGCCTGACCGCCGAGCGGGAGCGGAATATCGCGAGATCTGGTGAAATCCGTCCTCTTGTATAGTCAGCCCGCTAGACACGTTCAGCAGCAGTGCGGTTTATGAAAGTAAGGCTTTTTGCCACAAATAGTATGCTGATCTACTGAGACTCGGGCCTTCAAGTTGCGCGACCATCGGGTAGATTTTAACGCCGGTGTAACCGTCCCGAAGCAATCTCTGCGCCCAAGCCGCACGTTCTTGCGTCATTGCGATTGGACGACCGATCTTTTTACCCATTGACACCGCTTGCTTCACATCCTGCTTGGAGAGTTGCGCATGCTGTTCGTGCTCAAGCCGTGAAAGGATTGTTAACAGTTGTGGAAGAAACTCCTGGAGGCTTAGGTTAAGGACGCACGCATCATTACTATCCCGAAGTTCTCGCACCGCATTCATGACATCGGAAATTCTGGTCTTCGTTTCCAGCAAATGGTCAAATAGCAGGCATGGATCGAGCCGGCTGTTTTTTTTGTATTTAAGCTGGATCAGTGCATTAAGCAAACCTGCGCCTCTTGCACACGCAGAGCCAAGATGCGGGCCCGAACGACTCATTTTTCACAACTCATCCCTTTCACATAGCAATCGTAAGCGAGTGGACAGACTTTTCCTAGATGTATACCTAGAATCTCCGTCTAGAGTACTAAGCCACAAGAGTGCGCTTTCCAGCGCGCGCAGGCGGCGGACGACAACACAAATTGCGATCAACCTGGGCCCGCCACCTCAATTCTTTTGCGCTCAACCAACTACTGTGAATCTTGCGCAGTGATTGCCACAACAGCAAATCAGCAATCCACTCGCATTCTGCGGAACTGATCGACCGGTACTTGATGAAAAGTTCGTCAGCCTCGAGCTTAGGGCGAGCGTAATCGTTGAAGGGACGCCGTCCACATGTCCGCTTCTGATACACTCTGGGGCGCTTACCGCTCCCCATGTAATGGTCAGAGTCTGTTCTCCGTCGCCGCATGTGCGCTTTCACAGTCTGGCCACTAACGCCAAATCTCTTCCCTACCGCCCTGTAGCTACCGCCGACCACACGATAGACGCGCTTGAGATGTTTTGCGCTGGGCAACTCGGCGTGGCGCCCCTCGCGGATATAGTGACCCTGTCCGACCAGAGTATCTTTAATCGTTTGGCGACGACACGAGTAGAAACGCTGGAGCTCTCGCAAAGACATTCCAGCAAGCCATTGATCAGAAATGAACGTATCGATATCAATCCCATCCGCACGCATTGATTTAATAGAATTCCTTCGAAGACCATCACTCTTTCTCATCCAGACATAGACCAAGAAGGCCAACAACAGCCTTTCGTAGTTTAGTCCGTTCGGAATGGCAGAAAAATCCTGAAACCGATTCCGTGAAACGCCCGGGTCTTTGATCTGAGTGAGAAATATCTCTAGCGAGAAAATACCGTACCGAAACATAACGTCCTGAGCAGAAATCGTTCGGGATGGTCGTTTCACTGTCATAGGTATCGCCCTTCAGCTTAGTGCGCTATCTCCATGGGACGCAAATAATGCACGAGCAGGCTGCCATAGTCACTTTCGGAATGCGAATCATTTCCGCATTATCTGGTCAGAATAATTCTTCTCACCTCTACTCCTGGGAGAGACCGCAATGTTTGGTTATGTCGGCGTAAATCTGGCCCGCCACGACGAGATCAAAAGAAAGCTTCGCTCCAAGGGCGTGAGGCTGATCGATATCGCCGTTGCGACCAGTCGACAACCCAGTCAGGTGACACAAGTACTTCAGGGTTACCGAAAAAATGCGGAAATCGAGCAGATGGCGGCATTCCATCTTGGAGTGGATGTCGACGCTCTTTTCCCGGAGCGCTATCCATCCAAAGCAACTGATAAGGAGAACTGATATGCTTTGACAAACGAAAACGACCCCGAAAGCATAAGCTAACGAGGTCGCTGCGCGTCGAAATTGCAACGTCCCGACGTGATCAGCTTCCTCCCTGACAGATGAAAAGTCAAGCGCATTGCCCCACGGCACTGCAATGCCTGCACATTCCCGATCGAAAGGAGGAGCGTCGGACACGGGGCCGAGAATGCCGGTTCCGTGACGGCCGAGCCATGACCAAAGACAACCTCAACGTCAAAGCAGCCACTGCGAAATCTGCCAACTACAAGATTCTGCCGTTGCCGGTACTGGTCGCAGCAGGTCCGACAGAAACCGCAACGTCGTTAGCTTCCCGCCTTACGCTTGCCAATGGCGCACCAAGGATGTTGACGCTCTGCAACGAGATGTCGATATCGCACACCGCGCTTTGCCACGGTGCCTCCGATGCCGTCGAGCGTATTGCGCAGCTCGCGGCGACCGATCCGACCAACCTACTGTTTCACACGCCACGCCTCATTCGGAAAGGCTGGTTCCGGATCGGCAACGAAGACCTGAAATTCTCGATTTTGTTGCGGCGCGGCGGCCAGATCTGCCAGCTTTGTATTGGCGAGAATCGCGACTTGGACGCGCGGCTGGGCCCTTGGCAGCCAAGCCTTTGGCAAATTTCCGCATTTCGAAGATGTCCGATCCACAATATAATCTACGAACGCCCCAGCTTTGCCTGCAAACCTGATGACTTTCTGGATTTTGCGCGTCTAATCGCGGGATGGATCCCCGAGAAGATCATGCCCGGCCCTTGCGGCGAGCGCGAGCTCGACGCCTATCTTGCAAAACGGATCGAGGTTGGCGCGGGTCAAGAATGGATCGACCAACAGCCTCTCCATGTGATCCATTCCTGCGCGGAGGCACTGGGGTTGGCCGTGCGGAATGGACCCGGGTTTAGAGTGCGTGATGCGTCCACATTGGAACTGATCTCCGCAGGCAACGAGGGAATCAAATGGCTGGCCACAGGCAAGGAGGGGCTTCTCGCCATACTCGCCGATCTGCTTGCGGCATCGGGTGCGGATCGAGCAAACTATGGAAAAATATACACAACATTTCTGTCATGCCTGATTGAACGGCGCCTTGACCCTGACTTTGATCCAATCCGCGACATTGTCCGCGAATTCATCCGTGATCATTTCTACATCCCCGCCGAGACGTCCCTGCTGGGCAGGATCTGTGACACACCCCGCGTCTACACCGTTGCGACTGCCGCAAAGACATTCGATGTGCCGATTTCACATCTGTCTCGCTATCTCGTTCGGGAGAGCCGGATTGTGCGGCAGACCCGCAAAAACACGATCAGCGACGTCAACACTCTTGTGCCGGTCGGTGTCATGCGGGGCGCAGTGATGGATGTCAGAAAACTGTCGACCTTGGCGGTCTCGCGGACAGTGCTGGGTATCGACCGCTTTGTGATGGAACGGCTATGCGAGGCAGGTCTGCTGTCACCCCGGCTGGGTAGCGAAGACGGGGGCATGCCGCTCTATCACCTCGATGACCTTCTTGCGTTCATCCACGGCCTTAGGAAGGGGCTCGTGCCGTTGCCTCAGGCCTGCCTTGACTGGAAGCCGATTACCAAGATCGCAGCCCGATGCCACTGCTCGACTGCATGGTTGTTGCAGCAGGTAGCCAGTAAACGATTGGCGCTCGGCACGTCCCTCAAGGAGCCATTCCGCCTCGACGACTTCCTTGTTTCACTGTCCGAGGTCAAACGGCTGCTGCTCGCCTCTCCTGAGGGGAAGGTGTCCGCGATGGAGGCCGCAGCGCTCCTTGGCGTCAATGCTAAAACCATACATGCACTGGCCGAGGCTGGGTTTCTTGAATCTGAGAAAATCGATTCACGCTTGGCCAATCGCGATCGCCTAGTGATCGGGGTTGCATCGCTCGAAAGCTTCGCGCGGTGTCATGTCGTGCTGCGTGCGCTGAGCGGGACAAGGAAATCCACCTATCAGGCCACACAAGATTTCATTGCGGCGCAGAACGTCCATCCCCTTTCACTCGGTCAATCCGCACGGTGGATCTATCTGCGCAAAGACATCGAGCGCATTGCAACTCGCCCCGGTGGCGAAAAACTTCCCCGCCTTCTTGATGCCGAGGATGCCAAGCTGCGCGTGATCGGCGAACGGCTGTCGGAACGGAATTCGCAAAAGCGCGCGGCGCTCAAGGCCTCCGCCCTTGGTGCAGGAGCGCAGCCGTGAAGCGCGTATCCATCACCGACATTGAGCATGACAGTTGGGCACCCGGAATCCCCCAACACACAACCGCCGGAAAGATTGAACTCGGGGCGATCCATGGCGTGCTGCCCTTCAACGGGCGGCGCAATCCGATCACGCCCAGCAGTATTTCGCATAAGGTGTCTTTTACCTATCGCACCGCTGCGAACAGTTGGCGGTTGCGCGTGGGATTCGCGGAAAGCGGGGCTGAATATGCAGCTGGTCTGCAGGCGTTAATTGCAACCACAATCCACGACGTCGAATTTCAGCCGGTCGAAATCACCTATCTCTGCCCGATGACCAGTCGAACCCGGCAGCATACGATTGATATCCGGCTAACATTCCGATCCGGCCTGAGACGCCTCCTCTTCGTTCGCAATCGTCACAGCCTAACGAAACCGCAGACCGAAGCAGAAATTGCCACGATCAGATCCGCGGCGCAGGAGAGCCACGGGCACGAGCTACACGTTGTCGATGCCGATGCATTTTCTCGTCCGCGCCGGGACAACCTCCGTCGCATGTACTGGTATATCATCGAGGAACCCGATCCGGTCACCGACGAGATTGTTCTCGATACTGCGCAGCATCTTCACACACTCTGGTTGATTTCTGACCTGCAGAAGGCGATCGCACTTCCGCGTGGCCGTGTGATGAAATCTTGTCTGCGCCTGATAGGCCGACGTCAGCTACAGGCCGATCCCGATGCCGTGATTTGCGAACATTCGAGGATCTGGAGGCCCGAGCCATGACAAAAATCAAATATGCCATTCCTCGAGGGGCTCGCGTCGCGGCACAAGGCCTTACAGGAGCAGTCTATCCTGTTGGCGATCATTACCGCCTCGTCGATGATGCCACCGGTAGCCAGGCTATTCTCAGCTACACCGAAGTCGTCCAGGGTCTGAACATGCCCGGGGCCCCCTCACGCATTGCGCTTATGGCGCAGACAGAGGCGGCGGCGCGCATCCGCCAAGGCGGTCGAATGTATCGTTATCAGCTTTCCGAAAAGTTGCGCGATCAGATCGACTTCCGCAAAGCGCTGATGGTCGGGATCGAAGCGCTGATTGCAAAGCTGGGTCACGTTCGGGCCACTGATCTCAACCGGATCGAGCATCGACGGTTCGTTCGCGAGATTGCGCAGCAGCTCTACACCCGGCTGCCTATCGATATTGCCCGGCGCGGCGGCTCGGTCAAGGAGGTGGCGATTATGCCGAAAGGCCGGACCATGCTAGTCTATTATACTCGCTATCGAGAGTCTGGTGGTGATGAAATGTCGCTTGTTGACCAAGTGTGGCTCAGGGGCAACCGGACCGGGCATGGCATATGTGATCGCATGCGGCATTTGATGACCTTGGCTTTGGAGCAGGCATATCTCGACACAAAGAAGCCGACAATTGCCGCTGCCCTGAAAAAACTCTGTACGCTGATCGTTCAGGAAAACGATCTGCGCCAGCAAAACGGTCAAAAGCCATTTGCCCTAGTTGATCACAAAACATTATCGCGGCACATGAAGAAAATTGGCTCGACCGCAATATCCATCGCCCGCGACGGTGAGCGCTCTGTTGCGAATAATCGCTCCCGCGGGACAACCGATACCCGTGCGCTGTTCATCGGCGAGTTGGTTGAGGTGGACGAGTGCAAGCTGTCGCTGATCACCGTCGCGAAGAAGCATGGTTTCTGGGCCGCTCTATCAGAAAATGACAAACAGGCGTTGGCAGAGATCGAAGACGTCATCCGCACCCGTCTCTATCTAGTGCTTATGCTGGACGTTGCATCGCGGATGCCACTAGCCTGGGTGTTGACGGATGCCCCTTCCGAAGCAACCACGCGTGAACTGATCCGCATGGCCACACGCGACAAGACCAGAGAAAAAATCCGATATGGCTGTGAATGTGATCCTTTGCCGGCGATCGGCCTAGCCTGCTTCAAGGCGGATAACGGCACCGGCATTCGCAACGTGGGCGTGAAACAGGGGCTGCTAGGCATCCGTACCCACTCCATCGATGCCCGGACCTATCATAGCATTGACAAGCCCTATGTCGAGCGCATGTTCGGGACGATTGAGAGCACGCTCATCAATCTGATCCACGGTTATACAGGCCGCAAGGCCGGCGCTTTGCCTGGATATGATGCGCTCCGTAACGGTGTCCTCGACTGCGAGGAACTCTACGGCATCATCACCCGGTACCTCATCGATGAATACCCGAACGAGCGTCATTTCGGAACAAACATGATGGGTCAGCGCCCGATTGACAGAGCCGCTGGGCTCATCGCCGAGGAGGCGGTGATCGTACCCCCTTCCGCCCATGACCGCCGGATCCATCTTGGTTGGATGGAGCAGCGCCGGATGACCGACGAGGGCATCAAGGCATTCGGGCTCCCCTTCAACTCTGTAGAGTTGCAGCAATTGCGCGACCATATCCATAGCCGGGTTGCCATCTATGTCGATCCCGACTGCATCAGGCACGCTACGGTTCTGATCGAAAATCATCGCGAGCCGGTCCTCGTCGACCTCTCCTGGACCGAGATGCAGGATCTGACCTTACCACAATTCTTGGCAGTCCTTGAACAGGCCTGGAATGAAGATCCGCAGACCACGCACCTGCGCGAAGCTCAGTTGGCGCGTGTTCGGGCGAGGCTTTCCGATCAGCTGGAGAAAATCGCGCTGGAGCGCGGCCTCGCGCGCAGCTTCATGACCGTCGACGAGGCTCAAACAAAGGCCGCGCGCTATTCGACCGGGGTTCATGTCAGCCATCCTGGTCAGCTACCGGGAACCCTGTCTCCGGATGATATCGCTCTTGAGCTCCCGGCCTCGGAACAGCATCGGATCGGACGAGGCCATCAGCCGCCGATCGAAGGGGGATTGGACGAAAAGGAGGACCGTCCCAACGAACGAGTCTTCATCAAACCTGACAGCAAGGGGAAGCTGACATGACATTTATTGCGCTAGATACAGCAGGAGCTCTCGCCGAGTTGAGGGCGCTGCACTATAATTTTCCTCGCTCCCGCCGCCTCCGCGAGGCCTTGTCCTGGATGCTTACAGACTATTATGCAAAAGCGATGGTGGGTCGTCCATTCGAGGCCCGGGGCCTGCTTGTCACAGGTCCATCGCGTGTCGGAAAGACCGATGAAATCAGGCGAGTTCTGTCACAACTCGATGCATCAGGAACAGGAATGCCCGATGGTCGGCCCGCACGCATCGTCTCGGTGATGCTCGACGGCAAGACCACTTGGAAGGATCTGGGGCTGAGAACATTGAACGATGGGTTGAAATACGTTGCCACCGGGCGCATGACGCAGCGTGACATCTGGGCCAGGGTCAGCGCGAATGCGCGCGCACAGGGCATCGTTGGTATCCACTACGACGAATGTCAGCACATTTTCACTACCGCCAGCGCAGACAGCCGGGCTATCATTCTCGACAGCTTCAAAACCCTGTTGAAACAACCGGATTGGCCAATGATGCTGATCCTATCGGGTGTTGAAAACCTCGTCGATCACGTTAACAGCGAGGAGCAGTTGCGGTTTCTCCTGCGACCTGTGGTTTTCGGTGAGATCTGCTTGCACAAGGAAAGCGATCTGGACGAGTTGCATATGCTTTGTGACGCCTATGCCGAGAAAGCCGGGTTCGAATTCAAGGCGCTGTACTCACTCGATTTCTATCGGCGACTGAGCTGCGCCGCAGCCAATCGCTGGGGGCTGGTAATTGAGTTGCTTATGGAAACGCTGGTCCTGGCCCAAACTGGGGGCGTCGACGAACTGACCTTACAGCATTTCTGTACGGCCTTTACTCAGCGTGCCGACTTGCGTGAGGGCTTCTCACCGTTCTCCATCGACGAGTACGAGCGTGTGTTCGAGGCGGCAAAGGTGGTTGCGCTATTTGAAAAGAAGGGGAAAAATAGCTGACCACCAGTTGCGAAAGCCTTTTAGAGGCTGATCCCCGACATCTTTGGGGTTAATCGCAGAGATCCACGCTACGCCAGTGAAGATGTGTCGGTGGAAATGGCAGCCTTAAAAAGGACAGAGGCCATTGCTCGCCCGAGAGTTGCGGCGGAGCGCAAATTTTGGAATGCCGCCGAGGCGGATAGGTTGGAGGCCTTGCTGGATGATGCCTTGGAGTGCTTTTGCAACCTGAAATGCGGGCCAGCCTATCGGCGAGCCATTCCGTTGCTTCGCGCCTTTATTTGCCGCACCAAGAGTTTTGTATGGATTTCCGCCCAAATTGTACCGATTTGGTCCCGCCTCTTGCGGGCATCGATTATTGTTAATCTAAATCAACGCATTATAGATTTATTCGTTCTTTCTTGGGCCACAAATTTGTACTCTTATGCGCCACTGACAATATTAGGCAGACAGTTCCGCCTTTATGATCACGGAAATCGCCTCTTGATGAGGCCAATCTTTCCCCAATTCATTGAAGCATATCGGCATAGTGCGACCCGCAAGCTGCGAGCGCTCAGGAAGTTCGATTAAGTATTGCATCGGCGTTGACGGCGGCACGCAAGCCCCGTCGGCGGTTTTTGCACCAGCGCGCGGACTGGGCTTGCGGCGCAAGGCAATTTGCACAACTTTTAGGTGCATTGCGTCATGGAAGCCTTTTATGACGTATTGCTGTAGGAACATCTTCTAATAATGGATATTTGACATGGCGAATTTCATCGGAACCCGGCTTGCGGATTTGCTGCGGGGAGCACCGGGCGACGACCTGCTGAAAGGTCTGGGCGGCAATGACACGCTGCTGGGACATGACGGCAACGACACACTTGAAGGCGGCGACGCACATGACCTGCTGCGTGGCGGGCGGGGCAATGACAGCCTGTTTGGAGGCTGGGGCGCAGATACGCTGACCGGCGGCGAAGACGACGATCTGCTGGACGGCGGCGCGGGTCACGATTCCCTTGACGGCGGCATCGGCGACGACACGCTACGCGGCGACGGACCGGGGGGCATTCATGGCAATGATACCCTGTCGGGCGGCGAAGGCGAGGATGTGCTGTATGGCGGCAGGGGTGATGACCTGCTGCAAGGTGATGCTGGCGACGACCAACTCTATGGCGACGGGGGCCATGACACCCTTCTGGGCGGCGATGGCAACGATCTGCTGTTAGGCGGCGCAGGACATGATGTCCTGCGTGGCGGGTTGGGTGATGATGCGATCGAGGGTGGTTGGGGCAACGATACCATCACCGGTGGCGATGGCTACGACAGGATCGCTGGAGGTCGTGGGGACGACCTGATCGAGGGTGGAAATGATGACGATTTCCTCCTTGGTGACGCTTCTTTAGATATTGTGGGCGGTTCGACTGATGATGTCACCCGCGAGAAACTGGGTGAAGGCAATGACACTTTGCGCGGCGGAGAAGGAAACGACGATTTGCACGGAATGTATGGCAACGATCTGCTGGAAGGGGGTAACGACGACGATTTGTTGGTTGGCTGGGACGGGAACGATACATTGCTTGGCGGCGACGGGGACGATGAAATGGACGGCGACATACCCACTGATTCATCGTTTGGAGAGCATAAAGGCGATGATTTGCTGAGAGGCGGAGCCGGCGAGGATACGCTCTGGGGCGGAGTTGGTCGCGACACGTTGTTCGGCGGTGTGGATGCCGACGAATTCGAGTTCATCTCCGCAGCCGAAAGTCGACCGGGCAATCAGCGCGACATCATTGGCGATTTCGAAGTCGGCATCGACAAGTTGACTTTCGACGACGACGAATATGATCCCGAGATCCCCGCCTGGACAACGTTGGAATGGGCCGGCACGACCGCTACGGCGAACGGTGTCTGGATCGTCGTGCAGGACGGCAATACCTTGGTTCGCGCGGATGCCGATGGCGACACGACACATGACTTCGAAGTCGAAATTCGCGGTGTCACCAATCTGAGCGAAGACGATTTCCTCTTCTATCTGTAGCAGCGCTCCAATCGCTTCGGCGCCGCGACCTCTGCGGCGCCGAATTTGTAAAAGTGCCCCGCGATCGGCAAGTCGCCGCGCGTGGCGACGGGGTAAATCGACAGCAGCGACCGGGTCGCCCTATAATTGCGGCACTATCGGCTAACCTGCACATTTCAACGATAAAGACTCCGGAGATTGAATATGGCGAATTTCATTGGCACCCGGCTTGCAGACCTTTTGAAAGGCGGGCCGGGCAACGACCTGCTGAGGGGCCTTGGCGGCAATGACACTCTGCTAGGCAACGACGGCAATGACACGCTGGAAGGCGGCGACGGCCATGATCTGCTGCGCGGTGGTGCGGGGGCGGATCGGCTTTTCGGTGGCTGGGGCGCGGATTTTCTGACCGGCGGCGCGGGCAATGACCAGCTTGACGGTGGCGCAGGGCATGACTCGCTGGAAGGAAACCACGGCAACGACACGCTGCGCGGCGACGGGTCTGGCGGCATCCATGGCAATGACAGCCTGTCGGGCGGCGATGGCAATGATCTGCTCTATGGCTTTGGCGGTCATGACCGGCTGGATGGCGGCAGGGACCACGACCTTCTGCATGGCGGCGGTGGCAACGACACGCTGCTGGGCGGCGCGGGTGATGACACGATCTATGCCGGGGCCGGCAATGATGTCGTTCTGGGAGGAGACGGCGATGACCTGATCGAGGGCAGCCATGGCCGCGACACCATCAAGGGCGGCGACGGCGATGACGAGATGTATGGCGGTCGCGGCGAGGACGTGATGGGCGGCGGTGCTGGCAACGACACCATCGTCGGTGACGGCTGGGAGGGCTTCAGGTCGCTTCAGGTGATGATCGAGAATTACGGCGATTCCCCGGATACGCTGCGCGGCGGTGCCGGAGAGGATCGCCTGCACGGGTTGCACGGCAACGATCTGCTGGATGGCGGCGACGACGACGACTCGATCGCCGGGTGGGACGGCGACGATACGCTGCTTGGCGGGAATGGCGATGACTATCTGGTCGGCGATCTCGATCTCTACACCTACTACCCCTATCACGAGGGCAACGACCTGCTGAAAGGCGGAAAGGGCGACGATATTCTGGCTGGCGGCCAACTGCGCGACACTCTGTTTGGCGGGGAAGGTGCCGATACGTTCTGGTTCAACCGCGATTCAGATGGCCTCGCGGGTTCCGGCGAAATCGACATTATCATGGATTTCGAAGTCGGCACCGATCTGATCAGCTTCGACCGTTTCGACGCTGATCGGAGAACGTCGGGGATGGACGTTCTTGAATGGGCTGGCACTACGGCGACGGCGAACAGCGTCTGGATCAAGGTCGAGAGCAACCGGACCCTGATCTATGCCGACAATAACGGCGACAAGATCGCCGAGTTCGAGGCCGAGGTTCACGGCGTCACCAATCTCAGCGAAGACGATTTCGCCTTCGATTTCCTGTGACAACCTTGCTGACGTTCGGCACTGCGTCTTGCGTGGTGCCGAACGTCATGCGGGTGCGACGAGAAGGCGCGATCGATGGGGAATAGCCAGCGAAGCCTTGGAGGGTTTGGTGGCGATCAGAGCGTCGGCGAGAAAAATTACCCATCAAAACCCCATGATCGGAGGGTATGAATAACGCTGTAACGGTCGGTGCAGCCCGATGAGTGGGTCTTTTTCGAAGGTCTTATCCGTGCTGCCCGGCACGCGAATGGGTGCAAACCTGCGGACCATCGGAATGTTCCGGATGGGATTTACTGGAGTGAAGCGTGAGCCGTCACTGGTTCGAGGCCGCGCCGATCACGAACCGCCCGCGATATGCTCGATCAGCTTCCTGACCGAGGGACCAGCCCCGTCATCCCGCCAGATCAGATGCAAAGACCGAGCGGCCCAGACCTCATCCAAAGGCACCGCAACCAGCTCCGCGGAATGGGTCGCGACGACGGCCTCTGGCAGGATCGCCAGACCGGCCCCTGCCGCCACCATCCGCAGCACCATGCCGACATCCGCCAGACTGGCCCGCAGATGCAGCGGCCCAAGTCCGTGTGCGGCGGCACGTTCATCGATGTGACGTTGCAGCGCGCTCATCCGGCCAAGCCCGATCACCGGATGACGCACGATATCCGCCAGCCGCAGCGACCCGCCTTGCGCCAGAGGATCGCCCACCGGCAAAACCACCACCAGCCGGTCCTTGCGCCAGAAGCGGCTGACCAGCCCGGCAAGATCGGCGTGATCCGCCACGATCCCCAGTTCCGCCCGCGCTGCGCTGACCGCCTCGGCGGCCTTGCCGCTGGGCAGTTCGGTGATCGCCAGATCGACGCCCGGATGGCCGCGCAGATAGCCCGCCAGCAGTTCCGGCAAACCGTGATGCAACGCGGCGGTATTCACCACCAGCCGCAGATCTCCGCGCAGGATCGAGCTGTGATCCCGCATTGCCACCTGCAATGCCCGCGCCTCGGCCAGCATCCGCAGCGCGTGTTGATGCAAATCCATCCCCGCCGCCGTCACCCTGATGCCCCGCCGATGCCGCTGCAACAGCGTGACGCCCAGCCGTATCTCCAGATCGCGCAGCCGGGTGCTTGCCGCCGCAAGCGACAGATGCGCCGCCTCGGCACCGCCGGTAATGCTGCCCGCGCGCACCACCTCGTCGAAAAGCCGCAGATCGGTCAGGTCGAAATCCATAGCCTTTGCCTTTGCCTAAGCCAGACTCAATGAAAGACGAATTGTGCAACCTGCCCCGATCCGCAAGATGGGGGTATGACCGATCCATCGCTTCTCATCGCTATCACCCTTGTCTTCGTCGCAGCCGGTATGGTCAAGGGCGCGCTTGGCCTTGGCCTGCCGACCATCGGCATGGGGCTGCTGGGGCTTTTCGTCTCACCGGCCACGGCGGCGGGATTGCTGCTTCTGCCTTCGTTTCTGACGAATGCCTGGCAAGCATTGGACGGGCGCGATACCGCCATGCTGCTGCGCCGGCTGTCGCCGATGCTGGCGGCGATTTTCGTCTCGACGCTTGCCTTCAGCCCGCTTCTGGCGCGCGGGGATGCGGGCATTGCCGCCTTCTGGCTGGGGGTCGCACTGGCCGCCTATGGGATCAGCGGCCTGATCAACTGGCACCCCACCTTCCCGCCAAAGGCCGAGCCATGGACCGGCATCGTCATCGGCACCGCGACCGGCCTCGTCACCGGCGCAACCGGCGTCTTCGTGCTGCCAGCGGTGCCCTATCTGACCGGCATCGGCATGCAGCGCGACCGGCTGGTGCAGGCGATGGGCATGTCCTTCACCGTCTCGACACTGGCGCTTGGCCTTGGACTGTTTCTCAACGGCGCGGTCACGGCAAGCGCAGGCTGGGGCTCGGTCGCGGCGATCCTGCCTGCGCTTCTGGGGATGAAACTGGGCGCGATGCTGCGCGCCCGGATCAGCGCCACCACCTTTCGCAGGTTGTTCTTCCTGCTGCTGATGGGTCTTGGACTGCACGCGATCCTGCGCGGCCTCGGCTGATTACCCGATACAACCGGCGGTTTGACAAACCCCACAACAGCGGTTAGAGCGCGTCCTTTGGCGCTGAACTCTCCTTATCCGGGCATGGTTTCCCGAAGACAGGACCAAGGTGCCTTTCATCAGGTGTTTGGCACCTCTGTTTCTGGCGAAGATATGATACATGACAAGATTGCCGCGCCTCTGGCTGCGGCGCTTACGGCCAAGGGCTATGACAGCCTGACCGCCGTGCAAGAGGCCGTTCTGGCAGATGATGCAACCGGCGATATGCTGGTCTCAGCCCAAACCGGGTCGGGCAAGACGGTGGCTTTTGGCCTCGCCATCGCGCCCGATCTGCTGGCTGGTGATGAAACCATGCCCGAGCCCGGCCTGCCCGTGGGCCTTGCCATTGCACCCACCCGCGAACTGGCCCTGCAAGTCGCGCGAGAGCTGGAATGGCTCTATGGCCCGGCAGGCGGTCTTGTCGCCACCTGCGTCGGCGGCATGGATTACCGCACCGAACGCCGCGCCCTGCAACGTGGCGCGAATGTCGTCGTCGGCACGCCGGGCCGCCTGCGCGACCATATCGAGCGCGGCAGCCTTGATCTGTCCTTCCTGCGCGCCGCCGTGCTGGACGAAGCCGACGAGATGCTGGATCTGGGCTTCCGCGAGGATCTGGAATTCATCCTGCAATCCGCCCCCGCCGACCGCCGCACGCTGATGTTCTCGGCCACCGTGCCCCCGGAAATCGAGGCTTTGGCCAAGGAATTCCAACGCGACGCCAAACGGATCGTGGCGCAGGGCGAATCTCGCCAGCATGGCGATATCGAATATCGCGCCCTCAGCGTCGCCGCCCGCGACCGCGAACCCGCGATCTTCAACCTGCTGCGCCTGCACGAGGCCCGCACGGCGATCATCTTCTGCAAGACCCGCGCCAATGTCAGCCACCTACTGGCCCGGATGGGCAATCGCGGCTTCCGTGCCGTGGCGTTGTCGGGCGAACTCAGCCAGCAGGAACGCACCCACGCGCTGCAATCGCTGCGCGACGGTCGCGCCCAGATCTGCGTGGCAACCGATGTCGCTGCGCGCGGCATCGACCTGCCGGGGCTGGAACTGGTGATCCATGCCGACCTGCCGACCAATTCCGAAACCCTGCTGCACCGTTCGGGCCGCACCGGGCGGGCCGGGGCGAAGGGCGTCTCGGCCATGCTGGTCATGCCGTCCGAGCGCAAGAAGGCGGAATCGCTGCTGCGCCGCGCCAAGGTGCAGGCGATCTGGGCACCGGCACCCTCGGCTGACGAGGTCCGCGCCCGTGACGACGAACGCATCCTTGAACATCCGGGCTTCCGCACTGATCTGGAAGACGACGCAGCCCTTGCCGCAACCCTGTTGGACCGCTTTGGCCCTGAAGGCGTCGCTGCGGCCTTCATCCATCTGTGGCGCGAAGGCCGTCCTGCGCCCGAAGAACTGACGCTTCTTCAGGACCGCCCGCCTTCCGAGCCCCGCGAACGCGGCGATTTCGGCAATGCGGTCTGGTTCAGCCTCTCGGTCGGTCATTCCGGTCGGGCCGAGCCGCGCTGGCTGCTGCCGAAAATCTGCGAGGCGGGCGGCATCACCCGCGATGCCATCGGCGCGATCCGCATCCGCACCGATGAAAGCTATGCCCAGATCGACGCCGCCCATGCCGACCGCTTCGGCGCGGTGATCGAACTGGAACCCGGCCTGACCATGACCCGTCTGGCCCAGGCCCCCGATCTCGACCGTCCGGCCCCCCGCCCGACCGAGCATCGCAAAGGCCCCCGCCGCGATAAACCCATGGCCGAGCGCCCGCAGCGGGCAGAACGTCCCGAGCGGCCTGAACGCCCTGAGCGTCCGCATCGCGCCGAACGGCCCGAACGCGCCGAGCGTCCGGCCTACGAAAAACCGGCCCCGCGCGCAGCGAAACCCGCGCCCGAGCCGGAGACGACGTTCCACCCCGACGAGACTGCGGCCAAGGCCCGCAAGAAGCCCCGCTGGACACCCGAGGAACGCGCAGCCAAGGCATCGCAGCCGGTGGCGACAGGTCCGGGCGAAGACCGTCCCCGCCGTCCCGGTGCGCCCAAGCCGAAATTCGGCAAACCGCCCTTCGCGGCGAAATCGGCTGATCGCAAACCCCGCGCTGGCAAGCCTTCATTCGGCAAGCCCGCCCCCAAAGGCGGCGGCAAACCGCGCCGCGGCGAAGGCCGCTAAGACCTGCGGGGTGGGTTATCAGCCCACCCTACGCCACCACCGCGCAACACCCACCGTTCGCAAGCTGTGTACACCCTGTGTACATCCGGCGCATGCGCGGTGCATAGATTGTGCAGAAAAATCCCCAGCATTTGCTGGTCCAGACACGCCGCCCATTTCTTCGTTGCAAAAATACCGGATGCAACGCCCGCACCCCGTTGCGCGGCCTGATCAACGCGCTTTCGCCAACCCCGCTTCCCGCATCTGGGTCAGCGTCTGTCGCGGCGACAATGCCTCGGGCGAGATATCCAGATCCAGCAACGCCCCGCTATCGGATGCCAAAGCCCGCTCAAACGCCGCCTCGAAATCCTCGGTCCGCTCGACCCGCTCGGCGTGGAAACCATAAGCCCTTGCCAGCGCTGAGAAATCCGGGTTGATCATCGTCGTCCCCGACACCCGCGCCGGATAGTTCCGTTCCTGATGCGCGCGGATCGTGCCGTAGATGCCGTTGTTCAAGACCAGCACGATCGGCTGCGCGCCATGCTGCATCGCGGTCGCCAACTCATTGCAATTCATCTGAAAATCGCCATCACCCGCAAAACAGACGACCGTTCGCCCCGGCTCGGCGATCTTCGCCGCTATGGCTGCGGGCAAGCCATAGCCCATCGCCCCCGATTGCGGCGCCAGCAGCCGGGCCTTCGCCCCGAAGCTGAAAAACTTGTTCGGCCAGATCGCAAAATTTCCCGCCCCATTGGTCAAAATCGCATCTTCCGGAAGCCGATTTTGCAGGAATTTCATCACCTTGCCCATATCGACCGGCGAGGGTTGGTCGGGCGCATCCAGCGATGCCTCATAGGCCCCACGCGCCGCCTTCCGCCATTCCGCCCAATCGCCGGTAACCGGACGCAGGCTTTCCGCGAACAGGTTCGGCCCTGCCTGAATCCCCAATCTGGGCTGATAAATCTTGCCGATCTCGGCATCTGATCCATGCACATGGATCAGCACCTGCGACGGCTCTGGCACCTGCATCAGCGTCCATGCATCCGTCGTCATCTCGCCAAAGCGATTGTTCACCGCCAGAACCACATCCGCCTCGGCGATCAGCTTACGCAGATGCGCCGGCATCCCCACCCCTGCCTCGCCGCAAAAGACGGGCGAGTGGTTGTCGAAGCGGTCATGAAACCGAAACACCGCCGCAACGGGAATGTCGGACGCCTCGGCGAAAGCCTGAAACGCCGTACGGCCCTGATCGCTCCAGTTGCAACCGCCGATAAGGATCAGAGGGCATTCAGCTTTGCTCAGCAATTCCAGTGCTTTGTCTATCGCTTCGGCAGGTGGTGCAGGCTCGAAAATCTCGGCAGGGCCGGTCAGCGGTGGGGTGTCGGTGAGGCTGGTCAGCATATCCTCGGGCAGCGCGATGACCACTGGGCCGGGCCGTCCGGTGGTCGCCGTCTTCCACGCGCGCGCCACGATTTCCGGGATCCGCTCGACCTGATCGATCTCGACCGCCCATTTCGCCATGCTGCCAAAGACGGCGCGGTAATCGATCTCCTGAAACGCCTCGCGCCCCTTCATATCCGTGCCGACTTGCCCGACGAAAACCAGCATCGGCGCGCTGTCCTGCATCGCCGTATGGATCCCGATCGAGGCATTCGTCACCCCCGGCCCCCGCGTCACCAGACAGATGCCGGGGCTGCCAGTCAGCTTGCCCCATGCGGCAGCCATGAAGGCAGCGCCGCCCTCGCTCCGGCACAAGATAAAGTCCAGCTTGCCCTGCGTGTCATAAAGCGCATCCAGCACCGCAAGATAGCTTTCCCCCGGAATGCCAAAGCTTTTCGTCGCGCCAAGCGCGATCAGGCTGTCCACCAGCAATTGCCCGCCATTCCGCATTCCCATCCTGCGCCTCCCTTGCATGATGTGCATATGCTGGACGATGGGACGGGGAAGGGCAATCCCGCGGCATCGGGCGTGTCAGAGGTCTGGCAGGAAACTGTCCAGTGGACAGTTTCCCAGACCGATTGACCGGAGGCGTAAGCCGCAGGGCAAGGGGCGTGCCACCACAGCGAACATTTGCAATCCGACCGCGCCTGACTGGGCTGGCGCGGCAACGCGCCTGCCAAAGGGCAGGCAGGCGCGGTCGGATTTGTCGCGGGACAAATCCGACAAAGCTCTTATGACGGGCTGAAATCCTGCTCCACCACCGATTCCATCGCCACGAAACTCGATGTCGCGCTGACATGTGGCAGCGCCGATATCTGCTGGGCCATGATCCGGCGAAACTCGGCCATGTCGCGGGACCGCACCTTCAGCAGGTAATCAAACCCGCCCGCGATCATATAGCATTCCTCGACCTCGGGGATCTTGCGAACCTCGGCATTGAATTGCTCCAACGCCTTTTGCCGCGTATCGCCCAAGCGAATCTGCATATAGGTGACATGGGTTAAGCCCAGCTTCAGCGGCGACAGGATCGCGCGGTAGCCGGTGATCAGCCCCATCTCTTCCATCTGCCTGATCCGGGCGGCCACCGGGGTCTTGGAAAGCCCGACCTTGCGCGCCAATTCACTGATCGGGATCCGGGCATTGGCGACCAATTCGGCCAGAATCTTGCGGTTGGTGGCGTCCAGTTCCTCGGTCACGTCTGAAAATCCCGCCAAAAATGTTCGAATCGCCTTCGTTTATCCCGATCTTTGGGCGCATCGTCCAGCCGTCTCGCGCTAAAATCCCGCCATCGCCTGAGCCCCCGGAGTTCGCCATGCCCTTCGATTCCCTGTCAGCCTTCACCCTCGACGCCAAATTCCGCCCCGAAGCAGATCTGCTGACCGAATTGGTGGCCGACGCCGCGTTGTCGCCGGAAACCCGCGCCCGCACCACCAAACGCGCCGCCGATCTGGTCCGCCGCATCCGCAACGAGGCAAAGCCCACGCTGATGGAGCATTTCCTGTCGGAATACGGGCTTTCCACGCGCGAGGGTGTGGCGCTGATGTGTCTGGCCGAGGCGATGCTGCGCGTCCCCGACCGCATGACCATCGACGCGCTGATCGAGGACAAGATCGCGCCGTCCGACTGGGGCAAGCATCTGGGCGAGGCATCGTCTTCGCTTGTGAACGCCTCGACCTGGGCCTTGATGCTGACCGGCAAGGTGCTGGACGACGATCAGCCGGGGATCGCGGGCACATTGCGCGGCGCGATCCGGCGGCTGGGCGAGCCGGTGATCCGCACCGCCGTTGGCCGGGCGATGAAGGAAATGGGGCGGCAATTCGTGCTGGGCGAAACCATCGTCAAGGCGCTGGACCGCGCCCGTACACGCGAGGCGCAGGGCTATACCTACAGCTACGACATGCTGGGCGAGGCGGCGATGACGCAGGCCGATGCCGACCGCTATGCCCGCGACTATGCCAACGCCATCGCAGCGATTGCAAAAGCCTGCGACAAGGGCAGCGTCGAGGCCAATCCGGGCATCTCGATCAAACTGTCCGCTTTGCATCCCCGCTACGAGGTCGCGAATGAAGATCGCGTGCTGACCGAACTGGTGCCGGTGGTTCTGGATCTGGCGCGGAAGGCCAAGGCGGCGGGCATGGGGATGAATATCGATGCCGAGGAACAGGACCGGCTGGTCATCTCGCTGAAGGTGATCGAGGCGGTGCTGTCGGACCCCTCGCTTGCCGGATGGGACGGGTTCGGCGTGGTCGTGCAGGCCTATGGCAAGCGCGCCGGGCAGGTGATCGACTGGCTTTACGCGACCGCCGCTGGGCTGGACCGGCGGATCATGGTGCGGCTGGTCAAAGGCGCCTATTGGGATACCGAGATCAAGCGCGCACAGGTCGAGGGCTTTCAGGGCTTTCCGCTGTTCACCTCGAAAACCGCCACCGATGTCAGCTATATCGCCAATGCGAAGAAGCTGATCGGCTATGCCGACCGCATCTATCCGCAATTTGCCACGCATAACGCCCAGACCGTCGCGGCAGTGCTGGAAATGGTGGGCGATATTCCGTTCGAGTTTCAGCGTCTGCATGGCATGGGTGAGCGTCTGCACGACATCGTCCTGCGCGAAACCAAAGGCCGCTGCCGGATCTACGCCCCGGTCGGCGCGCATCGCGATTTGCTGGCCTATCTGGTGCGGCGGCTGTTGGAAAACGGCGCGAACAGCAGCTTCGTCCATCAGATCGTCGATGAATCGGTCAGTCCCGAAGCCGTGGCCCGCGATCCATTCGAGGCGCTGGCGTCGGCCACGGCCCCGACCTCTTTGCTGTCGCCGGATGCGCTGTTCGGGCAGGGGCGGCAGAACTCGACCGGGTTCGACCTGACGGATGAGGAGACGCTGACCCGGATTGACGCCGCCCGTTCGGTGGCGCTGCCCGATGCCGCGCCGCTGACGGTTGGTGCGCCGGATGGGACTGCCCGGCCCGTGGTCAACCCGGCAAGCGGTGAAACCGTCGCGCAGGTGACCGAGGCATCTGCCGCGACCGTGGCGCAGGCGATTGCCGATGCGCGGGTCTGGGATGCCTCGCCCCCGGAGCGCGCGGCAGTGCTGCGCCGGGCTGCCGATCTTTACGAGGAAAACTATGGCGTGATCTTCGCGGCCCTGACGCGCGAGGCGGGCAAGATCATGTCCGACTGCGTGGGCGAACTGCGCGAGGCCGTGGATTTCCTGCGCTACTACGCCCAGCAGGGCGAGACGCGGACCGATGCGCCGCGTGGTATCATCACCGCGATCAGCCCGTGGAATTTTCCGCTGGCGATCTTCTCCGGCCAGATTGCCGCCGCGCTGATGGCGGGCAATGCCGTGCTGGCGAAACCGGCGGAACAGACCCCGGTGATCGCGGCGATTGCGGTGCGGTTGCTGCATCAGGCTGGCGTGCCGGTCTCGGCGCTGCAATTGCTGCCGGGGGATGGCGGCACGGTGGGGGCGGCGCTGACTTCGGACGCGCGGATCGGCGGCGTGGTGTTCACCGGCTCGACCGAGACGGCGAAGATCATCGCCCGCAGCATGGCTGAACATATGGAGCCCGGAACGCCGCTGATCGCCGAGACCGGCGGTCTGAACGCGATGATCGTCGATTCAACCGCGCTGCCCGAACAGGCGGTGCGCGATATCGTGGCCTCTTCGTTCCGCTCTGCCGGGCAGCGGTGTTCGGCGCTGCGTTGCCTTTATATTCAAGAGGATATCGCCCCGCATCTGACCGAGATGCTGAAAGGCGCGATGGATCAACTGGGCGTCGGCGATCCGTGGTCGCTGACGACGGATGTTGGCCCGGTCATCGACATCGAGGCGCAAGAGGGGATCGAGGATTATCTGCGCCAGAACGATACCCGTGTGCTGCACCGTCTGGACGCGCCGGTGCGGGGGCATTTCGTCACTCCGGCCTTGCTGAAGGTCAACGGCATTGCCGATCTGGAGCGCGAGATTTTCGGCCCGGTCCTGCATGTCGCGACCTACAAGGCCAAGGACATCGACAAGGTGATCGCGGCAATCAATGCGCGCGGCTTCGGGCTGACATTCGGGCTGCACACGCGGATCGATTCCCGCGTGCAAGAGGTGACGGATGCGATCCATGCGGGCAATATCTATGTGAACCGCAACCAGATCGGTGCCGTGGTCGGTAGCCAACCCTTTGGCGGCGAAGGCCTTTCGGGCACCGGCCCCAAAGCGGGCGGGCCGCTGTATTTGGCGCGGTTCTATGCGCCCGCGACTGCTGATGCGAACGGGTCCGACTGGACCGGCAAAGCCGATCAGGCGGCTTTGGCCCGGCGGATCGTGACCGCCCCGATGCGAGAGATTGAAGAGACCTTCATGCCCGGCCCGACCGGCGAATTGAATCGTCTGGCCTTCGTAACCCGCGCCCCGGTGCTGTGCCTCGGCCCCGGAGAGGCGGTGGCGCAGGCGCAAGTCGCGGCGGTCGAAGCGCTTGGCGGGCAGGCGATCTCGGCCGGCGGCAGTCTGACGGCTGGTGAATTGGGAGCGATCCCCGGACTTTCGGCGGTTTTGTGGTGGGGTGACGCCGATCAGGGCCGCGCCTATGCGGCCGCCTTGGCAGCGCGTGAGGGTGAGATCGTGCCGCTGATCACCGCCATGCCCGACCGCGCCCATGTCGCGCATGAGCGGCATCTGTGCGTGGACACGACGGCAGCCGGCGGTAACGCGGCGTTGCTTGCGGGGTAAAGGCAGGCCGCCCGCCCGTTTGGGCGGGCACCGGCCTCAGCTTTGGAAATCTACGCCTTCCGCTCCCAGATCTCAGTCTGCTCATCCTTCACCATCTGCTCGGCAGAGGCGGGGCGCACGGTGCGATAGGGTGGTGCATCGGCAAGGATCACCTCGATGATCGCATCGATCATTTCCTGCGGATCGGATTGGCGGGTCAGTTCGCGGACGGGCCAGTGTTTCACCACTCGCTCGCCCTGATCCCACCACTGATCCTGTGCCTCCATCCCGGTATCGTTGAACCCGGTCCGATAGGCCCCCGGATTGACCGTCGCGACCTGCACGCCGTAAGGCTCCAACTCGTCGCGCATGGCCGAACAGAAGCCCTCGACCGCATGTTTCGAGGCCGCATAGGCCCCATCCCAAGGCACCTTCACCAGCCCGGCGACCGACGATGTCCAGACGATCCGCCCGCTGCCGCGCTTTACCATCTGACGGGCAAAGCCCTGCGCCATTTGCAGGGCGGCGAAGACATTGGTTTCAAAGACGCGGCGGACGATCTCGATGGGCAATTCCACGACCGGCCCGGATTCCATCAGGCCCGCATTGTTGAAGAGCACATCGATCTGACGCGCGAAGGCGTTGTTGCGGTCGAATTCGTCCAGCACGTCCAGCTTGATCACTTCAAGCTCGACACCCTCGGTCTTGGCGGCGGCCCGCAGCTCGGTCACCTGTGGCCAAATATGACAGCCGGCAATGACCTTGTGCCCCTGCCGCGCCAGCCCGAAGGCCACGCCGCGCCCAAAGCCGCTGCCCGCGCCGGTGATCAGAACCGTTTTGGTCATGGCTCAGTCCTTGATCTCGGCCAGCATCGTCTCTGCCGCCAACCGCCCAAGCGCGTTCGAGGCCAGCGGGCTGTCCCCGGTCAGCAGGAAGCGATCCCGATGCACCGCGCCCGAAATATCCGTGTTCAGCACCTTCACCCCAAGACTTTCCAGCGATTCCGCCAGAAGCCAGGGCAGGCGACCCGGCATATAGCCGATCTCGATATTCGCGCCTTCATCCAGCGAATCCGGGAAAACGCAGATCTCATAGCCCTTGAACGGGTAATCCTCGGGGTCTTCATCGACCGACGGCGCTAGCAACGCAGCCGGGCCATGGCACAGCGTCACGATGAAGCGCTCATTCTCCAAAGCCCAGTTCAGCGCATCCTTTACATCAAGGCTTTCCGGCAGCCCGATCAGCGCGCCATGCCCGCCCGGCACCAGAATCGCCGCCACATCGTCCAGATCGCCCGCCAGCACATCGGCCAGCTTCTTTGGCTTCTGGAACTGCGGCAGAAGGCGGGCATAGAAATCGGTGACTGCCTTGTCCTCGCCCGGCATTGCCCAAAGCTCGAACTTCACGGAATTGCCCGACAGCGTCGTCACATCAAGGTCGAACCCCGCCTGATCCAGATGCAGCATCGGCAACAGAGTCTCGACCGGGTGATTGCCACTGGAAAAACTTTTCCCGTTCTGCATCAACACGTAACGCTCGTCCGAGGCGATCACGATCACCCGTTTGCGCGAACCCTGAAAACTTTGCGGATACTTGCCGCCATCAAAGTCGGTCTTGGGCGAGGTATATTGCGTCAGCGAATAGGGCGAGGGGAAATAGGCCTCATGCTCGGCACGGTCGGGGGTAGGGGTCCGGGTCTGGGTGCTGGCGTCGTCCATGAGAAGTTCCTCCTTGGGCAATGGTCACGCGGGAAAACCGTTGGCGGGGAAACGTCCCGCCATACCAAAAGTTCACACATAAGCCCGCCGCGCGCCACCCCGCCCGCAACCTGGACGCAGGCGGTGCAGGCCCTTAGACCTTCGGCTGCTCATGCATGGCGCAGTGGATGCCGCCGCCGACCTCGCCCAGCGGATCGATGTTCAACATGACGATCTCGCGGTCGGGATAAAGGTCGGCAAGGATCGCGGCAGCCTGTTCATCGGCGTCCTGATCTCCGAATTCCGCGGCAATCACCGCGCCATTGCAGATATAGTAATTCACGTAGGACGAGACGAAATCCGGTGTCTGAACCCGAGGTTCCCATGGCTCGGGCAGCACCACCAGTTCCAGCCGGTGACCCTTCGTATCGGTGGCGGCGGCAAGGATGTCATGCGTCTTGAAGGCGGCGACGGACCACGGATCATCGGGGTCCATCTCTTCACCCATCTGGATCACGATCTGGCCGGGGCGCACAAACCGTGCCAAGGCGTCGATGTGATAATCGGTGATATCGGCGCCAATGATGCCGGGCGCCCAGACGATCTTCTCCGCGCCCATCGTGTCCAGCAACATCCGCTCGATTTCTGCCTTGGTGCCGGGGTTTCGGTTCGGATTGATGAAGGTGCTTTCATGGGCGATCAGCGTGCCGTGACCGTCGGTTTCCACCCCGCCTGCCTCGCCGATCAGGCCCGTATCAAAGACCGGCAAACCGAGATGCTGGGCCACGCGGGCGGCGATCAGGCCGTCATTGCCATGCACCTGCTTGTTGCCCCAACCGTTGAAATTGAACTGCGTCACCGCGATCCCGCCCTTGCCGTCGATCAGGAAAGACGGCCCGGAATCGCGGCACCAAAGATCGTCGGTCGGGATGTCCCAAAGCTCGACCCCGCCGGAAACCCTTGCCCGAATATCGCGGTGATGCCGGGCTGCGGCCAGTATCACCACCGGCTCGAACTCGGCGATGGTGCTGGCGATCTCGGCAATGCTGTCCTGAAGATCGTAGAGGAAATCCGCGTCGGGATGGACTTCGCGATTGACCGGCCATTGCATGAAAGTCCGCTCATGCGGGTCGGTTTCTTCTGGATACCAGAAGCCCGCCTGACGGGCGGTCTGCCCGGCGCGCAAACCGCGCGGAGCCAGCGACAAACCACCGGCAACAGCCGCCGAGCCAATAACCACGCGCCGCGTCACCATCTGCAACCCCTTCCAAAACGCATCAGGCCAGACAGGCCGACGCGGGAACCATGACCGAAGGCCAAGGATAGTCCCGCCCGAAAACCGCCGTCCAGTGGTTCTGGAAATGAAAAAGCCCGCCATCGGGCGGGCATTCTCATCGCATTTGCGGGAAGTGCCGGGTCTAGTTGCCGCCCAACGCACCCTGCAAGGCCCGCATCAGCGCGTCATCCTCGCCCCCGCCGCCGCCTGCTGCGCCGCCGCCCTGAATCTCGGTCGGAGCGGTGACAACGCGGCCACCCTGCTGCGCCTGCTGACTGTTGGACTGGTTCATGACGCCAGCCAGCGCCGCCGCCAGCGGATCGTCGGCCGAGCCAGAGGTCACCACCTTCTGCCCGCCATCGGCACCCGACAGGATAATGCCGCTGCCATCCGGCGAGACGGTCGAAAGCGGCAGCTCTGGCAGGCCCTGATGGATATCGGTCATCACCGCTTGCCAGATTTCGGCGGGCAGACCGCCGCCGGTCACGCCTTTCAGCGGGGTGTTGTCGTCATAGCCCATCCAGACGCCGACCACGTATTGTTCGGAGAAGCCGACGAACCACGCATCACGATAGCTGCTGGTGGTGCCGGTCTTGCCCGCAATCGGGCGCGAGCCCATTTTCGCGCGCCCGCCGGTGCCGCTGTCGATCACCTGTTGCATCATGTAGATCAACTGGCCTGCTGCCCGCTGGCTGATCACCCGCTGACCCATACCGCCCGACTGACCCATCAACGGTTGCTCATCACCGCGGATGCGCAGCTCGATCAGCCCGTAAGGCGCGACCGAGGTGCCGCCGTTGCGGATGCCCGCATAGGCGCCGGTCAGTTCCATCAGCGTCGCCTCGGACGCGCCAAGGCCCAGCGAGGGGCTGGTGGTCAGGTTGCTGACGATGCCGAAATCATGCGCCACGCGGCGCACGGCATCACGGCCCACGGCCTCCTGCAGGCGGATCGTCGCGGTATTCAGCGAGTTCTTCAGCGCCGAGGTCAGCGACACCGCGCCATAGAAACGCCGGGTATAGTTTTGCGGCGACCACGGACGCCCACCCGGAATGCGGATCGTCAGCGGCCCGTCCTGCACGACGTCCGAGGGCGAATAACCCGCCTCAAGTGCCGCCGCATAGACGAAGGGCTTGAAGCTGGACCCGGTTTGCCGCTTGGCCTGAACCGCGCGGTTGAAGGCACCGTTCACGGTCGTGTCGCGACCGCCGATGATGGCACGCACTGCACCATCCGCCGACATCACCACCACCGCGGCTTCGGCCTTGCTGCCAGTATCGACCTTTTCGTCGAAAATACGCTTCACCGCACCTTCCGCCGCGCGCTGAATGCGCTGGTCGAACGTGGTGCGGATGGTCACGTCCTCGGTCGTTTCGCTGGTCAGGAAGCCCGGACCCGAATCCATCACCCAATCCGCGAAATAGCCGCCCGCGCGCGCCTCTGCCGCTTGCGACAGGCTGGCCGGATGGGCGCGCGCATCGGTAAGCTGTGCCTCGTCCAGATAGCCCTGTTCATGCATCAGCCCCAGAACCACATTGGCACGGTCACGGCTGCGCTGCAGGTTTGCGGTCGGTGCGAAACGGCTGGGCGCGACCAGAAGCCCGGCCAGCATCGCCGATTCCTGCGCATTCACCTCGGATGCCGGTTTGTTGAAATAGCGCTGGCTGGCAGCTTCAAAGCCCCGCGCGCCGCCACCCATGTAAGAGCGGTTCATGTAGATGCTAAGGATTTCGTCCTTCGAATACTTGGCCTCAAGCGCGAAGGAGAACGGCACTTCCTTGATCTTCCGCCACAGGCTGCCGACGCGGCAATCCGCCTCGAACTCGGCCTCGTTCTTCCAGCGGATCGGATCGAAGGTCTCGCCCAGACACAGCAGTTTCGACACCTGCTGCGTGATAGTCGAGCCGCCATTGCCTTCCAGCGCGCCGCGCCCTTCGGCAAGGTTGATCTTGATGGCGCTGGCAATACCGCGCGGGCTGATGCCCAGATGGCCGTAGAAACGCTTGTCCTCGGTCGCGATGACGGCCTGTTTCAGCACCGGCGCGATCTGATCGCTGCTGACCGCGCCATAGGTCTCGCCCCGCCAGGCGAACACCTTGCCCTCATGATCCAGCATGGTGACAGAGCCGCGGGCGCGGGCGTCGAACAGATCCTCGGCCTTGGGCAGGCTGATGTAATAATAGGTCGTGGCCGCTCCTAGGATCAGGAACATCACCATCGCCAGCCGCCAGGCCGAACCCCAAAGGATACGCCAGATCAGACTGACGGTGCCGACCACGGTCCGCACCACCACGTTGCCCGAACGCGGGCGCTGCTTGTGTCGCCGCACCTTGCCCGAAGTCGCGGGCTTTTCGGGTTGCGGCTGTGTGCGCTTGTCAGCAACGGGGCTGCGGCCCGTGCGCTTCGGAGTGCCGGTCGGTCGTTTCATTCCTGTGGATGCCTGTCGCTGCCCAGAGCCGGTTCACCCGGCCGAATTGGCGGCCACCTTACATCAAGAATCACGGCGAGGGAATTGGGCTGACCGAGACGTGATTTGACGTGTGGCAATTGAAAAGGGCCCGGTCGCGATGACCGGGCCCCCGATAGTGCGGAAATCCGCCTTAGTTATAGGCGTTCTCGCCATGGGTGGTCACGTCCAGACCCTGCCGCTCGTCGCTTTCGGCGACGCGCAGACCGATCACCGCCTTCACGATATGGATGGCGATGAAGGACACGACCGCCGACCAGATGATCGCGATGACCACGCCCAGTGTCTGCGCATAGACCTGGCTGCCCATCGCGAACTCGGCCACTTCGCCGGTCGAGTAGTCGAAGACACCGCCGCCGCCCAGCGAGGGTGCCGCGAATACGCCGGTCAGGATCGCGCCGATGATGCCGCCGATGCCGTGGATGCCGAAGACATCCAGACTGTCATCGATGCCGATCTTCGATTTCAGCGAGATCACGAACCACATGCAGATCAGACCCGCGACCAGACCAATGGCGATCGCGCCCATCGGGCCGACGAAGCCTGCCGCCGGGGTGATCCCGACCAGACCGGCAATCGCGCCCGAGATACCGCCCAGAAGGCTGGGATGACCACGGAAGATCCATTCGCCAAAGGACCATGCCAGCACGGCGGCAGCGGTCGCCACAGCGGTGTTGATCATCGCCAGCGCGGTCAGGCCATTGGCCTCGAGGTTGGAACCGGCGTTGAAGCCGAACCAGCCGATCCACAGCAGACAGCCACCGATCAGGGTGAAGGTCAGGTTGTGGGGTGCGATCAGCTCTTTCTTGTAACCGATGCGCGGACCGGCGACCAAGGCTGCGACCAGACCGGCGACGCCCGCATTGATGTGAATGACCGTGCCGCCTGCAAAGTCCAGCGCGCCATGGCTGAAGAGCAGACCCGAAGGCGCGTCATAGGCGCTTGGGCCGCCCCACCACCAGACCATATGGGCCATCGGGATGTAGGAGAAGAAGAACCAGATCACCACGAAGAGCAGGATGGCCGAGAATTTCAGCCGCTCTGCGGTCGCGCCGACGATCAGCGCGCTGGCGATGCAGGCGAAGGCCATCTGGAAGATCACGAAGCTCAGTTCCGGCACATAAACCCCGGTCGAGAAGGTCTCGGCCAGCGCATCGGTGCCCACACCCGACAGGAACGCCTTGCTGAAACCGCCGATATAGGGCGTCAGGAAGCCGACATCCTCGGCGCTGCCCGCGCCGGTGAAGGCCAGCGAATAGCCGAAAGCGACCCACAGGATCGCCATGATGCTGAAGATAGTCAGAACCTGCATCAGCACCGAAAGCATGTTCTTGGCCCGGACCAGACCGCCATAGAACAGCGCCAGACCCGGCAGCGTCATCATCATGACCAGAATCGCCGAAACCAGCAGCCAGGCCGTATCACCTTTGTCTGCGACCGGCGCGGCCACTTCGGCCACGGCGGTCTCGACGACCGCTGCGGCGTCCTGAGCAAAGGCAGGGGCCGCAGCAAACGCGGCCATTGCGATAAAAGGAAGTGCCCTTTTCATTCCGATATTCCCCAAAAAGGCTGCAGCCCGCCAGGCCGCCAACGCCTTTTCCATGAGCAAGTCAGACGCCCATGCACAGAGGTTGAGCATGTTTAGCGACCAATCAGATCGCGTTTGAGACATTTCGGGGCAGAAAAACCGACCTCAGCGCAATATTTAGGCAGACTGAGTTTCTGCGCCTGCACAATGGCCACACAACTTGCGCGCAAAGCCGTGATGTCCCGATCAATGGTCACAAGGCGGTCGCCCGGCGGCTGCATCACGGAAGCGAGGTAACAGAATGAAAAAGCTCCTTATGCTTGCCGCGATTCTTGCGATGACACAGGCTCTGCCGGTGTCCGCGCAAGAGGTGGTCCCTGAAGCTGCGCCGGGGGGTGTCACCCCCGAGGTGGCCTATATCTTCAACACCCTGCTGTTCCTGATCGGAGCCTTTCTGGTCATGTGGATGGCGGCAGGATTTGCGATGCTGGAAGCGGGTCTGGTCCGCTCGAAGAACGTCACAACCCAGCTTTTCAAGAATGTCGGCGTCTTCGGGATCGCCGGGATCATGTATTGGATCGTCGGCTATAACCTGATGTATCCGGGCGACTGGACCATCGGCGGCCTGATCGGAGAGCTTTTCGTCCCGAAAGGCATCGATCCCGTCGCCGCGGGCGTGACCGAGGACGGATATTCGGCCGGGTCGGACTTCATCTTCCAGCTTATGTTCTGCGCGACCACCGCCTCGATTGTTTCGGGCACCGTGGCCGAGCGGGTGCGTGTCATGCCCTTCCTGCTGTTCACCGTTGTGCTGACCGGCCTGATCTACCCGATTGAGGCAAGCTGGCAGTGGGGCGGCGGCTGGCTGTCGGAAATGGGCTTCTCGGACTTCGCAGGTTCGACGCTGGTTCACGCAACCGGGGGCTTTGCCGCGCTGGCCGGTGCCATCGTGCTTGGCGCACGCCATGGCAAGTATCGCGCCGATGGCAGCGTTCACGCCATGCCCGGCTCTAACCTCGCACTGGCGACGCTTGGCACGTTCATCCTGTGGCTGGGCTGGTTCGGCTTCAACGGCGCATCGCAGCTTGCCATCGGCTCGGTCAATGATGCCGCCGATGTCAGCCGGGTTTTCGTCAACACCAACATGGCCGCCTCTGCCGGTGTCGTCGTGGCAATCATCTGCTGCCACCTGCGCTATGGCAAGATCGACCTGACCATGGTGCTGAACGGCGCGCTGGCCGGTCTGGTCTCGATCACCGCCGAACCGCTTTACCCCTCGATCCTCGGCGCGGTTCTGATCGGCGGCGTCGGCGGTGCCATCGCGGTCTTTACCGTCCCGCTGCTGGACAAATTCAAGAT
Source organism: Paracoccus caeni (assembly GCF_016629665.1). Classification (GTDB taxonomy): domain Bacteria; phylum Pseudomonadota; class Alphaproteobacteria; order Rhodobacterales; family Rhodobacteraceae; genus Paracoccus; species Paracoccus caeni. The sequence continues at coordinate 479,413 of NZ_JAEPRQ010000001.1, forward strand.
CGACGACGTGGTCGGCGCGATCCCGGTTCACCTGATCGCAGGCATCTGGGGCACGCTGATCGTCCCGGCCTCGAACCCCGAGGCCAGCTACATCACCCAGTTGATCGGCATCGTCGCCATCGGTGCCTTCGTCTTCACCGCCAGCTTCATCGTCTGGACCGTCCTGAAGATGACCGTCGGTATCCGTGCCGATGAGGAGACCGAGATCAACGGCCTCGACACCAAAGAGATGGGAATGGAAGCCTACCCGGATTTCGTACAGGCATAAAATAACAGGGTCTCTTCCCGAGAGGGGGCGGGGTGCGAAAGCGCCTCGCCCCTTCCTGTTAGGGAACACGATTTTTCCAATGGCATCAAGCCTGTGTACAGTCTGTGTACGCGCTGTGCACCGACTGTGTGCGGGTTGTGAAGGGGGTCAGGCGACCCGGCTGACCACGAAATCCGCCAGTTCGGCCAGCATGTCGCGGATCGGATGCGGCGGCAATTCGTTCAGCGCCGCCTTGGCCTTCGCCGCCCAATCCAGCGCATCCGCGCGCGCCGCTTCCATCGCGCCATGCTTGGCCAGAAGCCGCAGCGCCTGCTCCAGATCGCCGTCCCTTTGATCGCCCGCCTCAATGGTCCGCGACCAGAAGGCGCGTTCCTCGGTATCGGCTTTGGCGACGGCCTTGATCACCGGAAGCGTCAGTTTTCGTTCACGAAAATCATCGCCGACATTCTTGCCGATGGTCTCGGTCGCGCCGCCGTAATCCAGCAGATCATCGACAATCTGGAAGGCAATCCCAAGCGCATCGCCATAATCGAACAGCGCCTGCACCTGCGCTTGCGGCGCACCCGCAATCACCCCGCCAACCTCGGTCGCAGCTGAAAACAGCGCGGCGGTCTTGCCGCGAACCACCTGAAGATAAACACTTTCATCCGTCCGCAGATCCTGCGCGGCGGTCAGTTGCAACACCTCGCCCTCGGCAATGGTCGCACTGGCATTCGCCAGAATCTCCAGCGTCCGCATATTCCCCGGCTCGACCATCAACTGGAAGCTGCGGGCGAACAGATAGTCGCCGACCAGAACCGAAGATTTATTGTCCCACAACAGGTTAGCCGTGGGCCGCCCGCGCCGCTGACGGCTTTCATCAACCACGTCGTCATGCAGCAAGGTCGCGGTGTGAATGAACTCGACCGTCGCCGCCAGATGCACGTGATAGGGGCCGCCATAGCCGACCATCTTCGCCGCAGCCAGCGTCAGCATCGGCCGCAACCTTTTGCCGCCAGCCTCGATCAGATGCGCTGTCACCTCGGGGATCCGGGGCGCATGCCGGCTGGACATCTTCTGCCGAATGAGGACGTTCACCGCCTCCATTTCATCCGCCAAAGCGACCGACAGGCGATCCAGCGGTTTCTGGACGTCTTGCTTCACACCCATTGCCCAACCCCGTTTCTGCGCGAACGCATTGCCATGCCATCGACAATTGCGCAACCGCCACGTAACGTTTTGCCGATGAAAGAGCTTTTTCGCAGCAACGATCCCGTGCGTATTTCAATCGCCAAAGACCTCTTGGAGCAGGAGGAAATACTCGTGTTCGAAATGGACCAGCATATGAGCGTGCTGGAAGGCTCGATCGGTATTCTGCCCCGGCGCATCATGGTCGCCGACCGCGACGAGTTCATGGCGCGTGCGATCCTGCGCGATGCCGGGCTGGATGAGTGATCTTCGAAACGACGGCTTTCTGAACGGTCGGCTGCGGATCCTGCAACCGGCCAAAGGTTATCGCGCGGGTGCCGACGCGGTGATGCTGGCCGCTGCGTGCCCGGCGCAACCCGGACAGTCGGTGCTGGAGCTTGGCTGCGGGGCGGGGGTGGCGCTTCTGTGCCTTGGCTGGCGCCTGTCCGACCTGCGCCTGACCGGAATCGAGCAGCAGCCTGAATATGCGGACCTTGCCAGGCAGAACGCCGATCTGAATGCGATTGCCTGCCTGATCATCACGGGCGATCTTGCCGCGCCCCCCGCCGATCTGCGGGCCGAGAGTTTCGATCACATCATCGCCAACCCACCCTATTTTCTCGCCGGAACCGCAGCACCTGACCTGGGGCGGGCGCAGGCGAGGCAGGAGAATACCCCGCTGTCGCTATGGATCGACGCCGGTCTGCGCCGTTTGCGACCCGGTGGCACCATCACTCTGATCCAACGGGCCGACAGGCTGGATGGGATCATCGCCGGACTGTCGGACCGCGCTGGTGACATCGCGATCCTGCCCGTGGCTGCACGGACAGGCCGCGAAGCGGGCCGGATCATCGTCACGGCGCGCAAGGGCGGGCGCGGGCCGCTGCGGCTTTTGGCTCCCTTCATCATGCATGAAAACGGCGCACATCTGGCCGATGGCGAAGACCTCAGCCCCGCCGCATCGGCTGTTCTCCGCGAGGGTCAGGCGATCACGAATCTCTTTGCAAAAGTCTCGTGACAGAATCGCAATCCTGTGCTGCAATCCCCCTGTTCGACACAACTGGATAGGAGGACGCGATGTCGGTTGCTTCCCATGTCGAGGAGCTTCGCAAGAAACACCGAGTGCTTTCGGAAGCCGTTGAAAAGGCGGAAAGAAGCCCTAGCATGAATACCGTGGAAATTACCGAGATGAAACGCAGGAAGCTTCGTCTGAAGGAAGAGATTTCCCGACTGTCCCACTAGTCACCAGAATGGTTTCACCCGAATGAAAGCGGCCCGCGCAGAACGCGCGGGCCGTCTTTCTTTGTAAAATTGTCGGAAACAGCGTCAGGAGAAGTACTGACCGCCATTCGCGCTGATGGTCGATCCGGTAATAAAGCCCGCATCGTCCGACGCCAGAAACACCACGGCGCGGGCGATTTCTTCCGGCTCACCCAGACGACCGACCGGGATCAGCGGGATGATCCGTTCGTTAAGCACCTTTTCATCAATGGCGCGGACCATCTCGGTCCCGATATAGCCGGGGCAGATCGCGTTGACGGTGATCCCGGCCCGCGCGCCTTCCTGCGCCAGTGCCTTGGTGAAGCCCAGATCGCCTGCCTTGGCTGCCGAATAATTGGCCTGCCCAGCCTGACCCTTCTGGCCGTTGATAGAGCTGATATTGACGACACGTCCGAACTTGGCGTCACGCATGTCGCCCCAGACCGAATGGGTCATGTTGAACAGGCCGGTCAGGTTGGTGTCGATGACCTCTTTCCACTGTTGCGGGGTCATCTTGTGGAACATCGCATCGCGTGTGATCCCGGCATTGTTCACCAGAACCGAGATCGGGCCCAGCTTTTCCCTCACCCGGGCGATACCCGCTGCGCATTCATCATAATCGGCCACCGACCATTTGAAGGTCTCGATCCCGGTTTCATCGGTGAACGCCTTTGCGGCATCGTCATTGCCAGCATAATTGGCCGCGACCGTGTAACCGGCGTCTTTCAGGGCTTTGGAGATCGCTGCGCCGATCCCACGCGAACCACCCGTGACAAGTGCTACCTTGGACATATTCCCCCCTTAAGTGAAAGCTTCATTGAAATCTTGTTAAATGTTGATGGTTCGGTGCGCAATATCATTGCGCACCGAAATCGCAATCACCGTTCGAGGCACATGGCCACGCCCATGCCGCCGCCGATGCACAACGTGGCAAGGCCTTTCTTGGCGTCGCGGCGCTTCATTTCGAACAGCAGGGTGTTGAGGATACGCGCGCCCGAAGCGCCAATCGGGTGCCCGATAGCAATGGCGCCGCCGTTCACGTTCACGATCTCGGGGTTCCAGCCCATGTCTTTGTTGACTGCACAGGCCTGCGCAGCGAAAGCCTCATTCGCTTCGACCAGATCCAGATCGCCGACGCTCCAGCCCGCTTTTTCCAGCGCGCGGCGGCTGGCCGGAATCGGGCCGGTGCCCATGATCGACGGATCAAGACCGACGGTCGCATAAGAGGCGATCCGGGCCAGAGGCGTCAGGCCGCGGCGGTTCGCCTCTTCCTCGGTCATCACCATCGCGGCGGCGGCACCGTCGTTTAGACCAGATGCGTTCCCCGCAGTCACGCTGCCGTCCTTGGTGAAGGCGGGGCGCAGTTTCTGCATCGCTTCCAGCGTCGCGCCGTGGCGGATATATTCGTCCTTATCGACGACAGTATCGCCCTTCCGGGTCTTCACGGTATAGGCGACGATCTCATCGTCGAACTTGCCCGCCTTCTGCGCGGCCTCAGCCTTGTTCTGCGAGGCGACGGCGAATTCGTCCTGCTCTTCGCGGCTGATCGACCACTGGTTCGCCACATTCTCTGCGGTCTGGCCCATGTGGTAATTGTTGAACGCGTCCCAAAGACCGTCGCGGATCATCGTGTCGATGAATTGCAGATCGCCCATCTTCTGACCGGCGCGCAGATGGGCCGAGTGATGGGCCAGCGACATGCTTTCCTGACCGCCCGCCAGAACGATCTTTGCATCGCCAAGGATGACCTGCTGGGCCGCCAGCGCAACCGCACGAAGGCCCGAGCCGCAGACCTGATTGATCAGCCACGCAGCGGATTCCTTGGGTAGCCCGGCGTGGATATGTGCCTGCCGTGCAGGGTTCTGGCCTTGGCCGGAGGTCAGCACCTGACCAAGAATGGTCTCGCTGATTTCGGCGGGGTCCACACCGGCACGGGCAACAACTTCCCTCAGAACGACGGCACCCAGATCATGTGCCGGGACGTTCGCGAAAGATCCAAGAAAACTTCCAACCGGCGTGCGCGCGGCGGAAACGATAACAGCTTTGGTCATGGCGGGCTCCTTCCCTTGGTCGCCGGACGAATGGCGAATCAACGCTAGGATGCCGGTTCATGTCGTCGCGTCAAGGAACGCCATGCAATTGCGACATATCCGAGCCCCGAAGCGGCAGGCCATATCGGGCGGGCTGAGACGCTTCGCGGGCGTTTAGGGACCATTTCAGTCTCGTTACTGACGGCGCTGCAATCGCGGTATCGCGCAGTTTTCATTCGTTGATTTCGCAGGATTTTGTTGCTCTCGCGTAATTCGGTCAGATTGCCGCCGTGCCATTGCCAAAACGGCAGCGGGCGCAGTCAGTGCTTCGAAGAAATCAGCGCACCGCAACCGAGGGTGGAGTGCGCCATGGCGGCGCGATTGTCGGTGCGCCGAAATAATAGCCCTGCATACAGTCGATGCCGTGTTCGATCAGAAAGCTGGCATCGTCCGCCGTCTCGACCTGTTCGGCCACGGTGAACATGTCGAAATGCTGCGCTATCGACATCAGCGCGCGGGTCAGCACCTGATTGTCGCGATGTTTCGAGATCTCGCGGATGAACTGTCCGTCGATCTTGATCATGTCAAAGCAGAAATCCCGTAGGTAACGGAATCAGGTATAGCCGGCCCCAAAATCGTCCAGCGCAAGGCTGATCCCGTATTGCTGCACCTCGCGAATGAAAGAATTGACCTCAGCGGGCATATCCATGGCCGAGCTTTCAGTCACCTCTAGAATCAACCGCTCACCGACATGAGCGTCGTCGGTCACCGTGTCGCGCAGGATTTTGATCCATGCCGGGTAGCCGATCGAGCGTGCGGACATATTGATCGACAGGCGTAGTATCGGGTTTTCGAGCAGCGCCTGCAGGCCAAGCGACAGCGACAGGCAGTCGATTTCGCGCCCAAGTTCGGTCGTTTCCGCGACCGGCATGAAGTCACGCAAAGGCACGATACGACCGCTGTCGTCGATGATGCGAATGAGACCTTCGTAAAAGGCCGGACGCCCGGTATTTTCAGCCTGCACGATGGGCTGGAAGGCAAGAACCCCATTGCCCTTGGCCACCGCCGCGTGGACGGCGGGCAGGGTCAGTCGTTCCTGCCGGTTCATCGCATAATCAAGCGGCGAGCCTTTGAAGGGAGGGGAGCCGTTGGTCACGTGAAGCCTCGTCTGGTATCTGGTCGGGTGTTGATCCTGACCCATGTTTCCCTAATTTCGCGTCAACGGGCAGGGGATTCTGGAAGCGAGGTTAACGGAACATGACCAGATGTACGTGGTGCGGCACCGACCCGCTTTATGTCGCATATCACGACGAAGAATGGGGCGTGCCGGAATATGACCCTCGCGCGTTATGGGAAAAACTGGTGCTGGATGGCTTTCAGGCCGGGTTGAGCTGGATCACCATTCTGCGCAAGCGCGACGCTTTTCGTGAGGAATTCGAAGGGTTTGATCCTGAGAGGATTGCAAGTTGGGATGTCGCGCGCGTCGATCGCGCCTTGCTGAATGCTGGCATCATCCGCCATCGCGGCAAGATCGAAGCCACGGTGAAAGGCGCACAGCTATTTCTTGAAATCGAGAAGGAACAGGGTTTCACACCGTGGTTGTGGAGCTTCGTCGGCGGCAAACCAATTCAGAACAATTTTAGCGATATGTCGCAGGTTCCGACCGCAACCGCCGAATCGACCGCCATGTCGAAGGCGCTGAAAAAGCGCGGCTTCAATTTCTGTGGGCCAGTGATCGTCTATGCCTTCATGCAGGCGACCGGGATGGTCAACGACCACATCACTGGCTGCCCCTGTCACGCGCGGCTTGGCGGCACGGCGTCCTGAGCGCCTCGGCAGGGTGAGATTTCAAACCGACGCTCCTGCCGCCGACCGCTTCGATCAGCCCGCGATTAACTGCCTGACTAGCTCTTTCGCAGCATCGCTAGCCCAGTCGGCATCGCCCATCAGCCGCGCGACCTCGTTGCCGTCGCGGTCGAGGATGATGGTGACCGGAAGTCCGACCACACCCATCTGCCGGGCAAGCTGCTGGCGTGGGTCCAGCAGGACCGGCAGGTTCTCGACGCCGGTTTCCTGAAAGAATCGATCGATATTTTCGACCGAGTTGCGGCCGGTTGCGATTGGAACCACCTGAAAATCATCACCTCCCAGTTCCGCTTGCAATTCATCCAGCGAGGGCATTTCCTCACGGCAGGGTGCGCACCATGTCGCCCAGAAATTCACCAGAACCACCTGACCCTTGTAATCGGCCAGCGTGTGCGTGCCATCCTTTGGGTCGGTGAACGTGGTTTCGGCCACCGGCGGCGCGTCGTTCGTCACCACCAGCTTGTCCAGCCCGCCATCTTTCGCGGCCTGCCAATCCACCTCGCCTGCCAAGGCGGTGTTTGCACAGAAAACCAGTGCCGTATAAAGCAGGACGGAACGCAGCATATGACCTCCGAAGGACTTCACGATGACCGACCGGCCCCAAAGCAAGGACGCCGCCAACAGCATGTGGGGCGGACGCTTCGCCGCCGGACCTGACGCGATCATGGAGGCGATCAATGCCTCGATCGGGTTCGACCGTCGACTTTATGCCCAGGATATCCGGGGCAGCCGGGCCCATGCCGCGATGCTCGCCGCACAAGGCATCATCAGCGATAGCGATGCGAAGGCCATCGGGGAAGGGCTGCTCACGGTCTTGTCAGAGATCGAGGCGGGCGAGTTTCGGTTCTCAACCGCGTTGGAAGACATCCACATGAATGTCGAGGCGCGGCTGAAAGAGGTGATCGGCGAGCCCGCAGGCCGCCTGCACACGGGCCGTTCGCGTAACGATCAGGTGGCGACGGATTTCCGTCTCTGGGTGCGCGATCAATGCGACGCGGCGATTTCCGGTCTGGAGGCTTTGATCCGCGCGGCTTTGTCGCAGGCGGAAAACGGTGCAGATTGGGTGATGCCGGGCTTTACCCATCTGCAAACCGCCCAGCCGGTGACATGGGGCCATCACATGATGGCCTATGTCGAGATGTTCGGCCGTGATCTGTCGCGGTTTCGGGACGCCCGCAAACGGATGAACGAATCGCCGCTTGGCGCGGCGGCTTTAGCCGGGACCGGATATCCGATTGATCGTCACGCGACGGCGGCGGCGCTGGATTTCGACGCGCCGATGGCCAACAGCCTTGATGCCGTCAGTGACCGTGATTTCGCGCTGGAATTCCTGTCCTGCGCCTCTATCTGCGCCGTCCATCTGTCGCGGCTGGCGGAGGAGCTGGTGATCTGGTCCTCGGCCCAGTTCCGGTTCGTGTCGATGTCGGACAAGTGGTCCACTGGTTCGTCGATCATGCCGCAGAAGCGCAACCCCGACGCGGCAGAGCTGATCCGCGCGAAGATAGGACGAATCCTTGGGGCGACGGTGGCGCTGTTCACGGTGATGAAGGGGCTGCCGCTGGCCTATTCCAAGGATATGCAGGAAGACAAGGAACAGGTCTTCGACGCCGCCGACAATCTGATGCTGGCATTGGCCGCGATGGCAGGGATGCTGTCGGACCTGACCGCCAATCGCGACAAGTTGGAGGCGGCGGCTTCGGCTGGTTTCTCGACCGCGACCGACCTTGCAGACTGGTTGGTGCGCGAGCTTGGGCTGCCGTTCCGTGACGCGCATCATGTCACCGGGTCTCTGGTGGCGCTGGCCGAGGGGAAAGGCGTCGATTTGCCCGATCTTTCTTTGGAAGAAATGCAGTCGGTTCATGGCGATATCACGAATTCGGTGTTCGGCGTTTTGGGCGTTCACAATTCGGTCGCCTCGCGTCAAAGCTATGGCGGGACGGCACCCGATCAGGTGCGCGCTCAGATCAAACGCTGGAAGGAGAGACTGGCATGAGGTTGTTTTCGATATTGGCAGTTCTGGCAGTTGCAGCATGTGGTGTAGACGGTGCCCCCGAGCGTCCGGCGCAGAAGCCGGGTGTAAACGTTTCGGGTCACGCCACGGTTGGCGTGGTGACGGAGCTTTAAGCGAGCATGGACCATTTCAACTATCGTGACGGTGCGCTGTGGGCCGAGGATGTTCCGCTGACCCGGATCGCCGCCGAGGTTGGAACCCCTGTCTATGTCTATTCGACCGCGACGTTGACGCGGCATTTCGGTCTGTTCCGGCAAGCGCTGGAATGGACCGATCATCTGGTCTGTTTCGCGGTGAAGGCCAATTCCAATCTGGCCGTGCTGAAGCTGATGGGCGATCTGGGGGCGGGCATGGATGTCGTCTCGGGCGGGGAATATGCCCGTGCGAAGGCGGCAGGCGTGCCCGGCGACCGGATCGTCTTTTCCGGTGTCGGCAAGACCCTGGCCGAGATGCGTCAGGCCATCGAAGGCGGCATCCGGCAGTTCAATATCGAAAGCGAGCCCGAGATGCGGGCGCTGTCGGCGCTGGCCGCCAGTATGGGGGCCGAGGTGCCGATTGCCGTCCGGGTGAACCCGGATGTCGATGCGAAGACGCATGAGAAGATCGCGACCGGCAAATCCGAGAACAAATTCGGCATCCCTATCGCGCGGGCGCGCGAGGTCTATGCCGAGGCGGCGGCTCTGCCCGGTCTCAAGGTCGTCGGCATCGATGTGCATATCGGCAGTCAGCTGACGGATCTTGACCCTTACCGGCAAGCCTATGCCAAGGTCGCCGAGCTGACGCAGGTGCTGCGCGGCGATGGTCATGCGATCACCCGGCTGGATCTGGGCGGCGGTTTGGGCATCCCCTATCGGCGCGATAACAACGTGCCGCCGCTGCCGCTGGAATACGGGCAAGTGATCCGTGATGCGGTCGGCCATCTGGGCTGCGAGATCGAGATCGAGCCGGGCCGCAATATCGTCGGCAATGCCGGGGTGCTGCTGTCGCAGGTGATCTATGTGAAGGAAGGCGAGGGCCGCAATTTCCTGATCGTCGATGCGGCGATGAACGACCTGCTGCGCCCGGCCATGTATGGAGCGCATCATGACATCGTCCCGGTGGTCGAGCCAGTGGCGGGCTCGGAAGGGCGCAGTTTCGACGTGGTCGGCCCGGTCTGCGAATCGGGGGACACGTTCCAGAAGGGCACTTCGCTGCCCGATATGGCGGCGGGAGACCTGATCGCCTTCCGTTCGGCGGGTGCTTATGGGGCGGTGATGGCGTCGGAGTACAATTCCCGGCCTCTGGTGCCCGAAGTTCTGGTCAGCGGCGATCAATTCGCCGTCATCAGGGCGCGACCGACATATGAGGATATGTTGGCCCGCGATAGCATCCCCGGATGGCTTTGACGCGTCCTCAGGATGACACGGCACTGCCGGGGGCTGTCCGCCCCCGGACCCCCGACGGTATTTTCACAACGAAGAACGGACCTGTAGGTCGCGCACTGTTCCTGACCCGTTGGGGAATGGAATGGGAGCGGGCGGCGCGTGCGTTCTGGCCGCTGGCGACGATGCTGGCGGTGCTGTTCGCAGTCGTCTGGTTGAACCTTGTCGAGGAAATATCGCCCGAACTGTTGCCTTGGGTGACCGGCGCGGCACTGATCCTGCTGGTGGTCACGGCAATCCGGGGTGGTTTGCGCTATCGCCGGGTCAGGCGGCGCGAAGTCGTTGAACGGCTGGACCGGACCTTGCCCGGGCGGCCCTTGGCGGCGCTGTCGGATCGCGCGGCGATTGGTGGCGAAGGGGCGTTGTGGCAGGCGCATCTGGCGCAGATGTCACGGTCGGCGGCGCAGGCGCGGGCGGTGAAACCCGATGCGGGCCTGTCGAGGCGCGATCCTTTTGCGCTGCGGCTGGCCGGTCTGGTCGCGTTGGTGATGGCGCTGATCTTTGGCGGCATCAGCGACATGGATCGCGGGCTGTCGGCAATCGCTGCCACCGCTAACCGTCCCGGCACCGGCGATGCCAAGCCGATTGGCCCCAGTTGGGAAGGATGGGCCGAGCCGCCCGCCTATACACGCCGCCCGACGATCTACCTGAATGCGCAGCCCGAGGGTGAGTTGCTGGAACTGCCCAAGGGCACCACGCTGAGCTTCCGGCTTTATGACGATTCGACCGGGGTGTCGCAGGATATCGGCACAGCCATCGCAGCGGATGATCCAAAGGCTCCTACGTTCCGGGCGGAAGAAAGCGGCGTGATTTCTGTCGGGGATCGCCGGTTCGAGGTCACCGTGCTGCCAGATGAGGTGCCGGTGATCCGTGCCGGGGCCGCGCCGGTGCGGCGGGCCGACGGACGGATGGTGCAGGATTATGAGGCCGAGGACGACCATGGCGTGATGGCCGCGACCGCGACGATCTCGTTGGATCTGCCGCAGATCGATCGCCGCTATGGTCTTGCCGCCGATCCCGAGCCGCGTGCCGATGTCGAACTGGCGCTGCCCATCCCGCGGCGCGCGGATCGGCGCGACATTTCGGGACAACTGGTGCAGGATTTGTCGCGGCACCCTTGGGCCAATCTGCCGGTGACGCTGACCCTGACCGCGACCGACGGGATCGAGCAGACAGGTACTGCCGAGCCGATGCAGACAATCCTGCCGGGACGGCGCTTCTTCCAGCCGCTTGCCGCAGCCCTGATCGAGATGCGCCGCGATCTGCTGTGGTCGCGCGAAAATGCCGACCGGAGTGCTGAAATCCTGCGCGCCGTGACATGGCAACCGGAGGGCTTTGTCGATCAACAGCTTTATCTGCAGCTTCGCGGTGCCGTGACCATTCTGGAATCTGGCGAGATCTCGGAAAAGGCGCGGGACGAAATGGCCGAGGCGCTGTGGCAGGCGGCGATCCAGCTTGAGGATGGCGGTCTTGCGGACGCGCTGCAGCGGATGCGGCAGGCGCAGGAAAAGCTGTCCGAGGCGATCCGCAACGGTGCCAGCCCCGACGAAATCCAGCGCCTGATGGATGAGCTGAAAGAGGCAACCGACGCCTATACCCGCATGCTGGCCGAGCAGAACGAACGCGACCCGTCCGAGCGCTTCACCCGCGATCAAGAGCGGCAGATGATCACCGGCGACCAGATTCAGGAGATGATGGACGAGATCCAGCGTCTGATGAACGAAGGCCGCATGGCCGAGGCGCAGGAACTGCTGGAGCAGTTCAACCGGATGATGGAGAATTTGCAGGTCACTCAGGGCGACGGCGATGGCGACGGTATCGAAATGCCGGGTCAGGGTGGCGCAATGGGCCGACTGGCCGACAGTCTGCGTGAACAGCAGCGCCTGTCCGACGATGCCTTCCGCGATATGCAGGAACAGTTCGGCAATGGCGAGATGGGTCAACCCTCGACCAATTCCGACGAAATGGCCGAGCGGCAGCGGCAATTGCGCGAGGAGCTAGGCCAGCAGCGCGGGCTTTTGCCGGGGCAGGGCTCGGACAGCGGGGATCGCGCTGGTGATCAGCTTGATGAAGCAGGCCGCGCGATGGAAGACGCCGAACAGGCGTTGCGCGACGGCGATATGTCAGGTGCGATGCAGCGGCAGGCAGATGCGATCGAGTCGATGCGCGAAAGCATGCGGGCCCTTGGCGAGATGATGCAGGGCCAGCAGGGCGATCAGGAAGGTGGGGCGCAGGAAGACCCGAACGGCCAGCGGGCGTTGGACCGGAATGATCGTCCCGGTGGCAATCGTCGCGGTGGCGGACAGCAGGGCCAGCCCAACCGTCCTATCACACATGATCCTTTGGGGCGTGAAAGCGCAGGCGCGGATGGCAATGTGCAGGGCGGCGGTGAGGAAATCGGCGGGGCCATGGACCCGGCGCGCCGTGCCCGCGATCTGCTGGACGAGATCCGGCGCCGCAGCGCGGAACGCCAGCGGCCCGAGGATGAGCGTGACTATCTGGGGCGTCTGCTGGACCGCTTCTGATCAGCCACCGTTGCCGGACACCGTGTCATGCAACCACAGGCGCGCCTGATCCACGCCATCGCGCATCGTCATCAGCACCTCGCCGAACGAGCCGTTATCCGATAGCGAAGGTGCCGCCAGATAAAGCCCGACACATAGGGCGGCCAGACCGGCTGCAAGGCCGAAACCCGCCCAATAGCCCCCGCGTGCATTCGGGCTGACCGTCTGCGGCTGGACTTCGCTAACCTGCTGCTCGGTCGTTGCAGGAGTTGGCGCGGGATCCGGTTCGGCGGCAGGTTCCGGCACCGCTTGGCTGGCGGCTGGCGTTGGACGCGAGACAGGATTTGTCATCGTCATCGCGGGCCAGTCGGGATCGCCCTCGTAATTGAAATCGGCACGGACCGGCAGCGAATCTGTGCGGGTCCCTTCGGCCTTGCGCAAGCGGCGTTCGTGCTCGACCTCTTCCAGCAGAATATTCAGCACATTTTCCGGCAGGCGGCGGTTCAGCGGTGCCGGGCCTTTCGACGTAGCCTCGGGTGATGCAGGCTTGGTCGTGCGGGCATATTCATCGGCCAATTCCTTGAAACCGGTCAGATTATAACTGTAAACGCCAAGTTCCAGCGGAGAAGGTTGGCTGGTCGAGGGCAGTTGCGCCCGCCAGATACGACCGCAATTGCTGCATTCCACCTCGCGGCCCTGAGGGGGTAATGCCGAGGCTGGAATCTCGTAGGCCGTTCGGCAGTTCGGACAGATCACCCTTATTTCAGCCATGCCGACCCTCGCATTCGGTTTGTGGCTGTTCTATCAAGTCCATGCCCGGCTTCCAAGCGGCTGCGGCAGGCGTAAGAAAATAGGAGAGTGCAGCTTGATCGAAATGCGAGATGTCGGCTTCGGTTATCACGGCAGTGCCGAGCTGTTGTCGAACATGACGCTTAGCCTTCAGCCAGGCATGTTGCATTTCCTGACCGGGCCATCCGGCTCGGGCAAGACGACGCTTCTGCGGCTGTGCTATGCGGATTTGCTGCCCACAACGGGCGAAATGACGGCCTTTGGGCAGGATGTGCGCAGCCTTTCGCGCGATGGCATCGCCCATCTGCGGCGACGAGTGGGCGTGGTTCATCAGGATACGCAGTTTCTTGACCACCTACCGGTCGCCGAGAACGTGGCATTGCCGCTGACCGTCTCGGGGCAAAACGTCGATATGGAGGCTTTGCGCGATCTTCTGGGTTGGGTGCAGCTTGGTCCGCAGGCGCGGGCCTATCCGCCGTCGCTGTCTGGCGGCGAAAGGCAACGTGCGGCGCTGGCGCGGGCGGTGATTCTGTCGCCCGATCTGGTGCTGGCGGATGAGCCGACGGGCAATCTTGACTGGGACATGTCGATGCGGCTGATGCAGTTGCTGATCGAGCTGAACAAGTCGGGCAAGACCGTTCTGGTCGCGACCCATGATCTGAACCTGATCCGCGCCACCAAGGCGCAGGTCGCGGCGCGCGTGCTGCGCATTTCGGGCGGCAGCCTGCAACTGGCGGGGGCGGATCTGTGAAGAAGCTGGATTTCAGGGGGCTGAACCTCAAGGCATTATGGCTGGGTCTGGTCCGCAGCGATGGCGGCGCAGGTGACCGCATCGTGCCGCCGACCGGCTTTACCGCGCAACTGACGGTGTTCTCGGCGGGCGCAATGGCGTTTCTGGCAGTCTTCGCGCTGGCCCTTGCGCTGGCAACGGGACGGCTGGCCGAGCGTTGGTCATCCGAACTGGCCGAGTCGGTGACGGTCCGCGTCAGCGCCCCCGTTGCCGAGCAGGAGGCCCGGACACAGGCCGCAATGCAGATCCTTCAGACCACGCCGGGCATCGGTCAGCCACGCCTGTTGCCGGATGAAGAGGTCGCCCATCTGCTGACCCCGTGGTTCGGGCCGGATATGCCGGTGGATGCGCTGCCGGTTCCGGCGCTGATCGATGTGCCGGTGACGGATTCTGCCTTCGATGCCGAGGGGCTGCGGCTGCGGCTGGAGGCAGAGGCGCCCGGCTCGATCCTTGATGACCACACGCAATGGCGGCAGCCGCTGGTTTCTGCGGCCAAGCGGCTGAGCGCGCTTGGGATCGTCTCGCTATTGCTGATCGCAGCGGCGTCGGCGGCGATGATTACGCTGGCGGCCAAGGCGGCACTGGCGGCGAACGGGCAGGTGATCCGGGTGCTGCGTCTTATCGGCGCGCGAGACATCACCATCGCCACGGCTTTCGTGCGCCGCTTTACCCAACGCGCGGCGGTCGGTGCTTCGGTCGGGACGGTTTGCGGGATGATCGCGGTCGCGCTGCTGCCGGGGATGAGCGCCGCCGGAGGCTTCCTGACGGGTCTGGCGTTTCAGGGTTGGGGCTGGCTTCTGCCGCTGCTGATCCCGGTCATCGCCGCCGCTGTCGGCTTCTTTGCGACCCGCTGGGCGGCGCTGAAGATGCTGGGCGCGGTGCGATGAGCAGGCGCACGGAGTCGCCCGAGCCGGGGCCGTTAGGGCCGTGGCAATACGTGCAAAACGCGCTCTACTATCTGCATGTCGCAGTAGCGACGCTGATCATTGGACTGGCCGGGATACCGCTGGTCATGGCGCAAGGTCGGAAGGGCGCGAACCGGGTCGCGACACGCTGGATCGGCTATATGCTCTGGGCGGCGAAGCTGCATCTGGGCGTCACCTGCGAAGTGCGCGGTACGCCCCCGACCGGCGATTGCATTATCGCGGCCAAGCATCAGTGTTTCCTTGATATTCTGACCATCGCCCATGCCGCGCCCGAACGCGCGTTCATCATGAAACGCGAGGTGATGCGGGTGCCGATCATGGGCTGGTATGCCTATAAGGTCGGCTGCATCCCGATCGACCGGACCAAGGGCCGCGACGCGATGCGGACGATCTCGGCCGAGATCAACAAGCGCGTGGCGGGCGAAGGTTTGGGCCAGTTGATCATCTACCCCGAGGGCACGCGGACCAAGCCGGGCGAGCGGCGTTCTTACAAACACGGCGTCGGCACGATCCGCGCCGGGACCGGATTGCCGGTAGTGCCGGTGGCGGTGAATACGGGGCTGTTCTGGCCGCGCAAAGGCTGGGGCATCCGGCCGGGGCGCGCTGTGGTCGAGTTTTTGCCGGTGATCGACCCGGATGTCCCGCAAGAGGGTCTGATCCCGCGACTAGAAGCCGAGGTCGAGACCCATTCCGACAGGCTGATGGCAGAGGCGGGGTTTACCTATGAACTGGTTGAAAGAAGCTGATCTGAGCGCGATCTATGGCGAACCGGGACCGGCCTCGCTGGAAAAGGTCGCGGACCATCTGACGCCGGATTATGAAGCGTTCATAATGGCTTCGCGATTTTGCGTGCTGACGACTGTCGGGCCGGAGGGCACCGATGGCAGCCCGCGGGGCGATGATGGCCCGGTGGCGCGGGTGCTGGACCCAAAGCATCTGGTGCTGCCCGATTGGCGGGGCAATGACCGGATCGACTCGATCAGGAATATCGTTCGCGATGGCCGCGTCAGCCTGATGTTTCTGGTGCGCGGATCGGGCAATGCGATCCGGGTGAACGGGATGGCGCGGGTTACCGATGATGCGGAAATACGGGCCTCATGCGCGCATGAGGGAAAGGAACCGCGCACCGTCATCGTCGTGCAAGTGATTGAAATCTATTTTCAATGTGCGCGGGCGATCATCCGTTCCGGGCTTTGGGGCGGTCAGGATGACAGTGCTGGCTTGCCGACCCCCGGACGGATTCTTGCGAACCTGACCGAGGGCAGGGTGGGCGGCGCGGCCTATGATGCCGAATGGCCGGTGCGCGCCGCCGGGACGATGTGGTAAGCCCTTGATTTACCTCAGGTCGAAATATTTCGGGACATAGGGCTCGATCGGCGGCAGGCCGATGTCGCGCCGCATATGTGGGCTGAGGTGGTAAGGGTCAGGCGGCCTCGGTCGCCTGCGCCTTGGCAGCAGCAGTGCGCGGATCAGGGCCAGTAAGACCGGCATCGTTCCATGACGGTCCAGCAGGCGTTGCATACCGATGCGCGGATTGGGCGCACGCGTGGTGAATTGCGCAATCATTGCGGTCTCCATGATGATCGCACCACAAGCCAAGCCTTTGACCGGGCACGATTTTTGACAGGTTGGAAAAAGACGTGCGGCTGGGCGCGCGCAAACGCGTCAGGTCAGCAAGTCAGGTTGGAATGCCCCTTACGGGAAAGGCTCAGGCGCGTCGGAAGCCGGTCTGGGCCGAAATCATCCAAAGGGCGTGGGCGGTGGCGATGTTAGTCATGCTGGCCCTCCTTTCGGACTGATATGGGGCAAAGACTGGATGCCGCAGCGATCGTGCCTTTGGCAAGCGCTGGTCTGCGGCAGGATGACGCAGGCGATTCTCCGTGGCTGATCGGCAACAGTTACCGAAGAACAGGTGTTGCGTGGCAGGATGTCGGCGCGCCCTCAGTTCTGGTCAGCAAATGCTGGGATTTTGGCTGCACAGGGCGTGCACTGCGGGTACACCGGGCGTGCACAGGTTGTACACCGCTTGCGAGCGGTGGCGTTGCGGGCGGCGAAAATAATTCGGGGAACGGAATCATGGACGGATATGTCGAGCCGCCGCAGATCGCCATTCCGGCCGAATACGAGGCGGCTGAAAGCCCGTCCATCATCTGCAACGGTGAGAAGGTGCCGTTGGCGGAGGACCAGGTTCATGGCATGGCTGCGGCGCTGCGTCGGTTTCTGGAGGAGCCGGAGAGCCGGGCAGAATTTCCGCGGATGCATGACGACTATTTCAGACCGCCGCGGACCCTGTGGCTTGGTGATGGCACCAGCAGGATCGTGTATGGGGCATGGGTTTTGTCCTGCCTCCATGCGCCGGAGGAGTTGATTTGGCAGAATTGGCTGTCGCGTCAGATGAGTTTGATCGCCAGACTGGAATTGGACGAGAGAGAACAGCGCTGGTTCATCTCTGGCGGCGGGGTTTTTACGATCAAACCGCGACGCTGATATGTGGGGTTAGGTGAGGGTGGGCGGATTGCGGAAATGGAGCCCTTTTCTGCTGTTCGTTGCCGCCGCTATGCTGCGCCGGTAATGTCCTGCTGGAGGCTTCGATTGAAAAATTCGCTGATCAGCAAAAATCGTGATTATCGCCTGCTGCTATCGGCAAGTTCGGTTTCAAATCTTGGCGATGGTATCGCAATGGTCGCGCTGCCATGGCTGACGACGATGCTCACCAGTGATCCGCTTCTGATAGCGGGGGTTGCTACCGCGCAACGTCTACCCTGGCTTCTGTTTGCATTGCCTGCCGGGGTCTGGACTGACCGCATGGACCGTCGATTGCTGATGGTACGGGCAGATCTGGTACGGGTCGCGCTCATGGCGTTCACTATTCTTATGGTAGTTTCGCAACCCAGCTTGCCTGCGCTGGAAAATTCCAGCTCGGCTGCCATTCTATCCCTGATGCTCATCGCCTTCTTGTTTGGTTCTGCGGAGGTGATCCGGGACAACGCTGCCCAAACTGTACTTCCTGCAATTGTCGCGCATCAGGATCTGGAACGAGCCAACGGCCAGATGTGGAGCGCGGAGCAGATCACCGGGCAGTTTATTGGGCCGCCGCTGGCAGGGCTGCTGATCGCCACATCTGTAGCCATGCCCTTCGGGTTCGACGTATCGGCCTATGCGTTTTCCGCCCTTCTGGTCTGGATGATTGCCTTGCCGCCGAGAAATCTCGCCATCACCACCCGATTTCTCCCTGCATTGATGGAAGGGTTGGCGTGGATGCGGCAGAATCCCCCGATCCTGCGATTGGCGGTTATGTTGGGGGCAATCAACGCGGTATTCATCGGCGGTATGACGGTTCTGGTGCTGTACGCACAAGAGGTGCTGGGCTTGTCCGCTACAGGATACGGATTGCTGCTGACTTTCGGTGCAATGGGTGGCGTCGCAGGTGGTTTGCTTGCACCCGCACTGGCCCTTCGACTGGGCATGAGGTGTAGCCTTCTTACTGCAATTGGCGCATTCGTGGTCATCAATCTCATGCTTGGCCTTTTCGGCTCGACGGTTCTGACCGGACTTGCCCTGTTTATCGAAGCGGCGGCAGGGATGCTGTGGAACGTGGTTACTGTCAGCTATCGTCAGCGCCTGATCCCGGACGATCTGCTGGGCAGGGTCAACTCAGTCTATAGGTTCTTCGGCTGGGGCGGGATGCCCTTTGGTGCCATGGGGGCCGGGGCGCTTGTAACGACGCTGACGCCTGCTATCGGGCGGAGTGGCGCATTGCACGCACCATATCTGTTCGCCGCCGCCATTTGTAGCTTGCTGGCAGTCTTTGCGGCTCTTCGCCTTCGTTTCGACCGGGCTTAAACGGAAAGGCCCGGTTTGTCCCGCCCCGCCGATTCTCATCTCAAGGCGCGGCGGGGTCGACTGTTTTGACGAAAGCAGATGCGTCCGTCGTGGATCAGGCCAGTGCCTTCGATCCCATATCAAGGAATTTGTGGCGACGATCCTTGATCAGTTCGGCGCGCTTCTTGCCCTCGAGATCCTTCAGCATCAAGGCGATCTCGGCGCCGACGGCCTGGATTGCCTCGGACGGGTTGCGTTGCGCGCCGCCGACCGGCTCGGAGATGATGCGGTCGATCACGCCCAGTTTCTTCAGATCCTGAGCGGTCAGGCGCAGGGCCTCGGCAGCTTCGCGCATGCGTTCCGCGTCCTTCCACAGGATCGAGGCGCAGCCCTCGGGCGAGATGACCGAGTAGATCGAGTGTTCCAGCATGGCGATCCGGTTGGCCGTGGCGAAGGCCACAGCGCCGCCCGAGCCGCCTTCGCCGATGATGACGCTGACCAGTGGCACGCCGATCTGCAGGCATTTCTCGGTGCAGCGGGCGATGGCTTCGGATTGGCCACGCTCTTCCGCGCCCTTGCCGGGATAGGCGCCGGGCGTGTCCACCAGCGTGATCACCGGCAGGCCAAAGCGGTTGGCCACATCCATCAGGCGGATCGCCTTGCGATAGCCTTCGGGGCGGGCCATGCCGAAATTGTGGCTGATGCGGGTCTTGGTGTCGTTGCCCTTTTCATGGCCGATCACCACGCAGGGCGTATCGTTGAAGCGGGCAAGGCCGCCCATCACCGCATGATCGTCGCCAAAGGCGCGGTCGCCTGCCAAGGGCGTGTATTCGGTGAACAGCGCCGCGATATAGTCGCTGCAATGCGGGCGGTCCGGATGCCGCGCGACCTGCGTTTTCCGCCAAGGATCGAGATTCTTGTAAAGATCGCGCAACAGATCGCCGGATTTCTTGTCCAGCGCGGCGGCCTCTTTCTCGACATCGACCGCGCCTTCGCCCTTCTGGGCCATGGCGCGCAGCTCTTCAGCCTTGCCCTCGATATCGGCGAGGGGTTTTTCGAAATCCAGATAGACCATCCAACACTGCTCCGGGCGTCGTTTCGCGCTGACGATTGCGCCCTATATGATGCGCTTAGCGTCAGAATGCAACGCGGCGTGCGGACTTGTCCCTAAGTTGGCTATGCTTTGCACAGATCTCGGGCTAGACACAGGATTGTGAGCTTCGAGGGAGAATGACGTGAGGCATTTCGTGCTTTCCGTGCTGTCGGTGACACTTGCGGTGTCGCTGCTGGCGCTGGCGACACCGGCGGTGGCGCAGCAGGTCGATTTCGGCGACGACGAGGGCGATTGGTCCCGCGACGGCGAATGCGATGACAAGCGTTTCATCGGCGAGGGGATGACGCAGACGCCGCTTTTGGACGAGGATATCGGCCATGATGCGACCGATTGCGCCAAGGCGTTCAAGGCGGGCACCATCACCTTGCGCGACGTCGTCACCGAGGATCTGGTTCAGGACGGCATCAACTTCGGCACCGATGGTGGCGAATGGGCCAATGACAATGAGTGCGATGACAAGCGTTTTACCGGCGAAGGGATGACCGCGACGGTTCTTCTGGACGAGGATATCGGCCGCGATGCAACCGATTGCGCCGGCGCCTATGCTGCCGGGACCATCACCTTGCGCGAGGCGGTGACGCAGAACCTGATCCATGACGGCATCAATTTCGGCACCGATGGCGGCGACTGGGCCAATGACAACGAATGCGACGATCCGCGCTTCGAAGGTGAAGGCATGACCACGACCGCGCTGCTGCAGGAAGATGTAGAACGGGACGCGACCGACTGCTTGCAGGCCTATCAGGCCGGGACGATCGATCTGCGCACCTATTGACGGAAAAGCGGGCGCATCCGGGTTTCGGGGCGCGCCCGCCCATTTATTATTGCAGGTCGGCGAAGGCCTTTTGCAGGCGGCTGACCGCATCCGCGACCCTTGCCCGAGGGGTGGCGATGTTGAAGCGCAGATAATCCTCGCCCCCCAGACCGAAGGTCTTGCCGTGATTGGCGGCGATGAGGGCCGTCTTTTCGACGCGAGCGGTAAATTCAGCGGGCGACATGCCAGTGCCCGAGAAATCCACCCATGACAGATAGGTCGATTCCAGCGGCATCGAGCGCAGGCCGGGGATCGCGTTGATCCCGTCGTCGAAAAGGCGGCGATTGCCGTCAAGATAGGCGACCAGTTGATCGACCCATGCCGCGCCCTCGGGCGAATAGGCGGCGGCGACCATGTCCATCCCCAACATCCCGACCGAGACGCCCCGCGCCATCAGCGCGCCCTTGAACTTTGCCCGCAGCTCGGGGTCGGCGATGATCGCGTTGCCGATATGGGCGCCGGCGATGTTGAAGGTCTTCGTTGCCGCCGTCAGCGTCACCAGCCGGTCAGCGATCTCGGGGGCGATGGTGGCGATCATGTGGTGGCGATGGCCCGGATAGACCAGATCGCAGTGGATATCGTCCGAGATCAGGATCAGGTCGTGGCGGGTGCAGAAATCGGCGACCTCGCGAAGTTCGGCCTTGGTCCAGACACGACCGCCGGGATTGTGGGGCGAGCAGAGGATCAGCATCTTCTCGCGCCCGGTCAGTTGCCGCTCCCATTCAGGCCAGTCCATCTGGTAGCTGCCGTCCCGAATGGCGAGCGGCAGTTCCACCAGTTCACGGTGCGAGGCGCGGATGACGCGGGCGAAGGCGTGATAAACCGGGCTCATCACGATCACGCCGTCGCCGGGTTGGGTATAGGCGTCGATCGCCATGGAAACGCCATTGACCAGACCGGCGCAGGTCAGAATCCAGTCGGTCTCGATCTGCCAGCCGTGGCGGTTCGCCATCCACCACTTGATCGCGTCGAGATAGGGGCGGTTGCTGCCCGGATAGCCGTAAACGCCATGGGCGGCGGCGGCCTCGACCGCTTTCTGGACGGCGGCGGGGGGGCGGAAATCCATGTCGGCGACCCACATTGCCAACCCACCTTCGGCAGGCGAGACGCCATAGACCCGCTCCATCTCGTCCCATTTGTCGCAATAGGTGCCGATGCGGTCGATGATCTCGTCGAAATCGGGTGTGGTCATGGCTGTGGTCCCCGCTGCTTTGTCCGTTCGCTTCCTTGCATACGCCGGTTGTTGCTTATGGTGAAGGCATGGCCTAAATCGCAAAGCATGAACCTGCGTCCGATCCTGATCCATCCCGACCCTCGCCTGAAGAAGGTGACCGAGCCTGTGGCACGGATCACCCCGGATATCGAAAAGCTGGCTGCCGATATGCTGGCGACGATGTATGACGCGCCGGGCGTGGGCCTTGCCGCCCCGCAGGTCGGCGTGTTGAGCCGTGTGTTCGTCATGGATGCGACCCGCGACCCCGAGGCTGATCGGCGTCCGATGGTGCTGATCAACCCCGAGATCAGCTGGAGTTCGGAAGAGCAGAACACCTATGAGGAAGGCTGCCTGTCGATCCCCGATCAATATGCCGATGTGACCCGCCCGAAGCAGGTTCGCATGCGCTGGCTGGGACTGGACGGCAAGACCCATGAGGAAGAGTTCGACGACCTCTGGGCGACCTGTGCGCAGCACGAGCTGGACCATCTGGACGGGGTGCTGTTCATCGACCACATCTCGGCGATCAAGCGGCAGATGATCACGCGCCGGATGGTCAAGCTGAAGCGCGAGAGGGCGCGTGCCTGAGGCTGACCTGCCGGGCTGGACGCGCCCCGATCTTGAGGGCGAGCTTGCGCGTGGCGATGTCCGAGATATCCTGATACATCCCGATCCTCGATTGCATCAGCGCTGCGAGCCCGCGGGTTCCGTGAGTGGGCAAGAGTTGCGCACGCTTACGGCGGATTTGCTGGCGACGATGTATGAAGCGGGGGGCAGGGGTCTGGCCGCACCGCAGATCGGTGTGATGTTGCGGGCCTTTGTCATGGACGCGCATTGGAAAGAAGGCCGTCCCGATCCGCAGGTGATGCTTGATCCCGAGATCCTGTCGCGCTCGGTCGAAGAGGTGGCGGCGGTCGAGCAATGTTTGTCGATCCCCGATCAGCCGGTCGAGGTGTTGCGGTCCGCGAGTATCGCGATTGCGTGGTATGATCTGGACGGGCACCACCACGAACGGACGCTGTCCGGCATCGAGGCGCGGATCTTTCAGCATGAAGCCGACCATCTTGACGGGCGGCTGATCGTGGACCCTGTGGACGGTGCGGAATGAGCGTGCGCCCGTTTCTGCCCTATACCGACCGCCGGCTGCATATCCCGGCAGAGCCGGTGGCCGAGATCACCGAGACGGTACGGATGATCTGGGACGATATGGTCGATACGATGGACGCGATGCCCGGCGTTGGTCTGGCCGCGCCGCAGATCGGGATCATGTTTCGGCTGGCGGTCGTCGATGCCTCGGACAAGCGCGGGCAGGCGGTGCGGATGGCCAATCCCGAAGTGCTGCATGCCAGCGTGCAGTTGCGCAGCCATGATGAGGCCAGTCCGAACCTGCCGGGCGTCTTCGCGCCGATCAACCGTCCGCGCGCGGTGACGGTCCGGTTTCTGAACGAGACGGGCGAGATCGAAGATCGGGATTTCGTCGGGCTTTGGGCGACCAGTGTGCAGCATCAGATCGACCATCTGAACGGGCGGATGTATGTGGACCACCTGACGCCGCTGCGCCGCAAGATGCTGGTGGCGAAATCGGCCAAGCTGGCGCGGCGATAGGCGAGGCCGGGGCGCTGCCCCGGACCCCGGGATATTTGGATGAAGAAGAAGGGTTTGCCATGCGCGTGATCTTCATGGGAACGCCGGATTTTTCGGTGCCTGCCTTGCGGGCGATTGCTACGGTGCATGAGGTGGTGGCGGTGTATTCGCAACCGCCTCGGGAAGCGGGGCGGGGGCAGAAGCCGCGTCCGTCGCCGGTGCAGCTTGTGGCCGAGGAGTTGGGGATCCCGGTGCGGGTGCCGCTTCGGCTGAAGGATGCCGATGAGCAGACGGCGTTTGCGGCTTTGGGCGCGGATGTTGCCGTCGTCGTGGCTTATGGGCTGATCCTGCCGCAGGCCGTTCTGGATGCGCCGAGGCTTGGTTGCCTGAATATCCACGCCTCGTTGTTGCCGCGCTGGCGTGGGGCGGCTCCGATCCATCGGGCGGTGATGGCGGGGGATGCCGAGACCGGCGTGGCGATCATGCAGATGGAGGCGGGGCTGGATACCGGGCCGGTATTGGCCGAGGCGCGGACAGCGATCGGGGCGGGCGAGACGACCGCCGATCTGCATGACCGGCTGGCCGGGATGGGGGCAGAACTGGTGGTCGATGTATTGGCGCGGTTGCCGCTGCCCGCTGTGGCGCAGGCGGCTGAAGGCGTCACCTATGCCGCCAAGATCGACAAGGCCGAGGCGCGCATTGACTGGACGCGGTCTGCGGTGGAACTGGACCGGCTGATCCGGGGGCTGTCGCCGTTTCCGGGCGCATGGTGCGAGGTTGCGGGCGAGCGGGTGAAGCTGCTTCGAAGCCGTATAGCTGAGGGCGCGGGGCAGCCTGGTGAGGTTTTGGACGGGCTGACCATTGCCTGCGGCGAAGGGGCGATTGAGATCACCGAGGCGCAGCGGGCAGGCCGCAAGCCGATGCGCGCCGAAGAATTGCTGCGGGGTTGGGCCTTGCCCGCAATGCTGGATTGAGCGGCGGGCGGGGTTTCAGGCTTGGTCCGGGTAGAATTCGCTGTAGATCAGTGATTCCTTCTGCCGAAGAAGGGCTGTCGTTGTTTCGGACAGAACCGGGCGCAGATGTGCTCCGCTGACGGCGGCATTGATGGTTGCCTGTTCGGCAAGGAAGGTTTCGGCCCGGTCGGCATCCAGCAGGTGCGGATAGCGGGCGATCAGGTTGCGGAGATCGGTTGTCAGGTTCTCCTGCCGCAGAACATCGGTCCAGAGGCGCTTTTCGCCATAGGTCTTTGACAAAGCCGGGCCGGGGGTAGCGTTGAGCGTCGCAAGTGGCTGGGGAAGCGCCAGAAGCAGGTGGCGGAAGGTCATGAAGCCGATGTCGAATTTCCGCGCCGGGGCGGCGAAATCCTTGTGCAGGATCGGGGCGAGATCGGCAGAAAGCATGATCTGCACGAATTCCTCGAAACCTTCCTGTGTCGGCTTGTAAACCTCTTCGGCATCGCGCTGCTTCAGGCTGTGGTAAAGCGCGCCGCGCCGGTCCAGACCGTAGCGGAAGATCGACAGATATTGTTGCAGCGGATCGCGGACCGAGATGACGTGGACCGCAGAAGGGTCGCGCGTATCGATCCTGCCGTGCTGGACCGCCTTGATCAGTGGCAGGCGGCAACTGGCCCGGAGGAAGGCCGCGACATACATCGAGCCGGTTTTCTGGACATCCAGATAGACCAGTTGGCCGAAATCAAGCATCACTGGTCCCGGTCCAATGGGTAGCGTGCCGGGCGGCGGGAACCGCCCGGATCAGGTGCCGATCGGTCAGAATGCGCCGTGGCAGTGCTTGAACTTCTTGCCCGAGCCGCAGGGGCAGAGGTCGTTCCGCGCCGGGTTGCCCCAGGTTGCGGGATCGGCCTCGTCAAAGCCCGGCACCAGCGGCGTCGGTTTGTCGGCATCGTCGGTGGACTGGTGTTCGTCGCCATGTTCCATCGTCAGATGCTCTTGCGACGCCTTTTGCTGTTCGGCCATCTGGCGCAGCATTTCCTCGCGCTCGGCCTCGGTCAGCGGGCGGATTTGCGCAAGGCGCTGCGTCACGTCGAAGCGCAGACTGTTCAACAGGGTTTCGAAGAGCTGGAAGCCCTCGGTCTTGTATTCCGACAGCGGGTCGCGTTGCGCATAGCCGCGGAAACCCACGACCGAACGCAGATGCTCCAGCGTCAGCAGATGGTCGCGCCACTTGCTGTCGATCATCTGCAGCAGAACCTGCTTTTCGATCTGGCGCATGTTTTCTTCGCCGAAAGCGGCGGCCTTGTCGGCCATATAGGTATCGGTCGCGTCCTCGATGCGCTCGCGCATCGATTCCTGATCGACGCCGTCTTCCTTGGCCCATTCATCGACGGGCAGGTTCATGTTCAACCGCTCGCGCACCGCAGCTTTCAGGCCTTCGGTGTTCCACTGCTCGGCATAGGATTTTTCCGGCATGAATTCATCGACCAGATCGTCGATCACCTGATGGCGCATGTCGGCGGCGATCTCGCCCACCTCGTCGCTGTCCATGATCTCGCGGCGCTGGCCGAAGATGGCCTTGCGCTGATCGTTCATCACATCGTCGAATTTCAGCAATTGCTTGCGGATGTCGAAGTTGCGGCCCTCGACCTTGGCCTGCGCGCGTTCCAGCGACTTGTTCACCCATGGGTGGATGATCGCCTCACCCTCTTTCATGCCCAGGGTGGACAGAACCTTGTCCAGACGCTCGGACCCGAAAATCCGCATCAGATCGTCGTCCAGCGACAGGAAGAACAGCGAGCGGCCCGGATCGCCCTGACGGCCCGAACGACCGCGCAACTGGTTGTCGATCCGGCGGCTTTCGTGGCGTTCGGTGCCAAGCACGAACAGCCCGCCCGCAGCCAGCACCTTTTCCTTGTCCGAGGCATGTTCGGCCTCGATCCGGGCGCGGATATCGTCGGGATTGGCGTCCGGGTCGGCCTTCAGCGCCTCCATCACCTTCATCTCGGCATTGCCGCCCAACTGGATGTCGGTGCCGCGACCGGCCATGTTGGTGGCGATGGTCACCGCGCCGGGCTTGCCCGCATCGGCAACGATCTGCGCTTCGGCCTCGTGCTGACGCGCGTTCAGCACGTTATGGGGAATGCCCTCTTTCTTCAGCACATCGGCCAGCATCTCGGATTTCTCGATGCTGGTGGTGCCAACCAATGTCGGCTGGCCCTTGGCATGGGCTTCCTTGATCGCCTCGACCACGGCGGCGTATTTATCCTGCGCGGTGCGATAGACGCGGTCATGTTCGTCCAGACGAGCGATGCCACGGTTGGTCGGAACCTCGACCACGCCCAGCTTGTAGATCTCGGCGAATTCCTCGGCTTCGGTGGCGGCGGTGCCGGTCATGCCCGCCAGCTTGGAATAAAGGCGGAAATAGTTCTGGAAGGTGACCGAGGCCAGCGTCACGTTTTCGGGCTGGATGGTCACGCCTTCCTTGGCCTCGATCGCCTGATGCAGACCGTCAGAGAGACGGCGGCCCTTCATCATCCGGCCGGTGAATTCGTCGATCAGCATCACCTCGCCGTCGCGGACCATGTAGTGCTGGTCGCGCAGATACAGCTTGTGCGCCCGCAACGCCTGATTGGCGTGGTGGACGATGGTGGTCGATTCCGGGTCGTAGAGGGTCTGGTCTTCGGGCAGCACGCCTTCGGCCTGCAGCTTCTTCTCCAGATATTCGTTGCCCTCTTCGGTGAAGGTGGCGTTGCGGGTCTTTTCGTCCAGCTTGAAATGCTCTTCCGTCAGCAGCGGAATATACTGGTTCAGCGTAACGTAAAGCTCGCTGCGATCCTGCGACGGGCCCGAGATGATCAGCGGCGTCCGCGCTTCGTCGATGAGGATCGAGTCGACCTCGTCCACGATGGCGAAGTTGTGGCCGCGCTGGACCATTTCGGCGACGCTGCCCTTCATATTGTCGCGCAGATAATCGAAGCCCAGCTCGTTATTCGTGGCATAGGTCACGTCGGCGGCATAGGCTTCGCGCTTTTCCGGCTCTGGCTGGAAGGGATAGACCACGCCGGTGGTCAGGCCCAGTTGTGCAAAGACCTTGCTCATCCAGTCGGCGTCGCGTTTCGCCAGATAGTCGTTGACGGTGACGACGTGGACGCCCTTGCCGCCAAGCGCGTTCAGATAGGCCGGGAAGGTCGCGACAAGGGTTTTGCCCTCACCCGTCTTCATCTCGGCAATGTTACCTTGGTGCAGGAAAATTCCGCCCATCAACTGCACGTCAAAGGCGCGCAGGCCAAGCGCGCGGCGGGCACCTTCGCGGCAATTGGCGAAGGCTTCGGGCAGAAGCGCATCCAGATCCTCGCCCTTGGCGATGCGATCCTGAAACTCGCGCGTCTTTTCGACAAGCTGTTCGTCGCTCAGCGCCTTGAACTGATCCTCAAGCGAGTTGATCTGCGAAACCAGCCCGCGCGTTCCCTTTACTTTCCGGTCGTTCGGCGAACCAAAGACCTTCTTCGCCAGATTTCCAATGCCGAGCATGTTACCTTCGCAATCACGTTGTTGGGAAAGGCCGTGTTGGGCGGTCCCACTTGCCGCGACCTTCCGCATTGCCGTATCAGGGGCCTGAACGAAAAGCGGCGGCACTGCCTTCCCCAGAGTTGGACCGGGATGTATGCCTCGCTTTCCTGACTGTCAACGCTGGCCCGCCCCAAGCCGGGGTTTTGGGCAAACCATAGCAAAGGATTCCCATGTTCAAACCGTCGATTCTGGCCGCTTTCGTGATCGCGGCGCCCGTGATGACGGCTGTGCCGGCCTTCGCGCAGGATGAAAGCGCGGACACGGTGGTCGCGACCGTCAATGGCCAAGAGATCACGCTGGGCCAGATGATCGTGATGAAGCAGTCGATGCAGGACCCCTCGGTCGCGCAGATGCCCCCGGCAGAGCTGTGGGATCTGATGCTGGACCAGTTGATCCGCCAGACCGCCGTGGCCGAACAGGGCACCGAGAATGCGGGCGTGCGCGCCCAGCTTGAAATCCAGCGCCGCAATACGCTGGCGACGGTGGCGGTGACCAATATCGCCGAGACCGATCCGACCGAGGACGAAATCAAGGCCGCCTATGACAAGGTCTTTGCCGAGGCCGAGGCGCAGACCGAATATTCCGCCGCCCATATCCTTGTCGAAACCGAGGACGAGGCGAAAGAGATCAAGGCGCAGCTTGATGGCGGTGCCGATTTCGGCGAACTCGCTGCCGAGAAATCGACCGACAATTCCGGTCCGAACAAGGGCGATCTGGGCTGGTTCCTTGCCGATCAGATGGTCGCGCCCTTTGCCGAAGCCGTTCGCGGAATGGAAAAGGACACGATCTCTGACCCGGTCCAGACCGATTTTGGCTGGCATATCATCAAGCTGAACGACAGCCGCACGCGCGAGAACCCCAAACTGGAAGACATCCGCGACCAGCTTGACCAGATGGTCCGTCGCGAAAAGGTGGAGGCCGGGGTCGAGAAGATCGTCACCGATGCGACCGTCGAAAAGATCGAGGGCATCGCGCCCGAGGCGATGGACAAGGTCGAATTGCTGGAGGCCGAATAATGGGCAAGGCCGGGCTTCCCGTTTCGCCGCTGGCGCCTGCCTCTTTCCCCGATCTGCCGGTTATCGGTGGCGTTGAATTCGCCAGCGGTGCCGCTGGCGTCAAGTATCAGGGTCGCACCGATGTGACCCTGATCCGCATTGCGCCTGGTTCGACCCTGGCCGGGGCGTTCACCAAATCCTCGACCCGCGCCGCCTGCGTTCTGGACAATCAGGCGAAGCTGGCCGAGGGCGGTGAAGCGCCCGAAGGTGCCGCGATCATCGTCAATTCCGGCAATGCCAATGCCTTCACCGGCGCGCGCGGTCAGGAATCGGTCGATGCGGTGACGGGTGCTGTGGCCGAGGCAATGGGCGTGCCCGCGGGCCGGGTGTTTTCATCATCGACCGGGGTGATTGGCGAGCCTTTGCCGCATGACCGGATCGTCTCGGTGATCGGCGATCTGGCCTCGGCGCTGGATCAGAACGGCGCAGCGGATGCGGCGCGGGCGATCATGACCACGGATACCTTTCCGAAAGGCGCCTCCGCGACCTTCGACGGCAATGGCGGGCAGATCAGGGTCACCGGGATCGCCAAAGGCTCGGGGATGATCGCGCCGGACATGGCGACGATGCTGGTCTATATCTTCACCGATGCCAAGATTTCCGCGCCGCTGCTACAGCAGGCGCTGGATGAGGCGCTGCCCTCGACCTTCAATGCGATCACGGTGGATAGCGACACCTCGACCTCGGATGCGCTGATTCTGGCGGCGACGGGGCGCTCGGACACGGCGGAGATCACTTCGCTCAACGATGCTGATGGGCGGGCGTTTGCGCTGGCCTTGGCCGAGGTGATGCGGGAACTGGCGCATCTGGTCGTCCGCGACGGCGAGGGTGCGACGAAATTCGTCGAGGTTCGGGTGACCGGCGCGATGGATGAAGGCGATGCGACCAAGGTTGCGATGGCGATTGCCAATTCGCCGCTGGTCAAGACCGCGATTGCGGGCGAGGACGCCAATTGGGGCCGGATCGTCATGGCAGTGGGCAAATCCGGCGCGGTGGCGGATCGCGACATGCTGACCATCCGCTTCGGCCACCTGGTGCTGGCACAGCACGGCTGGCGGTCCCCCGATTATGACGAAGCGCAGGCCAGCGCCTATATGAAGAACGCCGAACTGCTGATCGCGGTTGATCTGGGTCTGGGGCAGGGCGCGCGCACGGTTTGGACCTGCGACCTGACCCATGGCTATATCGACATCAACGCGGATTACCGTTCGTGAAGACGGTTCTGGTCGCCGCCGTTGCGCTGATCGATCCCGACGGGCGGGTGCTTCTGGCACAGCGCCCCGAGGGCAAGTCGATGGCCGGTCTGTGGGAATTCCCCGGCGGCAAGGTCGAGCCGGGAGAGACTCCGGAAGCCGCGCTGATCCGCGAATTGCATGAGGAGCTGGGCATCGACACCTGGACCTCTTGTCTGGCGCCGCTGACCTTTGCCAGCCACAGCTATGACGATTTTCATCTGCTGATGCCGGTTTATGCCTGCCGTAAATGGCAGGGCATCGTTACGCCGCAAGAAGGGCAGAAACTGGCATGGGTCAGGGCGAATGACCTGCGCAATTACCCGATGCCCGCCGCCGATATTCCCCTGATCCCCGCTTTGCAAATGTGGCTGTAAAAACCATTTCGCAACTGCAGCATTTCAAGAATGCACAATTTGTTAGCATGTGTAAGATTTTGTTACACAAATTTAAGCAAGTTGTGCTTAAACTGAAATGTGAGGGAGTTGGAGGCTTGCACAATGATTCGGACGATTTCGATCGGTAGCTACATTCTCATTCAGGGGCTGTTCGAACGGCTCTCACCGAATGGGAACATGGTGGTGCGCGTTGGTGGCCGCACCTATGAGGGGAAACCGATCAGCCGTTAACGGCGCTGCGGAATAACCCGCTTGGAACACCTTCTGGGTGCGGAAAGCGGTGTTGCGGCGGAATGGTGTAGGAGGCGCCATTCCGCCATTAACCCGACATTGTGATACTATAGCAAAAAGGCGGCCAAAGGGCCGCCTTTTTGTTTTGTAATTGAGGGATTTCCCCGAGGGGGAGGCAGCCTTTACAGGCTGCGCTCGACCTCTTCACGCTCGAAGATCTCGATGACATCGCCGGTGCGGATATCGTCGTAGTTCTCGAACGCCATGCCGCATTCCTGACCGGACTGGACCTCTTTGACCTCGTCCTTGAAGCGTTTCAGCGTCTTCAGCGTGCCCTCGTGGATCACCACGTTGTCGCGCAGCAGACGGACGCCAGCCGAGCGGCGGGCAACGCCTTCGGTGACCAGACAGCCGGCAACCTTGCCGACGCCGGTAACCTTGAAGACTTCGCGGATCTGCGCATAGCCGATGAAGTTCTCGCGAACCTCTGCCGACAGCAAGCCCGAAGCCGCCGCTTTGATGTCGTCCACCAAATCATAGATGATCGAGTAATAGCGGATCTCGACACCCTTCTGGTTGGCCGAATTGCGGGCCGGAGCGTTGGCGCGGACGTTGAAGCCGATCACCGGCGCCTGTGACGCCTCGGCCAGACCGATATCGGATTCGGTGATGGCACCGACGCCGTAATGCAGCACGCGGACGCGAACCTCATCATTGCCGATCTTCTCCAGCGCCTGAACGATCGCCTCGGCCGAACCCTGCACGTCCGCTTTCACCACCACCGGCAGTTCTGCAACGGTTTCGTCGGCCTTGGCCTTCGCCATAAGCTGTTCCAGCGTGGTCGCGGCACCGGCAGCGGCGCGTTTGTCCTTGGACTGCTGCAGACGGTAATCCGCGATTTCACGGGCCTGCGCCTCGGTCTCGACCACGTTCAGAACGTCGCCCGCTTCCGGGGTGCCGTTCAGGCCCAGAACCTCGACCGGAACCGAAGGACCGGCTTCATCGACACGGTCGCCCTTGTCGTTGATCAGCGCGCGCACCTTGCCCCATTGCTCGCCGACAACAAAGATGTCGCCGCGACGCAGGGTGCCGTTCTGAACCAGAACGGTGGCGACGGGACCGCGGCCCACGTCAAGCTGCGCCTCGATCACAGCGCCTTGGGCGGCGCGTTTCGGGTTGGCTTTCAGCTCAAGGATTTCTGCCTGAAGCGCGATGGCCTCCAGCAGATTGTCCAGACCCTTGCCGGTCTTGGCCGAAACCTCGACATCCTGCACGTCGCCCGACATCTGCTCGACCACGACTTCGTGTTGCAGCAGATCGGTCCGCACTTTCTGCGGATCGGCGGCGGGCTTGTCCACCTTGTTGATCGCCACGATCATCGGGACATTGGCGGCCTTGGCGTGGTTGATCGCCTCGACCGTCTGCGGCATCACCGCATCGTCCGCTGCAACCACCAGCACCACGATATCGGTCACCTGCGCACCACGGGCACGCATCGAGGTGAACGCAGCGTGGCCCGGCGTGTCGAGGAAGGACAGAACCGCACCGGATTCCGTCGTCACCTGATAGGCGCCGATATGCTGGGTGATCCCGCCAGCCTCGCCCGAGACGACGTTGGCCTTGCGGATCGCATCCAGAAGCGAGGTCTTGCCGTGGTCGACGTGACCCATGATGGTGATGATCGGCGGACGCGATTGCAGATCTTCTGCTTTGTCCTCGACCGAGTCGATCACCTGTTCCACATCGGAATCCGACACCCGAACCGCCTTGTGGCCGAATTCTTCGATCACCAGTTCTGCGGTATCGGCATCGATTGCCTGATTGGCCGTGACCATCAGACCCATCTTCATCAGCGACTTGATCACATCGGCGGCGCGTTCCGCCATCCGGTTGGCCAGTTCCGACACCACGATGGTTTCCGGCAACTGCACATCACGGACCTGCTTTTCAGCGCGCTGGCTGCCGCCCATCGCCTTCTGGCGGGCGCGGTCCTGTTTGCGCTTCATCGCGGCCAACGAGCGTTGACGCCCGCCTTCACCACCTTCAAGCGCCTGATTCAGCGACAGCTTGCCCGCACGACGGCTATCGTCGCGGTTGGTCTTGTTGCGGCTGTCACGTTCCGGCGCACGCTCTGGGCGGTCGCGTTCGGGCTTGCGGGCAGTCGCCACGCCTTTGGTCTCGGCACGGGCTGCGGCAGCTTCGATCGACGCCTGATCGGGCGGGGTCGGACGACCCGCGGCAGCAGGCTTGGCCCGCGGCTCTTCTTTCTTCGGCTCTTCGCGCTTGGGCTCTTCCTTGCGCTTGGCGGCCTCCTCGGCCTCGCGCGCACGGCGTTCTTCCTCTTCGGCCTTGGCCTTGAGGGCTTCCTCGCGCTCGCGATCTTCGCGTTCCTTGGCCTCGATCTCGGCCCGGCGACGCTCGCGTTCTTCTTCGCGGGCCTTTTCCTCGGCCAGACGCGTGGCAGCCTCTTCGACCTCACGCGACTTCGCCGCAGCAAGGGCTTTCAGTCGACGCTCCATCTCGGCTTCCGAGATGCCTGCCGGACGTTTCGAAGGATCGCCCGCGTGACGGGCAACCATCGGCGTCTTTGCCTTGTCCACGGTGGTCGCACCTTGCGGCGCACTGGGCTTGGGAACCACGACGCGCTTGCGCTTGGTCTCGACGACCACGCTTTTCGTGCGGCCGTGGCTGAAACTCTGCTTGACCTGACCGGACCGGCCGCTACCGCCGCCAACGCCCAAGGTTCTTTTGTCGTCTTTATCGCTCATCTGCGTCTTCATTCCTTCCCGGCAGCCGTATTGCCGCCGTCATGCCCGCGCAGACCCGTTAGTCTGCCGGCTTCCAAGATCACCTTGTCCGTCAGGCCACCCGCCGCAAGCGCGCCGTGTATGACATGATCACGTCCAAAGGACAAACCCAATTCTGACGCCGTGAGACAGCCGAACCAGCGCCCGCCAGTCGGTGTCCACAGCTTGCCTTTTCCCCGGTCTGATCCGTCCGAGGCCTGCAATAGAACCTTTGCAACGCCACCGGCCAGCCAGCCCTTGACCTTCTCGAACCCGGCCACCGCCTTGCCCGATTTCCGGGCCAGAGAGACCAGTTCGATCACCCGTCGCGCCATTCCCGCCTCGACCAGATCGGCCAGCCCTTCCGGGACGCTGACCTGCATCTTCGCTGCGCGAGAGAACAGCCCTTTCGTTGCCGCCTTATCAATCGCGGCGCGATCGGCCACAACCCAGATACCGCGACCCGGCAATTTTTCGGCCAGATCGGGCACCACTTGTCCATCCGGCCCCACAACGAAGCGGATCAGCCCATATTTGGGCTGAACCTCTCCGGTTGCGATGCAGCGCCTTTCGGGCTGCGTCCGGTCCTTTTCTTGTCCGCCGCGGCTCAACCCGGTCAGATCCGGGGCATCAGGCCCCGGCCTCCTCTTCGCCATCGGCTTCTTCGGGCTCACCGGCATTCAGTTCAGCCGGATCGACCCAGCCAAGGCTGACGCGGGCGGTCATGATCAGATTTTGCGCCTCTTCCAGCGACACGTCAAAGGCTTCCAGCAAACCGTCATCCTTGACGCGCTGTCCGTCCACCGTGGTCCAGCCACCGGCCAGTTCCCAATCGGCGCAGGTGGCAAAGTCTTCCAGCGTCTTGATGCCGTCCTTTGCTAGTGCCTCGATCATCTGGGGGGTCAGGCCTTCGAATTCAACCAGACTGTCCTCGACGCCCAGGGCGCGCGCATTTTCCATCGCGGCCTTGTTGCGGGCTTCCAGAACGTCACGGGCACGGGCCTGCAGTTCCGAAGCGGTGCTTTCGTCCACGCCATCGATCGACAGAAGCTCGTCCAGTTCGACGTAAGCCACCTCTTCCAGATCGGTGAAGCCTTCGGCCACCAGAAGCTGGGCGAAGAATTCGTCCAGATCCAGCGCGTCCATGAACAATTGCGTGCGGGCGTTGAATTCCGCCTGACGACGCTTGGATTCTTCTTCCTCGGTCAGAATGTCGATGTCGAGGCCGGTCAACTGGCTGGCCAGACGCACGTTCTGCCCGCGACGACCGATCGCCAGCGAAAGCTGCTCATCGGGAACCACGACCTCGATCCGGCCACCGTCTTCGTCAAAGACGACTTTCGAGACTTCGGCAGGCTGAAGCGCGTTGACCAGGAAGGTCGCCTGATCCTCGTTCCACGGGATGATGTCGATCTTCTCGCCCTGAAGCTCGCCGACCACGGCTTGCACGCGGCTGCCGCGCATACCGACGCAGGCGCCAACCGGATCGATCGAGTTGTCATAGCTGATCACGGCGATCTTGGCGCGCGAACCCGGATCGCGGGCCACGGCCTTGATGTCGATCACGCCGTCATAGATTTCCGGCACTTCCATCTTGAACAATTCGGCCATGAATTGCGGATCGGTGCGCGACAGGAAGATCTGCGGACCACGCGATTCGCGGCGCACATCCTTGACATAGGCGCGGATACGATCGTTCGGGCGATAGCTTTCGCGACCGATCTTTTCGTTGCGACGCAGGATCGCCTCGCCCCGGCCGACATCGACGATGATGTTGCCGTATTCCTCGCGCTTGACGACGCCGTTGATGATCGAACCGGCGCGGTCCTTGAATTCTTCGTATTGACGGTCACGCTCTGCCTCGCGGACGCGCTGCAGGATCACCTGTTTCGCCGATTGCGCGGCGATGCGGCCCAGTTCGACCGGCGGCACCTGTTCCTGGAACACGTCGCCGACCAGCGGACCACCGGCGAAATCCGCCAGACGCTCGCCTTCGCGGGTCCAGTAATTCTCGACGCTCTTCTGCGGCTCGAAATAGGGGCGGGCCTGTGCCGGAGTGAACTGCGCCTGATAATTCTCGACCTCTTCATCCTCGACCACGGTGCGGACGCGGGTGAAGGTGGCGTTGCCGGTCTTGCGGTCGATCTTGACGCGGATGTCCATCTCGGCGCCGTAACGCGACTTGGCGGCACGGGCGAGGCTGTCCTCCATCGCTTCGATGACCAGCTCTGGCTCGATCATCTTCTCGCGCGCCACCGCTTCGGCGGTCTGCAACAGTTCCAACTGGTTGGCAGAGGTGATTGCCATCACTCACTCCTTGGCATCGGCACGCCCGTTCGCGGCCGTTTCGTTGTCATCTTCGGTTTCGATCTCGTCAAAGGCGGATTCGTCCAGATGGTCGATCTCGACCCCGGCTTCCTTCTTCTGACGCAGCATTTCGCGGATCAGTTCATCGGTCAGGACCAGCTTCGCATCGGAAAGCCAGTCAAAGTTCAGCCCGATGGTCTGCACCTCGCCATTCTCTTCGATGTTCAGCAGAACCTCATCCCCTTCCACCCCGGCCAGCACGCCTTTCCAGCGCTTGCGCCCGTCGATGGACTGGTTCGTCTCCAGCTTCGCCTCATAGCCTTCGAAGGTTTCGAAATCCTTCATCCGGGTCAGGGGTCGGTCGATGCCGGGGCTGGAGACTTCGAGGTGATAAGGATCCTCCAGCGGATCCTCGACATCCAGCGTGGCGCTGACCGCGACCGAAATATCGCCGCAATCATCCACATTGATGCCGCCTTCCGGGCGGTCGGCCATGATCTGCAGGGTCGCGGTCTTGCCACCTTGCAGGCGAACGCGGACCAGTTCGAACCCCAGATCCTCGATCACCGGGGTGATGATCTCGGCAAGGCGCCGGTCGATGGCGGTCTTTGCGATAAGATCGTTGGACATATGGTTCCCCAGAAATGAAAAACGGGCCTCTCAGCGGGGCCCGTGCGCGATCCGGTGGTGCAGGGTTTGGAAGCCTGCGCCGCTGTTGAGCGTCATATAGGCCTAGATTGCCCCAAAAGCAAGCGGCTCAGTGTTGCACCGGATTTTCCACCCGCGCCAGCAGTTGATCGACCATAGACAGGATTTCGTTTGGATCGACGGTAAAGCCACCTTCGGCCACCGTCCCGATGACGATGCCGCTATGCATATCGAGATTACGCGCCCATTCGTGACTGGCAATGTAGAACCGATCCGGCGGCGCGATTGTCAGCATCCCGCCGCCGTCCTGCAGGGCATAGATGGCATGGCGATCCTGGCTGCCTTCAATCGTGATGATGACCGACGCATCCAGCATCGAGCGCAGGAAATGTTCGCTCTCGCCCTCGGCAGTCACGATCATCACACCGGCGGCACTCAGCTGCGTCTCAAGCTCTGCGGCATTCACGATCTCGCGCGGGTCGCCCGACGGTCCACGTTTCAGGAAAACGACCTTCCCGCGCTCGTCGGGCTGACCCA
Organism: Paracoccus caeni; assembly: GCF_016629665.1. Taxonomy (GTDB): domain Bacteria; phylum Pseudomonadota; class Alphaproteobacteria; order Rhodobacterales; family Rhodobacteraceae; genus Paracoccus; species Paracoccus caeni. The sequence goes on from NZ_JAEPRQ010000001.1 coordinate 516,712, forward strand.
GATTGTCGCGCATTCTTTGACGCAATGCGCGATAGCGCCGCGCCTTGTCGAGGCTGAAGCCCAGATCGCGCACAAGTGTCAGAGCCTTGCTGCGAATGACCATATGACCTTGCCAGTCCTGCTCGAACAGGCGGGAATAGATCCGTGCATCGCTCCAGCCCGGCAGCGGCAATGCCCGCAAATCCGAATCGCCGCGAAAGGCTTCGTGGGCGGCGACATCGTCGCTGAGCCAATGGCCGAAATAACGGATTCCCTGCATCGAGTTGATCAGCACCGTCCTTTCGCTCACCTCTGGCGGCGTGGCGGTGATATCGCGAAGACCGGGATGCAGAAAAGACGAATGCAGGATCCGATTGTCGGGCGTGAAGATGATGCCCCCAACCACCGTCGCCGGTCCGAGATCACAGGTCGACAGCGGCCGTTCCACATATTCCCTCGCCTCGAGGACTTCGATCAACTCCTGCAGCGGTTTGCTAAAGCCGCATTGCGTCACGCGCGACAGATGATCCCGGTTGAAGATCGCAGGCTGACAAGGCACCGTTTGCGGAACATCCGCCGCAGTGAATTCCGGATAGGGTGCGAAGGCCAGTGGTTTGCCCGACAGCTTGGCGAGGGTTTGCTTCACCCGATATCCCAGCCAACTCCGTCCGTGATGAAGCATCGCATAAACCCGTAATAGCTACCTACAGATCAATAGGTTAGCTCGCTTCCGGGATTCTGTCTACAGAACGGTTCACTCACCATCACGCAAACCGTCCATCACCCGAACCAGTTCCATGGTGATTCGCGGCTCGGACAAGGCATGCCCCGAGGCGGGGACCAGCCGCAGGTCGCATTTCTCCCAGCCATCCGCCAGCTTCCACGCACTGAGCGGCGGGCAGACCATGTCATAGCGGCCCTGCACGATCACCGCCGGAAGATGCTCGATCCGGTGGCGGTTCTTCAGAAGTTGACCTTCCTCGAAGAAACAGCGGTTGCTGAAATAGTGGTTTTCCAGCCGGGCGAAGGCGCGGGCATATTCAGGCGGCGCATGGGACGCGGGCGAGGTTTGCAACCCGGCCAGCGCATTTTCCCACATCAGCCACGGCAGGGCAAAGCGACCCTGCCGCCCGCGATCATCTGAGAACAGCCGCCGGTGATAGGCGGCAATCAGATCGCCTTGCTCGGATTGCGGGATCGGGTCGCAGAAGCGCTGCCACAGATCGGGGAAGAACCGCCCGGCGCCGCCGCCATAGAACCAGTCAAGCTCGGTCTGCATGCCCAGAAACACACCGCGCAGGATCAGCCCGCGCACATGGCCGGGATGCGCCTCGGCATAGGCCAGTGCCAGCGTCGCCCCCCATGAACCGCCGAACAGCAACCAGCGGTCGATGCACAGCCGGTCGCGGATCAGTTCAATATCGGCGATCAGATGCTGGGTCGTGTTCGCCTCGACCGAGGCCGTGGGTCGCGACCGCCCGCAGCCGCGCTGGTCGAACAGAACGATGTGATAAAATTCGGGATCGAAAAACCGGCGCATGAACGGGCTACAACCGCCACCGGGGCCGCCATGCAGGACGATCACGGGCAGCCCCTCGGGGTTGCCGCATTGCTCGACATAAAGGGTGTGATCGTCGCCGACATCGATCATATGACGGGCAAAGGGCTCGGTCGCCGGGTGAAGGCGACCATCTGACGCGGCGATTTGTTCTGCCATCCGATCCATTTCCGCAGTATAGAGCGAACCGCGACCGCCCGCCAGAAGGACCAGAGCATGACCAGCATCGACCCCGCCGAGATCGCCAAGTTCGAGGCGATGGCCGCCGAATGGTGGGACCCGAAGGGCAAGTTCAAGCCGCTGCACATGATGAACCCGGTCCGGCTGGACTATATCCAGACGCAGATCACCGCCGAGTTCGGGCGCGATCGCCGTGACCTCAAGGCGCTGGCAGGTCTGCGGATTCTGGATATCGGCTGCGGCGGCGGGCTTGTGTCGGAACCGATGGCCCGGCTGGGCGCGGATATGGTCGGTGCGGATGCGGCCGAAGGCAATATCGCGGTCGCCCGGCTGCATGCGGAACAGCAGGGATTGGCAATCGACTATCGCGCCACCACCGCCGAAGCCCTGGCCGAGGCGGGCGAAAGCTTCGATGTGGTTCTGGCGCTGGAGATCGTTGAACATGTCGCCGACCCGGCCCGGTTCATCGCCACCTGCCGCGATCTGGTGCGTCCGGGCGGGCTGGTGATCCTGTCCACCCTGAACCGCACCGCGAAAAGCTTCATGGCGGCGATCATTGGGGCAGAATGGGTGATGCGCTGGCTGCCCAAGGGCACGCATGACTGGAACCGCTTCATCATGCCGGATGAACTGTCCGATATGTGCGGGCAGTGCGGTCTGGCGGATGTGGACCGCTCGGGCATGGTCTTCAACCCGATCAGCTTCGGCTGGAGCCTGTCGCCGCGCGATCTGTCGGTGAATTACATCCTGACCACGCGCCGCCCGGAATAGCCGCCGTTTCGACAAAAAAAAACCGCGCAACGCGCGCAAGCGGTGTACAGCCTGTGCATTACCTGCGCGCGCCAGGTGCATGCTCTGTGCAACCAAATCCCCAGCATTTGCTGATCCGCCCGGCACCCGCCGCTTCTTCGTTGCACAAATACTGGATGCAACGCCCGCAGATGTTGCGCGACATCAGAAGATCGCTATCGGCTCAGACGTTCTCTTCCAGCCGCAGCCGCAATTCCCGCAGCACCGGCAAGGCGATTCGGACGCGATGAACGCCGATATCCTTCACCACATCGCCGATCACCGGCATGAACGAGGCAATGGCCGCGTCACGCGCCGACCGGCCCGCCGGACTGATCGAGACGAACTTGCGCCGCGCATCGTCCCAGTCGGGGCGGATATGGATATGTCCGGCCCATTCCAGCCGCGACAGGGTATTGGTCATCGCGCCACGGGTGACGTGAAACGCCTCGGCCAACTGGGCGGGTGTCCGCTCTTCGTTGATATGGGCCAGCAGGTTAAGCACCGAGAAATGCGAGATTTTCATCCCGCGCGGCAAGGCCTTGCTGATCAGATTGCGTGACAATTGGTCCGCGATCAGAACCTCTGCAAAGAGGCTCGCGGCAAGCCTTTCAACGGAAAGGTTGAACTCCTGGTCGGTCAGAATCTTGGTCATCGCCTCTACGGCCATCATCAGCCGTCGTGGAAGAAAGTGGCGCGAAGGACCGTGCCCGGCAAACCGCCGCAGGTCAAGTTACCGAAAAGTCATACATGGCGTCACTTTGCTTCGGCACAGCCAAAGCGTTGCCGTCAATCACCCCAGATCGGCGCGCAACAGGGGATCCAGCTTCCCCATCCGTTCCAGATCATGCAGATCGTCGCTGCCGCCGACATGGATGTCGCCGATGAAAATCTGCGGCACGGTGCGACCGCCATTGGCGCGTTTCGTCATCTCGGCGCGACGCTCTGGCTGGGCGGCAACGTCGATTTCCTCAAAGGTGACGCCCTTTTCGCGCAGCAACGCCTTGGCGCGGTGGCAATAGGGGCAGGTTGGTGTCGCGTAGATGGTGATGGCTGGCTGGGTCATGGTCTGTCTGTATCCGTCTGTTCCTCCTCTACTTAGTCATCCTTGACGGCGCGCGCCAGCACCGCGACGCTGACCGGCCCCGACCCTGCGGCGACAAGGGCCTGTGCCGCGACGGAAAGGGTGGCACCCGCGGTCATCACGTCATCGACCAGCAGGATCGGTCTGCCCGCAATCCATGACGCATGGCGGGGATTGACGATCACCGACCCCTGCACATTCGCAAATCGGTCGCTTAGCCCGCGATGATCCTGTGCCTTGGTGTTGCGCAGCCGCAGCAGCAGATCGGGCAGATGTTTCAACTGCGCCAGCCGCGCCAATCGGTCCGAAACCAAAGCCGCCTGATTATATCTGCGCTTCACCAGCCGGATCAGATGCAGCGGGATCGGGGCGACAACCATATCCGGCCGGATCAGCGGCGCGGCGGCACGGGCCAGCCAGCGCGCCATGACCGGCGCCAGATCGGGCCGGTCGCCGTGTTTCAGCGCCATCACCATACGTCGGCCCGCGCCGCTATAGACCATGGCCGCGCGCCCCTCGGTCCACGGCCGGGCGATGCCAAGGCAATCGTCGCAATGCAGATCAGCCTCGATCGCCAAGCTGTCGCCCGCATCGGCCAGCGGAGCGCCGCAGCGGTTGCAGCACGTGCCGGTGATGAACCGCGTCTCGCGCCAGCAGTCGGGACAAAGCGGGCTGTCATCCTCTCCGTCCGAGGCGACGGGGATGCCGCAACCCGGACATTGGGACGGATAGATTAGCCTAAGGGCGGCTTTTATCGACTGGCGAAGCACCCTATGTTGCAACCTCATGAGGACCCCCGTTCAATCCACCCGCCCGCTTCTGACAGACCGCCCTGCGCTTCTGCGTCAGCGCGACCGTGCCATGCGTGCCGGGTTCATCGACCTTTTCCACCGCATCGCCGCCGACGAGATCCACGATAGGCTTGCCGAGATTAACAGAACGTTTACGAAACCGGCGATCGTGACCGGCTTTCCGCTGTTCTGGCAGGCAGAGTTTCCCGATGCGCTGGTCGTCACGGATGAGGACGAACTGGCCCTGTCGCCCGGTGGTCATGATCTGGTGATCCACGCGCTGGCGCTGCATTGGGCCGAAGACCCGGTCGGTCAACTGGTCCAATGCGCCCGCGCGCTGCAGCCCGATGGGCTGTTCATCGGCGTGATGTTCGGCGCGCAGACCCTGACCGAGCTGCGCGCGGCCCTGGCGCAGGCCGAATCCGAGGTGACGGGCGGGCTGTCGCCGCGCATCCTGCCGATGGGCGATGTCCGCGATCTGGGCGGACTGTTGGGCCGGGCGGGGCTGGCCCTGCCGGTCGCCGATCTTCTGCACCAGCAGGCCAGCTATCGAAATCTGGCGCACCTTTCTCGCGATTTGCGCGCGATGGGCGAGGGCAATGCCCTTGCCGGACGCCTGCGGCATTCGACCCGGCGCGACATCTTCACGGCGGCCTCGGCGATCATGTCGGCGCATTATCCCGACCGCGACGATCCGTCCCGTATCGCAACCACCTTCGATCTGGTCTTTCTGACCGGATGGTCTCCGTCCGAGACGCAGCAAAAGCCGCTGCGCCCCGGCTCTGCCAAGCACAGCCTTGCCGAGGCGTTGAACGACATCAGGAACAAGACATGACGCCAGCCTTTGCGCCCGCCGATCACCCCCCGGTCAAGCCGGGCAAGACCGGAATCCTGATTGCCAATCTGGGCACGCCGGATGGCTACGATTATTGGTCGATGCGCCGCTATCTGAACGAATTTCTGTCCGACCGCCGGGTGATCGATTTTCCCGCATGGAAATGGCAGCCCTTGTTGCAGGGGATCATCCTGACCAAGCGGCCTTTCACCTCGGGCGCGAATTACAAGCTGATCTGGAACGAAGAGAAGAACGAAAGCCCGCTGATGACGATCACCCGCGCACAGGCCGACGCCCTGCGCGAGGCTGCGGTGGCAGAATGGGGCGATCAGATCATGGTCGAATTCTGCATGCGCTACGGCAACCCCTCGACCGAGGAGGTGCTGAACCGGATGATCGAGGCGGGCTGTCGCAGGATCGTGTTCCTGCCGCTTTATCCGCAATATGCGGGCGCTACCTCGGCCACGGCGAACGATCAGATGTTCCGGGCGCTGATGCAGCAGAAATGGCAACCGGCCATCCGCACCTGCGAGCCTTATTTCGACCGCCCCGATTATATCGACGCGCTGGCGCAATCGGTCGAACGGGTGCTGCAAGGGCGGATACCGGGCAGGCTGGTCGCGTCATATCACGGTATGCCCAAGCGTTACCTGATGCAGGGCGATCCCTATCATTGCCAGTGCCAGAAAACCTCACGCCTGCTGCAAGAGCGTCTGGGCTGGGCCGATGGCATCATCGACACCACCTTCCAGTCCGTCTTCGGGCGCGAGGAATGGCTGAAACCCTATACGGTCGAGCATGTGGCAGAACTGGCGCGGCAGGGGGTTGACGATATCGCGGTGATCTCGCCCGCATTCGCGGCGGATTGCATTGAGACGCTGGAAGAGATCAACGGCGAAATCCGTGAGGCTTATGAACATGCGGGCGGCAAGGAATTCACTTATATTCCCTGCCTCAACGACGATCCGGGTCATATCGCCGTGATGATGAATGTGATCCGTGACAATATCGGCGGGTGGGCCACGACATAAGGGTCCACGCCGACAGGTTCCGATTTTCAGTGTAGAGGAGGAAAGTTGATGTCCAAGACCCAACCCGAGCCTATCCGTGATCCCAAGGGTGATCGCCTGCTGACGCCAGAAAATTGCGTGCTGGTGCTGATCGATTTCCAGCCCGAGCAATACAGCACCGTCACCTCGTCCACGCGCGAAGAAATCGACCTCAACGTGATCGCATTGTGCAAGCTGGCCAAGGCTTATGACGTGCCGGTCATCGTCTCGACCGTCGGCGTGGATATGGGCGTGAACGAAGGCACCGCCAAAGAGATCCTCGCCGAACTGCCCGGCGTGAAAGAGATCGACCGCACCGGCGTCAACTCATGGGAGGATGAGGAATTCCGTGAAGCGGTGAAGGCGACCGGCCGCAAGAAAGTCGTCATCGCCGGTCTGTGGACCGAGGTTTGCCTGACCTTCCCGACGCTGGATATGCTGGCCGAAGGGTTCGAGGTTTATCCGGTCGCCGATGCCGTCGGCGGCGTCTCTCCGGTATCCCATGACCGTGCTTTCGACCGGATGATACAGGCGGGTGCTCAGCCGGTCACGGCGATCCAGTTCGGCTCGGAATTGATGCGGAACTGGGCGCGGGAAAGCTCGGACAAGTTCCGGCGGGTGCTGCGCTGGTATTTCCCCAAGCGGTTTGGCCTGATGAAAGAAGGCAAGATCAAGTAGCGCTGAAAAAAAACCGGCCGATGGAGCGGATCGCGCGCCATCGGCCTCTACTCGTCAAAAAACCGTATCTCTCAGATCATTCTGAAGCGGGTGCCCCAAGGGTCGGTGAGGGTCTTGCCGGCGCCGTCGGACGATCTCAGGGCGATCTCGGCCAGTCCGATCCGGTCAGGGTCGCGCGGACCCGCGCCACGGCTGTTCCAGATATTTCCCGCAAGCTGGTGGTGGTAGCCGTTCCAACCATACCAGATCCCGCCCGGTCCATCGAAAGTCTGGGTCAGGCCCAGATCGTCGCGGAAGAACTGATCCGCGCGGCCCAGATCGCCGACTTGCAGATGGACATGCCCGATGCTGCTGCCCGCGGTCGCCCCTTCCCAAGGGTCAGTAGCGGCAGAGATCAGATCGACAAGATCCAGCCTGCGCGTGAACATGGTGATCCGGTCGCCGTCCTGCTGCCACTCGTTACTGGGGCGGTCGCGGTAGATCTCGATCCCGTTTCCTTCCGGGTCGTCCAGATACAGGGCTTCACTGACGCCATGGTCCGATGCACCCGTCAGCCGGATATTCTGATCGGCGGCATGACGCAGCCAAGCCCCCAGATCGCCACGCGACGGCCAGAGAAAGGCGGTGTGGAACAGCCCGGCCTCGGCCGGATCTCGGGGTTTTGCGGCTGCATCATGGCGCAGTTCAAGCAGAACCTGATCGCCTGCACCCAAGCGGCGGGTGTTCTGGTCGCCGCCCATCGGTTGCAGGCCAATCGCCGTTTCGTAGAAATCCGCCATTCCGGCCAGATCATGGACCGTCAATGCGACGTGATCGATATTTGTGCCGCTCATCACTGTTCCCCCTTACTTACGTTTTATTCTGAAGATGTTCAGTCCGTCGTGACCGCGGCTTTTCCTCCGCCCAGCAGCGCCAGCACGATCAGTGAAATCGCCCAGAAGGCCGGAAATTCCCAACCGCCGCCCTCATTGGTGAAGAAGAAGCCCGCCTTGGCGTGGTTGAAGAAAATCGCGCCCAGCAGGATCGGCAACAGCGCCAGCGAGACGACGCGCACCTGCCAGCCGATGATCAGTGCGATGCCGCCAAGCACTTCGGCGATGATGGTCAGATAGGCGAGCGGGCCGGGCAGTCCCAGAGACTGAAAGAACTGGGCGGTGCCCGATGGGGTGAAGACCGCGATCTTCAGCCAGGCATGGGCGAGAAACAGCACGCCCAGCGAGATACGCAGGATCAGAGCGGCAAGCCCCGGAGCCCGCAGTTGTGCATTCAAGGTCGTCAGCATTTTTTCCGGTCCCCGGATGGTTCATTGGTGATGACCAACGACCTAATCCATTTCCGTTGGGCCGATAATCCGTCCATTTGGAAGATTATTTATTCCGCGCAGGAATCAATCTGCCCAGTTGGGACCGTTGGCCCACCGCTTGCGCAGGAAATCGATCAGCAGCCGCAGCCGTGACGGCATATGCCGACCAGCGGGGGTCAGCACATGGATGTCAAAACCCTCGCGCTGATATTCGGGCAGGACCGCGACCAGTCTGCCTGACTTGACCGCCGCGGCAGAGACGAAATCCGGCACGCGCGTAATGCCAAGCCCGTTGGCGGCGGCGATGATGCAGGCCTCGGCATTGGCGAAGTGCAGACGGCTGTTCACCGTGATCATGGTCGTCTCGTCATTCTCGAAGAACGCCCACTGGTCTGGTTGAGGGAAGTTGCTGTCGCAGATGATGTCGTGCTGTCGCAGATCGGCGGGCTGCCGGGGCGGGCCGCGCCGCGCCAGATAGTCGCGCGAGGCGACCATCTGCACGTGCGTTCGTCCAAGCCGCGTCGCGCGCAGCGAGGAATCGCGCAGATTGCCGACCCGGATTGCGGCGTCATAGCCATGCTCGGCCAAACTCATCACGCTGTCGGTGAATTGCACATCAAGGCCGATGCCCGGATATATCTTCGCGAAATCCGCCAAGGCGGGGAGCAACTGCATGGTGCCGAAGGTCAGCGGTGCCGTCATTCGCAACAGCCCGCCCGGCATCTGCCCGGCGCTGCGCAGATCGTCGTCCAGATCGTCCATCTGATCCAGAATCGCCGCGATTCGGGTAAAGTAACGCTCGCCATCGACGGTCAGCGTCACCGCCCGCGTCGTCCGGTTCAGCAGCCGGATCCGCAGATGTTCTTCCAGCTTCGAGACCAGCTTCGACGCCTGACCGGGCGAGGTGCCAAGGTTTTTGGCGGCGGCAGAGAAGCTGCCAAGCCGCACCACCTGCACAAACATCCGGTCGGCGTCGAGACGGTCCATCCGACTGGATCAGCCAAGGCTGGCTGCGAAGCCCGCCATGAAATCCGTCAACTTCTGGCGCGTGCGGTCATCGGTCAGATTGCCGTCCGCATCGAACAGTTTGCCCGCGCCAGAGACCATCAGCCGCCCCTCGGTCCAATGCTTCGTCTTCAGCGTGCGCAAGACCTGAAGCCAGTGCTCCTGCGCCAGCACCGTGCCGAAATTGCCGGGCGAGGCACCGATGACGGCGACAGGCTTGCCGGCGAACAGCGCCAGCCCGTCCTTGCGCGAAAGCCAGTCGATCGTGTTCTTCAACACGCCGGGCATGCCGTTATTGTATTCGGGGGTGACGATCAGCAGTCCGTCAGCCTCGGACAACTGACGTTTCAGGGTCTCGACAGCGGCGGGAATGCCGTCTGCAGCCTCGACATCGCCATTATACAGCGGCACGTCGGCGATCGAGCCGATGACGATCTCGGTGCCTTCCGGCGCCACTTCTTTCGCCGCGCGCAGCAGGCCAGTGTTGAAGGATGCCCGGCGAAGGCTGCCGCTGATGCCCAGAATTGTCGTCATACTTGATACGTGCTCCTGACATGGGACCGGGGGCGTTCAGCCCCCGGCCTGTGTTCATTGCTTAGTCCAGCGGTTTCAGACCTGCCTCGATCTGGGCGCGCTTGGGTTCGAGGAAGGGCGGCAGGGAAAGACCCTCACCCATCGTCTCACGCGGTTCGTCCACATCGAAGCCGGGACCGTCGGTCGCCAGTTCGAACAGATTGCCACCCGGTTCGCGGAAGTAAAGGGAGCGGAAGTAGTAACGCTCGACTTCACCCGAATTCGGGACGCGGAACTGTCCGACGCGCTTGGTCCATTCGGTCAGCGCGGCTTTATCAGGCACCCGGAAGGCGACGTGGTGAACGGCACCTGCGCCCTGACGTGCGACCGGCAATCCGGGCTGGACCGCGACATGCAGTTCGGCAGCCGCACCGCCATCGCCCATCTGATAGACGTGAACCACGCCTTCACCATCCGGGCTGGGATATTCGCGGACCTTCTGCATGTTCATCACTTGGGTCAGCACGGCCTCGGTCGGGGCAAGTTCCGGCACCGAGATCGAGATCGGACCAAGGCCCTGAATCTGATGCTGGACCGGGACATCGCTTTGATCCCAGGGCTGCCCGGCAGGTTGCGGGGCTTCGACAAGGCGCAGGCGCTGGCCTTCGAAATCTTCGACATCCAGCGAGGTGCGACCGTCCAGCGTGATGACGCCGCCATTGGTGACGCCCAGATCGGTCAGGCGTTTGGCCCAGTATTCAAGGCTGCCTTCGGGCACCCGCAAGCCGGTGCGGTTGATCGAATGGGTGCCGCGGCGTTCGCGCCCGACAGGCCAGTCGAAGAAGGTCAGATCCGATCCGGGCGATCCGGCGCCATCGGCGAAGAACAGGTGATAGGCCGACGTATCGTCCTGGTTCACGGTCTTCTTCACCCGGCGCAGGCCGAGGGTTTCGGTATAGAAGCGGTTATTGGCGGGCGCATCTGCGGTGATGGCCGTCAGGTGGTGAATTCCGGTGAGCTGCATGTTCAGGCTCCTTTCTTGGCTTGGGACCAATATGGACCGGGTTCTGCGTTCGGGCGAGGTGGCGGGGTGGCAACGCGGCGTTCTTATATTGCGAACGGCTGAGGGTCGGTTATGGTTCACGCATGAATTGGACAATCAACGATATCGAAACCTTTCTGGCGGTTCTGGAAGCGGGCAGCATCTCGGGCGCTGCAGCGCGGGCCGATCTGTCGAAATCGGTGGTCAGCAAGCGGATCAGCGATTTCGAGGCCAATCTGGGCGTGCCCCTGTTCACCCGTCATGCGGGCCGGATCACGCCCACCGACAGTGCCACCGAACTGGCCGAGCGGTTGCGCCCGGCGCTCGCCGAACTGATCGCCGCCACCGAAAGCGTCACCGGGCAAGAGACCGAACTGCGCGGTCGTCTGGCCATTGCCGCGCCGATGAGTTTCGGGATTCGTTTTCTTGGCCCGGTCATCGCCGGTTTCGCCCGCGCCCATCCCCGGCTGGAGATCGTGCTGGATTACGACGATCAACTGACCGATCTGGCGCGGATGGGCTTTGACGTCGGTGTGCGCGTCGGGCTGATGAAGGACAGCACGCTGATGGCCCGCCGGATCTGCGAGGATTTGCAGGCGCTGGTCGCCAGTCCTGATTATCTTGCCATGCACGGCGCGATCACCCGCCCCGAGGATTTGGCTGGGCATCGCGCCATCAGCTATCTGAACATGCGGCTGGGCGATATCTGGCCCTTTGACGGGGTCGAGCCGCCTCCTGTCGGGCGGATGACCGCGAATAATGGCGAAGCGATGCGGGACATGGCGATTGGCGGGCTTGGGTTGGCGCTGTTGCCGATGTTTCTGACCCACGAGGCATTGCGCCGCGGCGATCTGGTGCATGTCCTGCCCGATCTGGTTCAGGCGCCCCTGCCGATCAATGTTGTCTGGCCGCCGATCCGGCCCTTGCCAAAAAAGACGCGGCTGTTCATTGACCATGTGGCGGCGGCGTTCTCAGGGGTGCCGTCGTGGAAGATCGGTATTTAAGCAACGAAGAAGCGAGGTCCGGGTGATGCTGGTCGATCCGAATGCACCATTTTTCCGGCATCTCTGGGTGCGGGTGTTGTGCGTGGTCCTGCCGCTGATCTGGGCGGCGGTGGAACTGTATAACGACAACCCGTTCTGGGCGATCCTGTTCGGCGGCGCCGGTGTTTATCTGGCGATAGAGCTGTTCATCAAGCGCAAGCCTGACGCTTAACCCTGACCGCGGCGGCGGGCGACGATCTGTTCGAGGTGCTGGAAGCCGTAATGGATCAGTACCGCGATGATGCCGACGATCATGCCGCCTTGCAGGACATAGGCGGTATTGGATGAGATCAGACCGGCGATGATCACCTCGCCCAGCGTATTGGCCGCGACGGTGGAGCCAATGGTGGCCGTGCCCAGTGAGATCACCGCCGTCAGCCGCATTCCCGCCAGCAGGATCGGCAGGGCCAGCGGCAGCTCTACCTGCCACAGCCGTTGCGATGCGGTCATGCCGCTGCCAAGCGCGGCCTCGGTCACCTGCGGGGATTGGCGGGTCAGACCGGCAAGGGCGTTTTCAAAGACCGGAAGCAGCCCGTAAAGGAACAGCGCGATCAGCGTGGGGCCAGCGCCGAAGCCCAGAACCGGCACCGCGAGGGCCAGCACCGCGACCGGCGGGAAGGTTTGCCCGACCGAGGTAATGGTGCGGGCAAGCGGCAGGAATTCGCGGCCCGATTGCCGGGTGACAAGGATCGCCAGCGTCACCGCCACCAGCGTCGATGCCGCGACCGCTAGCGCGACCAGCGTAAGATGCGACAATGTCAGCGAAAGCAGGCTGGATTGCACATAGATCGCCGGGGCGTCGTTTTTGGTGAAGGGCTGGAACAGCGGCGCGAAGGTTTGCGGGCTGATCAGAAAGGCCAGCAGGAAAACGGTCAGCGCAAGCAGGGCAATCCGTCCGGTCATGACAGGGTGGTCCGGTCCTGTGGTCCGGCGCGGCGGCGCAGAGCGTCCAGTGTGACGATGCCGCCGCCGGTGACGGGCAGGGCGTCGCGCCCGCTCCACAGGCATTCGGCAAGCGCGTCGCGCAGGCTGGCCGTGGCGGGGATCGGGGTGCCGGTCGCCTGACCCTCGGTCGCGATGCTGGCGACGGTTTCCAGCGACAGCAGGCGCAGCGGGCGTTCGTCAGTGCCGATCAGATCTTCGACGAAGGGCGTGGCGGGACAGGACAGGATTTCGGCGGGCGTCGCGTATTGCAGCAGCTTGCCCTTGTCCATGACGGCGATGCGGTCGCCAAGGCGGATCGCCTCTTCCATATCATGCGTAACGAGGATCAGCGTGGTGCCCAGCTTGCGCTGGATCTCCAAGAGGTCGGTCTGGGCCTTGGCGCGGATCACCGGGTCAAGCGCGCCAAAGGGTTCGTCCATCAGCATCAGGTCGGGCCGTGCCGCCAAGGCACGGGCGACGCCGACACGTTGTTGCTGGCCGCCCGACAATTCATGCGGCATGCGGTCGCGGAAATGGGCCGGGTCAAGCTGGAACAGCGTCAGCAGTTCATCGACGCGGGCGCGGATTTCGTCTGCCGACCACCCCAGAAGGCGCGGAACCGTGGCGATATTCTGGGCGATGCTGCGATGCGGGAACAGGCCGTTGCCCTGAATCGCATAGCCGATCCGGCGGCGCAGCAGATAGGGCGGGATGGTCGCGGTATCTTCGCCATCAATCAGCACCTTGCCCGCGCTTGGCTGGACCAGACGGTTGATCATCCGCAACAGCGTCGTCTTGCCAGAGCCTGAGGTGCCGACCAGCACCACGATCTCGCGGCTCTGGATGGTCAGGCTGACATCATCGACCACGCGGGCATCGCCATAGATGCGGGTCAGGTTCTGGATCTCGATCATGGGCGGGCTCCTTGCGGATGTCTGCTTGTGGCCTCGACCAGAAGGTCAAGCGCGATCCCCGCGACAAGCGCCAGCGCGATGGTCGGCAGCGCGCCGAGCAGGACCAGATCCATCGCCGTCTGCGCCAGTCCCTGAAAGACGAAGGTGCCAAAGCCGCCGCCGCCGATCAGTCCGGCGATGACCGCAAGGCCGATATTCTGGACCAGCACGATCCGAACCGCCGCCAGCAGCACCGGCACCGCCAGCGGGATCAGCACCTGCCACAGGATTTGCGTCCGGGTCATGCCGAGTCCGGCGGCAGCCTCTCTCGTGGCCGGGTTGACGGAGTTGAGGCCAGCCAGCGTGTTCGAGACGACCGGCAGCAGCGCATAAAGGAAAAGGGCGATCAGGGCGGGGAACAGGCCGATGCCCGCGATCCCTGCCTTGGCTGCGCCGGGAACGGTTGCCGCGATCCAGCCGAAGAGCGGGATCATCACCCCGAACAGCGCCAGCGAGGGGATGGTTTGCAGGATGTTCAGCCCGCCCATGACCGGATTGCGCAGCGCCCGGCTTTGATACAGCGCGATGCCCAGCGGCAGGCCGATCAGCAGTGCAAGGCCCAGCGAGCCGAAGGTGAGGATCAGGTGACGCTCTGCCTCGCGCAGAAACAGCGTCTCGCGGGCGGCGTATTCGCGCATGACCGAGACGCCGTCCAGCGTGCCGGTGGCAAGGATTGCAGCGCTGATGGCGAGGGTCGCAGCCAGCAGCAGCCAACGCAGTCTTAGCGAGGGGCGCAGGCGGTTGATGGTGTCGGCGAACATCAGGCCAAGCGCCAGTAGCAGCAGCCAGAAGCCGCCGCCCGGCGCGACACGGGCCAGTTTGTCATCCGGCGGGGTCAGGTGGTCCGCCGCCGCGCCAAGCGCCAGAACCAGCGTGACAACGCCCGCGAAGGCCCCGGCCAGCCGCAGCCACAGGGGCCAACGCAGGAAACAGCCTGCGATCAGCAGCGCCAGCAGGAACCCCGTGACCAGCGCGCCCATTGCCCCCGGCAAGGCCGCCCAGAGGCGCAGACCTTCGCCCGGCACGATGCGGTTGGCCTTGAACTGCACCAGCGGCAGCGCAAACCCGGCCAGTCCGATCACAAGGAACAGAAGGCCGGGGCGGCACAGATCTTGCCGGTGGATCACCTGCGTCAGTCCAACAGGCCCGCGCTGGTCAGATAATCCTGCGCCACGGCCTCGGCCGGTTCGCCGCCGATCTGGATGCGACCGTTGAGCTCCTGCAACGTCTCCAGCGTCAGCGTCTCGAAGATCGGGGCAAGGATGCCGGGGATGTCGGGATGCTCGGCCAACACTTCGGCGCGGATGATCGGGGCGGGGGCATAGACGGGCTGCACGCCCTTGTCATCCTCCAGCACCACCAGCCCGGCAGGCGCGATGCCGCCATCGGTGCCATAGACCATCGCCGCATTCACGCCCGAGGTCTGGTTCGCCGCCGCCGCGATGGTCGCCGCCGTATCGCCGCCCGAAAGCTGCACAAGCTGGTCCGAGGTCAGGGTAAAGCCATAGGCTTCCTGAAACGCGGGCAGGGCGGCTGCCGAGGTGACGAACTCGGTCGAAGCTGCCAGCTTCACCTCACCCCCATCGGTGACCCATGTGCCGAAATCGCTCAGGGTGACAAGGCTGTTCGCATCGGTCACGTCCTTGCGCAACGCAATCGCCCAGGTGTTGTTGGCGGGCGCGGGCTGCAGCCAGATGATATCGTTCTGATCCTTGTCCAACTCGGCCACGCGGGCATAACCTTCCGCGGCATCCTTCCAGACCTCGCTGTCGGCTTCGTTGAAGAAGAACGCGCCATTGCCGGTATATTCGGGATAGATGTCGATCTGGCCGGTGGTGATCGCATCGCGCAGGATCGGGGTCGCGCCAAGTTGCAGGCGATCCTCGACCGGCAGGCCGGCATCCTGCAGCGCAAGCAGGATGATATTGCCAAGCAGGCCGCCTTCGGTATCGATTTTGGACGAGACGACGATATTCTGCGCATTGGCCGGAATGGCGGCGAAGGTCAGGGTCGCGGCGACGGCAATACGGGTCAGGAAGGGCATGGTCAGCTCCTGTCAGGATAGATCAGGACGGTACGGCGTCCTGTTACATGACGCAGGAAACGGCGTTTGGTTGCCTGTCTCTGCACGTTTGGCCATCTTTGCGGGAAAGATTTGGTCTGATCGTGGGGATCTCCGCGACAGTGGCCCTGCACGAGTCAAAGGGAAAACATGGCTGATGTAAACTCTGTCGCGATTGCGCGGCGTAAGCCGGTCGAAGTGCCGCGCCGCCTTCGCCGGATGCTGTCGCTTCAGGATTTCGAGCATCGGGCGAAACGGCGCTTGCCGCTGTCGATCTTTGGCTATGTGAGCGGCGGGGGCGAAGAAGACCTCAGCCTGCGCGCCAACCGCGCCGATTTCGACGCCTTACGGTTTCAGCCGCGCATACTGTGCGATGTTTCTGGCCGGTCGCAGCGGCTGGCATTATTCGGGCAGGATCATGCGCTGCCCTTCGCCATCGCGCCGATGGGGTTCAGTGCTTTGGCGGCCTATGACGGCGATGTCGTGCTGGCACAGGCGGCGCGCGAGATGGGCAGTTTCGCGATCTGCTCTGCCGCATCGCTGACCCCGTTGGAAAGGGTGGCGGCACAGGGCGGTGGCGGCTGGTTTCAATGCTACATTCCGGGCGAAGAGACGCGGATCGGTGCATTGCTGGACCGGCTGCTGACGGCGGGGTTCGACAAGCTGGTCGTGACAGGCGACGTCCCGGTGGCCGCGAACCGCGAGAATAATGCAAAGAACGGCTTTGACGCGCCCTTTCGCATCACGCCGCAACTGATCTGGCAGGGGATCACGCATCCGCGCTGGACCTTGGGCACAATGGGACGCGAAATCTGGACACGCGGCATGCCGCATTTCGAGAATATGGAGGCGGTGCAGGGACCGCCCCTGTTCTCTCGCGATCTGGTGCGCTCGACGATCGCGCGCGACCGGCTAAGCTGGACGCATCTGGATTTCATCCGCGCCCGCTGGCCGGGGAAACTGCTGGTCAAAGGCGTGTTGCATCCCGACGATGCCCGCCGGGCGCGGGATTGCGGCTGCGACGGGGTGATCGTCTCGAACCATGGCGGGCGACAGTTGGATGGTGCGATTTCGGGATTGCGGGCATTGCCTGCGGTGCGCGAAGCGGTGCCGGATATGGCGGTGATCGTCGATGGCGGTATCCGGCGCGGGACCGATGTGCTGAAGGCCCTGGCGCTTGGCGCGGATTTCACACTGGTCGGGCGACCCTTCCTTTATGCGGCGGCGACCGACGGGGTCGAAGGCGTCCGCCACGCGATGAAGCTGCTGGCCGAAGAGGTGGATCGCGATATGGCCCTGCTAGGCGTGAACCGGATCGAGGATTTGCGCGGGCTTTCGATGGTGAAGGCGTAACGTGATGCCGGGGCCGAAAGAGACGCCTTTTCTCGCCCCCCACGCATTGCGATAAGCCGCAGATGCCTGAAACGCTGCCCATCGACGCTATCCTTCCCGACCTGCGCGCCACCTTGGCCGCCAAGGGTCGCGCCGTGCTGGTCGCCCCTCCGGGGGCTGGCAAGACGACGCGGGTGCCGCTTGCGCTGATGGATCAGACCAAGGGCCGCATCCTGATGCTGGAGCCGCGCCGCCTTGCCGCCCGAGCGGCGGCCGAGCGGATGGCCTCGACCCTTGGTGAACCCGTGGGGCAAAGCGTCGGCTATCGCATTCGCGGTGAATCCGTGCCCGGCAGCCGGATTGAGGTGGTGACCGAGGGTATCCTGACCCGGATGATCCAATCCGATCCCTCGCTGGACGATATCGGCTGCGTCATCTTCGACGAATTTCACGAACGCAGCCTGAATGCCGATCTGGGGCTGGCGCTGGTCTGGGAGGCAAAGGGCGCGCTGCGCGATGATCTGGCCGTGCTGGTCATGTCGGCGACACTGGACGCCGAACCCGTGGCCGCGCTGCTGGATGATGCGCCGATCTTGCGCTCGGACGGTCGCGCCTTCCCGGTCGAGACTCGTTGGCTGGACCGCCCCCTGCCCGCAGGTGCCCGCCTGATCGATGAAGCCGCGCGGCTGATCGCCCATGCCGAGGCAGAGACCCGTGACACCGGCGGCACCCTGCTGGCCTTCCTGCCCGGCGAAGGCGAAATCCGCCGCGTCATGGGGCAGCTTCAAGGCACCGGCTGCGAAATCCTGCCGCTTTACGGTGCGCTGGATGCCAAGGCGCAACGCGCGGCCCTGTCGGTGCCGGGGGCGCAAAGGCGGATCGTGCTGGCGACCTCGATTGCCGAAACCTCGTTGACGATCCCGCAGGTGAAGGTGGTGGTCGATGCCGGTCGCGCCCGCCGCGCGCGGTTCGATCCGGGCAGCGGCATGTCGCGTCTGGTGACCGAACGGGTCAGCCGGGCCGAGGCCGATCAGCGGCGGGGTCGGGCCGGGCGGGTCGCACCGGGCATCTGCTACCGGATGTGGGCGCGGGCCGAAGAGGGCGCTTTGCCCGCCTTTGCACCGCCGGAAATTGCGGTAGCCGATCTGGCCGGGCTGGCGATGGAACTGGCCGTCTGGGGGGCAGACCCGTCCGATCTGGCCTTCCTGACTCCGCCCCCCGAAGGCGCGCTGGCCGAGGCCCGGGCGCTGCTGCGCGGCCTTAATGCGCTGGACGATCAGAACCGGATCACCGATCACGGCAAGGCGCTGGCCCGGCTGCCGATCCATCCGCGCCTTGGGCATATGCTGCTGCGCGCCGGAAGGGGTGCCGCCGATCTGGCCGCGCTGTTGTCGGACCGCGATCCGCTCAAGGCGGCGCCGGTCGATCTTGCCCCGCGTCTTCTGGCGATCCGCGACCCCAAAGCCTATGCCGCCCGCCATCATTGGGAGGCGAACCGCGCCGCAATTCAGCGCCTGCGCGACGATGCCGCCCGTCTGCGTCGCATGGCCCCCGACCTGCCGCCGATGCCGGTCGGTGCAATGGCGGCACTGGCCTATCCCGACCGCATCGGTCTGCGCCGCAAGGGCGATGATCCGCGCTATGTCCTGTCGGGCGGCAAGGGCGCGGTGATCGAGGCGTCCGATCCTATGGCCGGTCAGCGCCTGCTGGTTGCGCTTGATCTGGACGGGGATAATCGCGAAGCCCGCATCCGCCTTGCCGCGCCGCTGGACGAGGCGGATTTGCGCAGCCTCTACGCGGATGAGATCGCTCGCGTTACTCTTTGCGAATGGTCGCGCCGCGATGGGCGCGTTCTGGCCCGCCAGCAGGAACGGCTTGGCGCGCTGGTCATGACCGACCGAGCATGGACGGAGGCGCCAGAGGAAGCGGTGGCACAGGCGGCGCTGGACGGTCTGCGGCTTGACGGCCTGCCATGGACCAAAGCCGCCGCCCGATTGCGGGCCCGCATCGCGCTGGTCCCCGCGCTTGGGCCGGTGGATGACGCCGCGCTGCTGGCCGACCCCGATTGGCTGCTGCCGTCGCTGGGCAAGATCCGCACTCTGGCCGATCTGCGCGCACTGGACCTGACCGAACCGCTGAAAGCCCGGATTGGCTGGAACGGTCAACAGATGCTGGACCAACAGGTGCCTGCGCATTTCACCACGCCGCTGGGCCGTAAGGTGCCGATCGATTACGACCATGAAACCCCGTCGATCGAACTGCGCCTGCAAGAACTTTTCGGCGTCACCCGCCACCCGACCGTGGGCAACACTCCGCTACGGATCAGCCTGCTGTCTCCGGGTGGCAAGCCGGTGCAGGTGACGACCGATCTGCCGGGGTTCTGGGCGTCATCCTATGCCGATGTCAGAAAAGACATGCGCGGCCGCTATCCGCGCCACCCCTGGCCCGAAGACCCGACCGAGGCGGACCCCACGACCCGCGCCAAACCGCGCGGGACCTAAGGCTTCTTCGTTGTCCAAATACCGAAAGGCAAGGCCTGCCTAGGGCGTCAATCCCTCGGGATCGGGCAGGCCGTTGGCACGGGCTGTTGCTGTCAGCGTATTGGCCAGCAGGCAGGCGATGGTCATCGGGCCGACGCCGCCGGGAACCGGGGTGATCGCGCCTGCGACCTTGACGGCCTCGGCGTAATCCACGTCGCCCACCAAACCGTCATCGGTGCGGTTGATGCCGACATCGATCACCGTCGCGCCGGGCTTGATCCAGTCGGCCTTGACGAAATGCGCCCGACCGACGGCTGCGACCAGAATATCAGCCTCGCGGCAGATCGCCTCAAGATCGGTGGTGCGCGAATGGGCGATGGTCACCGTGGCACTGTCGCGCAGCAGCAGTTGCGCCATCGGCTTGCCGACGATGTTCGATCGACCGATCACCACCGCGCGCTTGCCCGACAGGCTGCCCAGATGGTCGCGCAGCATCATCAGACAGCCCAGCGGCGTGCAGGGCACCATCGCCTTCTGCCCGGTCGCCAGCAGGCCCACGTTCAGAAGGGTGAAGCCATCCACGTCCTTTTCCGGCGCGATACTGTTGATCACCGCGGATTCGTCCATATGGCCGGGCAGGGGAAGCTGCACCAGAATGCCGTTCACCGCCGGGTCATTGTTCAGCGTATCGATCAGCGCCAGCAGATCGGCCTCGGGCGTATCGGCGGGCAGTTTGTGCTGCCATGAATTCATCCCGACCTCGACGGTCATCTTGCCCTTCGAGCGGACATAGACCTGACTGGCCGGATCCTCGCCCACCAGCACCACGGCCAGGCCGGGGGTGATGCCGCGTTCCTTCAGCGCCGAGACCTGGGTTGCGATCCGGCTGCGCAGGTTGGCGGCGAAAGCCTTGCCGTCGATGATATGGGCTGTCATGGGCGATCTCCCTTCAGATGGCGGTCTTCCTGCGCGATGGCGGCTTCGACCAGTTGCCGCCAGATATTCTCGATCAGCGCCCGGTCCAGCCCAAGCGATGCGGCATGGCTGCCCGCATTTGCGACAACTTCTTCGACGCGATCCTCGATCCGGGCGGGCAGGCCGATATTGGACTTGATCTGCGCCGCCCGCGCGATCAGCGTGCTGCGTTCCGCCAGCAGGGTGATTACCTTCTGGTCAAGCGCGTCGATATGGGCGCGCAAGGTCGTCATGTCGTGGATGTCTTCGGTCCGGGTCATCGCAGCCTACCTTTCGGACAGGGGGATGCACCGGGAAGCGCCGCCGCGCAAGGGCTCAACTGGTCTGCGCGGTTTCCAAGGCGCTGCGCAGCCGGATCAGCGCGGTCTGCATCGCCACCGCCTCATCCGCGCCAAGCCCGGTGGCCTTTGCCACACATTCGGCCACACCCGCGGCTTTGGTCTGCAAGTCCCGGCCCTGATCGGTCAGAAAGATCCGCACCCGCCGCTCATCCTCATTGTCGCGCAGGCGGCGCAGCAGCCCGGCAGTTTCAAGCCGCTTCAGCAGGGGCGTCAGCGTGCTGGATTCCAGACCCAGACTGCCGCCGATCTCGCTGACGCTTTGCCCGTCGCGTTCCCAAAGCAGAACCAGCGCCAGATATTGCGGATAGGTCAGGCCAAGCGGGTCCAGCAGCGGTTTGTAAAGCCGCCCGAACGCCAGATTGGCCGAATAGATGTCAAAGCACAGCAGCGACGATAATGTGGGGTTCTGTTCCATGCTGCCAAAATAGATTGCGCGCGATTTAATCGCAAGGGTTGACGAATCGACCTCATCAAATTAATTATCACACGATCTAATCGTAAGCGATGAAAGGAAATGCCATGCCGACCAAGGTTCTTTACCGCACCAGCGCCACCGCGACAGGCGGGGGCCGCGACGGCCATACCGGCACCGATGACGGCACTCTTGCCTTTGACCTGACCGTTCCGAAGGAACTGGGCGGGCCGGGCGGCGACGGTGCCAACCCCGAGAAACTGTTCGCCACCGGCTATGCCGCCTGTTTCATGGGCGCGCTGCGGTTCTATGCAGGCTCGAAAAAGGTGAAGGTGCCGGATGATGCTCAGGTGCAGGTCAGCGTCGGCATTGGTCCGCGCGAGGATACCGGCTTCGGGCTGGATGTCTCGATCCGGGTAAGCCTGCCGGGTGTGGAACGTGACGTGGCCGAAGACCTGATCGCCGGCGCGCATCTAGTTTGCCCCTATTCGCATGCCACGCGCGGCTCGCTGAATATCACGCCTGAACTGGCCTGAGAGACGGTGCAGACAGGCGCCCGCCCGGATTCACGTCGCCCTTGGGCGACGCCGGGCAGTGCCCGACCGCCCGGACGGGCGGGCACTTTGGTGAGGCTGCGCGTAACAGAGATGTTCGGCGGGGCGGCACCATAAAGCGCTTAGAATGATCGTTGCAGTGCCCACCCGCGGTCGGGCAATGCCCTCTGCTCTGAATGGCGGGCAAAGAAAAACCCCCGGCCTAGACCGGGGGTTTTTGCTTTCTACAGTCAAATCACGCGGGGGCGGGGTCGCCGCCTTGCGAACTGGTTTTCCCGGCTTTCGGGATCGCGGTGACCGACGGGATCACGCTGCCCGGCGTGTCGTCATCGCCGCCAAGCGCCTCGCCGCGAAGGATCTTGCCGATTTCCTCGCCGGTCAGCGTCTCGTATTCCAACAGGCCCTGCGCCAGACGTTCGAACTCTTCGTTCTTCTCGATCAGGATGCGGCGGGCTTCCTGATAGCCTTCCTCGATCAGGTCGCGAACTTCCTGCTCGATCAGCTCTTTCGTCGCCGCCGAAACCGAGAAGCCGCCGGTGCTGCCCGAATACCCCTCATGCGCCTCGGCGTAATCGACGGCGCCAACCTTGTCGGACATGCCCCAACGCATCACCATGGCGCGCGCCAATTGGCTGGCCTGCATGATGTC
Source organism: Paracoccus caeni (assembly GCF_016629665.1). Taxonomy (GTDB): domain Bacteria; phylum Pseudomonadota; class Alphaproteobacteria; order Rhodobacterales; family Rhodobacteraceae; genus Paracoccus; species Paracoccus caeni. Next base: position 539,243 of record NZ_JAEPRQ010000001.1, read on the forward strand.
GCCCGCCGGGCCGTTCGAGACGCCTTCTTCACCATATTTGATGATCTCGGCGGCCTTACCGGCCATGGTCATGGCGATCTTCTGCTTGGCTTCGTCCTTGTGGTAATTCAGCCGGTCCATTTCCGGCAGGCTGACCACCATGCCAAGCGCACCGCCGCGCGGGATGATCGTTGCCTTATAGACCGGATCGCATTTCGGCAGCGACAGCCCGACGACGGCGTGACCGGCCTCGTGATAGGCGGTCTTTTCCTTCTGCTCGGGCGTTAGGACAAGGCTGCGACGCTCAACGCCCAGCATCACCTTGTCCTTGGCATTCTCGAAATCTTCCATGCTGACGAAACGGCGACCGATACGGGCCGCCATCAGCGCCGCCTCGTTCACGAGGTTCATCAGGTCGGCACCGGAAAAGCCCGGCGTACCGCGTGCGATGATCCGCAGATCGACATCGGGACCGACCGGAACCTTGCGGGCATGGACGCCCAAAATTTTCTCGCGGCCCTTGATGTCGGGGTTCGGCACATGGATCTGACGGTCGAAGCGACCGGGGCGCAGCAGCGCTGGGTCCAGCACGTCCTTGCGGTTGGTCGCGGCGACGATGATGATGCCTTCGTTGGCCTCGAAACCGTCCATCTCGACCAGAAGCTGGTTCAGGGTCTGCTCTCGCTCGTCATTGCCGCCGCCAATACCAACGCCACGGGCGCGGCCAACGGCGTCGATTTCATCGATGAAGAGGATACAGGGCGCCGATTTCTTCGCCTGTTCGAACATGTCCCGGACGCGGCTGGCGCCGACACCCACGAACATCTCAACGAAATCCGAGCCCGAGATGGTGAAGAACGGCACGCCAGCCTCACCCGCGATGGCACGGGCCAGCAGGGTCTTACCAGTGCCCGGAGGGCCGACCAGCAGCGCGCCTTTCGGGATCTTGCCGCCCAGACGGCTAAACTTCTGCGGGTTGCGCAGGAATTCAACGATCTCTTCCAATTCTTCCTTAGCCTCGTCGATCCCGGCCACGTCGTCAAAGGTCACCCGACCATGCTTTTCGGTCAGCAGCTTGGCCCGCGATTTGCCAAAGCCCATCGCGCCGCCTTTGCCGCCGCCCTGCATCCGGTTCATGAAGAAAATCCAGACGCCGATCAGCAGGATGAAGGGCAGCCAGACGCCCAGCATCGACATCAGGCCGGATTGCTGTTGCTTCTCGACCTTCACCTGCACGTCTTTGGAGATCAGCCGGTCGGCGATCTCTTCGCCCTGCGGGCGGACGGTGTGATATTGATTGCCGTCGGTGCCGGTGACGATCAGATCCTCGCCATCGATGGTGACCGCCGAGATCTGATCGTTGTCCACCCGTTCGATGAAATCCGAATAGGTGATCTGGCGGCTGTTCATCGAAGACGCTCCGTCGCTGAACAGATTGAACAGCGCAAGGATCATCAGGAACAGAACGACCCAGAAGGCCAGGTTACGTGCATTGCCCAAAACGGGACTCCTCCGGCGGAAATCGGTTTCGTCTGAAAATAGGGATTATCGCCGCAGGTTCAATGCGCCATGACCATCCTGCGAAATTCCGCCGCGCCCCTGAGCGGCTGGATCTCCACAGGCGGGCCGGGCCGCAGAAGCGGCACCGCCACCAACGCATCGCCGCGCCAGATCGCCGGGCTTGCCGCAGCCTCGTCCCGAGGCAGGCCAGATTGCCGCCATCGGGCCAGCGTCAGGTTGTCCGGCCCAAGCGCCGAGACCCGCAACCCGTCTTCCAAACCACTGATTCGCCAGCGATTATCCCAGATGCCATCTTCCTGTGCGGCAGCACGCAAAGCGGCGGCGGGTTCGCGGACGAATCGAATCTCGCTGGCTGATGGCTCGATCAGGGTGCCGTCCAGCGTGACCCGGTTGCCCGAGGCGATGGCCTGCAGCCCGTGCATCGTCGCCGCACGGCGCGGCGGATAATCGGCGCCGGTGATCCAGCGGCAGGCTGCAACGACCAGCCTGCGGCGAATCTCTGGCGGTGAAGTGCTGAAGGCCTGACGCGGCAGAACGATCCGGCCGCGACCGATCAGCGCATCCCGCGCGGCCAGTGCCGCGTAATGCGACAGGGCATCGCGAGCCTCGCCGATATGGGCAGCAGCGCGGGCAAGGGCCGCCACATCCAGGCCCAAACCTTCGATGGCCCGGCGAAACCGGATTCGGTCGAAATCTTCGTTCTCGTTGCTGGGATCGTCGATCCAGCCGACCTCGCGCGCCCGCAGCCAGTCGCGCAATTCGGCCCGTCCCGCCGTCAGCATCGGCCGCAGCCAGCGCGTCCCAAAGGCGTCACGCCATTCCGCCATCGCGGCCAGCCCGTCGATTCCCGACCCCCGGCCCAGCCGCATCATCAGCGTTTCCGCCTGATCGTCCGCCGTGTGCCCAAGCGCCACCGCCGCCAGCCCGTTCCGCTGCGCCCAGCCAGCCAGCAACCGCAGCCTTGCATCGCGGGCATTCGCCATCAGATTGCCCGCCTCGGACTCGCGCTGCCATTTCAGCACCGCATGCGGCAAATCCAACGCCTTCGCCCACTGGCTGACCTGTTTCGCCTCGGCGGGGCTTTCGGGGCGCAATCCGTGATCGACGGTTGCGACCATCACCCGCCGCCCGGCGGCCCAGTCGCGGATCACATGCATCAGCGCAACCGAATCACCCCCGCCCGAAACGGCGATGCCAATGGCGGGCATATCCCCCGCCAGCCGATCCAGATTGGCCCTGATACGCGCGACCGGATCGGGATGCGGGGCACTCATCGCTTGTGGGTCAGTGATGTTCGGCCAGATCGGCAGCCGCTTCCGGGTCCATCGCCGCGGGATCAAGCGGCGCGGCATGGGCGGGCGCCGTCAGATCGTTGCTGCCGCAAAGCAGGCGGCTCATCCGGGTTTCGGCGGTCTCTGCCATCGGCGTGCCGGGAAAGCGGGCCGGAACCTCGGCCAGATAAAGGCAGGCCGCAGTTGGATCGCCGTCATTCTCGATCACTTCGGCGATGTTCAGCAGGCTTTCGCCGGCGCGCGGTCCATCGGGATCAGCCGAGAACCCCTCAAGCCAGGATGCCGCCGCCGCCCGGGTATTGCCCGTCCGCTCCAACGCCATACCGCGCAGATACAGAGCCTCGCCGGTCAGCGGACCGCCTGCATGGGTCTTTGCCACCTGATCGAACATCTCTGCCGCACGGGCAAAATCGCCGCTGCTTAGCACCTCGCTTGCAGCGTCGAAATCGGCCTGCTCCTGCGCGGTCGCGGCGGTGCCGTTGCCCGGCGCAGTCGGGGTCGAGGGCAGGACGGTCACATCACCGCCGCCATCGCCGTTCAGGTTGGTTCCGGTGAGCTGGCTCAGATCGCAGGTCTCATCCATCTCGCAGAGACGGAACTCCAACTCATCCAGCCGCTCGCCGCCGACGCTGACGATCCGGTTGATCCGGTTCTGCAACTGCTCGGTCCGGTCGGTCAGCCGGGCAAGCTGCTGCTCCATCGCGTTCATCCGGTCGATTGCCGCATCGCCGCCCGCTGCCTGATAACCGGCCGCGCCCGAGGCGACCAACTCTGCCCGAAGTTGCTGGAAATCGCCGCGCAGGGCGTCCAGTTGCACGCGCAGATCGGCCAAAGTCGGCTCTTGCGCGAACGAGGTCGCGGGCAGCGCGGTCAGAAGGGCGAAAGCGGCAGCGACAACGGCCTTGCGCATCAGGAACCCATTCCTCCGGTCGGGGGTGTCGCAGGTCCGCCAATCGGAACCGCACCGCCGCCGGTGCTGCCAGCCGGGTTGCCCGCGCCGGGGGCCGGGGTGGCGACGCCGGGCGTGGTCGTGCCTGCAGGCGCAACCGGGGTCGGTGCGGCGGCGGGCGCTGCTGCTGCGGTCGCGGCGGCATTGCCAATCGGGACCGCGCTGCCGCCGCCACTGCTGACCACAGTCACGGCGCGGCGGTTCTTGGCATAACACGCCTCGTCCGAGCAGACCTCAAGCGGGCGTTCCTTGCCAAAGCTCAGCGTGCGGACGCGGCTGGCCTCGACCCCTTGCGAGATCAGATATTCCTGCACGGCGCTGGCCCGGCGCGCACCAAGGGCAAGGTTATATTCGCGGGTGCCGGTCTCTTCGGCGTGACCCTGAACCACCGCCGAGAAGTTCGGATTGCTTTTCAGCCACCCCGCCTGCCGGGCCAGAATGGCACGGGCATCGCCGGTCAGCGTGGTCTGGTTCGCGGCGAACAGAACGGTGTTGCCGATCTGGCCGTCGAAATATTGCGGCGTCGATTCCGCGCCCAAAGTGCCCCCGGCAAGGTCACCCTGATACAGCGCCCCGCCACCCATATTGGCATAGGGGTCAATCACCTGCTGGCCGGTTGGCGGCGGCGCGGGCTGGGCACAGGCGGCCAGTGCCAGAAGGCTGGCGGCGGTCAGTGCTTTCGTCCATCTGTTCATTGCGGCATCCTTTCGGGTGCAGTTCTTCAAGGGCGAGGGTTAGGGCAGCAACGGACCCCAGGACGGGTCCGAAGCGGCGAAGTCCAGATTCAGTGGTCGCATGTTGCGGCCCGAAATGTCCACCGAGTGCAAACGCGGTTGGCCATCGCCGCCCGGCGTCGAACGGGTGAACATCACGACCCGGCCATTGGGGGCCCAGGTCGGGCTTTCGTCAAGGAACGATTCGGTCAGGCTTTTCTCGCCCGAGCCATCGGTCCGCATCACCGCGATGTGGAATCGCTGGCCGACCTGTTTGGTAAAGGCGATCAGATCCCCTTTCGGCGACCATGCGGGCGATCCGTAGCGGCCATCGCCGAAGCTGATCCGGGTCGGCTCACCGCCCTCGATTCCAACGATATATAGCTGCGGCGTGCCCGAGCGGTCGCTTTCAAAGACGATCCGTCGCCCGTCCGGGCTGAAGCTGGGCGAGGTCTCGATCGAAGGATCGCTGGTCACCTGCCGATGCGCGCCGGTTGCTGCATCCATCAGCCAGATATCGGTATTGCCGCCCTGTTCGCGTGAATAGGCGATCCAGCGGCCATCCGGGCTGAAGCGCGGCGAGAAGGCCATCGAGTTGCCGTCCTGCGTCATCGCCCGCGAACTGACCGAGGCCACGTCCAGCACCCGGATCTGCGGGAAACCGCTGTCATAGCTGGTATAGACGATTTGCCGCCCATTGCCCGAGAACTGCGGCGCCAGCACCAGCGAGGACGAGTCGGTCATCCACAGGATATTCTGACCGTCGTAATCCATCACTCCGATGCGCTTGATCCGGGCATTCTTCGGCCCGGTTTCCTGCACAAAGGCGACGCGGCTGTCGAAATAGGGCTGCTCGCCGGTCAGGCGGGTATAGATCTGGTCGGCGATCTTGTGCGCCGCCCGCCGCCAGTCGCTGGCGCGGGCATCGAACTGCATCCCGTCGCCTTGCGGCTGGCCGGAATTGACGTTGAAGAGACGAAACTTGACGCTGATATTCTCGCCATTGCGGGTCACCTCGGCGGTGACAAGCGCCTGTGCGTTCACCGCGCGCCAATCGTCATAGCTGACAGCTTCCGAAAAGCTGGCCGGGCGTGCCACATGCGTTTCCGCAGGGATCTCGCGGAAAAGGCCGGTGCCGGTCAGATCGGCGGCAACCACCTGCCGCACCTGCCGGGCAATCTCGGCATCGCCATGGAAGGCGGGGATGGCAACTGCCATCGCCTCGCTGACGCCATCGGTGATCTCGATGCGCAAAGGACCGTCCTGCGCCAGCGCGGGTTGCGCGGGCAGGGCGAAGGCGCTGGTCAGCGCCACGGAAAGGGTCAGGGTCAGGGTCCGAAGCATCGTATCCTCTCTACCTTGTCGCGGGACGCAAGCAAAGCCGCGCCCCGGAATATTCGCCCGCCGCCGTCGCAGTCAGGGCACAGTCTGCCGCCAGAGTGATCACAGCTCACCCCCATGTCACGGATCGGGCAGCGGGGTCGATCTGATCTCGCCCGGATTGAGTTCCGAAGGATCGGCCAGATCCGCAGGCTGGCCCGCATCCGCACCGCCGCCGACGCTTGAGGACATCGCCCCCGACAAAGCCGCCGCCAGCGGGTCTTGCGCCGCCGAAGCGCCGCTGCCGCCCTCGATCATCTGGCTGTTGCCCGACGCATCGGCCCCTGCCGAGGCATTGTCGCTGCCATCGGCCCCGGTCTGAGCCTCGCGCAGCGCATCTTCCATCGCCTGAGCGGCCTCTCGCGCAGCCCGCTCGGCCTCGGCTGCCTCAGCGGCCCGGCGCTCTTCCGCCGCCCGTGCCTCTGCAGCCCGTTCCTCTGCGGCCCGCGCCTCGGCCTCACGCGCCTCACGCTCTCGCCGCTCGGTCTCTGCCCGACGTTCTTCCTCGGCACGCTCTTCCGCGGCCCTGCGTTCTTCTTCGGCCCGTTCCGCTGCCGCGCGACGTTCCTCTTCAGCGCGCCGCTCTTCAGCTTCACGCGCTTCCGCTGCCCGACGCTCTTCCGCCGCGCGTTCTTCGGCTTCCCGCTCGCGCGCCTCAGCCGCCCGGCGCTCTTCGGCAGCGCGTGCCTCGGCCTCGCGCCGCTCATCTGCTTCGCGCTCTGCGGCGGCACGCTCTGCCGCTTCCCGGCGTTCCTGTTCGGCTTCCCGTTCTGCCGCCGCCTCACGGGCGGCCTCTTCCCGGCGCTCGGCTTCGGCCTGCCGCGCCGCTTCTTCCGCAGCCTCGCGAGCAGCCTCCTGCCGTTCTTCCTCCGCGCGTTCCGCGGCGACCGCAGCGGCGCGCGCAGCTTCCGCTGCCGCCCGTTCCGCTGCCGCCTGCGCCACGGCGCGATTGTAATTCTCGACCAAGCCATCAGGCCGTTGCCGGGGCGCGACCGATTGATCCAGCGCAAGGGCTGAACGCGGCGCGCTTGGCACCGCAGCCTGATCGGTCTCGGGCGCCTGCGGTTGCACCGGCTGCGTGCCGCCTGCGGGCACATCTGTCGCGACCGGACTGTCCGGCAGGGCATCCGCCGCCTCGTTCTGTTCAGCCGGACTATCGGGCAGATCGGTCGCCACCTCGACCGGCTGGCGCGGCGTCACGCCCGTCAGATCGGGTCCGGCATCCACCTCGTCCGGCTGCGCAAGCTCCTGCGCCTCGGACGGCGCGTCGGGCGCACTCGCCTCTGCCGGAGCATCGGTCGCCGCATCCTCGACGGCGGGCGCGGGCATATCCGTCACGGCGGTCGCCTCGGCCCCGACCGGCCCGGCCCCACGCGAGGCCGCAGCCAAAGCCTCGAACTCGGCCCCGGTCATCGTCGCCACCTGCGTCGAGCGCACCGGCGACGCGCCCTGCGGCCTGAAGAATACACCGCCCAGGATCGCCCAGAGGATCAGCGCCGTATGCGCCCCCCCCGAGACCCACCATCCTATGCGGCCTTCGCGGTCATCCATCGCTCATTCATCCATCCGCGGGCCACCGGCATCGGTGACCAGCACGATATCCGACAGACCCGCCGCGTTCAGCGCACCCATCACCTGCACCACGCGGGCATAGGGGTTCGACCCGTCGGCCCGCAGAAACACCCGCTGGCTTTCCCGGTTCGCCAGAATCTCGCGCAGGCGGCTGACGATCTGGGCATCGGCCACCGGGCTGTCCATCACCATCACCTCACCCTCCAGCGGGATCGAGATGACCAGCGGTTCTTCCGGCTCGGTCTGCACGGCGGTCGCGGCGGTCTGCGGCAGATTCAGCGGCACGCCCGCCGTCATCAGCGGCGCGGCGACCATGAAGATCACCAGCAGGACCAGCATTACGTCCACGAACGGCGTCACGTTGATTTCGGACATGGGCGCGTTGCGCCGCCGCCCGCGACCCTTGCGGCTGACCCGTTGAACGACAGAGGCAGCCATGACTTATTCCTCGTCCAACTGCCGTGACAGCAGGGTGGAAAACTCATCGGCAAAGGCTTCCCAATTGCCGGTCACCCGCTCGGCATCGCCCGACAGCTTGTTGTAGAAGATCACCGCCGGAATAGCGGCCAAAAGGCCAAGCGCGGTGGCCAGAAGCGCCTCGGCAATGCCGGGGGCGACAACGGCAAGACTGGTATCCTGCGACATTGCGATGCCCTCGAACGCGGTCTTGATGCCCCAGACGGTGCCGAAGAGACCAATGAACGGCGCGGTCGAGCCTACGGTAGCAAGGAAGGACAGACCCCGGAACAGCCGCGCCTCTTCCCGCTGAATGGCGACGTTCATGGCGCGGTCGATCCGTTGCAACCCGCCGGGGATCAGCTTGCCGTCATCGCGATGGCTGCGCCGCCATTCGGTCATACCGGCTGCAAAGATCCGTTCGGTCGCGCCCTTCGGGTTCTCGCCCAGGCGGTCGTAGAGATCGTCCAGAGGTTCGCCCGACCAGAAGGCGGCATCGAACCGGCTTGCCTCGCGCCGCGCATTGGCGAAGGCCAGAAATTTCTGGATGATGATCGCCCAGCCCCAGACCGAGGCGATGATCAGGATGATCATCACCACCTGCACCGTCAGCGACGCGCGCGCAAACAGCGCCATCAGCGAGAAATCAACGGCCGCTGCGGCCTGAATGGGTTCCATCTTCACTGCCTCATCTTCATGGCCCGCGGGCACAGCGACCCGCATACGGCCTTTATGGCGGACATCGCCGATCAAATCGCGCGCCTTCTAGCGCTTCTCTAGCAAATGATGCAGCCCCTTCCAGCAACACAATGCTGTCACTTTTCGGGGATTTGCCTGATCTGTGTCCCGCCCGCCTCACTCGGGGCGGGTGTTGCGGGCGACAGCCGCCGCGACCGAGGCAGGCACACGCACCGGCCGACCCTTCGCATCCAGACAGGCAATCGTGACCCGCGCGGCAAACAACATCTCGGCCCCGCGCATGACCCGCTGATCGACGACGATCCGCGCAGGTTTCGCCTCGGCCAGTTCCGTCACCACCTCCAGCAAATCATCGAATTTCGCCGGCCGCAGATAATCCGCCTCAACCCGCCTGACCGCAAAGACCACGCCTGCCTGATCCTTCAGCGCATTCTGATCGACGCCAATATCCCGCAACCACTCGCTGCGGCCTCGTTCGATGAATTTCAGATAGTTGGCGTAATAGACGATCCCGGCAAGATCGGTGTCTTCGTAATAGACGCGGACGGGGAAGGTATGGGTCATATGAGGCATCCTATCGGCAATCGCCCGGCGATACGGTCAGGGTGATGACTTCCGCGCCATAGAGGTCGTAAACCGTTTCGCTGACATTCCACTTGTTCGCCGACGCAAGCCCCTGATGGTTGCAGTGCAATGCCGTGAAGCGAGCCTGCTGTCGGCCTTGCCAGCCAGGTTCCAGATAAGCGGGATCGAACAGGATCATCTTTTCATAGAAAAATGTCCTGGTGGTGCAGTCCACACCAACGCCGATGACCTGAGTGGACATATCTGCAAGACGCGGAAGATCGCGCCGCATTTCCGCAACCATGCTCTTGGCTGCGCTGCAGTCGTCGGCAAAGGCGATCGACGGACAAAGCAGGGCACAGCATATCGCCAGCTTCCCGATCACGCTTCTTGCCGCGAAACTCATCCGACCATCCTCGCCGCCAGCCGCAGCGCATGGGCCGGGTCGTTTGCCGCCACCGGCAGCACCGGATCATAGGCCGCCCGGATAAGCGCCGCCAATTCCTGCGACGGCACCACATCCGTCGCAAAACTCAGCGCCGCGCGCACCATCACCATTTCGGCCAACTCCGCCGGATGCGCCTCGCCAAGTGCGCCGCCCATGCGCAGAAAGCCCAAACAGGCGCGAATGCCGCCATCCGCGTCAAAGCGGAACAGCCGATACTGATCCGCGCCGGATGCCGTCAACCGCGCGGGCAGATCCGCCATCCCGGTCAGCCGATCCAGATCCGGCACCTCCTGCAACTCGTCCCATTCGCGAACGAAGAACAACATCAGGTTCGCGCCCATCTCGGGGTCGGTCTCGGCGACCGGATGCCCGGCATGGGCAAAGCCCGCCCGGATCGCGCCGCGAAAAACATCAAGGCTCTCATCCGCCAGCCCGAAGATGACCGGCGCGACAGGCCGTCCCCAACGCGCGCAAAGAAAAGACCCGTCCTGCCGGGTAAACAGCGCGGCAATCTGATCAGGGGTCATCGCTTCCTCCGCTGGCCTCAAGCCGCAGCCCTACAGCCTGCCGCCCCCTGCGTCCACCCGAAGTCAGTGCATGCCCAGTGCTTCTGCTGTGCACAAACGGTGTACACCCTGTGCAGCCTAACCCACGGCGTCCAAAAGGATTTTCCAACCCCATTAACGTCTTCTTCACTCAAATATCCGGGGGGAGCCGCCGGAAACGGCGACGGGGGGCAAAGCCCCCCGCCACCAAGCCTTCAAGGCTGCAAAAGTCTCAGTTCACCAGCGTCGCCTCGGTCGCCGCCCGGAACTCTTCCTCGGTGACGCCATCTGCCAGCTCGACCAGCTTCAGCCCGCCATCGACCACGTCCAGTACGCCCAGATTGGTGATGATCCGGTCCACCACAGATTTCCCGGTCAGCGGCAGGGTGCAGGCTTTCAATACCTTGGATTCACCGGCTTTATTGGTGTGATCCATGACCACGATGACACGGCCCACGCCCGCCACAAGGTCCATTGCGCCGCCCATGCCCTTGACCAGCTTGCCCGGAATCATCCAGTTCGCCAGATCGCCATTCTCGGCCACTTCCATCGCCCCAAGGATCGCCGCGGCGATCTTGCCGCCCCGGATCATCCCGAAGCTGGTGGCGCTGTCGAAATAGGAGGTGCGGGCCAGTTCCGTGATCGTCTGCTTGCCCGCATTGATCAGGTCGGGGTCTTCCTCTCCCTCATAAGGGAACGGCCCCATCCCCAGCATCCCGTTTTCGGATTGTAGGGTAATATCCTTGTCGCCCACATAGTTGGCGACCAAAGTTGGAATCCCGATGCCGAGATTCACATACATCCCGTCTTCCAGTTCCTGAGCCGCCCGCGCGGCCATCTGGTTCCGATCCCATGCCATGTCTCAGGCCTCCTCACGCTTGCGGGTGGTGCGCTGCTCGATCCGCTTCTCATGCTCGCCCTGAATGATGCGATGCACGTAAATTCCCGGCAGATGGATGTTGTCGGGGTCCAGCGCGCCGCGCTCGACGATCTCTTCGACCTCGACCACGCAGACCTTGCCGCACATTGCCGCAGGCGGGTTGAAGTTGCGCGCGGTCTTGCGGAAAATCACGTTGCCGGTGTCGTCGGCTTTCCAGCCCTTCACGATCGACAGGTCGGCGACGATGCCGCGTTCCAGAATATAATCCTGCCCGTCGAAATTCTTCACATCCTTGCCTTCGGCGATGACGGTGCCGACGCCGGTTTTGGTGTAAAATCCGGGGATCCCCGCACCGCCAGCCCGCATCCGCTCGGCCAAAGTGCCTTGGGGATTGAACTCCAACTCAAGCTCGCCCGATAGATATTGCCGCATGAACTCGGCATTCTCGCCCACATAGGACGAGATCATTTTCTTGATCTGCCGGGTGTCCAGCAGCTTGCCCAGACCGAAACCATCGACGCCGCAATTGTTGCTGGCGATGGTCAGATCCTTGACGCCGTTCCTGACCAGCGCATCGATCAGCAATTCGGGAATTCCGCAGAGGCCAAATCCCCCCGCCGCGATGAACATGCCGTCTTTCAGCAGTCCGTCCAGCGCCTCATCCGCATTGGCATAGACCTTTTTCATGGTCACCCCCATCCTGACTCTAGGTTCGCTTCGGGTTGTCGCCCGCGCGTTAACCCAAGTCAATCTGAACGGCCTGCATTTGCTGCCGGGACTTGACTTTGTTCGCGTATCGCGCGCATCACAGAACCATGTCCAAGAACGCTGCCATTTTTACGGTCTATTATCGCCCGCTGACATAGCGGGGGCAGCATCATGTCAACCGCGCGGGTCCGGGCGGTCGACATTCAGGCAGACTCAACGACCTTGCGCATCCCAATCCGGATAAAGGTCACCCCATGTCACCTAAAATCGCTATCATCGGCTTCGGAGCCTTCGGCCAACTTGCCGCCCGTCACTTGCGAAAGGTCGCGGAGGTCTGCATCTGCGATCCCTCGATCCGTAGCAATGACCTGAAGCAGGTCGATCTGCCCAAAGCCGCCCGCTGCGCCACGGTCATCCTCGCCGTGCCCCTGTCGCGGCTCGAAGAGGTGCTGCACCAGATTGCCCCGCATCTGCGGCCGGGTGCGCTGGTCATCGATACCTGCTCGGTCAAGATCAGGCCCGCCCGGCTGATGCTGGATATTCTGCCCGCGCATGTCGATCTTCTGGCGACACATCCGCTGTTCGGCCCGCAAAGCGCGGCGGATGGTGTGTCGGGTCATCGGATCGTGTGGTGTCCATTACGGGGCAGGGGGCATCTGCGCGCGGCTGTCCGGGCGCGACGCGCGGGGCTGCGAATTATCCAGGCCACGCCCGAACAGCATGACCGCGATATGGCCGTGGTGCAGGGCCTGACCCATCTGATCGCGCAGAGCCTGTCCCGATTGGGGCCAATGCCGGAGCGGATGGCGACCAGCAGCTTCGGCCATCTGCTCCGCTCGGTCGGGATGGTGCACGCGGATTCACCCGAGCTTTTGCGCACGATCCTGACCGAGAACCCTTTCGCCGCAGATGTCCGTGCCCGCTTCCTTCAGGCCGCATCCGAAATCGCGGCCTGATCATGCGCAGGATCGTCACCAAAGCGCGTGCCGTTCCCCGCGTCCTTCAGCGGAACAGGAAATACGCCCCAACCGCGATCGCAGCCAGCAGCACCAACCCAAGCGGTCCGCGATACCACGGCGTCGTCTCGGTCGGATCGACTGACAGGGGGGCGGCAATGAGGCCAAGCGTTTCGCGGATACGCTGGCGGGCGCGGGCAGGTGGCATGATCGGTGTCATGTCAGCGGCCATGCCTGACATCCGCTCCTGCCATTGCCGCACCAGCAAGGCGAAGGCGGGATCTGCCGTTTGCCTCGCGCGGGCGGCCTCGGTATCGGCGGTTTCCAGAACGCCAAGCACCAGTTCCGCCGCCAAAGCCTGATCCTGCTCGGCAGGGGTCAGCGGCACAGCTTCCAGCGCCTCGACCGGGTCAAGCACCGGCTTTTCCTTGGGCTCCGTTGCCGTTTTCGGGTTGGTTTCGGGGGTTTTCGCGCTCATGCCGGCACAAGCTCCTTCAGGCGCAACAGGCTGCGGCGCAGCAGACTGCGCACCGCGACCATCGGAATACCGTCTCTTTGGGCCAAATCGCGATAGGTCAGCCCGCCCAGATAGGCCGCACGCAATGCCTCGGCCTCGGGCTCTTCCAGCGTCGTCAGCGCCGCGTTGATCGAGCCGGGCCGCGCCCCCTCGACCGATGGCGCCGGAACCGTCACCCACGGCCTGTTCGCACCATCGGCGGGCCGCGCACGTCCGCGCAACCGTGCGACCGCTTTTTCGCGGGCAAGCGCGATCAGCCATGTCATCGGTCGCAACCCGTCCCGAGTCGCGCCCTGCGCGTCCTTCCAGACGGTCACATAGATGTCGTGCAAAGCATCCTCGGCCTCGGGGCGGTCCTTCAGGATCGCCACGCAGACCGCATGAATGCGCGCCGAAGTTGTATCATAAAGGGAATCGAATGCCTCCCGGTCGCGCTTTGCGACTCGGTCCAGGAGCTTCTGAAGGTGATCGTTTTGCGCGTCCTGCACCGGGGGAACCTGCCTTTTCTGTCTCGTTGCACGTTCAGGCGAATACCTTAGGTAGCCCGGCGGCCAAGGTCAACGCGACCGCGGCTTGCATGTGGCGGACTTATGCGTGATCAATGCGGCGTTGCGATGAAAGGGCCTGAAGATGCTGGATGTGAACGCCAAACCCACTGAAGAGATCGACCTGCGTGAAGTGTTCGGTCTGGACAGCGATATGAAGGTAAAGGGTTTTGCCGACCGCACCGATCGCGTGCCCGAAATCGACAGCACCTATAAATTCGACCCCGACACCACGATGGCGATTCTGGCGGGCTTTGCCTATAATCGCCGGGTGATGATCCAGGGCTATCACGGCACCGGCAAATCCACGCATATCGAGCAGGTTGCGGCGCGGCTGAACTGGCCCTGCGTGCGGGTGAACCTTGACAGCCATGTCAGCCGGATCGACCTGATCGGCAAGGACGCGATCAAACTGGTCGATGGCAAGCAGATCACCGTGTTCCACGAGGGCATCCTGCCCTGGGCGCTGCGCAACCCGACCGCCATCGTCTTCGATGAATATGATGCGGGCCGAGCCGATGTGATGTTCGTGATCCAGCGCGTTCTGGAGGCTGACGGCAAGCTGACGCTTCTGGACCAGAACGAGGTGATCACCCCGAACCCGTTCTTCCGCCTCTTCGCGACGGCGAACACCGTGGGTCTGGGCGACACGACCGGCCTCTATCACGGTACCCAGCAGATCAACCAAGGCCAGATGGACCGCTGGTCGCTGGTCGCCACGCTGAATTATCTGTCCCACGATGCCGAGGCGGCGATCATTCTGGCGAAGAACCCGAACTACAACAACGAAAAGGGCCGCAAGACCATCAACCAGATGGTGACCCTTGCCGATCTGACCCGCACGGCCTTCATGCAGGGCGACCTGTCCACGGTGATGTCGCCGCGGACGGTGATCACATGGGCCCAGAACGCCCGCATCTTTGACAATGTCGGTTATGCGTTCCGTCTGACCTTCCTCAATAAATGCGACGAGCTGGAGCGTCAGACCGTGGCCGAGTTCTATCAGCGCCTCTTTGACGAGGAACTGCCGGAAAGCGCGGTCGCCAAGGCGGTATAAAGTGCGGATGAGAGGCGGATGCATCGCGGTCCTGATCTCGCTGTTTTGGGCAGGCCATCCTGCTCATTCCGAACAACCGGAGCATTGGTTCAGGATCTGGGATGATGACTCGTTCTCGATGGCGAACGAACCATCCCCCAAGATGATCGCGCGATGCGTGGGTATGACGGATGCGTTCCGTGAATATGACGCGGGCGGATTGTCGATCCTCGATCAAGATGAGGTCGGGCCGCGGGATCAGGTTCTGGGCATGGCGACAAGTTTCCAGCCAGCACTGACACCCGATGAACTCGAAGCTCAGCGCCAAGTCGGCTATCAGCGCTTCGTCGATGCCGACAAGTTTCTTGAGCTTGATCCGTTCGGCACAGATTCTTACAGCTTCGTAAAGTCGACGAACATCTGTTCAACGATCAATCTAATTTTGAAGGCCTCGGCCCAATAAGGCTCGGCTTTCATCTCCCGGCACCGGCATGGCGAGGCGTTCCACTCGCTGCTTTGGCGGCCCGACGGTCAGGAATGTCCGGCCGCAGTCCTGCCTATTCCCGCAATCTCCGAAAGTGCGGAGGGTGATCGTTGGCGGAGGCACAGCGGACCAGCGATAGGTCTGGGATATCAGTGACGCTTTCGTTTGGGGTCGCGCCGTCGAGAAGTGTATCTTTCCACATACGCTCAATCGCGGCACAATAAACCTTCAGCCATTGCCAACTAACGGTCGATGAAAAGCAACGAATCGCAAAGTATGCCGTCTCGCCAGCTTTTTCATCTTCGACGAACTGGAGCCGCAATGACCTGTCGTTTTCCCATCCTCGCCGCATTCGTCTGTCTGCCGCTCACGATACAGGCGCAGGACATACCTACCGCCGATCTTGCAGCCCTGTCGCGCATCTGGTCCGCGACCGAAGTCGAGCTTTCCTCGGCCAATGACGGCCCCGAACTTGCCCTGCTGCTGGACGGTGACAATCAGGACATGGATCTGGTGGTTCTGGCGGGCAGGCGTTCCTCTGATCCGGGACGTGTCCTGCATCTTGTGCCCGGCGCCGCATATCGCGGCGACATTGCCGGTGGGCGGCCCGAACTCGCGGTGAACGCGGCGGGCAGTTTGCAGATCATCACCAGCCAAAGCAACGGCTGGACCCCTTTTGAAGAGACCCTGACCCTTGTTGAACGCGACGGACAGTTGCGCGTCGCGGGTCTTACCTGGCACGAGACCGATCGCGGCACGCTCCGCTCGGGCATATGCGACTGGAACCTGCTGACCGGCGATTGGCAGGTGAGCATCTCTGCCTCGGGCGAGGAAGGGGACGATCACGTCGAAAACCGCTCTGGCCGAATGTCGATGAATATCGATTTTGCAAACTGGCTGGCAAAAGGCGACGGTCTGCCAGAACATTGCCGCATGACCCTTTCAGGAGCCAGCGAATGAAGTGCGTTACCGCCGCGATCCTTTGCCTGTCAATGACACCCGTCTGGGCCGAGGATCTCAAGCCCGACGAAGCCGCCGTCCTGCCGCGTATCCTTTCGATGGTGCAGGTTGATCTGGTCGAGGACCGCATCGGTCAGGAACGGGCGGTTCTGCTGCGCGGGGACGGGCCGAATGACGATCTGGCCGATCTGGTGATCCTGACCGGAGAGCCGGACGAGCGGCTGGGCGAGGTGCTGGTGGTGGCGCGGAATATGGTCTGGGCGGGGATGATGGCCGGGCAGGTGCCGTGGCTTGAAGTGTCAGAGCGGGGCAGCCTGCTGGTGAAATCCGAACAGATTGCCGCTGGCCGTGCCGCTTGGGAGCAGACCCTGACACTCGCCTGGCGCGACGGAGAGTTGCGGGTTGCGGGTTTCACCATCAACCAATGGGACCGGGTCAACGCAGGCTCTTCAGTTTGCGATTGGAACCTGCTCAGCGGCAACTGGACGATGAGCTACGAGATCCCGTCCGATAGCGGAGATGGTCGCAAGGGAGAGTCCAGCGGTCGCCAAACCGCCCATATCGCAGCAAGCGACTGGACCGTCGATCCGGGGCTGATGGCGGATTTCTGTTACGTCGATCTGTCCGAATAACGCGCAACGTTCGCAAGCTGTGTACAGTCGGTGTACGGGCTGTGCATCTCTGGTGCGCGCCTTGTGCAGCTAAATTCCTGGCATTTACAGGAAGATTCAGCCCCGCCCTTTCTTCGTTGCCATATACCGAAAAGCAACGCGTGTAGGGTTGCTGAAACTGTCGCAGAAGCGATGGGCGGGACGCCGGGGATGAACGCGGAAATCTGCGACGACAGGCCGCGCAAACTGGAGAGGGGTCTTTGTGGCATCCCGGGCGGCAGCAGTTCTTCTGGCTCGACATTCTCGGGCGCAGGCTGCTGTCGTGAGGCGGATCGGAGCTTACCCGTCAGGCTGGGTCAGGGTTTCCTTACTGCGGCAAAGCTCAAGCATTGCTAGTATTTTCCTGCGCCAGCGCGGTGGAGGATGATGTTTTCTTTTGGCCCTCATCTTTGGAATAGTAAAACACGATAAACATGGTAGTGTTTTGTGAGATTAACCAAAGGATGAAGGCCATGACCAAGACCCTGATTGTCCCCGGCCTCGACGGTTCTCCTGCGCCGCACTGGCAAGACTGGTGGGCGCGCACCGATCTGAACGCGGCCATGATCGACCTTCCGGCTCCGCACCGTCCCGTGCGCGCAGCCTGGGAGGCCGCATTGGCGGTGGCGATCATCAAGAACCCGGGAAGCATCCTTGTGGGCCATTCGCTGGGCTCGGTCGTGATCGCGCAGATGCTGGCCACCTGGCCGGGACTGCCGGTGCGTGCGGCTGTTCTGGTTGCGCCTGCCAGCCCGCAGGGGTCCGACCGGCTGAAGGATTTCGGCGCGCTGCCACGGGTCAGCTTCGATGTGCCGACCGTCGTTGTGGCCAGCCATAACGATCCGTGGATGACCTTCGACGAGGCGACCGATCTGTCCGAGCATTGGGGCTCGACCCTGATCGATCTGGGCAATGCCGGGCATGTCAACGTGGCGTCGGGCTTTGGCCCATGGCCGGGCGGCAAGCTGATCCGCGACTCGCTGATCGATCAGACCGCACGTCCGGGCGTCATCCGCAAACTGACGGTCAAGGCATCGGGCTGGGCCAATTCGCTGCGGAACTGACAGGCTTTCATCACCATATTCCAAGGACAGGAGAAATCATGTTCGATCTTCAAACAGAATTGCACCTGCGCCAACAGGAACAGGATCATCGCCTTGATTCTAGGGCCGACACATTGCTGCGGTGGGGGTTGGTCCTGTCCAATCTGACGGTTCTGGCGCTGGTCGCTGCACAACTTCTTTGACACGGCCAAGCGGAACCCCGATGCGGGTTCCGCTTAAATAACTTGACGCATCCCGGTCCTGCCGCCATCCGGGATGGTATGATGACCAGCTATTCCATCCCCGAGGACTTCGCGGTTGAGCCTTGGCGCAATGTATCGGGCGCCGATCTGCGCCGGACGGATACCGTGCCGACCATGCTGCACCGGCAGGAACAGAAGCTCTATTACTGGCTGACGCGGAACACGGTCGGGGGCGAGGGGGCCGTGGTCGATCTGGGTGCCTTTGCCGGGGGATCGACGGCCCGTCTGGCTCAGGGGCTGGCGGATGCCGGAAGCGCCACGGTCATCCATGCTTATGATCGCTTCACCGTCGATCCCCGGACCAAGAAGAACTGTCTTTATGCCCATGGTGTCGCCCCGTTCGAGGGGAACGATCTGTTGCCGCTGGCAAAGAGCCTGCTGGCGCCGTGGTCCGATCGTATCCGGCTGCATGTCGGAGAGATTCAGGATATTGGCTGGGACGCGGAAAATGGGGCGATTGCCCTGCTGATGCTGGATGCGTGCAAGCGGACCGAATGGACAGACAGCACGGCGGCGACCTTTTATCCGCATCTGATCGCCGGGCAGTCGATCATCAATCATCAGGATTTCCTGCAATGGGATCAATTCTGGCTGCCGCCGCACATGCTGTTGATGGCCGATTATTTTCAGCCATTGGCGTTCGTCAGGAATACCTCACTGATGTTCCGCTGTGTCCGCGTTCCTACTGTGCAGGAACTGACGGGCTTGACCGTGGCCGATCTTGACGACAACCAGATGATCGAGGCAATCCGCGACATGAAGCGGCGGTTCAAAGGCTGGGGGATGGGCGCGAGATTCGAGCGGATGATTACCGCGATCCAGCTTAACCCCGGTGAACGCCGCCACTGGCAGATGAAGAAGCCGCCGCCGCTGAAAACCGACTAGGCGCGACAGGCACGAGGACCGAATGGGTCGATTGTTCGACAGTCTGGACGACAACGCCACCGAAGAACAAATCGGTGCCGCGGTATCTGAGCTTATTCAGGAAGCCCATGACCGCGCCTTTTGCCGTGAGACCCTGTTGATGCTCGCCACGAACTATTGGCACGAGGCAGCCCATCATCACGGCGCCAAGGCCCGTGCGCTGAAATGGGCGGCGCAGGAGATCCGATCGGATGAATGATGGTGCGGGCGGCGGGAACGTCAGAAATGCCGCATCATGCCGCAGACCGTCGCAGCAACACCACGATTTACTTGAATAATTTCAGGTTTCATTGTCTCACGTTGTCGCACCGTGAAGCGCGGCAAACCGAAGTGGCGGGACTATGCCTTGGGCAGTGGAGAGGTCGTAACCAATAGCGAACGTTGGAGGTTTGACATCCACTGCGTGGACACTGCTTTGGCGTGGGCTCCCATGAACAAGGAGAAGCTCTCGGACCTGATCGACAGTCTTGAAGGCTTCGACGATAAGTATCGGGAGCAGGTTTGGCAGCGCGTCATGGAATGGGCAAAGACCGCTACCGACGAAGAGCGGTCTTGGCTGAGAGAGCAAATCCGTGTCGGGATCAGCCGAAGCGCCCGCCGCCTCATCAGGAAAGGCGCGTCAGAAGCCGATACAAATGAGACAGTTAGCGAAGCGAGAGACATCTATGACGAACTGGAGCCCGAAGACATTGTGTGGAAACATGCTTGGCTATTCAAGAACGGGTGGGTCGAGCATTCGTGGGAAGACATCCAAGAGGAGGGGCATGACTTCCGGGCTAGGGATCAGCGCGTAGCCGAACAGCGGGAAGCTGCAGTACGGGCAGTCACCGAAGACGAAGGGACTTCTGGCGCTGTGAGGCTGGCCCTTTCTGGCAATGCTCCACACGTCGTCGGTAACAACCTTGCGAAAATATTAATATCGGAGGCCGAACAACTTGCATTCATAAGGCTGATCATTGGCAAGCTTGAATTCGTGACATCCGTGAAACTTCAATTCTTGCTAGATGGGTTCTTCTTCACTTTGGGTGCAGGGAAGTCTGTTTCACTCATCAACAAGCTGAGAGCTGAGTTGAACGATGATCAGCTCGTCCGAATGCTTTGCCTGTGCCGGTTTGGCAGGGATGCTTGGGATGCTGTGGAGGCTTCAAGCGAAGAAGTGGCTGAGAGATATTGGCGTGAAGTAACGGCAAGCTGGTCGCGGCAACCCGAGGAGGAGCTCCGCTATGCCGTTACAAAGCTCATTGAGGCGCGCCGTGGGCTAACAGCTTTGCAGCTGGTTCACCTGGACCTGAAAAGCATTGAGTCCGAGCAACTCTACGAAATTCTGAAAGCCCTTCCCAAGAGCAATGAGGCGGAAAAAGCCGCGTCCTCGATGGATAAACACTCCATCGAAGAGGTATTCAAGGTGCTCAATACCCGCGGAACAATTGGGCAAAGTAAAATGGCAAACCTTGAGTTTCTCTACCTTGAAGTGTTCCGCCATGACCGCGGGAGCATTCCAAACCTAGAAGCAGAAGTGAACGACAACCCATCGCTCTTCTGCGAAGCCATCTCAATCGCATACAGGAGCAAGAACGAGCCTCGCGACAAGGAACTAACAGCAGAACAAAAGCAAGCAGCCAAGAACGCAAGCACGTTCATTGATGCGCTATCTTCAGTCCCTGGTGTCGACAGCAGCGGCATAATCCAAGCTGACAAGCTCAAGGAGTGGATTACTGAGGCAAGACGTATTTGTGACGAGACCGGTCACAGAACGGTGCTGGACTATCAAATAGGTGAGATCCTCGCTCATGCGCCTGCGGCAGAGGATGGCACCTGGCCATGCGAACCAGTGCGCGAGGCAATCAACGATCTGTACAGCTCGGACTTGGAGCGAGGCTTCACGATTGGTCGCTACTACGCCCGTGGAGTGGTATGGCGCGGAGAAGGTGGAGGCCAAGAACGTGAATTGGCCGAACAGTATGAGAGCTGGGCAAGTTCCTGTGAGTTCGACTACCCTAGGATGGCTGCAGTGTTGCGGGAAATGGTCAAAAAGTACCTGACCGAAGCAGAGTGGCAGGATAGCGAAGCCATGATCCGCAGGCGCATGCGCTACTGATACAGGGCCCTCAGAGATAAAAGAGAGCCGCTGAATGGATCAGCGGTCCTCTTGACCTGCTACGGCTTATCCGGCGCTTTGTCGTATCGCTGCTGAGATTGGAGGACTTGGTCAATATGCTGCTCGGACCACTCACGCAGTTGATCAACAATCCCGCCGAGCGATCGACCGAGCGGCGTGAGGGTGTAGTCGACTCTTGGCGGCACGCTTGGAAACACTTCGCGCCGCACCAGTCCGTCGCGTTCGAGCGCTCGCAAGGTCTGTGTCAGCATCTTTTGCGAGATACCCTCGATCTCTCGCCGCAACTCTCCAGAGCGTCGGTCTCGTTCGAGCAGACATCCGACGACCAGCACGGCCCACTTGTCGGTAATGCAGTTGAGCACCTGCCTTGTCGGGCAGGTCACCTTGAAGACGTTCCAGGGATTAAGCGGAGGATCGGCTTTGGTCACTTTCAGGTCCCCAAGGCACCGATTGGTGCCGTCTTGTGCGCATTCTGGATGCTTTGGTACTGAATCGACCCCAACATATCCAATCGAAACCATCAATAGAGAGAGGACCGACCAATGAGCAGCGAAAACATCAAAATCGTGCGTGATTACTTCAATGCGGTTGCCAATGGCGATTTGGCAAAGCTTCCCGAATTGCTCAGCGATACGCTGGTCTGGCATCAGCCGGGTTCAAGTGATCTTTCCGGCACTTACAACGGTCGCGATGCGGTGTTCGGCCTGATCGGCAAGTTCATGGAACGAAGCCATGGTACGTTCAAGTTCGACAGCATCGGCAAGATTTTGGCCAATGGCGAGCATGTTGCCGTGACGCTGCAATTCTCGGGCAAGACCGACAGAAAGTCCATGTCGATGGCAGGCGTCGATATCCTTCGTATCGAGAACGGCAAGATTCAGGAAGTATGGCTGTTCTCCGAAGATCAGGCCGCCGAAGATGCATTCTGGACTGTCGGTTAGGAGATCCGTCAGTTGCATGGAGGACCACTCATACCGGGACAGCCTGACGAATCACGTGGGACCGAATATGGCCGGGAAGATCGAGAGGTGTTTTATCATCAACACGCACACCCAAGGCTTCCTGAAGAGGGTCTTGTAAGCCATGACCTACCACTGGTCTTTCATTCAGCCGCGACTTGAGCCCGGTTGGTGTTTGCGCCAGTTGGCGCTGGTTGAGCAATCGCCCGACGCGCCGAGCTCCCATCTCGAGCAGCTGGGAAGGCGAGGCGTCCTGAAACTTTTCGATCATCCCTGCACTTTCTTCGAGATCTTGCCTGTTAGGCCCATATCCTTCCGAGCCTGCGCAATATCGATCCTTGCGCGCATCCCATGCTTCTCGAGCAACCCAAGCAACTGTCCGCCGTTTAGAAGGGTAAGAGGCTTATCCTTGACAAACTTGTGGGCATCGGGTCCGAAGTCTGCGGTCGTGACGAGGATCCCTCGGGAAGCGCCCTCCGACTGGGCGGTTCCGTAAAGATCGCGCACCGCGCTGACACCGACCGGTCGAGTATAGCGCTTCGCTTGGATGACGATCTTGCCTCCGGTGATGGGGTCAGGGTCAAAGGCAATAGCGTCCACACCGCCGTCAGCGGACGACTGCGTTACCTTCACTTCGCCGCCACGCGCCGCGAACTCCTTGTTGAAGACCTGGCGGACTAGGTGCTCGAAATCTTCCCAGCTCATTGCAGCCAAATTGACGGATCCGTCGTCGATTAGCTGCACATCTTCGGCTTTGATGAACCGGCGATCCTGCTTGTTAAACGTCAGCACCGGCGGAACTGCGGCCAGGCCAGCCAAGCTCGAAGCAGAGATGCCCTTCAGGGCTTTGAAACAAGCTTTCGGATCGACATGCTTGAGATCGATGCCAGCGATCTCATCGCGCGTGACCAAGATCGACAGGATGGTTTCCGTCGACTTCTTCCCGGTCGCGGCATTCACGGCTTCGACGTTGCCATTGAACGCAATGGTGTCGATGTTCCGAGGTTTGTCGCCGCGGAACGTGTCGCTGATAGCCCGTAGACAGACTTGGTAGCATACGCCGTCGTAAAGGGCCCGCGCGCTGGCTTGAGAGATCTGGGTCGTGGAAAACTCGCCCGACGTTGCGTTGTATCGCACGGTTTTCGTTGTCGGCATGGCCGATGGAAGGGGGAGCTGATAATCAATCAGAACCAGCTTCGACGGTCGGTCAAATTGTAGCTTCACCCGGGGCACAAGAGGTTGCGGATGATCTGACATCTTCATGACGGCAGCCACATACTGAACGACTGTCTCCGCCTCTCCGGTCTGCCAAGACTGCTTGATGTCCCGGATCTTCTGGTTGGTCCGTTCAGCGCGCGCCGCCTCGGACGCCTCCATCTTTTGCTGTTCTGCTTCGTGCGTTAATCGGATATCTTCCCATTTCTTGACCGCGGCCTCATGCTGGCGGTCAACCTCGGCATTATCAGCTTCGACGCGTGCGCAGAGGTCGAGATAATCCTGCTCGATCTTTGAAGCACGACCGAACAGTCTATCGATGAAACCGGGCGTAGGTCGCGCAGGTTTCGGTTTATGATAGCCTTTGACCGGCTTTTTTATGCCAAATTTTTTTGCCTTGAAGTATGCGATTTCTTCGGCACCCATCCATTCTGACATGTCTTTGATCGTCGGCGATTTCTGCAGGATCGAAGTCAGTGCTTGGCGCTCCGCTTCAAATTGGCGCGTTAGATCGAGGGCCTTTTTTCTCTGTCGCTCAGTCTCGAATTTTTTCAAGCCGGAAGTCGAGTATGGATTGTATCTGGACATATCGATCTTGCTCTAATGCGTTGATCGAGAAGACCACCTATAACGCCGCCATGTCCAGCCGGAATTAGCAAAGTCGAACACCGCATGCACTGCGCGCGCTGTTGAGCACTCCCTCAGCATGCCGAAAGAAAGAGTGAATGCGGCTTGTGACGGCGATTAGGATTACACTTCTCCGCTGGCCGCGTGTCATGCGCCGTCGTATTGGCTTGCTATGGCGTCCATGCGTGTCGGCCTTTGCTAAAGGGGAAGAAATTGGGGGCAGTCGCAAAAGCCGCCCCGTTTCTCGTCCGCGCCCGCGCGCGCCCGCGCGCGCCTACGCGCCGCGAACTGCGACAGTGCAAGTTTCCTTAAAAGGAGGCTCAATATGTCGAACGACCAAAGATCCGAATATATCCGCCTGTCGCGCGTTCAGGATGTCTACGGAGTCCATCGCGCGACTATCTATCGTTGGGCGGCAAAAGGCGTCGTCACAATCTATAAGCTGGACGGCATCTCTCTGCTGCGTCGCTCCGAAATGGAGTCGATGATCCGCCCAGCCTCTGCGGGTGCGTGATGCGGGGCGATATCATCCATTGGTTTAACGGCATGGGATTCCGCCCATCTGTCCCGGCCCCCTTTCGTGATCAGTATGGTGATCGGACGCTGCTGGTGCTTGGCGATGATCGTCCCGTGGAGGGCAAGGTTCCTTCCGAGCTCAATCACTACGATCCGGTGCTCGATCGCTACCATCACCTCGGAGGCACTCCGGTGTCGTCGGTGTCGGTCTCTGTACCAGTCGAGGGTCCTTCGGTGCCCGAGGTGCCCAGCGTCGATCTGGCGGGCGCTAGGGAGTTTATGGCGGTCACCATCGTCGTTCTGCTGATCGGCTGGTGTTGCCTGAAGTTCGCTTCTGTCGATGAAGAATGCCGCGGAACCTCCGACGGCTGCAGCGGTCATGTGTGAGGGCCGCGCATGAGCATCCAATCCTTGAACGCGGATCCCCGGCTGCTGGCGCGAGGTGCCGTGATGCGTTGGCGCGGTGAGGCAGAGGCGCAATGGCTCGTTCGGATGAAGCGCGGTTCCTGCTTCTTCGCGTGGTTCCCGACGCAAATGGACGACGGCACATGGGTTTAGTGGGAGGAGTATTTCGCCCGCCTCTATCCGAATCTGCGCGGCGGTCATTTCTGGGTGAATGCGCTGACCCGCGAGGGTGTTCAGGCGCTCTCCCCGTATCTGCACCCGCCCGCCGATTCTCGACCTATGCCGAAAACGAAGCGGTGGCGTCGACGCTGTCGCAAATAGTGCGCAGTTTGGTTGGGGGACACATTGGGGGACAGTCTCTTACTACCTCCGCCAACGCACTTGCAATTGCTAGTCCGTCGGCCTTTTAAATGGTGCGGGCGGCGGGACTCGAACCCGCACGGGCAAGCCCTAGCGATTTTAAGTCGCTTGTGTCTACCATTCCACCACGCCCGCAGCGCCGAGTCTGGCCCGGCACATCCATCGTCGCTATCCAAGCTGCCAGATTTTGGCAAGTGAAAGCTGGACGTTGCAAGGATGTGCAGGCCAGAGACTGTTGCTCAGACCAGCCTTTTTCGTCTGCGACGCAAAAGCGCCAGAAGGCTCAGCCCAATTGGTAACAGTGCCGCCGTCGCGGGCAGCGGAACGGCCGGGATCGACGAGATGACGAATTGGCTGTGGCGACCTCGTGTATTCACCATGTAGCTGCCGAAATCGAAGATATGCCCCAGATAGAAGGCGGTATCGTAGAAATCCACGACGGTGCCGATCTTGGCGGCCCCTTCGAAATAAAGGCTCTCAAGCTCGCTGAAGACGGTGATCGGATCGGTGCGGACACCACTGTAATAAGGCTCTCCGCGACCAGTGCAGCTTATCGGTCCGATCATGCAACTGACCAGATCGCGATCTCCCCATGTCACCAGCTCGAACTGAAATTTCGCGCCGGGCACCAGAGCCTGATGGTAAAGCGGCAATCCCCATGGATCGTCACTGGCGGTCAGGACAGTGTAGTTTTGATCAGGCAGGAACTGGTCGCTGAGATCGATCACCCGCACATCGTCATAAAATGTCTCAACATAGGTCAGGCCGTAGCGATAGGTCTGGTAGGTCGAGGCTTCCGCTACCGGGGCGATGACCGCTGCAACCGCCAATCCAAGGCACCAAGATTTAAAACTCATCATCCCCTCAAAACACGAATCAGCGGTGGCAATCACCATTCCGCGATCTTTGCGATGAAATCAGAACGCGATCTCGGAGAAAGAGACAGGCGCGACGCAATCGAGGGGAGAGCCGTCATTTATATCAGCGGGATAGAGCGCAAAAATAGGCGCTCTTTGCGATGAAGTTTCCCGTCTGCGGCGCTGGTCCCTTCAGGGATATGCGCGTCAGGCGCCGGTTGTCAGCAAGACAGCGGCGGGCAGCAAAAGGGCGATTCCAGATAAGGCAAGCAGGATCAGCGCGATGCGCCTGATGACAGCGGGCGAAATGTTGGGCGGATAATTGCGCGCGAACCAGGTGGCTGTCAGGACAATCGGTGCGGCGCCCAGAGCGGTGATCAGGAACTGCTTGTCGAAATGGCCGCTTGCGCCGACAAGGCTCATCCGCACGATCTGTGTGGCGAAGAAAATCGCGATCAGGCTTGTGCGGATCGCATCAAGGGCGAAGGGCTGGCGATAATATTGCCAGATGATCGGCGGCCCGGAGGTCGCGAACAATCCGCCCATGATCGCGCCCGCAAAGCCGGTGATGCTGAAACTGGCTGAACTGCTGCGAGTTTTCAGGGATTGGCGGCTCATTGCGGTCTGGATCGCGGCGCCGGTGATCACCAGCCCCAGAAGCAGCTTCAGCACCGTCAGCGCGCTGCCCGCCAGCCAGCCCAGCAGCAGGAACCCCACCACAAGCCCCGGAACCGCGCCCAGCATGGTCCAGCCGAAGGATGCCCGGTCAACGTGACGCCAGTTGCGTCTCAGGATGGTCGAAGTGTTCAGGATCACCAGCGCCGAGGTAACGCTGGCCGCGACCGGCAGCGGCATCAGGTCGAACAGCCCCGCCGCCGCCATCAGGATCAGGCCAAGGCCAAAGCCGGTCATCGTCTGAACCCAAGCGGCGCAGCCCGCCACGATCCAGAAGCAGATGATCGCCGGCGTGATCACATCCTTAACCGCGCACGCCCTTGAAACGCTCTTCCCATTCGGCGCGCTGATCGTCGGTGATCTTGGCGAACAAAACCTCTGGCACGGTGAAGGCATGACCTGCTGGCAATGCCTCCAGCGCCGCTGTCACATCATCGGGCCAGTCCGCATTATCTGTTCCCATGGCCTGCAGCATCGCGTCCGAAGTGAACGGGATGAACGGCGACGACAACACCGCATAAAGCCGGATCAGATTCAGCCCAAGGCGCACCTGCATCGCTGCCTTTTCGGGGTCGGTCTTGAAGGTTGACCAAGGGGCGGCTGATTGCAGGTATTCGTTACCCAGAACCCAGATGGCGCGCAGTTCCGACGCGGATTTGCGGACCTCCATCGCCTGCATGAAGCCTTCATAGGCACGGATACGGGTTGTCAGCGCGTCGAGAAGCTGTTGCTCCTCATCGCCGTAGCTGCCGCCAGCCGGGATTTCCTCGCCGAATTTCGAGCGGCAGAACTTGGTGATGCGGCTGACGAAATTGCCCAGCACATCGGCCAGATCCTTGTTCACCGATTGCTGGAAATTCTCCCATGTGAATTCACTGTCACCGGATTCCGGGGCGTGGGACAGCAGCCACCAGCGCCAGTAATCGGCAGGCAGGATCTCCAGCGCCTGATCCATGAAGACGCCGCGCCCCTGCGAGGTCGAGAACTGGCCGCCGTCATAGGTCAGGTAGTTGAAGGATTTGATGTAATCGACCAGCTTCCACGGCTCGCCCGATCCGATGATCGTCGCCGGGAAGGACAGAGTGTGGAAGGGCACGTTATCCTTGCCCATAAACTGGGTGTAGGTGACATCTTCCGCGCCTTCGTCCAGACGCCACCAGCGGCGCCAGTCGGCATCGGATTTTCCTTCGGAATCAGCCCATTCCGCAGTCGCTGCAATATATTCGATGGGCGCGTCGAACCAGACATAGAAGACCTTGCCCTCCATCCCCGGCCAGTCTTGATCGCCGCGTTTCACCGGCACGCCCCAGTGCAGATCGCGGGTGATGCCACGATCCTGCAAACCGTCGCCGTCATTCAGCCATTTCCGCGCGATCGAGGTGGTCAGGATCGGCCAGTCCTTCTTGCCGTCGATCCATTCGGCGATATCGCCCTTCAGCGTCGATTGCCGCAGATAAAGGTGCTTCGTCTCGCGCACCTCAAGATTGGTGCTGCCGGAAATGGCGCTGCGCGGATTGATCAGATCGGTCGGATCAAGCTGCTTGGTGCAATTCTCGCACTGATCGCCGCGCGCCTTGTCATAGCCGCAATTCGGGCAGGTGCCCTCGATGTAACGGTCGGGCAGGAAGCGACCATCGTCGATGGAATAGACCTGCTTTTCAGAGACTTCGCGGATATAGCCGTTATCAGCCAACTGGCCTGCGAAATGCTGGGTCAGCACCCGGTTGCGGTCGCTGGAAGAGCGTCCGTAATGGTCGAAACTCAGCCCGAAACCGGCGGCCAGCGCCGATTGTTCGCCATGCATCCGTGCGCAATAATCCGCGACAGGCTCACCGGTCTTGGCGGCGGCAAGCTCTGCCGGGGTGCCGTGTTCGTCGGTGGCGCAGATGAACATCACCTCATTGCCGCGTGCGCGCAGGTAGCGGGCATAGGCATCGGCAGGAAGCTGGGAACCGACGAGGTTCCCCAGATGCTTGATGCCGTTGATGTAAGGCAGGGCAGAGGTGATGAGGTGGCGGGCCATGATGCGTCCTTGTCAATGCGCGTGTATGTAGCCCCGTTGCATCGTGAATGAAAGTGGCCGGGTGCCGCTTTGAGGCTTGGCCAAGAAGCGCAACCGACATCAGCCGCAGATCAGGATCGCCAATCCGGGCTGCGCTGCGGAACGCTTATTCTTCGAAGACCTCTTTCGCCAGAAACAGCCCGTTCAGCGCGGCGGGAAATCCGGCATAGACGGCCATTTGCATCAGGATCTCGGTAATCTCGGTCCGGGTCAGCCCGACATTCAGCCCGGCGCGGATATGGACCCGCAATTGCGGCTGCGCATTCCCCATGGCCGCCAGCGCCGCGATTGTCGCAATTTCGCGGTCCCGATGGGACAGGCCGGGGCGCGCATAAATATCGCCGAAGGGAAATTCCAGCAGATAGGTGGCGAAATCGGGGGCGATATCGGCCAGCGCGTCGATCACTGCTTGACCGCCCGATCCGTCAATTTGCGCAAGGTTGCGGTGGCCGCGTTCAAGCCGTGTTTCGGTCGTTGTCATTGCTGGTCCTTTCCATGTCATATCCGGCGATCTTGCCGTCCAGCACGTCCAGAGTGGCCTGAAGCGAGGTAATCCGTTGCGCCACCAGCGCCCGCCGCTTTCGCAGAATGTCGGCGCGCTGATCGCTTGTCCCGGCACCCTGCTGACGAAGCCTCGCATAGCGCAGCATTTCGGAAATCGGCATTCCGGCTGCCTTCATATGGCCGATGAAGGTGACCCAGATCAGGGTTTCAGGCCCATAATCCCGATGCCCCGAGCCGTCGCGATCCGCGCGCGGCATCAGCCCGATCCGTTCATAGTAGCGGATCGTATGCGCGGTAAGGCCGCTGCGGTGGGCGAGATCGGATATCTTCATGGCGTCTGTCCGTGTCGGAAGTCGGGAAGGATGCATGTTCGAGCGTACTCGAAGTCAAGCGTCAGAACGAATTTCTGAAAAGGCGGCGCGCCGTAACGTAAAATTAACTATTTATCATGATTTTGTGATTGAATTCGTGAAACAGGCTTTACCCGTTGAACGCGAATGTTTATGGCGTCGGGCTATTATCTTACCAAAACGGATGGATTTCATGCAGCCTTCACAAACGCATCAGGTGCAATTCACCGGAAATGCAAAAACCTTCTTTGGAATTTGGATCGTCAACATCCTGCTTTCGATTGTCACGCTTGGGGTTTACTCGGCATGGGCGAAGGTAAGGACGAAACGTTATTTCGCACAGAATACGGTGATTGACGGTCGCCATTTCGATTACCATGCGACGGGCGGACAGATTTTTGCCGCTCGCGTGATCATGGTGCTGGCGCTGATCCCCTTCATGATCCCCTTCGTCAACCTTGTCGCCATTATCGTGCTGCTGTTCGCCTTTCCGTGGCTGCTGAACCGCTCGATTGCGTTCAATGCGCGGATGACCAGCTTCTCGCGGGTGCGGTTTGGCTTCGAAGGAAGCTATGGCCGCTCGTTCCTCGTGTTCATGCTTTTCCCGCTGCTCAGCGTCTTCACGCTTTATCTGGCCTATCCTTTCGTGGCGCGTGCCGTGCATCGTTATACGATCGGCGGCCATCGCTACGGCACTGCGCGCTTTGCCTTCGATTCCGGTGTGGGACCGTTCTACAAGGCGTTCCTGCTGGCAGTCGGTTGGGCGGTTCTGGCGCTTGTCGTGGGCTTCGTAGCCATTGGCGGTATGCAGTTGTTCGAGGAAATGGCCTATGCCTCGGCCACGGGGGTTAATCCCGATCCGGCTATCATGGTGCGTTTTGGCCTTCTCTATGTGGTGTTCTTCGCAGCCATCCTGCCCGCGGCCTTCATCTATCAGGCGTTCCTGCGCAATGCGGTCTATGAAAACACCACGCTTGAGGGTGGGGTCCGCTTCCGCTCGACCGTGACGCCGGTGCAACTGATCTGGATTGCGATCTCCAGCGCGGTCGTGGCGGTGCTGACGCTTGGCCTGATGCTGCCTTGGGCACGGGTGCGGCTGGCGCGCTATCTGGCACAGAACACGCAGGTGCTTGCCACCGGTTCGCTGGACGAATTCGTCGGGACCGAGGCGGCGAAGGTCACCGCTCTGGGCGATGCCTATACCGATATCGAAGGCATCGATCTTGGTGTCGCCATCTGACGTGAAACCCTTTCACGCCGAGGGTCATGCCTATCCACCACTCAGCTCGCGCCGGATTCCGGCGCGGCTGGTCTGGCGGGACGGCGGGATGGCCCGCCTGCAGGATCATGACGGCAATTTGCTGACGGACGGAGTGCCGCTTGGGATCGAACAGATTCCGGGCGGCCCTTTGCTTGTCGAACTGCCGGGCGACTGGCAGTTCGAGGCAGCGCCGGGCAGCGATGTCTCGACCCTGCCGGGACCGCGTAAGGGGCGCAGGCTTTCGCGCGCCGAGGCATGGCATCCGCGGCTTGCGCTGGTGGTTGGCCTCTGCCTGTTCGCGGCATTCGCGATCTGGCGGTGGGGGCTGAGCGTTCTGGTCGCTGTCGCCATGTGGGTGACGCCGGAAAGCGTGGTCAAGGTGATCGATGCCGGGAACATGGCGGTGATCGACCGCACCTTCGCCGACGACAGCCGGACAAGCGCCGCCCGGCAAAAAGAGGTTCAGGCGATCTTCGCCAGATTGCGCGAGCAGGCACCGCCCGCGCCTTGGGGCGAATACCGGCTGCTGTTCCGCGATATGCCTGCCATCGGCCCGAACGCTTTCGCCATGCCGGGCGGCACCGTCGTCGTCACCGATCAGTTGCTGGAACGTTTCGACGATCCCGACGTGATCGCGGGCGTTCTGGGACATGAACTGGCACATGTGTCCGAGCGTCACGTTCTGGCGCAGCTTTACCGCGCAGGGACCAGCTATCTGCTGGTGACGTTGATCGCGGGCGATCCCGGCCCCCTGCTGCAGGACATGCTGCGAGAGGGGAACCTGCTGCTGTCGCTGTCCTATTCGCGCCACCACGAGGCCGAGGCAGACCGCCTTGGCGTCGCCACCGCAACCGCTGCCGGTTACGATGGTGTGGCGCTGGCGCGGTTCTTCGAGGCGCTGGAAGAGGATTTCGGGGCTGATGGTCCAAGCTGGCTCTCGACCCATCCGGCGCATGGCGACAGGATTGAGCGGATCAGGGATATGGCGGGGTCGCAGTAAGCGGTTCCGGCTAGGTACAGACTGTCGCGTCGCAGGGCCGCAACCACATCCGTCTTGGAGGAGCGTTCACATGGTCGATACGGTCGCGATTGTCATAACCTTGGGCATATTCGCTCTGATTGCTCTGCTGGTCTATACGATCCGCAGTTCCAAACATCGTGGGCAGCCGCGTCGTCGCGGTGATGACGGTTATGTGGTATCGGGTGACGGGGTCGCCGCGTCTGACCATTCCAGCAGCTCGGATTCAGGCGATTGCGGCGGGGGCGGAGGCGGGGACTGACGCCTTATCTTGGACCGCTCGGATAGGTCGGTCGGCCCTTGCCTCTGCCAGCGGAAAGCGACAGCTTCACCCGCATGATACCCGAATCCGATGTCACCTTCGCAGGCAGCTTTCTTGACCGGGCCGACCATCTGCGCCGCGACGAGGCCGATATCGCCCGCCGCTTGGCCGATCCCGCAAACCGGGTGCTGCCGTTCTGGCGCGGCAAGGCGCTGTTCGACCTGACCGATGACGGTCCGCGCCTCGCATGGCTGTCGGCAACCGATCCCTTGGTTCGCGACTGCCCCGAGCCGCCCTTGTTCATGGGCATCGATGACCATGGCCTGTCCCATTTCGCCATCGACGTGTCGCACATCGCACCGCCCGACGAAGCGCCTGCCGAGTTCGTAGACCGGCAGACGCTGGACCTGAGCGAAAGCCGCAAATTCATCGATCTGCGCGCAATCATGGGCGACATCGCTCATCTTGACGCGGGCATTGCCGCAGCGGCGAAGGGGATTTTCGAATGGCGGCAAAGCCACCGCTTCTGCGCCAATTGCGGCAATCCGGTGCAGGTCGTCTATGCCGGCTGGCGTTGCGATTGTCCGGCCTGCGGGCGGCAACATTTCCCGCGCACCGATCCCGTGGTGATCATGCTGGTGCTGGACGGGGATCGGGTGCTGCTGGGCCGACAATCGATCTGGCCCGAGAAGATGTATTCGCTTCTGGCGGGCTTCATGGAGCCGGGCGAGACCATCGAGCAGGCGGTTCGCCGCGAGGTCTTCGAAGAAACGGGCGTAAGGGTCGGAGAGGTGCGCTACCTTACCTCGCAGCCCTGGCCGTTTCCGGGGTCGCTAATGATCGGTTGCGTTGGTTGGGCAGAGACGCGCGATATCGTGATTGATCCACATGAGCTTGAGGATGCGATCTGGATCGACAAGGCCGAGATTGCGGAGGCTTTGGAGGGACGCCACGACCGAATCGCCCCGGCACGCAAGGGTGCGGTAGCGCAAATCATGCTGAAAGCATGGGTCGAGGGACTGGCGCCCGGCGCAGACTGACGGGATCAGTCAGGCGCGTTTGCAACCGGATCGGAGCGCATGATCAGGGCGCGGCGCAGAACCTCATCGACATGCTGTGACAGTGGCAGGTTGCCGGTCAGAACCTGCTGGATCGGCCACCATGCAGCGGCCAGCGCGTCGTCTGCGGCGACGGGATCGCCGGTTGGATCATCACACAGCACGGCGGCCAGCAGAAAATGATACCGCAACGCACCATCCGGCGCGCGCAGGATCAGGTCCACATTGTCCAAATAAAGGCGCGGTGTCGCGATAATCCCGGTCTCTTCGGCTAGTTCGCGCGCGGCAGCGGCAAGCGCAGTTTCACCCGGTTCGACATGGCCGCCGGGGAAACCCCAAAGGCCCGCATCGGGGGGATTGCGGCGGCGGACCAGCAACACCTCGTCGCCGCGCAGGGTTACCGCAAGCGCGGCAAGGCGCGGGAAATGCGCCACAGGATCAGCGGCGACGGTCGCGGCGCGAGCTCATCGGCTGGAAGGCAACGCTGACATGCGCCTCGCAATAGGGTTTACCGGGCTGGCTGGGCAGGCCGCAGAACCAGAATTTGTCGGTCGCCGGATCGCCGATCGGCCATTTGCAGGTCCGCTCGGTCAATTCCATCAGCGTCAGCTTGCGGGCCTTCTTCTCGACCTCGCGGACCGAGGCCAGCGCCTCGGGGCTGATCTCATTGGCCGAAGGCTGCGGCGGCAGCGGCTGGCCCGCAGGCACGATGGGGCGGCGTGGAACCGGCGTAAACGTCGCAGGTTGCGCGGCCACCGCGGGCTTTTCGGCCGGAGCAGCTTCGGGCTTCGCAGCGGTGGGCTGTGGCTCGGGCTTCGGCGCGGCGGGTTTCTTTTCGGCCTTTTTCTCGGCAACAGGCTGAGGCGCGGGGGCAGCGGCGGGTGCCGCCTCGGCCTCTTCCGTGCGGTTCGACAGGCCAAGGCGATGCACCTTGCCGATGACTGCATTTCGCGTCACGCCGCCAAGCTCCTTGGCGATGGCGCTTGCGGACTGGCCTTCGCCCCACATGCGCTTCAGCGTCTCGACGCGTTCATCCGTCCAGGACATGGCTGCCTTTCCGGGCGGATCCGTTCCCGCCGCCCCATCTTGAAACCTGAGAGTAGTCCCGTCAGAAACGGGATGCCGAGATTTAGCGTCAGCCACGCAGGAATTCAAGGACCGCAGCATGACAAGACCGATCAGCCCCGAGATTTCCCGAATGGGGGTGCGCCGCTTTGGTCGCGTCAACTGGCTGGGCCTGTGGACCCTGACCCGCCGCGAGGTGATGCGCTTCATGGCGGTCTGGCAACAGACGCTCTTTGCACCTCTGATGACGGCGGCGCTGTTCGTGCTGGTCTTTGCGCTGGCATTGGGGCAGGGGCGGGGCGAGGTGATGGGCCTGCCCTATCTGCAATTCCTTGGGCCGGGCATCCTGATGATGACGGTGATCCAGAACGCCTTCGCCAATACCTCAAGCTCGATCACCTCGGCCAAGGTGCAGGGAAATATCGTCGATACGCTGATGCCGCCTTTGTCGGCGGCGGAACTGCTGACCGGATATCTGGCCGGGTCGGTGGTCCGGGCCGGGCTGGTGGCGGTGGTCATTGGCAGCGGTATGGTGCTGGTGACGGGGGCGGGGATCGCGCATCCGGCCTGGGCGGTGACCTTCGTGCTGCTGGCGGCGCTGCTGTTGGGGGGCTTGGGCATCCTTGCCGGCATTCTGGCGCAGAAATTTGACCAGATGGCGGCGATCAGCAATTTCATCATCACCCCGCTCAGCTTTCTGTCGGGCACCTTCTATTCGGTTCAGGCGCTGCCTGCGCCCTTCGACACGCTGTCCCACTGGAACCCGATCTTCTACCTGATCGACGGCGCGCGCTATGGCGTCACCGGGGTCAGCGACGCGCCGCCCCTTCGTGGGCTGGTTATCTGTACCGGCGTGGTGCTGCTAGTCCTCTATGTCGCATGGCGCTGGCTGAAATCCGGCTACCGGATGAAACCGTGATTGCGCGGGGCGATTTTCCGCGCTATGCCCGGTCACATGATCGCATGGACCGCCTTTACCGCACGCTCCCGACGTTGACGTTTCGTCAGCGACCGATCCTTTCTTGCCTTTAAAATCTGTCATGCCATTCGGGGAATCCGCCATGATTTCGCATGTTCTGCCGACCTATAACCGCACCTCCTTCGCGTTCGAGCGGGGCGAGGGTTCCTGGGCCATTACCGCCGACGGCACCCGATATCTGGACCTTGGCGCGGGAATCGCCGTGAACGTGCTGGGCCATGCCAATCCCGAACTGGTCGCCACCCTGACCGAGCAGGCGGGGAAGATCTGGCATGTCTCGAACATCTACCAGATCCCGCAGCAGGAAAAGCTGGCCGATCTGCTGGTCGAAAATACCTTTGCCGACACCGTCTTCTTCACCAATTCCGGCACCGAGGCGGCGGAACTGGCGATCAAGATGGTCCGCAAATACTGGTATGAACAGGCCCAGCCCGAACGCATCGAAATCCTGACCTTCGAGGGCGCCTTTCACGGCCGCTCGACCGGCGCCATCGCGGCGGCAGGGTCCGAGAAGATGACCAAAGGCTTTGGCCCGCTGATGCCGGGCTTCAAGACGCTGCCTTGGGGCGATCTCGACGCGCTGGCAGCGGCAATGGGCAAGAACACCGCCGCCGTCATGGTCGAGCCGGTTCAGGGCGAAGGCGGCATCCGCCCGCTCTCGGACGATGATCTGCGCCGCATCCGGGCGCTGTGTGACCAGCACGGTGCGCTGTTGATCCTGGACGAGGTACAATGCGGCATGGGCCGGACCGGACGGCTTTTCGCGCATGAATATGCGGGGATCACCCCCGATGTGATGATGGTCGCCAAGGGCATCGGCGGGGGCTTCCCGCTGGGCGCGGTGCTGGCCACGGAAGAGGCCGCCTCGGGCATGGTCGCGGGCACCCACGGCTCGACCTATGGCGGCAATCCCTTGGCCTGCGCCGTCGGCGCAAAGGTGATGGAGATCGTCGCCACCGACGAATTCCTGTCCGAGGTGAACCGCAAGGCATCGCTGTTCCGGCAGAAGCTGGAAGGACTTGTCTCTGCCCACCCGGATATTTTCGAAGGCGTGCGCGGTCAGGGCCTGATGCTGGGCCTGAAGATGAAAATCGCCCCGACCGAGATGGTCGCGGCGGGATATGACCAGCATCTCCTGACCGTGGCCGCTGCCGATAATACCCTGCGTCTGCTGCCGCCGCTGAACATCAGCGACGAAGACATCGCCGAGGCGGTCACGCGGCTGGACAAGGCGGCGGAAAGCCTCGATGCCTGACTATGCCTTCAGGCCCGTCACCCGCGACGACCTGCCGATGCTGGCAGAGTGGCTGCGCCAGCCCGAGGTCGCGGCATGGTGGGGCGGGCCTGACCGGCAGATTTCGCTGGTGACCGAGGATCTGGACAGCCCGGCCATGGAACAGGTGCTTGCGTTGCGGGACGGCGTGCCGCTGGGCTATGCGCAATATTACCCCGCGCATCACTGGCCCGCACCGCAATTCGCCCATCTGCCCGCCGACACCATCGCCATCGATGTGTTCGGCGGCCCGCAAGGCTGGGGACATGGCGGCCAATGGCTGCGCGCCCTTGGCGATCTGCTGCTGCTCGACACGCCCATCCTCGCCATCGACCCCGATCCCGAAAACACCCGCGCCATCCGCGCCTATGAAAAGGCCGGCTTCACCGGCGATGAGATCCGCACCGACAGCGAAGGCCATCCGGCCCGCATCATGACGCGCCGACGATAACGCTTCTTCTTCATGCAAATATCCTGGGGGAGGGCGCGCATCGGCGCGACCGGGGGCGAAGCCCCCTTGACCCCGACCTTCCAAGCGGGCTTGCTGGCCCAAATCCTTGAGAGCTACACAGATGAAGCATTTTCTCGACCTGCACACGACCGACAAGGCAGATCTGAGGTCGATCATAGATCAGGCGCTGGCAATGAAATCGGCGCGGAATGGCCGCCCAAAGGGCAGCCCCGATGACGAATTGCCGCTGGCCGGGCGCATGGTGGCGCTGATCTTTGAAAAACCCTCGACCCGCACCCGGGTCAGCTTCGATGTCGGCGTGCGTCAGATGGGCGGGCAGACGATGGTGCTGTCGGGTTCCGAGATGCAGCTCGGTCACGGCGAAACCATCGCCGATACCGCCCGCGTTCTGTCGCGCTATGTCGATCTGATCATGATCCGCACCTTTGAAGAGGCCACCCTGCAAGAGATGGCCGAATATGCGACCGTCCCGGTCATCAACGGGCTGACCAATCGCACCCATCCCTGCCAGATCATGGCCGATGTCATGACCTTCGAGGAACATCGCGGCCCGATCGCGGGCAAGAAGGTGGTCTGGGTCGGCGATGGTAACAATGTCTGCGCCAGCGTGATCCACGGCGCCGGGCAGTTCGGATATGATTTCACCTTCACCGGCCCGCCGCCGCTGGATCCCGAATCCGAGGCGCTTGAATTTGCCCGCGCTCAGGGCGTCCGGGCCGAGATCGTCCGCGATCCGATGGCAGCGGTTGAGGGCGCCGATCTGGTCATCGCCGACACATGGGTCAGCATGCACGATCCGCAATCTGCCAAGGAACGCCGCCACAACCAGTTGCGCGGCTATCAGGTGAACGAGGCGCTGATGGCGCAGGCCAAGTCGGATTCGCTGTTCATGCATTGCCTGCCCGCCCATCGCGAGGACGAGGTGACCAGCGCCGTCATGGACGGCCCGCATTCGGTGATCTGGGACGAGGCCGAAAACCGCCTTCACGCCCAGAAGGCAGTAATGCGCTGGTGTCTGGGTGTGTGACTGATGGCGCGGCGGTGACAGGGGGCAGGCCCACAAGCCTGTCACTCGTCGTCGCGCTGATTGCGATAGTGGCTGCCACCTCGCCCGGTTCAGCAGAAAACCACGGCACCGAAGATGGCCTTGGGCGATGCGACCGTGATCGGGCAAATGAGTATTTCAGGTATCGTCTTGAGATCGGCGGCGTGGGTGTCGGTCAAGTTCCGGCATTTCTTGATCCGGCGCAGCGACAGTCCTTGCGCGCGGCCTTTTCGCAATTGGAACTGCCGGACGACAGAACCACATTCGTCGTTGCCCACGACCCGTCGCTCGATTTCTACACCGGCAGTTGCGGCGCGTTGCCCTGCACCATGGAAGAGGTCGCGGAACCCGAGCAGGCATGCCTGCGAGAACATTGGGACAATTGTTACTATGTCGCCACGCGCCATGCCGGGGAAACGTTCTGCCTGCTGAACGAAACTGAATAGGGCGCGTCACCGGGCGACGGGCGCTCTAACCGCGCCGTCTTCAATCCCGCAACAGGGCCGCGCCGGTCGCGATGTCAGTGATCAGGCCGTTTATCAACCCGCCGGTCAGCGCGGCGCGGATCGCGGCGATCTTGCCCGGACCATAGGCTACACCGATGACCATGGTGGTCTCGCGGGGCGGAATCGGTGCTGAGGCGACGCGATCATTGCTTAGCCCCTCGATCAACTTGCCATTCGCATCGAACGCCCAGCCGGTGATTTCACCGACCGCGCCCGCGTCCACCAGCCCGGCCAGTTCGTCCGTGGTCAGGAAACCGTCCTGCCGTAGCGGTGCCTCTCGATCGACGGTGCCGATACCGACGAAGGCAACCTCTGCCGCGCCCGACATTTCGATCACCCGGCGAATGGTCGGCTGAGTGGTGATCGCCTGCCGTTCTTCCTTCGATGGGGTGATGACCGGCAATGGCAACGGAAAGCTGCGCGCGGTAACCAGTTCCGACATCGAGAACAGCACGTTGTAATAAGCGGTAGAGCCGTCGGGAGAGATGTTCCCGGTCAGCGACACGATTCGGTGCTGCGGGCAATCCAGATGCGGCAACTCGCCAATCCCGCCGCGCAAGGTGCGCCCGGTCCCGATAGCCAACGTGATCGGATCGGCGCGCCGCAGCCAGCGCTCCATCTCGTCCGCCAACAGCAGTGACACCCCGGCCTCGGGGGCATCGGCGGGCGCGATTTCACACAGGCTCAGGTTCCAACGGGCGCGTAAATTCTGTGCCAGTTCCATGCATTGCGCGAAAGGGTGGTCGATGCGAATTCTGACCAGACCCTCGGTCATCGCCTGCGCAACCAACCGCTGCGCGGTTTGTCGGGACACGCCCATGACACTTGCGATCTCATCCTGGGTCTTGCCGGCGACATAGGATAGCCACGCCGCCCGCGCGGCCTGCTCTAGCTTGCGGCCCTGATTTGACATAGCTTCCCGTTTCAGCCCCTGACGCAAAGGATTTGCGCAGAAGCTAACCGTCAGAGGCATCAGCGTCCAGTATTCAGCCCTTCGCCAATGCGATCAATTCAGCAACCGACCGCACGGAAAGTTTTTCCAGAATGCGTGCGCGATGGTGATCGACGGTGCGCGGGCTGATTCCCAGATGGGCCGCGATCTCTTTGCTGGAGGTTTCCGAGGGCTGTTCGACCATGCGTTGCACGATCTCTTTCTCGCGCGCGGTCAGCACATCGAAACGGGCGCGGTGCTTGCGCGCTTCTTCCAGATTCGATTCTCGTTCGGCCACCAGTTGAAAGGCGGCTTCGATCCGTTCGACCAGCGCCGATTGACGGAAGGGTTTCTCCAGAAAATCGATCGCACCCGCCTTGATCGCCTGCACCGATTCCGGCACGCCGCCATGCCCGGTGATGAAAATCACCGGCAGCGTCACCTTCATCGCGTTCAGGTATTTCTGAAGCTCCAGCCCGTTCATCCCCGGCATGCCGAAATCGAGGATCAGACAGCCCTGACGGCTGGGGCGATACGTATCCAGAAACTCATGCGCCGAGGCGAAGCATTCGACCACATAGCCGCGTTTTTGCAATCCGCGGGAAAGGGATTTACGGATATCTTCATCGTCATCCACCACATAGACGGTCAGAGGCGTTTCCGAGGTCGTGGTTTGGGCCTGGCTCATGGCGTCGGATGATGACCTTCAGCAAGCAATATTAGCAATACTTAGAAAGTCATAGTCACCCCGCATCAGTCAAGCAAGCTGATGCACGGGCAGATTGAAAGCGAAGACAGAACCACCACCCTGACGGTCTTCGTGCCAGATTTTTCCGCCATTCGCCTCGATGATCGAGCGGCAGATGGACAGACCCAACCCCATTCCGTTCGATTTGGTCGTTTCGAATTTGGTGAAAAGATCCAGACCGGGCGGGACGCCGGGGCCGGTATCCTCGACACTGATGCGAACATTGTCATTGACCAATGCCCCGCGCACGGTGATCCGACGCGGATTTTCCGGCGCGTCCCCAAGGTCGATGGCCTCGATGGCGTTGCGCAGCAGGTTGACGATCACCTGCGCGATCTGGACCCGATTTCCCAGAACGGGGGGAAGCTGATCGACGCCTTCGGTTAGAATCGTCACATCGGCATCGGTCGCTTCGGCGCGAACCAGATGCAGCGCCTGTTGCAGCAGGGTCTGGAAATCGAACCCGGTGCGCGTGCCCTTGTCCTTGTCGATGAAGCTGCGCAGCGCCCGGATGATGTCGCCCGCGCGCAGCGCCTGCGATTCGATTTCGCCAAGGATTACTTGCAATTCCGGCTCGGGCGACGGCTGCTGATTCAGCACAAGCCGCGCGGTGTCGGCATTCTGGGCGATGGCGGCAAGCGGCTGGTTCAACTCATGCGCCAGCCCGGTCGCCATCTCACCCATCGTATTGCCGCGGTTCAGATGGGACAGATCCTTCTCCAGCTGCTCGATCTGCGCGGCTGACTGCTTGACCTGCGTGATGTCGTCCAGCGTCAGCACGGCATGCAGGGGCGTCCCTTGCCCGTCGCGGATCAGAATGGTGTTGATCCGCACCCAGATCACCGCACCATCTTTGCGCAGGCAGCGCAGTTCCGAATTCACGTCAAAATCGGCCGTGACCGGATTTTCGGCCAGTAACAGGAACATCCGCTCATCCGGATGGATCAGATCGGCCAGGCGAAGCTGCAGCAGCTCTTGCTCGGAATAGCCGAGAATCTGGCTAAGCCGCGAATTGACGCGAATAAATTCGCCCCCCGAAGCGGCAATCTGCGCCATGCCGCGCGATGCCATGTCAAAGGTCTCGCCATATTGCCTTTCGGCGGTGCGGCGCGCGGCGATTTCTTCCATCAGGGTTGTGTTCGCGCGCTCAAGCTCACGATAGGTTTTCGGAACCTTTGCACCGGGATCAAGCTCACCTTGGGAAATCAGTGCTGCGCGCACAGCGAAGGCACGGACAGGGCGGCTCATGATCTCTGCAAGAACAAGGCCGATGACACCCGTGATGATCGCGATCAGCGCGGCAAGCCAGATATTCAGCGCCCGGTTTCGTTTCAGAACGCCGGTAAAATCTTCCTCGGGCGCATAGACCGCAATCGTCCAGGGCAGGCGCTTGTCGATCACCGGCATGATTGCGGCTACATAGGGCTCTTTCTCATAGACGAACTGCGTCGGCGTCTCGACCGCGACGGGAATGCCGCCTGCCAATGCCAGCGGGCCAAAGGCCGCGCGCGCAATCGGATCGCCAAGCTCGCGAATGTCCGAAAAACGCAACGTGCCGTCGTCCTGAATGGTCTTCAGCAAGCTTTGATCGGGATGGGCGATCACGTCGCCATTGTGGTTGATGATCAGCGCCTTGCCATGCATGCCGATATTCAGCCGCGACAGGAATTCCGAAATCATGCTGATTTCGATATCGACGCCGACAACCCCGCGAACACTGCCGTCAGGGTTGGTCACCGGAGCGGCAAGCGTGATCCCCGGCTGCTGTGACGAGAAGAAGATATAGGGGTCGGTCCAGATCGTGGTCAGTTCGGCGCTGGCTTCGCGATACCAAGGACGGTCGCGCGGGTCGAAGCGATCCAGCGGGTCCATCTGCTGCGCCACCGCCGTGAAATCCTTGTTCCGCCAGATCAGTTGCGTGTTCCGCACGCCATCCTCGTAGGTGATGACCTTGGTGCGGAACGCGCCCGGCCCGTTCGGACTGCGCATCACATAGACGAAGCCGCCATCCGAGCGGCCGAAATAAAGGCCCGCGAATTGCGGTG
This sequence comes from Paracoccus caeni, assembly GCF_016629665.1. GTDB lineage: Bacteria > Pseudomonadota > Alphaproteobacteria > Rhodobacterales > Rhodobacteraceae > Paracoccus > Paracoccus caeni. Next base: position 581,639 of record NZ_JAEPRQ010000001.1, read on the forward strand.
CGATCTGCAATTGCTGGAACAACAGGCTTTCAAGCTGTCGGGTATCGTCGCCAGTGATGACCTCGTTCTGCGCCAGCCGCGCGGCCAGTTCTGCCGCGCCTTGTGCCGGGTTCAGGAAGCCCTTGGAATGTTCGATCGTATTGACGCCGACATCGCGCAAAAGATCGCGCGCATGTTGGATCAGCGCCCGTTCGGAGGTCACATAGGACGAGAACACGACCACCAGAATTGCCAGAAACTGCAGCCCGGCGAAGCCCAAAGCCATCAGCGCGCTGAGCGAATTGATCATCCGCCCCGGTCTCGAGGCGGAACGGCGAGGCTCGGTGTCCACCTGCGGCGCGGTGCGGGTCTTGGTCATGACGTGCTTGTCTCACTGGCGGCCACCATGGCCGGGCGCCCAACATGCTGGTTTCGCATGCTCTTATCAGGCTGTCAGAAAAATGGAACGAATTTAAGAAAATACCAGCTTCGCAGAGGCGCTGAAACTAGGCAAATCTGCCTAGGCAATGATGCGAATTTACCTTCCTTAACCTTCGTGTGACAGAGGCTTCGGCGCGTCCAAGCGCCCTTCCCGACGCCATGTTGGCCGGGGTGAAACAGGAGGCTTATCCTTCTGCTGTAGTTGGTTGGGTCCATTTTTTCCGGACCAGTGTTTCTGTCGGCTTCGAGTCCCCAAACTCGAAGCCGACGTTTTCAAGAAGTCTTCCTTACTATCTCTCCAAGATACGACTCCCGGACCCGCTTGCCGCTCCCCGTGCAAGCGGGTTCTTTTCATTCGCCTATGCCTGAAATGTGCTTGCCGTTGCGGCAACTCGCTCTGGACGGTTGCGGGTCGTTTGTGCGACTTACCGCGCGCGAGAGACGCAACCAGACAAGGTCAGGACAGGTAGAACCATGCAGCAATCGACCAGAGTCGCTATCGTCACCGGCGGTCTTTCAGGGATCGGTCGCGCTGTCGCCGCGCGGTTGGCGCGGGACGGAGCGACGGTTGTGGTCGGGGCCAGACGCGGTGCGCAACCGGATCTGACCTGCGATCTGACCGATGAGTTTGGCGACCGGATCACATTTGACCAACTGGACGTGCGCCTTTCCGAAAGCTGCCGCGATTTCGTCGGGCAGGTTCTGGCGCGTCACGGGCGGGTGGATATTCTGGTCAACGCTGCCGGGCTTTACGAAGAGGCCGCCGTGATCGGCCATTCGGATCAGGTCTGGGACGACACCATCGACACCAATCTGACCGGCACGTTCAAGATGATCCGCGAGGTGATGCCCGGCATGGTCGCGCAGAAATGGGGGCGGATCGTCAACATCGCCTCGGTCGCGGCGCATCAGGGTATGGCGCAGAACGCGGCCTATTGCGCGTCCAAGGCGGGACTGCTGGGCCTTGGCCGCTGTGTCGCGCTGGAAGGGGCGGCGGCGGGCGTGACCTGCAACAGCGTCAGCCCGACATGGGTCGAAACCGAGATGCTGAAGAAATTCATCGATGCGGAAGTCGCCGCGGGCGAGCCCATGGCCGAGGTCCGCGCCCGTTACGAGGCGTCGAACCCGCAGGGCAAGCTGGTCCAGCCAGACGAGGTCGCCGAACTTGTTGCCTATCTGACCAGCGAGGCCGCACGCGGCGTGACCATGGCGGATTATCAGATCAACGCCGGCTCGCTCTGGTAGGTCAGCCGCCGTGACAGCAGAGCCTCTGCGTCCGAGATCTCCACGAAGTCGCCGCCGACTGCGTGTCGCCACGCAGCCTTTGCCTGTGCGTTTTCAAACCGGGCATCGGCTTGCAGGATCAGCGGATCTGAAGCGATCAGACGCCGGACCGCATCGGACAGTGGCGCGCGGGCAAGCCATGTTTCGGGCGGCAAGGTTGGCATCTTGGGGCGGAGCGGCGCATCCGCGATCAGGTTGTGCCACCCCAGATCGTCCAACGCGGGCAGCCCGACCAGAAACGCCGCCGCCGCCCTCACGTCGGTCATGGGAAAGGTCAGACCTGCCGGAACGCTGCCTATTTCGCGGCAGGCGGCAAGGATGATCTCGCAAATGTCGCGGACGTTCGGAGCATCCAGATCGTAAAGCGATGGCAGCCGCACGATGGCCGCTGGAATGCCGGATGCGGCGATTTCGGCCTCGGCAGCGATCTTGGCCGCGCCGTAGCCCGAGCAACCTTCGTAGAGCGTCGTTGGGCCTTCAGGGTGAGGACCGCCGGTTTCGGGGAAAACGGCGGAGGAGGACGAGAAGCGCAGATCAGCCCCGGCATCGCGGCAGAATTGCAGGACTGTCTGGATGCCGGTGCGTGACCATTCCTCCATCCGCGCGCGGTCCACCGCCAGATTGACGGTGGCGGCGCAATGGATGACCTGACGCACTTGCCGACAGAGGCTGTCATAGGTCGCCCCGTCCAGACCAAAGCGCGGATCGTCGATCGAGCCGGTAACGGCCACGATGCGCGCGTGATCAAGGCCGGGGGCGAGGGTATCGAGACGGCTTTGCGCGTCCCGATTACGGGGGCGGATCAGGCAATAGACCACCTCATCCAAGGGCAGCCTTTCCAACGCTGCGGCCAGCACATGCCCGCCAAGAAAACCCGTCGCGCCGGTCAGCAAGATGCCCTTGCGGTCAAAGCCCGTCGTCGTGGCGGTCGCCGGGGCATCAGTCAGCAACTGGTGCAACCGGATCAGCGGCAGGTTCAGCGCCCAGTCGAAATCCACGCGGCGCTGGTAATGCGTCTCAAGCGACAGGATCAGATCGACGCACATCAGGGAATCGCCGCCCTGATCGTGGAAGGATCGCGCCGCGTCGATCTGTGCGGTTCCACAACGCAGGATTCGCGCCGCATGGGCAACGGTCGGCAGCGCGGCGCTATCCTGTGGTGCTTCGGCGGCGACGATGTCTGGCAGCGCCTTGTAGTCGCATTTGCCCGAAACCTGATGGATCGGGATCGCGTCGAGGCGCAACAGATAGGAGGGCACGCAATAGGCAGGCAGCACCTTGCGCAGCGCCGCAGAAAGCGCCTCTGGCATCCGGTTGTCCGAAGGCTCGATCTGCCAGTTCTGCGCGTTATGGGCCTGCTGCGCGGCATCGGCGGTGTAGTAGAAGACCAGCGCCTGACCCTGTCCCGCGATCTCTCGGACCCATGGGATCGCCTGAGTGAACCGCAACAGCCCGGCCATCGTATCGGACAGTTCTCGCGTCTGGATGCTGTGCCCGCGCAGTTTCAGCATATGCGCCACCCGGCCCAGCACCGTGATCTGACCATCCTCGGCCACATAGCCCTGATCGCCGGTATCGTAGAGCCGCGCCTTGCGCCCCTCGATCTGCAATTCGCGGAAACGGCGCGCGGTTTCTTCGGGCCGGTCGATATAGCCCGGACCCAGCATCCGCGGACCCTCGAAATGCAGAAGGCCGGTCACGCCGGGCGGACAGGGCTTGTCGTCATCGTCCAATACGACCGCCCGCAGATAGGGCATCGCACGGCCCACGGTGACACCTGCCGTCGTTGACGGTCCGGTCAGTTCTGACATGCAGATGTCGTGGGTTTCGCAGATGCTGTAGAGGTTCCACAGCTTCGCCTGAGGCAATTTGGTCCTGATCTCGGAGATCAGTCGATTGCTGACGACCTCACCGTTCAGGATGATCCTTTCCAGCGGGAGCCCTGCCAAGGAACCAGCGTCCACGGGGTCGAGGATTTTCTCAAGGAACGACGGGGTGAACAGCATTTCCTGAATGCCGTGATCGGACAGGAATGCCACGAAAGCCTGCGGCGACAGCAATTCATCAAGGCCGGGAAAGCAGACCTCTGCCCCATGGCGCAGCGGACGGAACATTTCCCAGATCGCGAAGATATAGACGCCGACTTTCATGCCGGGATGATAGGGGGCGTATTCCTCGCGCCAGTGATAGGACAGCAGGGCGGAATCGTGGGTGACGGGGATGCATTTCGGGCGTCCGGTCGTGCCCGAGGTGGCGACCAGATAGATCGCATCGCTCGGCAAGACCTGCGCCGCGCGGGTCGCCGCGCCCGCCGCTTCGCCCAGCAGCGATGCCGCATCGACGACGCGGACATGCGGCGGAAGCTGGTCTTCCTTCGGCTCCTGCGAGGTCAGGATCAGATCGATGCTCAGCTCTGACAGGATATTACCCAGAACGGCTTTCGGCATCGCCGGGTCCAGATGAACGAAGGGGCGACCGTCGATCACGCAGGCGGTGACCGCAGCGCCGAAGAGGGCACCGGGCACGCCATAGACGGCGACTGCCTTTTGCCCGGCGAGCACAGGTCTGGCTGCCTCTGTGAACGCCGCAAGCTGGGCATAGGTCAGGCAAAGCCCGCGATCGCGCAGGGCAATTCTGTCGGCATGTCGGGGCAGGGCCTCGGCAAGTTCGTCGGCAATCGAACGGAAGGGAGGGGTCATCGGTCCGCCGGAATATGAGAAGCTGCGAAACAGAGATCGCGGTGGTCGCCGCAATATGACCAAAGGTCAAGCACGTATGTGTTAACGCCGGGCCAGCAAACGGTGCGGTTGCGCGATGCCCGGCGGCGGCTCGATCTGAGACCGGAACTTCCGTCGCAATCCATCGCCTTGAGTTTTATCGCAAACCTGATCCGGTTTCCGATTTTCGTCCGTCGTGTCGCTGTTATTGAAACGGACCTTTCGGCCACCCGCTGATTTGTCCTATGTTTGCGGCGATACGAGGCAGATGGAGGGCAAAATGGACCTGATGGGCAAGGCGACCGAGATCGTGGGGGGAATCATGGTGGGCCTGCGCCGGGCGCATTCGCCCAAGGTTCAGGCGATCGGACCAGAGCCGGCCATTCCCGACCCGAAAGCGCAGGGCATCATGACGCTGAAGATGCCAAGCGCGAAAGGCTGGGCGCCCGGCCATCTGCCGACCACCGCGCCGGGGCTGAAGGTGAACGCCTTCGCATCGGGTCTGGATCACCCCCGCTGGATCGAAGTGCTGCCGAATGGCGACGTGCTGGTGGCCGAAGCCTGTGAAGAGCCCGGCCCGCCGAAATCCTTCATGGACCGCGCGGCGCAGGCGACGATGCGCCGTGCCGGGGCGCTGGTCCGCAGTGCCAACCGCATTACCCTGTGGCGGGACGAGGACGGCGACGGCGTGGCCGAGACGCGGCATGTGTTCATCGAGGGGCAGCACCAGCCCTTCGGAATGGCGCTTGTCGGCAATACTTTCTACATCGGCAATACCGACGGCATCGTGGCGTTTCCGTATGAGGAAGGCGCGACCAGTCTGACCGGAGAGGGCCGGAAGCTGGTCTCTTTCAAACCGCATGGTCACTGGACGCGCAGCCTGATCGCCTCGCCTGACGGGACGAAAATCTATGCGGGCGTCGGCTCGCTGTCGAATATCGGCGATCAGGGGATGGAGGCCGAGGAAGGTCGCGCGGCGATCTGGGAAATGGACATCGCCAGCGGCCAGTCGCGTATCTTCGCCTCGGGCCTGCGGAATGCCGTGGGGACCGCGTGGGAGCCGGTGACGGGCAAGCTGTGGACGGTGGTGAATGAGCGCGACGGTCTGGGTGATGAGACGCCGCCCGATTATCTGACCTCGGTTCAGGACGGTGGTTTTTATGGCTGGCCCTATTGCTGGTGGGGGCAGAATGTGGACGAACGGGTGTCGCAGGACCCGGCTTTGGTCGCGCGGGCGATCACGCCGGACTATGCGCTTGGCGGGCATACGGCCTCGCTTGGCCTCTGCTGGATGCCCGAGGGCACGCTGTCCGGTTTCGGCGAAGGCATGGTGATCGGTCAGCACGGCTCATGGAATCGCTCGATCCTCAGCGGCTATCGCCTGATCTTCGTGCCGTTCCGTGATGGACGACCAGACGGCGCGCCGCGTGACATCCTGTCGGGCTTCCTCAGCCCGGACGAGAAGTTTTCTTATGGTCGCCCGGTGGGTGTAACCGTCGGCGCCGATGGCAAATCACTGCTGATGGCCGACGATGTCGGCGACATCATCTGGCGGGTAACCGCAGCATGAGCGATCTGCCCGGCGATGCGCAGTCCCGCCTGACCATGGCGGTCGAAAGCCCGATGGCGGATGATCTGACATTGCTGTTTCAGCGCCACACCGCCGACATGCACGCCGATACGCCGCCCGAGTCGATCCACATGTTGCCGCGAGAGAGTCTGATTTCTCCCGTCATCGACTTCTGCGTGCTTCGGCTTGGCGGGCAGCCGGTCGCGATGGGCGCGCTGAAGACGCTGTCTCCGGGGCATGGCGAATTGAAGTCGATGCATGTCCTTGCCGAGCATCGCGGGCAGGGGCTGTCACGACGCATGCTGGAGCTGCTGATCGGTCGCGCGCGGGCGAAGGGGCTGGACCGAGTGTCGTTGGAAACCGGCGTGCAGCCGACCTTCGTGGCTGCGCGCGGACTTTACGCCCGAGCCGGTTTCATGGAGTGCCCGCCCTTCGGCGACTACCGTGCCGATCCGAACAGCGTGTTCATGACGCTTGAATTGTGATGCCTTGGTCGTCCTGCGTGACGCGAATGACTTGCGCAGGCGCGTCTGATCACGCAGAAAGCGGCCCATGCGGTCCCGTAGCTCAACTGGATAGAGCAGCCGACTTCTAATCGGCAGGTTGAGGGTTCGAGCCCTTCCGGGATCGCCAAAGGCTTTTCATATCGTCAACTAATCCGCGCGATACTGACCTATCAAATCAATAAGATGATCCAGATAGGGGCCTATTTCCTCGTCCCAACACGGAGCGGTATACACGAAGCTTTCATATTCATCGCCAAAGTAAGTTATTATAATCTGAGCATCATTTTCCCGGCACGGTCTCTCGACCCCGAAATCTTCCTTCGCCTCAAATGGGTGGCCTCGAAGGTAGCCAAGTGCTGAATCGAATGCTCCTTTTTGGAGTTGCTCGGGACGATCGAAATACCTCAGTCCGGAAGTTCCATCCTCAAAGCCCGATTCCTCAAACACGTCGTTGGAATAAAGCCGCGCTTCCACGAGATCAGAGGATTTGCTGAACTTGATGAGTTCGCCTGCTCCTTTCGGAGTTGTAACAGGCACACATGACATCAACAGAAACACCGAAATAATCATCAAATCTACGCGCACCCAATGCACCTTTCTGAAATCTATTTACTTTTAGCCAGATAAGGTCGCCGACGCGCCAAGTTTCAATGTATTTTCAGATGACCCTATTTCGGAACGTGTCTGTCAGTGTCCCTAAAAGTTAAGGTGCATGCGTGGTTCACCCACGCAAGCCAGTTTCCTCCAGAAGGCCACGGCGTTTGGCCTCGTAATAGTAGCCGCGGGCATACCAGCTTATCGCGCGGTCATGGTTGCCATTGGCGACGATATAGGCGCCGCGCAGGTATTTGACGCCATATTGCAGGTTGGTATCGGCGTTGAGCAGCCCGTGATCGGGGCCGCGATAGCCCATGGTGCGGGCGGTTTGCGGCAGGATTTGCAAGAGACCGTAATAGGGGCCGTTGCGGGCCTCGGGGCGGTGGTCGGATTCGCGCAGGATCAGGCGATGCACCAGTTCGGGCGGAACGCGGTAGTGGTTCGACCAGTAGTTGATGCGGGACCGCAGTTCGGGCGTCTCATTGGGATAAAGCCCGCGATGGCTGCCGCCGCCGCGCGGGCTTTCCTTACCGCCGCCGCCACAGGCTGCCAGCGCAAGGACCGACAGGATCAGGCCGCGGCGGGGCAGGGTCGAGGGGCGCTGCACGCGCCCCCCGGTCAAGGTCCTGTCAGACATGGATGGCACCGCCGCCAAGGGCCAATGCCGCTTCGCGGACGGCCTCGGACGTGGTCGGGTGGGCGTGGCAGGTCAGGGCCACGTCCTCTGCCGATGCGCCGAATTCCATCGCCACGCAGATTTCGTGGATCATCTCGCCCGCGTTCGGGCCGATAATGTGGCAGCCCAGAATCCGGTCGGTCTCGGCGTCGGCGATCATCTTGACGAAGCCGTCGGCCTGCATCACCGCCTTGGCGCGGGCATTGCCCATGAACGGGAACTTGCCGACCTTGATCTTGCGACCGCTTTCCTTGGCGGCCTCTTCGGTCAGGCCGACCGAGGCGACTTCGGGGGTGGTGTAGATCACACCGGGGATCACGTCGTAATTGACGTGACCATGCTTGCCCGCGATCACCTCGGCGGCGGCCATGCCTTCGTCTTCGGCCTTATGGGCCAGCATCGGGCCGGGAACCGCGTCGCCGATGGCATAGATGCCGGGGATGTTCGTCTGCCAGTGGTTGTCGATCTTGACGAAGCCGCGATCGGTCAGCGCGACGCCTGCCTTCTCCAGACCAAGCCCGTCAACAAAGGGGCGGCGGCCGGTGGCGACGAGGACGGTTTCGGCCTCGACTGTGTGTTCGCTGTCGTCTTTCTTCAGCTTGTAGGTAAGCTTCGCGCCGCCCTTGACCGCTTCAGCCTTTTGAACCGCCGCGCCAAGCACGAATTTAAGGCCCTGTTTGGTCAGGACTTTCTGGAACTGCTTTTGCACTTCGGCATCCATGCCGGGGGCCACCACATCCAGATATTCGATCACCGTCACCTCGGCGCCGAGACGCGAATAGACCGAGCCAAGCTCCAGCCCGATGACGCCCGCGCCGATCACGATCATCGATTTCGGGATCTTCGGCAGCGCCAGCGCGCCGGTTGAATCGACCACGATGCCCGCGTCATTATCCACATCCACGCCTTTCAGAGTGGCAGGGGCGGAACCTGTTGCGATCACGATGTTTTTCGTCTCGTAAACCGTATCCCCCACTTTGACCTTGCCGGGGCCCTCGATCACGCCCCAGCCTTTCAGCCAGTCGATCTTGTTCTTCTTGAACAGGAACTCGATGCCCTTGGTATTGCCGCTGACGGTCTCAGACTTGTAGCCCTGCATCTTCGACCAATCGACTTTGACCTTGGCGCCCATCAGGCCCATTTTCTCAAAGTTTTCATGGGTTTCGTGCAGCAGGTGGCTGGCATGCAGCAGCGCCTTGGACGGGATGCAGCCGACATTCAGGCAGGTGCCGCCGAGGGTTTCGCGACCCTCGACGCAGGCCACTTTCAGGCCAAGCTGCGCGGCGCGGATGGCGCAGACATAGCCGCCCGGCCCGGCACCGATCACGATCAGATCATAGGTGGACATCATATACTCCTTCTTGTCCGTCGGGGCCGCACAGGTCGTGCACCACAGAGGCACAGCATGTACACCGTTCGTGCACCGTTCTCATCATCACCGGCCCTATGAAAAGAGCGCGGCCAGTATCATCAGCATTGTCGCCGCAAATCCCGTGGCCCAGATGACCGAGCGCCATGGCACAAGGCCAAGCGCATAGGCCGGCACATAGGCGATCCGGGCGAGCAGGTAGATCCACGCGCAGGTCGCGGTGAAGCCGGACGAGGCATCGCCCAGCGTCACCACCACCACGGCGAGGGTGAACAGGATCAGCCCCTCGAAATGGTTCGACAGCGCGCGATGAAGCCGCCCGAGCCGGGGGGAAAGCTGTGGCTCTTTGTCGCGCGGGCCCATGGTGACCTTGGTGCCCAGTTCCAGATTGGCGGGCACGGCAAAGGTCGCGAACTGGATGCCCTGCAGCAGACCGGCAAGCGCAAGAACGGTTATTTCAGGGGTCATGGTTCAGGCGGTCTCGACAAAGTGGAAGTTGGTCCCGGTCACGCCGCCCTGCGAGTTGAAAACCCCGGCTGCGCCATCAAGATAGGCTTTCGCCTTCGGCTGGTCGGCGATGGTGAACAGCGCCCATGCGCTGGTCCCGCTTTCGCGCCACAATTGCAGCAGCGACAGGCCGTTATTGGCACGATCTTCGGCATCCGCATCGAAGGCGGTTTTGAAGGCGGCGTAATCAGAGACGGTGTAGTGGGCAATCAGTTGCATCTTCACTCTCCTGTCGTTGGGTGCGGGGCACCATTCGTTAAAAACGGACGCATCCATCGGAAAGCGGATGCCATTGGCGTATCCTGTGGCTGGAACGGGCCGGATTGCAAGTTTCCGGCCAGTGGTCCTTGGGCTGCCCCGAATCTCTGTCTGACAGGAGTTCGGCGCGATCATGCGCCGCTTTGTCAGTCACGCTGCCCCGTTGCGATCTTTGCCAGCTGCTCATATTGCCGCCGTTTCAGCCGGGCCAGCGCGAAGCTGGAGAACAGCGAAACCAGTGCATAGAGGGCAAGGCCCAACCACATCCATTCCAGCGGTCCGAAGAAATGGTTCAGGACCAACAGCACCAGCCCGACGATCAGAACGCGGACGATCCAAGTCAAAAGGATCGTCGCAGGCTTTTCACGGTGTTGGGCGAGAAGGCGGTCAGCCTCCTCCCTGCTCATCACCGGACCGTCATCCTGCGGTTCGTCTTCGTCGGGGTCACGCTGCTGATGGTCCTGCATCCGATCACAGATCCATCAGCAGGCGGCGCGGGTCTTCCAGCGCTTCCTTGACGCGGACAAGGAAGGTCACCGCGCCTTTGCCGTCGACGATGCGGTGGTCATAGCTCAGCGCCAGATACATCATCGGGCGGATGACGATCTGGCCGCCGACGACCACCGGGCGGTCCTGAATCTTGTGCATGCCAAGGATACCCGATTGCGGCGGGTTCAGGATCGGCGAGGACATCAGCGAGCCATAGACGCCGCCGTTCGAGATGGTGAAGGTGCCGCCCTGCATGTCGGCCATGGTCAGCTTGCCGTCACGGCCTTTCGCCCCCAACTCGCCGATCTCTTTCTCGATCTCGGCGAAGCTTTTCTGGTCGGCGTCGCGGACGACCGGAACCACCAGACCCTGCGGCGTGCCGACAGCGATGCCAAGGTTGACATAGTTTTTATAGACCACATCGGTGCCGTCGATTTCGGCATTGACCTCGGGGACTTCCTTCAGGGCGTGGCTGCAAGCCTTGGCGAAGAAGGACATGAAGCCCAGCTTGACCTTGTGCTTCTTCTCGAAGGCGTCCTTGTATTCGTTGCGAAGCTGCATGATGCCCGACATGTCGGCTTCGTTATAGGTGGTCAGCATCGCCGCAGTGTTCTGCGCGTCTTTCAGACGACGGGCGATGGTCTGGCGCAGGCGGGTCATCTTGACGCGCTCTTCGCGGGCGGCATCGGCGGCGGGGCGAGGCTGTGACGGAACCGCTGCCGGGGCGGCGGGGGCGGCCTGTTGCGGGGCGGAAGCGGCCTTGGCCACGTCTTCCTTCATCACGCGGCCATCGCGGCCCGAGCCGGTCACTTGGTCGCGGTTGACGCCTGCTTCGGCCATGGCCTTCTTGGCCGAGGGTGCATCCTCGACATCGCTGCGCTGTTTCAGCTCTTCAGGGCCTGCGCCGGGGCTTTCGACCTTCTCGGCATCGGCGGCCTTGGCTTCCTTGGCCGGAGCGGCAGGCGCGGCACCGGCGGTGGCGCCTTCGGTGATGATCGCCAGTCGCGCCTTGGCATCGACGGTGGCGCCTTCATCGGCGATGATTTCGGCCAGAACGCCAGCGACGGGGCTGGGCACCTCGACCGAGACCTTGTCGGTTTCCAGCTCGCACAGCATCTCATCGACCGCGACGGCATCGCCGACCTTCTTGAACCAGGTGGCGACGGTCGCCTCGGTCACGCTTTCGCCCAATGCGGGGACCATCACGTCCACGGATTTGCCGCTCATGTTGTTCTTTCCTTCCTGCGACTTCTCGGCCGGTTCTGTTCTGGCCTGCGGTTGGGTGGTCGTTTCGGCAGGTTTGGCTGCCGGTTTGTCTTCATCTTTCGCTGCCGCCGGGGCGGCAGAGGGTTTGGGGCTGCTGCCTGCCTCGGCGATCCGGGCCAGAAGCGCGTCGGGGCCGACGGTGTCGCCCTCGTTCGCGATGATCTCGGCCAGAACGCCCGCTGCGGGGCTTGGCACCTCGACCGTGACCTTGTCGGTTTCCAGCTCGCACAGCATCTCGTCCACGGCGACCTCGTCACCCGGTTTCTTGAACCAGGTGGCGATGGTCGCCTCGGTGACAGATTCGCCCAGAGCGGGCACGCGGACTTCGGTGGTCATCAGTTCATCCTTCGATGCCAAGGGCTTCGTTCACCAGTGCCTCTTGCTCGGCCTTGTGGCGCGAGGCGAGGCCCGTGGCGGGCGAGGCGGCGGCGTTGCGTCCGACAAAGCGGGCGCGGGTGTGTTTGGCGCCAAGGCGTTCCAGCACCCATTCGATATAGGGCTCGATAAAGCTCCAGCCGCCCTGGTTCTTCGGCTCTTCCTGGCACCAGATGAATTCGGCCTGCGTGAAGCGGCCCAGTTCCTTGACCATCGCCTGAGCCGGGAACGGGTAGAACTGTTCCAGACGCAGCAGATAGACATCATCGACCCCGGCCTCGTCGCGGGCTTTCAAGAGGTCGAAATAGACCTTGCCCGAGCAGATGACGACGCGGCGCATGCGGCTGTCCGGGACCAGCTTGGTCGCTGAGTTGCCGCGTTCGGCGTCGTCCCACAGCACGCGGTGGAAGGTCGAGCCGGTCTGGAACTCTTCGGCCTTGCTGACGGCCAGCGGGTGGCGCAGCAGCGATTTCGGCGTCATCAGCGCCAGCGGCTTGCGGAACGGCCGGTGGATCTGGCGGCGCAGGATGTGGAAGTAGTTGGCAGGCGTGGTGCAGTTGGCGACGATCCAGTTATCCTCGGCGCACATTTGCAGGAAGCGTTCCAGACGCGCAGAGCTGTGCTCTGGCCCCTGACCTTCCCAGCCATGCGGCAGCAGCATCACCAGACCGGACATGCGCAGCCATTTCTTCTCGCCCGACGAGATGAACTGGTCGAACATGATCTGCGCGCCATTGGCGAAGTCGCCGAACTGCGCTTCCCACAGGGTCAGCGCGTTCGGTTCGGCCAGCGAATAGCCATATTCGAAGCCCAGAACCGCATATTCCGACAGCATCGAGTCGATCACTTCGTAATTCGCCTGATCCTTGGCGATGTGGTTCAGCGGGTAATAGCGTTCCTCGGTCTTCTGGTCGGTGAAGGCCGAATGGCGCTGGCTGAACGTGCCGCGGGTCGAATCCTGACCGGACAGACGAACCGGATGCTTCTCAACCAGCAACGATCCGAAGGCCAGTGCCTCGGCGGTTGCCCAGTCGAAGCCCTCGCCGGTCTCAAACATCTTCTTCTTGGCTTCCAGCAGGCGGCCCACGGTCCTGTGCAGGTTCATGCCGTCCGGCACCGTGGTCAGGGCATGGCCAACCTCGGTCATCACTTCCGGGCTGATGCCGGTCGCGCCGGCGACATATTCGGCGCCCTCGCGGTCGAAGCCCGACCATTTGCCGTCCAGCCAGTCGGCCTTGTTCGGCTTGTAGTTCTTGCCGACCTCGAATTCCTCGTTCAGATGCGCCTGGAATGCGGCTTTCATATCCTCGATCTCGCCTTCCGGGATCAGCCCGTCAGCGACCAGACGTTCGGTGTAAAGCTGCAGCGTGGTCTTGTGCGACTTGATGTTGGTGTACATCGCCGGGTTGGTGAACATCGGCTCGTCGCCTTCGTTGTGACCGAAGCGGCGGTAGCAGAAGATGTCCAGAACCACGTCCTTGTGGAATTTCTGGCGGAACTCGGTCGCGACCCGGGCGGCGTGGACCACGGCCTCGGGATCGTCGCCGTTGACGTGGAAGATCGGCGCTTCGACCATCAGCGCGATGTCGGTCGGGTAGGGCGACGAGCGGCTGAAATGCGGCGCGGTGGTGAAGCCGATCTGGTTGTTCACGACGATATGGATAGTACCGCCGGTCTTGTGGCCCTTGATGCCCGAAAGCTGCAGACATTCCGCCACCACGCCCTGACCGGCGAAGGCGGCATCGCCATGCAGCAGGATCGGCAGCACGGCCACACGTTCCTCGGCATCGCCAAGCTGATCGGCCTTTGCCCGCGCTTTGCCCAGCACGACCGGGTTCACCGCCTCAAGGTGCGAGGGGTTGGCGGTCAACGACAAGTGGACCTTGTTGTCGTCAAATTCGCGGTCCGAGGACGCGCCGAGGTGGTATTTCACGTCGCCGGAACCGTCCACATCCTCGGGCTTGAAGCTGCCGCCCTGAAATTCGTGGAAGATGGCGCGATAGGGTTTCAGCAGCACGTTCGCCAGAACCGACAGACGGCCACGGTGCGGCATGCCGATGACGATATCGCGCACGCCAAGCTGACCGCCGCGTTTGATGATCTGTTCCATCGCCGGGATCAGGGCTTCGCCACCATCAAGGCCGAACCGCTTGGTCCCCATGTATTTCACATGCAGGAACTTTTCGAAGCCCTCGGCCTCGACCAGCTTGTTCAGGATGGCGCGGCGGCCTTCACGGGTGAAGGCGATTTCCTTGCCGTAACCCTCGATCCGCTCTTTCAGCCATGCGGCCTGTTCAGGGTCCGAGATATGCATGAATTGCAGCGCGAAGGTGCCGCAATAGGTGCGCGACATCAGATCGACGATCTGCCGGATCGAGGCGATCTCAAGGCCCAGCACGTTGTCGATGAAGATCGGGCGGTCCAGATCGCCGGGGCCGAAGCCGTAGGTCGCGGGGTTCAGTTCGCCATGATCGGGTTCGTCGCGCAGTTTCAGCGGGTCCAGATCGGCGTGCAGGTGGCCACGGATACGGAACGAGCGGATCAGCATCAGCGCCCGGATCGAATCCAGCACCGCCTGACGCATCTGGTCCTCGGTCAGGGTGACGCCCTTTTCCTCGGCTTTGGCAGCGATCTTCTTCATCGCCGCCTGCGCTTCGGATTTGGCGGCCTGCGGCCATTCGCCGGTCAGTGCCGAGGTGTTCTCGTCATGCGGCTGCGGCGGCCAGTCCTTGCGCGACCAGCTTGCCCCCTCGGCCTCACGCACGGCATCGGCCTCGGCATCGCCCAGACCGCGGAAGAAGTCGCCCCATGCCTGATCGACGGCGGCGGGGTTCTTTGCCCACTGGCCGTAAAGCTGTTCGACATAGGCGGCGTTATGCCCCTGCAGGAATGAGGAATCGTGGAAATCGGTGTTTTTGGGTTGCTCGGTCATTGGGGCACCTGTTGTGCAGGGATGTCTTTGAAAAGGTTGAGAGTGGTGACGAGATCGGGATCGATCGCGAGCGTCTCTTCACCGGCTCGTTCGGCGATGGCGCTTGGGCGGAAAGTAAAGACGAAGGCCGCGCCAAGGCCGTTCGGGGCGTTGGTGTAATGGGCAAGCTCGACCGGAGGCTGGCCGTCATGGGCCAGCGCATCGGCGCCTTCGCCCGCGACGGTGACGATGCAGCCAAGTCCATAGACCTGTGCGCCTTCGGGGCTGGTCAGATCGGCGCGCATGACGGCATTTTCGGCGCGGAGGAAGGCGCGGTGAAACGCGGGCCCCTCGGACGGGGCAAGACGGCGCAGGCCATCAGCGCCACCACGGCCCATCTTCCACGCCTGCGCCCATGCGCCGGGATCGGGCTCTTCCGGGCCGATGCGGTTCGGCATTCCGGCGAAGGTGAAAAGCGTCAGGTCATCCTCGGTAAGATCGGCCGGGGCGATGCGGGTCCAGCCCGCAGCCTCAAGCTGATCCAGAAGCGCGGGGAAGTCGCTGGTAGCCTCGTTGCAGATCTCGCCGGTCTTGCGCAGTTCGACCTGCTGGGCGTCGGCGGCACTGGCGACAGAGATGGCGGAGGCGGCCACGAGGCAGGCCAGCAGGGTGCCGCGTTGCAAGGGCTGGCGGTCGGCTGGCTGGCGGGTGGCGGGCGGTCGGGGTTTCATGTGCTTAACGGGTCAGGAACATATAACGTCGATGATGGCGGCGCCGGGATCGGCATAGGGATCGCTGCGGGGAATCCGCTCGATCCGTTCGACCCGGCGACGCTCCAACCCGCAGAGCGCGCGGGCGGCGCCTTGTTCGGCATTCGCCGGGGCGCGGGTCGGATGATAGATCAGCCGCCAGCCGAAATCGCGGCGGGCGACGGTGCGGACGCTTTCGGCGGGCAGGGTGCTGGCCTGATGCAGATCGGTGCGGGCGGGGATGCCGCCGGGTAGAATGTCCTGCGTCGGGCCGCGCCCGCAGGCCGAGGACAAAAGCACCAGCGTCGCCAGCGACAAAGCGGGGGCAGCTGCGCCGATCCGGCCGCCAGAGGCGCGGACAGGCAACCGCAGAGCGACGGAATGTGCGATCCGCTGCGTCAGTGCTGCCATATTCTGGTGAAGCTTGCGTTCCACCTTTTCCCCCAATGCGACCGTTTTGCACCCCATAGTTAGGATGGCGCGACGGCCTGTCAAACTTTCACCCGCAGGTGACGATCAACTTATCAACACCCGGCAGCCCGCTAAGTTGCCCGATCTCTTCGACTTCATAGCGGACCAGCCGTTCTTCCATCGACGCGCAGATGCGGGCGGGCGAGGCGGCAAGCTGCTGTTCGCTCACCCGGTCGGCGAAGTAGATCACCACATCCTGCCCATCGATCCGCGCAACGGAAACCACCGCATTGCCGGGCATGCCGGTAAAGGCCCCCAGCTCTTCCGGGGAAGCGGGCAGCAGCAACAAGTTCGGCTGTTCCGGCGCGCGCGCACAGGCGGCGAGCGTCACCATCGACAGCAGAACCATGATTGGCGCGAGCTTCATCTTCCCCGTCCTTTCGCGTTGACGCCCCCGCCCGGTTGGCCGGGGGCATCCGTTTCTCAGCCCTTGATGGCTTTCAGCACCGCTTCGCCCAGACCGGCGGGGCTGTCGGCAACGATGATCCCGGCCTTCTTCATGGCCTCGATCTTCGATTCCGCATCACCCTTGCCGCCCGAGACGATCGCACCGGCATGGCCCATGCGACGGCCCGGAGGGGCGGTGCGGCCAGCGATGAAACCGGCGGTCGGCTTCCATTTGCCCTTGCGCTTCTGTTCGGCCAGAAACTCTGCGGCTTCCTCTTCGGCGCTGCCGCCGATTTCGCCGATCATGATGATCGATTCCGTTTCCGGGTCGTCCAGGAACATCTGAAGCACGTCGATATGCTCCATCCCCTTGATCGGGTCGCCGCCGATGCCGACAGCCGAGGATTGGCCAAGGCCCACATCCGAGGTCTGTTTCACCGCTTCATAGGTCAGCGTGCCCGAACGCGAGACCACACCGACCGAGCCGCGACGGAAGATGCTGCCCGGCATGATGCCGATCTTGCATTCGTCGGGGGTCATGATGCCGGGGCAGTTCGGGCCGATCAGCTTCGATTTGCTGCCTTGCAGGGCGCGCTTGACCTTCATCATGTCCAGAACCGGGATGCCCTCGGTAATGGCGACGATCAGCGGGATTTCCGCATCGATAGCTTCAAGGATCGAGTCTGCCGCGAAGGGCGGCGGCACATAGATCGCGGTCGCATTCGCGCCGGTTTTCGCCACGGCCTCGTGGACCGAGTTGAAGACCGGCAGCTCAAGATGGGTGGTCCCACCTTTGCCGGGGGTCACGCCGCCGACCATCTTGGTGCCGTAAGCGATCGCCTGTTCGGTGTGGAACGTGCCCTGAGATCCGGTGATCCCCTGGGTGATGACTTTGGTGTCTTTGTTGACGAGAACGGCCATGTTGGCTCCTCATTTAATTTTATCTCGGCGGGTTCGCACCGATCATGCCAGCCTGTTCAGCCGTGACCGTGCGAGACGCTGCCGGTTGTCAGGATTCGACCAAGAAATAGAGACCGCTCCGAGCGTCAGCATAATGGAACGTGGCCGTTCTGGTCGGGGTTTTCACGGTATAGACCAGCATGCCGCCGCCTTCGATCGTACCGCCGTTTCGCGCGGCATAAGCCGTTGCCAACGCCTTCAACTCGGCGTCTCCGTTTGGCGCTTTGCCGCTTGACGAAGTCACCATGCAGCCCTTGCGGCGGGTGTCATACTGAACGCCAATATCCTCACCGCCGAGATCTCCACCAATTTTAAGGTGGCCCAGGGCCGGGGACGGCGCCTTTCCGTAATGTGCATTCGCAAGATCGACGCCGTCCCGGGCACCGCCAAGGCTGGCAATGCAGAATTGGTCGAACCGCTGAGCCGCCAGGCTCATGCTTTTCACATCGATCTGAGCGGCGGCTGGCGGCGGCGCAGAGGCCGGCTCTCCGCCACATGCCACCAGCAGGGCCGGAAGCAAAAGGAGAATGTGTTTCTTTTTCATCGTCAGCGCTCCACTGCTTTCACGATCTCTTCGGCTGCGTCCGACAGGTTATCCGCCAGGATCACATTCGATTCGCCGAGTCTGGCCATCCACCTGTGAGAAGAGATGCTCCAACTTCCTGCGTTAACAAAAAGGGCCATGCTTATGCTTTCCAGATTCTGGTTATTGTAGCGCGGGAAGGCCATGTATCCCGCAAGTCGCGATTGGTGGGAGACGCCGCAGGCGCGGCGCGTCCTTGTTGGTCGGGCCGGACGGGGCAGGGTATGGTCATGGAAGCGCCTCGACCTTCTGGCGCAACTCGTCAGGCGAGCTTGCCCATTCCGTGATGCCGCAATCGCCCCATTGTGCGATATACGCGCTGACCTTTCCGCTGACATTGTCCATTGAGATATGGGTTTTTCCCAGCAGCAGGCACAGGATATGTGCATGCAGACGGTCCGAGACCACATATTCCGCACCCGACAGGAATTGCGTTCCCGCATCGACAAGCAGGCGCGAGCGGCGACGATAGGTCTGTTCGCGGACACGCATCAGAAGACTGGATTCGGAAACCCCGACCTTCTTCCCGAGACGATAGAACCGTTCGATCCAGGTCGCCATGCGTGAGGTCGAACCGACATCCGTCTCTGGCCAATCGGCAATGGTCGCTTTGTCGGACAGATACTCAGCGATGCCTTGTCCGACTTTCTCCTTGTCCGCGCGCAGCAGCGCAAGGATGCGGTCCTGAGGCGACCGCACTGCAACCTCGTCGATGCAATGGGCCGCATCGGGCGACAGCACCACCTGGCAGTCGAATTCGCGCAATGCGAAATCGCGCGACGGAACATCCCTGACGCAAAGGGTGAAGTCCTTATGCGCACCGATGGCCCTTTTCGTCCGTTCAATCGACTCGTTCGATTCAAAGTGGATCGATTGGGGAAGCTGGATGACCCGCCGATGCGGAAGATCGCTCAGAACTCTCAGCCGGAAGTCATGGTGGGCAGGCCACAGATCACCGAAGTTCCCGCCGCCATGAATGAGGACGGGACCATCCTTGCAATAGCCGTCCACGTCACCGCGATAGTTGAAATGCGCGCTGACGTAGGATGCGGGCCGTCCGAAGAATTTGTCCAGGAACGCCAGCTCACCAAGATAGATCGCCGAATCCCCGATATTCTCGTGGTACGGGAAATCCAGCAGCGCGTAATCGGTTGCCCCTTGAAGAAGGGGACCGATTGCCTGCGCGTAGCTGTCGCGCAGGTGGCGGTTCTGGCTGGTGATGTGGGTCTGGCTCGGCCCTGACATGCAACTATCTTCCGTTTGCCCGCTTGCCCGTGCCTTAGCCTTTGACCGCTTTCACGATCTTCTCGGCCGCGTCCGACAGGTCGTCAGCCGGGATCACGTTCAGCCCGCTGTCGCGGATGATCTGTTTGCCCAGCTCGACATTGGTGCCTTCCAGACGCACGACCAGAGGAACCTGCAGGCCCACCTCTTTCACGGCGGCGACGATGCCTTCCGCGATGATGTCGCAGCGCATGATGCCGCCGAAGATGTTGACCAGAATGCCTTTGACCTTCGGATCCGAGGTGATGATCTTGAACGCCTCGGTCACCTTCTCGCGGGTGGCGCCGCCGCCCACGTCAAGGAAGTTGGCGGGCTCGGCACCGTACAGCTTGATGATGTCCATGGTGGCCATCGCCAGACCGGCGCCGTTCACCATGCAGCCGATCTCGCCGTCCAGCGCGATGTAGTTCAGATCGAACTTCGAGGCGGCCAGTTCCTTCGGGTCTTCCTCGGTCTCGTCGCGCAGCGCCATGATGTCGGGCTGACGATAGAGGGCGTTGTTGTCAAAACCCATCTTCGCGTCGAGACATTTCAGATTGCCGTCGGTGGTGACGATCAGCGGGTTGATTTCCAGCATCTCCATGTCCTTCTCGATGAAGAGACGATAGAGGTTCTTGACCAGGGCCACGCATTGCTTGACCTGCGCGCCTTCCAGCCCAAGGGCAAAGGCCACGCGGCGACCGTGGAAATCCGACAGGCCCGAGGCCGGATCGACGCTGAAGCTGACGATCTTTTCCGGGGTCGAGGCTGCGACTTCCTCGATGTCCATGCCGCCTTCGGTCGAGGCGACAAAGCTGACGCGCGAGCTGCCGCGATCGACCAGCAGCGCCAGATACAGCTCGCGGCTGATGTCGCTGCCGTCTTCGATATAGATGCGGTTGACCTGCTTGCCGACCGGGCCGGTCTGGTGCGTGACCAGCGTGCGGCCCAGCATCTGACGGGTCAGTTCCTCGGCTTCCGAAACCGACTTGGCCAGACGGACGCCGCCTTTTTCACCGGCTTCCTTTTCCTTGAAGCTGCCCTTGCCGCGACCGCCTGCATGGATCTGGGCTTTCACGACCCAAAGCGGGCCGTCCAGTTCGCCCGCAGCGGATTTCGCCTCATCGGCTTTGGTGACGATGCGGCCATCGCTGACCGGCGCACCGTATTGACGCAAAAGCCCTTTGGCTTGGTATTCGTGGATGTTCATCGTTATCCCCCGGAGAATTCGGTTGGCCGGGGTTCTGACACAGGAATCGCGACCGATGAACTGCCTTCGCAAGCTGTTAGCGCAAAATCGGCTGTAATCCGCCGTCTGTGATCACACGGTTCTTGGCTGTGATCACAAAGCCAATCGGGCGATCGGCTGAAAATGACCTAAAGCGCTATCGGCCAGTATCTTCTGCAAAAAACGAAACTTTGCGAACTCTCACGCTGACTGGGCGAAAAATCCATATTGACGATTCCTTAACCTTCACGAAAAGCTGCTGTGTTTGAATTTTCTTATTCGGACCTTGCGAGGAAAAAATGGCTGTAATCAATGGCACCGAGGGTAACGATACGCTCATCAGCGGTGCAGGCAACGACCAGATCAACGGGCTTGGCGGCGACGACGTTATCCGCATCGGTGGCTCGAGCTTTGGTATCGATACTTTCAACGGCGGCGACGGCTACGACGTCATCGCATTTTCGACCCATATCACCCAGTCAAGCCTGCTGCTGACCACTCAATATGTGTTCGGCATCGAAGCGCTGGACATGAACTATTACGATATCCTTGGGACTGGCGCAGGCGATACCATCGACCTGAGCGGGATCAACACGATTCTCGATTATGGCGATATCGACCTTGGTGACGGTGCAGATCTGTTCCGGGGCTATCAGGGCAATGACGCCGCTGCCGGCGGGTCTGGCAACGACACCATGTATGGCGGCGGGGGCAACGATACGCTGACCGGCGGCACCGGCAACGACTTTCTGTATGGCGGCACCGGCAACGATGTCTTCCGCATCGGCGGAGCGGGCTTCGGCTATGACATTTTTGACGGTGGCGATGGCGAGGATACGATCTCGCTGACCAGCCATATCACCGTGTCGAGCTTCCTGTTGACGACGACGAATGTCATCGACACCGAAATCTTCGACATGAACTATTATGACATTCTTGGGACCGGCGGCGCTGATACCGTCGATCTCAGCGGGATGGGCAGCATCATCGACTATGGCGATATCGACCTGAGTGATGGTGACGACCTGTTCATAGGCCATCGCGGCAATGATGAGGTATTTGGCGGCGCGGGCGATGACACGCTTCGTGGCAATGCAGGCAACGATACGTTGACCGGCGGCACCGGCGACGACCTGTTCGTTGGCGGCACTGGCGACGACTTCTTCCGCATCGGCGGCTCTGGCTTCGGTCATGACACCTTCGATGGCGGCGACGGCACCGACATCATTTCGCTGACCAGCCACATCACCGTGTCGAGCTTCCTGTTGACCACGTCTAATGTGATCAACACCGAAATCTTCGACATGAACTATTACGACATCACCGGCACAGGGGACGGAGATACCGTCAATCTGAGCGGGATAGGCAGTATCATCGACTATGGCGATATCGACCTTGGCGATGGCAGGGATCTGTTCGTTGGATATCGCGGCAATGATGTTGTCTTCGGCGGCGCAGGCAACGACACGCTTCGCGGCAATGCAGGCAACGACACCTTCACCGGCGGCACGGGTAACGACCTGTTGGCCGGCGGGAATGGCAACGATGTCTTCCGCATCGGCGGCTCTGGTTTCGGTCAGGACACCTTTGACGGCGGGGCAGGCGAGGATGTTATTTCGCTGACCAGCCATATCACTTTGTCGAAGTTCCTGCTGACGACTGCGAATGTCATCAACACCGAAACCTTCGACATGAATTACTACGATATCAACGGCACCGGCAGTAAGGATGTTATCAACCTGAGCGGGATGCAGAATATCGTCGATTACGGTGATATCGATCTGGGCGATGGCAATGACCTGTTCATCGGTTATCGCGGCAATGACGACGTTTTTGGCGGCGCAGGCAATGACACGTTGCGTGGCGGCGCGGGCAATGACCGTCTGAACGGTGGCGACGGTGCTGATACGGCCGATTACTCTCAGGCAAGCGGCGGGGTTACGGTCGATCTGTCGAAGACCGTCGCGCAGTCCATCGGCGGATCGCAAGGCAGCGACACGCTGATCTCGATCGAGAATGTCAACGGTTCGGCACATAATGACCGGCTGTCCGGCGATGCGCGTGCGAACACCCTGATCGGCAATGGCGGCAACGACACCCTGCGTGGCGGAGGCGGCAATGACCTGCTGAACGGCGGCAATGGCTTCGATTTCGCCTCCTTCACCGATTCGAATGCGGGCGTCCGGGTCAGCCTTGCCGTGACCGGCGCGCAGTTCATCAGCTCCAATCTGGGAAGCGACCGGCTGGTCTCGATCGAGGGGCTGATCGGTTCCTCGCGCGCTGACCGGCTTGAGGGGAATGCTGGCGCCAATGAGCTGAGCGGCGGCGCGGGCAACGACACTCTGGTCGGCGGCGAGGGCAATGACGTCCTCAATGGCGGAACGGGTGCGGATACCGCGCTGTATCTGGGCAGCAAAGCGGCCACGGTCAGTCTGGCGACGACGGCGGCGCAGAATACCGGCTATGGTTCGGATCGGCTGATCGGGATCGAAAATATCAGCTCGGGTTCGGGGAATGACCGCCTGACCGGGAGCGCCGGTAACAACACGCTGGTGAGCAATGCCGGGAACGATACGCTGCTGGGCGGTGCCGGAAACGACACGCTGGATGGCGGTGCTGGCAACGATCAACTGGATGGCGGCGCTGGCCGTGACATGCTGGTGTTCTCGGGCGCGGCGGCGGTTACGGTGTCGCTGGCCAATACCGGCGTGCAGGCGACGGGCTATGGTAATGACCGTATCCTGAATATGGAGGGCGTCACCGGCGGCAGCGGCAATGACCGTCTGACCGGCAACGGCATTGCCAACGAGTTGATCGGCAATGCGGGCAATGATCGTCTGATCGGCGCTGGTGGCAATGACACCCTGAACGGCGGAGCCGGGAACGACACGCTGGATGGCGGCAACGGTGTGGATCGCGTGATCTTTGACACCAACGCCAATATCAGGGTGGACCTGAGCAAAACCGGCGCGCAGAACACCGGACAGGGCAATGATGTCCTGATCGGGATCGAACAGGTCGTGACCGGGAACGGCAAGGATTTCCTTGTCGGCAATGGCTCGGCCAACCTGCTGATGGGCGGCGGCGGTGCCGATACGCTGTCGGGCGGCGCCGGCAATGACCGGCTTGTCGGCGGCACCGGCAATGACCGTCTGCGTGGCGGCACCGGCAATGACGATTTGCTGGGTGGCGAAGGCAATGACGTGTTCATCTTTGCCGCAAGGGAGGGCCGCGATACGATCGAGGACTTCCAGAACAATGCCGACAAGATCCAGGTTCTGGGGAATGTCGATTACTCGGATCTGACGATCACCTCGTCAGGCAACGACACCCATGTAAGCTTCGGCGGCACGACAATCGTGATCGAAAACGTTGCTTACTTCTACATCGATCAGTCGGACTTCATCTTCTCCTGATCGAAGCCTGCCGAAAAAACAAAAGGCGCGCAGATTGCGCGCCTTTTTTCGTCTTTGGGCTACGACCGATCAGGCCAGCGAGCTGTCGATGTTCTTGCACGCCTCGATCAGGCCTTTCACGGCATCGACCGATTTGTCGAAGTTGGTCTTCTCTTCGCCTTCCAGCGTGATGTCGATGACCTTCTCGATGCCGTTCGCGCCGATCACGGTGGGAACGCCGACATAGATGCCGCTTTGACCGTAAGCGCCGTCAACATAGGCAGCGCAGGGCAGAACGCGCTTTTGGTCTTTCAGATAGGCCTCGGCCATTTCGATGCCGCTGGTTGCCGGAGCGTAGTAGGCCGAGCCGGTTTTCAGCAGGCCGACGATCTCGGCGCCGCCATCGCGGGTGCGCTGGACGATGGCGTCCAGTTTTTCCTGCGTGGTCCAGCCCATCTTGACCAGGTCCGGCAGCGGAATGCCCGCAACGGTCGAGTAACGGACCAGCGGAACCATGGTGTCGCCGTGGCCGCCCAGAACGAAGGCAGTCACGTCCTTCATCGAGACGCCGAATTCCAGCGACAGGAAGTGGCGGAAGCGGGCGCTGTCCAGCACACCAGCCATGCCGCAGACCTTGTTCGCGGGCAGGCCCGAGAATTTCTGCAGCGCCCAGACCATCGCGTCCAGCGGGTTGGTGATGCAGATGACGAAAGCGTCGGGGGCGTATTTGGCGATGCCTTCGCCAACCGATTTCATGACCTTGAGGTTGATGCCCAGAAGATCGTCACGGCTCATGCCCGGCTTGCGTGGAACGCCTGCGGTCACGATGCAGACATCTGCACCGGCGATATCGGCATAGTCATTGGCACCTTTCAGCGCGGCGTCGAAACCTTCCGACGGACCCGACTGTGCAATGTCCAGCGCCTTGCCCTGCGGCGTCCCTTCGGCGATGTCGAACAGGATCACGTCGCCCAGTTCCTTCATCGCGGCCAGATGCGCGAGCGTGCCACCGATCTGTCCCGCACCGATAAGTGCGATCTTGGGTCGGGCCATGGTTAACCTCCGATATGGTTGGTTTGGGTTGGCGGTTGGTTAAGCCTTGGCGCAAGAAACCGCAAGATGCTGCGGCGGGCGCGCATCTTGATTGCCCTAACACTTGCCAATCCGCCGTGCCGGGTGCATGTCGTGCAAATCTTGACCGGAGGCGACATGCTTGATTTGACCACCGAAGGCTGGATTCTTGCGATCATTGCCTCGATTGCCGTCGGACTTGCCAAGGGCGGTCTGGCGATGGTGGCGATGATCGCCGTGCCGGTCCTGTCGCTGGTGATGTCGCCGGTTCAGGCGGCGGGGCTGATGCTGCCGGTCTATGTTGCCTCGGATGTCGGTGGGCTGATCGCGTTCCGCCATCACTTCGACATCGGCGTGCTGAAGACCGCGTTGCCGGGCGCGATTCTGGGCATCGGTGTCGGCTGGGCCGGGGCGCATCTGGTGCCGGTCTGGGGTGTCACGCTGATCGTCGGGCTGATCGGGCTGATCTTTTCGCTGAACGCACTGATCCGTCCCGATCCGGGAAAGGTGACGCGCAAACCCTCGATCCGGCGCGGCAGTTTCTGGGGATTTCTGGCGGGCTATACCAGCTTTGTCAGCCATGCGGGCGCACCTCCGTGGCAGGTCTATGTCCAGCCGCTTCGGATGCCCGCGCTGATCTTTGCTGGCACGACGACGTGGTTCTTTGCCATCTGCAACTGGATCAAACTGATCCCCTATGCCGCGCTTGGCCAGTTGTCGCCCGCCGCATTGACGACAGCGGCGGTGCTAACGCCGGTATCGCTGGCTTCTGTCTGGGTCGGTCTGCGGCTGGTGAAGATCATGCCCGAGAAGCTGTTCTATCAGTTCATTACCTGGGGCCTGCTGTTGGTGTCGCTGCGCCTGATCTGGCAGGCGCTTGGCGGTTGATGCTGCATCGCGGCAAATTTACGCTTGCCAAATCTGACGCATGAAGCCAAATTCCCGCAAGATTATTGCGAGGAGAATTCCATGTCGCATCCCTACCGCTCGGTCCTTTACATTCCCGCCGCCAATGCCCGGGCTATGGAGAAGGCGCGGGACCTGCCCGCCGACGCGATCATTTTTGATCTCGAGGATGCGGTCGCGCCGGATGAAAAGATCGCGGCGCGCGCGGCTTTGGCGGTGGCGCTGGCGAGTGATTACGGCGCGCGGGTCAGGATTGTGCGGATCAACGGCTTTGCGACGGAATGGGGGCAGGACGACGCCCGGTTCTGTGCCGAGGCGCTTGCCGGGAGGGCCGACGCCGTCCTGATTCCTAAAGTGGACAGCGCGGCGGATCTGGACCGTGTCGCGGCACTGATCCCCGACACGCCGCTGTGGGCGATGATTGAGACGCCGCTGGGCATGCTGAACGCCGCTGGCATCGCAGCGCATCCCCGGCTTCTGGGTATGGTCATGGGCACCAACGATCTTGCGAAAGAGCTGAACAGCCGCTTCCGCCCCGACCGTCTGCCGATGCAGGCGGGGTTGGGCCTGTGCCTGCTGGCGGCAAAGGCGCATGGCAAGGTGATCGTTGATGGGGTGTTCAACGCCTTCAAGGATGACGACGGCCTGCGCGCGGAATGCGAACAGGGGCGTGATATGGGATTTGACGGCAAGACGCTGATCCATCCGGCGCAGCTTGCCATTGCCAACAAGGCCTTTGCCCCGACCGAGGCCGAGATCGACCTTGCCCGCCGTCAGATCGCCGCATTCGATGCCGCCAAGGCCGAAGGAAAAGGCGTCGCCGTGGTAGATGGCAAGATCGTCGAGAACCTTCATGTCGATACCGCTCGCCTGACCTTGGCGCGGGCCGAAGCGATTGCGGAACTGGCTGGATAAGGGCAGGGTGCGCCGGTGACTTACGGAAAGACATCCAGCGAAAGGAAGCCAGATGTTGATGCTTATCATCGGTGTAGCCCTGTGGTGGGGGGCGCATCTCTTCAAGCGGGTGGTGCCCGAGCGCCGGGCGGAAATGGGCAATCGCGGGCGCGGTCTGGTGACGGGTGTGCTGCTTTTGTCCATCGGCATGATGATCTTCGGGTATCGGTCGAGCTATGGGCCGGTCTGGTGGGACAGGTCCGCTGCGACGACCGGGATCAACAACCTGCTGGTGTTGGCGGCCTTCTATCTTTTCGCGGCGGACGGGATGAAGACACGCGTCACCGCCTGGCTGCGGCATCCGCAACTGACGGCATTCTCGCTCTGGGCTGCGGCGCATCTTTTGGTGAATGGCGATCTGCCATCCATCATCCTGTTCGGCGGTCTGCTGATCTGGGCGCTGGCCGAGATGGTGATCCTGAACCGTGCGACGACTTGGGTGCGGCCTGGCGGGCCGTTCCCGGCGAAAAAGGAATTCATGGCCGCCGTTGGTGCGGTCGTTGTGATGCTGATCGTGGGCCTGATCCACGGCTGGCTGGGCTATTGGCCATTCGGAGGATGAATTGACCCTGATCTATCGCTGCATTTCCGAGGATGACACCTCGCAATTCTGTCACCGCGTCAGCGAGGCCCTGTCGAAGGGCTGGTCGCTGCATGGTAGCCCCTCGATGGCGTTCGATCCGTTGAAGGGCGTCATGCGCATGGCGCAGGCCATCACCAAGGAGATCGAGGCGGAATATCACCCCGAGATGAAACTGGGCCAGCAATGACCAAGACCAACCCGGGTCGCTTCTTCGAGGATTACCATGTCGGACAGGTGATCCGTCATGCCGTGCCGCGCACGGTGGCCGAAGGGGAAAGGGCGCTTTATCACGCGCTCTATCCACAGCGGTTCGCGCTGTATTCATCAGACGAATTCGCGGCGGATTCCGGGTTGGACAGCAGCCCTCTGGACGATCTGATTGCCTTCCATGTGGTCTTTGGCAAGACCGTCCCCGATATCAGCCTGAACGCCGTCGCCAATCTTGGCTATGCCGAGGGGCGCTGGCTGGCGCCGGTCTGGCCGGGCGATACGCTGCGCGCGGAATCCGAGGTGATCGGGCTGAAACAGAACTCAAACGGTGAAAGCGGCGTCGTCTGGGTCAGGACGCGCGGGCTGAACCAGATGGGGCAGGTGGTGCTGGAATATGTCCGGTGGGTGATGGTTCGCAAGCGCGACCGCGACGCGCCCGCCCCGGAAACGGTGGTGCCGAAGCTGGAAACCGTTGTCGATCCCGCCGATCTGGTGGTGCCGGAAGGGCTGAATTTTGTCGAATATGACGATGAGCTTGCGGGCGAAAGCCACCGTCTTGGCGACTACAAGATCGGCGAGAAAATCGACCATATCGATGGCGTCACCGTCGAGGAGGCCGAGCATATGCTGGCCACGCGCCTGTGGCAGAACACCGCCAAGGTGCATTTCGACGCAACCAACCGTGCAGATGGCAAGCGGCTGATCTATGGCGGCCATGTCATCAGCCTTGCGCGCGCGCTGTCCTTCAACGGGCTTGCCAATGCGCAGATGATGGTGGCGCTGAACGCGGGCGCCCATACCAATCCCTGTTTCGCGGGCGATACCGTCCGCGCATGGTCCGAGGTGCTGGACAAGGCCGAAACCGATGCGCCGGGCGTCGGTGCGATCCGGCTGCGGCTGGTGGCGACCAAGGGCGACAGTGCCGATTTTGCTCTGAGAGGTGAGGACGGGCGGTATCTGCCCGAGGTGCTGCTGGATCTGGACTATTGGGCGCTGATGCCCGTCTGATGCGTGGTCTGACGCTGATCTTTGCGGGCCTTGGCCTGTTGACGCTGCTGGCAAGCTACGGCGGCGCGCTGCATCCGGCGGGGGATTCGATGGCCGTGTTCCGCCCGGTCTGGGCGGCGATACTGATCCTTTCCGGGTTGCTGCTGAAAGGGTGGTTGAGGCTTGCTGCGCTGGCAGCCGGGCTGGTGGCTTTGTTGCCTATCCTGTGGATGATGCGCCCGGTGACAGAGCCTGACGGCGGTGTGCTGGTCTATCAGAAAAACCTGCTTTTCACCTTGCGCGATCCTGCGGCGATTATTGACGATCTGCGGCAGAGCGGGGCCGATATCGTCCTGCTGCAAGAAGTGAGCGAACGAAACCTGTCGGTGCCGCAGGCGCTTCGCGACAGCCATCCCTATCAACTGATCTGCCCGGCGCATAATGTGGGCGCGGTTGCAATCCTGTCGCGCTGGCCCTTCGGTCCCGAACCCTATTGCCGGGAAGGCAGCGGTTTCGCATGGGCCGCTGTCGAGACGCCCTCTGGCCCGATCAGCGCAGCCGTGTTGCATCTGCATTGGCCGTGGCCTTTCGGACAGGCGGCTCAGGTCCAAAGGCTGCTGCTCGATCTGCAGATGGTCCCGCAGCCGGTCATTCTGGGGGGCGATCTGAACATGGTATCTTGGAGCGATAGCGTGTCGTCGATCACGGCGGCGACAGGAACCGTTCGCGTCGGTCCTTTGCGGCCAACCTTCATTTTGAAGCGTGTCTATCCGATGGCTATCGACCACATCCTTGCGCCCAAAGGCTGGCGGTCGAAGGCGGTCATGCGCGATCCGCTGCTATCCGATCATCGGGGCATCCTGGCCCGGATCGTGCCGGAATGAGTGCGGTCATTTATCCTCACGCGCGAAAATCATCGCTGAAATCCGAGTGTTTCGGTCGTCTGAAATGCGCGACTCACCATCTTCGGATTCGCCCTTTCGGGGAAGATTTCCCTATAAACACGGGTGATTGCGCTAACCGCGCTGCATTGCAGCATCGTGAGGCGGCAATTGTGATCGCGGCCCTGCCGAAGATCGTGATCACACTTTGCTTTTGCGTGATCACAAAACCTGAAATCCACGCTTTTTCGGTCGGGGGTCTGGCATCTTCGGATGACAGGTGCCACAAATACCGACAGAACACGCGCCAAATCGCCAGCCCACGCGGCAAGCAAGCAGTCTGCGTCGGGTCGGGCCAGAACCGACAAAGGAGCGCCGCATCATGGCCGATGTGAACCGGGGTAACCGGCCGCTTTCACCGCATATTCAGGTTTATCGCATGCCGATCGCTGCGATTACCTCGATCCTGACGCGCATTACCGGGCATGCTCTGGTCGCGGGTATTTTGCTGCTGGTCTGGTGGCTTGTCGCCGCCGTCTCCAGCCCCGGCGCCTTTGCGGTGGCGGATTGGGTGGTGCGGTCATGGATCGGCTTCATCGTGCTGACCGGCTCGGCATGGGCGCTGTGGTATCACACGCTGGCTGGCATCCGGCACCTGTTCTACGACGCGGGCATCGGGCTTGAGATCGATCAGGCGATCAAATCAAGCTGGGCGCTCATCATCGGGTCGGTGGTGCTGACGCTGCTGACGCTCATCATCTTTTTCGTGGCATAGGGCGAGGGCAGGCACATGCGTTACATCACCCCGCTTAAAACCGCCGAAGGTCTGGGCTCGGCCCATACCGGCACTTTCCAGCACTGGGCGCTGACCGTCAGCGCCTGCGCGCTGGTCTTGCTGACCCCGGCCTTCCTCTTGGTCGTCGGCTCTGCGATCGGTCTGCCGCAAGAAGGCGTGATCGCCTATTTCGGGCGACCCTATCCGGCACTTGTCACGGCGCTGTTCATCATCGTGGGCATGATCCACTTCATGAAGGGCACCCGCGTCATGATCGACGATTACTTCCAACATACGGCGCGCAAGGTTGCGATCATCTTCTCGGTGATCTTTGGCTGGGCCGTCATCGCGACCGCGGTTTATGCGCTGGTCAAGATGGCTTTCGTCACCCTTGTGATCTGAGGACAAGATGGCTGAACAACACCAAGAACCGCATGTCTCGGATTACGAAATCCATACGCATGATTACGATGTCGTCGTCGTCGGCGCCGGTGGCGCCGGTCTGCGCGCGACCCTTGGCATGGCCGAACAGGGCCTGCGCACTGCCTGTGTGACCAAGGTTTTCCCGACCCGTTCGCATACCGTCGCGGCGCAGGGCGGCATCGCCGCATCGCTGTCGAACATGGGACCGGATAACTGGCAGTGGCATATGTATGACACGGTCAAGGGCTCGGACTGGCTGGGCGATACGGACGCGATGGAATATCTCGCCCGCGAAGCGCCGAAAGCCGTCTATGAGCTGGAACATTACGGCGTTCCGTTCAGCCGCACGGAAGAGGGCAAGATCTATCAGCGTCCCTTTGGCGGCCACACCACCGAATTCGGCGAAGGCCCCCCGGTGCAGCGTACTTGCGCCGCTGCCGACCGGACCGGCCACGCCATTCTGCACACGCTCTATGGCCAGTCGCTGAAGGAAAAGGCCGAATTCTTCATCGAATATTTCGCGCTGGATCTGGTCATCACCGATGGCCGCTGCACCGGCGTCGTCTGCTGGAAACTGGATGACGGCACCATCCATGTGTTCAACGCGAAGATGGTGGTTCTGGCGACCGGCGGCTATGGCCGCGCCTATTTCAGCGCCACCAGCGCCCATACCTGCACCGGCGATGGCGGCGGCATGGTTGCCCGCGCCGGTCTGCCCTTGCAGGATATGGAATTCGTGCAGTTCCACCCGACCGGCATCTATGGCTCGGGCTGCCTGATCACCGAAGGCGCGCGCGGCGAAGGCGGCTATCTGACCAACTCGGAAGGCGAGCGTTTCATGGAACGCTATGCTCCGACCTATAAGGATCTGGCCTCGCGCGATGTGGTTAGCCGCTGCATCACCATCGAAATCCGCGAAGGTCGCGGTGTTGGTCCCGAAAAGGACCACATGTATCTGAACCTGATGCACCTGCCGCCGGAAAGTCTGGCCGAGCGTCTGCCGGGGATTTCGGAATCCGCCAAGATCTTTGCAGGCGTCGATGTCACGCGCGAGCCGATCCCGATCCTGCCGACCGTTCACTATAATATGGGCGGCGTTCCCACGAACTATTGGGGTGAGGTGCTGAACCCGACCGAGGAAACCCCGGACGCGATCTTCCCCGGCCTGATGGCTGTGGGCGAGGCCGGTTGTGCCTCGGTCCATGGGGCGAACCGCCTTGGGTCGAACTCTCTGATCGACCTCGTGGTCTTTGGCCGTGCCGCCGCGATCCGCGCCGGGCAGGTCATCGACCGCGAAAGCGTCGTTCCGGGCACCAATCAGGAAGCCGTGGACAAAATCCTGGCGCGCTTCGACAGCCTGCGCTTTGCCGATGGCAACACGTCCACGGCTGATCTGCGCCTTGAGATGCAAAAGACCATGCAGGCCGATGCCGCCGTCTTCCGCACCGACAAGACCCTGGCCGAAGGCGTCGAGAAGATGGAGGCGATTGCGTCCAAGCTGGATGACCTGAAAGTCACCGATCGCGGGCTGATCTGGAACAGCGATCTGATGGAGACGCTGGAACTAACCAACCTGATGCCCAACGCGCTGGCCACCATCGTCGGCGCCGAGGCCCGCAAGGAAAGCCGTGGCGCGCACGCGCATGAGGACTGGCCCGAGCGGGATGACGCCAACTGGCGCAAGCACTCGCTTGCGTGGGTCGAGGGAAACAAGGTTAAACTGGCTTATCGCCCCGTCCATCTGGATCCCCTGACGAAACAGGAAGATGGCGGAATTGACCTGAAGAAAATAGCTCCGAAGAAGAGGGTTTACTAATGCGTTTCCAGATTTTTGCGGCACTTGGCGTTGCGGCTGTGACCTTGGCGGGTTGTGCGGCACCCTATGGCGGCATGATGGGCCGGCAACCGGCGGTGACGGCTCCTGTGCCGACGACGCCGACCGTGCTTGACGCGGCTTCGCGCGAAGTGGCGCGGAATGTGATCAACCGCGAAATGCAAAGCCGCCTGCCGGGTGCGAATGTCGCCCCCTATACGGATTGCGTGATCAACAACGCCACCACGGCCGAGATGATCGATATTGCGCAAGCCGCACAGTCGGGCGTCGCGGGCACCGCGAACAGCGTGGCGACCATCGTGTCGCGTCCGGCCACGACCCAGTGCATCGCCGCTGCGGCGCAGACGACGGCCTGATCCGTGCGCGGCCTCGCAGGCATCATGCTGACCATGCCGCTGTTGCTGGCGGTTGCTGCCTGCGGTCCGGTCCCGGTCGATCAGGCCGAGCGGATATGCCTGCGCAATGCCGAACTGGCCCAGCGTCCGCGGGGCGAGGTGATCATGGGCGTGGCCGGCGGCTCCGGTTCTACCGGGGCTGTCGGCCGCGTCACGCTGGATATTTCCAGCGACTATCTGGCCGGGCGTGACCCGTCCGATGTGTTCAACCGTTGCGTGGTCAACCGCTCGGGTCAGATGCCGACGCGGGTTCTGGCGGATCAGCCGGGTTGGCGGGGATAAGCCATGGCCACGGCGGGATCAACGAAGGGCAGGGGGCGGAACAAGCGGCGCCTGATCGTCCATCTGGGCGTTCAGAAGACCGGCAGCACCGGGATTCAGCGCCACCTGCACCGCAATGCCGCCGCCCTGGCCGACCGTCTGATCCTGCGCACCCCGGATGAAGGCTCGCCGATGCGGCCTCTTGGCCGTGCCGCCGTGCATTACAGCCTGAAGCCATCCAACGACAGCGCCACCGCTCTGGCCATCGCGTTCGAGGCGGTTCTGGCCGATCTGCCGGGCAATGATCTTCCGGTACTGCTTAGCCACGAAAACCTTGCGGGCGCGATGCCGGGCAATGGGGGTGAGATCGCGCTTTATCCGGCGCTGCCGAACATTTTGCAGATCATCCTGAAATCCGCATCGGGCTTCAGCACCGACTTCGTGGTCTATACCCGGAATATGGCGCGCTGGAAGGCCAGCGTCTGGGCGCAGGCGGTGCGGACCGACGGCTATACCCGGCCCGAAGATCAGTTCCTGAACGAAACCGCTGCCATGCCCGGCTGGGGCGATCTGATGCGTCGCCTGTCCGAAGTCGCAGGCTCTGACCGCGTCACCCGCTTCAAGCTGGAGGACGAGGCGCAGGACGGACATCCGGGCCGTCAGTTGCTGCGCCACGCCGGGCTGGACGATGCCAGCATCGATGCGCTTGAGGCGCTGGACGGTCAGGCGAACCGCCGGCTGAGCCAGTCCTCGACCGAATTTCTGCGCCGCCTGAACGGGATGGCGCTGAACCCTCATGCGCGCGGCAAGGTCGTGGACCTTGTTGCCCGCAACCAACATCTGTTTACGGCCGACGCGCCGTCCGAAGGCACTCTCTGAAAGGAGCACCCAATGGTCCAGTTCACCTTGCCCAAGAACAGCAAGATCCGGGTCGGAAAGACCTGGCCCAAGCCCGAGGGTGCGACGAATGTGCGCAAGTTCAAGATTTACCGTTGGGATCCCGATACCGGTGAAAATCCGCGGCTGGACACCTATTTCATCGATCTGGACAAATGCGGCCCGATGGTTCTGGACGCGCTGATCAAGATCAAGAACGAGATCGACCCGACGCTGACCTTCCGCCGTTCCTGCCGCGAGGGGATTTGCGGTTCCTGCGCGATGAATATCGGCGGCGGCAACCATCTGGCCTGCATCTATGGCATCGATGAGGTGAAGGGCGACATCGCCATCTATCCGCTGCCGCATATGCCGGTGGTCAAGGATCTGGTGCCGGATCTGACGCATTTCTACGCCCAGCATGCCAGCATCAACCCCTATCTGATCACCAAGACGCCCACGCCGGGCAAGGAATGGAAACAGTCGATCGAGGATCGGAAGAAGCTGGACGGGCTTTATGAATGCATCATGTGTGCATCCTGTTCGACCTCTTGCCCCAGCTATTGGTGGAACGGCGACCGCTATCTGGGCCCGGCCGCGCTGCTGGCCGCCTATCGCTGGATCATCGATTCACGCGACGAGGCGACGGGCGAGCGGCTGGACGAGCTTGAGGATCCCTTCAAGCTGTATCGCTGCCACACGATCATGAACTGCACCAATACCTGCCCGAAAGGGCTGAACCCCGCCAAGGCGATTGCCTCGATCAAGCATATGATGGTCGACCGGGTCGTCTGAGGTAAGGTCAGAGGATATTTTGATGAAGAAGAAGGGCCGGGGGTTCGCCTCCGGCCCTTCTTCTTATCCCTCGATCCGGGTGAAATCGGCGATCTGGCGGCCTGCCTCGCGGATGCGCGACAGCAGGTTCAGCCGGTTCCGCCGCAGGACTTGGCTGTCGGTATTCACCTGCACAGCTTCGAAGAACGCATCGATCGGACCGCGCAAAGCCGCGATGGCGGACATGGCGGCGGGGAAATCCTCTGCTGCGACCGCCTGCCGGATCGCCGGTTCGGCGGTGTCCAGCGCGGCGAACAGGGCGCGTTCCTCATCGGTCTCGGCGAATTTCACATCGGCGCCAAAGCTGTATTCGACGCCATCCTTTTCCTCGGCCTGCCCAAGGATATTCCCGGCGCGCTTCAGCCCTTGGGTCAGGTTCTTGCCGTCCTCGGTCTTCAGCATGTCGTTCAGCGCAGTGGCGCGGCTGACCACCAGAACGAGGTCGTCATTGCCGGGCTGCGCCAGAACCGCATCGATGATATCGTGGCGGATGCCTTGGTCGCGGAGATAGACCTTGAGGCGGTCGTGGAGGAAAGAGAGCAGGTCCATTGAGATTTTGATGGCACGATCACTTAGGATGCCTTCATCTCTGTCGCTGGCGAGTTGATCTAGAGCTTTTGAGAGAGATTCAGCTTCAAGACTGAACTTGGCAATCTTCAACTTCAGATCATCTGGAACCGGAATGCTTTTGGCGTACGAAAGAAACTCGTTTTCACGAACGCTTTTACTGACGACATGATCAATGATCGGCTTGAGTGTCATATCGCTTACAGGGAGACTTTTCTCACTTTGCAGAACAAGGCGAATGACCCCCAAAGCCGCCCGCCTAAGCGCAAACGGATCCTTCGACCCCGTGGGCTTCTCATCAATCGCCCAGAACCCGGTCAGCGTGTCGATCTTGTCAGCCAAAGCCACAGCAACAGAGACCGGCGCGGTCGGCACCTCGTCTGAAGGACCAAGCGGCGAATAGTGGTCGCGGGCGGCGTCGGCGACGGCCTCGGGCTTGCCCGCAGCCAGCGCGTAATAGCGGCCCATCGTGCCCTGCAATTCGGGGAACTCGCCCACCATCGCGCTGCGTAGATCCAGCTTGGCGATCCGTGCCGCCTCTTCTGCCTGATTGGGGTCGGCGCCGACCAGCGGCGCGATTTCACGCGCAAGGGCGGCGATGCGGGCGATGCGGTCGGCTTGCGATCCCAGCTTGTTGTGGAAGGTGACGGATTTCAGGCCCTCGGCCCAATGGTCCATCCCGGCCTTCGCCTCGCGCAGGTCGTTTTCATAGAAGAAGGCCGCGTCGGACAGGCGGGCGGCCAGCACGCGCTGGTTCCCGGCAAGGATCGTCGCGCCGTCATCGGGCGTGTCGATATTGGCGATGGTCACGAAACCCTCGATCCGGCCGGTCTTGGGATTGCGGGCCGAGAAGAATTTCTGATGTTCCTTCATCGAGGTTTGCAGCACCTCGGGCGGCAGGTCCAGAAAGCGATCCTCGATCACCCCCATCAGCGGCACGGGCCATTCGACCAGCCCGGCGACCTCGGCCATCAGCCCGTCATCGGGGACGATCTCCCAGCCACGGGCAAAGGCAAGGCTTTCCGCCTCTTGCCGGATCGCCGCTTCACGCTCGGCAGGGTCCAGCATGACACGGGCGCGGCGCAGTTTGGCGGCGTAATCGTCAAAACCCGAGACGGTGAAGGCGTCGGGGGCCATGAAGCGGTGGCCGCGGGTGGTATTGCCGGTGGCGATCCCCTCGATCTCCAGCGGCACCACATTTGCGCCAGCCTCATCGGTCAGGATGCACAGGATCGAATGCAGCGGGCGGACCCAACGCAGATTTCCCGCCCCCCAACGCATTGATTTTGCCCAAGGGAAGTCGCGGATGGTGCGGTCCAGAACCTCGGCCACGATCTCGGCGGCGGCGCGGCCCGGTTTGGTCAGCGTGGCGAACCAGACCTGACCTTTCTTGTCGTCGCGGGCTTCAAGTTGGTCCTTGCTCAACCCGGTCGAGCGCAGAAAACCCTCCAGCGCCGCATCCGGGGCATCGGTGCGCGGGCCTTTGCGTTCCTCGCGGGTGGTGGGGCTATTGGCGCTGAGCCCCTCAATCGTCAGGGTCAGGCGGCGCGGGGTCGAGAACGCCCCGGCAGAGCCATAGGTCAGCCCGGCCTCGACCAGACCATCGGTCATCAGCTTCTTCAGATCCTCGCGGGCGCGGGCCTGCATCCGGGCAGGGATTTCCTCGCTGAAAAGTTCGATCAGCAGATCGGGCATCAGTCCATCACTCCGCGTTCCGGGGTTTTGTCATCATATTGGTGCCAGCCATAGACCCTGCCATCGGGATAGACCGCCAGGATGCGGTCCACGTCGGGCCGGATTTCGGATTGCGCCAGCCAAGCGGTCGCCGCGCCGCTTTCCAGATCGGCACCGATCTGATCGGCGTTGAAGCAATCGAACCAGCGCGGGCCGTAAAGCGGCGTTGCGCCGTCATAGGGCGTGGCATCGGCAGGCAGGGCCGTTTCAAGCCGGGCGCAGATGCGCCAGCGAAGGGGAGAGCTGTCGGCGTCGATCCCCTGAAAGTCCTGGGTTAGCAGAGGCTTGGGGCCGGTCGCAGTCTCGATGCTGATCGATGCGGCGTCAGAGGCGGGGTCGATGCTGTCGTAGAAGTAATATTCCTGCGCATACCAGATGCCGCCACCGACAAGCAGGGCGGGAAGAATGACAGCAATGCCGACAAGTTTGCCGTTCACGCCGCGTTTCCTGCGGCTTCGGTGGTCATGAACAGATCGGCACAGGCCTTGGCCAGCGTCCGCACGCGCCCGATATAGGCCTGCCGTTCGGTGACCGAGATCACGCCGCGCGCGTCGAGCAGGTTGAAGATATGGCTGGCCTTGATGCACTGGTCATAGGCCGGATGCGCCATCGGAATGCGGCGGCCGGCGCTGTCGGTCTCATCCGCGGCAAGGATGCGGGCGCATTCGGCCTCGGCGTCCTTGAAATGCTGAAACAGCATCTCGGTATCGGCCTGATCGAAGTTCCAGCGCGAATATTCCCGTTCGGTCTGGCGAAAGATGTCGCCATAGCTGAGCGGGATCGGGCTGTCCGGGTCGTTGAACGGCATATCCATGACATGCTCGACGCCCAGCACATACATCGCCAGCCGTTCCAGCCCATAGGTCAACTCGCCCGAGACGGGGCGGCAATCATGGCCGCCGACCTGCTGGAAATAGGTGAACTGGCTAACTTCCATGCCGTCGCACCAGACCTCCCAGCCAAGGCCCCAAGCGCCAAGGGTCGGGCTTTCCCAATCATCCTCGACAAAGCGGACATCGTGGATCATCGGGTCAAGGCCGATGGCTTTCAGGCTGCCAAGGTAAAGCTCTTGCAGGTCGGGCGGGCTTGGCTTGATGATCACCTGATACTGGTAATAATGCTGCAGCCGGTTTGGGTTCTCGCCATAGCGGCCATCGGTCGGACGGCGGGACGGCTGGACATAGGCGGCGGCCCATGATTTGCCGCCAAGCGCACGAAGGGTCGTCGCCGGGTGAAAGGTGCCCGCGCCGACCTCCATGTCATAGGGCTGCAAAACGGCACAACCCTGTGCAGCCCAATAATTCTGCAGTCGCAGGATGATTTCCTGAAAGCTGCGGGGTCGGTTGGGGCTGGTCATCCGGGCCGTCCTTTTGCATAGATCGTTCAATGCTTGGCGCCTTCTAGGCCCGGCATCGGACAGGGTCAATAAAGGCCCGGGGGGCAAGGGACCGAAAGGCCCGAAAAGGAGACCGGAATGCGGCGTTTGGCGATTGTGGTTGTGACGACGGGTCTGGCGGCTGTGATGCCGATGGTGGGGATGGCGCAGGACGCCTTGATCCGGATCGAGGCGAAGCGCGGTATCGGCTCCGCGACCGAGGCTGCCGAGAGTTGGGGTCAGCGTTTCGACGACGTGGTGACCTTCGATCTGACGCGGGATTGGGTCGCCATCGGACTTGGTCCGCTGGACCGTGCCGAGGCCGACAGCCGCCTGTCGCAGTTGAAGCGCGCAGGCGAGGTGCCGGCAGACAGTTTTGTGGTCGAATATGAGGATGGCATGAACCTGCGCCGTATCTCGGCCTCGGGTGAGGGCGCTGCCACGGCGGCGCCTGACGCAGTCGCAGACGATGCCGTTGCTGCGGCGGAACCCGTTGTCGCACCAGTGCCGCCCGGCCAGTTCATCCGCCTGCAGACGCTGCGCGATGAGACAGAGGCGAAGGCAGCGTTGACCACATGGCGCGAGACCTTTGAGGGTGCAGGCCTGTGGCGCGATGCGGATGGGTTGTTCGCCGTTACGCTTGGGCCGGTTTCGGACGAGGCTGCCGCGGCATGGGTGCCGGTGTTGAAACGCGCGGATGTCCTGCCGGGCGACGCTTTCGTCTCTGGCGCTGAAGGGCTGGGCCAGCAGATTGAAGAAGGCGCGGCACCCGATCTGGCCGCGCCTCCGGCGACGCCCTTACCGATGCCGCCTTTAGAAGAGGTGCAAAGCGCCCTGCGGTGGGCCGGACTTTATCCCGGAGACATCGACGGGAAGGACGGCCCACGCACGCAGGCGGGGATTGCCGCGCAGATTGCCACGGGCCGCGCGTCCACCGATCCCGGCACCGCGATTGCCGATCTGATCGCCAGCCGGGCGAAATGGCGGGAAGATTTTGGCCTGACCACGCTGCATGACCAACCGACAAGCCTGTCGGTCACCGCGCCGATGCATCTTCTTGAATTCGACCGAACCGAGCGGGCTTTGTCGATCTATGGCCCCAAGGACGGTTCCGGTGTGGCGATGATCCTGTTCAGCCAGCAGGGCGGCCAGCAGGAATTGCTTGATCTTTCGGGGCTTGTTACCGCGCTTGGCTGGGTGCCGAAGCCGGAACGCTCGATCCAGAACGGGCATGTCGTGCTGCAAGGCCGGAACGATGCTCATATCGGCCGGGCCGAAGGCTGGGTCCGTGATGGCTTCGCTGAAGGATACGTTCTGATCTGGCCTGCCGCAGATGCCGAAGATCAGGCGCGTATGGCCGCCGAGATGTCGGACAGCCTGAAACGCGATCAGCAACCGGCCAATGCCGAAGCCGGGCAGCCTTCTCCGGCGCAGGACAGCGGTATTCCGGGCCTCACGCAGCCGTAGCCTGCGAAGGTCTGGCGCAGAGCGTCTTCAGATTGCGACCGACAGGATCAGCAGCAGGACCGCCGACAGGATGATCGTGCGGCGATAGATATGCAGGCCCCGTTCAATGTCCTTTGGGCCCGGATCGGGTGCCGATCCGTTGACCCAAGGCTCCTCTGCGATCTTGTCGCCATAAAGCCGTGGACCGGACAGTCGGATATGCAACGCCCCGGCCATTGCCGCTTCGGGCCAGCCTGCATTGGGCGAGCGATGCTTGCCCGCATCCGCGCGCATCACCTGAAACGCTTCCTGTGCCCGCCCCGAGACACAGGCGATCAGCAGCCCGGTCAGCCGCGCCGGAAGCCAGTTCGCCACGTCATCCAGCCGCGCGGCGAACTTGCCGAAGGACTCGTAGCGTGCGTTCCGGTGGCCGATCATCGAATCCAGCGTGTTGATCGCCTTATAGGCGGCGATACCCGGCAGTCCCGCGATTGCGGCCCAAAACAGCGGCGCGATCACCCCGTCCGAACTGTTCTCGGCCAGGCTCTCGATTGAAGCGCGCGACAAGGCGGCTTCATCGGCTTGCCGCACATCGCGCCCGACGATCATCGCGGTCGCTCGCCTTGCCGCGGCCAGATCACCCACCAGCAGTGGCTGCGCCACTGCTCGGACATGGTCGTGCAATGACCGAAAGGCGATAAGCGGCCAGGCCAGCATTCCGGCCAGCACCGGCCCCAGCAATGCCTGCAACGCCAAAGCCGGGATCAGCGCCGCCGCGATCACGATCAGGCTTGTCGCCACCCCCTTCGCAAAGCGGTTCGGGCCGTTGTTCAGGCGCGTCTCCAACAGCGTGATCAGGTGCCCCAACCACGTGACCGGATGCCCGATCCGCTGATAAAGCCGGTCCGGCCAGCCAATCGCCGCGTCGACCAGCAGCGCGATCAGCGCCGTCAAGGCCATCATGGGGCGGTCACGTTCACCGCCTCGACCGACCAATCGTCGCCCTGCCGGTGCAGAATGGTCAGCGACAGCGGCGCCACGCTGAAGGACAGGGCGGCGTGGCCTACGACCAGCGACAGGGCGGCGCGGATCACACCTGCATGGCAGACGATCAGGGTATCGCTTTGCAAACGCTCGATCTCGGGGTGGACGCGGGCGGCGAGATCCTCGAAACTTTCGCCGCCGTCCGGGCGGTGGCGGGCAAGCGCTGCGCTGTCCAGCCGTCCGAGATCCGGCAGATCCGCGTAGGCCAACCCCTCCCACGCGCCATAATGCTGCTCCCACAGGGCTTCGCGTGTCACATCCGGTGACAAGCCAAGTGCCGTTGCGGTTTGCAGACAACGCCGCGCCGGGCTGGAAATGACCTGCTCGATCCCGCCAATGCGGTCGCGCATCCATGCAAGGGAGGCGTGATCCGTCAGATCGGCATCAACTTCGGTCCGGCCCGCCAGCCTGCCGCCGGTCAGCGGTGGGGCGTGGCGCAGAAGGAGTATTCGGGTCACTTGATGCCT
The DNA here is from genome assembly GCF_016629665.1 of Paracoccus caeni. Taxonomy (GTDB): domain Bacteria; phylum Pseudomonadota; class Alphaproteobacteria; order Rhodobacterales; family Rhodobacteraceae; genus Paracoccus; species Paracoccus caeni. The sequence continues at coordinate 623,243 of NZ_JAEPRQ010000001.1, forward strand.
CCACCTGCGAAACATTGCCGCTGAAACTGCCGCCCGCAGCCGGAAATCGCAAGCAGGCTCGGCGCACCGTGGCGGGTCACGCAAATATCCGATACTTTTGTGCAATCATGTCCGTCAGAGGAGGGGCGTCATGTCACAGACGCGCGTTGCATTGATCACTGCTGGCGGCTCCGGCATGGGGGCCGCGACGGCGCGACGGCTGGCACAGGACGGCTATCGCGTGGCGATCCTGTCATCCTCCGGCAAGGGCGAGGCGCTGGCGGAAGAGCTGGGCGGCGTGGGCGTCACCGGATCGAACCAGAATGTCGATGACATCAGGAAACTAGTCGATCTTGCCATGCAGAAATGGGGGCGTATCGATGCGCTGGTGAATTCAGCGGGGCATGGACCGCGCGCACCGATTCTCGAACTCAGCGATGAGGACTGGCATCGCGGCATGGACGTTTATTTTCTCAGCGCCGTTCGTCCGATGCGTCTGGTCTCACCGATCATGCAGGCGCAAGGCGGAGGTGCGATCGTCAATATCTCAAGCGCCTGGGCGTTCGAGCCTGACAAGACCTTCCCGACATCGGCGGTCTTTCGGGCCGGGCTTGCCAGTTTTGCCAAGATCGTGGCCGATGCCTATGCGGCGCAGAGCATTCGCGTCAACAATGTCCTGCCCGGCTGGATCGACAGCCTTCCGGGGACGGAAGAACGGCGCGAGACCGTGCCGATGAACCGCTATGGCAGAGCCGAGGAAATCGCGGGCACGGTCGCATTCCTGTTGTCGCCGGATGCGGGTTACATCACCGGCCAGAACATCCGCGTCGATGGTGGGCTGACCCGCTCGATCTAGGTTCGCCTTCGCCTCGTCTCCACGAAGAATCACCGGACGATGCGCGTCGTGGCGTGGTAATCTGCGGTCATTCTCGACTCCAAGACTGCCGATTCGCATTTCAGCTTCGAGACGGCCATGGAAGTATCGACCAGAGCAGCGATGATCGCCGCGGTCGCTTCGATCATCTGTGCGGTGATTGCGGCGACAGCCTCGATCTATATCGCAACCCGCGCCGGTCGGCAGGCGGAAGCGGCGGGAGAGATTGCAAGAACGGCGCAGGCCGATGTCCAGAAACTACGCCGATATGTCTATGACAACGGCACGCTGACGGAAACCGAGATTGCGGGCGCGAAGATGGTCGTGCGCGTGAATGGCTCGGCCAATGCGGGGCCGGTATCGGTTCCGATCGACATGGAACGGTTCGTGCAAATCTGCGGAGACGCCGATGGCTGCCTGCTGACGCTTGGCGCAACCCGATTCCGGCAACAGATCGACGGCTTGACCGACGAATCCTACATCCTTCAGGTGCCATTGCAGGGTGCGCCGTGCCGCTTCTTCTGGGATGTGCAGACGCGCGGCTGGAGCCTGTCGCAGGCCTGTATCGCGACCTACGGCCTCTACGCCTATGCGGGGGTCTACCCTTTCGGAAGCTACCAGTTTTCACGCGCCTATCAGGTCTATGAATATGGTAATTTCTACGGCCATGACGATAGCCAGATTGGCAGTGATGTCGATACTCTGCCGCTGAACATTATGAGCTTCAAGGGCGCATGTTTCCTGTCGGAAGCGCCGCCGGATCGCGACCGGCGCGGCGGCCACCTTTTGCCGGATGACCCGCAAGCCACCGGGACCGGAGACGGCCTCTACCTCATCGCGTCATCACCAGACTGGGACGATACCGGCGCCTACCCAAAAGCGGACAGGGGCGGTAGAAGCCCATGGCCGGAAGATGATCCCTTACGCCAATGCGTGCTCATTGCCGAGGATTGAGGCTTTCGCGCAACCGGCAGACGGCGTCGGCTTCTTTGTTGCTCAAATACCGAACCGCTGTCGCCTCCAACAATGGAACAGCCGAAAATCAGCGCCGACGCACCCATTTCCAGCCGGTGATCATCGGACGCACCAGATCCTCGTGCTTCCACAAGCGGTAGAACAGGATCGCGGCAAGATGCAGCAGGACAAAGATCAGGATCAGGTTCGCGCCCAGATGATGCCATCCGACCGCCTGCCGCGCGGTTCCGCTGCCAACGGCGCTGGCCAGTGGTCCGACATTGATGAAATCATCCGGGTCCGCCATCAGCCCCGACACGACCTGCCAGCCCAGCACCAGCAAAATCGCGATGACCGAAATCGCACCGGCCGGATTGTGGCCGGGCCAGTTGCTTGGTTCTCGCCGCAGGATGCCTTTGAGATAGCGCATCAGCGCGCGCGGCCCCGGAATAAAGGTCGAGAACCGCGCCGGAGCCGGACCGATGAAGCCCCAGATCACCCGAAAGACTAGGAGCGACAGGATCGCATAACCCAACCAGAAATGCAGCGTCATGACGTTCGGGCCGAACTTGCCTAGGCACCAGTTGACGATGACCAGCACCGCCAGAAGCCAATGGCAGATGCGAAGCGCGGGGTCCCAGACCCGGACCCGTTTGGCGGGTTCGTTGCTCATCAGTCAGGCTTGCGATAGTCGTCGTGACAGTCCTTGCAGGCGCCGCCCAGCGTTTGCAGCGCCGCGCCGATATTCCCCTGTCCGCCGGTCACGGCGGCGGGCGCAGCAGCGGCGGCTTCCCTGAATCCGGCGAATTTGGCGCCGAAATCCTCGGTATTCTGCCAGATCGCGGGCAGGGCATCTGAATCGCCGTTGTCATCCGACGATGATCCTTCGACGAACAGCGACGGCAGGTCATAATTCGATAAAGCCGCAAGATTGTTCGCCGCCGCCTGCGCCGCGGCTTCGTCATATTCGATTTCGCCCTTGGCCATGCCGGACAGTTTTCCCATCTCGATCGACAGCATTTTCATATAGCCATGCCGCGCCTCGATCGCGTCATCGGCGTCCTGCGCGAAAAGCGGCAGCGGTATGGCAAGGCTGGCGGAAAGGATAGCGGTCTTCAGAACGTTCATGGCTGGCTCCTATGGGGCGGGCTATGTGTTTGAATTATCTGAACAGGCGTAGGTTGACTGTGGCAGAGCAATTTGTGTGGATCAATCACCCAGTCCGGCGATCACGCGCTTGCGATCAACCGCCACCCGTTCGCTCTGCGTGAAACCAAAAGACCCGGCGCGGGGGAAACTGCGCCGGGTCGAATGCCTTCACGATGTCCTAAGGGATCAGCTGTAAAGCGGAGTCACCCCGGCCTCCCCATGGATTCCGTTCACCGTCTCACGGTCGATCCCCATTGCCTGAGCCAGATCGTTCAAGTAGCGGGCCTCGGCCTCGCTATCCAGATCGATTGCCAGAAGCGAGACCAGATAAACCTGCGATTCCAGTCCTTTCGGCACTTCGCGCGCCAGTCCTGCCGCATCGACCGGCGCCGCCATCTGCTCGCGAATGAACTGACGCTCTTCTTCGTCGATATCATCGCCCAGATGACCCATGAGGCGCTGTTTTTCTTCGTCGTCGATCTTACCGTCCGACTTTGCTGCCTGAATCATCGCCCGCAGCATCAGCCCTGCCACGGCATTCTGCTCTGGCGTAGGCGCGACTTCGGGCTCGCCATTATTGGTGACGGCGTCGTTGAAAAGCTCGCCAAAGCTGGCGTCATTCGTGGCCTGCGAATCCTTGCGCGCAAGGCCGCCCGCCGCTGCACCGCCTGCCGCGCCACCCAGAAGGCCGCCCAGCAGATCGCCAAGACCGCCGCTGCCAGAGGTGCTGCCGCCCGTGCTTTTCCGACCGCCAGAAAGCTGACCCAGAAGATCGCCCAGACCACCCGAACCGCCGCCGCTGCCTCGCGCGCGATTGGTCAGATTATCCAAAATGCCGCCCAGCCCGCCGCTGGCCCCGGTCGAGTGTTCGCCACCATAGCGGCGACCGCTTCCGGCACCACGGCTGCCGCCGCCCAACACGCCGCCCAGCATGTCGCTGAGACTGCCGCCGCCGGTGCCGGAGGTGTTGTTCGACAGCAGACCATCCAGCAGACCGCCGCGTCGCTCGCCCTGCTGCTGGCCGACCTGACCAGAGCGACTACCCTGACCGCCTTGCTGACGCTGTTTCATTACCGTGCCAATACCCTTGGCCAGCATCACACCGGCAGCAACGCGGGCAAAAGTCTTCATCAAACTCATCAGAATCCTCCTTGGGGGCCTTCTGTGAAACGCGTGCCGACCCCAGGCTATGGCGGGAAACGAACGGTGGTGCATCAGGGTTCCCACCGCCGTATCAGAGCCTGTCTGCGGCGACCTTGGCAAGCGCCTGTCACACTGCCCCAGCTGCCCTTGATTTTTCCGATTACGGCTTATACATCGCGGCCCATGTTAATCGGGGCCGTTGGCCATGCCCCGCGATCAGGAGGCCGAGATGGCAAAGGCAAAATTTGAACGGACGAAACCGCACGTCAACATCGGGACGATTGGTCACGTTGACCACGGCAAGACGACGCTGACGGCGGCGATCACCAAATACTTTGGTGAATTCAAGGCATATGACCAGATCGACGGCGCGCCGGAAGAGAAAGCCCGCGGCATCACCATCTCGACCGCGCATGTGGAATACGAGTCGGATGCGCGTCACTACGCTCACGTCGACTGCCCCGGCCACGCTGACTATGTGAAGAACATGATCACCGGCGCGGCACAGATGGACGGCGCCATTCTGGTGGTGAACGCTGCCGACGGCCCGATGCCGCAAACGCGCGAGCACATCCTGCTGGGCCGTCAGGTCGGCATTCCCTTCATGGTCGTTTACCTGAACAAGGTCGATCAGGTGGATGACGAAGAGCTGCTGGAACTGGTCGAGATGGAAGTGCGCGAGCTGCTGTCGTCCTACGACTATCCGGGCGATGACATTCCGATCATCAAAGGCTCGGCTCTGGCCGCTCTGGAAGGCCGCGACGCCGCCATCGGCGAGGATTCGATCCGCGCGCTGATCGCTGCTGTCGACGAATACATCCCGACGCCCGAGCGCGCCGTGGACCAGCCGTTCCTGCTGCCGATCGAAGACGTGTTCTCGATCTCGGGCCGCGGCACGGTTGTGACCGGCCGGATCGAGCGTGGCGCCGTCAACGTGGGTGACGAACTGGAGATCGTGGGCATCCGCGACACCAAGAAAACCACCTGCACCGGCGTGGAAATGTTCCGCAAGCTGCTGGACCGCGGAGAGGCTGGCGACAACGTCGGCGTTCTGCTGCGCGGCATCGACCGTGACGGCGTCGAGCGTGGTCAGGTTCTGGCCAAGCCGAAATCGGTGACGCCGCACACCCAGTTCGAAGCAGAAGCCTATATCCTCACCAAAGAGGAAGGTGGCCGTCACACGCCGTTCTTCGCGAACTACCGTCCGCAGTTCTACTTCCGCACGACGGACGTGACCGGGACCGTGAAACTGCCGGAAGGCACGGAAATGGTGATGCCGGGCGACAACCTGAAGTTCGAAGTCGAGCTGATCGCGCCGATTGCGATGGAAGAGAAACTGCGCTTCGCAATCCGCGAAGGCGGCCGCACCGTCGGCGCCGGCGTGGTGTCGAAGATCATCAAGTGATCCCGTAGGGTGCGTGCTTGGCACGCACCTTGCTATCAACCAGAAAAGGCCGCTCCATCGGGGCGGCCTTTTTCGATTAGAATGTACAAGAAAACCCTTTGCATAGTGTAGCGCCATAAATAAGAAAGAACCTCTGTAGAGTGGACATTTGACTTGGAGCCTTAAAGATGTCGTTTTGGGAGAGCTTGAGCCAACCTCAGGCAACTTTGTTAAGTTCTTTCGTGACCGGCATATGTGCCTTGGGGGCGATATGGCTTGGGGCTAAATTCTTCACCAATAAGATAAAAGGCTTAGAGCAAGCGATTCGCGCCTCTCAAGATGCTGTTAATGTTCATCTAAACGAGACAGAAGCGGCAGTGAAAAAAACGGCAAGTGAGGTGATGCGCGCTATCTCCGATTGGTCTGTTGCACGGGAGGAAGAAAAAGAAATAGTTTCTTCCATCTCTGACCAGGTGGTCAACATCGCAAATACGCAGGCCGATGAACTACTAGATCGTGAGGCGGAGGTACCGAGTGACAACGAGGCATCTATCCGAGAGTCAAACGATGTTGAGGTCCGGACGCGAGATGACCTTCGTGACGCCTGGGCGGAAATTCAGGCTGCCATCGAAGCTATTTCTCGGCAAGATACTATTGATGGCAGGACGAGAGCAAAATATGCGCGTCAGGATCGCCGTAGTTACAACACTTTGATCGATCTACTAGAAGACGATAGGAACATCTCTAGAGAAGCGGCGGCTGCCGCTCGAGATGCGTTTGCCCTAAGAAACTCATTCCGCAGAAGAGTTGAGGAGCCAACACAAACGGATTGGGCGAATATGGATAGGCTAAGAGCTATCGTATTAGAGGATCTGCCTGCCGATTAGCGGGCGATCTGCACTTGACCTTATCTGACTTCTAACGCTATAGCGCCACCATCCTTGCTGAACGCTCGTTTTCGACGCGCGAATCGGCTATCTCAAAAGGTCGCCTAAGAATAGGGCGGCCTGCTCTTTTTTATACGGTTCGATGCTGGCGCCGCGTGGTGCGTTGTCAGCCTCTCAACTGGAACTCCCCGCCAGAGGGATGACTATGCAAAGTCAAAATATCCGCATCCGGCTGAAGGCTTTCGATTACCGTGTGCTGGACGCCAGCACTCAGGAAATCGTCAACACCGCCAAGCGCACCGGAGCGACTGTTCGCGGCCCGATTCCGCTGCCGAACAAGATCGAGAAATTCACCGTTCTTCGCGGCCCGCATATCGACAAGAAATCGCGTGACCAGTGGGAAATCCGTACCCACAAGCGTCTGCTGGATATCGTCGATCCGACCCCGCAGACCGTTGACGCCCTGATGAAGCTCGACCTCGCCGCCGGCGTGGATGTCGAGATCAAAGTCTAAGGAGGGCGACATGCTGCGTACTGGTGTTATCGCCAAGAAACTGGGCATGACCCGGCTGTTCCTTGAGGATGGCCGTCAGGTTCCGGTGACCGTCCTGCAACTGGACAACCTGCAAGTCGTCGATCAGCGCACCGCCGATCGTGACGGCTATACCGCCGTCCAGTTGGGCGCCGGTGAAGCCAAAGCCAAGCGCACGACCGCCGCAATGCGCGGTCACTTTGCCAAGGCTTCGGTCGCTCCCAAGCGCAAGATCGCGGAATTCCGCGTTGCCGAGGAAAACCTGATCAAGATCGGTGAAGAAATCACTGCCGACCACTACTTTGCTGGTCAGTTCGTGGACATCGCCGGCACCTCGATCGGTAAAGGTTTTGCCGGTGCCATGAAGCGCCACAACTTTGGTGGTCTGCGCGCCTCGCACGGTGTGTCGATCAGCCACCGCTCGCACGGTTCGACCGGCCAGTGCCAGGACCCCGGCAAGGTGTTCAAAGGCAAGAAAATGGCAGGTCATCTGGGTGCCGTTCGCGTCACCACGCAGAACCTGCAAGTCGTGCGCACCGATGCCGACCGTGGCCTGATCATGGTCAAGGGCTCGGTTCCCGGCTCGAAAGGTGGTTGGGTCACGATCAAGGATGCCGTCAAAAAAGTGACGCCCGAGAATGTGATCTATCCGGCCGCTCTGCGTTCCGCCGCTGCGGAAGCCAAGCGTCTGGCCGAGGAAGCTGCCGCTGCGGCCGCTGCCGAGGAAGAAGCCGCCCGCGAAGAAGCCGCCCGTCTGGCTGCCGAGCAAGAGGCTGCTGCGCTGGCAGAGGCCGAAGCTCAGATCGCTGCCGACAAGGCTGAAGCTGATCCGAACGCCACGCCGTCTGCTGAAGGCGACGCTGCGCCCGAAGGAGACAAAGAATGAAACTCGATGTGATCAAGCTGGATTCCGGTAAAGCCGGGTCGATCGAGCTGGCAGACGAGATCTTCGGGTTGGAGCCTCGCGGCGACATCCTGCAGCGCGTCGTTCGCTGGCAGCGCGCCAAGGCGCAGCAGGGCACCCACTCGGTGCTGGGCAAGTCGGACGTCAGCTACTCGACCAAGAAGATCTATCGCCAGAAAGGCACCGGCGGCGCTCGTCACGGTTCCCGCAAGGCGCCGACCTTCCGTCACGGTGGTGTCTATAAAGGCCCGACCCCGCGTTCGCACGCCTTCGATCTTCCGAAGAAAGTGCGCGCTCTGGGCCTGCGTCACGCCCTGTCCGCCAAGGCAACCGCTGGTGAGCTGGTGATCGTCGAGGATCTGAACCTCGCCGATGCCAAGACCTCGGCCGTCGCCAAAGCCGTCAAGGAAAACGGCTGGAAGCGCGTGCTGGTGATCGACGGTGCCGAAGTGAATGAAGGCTTCGCCCGTGCCGCCCGCAACCTGGAAGGCGTGGACATCCTGCCGTCCATCGGCGCCAACGTCTATGACATCCTGAAGCGTGACACGCTGGTGATCACGAAAGCCGGTGTCGAAGCTCTGGAGGCTCGCCTGAAATGAGCGCGAAAGCTGAACATTACGACGTGATCGTAAAGCCGATCATCACTGAAAAAGCGACCATGACTTCGGAAAACAACGGCGTTGTGTTCCAGGTCGCCAAAGACGCCAGCAAGCCGCAGATCAAAGAAGCGGTTGAGGCTCTGTTCGGTGTGAAGGTGAAGGCCGTGAACACGACCATCACCAAAGGCAAACAGAAACGCTTCAAAGGCCAGCTTGGCCGCCGTAGCGATGTGAAGAAAGCCTATGTCACCCTCGTCGAGGGTAACTCTATCGACGTGTCCACCGGACTCTGATAGCAGGCACGAATCTGCGGCCTCGGGCGACCGGGGCCGCTGATCTTTTGACGAAACGGACCTATCTCGGTCCAAAGCAACGGAAGACAGAAAGATGGCATTGAAGTCGTATAAACCGACGACGCCTGGCCAGCGCGGGCTGGTTCTGATCGACCGTTCGGAGCTTTGGAAAGGTCGCCCGGTCAAGTCCCTCACCGAGGGGTTGACCAAGAAAGGCGGTCGGAACAACACCGGACGGATCACCATGCGCCGCAAAGGCGGCGGGGCAAAGCGCCTGTATCGCATCGTCGATTTCAAGCGTAACAAATTCGACGTGGCCGCCACGGTCGAGCGGATCGAATACGATCCCAACCGCACCGCTTTCATCGCGCTGGTGAAATACGAAGACGGCGAGCAGGCTTATATCCTTGCGCCGCAGCGTCTGGCAGTTGGCGACAAGGTCGTTGCCGGTTCCAAAGTTGACGTGAAGCCCGGTAACGCGATGCCCTTCAGCGGCATGCCGATTGGCACGATCGTTCACAACGTCGAGCTGAAAGCCGGTAAAGGCGGTCAGATCGCCCGTTCGGCTGGCACCTATGCCCAGTTCGTCGGTCGCGATGGTGGCTACGCCCAGATCCGCCTGTCCTCGGGTGAACTGCGTCTGGTCCGTCAGGAATGCATGGCAACCATCGGTGCCGTGTCGAACGCCGACCATTCGAACCAGAACCTTGGTAAAGCTGGCCGTAACCGCCATAAGGGCATCCGCCCGAGCGTTCGCGGTGTTGCGATGAACCCGATCGATCACCCGCATGGTGGTGGTGAGGGCCGGACTTCTGGTGGCCGCACGCCGGTCACGCCTTGGGGTAAAGACACCAAGGGCAAGAAGACCCGCAGCAACAAGGCGACCGACAAGTATATCCTGCGGTCGCGTCACGCGAAGAAGAAGGGGCGTTAATCCATGGCACGTTCTATCTGGAAGGGCCCCTTTGTTGACGCCTATGTGCTCAAGAAAGCGGAAAAAGCCCGTGAGTCGGGGAAATCCGACGTTATCAAGATCTGGTCGCGTCGTTCGACCATCCTGCCGCAATTTGTCGGCCTCACCTTTGGTGTTTACAACGGGCACAAGCATATCCCGGTGAACGTCTCCGAAGAGATGATCGGTCAGAAATTCGGTGAATATTCGCCCACCCGGACCTATTACGGTCATGCGGCGGACAAGAAAGCCAAGAGGAAGTAATCGTCATGGGTAAGGAACAGAATCCGCGCCGCGTGGCGGATAACGAGGCTTTCGCGAAGATCAAGATGCTTCGCGTGTCGCCGCAGAAACTGAACCTCGTCGCGCAACTGATCCGCGGCAAGAAAGTCGATCGCGCTCTGGCCGATCTGACCTTCTCGCACAAGCGTATCGCCGGTGACGTGAAGAAGTGCCTGCAATCGGCGATCGCCAATGCCGAGAACAACCACAATCTCGACGTCGACAGCCTGATCGTCGCCGAGGCATGGGTTGGCAAAAACCTGGTGATGAAGCGTGGCCGTCCGCGGGCGCGTGGCCGTTATGGCAAGATCATGAAGCCGTTTTCGGAAATCACCATCAAGGTGCGCCAAGTCGAGGAGCAAGCGTAATGGGTCAGAAGGTCAATCCGATCGGGATGCGCCTGCAGGTCAACCGCACCTGGGACAGCCGCTGGTACGCCGACGACAAAGACTATGGCAATCTGCTTCTTGAAGACCTGAAAATCCGGGACTTCATCAAGAAAGAGGCCAAACAGGCCGGCATCAGCCGCGTCATCATCGAGCGTCCGCACAAAAAGTGCCGCGTGACCATTCACGCAGCGCGTCCGGGCGTCATCATCGGCAAAAAAGGCGCCGATATCGAAGTGCTGCGCAAGAAGCTGGCGAATTTCACCAGCAGCGAATTGCACCTGAACATCGTCGAAGTGCGCAAGCCCGAAGTCGATGCAGCACTGGTCGCCGAATCGATCGCTCAGCAGCTTGAGCGTCGGGTTTCGTTCCGCCGCGCCATGAAGCGTGCGGTTCAGAACGCGATGCGTATGGGCGCACTGGGTATTCGTGTGAACGTGTCGGGTCGCCTTGGCGGCGCCGAGATCGCCCGCACCGAATGGTATCGTGAAGGCCGTGTGCCGCTGCACACGCTTCGCGCCGATATCGACTATGCGCTGGCCGAAGCCTCGACCCCTTACGGGATCATCGGGGTGAAGGTGTGGATCTTCAAAGGCGAGATCATGGAGCATGACCCCCAAGCCCGCGACCGTAAGGCCGCCGAGGCGCAGGATGGTCCGGCTCCGCGTGGTCCGCGCCGTGACCGCGACGCGCGCTAAGGAGAAGAGCAATGCTGCAACCGAAACGGACCAAGTTCCGCAAACAGCACAAGGGCCGCATCCACGGCGAAGCCAAGGGCGGTTTCGCCCTGAACTTCGGCTCGTATGCGCTGAAGGCGACCGAGCCTGAGCGTGTGACGGCCCGCCAGATCGAAGCGGCTCGCCGCGCGATCACCCGCCATATGAAACGTCAGGGCCGGGTCTGGATCCGGATTTTCCCGGACGTTCCGGTCTCGTCGAAACCTACCGAAGTCCGTATGGGTAAAGGTAAGGGCTCGGTCGATTTCTGGGCTGCCCGCGTCCATCCGGGCCGCATCATGTTCGAGATCGACGGCGTGTCCGACGAAATCGCACGTGAAGCGCTGCGCCTTGGCGCGCAGAAGCTGCCGGTTCTGACCCGCATCGTCGCGCGCGAAGACTGGTAAGAGGCGGTGGGCTGAAAGCCCGCGCTACGGAATAGACCCCGCCGGGAAACTGGCGGGGTTTGCCCTTTCTCCCGTTACGCGGGAAAGGGGCTTGCAAAGACCCGGCTTCGCCTGTATGGGCAGGCCTTCATCACGAAACTCCACCGGAATCAGGGTGGCCCTGTGAAGCAGGGGCTCTCCGGTGATGTTGAAAGGAATAGCGCAATGGATGCGCAAGACTTGCGTTCGAAAACGCCTGACCAGTTGAAAGATCAACTCGTCGCGCTGAAGAAAGAAGCCTTCAATCTGCGTTTCCAGCAGGCCACCGGCCAGTTGGAAGGCACTGCACGTATGCGCAGCGTCCGTCGTGACGTCGCCCGCGTGAAGACCATTCTGAACCAGAAAGCGGCAGAAGCCGCAGCATCGAACTAAGGAGCCCGGCCCATGCCTAAACGCATCCTGCAAGGCCGCGTGACCAGCGACAAAAACGAACAGACCGTCACCGTTCTGGTCGAGCGTCGCTTCAAACACCCGGTGCTGCACAAGATTGTTCGCTCGTCGAAGAAATACCGCGCCCATGACGCGGAGAACCAGTTCAAGGTTGGCGATACCGTTCGTATCATCGAATGTGCGCCGATCTCGAAAACGAAACGCTGGACTGTCCTGACGGACGAAGCCGCTTCGGCATAAGTCCTTCATCACAGATCAGAAATGATCGAAACCCTGGGGCCGGATTGGCCGGTCCCCAAAGGTCGGGAGAAACCAAATGATCCAGATGCAGACCAATCTGGATGTTGCTGACAACTCCGGCGCTCGCCGGGTTCAGTGCATCAAGGTCCTGGGTGGTTCGCACCGTCGCTATGCGTCGGTGGGCGACATTATTGTCGTGTCCGTCAAGGAAGCCATCCCGCGGGGCCGGGTCAAGAAAGGCGACGTCCGCAAGGCCGTAGTCGTCCGCACCGCAAAAGAAGTCACCCGTGAAGACGGCACTTCGATCCGCTTCGACCGCAATGCTGCCGTCATCCTGAACAACCAGGGTGAGCCGGTCGGGACCCGTATCTTCGGGCCGGTCGTGCGCGAGCTGCGTGCGAAGAACTTCATGAAGATCATCTCGCTTGCTCCGGAGGTGCTGTAATGGCTGCCAAGCTGAAAAAAGGCGACAAGGTCGTCGTCCTTGCCGGCAAGGACAAGGGCAAGCAGGGCGAAATCACGTCCGTGTTCCCGAAAGAGAACAAGGCAGTCGTTGATGGCATCAATATCGCGATCCGTCACCAGCGCCAGACCCAGAACAGCCAGGGCGGCCGCATCCCGAAAGCGATGCCGATCGACCTGTCGAACCTCGCGCTGCTGGACAAGAACGGCAAAGCGACCCGCGTCGGCTTCCGCGAGGAAGAGGGCAAGAAGGTCCGTTTCGCCAAGACCACGGGAGACGTGATCTGATGCTGGACGCAACCAAATACACTCCTCGCCTGAAGGCGCAGTACCGCGAAGTCATTCGCGCTGCGATGAAGGAAGAGTTCGGCTATAAGAACGACATGCAGATCCCGCGTCTGGACAAGATCGTCCTGAACATGGGCATCGGCGAAGCCGTGAAAGACACCAAGAAGGTGAAACAGGGCGCTGAAGAGCTGTCGCTGATCGCCGGTCAGAAGGCTGTCATCACCAAAGCCAAGAACTCGATCGCAGGTTTCCGCGTTCGCGAGGAAATGCCGCTCGGCACCAAGGTGACCCTGCGTGGCGACCGGATGTACGAATTCCTGGACCGCCTGATCAACGTGGCTCTGCCCCGCGTCCGCGACTTCCGCGGCGTCAAGGGCTCTTCTTTCGACGGTCGTGGCAACTATGCCATGGGCCTGAAAGAGCACATCGTTTTCCCGGAGATCAACTTCGACAAGGTCGACGAAGTTCTGGGGATGGACATCATCATCTGCACCAACGCGAAGACCGACGCGGAAGCGAAGTCGCTGTTGAAGCATTTCAACATGCCGTTCAACAGCTGATCGCGGAGGGAAGAAGATATGGCTAAAAAATCCATGGTCGAGCGCGAGAAGAAGCGCGAACGTCTGGTTCAGAAATTCGCTGCAAAGCGTGCTGAGCTGAACGAAATCGTCAAAGACCAGTCCCGTCCGATGGAAGAGCGGTTCAAGGCTACGCTGAAGCTGGCCAAACTGCCGCGCAATTCGTCGGAAACGCGCCTGCACAACCGGTGCCAACTGACCGGTCGTCCGCATGCGTATTACCGCAAACTGAAACTGTCGCGGATCATGCTGCGCGAGCTGGGCTCGCACGGTCAGATCCCCGGCCTGGTCAAGTCCAGCTGGTAAGGGGGCATTATGAATATGAACGATCCTCTCGGCGATATGCTGACCCGCATCCGCAATGCGCAGATGCGCGGCAAATCGACCGTTCGCACCCCGTCCTCGAAGCTGCGTGCTTGGGTTCTGGATGTGCTGAAAGCCGAAGGTTACATCCGCGGCTATGAAGAAGTCACCACCGATGCTGGCCATAACGAGCTGGAAATCGGTCTGAAGTATCACGATGGCGCCCCGGTGATCCGGGAACTGTCGCGCGTTTCGAAGCCTGGCCGCCGCGTTTACGCCGGCGCCAAGGAAATCCCGCAGGTCCGTCAGGGTCTGGGCGTTTCGATCGTGTCGACTCCGAAAGGCGTCATGTCGGATGCAGCGGCTCGCAATGCCAATGTTGGCGGCGAAGTCCTCTGCACCGTGTTCTAAGGAGGGCAGCAGATGTCTCGGATTGGTAAAAAGCCGGTCGCTCTGCCCAAGGGCGTGACGGCTGAAGTCAAAGGCCAGACCATCGAAGTGAAGGGTCCGAAAGGCACCCGCAGCTTCACCGCAACGGACGATGTCGATCTGTTGGTGGAAGAGGGTACGGTCACGGTGAAACCGCGCGGCGCCTCGAAGCGTGCTCGCCAGCAGTGGGGCATGACCCGCTCGATGGTCGAGAACCTGACGGTCGGCGTGTCGGAAGGCTTCAAGAAAGAACTGGAAATCCAGGGCGTGGGTTACCGCGCTGCAATGCAGGGCAAGACCCTGAAACTGCAACTGGGCTACAGCCACGAAGTGAACTTCGAGACCCCGGAAGGCGTCACGATCACTTCGCCGAAGCAGACCGAAATCGTTGTGGAAGGCATCGACCAGCAGCTTGTTGGTCAGGTGGCCGCGAATATCCGCGAGTGGCGCCGCCCCGAGCCCTATAAGGGCAAGGGCATCCGCTACAAGGGTGAATTCGTCTTCCGCAAGGAAGGCAAGAAGAAGTAAGGGGCGCAGAAATGGCACTGAAAAAGCAAGAGCTGTTCCAGAAGCGCCGCCTGCGCGTACGGAACAAATTGCGGGCGATGTCGAATGGCCGTCCGCGCATGTCGGTTCACCGTTCGTCGAAGAACATCTCGGTTCAGGTCATCGACGATCTGAACGGCGTGACCCTGGCTTCGGCCAGCACGCTGGAGAAGGATTTCGGCGTCGTGGGCAAGAACAACGTCGAGGCTGCTGCCAAAATCGGTGCAGCTATCGCCGAGCGTGCGAAGAAAGCCGGTGTGGAAGAAGTCGTCTTCGACCGCGGCGGTTTCCTGTTCCACGGCAAGGTCAAAGCCTTGGCCGACGCTGCCCGCGAAGGTGGCCTGAAGTTCTGATGAAGGAGGACGGCGTTCTCGCCGTCCCGATGATCCGGGGGCTGTCCGATTTTTCGGGCGCCCACCAGGATTGGACCAATCGGCGCCAGTCGTGCGCCACCGTAGAAGGAATGCCTTATGGCAGAACGTGAAAACCGCCGGGGTCGCCGCGAAGAGCGCGAAGAAACCCCGGAATTCGCCGATCGCTTGGTTGCGATCAACCGCGTGTCGAAAACCGTCAAAGGTGGTAAGCGCTTTGGCTTCGCCGCTTTGGTCGTTGTCGGCGATCAGCGTGGCCGTGTGGGCTTCGGCA
Source organism: Paracoccus caeni (assembly GCF_016629665.1). GTDB lineage: Bacteria > Pseudomonadota > Alphaproteobacteria > Rhodobacterales > Rhodobacteraceae > Paracoccus > Paracoccus caeni. Next base: position 638,604 of record NZ_JAEPRQ010000001.1, read on the forward strand.
AGGGTAAGGCCAAAGAGGTCCCCGAGGCGATCCGCAAGGCGACTGAACAAGCCAAGCGCAACATGGTTCGCGTGGCTCTGCGCGATGGCCGGACGCTGCACCACGATGTCGAGGGCCGTCATGGCGCCGGCAAAGTGATCATGCGCACCGCCGTTCCGGGGACCGGGATCATCGCCGGTGGTCCGATGCGTGCCGTTTTCGAAATGCTGGGCGTTCAGGACGTCGTGGCCAAGTCGCAGGGGTCGCAAAACCCCTACAACATGATCCGCGCCACTCTGGACGGTCTGAAAAAGGAATCGAGCCCCCGTTCGGTCGCGCAGCGTCGCGGCAAGAAAGTGGCCGACATCTTGCCGCAGGACAACAAGCGCGCGGCTGCTGAAGCCGTAGAAGCGTAAGGAGACCGGGACATGGCAAAAACCATCGTCGTGAAGCAGATCGGCTCGCCGATCCGCCGCCCCGCCATCCAGCGTGAGACGCTGAAAGGCCTGGGCCTGAACAAGATGAACCGCACCCGCGAGCTGGAAGATACTCCGGCCGTGCGCGGCATGGTCAACAAGATCTCGCATCTGGTGACCATCATCGAAGAAAAGAACTGATCCTTTCAAGGATCGGACCGATTGCACGCCCCGGAGAAATCCGGGGCGTTTTTCGTTTTCAGAATGCCCGTCACGTTCAGGATCGGGAACCACCCGGCTTACCCGGTGTTGGCCCTCGCGATGGCGGTGATTTTTCCCTTGCGCTTCCCGCATTGAAACACCGTCAAATCTGAGGAGGTGCGGAATGCAACATCCTGTGGTCTCGCGCGAGGATTGGCTTACGGCGCGACGGGCGCTTCTTGCCGCCGAGAAAGAGCTGACCCATCAGCGCGACAAGATCACCAGACAGCGGTTGGCGCTGCCATGGGTGAAGGTTGAAAAAGAATATGTCTTCGACACTCTGGACGGGCCACGAAGTCTGTCGGATCTTTTCGAAGGGCGATCACAGCTACTGGTGCAGCATTTCATGTTTGGCCCCGGATGGAAGCAGGGTTGCCCAAGCTGTTCTTTCATGGCCGACCATTTCGATGGCATGAATCTGCATCTGGCGCATCACGATGTGACGATGGTCGCCATCTCTCGGGCGACGCTGGAAGAGATCGAGCCTTTTCGCCGCCGCATGGGATGGCAATTCACGTGGGTGTCGTCGAACGGAAGCCCGTTCAATCATGATTTCCGGGTCAGCTTCACGCCTCAGGAGATCGAGAGCGGCAAGATCGACTACAATTTCGGGCAATGGGATGAGACTGGCGAGGAATGGCCGGGCATCAGCGCTTTCGTCAAGGACGAATCCGGCGAGGTGTTCCACACTTATTCCACCTATGGCCGCGGTGTAGAGGTGATGATGGGAACCTACGCAATGCTCGACCTTGCGCCGAAGGGTCGCAATGAGACCAGTGGAATGGGGTGGCTGCGTCACCATGACCGCTACGAATAGCAGAGGTCGCAGCCCATGAAGGCGATGCGCCCCGGACTTTGCCGGGACGCATCGAGCAAATCAGTTCGCGTTCTTACGACGACGCAGCGCGGACAGACCGGCTGCGGCAGCAAGCAACAACAGGCCCGATGCCGGCAGCGGAACCGGAGCAGGTTGATTCAGGTCGCCGGTCACATCGACAGTGTAACCCGAAGCGCCGCCGTGATCTTCGCGCAGGATCTGCAGGTAGTGGAGACCCGAACCGAGATCGCCCAGCGACAGGCTGAACTCACCCGGGATCGCACTGCCCGGACGCAGATGACCGCCAAGGAAAGTGCCGTTCAGCCAGACGAACAGGCCGTTATCGACGCCAAACGAGGCGTTGACATTGCTCAGGCCGCCCGCGCCGCCGTCCAGCGTGTAGATGATCGCGGTTTCGTCGTTGATCGTCCATGATGTCGGGATCGCAACAGGGCCTGCCGACCATGTGCCGCCCGGAGCAGCCGGGTTGCTCAACCAGTCGCCAAGTGCGGCCGAAGCCGAGGACAGATCAGGCTCGTTTCCGGCCGGGATGTCGAGGCTGGGATCGCCGCCGCTGACATTGGCAAGCGGGAACATGAAGTTGCCGCCGAACGGGTTGGTCCCGTCCAGCGAGGTGCCGATGCCGTTGTTATAGTAACCTTGGGTCGAATTATCGATCAGGGTCGCGGCCATTGCGGTGGTGCTGGCCGCGAGCGCAAAACCGACTGCGAAAGCCGCAGTCTTCAAGCTTTTCATTCGGGTCTCCATTCACTTTTTACAGGTAAAACATTAACGGAGCGCTACACCCATAGGCTCTGCCGACAAAACGAAAAATTCGCATATAACTGAAATATCGTGCTTGCTCAGGTCGCCGATTGTGCGCCCGGTTTTGACGCAACTTAAGGATGTGAGTTTTGTGCGGCGGCGCTATCCATCGCTCTCGCGGCAGGCATAGACGGTGCCGCCGACTGCGACGACGCTGACTGCCGCTCCTGCGGCGAGGACAGGGGAGGCTGCGACGGTTGCCGCCGCGCCGCCGATCGAGCTGAGCGCGCCAGAGATATAACCGCTCGATCCACTGATGATCACCGCGCCCGATCCGTCGGGCAGCGCCTGCAGGCCGCGAACCGTGCCGCGCGCCGCTGCGCCGGTCATGGCGACCGCGGCGTTCTTGGTCTGGTTCACGCGCTGGCAGAAACTGCGCGAGGGACGCTCGCACCGGCCATAGGAATCACGCTCGCCCAGATCGATGCCGATGATCGAATCCGATTCCTGATCGTGGCGCAGGCAGAACGGGGTGCGTTGTTCGTCGGTCAGCTCCGGCGTGAGGCTGCGCAGCACCACATAGCTGGGGCAGTTGTCGCGGCCCCATCGGGTGAAGACGATTTCGCGCATGCTGAAATGATCACGGAGTCCGTCTTCGTCGCGGTCATAGGCCAGCGCGACATCCTTGCCGCTGATGCGGGCGGTGCAGAAAACGGGATCAGCAGCCTCGACCGCGGTGCTGCCCGCTGCCAGAAAAATCGCGCCGCCAAGAAAGCCGAGAAGATGTCGCATGTTAGTCATCCGGGGAGGGTGTCTCCTATCGGTGATAGCGCGCGGTGGCGGCACGGCAATTCACATCCGGTTGTGAAGATTGTGACGGGCCAGGGCGCGGCGAAAATGCCACGGGATAAGGCCACAGATGCGGCCCTGCGACCCTTGAACCGTCGGACCGTTCCGTTTATACGCCGCGGGTGCCCCTGCAGGGGCCGACTCAATGAAGCAAGAAATGCCGTGTCCGTCCCACATCGCTTCGGGGGCGCGTCCGGCCAAGGAGAAGCGATATGAAACTGCATGAGATTCGCGACAACGAAGGCGCGAACCGCAAGAAAAAGCGCGTTGCGCGTGGTCCCGGCTCGGGCAAGGGTAAAACCGCCGGCCGTGGTATCAAAGGTCAGAAATCCCGCTCGGGTGTGGCGCTGAACGGTTATGAAGGCGGCCAAATGCCGCTGTACCGCCGCCTGCCGAAGCGTGGCTTTACCAAGCCGAATGCAAAATCCTTCGCAGTCGTCAATCTGGGCCAGATCCAGACCTTCATCGACGCGGGCAAGCTGGACGGCAAAGCCGACGTGACCGAGGATGCGCTGGTTGCATCGGGTCTGGTGCGCCGCAAGCTGGACGGTATCCGTCTGCTGGCCAAGGGCGAACTGAAAGCCAAGGTGACGATCGCCGTGACCGGCGCGTCGAAAGCGGCTGTCGAGGCCGTCGAAAAGGCGGGCGGCAAGGTGTCGCTGCCGGCAGTGGCTGAGGTGGCGGAATAAGCTGTTGAACGGGGCGCGCGCGCCCCATAGATAGCGAAAAGGTTTTCCTGGCGCCGCCGGAACCGGAAACGGGTCGGCGGCGCTGTCATGACACGGGACGAAAACATATGGCGTCAGCCGCAGAACAGATGGCCGCGAACCTCTCGTGGGGGGCATTCAGCAAGGCCACCGAGCTTAAACAGCGCATCTGGTTCACGATCGGGCTGCTGATCATTTACCGTCTGGGCACCTATATTCCGGTTCCCGGCATCGACGGCGGCGCGCTTCGCAACTTCATGGAGCAGGCGCAGTCCGGCATCGGGGGGATTCTCTCGATGTTCACCGGCGGTGCCCTTGGCCGGATGGGTGTGTTCGCGCTTGGCATCATGCCCTACATTTCGGCCTCGATCATCGTTCAGCTTTTGACTTCGATGGTTCCTTCGCTGGAGCAGTTGAAGAAAGAAGGCGAGCAGGGCCGCAAGAAGATCAACCAATACACACGCTACGGCACCGTCGCACTGGCGCTGTTCCAGGCTTACGGTCTGGCGAAAAGCCTTGAGGCGGGCGGTCTGGCGCATGATCCGGGGCTGTTCTTCCAGGCCTCGGTGGTCATCACGCTGGTCGGCGGCACCATGTTCCTGATGTGGCTGGGTGAACAGATCACCGCACGCGGCATCGGCAACGGTATCTCGCTGATCATCTTCGTCGGGATCGTCGCAGAAATACCCACGCACATCGCGCAGTTTCTTGCGCAGGGCGCTGTGGAAGGCGCCACGATGCTGACGCTGGGCGTTATCGTGATGGTCGTCGCGGTGATCACCTTCGTCGTCTTCATGGAGCGCGCGCTTCGCAAGATTCGCATCCAGTATCCCCGGCGTCAGGTTGGCATGAAGATCTATGACGGTCAGTCGTCGCATCTTCCGGTCAAGGTCAACCCGGCGGGCGTGATCCCGGCGATCTTTGCCAGCTCGCTGCTGCTGCTGCCGATCACCATCTCGACCTTCTCGGGCGGTCAGACCGGGCCGATCATGTCGGTCATCCTCGCTTATTTTGGGCCGGGGCAACCGCTTTACCTGCTGTTCTTCGCGGCGATGATCGTCTTCTTCACCTTCTTCTATACCCACAATGTCAGCTTCAAATCCGACGACGTGGCGGAGAACCTGAAGAATCAGGGCGGTTTCGTGCCGGGCATTCGTCCGGGCAAACGGACCGAGGAATATCTGGACTATGTGGTAAACCGGATTCTGGTTATCGGCTCGGCCTATCTTGCGGCTGTCTGTCTGTTGCCGGAAATCCTGCGGCACCAGTGGTCGATTCCGTTCTACTTTGGCGGAACCTCGGTGCTGATCGTGGTCTCCGTGACGATGGACACGATCAATCAGGTGCAAAGCCACTTGCTTGCGCACCAATACGAAGGTCTGATCGAAAAATCTCAGCTTCGCGGTAAGCGTAAGCCGGGAACCGCGAAGCCGCGTCGCTCGCCGACTCGCCGCTGATGCGGGACTGACAGACGATCAACGATCCCGGAGCCGCGCAACGACGTAGGGTCCGGGCCATCGTGCCGAAGACGGACTAGCTAGGGGACGGAAGCCATGACCATCAATATCATCCTGTTGGGGCCGCCCGGTGCCGGTAAGGGAACGCAGGCGCGCATTCTGGTGGAAGAGCGTGGTCTGCAACAGCTTTCGACCGGAGACATGCTTCGTGCCGCCCGCAATTCGGGCACCGAGATGGGCAAGAAGGTTGCCGATGTCATGGACCGCGGCGAGCTGGTCACCGATGAAATCGTCATCGGGCTGATCCGCGAGAAGCTGTCCGAGGGTGGCAACGGCTTCATCTTCGACGGTTTCCCGCGGACGCTTGCCCAGGCCGATGCGCTTGGTCATCTGCTTGATGAGACCGGGATGATTCTCGACGCCGTCATCGAAATGCAGGTCGAAGATGATGCGCTGGTCCGGCGGATCACCGGGCGCTTCACCTGCGGCAATTGCGGCGAAGTCTATCATGACGAGACTCGTCCGACGAAACAGCCGGGCGTCTGCGACGTCTGTGGCTCTACCGATTTGCGTCGCCGTGCCGACGACAATGAGGAAAGCCTGAAAACCCGTCTGCTTGAATATTACAAGAAGACCTCGCCGCTTATTGGTTATTACTACGCCAAAGAGAAGCTGACCTCGGTCGATGGGCTGGGCGCACAAGAGGCCGTCTCGCGCGATATTGCGGCCGTTCTGAACGGGCGATAACGTTATCGGGGCAGGGGCGATGCAAAGCGGGCGGGGCTTGTCAAGAAGTTTCTGCCTGCGCCCTTGACGATCGGCGGATCAGCTTATAAATCACGGTCTCTCGCAAGAGAATCACTCGAAATTGACGGGTGGAAAATGGCTCGGCCCGAAGGCATGCCTTCCGGGCCGTATGTTGTGAAAAAAGGTTCCGGGGTTACGGAACCGCAACCGAAAAGGAAAACGCGTGGCTCGTATTGCTGGCGTCAACATTCCGACGGGGAAACGCGTCCCCATCGCTCTGACCTATATCCACGGCATCGGCCCGATGCATGCTTCGCAGATCGTCGAAGCTGTCGGTATCGATCCTGCCCGTCGCGTGAATGACCTGTCGGACGCCGAAGTTTTGCAGATCCGCGAATATATCGACGCGAACCTGACCGTCGAAGGCGACCTGCGCCGCGAAACCCAGATGAACATCAAACGGATGATGGATCTGGGCTCGTATCGTGGTCTGCGTCACCGTCGCGGCCTGCCGGTTCGCGGTCAGCGCACGCACACCAATGCCCGCACCCGCAAGGGCCCGGCGAAGCCGATCGCCGGCAAGAAGAAGTAAGGGGGAACGGACATGGCTCGCGATAAAACCCGCGTTAAGCGCAAAGAGCGCAAGAATATCGCTTCTGGCGTCGCTCACGTGAACTCCAGCTTCAACAACACCAAGATCCTGATCTCGGACGTGCAAGGCAATGCGATCGCATGGTCGTCGGCCGGCACCATGGGTTTCAAGGGTTCGCGCAAATCGACCCCCTACGCCGCGCAGATGGCCGCAGAAGATGCGGGCCGCAAGGCACAGGAACACGGCGTCCGCACGCTGGAAGTCGAAGTTCAAGGCCCCGGTTCGGGTCGTGAATCGGCTCTGCGCGCGCTGGCGGCTGTTGGTTTCAACATCACCGCAATCCGCGACGTGACGCCGATCGCACATAACGGCTGCCGCCCCCCGAAGCGTCGCCGCGTCTGATTTCAGATGAAGATTTGCCGGACCGCGCCCTGTTGCGCGGTTCGGTTGTTACGTTTTCAACCTCGGGCGTTTCCGGCCTTGGACATGGGGCGGAAACAAGAATGGAGGCAAACGCATGATCCATAAGAATTGGGCTGAGCTGATCAAGCCGACGCAGCTTGTCGTCAAGCCCGGCGCCGATGCGACCCGCACCGCGACCCTGATCGCCGAGCCGCTGGAGCGTGGCTTCGGCCTGACGCTGGGCAACGCGCTGCGTCGCGTTCTGCTGTCCTCGTTGCAGGGCGGCGCGATCACCTCGGTGCAGATCGACAACGTGCTGCACGAGTTCAGCAGCGTGGCGGGCGTCCGTGAGGACGTGACCGACATCGTGCTGAACCTGAAGGGCGTCACGCTGAAAATGGATGTCGAAGGTCCGAAACGCCTGTCGCTGACCGCAAAAGGTCCGGGCGAGGTCAAGGCCAGCGACATTCAGGAAACTGCCGGGATCACGGTTCTGAACCGCGATCACGTCATCTGCCATCTGGACGACGGCGCCGATCTGAGCATGGAACTGACCGTGCAGACCGGCAAAGGCTATGTCGCCGCCGACAAGAACCGCCCGGAAGATGCGCCGATCGGCCTGATTCCGATCGATGCGATCTTCTCGCCGGTGAAGCGCGTCAGCTATGAAGTCACCCCGACCCGCGAAGGTCAGGTTCTGGACTATGACAAGCTGACGATGAAGATCGAAACCGATGGTTCGCTGACCCCGGAAGATGCCGTGGCCTATGCCGCGCGCATCGTTCAGGATCAGTTGTCTGTCTTCGTGAACTTCGACGAGCCGGAATCGGCAAGCCGTCAGGACAGCGACGAAGGTCTGGAATTCGATCCGCGTCTGCTGAAGAAAGTGGACGAGCTGGAATTGTCGGTCCGTTCGGCGAACTGCCTGAAGAACGACAATATCGTCTATATCGGCGACCTGATCCAGAAGACCGAAGCAGAGATGCTGCGCACGCCGAACTTCGGCCGCAAGTCGCTGAACGAGATCAAGGAAGTGCTTTCGGGCATGGGTCTGCATCTTGGGATGGACGTGGTCGATTGGCCGCCGGAAAACATCGAAGATCTGGCCAAGCGTTTCGACGACCAGTTTTAAGTTAAGGCGGGGTGCGCTATGGCGCACCCTTCCGCACCGGGCATCCCGCCCCAAGGAGAGTGGCCCGCACGCATGGGCTGCCGGACAAAGCAAAAACGCTAAGGAGAAACATTATGCGTCACGCACGTGGCTATCGCCGCCTCAACCGCACCCATGAACACCGCAAGGCGCTGTTCGCCAACATGGCCGGCTCGCTGATCGAGCATGAGCAGATCAAGACCACCTTGCCGAAAGCCAAGGAACTGCGTCCGATCATCGAAAAGCTGATCACGCTGGCCAAACGCGGCGACCTGCACGCCCGCCGTCAGGCCGCTTCGCAACTGAAGCAAGACCAGTATGTCGCCAAACTGTTCGAAGTTCTGGGCGCACGCTACAAGGATCGTCAGGGCGGCTACGTTCGCGTCCTGAAAGCCGGTTTCCGTTATGGCGACATGGCACCGATGGCGATCATCGAACTGGTCGATCGTGACCCGGCCGCCAAAGGCGCCGCCGATCACGCCCGCACCGAAGCAGAGGCTGCCGCAGAGTAATTCTGACGCCGCACATTCTGCGCAAAGCACGAATCAGCACCCTGTCACCAACCCGGTGGCGGGGTGTTTTTCTATTGCCAGCACTGGACTTGAGCGAATTAACGGCAGGTTCAGGAAAGTTAACGTTAGGAAACCTTAGGTTAAAGCGGCCTGCGCAGACAAATCTCTCGTAATGTCACGACGCGGTGTGATACACGTCAGACGTGCTACCATCTCTCCGATGGTTGTGGAGGTTTGTAACATTAATGATCTGGCAGCTAATTTTCGCCAAACTTACCATGTCCGTTGACGGTAACGAACACAATTTGTCTAAAAAGTCATGTCCTCACGCGCAGATATAAACGCAGGGTTGCGTAAACTGGGGCGGATTTCCCCTGCGGGCTATTTTGTTGGCCTGCATATCCGTTTTGCCGCACCGCTGATGCAATTTCAGACCTATGCCGAGGAATGGGCCGAGTTCTATTCCCAGAACGGCTTTGCGCTAAGGGATCCAACGATCGCATGGGGCTTTTCGACGACTGGCGCCTGCCGGTGGTCAAGTCTGCCGATTCCCGATCCCTTCAACATTCTCAAGGATGCCGCTGACCACGGGCTGACCTTTGGGCTGACCGTCTCGTACGGACCGATCAATTCCCGCACCATCGCCAGCTTCGCGCGCGGTGATCGCGAGTTCACCGAAGACGAGATCGTCGAGGTCTCGACAACGGTTCGGCGGCTTCACGAGATTACCGAGCCGCCGACGAGTCTGACCAAGGCTCAAAAAGAAGCCCTTCGTTGCATCGCGGAGGGCGATCGTCATGCGGCAGCGGCGGCCAAACTTGGCATCACCGAAAGCGCGTTCAAGGCAAGACTGATTTCGGTTCGGGAAAGGTTGAAGGCCCGCACCACCGCCGAGGCGCTGCAAAGGGCCAAGGAGTACCGTCTGTTGTAGGCGCTCGCCCAGGGGAACCGTGAGGCAGTGAGGGGACCCTCACACCCCAGGAGTACTAGACATGCAGACGACTACCCTTTCCTTCTCGAATCTACACAACCACGGAGAATTGTTCGCCAACCTGTTCCGCGCCCGCAAGCAGAGCTTCATCATCCACAAGAATTGGGATTTGCCAGAATCCGAGGATATGGAGTTTGACCAGTATGACACCCCGCAAAGCCGCTGGATCGCGATCCACGACAATGGTGCGGTTCTGGCCGGTATCCGGCTGACGCCGACCACGGCGCGTTGTGGTGTTTACAGCTACATGATCCGGGACGCTCAGCGCGGTATCCTTGGCGGCTCCATTCCGCAGGATTTGCTGTATGCTGACGCGCCGGTGGATGAACAGGTCTGGGAATGCTCTCGCGTTTTCGTCAGCCACGACATCCCGCAGATGTATCGCCGCAAGGTTCATTTCAAAATGGTCGAAGCGATGACCGGATCGGCGCGTGAACTGGGCGCGACCCGGCTGATCGCGCTGACCGGGGCGACATGGCCGCGTTGGTATGGCCGTTGCGGGCTGGAGGCCGAGGCTGTCGGACGGGTTCTGTGGATCGATGATGGCGATTTCCAATGCGTGTCGATCGATCTGACCGCGAAGATGCACTAGGCGGAAAGACCGGCGAATGGGGGCTGTTCCCTTTTCATCGGCGCCCTTAGATTAGGGTGGCCATGGCCGATCTTTTTGACAACGCCTCTTCAAATACAGCACCGTCCCCCGCGGTGCGTCCTCTGGCCGATCGGATCCGACCGCGCAAGCTGTCGGAGGTCATCGGCCAGGGCAAAGTCCTTGGCGCGGATGGGCCGCTTGGCTCGATGCTGGCTGCGGGCAGTCTCTCTTCCTTGATCCTCTGGGGGCCGCCGGGGGTTGGTAAGACGACGATTGCCCGGCTGTTGGCGGATGAGACCGAGCTGGCCTTTGTCCAGATCAGCGCAATCTTTTCCGGCGTGCCCGAGCTTCGCAAAGTCTTCGAGGCGGCAAAGCTGCGTCGCCAGCAGGGGCGCGGCACGTTGCTGTTCGTCGATGAAATCCACCGCTTCAACAAGGCGCAGCAGGACAGCTTCCTGCCGCATATGGAAGACGGCACCATCCTGCTGGTCGGCGCCACCACGGAAAACCCGTCCTTTGAACTGAACGCCGCGCTGATGTCGCGCGCGCAGGTGATCGTGCTGGAACGGCTGAGCCTTGCCGATCTGGAATTGCTTGCCCAGCGGGCCGAGCGTGAACTTGGCCGCAAACTGCCCCTGACAGCCGAGGCGCGAGAGGCGCTGCTGGAAATGGCGGATGGCGATGGTCGGGCGGTGCTGAACCTGATCGAACTCGTGGCGGCGTGGAAAACCGATAAGCCCGTCGATGCGCAGGCGATGGCGCAACGGCTGATGCGGCGGGCGGCGAAATACGATAAATCGGGGGACGAACATTACAACCTGATCTCGGCCCTGCATAAATCCGTTCGCGGCAGCGACCCCGATGCCGCGCTTTACTGGTTCGGGCGGATGCTGGAGGGGGGCGAAGACCCTCGATATCTGGCGCGCAGGATCACCCGGATGGCGGTCGAGGATATCGGTCTGGCCGATCCCGCTGCGCAACGTCATTGCCTTGACGCTTGGGCGCTTTACGAGCGGCTGGGCAGCCCCGAGGGTGAGCTGGCTTTGGCGCAGGCGGTGATCTATCTGGCGCTCGCCCCGAAATCGAATGCCGGTTACGTCGCCTATAAGGGCGCACGGGCCGAGGCGAAGCGGACCGGCAGTCTGATGCCCCCGGCGCATATCCTGAACGCGCCGACGCAGATGATGAAGGATCAGGGCTATGGCACCGGCTATGCCTATGACCACGATGCCGAAGACGGTTTCAGCGGCCAGAACTATTTCCCCGACGGCATGAAGCGCCCGGTTCTTTACACCCCGGTCGAGCGGGGGTTCGAGCGCGAGTTGAAGAAGCGGCTGGACTGGTTTGTCAGCCAGAGGTTGAAGCGCGGCAGTTGACTTTGCCGTCGCATCGTCACAGGACCGGCGCATGATGAATCCATTCCTTCAGGTAGCTATCGGCGGCGCGGTCGGGTCAGTCGCGCGATATGGCGTCTATCGACTGATGCCCGCTGGCTGGTCGGGTTTTCCGGTCGCCACGCTGATCGTCAATGTCACCGGCAGCTTCGTCATGGGGCTGCTGGCGGCGCTGCTGGCCCATCGCGGCGGGCAGCATCTGGCGCCGTTGCTGCTGACCGGCGTTCTGGGCGGATATACCACCTTCTCGGCCTTTTCGCTGGACGCGTTGTCGCTGTGGGAGCGGGGGCAGATGGTCGGCGCGTCGGCCTATATCCTTGTTTCGGTCGTGCTATCGCTTGCGGCGGTGCTGGTCGGTATGGCCGTTGGCAGGGGGCTATTTGCATGAGCGGCGTTCAGACCATTCGTATCGGCGAAGACGAGGGCGATCAGCGGCTTGACCGTTGGCTGAAGAAGAAATTCCCGCACCTGACGCAAGGCGCGGTCGAAAAGATGTGCCGCACCGGGCAGTTGCGTGTGGATGGCGGCCGGGTGAAGGCCGCGACCCGGCTTGAAGTGGGGCAGGAGGTGCGGATACCGCCGCTGCCGGATGCGCAGCCCTCTGCTGCCGCCCGGGCGAAATCCGATGGCCCGCGTATTCCCGACAGCGATCTGAAGATGATTCAGGCGGCCGTGCTGTGGAAGGATGAACATATCATCGCGCTGAACAAGCCGCCGGGCCTGCCGTCGCAGGGCGGCAGCGGGCAGGGCGACCGGCATGTGGACGGGCTGACCGAAGCGCTGAAATTCGGCTATAAGGACAAGCCGAAACTGGTGCATCGGCTGGACAAGGATACTTCGGGCGTGCTGCTGCTGGCCCGGACCGACCGCGTGGCGCGGGCCCTGTCCGAGGCGTTCCGGTCGCGCACCACCCGCAAGATCTATTGGGCCGCCGTTGCCGGGGTGCCGCATCCGCGCATGGGCACGATCCGCTATGGTCTGGTCAAGGCGCCGGGTCACGGGCGCGGTGGCGAGGGCGAAAAGATGATCGCCGTCCATCCCCGCGACATCGACAAGACCGAGGGCGCAAAGCGCGCGACCACCGATTATGCGGTGTTGGATGCGCTTGGCACGCGGGCAAGCTGGTGTGCGCTGGTGCCGATCACCGGGCGGACGCATCAGTTGCGCGCCCATATGGCCGAGCTTGGGCATCCGATTGTCGGTGACGGAAAATATGGCGGCTCGGGGCAGGAAAATCTGGGCGATGGCTGGGGCGCGCAACTGGGCGGAGAGATCAGCCGCAAGCTGCATCTTCACGCCCGCAGCCTGACCTTTGACCATCCGATCACCAAGAAGCGGATCACGCTGACCGCGCCTTTGCCGGACCACATGACCCGCACATGGAAGTCATTGGGCTGGCACGAAAACGATGTGCCCGATGATCCCTTCGCCGAGGTCGAATGAAACTGATTGTCTTTGACGTTGATGGGACGCTGGTGGACAGCCAGCACCATATCCACGGCGCGATGAGCGCGGGTTTCGCCGCTGCAGGCCTGCCCGCGCTGGAGAAAGAGCAGGTCTTGCAGATCGTCGGCCTGTCGCTGCCGGTCGCGGTGGCAGAGCTTGTCCCCGATCAGCCGCCGGAAATTCAGGCCCGGATCGTCGAAGGTTACAAAAGCGCCTTCATGGCCTCGCGGCTGGACAGTGCCGCCCCGCTTTATCCCGGTGCGATGGCATGTCTTGATGCGCTTTCGGCGCGTGACGATCTGCTGCTTGCGGTTGCGACAGGCAAATCGCGGCGGGGGCTGGATGCGATGATCTCGGCACACGGATTGCAAGGGCGGTTCATCAGCTTGCAGACGGCAGACAATCATCCGTCCAAACCGCATCCGGCAATGCTGCAATCGGCGCTTTCCGAGGCGGGTATCAATGCCGCCGACGCGGTGATGATCGGCGATACCAGCTTCGACATGCAGATGGCTGGCGCGGCGGGCGTGCTAGGTTTCGGTGTCGCGTGGGGCTATCATGCCGCTCAGGACCTGCGGCTGTCGGGCGCGGCGCTTGTCGCACCGGATTTTGCCAGCCTGACCCGCGAACTGGAGCTTTGGGCGGCATGAGCGAATGGAAGGCAAGACGGTTCTGGAAGGCGGCGACGACGCAGCCCGCCGATGGCGGGTGGGAGGTGCTGCTGGACGACAAGCCGCTGCGCACCCCCGGCAAAAAGCCCCTGATTCTGCCGACCGAGGCTTTGGCCAAGGCGATCGCCGAAGAATGGGACGCGCAGACCGATGTGATCGCCCCGCTGACGATGCCGCTGACCCGCGCCGCCAACTCTGCGATCGAAAAAGTTGCTCCGCAGTTTGACGCGGTTGCGGGCATGATTGCCGAATATGGCGGCACCGATCTTCTGTCCTATCGCGCGGAAGAGCCCGAGGATTTGGTGCGTTTGCAGGCCGAGGCATGGGATCCGCTGATCGACTGGGCCGCCACCCATCTGCAAGCGCCCTTGCGAATCACTCATGGTGTGATTCCGGTGACGCAGGATTCAGCGGTTCTGGAGAGGCTGCATGACGAGGTTGCCTCACTTGATACATTTGGCCTGACTGCCTTGCACGACCTTGTAACCCTGCCCGGATCACTGATTTTGGGACTGGCGGTTATTCGTGGGCAATTGAACGCAGAACGGGCTTTTGCCCTATCTCGTATTGACGAAGAACATCAGCTGCGGCAATGGGGTGAAGATAGTGATGCCCGTGATGCGGCTGAAAGCAGGCGGCACGCGATCATGGATGCTGAACGGTTGTGGCTTCTCTCGCGGCGCCGGTAAATCGGTCCGAATCGGTCTCACGCTTGACCTGTTGGATAGGATGCGCACAATATCGCCTACTGGGGCGTATAAACTATACTAAGCCCTGCACCATCCCGGCCGCTTTTGCGGTCAGGCGCATGCCATCGGGAACAATCCGGGTGGACGGCGTCCAACAACGAGGTAGAAATGAATAAATCGCTTTTTCTTGGCACTGTCGCCGCCGTCACCCTGACGGCCGGTATGGGCATGGCCGACACGCTGGCCGAAGTGAAGGCGCGCGGTGAGCTGAACTGCGGCGTCAACACTGGCCTCGCCGGCTTCGCTGCCCCGGATGCCAGCGGCAACTGGACCGGCTTCGACGTTGCCATCTGCAAGGCGGTTGCGGCTGCTGTGCTGGGCGACCCGGCCAAGGTGAAATACGTGCCGACCACCGGCCAGACCCGCTTCACAGCGCTGGCTTCGGGCGAGGTGGACGTTCTGGCCCGCAACTCGACCTGGACCTTCTCGCGCGATACCGACCTGAAACTGGATTTCGTCGGCGTCAACTATTTCGACGGTCAGGGCTTCATGGTCAGCAAAGATCTGGGCGTGACCTCGGCCAAGGAACTGGACGGCGCGACCGTTTGTATCCAGACCGGCACCACGACCGAGCTGAACCTGGCTGACTTCTTCCAAGCCAACAACATGAGCTATCAGCCGGTCAACATCGACAGCAATGCCGAAGGTGAGCAGCAGTATATGGCTGGTGCCTGCGACGCCTACACCACCGATGCGTCGGGCCTTGCAGCAACCCGTGCGGCCTTCGCCGACCCGGAAAACCACATCATTCTGCCCGAGATCATCTCGAAGGAGCCGCTTGGCCCGGCAGTCCGCCATGGCGACAGCAATTGGGGCGATATCGTCCGCTGGACCCTCTATGCGCTGATCGCGGCTGAAGAATATGGCATCACCTCGAAAAACCTCGAGGAACTGGCCAAATCGTCGCAAAACCCCGAGGTTCAGCGCCTTCTGGGCACGACCGACGATCTGGGCGCGATGATCGGGCTGGACAAGGAATGGGCACGTCGCGCCATTGCTGCCAGCGGCAACTATGGCGAGATCTTCGCCGCCAATATCGGCGAGCAAACCCCGATTGGTCTGGCGCGCGGCCTGAACGCGCAATGGACGCAGGGCGGTCTGCAATACGCAATGCCGTTTCGCTGATCGGAACTTTGACGGGGACGCGATGAGCGTCCCCGTTTTCGATAACGGATTACGAACCAGAATCGGTCACTCTTCCAAGCGGTAATGAAGCCGCATCAGACCGACAGCAGGGGAACATTGATGGCCTATGTTTCGGCACCGGCGGAACCGCCGTTCCGGCTGAGCATGCTGATCTATGATCGGCGCTATCGCTCACTGACCTTTCAGGTCATCGTCTTCATACTTGTCATGGCCGTGGCCTGGTGGCTGGTGGACAACACCATCACCAACCTGTCGGCGATGGGCAAAGACTTCAATTTCGGCTTCCTGTTCCAGCGCGCCGGATATGACATCCCGCAGACGCTGATCCCTTACACGGCGAACGACACGCATTTCCGCGCCGCCGTGATCGGGCTGTTGAACACGTTGCTTGTCTCGATCCTCGGCTGTATCGCCGCGACGGTCCTTGGCGTTGCCGTCGGCGTTGCGCGTCTGTCGAACAACTGGCTGTTTGCGCGGCTGATGACGGTTTACGTGGAAATCTTCCGCAACATGCCGTTGTTGCTGTGGATCCTGATCATCTACGCGATCTTTACCGAAGTGCTGCCGCCGCCCAACGCCTATCGTGGCGATGATCCGGCGGCATCGATGATCCTGTTCGACAGTGTGGCGCTGACCAACCGCTATACCTCGATCCCGACGCTGGCGATGACCAATGATCCGGGCAGTCTGGATCTGGGCGCGCGCGTCACGATCAACTGGGCGACCATTTCGTTCATCGTGGCGATCCTGGGGGGGCTTTATGTCCGCCGCCTGATCGGCAACTGGGCGCAGTCGATCCAGAACGCCACCGGCAGCCGCCCGACGACCTGGTGGATGAGCCTGGCGGTCATGACGATCCCGTCGATCATTCTGATCTTCTTCTTCGGCCTGCATCTGGTCCCGCCAGAGCTGAAAGGCTTCAACTTCACCGGCGGCATCAATGTCCAGAACTCTCTGGTCGCGCTGTGGCTGGCACTGACGCTTTACACCGGAGCCTTCATCGCCGAGATCGTCCGCGCCGGTATCCTTGCCGTCAGCAAGGGACAAAGCGAGGCCGCATTCGCATTGGGCATGCGCCCCAAGCGGACGATGAATCTGGTGATCCTGCCGCAGGCGCTGCGGGTGATCGTGCCGCCGCTGATCTCGCAATATCTGAACCTGATGAAGAACAGCTCGCTGGCCATCGCCGTCGGCTACATGGACCTGCGCGGCACGCTGGGCGGCACCACGCTGAACCAGACCGGGCGAGAGCTGGAATCCATGGTGCTGATGATGGCCACCTATCTGGTGCTCAGCCTGATCATCTCGGCCGGGATGAACATCTTCAACTCCCGCGTCAAACTGAAGGAGCGTTGAGATGAGCGATACTCATGCACAAACCGTCTCCTTCGTGCGGGAGACCATGATCGAGGCCTCGCCGCCGCCTGAAAAACAGGCTGGCGCGGTCAAATGGCTGCGCGAGAACCTGTTCTCGGGGCCGGTCAACACGGCGCTGACCCTTCTGGCGATTCTGGCGATCTGGTTCCTGATCAACCACTTCTGGAACTGGGTGGCGCATTCCGTCTGGAACGCCAACAGCCTGAACGAGTGCCGCCAGATCATCAGGGATACCTGGGGCGAAGGTTCGACCGGGGCTTGTTGGGCAGTGATCCGCGAGCGCTGGAACCAATACACCTTCGGCTTCTATCCGATGGACCTTTACTGGCGACCGACCATGTCGTTCGGTCTGCTGTTCGTCGCCCTGGCGCCGGTCCTGTTCTCGGAATCGCGCAAGATCCGCCGGATCGTGCTGGCTGTCGCGGCGGTCGTCACGCTGGCCAGCATGATCCAACTGAACGCGCCGACCCCGTGGCTGATCTTTGCCGCCATCGTCCTGATCGGCGGCCTGATCATCTCGGAGAGGAACAATAGCTGGCTGCTGGTCTTCTCGCTGCTCTATCCGTTTCTTGGGGTATGGTGGCTTTGGGGCGGTTCTCTCTGGGGGCCGATCATGGTCATCGTGGGGCCGGTTCTGGGCTATATCGCGTGGAAACTGCTGGGCCGGATTTCACCGATCCTTGCCAGCGTCGGCATGATCGGCGTGACGCTGTTCTGGTGGCTGGCGCTGGCCGGACGCGCGGCGCGGGATGCGGAAAACATCCTGTCGCTGGCGATCACGCCGGTCAACTCGGACCGCTTCGGGGGCTTCCTGCTGTCCACGACCATCGGCATCGCGGCCATTGCTATCTCGCTGCCCTTGGGGATCGTGCTGGCATTGGCGCGTCGGTCGGACATGTTCCTGGTGAAATCGCTGGCGGTCATGTTCATCGAGTTCATCCGCGGCGTGCCTCTGATCACTTTGCTGTTCGTGGCGTCGCTGCTGCTGAACTACTTCCTGCCGCCGGGCACCAATTTCGACATCATCCTGCGGGTCATCATCATGGTGACGATCTTCGCCGCCGCCTATATGGCCGAGGTGATCCGGGGTGGTCTGGCCGCCTTGCCGAAAGGACAATATGAGGCGGCGGATGCGCTTGGGCTGGATTACTGGAAGGCGCAGCGGCTGATCATTCTTCCGCAGGCGCTGAAAATCTCGATCCCCGGCATCGTCTCGACCTTCATCGGCATGTTCAAGGATACGACGCTGGTTACCTTCGTCGGCCTTTACGATCCGCTGAAGTCGATGTCCGACGCCGTCCGGGCCAGCACCGCATGGAAGGGCATCTACTGGGAGCCGTATATCTTCGTCGGCGCCATTTTCTTCATCATCTGCTTCGGCATGTCGCGCTATTCGATGTATCTCGAGCGCCGGCTGCAGCGTGAC
This sequence comes from Paracoccus caeni, assembly GCF_016629665.1. Lineage (GTDB taxonomy): Bacteria > Pseudomonadota > Alphaproteobacteria > Rhodobacterales > Rhodobacteraceae > Paracoccus > Paracoccus caeni. Next base: position 657,050 of record NZ_JAEPRQ010000001.1, read on the forward strand.
CACAGATAACAGGAGGCATCCATGAGCGAAGCCATTACCCGTGAGATCGATCGCAGCCAGATGCAGGTCAGCGATGAGGTCGCCATTGAAATCAATGCCATGAACAAATGGTATGGCACTTTCCACGTCCTGCGCGACATCAACCTGACGGTGCATCGCGGCGAACGGATCGTCATCGCCGGGCCTTCGGGCTCGGGGAAATCGACGCTGATCCGCTGTATCAACCGGCTGGAAGAACATCAGTCGGGCAAGATCGTCGTGGATGGGGTGGAACTGACCAGCGACATCAAGAACATCGACAAGGTGCGTTCGGAAGTCGGTATGGTGTTCCAGCACTTCAACCTGTTCCCGCATCTGACCATCCTTGAAAACTGTACCCTTGCGCCGATCTGGGTGCGCAAGGTGCCAAAGCGGCAGGCCGAGGAAACGGCCATGCACTATCTGACCAAGGTGAAGATCCCCGATCAGGCTCATAAATATCCAGGCCAGCTTTCGGGCGGTCAGCAGCAGCGGGTGGCGATTGCGCGCTCGCTTTGCATGAAGCCGCGGATCATGCTGTTCGATGAACCGACATCGGCGCTGGACCCCGAGATGATCAAAGAGGTTCTGGACACGATGATCGAGCTTGCCGAAGAGGGCATGACCATGCTGTGCGTGACCCACGAAATGGGCTTCGCGCAGGCTGTGGCGAACCGGGTGATCTTCATGGATCAGGGCCAGATCGTCGAACAGAACAATCCCTACGACTTCTTCAACAATCCCCAGTCCGAGCGGACCAAGCTGTTCCTCAGCCAGATTCTGGGTCACTGAACTTCTGAACGACGCGGCAGTCGTTTACAGAAGCCGTTCTCGCACAGTCGGGGACGGCTTTTTTAATGCGCGGGTGCGGTGATCAGTCGCGTCCGTCCATGCGGACGAAATCCATCACGCTGCCAAGGCCGGGCGCGATTTCGGACCAGCTATCGATCTGAAAATCCACGACAAGCGTGGCGCAGGTCGGATAGCGACGAAAATCCGGGTCAAGCGGCGGACGCGCGGGCAGCATGCTGGCGAATTCCGCGATGCCGGGATTGTGGCCGATCATCATGACCGTCGGATGGGTCGCCGTGCGCAGGATCGTCAGCATCTGTTCCGGCCCGGCGTGATAAAGGCCCGGCTCGATCCGCACCAGCGGTCGAACCTCCAGCGGCGCGCCGGCGACGGTGGACCATGTTTCCTTCGTGCGCTGCGACGACGAACACAGAACCTCTTCCGGTTCATAGCCGCGCGACGCCATCCAATCGCCAAGCTCACGGGCCGAGCGGCGGCCGCGATCATTCAGCGGCCGGTCGTGATCTGCCAGCGCGGGATCGTCCCAGGCAGACTTGGCGTGACGCGTGAGGATCAGGCGTCGGTGTCCATTCGGTGTCATGGGAATTGCCTCATCCAGAAATCTACGCAAACGCAGCCTGCCACAGCCATTGGCCGGGGGGCAAGTGGTCAAGTAAGTGCTTGTTGTGACTTAAAGTCCGGCGTCACCCTGCCGCAACCCGCGCGGCCGGGTGCTGGGCGGGGTCGAACGGATCAGGCTGCCTGCGCCATGTTCGGTAAACAGCTCCAGCAGACAGGCATGCGGCACCCGTCCATCCAGAATCACCACCGCCCTGACGCCGTCCTGCAAAGCCTCAAGCGCGGTTTCGGTCTTCGGGATCATCCCGCCCGCGATGGTGCCGTCGGCGATCATCTCACGCACCTGATCGGGATGCATCGCGGTCAGCACTTCGCCATTCGCATCCTTGACGCCCGCCACATCGGTCAGCAGCAGCAGCCGGTCGGCGCGCAGCGCCCCGGCGATTGCGCCCGCTGCGGTGTCGCCATTGACGTTGAAGGTCTCGTTATCGGCCATGCCGGTCGCGACGGGGGCGATGACCGGGATCAGGCCCGCGCGGTAAAGGTCACGGATGATCTGGACGTTCATCTCGACCGGGCGACCAACGAAGCCCAATTCGGGATCGTCTACCTCGCAGACCATCAGATCGTCATCCTTGCCGCTGATGCCGACGGCGCGACCGCCCGCATCGTTGATCGCCTGCACGATCCGCTTGTTGACCAGACCGGACAACACCATCTCGACCACTTCCACGGTCTCTTTGGTGGTGACGCGCTTGCCGCGTACGAACTTGCTTTCGATGCCCAGCTTGCCCAGCAATTCATTGATCATCGGGCCGCCGCCGTGACAGACGACCGGGTTCATGCCGACCTGTTTCATCAGCACGATATCGCGGGCGAATTCGGCCATCGCCTCATCGTCGCCCATCGCGTTGCCACCGAATTTCACCACAACGACGGCGCCGGAATAGCGCTGCAGATAGGGCAGGGCCTCTGACAGGGTGCGAGCGGTGGCGATCCAGTCCCGGTTCATGTTCTGCTTTCTCATCCTTGGGCCCCTATGCGACGGGCCGGACCCTAGGACGGTTGGCGCGATCAGTCCAGCCCGGCGATGATCGCGCGCAAAGTCGCGATCCCCTGACCCTTGTCGGATGAGGTGACGACCAGTTCGGGGAAAGCGGCGGGGTGTTTCTGCAACTCGGCCTCGACCTGCTCCAGAACCGGCTTGATCGCGTTCGGACCCAGTTTGTCTGCCTTTGTCAGCACGACCTGAAACGGCACGGCGGAACGGTCCAGAAGCTTCATGATCTCATGATCGACCGGCTTCACGCCGTGGCGCGAATCGATCAGGCAGAAGGCGCGGCGAAGCGTCGGACGACCGGCAAGGTAGTTCTTCAACAGCGCCTGCCATTTCGCGACGACCGCGACGGGCGCCTTGGCGAAGCCATAGCCGGGCAGATCGACCAGATAGGAATGATCGCCCAGCGTGAAATAGTTGATTTCCTGCGTCCGGCCCGGCGTGTTCGAGGCGCGGGCGATGCCCTTCCGACCCGTCAGTGCGTTGATCAGACTGGATTTGCCAACATTGCTGCGACCGGCGAAGCAAACTTCGGGGCGGTCGGCGGGCGGCAGGCCGTCCATCGCGACGACGCCTTTTACGAAATCGACCGGACCCGCAAACAGCAGGCGCGCGGCCTCGGCCCGTTCGGCATCCGGCTCTTCGGCCTGCGGAAAGGATACTTTCATGCGGCCACCTCGTCACCCGTTGCAATCTCGCCGCCGGTCACCACCTCGGCAAAGATGCCGAAATCGGTGTGGCCATAGAGGCGTTCCAGTGTCTCGACCATGTCAATGTCACGCTGGCCGGTTTCGGTATCCGCGCTTGTCGCCTGACAACGTCCGATCCGCTCGGTCACGCGCAGTTCGACCGCGCCGATGCGGATCACCTGACCGATCATGTCCAGTTCGGCAAAGGGCGTCCACCCCTCGATCCACAGATTCCCGCGCCAGCGATGAATGCCCAGCGTCATGCCGGCGCGGCTTTCCAGATCGCGAAGGCTGTCCAGCGACAGGATTGAAACCCACGGCCATTTGCTGTCGGTCCAGATCGCCGCCCCCCGGACCAGCCGGGTCGGAGCCGGTGCGTCGGCGGGCCAAAGCGGGCGAAGCCAATCAACCAGACGCGCGCCATCGTGCTGAGGATCTATCGTCAGATCATCCTGCGACGGTTGGCTCAGGATGATCCGGTCATCCTGCCATCCGCCGCTGATCGCCTGAACCGGGGCCGAGGAAACGCCACGGATAAAGCAGGATTTCGGCAGCCAGCGATCAGGCTCTCCGCCGCTTTCGCTGGCCTTCGCGTTGCGCTCACCCGCTTCGGTGACGACCGCCCATTCGCGATCACCGGGCATACGCCGCGCCGGAGACAAGGCGACGCTGTCCAGCCCCTCGCCGCCGATCGACTTGATCGGATGGCGGCGGATATGGGCCAGACGCGCTGTCACTTGCTACTCTTGCCGGACCGCTTGGGGATCGAGGCCTTGATATTGCCGAACAGATCGGGGCGATGGCCGTGCATCGTCATGATCGTGTACTGCTGGATGATCGTGATGGTGTTGTTGGTGATCCAGTACAGCACCAGACCCGAGGCAAAGCCGCCCAGCATGAACATGAAGATCCACGGCATCCACGCGAAGATCATCTTCTGCGCCGGATCAGCGGGCGTCGGGTTCAGGCGCTGCTGCATCCACATCGAAATGCCCAGAGCGATCGCAAGAACCGGCAGGGTGAAGCTGTGCAGGAAGCTACCCGCGCCCGGCGTTGCCCATGGCAGCAGACCGAACAGGTTCCACAGGCTGGTGGGATCGGGGGCTGCAAGGTCTTGGATCCAGCCGATCCACGGGGCGTGGCGAAGCTCGATCGTGACGAAGATCACCTTGTAGAGCGCGAAGAAGATCGGAATTTGCAGCAGGACCGGAAGACAGCCCGCAGCCGGGTTCACTTTCTCGCGCTTGTAAAGCTCCATCATCTCTTTCTGGAACTTCATCCGGTCATCGCCGGTGCGCTTCTTCAGCTCCTCCATCTCGGGCTGCAATTCCTTCATCTTCGCCATCGAGATGTAGGATTTGCGCGCCAGCGGGAAGACCAGCGTTTTCAGGATGAAGGTCAGCGCGATGATCGACCAGCCCATATTGCCGATCATGCCGTGCAGCCAGTGAAGGATGCGGAAGATCGGCTTGGTCAGGAAATAGAACCAGCCCCAGTCGATCGAGTCGACGAAACGCTGGATGCCGGGATTTTCCTGATAGCCGTTGATGACCTCCCACTCCTTCGCGCCAGCGAAGAGATAACTTTCGGCGGTCAGTTGCGATCCGGGCTGGACCGTCTGCATCGGGTAGCGCGCTTCGGTCTGATAGATGTCGGCGCCGTCGGCATATTTCACGACTGCGGTGAAGGCCTGACCAGGGGCAGGGGCCAGGGTGGTCATCCAGTATTTGTCGGTAAAGCCGACCCAGCCGTTCTCGGTCACCTGCAGAATGTCGGCGCGGCCTTCGCGATCGACCGGCTCGAGGTCCGAGATATCGCCATAATCCAGCGTAATCAGCTTGCCGTCCTGCATCCCAACCGCGCCCTCGTGCAGGACGAAGAAGTTCTGGGTGTCGGGTTTGCCGTGGCGGGCGATGATGCCATAGGGCGCGGCAGAGAAGGCGGCTTCGCCATCGTTCTGGACGCTTTGCGCGACGGTGAACAGGTAATCGTCGTCAAGTTCGAAGGTGCGGCGGAAGATTTGGCCGGCGCCGTTATCCCAGGCCAGCGTGACGGGCTGACCGGGCGAAAGGGTGTCACCCGATTCAACGGTCCATATCGTGCCGGGGCCGGGCACCAGTGACGGGTCGATGCCTTCGCCGGGGGTCCAGCCATAGACCGCGTAATAGGGTTTGGCGCCATCGGCGCTGACCGTGGCATCCGCAGTCGCGGATGAGGGCGACAACAGCCGCACTGCGGGAGAGTTGTCGTCCAGCGTCTCCTGATACTGCTTCAACAGCAGATCGTCGATGCGGCCACCGGCCAGCGAGATCGAACCTGCCAGCGCAGGCGAGTCAATCTTTACGCGACCGATCTGGGCCGCCGCGTCCGGCGCGTCTGCGGCCAGATCTGCGCCGGTGGATGCCGCGCTGCCACTAGCGGCGGAGGGGGGAGCAGAAGTCTCGACCCCCTGTTCCGCAACCGGCTGTGTCGGCGCTTCTGCCGGAGGTTCTGGTGCGAAGAGCGTGTACCAGACCAGAATCACCAGAAACGACAGGACCGTCGCCAGGATAAGATTGCGATTATTGTCGTCCATATGCCGTCACCACTGTCTTCGCGTCAGTCGCGCCGGTTCAACAGAAGGGGGCGTGAAAGGTCAAGCGGAATTGGCGTTTTCCAGCCGTTTGTGCCCGGAAGGGACGCTGATGTGAAGATTTCGGCAGGCTGTCGGCGGATTACACCAAGGCCGCCTTTGCCGTCGCTAGGGCAATCGGCAGGGCATGTCACCCGCACCAACACCCGATACATACCCGCAAGAGCGAGGATGAAGCCCTGCGATCATCTGATTTCACGCTGTTTTCCGACCGAAAAGCGGCAGCGAATCGCGACCTTCCGCATGATGGGCAAGGAAATCGAACGTGGCCTCCAGCGGCATTGGGCGTGAGATGATGTAGCCCTGCGTCTCGTCGCAGCCGATCTGGGCAAGAAAGGAATGCTCTTCCCGCGTTTCGACGCCTTCGGCGAGCGCGGCAATACCCAGCTTTTCCGACATTGCAAGGATCGCCAGCACCATCCGCTGCTGCCCCGGATCTGCATCGCAACCAGCAACGAAACTGCGGTCGATCTTGATCCGCTGGACGCCATATTGCCGGATCGCATCAAATCCGGAATAGCCGGTGCCGAAATCGTCCAGATCCAGCAGGCATCCGGCTGCCGCAAGTGTGATCAGGTTCGTTCTTGCATGCGAATCCTGCCCAAGCGGGCCGATCGTCTCCAGCATCTCCAGCACCAGCCGCGGAGGCGCGATGTCGTGGCGGTCAAGCTCCCACAGAAGCGATGTCGCGAAATCCGCATCGGCCAGTTCGAACTGAGAGACGTTGACCGAGACGGTAGGCACTGTCCAGCCAGATGCATCCCAGCTTTTCAGGGCGCGCAACGACTGACCCAGCATCGACATGGTCAGCACCCGATGATCGTTTTCGGTCATACGGTCCATGAATGCTGCCGGAGACAGGATGCCACGCGTCGGGTGGTTCCAGCGGGCAAGCGCCTCGAAGCCGGTGACTTCCCCCGTATGGCAGGAGATTTGTGGCTGGAAATAGGCGACGATCTGATCGGCGGTCACCGCAGCGCTGATCGTTTCGGGAAGCTGGGAACTGGGCAGCACGCGGCTGAAATCATGGATCAGAACCGTTCCCAGCTCTTCCGGGCGAAGGCGGTCCAGATGGTTTCTGGCCGTTGTGACCAGATCGGGCAGCGGCGTCGAGGATGAGCGTGCCGCGCCGGTCGTTACAGGAGGGTGCATGACCAGAGCGGTCAGCACCGGCGTCACCACGCTGCCGCCAGCCGAGACACGTCGTTGCCCGACCTCGTGCAGACGCCGGGCGATCCTGACTGCCTCGGCCTCGTCGCGGTCCGGCAGGATGATCCCGAAGATCCCCGGTGCCAGCATCTGCACCATGTCTTCCGGTCGCACCACCGCAGCAAGCCGAACACATAGATTAACCAGAAGCTGGCCGGTCCCGATCTTACCCAGATGCCCCGCCAGATCGGCGAGATTTTCGAGCCGCAGGACGACAAGACTGACCGGCTTGACCCGGTCATCACCACCGTGCTGAAGCCGCGCCCAGAGACGCTTCATCGAATCCGTCAACTTGCGCTGCATGGCAAACCTTTCGCGAAACACATCCGCGATGGATTAAACCATATTCGTTCCGGTTCGATTAATGTTCCTGCTCTCGCAGCCGAGGAATTTCCGAAGCATTTGAATCACCCGGAAACAACGAGGTGAAATCAAAGAGGTTAGGGTCCAGAAGATGCGACGGGCGGACATTCATCAAAGCGCGGAACATCACCTGACGGCGACCGGGCGTCCGCTTTTCCCATTCGTCCAGCAGCTTCTTTACCTGAACGCGTTGCAGCCCTTCCTGACTGCCGCAGAGATCGCAAGGGATGATGGGATAGTTCATCGCGCGGGCAAAGCGGTCGCAGTCATCCTCGGCCACATAGGCCAACGGACGCAAAACGTTCAGATCGCCATCTTCGTTCAGCAGTTTCGGCGGCATGGTTGCCAGCCGCCCGCCATGGAACAGGTTCATGAAGAAGGTTTCAAGGATGTCGTCGCGGTGATGGCCCAGAACCACGGCTGAGCAGCCCTCTTCGCGCGCGATCCGATACAGATTGCCGCGGCGCAGGCGCGAGCAGAGGGCACAATAGGTGCGGCCCTGCGGAACCTTGTCCTTCACTATAGAATAGGTGTCCTGATATTCGATGCGGTGCGCCACTCCGCGCTCGGACAGGAATTTCGGCAGGACCGTTGCCGGAAAGCCCGGCTGGCCCTGATCGAGGTTGCAGGCGAGCAGATCGACCGGCAGCAGGCCGCGCCATTTCAGCTCATACAGGATCGCCAGCAGCGTATAGCTGTCCTTGCCGCCCGACAGGCAGACAAGCCAGCGATCACCGGGACGGATCATGCCGTAATCATCGATCGCGGCGCGTGTTTCGCGGACCAGACGCTTGCGCAGCTTGCGGAACTCGGTCGAGGCAGGCGCCCCCGAGAACAGCGGGTGAATATCGTCCTGATCGCTATCGTCCAGCATCCGCCCGCATTAGGACAACAGCGCCCTGTCGGCAAGAGCGGTGATCACGTTCCGGATGCCGGAATCACCAGCGCATGCTATCCTGAGGTCATTTCATTAATGGGTGTCATGATGCTGTATTTGTTTTCCAGACGGACCTATGACCCGGCCACGAAAAAATTTGGCTTCAACCCGGCCACGCTGACCCGCTATCTGCAGCTTAAACCGCTTTCCGGCACCAAGACCGAGGGCGCCGCCATCGACCCGAAGAACTGGGTCGCGGGCATCGTCGGGCAGGCGGAAAGCAAGGATATCCTGATCTTCGTGCATGGTTTCAACACGTGGCAGACCGACGTGCTGCGGCGGCAACAGGCGATCACCGAAAACCTGAAAAAGAACGGCTACAAGGGTGCCGTGATCGCGTTCGACTGGCCCAGCGATGGCGACGCGCTGCGCTATGCCAAGGATCGCAACGACGCCAAGGCGGTCGCCGCCGCTTTCCTGTCTGACGGGGTGCAACTGCTGCAGCGCGAGGCGCCGGGGCATCGCATCCATATCCTCGCCTATTCGATGGGGGCTTTTCTGGTGCTTCGCAGCTTCTCGGTCACTGCGGGGGATTGGAAAGTCGGCGAGGTGATGTTCACCGCAGCCGATATCGAGGCAGAGTGGATGCAGGCCGGTTCATGGGGCGCGCTGGTGATGGAGCGCAGATGTGACCGCCTGCAGAACTATTTCAACACAAGCGACGATGTGCTGAGCCTGTCGCAGAGCTTCATCAATGGTTCTGAACGCGCCGGGCGTCATGGGCTGCCTGCGGAGAGGCCGAAAAACTTCTTCAATGTCTATTGCACTGACCGCTACAAGGCGAACTATCCGCAGGCCTCGGACAAGCTGTCCCATGGCTGGTATTTCGAGGATGCACGTTACTATAAGGATCTTGCGCTGACCCTGTCGGGGATGCCGGTGAAGGATATGGGCACGCGCGCCCCGACCGATACCGGCGGGCAGGCGCTGAAGAAGTGATGCTCAGTCAGGGACGTTGTCGATGCCCGAGCCGCCCCAAGGGTGACAGCGCCCGATCCGGCGGATCGCAAGCCATGTGCCCTTGATGCCGCCATGCTTCTCAAGCGCCTCAAGCGCATAGGCCGAACAGGTGGGTTGGAAGCGGCAGCCGTTTCCGACCCATGGCGATGCGACCAGACGGTAAGCGCGGACCGGCAGGGCGACGATGCGGGCAAGCGGGCTCATTTGTGAATCCGCGATAGGGCGGTGGTCAGATCCTGCTGAAGATCGGCAAAGTCGCGGCTGATCGTGGCACCGGGGCGACCGACCAAAACATAGTCCCAACCGGGGCGGGCATGCTCAAGAAGTCCCAGTCGCGCGATTTCGCGCAGCCGCCGCTTGGCGCGGTTTCGCATGACCGCATTGCCGATCTTCTTAGAGCAGGTAAAGCCGACGCGAACCGGGCCGTCATCGCTGCGATGGCGCGCTTGCAGCAGAAAACCGGAGGTGCCCTGTCTGCGGGCCTTGGCGGCGGCCAGAAAATCGGCGCGCTGGGTCAGCACAACCGGCATTTTCATCCGGGGGGCACGCATGCCAAATGCCGCCTCGCCATCATCCGGGCGCTGATCTTCAGCTTGGGGATGGGGCAGGGGCGGCATGGTCATTGCCTTGTCTGGCGGGGAAAAGCCCGCCGGGCGTGCATCAGGCCGAAAGGCGCTTGCGGCCTTTGGCGCGACGGGCGTTCAGTACGCGCTGGCCGCCTTTGGTGGCCATGCGGGCACGAAAGCCGTGACGGCGCGCACGAACAAGGTTCGACGGTTGGAAAGTGCGCTTCATGGTCAGGTCTCCGGTCAGTGCTTGCGGTGGCGAAATCACACGAGTCAGGGCAATATGCAGAATGCCCTGCGCGGACGCGCCGGTTGTTTGAAGCCCGCTGGATAGAGCAGGCGCGCTTTCGCGTCAACAGCAAGGCTACAAGAATCGTATCCTGTTAAAGGTTTGTCTTTGCGCTCTTGAAAGGAACCGCGCAGACATCACATTCGTTTGATGTGCAAATTCGCCCCAGCATGGCCGAAAACGGGCCTGCGCTCTTAAGACTGAACCAATACGGAATGCGATTGAACACGATCTCTGGCCGATTCGCAGCGTTGACGATCATTTTCGTCATGCTGGCAGAATTGTTCATCCTGCTGCCTGCGCTGTCCAGTTTTCGGCTGGACTATCTCGAGTCGCGGCTGGAGCGGGCGCAGATTGCCAGTCTGGCGCTGTTGGCGACCGACGAATCGTTGGCCAGCGATCTGGAATCAGAGCTTTTGCAGAATGCGGGCGTTTTCAACGTCGTTCTTCGCCGCAACGATATCCGTCAGCTTGTCCTGTCCTCGCCCATCCCCGGCCCGGTTTCCGCAACCTATGATCTGCGCGACGCAGGCGTGATGAACAGCATCGACGATGCTGTCGGAACGCTGATGAACAAGGAAAATCAGGTCATCCGGGTGATCGGCTCGCCGGTGAATCAAGCGGGTCAGTTGATCGAGATCACCATGCAGACCGCTCCGCTGCGGGCGGGGATGATCGAATACGGACTGCGCCTCTTGGCGATTTCGGCGGCTTTCTCGATCCTGACGGCGATTCTTTTGAACCTTGCCGTGCAGCGGCTGGTGCTGGTGCCGATCCGCCGGGTCATCAGCCATATGTCCGCCTATGCCAGCGCGCCAGAAGATCCCCGGCATATCATCATCCCCGATGCTCGCCTTGCCGAACTGCGCAACGCCGAAAGCGCGCTTGAGGCGATGCAGAAGACGGTGACATCGTCGCTGAAACAGAAAGAGCGGATGGCGCAGCTTGGGCAGGCCGTGGCGAAGATCAGCCACGATCTGCGTAACATTCTGACCACATCGCAGATTTTTGCCGACCGGCTGGAGGACAGCGCCGATCCCAAGGTCCGTCGCGCGGCACCGAAGCTGGTGAATTCGATCACCCGCGCGGTGAACCTGTGTGAAACCACTTTGGCATTCGGCAAGGCGGAAGAGCCTGCGCCGACTCTGTCGCGCTTCAATCTGTCGCAACTCGCCATCGAGGTGATCGAGGCGGAAACCCTTGCCGGTGAGGCTGCTGGCAAGGTCGATTTCCTGTCCGACATTCCCGCAAGCCTGATCATCCGCGCCGACCGGGATCAGCTTTATCGGGTGCTGACCAATCTGGCGCGCAATGCGCGGCAGGCGATCGAGGGTGCCGGGGCGCCCGGCACGGTCGAAATCGGCGCGGGTGAAAGCGATAGCGAGTGGTGGATTCGCGTGGGCGATACCGGTCCCGGCCTGCCTGAAAAGGCGCGGGAGTATCTGTTCAAACCCTTCACCGGCAGCGCGCGGAAGGGCGGGACGGGGCTTGGTCTCACCATCGCAGCCGATCTGATCCGCGGCCATGGCGGCAGCCTGAACCTCATCCGCAGCGATGAAGAGGGCAGCGAGTTCATGATCCACATTCCGCGTGACGTGAACGCTTTCGCCGCTCGTTACGGCAACGCGGCGCGGTAGGCAGAGCCGAAAGGCTCTGCCCGCTACATCAGAGCGCCTTCACGCGAAATCGTATGCGAACCCGCCATCGGCGATCTTGATGGTCACATCGCTCATGGTTTCGCCCGAAACCATCCGGCCAAGCACCTGACGCGACAGATCCGGCAGGATCGAGTTGGTGATGATATTGTCGATCATCCGCCCGCCGCTATCGGGGTCGCGGCATTGATCGACGATATGGGCGATGACCTCATCCCCCCAGACCAGCGACGCATTCTGCGAATCCCGCATCCGCCGCGCGACCGAACCCAGCTTCAGCTTTGCGATCCCGCCCAGCACCTCTGCCGACAGCGGCACATAGGGAATGGTGACGATCCGGCCCAGAAGCGCGGGCGGGAAGGTGCCCAGCAATTCCTCTTTCAGGGATGCCTCCAGCGTTTCCTCATCTGTGATCGTGCCTTCCGGGGCCAGCGCCATGATCGTGCCGGTGCCGACATTCGAGGTCATCAGGATCAGCGTATTGCGGAAGTTGATCGGACGGCCATTGCCATCCTCCATCCGGCCCTTATCGAAGACCTGAAAGAACAGCTCATGCACATCGGGATGGGCCTTTTCCATCTCGTCCAGCAGCACGACCGAGTAAGGCTTGCGGCGCACCGCCTCGGTCAGACGCCCGCCTTCGCCGTAACCCACATAGCCCGGAGGCGCGCCTTTCAGCAGGCTGACGGAATGGGCCTCCTGAAATTCGGACATATTGATGGTGATGACGTTCTGTTCGCCGCCATAAAGCGACTCGGCCAGGGCCAGTGCCGTCTCGGTCTTGCCGACGCCGGAAGGGCCGCACAGCATGAAGACGCCAATCGGCTTTTCCGGGTTGCCCAGACCGGCGCGGGCGGTTTCCACCCGGCGCGAGATCATCTGAAGGCCCTGATCCTGCCCGATCACCCGCTCTTTCAGCAGATCGGACAGGCCCAGAACCGCCTGCAATTCGTCGGCCACCATCCGGCCCGCCGGGATGCCGGTCCAGTCGCTGATGACGGATGCCACCGCCTGTTCATCGACATGCGGCCAGATCATCCGGTCATCGGCATGGATTTCGCCCAGCCGCGCCATCGCGCCGGTCAGTTCCGTGCGAACCGCATCGGCATCGAAATCCTCGCCCGCCTCTTCCGCCAGACGCTGACGCAGCGACAGGATCTGTTCGACCAAACCTTTCTCATCCGCAAAAGCCGTCTCAAGCTCGGCCAGTTTGGCCCGCGCCTCTTCGGATTTGGCGCGGGTTTCCTCGAGCCGGGTTTCATCCGCGCTGCCCAGATCACGTTCCCCCTCGCGCGCCGCGATCTCGCGGTCGTAAGAGGCGATGTCGGCATGCAGATCGGCAATCCGTGCCGGGATCGCCGACTGGCTGACCGCGACCCGCGCGCAGGCCGTATCCAGCAGCGAGACCGCCTTGTCGGGCAATTGCCGAGCGGGCAGATAGCGGGCCGACAGCTTCACCGCCGCTTCGACCGCCGCGTCGGAAATGCGGACCTTGTGGTGCTTTTCCATCGGGCCCAGCAGCCCGCGCATCATATAGCAGGCCACGTCGATCGAGGGCTCATCGACCGAGACCGGCTGGAACCGCCGGGTCAGCGCTGGATCTTTTTCGAAATAATTGCGGTATTCGGCCCATGTCGTCGCGCCAATCGTGCGCAACGTCCCACGCGCCAAAGCCGGTTTCAGCAGGTTCGCCGCATCGCCGGTGCCCGCCGCACCGCCCGCACCGATCAGCGTATGCGCCTCATCGATGAAGAGGATGATCGGGGTCGGGCTGGCCTGCACCTCATCGATCACCGAGCGCAGGCGCTGTTCAAACTCGCCCTTCATGCTGGCCCCGGCCTGCATAGCACCGATATCCAGCATGTAGAGCCGCATCCCCTGCAACGCCGGGGGAACCTCGCCCGCTGCCAGCTTCTGCGCGAAACCTTCGACCACGGCGGTCTTGCCCACGCCCGCCTCGCCGGTCAGGATCGGGTTGTTCTGACGCCGCCGCATCAGCACATCGACGATCTGGCGGATCTCGTCATCGCGGCCGACCACCGGGTCCATGCCGCCTTCCGCCGCCTGCGCGGTCATATCGACCGAGAAGCGGCCAAGCGCCGTTGACGCCCCTTGCCCCTCGCGCCCCGAACCGCCGCCCGCGCGCAGGCCCGATCCGTCCATCGGGCGCATATCCTCTTCTTCCGAGGACGCCCACATGGTCCGCGCCTCGCGCCCGATATGGTCGGGCGACAGGTCGTCGAAGATCGGCGAATATTGGATAATCGCGTGGCGCAGGGCGGAATCGTTCAGCAGCGCGACCAGCAGATGCCCGGTGCGGATCTGCGCCTCGCCAAAGAACAGCGAGGCATAGGTCCAGGCGTGGTTCAGCCCGTCGGCCAGCCGCTCCGAAATCCCGGGCGTCTCGGTCACGTTCTTCTGCAACGCATCCATCGCCCGGCCCAGATCCTTCAGGACCTGCCCGCGATCCAGACCCGCCTCGCGCAGCGTGAAAGAGATGTCGCAATTCTGGTTCGAAATCGCGTGGAACAGCCAATGGCACAGCTCGACATTGCGATTGCCGTCGGCGCGCGCCTGTCGCATGGCGGACAGAAAGGCGTCATAGCCGACGCGGTTCATCTTGCCTGCGAATTTCTCGATCGTGATGGCAGTCATGCGGCCTCGTTCAGGTTGTCGTCGCCATGTGACAGGGCGAATCTTGCAATTTCAATATGCGGCAGGGCGCGGTCCAGCGCATCGGGCTTCATCGCGGCCAGCCAGCCCAATGAGACCGTCTGGCCAAGCTGCGCCGCGGGCACCTGTGCGGGCGGCAGGGTCAGCGCCAGATCGACCTCGTAGCTGCGGCCCAGATACCAGAAAACCAGATCGGCCAGACGCCGGTGACGGGCGCGGCCCGGCAGGAAGCTTTCATAGGTCTCGGCATCGGGCAGATGCAGGTGAATGCAGACCTTTTCATTCACCGATTGCAGCCGCGCGCCAAGATACATATCCCGGCCCAGCGATCCGCCCGAGCCAAGCCCGCGCATCTCATCCGCCTCGAATTCCAGCCATGTCGGGACGTGTTCCTGAATCCCGACCGGAAGCTGGAAATAGCTGGTCAGCATCTGCCGCAAACGCACCGCGCTGCGCACCCGCCCGCCGAAGATCGACACCAGCGGCAGCCGGGCGATGTCGGGGAAGCTGTCATGGTCCAGAAAGGCAGGCGTGCCGATCCCGGCGACCGAGGCGATGTATTTTCCGAACTGATCCTCTTCCGGGCGGTCATGCTGCGAGATCGCATGAGCATCCGACCAAGAACGGAAGAAAAGCTGATAAAAGCGCGTGGCGAAGACATCGGTAAAGCGGACGAAGGCCTCTTCGCCCTCTTGCTGCCAGCGCAGAACCTCTTCCGTGGTGTTCAGCGGCAGCGCGCCTTGCGGGCCGAAATAACCCATGAAATTCGCGCGGATGGCGGGGCGCTTGCCCTCGGTCTCGGGGCGGGTCAGTTCGTCGGCGGGAAAGGCAAGCTGCGGGTCCTGCCCGATATCAACCACGTCGTCACGAAGGCGCGCGGAACGGCCGATACGTGGCCGTCCTTCGGCCTCGCGCTCAAGACGGCGCAGCAGGGCAAGGAAGCCCTCGCTCATATCAGCGGACCCAGGCCGGTTCGGGGCGGGAATTTCTTGATCATGCCGCGCTGTTTGCTGACGATCACGGTCTGGCTGAAGCTGTTGATGCTGACATATTCGGCGAAGAACCGATCCAGCACGGCGGCCAGAAGGATGATCCCGCTGCCCTCGAAGGCGGTTTCGTCGAATGTCACCGTGATCTCTAACCCGCGCGCGGGGAAGAACCCCTCGGGGCGCCGGATCGAGCGGGTCACGGGACGGACGTTCACGCCTACGACCCCCGCGATCTGCGTCTCGGTGATATTGTCCGACATATCGGCGAACAGCGTCAGGATTTCGCGCAGGCTAGCCGCCGCGTCGCGACCAAAGCGGTCGTCCAGACCAAAATGGTTCAGCGACAGGTAAGAGATCAGCCGCCAATAGACATCGCCTTGCCCGGTGCGGTGCGGTCCCTGCCGTTCCGTCTCGGTCATCGCCTCGCGCGGGGCGGTGGGACCGTTCACGCAAGTCAGCATCAGCGCCTGATCCGAGACCATGTTGAAGTCGTCCGACCGCGCCAGCGGCAAGGCGGCAGGCAGATGCCGGTTCGAACACAAGGCCCGTACATGCAGCCGTTGCGCCTTGCGCCCGACGATGCTTTCCGGTGGCTCGTAGATCGCGATAAAGGTTTCGGTCCCGCGATAGTCGGCGCGGACGCCATTTCGCCTTTCGGTCTCGGTCAGGCGGCGTTGCTTGCGGCGGGTGGTGAAGTAATAGGTCGCGCGGGGCGAGGTGGCGTTCTGCGGCAGGGCGTAAAGCGGAGAGACCTCGACCCGGTCATGGGCGGTGCCGTAGCTGGCATGGACCCGCAGCAGCTTCTGAATCTCATAATGGGTGATCGGGCTGGAATCCGGGGTCACCACATATTCGTGCCGCCGGTCGTCCAACCTGATCTGGTTCGAGGTTTCCTCGAACAGATTGATCGCCGGCGCACAGTTCAGCCGGATATCGCGGTCATCGACATGGCGGGCCAGATCATCGTTCACCCGGTCGAATTCAAGGATCAACTGGCATTCGCCCGCCTTGATCTTCTTCAGGATCGATTTCATCCCCGACAGCCGGAAGCCAAGGAATTTGCGCGGGAAGGCAAAGAATTCGCGCAGCAGCACGAAGCCTTCGAACAGCGAGGTATTGCGGTCGAACAGCATATCGTCGGCGTCAAAGCCGATCTGCTCGATCTGGTCCGGGCGCAGGCGGATGAAGGTCGGGTCGCCGTTCTTCTTCAGCCAGCGCAACGAGGCGCGGGTGACATTGCAATGCACCTGCTCGTAAATCTGCAGGCCGCGCAGCATGTCGGCGGTGACACGGAAATTCAGCACATCATTCGGCACGGCAGACAGCGTCTGCCCATCGGTCGCGGCCAGATCGAAGACCATCCCCGCCTTGGTCTGCCGGTCGGGATCCTGCCCCAAGCCGCCCAAGGTCGTCGTGCGGTCGTGATAGGTGATCTGCTTGATCGCCACCGGCAGCACGTCGAGGGGCGAGGTCAGGCTGAACCGGCAGGTCACCCGTTTGTCGGCGTCGCGGAAGCGGGCGTCCAGATACTCGCCCCGGTCATAACGCGCGGGCACGCCGTCATTCGCGGGCACAGTCGGCGGCGGAGCCTCGACCACGCAACAACTTGGCACGGGGGCCAGTGCTTCGGGGAAAATTTGCTCCAGCAGCTCCATGGTGAAGCCGCGAAATTCCTCGTCCAGCTTCAACTGCACGCGGGCGGCAAGGAAGGCCGCGCCTTCCAGAAGTCCGGCAATCGTCGGGTCTATATTCTCGCGCAGCACCCCGCCCAAACGGTCGGCAAGGCCCGGAAACTCTTCGGCAAATTCGGCCGAGCGTTCGTAGAGGATGTCAAGCTCACGCTCATAGGCGTCACGGAAAGCCTTCTTCATGCTGCGCCCTGCATCCGGCGCATGGCGATCTTGCCAGCGGCGGGATCGATTTCGGCAATGAATTGCAGCGGGATGTCGTTCGGGTCGCAGATCATTTCTGCAATGATCTCGAATGACAGGCGCTGGTCAACCGTCGGTTCGGCCTCATCCAGTCGCACCTCGATGGTTTCGGCACGCAAACGCGGCTCGGACCGGATCAGCGCTTCGCGGATCGCCTGAGCCAGCGCGCCCGGCGTGCGGTTCTGCCGCCATAGCGTGTCCATATCCTGAAAGCCGTGATTGATGATCGAACGGCTGATCCGTGGATAATCCTCAAGGTCCACCACCACGTCCAGCCGGATCGTGTTCATCAGGTTGGCGATGTCCTGCGCCAGATTGCGGCGCAAGGATTCCTCGCTCGCGCCCTCGCGGCGTTTCTGGCTGATGATGGTCAGATCACGCTCGCCATCGACATACTGGATCGCGCGTTCACCCGCGTCGCGCCGGGCAGCGGAATCGCGGAAAATATGCATTAGGGACATTTCCCGCAGGCCGGTGCGGCTGCTGTCGCTGCTGACGATCCTGCGCGTGTTATAGGGACGAGACGCCATGAATTCCCCGAATGGCAAACCGCCCGTGGGCCGGTTTCGTCATGAAAACAGGGCCGACGCGAAACGCGCCGACCCCGCCTGTTCGTTGATCCACGATCCGACAGACAGGATCGGGGTTTTGGAAACCCTTAGGTGTTCCACTCGCGGTTTTCAGCGATGTCCCAACCGGCCATCGTTTCTGCACCCGACGCACCCGAATCTTCCTGCAGCGTGTACAGGACTTCGAACTTGCGGAAGTTCAGGGTCAGCGTTTCCTGAATGCGATCCAGACCGTCTTTCTGACCGCCAGTCGAATAGCTGGTGATCATGATGTTCGCGATCTTGATGCGGAAATATTCGACCGGCGCGTTGCCACCCGATTTACGGACAATCAGCTCACCGTTTTCGATGTGCTCGCCCGAGGTACAGCGCTTGATCAGGTCGTTGGAAGCAAGATCGACGTATTTGGTCAGGGTGATGTCCTGGACGTTGACCTTACCGCCACCGCCACCTTTACCGATATGCGTGGTACCCGACTGGGTCAGACCCCAGTTCCAGGCCAGCACGTCGATTTCATCGCGGTGCTTGTCGTCTTGCGACTCGCCTTTGATGTTGTTGGACAGTTTCAGAAAGATATCGACAGCCATGAGAATCCTCCGTTGCGGCAGTCATAAGAAATAAAGCGATTATTTGCCCTTGGGCAGTTTAGATACCAGGGACATCCCGACATCCATGCCTTCCAGTTGAAAATGAGGCTTCAGATAGAATTTGCCCATGTAGTAACCGGGATTTTCCTCGTCTTCCACAACTTCAACCTTTGCACCGGCGAGCGGCTTTTTAGCTTTTTCCCGTTCGGTTGCACTTTCTGGGTTACCGGAAACGTATTTATTAACCCAGGTCTGCAATTGCGTCTGCAACTGCAGTCGGTCAGGGCTTTGACCAATCTTGTCGCGTACCATACACTTCAAGTAATGACTGAAGCGTGACACTGCAAAAATGTAGGGCAAGCGTGCCGACATATTGTCCGACGCAGTCGCCTGTTCATCCACGTATTTCTTGGGACGATACAGCGTCTGCGCACCGATGAAGGCTGCCTTGTCGGTGTGCTTGCGATGAATGAGGCCGATCAGACCGGCCTTTGACAGTTCCGCCTCACGGCGATCTGTGATCGACACTTCGGTCGGGCATTTCAGATCTTTGTTGCCGTCGCCGGTGTCGAAATTATGGGTCGGCAAATTCAATACTTCGCCACCCGATTGCACGCCGCGGATTTGCACCGTCCAGCCGTGCTCTTTATGCGCGCGGTTGATATTGACCGCCATCGCATGCGCCGCGTTCATCCAGCCGTATTTGGTGCCGGCATGACCGTCGGTTTCTTCCTCGAAATTGAATTCCTCGACCACGGAATTCGAATTCTGGCCATAAGGCTCACGCGACAGAACCTTCGGCAAGGTCAGCGCGATATAACGCGAGTTCTCAGAATCGCGCAGGCCGTTCCACGCCGCATAATCCGGCGTGTCGAAAATCTCGGACAGATCGGGCGGGGTCGAAAGTTCGGTCCAGCTATCCAGCCCCAGCAGTTCGGGCGCAGCAGAGGACAGGAACGGCGCATGCGCCGCAGCCGCGATCTTGCCCATGTCGCGCAGAAGCGCCACATCGGCAGTCGAGTGATCGAAATAATAATCGCCGACGATCGAGCCGAAGGGCTTGCCGCCCAGCGTGCCGAATTCGGCCTCATAGACGATCTTGTTCAGCGGGGATTTGTCCCATTTGGCGCCCGGATAGCGCCGGAACATCTGCTGAAGCTCTTTCTTCGAGACGTTCATCACCTTCACACGCAGCGAGGCATCGGTCTCGGAGTTGTTGATCGTGTAGGCCAGACCGCGCCACGACGATTCCAGCTTCTGGAATTCCTCGTGGTGGATGACCTGATTCAACTGTTCGGTCAGCTTCTGGTCCAGCTTCGACAGCATCGCGTCGATAGTGTCGATCACGTCCTCGGCGATCAGGGTCTGATCGTCCAGCGCTTCGCGAACCAGTGCGACAACGGCGTTGTCCACCTCTTTCGCTGCAACGTCGGTGCGCGGCTTGATGGTCTGACGCAGGATGTCCGAGAATTCGTCAAGCTCGGTCAGCGGGGCTGCGCCAGCAACCTGCGCCTGATTTTCTTGCGCCATGTTCAGCTTTCTCCTTCAGGATCGGCCTTGCCGGCTTCACGCTCGGCCAGAGCCGCCATCAACTCGGGATCGTTCAGCAATTTGCGAACCTGCTCCTGCGCCTTGGGCTTCGAGTTCATGTAACGCTGCAAGTTTGCAAGATGTTGCCGCGCCTCCAGCAATTTTTTCAGCGCCGGAATTTGCTTGGCAACGGCAGCCGGATTGAAGTCATCCATACTTTCGAAATTCAGCGTGACGCCCAGACGGCCTTCGCCGCCGCCGATCTTGTTTTCAACGTTAAAGCTGACGCCGGGGGCGATGCTTTTCATATAGTCGTCCAGCGTCGCGCCGGTCACGTCCACAAAGTCACGCTCTTCCATGTCGGGCTTGTCAACTTCCGAGGCGTTCCCCGAAAGGTCGGACATCACGCCCATGACGAAGGGAAGCTCGACCATTTTTTCGGATTCGTAGGGATCTTCATACGAGATGTTCACCCGCGGAGGGCGATTTCGTTTCAGAAAATCGGTCGACTTGTCAGATGCCATAGGTTCAATCCTCTATCCGGGAGATACGAGAACGCGGTTTACGCAGTTGTGTCAATCCATCAGTCATTACAAAAATCAACTGCCGGCCGCAGGTGGGACAAGCAGTTCCGCCATAATAGCATCAAAACGCTTATCCAACATTGTGCGCGCTTTTGCCAGTAGTAAAGGGATCGGACTGGCAGGTTCTTGCGCAGTAAAATATCCTTCCACACCCAAAAGTTGAGCGACAAGGTCGCCGCGTCGCAGAATAGGTGCGGGCTGCATCGCAGAATTGCCCGCATCCCCCACGTTTTCAAGGCTTACCTTAGTCAATTCGCGCAATTTGTCCATCGGCAAAGCAAAGCCGCTGCCCTGTCCGATGCTCAAAATTGCTGCATTTGCACGGTCGGGCATAAGCACCTGAATCGCCTCGACCAAGGGGGCACCGACAAGCTGCCGCGCCTGAGCCACAAGGATCAGGGCCGGAGATGAGGGTTCCGCCCTCGCAAGCCAGTTCAGCGCCGCATCAAGTGACGCTGCGGCAGTTGCACGGTCGGGCACGCCGCGCACCTCGGTCGCCCTTGTCTGCGGCGCCGGAGAGGCAATTTGAACAGACTCGTTCACCTCGTCATGCGGCGGCATTTCCAGCGTTCCGGCAGCGGATACCGCGGGGGTCGAGGACTGCGCCTCGGACCACGGCGCAAGCTCGGAACGGGATGTTGCGATCATTCCCTGAATATCGGCAATCGCGCCCCGGACAGCGCCCAGATCGGCATTGAACGACCCGCCGCCCTGACTTGCGGCAAGGTTCTGCAGCCGGAACAGTGCTTCGGCGGCACGGGTCAGCAACTCATGCGCCGCGCGCACATGCCGTTGATTGGCATCCGAGCGCAGCGGCTCTGACTGATCGCTACCCGCTACGCCTTCTTCCGACAGGCGCGGCGCGGCATTGCCCGAGGCGACCAGATGGCGGCGTAGGCTCAGATCGGCATTCGGCAGCAGCGGCAGATGGCTCAGCGGTGCCACCACTGCGGTTTGGCTGTTCAACGCCTCGATCGCCGCGCGCCGTTCGGCAGTGCCGCCATCCAGCGAAGGATGCACTTCGGCGGGCCATGTTGACAGCATGTCGGCCATTGCCTCGATGCTGTCCACGAAATCCGGCAATTTCCCGGCAAGGATCTGGAACCGCGCCAGCAGGCTCAGCAATCGCAGATCGCGGCTTTTCTTCAACAGCCCGTTGATCGCTGCCTGTTCCCGCCGCAGATCGACGCTGCGTGGGTCGAACAGACGATCCTCGCGTCCGTCCTCCAATGATCCGGGCACGAAATAGCGTTCCGGCAGCCGCGATTCCGCCTCGAAATAGTAATCGATGAATTCGGCATCGTCGGTTTGTTCAAGATCCGGGCCGGTGGGCTGATCGCCGGATATGGGTTTCAGAAGCTCGTCGCGGGTCATCTTCCGTCTCCTCAGCTACCGATGCCGCCCTGTTCGTCGGCCTTGCGATAGGCCTGTGCGAACAGACGGATGAATTCGTCCAGAATGCCGTTTTCGCTGGCGGTCTTGGCGTCCCAACGGGCCACGAACCCGTCCCACGCCTTCGCCTTGCGATTACCGACCAGCCCGCCGCCCTTGGCGTCCGCCTCGATCTTGTCGGGGTCGAGATCATGCAGCAATTCGATCAGCGCCGGTTGCAGCGCGGCAAACAGCGCGCCTTGATGCCGCCGCAGATCGTCCAGCGCCTCATGGAACCCGGCCGCGCCGGTCAGAAAGCCCGCGCGGGGGCGCAGGAACAGCGCATCCAGAGCCTGCTGATCGTCTGGCAGGAATTTCAGCGGGTTGTTGTCGCTGGCTCCGCGCATGGTCCGCTCGCCCGAGCGGGTGAAATGCCGGGCCGAGGAGCGATCCTGCAAGGCCGCCATCAGTTGCGACACGACAACCCGAAGCGATTCCCCCACGGCGCGCCCCAATGCCTCGAGATCGGCGTCTGCGGCATCCTTGTCGAGGCCCGCCCCGGCGCAGAAACCGCGCAGAAAGGCGTCCTGATCGGTGGCAGGCACGGGTGCCAGGGCTGGTGCAGCCGGTGCGGCTGGTGCGGCTGCCTTGCCCTTTTTAGCATCGGCGGCAGGCGCGGCGACGGGAGGGGCAACAGGCACAGGTTCGGGCTCTGGCGCGGCCTGTGGCAGGTCGATGAAGTCATCGGCGAAATCGGGATGCCGGGCTGCACGCTCTACCGGCGCCACATCGATTGGCTCAGCGGCAAAGCCCGAAACGGCCCAAGGGTCGTCGCTTGCCACTTCATCAACGGCACGGCCAACCTGATGCTGGGGCAGAGAGGCAGGCGACAAGGCGGCCCCGCCCTGCGGCAGATCAAAGACCGCCACGATCAGATATTGCCCGACCTGAAAGCGGTCGCCATGGGTCAGCGCATGCGGACCGTCCAGACGGTGGCGGTGCCCCTGCAGGAACGTCCCGTTGGTCGAGACATCATGCAACCACCATATCCGGCCATCGAATCGCACGTCGAAATGGTGGCCCGAGATGTAGCGGCTGGCATCGGGCAACACCCATCCCATACCCGTGCGACGCCCGACATTGAGCCCGGTTTCCGGCACCAGCACGCTGACCGGACCGCCATCGTCCAGCACATGAAAGTTCTCGATCTGCAGGGTCAAAGTCATGGTGATGTGTCTTATGCCCTGAACAGCGTCTCGGCCATATCAAGGATTCGCGCCAGATATTGCGACCTCTGCCCCAAGGGTCCGCGCGCCAGACAGGACAGGACCGCGCCGTTGATCGCAACGGGGGCCTTGTGTGCGGGCGCAGGCTCGGGGTCGTTAGGCGCGGGGCCGCCGGTGGACCAGCCGACTGCCAGCCCCAGAAGAACCGATGGCCCCCGGGTCGGCGACCACAGCGCCTCGCGCATGATCTCGTGCCGCAGGCGGGTGGCGGGATTGGCCAGCCATCCGGCGATCCGCTCCATCATATGCCGTTCCTGCGGTTGCAGGTGATCGGCCATCAGCCGCAAGCATTCATAGCCCCAACCTGCCGCATCGGTCGGCACGGCAGCGAAGGCGGTATAGGTTACCGCTTCCTCGGGCGTGGTCGAGGATCGCAGCCGCGACAGGAAGCGCAGCCCGTCCTCGTCCGGCTGGGGGCGCAGTTTGACCAGATCGGGCAGGCGCGGCAGGGTCGCAAAATGCTCGACCGGGGTGCCGGCGCGCAGGCTGCGTCTGGGCCGTCTGGTGGTCTCTTCGGCCTCGGCAGGCGTCATGAAAATGGCTGGTCCCGAAAAATAACTCGTCGGGATTATGGGAAAACCGCAATGACTGCGCAACCCGGAAACTGGCCCGGCATGAAGCTGCTGAACTGTGTCACCACAATCTCGACAGAACGCATCGCTGCGGCTAGCATCGGGTCACACAAGCATTTTTCGCGGAATTTCCCGTCAAAGAGAATTACCGATGTCCAGTCTGCCCCCCTATGTGACCACCGTGCGCAGCGATCCGCGCAAAACCCCGGTCAGCATTTCCGACAGCATGCGCCGCAACCGCATCCTGACGCCCACGCAATGCCGCGACAATCGCGCCAAGCTGCAGAACCTGCGCAACCTGATTTCCTCGACCGAGCGCGAATACCGCACGATGATCGCCGATCTCGACAAGCTCGACCGCGAGGGCCGGGTCTGGCTGGTGGTGGATCTGATCCACAAGACCTCGCTTGCGTCGCTGGATCTTGCGGCGGGCTTCCTCAGCCTCGCGAATGAGCGGACCGGCAAGCTTGCACGGGCCATCGCCGACAGCACCCAGACGGCCAGCGATACCATCGGTATCGTCGGTGAGATCGGCAATAGCGGCGAGCTCAAGGCAAGCCATGTCACCACCGCGATTGACCGCGTCATGGCCCATACCGAGGCTGATACGGTTGGGGGCACCTATGCCCGTGGCAGATACAGCACCGGCATGTCGCTGTGGAACGGCTATCAGAACGCCTCGGGCGCAAGCGCCCCGGATGAGCGGAACCGCCGCGCGGTCGAGGCTGCCGTGGACACGCTGGCGACGCAAATCCAGTCGAATGCCGATGTGATCGACAAGGCCACCGAAGGCGGCAGCCCGGTCGCCAAGCGGGTGGGCAATGTCGCGGGGATCGTCAAGGCCAGCGCCAGCTATCGCCGCGAGATCGAGGGCGCGTTCAACCGCAGGCTGGAGATTCGCAGCGGGCTGATGCAGTCGCGCAGCCAGCTTGAATTTCAGACCCGCCGGGCCATTGACCGCTGGCGCGCACAGGCCGACGAGATCGTCGAATTGCTGGAAGCCTGCGAATAAAAGAGGCCTTGTGTTGGGTTGGCGCTGATCTTCGGCGCTTACCGCACATAGACACTGGCCACGCCGACCCGCGGGCGATCGCCGGTGTCGCGGGGCAGGGCGGCAAAGAAATCCTCGGCCAGTTCGCCGGCGTGACGCGAGACCGCATCCGGGCGGCTGGGGCTGGCGATGGCGAGGATCAATTGATGGGTATCGCGCGCCTCGCCCAGCCGGGCGACGGGAATGCTGAACCGGCTTCCAGAGGCAGAACCAATCATGAAGGGCCGCAGGTCATGGACCGTGCCGTTGTCGTCGATCAGCAGAAGCGTCGTGTAAAGCCCGGTTCCGCCTGAAATCCGGCCTCTCAGGTCGCTGCCGCTGGCGATGTCCTGCGTTTCAAGCTGGATCGACAGGCCCGGCACCGGATAGCCCGGATCGCGCCGCGCAAAGACCAGCGCGGGGCATTGGCGGTTGTCCAGCAGAACCGCATGTTCCTGCACCTGGGTCTGCACCTGATCGGCGATTTCGCGCATCAACCCCGAGATCTGCCGGTCATCCGCCGCCATCACCCCAAGCTGGATCTGATCCTCGCCCAGAAGGGCGGGCAGGGCCAACAGGCAAGGCTCGGTCAGGCGGTCGCGAATCAGGTCGAACAACTCGACCACGCGCGGATCGGCAGGCGGCGCATTCTCTGGCGTCTCAAGCGGCACGGTCGGGCCGGATGGCGGCGCGGTCTCACCGTGACCGGCTGCGATATTGGGCAAAGCCGCCGTCACCATATTGCCCGAAATCGTCAGCCCCTCATCAGGCTGAACCGGGGTCAGCACGCCACCGAAACTCTGTTCGACCCCGCCGCCGCTGCCGTTTTCCGGCTGGGGATCGGTCAACATTTCCGGCGCGGTGACAGAGGTCAGAACCGGCGGCGCGGTCATGCCGGGATCGGGTGAGATACTGCTGATTTCCAGCGTGATCGGGGTCGCGGGCTGCACCGGCGGCGGGGCAGAGAAATCGGGCTCCCAGACCAGCGCGGCCACCGCCGTTGCATGCAGCAGAACCGAGGCTATCGCGGCCTGAGTCCAACCGCGTTTCCAGTCGCCCGCGCCGATCATTGGGTTGCGCCGCCGTGTTGCGTGACCAACCTGATCGGACGGTCCGCCAGTTCCGGGCGCCGCAGGATCGCCAGCAGCAAGGCCGAGCGGGCCTCGCGGTCAATGACCAGATGGATCGGCACCTCTTCATCCGGCAGCGCGGTTGCAAGAAGCTCGGGGCGAAGCGGTTGGCCGTCCAGTCGCCACTGATCCTCGGACAGGATTTCAAGCACGGGCGAAGGCATATTGCCTGCGGGCAGTTGCGTCGTCTCGGCAAGGCGGAGATCGCTGGTGAACGGGGTTTTCTGACCGGCCAGC
This sequence comes from Paracoccus caeni, assembly GCF_016629665.1. Taxonomy (GTDB): domain Bacteria; phylum Pseudomonadota; class Alphaproteobacteria; order Rhodobacterales; family Rhodobacteraceae; genus Paracoccus; species Paracoccus caeni. Next base: position 683,285 of record NZ_JAEPRQ010000001.1, read on the forward strand.
AGGAAAAAGAAGATCAGCAGCAGCACGATATTCACGATGGAATAGGCCGGGTCGATCCGCATCTTCATCCGGCGGGTGGGCAGGTTCAGGCTCATGCCGCCCCCCCGTCTGCCAGTTGCACGGCGTCGATGCCATGCGCGCGCAGCACTTCAAGCACCGCGATGACATTGGCGACCGGCACATCGGGACGCAGCACGATCAGCACATTGGCGGTGCCTTGCTCCGACAGCGCGCGGGCCAGTGTCTCGATCCGGTCCAGCGGGAAGCGCTGGCCGCTGGCGACCAGCGCGTCGGGATGCAGCGTCCAGACGGCGGTGCTGTGAACCGGACTCAATCCGGTCGAGACATTCTCGTTCGTGGTCGTGCCGCCGTTCCCTCCGCTTCCGGCCAGGGTGCCGGTGCGAATATCCAGCATCGCGAACGAGGCGAGGCTGGCCGACAGCATGAAGAAGATCAGAAGCTGAAACAGCATGTCCGCCATTGCGGTCATCGAAAAGCCATAACTGCGCTGCCGTTGTGGCAGTTGCAGGCCATTGCCTCCGGTCAGGCTTTTCTGCCGCGCCGCCACCGGCCCTAGACCTGTGACGACTTGGCGATACGCCCGTGAATCGCGGACGAGACGACCAGTTCGATCGTCTGACGTTCATCCTCGATCCGCCCTTCCAGCCACGCCGCGACGAAATAGGCGACCAGAGCGATGGCCAGCCCCGCCGCCGTCGTGGTCAGCGCGGTCCAGATGCCGGTTGCAAGAATGCGCGGGTCGCCGATCTCCTGGCTCAGCGCCAGCGAGCCGAAGGCGTCGATCATCCCGATGACCGTGCCCAGCAGACCCAGCATCGGTGCCATCTGCACCACCGCTTCCAGAAGCCGCATCCGCGCCCCCATCTGCACCAGTTCGGACAACGCCACCTGCCGCGCCAGTTCCTCGCCATAGGAAGGGTCGGCGGGGCGGGCGCGCAGGCCCGACATCACCGCGGAAAGGACACGCGACAGGACGGTCTTGCCGGTATTGGCCTTGCGCTGCGCCTCATCCGGGCGGCCGTTCAGCCAATCGTCCAGCATCACATCAGCGGATTTGTGTTTGCCGACACCCATGCGGGTGAATTGCAGCACCTTGAAGATGGCGACTGTCAGGGTCAGCACGGAAAGCGCCGCCAGCGCCGCGAAGACGACAAGGCTGATGACCGGAAGGTCACGGAAAATGCTCAGGAACATGATTTAGAGGCCGAAATCGATATTTGTGCGCGATTGGGTCGCCAGACCCGAAAGACAGGCCGCGCGCAGGTCGGTCTCATCCTCGGCCTGGCATTCGGCGACATCGTTGACGACGATCCGACCGACATCGGCGCAGGTGCGCCCCGGCAGTTCAAACATCGCCACCTTGGTCTTGCCCGAGGTCATCGCGCCGAAATCAAGAATCGTCAGCGCCTCTACCACGCCTGCCGAGTCGAAGATCGCGACCTGCCAGGCAGCGCGGGACAGTGCCTGCTGCATCATGTTGGTCGTCACCATCGTCAGCAGGCAGCCGCCATTCTCGGTATCTGTGGCCGAGTTCAGCTCGATCTGGACGGATTGATCGGTGGTCTCTGCGACTTCCTGTGCCAAGGACGGCTGGCACATACCGAACAACATTGCCGCGACAATTGCGGCCTTTCTCGATTCCTGCATCGAAAATCCCTTCAAGAACCTAGCGATAGACCCCGATAAGTGGCAGGGCACCGAATTCATAGCGCGTCGAGCCCTGCGCGTCATCAGGAAGCAAGGTTCCTGCGGGCAGAAAACTCATCGACGGGCTGGAATCGGCATTGCCACGGGTCACGCCGGGCAGGATATCGGCTGACCGCGCCGTGGTCTGCTGCGCCACGGGCTGAGCGGCGACCGGGACGGTCGCGATTTCGGCGATCTTGGCCTCTGGCGCGATGGCGGGTGCAACCGGCACCGGCGCAAAGGCAGCGCTGCTTTGCGCGGCAGGGGCGGCGAAAGGATCATAGGCCGGTGGCACGATCCGTTCGACCGCAATGGCGGCTGACGGTGCGCGCAGATCGGGGTTGCGGGTCATGTGATCGACGGCTTTGGCAAAACCAAAGGCTGCGCCTGCGGCGACCAGACTTGCGGAGGCAATAAGTATTGGTTTCATAATGTCATTCGTTCGCTGATTGGTCCGACGATAACACCCGAAGGCCGATCTCTCAATTTGTCTTTGCACTTTACAGGCGATTATGTGGATCATCCGCGCTGCGCTGGCCGCGACCCTTCTTCTGTCCCTGCCTGCGGTGGCGAAAGCCGGGTTGCGACTGTGCAATCAATCCTATGATGTGCTAAACGTGGCCATCGGTGTTCCGCAGGACCAGCAGACCGTGACCCGGGGCTGGTGGCGCGTGGCGCCGAACCAGTGCGCCAATCTGGTGCGCGACAGATTACAGTCACGTCTTTATTATGTCTTTGCAGCGGATGTTTTTGGTAATGAAGTCCTGTCAGGCTCGATCCCGTTTTGCGTCGCCCCACGCCGGTTCGAGATCGACAGCCAGCAGGATTGCCTGTTGCGCGGATTTCTGGACGCCCGCTTTATCGAGGTCGATACTCAGGAACAGACCAACTGGACGATCTTTGTAACCCCTCGACCGGAATAGACATGCTTTCCCGCCCCGCCCGTCCTCTGTTTACCTCCTTCTCCCGCGCCATGGCCGTTGCGGTGGCGGGGTATCTGGTGGCGGTCGCGCCGGTTTCGGCCAAGGCACAGGACGTGCTGGTCCTTGACGATCCGCTGCCCGCCGAACTGGCAGAGCGAATCGAAGGGGCAGGGGTGTTGCGCGGCACCGATCCGTTGCCTGCCGCGCCGCTGGTCTATGGCGGTCAGGCGGGCGCGGGGGTTGCCGAAGCCTTGGCCGAGCTACCGGCCGCTGCGCTGGTGGTTTTCACCGATTGCGCGGCAGGCGACAGTCTTACCAATTTGAAGGGCATCTCGGCCCGGATCGCGGTTCCGGCTGAAGGTTCCTGCGATGCAACCGCTTTGGGCGAGAGCTTCGCCGAGGCAGCGACCTTGCCGCCGTCAGAGCGATTGGCGGCATTGCAGCGTGGCGGATACCGGATGCTTCCCGCGAACGCTGCGGCGACGCCTGCCGCTGGCACGGGTGGATTGGTGATCTCGGCCATGCCGATCGAGACGCTGAGGCCTGTCGAGGGTAGCGGCACCATCGTCCTGGCCAATCTGGGCGAAACCCCATTCGAGGCACGGCCCGCAGCGGTCCCTTCGGCCAGTGGGGTCCAACCGTCGCGTCCCGGCCTGCCTCAGCCATCGATTATCATCGGCGATCTGGCGGTGCTGAGCACGACCGGCGAGCCGGGGCCGCTGGGCATGGCCTATGCCGCGCGTGAGACCATTCGTCAGCGCGATCCGGCGATGTTCGAGCGTCTGGTCTCGCAAGGGGCGTTCGATCCGTCCGAGGACCAGATCGCAGCGGCGATCCAGACCGAGTTGCTGCGCATGGGCTGTTATCGCGGGACCGTGGACGGCGATTGGGGTGGCGGGTCCGCATCGGCGCTGGCGCGCTATGCAGAAACCGGCGGCGCTTCGGGTCTGTCCGGCGCCGACCCTGACATCGCCCTTTTTCGCGCCGTGATCCGCGCCGACGAGGTGGCTTGCCCGGCACCCGTCGCGCCGCGCCCGGTTGCGGCTGTTAATGATCCTCCGAGGGGGCCACGAGCCTCGCGCGGAGACGTGCCGGTTCAGCCAAGGCGCGATCCGACACCGCCGCCGGCTGAAACCGCCCCGGTTGACCGTCGCATCAATACCGGGCCTTCCGGCCTGTCCGGGGTGTTTCGCTGATGCCATCGACCAAGGTCGATCCGCGTTTCCGCCAGATGGGACGAAGCGCAAAACGCAGGCGCAACCGGGTCTCATTTCTTCGATGGGGCGCAGGCGCGGGGGCGGTGCTGATCGCGGTCGGGCTGACATGGCACTATACCGATCCCGATCTCGGCGCGCTTATCCGGCGGGACGGGGGAGACGATGTGCTGGTGCAGGTCGAATCGCAATTCGACATTGCCCCGGTCGTGCGCGCCGACACTTTCACCGACATCCCTGGCGATCCGCTGATCATTCCCGCGCCCGATGATGGACAGGCGCTGGACGTGGAACAGCGTCCGGTGCCCGCCGTTCTGTCATCGAACCCACGGCTGGCCGGGATGGGAAGGACGCTGACCGTTCTGGACAGCAGCCTGATGCCACGCGGCATGCAGCTTGTCGCCAGCCTGCCTGCCACCCGTGAAGAATTCGCCCTGTTTCAGGCCGAGCGCAGCCGCAGCCGCCTGATGAATGCCGCCGCCACGCCGGATACACCGGATGCCCCCGGCGTCATTCCGGCAGATCAACGCGCGACCAGCAGCATCAGCTTTCTGCGCGATTCAAGCCTGCGAAGCGGTCTTTGGCGCGAACTGATCCTTGAGACCGCGCGCGAGGTGAGCGTGCAGGAACTGCTGGAACAGAACGGCTTCGACGAAGGTGCAGCGCAGAGGCTGGCGGAACGGATCGAGGGGCAGGTGTCGCTGGAAGGACCGCTGAAGCGCGGCTCGATCCTTGCGCTGCGTTATCGCCTGCGCGGCACCTCGCGCGAGGTGATTCAGCTGTCGGTCTATGGACCGCAGGGTTTCATCGGGTCGCTTGCCATGTCCGGGGCGGGGCAACTGGTGCCTGCGGCGGATGCATGGGCCGATCAGTCGCTGTTGCAGGAGTTGCTGGCCCGGCAGAACGGCGAGGGCGGCGAGGCCGGGCAGCAACGGTTGCTGGACCTGATTTATTCTGTCGCGCTGCGGAACGAGGTCCGCTCGGAAATCATCGGCGAGGCGATCGCGATGATGGCGCGGGTCTATGATCTCGACAGCGTGGCGAACGAGAATGATCGCCTGACGCTGATTCTGGCAGGAGAGAACAGCCCCGACCCGCGCGCGATCCTGTTCATCGGCATCAGTGGGCCGGGCGGTGATCGCCCATGCTACGTCGTCGCCGCCGAGAATGGTGAGGGGTTCGAATGTTTTGCACCATCGGCGCGGGTGGCGCGACCGGCGGGCGGCGTCAGCCTGTCGCCGCCGGTGATCGGGGTTTTGTCGCAGCGATTCGTTCCCTCGGGATCGGCTGAGGGTGCCGATGACCGCTCTCGCGGGCGGGTTGCGTGGTCGGCGCCATCCGGCACGCCCGTCACTGCGGCGGGGGACGGGCGCATCACGGATCGGCGTGCCGCCGGTGAGGATGGTGGCGCGATGGTCGAGATCACGCATGAAGGCGGGTTGGTTTCTCGTTACGAGGGGCTGGGCGCGCTGTCGGCTGCTGGTGCGGGTGCCGGTCAGGTGACACGCGGCACCGTTATCGGCGCGGTCGGGGATGGCGAAGGCGATACCGATGCTGGCGTCAGCTTCCAGCTTTTGTCGGACGGCGCTGCGGTCGATCCGATGCCCTATCTCAGCGGCGCGGGCGAGGTGTTCGCTTCGAACGCGGTCGAGGCTTTGATCGGGCGGATCATCACCGTGGAAAGCGCGGGAAATGCGCGGGCGCGGAACCCGCTTTCCACCGCGACAGGACTTGGCCAGTTCATCGAATCGACCTGGCTGCGGATGATGCGCAGCTATCGCCCGGATATGGCGGCCACGCTTGATCGCAGCGCGCTTCTGGAACTGCGCTTCGATCCGGATCTGTCGCGACAGATGGTCCGGCATCTGGCGCAGGAGAACGAGGCCTATCTGCGTGCCAGAGGCCACGCGATCACACCCGGTCGTCTCTATCTGGCGCATTTCCTTGGACCGGCGGGCGCGGATCAGGCGTTGAGGGCGAATGGTTCCGCCTCGGTTCTGCAGGTGATGGGACCGGCGGTTGTGGGGGCAAACCCCTTCCTGCGCGGCTACAGCATCGCCGATCTGCAGAACTGGGCCGACCGCAAGATGAGCGGCGCGGCCCCTGCCGAGCATATGCCCGCCGAAATCAGCATTCCCGCCGAAATTCGCGCCTATGTCGAGGAGGTGGATCGGCTGCTATCTGCGCAAAGCGGATAGATTTGCAACGCCATCGCGCGGGTTACCTTGCGTCAGCCGTCTAAAAGCTTGTTTTACGCGCGCAAGACGGTTTATCCACGCAGTTGGGCGGGACGGGCATTGCGAGTTCCGGTCGTTGCGACATTGATGAAGACTTATTGAACATGAAGACTCTGCCGATCCGCGTCTCGGGACGAATGCTTGCTGCGCGTCTGTTGCTGACCACCGCACTGGTGGGATTGTCTCCACTGATGCTTCCCGGAGAGGTGTTCGGGCAGGCCACGCGATATTTCGATAATGTTTCCGGCGGCGGGCTGAACCCGACGGACGGCCCTTGGAGCATGTTGGATCCGGTTTGGGCGAACTCGGGCGGCGGTGGTCATCAGGCGCTCGAGGAAGGCGATACCGGCGTTTTTGATCGCTGGAGCGGTTCTACACCTATTACGGTCACCGTTGGCGGGATTGTGCTGCCGGGCGAACTCCGTGCGGAGAGCAATGGCTTCACGCTGACCGGCGGGCAGATCGGTGAGGCGGGTCGCGCGCTGACGTTTTCTGCGTATAATAACGTCACATTCAACGTTAATTCCAAGCTGGCCGGGAATGTCACGATCGATGATAACGGCACGAACTTCGATAACGGCACGATCGTCTTTGGTGCAGCCGACAGCGCCATAGAGAGCCTTCACGTCAAAGATGATACGAACCTGAACATCGTCGCGGGTGCGATAACGACCGGCACTTTGACCAATGAGGGCGATGTCAATCTTTCAGGTTCTCATACCGGCAACGTCGAGAACCAAAACGAGTTGATCCTCGATGGGGCGACGATCACCGGAGAGCTGGTCAACAACACCGGCTCGGATCTCATCGCTCGGAACGCGAACACCGTTCTTGGTCCGGTCGTCAATTGGGGTCGCCTGTATAACGACGGTGCCAGCGACGCTTCGCTGGAGGTGACGGGGGGCAATACCTTCACCAACCATGGTGATATTGTCTGGTCGGGTGGCGGGACGCTGCTGATCAAGGCCGCCGAACTTGATCTCAGACACGGCGGCACGGTCGATTCGAGCGCGGCGAAGCTGGAAGGTCTGATCTCGAACCGCGGCGTTCTGCGATATACGACCGCCGGATCGGCGTTGACGCATGGTCTGGACAACTATGTCAGCGGGCAGACCGTCGTCTCTTCTGATCTCAACGCGAATAACAATGACATTCGGAATACCGGATCGTTCCTGATCGACACGAACGGTCAGGTGAATTCCGTGCGCTTCCTGAACCGCACCGTCAACAGTGTCAGCGGGGATCTTCTGTTGCGCGGCGAATTGGCCGGTGCGCTGCAGAACGAGGAAGATGCACAGGTCGAGATGGATGGCGGGGTCATTACCGGCACCGTCGAGAACCACGGCGATCTGTTTGGCGAAGGCACCATCACCGGCTCGCTCGATAACGCCAGCACCGGCGTGCTGCGCGTGAATGAGGATCAGTCCGTCGGCGAAATCGACAATCAGGGCGAAATCCTGTTCCAGAACGATAGCACATTGACCCTGACGCAAGGCAATCTGGCGAATTCGGGCAAGCTGCACGTTTCGGGCGACATCCTCTCGACCGGCGGCGGACAGGTGCAGAACCTCGCGAACGGGGTGATCGCGCTGAACGGCGGTGATATCGAAGCCGAGGTCGTGAACAGCAGCGGTGGCAGGGTCGTCCTGCGGGAAGATACCCGCGTAGACGGGGACTTCCGCAATGAAGGGACCTTGGACAAAAACGTTCTCGGTGAAGTCACAATCGATGTGTCGGGTCACGATTTCTACAACTCTCACGAGCTTCTGAGCAGCGGGTCCGGTCAGCTTCATATTCAGGCGAATAACATCTACCTGCAGGCTGGGACCGTTCATTCATCGGCGGTCAAGCTGGATGGCCGCGTGGTGAACAGCGGAGACCTGAACTATAATAGCGAAACCGTTCTGAGCGACGATCTGGTGAACGAGGCTGGCGGTGCTATCAATGTTCAGTCCAATCTGAACGCGGATTTCAACGCGATCAATAACGCTGGCGCCTTCAACATCGAAGCCAACAGACACGTCTATAATGTCAGCCAATTTGACAATTCGGGCGTTCTGGTTGTGAGGGACGGTGCCACCATCACGACTGGCACCATGACGAATGCCGCCAATGGACGACTGACTGTTTACGGCACCATCAACAACGCGCTGACCAACGAGCTTGACGGGACGGTTGCGCTGGCAGGAGGAAGGGTAAACGGCGCATTCAACAACGCCGGAAACCTGACCGGCGAAGGCAGGATCGATGGCATCCTGTCCAACACGAAGAACGTGACCGTTCGTGGCGATTTCGATGTAAATGCTGTCGAAAATGAAGGTGCCATCCACGTCATCGATCAGGGCGAGTTGATTCTGAGGAATGACGAGCTGGTCAACCGGGGCTTGTTGAAAGTCGATGGCATCGTTCGCGGTTATGATCAGGACTCAGTTCTGAAAATTGAGAACGTCGAGAACGCAAGGTTGCAATTGAATGGCGCGAGGATTCGCGCGGATGTTACCAATGCTCTGGGCGGCAATGTCAGTCTCGTTGCCGGATCGCGGGTGGATGGGAATTTCACCAATGACGGCAGGCTGACCCTTGATGGCAGTGCCAGTTCCACCGATCTGGACAATCTCGATGTCCGCGGCAGTGTGTTTACCAATAATGGCGAAATCCTGAAGACTGGCACCGGCGAGTTTCGGATTCTCGCCGATGAGCTGCGGCTCAATAACGGAACGGTCACAAGCAGCGTGGTGACGCTGGTCGGCAAGATCGTCAACAGCGCCGGATTGCAGTTCGATACCGCGTCCGAGCTGTTCGGCGAGCTTCAGACGCGTCAGGGCGGCACAACGACGATCAGCGCCGTCCTTGATGCGCGCAATCACGTTATCAGCAATGCGGGCTCGACAGTGGTCAAGCAGGGCCACGCTATCGTGGACGCTGCGCGAATCGATAACAGCAATCTCTTCACGGTCGAGGCTCAGGGTGAAGTCACGACGGGTCGCCTGATCAACGCGGAAAACGGCGATCTTCGTCTGCGCGGCACAGTAAACGGCAGGATCGAGAACGCAGCAAATGCGTCGGTGACGCTTGGCGGCGGAACCGTCAACGGGGTGGTGCTGAACGCGGGCGAGCTGACCGGCAATGGCGTGATCGGCGGTCGGCTGGAAAATTACGGCACGGTTCTCGTCGATGGCACCGGGACGTTGCAGGTTGCGGGTCTGCTGAACAATGAAATCGTGGAGGTTGCGACAGGCGCGACCCTGCGGACCGATACGGGCATCGACAACCACGGCACTTTCATTGCGAACGGCGCGATCCGGATCGATGGGACCGGGTCGAAATTTGTCAACCGGAACAATGCATTGTTGGAGCTGAACGGTGGGGCGCTTACAGGCACCGTCTTGAACCAGGAGGGCGGCCGGGTCAATATCAATGCCGATACAACCGTTATGGGTTCGTTCGAGAACGACGGGGATCTGCGCTCGCCGGTGACCGTTCCGGTAAAGCTGGAAATGCTGGGCGGCGGAGACTTCGTTAATACCGGAACGATCATTGCCGACACCCAACTGACCATCATCGCCGACAGGATCATGCTGAAAGAGGGTGATGTGTTCGGCTCGAACATCTTCTTCGAAGGCGACCTCTTCAATTCGGGTAATCTGATCTACGAGGTCGATTCCTCGCTCAGCAACAACATCGGCAATCTGCGGAATGGCAAGCTGCGTATTACCGCGAATGTCGATGGTAAAGACTTTTCGATCGACAACGACGGCGAAATGTTCGTCGGACGTAATTTGAATAGTAATAGCGTTGGCAATCTGCACAACGTGGCCGAACTGACCAACAGCTACAAAGTGCTGATCGATGAAGATGCCAGCGTCGAGGCCGATGTTATTCAGAACACCGGCTCCGGTGTCATGACGATTCGGGGCGACCTGGAAGGGGCGGTCAGCAACGCCGGTCAGGGCAAGATTGATCTGGATGGCGGAACGATCACGGGCACGGTCACGAACGATGCCTTGCTTGAAGGCGCCGGGACGATTGCGGGGCAGGTGGCGAATACCGGCCGGATCAATGTCACCGGCGATATGACCATCACTGACCTGCAGAACGACGGGCAACTGAATGTTGGCAGCGGCAAGCTGACCTCGGGCCAGCCGATCGTCAACAACGGCACGGCGAGGATTGCCGGAACTGTTCAGGGCACGATCAGCAACCAGAGTGGCGGGCTGGTGAACCTTGAAGAAGGCATCATCGTCGGCGATCTGGAAAACGCGAACCAGGTCAATGCGCGGGGTCGTGTCACCGGCGTGGTCACCAACAATGGCACGCTTGCAACGACGGGTACGCTCGATGTCGGCAGGCTGGTCAACAACGCCACCAGCACTGTTCGTGAACAGGACGAGCTGATCGCCCGGAATGGCGTTGACAACACCGGCACGCTCAATCTGGACGGCGATCTGACCGGCGCGCTTCGCAACGCCGCGAATGGTAAGGTCACCCTTGGTGCGGACAGCAAGATCAGTGGATCGGTCACCAATGCGGGCAATCTGCAGGGCCACACCCAACTGAACGGCAACCTGAATAATAGCGGAGTTGCCAGAATCTCGGGCACCACCGGCGTGATCGAGAACAGCGGCACGTTGCGGACCGAAGGCAATCTGACCGCGTCCAGCGTGAACAACAGCAAAACGGTTGTCATTGCCAATGGCGATAGCCTCACGACGCAGAACGGGCTCGACAACACTGGCACCGTGATCGTTCGCGGCGATCTGACGACTCTGGGCGATGATGCGCAGGTCACCAACCGGGATCAGGCGACTTTGGCGCTGGACGGTGCGAGCGTTTATAGCCGCGTGGTGAACGAGGCTGGCGGGCTGATCGATATCCGGTCCAGCAGCACGATCTATGGCGATCTGGTGAACCGCGGCGACATCGACATGACCAAGAAAGCCGACGACGTGCGGCTGCGCGTGTACGATGGCACCTTCACCAACTCTGGCGAGGTCAAGGTCACCGGCGGCGGTTTCCTGACCATCGAGGCCGACAATATCGCGCTTGAGGAAGGCTCGGTCATCGACAATGAGCGTGTGGATCTGATCGGTAGCGTCGCCAACAATGGCGATCTGGTCTATCGCCGTGACGCGACGTTGACGGGCGATCTGCGCAATAACGAAGACGGCGCCGTCGTGATCCGGGCCGAGGTTGACGGGCAGGACGGCGATACGCGGCACAGCGTGATCAACTCCGGCAGCTTCCAGATCGGCGGAACGACGGGTCCGACCGGGCAACTGGTCAATGTGGAACGGCTTGAAAACAGCGGCAACTTTACCATCCACGGTGGCAGCCGCGCCGAGGCCGAGGATGCGCTGAACCGCGATGGTGGCCGGATGACCATTGCAGGAACGCTGGTCGCTCCGTTGAGCAATCGTGCGGACAGCACGGTCAGCCTTGAAGGCGGCCGGATCGAGGGCGATGTCGACAACGCGGGCAACCTGACGGGCGATGGCCACATCACCGGAAGCCTGCTGAATAGCGGCACCACCTCGGTCGTCACGGGGCAACGTCTGGCCGTGACCGGCGGTGTCACCAATAATCAGGCGCTGAACGTCGCGGGCACATTGGACGCACAGGTCACCAATAATGGCACGCTTCGCGGCGGCGGTGAGATTTCCCGCTCGGTCTCGAATAGTGGCAACATGATCTGGACGGGCGTGATTGCGGGCGATCTGGTCAATGACGGCAATGCGCAGGTCCAGAATACCATTGGCGGTGACGTGACCAATCGCGGCGTGTTCGCACTGACCGGTGATCTTCGCGTTGACGGTGCTGTTCTGAACAGCGCCGCTGGCGGCAATCGCAATGACGCTATGACCATCGGTGCGGGCCGTGTGTTGACCGCTGCAGGTGGCGTTACGAACGAAAGCCGGGCCTCGCTGGTCAATGAGGGGCGCATCGTCGGGAATATCGACAACCGTGGCAACTATACGCAGACCGGCACTTTGGACGGATCGCTGACCAGTCAGGGCAATTCTAGCCTGTCGGGCCGCGTGACCGGCAATGTCGATTACCTTTCGGGTCGGATGGATCTGGCCGAAGGCATGACCATCGGCGGCGATCTGAATCTGCGGAACAATTACAGTCTGGCGCGCGACCGCAGCATCACCGCGACAAGAACCGTCGTCGCAACCAACACGGCTTTCGATCTTGCAGGCACCGTGAATGGCGATCTGCGCAACGTGGGCAATGTGAATGTCTCGGGCGCGACCGCGAATGTCAGCGGACGTCTGACCAATACCGGCGTGGTCGATCTGACCGGCAATCGCGGCACCGGCGACGAACTGCGCGTGAACAGCCTCGCCGGTAACGGCAAGTATCACCTGAACGTCGATCTGCGCGACATGACTGCCGACCGCATCACCGTGCAGGGTGGTGCGGCGACAGGCCATTATGAGCTGTTTCTGGATTATGCCGGGAACGGCGCGATCCCCGAGATCGGGCAAAGCGTCATTCTGATCGATGTGGATGAACGCCGCGGCGCGGCGAACGATTACACGATCTCGGTTGACAGACTGCCCATCGGAAGCGAGCGGATCGCCTATGCGGTTCAGCGCGTGACCGAGAATGGCGATCTGCAGTTCAGCGCGGGCCTGAACCCGGCCATCGGTGGCCTGATCGGCAACGTGACGCTGACGCAGACCCTGATCGGCTCGATCGTGAACCGTCCGACCAGCCCCTTCGTGACCGGGCTGGCCTATGAAGACCCGCAGAAGCCCTGCGGTGTCGGTGCATGGGGCCGGGCGACCGGCGGGACTGCGACCACCACCGGCGCGTCGGATACCGGCATCAACCGGCTCGAAAGCACGATCAGCACCAGCTATTACGGTATGCAGGTCGGCAGCGATCTGGCCTGTTTCGACAACCGCTACGGCGGCTGGAACATGGCATTCGGCGTTCTGGCCGGCGTCAACCAGGGCGACACGACCCAGCCGGTCTATGTGACCGATCCGCTGAACCCGGATCGCCTCACCTCGTTCGTCAGCAGCGTCAACAAGACCGAGTTCACGCAGGCTTATGGTGGCGTCTATGCCACCGCGACGCGTGACCGCTTCCAGGCCGATCTGCAAATCCGGGCCGAGCGCACCGATTTTACCATCCGCAACAACCCGGTCGGCAACTCCAAGGGCCTTGGCCTGAGCGAGCAGGATTTCAGCAGCACCAGCCGCACCATCAGTGGTTCGGTCGGTTACTCGCTGGACGTGCCGAACATGGAAGGCTGGAGTGTGGTTCCGACGGCAGGCTTCGCGTGGTCCAGCATCAAGACGGATTCGATCAAATTCGATCCGCTTGAAGAGGGCATCGACGAATATCTGCATTTCGAGGACAGCAACCGCACCATCGGCTTCCTTGGCGCGACCGTTGCCAAGACCTTCGTGCAGCCGTCCAGCAACTCGGCGGTTTATGCATTCGCGACCGGCACCGTCTATCACGACTTTGCCGACCCGACCGTCTCGGTGTTCGAGCGTGTCGGCGACAACAGCCTCAAGCCGCAGCGTTTGGAATCCGACAACCTTGGCACTTACGGCGAGGTCAGCTTCGGCGCGAACTACATCAAGGTGCTGAGCGAAGGCGCACGCGCCCGTCAGTTCAGCACCAGCGCCCGGATCGATGCACGCTTCGGCGACGGGCTGGAAAGCGTCGGTGTCACCGGGCAGGTGCGCTGGCAGTTCTGATCCGCTTGGCTAGCGCGCCTCATCCGCTTAGGGTGGGGCGCAATCACGGCCCGCTTACGGTCCGCGTCAGCCGGTCGGGGGCTTGGCCCGAGAGATGATTTGAAGCGCGGAAGGATTACGCCCGCATGTCATGGTTCAGCAAAGTCGCCTGGAAAGAAGGGCTGTTCATGCAGCCCCAGCATCTGCAACAGGCCGATCGCTACCACGAACACCTTGTTCACGCCCGCACCCGGCTGATCACCCCCTATCCCTGGGGTGTGGCCGATCTGACCATCGACCGCGATCAGGCACAGCAGGGGATGCTGGCGCTGCGCTCGGTCTCGGGGATCATGCCGGACGGCACGCCTTTCGATGCGCCGGGCATCGGCCCGCTGCCGGTACCGGTGGCCGTGCCGGACGATGCCGCAGGTCAGTTCGTCTGGCTGACCCTGCCGGATTCATCACCCAATATGCGCGACGCCTCGCCCTACGAGGAAGAAGGCGCCACGACCCGCTGGGGCGTCATTACCGAGACGGTTAGCGATTCAGCCTCGTCCATGCGGACCGAGCAGGTGGTGGAGCTTGCCGTGCCGCGTCTGGAAGTCGCGATCCGCAAGACGCCGCGCCCCGGCTATCAGAACCTGCGCCTTGCCCGCATCACCGAGATTCGCGACGGCGTCGTCACGCTGGATGAAACCTTCCCGCCCCCGGCCTTGGTCATCGGCGCGCATCCGCAGATTCTGGGCTACGTCACCCGCGTCATCGGCTGGATCGAGGCGCGGCTGGAAAGCCTTGCCCGCTATGCCACCGATCCTTCGGCTGGCGGGGGGCTGCAGGCTTCAGACTATCTGATGCTGCTGACGCTGAACCGCAACATTGGCCAGTTGCGCCACCTGTCGCGCACCTTCGCAGTCCATCCCGAAATCCTTTACCGCGAATTGGTGGGTCTGGCGGGCGAGCTTGCCACTTTCGATACCGGCAACCGCCATGCGCCGGATTATCCGGCCTATGATCACGAAGATCCGAAAGCCAGCTTCTCGCAGATCGTGGCTGATATTCAGCGGCTGCTGTCGCGCGATGTGGGCCGGGCGATCCGTCTGCCGCTGCGCGAAGTGCGCCAGAATTCCTATCTGGCCGAGGTTCGCGACCGCAACCTGTTCCGCGATGCAACCTTCGTGATCGAAGTGGAAAGCGCTAAGCCGCTGACGCAGGTGCAAAGCCAGTTCCCTGAACTCTGCAAGGTTGGCCCGAACACCCGCATGTCCGAGATCGTGAACAACAACCTGCCGGGCATCGCGCTGCAACATTTGCCGAACCCGCCGCGGCAGATCAGGGTGTTGTCTTCGAACGTCTATTTCCGTCTGGAAAAGAACTCGCCGCTGTGGCGCGAATTCTCGATGGCTCCGGCAATCGGGATGCATTTCGCAGGTGACTGGCCGCATCTGAAACTTGAACTTTGGGCAGTGCCGGAGCGCGGCTGATGGCTGGCAGGGACGACGACGACAAGGACAAGACCGTATTCGGCGGCCCGTTGCCGGGCAGCAATCCGTTCGGTCAGCCGGGTCAGGGCAACCAGAACCAGCAGGGCAATCCGCAGCAGCCGGGATCTTCGGACCCATGGGGCCGTCCCGTGCCGCCGGGGCAGGGCGGTGGCGATGATGCCCGCACGCTGATCGGCAGGCCCAATCCCGCGCCGGGTGGCGGCGGTTTCGGACAGCCCACGCAGGGATTCCAGAATCCGCCCTATGGCCAGCCCGCGCCGGGCGGTTCGCCCTTTGGTGACAATGCGCCGGGGGCGTCGCCCTTCGGCAATCCCGGTCAGCCGCAGCAGCCCGGACCGGGGCAGGGCAATTATGGACAAAGCGGCCAGACATGGCTGGGCCGTCCCGCGCAGGCACCTGCCGCGCCGCCCATCGCCTATGGCGGTGGGCAGATCGGCCGCGCCGACGCCTCTGATCGGGGTTTCTTCCCCGATATTCAGCAGCGTGCCGCACAAGCGCCGGTCGCCGCAGGCCCGCGCATTCCGCTGCACGAGGCATTGCAGGTGCGCGAACTGGGCGCGGGGTCGTCGTCCAACCCTTTGCTTGCCGCCGCCGCCAGCCTGCTGATCCTGCTGGGCCGTCTGCGCACCGGTATGGTCGAATTGCAGGTTGCGCCGCTGATGGAGCATGTGACCCGCGAGATCGACCGCTTTGAGCGTAACGCCCTGACCGCCGGTCTGAACCCGCATGAGGTTCTGGTGGCGAAATATGCGCTGTCGGGAACCGCCGATGATATCGTCCAGAACCTCCCGGGCGGTGATCGCGGCAATTGGCAGCAATATTCGATGGTCGCGCGGTTCTTCCACAAGCGCGATTCCGGCGTCGGCTTCTTTCAGGAAGCCGAAAAGGCGATGCAGGCGCCGGGCCAGAACTACAACCTGCTGGAGCTGATGCTGGTCTGCCTGTCGCTGGGCTTTGAAGGCCAGTTTCGCACCATGCCGAACGGGGCCGCCGAACTGGCCCGTATCCGCAGCGCCATCTATGAAAGCCTGCGCCGTGTGCATCCGCGCCCCGATGAGGATATCTCGGTCATGTGGACGCCGGTTGTGCAGGACCGTGGCCGCCGTTTTGGGGCGATCCCGCTGCCTGCGGTGCTGGGCGTCTGCCTTGCCGCTGTGGTCGGCGTCTTTGCCGTCTTCGCCACGATGATCAACCGTGGCGGTGCCGAGGCTGCCGAATCGATGCGCGGCATCCACCTTGCCGCCCCCGCGATCCAGATCGACCGCACCAATCCGGGCCCGGCCTATGTCGCCGAAGTCCCGCAGCTTGACCGTATCCGCGAAGCCTTCGCCGGTGAAATCGAGGCAGGCAGCGTCGGCGTCGAGGCGAAGGGCGATTTCATCGCCATTCGCGTCGGTAACCTGCAACTCTTCGACACCGGTTCGGTTCAGGTGAAAGAGGGCTTTGCAGCCCTTGCCGCCCGCATCGCCGAGGTGCTGAACAGCGAGGGTGGCCCGATCGTTATCGAAGGCCATACCGACAACGTGCCCCTGACCGGGCGCGGTCAGTATAAGGACAATTACCAGCTTTCGCAGGCCCGCGCCGAAGGCGTCGCCGCCGTGCTGACACCGCTTCTCAGCGATCAGTCCCGCGTCGAGATGGTGGGCCGTGGCGAGGATGAGCCGGTCGGCGACAACGCCACCTCTGAGGGCCAGTCCGCCAACCGCCGGGTCGAAATCATGCTGGCGCGCGAAGGCACCTATGACACCGCCCCGGCAGAAAATGCCGAAGCGCCTGCCGATCCTGCGGCAGAAACGCCCGAGACGGAGACGCAGAATTGAGACTGTTCGGCCTGAACATCCGCCGCCCGCGCTGGCGCGACAATGCATGGTGGCGCTGGACGGTGACGCTGCTGGGTCTGCTGCTTCTCTGCCTTGCGATCTGGTACGGTGCGCCGATGACCGGCTGGGAGCCGCTGACCACGATCAAGTGGCGCGTCATCATCATCGCCACCATCCTGATCCTGTTCTCGCTGATCGTGTTTATCCGTTGGCGCAGGCGCGTCCGCGCGGCGCGGGCGATCGAAGCGGCGCTGATCCCGCTTGAGCCCGAAGGCGACGGCAAGGTTCTGGCCGAGAAGATGCAGGAAGCGCTTGGCGTCCTGAAGAAATCGGGCGGCGCGGCCTCGCTTTATGATCTGCCGTGGTATGTCATCATCGGCCCCCCCGGCGCGGGCAAGACGACCGCCTTGGCCAATTCCGGCCTTGATTTCCCGCTGGCGCATAACAATTCGGTGGCGGGCTTCGGCGGCACGCGGAACATGGATTTCTGGTTCGCCGAGGATGCGGTCCTGATCGATACGGCGGGCCGCTATACCACGCAGGACAGCGATTCCGTGGCCGACAAGGCAAGCTGGGACGCCTTCCTTGGCCTTCTGAAACGCACCCGCCCGAACCGCCCGATCAATGGCGTGATCCTGTCCTTCTCGGTCGAGGACATGATGAAGGGCGACAGCGCCACTCTGACCCGACATGCCGAAACCGTCCGCGCCCGTCTGGCCGAACTGCATGAACAGTTGAAGATCGATTTCCCGGTCTATGTCATGTTCACCAAGGCCGACCTGATCGCCGGTTTCCGCGAATATTTCGCCAGCTTCAGCCTCAACCGCCGCAAGCTGGTCTGGGGGACGACCTTCCAGACCAAGGACCGCAAGGCCATCACCCACGAGGCGGTCCCGGCCGAATTCGACCGCATCGTCTCGCGTCTTTCGGATGAGATCATCGACCGGCTGTCCGAAGAACCCGACGGCGTTGCCCGTATCGCGATCTTTGGTCTGCCGGGGCAGATGGCGCTGTTGCGCGACAATGTGGGCAGCTTCCTGCGCAAGGTGTTCGAGCCGACACGCTACAAAACCAACGCCATCCTGCGCGGGTTCTATTTCACCTCGGGCACGCAAGAGGGCACGCCGGTCGATCAGGTGCTGGGCGCGATGAACCAGCCCGGCGCGGTCGGTGGCTTCCATTCCGGCTTCATGTCGGGCCGGGGCAAAAGCTTCTTCATCCACGACCTGCTGCGCAGCGTGATCTTTCCCGAACAGGGGTGGGTGTCCTTTGACCAGAAGGCCGTGCGCCGCGCCTTTGCCATCCGCACCGCCGCGTTGATCGCCATCGCGGCGCTGACCTTGGGCAGCATCGCGGCCTTTAGCTACAGCTATTGGAAGAACCTGCAACTGGTCCGCACGGCCGAGGCAGAATCGGCGGCCTATATGCGCGACGCCTTGCCGGAACTGACCCGCGAGGTGGTGGACAATACCGACCTGCAACCGATCATTCCGCTGCTGAACGACATCGCCACCGTTCCGGCTGGCTATGGCGACAGCGAAGAGGCCAGCTTCTGGGAAGGTCTGGGCCTTGGTCAGCGCGACCGGCTGAACCGCGTGGCGACCGAAAGCTACGCCGAATCGCTGGAGCGGATGCTGCGCCCACGGCTGATCCTCGACCTTGAACAGCGCTTCCCGCAGATCATCGCCTCTGGCGACATGACCCAGATCTATCGGGCGCTGAAAGTCTATCTGCTGCTTGGTAAACAGGGCGAGACCACCGACGATCCGGCGATCATCGCGTGGTTCGAACAAATCTGGCGGCAGGAATATCAGGGGCTGCCGGGGCTGGATCTGATCGACCACGCCAAGCGCCATCTTGAGGCGATGCTGAAACTGGATGACCGCCGCGAATTGCTGGTCGATCTGGATCAGGCCACCGTCGAACGCGCCCGCGCCGCGATTGCGCAGCTTCCGCTGGACGAACAGGCCTATGCGATCATCCTCGACGGGGTGGCCTCGACCTCTCTGAAAGAGTGGAAACTGTCCGACGCCGTGGGCGGCAACGCCGCCGTGCAGGTGTTTGCATCGCGCGACGGGACCGAACTGACCACGGTGACGATCCCGGCGCTTTATACCTATGAGGGCTTCTGGGGCTATTTCTACGATCAGCTTGATGCCGTCGAAGAAGAGCTTCGCCGCGATCAGTGGGTGTTGGGCGATCTGGCCAGCAGCAACGAAATCGAGGGCCGTCTTGCCCGGCTGGACCGCGATCTTCTGGAACGCTATCGCATCGAATTCGTCGGCGCGTGGGAGGGGGTTCTGGACAACCTCACCCTTGCCTCGATGGTCGCGGACAAGCCGCAATATGCGGTTCTGGGCAGCGCTGCCTCGGCCTCGAACTCTCCGATCCTGAAGCTGGTGAGTGCGGTTGCGACCGAAACCAACCTGTCGCGTGAATACAAGCAGTTGCAAGGTTTGGAAGAACCCGCGCCGCAGCAGGAAGAAGGGCGGGGGGAAGGCGGGGGCGCCGCAGGTGCCATCGGCAATGCCTTGATGCAGCGGATCGAATCGCGGTCCTCGGGCGTACAGCGGATTCTACTGGATGCAGCGCAGCAACAGGCGGGCAGTGCCATCCCCGGCGGCGCAGGCGGAGGCGGGGCTGCCAACAGCATCACCGCCCCCATCGACGCCATTTCGGACACGTTCCAAGGGTGGCAAGTGCTGATGGAGGGCGATCCCGGCCAGCGGCCCATCGACACGCTTCTGGGCAATATGGGCGCGGTCTGGGAAGCGCTGCGGCTGGGCGTTCACAACCCCGAACAACTTGCGGCGGCGCTGCCATCGCTGCTGAACACCCTGACGCAGTATAATTCGCAATTGCCCGAACAACTGGCGACGATGGTGAACAAGGCGGAGGGTGATTTCCGCGCCGGGGCCTCGGATGCCAGCATAGAAGAGATGAACCGGGCGCTGGCCGACCGGATCACCTTCACCTGCCGCGAAAGCATCGTCACCTCTTACCCCTTCGCCAATTCGGACCGCAGCCTGTCGATCGACGCCTTCGCCCGGTTCTTCGGCACCGGGGGTGAGATGGACCGTTACTTCACCGAATATCTGGAACCCTATGTCGAGCGTTCTAACGATGGTGGGCTGAAATGGCGCGAGGATATGGAGATCACCTCGCGCATGTCCGACGCCACCCTGAAGCAGTTCGAGCGGGCCGAGAAAATCCGCCGCGCCTTCTTCGCAGGCGGGGGCGAACAACCCTCGGTCGAGATCTCGGTCTCGCAGATCGATGCCCATCCGACGGTGGAAATGGCGCAACTGATCATCAATGGCAGCGAAGTCCGCTCGGTCACCGGATCGCTGGCCAGCACGGTTGTCTGGCCCGGCACCGGACGTTCCAGCATGATTATGCTGACACCGACGCTTGACCGCGTCTCGGCGGTGGTTGCGGAAAACAGCCCGTGGAGCTTCATGCAACTGCTGGACAAGGCCCAGTATCGCGATCAGCGCGGCGAGACGTTGCGCGCAACCTTCGTCATCGGTGGCCGCAATATCACCTATGATTTCACCATCAACGCGGTGGTCAATCCGTTCAGCATGCCCGAACTGAGGGAATTCCAATGCCCGCAGAGCATCGATTGAGCCTCGGCGTGACCGGCCTATACGGCAAGCACCCCGCATTCGGGGATTTCATTGCGGCGGGCGTCGTCGATGACGCGCTTCAGCCGCTTGGCGACTGGTTGCAGCAAAGCCTTGGCGCGTGGCGCGCCTCGGTCGGCGAGGACTGGCAGCCGCATTTCGACCGCACGCCGCAATTCGCTTTCTGGATCGGCGGGGCGCTGGCTGGTGGATTTCCCTTGCGCGGCGTCTGGTCGCCGTCGCGTGACCGGGCGGGTCGGCGCTTTCCGCTGCTGATCCTTCAGGTCGGCGGCCCCGCGCCAATCGCGGACCCGTCGCAGGATTTCTATGCGATGGCCGGGCAGGCGCTGAACGATTATCTGAACAGCCCCCGGTTCGAGCCGCGCGACGCGGCAGAGCGGTTGCAGAACGTGCTGCCAAAGCCGGTCGATCAGCCGCAGCCGAACTGGCCGACCTTCTGGGCGCTGAACCCCTCGATGACGCCGCAGGATCTGCTGGCCGGTCTGGGTGCCGCCGATCACGCCCATGCCAGCGCCTGGCGCAGCTATTGGTGGTTCACCGCGAATGAGGGCGCGGGAACGGGGCTGCTTGCCTGTCACGGCATGCCCGGCCCGTCCGAACTTGGCTGGCTTTTCGCGGGTGGTGTGGCCCAGCCAGAACCCGCGCCGCAGAATGACCCGGTCGCCGCCGGATCCACAGGAGGAAGTGCATGACCGACGACGAGGCCCTGTTCACTTTCCGCACCGGCGCCCGCACCGATACGGGCCGCGTCCGCACGCATAACGAAGACAGCGTGGCGGCACTGCCCGATCTGGGCATCTGGGCGGTGGCCGACGGTATGGGCGGTCATGCGGCGGGCGACATCGCCAGCAGCATCATCGTCGAGGAACTGGCCTCGCTTGGCGTCCCGGTCAGCGCGCAGGATCAGCGCGCCCGTGTGTTGGAACGGCTGGACCGCGCCCATCACCGCATCGCCGCCTATGCCGCCGAGCAGGGGCAGCGCACCGTGGGCGCAACGGTTGCGGCGCTTTTGATCCATGGCAGCGAACTGACCTGCATCTGGGCGGGCGACAGCCGCATCTATCTGTGGCGCGAAGGCGTGCTGACGCCGCTGACCCGCGATCACAGCGAGGTGGCGCAGATGGTCGCCGCCGGGACGATCACCGAGGATGAGGCCCGCAATTCCCCCCGCCGCAAT
Organism: Paracoccus caeni; assembly: GCF_016629665.1. Lineage (GTDB taxonomy): Bacteria > Pseudomonadota > Alphaproteobacteria > Rhodobacterales > Rhodobacteraceae > Paracoccus > Paracoccus caeni. The sequence goes on from NZ_JAEPRQ010000001.1 coordinate 705,209, forward strand.
GTCATCACCCGCGCCATCGGCATTGGCGCCGATGTGCGTCCCGAACTGGTCAGCGGTGCCCTGCGCTCTGGCGACCGGCTGCTGATCTGTTCGGACGGGCTGACCGAGCATCTGGGCGATGCCGATCTGGCAAAGGCGCTTGGTAGCGAGGTTCCCGCCGAATTGCTGGCCGAAAACCTGCTGCACGACACGCTGGAACGCGGCGCGCGCGACAATGTCAGCGTGATCGTGGTGGATTGCGAGGCGGTGCCCTCTGGCGATACCGAAATGACCAAGACCTTCGCCGGAGAGTTCGGGAAAGAGTGATGAGATGACGTCCGACCCGAAATCCGGACCCGAAGACGACGAACCGAAGGAGGTCTTGCCCCCCGACGCCGCCGACCCCACGCCGCCCGACGCGCCCGAACCGGAAGCCGAAGCCGAAGAACAGCCGGAAGTGGCCGACCGCACGGTCTTCTCGGACCCCGACGAGGCTGCACCGCCCCCTGCGGACCGCACCGTCATCGCGTCCGATGCAGACGTAACACCCGCTGCCGCGCCGCCGACCGAGGCGACCGTCATTTCGGACACCATCGGCGCCGCGCAAGGCTCGGTTCGGCTGGTCGAGCCTGGCACGCTGATCAACAACAACTACCGCATTATCGAGCTGATCCTTGCGGGTGGCATGGGTGAGGTTTACCGCGCAGAGAACGTCTTCACCGGCGATCCGGTCGCGGTGAAGGTGATCCTTGCCAATCTGGCCAACGACGAATCGGTGCTGGACCTGTTCCGGCGCGAGGCGCGGGTGCTGGTCCAGCTTCGCGACGATGCCATCGTCCGCTATCACAACTTCATCCTCGACGGCGGGCTGCAACGCTATTGCCTGATCATGGAGTTCGTCGAGGGTCGGCATCTGGGCACCCGGATCAAGGAAGACGGGCCGCTGCCCGAGGATCTGGTGATCTCGCTGATCAAGCGGCTGGCGATTGGTCTTGGCCGCGCGCACAAACGCGGCGTCACCCACCGCGATCTGTCCCCCGATAACGTGATCCTGCGCGACGACCGCATCGACGAAGCGGTGCTGATTGATTTCGGCATCGCCCGCTCGACCGAGCTTGGCGACGGGCTGGCCGGGCGTTTCGCGGGCAAGTTCAAATATATCGCGCCCGAGCAACTTGGCCATTGGGAAGGCACGATAGGGCCATGGACCGACGTTTACGGTCTGGGTCTGCTGATTGCCATGGTCGCGTTGGGCAAGCCGCTGGACATGGGCGACAGCGTGGTTTCCGCCTCTGCGGCGCGGCTGGCGATCCCGCCTCTGGACGGCGTGTCGCACCGGCTGTTCCCGCTGTTGCAGCATATGCTGGAACCCGATCCGTCGCGGCGCCCGCAGGATATGGCCGCCGTCTTGCGCATCGTGAACGATCCGCTGCAACTGCCCGCACAATACCGCCTGCCGCTTTGGGAAACCCGCGCCACGCCCGGCACCGCGACCGAAAGCGGGGCGACCACCGATACGTCGCTGTCTGCCCGCGTCTCGTTGCCTCCCGGCAGCCTGACCGGCGCGGACCTGTCGGATAACGCGGCCTCGCACAGCCCTTTCGCATCGCTTCTTGCAAACCCTGCCGAATTGCCTCTGGCCGAACCCGCGCCAGAGCCGAAATCCCGCAAGGGCCTGATCTTCGGCGGGCTTGCCGCGCTGCTGCTTGCGGGCGGCATCGCGGTCTGGGCGCTGCCCGGCCTCTTCCGTGACACCGACGCGCCACCCCCGGATGAGGAAGTCCCGGTTCAGCAGACCACCACCATGGTCCCGCGCGACATCTCGACGCGAGAGGGGTTTCTGGCCGATCAGCCGATGCCGTCCTGCACCTTCGCCACCCGGCTGAATCATGGCCCGAATGCCGGGCAGATCGCGGTTCTGGCGAATGGCACCTTCGATGCGACGCCCCTGATCGATACCTATGACCGCAATTTCGGCACCCGCCCTGCCGTCATCTCTAACGCCGCCGGCGATCCGCAATGTGCAGTGGTCGATTTCCTGCGTGAGGTCGCGGGCCGTCCTGCTACTCCGCCGACGCTGACGGCAAATGTCACGACCGGGCAGGGCGCTTTCCAGCTTCAGGGTTCGGTCACGTCCGGCGGCACCGACCGCAATCTGTGGCTGTTTCTCGTATCCCCCGCCGGTGGTGTCTATGATCTGACCGGTCAGTTGCAGGGCGAGGGCGCTGGCCCGCGCCGCTTCGGCGTCTCGATTCAGGGTGAGGGCGGCGATCCGGCGGATGCAGGTTATCTGCTGGTGGCGCTGACCTCGGCCGGACCGCTTGCCAGCGTCACCGCCGCCCCGTCAGGCGCTGCGGCCTCGGATCTGCTGCCCCGCGTTCTGGAGGAACTGAACGCCAATGCCGAAAGCCCCGGCGTGGATTTCATGACCTTCTCGGCCACAGCAACAGAACCGGCCTCGGACTAGGCACGCTCAAGGCTCAGGATTTCAGCAGCAGGCCCAGCCGGTCCACGTAACTGCGCGCCTGAACGACCAACTGATCCTGCGTCATCGCATCATCGGTCGCCCAGCGATGAAACGCCGTCGAGACCGCATAGGTCACCGTATGGGCCAGCAGATGCAACGCATGCAGGTCCTCGGACGGCGCGCGTTCCTGCGCCAAAGCCACCAGATCATTGTGAACCTTTTCCAGCGGCGCATGGTAAATCGCCAGCAATTCCGGCGAGGTTTCCAGCAACTCGCCGATCATGCTGATCAGCTCTCGGTCAAGGCTTTTAGCGGCAAGCTGTCGCGCCACAACGTCGAACAGATCATCGATCAGCGTCCCCGTGGCCTCGCGGAACAACTGTTTCGATTCTTCGCTGATCGGGGTGAACGGACCGACCAAAGCGGCATCCTTGTTGGGGTAGTAGTTGAAAAAGGTGCGCAGACTGATCCCCGCCCGCGTCGCGATCAGGTCGGTCGTCAACGCGCAATAGCCCTGCTCAATCGCCAAAGACACGGCGGCGCGCTGGATTTCACGCTCGGTCTGATGACGGCGTCGATCACGAAGCGTTGAGGTTTCGGCCATTTTTCGATTCTCCCCCGAAATTCACGTAAGGCAAATATTGCACACTATGCATTTGTGTGCAATTTGCATGTTACCAGACCGCATCCTGCGGCGCGATTCCATGCAAAGGATTTCAGAATGCCCAACCTTCGTTTTCCGGTAAGCCTTGGTTTTGCGGGGCTTCTGGCACTCGCCGCGCCCGGTCTGGCGCAGGAGGCTGGACAGATGCCGCCGAAACAGGTCGGCGTCGTCGAATTACAGTCGCAGGACGTGCCGCGTGTCGCCACGCTGCCGGGCCGCGCGGTGTCCAGCGCGCAAGCCGCGATCCGGCCTCGGGTCGGCGGCATCATCACCGAAATTCTCTACGATCCGGGCAGGCCGCTGAAGGCGGGCGATCCGATGTTCCAGATCGATCCGACCACCTACGAGGCGAACCTTTCCAGCGCCCAGGCCGACGTTGCCTCGGCCAAGGCATCGCTGGCGCAGTCGCAATCGGCCAATCAGCGGACCGAACAATTGCTGGGTTCCGGCACCACGCAGGCGCAGGTGGAAACCGCGCGGGCGACGATGGAACAGGCGCAGGCCTCGGTTCAGCGGGCCGAAGCGGCGTTGAAACTGGCGCAGGCAGAGCTGGACTGGGCGACGGTGACCAGCCCGATTGACGGGATGGCAAGCGTGGCCGAAGTCTCGGTCGGCGATCTGGTGACGGCGGGGCAGGCGGACCATCTGGCAACCGTCATCCGTCTGGACCCGATCGAGGTCGATATGTACGAGCCCTCGGTCCGGATGCTGGCGGTGTTCAACGACATCACCGCCGGGCGGCTTCAGGTGACCGACAGCCTGCGCGCCACGCTGATGCTGGAAACGGGCGAGACCTATCGCGCGACCGGCGAATTGCTGGCCCCCGGCTTCACCGTCTCGACCTCGACCGGCGCAATCGACATCCGCTTCCGTTTCGACAATCCCGACAACCTGCTGCTGCCAGGCATGTTCGTGCGCGGTCAGGTTGAGCTGGGGACGACCAAGGCTGTTCTGGTGTCGCAATCGGCGGCATCGCGCGACCGCACCGGCAAGCTGTCGGCTTGGGTGGTCGAGGACGGCAAGGCCGTGCAACGCGAACTGGTCGATGACGGCACCTATCAGAATAGCTGGATCATCACCGAAGGCGTCGAGCCGGGCGATATGCTGGTCGTCGATGGCCGCACCGGCCTGACCGAAGGCGCCGAGGTGGTCGCGGTCCCGGTCAGCTTCGATGATGACGGCGTCGTCCGCGATGCCGCACCCGAAGGCGAAGCGACCGAAGGCGCAGCGGATGACAGCCCGGCGGATGCAGATCAGGCGGGCGAAGCCGCTCCGGCGGCGGAGTAACGGCAGATGGCAAATTTCTTCATTCATCGCCCCGTCTTCGCATGGGTGCTGGCTTTCGTGACCATGCTGGTCGGCGGCCTTGGCCTGCAAAGCCTTGCGGTCGAGCAGTATCCGCAGATCGCGCCCACCACGGTCAGGATCAGCGCGGGCTATAACGGTGCCTCTGCCGAGATCGTCGAAAACTCGGTGACGACTGTGATCGAGGACGCGATGACCGGGCTGGACGGCCTGATCTATATGACCTCGAATTCGTCGCCCGGCTCGGCCTCGATTGCGCTGACCTTCGATGACAGCATCGATGCCGACATTGCGCAGGTGCAGGTGCAGAACAAGCTGCAACTGGTCACCTCGCAGCTTCCCGATATCGTGCAGCAATCGGGCGTGAACGTGTCACGCTCGACCTCGTCGATCCTGCTGGTCGGCGCTTTGACTAGCAGCGACGGCAGCTATTCCTCGCTGGAACTGGGCGATCTTCTGTCGCAGATGATCGAAGACCCGGTCAAGCGGACCCCCGGCGTCGGCTCTATCGATTCCTTCGGCGCGGGCTATGCGATGCGGGTCTGGATGGACCCGATGAAGATGGCGCAATATCAGGTGACCCCCGCCGATATCACCGCCGCCGTGTCCGAGCAGAACACCAACGTCACCGTTGGCAGCCTTGGCGCGCAGCCCGCGCCGGAAGGCCAGCGGCTGACCATGTCGCTGTCGGCACAATCGCAGTTTTCCTCTGTCGAGGAATTCGAACGCATCCTGCTGCGCGTCGATCCCGACGGCTCGACGGTGTTTCTCGGCGATGTCGCCCGGATCGAGATCGGTCAGGAAACCTATGGCGGCGATTCCCGCTATAACGGCAAACCCTCTGCTGGTTTCGCGGTAAACCTTGCGACCGGCGCCAACGCCGTCTCAACCGCCGAGGCGGTGCGCGAAGTCCTTGCCGGTGTTGCCCCCTCGCTGCCCGATGGGGTCGAGATCGCCTATCCCTACGACACCTCGCCCTTCGTCGAGGAATCGATCAACCACGTCTATACCGCGCTCTTCGAGGCGGTCGGGCTGGTCTTTCTGGTCATCCTTTGCTTCCTGCAAAGCTGGCGTGCGACGATCATCCCGGTCGTGGCGATCCCGGTCGTGCTTCTGGGCACATTCGGCGTGCTGGCGGCTGCGGGCTTTTCCATCAACACGCTGACTATGTTCGCGCTGGTCCTTGCCATCGGCCTTCTGGTCGATGACGCCATCGTCGTCGTCGAAAACGTCGAGCGGGTGATGGAGGAAGAGGGCCTAGGCCCGCTTGAAGCGACCGAGAAAAGCATGGGCGAGATCACCTCGGCGCTGGTCGGCATCGTGCTGGTCCTGTCGGCGGTGTTCCTGCCGATGGCCTTCATGACCGGCGCGACGGGGGTGATCTACCGACAATTCTCGATCACCATCATCACCGCCATGGTGCTGTCGCTGGGCGTCGCGGTCATCCTGACCCCGGCCATGTGCGCCAGCCTGCTGAAGCCGCGCAAACATGGCGACGGCATTGCGCCGGCCCGCTGGTTCAACCGCAATCTGGACCGCGCCACCAACGGCTATGCCAGCACCGTCTCGCGCCTCGTGCGCAGACCGTTCCGCATGCTTGTGGTGCTGTTCGCCATCGGTTTCGGCGCCTATGCGCTGTATCAGGAACTGCCCGGCTCGTTCCTGCCGGACGAGGATCAGGGCGTCATGCTGGTCATGGTGGAGACGCCAGAAGGCTCGACCATCGCCCAAACTCAGGCGCTGGTCGAACGGGTCGAAGGCTACCTGCTGAACGACGAATCCGAGACGGTGGAATCGGTCTTTGCGGCGCTGGGCTTCAGCTTCACCGGCGTCGGCCAGAACACCGCCATGGTTTTCGCGAAACTGCATGACTACAAGGAACGCGAAGGCCATGACATCGCCTCGCTTGTCACCCGTGCCAATACCGAATTCTTCCTGAACAACCGCGCCGGTCAGGTCTATTTCCTGCAACCGCCCGCGATTCAGGGGATGGGCGCGTCCTCCGGCTTCACCATGCATCTGGTCGATCAGTCCGGTGGCGGGCAAGAGGCGCTGTCGGCGGCGGCGGACGAACTGGTCGCCAAGACCCAGACCGATGGCCGCGTCGTGAACCTGCGCGGCAACGACGCCCCTTACGAGACCTCTCTGCGCCTCGACATCGACCAGCAGAAAGCGGCTGCCTATGGCCTCTCGATCTCCGAGGTGAACGCGATGCTGTCGATCATCTTCGCCGGTCGCGACGTGAACGACTTCGCACTTGGGAATGAACTGCGCCCGGTGGTCGTGCAGGGCGAAGGCTCTGCCCGCGCCCAACCCGAAGATATCGAGCGCTGGTATGCCCGCAATGATCAGGGCGAGATGGTGTCCTTTGGTGCCTTCTCGTCGCAGGTCTGGGATCAGGAACCGCAGGCGCTGGCGCGTTACGGCGGCACCCGTGCGCTGGAACTCAGCGGGGCGGCGGCGCAGGGTCTGTCCTCGGGCGCGGCCATGGAGGCGATGGAGGAACTGGTCGCCGATATGGATGGCGGTTACAGCACCGCATGGACCGGCCTGTCCTATCAGGAACGACTGTCGGGCAATCAGGCACCGATGCTGTTCGCGCTTTCGGCACTGGTGGTCTTCTTCGCCCTCGCCGCGCTTTACGAAAGCTGGACCGTGCCGCTGGCGGTGATGATGACTGTGCCCATCGGCATCCTTGGCGCGCTGGCTGCGGCCCTGCTTTTCGATCAGTCGAACGACGTTTACTTCAAGGTCGGCTTGTTAACCACCATCGGCCTTGCGGCGCGAAACGCGATCCTGATCGTGGAATTTGCGCAGTCGCTGGTCGCGCAGGGCAAGACGCTTATCGATGCTGCGATCGAGGCGTCGCGGATGCGTCTGCGCCCGATCCTGATGACCACCTTCGCCTTCATTATGGGCGTGCTGCCGCTGGCGCTTGCCAGCGGTGCGGGGGCAGGGGCGCAGAACTCGATCGGGATCGGCGTTGTCGGCGGCATGATCTCATCCGCAGTCATCGGGATCTTTCTGGTGCCGGTCTTCTATGTGGCGGTTCTGGAAGGCGTGAAGATGCTGTCAAGAAAGGGAAAAACCTCATGATCTCTACCCGTTTCGGACGCCGCGGCCTTCTCGTCTCGCTGCTGGCTCTGTCCGCCTGCGCGGCGGTCGGGCCGGACCCGACCGACCTGCCGACGCCCAATCTGCAGGCGGGATTCGAGGAAGGCCAAGGCACCGCCACCAGTACCTCGACCGCCTTCTGGTCCGGCTATAGCGACGCCACCCTGAACCGGCTGATTCAGCAGGGGATGGGGCAAAGTTTCGACATCATGGCCGCGAACGAGCGGATCCGGGCTGCGGCGGCGGATATGCAGGCGGCGGGCGTGCTTGGTTCGCAAGTCGGCGGCACCAACAGTGCGGGACGCGAGCGGTCGGGCGGCGATGGCATCCCCGCCGCGACCGTGAACACCGCGAACCTTTCGGCCAGCTTCGTCTTCGACCTTTTCGGCGGCGCGCGGCGCGGTCGTGAACAGGCGGCGGCAGCCCATGCCTCTGCCGAGGCTGAGGCGCAGACCGTCCGGCTGGCATGGCTGGCCGAGGTGATCTCGACCTATGCCAATGCCCGCTTTTATCAGCAGGCACTGGCTTTGACGCGTGAGACGATCAGCGCCCGCGAAGGTACGCTGGGCGTGACCCGCAACATGGAATCGCTGGGCCTTGCCACCGAATACGACACCGCCCAGACCGAGGCTTTGCTGGCCACAGCCCGCGCCGATTTGCCGAATTACGAGGCGCAGTTTAACGCGCAGGTCTATCGCCTCTCGACGCTGCTGAACCTGCAGGCGGAACCGCTGATGCGGCAGATGCGCGGCGGCTCGGCCCAGTTGCGGACGCCGCCGGGACCGGGAACCGGCGTTCCTGCCGATCTTCTGCGCAGCCGCCCGGACATTCGCGCCTCGCAAAGCGACTACGCGGCGGCTCTGGCCGGGGTTGGTGTGGCGACGGCGGATCTTCTGCCGGCGATCTCGCTGACCGGCACGGTCACGGATCGCGGCGGTTCGACGACCTGGGGCTTTGGCCCCGGCCTGTCGCTGCCGGTTCTCAATCAGGGCGCGTTGCAGGCGACCCGCAATCGCCGTCTGTCCGAAGCGCGTCAGGCCGAGATTGCATGGAAATCGCAGATCGCCTCGGCGGTCGAGGATGTGCAGGTCGCGCAATCGAACCTGCGCCGCTATCGTCAGCGCGCCTCGACGCTGGACAGCGCGGCCTCGTCATACGACCGCGCCTATGCGCTGGCCCGCGACAATTTCGAAGCCGGGGCGCTGCCGCTTGTGGACCTTCTCGACGCTGACCGCCAACGCGCCGCCGCGCGCCTGTCCGCAGCCGAGGCTCGCAATGCCGCCGCCAAGGAATGGGCCGCCCTGCAGATCGCGACCGGCGCAGGCTCTACCGCTACCCGCTAACCCGGCTTTCCCAAACCTCGTAAGGTGCGTGCATCGCGCGCGCCTTACCCCGTCGCGCAACACCAACCGTGCGATAGCTGTGCACACCCGGTGCACATCCTGTGCCTCTCTGGTGCACGCGCTGTGCAGCCCTTTCCCCAGCATTTGCTGGAGAGAACCGCATCGGCGATTTCTCCGTTGCAAAAATACCGATTGCAACGCCCGCCCCGTTGCGCGGCCCGGATCAGGCGATCCGGGTCACCAGCGGCTGCAATCCGGCAATCTCCACGGTGACGGTCTGCCCGCGCGTAACGGCCCCAACCCCCGCAGGCGTTCCGGTATAGATCAGATCCCCCGGCTGCAGCGCGACGAAGCCCGACAGATAGGCAATCACATCGGCCACCGGCCAGATCATCTCGGCCAGATCGCCCACCTGCCGCACCTCGCCATCGACGGTCAGCGAGATCGCCCCGCGCTCCAGCAGCCCGGTCTGCTCAACCGGCGTCAACGCTCCGCAAGCCGCTGAAAGATCGAAACCTTTCGCCAAATCCCAAGGCCGCCCTGCCTTCTTCGCCTGCGCCTGCAGATCGCGCCGGGTAAAGTCGTTCCCCGCCGCATAGCCCCAGATCATCCCCGCCGCCGCCTCTGCGGCAATATCCGTGCCACCGCTTTTCAGCGCCACCACCAGTTCCGCCTCGAAATGCAGATCCTGCGTCTGCGGTGGATAGGGCAGATCGGCCCCGTCGGTCAGCAGCGCATCGGCGGGTTTCGAGAAGAAGAAAGGCGGCTCGCGATCCGGGTCATGCCCCATCTCACGCGCATGATCGGCATAGTTGCGCCCCACGCAATAAATCCGGCGCACCGGAAAGCGGCGGCTGTCCCCAAGGATCGGCAGGGACGGCAAAGCAGGCGGGGTCAGAACGAATTCGGCAGTCATGGCATCAGTCTCCGATTATCCGGGCGGCCTTGCGCTGACGCGCCGCCCATGGTGACGATAAGCCCGCACTCTGGCGACCGCCAGCGGCGAAGCGAGGAAAGGGCAGGGAATGCGGGTCAACTGCAAGGGTGTCTGGCTAAGCGCCGATCTGGGCCAGCCCCGGCAGATCCTGTCCTTTGCACCCTGGCGCCCCGGCTTCGTCACCGCCCGCCGCATCGCCATCCGGCAGGTGCGCGACGCCGATCTGGGACCGGGCGTCGATGTGCAGGACTGGCTGTCGGGTCAGGTGAGGCAGGCAGGATATGCCGATGATGTGGTCATGCTGACCTCACGCGGGTTGCAGCACCATCGCCGTGCCGAGGCGGGTTTGGTCAGTTGCCTCGCGACGGTCGGTCTGGGGAATGCCGAACGGATCGGCCACCGCCGCAGGCCGCAAGGCAATGGCAGCTACGGCACCATCAATATCCTGCTGCTGGCAGAGGCCGGGCTGTCCCGGCCCGCGATGATCGAGGCGATGACCCTGATCGCCTCGGCTCGCACGGCGGCGGTGATCGATGCCGGGCTAAACCTGCCCTCGGGTGCTGCGACGGGAACCGGGACGGATTGCATCGCGCTGGCCTGCGCGGCGGGGGCGATGGATCATGTCGGGATGCATACTGAACTGGGCGAAGCCATCGGGCGCGCGGTCTATCAGGCGGTTCTGGCAGGTGCGCGCGACTGGATTTCGACCCATGGCAACAGCCTGCCGGGTGATCCGCAGCGCCCCTGAATACGAAGCGACCCCCGAAAGGGGGCCGCAACGCTGCTCGTGAGGAGAGGTCGTCGTCAGAGGCGCTCACCAGATGAAATCGTCGGCATCCATCTGACCCTTGCGGAAATCCTCGATGATCAGGCGGTGGCTGCCTATCGACAGAACCACGTCATCGCCGCTTTGTTGAGCCGACGCGCGGACATCCGCCCAACTGTCGAGGCCCGAAAAAGAGCGCAGATTGATCTGATCGTCGCCCGGCTCGAAATCGCGGATCACGTCACGCCCGCCGGTGAAGACAAAGACATCCGCGCCCTCGCCACCATGCATGGTGTCGTTGCCCGCACCGCCGTTCAGCGTGTCGTTGCCTTCACCACCGACCAGCGCGTCATTGCCGGCTCCGGCCAGAATCCGGTCATCGCCTTCGCCACCCCAGATCCTGTCGTTGCCGCCGCCCGAGTTGATGTTGTCGTTGCCTTCCCCGGCGCGGATGCTGTCGCGACCATTGCCGGACTGAATGGTGTCATTGCCCTCGCCACCGAAGATGACGTTGTTACCATGCCCGGCATTGATGAAATCATTGCCTTCGCCGCCAAGGATACGGTCATTGCCCGACCCGGCGATGATGCGGTCATTCCCCTCGCCGCCGTCGATCGTGTCATGGCCGCCGCCACCGTTCAGCGTGTCATCGCCCGACCGGCCATAGATCAGATCCGAAACCTTGGTACCGGTGATGCGGTTGTCGTCGTCGTTTCCACGGTAAGTCGCCATGGTCATTCTCCTGAATGGGGCGGTGTGATGAAAGGCCAGCCGTTATCCGCCCGGTGCAACGACCAGCCTTATGCGACCGGGCGATGCGGCCCGGATATTCCAGAAATGACAGGGCTTTCCTGTGACCTTTCACCCCAAGGGGCGCAGCCTGTCCTGCCTGCGAGAGAGGTGACGGGTTGTCTTTCCCGTTCTCTGATCCGTTTACGCGCGGGGTTTGGGTTTATTCCCCGCCGGTCGAATTTTTTATTCGGAAAGTGCTGTCGCTTCCTCAGCGGCGGTCAAAGGCGCGCTTGCGCCAGCCGAGGTCAGGAAGCCGTCGAGACCGGGAATGTCGCCCGAGGCGGGCTGATAGCCGCCATCGATCTGCAAATCCGCGGCAAAGCGTTCGGCCCAGCCATCCGCGTCGCGGCAGGCAACGGCCACGCGCGCATCGCCATCGCCCGTCGTCTGGTATTCACGGCAGAACGCCCCGTCTTCCATCCGGTAAGAGGCGATCATCGTCAGATCACCCTCACCCAACGTCCGCATCTCGCCCGAGGGCAGTTCGTTCAGCGCAGCCACCTGAGCCGCGCCGATGCCGCCCTGATCCGGGCCACGCGCCTGCCACCAGATACCGCCCGCAACGGCCAGCGCGAAAGCAGCGGCGATTGCGGTGGCAAAGGGGCGTAAGTTGAAATTCGCGGGCTTTGGCAGGGTCGCAGGACCGGCCACCTGCGCAGGCGCAACCGAGGCTGCGCGGATGCGCGCGATCAGATCTTCATCCTGCGACGATGGTTGCGCCGCCGGAATATCGGCCTGCAACATGGCGCGCGTCTTGGTGAAAAGATGCAGCCTTGCCTGCAAGGCGGGATCGGCCTCGACGGCGGCCTTCACCTCTAGCGCTTCCGCAGGCTCTAGCTCGCCATCGGCAAAGGCCATCAGGGTGTCGTCATCGATCTGCATCTTCGCCTCGTGGAAACGGGTTGGGTTGTTCCCCAGCATACGGATGGACGATCATTTTATTCCCAGTTTTTCGGCAAGCGCCAGCCGTGCGCGGGACAGGCGGCTCATCACCGTGCCTTTCGGAATATCCAGCACCTCGGCGGCCTCGGCATAGCTTAGCTCTTCGATACAGACGAGATGCAGCACGTCGCGCTGTTCGGCGGGCAAGGCCTCCATCGCCTCGACCGTCGATTGCAGCATCAGCCGCGACTGGATCACCGCCTCGCCATCGGTTGAGATCACCTCGGGCATCTCGAACACATCAAGCTGCGTGCCCTGCGTGCGATTGCGCCGGGTCATGTCGATGAAAGCGTTGCGCAGGATGCGGAAAAGCCAGGGCTCTAGCCGTGTCGAAGGATCGAAACTTGCGTGATTGGTCAGCGCCCGCTCGACCGTGATCTGGACCAGATCGTCGGCAATATCGGCCCGCCGCGACAGCGACATTGCATATCGCCGCAGATTGGGCAGCAATGCGATCAGGGCCTCGCCAAACGCCGGAGTCATCGTCCCTCGGAGATACTGTTAATTTTTATTCAACTGTCGGAATATTTGCACGGGGCGGCGCGTAGGAGTCCAGAACCGACCGACGGAAGGCATGCAAATGTTACAAAATCGTTTTGCAACTGTCATAATTGCGGCGATGCTGCTGACCGAGCCCGGCATCGGGCCTCATGGTCCCGAGCTTGGCCGGGCAGCTTATGCCGATGATGACGATGACGGCCCGCGTGGCTTGCTGCGCGGGTTCGGCCTTCGCATTGGCGGCGATGATGATGACGATGACGACGGCCCCACGGTCCGCCGCCAGATTCGGGTGCCCGCGCCAGCCCCCACTCCGGCTCCCGCACGGGTCGCGGCACCCTTGCCGCAGCGTGCCCCAGACGAGGTTCTGGTGCGCGGATTGTCGGATGACGAACTTGCCGGGCTTGAGCAGCAGGGTTTCTCGGTCATCCAACGCCGCGATCTGACCTCTGGCCAGCCGCTGTTCCGTCTGCGCAAGCCCGACGAATTGGACCTGCCAGCCGCCCGGCAACTGGTCCGAGAACTGGACTCGCCCGAAAGCACCGATTTCAACCACTACTATCGCAGCGAACAGGGCGAGGCCTGTCAGGGCGCGGATTGTCCCGCGCGGCAGATGATTGCGTGGCCTGCCGGTGGTGGCGGTTGCGGCGCGATGCCGCTGATCGGCATGGTCGACACCGGACTGAACGCCGATCACGCGGCCCTGTCAGGTGCGAATATCAAGGTGCACCACATTGATCCCGGCGAGAATGGCGCCCCCTCGGACCTGCTGCACGGGACCGCCGTTGCCTCTCTGCTGGTTGGTGATAGCGACAGCCGCTCGCCCGGTCTGGTGCCCGAGGCGCGGCTGATCGCGGTCGATGCTTTCCACCGCGACGGCAGCGATCAGCGGGCGGATGCCTTTGGGCTGGTCGAGGCGCTGGATTATCTTCAGGCGCAGGATGTGCGGATCGTCAATCTGTCGCTGGCCGGTCCGCAGAACACGGCGCTCAGACGCCAGATCCGGCTGATGCACGAAGATGGCATTCTGATCGTGGCGGCGGCGGGGAATAACGGCCCCTCTGCACGGCCAGCCTATCCGGCCGCCTATGACCGGGTGGTCGCAGTGACCGCCGTCGATCGTCGGGGCGAGGTCTATCGGCGGGCGAACCGGGGCAAACATATCGATCTGGCCGCGCCGGGGGTCGAGGTCTGGACAGCCGCCTCGATCAGCGGGGCGAGGACCAAGACCGGCACCTCCTACGCCGCCCCCTTCGTGACGGCGGCGGCGGCGTTGATCCTGCAGGCGCAACCCGATCTGGAGATCGGCGAGTTACGCAAGCTGTTATCCGAAAACGCCCGCGATCTGGGCGAGGCGGGGCGCGATGACATCTTCGGTCAGGGCCTGCTGACGCCACCGGAAGTTTGCGGCAGGTCAGGTGACGAGTCTCTCGCCCCGACGCTGGTGAGGGATGGCGCTGGCGCGCCGTAGAGGTGTAACAGGCGCGCAGTTTCCACGATGAAGGCAAAGCGCTTGCCCGGGATCAAAGTGCTGAAGAAGGCGCTCCGGGCAGTATACCCATCGGGCCCTTGGACGGGCGCTTCAGAGATCTTTCCGGCGACGACTCCGTTTGATGAAGCCGCACCAAAACGCGCTCGAATACGGCCTTACAGCGCCAACCTGCGATAGCGCGCTGCCGTCGACGTTGAGCCAAAGCCGCTGTTTCAGGTTTTTTCCACCAACCGCATCGCCTCGCGCCGGGCAAAGGGTTTCATCTTTGCGCCATGTGCCTCAAGAAACGCCCGGACCCGTTCCGCGTCCCGCTTTGACAGATCGCGCAGCCACCACGCGACCGCCTTCTGCAAGAACCAGTCCGGCTCTTGGGTAAGCTGCCCGGCCCAGCCTAAAACCCGTTCTCTGACCGCAAGATCGGCCACCTTCGGGTTGTTCATCTTTGCCCATGGCAACGTCCCGACCAAGGCCGCGCGGCGGGTCCATTTGTTCGCATGGGTCAGCCAGCCCTCGACCTGATCCAGCCGTGCGGGATCTGCCACCAGCCGCTTTTGCCCCGCGATCATCACGCTGTCCGCAATCGCCCAGCCGTCGAAATCCGGCACCCATGAGGCGATCAATCGCCATGCCTCGTCATCCGGCCGAATCCGCGCCTGCGTCAGCAGTTTCGCCGCCGCGACTCGCGCCTCGTGAATGTCGCTGTCCCAAAGTGCCGAGGCGAGGGCCAGCCGCTGATTCAGATCTCGCTCGGCCCGCCAGCCTTGCACCAGATCGTCGATGGCGGGATTGGGCACGCCCAGATAACGCCGCTCGGTCTTGTGATAGGCGCGCATGTCATCGGCCTTTCGGGCATCGGCAAGCGCCTCAAGTGCAGTCAGTTCGTCCATCCGGGTCTCCTTCGCCTGCGATCTTTTAGGAAAGCCGCGGGAAAGGCTCAAGAAGATGGTGGCGGGGGGCGGATGGTAGCGGTAGAAGACGGGCGCAATCATCAGGAAATCCGCCATGTCGCATTCGTCCGAACCCCGCCCGATGACCTCTCGCCGCAGCGGCCCGCTGAAAGGTGTGGCGCAGGTGCCGGGCGACAAGTCGATCAGCCATCGCGCGCTGATCCTTGGGGCGCTGTCGGTCGGTGAGACGAAGATCACCGGGCTGCTGGAGGGCGAGGATGTGCTGGACACCGCCAAGGCGATGGCGGCATTCGGTGCGCAGGTCGAGCGGCACGGACCGGGCGAATGGACCGTCAACGGCGTCGGCGTCGGCGGCTTTGCAGAGCCGGAAGGCGTGATCGATTGCGGCAATTCCGGCACCGGCGTCCGGCTGATCATGGGGGCGATGGCGACGACGGGCATCACCGCGACTTTCAGCGGCGATGCCAGCCTGTCCCGCCGCCCGATGGCGCGTGTCACCGATCCGTTGGCACTTTTCGGGGCCGAGTTCACCGCCCGCGAAGGTGGTCGCCTTCCAATCACGGTCAAAGGCGCCGTTGATCCGGTGCCGGTCCGATACCGCACGCCGGTTGCCTCGGCGCAGATCAAATCGGCGGTGCTGCTGGCCGGACTGAACGTCCCCGGAGATACCGTGGTGATCGAGGCCGAACCGACCCGCGACCATTCCGAGCGGATGCTGGCAGGGTTCGGCGCTGATATCCGCTCTGAGACCACGGATGAAGGTCATGTCATCACCCTGAAAGGCCGGGCCGAGCTTCGCGCCCAGCCGGTCGCGGTGCCTCGCGATCCTTCCAGCGCGGCATTTCCGGTTGCGGCGGCTTTGATCGTGCCGGGCTCGGAAATCCGGGTGCCGGGGGTCAGCCGCAATCCGACGCGCGACGGGCTTTACGTGACGCTGCTGGAAATGGGGGCGGATATCGCCTTCGAGAACCCGCGCGAAGAAGGTGGTGAGCCGGTTGCCGATCTGGTGGTCCGTCACGGCCCGCTGAAGGGCGTCAGTGTCCCGGCTGAGCGGGCTTCCAGCATGATCGACGAATTTCCGATCCTGTCGGTGATCGCGGCCTATGCCGATGGTGTTACGGTGATGAACGGCGTGGCGGAATTGCGGGTCAAGGAAAGCGACCGGATCGACGCAATGGCGCGCGGGCTGGAGGCGAATGGCATCCGGGTCGAAGAGACCGATGACAGCATGACCGTCCATGGCGCGGGCAATGTACCGGGCGGCGGGACGGCGGTGACGCATCTGGACCACCGGATCGCCATGTCCTTCATGGTTCTGGGCATGGCTGCTGAAAACCCGGTCAGTGTCGATGACGGCAGCCCGATCATGACCTCTTTCCCCGACTTTCTGCCGCTGATGCAGGGTCTGGGTGCGGAACTGGGCTGACGCGGCATTGAGTTGGCGGTTTGGGGCTCGTATTCCTTGCATGTGCAGCGAGGGGCGAGACGCCATCGATCCCTCTCGATTAGGTCCTGCCAAGGATGGACTTGCCCGGTTTTGTTGGGAGCGTTTAGCTGACTTCTCGGACCTTTCGCTGGAAGGCGATGCGGTTCTGGGAACTGGGCGATGAATGTCGCCTGACGTGACTATAGAATTCGCCGATGTACCTAGCGACAGAGCGTTGCCCGTCTGGGGGATTGCCATGCGACCGGCCAGATCAACTCGGACTTGATGGTCCTGAAGAATGTGTCCACAATCACATTGTCTTAGCCATTCCCGCAGAGCCCGAATGATCCGAACGAGATAGTCAATACAATATTGACTTGGGAGTCGTTGCTTGGCCCTTACCTTCTCGAAGGTCTGGGTGACGGAAAGGTTTGAGAGATTTCCAGTTCATCCGGAACGCCACATGAAGCAGTCGCAAGAATAGAAAAACTTCTTGCTAAGCATTCCGATCTGTCTGTGATGGAAAGCAAAAAAAATGGGATCTCCGGTGAAACGAGCGAAGACCTTACCTACCAGCCTTGGTTTCGCGTTGACTGCAACGATCATGACGGTGCTTCTGGTGGGTGGACTTTCCAGCGTCAAGGATGAGCCAAGAACGCTATCCTTGAATTTTGGCGCGCACCCGGCTGTGCCGACGGTAATGCAGATGTCATTGAATGGGCGTGTTGTCGTTGAGCATTCGCAGAAAGGCCAAAATGAAAGCGGGCCGATAGAGTATGTGGATGGGCAGGGAGATGCGCTCGATTTCAAGATTGAGTGGTACGATATTCTCGACAATCAGGGATATATAGCAGCAATTCGGCTGCGTGCCTCCGATCTGTCGATTATCGGTGATACTGGTCATGCTGCCGTTAAAATCATCCTAGGGCCGGGCGCGGATGTAACTGTAACTACGACAAACGCAAAAGCCGCCGCACTTATCAGAGAGCGACGTGGTGCAGAATTGGCCTCGGTCGCAAACGAGCCTGACATTCTTCTTGCAGAGCTTTGCGCTGATCGCCTGGCTGCTGATGATCCTATCTTGGCGGATCTGAAGCAGGATGCTGAGAGATTAAAGGACACGCAGCAGAGAGCCTATAATAAGATGAGTAGGCAAAGTTATCTTGATGAGCACGGCGTTCTTGCTCCTCGTTGCACAATCGAAGGCTGAAGCATCATGCAGGGTTCGGACAAGGCTGCTATCGCGCAGAACGTGGCACAGGCGTCAGCGCAAGAGCGGGAATGGCGCCAGCGGATACGATTTCGGTCGGCTGCGAGCTCATCAGAGCGGGCATGTTCTTCGACGGAACCGGTAACTCGCGCGACCACGTACCTGTCGGTGGACGTACTTGGCATACGAATGTTGATTTGCTTCAAAGGAATTACATTAGCGCGACTTCGGTCACCCAACAGGTCGAAGGGCGGGATCGTAAGGTCAGTTTCTTTTCGATCTACAAAAGAGGGATTGGCGTAAACGCCGCCGGCGATTCCAGCGACGACAAGATCCGATGGTACGGGCTTCCCCGTGAGCCCCGAGCGCTTGGCGAAAGCGGAAGAAGTTAGTGTCAGGGCTCATAACCAGAACATGACGGTTGCGGCGAGTGCGATGGCGGAGAGGAAGACTTTCGGGCATCTGTCGTATCGAGTTGCGACGCGCCGCCAATCTTTGAGCCTGCCGAACATGATCTCAATGCGGTTCCGTCGTCTGTAGCGGCGCTTGTCGTATGTGACGGGCTTGCCTCGGGACTTCCTGCCCGGGAGACAGGGCTTGCCCCCTTGTTTTTCGGGGCTTCGCGGAACCAATCCGCATCGTAACCGCGGTCTGCGAGCAGCCAGTCGGCCTTTGGCAGACTGCTCAGGAGCTCCGCCGCGCCGACGTAATCGCTGACCTGTCCGGCGGTCATGAAGAAGCGAATGGGTCGTCCGTTGGTATCAGTGACGGCATGCAGCTTGGTGTTCCGTTCTCCGGGAAAACTGTCCCCCGGACAGTTTTCTGATCCTCCGAACCCCTTGGTTCGCCCGATCAGCCGCCCACATCCCCCTTTTTCGACAGCAGGCTCGATGCTGTGCGATGGGCTTTCAGATACCCTCGCCGTGGCGCTCGAACCAATGGCGCTGCCACGCTCGACATCGATCATGATCGTCTTGTGTTCGGCGCTCTCGGTGGCCAGGCTCACCATGATCCGGGCGAAGACACCATTGTCGCTCCAACGCTTCCACCGGTTGTAGAGTGTCTTTGCCGGGCCGTATTCCTTCGGCGCGTCACGCCAGCGCAACCCATTGCGATTGATGAAGATTATGCCACTCAGGACGCGACGATCATCGACGCGGGGGCTTGCCATGGCTCTTCGGAAGGAAAGGCTTGAGGCGCTCCATCTGGGCGTCGGACAGCCAGTAAAGGTTGCTCATCGTTCAGGTCTCCTTGCAAGGCCTGAATCATGCCAACGGTCTCAAATCAATGGGTCCTGAGCCTAGCAAGATGGTAGGTCCAGAAAGCAGCCGGACCTTCAAATCGCAGTATAACGGGCTTGTCTCGTCCTGGGCCGAACAGCACGCTGGTCAGTTGACCCCGGCGGAGTTTGGCGCGTTGCGGCAGTCTGTGGCCGAGGCCCTTTACCGTCAGCTTGATGACGTGAAGGTCTAAAGAGGCTCGGGCTCGCTTCTGGGGGCGCTGGCCGCGATGGACATCAACCTGCTTGACGAGATTGCTGCCCGGGTGGACGTCGCCAACCCCGATCTGAGCAATCCCCTCCGCGCCTGGCTCTTACAGGAATATGCGCTTTGCGTCGGCACCCCCTGGCGCACCCGGGCGCATCGCCCGGCTTTTCGCGGCCAGTGATCCCCAAACCCTGCGCCAGATTTTCGAGGCGAGCGCCGGCCTTGCCCACAGCACGAAAAACTATCGCCCCAATCGCCGCGCGTTCAAGGATCTGGTCGCCCCCTATTTGCAAGACACGCGCGTCACGCAGGATGTGGACGGCAACAGACCCCCTGTCTCCCATCAGGATGCCCCGCAGATCCTCCAGGGGCAGCAGCGGCAGGTTCCTAAACCGCAATTTCATCATGCGCTGCAAGATTTTCACGCTGTTCTCGACAGCTCCTTTGTCCTGTGGCGGACCGGGGCGGGCCGGATCTCCACCCATGCCATAGTGATCTAGGAAGGCGAGATAAGTTGTTTGCAGCCTCATCGATACGCCACAAGCGCTCGCGCTGCGCCGCGAGCCCAAGCCAAATGTCGGGCGCTACGACGATCTGCGGGCCCACAGCACCGGAGGCCGCCATGCGTTATGATCCCGCCAGCGGCGCCGTCATTATCATGCTTCGTAGCCTCAAGATGCATGGCATGGCGCAGGCCGTGACCGATTTGATCGAGCAAGGCGCGCCTGTATTCGAAGCGGCAGTCCCGATCCTAACCCAGCTGTTGAAGGCGGAGATGGCAGAACGAGAGGTTCGGTCGATTGCCTATCATATGAAAGCGGCACGCTTTCCGGCCTACAAAGACCTGTCGGGTTTCGACTTCTCAAGCAGCGAGATGAATGAAGCCACGGTGCGCCAGCTCCATCGATGCGAGTTCATGGAGGGGGCGCAGAACATCGTGCTCATCGGTGGGCCCGGCACCGGAAAGACCCATGTTGCGACCGCGCTTGGCATCCAGGCCATTGAGCATCACCGCCGCAAGATGCGGTTCTTCTCGACCATCGAATTGGTCAACGCGCTTGAGCAGGAAAAGACGAAGGGAAAAGCAGGCCAGCTTGCCGAGCCCCTCGTGCGCCTCGATCTCGTGATCCTCGACGAGCTGGGTTACCTGCCGTTCAGCGCCTCAGGCGGCGCACTGCTCTTCCATCCGCTGAGCAAGCTTTACGAACGCACCAGCGTCATCATCACCACAAATCTCAGCTTCAGCGAATGGGCCACGGTCTTCGGCGATGCGAAGATGACAACGGCGCTGCTCGATCGGCTTACTCACCGTTGCCATATCCTGGAAACCGGTAACGACAGCTTCCGCTTCAAAGCCAGCACCGAAGCAGTCGCCCGAAAAAAGAAGGAGGACGACTTGGATTGGGCTGGACATCAACGTTCACGCGCCTCGCTTGTGGCTTCGTCGCTGCGGTTGATCTGCCTGCTGATTGTGGACTTGTCCTTCCCGGCCATATGGCCGATGTCTTCGTAAGAAACGCCTAAGCGGCGGTCTTTACTGATGGCTTTAAATAGAACGCCTGCATCAGCGAACAGAAGATTTCGCCGCTCTGGATCTATGCGGGCACTATTTAGCGTTGCGAATTGCCGAAGCATATCAAGGAGCGGGCGCGGGCCATCTATCTGCACCGCCATAGATTTCTTGTAGGTGCGAACCAGCGCTTCTATTTCTGCGCCGGTTGCGCGTTCAGTGAACCAGGAAATCATCCGTAGGTGCGCCTCTGGAGCGGTGACCGGAGACAAGAAGCTTTTGGCGATTTCGAGCCGCACGTCAAAATCTGGGCGAGGCATTTCCAACTGCACCTCAAAGCGCCGCCATACTGCTGGGTCCAGCAGCTTCTGATGATTGGTGATCCCAACCGTGATCCCGACGTCGTGGCGCGTATCGAGATTTTGTAGCAGTGCGTTAACTACCCGCTTTATCTCCCCGACCTCTTGCGGATCGTCACGCAGCTTTGCTACCGCATCAAACTCATCAAGCAGCAGAAGGCAGCGGTACCGGTTCGCGAAAGCAAACAGATTGCCGATATTACGCGCAGTCGTGCCCAAGAACGATGACACTAGGTCGTCGATACGAGCCGAGACTACCGGCAGGTCGAGCTGCGCGGCGATCCAGAGCGCGAGCCGCGTCTTTCCGGTTCCGGGAGGGCCGTAGATCAGACAGGTGCGCATGGGCTGCACGCCCATATCCGAAAGTGCGTCGGGGGCAATCCACTCCTCCATAACCGAAGTCACAGCGGCGCTGATCGTCGAATTGAAGATCGGCGGCATAGGGCTTGTCTCAGGTGGGAAGATCAGATCAGCCAGTGGTGCTGCCGTTTCTCGATCGACCGGAACTTGAGTGTTCCGCGTGAGATTCTCGCCGGGCAGCCGCGCCTTCGACCGCGCGATCCTGCTGGGCGCGAGTTTAACGGTACGTTCTGCGCTCGTTAGCAGGCTCGACAGCGCGGCTGAAGCCTTGGCGTCGCCCTCCTCGGCCAATAGGCCCAGAACCGGCCCTCGCACACTGATCGTTACGTTGCGCGCGAACGTCCGCTTCTCAATGCTCGCTGCAACCGCAGTGCCGCGCTGCCGTCAGACCGGTTTCCGCCCTTACCGAAGGTTCTGCACATTGATGGAAGCATCCACGTAGTCTGCCGCAACTACATATCGTCGGCGGTTTCATGAAGCGATGTCCAGTGGGCAGAAGATCTGTCAAGAATGGACAAAAAGCTGTCACAAATGGACAACTCGCATGTCATCTGACAACAATGAAAGCAGTGGTGAGCCCGACAGGATTCGAACCTGTGACCCACTGATTAAAAGTCAGTTGCTCTACCAACTGAGCTACGGGCCCAACGGGGGGCTTCCTATGGGCGGTGGCGGATGGCGTCAAGCGGAAAAATGAACGGGACTGGCAGAATCGAACCGGCGGTTCTATATGCGCGTCATGGATGACAAGCAGCCTTTGGGCCTGCCCTTCGCGAAAATGAACGGGCTGGGCAATGATTTTGTAGTGATCGATCTGCGCGGCGGGGGGGAACTACCCGCGGCGGATCTGGTCATGCGGATCGGCGACCGGAATCGTGGGGTGGGTTTTGATCAGCTTGCGACGATCCAGAACGACGATCAGGCCGATGTCCGGCTGCGGTTCTGGAATACCGACGGTTCGGTCAGCGCGGCCTGTGGCAATGCGACGCGCTGCATAGCGCGGCAGGTCATGGATGAGACCGGCTTGCAGAAATTGCGGCTTCGGACCGATCATGGCGTTCTGCTGGCCGAGGATGCGGGGGGCGGTGTAACTCGCGTCAATATGGGCCATCCCGTGCTGGACTGGCAGCAAATTCCGCTGGCGAAACAGGTCGATATCGATCACCTGCCGATCGAGGGTGATCCCATTGCGACCGGCATGGGCAACCCGCATATCACCTTTTTCGTCGAGGATGCCGAGGCGGTCGATCTGGCTCAGCTTGGCCCGACCTATGAGCATCACCCGCTTTATCCGCAGCGCACCAATGTCGAATTCGTGCAGGTCGTCTCGCCGGAAGAGATCATCCTGAAAATCTGGGAACGCGGGGCAGGGCCGACGCTCGCCTCGGGCAGTTGCTCTTGCGCGGCGGTCGTGGCGGCGGCGCGGCGCGGGCTGACGGGTCGCAAGGTCAAGGTGAATGTGCCCGGCGGTGTGTTGTTCATCGACTGGCGCGAGGATGGCGTCTGGATGGAAGGGACGACCTCTTACGTCTTCTCCGGCGTCCTCACCCCCGAATGGCTTGCCGGATGAGCGCGCCGGTCTTTTCGACCCTTGGCTGCCGCCTGAACGCCTACGAGACCGAGGCGATGCGCGAGATGGCCGAAGCCGCCGGCCTTTCGGGCGCGGTGGTCGTGAACACCTGCGCCGTGACCGCCGAGGCGGTGCGCAAGGCGCGTCAGGAAATCCGCCGTCTATCCCGTGAAAATCCCGGTGCTCCGGTGATCGTCACCGGATGCGCGGCGCAGACCGAACCTGAAACCTTCGCGGCGATGCCCGAAGTTACCAAGGTCATCGGCAACCATGAAAAGATGCTGCCCGAGACCTGGCAGACCCTTCGCGCCCCGGATCTGATCGGCGAGACCGAGAAGATTCGTGTCGATGACATCATGTCGGTCAAGGAAACGGCAGGCCATCTGATCGACGGTTTCGGTCGCCATCGCGCCTATGTGCAGGTCCAGAACGGCTGCGATCACCGCTGCACGTTCTGCATCATCCCCTATGGCCGCGGCAATTCACGCTCGGTTCCCGCAGGGGTGGTGGTCGAGCAGATCAAGCGTCTTGTCGGGCGCGGCTTCAATGAAGTGGTGCTGACCGGCGTGGATCTGACCTCGTGGGGGGCGGATTTGCCGGGGCTTCCCCGGTTGGGCGATCTGGTCATGCGGATTTTGCGGCTGGTGCCGGACCTGCCGCGTCTGCGCATCAGCAGCATCGATTCGATCGAGGCGGATGAGAATCTGATGCTGGCGATTGCTTCGGAATCGCGGCTGATGCCGCATCTGCATCTGTCGCTGCAAGCTGGTGACGACATGATCCTGAAGCGGATGAAGCGTCGCCATCTGCGCGACGATGCCATCCGTTTTTGCGAGGATGCCCGCAAGCTGCGCCCCGAGATTGTCTTCGGTGCCGATATCATCGCCGGTTTCCCGACCGAGACCGAGGCGATGTTCGAAAACAGTCTCAAGCTGGTCGATGATTGCGGTCTGACCTTCCTGCATGTCTTCCCGTTCTCGGCGCGCAAGGGCACGCCTGCCGCGCGGATGCCTGCGGTCAAGGGGCCGCTGATCAAGGAACGCGCGGCCCGGCTGCGCGAGGCGGGGGACAGCGCGTTGACGCAGCACCTTCAGGCACAGATTGGCCGCGTCCATCGTGTGCTGACCGAAGGTCCGCGTCTTGGCCGGACCGAGCAATTCACCGAAGTCGCCTTCGATCACGACCAACCCGAAGGCGCGCTGATGGAGCTGCGCGTGACCGGCCATGACGGGCAGCGTCTGGTCGCCTGATCCGCCCTGGTGGTGGTATCCCCCGGCGAAGCTGGCTATGATCCGCTGACTTTGTGCGCCACCCGCATATCCTGAAAGGCCGGAACGATGAGCGAGACCGAAAAACTGTCCTTTGAAGACGCCATGCGCGAGTTGGAAGCGACGGTGAACAAGCTCGAAACCGGCGAGGCGACGCTGGAGGAATCCATCGCGCTTTACGAACGCGGGGCCGAGTTGCGCAAGCATTGCGAGGCGCGTCTGCGCGACGCCGAAGAGCGGGTCGAAAAGATCACCCTGTCGGCCAATGGCCAGCCCACGGGAACGGAACCGGCAGAGGGTCTGTAAATGCAGGCCCGAAATGACGCGGTGAAGGCGCTGGTTCAGCAGGCGCTGGATGCGGTTTTGGCCGGTTTTCCGGGCGGAGAGTTGCGCGATGCGATGGCCTACGCAGTCACCGGCGGCAAGCGGATACGGGCCTTTCTGGTGATGGAATCGGCGCGTCTGCATGGCGTGTCTGATCTGACCGCTTTGCCGGTCGCGGCGGCGGTTGAGGCACTGCATGCCTATAGCCTCGTCCATGATGACCTTCCGGCGATGGATGACGACGACCTGCGGCGAGGTCAGCCGACGGTGCATGTGAAATGGTCCGAAGCGACGGCGATCCTTGCGGGTGATGCCCTGCAATCGCTTGCGTTCGAATTGTTGACCCATGACAAGATCGGCGATGCAGCAGCTCGGTTGCGGTTGATACGCGCCTTCGCCAAGGCCGTCGGTGCCGAAGGCATGGTATGGGGTCAGGCGCTGGACATCGCCGCCGAGGTCGCGCCCGAACCGCTGGACCTTGACGCGATTACCCAGTTGCAGGGGGGCAAGACCGGCGCACTGATCCGTTTCGCAGCCACTGCCGGGCCGTTGATCGCCGATGCTGATCCCGCGCCGCTTGATCGCTATGCGCAGGCGCTTGGGCTGGCCTTCCAGATCGCCGATGACATCCTTGACGTGACAGGTAGCGAGGATGTGACCGGCAAGCGCGTCGGCAAGGATGATGCTGCCGGAAAGGCGACTTTCGTGTCATTGTTGGGCTTACAGGGTGCGCGCGACCGTGCGCAGGCATTGGTGACTGATGCGGAAAGCGCATTGTTGCCATATGGCGAGGCCGCCGGAAACTTGCGGGAACTTGCGCGTTTCGTTATCGAACGCGACACCTGAACCGATCTTTCGCCCGCCCAAGAACTTCGCCCGAAGGGCCAGCCCCATGACCGATCCCGCCGACCGACCCAAGACCCCGATCCTTGACCGCGTCTCGCTGCCTTCGGACCTGAAGGCGCTCAGCGATCGTGAGTTGAAGCAGCTTGCCGATGAGCTTCGCGCCGAAACGGTCAGCGCGGTCAGCGAAACCGGCGGGCATCTGGGCGCGGGGCTGGGCGTGGTCGAACTGACCGTGGCGCTGCACGCTGTCTTTGACACGCCGCGCGACAAGATCATCTGGGATGTCGGCCATCAGTGCTATCCGCACAAGATCCTGACAGGGCGGCGCGACCGGATTCGCAGCCTGCGCATGGGCGGTGGGCTGTCGGGCTTCACCAAACGGACGGAAAGCGCCTATGATCCGTTCGGGGCGGGCCATTCCTCGACCTCGATTTCGGCAGGTTTGGGCTTTGCCGTCGCGCGCGATCTGGGTGGCGATCCGGGTGATGCCATCGCGGTCATCGGCGATGGCGCGATGAGCGCCGGGATGGCGTTCGAGGCGCTGAACAATGCGGGCCATCTGGGCACGCGCATGTTCGTGATCCTGAATGACAACGAAATGTCGATTGCCCCGCCGGTTGGCGCGATGTCGTCCTATTTGACCCGGCTTTACACGGGCGGGCCGTTTCAGGAACTGAAGGCCGTTGCCAAGGGGGCGGTCGGCCTGTTGCCCCCGCCGATGCAGGAAGGCGCGCGCCGGGCCAAGGAAATGCTGAAGGGCATGGCCGTTGGTGGCACTTTGTTCGAGGAATTGGGTTTTTCCTATATCGGCCCCGTCGATGGCCACGATATCGAACAGCTTTTGCCGCTCCTACGGACGGTCCGTGCCCGCGCGACCGGGCCGGTTCTGATCCATGCGGTGACCAAGAAGGGCAAGGGCTATGCCCCCGCCGAAAACGCCGCCGACCGTGGGCACGCGACCTCGAAATTCGACGTGGTGACCGGTCAGCAGGCGAAAGCGAAATCCAACGCCCCCAGCTATACCTCGGTCTTCGCCAAGGCACTGATCGATGAGGCCGGACGTGACGACAAGATCGTCGGCATTACTGCTGCCATGCCGGACGGCACCGGCCTTAAGCAATTCGCCGAACGCTTTCCCCGTCGCAGCTTTGACGTGGGCATTGCCGAACAGCATGCCGTCACATTTGCGGCGGGCCTTGCCGCGGGGGGGATGAAGCCCTTCTGCGCGATCTATTCAACCTTCCTGCAACGCGGTTACGATCAGGTCGTCCATGACGTTGCCGTCCAAGGCCTGCCGGTCCGCTTCGCCATCGACCGCGCCGGTCTGGTCGGTCAGGACGGGCCGACCCATGCGGGCGCCTATGACATCGCGTTCCTTGCCAACCTTCCCGGTATGGTGGTGATGGCCGCAGCCGACGAGGCCGAACTGGTCCACATGGTCGCGACCGCCGCCGCTCATGACGCTGGCCCGATCGCCTTCCGTTTTCCGCGCGGTGAAGGCACCGGGGTCGAGATGCCAGAACGTGGCGAGCCGCTGCCCATCGGCAAGGGCCGCATGATCGCCGAGGGAAAAGGCGTCGCGATCCTGTCGTTCGGAACCCGTCTGTCTGAAGTCGCCAAAGCCGCCGAGGCACTGGCCGCGCGCGGGATCACACCGACGATTGCGGATGCCCGTTTTGCCAAGCCTCTGGACCGCGATCTGATCCTGCGCCTTGCCACCACGCATGACGCGCTGATCACCATCGAGGAAGGCGCGGTCGGTGGTTTCGGCAGCCATGTCGCGCAGCTTCTGGCGGAAGAGGGCGTGTTCGATCACGGGTTGAAATTCCGCTCGATGGTGCTGCCTGACGTTTTCGTCGATCACGATGCGCCCTTTGCGATGTATGACAGCTCGGCCCTGAATGCCGAACATATCGAGGCGAAGGTGCTTGATACGCTTGGCATCGATCGGCTGGATCGCCGCGCCTGAGGCGTCACTGGTAACTTCGAACCAGCGCCCCCGCGATCAGCGACCAGCCGTCCACGACCACGAAAAACGCCAGCTTGAACGGCAGTGAGACCACCACCGGCGGCACCATCATCATGCCCATCGACATCAGCACCGCCGAGACGACCAGATCGATGATCAGGAAGGGCAGGGCGATCAGAAAGCCGATTTCGAAGGCGCGCTGGATTTCGGACAGCATGAAGGATGGAATCAGCACCGAAAGCCGGTCCACGGCCCCGCCCGCGCCGGGGGCGATATCGGCCATGTTCTGCAATGTGTCGGGGTCGGTGCGGGCCGCCATGAAGCCGCGAAACGGCTCGATCCCCAACCGGATCGCCTCACCAATACCGATCTGGCCATCCTGAAGTGGCTGACCGGCGACCTGCCATGCCTCGCGCAGAACCGGGTCCATGATGAACCAGGTCAGGAAGATCGACAGGCTGACGATCAGCATGTTCGGCGGGGATTGCTGCAAGCCGATCGACTGGCGCAGGATCGACAGCACGGTGACGATGAAGGGAAAGCAGGTGACCATGATCGCGATGCCGGGGGCCAGCGACAATGCCGTCAGCGCCGCGACCAGCAGAACCGCGTTCTGCCCCAGTCCTGCCCCTGCTACCTGATCCAGCCCCGGCACGCTTTGCGCTGATGCCACAACTGGTATCAGCGTCGCCACTACAGCGGCGGCCCATGATTTTCTCATGCCGGAACGGATGCTCCGATGATGCGGACCGCAAGACGGTCTGAACCGCCGTCGCCCGTCAACTCGCCTCGCGCAATGACTTTGTCGCCGACGCAGATTTCGACGCCATCATCGATATTCTGATCCAGAACCAGCACATCGTCGGACTTCAGCGCGGAAAGCTGAGCAACCGTTTGGCGCGTGCGGCCCAGTCGGATGGTCACTTCGACCATGATATTGTCGGTGTCGATCAAATGCCGGAATGCGTCCATACTGCCTGCTCCTCGTTGATTTCCTGAATAAGACGGCGGATTTCGGCGCCTGCGGCTTCGGTCGAAAATTCGATATGACCGCCCTGCAGCGACAGGCTGATGAGATCGCTTTCGCTTTCCGAGATCAGGACCCCATTTGCGCCGCTTTCCGTCACACATCGCTGGACCAGATCGCGCATACGGGCACTGCAGGCGATCGTTGCGCGCAGCGGAGTCGCCGCCTGCGCAATTCGCGACAACTCAAGGGTCAGCGTCTGTTCCAACCGCCGCGACGTCTCTGCCGAGGCAAGACTGTCGAGGATTTGCGTCAACAGCGGTGCCAGGGCGCGGACGGCATCACGACGCAACTCGGTTCGGCGGGCTTCATCCTCATTCAGGCTTTCCTGCAAACGCTCGATCCCCGCGCGCAGAGCTCGAAGTTCCTCGTCGTCCTTGCGTGCCAGCCCCTCTGCCAGCCCATCGGCGAAGGCCTGATCCAGATCCTCGGTTGTGAGGCCCGGTGTGATCGCCGCACTACGCGGGCTGGTTGCAAATGATTCCAACCTCAGGATGGCAGAGCTCATCAGGCGTTCTCCTTGCTATCGATCCAACCGGCGAGGACTTTCACGCTTTCCTCGTGCCGGTCGCGCATCATGCTGCGCAGCCGTGCAACCGGATCGGCAGAGGGTAGCGCCAAAGGCTCGGCAGCCACGGGTTCCGGTGGCAGAATCATCGTGCGGGGTAGATCCGACCCGCTCGCCGTCGCGATATCCGACAGCGCGGTGTCTGCGATGGGCTGGCTGTCGTCGAGAAGCGGCGTCGGTGCGTTGCGGGCGCGCAGAACCGGGCGCAGGATCAGCAAGGCAATGGCCAGCATGAACAGACCGACGAGGATCAGCCGGACCAGACTGTTCAATTCCAGGCGGTCCATGAACCCGGTCGCGGCCAGCGTTCCGTTTTCACCAATCGACGCGAAGGGTAGCGACTTAACCGTGATCTGATCGCCCCGGCTTTCATCGAAACCGACGGCCGAGGCGACCAGTTCGCGAAGGGCCTCAAGCTCGGTATCCGGGCGCGGCACGATCTGAGGATCGCCATTCGCGTCCTGCTGCGTGACGCCGTTCAGCAAGACCGCCACTGTCAGACGCCGCGTCGCGCCGGGCTGTCGGGTCACCTCGCGTGTGGTTCTGCCGACTTCGTAATTCGCCTGCTGGCGGTTCTCGGATCGGGTCGATTGGCTATTGTCGCCTTGGGCGCTCTGCCCGTCTGGCAGATTCGAGGCGGCAGTGACCATGCCGGAGCCGTTTGAATTGCTTTGGTCCGAGGTTTCCTCGGTCACCTGTGAAATCAACGCCCTCTGCGCCGGATCGAAGCTCTGTTCGGTCAGCAGCTCGCTTTCCGTCACCAAATCGAGGTTCAACTCGACGATGGCGTTGCCGGTGCCGACATGCGGTTCAAGGATGCGCTCCACATTGCGCTTCATCTCGGCGGCGCGGTCGGTGCCTGTCCGATCGTCAGAAGTCGCGATAATGCCCTGCGCTGTATCGATGACGGTGACGCTGTCGGGTTTCATACCCGGCACTGCGGAGGAAATCAGATAGCGCAAGGCATCGGCCTGTTCGCGGGTGATCGGCGCGCCATTCGTGGACAGCGTCGCCGAGGCAGAGGCGCTGCTGTCGCGGCGATAACCGCGGGCGTTTTCGACGGCGAGGTGAACCCGCGCTGTCTTTACATTGGGCAGGGCCAGGATGGTCCGGGCAAGCTCGCCTTCCTTCGCGCGCCAATAGGCGGCATCGAACATCTGCGAGGTGGTCCCAAAGCCTGACATGCCGTCCAACAGCTCATAGCCCGCACTGCCCGAGGCGGGCAGGCCCTGCGCCGCCAAATCCATCCGCAGTCGGTCGCGCTGCGCGGCATCGACCCAGATCGAATCGCCGCGCACCTCATAGGCGACGCCGCTGCGGTCCAGTCCGGCCATAACCTCGCCCGCCTGCGCGGTATCAAGCCCGCCATAGATCATCGCCATATCGGATCGCGATGCCAGCCAGCCGAATCCGGCGATGGCCAGAAAGGCGGACAGAAAGGCCCCGATCAGGATCGCCCTTTGCCTTGCGCTTCGCTCGCCCCAGTAGTCCTGCAGTTTTTGCAAAACCGTCCCTTTCGAATCACTCCCGCTTTTCGGGTAAGCCCTTGATGACATGGGCCGCGTTAAGAATCGGTTAGTCGCGAAGTGCTAATTCCGTCTGATCACGACGGAGAATCACCATGGCCAAGGCAGCCGCCGATCCCCCCAAAGAGACAGCACCGCGAAGAGGCAGGTTGCTTCCGTTTGTCGCGGCCCTGACCCTTGCGCGTGGGGGTTTTGCATCGACCTATCTGGGCTATTGGTCGCCCGTCGCGCTGATCGGCGATCTGACGGGCCATGGGCAGCGATCGCCACTTGGCGAAAGCCTGTTCGTCGCTTTGCCGGTGATCGAGATGAACCTGCCGGGTAGCGAACGTGAACTGACCCTTTCGCTGAGCATCGAGACCGACACCGCCCATAAAAAGAAGATCGATCAGTTGATGCCGCGCCTGCGCGACGCATTCACGATCTTCCTCTCCGGCATTGATCCGGCGGCCTATGACAAGCGCGGTGTGCTGGAGATCATCAGGGCCGAACTGAAAACACGCGCGCAATTGGTCCTGGGCGATCAGGTCGCGAAGGATGTGCTGATCACGGAGTATCGCATCAGATGAATTATGACGTGGTTTTGCAGGCTGGTCTGATCGCAGCATCGATCGCTTTGGCGGCCTATTGCGCCGTTCTGTCGCGGCGGCTGCGACGGCTCAACAATCTCGAATCCGGCCTGGGCGGCGCGATTGCGGTGATGTGTGCCGAAATTGAAAGGCTGGAAAAGGCGATCCGTTTGGCGCGGGACGAGGCCACGGTCGCCTCTAACGCCTTGTCGCGCGAGATCTCGGCGGCGCGGGGCGAACGTGCGCGGTGGGATTTGCAACAGCGCATCCATGAGGCGACGTTGCCGCCAACGGCGCGGCGCTTGCGAAAGCGCGCGGAGCTTCGTGATGCGTAGGCTACTGCCGCTGATGGGCCTCTGCTTCACGCTTCCCGCCGTGGCGACGCTATGGCACGCGCAAGGTGTCGCGGGGCTTTTTGCTGCCTTCGCCGATCCGCCCGGTCTGTTGCAAGGCTGCTCTGACGTGCCAGAGGCGGTGACGCTGGTGAAGGAATTGCAGGACCGTCGGCAGCGGGTTGAACGCTATCTTGAAGTGCTGGACGAAAAGCGCGCCGAGATTGCCGAGGCCGAGCGTGCGATCACCGCGCGGCTTGTCGAACTTCGGACGGTTCGCGATGGCATCCGCTCCAGCCGGAATACCGAAACAAACGACATCGCGCAGGATATCGACCGGCTGGTCGCGGTCTATGACCAGATGAAGCCAGCCGAGGCCGCCGCGATCCTGACCAATCTACCGCCGCATTTCGCCGCCGAAATCCTGATGCGCGTCCAGCCGCAGAACGGCGCGCGCATCATCGCCTCGGTCGAGCCGCAACAGGCCGCCCTGCTGACCGCGCAGATGGGCGCCCGCAGCATTCCTCACCCGTAAGGACCTCTCATGTTCGGTTTCATCGGCATCATCCTGACCTTCGTCATGGTCTTCGGCGGCTACATCCTTGCGGGGGGCAAAATGGGTGTCATCACCCATGCCCTGCCGTTCGAGATGATGATCATCATGGGCGCGGCGGTCGGCTCGTTCGTGCTGTCGAATACCGGGCATGTTCTGAAACACACCCTGTCGGGGCTGATCCGCGCCTTTCGCGGTGCCAAATGGACCGAGGACGATCATCGCGACGTCCTGTGCCTGATGTATCAACTGATCCGCATCGCGCGCGAAAACCCGGTGGCGCTGGAACAGCATATCGAGACCCCGGCCGAGTCGCCGATCTTTGCCGCCTATCCGAAGCTTCTGGCAGACGCGGATGTGGTGTCGCTGATCGCGGATACGATGCGCTCGGCCAGCCTGAATTACGACGATCCCTATCAGGTCGAAGAGATGATCGGGCGTCGCCTGACCATCATGCGCGAGGACGCCCTGCATGTGCCGCATGCACTGCAAAGCATGGCAGACGCGCTGCCCGCGCTTGGGATCGTGGCGGCGGTGCTTGGCGTGATCAAGACGATGAGTTCGATCGACCAACCGCCAGAGGTGCTGGGCAAGATGATCGGTGGCGCGCTGGTCGGCACGTTTCTGGGCGTGTTTCTGGCCTATGGTTTCGTGGCCCCTCTGGCGCACCGTCTGTCCACAGTCGTGAAACAGGATCTGGGCTTCTTCGATGTGATCAAATCCGTGCTGGTCGCCGGGCTGCATCAGCACGCCACCAATCTCTGCGTCGAGGTAGGCCGGCAGGCCGTGCCCGATCACCTTCGTCCCAGCTTCGACAATCTCGACACCGCGCTTCGTGATCTCAGAAGGGCTGCCTGATGTTGACCGCGCTTGCCCTGATGGCGGCCACCGCCGCACCTTTAGAGGATCTGCACCTGTTGCCCGATTCCGCCGCCTTCGCGGAGGAAGCCGGGCAATGGCTGCTGCAGGGCCAGCCGCTGCCGCGTGATTATCGCGCGCGACTGATGCGGATGCCGCCCGATGCAAGGCTGGAAACGCTGATCTTTCTGCGACGAACGGGCCTTCTGCGCGGCGATATCTGGACGCTGGAGCAGATCCTGCGTCCGGTGGTCTCGGCGGCGGAGGGCGGCGAATGAAGGCGGTGACGGCCATATCCGGCTCGGGCCGATTTCTGGACAGTTCGCTTCTGATCACCGGCGCGCTGGTGCTGATCGTCATATCGCTGGTCATCCCCCTGCCGCCCGGCCTGCTTGATTTCGGGATTGCGCTGTCGATTGCCACAGCGACGCTGGTGCTTGTCATGGCATCGCTGGTGGATAAGCCGACCGATTTTCAGGCGTTCCCGGTGCTTCTGCTGGTCAGCCTGGTGATCCGGCTGTCGCTCAACGTCTCCTCGACCCGCCTGATCCTGACCGAGGGGCATAACGGCAAGGATGCGGCAGGCCATGTCATCAACGGCTTCGCCGATTTCGTCGCCGGGGGATCGCTGCTGATCGGGTTGACGATCTTCGCGGTGATCTCGGTGGTGAATTTCATGGTGATCACCAAGGGCTCGGGCCGCATGGCCGAGGTCGCGGCGCGTTTCGCGCTCGATTCGCTGCCGGGCAAGCAACTTGCCATCGATGGCGATCTGAACGCGGGCGCCATCGACCATCAGGAGGCGAAGCGACGGCGTATCCAGGAGCAGCGTGAGATCAGCTTTTACGGCTCGCTGGACGGTGCGTCGAAATTCGTCAAGGGAGATGCAATCGCCGGTATCGTCATCACCTTCATAAACCTTCTTGTCGGTCTGGCCGTCGGTATTCTGGTCCACGGCCTGCCGATGGCCGAGGCGATGGCGACCTATTCGCACCTGACCATCGGCGACGGTCTTGTGACGCAAATCCCGGCGCTGATCACCTCGATGGCGGCTGCGCTGCTGCTGTCGCGAGGGGGGGCGACCGACACCACGGCCGAACTGATGTCCAGCCAGTTGACCCGGACATGGCAGCCCGCTGCGATGGTCGCGGCGGCGATGGTGCTGATGTCGCTTATTCCCGGCATGCCGCGCCTGCTGTTTCTGACGATGGCGGCGGCGATGGCGCTGACATCATGGGGCATTGCGCGTCGTCAGGCGCGATTGGCGCAGGCGCTGCCGCCCGTCGTGCCGGAAGAGCAACGGGCAAGACCCGCGGCCCGTCTGGGAGACATGATCGATACCGACGAAATCAGCGTCGAGATTGGCCCCGACCTTGTTCTGATGGCTCTGGATCAGGCGCGGGGGCTGGGCGGCAGGATCGTCAATTTGCGGATCCACATCGCCCGCAGCTTCGGTCTGATCCTGCCCGACATCCGTATCACCGATACAGACGATCTGCCCCCCGGCAATTACCAGATCCGCATCCACGGTGTCGTGCGTGGCCGTGGGGCGCTGCGACCGGGAGAGGTTCTGGTGCTTGGTCCTGAAACGGTGCTGGCCGAACTGCCGGGGCATGCGGTCAGTGAGCCGGTCTATCAAAGCCCGGCTCGCTGGATCTCGCCCGCGCTTCAGGACGAGGCGGCGACCGGCGGCGCAACGGTCGTCAGCCCGATGGAGGTTCTGTCAACGCATCTGATGGAGGTGGTGAAAACCAACCTGTCATCGCTGATGAATCTGGGTGCGATGCAACGTCAGCTTGATGAATTGAAAACCCTTTCCGATCCGGCGCGGGCCGAGCGGAACAGGCGCTATTTCGAAAGCACCATCCCCGACAAGCTGTCGCCGGAAACGCTGTTGGCGATTCTTAGGGCGCTGCTGGATGAGCGTGTCTCGATCCGCAACCTGCCGATGATCGTCGATGCGCTGGTCGAGTTTCGCCATGTCGATCAGGTCGAGACGCTTTACGAATTAGTGCGCAAACGCCTCAGAGGCCAGATTTCACAGCAATATGCCGATGACACCGGCCAATTGCAGGCGCTGCAACTGCATCCCGCATGGGAGGCCGAACTGATCCGCTCGGACGCAGAGACCGGCAAGGCGGGGGCAGGGGCGATGACACCGCTTCTGTCGCAGAAGCTGCTGGAACAGACACGCCGCGCATTGGCGAGTTCTGACCCGCTGGCGCGGGCGGTCATCGTCGTGCCGGATCATCGCCGCAGGATGCTGCGCGCGGTTTTGGGGGCGAATGGTATCACCGCGCCGGTTCTGGGGTTCGAAGAGATCGATCCGGGCATCGAACTTAGCCTCATTGGCACGATCGAGGCCGCATGATGTGGCAGGATCTGACCGGCATCATTCCCGATCTGCATTGGGGTCTGGTGCTGGTCTATCTGCGCGTTCAGGCCTGTATCCTCGCGCTGCCCGGTCTGGGTGAGAGGGTGATCCCCGTCCGTGTGCGCGCAGCGGTTGGCCTGTCCATAACACCGCTTCTGGCGGGGTTGGTGCCGATGGTCGCGCCGCCACAGGGTATCCTGCCGATGATCGGACAGGGGCTTGCCGAGATCGCGATTGGCGCCGCGACAGGTGGATTGCTACGGCTTCTGGCGATGGCGATCGATGTTGCGACCTCTGCCATCGCGGCCACGGCGTCGCTGTCGCAGATCGTCGGCGGACAGAACGAGGCAGCCCCGCATCCCATCGGCAACCTGATCCATCTTGGCGGCATCGCGGTTCTGATGGCGCTTGGCCTGCCGGTTATGCTGGTCGAGTTGATGGCCGACAGTTTTGTATTATGGCCAGCCGGGAGCTGGCCCGAGGCTGCGGCGTTTCTGCCTGCCGCGGTTCAGATCCTGTCGCACAGCTTCGTGCTGGCGATGCTGCTGGCTGCGCCCTTTACCTTGGGCGGCTTTGTCTTTCAGGCGCTGTCGGGTGTCATCAACCGGGTCATGCCCGCGCTGCCGGTGACCTTCATCGGCTCGCCCTTGGCGATTCTGATGGCGCTTGTGGCGCTGGCGATCCTTGCGCCGATGCTGGTTGGTCTTTGGGCCGACGCTGTGCTTGATTTCACTCTGCCGAGGACCGGATGAGCGAAGAAAACGACGACAAACCTTTCGAGGCTTCCGAACAAAAGCTGCGTCGCGCGCGTGAAAAGGGCGATATCCCGCGTTCGACCGAACTTAACGTTGCGGCGATGTATCTGGGCGCGTGGCTTGCCTTTGGATTGGGCGCGACCTTCGCGGTGCGGCAATGGTTGTCGATGGCAAGCCGCGTCATGGGTGCCGATGGCTGGCCGCTGGACGATATATTCGCGTTGGCGACTGTGGTCGGTCAGTATGCGGGCTGGGCGGCGCTGATCCTGACTGCCGTGCCCGCCGTAGCGCTGATTCTGGGCTTGATCCTTCAGCGAGGGGTGGTCTTCTCGGGCGAGAAGCTGGCACCCGATCTGAAGCGGATCAACCCGATCACCAATGCGAAACAGAAGTTCGGCATGACCGGGCTGGTCACCTTTGCCATCTCTCTGGCCAAGGCGGCGTTGGTCTGTCTGGGCGGCTGGTATCTTTTTGACGGGATGATGGACCGGCTGGCTGCCAGCGCCATGGGTGGGGCAGGAGGCTGGATCGTCGATCTGGGCGCGTTGTTGGCGCAGGTGTTGCTGATGGCGCTGGCGATCTCGGTCTTGTTCGGGATCGTGGATATGCTGTGGCGCTGGTTCGACCATCGGCGCAAGAACCGCATGAGCCGGAAGGAGATGGAGGATGAGCATAAGGAAGCCGAAGGCGATCCCCATCTGAAGGCGGCACGACGACAGCGCGCGGTGGATCTGGCGATGAAGCAGATGCTGGCGGATGTGGCAAAGGCCGATGTGATCATCGTCAACCCCACGCATTACGCGGTGGCGCTGGAATGGAAGCGGGGAAGCGGTCGGGCGCCGGTCTGTCTGGCGAAGGGTGTCGATGATGTCGCCGCGCGGATCCGTGACCGTGCCCGCGAACATAAGGTGCCGATCTTCTCGGACCCGCCTTCGGCCCGCGCAATTCATGCGACGGTCGATATCGGGCAAGAGATCAAGCGCGAACAGTTCGCCGCTGTCGCTGCAGCCATCCGCTTCGCGGAAAAGATACGCGAGAAGGCGCGGGCGGGATGGTAAGCGCGGCGGGCAAGCTGGCCGCGCTTGAGCGCATCGCCCGCCTGAAGGCGGAGCGCGAGTTAAAGGCATTTGCCGCGTTCAAGGCGCATATGACCGCGCTGGAGGGTCGGGCGCAGGCGATGCATGTGGCCTTGCGGCAAAGCTACGACAGCGCCGCGCCGCTGAGCGTGGGAGAGGCGCGAATTGCCAATGCGCAGGCCGGGCGCAGCGCGCGCGAATTGCGGCAGGCCGAGCGCGATATCGCGGCCCTGACCCCCCGGTTCGACATCGCGCGGGCAAAGGCCGCGCGTGAGTTCGGGCGTGCCGAGGTGCTGGCGACGCTGCGTGATCGGCAACAAAAGCAGGATCGTCAGAGGTAGGGCTTACCGGGCGGCTTGAGCGCGCGGCAGGTCCACCTCGACCCAGACAAGGCGGTGGTTGGATGCCGCAGCGACCGTCGCTGCCAGTGGATCGTCGGGCAGCGGGGACAGGATTTGGCTGTCGATAACCTGCAATGCCGTGGCGGGCAGGACGTAGTCCACCCGCAGATTGCCGGGCTGCGCGAATATCGCTGTGGTCAGCGCGTCATCGCGGCTGGCGTCCGGTCTTATCGGCTGCGGATCGTGGACATGCGCCATCAGCCGGTGCAACGCATCCGGCAATCCGTCGCCCTTGTCCGGGTCAAGATTGATCTTGCCCAGAGCAACGAAGGGGGCGGCAGGCAGATGGGTCAGCCAGAAGGCGGTTTCGTCATGGTTGCGGCGGCCATTTCGATCCTCTGGCCCGTCGAAGACCGGGGGCGTGGCCGCCCAAGCGATGAGATGCAGAGGGCCGTCGGGAGTAATCACCGTTACATCCCAATGCGCGGTCGATGACAGGCGCTGAATGGCGGCGATTTCGGGCGGCGTGACCGGCATCAGATTGTCCGGCAACTCGTGCCACAAGAGATCGGAATAGTCGCGGATCTCGCCCAAAGGCAGGTTGGACAGGACCGCCATCCCCCCTTGCCCGGTGAACTGCCCGAAGCCCTGCGCGTCATCGGCCCGGCCGGTGCGCCCATCACCGTTCAGATCAAGCCCCGTCGCCATTCCGCTGTTCGGCCTGCCCGCGAAGAAAAAGCGCATCGGGTGGCCGGTTTCGTCAAGCAGATCGACAAAGGCCGACAGCGCCTGCCCCTGCAAATCCCAGTCGAAATCGGTCAACAGGATGACATCAGGCGCTGCCGCCGCAATAACCTCAGCCGCCGCCAGAACCTGTGGGTCGCGGTCGCGGATGTCCTGCAGCAAAAGCCCCGGCCCTTTCCGCGAAAGGCCGGGGTCATAGGTGGCAATACGGATCGGCTCTGCGGCAGCGGGGGCCGCGAGCATGAGGGAAAGGGCGAAAGCCCTCAGATCCAAGGACGCGCCTGCGCCATACGTTGTTCGAACGTGTCGATGGCGGGGGCTTTTTCCATGGTCAGCCCGATATCGTCCAGCCCGTTCAGCAGGCAATGTTTGCGGAACGGATCGATATCGAAATGGAAGCTTTGCCCGTCCGAACTGCTGACCGTCTGGTTTTCCAGATCGACGACCATCCGCGCATTCGCCCCCTTGCGGGCATCTTCCATCAGCACATCCACCGCCTCTTGCGGCAACACGATCGGCAGGATGCCGTTCTTGAAGCAGTTGTTGAAGAAGATGTCGGCGAAGCTGGTCGAGATCACCGCGCGGATGCCGAAATCCAGCAGCGCCCAAGGCGCGTGTTCGCGCGATGATCCGCAGCCGAAATTATCGCCCGCGACCAGAATTTGCGCATCACGGTAGGCGGGCTGGTTCAGCACGAAATCAGGCAGTTCATTGCCCTCGCGGTCATAGCGCATCTCGTCAAACAGGTTCACGCCAAGGCCCGAGCGTTTGATCGTTTTCAGAAACTGCTTCGGAATGATCATATCGGTGTCGATATTGACCAGCGGCATCGGTGCCGCGATCCCGGTCAAAGTGGTGAATTTGTCCATGATCAATCCTCCTTATGCGGGCTGGGCCGCGAATTCGCGGATATCGACCAGATGCCCGGCCACGCCTGCCGCCGCGGCCATCGCAGGCGACATCAGATGGGTGCGGCCCTTGTAGCCCTGCCGCCCCTCGAAGTTCCGGTTCGAGGTCGCGGCGCAGCGTTCGCCCGGCACCAACTGGTCGGGGTTCATGCCCAGACACATCGAACAACCCGCAAGCCGCCACTCAAAACCCGCATCGATGAAGATCTGGTCCAGACCCTCTTCTTCCGCCTGTGCCCGCACAAGACCCGATCCCGGCACGACCATGCCGCGCACGCCCGTGGCCAGCTTGCGTCCCCGCAACACATCGGCAGCGGCGCGCAAATCCTCGATCCGGCCATTGGTGCAAGAGCCAATGAACACGGCGTCAATGGTGATATCCGTCAGCTTGGTCCCCGCCGTCAGACCCATATAGTCAAGCGAACGGCGCGCGGCCTCGATCTTGCCGCCGGTGAAGCTTTCCGGCGCCGGAACATCGGCGGTGATCGGCAGGGCGTCCTCGGGGCTGGTGCCCCATGTCACGGTGGGGGCAATATCCTCGCCGCGCAGGGTCAACACCTTGTCGAAATGCGCGCCCTCTTCGGTAAAGAGCGTGCGCCACCAGGCCACTGCAGCCTCCCATTGCGCACCTTTCGGCGCATGCGGGCGGCCGTTCACATATGCGAAGGTGGTTTCATCCGGGGCGATCAGACCTGCGCGGGCACCGCCTTCGATCGCCATATTGCAGATGGTCATGCGGCCTTCCATC
This sequence comes from Paracoccus caeni, assembly GCF_016629665.1. Taxonomy (GTDB): domain Bacteria; phylum Pseudomonadota; class Alphaproteobacteria; order Rhodobacterales; family Rhodobacteraceae; genus Paracoccus; species Paracoccus caeni. Next base: position 745,124 of record NZ_JAEPRQ010000001.1, read on the forward strand.
GACAGGCTGCGGATCACCTCTCCGCAATATTCGATGACATAGCCGGTGCCCCCCGCTGTTCCGGTCGCTGCGATGATTGCCAGAACCACGTCCTTGGCGGTGACGCCGGGAGCAAGGCGGCCCGTCACCTCGACCTTCATGTTCTTCGATTTCTTCTGGATCAGCGTCTGCGTGGCCAGGACATGCTCGACCTCGGACGTGCCGATGCCGTGAGCCAGCGCGCCAAAGGCACCATGCGTCGCGGTATGGCTGTCACCGCAAACGACGGTCATGCCGGGCAGGGTCCAGCCCTGTTCGGGGCCGACGATATGCACGATGCCCTGCCGGATGTCGTTCACCGGATAGTAATGCACGCCGAATTCGCGGGCATTCTTGTCCAGCGCATCCACCTGAATGCGTGATTCTTCGTTGTCGATGCCCTTCTGGCGGTCCAGCGTCGTCGGCACGTTATGGTCGGGCACGGCGATGGTGCGGTCGGGGGCGTGGACCTTGCGACCGGTCATGCGCAGACCCTCGAAGGCCTGCGGGCTGGTCACCTCATGGACCAGATGGCGGTCGATGTAGAGAAGACAGGTGCCGTCTTCGGATTGTTCGACGACATGGGCGTCCCAGATTTTATCATAGAGCGTGCGCGGGGTTGCGGCGGGATTCGTCATGGCTCTTGGCTTTCGGCTTAGATGCGAATGAATGTGGGTGTTTGGCGGGTGCGCGCAAGAAGGCGCGGCCCGGTCAGCCCCGTGCCGTCACGCAAAGCGCTTCGCCAAAGAACCTCGAAGGCAGGCGCGCGCGGTCATGGATGTCGAAATAGATGAACCCGGACATAGACCCTATTTACGGCGGAACGGCCCGTCGCGCAATATCGTGGCAAAATTGTGCTGCCCTCGCGTCATCGTTTCCTTTGCCCTCATTGAGATGGCCCGAAAAGATGCTATCTTTAACATATCCCCTGCGCCGGGGGTTGATCGGCGCGCTGACCGGAGGATGGAACCCTGTCAAAAGACGTCTCGCCGGCCTCTGGGCCTGCCGCGACCAACGCGGGCAATGCATTGAGCAGCGATCAATTGCTGGCCCGTATCCTGACATCTCTGGAAGACGACAAGGCCGAAGATATCGTCACGATCGACCTGCGTGGTCGTTCGTCGATGGCTGACCATATGGTCATCGCCTCGGGCCGGTCCTCGCGCCAGGTTGCCGCCATTGCCGAAAAACTGGCCGAGCGTTTCAAGGAACAGACCGGCCGTTCGCCCCGGATCGAGGGGAAGGATGCCGGTGACTGGGTGCTGATCGACACCGACGATGTGATCGTCCATGTCTTCCGCCCGGAAGTGCGCGAATTCTATCAGCTCGAAAAGATGTGGATGCCCTCGGACGCGCTTGCGCGCGTGCGTGAAGGCGCCCCTTCGCAGCACTAGGATCGGGCACGGCCCATGCGAATCGACATCGCAGCCGTAGGTCGGCTGCGCGGCGGAGCCGAGTCCGATCTGGTCAGCGATTATCTGGACCGCTTCGCCCGCACCGGCCGCCCGCTGGGCCTGCCCGCCGTCAATATCATCGAGGTCGAGGACAAGCGCGGTGGCGGTATGGCTGCCGAGGCCGATCTGTTGGCCCGAGCCATTCCGGCAAGTTCGGCCCTGATCGTCATGGATGAACGCGGACAACAGCCGACTTCGCCCGAATTTGCCACAAGGATCGCCGGTTATCGCGATCAGGCCCGCGACATCTGTCTTGTGATCGGTGGGGCCGACGGGCTGGACCCGTCGATCCGCGCCCGTGCCGATTGGCAGATCAGCTTCGGCCGGATGGTCTGGCCGCATATGCTGGTTCGGGTGATGCTGGCCGAACAGCTTTACCGTGCGGCCACCATTCTTGCCGGGTCGCCCTATCATCGCGTCTGACGCCTTCTCTTCAGGACGTGCCTTCTCTTCAGGACGTGAACGAATCGCGCGGGGCCTTGCGTCGTGACAGGTTGCCCGACCGCGCAGGCAGGCGTAACAAGGCGCAAAGCATGACGAGGGGCAATATGACGAAACCGGTGATCCTGTGCATTCTCGACGGTTGGGGAACTTCGGACCGTCCCGAACAAAGCGCGCCGGATCAGGCGAGGACGCCGAACTATGATCGCCTTATTGCCGAATGCCCGCATGCGACGCTGACCACTTTCGGGCCTGATGTGGGGCTGCCCACCGGACAGATGGGCAATTCCGAGGTCGGCCACACCAATATCGGCGCAGGCCGCGTGGTTGCGATGGATCTGGGCCAGATCGATCTTGCCATCGAGGATGGCAGCTTTCTGAAGAACGAGGCGCTTGGGGTTTTCATTGAGAAGATGAAGGCCAGCGGTGGGACCGCGCATCTGATGGGTGTAGTGTCCGATGGCGGGGTGCATGGGCATATCCAGCATGTCCTGGCCGCCGTCCGCGCGGTGACAGCGGCGGGTATTCCCGTTACCGTCCACGCCATTACTGATGGCCGTGACGTTCCTCCTCAATCGGCGATGGGCTTTATCACCGAATTACAGGGCAATCTGCCCGACAGCGCACGGATCGGCACGGTGATTGGGCGTTACTACGCGATGGATCGCGACAATCGGTGGGAGCGGGTGGAGCGCGCTTATCGTGCCATCGTCGCCGGGACAGGCGAAAGCGCTGAATCCGCCGATGCCGCAGTTGCCGATTCCTATCGCAAGGGCGAATACGACGAATTCATCCAACCCTATATCATCGACGGCTATAATGGCGCCTTGGATGGGGACGGATTTTTCTGCCTCAATTTCCGTGCCGACCGCGCCCGCGAAATCCTTGCCGCTTTGGCCGACAGCGATTTTGACGCCTTCGATGTCAGCGACCGGCCTGAATGGACGGCGGCCCTTGGCATGGTTGATTACAGCGATCGCCACAATCTCTACATGACTTCTGCCTATCCCAAACGGCGGGTCGTCAACACGCTGGGCGCTTGGGTCGCGCAGAAGGGGCTGCGGCAGTTTCGTCTGGCCGAGACCGAGAAATACCCCCATGTCACCTTCTTCCTGAACGGCGGCAAGGAAGCCCCCGAACCCGGCGAAGACCGGTTCATGCCGCAAAGCCCGAAGGTCGCGACCTATGATCTGGCGCCGGAAATGGCCGCCTTTGAAGTCGCGGACAAGCTGGTCGAGGCGATCGAGGCCCAATATGACCTGATTGTCGTCAACTTCGCCAATCCCGATATGGTCGGCCATACCGGCAGCCTGCCCGCCGCGATGCGCGCCTGCGAGGCGGTCGATCAGGGGCTTGGCCGAATGATCGAAGCGCTGGATCGCGTGGGCGGTGCGGCGGTAATCTGCGCCGATCACGGCAATTGCGAGACGATGGTGGACCCGGTTTCGGGCGGCCCGCATACCGCGCATACTGTGAACCCTGTTCCGGTGATCGTCTATAACGGCCCGGCAGGGGCGACGGTGCGCAAAGGGCGTCTGGCCGATCTGGCCCCGACCGTTCTGCAACTGATGGGCTTGGACAAGCCCGCCGAGATGACCGGCGAAAGCCTGATCGTGACCGCATGATCGCTCGTTTTCTGTTTCCGGTCCTGTTGAGTGCTTGTCTGACCGTCACGCCCGTCGTGGCGCAGGATGAGGCTGAAGGCGATCTGTCGCCTGCCTCTCAGGCGGTGATCGACGCACAGGGTGCGGCGGCGCAACTTCGCGACTCGATTGGCAAACTGTCCGAGGCGGTGACCGCGGACGATCAGGTGGTCGCCCTGACCGAAGTGATCCGGGGTTACGAGCAGGGGCTGGCCGCTTTGCGCGACGGCCTGCGTGAGGCAAGCTCCCGCGAGGAGGAATTGCAGCAGCGGTTCGAGACGCAGCGCACCCGCCTTGCAAGCGTGCTTGGGGCAATGACCGCTTTGCAGCAATCGCCGGAATCGACGATGCTGCTGCATCCGGCGGGGGCGCTGGCCAATGCGCGTTCGGGGATGATCCTCTCGGATGTGACGCCCGGCCTGCGGGCCGAGGCAGAGCAGTTGCAGACCAGCCTTGAGGAAATCGCGACGGTGCGCGAATTGCAGGCAGGCGCTGCCACGATGCTGGGCGAGGGATTGGGCGCGGTGCAAGAGGCGCGCAGGTTGCTGGCCAGCGCGGTTACCGACCGCTCCAGCATGCCGATCCGCTTCGCCGACGCGCCGGAAGAGCTGCAAAAGCTGCGCGACGCGGCGCAGAGCCTTGATGATTTTGCCAGCGGCGTCAGCAAGATGCAGGCCGATGTCGGCCCGCCGATCAGCGATTTCGAGGGCGCGGCAGGTAGCCTGTCCTTGCCGGTGGTGGGCACCGTGATGCGGCCCTATGATCAACCGGATGCGGCGGGTGTGCGTCGTCCCGGCTGGGTTATCGCGACGCCGCCTGCCGCTTTGGTCACCACGCCATGGTCGGCAACGATCCGCTATCGCGGGCCGCTGCTGGATTACGGCAATGTGATGATTATCGAGCCCGCGCGTGGCTATCTTCTGGTATTCGCGGGAATGTCGCAGGTCTTCGGCGAGGTGGGCGATGTGCTGAATGCGGGTGAGCCGCTGGGCCTGATGGGCGGCTCGGAAGTCTCGGCACAGGAATTTGGTGCGCAATTCGTCGCCGACGCGGCTCGGGGCGGAGATGCAGGGCAAAGCGAAAGCCTGTATCTGGAACTGCGCAAGGGTCAGGAAACACTGGACCCGGCGGCTTGGTTCGTGCTGAATCCCGTCGTGGAGCCTGAACAGGATTGAGGCAGGAAAGGCCGATATGAAACACTATCTGATCGCCGGCATCGGCGGTGTGCTTGCAGGAGCGCTGCTGACGACCCAGATCGCCGGCCCCCTTGTCGCGCAGGAAACGGGCGACAACGCATCGATCTATGAGCAGCTTGAGCTGTTCGGCAATGTCTTTGAACGGGTGCGTGCCGATTATGTCGAGGCCCCTAGCGACAAGGAACTGATCGAGGCCGCGATTAACGGCATGCTGACCTCGCTTGATCCGCACAGCTCGTTCCTGTCGGCAAACGATTACGAGGACATGCAGACCCAGACCCGCGGCAGCTTTGGCGGCCTTGGGATCGAGGTCAGCCAGGAAGACGGTCTGGTCAAGGTCGTCTCGCCGATCGACGACACGCCTGCGGCAGAGGCCGGGGTGCAATCGGGCGATTTCATCACCCATGTAAACGGCGAATCGCTGATGGGGCTGACGCTGGATCAGGCGGTGGACATGATGCGCGGCCCGGTCGGCAGCGAGATCACCGTCACCCTTCTGCGCGAAGGCGAGACCGAGCCTTTCGATCTGACCATGACCCGCGACACGATCAAACTGACCGTCGTTCGCACCCGGATCGAGGGTCACGCGGTCGTTCTGCGCGTCTCGACCTTCAACGACGAGACCTATGACACGCTGAAGGTCGAGCTTGAGAAAGCCGTCGCCGAGGCGGGCGGGATCGAGAAGGTCACCGGCTTCGTGCTGGATCTGCGGAACAATCCGGGCGGATTGCTGAATCAGGCGATCAGCGTTTCGGATGCCTTCCTTGACGCGGGCGAGATCGTCTCGACCCGTGGCCGTCACCCGGAAGAAAGCGAACGCTGGAACGCGGAAGAGGGCGATCTGGCGCAGGGCAAGCCGATGGTGGTGCTGACCAATGGCGGGTCCGCCAGTGCGTCCGAGATCGTCGCCGGTGCATTGCAGGATCACCGTCGGGCGATCGTCGTGGGCGAAAAGACCTTCGGCAAAGGCTCGGTCCAGACCGTCATGCCGGTGACGCAGGACAGCGCCATCCGTCTGACCACGGCGCGCTATTACACGCCGTCGGGCCGCTCGATCCAGTCGCTTGGCATCCAGCCCGACATTCTGGTCGCCCAACCGCCGCGCCCGCCCGTCAACGAGGACGAAGAGGCCGAGAACGGTCCGCGCAGCCAGTCGAATTTCGGTCGCTCCGAGGCCGATCTGCGTGGCGCGCTGAGCAACGATTCCGTGTCCGACGAAGAGAAAAGCCAGATCGAGCAGGAGAAAGCCGAGGTCGAAGCGACCGCGAAGCTGCGCGATGAGGATTACCAGTTGGCCTATGCGGTCGATATCCTCAAAGGCTTGGCTGCCGTCGATTTCCGTGCCGATCAGGTGCAGCCCGCACAGACACCCGCCGTCACCGGCGAGGGATCTGGCGCGGGCGAGGGTGGTGCCGACGCCTCAGGCAATGACGGCTGATCCTGCGATGGCGCAAGACGAAAGTGAAATCCGCGGGCCGGGGGGGCTTCCCTACCGGCCCTGCGCCGGGGTGGTCCTGATTAACGACGAAGGCCGGATTTTTGCCGGTCAGCGGATCGAGATGCAGGGCGCGTGGCAGATGCCGCAAGGCGGGATCGACAAGGGCGAAGAGCCGTTGCAGGCCGCATTGCGCGAACTGGTCGAGGAAACCGGGGTCTCACCCGACAAGGTCGAGGTTCTGGGCGCAACCTCCGACTGGGTCTATTACGATCTGCCGCCCGAACTGCTGGGCAAGGCATGGAAGGGCAAATATGGCGGCCAGCGCCAGATTTGGGTGCTGATGCGTTTCACCGGCAGCGATGCCGATATCCGCATCGATACCGACCATCCCGAGTTCGACAAATGGTGCTGGATCGGCGCTGACGACCTGCTGGACAACATCGTGCCCTTCAAGCGCGACGTTTATGCACAGGTCATCGCGGCCTTCCGCGACCATCTCGCCTAGGTTCGGTCCGCGCCGTAGCTATTGGCGCGGAAGGTCTGTTTGCTCAGCTTGACCCGCCCTGTTGGCGACGCCCTTCGGCCCGACAGAGATTGTCTGCCTCGGTCACGCTCATCCCGTTCGGACGGTCGGTCGAGCGATCCCAATCAAGCATGTTTTTGGTGTAAAGCTGGCAGGTGACCGGGCCTTGCGGCGAGTCCACCGTAACCGGCGCGGATTCGAATTGCTGCGGCGAACAGGCCGCGAGCGAAACTGCCAGCGCACCAAGGGCAATGAGTTTTTTCGTCACGATGATAATCCTGTGTCAGCGTCAATAATGCAATCATAGCACGATAGACGCTGCAAATAATCAATCTGAACAAATAGATATATTTTCTGCGGCAAACCTCCGGGACAGCAGGATTTGCTGCCCCGGAAATACGCAAACTGCCTTAACGGCGCAGTTGATCCAGCAGGACAGAGGTCGGATATCCGTCCGGTGTCACGCCGATCGAACGCTGATAGGCCGAGACCGATTCCATCGTCGCCGAGCCGAAGAGACCGTCGATTTCGCCCTGATAGAAGCCCTTCTGCGCCAACCTGCGCTGAATTTCCTCGCGCTCGTTGGTCGAAAGCGGGCGGTCGGTGCGCGGCCATGCGCCCTGAATGCCCGACCGCCCGGCGATCCGCTCGCCCAGGAAGGCCACGCCAAGCGCGTAGTTGTCCGAGTTGTTGTAGCGCAGGATCGAGCGGAAGTTGTCGAGGATCAGGAAGGCCGGGCCACGCGCGCCCGCCGGCATGATGATCGAGCCGTTCCCGTTGGGAAGCGACCCACCACCGATCCGCCGCACGCCTTGCGACGACCAATCGCCACTGGATCTGCGGGTGCCCTTGCCGATCAGGCCCATGTTGAAGTTCGAGGGCAGTTGCACCTCGGCCCCCCATGCCTGTCCGGGCACCCAGCCATTGCGGCGCAGGTAATTCGCGGTCGAGGCAAGCGAGTCGGTCGGATCTTCGGACCAGATGTCGCGGCGACCATCGCCGGTGAAATCGACGGCGTAATCCAGATAAGAGGTCGGCATGAACTGCGTATGGCCCATCGCGCCCGCCCAGCTTCCCAGCATGTGCTGCGGGTCGGTATCGCCTGCCTGCAGGATTTTCAGCGCCGCGATCAACTGGTTCTGGAACATCTCGCCGCGCCGCCCGTCATAGGCCAGCGTCGTCAGCGACGGAATGATCTGCATCTTGCCGCGATTGGCGCCGAAGTTCGATTCCATCCCCCAGACGGCCAGCACGATTTCGCGCGGAACGCCGTAACGGGCCTCGATCGCGGACAATGCGCTGCTGAGCTGCGAGGCTTTCTGACGACCGGTGGTGATCCGAACTTCGGACACGGCGCTGTCCAGATACAGCCAGACCGGGCGCGAGAATTCGGCCTGCCGACGATCCAGACGGATCACCTCTGGGTTGTAGCGAGCGAATTGCATCGCCCGGTCATAGGTCGCGGCGGAAACGCCTGAGGACAGGGCGCGGGCCCGGAAACTTTGGACAAAGCGCTGCAGACCGGCCTCATCACCCGCCGAGGCAGCAGGGATCGGGGCAACTTCTACCGGACCGGCGGCGGAAAAGCCGGGGCTGCGGTTCAGCGGAGCGGCGCATGCGGCCAGGGCTCCGATCAGGACGGAGGAGGTGAATACGCGGATGAAAGCCATTGGTTCGCCTGTTCGTGACTGCTTGGGTTCTTATTGTGATTCACTGTAACGAATGCGATTCGGCTTGGATAGGGTAACGTCCAGCCACGGGCACCTTGCCGCCATTCGGACTGCCGCGATCTTCGGCGGGCTGTGATTGGGCGGTTCATCTGGCAGGTTAGAACTGTTGCTGCGAAGCAACAGACTTGCATATCGTGTAAAATGAGAGAAACCTTCGGCAACCGCGCGCGGTTAAATCTCTCGTGGCAGGCTGTCCCAAAACGCTGCGGCTCATCCTGCCCCTTGCCTTGATGCAATGTGTCCAGGTCGGATGAAGAAAATGAACACAATCCTACGCAGTTTTCTGGGCAGATTTGTCAGCCGGGGAAATCTGACCGTCATCAGTAGTAATGGCGACCGGATTGCCTACGGCGACGGCTCTGGCCCGGCCATTGTCATGCGCTTTAACTCTGCCAGCGCCGAACGCGCGGTCGCCGTCAATCCGGCCCTGAAGCTGGGTGAATGCTTCATGGAGGGTGAGGTCGATATCCTCGAAGGCTCTGTCTATGACCTCATCATGCTGGCGCATCTGAATGCCGGGCGCGAACTGATGCCGGTTTTCTGGATGAAGGCGCTGGATAAGGCGCGGATCGCACAAAGGCGGTTTCGTCAGATGAACACGCGCCTGCGCGCGCGCGACAACGTGCATCGGCACTATGATCTTTCGGCCGATCTTTACCGCATGTTCCTTGATCCCGACATGCAATATTCCTGCGGCTGGTTCCCGACGCCCGATACGCCGCTGGCCACCGCGCAACTGCTGAAAAAGCGGCATATCGCCGCGAAAATGCTGCTGCGTGACGGGCTGGATGTGCTGGATATCGGCTGTGGCTGGGGTGGAATGGGGCTGTATCTGTCCCGCGTCGCCGAGGCCCGCGTGACCGGGGTGACGCTGTCGGACGAACAGCTTGCAGTCGCGCAGCGCCGTGCCGGTCGCGATGGTTTGCCTGCGGATTTCCGGCTGCAGGATTATCGCGACATCGATGAGACCTTCGACCGCATCGTCTCGGTCGGGATGTTCGAACATGTCGGCGTCAACCATTTCGATACATTCTTCCGCAAAAGCGCTGCGATGCTGCGCAAGGATGGGGTGATGCTTCTGCACACGATTGGCCGCGCGGAACCGCCGGGCGCGACCAATCCGTTCCTGCAGAAATATATCTTCCCCGGCGGCTATATCCCGGCCCTGTCCGAAATTTCCCGCGCCATCGAAAAATCCGGGCTCATCGCGACCGATGTCGAGATCCTGCGCCTGCATTACGCCGAGACGCTGAAGGCATGGCGCGAAGCCTTCCTTGCCCGCCGCGACGAGGCCAAAGCGCTTTATGACGAGGCGTTCTGCCGGATGTGGGAATTCTATCTTGCAGGCAGCGAGGTGTCTTTCCGCGAGGGGAGCATGGTCGTCTATCAGATCCAGCTTGCCCATCGCAGCGACGCCGTGCCGGTCACGCGCGACTATATTGCTGACGCCGAAGCGCAGTTGGCCGAACTGGAATGCAAGCGCGGTATCCCGGGTCCCGCCTGGCCGGATGATTGGCCCGACGTGACCGAGGAAGAGGCGCCGGAATGGCGCCGACAGGGGCATGCGGCCTGTTAGGATCGGTTCGCGGCTGAGCGCCGCTCAGGTCGTCTCGTAGTCGTCCGGGTTCGGCCCGATCCGTCCGTCCGGGCGGTCCAGCGCGTCTATTGTCGCGATGTCCTCATCGGTCAGGCGCAGCGTCAGCGCCTCGAAATTCTCGCGCTGGCGGTCGGGGTTGACGGATTTCGGGATCACCGACAGCCCATGCGCCATATGCCAGGCGATCACCACCTGCGCGGGCGACGCCCCCAGTCGGTCTGCGATCTGCTGCACCGGACCCGAGGCCAGCGCAGTCGCCTGACCAAGTGGCGACCAGCTTTGCGTGATGATGCCAAGGTCGCGATCTACCTCGCGCATATGCGACTGGTTCAGCGAAGGATGCAGTTCGATCTGGTTCACCGCCGGGGTCACGCCGGTTTCGTCGATCAGTTTCCGCAAATGCGCTTCGTGGTAATTCGACACCCCGATGGACCGCACCCTGCCAGAGGCGCGCAATTCGATCATCGCTTTCCATGTCTCGACGTAAAGCCCGCGCGCCGGGGTCGGCCAGTGCATCAGGTAGAGATCCAGATATTCCAGCTTCAGCCGCTCCATCGTGGTGTCGAACGCCCGCAAGGTGGAGTCGCGACCCTGATCGGCGTTCCACAGTTTCGAGGTGACGAACACCTCGTCCCGGGCCACGGCGGCCTCGCGGACACCGCGCCCCATTCCGGCCTCGTTGCGATAGATCGCGGCACCGTCGATCAGCCGGTAGCCGATATTCAGCGCGGACGCGACGGCGTCCTGCACCTCATCCTCGGGCATCTGCCAGACCCCAAGGCCAAGCTGCGGAATGCGTCTGCCATCGTTGAGCATCAATGTCGGTTGCTGCATCGGAAGGCTCCTTTGAAAAGAGGGAATAAGGGGTAAGAAACTACTGAACAAAATCCGCTTCGGTCGCGCCGGTGATTTCCAGCAGGCGATCCGGCGCAATGGCAAAGATGTGGCGCGGGGTGCCCGCAGCCGCCCAGACTTGGGTGAAGTCGTGAAGGCGAGGGTCGAAATAGGCGGTTACGGGGTTCAGATGGCCGATGGGGGCGACACCGCCGATGGCAAATCCGGTCTCTTCCCGGATCAGTCCGGCATCGGCCTTGCCCAGCGGTTGCCCGGCGACAAGGGCGGCCTTGGCGGGATCGACGCGATTGCCGCCAGCCGTCAGGAACAGCACGACATGGCCGCTATCCTCGCCGCGAAAGATGATCGATTTGGCGATCTGATCGACCTCGCAGCCCGCAGCGGAAGCAGCCTCTTCGGCGGTCCGCGTGCTTTCGGACATTTCCAGCACCTCGACGGGCGTGTCTGAAGCCGCCAAAGCCGCCTTTACCCGTGCAAGACTTTTGCTCAATCCCGCCTCCCTCGCTGTCAGGTCAGGCGGTGATGATTGCGCAAACGAAAGGGGGCGTCCAGAGGACGCCCCCGCCATTCCGTGAACCGGCCAGCTTCAGCCGAAAAGTTTCGCCGCGGTGTTTGCAACGCGACGGCCCAGATAGCGGGCACCGCCCAAATCCTCTTCGCCGGGCTGGCGGCTGCCATCGCCGCCGGTGATGGTCGTCGCGCCATAGGGCGAACCGCCGACGATTTTCGAGCCGTCCATCTGACCTTGGTAACCGTAATCCAACCCGACAACGGTCAGACCGAAATGCAGCATGTTGGTGATGATCGAAAACAGCGTCGTTTCTTGCCCGCCGTGTTGGGTCGCGGTCGAGGAAAAGGCCGCCCCGACCTTGCCATTCAGCGCGCCACGCGCCCAAAGACCGCCCCCTTGATCAAGGAAATTCGCCATCTGGCTGCTCATCCGGCCAAAGCGGGTGCCGGTGCCGATGACGATGGCATCGTAATTCTCGAGATCTGCGATCTGGGCGATGGGCGCCTTCTGGTCCAGCTTGTAGCCGGACGCTTTCGCGACATCGTCGGGAACCAGATCGGGCACACGTTTGATATCTACGGTGGCTCCGGCTTCGCGGGCACCTTCGGCGACGGCCTCTGCCATCTGCTCGATGTGACCGTAGGCCGAGTAATAGAGAACCAGAACTTTAGCCATCTGCGAATTCCTTCAGCGGGTTGTGATCAACTGTCGATCGGGAACGTATTCGAGCGGGAATGGTTCGAATAGATCGGCAATCAAGAACACCGCGTTCGGGAAAACCGCAAGGCACCATGGATCAGAACATCATTCCCTTCGATCTGCACCGGATGTTTCTGGGTGAACAACCTCTGCTTTTCTATGCCGAGATTCTGGTCCGCACGCTGATCATCTACATCTACACGCTGCTGATGATCCGCTGGATCGGCGGGCGCGGCATTGCGCAACTGTCGATGGTTGAATTCGTGCTGGTCATCGCGCTTGGCTCGGCGGTGGGCGATGCGATGTTCTATCCAGAGGTGCCGCTGCTGGTCGCCATGCTGGTGATCACCGTGGTGATTTCCGCGAACAAGCTGCTGGATTTGCTGTTGCTGCGATCCGACAGGGCGAAGGATCTGATCGACGGTCGCCCGGTCGAGCTGGTCCGCGATGGGCGGCTGGTCCATGAGGGGCTGAACGCCTGCGACATGGGACCGGCCGAGATTCGGGGTCTGCTGCGCGAGGCCGGTATCCGCAATCTGGGGCAGGTTCAGCACGCCTATCTGGAAAGCAGCGGCAAGCTGTCGATCTTTCGCCGGCCGCATGCCCGTCCCGGATTGCCGCTCCTTCCGCCCGACGGGGTCTTCCCCTCCCAAGATCGTCCGGCGCCACTGCGCGATCCGGCCCTTGCGCCCGGCGGGCTGGCATGCTGTCTGACCTGTGGCGCGACAGCCCGCGCCGCCACCGTGCTGCCCGATGGGGTATGCGAGTTTTGCAGTTCGACACAGTGGATTGCACCAGCCAAGGAAGAGCGAGAGCCAGAATGAACGTCTATACCCTGCTGGTCGAAGTCGGTCGCACCAAGGATGACGGCTTGCCGGATGGCTCTACCGGCGCAGCGCTGATGTGCTACGCCTCGGGCAAGGATCAGGCCGAGGCGGTACGCGAGACGGTCGCCATCCTGAAACAGGCGGGACTGTCGCCGCTGGATGTGACCGGCTACGGCACGCTTCAGGACCGGCTGGATGACGGGCACGAGATCAGCGACGAGGAAAAAGAGCTGATGACCCGGGCGCTGGACGAAAATTCGGTGATCGTGGCGCAGATGCAGCCGTTCTTCGAGGGCTGTCAGGGCGCGTCGGACGAAGAATAGAGGCTTCGCTGATCGGCGGGCTTATGTGCTGACAAGGGCGCGAACATTCTGCTCGCGCCCTGCCGTTTCTCCTAGATGATACGCTCAGCCCAACTGATCGCGGAGCAACGACCGGACGGTGTTGTCAAAGCTGTCGCCGCCGGTTGATGCCGTGCTTTCTTGCTTGATGAAATCATCGCGCTTGCCGACCAGATCGGCCATTTCTGCCTCAAGCACTTTCCGTTCATCTTGCTTCTGGCGGACGAAGGCGTCGCGTTCTCCCGCAGCGATGCCGCGAAGTTCTGGCGACAGTTCCGCCTCGGGAACAGCATCCAGCGAGACCGAGCCGCTTTCGATATCGGCGACCAGATCGCTGCCGCCCGTCACCGCCTCACCACCGCCGCGCTTGGCGTAGAAGCTGGAATTGTCGGCGCGGACCGATGCAGGGGCGTCGGCCCGTTCGGCCACCTTTTCACGCACAGCCTCCTGTGCATGGGTGGTGCCATAGGGCACAATGGTATCGTCGATGCGCCGCTGCACATCGTTGATCTGCTGGTCATAAGGGGTCTGGATCTGCACGATCTGGCCACCGTCCTGCGGGATCGGGTGATACTGTCCCCCGCCCAGCCGGGCGATTTCCTGCCAGTATTCACGCGTCTCCGGGTCGTCTCCGGCCTGAATCGTATTCACGATGATGCCTTTTTCCCGCGCGGCCGAGATCACCTCGGCATAGCGGGGCGCGTTTTGGTAATCCATATGCGGCGGGGCATCGCCCACAAGGAAGATGATCCGGCGGACATTGTCGCCCTCGGTCCAATCCTGCCCCCGGACGGCGGCTTCCAGTGCCTCATTGACGGATTCCGGCGTGTCGCCGCCGCCGTCTGCAGTGAAGCGACGAAGTTCGGAATAAAGCCCCTGCACGTCGCGCGTCATATGGAACGGCTTGACCACATATTCATCACCCCGGTCGCGGTAGCCGATCAGCGCCATGCTAATATCGGCATCGGGGTTCACGTCGAGAATGGTATTGGTAATCGACCAGATTTTCTGCTTCGCACCCTCGATCAGGCCGGACATCGAGCCGGTCGTGTCAAGGACGAACGCCACCTGCACCTGCGGGCGGGCGGATTGGGTGCTTTGCTGTCGGTCCTGTTCGGCAATTGCGGAAAGGGGAAAAAGCAGGGTTGAGAAACTGACGGAAGCGGTAAGGGCGAAATTGCGCATGAGCCTGTCCTTCGTGTGAATGACCGGATGCTGCCACCAGCCCATGGCGCCGCAAAACGACAAGCGCGTGTAGCGCGCGTTTCTGGCGTGATTGTCATGCCGCGTGAACTGCCGTGTTCGGCGTGGTTGCCGTCAGCCCAACAGCCGCTTCATCAGCGGGCTGTCCGGGCGGGTCAGGCCGTCCAGAATGGTGAAGTGGTTGCAGCCCGGCTCGACCACGCAATCGGTCGCAGCACCCAACCCGGCCCAGACATCCGCCAATAGCCGCGCCTGCCGGATGAATTCGGGCCGTTCAGAGCCGCCGACCCAGGTGGTCACAGGCACGTCGGGGCGGGGGGGGAGCAGAGCAGGGCTTTCCCGCAACGCCTCTTCGGTGTCGATGCCCAGCGTCTCGTTCATCTTCGTTCGCATCATCGCCCGCAGATCGCTGATGGGCGAGATCGGAACGCAGGACGTGACCCGCCGGAAAACCTCATCCGGCAGCGTGCCATCGTCGCAGACCATCCGCGCTGCCAAATGACCGCCCGCCGAATGGCCGGTCAGCGCGATCGGGCCTTCGGTCAGTGTCGCGGCCTCGGTGATCGCAGCCGCGACCTCGGCGGTCATCGCGCTGATCCGGGCATGCGGAGCCAGTTCATAGCTTGGCATCGCCACCGCCCAGCCCTGCGCGAACGCCCCCGCAGCAAGGCCGGACCAGAGATCGGGGAACGGCTCTTTCCAGTAGCCGCCATGGATGAAGACAGCCAATCCGCGCGCCGGTGCATCGGGCAGATAGATCCGCCCCCGGCCCAGAGGCCGCGGATCATGGGCCGCGCGGAAGGCGTCAGAGGATGTCCGCAGCTTCTCCAGAATCGCCGCGGCATTCGCGATATGGGGACTGTTGGCATAGGCGTCGTCCCAATCGGTGACCTGATAGAGCATCGGCGTTTCTCCCTCTTCCGGCGCGATCATGGCACTGTTAACCTTTCGGTAACAGGAGGCACAATCATGACGGATTTCAACGCCACCCGCCGCGCGTTTCATTTGCCGGCGGGGATCACCTATCTGGACGGGAACTCGCTTGGTCCGATGCCGATCGGGGCTGAACAGCGCGTGGCGCAGATGATGGTCGGGGAATGGTCCGAGATGCTGATCACCGGCTGGAACCGGGCGGGCTGGTATCATCAGCCGCGCAAGGTCGGCGACCGGGTGGCGCGGTTGATCGGGGCAGGGCCGGGACAGGTGGTCATGGGCGATACCCTGTCGATCAAGGTGTTTCAGGCGGTCAGTGCAGCGCGGGTGATGCGGCCCGACCGGCGGGTGATCCTGTCCGACAGCGGCAATTTTCCATCCGATCTCTATGTGGCCCAAGGCCTTGCCCGCGCCGTCGGTGCCGAATTGCGCGTGGTCGCGCCGGAAGAGGTCGAGGCCAATATCACCGACGATCTGGCCGTCCTGATGATCACCGAGGTCGATTACCGCACCGGCCGCCGTCACGACATGAAGGCGCTGACCCGGAAAGCACATGAACATGGCGTGCTGACGGTCTGGGATCTGGCGCATTCGGCAGGGGCTGTCGATGTTGACCTGCTGGGCGCGGATGCCGATTTTGCGGTCGGCTGCACCTATAAATATCTGAATGGCGGACCCGGTTCGCCCGCCTTCATCTGGACCAATCCGCGCCTTGCCGATGAGGCCGAACCGATCCTGCAAGGCTGGATGGGGCATGCCGCGCCCTTCGCCTTTGATCTGGAATATCACCCCGCCAAGGGGATCGAGCGGATGCGTGTCGGCACGCCGCCGGTCATCGCGATGACCGGCCTTGATGCGGCGCTGGATGTCTGGGACGGGGTTGATATGGCGGATCTTCGCGCCCGCTCGATCGAGCTGACCGAGGCGTTCATTCATGGTGTCGAGGCGACCAGCCCCGATCTCATCCTGAACACGCCGCGCGATCCGGCGCAGCGCGGCTCGCAGGTCAGTTTCCGCCATCCGCAGGGCTATGCGATCATGCAGGCGCTGATTGCCGAAGGGGTGATCGGCGATTTCCGCGCACCCGATGTGCTGCGCTTTGGCTTTGCTCCGCTTTATAATGACCGGGACGATGTGTCGCAGGCTGTTGAAGTGTTAGGGGAAATCCTGCGAAAATCCTCATGGGACAGGCCGGAATTTCATCAGAAATCCGCGGTGACGTAGGGACACAGGGCTTTGCAATAGCGCAAACTTGATCCCAAATGTCATCCGATACGAGAGGGTCGGTGGCATGCCAGTTTTTCGAAGGACGACGGCGCGGAGCATTTTGACCGCGTTTATTGCTTTACCGCTCTTTGCAGCAGGTGCCTTGGCGCAGGACGGCCCGCTTCGCGTCGAGATCGTCGAGGCGCAGGAACAGCCGGTATTGGTGGACCTGAAGCTTTCCGGCACGATTGAGGCGCGCGACAGTATCGAGCTTGGCTTTCGCCAAAGCGGGCGCGTGATCGAGGTGATGGTCGACGAGGGCGATGAGGTTGCCGCCGGTGATCCTCTGGCCCGGCTGGATTCGGTGCAGCAGGATCAGGCGCTGCGGGTGGCGCAGGCGTCGCTGGATTCGGCCCGGGCGGCGCAGGCACAGGCCAAGCAGGCCAGCGACCGGGCCAAGGCTTTGCTGGCGCGCGGCGTCGGCACACGGGCGGCACGCGATGCCGCCGTGCAGGCCGAGTCCGAGGCGAATGGCGCGGTCGAGCGTGGCGAAAGCGCGCTGGATCAGGCGCGCCGCGCGGTCGAGGATACGGTGCTGCGCGCGCCGCAGTCGGCGGTGGTGACGGCCTGCGATCTTGCCCCCGGCCAGATCGTCGGCGCGGCGCAGCCAGCGGTGTCGCTGGCCTCGCTGGACGGGTTGGAGGCGGTCTTTGGCGCGCCCGATCACCCGCATCTGGACGCGGCGCTAGGGGCGAAGTTGCAGCTTCAGACGCTGGATATCGCCCGACCCGAGATGACCGGCACCATCATTGAAATCGCGCCGCTGGTCGATCCTCAGGACGGCACGGTGACCTTGCGCGTCGCCATCGACGATGTGCGCGCCGACACAGCGCTTCTGGGTGCAGCGGTGCGGGGGCAGGTCGAGATTGCGACCGATACCGGGATCGCTGTCCCGTGGACGGCGCTGATGCGCGACGGTGCGGCCTCTGCTGTCTGGAGCGTGGGCGATGAGGATCGGGTGGAATTGGTCCCGGTCACGATCAGCCATTTCCTGAACGGTCTGGTGTTCCTGTCGGAAGGCGTTCAGCCCGGCGAAAGGATCGTCGGGGCCGGTTCGCAACTGATGTATCCGGGCCGACAGGTCCAGAAGGCGGAGACCCTGCCATGATCACGCGCTTTCTGACCGTTGTTGGCCTTGGCGCGCTGCTGGCCGCACCCGCTTCGGCGCTGAGCCTGCCCGATTGGCTGGATTTTTCGGGCCATGCCGAGGAAACGGCGGGGCCGCCGCGTCCCATCGTTTCGGAGATCGTCGAGGGCCATGGCGAGGATGTGCGCTGGATTCCCGGCGTGGTCGAATCGCGGACGCAGGTGACGATGGCCTTCCAGACGCTGGGCCGCATGGTGCGGCGCGATGTCGAACTGGGCGACCGCGTCGAAAAGGACGAGGTGCTGGCCGAGCTTGCCGGTGAGGACATGGCGGCATCGACCCGCGCCGCGCGGGCGGCGTTGGACGCCGCAGAGGTGCAGCGCGACACCGCGCGCACAACGCTAGAACGGACGCAGGCTCTGGCTGACCGCAATGTCGCCAGCAGCGCCCAGTTGGAAGAGGCGCAGCGTGCCGCCGCCGCCGCTGATGCTGCCGCTGAACAGGCGCGCTCGGAATTGGTTCAGGCCGAGGATGCGGAAGGCTTTGCCCGCATGGTCGCGCCCTTCGCCGGTGTGGTCAGCGCCGTCTATGAAGCGCCGGGCGCGGTGGTCAGCGCCGGTGCGCCGATCCTGCAACTGTCAGCCGACGACCGGCGCGAGGCAGTGATCGACCTTCCCGATTCTGCGCTGACCGGCCTGCCGTCTGACGCCGCTTTCACCGTCTGGCAACGAACCGCGCCGACGGTCGAGATTGCAGCCGTGCTGGACCGCATCGATCCGATTGCCGATCCCGCGACCCGCACCCGCCGCCTTTACCTGACGCTGCCCGCCGATGCGCCTTTCCGGCTTGGTGCGCTGATCCGCGCCCGGCCGGGAACCGAGGGCGCGCCGGTCCTGTCGCTTCCCGCAACGGCGGTCATCGACCGCGACGGCAGCCCGCATGTCTGGCGGGTGACACGGCAGGACGATCAGGCGTCGGTCAATGCGGTCGCGATAGAACATACACCGGAATTTCAGGGGCGCGTGTTGATCCAGTCCGGGGTCGAGCCGGGGGATGAGATTGTCATCCGCGGCATTCACTCGCTTGAAGAAGGTCAGGCCGTGGGCCGGAGGATTGATCCATGAAACGCTTCAATCTGTCCGACTGGGCACTGCATCACCGCAGCTTCGTCTGGTTCCTGCTGATCATCTCGCTGCTTGCCGGATCGCTCAGCTATGCCCGGTTGGGCCGCGAGGAAGACCCCAACTTCACCATCAAGGTCATGGTGATCGGCGCGGCCATGCCCGGTGCCAGCATCGATGACACGCTGAAACAGGTCACCACGCGGATTGAGACCAAGCTGGAAGAGCTTGACGAGCTTTACTTCACCCGCTCGGTCACGATGCCGGGGCAATCGGTCGTCTATGTCGAGCTTTTGCCGACTACGCCGGGATCGGAAGTGCCGCAGGTGTGGAAGCGTGTCCGCGAGATGATGTCCGACATCAGGCCGGATTTCCCGCAGGAGTTTCTGGGCTTTCAGTTCAATGACGATTTCGGCGACGTTTACGGCAATATTTACGCCTTCACCGCCGATGGCTTCAGCCCCCGCGAATTGCGCGATCAGGTCGAGACCATTCGCAAACGGGTGAGCGCGCTGGACGCCGCTGGCAAGACCGAATTGCTGGGCGAGCAGAAAGAGCAGATTTTCCTTGAATTCTCGCCCGCACGGCTGGCCGCGCTTGGGCTGAACCAGCAGCAGGTGATGCAGTCGCTGGCACAGCAGAATGCCATCGCGCCCTCGGGTGTGATCGAGGCGGGGCCGGAACGGGTGCTGGTCCGCGTCGGCGGTCAGTTCGACGACGCCTCGGCGATTGCTGCGGTGAACCTGCGCGTGGGCGAACGGTTCTTCAACGTGACCGATGTGGCGACCGTCACACGCGGCTATGAAGACCCGCCGCAAAGTCTGTTCCGCTATAATGGCGAGCCTGCTATTGGTTTGCAGATCGGCATGCGCGATGGCGAGAATATCCTTGAATTCGGGAAAGAGCTTGATGCGCTGATGGCCGAGATTGCGGCCGATCTGCCCATCGGGATCGAGATGGCGAAGTTTGCCGATCAGCCGCATGTGGTCGAAGAGGCCGTGGGCCATTTCATCACCGCGCTGATCGAGGCGGTGGTGATCGTTCTGGCGGTCAGCTTTGTCAGCCTTGGTTTCCGTGCCGGTTTCGTGGTCACGCTGACCATACCGCTGGTGCTGGCGATCACCTTCGTCATCATGGAGCTGTATGGGATCACGCTGCAGCGGATCTCGCTCGGCGCGCTGATCATCGCGCTTGGGCTTTTGGTCGATGACGCGATGATCGCCATCGAGACGATGATCTCACGGCTGGAACTGGGCGAGTCGCTGGGCAAGGCGGCCAGTTATGCGTGGACCTCGATTGCCTTTCCGATGCTGTCGGGAACGCTGGTGACGGTGGCGGGCTTCATCCCTATCGGGCTGAACAATTCGGCTGCGGGCGAATTCACCTTCTCGCTTTTCGTGGTGATCGCGGTGTCGCTGACGGTGTCGTGGTTCGTCGCCGTCCTGTTCGCGCCGCTTCTGGGCGTGGCCTTCCTCAAGGAAAATCTGGGGCATCACGAGCCAAAGCCCGGATGGCTGCGTCGCCAGTTTCATCGGCTGCTGCTGATGGCGATGCGTTTCCGCTGGACGACCGTGGTGCTGACCTTCTTGGTCTTCATGGTCTCGCTTTACGGGATGCGGTTCGTAGAGCAGCAGTTCTTCCCATCATCGGACCGGACCGAAGTTCTGGTCGATATCAACGAGCGTCAGAATGCCTCGATTGCCAAGACGCGGGCGGATATGGACAAGCTGGAAGCCGCGCTGAAGGGCGATGACGATGTGCTGTTCTGGACCTCTTATGTCGGGCAGGGCGCGCCGCGTTTCGTGCTGTCGCTCGACGTGCCGACGGCTGGGCCGCAGATGGGACAGTTGGTGATCCAGACGCCCGATCTGGCCGCACGCGACCGGGTCAAGGCGAAGCTGCGCGATCTGGCCGAGAACGACTTCGCCGGGGTCGATATCACCATCAAGAACCTTGAAATCGGGCCGCCGGTCGGCAAGCCGGTGCAGTATCGCGTCAGCGCCCCGAATGTGGACGAGGCACGCGATGCCGCGCGCGGTCTGGCGACGGTTCTGTCCGAAGAAAGCCGCCTGCGCGAGATCACGCTGGACTGGAACGAGCCTGCCCGCGTCGTGCGGCTGGAGGTCGATCAGGATCAGGCCCGGCAGCTTGGCGTGACCTCGCAGGACATCGCCGATGCCTTGTCGGCGGTCTATTCCGGCACCACGGTCACGCAGTTGCGCGACGACATCTTCCTTGTCGATGTGATCGCGCGGGGCGAGGCTGCGGACCGGCAATCGCTGGATTCGATCCGCAACTTGCAACTTGCAGTGCCCGATGGCCGCCGCATTCCGCTGACCTCACTGGTGGCGCTGGAATACGGGACCGAGCAGCCGATGATCCTGCAACGCGACGGCCTGCCTACCGTCTCGGTCAAGGCGGGCATCGGCACGGCAGATCAACCCGCCACACTGGTCAACGCACTGGCCGACCGGGTCGAGGCCTATCGCCAGACGCTGCCGTCATCGGTCACCATCGAAATCGGCGGGACGGTCGAATCCTCGGCGGAAAGTCAGGAGCCGATTGCCCAGGTCGTGCCGGTGATGCTGCTGATCATGGCGGTTCTGGTGATGATGCAGATGCAAAGCTTCCGACTGTCGCTGATCGTCTTCGCAGCGGCTCCGCTGGGCCTTATCGGGGTGGTCGCGGTGCTGGTGCCATTTGGTGTGCCGATGGGCTTCGTGGCGATCCTAGGGATTCTGGCGCTGATCGGGATTCTGATCCGCAACTCGATCATCCTTGTCCACGAGATACAGGAACTGCTGCACAAGGGCCGGTCGCAATGGCAGGCTGTCTATGAGGCATCTGACAGCCGGGCGCGTCCGATCCTGCTGACGGCGGCGGCGGCATCGCTGGCGCTGATCCCGATCTCGCGGCAGGTCTTCTGGGGACCGATGGCCTTCTCGATGATGGGCGGCATCATCGCCGGGACGGTGATCACGCTACTGTTCGTCCCGGCGCTTTATTGCGTGGTCATGGGGGTGAAACCACCGACCGACGATGATGAAGCGGAGACGGTGGCAGAGCCTGCATAACGACAAGGGCCGGGAGATGATCCCGGCCCTTTCCTTGATCAGTTGCGCCCGAAACGCCGGATCACCTCCGCCAGCGGCAGATGACCTTTACAGGCGCCATTGCCGGGTTGGTTTTCGCCATTCTCAAGCGCGGTGGCATAGATCACCGCCGGGTCCGCTTCGATCCGGGCGCGCAGGGCGGCAAGTTTTGGCCAGTGGGCTTGCGGCGCCACCTGATGAAAGTCCAGCCAACGCGCGATGCCGATCAGCAAGCCGTCGGCCAGCGTCGGATGATCTACGATCAGAAAGCTGTCGCCCTCTATCATCTCTTCCAGCCGGTCGTGGCGTTCGATCACCGCATCCCGACCCCATTCCCGCAAAGCCGATTGCAGCGCGGGATTGGGCGGCTCCATCTCCATCGCGGCCCAGAGCGGGCTGAACGCGCCGGTAAAGCCGGTGTTGATGAAGGCCATCATCTGATGCATCCGGTCCGCTTCTCGGCTGAGCGGGTCAAAGCTGATGCGCCGTTCGGTATCGCGCGCTTCGAACCATGCGGCGATGGCCATCGTCTCGGTCAGCACCTCGCCTTGATCGGTGATCAGCGCCGGGGTTTCGACGCGCGGATTGATGCGCTTGTAGGCAGGCTCGCGCATCTCGCCCATCATATCGACGCGGCAGAGGCGATAGGGTTGCCCCAGCCATTCCAGAGCCGCGACAAGCCCCATCGAGCTTCCCGCCGGGAAGCCATAGATCAGAACAGGTTCCATGTTTCAGTTCCTCGTGATTTGATAAGGATCACGCTGCGCAGCATGACGGGAACCTAAGCACCCTCAATGCAAAGTAAATTACGCACCTTTTCGTAACCACGAGGACGCCATGAAAACGCTGATCTCCCGTTGCCCGATCGAAGAGGTGATGCAGGTTCTCAGCGGTCGCTGGCCGACCCTGCTCATCTATTACCTGCAGGAAGGCACCAAGCGCTTCAGCGACCTGCGCCGCGACAACCCGACGATTTCGCACAAGATGCTGACGGTCGAGTTGCGGAAACTGGAAGAGGCGGGGATTGTTCAGCGCACTGAATTTGGCGGCTATCCGCTGCGGGTGGAATACGATCTGACGCCAGCCGGTCAGCAACTGGTGCCGCTGATCGATGCGCTTGGCGATTGGTGGGAAGCGAATAGCCCGGTCGAGCAGGAAGAGCCGCTGGTCGAGCGGGCTGGTTCGGACCGGCATTCAGCTTTTTGAGGCGGTTGCGATCCGAAGAAGAGGGCAGGGCACCGCCCGGCGTCGCCTGAAGGCGACTTGATTCCGGGCGTGTGCTCTACCGTCTTAAATTGCCGCCTATGATCAGGCGAAAGTGGCGCTGCCGCTGCATTCGACGATGACGCCGCCGCAGCTTGTCTTGGAGCCCATATAGGCCACCGGGCGGCCATCCATCAGCGCCCCCGGCCTGCCTTCAACGATCACGCCGCCGCAGGCGCATTTATCGCCGACGCGGGCCACGGCGCGGCCCTGAACGGTGGCGCTGCCGCCCTCGATAATGACGTTCGGGCCGTGCTGCGGGCACAGATGCTTGTCACCGACGCGCGCGACGATCATCAGGCTTCCTCATCGAACTTGGCGCATTCCTCGCAGAGCGGCAGCCCTTCGCGCGCGGCCATTTGCAGCGTCGGCACCTGCGCCCCGCCCGAGCCGCCCATGATCACGTTGCCCTTCAGCCAGATCGTCGGCGCCTCCAGCGTGATGCCGCTGGCGTCGATGGTGATCTTGCCGCCGGGGCCTTTGATCTGCATCTTCTCATAGGCCATCAGCGTGTGGCGTTTGGTGTTGTTGGTGATCGAATCGCCTACGTCCAGCGTGTAGCGCCCGAACACCTCGCCCTCGAAATTGCGGCCTGCCTCGTACAGATGGTCGGCATAGATCGACTGTTTGTGGATATTGCCGACCCGGTGGATGTGGTCCTTGCCATAGTTTTCCTGCTGGCTTTGACCGACATCGTAGAACATGTCGTTGCCGATATTCTCGCGGTGATCGTGGCCGACGCTGATCGTCTTGTCATTGCCGATCGATTCCGACTGATCGTTGCCCACCGTCTTG
This sequence comes from Paracoccus caeni, assembly GCF_016629665.1. Lineage (GTDB taxonomy): Bacteria > Pseudomonadota > Alphaproteobacteria > Rhodobacterales > Rhodobacteraceae > Paracoccus > Paracoccus caeni. The sequence goes on from NZ_JAEPRQ010000001.1 coordinate 769,157, forward strand.
CTGCGGTCATGGCCGATCGAGTGGCTTTCATCGTTTTCAATGATCGTGTTGTGGTCTTTCTGCGCATGCATGAAGACCTCTTCGCGGCCCTTCTCATCCTCGAAGCGGAATTCGTTATAGCCGCTGCCCTGATGAGTGTCGGATTTGAAGGTGCTGACCGTCTTGTTGGCGGGCAGCGCATAGGGCACCTGATTGCGACCGTTATAGACGCAGCCGGTGACCAGAGGCTTGTCGGGGTCGCCTTCCAGAAACTCGACCACGACCTCCATGCCGATACGCGGGATCACCATGCCACCCCAGCCATTGCCGGCCCAGTTCTGGCTGACCCGGCAACGCATCGAAAACGCATCCTCCAGATCCCAATGGAAGCGGACCAGAATGCGGCCATATTCGTCGCAGTCGATCTCGCCGTCGCCGACCACGGCCGCGGTCTGCGGACCCTGGACGGCAGGCACAAAGGTCTTGCGCGGGGGCACCATCGGCGCGGTATCCGGGGTCAGCGTGTAGCTGCCGGTGAAGCTATAGCCATCGCTGGTCTCATCCCCCGAGCCATAGGCTTCGCTGACGAAGTGATAGACGGCTGACAGGCACAGATACCGTTCGCCCGAGCCGGGGACCGGATCGCCCGACAATTCGACGATCTTGCCCGCGCCCAGCGACAGCGTGTCGCCGATGGCGCGATTGCGGCGGTCAGAGCCGCGTTCCTGATGGGCACGAAGCCCGGCAACGATCTTGCCGACCGATTGCGCCGGGTAATCGCCAGGATAATCGAAACTTTCGATCTGGCCCTGCGCATAGGCGGCATCACCGATGCGATCCGCCTCCATCGCCTGATCGGGCTTTTTGAAGTTGTAATCAGTCAGCCGGATTGCGCCGGTGGTCAGGTTCCGCTCGGGCGCCCATTCCCAGAAATGCTCGCCCTCGGGCTGATGGTGGCCGTCATAGCGTTTATAGGGCCGCGCGCCGATGGTCTCATGCGCCAGCACGTCATCGGTCAGGACCAGCGTGTGGCTGCCCCGCGTATGTTTGAAGTGGAAGCTGATCCCGTGCCGCTCCATCTGGCGGCGGGCGAAATCGAGGTCGGATTCGCGGTATTGCACCGTGTATTCCAACACTGGATAGTCGTTGTTCAGCTTGATCTCCAGCGCCGGATCGCCAAGCTGGGCATAGTCCGACAGCAATTCCTGAATGATCTGCACCACGGTCTTGTTGTGAAAGATCCGCTGGTTGCGGCGACGGCCAGCAAGCCAGAACCACGGACGCAAGGTCAGATCATAGCGGTGGCCATTCTCGCCCACGCCTGCCCAGCGGGCCTGCGTGACGATGCCGTCGAAGGGCCGGGAAGCCTCTCGCCCCTCGATCTCGACGGTGGCATGGGTGCCGATCAGGGCGTCGAAATCGACATCCTCACGGGTGGCCAAGGCTTCGACACGGAATTCGAAAAGGTCATTCAGGTGGTCGGTGCCGTCAAAGCGCAGAAGGACCAATTCGTCCTGACCAAGTACGGTCGTCAACCGACCCAAACGTTGCAATTGCTTGAAAGGCGCGTTCATTCGCGTCCGTCTCCGGTAATGGTCTTCAGTCAATATCCGGCGACCATCGCATTTTTGTCAGCGAGGCGCAAAGGATAACTGCCCTCATGCCGCTGGCAAACCAGCCAATTCCCGGAGTTTCGTTAACCCTGTTTCGAAGGGTTTGAGGATGACGCAGGGTTAATTTCTTCGGCAAAACGCTGTGCCAGCACTGCGCAGACCAAGAGTTGCAGCAGGTGGAACAGCATGATCGGCAGCACGATCGCACCCACCTGCGAGGGCGGAAACAATGCTGTCGCAATCGGCAATCCGGTCGCAAGGCTTTTGGTCGAGCCACAGAACAACAGCGTGATCCCGTCGGGTCGGGGCAGGCGGAATTGCTTCCATGCAAGTCTCATCAGCCCCATGACGATGGCCAGATACAGCGCGATCACCAGCCCCAGCAGGATGAAGCGGGGCACCGGGATCGCCGACCAGATGCCCGCGACCGTGCCCGCGCTGAAGGCGGAATAGACGATCAGCAGGATCGAGCCGCGGTCAACGATCATCGTCAGCAGCTTGTGGCGCTGGATGAAGCTGCCGATCCAGCGGCGCAGCATCTGGCCCACCGCGAAAGGCAGCAGGATCTGGGTGGCGATCTTGATCACCGCGTCGCCGCTGACACCGCCGCTTTGATGCAGGATCAGCGCCATCAGCGCGGGCGTCAGCACCACGCCGATCAGGTTCGACACTGTGGCCGAACAGATCGCCGCAGGCACATTGCCGCCCGCCATGCCGGTAAAGGCAATCGACGACTGAATGGTCGAAGGCAGCACCGCCAGAAACAACAGGCCCAGCGTCAGCTCCGGTCCCAGCCATCGGCCCAGCAACCCGGCAAAGGCCAGCCCGATCAGCGGGAACATCACATAAGTCGCCAGAAAGGACAGCGATTGCAGGCGCAGGTTCATGATGCCCGCGCGGATCGAGGCCAGATCCAGCTTGGCCCCGTAGATAAAGAACAGCAGCGCCACCGCCCAGAAGGTGACGTGGCCCAGCACCTCGGCCCCCACGCCCCGCGCCGGGATCAGCGCGCCCAGCGTCACCACCGCCATCAGCAGCAGCATGTAAAGATCGATGCCAAAGCGTTTCAGGAACTTCATCTGCGTCTCATCTTCAATGCGCCTCAGAGGCCCAGTGCCATCCCGTCCTTGCGGCTGTCCGAGCCACCTTCCAGCAATCCATCTTCGCGGATGCGGATCGCCTGACCGCCGCCCATAGGGCTTTTCAGCACATTCACCCGATGCCCCCGGGCTTCCAGCGCGTCTCGCACCTCTTGCGGTATGGTCGGCTCGATGTCCAGCCTGCCGCCGGTGGCAAAGCTGCGCGGCGCGTCGATGGCCGATTGAACGTCCATGCCAAGGTCGATCAGGTTCGACAGAAATGCCGCATGGCCGGTCGCCTGATACTGGCCGCCCATGACGCCGAAGGGCATGACAGTGCGCCCGTTTTGGGTGACCATGCCGGGGATGATCGTGTGCATCGGACGTTTTCGCGGCCCGATGGCGTTCGGATGGCCGGGGATCAGGCGGAACGAGGCACCGCGGCTTTGAAAAAGCACCCCTGTCGCCGGGTCCATCAGACCCGAGCCGAAGGGTTGAAAGATCGAGCCGATGAACGAGACGGCGTTCCCTTGGGCATCCACGACGCAGAGATAGATCGTATCCTTATGCTCCGGCTCGTCCCACAGCACCGGCGGCTGGGCGCGGTTCATGTCGATCCGGTCGCGCAGGCGCAGGATGGCTTCGTTGGACAGCAGCGTCCTGACCACATCGCCCGAATGATCTGGATCGCCCACCAGCGCGTCGCGGTGGTGATAGGCCAGCTTCGTCGCCTCGGCGAGGATATGGGTGCGGTCCACCTCGGGCAGGGTTGCCATGTCGAAACCCTCGATGATCTTCAGGATCATCAGGGCGGCGATACCTTGGCCGTTCGGCGGGCATTCTTGGATGGTAAAGCCGCGATAATCGGCGCTGATCGGGTCATGCCACGTCGCGCCGTCGCGGCCGTCGGCGAAATCCTCAACGCTGTGCAGGCCACCTTTCGAGCGCAGGAAGTTCACCATGCTTTCCGCGGTCGCACCCTCATAGAACGCAGCGGCGCCATGTTCTGCGATGTCTCGCAGAAGCTTGGCCAGCAGCGGCTGGCTCAGATGGTCGCCGGGGGCGGGCGGCTGGCCCAACGGCATCAGGATCGAGCGGGCATCCGCGCCCAGCACCTGCACCGATCCCGCCCAGTCCTTCGCGACACGAGGCGTCACCCGGAAGCCGTTCTCAGCATATTCTACCGCACGCTGGAACAGCCGTGACAGCGGCAGACTGCCGTGATCCTGATGCAACCGGCACCATGCCGAGATCGCACCGGGGATGGTCACGGCATGCGGGTTTTCATGCGGGATCGTGTCGGTCAGCCCTGCCTGTTGCAACGCCTCGATGGTCGCTGCGGCGGGCGCGCGTCCCGAGCCGTTCAGCGCCTTCATCTTGCCGCCTGCCGGGGCATAGAGGGCAAAGCAATCGCCGCCGATCCCGTTCATCAGCGGATCGACCACCGCCTGAACCGCCGCCGCCGCGAGCGCGGCATCGACCGCATTGCCACCTGCGGCAAGAATTTCAAGACCCGCCGCCGAGGGCAGGGGATGCGAGGTGGCGATCATCGCCCGGCCCGTCAATGTCGGGCGCCTGCGGGCCGAGAAGAAATCGAACATCATCGCCTCCTGTCTTGCAGCAGCGATGAAGGGCGGGATTGCGGGGAAGTGCAAGCCTAGGGCGAAAGGATAATGACTACGGGACCTGCACCTTGAAGATGAAGAACCCGCCCGGATTCAAGTCGCCTTCAGGCGACGCCGGGCAGTGCCCGACCGCCCACCGGGCGGGCACTTCGGTGATGTTCCGCTCAACAGCTATGTCCGACGGGGTTGCACGATAAAGTGCCAAGAACAACTGTATCTGTGCCCTTCCGCGGTCGGGCACGGCCCTATGCTCTGTGCGGAAGGCCGGGTTTCCAAGGTCTTTTACTGCCCGCGCGCCGCGCCTATGGTCAGCCTATCCGCAACCGAGAGCCTGCCTTGCCGTCCACATTGCCCTTCATCTGCGAGAAGCGCCCGGCCAGCGGAGCCTTGGGCGTGGTGGTGACGAACGCGCCGCTTGGCTCGGCTGCGGGGACAGAGATGCTGGCGGCGGGTGGGAATGCCATCGACGCGGCGGTAGCGGCGATGCTGACGCTGACGGTGGTTGAGCCGATGATGGTCGGTATTGCGGGGGGCGGGATCAGCCATATCCGTCTGGCCGATGGGCGGCATGTGGTGATCGATGCGCTGTCGGTGACTGGGCGAAATGCGCGGCCCGATATGTTCCAGCCGGTCTCGGATCAGCCGCCGGATTATATGGAAGTCGCGGGGCGGAGAAACACCATCGGCCCCTCGGCTGTGGCGGTTCCGGGCAATCTGCGCGGCTGGGCAATGATGCAGCGGCGTTATGGCAAGCTGCCCTTTGCCGATGTGGTCGAGCCCGCCATTCGTGCTGCCTCTCGTGGGTTTCTGGTCAGCCATTACCTGAACGGCGCGCTGCATGAGTGTCAGTCGGACCTGCTGCGCGACCCCGAAATCTCGCGGCTTCTGCTGCCAGAGGGTCAGCCGGTCGCGGTCGGGTCTCGGCTGGTCATGGGCGACTATGCCGAAAGCCTGCGGCTGATCCAGCGCGAAGGCGATGCGGCACTGCATGGCGGGGCGCTTGGCGCGGCTTTGGTGCAGCGGCTGGCGACGGGAGGGCCGGATGCGGGGAGTGTGACGCTGGACGATCTGGCCGATTACCGCGCGGTCGAGCGTGAGGCGATCTTTGGCGATTATCGCGGCTATACGATTGCCGGTCCGCCGCCGCCTGCCTCGTCCGGGGTGCATGTGGTGCAGATGCTGAACATGCTGGAGAGTTTCGACATCGGCGCGATGGGCTTCGGTTCGGCCCAGAGCCTGCACCTGCTGGCACAGGTGATCCGGCAGGGGTTCGAAGATCGCCGCGCCGCGTCGGGCGATCCCGATTTCGTCGATGTTCCGGTCGAGAGGTTCACCTCGAAAGCCTATGCGCGGGACTGTCTGGCGAGGCTGGGAATGGCCGGGCCGATCAAGCCGAACATTCACGAAAGCCGCGATACCACGCATCTGACGGTTGCCGACCGGGATGGCAACATCGTCAGTTCTACCCATACGATCAATGGCTTGTTCGGTGCCTGCTTCATGGTGCCGGGGACCGGGATCATTCCGAACAATTATATGCTGAACTACGATCCGCATCCGGGGCTGGCTTTGTCGATCCAGCCGGGCAAGCGGGTGCCGACCTCGATGGCGCCGATGATCGTGCTGAAGGACGGACGGCCCGCCTTTGCGCTTGGGCTGCCGGGTGGAGTGCGGATTTTCCCCTCGGCGATGCAGGCGATCGTCAATCTGATTGATCATGGGATGGACCTGCAACAGGCGGTCGAGGCACCGCGAGTTTGGACAGACGGGCAGCATGTCGAGCTTGAACCGGCTTATGCGCCGATGGCCGATGCGCTTCGCGCGCTTGGGCATGAGGTGCGGTTGGTCAAGACCATCGGTGGCGGGATGAACGCGATCTCTTTCGAGGCGGATGGGATGATGACCGGCGCGGCCTGCTGGCGGGCGGACGGGACGGTATTGGCGCAGGGCGGCGGGCTGGCACGGCCGGGCGTGCGGTTCACGATATGAGGGGCGATATGGTGCGACTGGTGATGCTTGACCCGATGGGGCCAGAGCGGCTGGAGCGGATAAAGCCATATCTGCCAGAGGGTTGGGACATCGCCACGGCGGTATCGCGCGCGCCCGAAGATCAGGTGGCGTCCTTGCAGGGCGCGACCTTTGCGATCACCGGCGATGTGCCGGTGACGGCGGCGATGTTCGCGGTTCCGGGGCTGAAGGCGGTGCATAAATGGGGCGTGGGCTATGACGGCTTCGATCTTGATGCGGCGCGGGCGGCGGGCGTCAGAGTCATGCGGACGACCGGCGCGAATGCGGTGACGGTGGCCGAGACGACACTGGGCCTGATCCTTGCCGTCAATCGCAATATCGTGCGGGGGCATATGGGGATCGCGCAGGGCAAATGGCTGAAGGGCGAGGTCGGGCCAAGCTGTGCGACGCTGAGCGGCAGGACCGTGGGTATCATCGGCATGGGTCATATCGGGCAAGCGCTGGCGCGGCTGTTGCAGGGATTCGGATGCAGGGTTCTGTATTTCAAAAGAAATCCATTATCGGCAGAGGACGAGGCTGCGCTGAACGCACGCTATTCGCCCTTGGATGATCTGCTGGCGCAGGCCGACGTCGTGACGCTGAATTGCGAGTTGAACGACAGCACGCGCAACCTGATCGGGCGGCGGGAACTGGCGCTGATGAAGCCGGATGCGGTGTTGGTGAATGCCGCGCGAGGCGGGGTTCTGGTCGAGGCTGATCTGGCCGAGGCGATCCGGGAGGGGCGGCTGCGCGGGGCCGGGATCGATGTGTTTTCGGTTGAGCCGGTCGAGACGGATAATCCGCTGCTCGGCCTGCCGCAGGTGGTTCTGACGCCGCATGTAGGGGCGTTGTCGGCCGAAGGTTTTGCAACGGGGCTGAGGCGGATGATTGCGAACCTGCAGGCGGTCGCGCGGGGAGATGAGCCGGAGCCGGGGGACGTTCTGGTGTGATGCGATCTGCGCAGACGCCGCGCAACGGGGCGGGCGTTGCAGTCGGTATTTTCGCAACGGAGAAATGAGCCGGGTGAATGTTTCCAGCAAATGCTGGGGATTTTGCTGCACAGGGTGTGCACCGCGCATGCACAGGATGTGCACAAGCTGTACACCGCTTGCGAACGGTCGGTGTTGCGTCGGGCACCCGTAGGACCGTCGATAAAGCTTCTGCAGTCGCCTTAACTTTCGCAGACCTGCCCGCACCGTTGTCATAAGCGCCGGTCCTTTGCAGCTACATCGCTCGTCTCCGACCTCCCCTTGATAAACGTAATGTTATTACGTAATGCAGCTTCGAACTCGACCGGAGCCCGTCATGATCAGACATTCCCTAGCCTCGAAGCGTGCCGTAATTGCCCTGCTGCTGTCGGGCGTTGCCACCCTCACACATGCCCAAGAGGCCGATGCGCCGGTCCTTCTTGATACTATCGTCATCACTGCGACCCAGGGGGAACGCAGCCAGCGTGACGCTCCGGCGACCATCTCGGTCGTCGATGGGGCGGCGCTTCGCCAAAAGCCGATCAATGATCTTAGCGATGCTTTGGCCGGAACGCCGGGTGTGACGCTGGACGGTGTCGGCATGGGGAATCGCGGCATCAGCCTGCGCGGAATGAATTCGGATCATACGCTGGTTCTGGTCGATGGCGCGCGGATCAGCACCTCATCCTCGGCGGTGGCGCATTCGGATTATGAGCACGGTTGGGTCCCCTCGGCGGCGATTGATCGGGTCGAGGTTGTGCGCGGGCCGATGTCCTCGCTCTATGGGTCCGAGGCGCTTGGCGGGGTGGTCAACGTTATCACCCGCCGTCCGGGCGATGTCTGGGCAGGTGCAGTCAGCGCCAATGTCACCGCGCCTCGCGATGGCGGCGATCAGCGCGCGGCCAGCATCTATGCTGATGGGCCGTTGGTGCCGGGAACGCTAGGGTTAAGCCTTTGGGCCGAGCAGCGTCGTCGTGATGCGATGCGCTCGGAACGCGAACCGGGGCGGACGGAGCTGGGTCAGCAGGATGCCACGACTGCCGGGCTTGGCCTTGTCTGGACGCCTGATGATCGGCAAACGGTGGATCTGAGCCTTGGCTATGGCCGTGAAAAGCGGTGGCACGACGTGGTCTCCGGCCCGTCCAGCTATCGTTCGGAAGACGACATTCGACGCAATCGGGTCTCGCTCAGCCATGAAGGCGATTGGGACTGGGCCGAGACGCGGCTGCGGCTGACGCGCACCGATATCGAACGGACCAACCAGCGCAGCGACGGGATGCCGGCGGGCGGGCCGAACCGGCTGATCGACACGATGCTGGACGGGCAGATCGTGACGACGCCGTTGGACGGCCATCGCCTGACCCTTGGGGCAGAAGTTCGCGACGAGCGGCTGAAGGATCCGACTGTCAACGCCGCAGGTCGTGAGGACGCAACCCATTACGCGGTGTTCCTGCAAGACGAAATCGCGCTTGGTGATCGGCTAGAACTGGTCTTCGGCACCCGCTTTGACCGGCACGAGGTTTTTGGTTGGGAAACCAGCCCGCGCGCCTACCTGGTCTGGCATGCCAGCGATGCGCTGACCGTCAAGGGCGGCATCGGCAAGGGCTTCCGCGCGCCGACCCTGAAAGAGCTTTCGCCGGAATATCGGGCAACAGCCGGGGGCGGGCGGTTCACGGTGATCGGCAACCCCGATCTGGAACCCGAAACCAGCGTCAGCGCCGAGCTTGGCGTGGATTACGCGGGAACCGGCTGGAACGCGAATGCGACCGTCTTTCAGAACGATGTCGATAACCTGATTCAATCCGGCTGCGTGGTGAACTGCACCAACGGGCTGCCGCAGACATGGACCTATAGCAATGTCGATGAGGTGCGGATTCGCGGCTTGGAACTGGGCGGCGATATCGAATTGCGCCCGGATCTGATCCTGCGCGCAAGCTATGGCTATCTTGACGCCATTGATCGCGGCACGGGGGAACAACTGACCGGGCGTCCGCGCCATTCGGGGACGGTCGATCTGGAATGGCAGCCGGTTGACCGCTTCTCGGCGACGCTGAGCCTGCGGCATGTCGGCACGCAGAAAAGCACCACGGGCACCGGCACCGCGCCGTCCTATACGATGGTGTCGGCCTATGGCGATTATGCGGTCAGCGAGGCGGCCTCGCTGCAATTCGGGATCGAGAACCTCACCGATGAGCGGCTGGCACTGGAGGATGAGGCTTACAAATTCGCCGATCCCGGCAGACGCATCTTTGCCGGTCTGACCGCGCGTTTCTGACGGAGCCTTTCTGATGCTGCGAACCCTGCTGGCGGCGCTTGCGCTGATCCTGTCTGCTCAGGCCGGTTCTGCCGATCCGGTCTTGCGCATTCTTGCGCCGGATTTCGTCATACCGGGCAAGTTTCAGGCGCTGAAGGAACTGGCCGCGACCGAAGGCGTCACGCTGCAATCGGTGATCGTCGGGCCGGGGCAGGGCGATGCCGCATGGTTCAAAGATGCCGATCTGGTGCTGATCGACGCGCCGCGTCTGAATGACCGCACCGCATTGGACGCGGGTTTGGCCGATCTCAAGGATGGCGGCACGCCTTGGGTCACCGTGGGCGGAGGCGCGCCGGAATGGCAGGGCCTGCCGCCCTCGGATGCGGCAAGGCTGGCCGGATATTACGCGGCGGGTGGGGCCGAGAACTATCGCAATTTCTTCCGCTATCTGTCCGCATGGTCGCAGGATGCCGACCGGAGCGCTTTCCCCGATCCGATCCAGATCCCCGAAACCGCAATCCATCACCCCGACGCGCCGGGCCTGTTCACCGATGTCGCCGCCTATCTGGACTGGCAGCAGGGGCGCGGGACCGGCGACAAGGGCGTGGTCGGTATCATCACCCATTCCGGCACGGTCACCGATCTGACCTCTGGTCCCATCGATGGCCTGATCCGGGGGATCGAGGCGGCAGGTCTGATCCCGGTGGCGTTCTGGTCGCCACCCGAGGCTCGTCCGGGTTTGCTTGCTGAAGCCGGGGCCGAGGCGGTGGTGATCCGCACCCATCTGCGCGACGGCCCGGCATTGGCGCAGCAGTTTTTGCAGATCGACCTGCCTGTCATTCAGACGCTGGCCTATCGCGAAGGCACACCTGACGATTTCCGCGCCGCGCAAAGCGGTGTCTCGCAGGGTTCGGCGGCGGTGTTTCTGGCCGGGGCCGAGGTCTGGGGAGCCAGTGATCCGATCGTGCTGACCGCTATCGAAGGCGGGCAGGAAGTGCTGATCCCCGAGCAGTTGGATGCTCTGACCGGAAAACTGGCCCGGATCGCCGCGCTGCACCGCACCCCTGCCGCCGACAAGCGGCTGGCGATGATGTTCTGGAATTATCCTCCTGGTGAGCGGAACTTTTCGGCCTCGAACCTGAATATCCCGCGCAGCATCGAGGTGATCACCAAGGCGCTTGCCGATGCTGGCTACCGCGTCGATCCGCTGGACGAGGCAGGTGCGATCGAGAACCTTCAGGCGCTGTTGTCGATGGTCTGGCGCACCGTACCGCCCGAGGAGCTACTGGAACGCGGGCTTGCGGACAGCTTGCCCGTTTCGGCCTATCGTGAATGGCTGGACAGCCTGCCCGAAATCCGCAGGGCCGAACTTGCCAGCGCGGGCGATCCCCTGCGGCATTGGGCGGTCAGGCAGGTTGACGGCGAGGCGGCGTTTGTCATCCCGCGGCTGCAACTGGGTAATCTGGCGATCCTGCCGCAGATGCCGCGCACCGGACAGGGCGGGCATTCGCATTACCACGATACCGCGATGCCGCCGGATCATCTGTATATGGCGGCCTATCTGTGGCTCAGGCAGGAATTCGGCGCGGATGCGCTGATCCATCTGGGCACGCATGGATCGCAGGAATGGCTGAAGGGCAAGGATCGCGGGCTTTGGGCGGCGGATTATCCGTTCCTCGCGCTTGGCGATATCCCGGTATTTTACCCCTATCTTCAGGACAATATCAGCGAGGCGATTCAGGCCCGTCGCCGTGGCCGCGCGGTGATCGTCAGCCACCAGACCCCGCCCTTCGCGCCCGCTGGCCTGCAAGAGGATCTGCGCGATCTTCACGACGCGATCCACGAATATGTTCAACTTGCCCCCGGCCCGGTCCGTGACGAAAGTGCCAACAGGTTGCAGGAGATGGCGGCAGAGACCGGCATCGCGGCGGATATGGACTGGGACGATGCCCGGATCGCGGCCGATTTCCCCGCCTTCATGTCGGCGTTGCACGATCATCTGCATCACCTTGCCGAAAGCGCGGTGCCCTTGGGCTTGCATACCTTTGGGGAGGCCGCCGATCCCGAACACCGGCTGGTCACCATCCTGCAACAGCTTGGAGAGCCCTATCGCGAAAGCTTCACCCATGACCACGGCAGCCACGATCACGACCACAGCCCCGAGCCGCTGACACTCGACCCTGCCTTGTTGGCCCAAAGCGAACCCGTGGCCCAGCTTCGCCGTTGGCTGCGTGACGGTGAAGCGGCCACCGATCCCGACATGGCCGCCCTGCGCGCCCGCGCCATCGAGCTTGACCGAGCCGCCGCCGCGCCCGAGGAAATCCCCTCGCTTCTGGCCGGGCTGGCCGGGCGATATGTCCCGCCCGGCTCGGGCGGTGATCCGATCCGCAATCCTGACCTGCGCTCGGGCCGCAATCTTTACGCCTTCGAGGCGAACCGCATTCCGTCGGAAAGCGCCTATGCCGCGGGCGAACGCGGATTGCAGCAATTGCTGGATGCCTATGCGGCGGATCATGACGGCGCGATTCCGGACCGGCTGGCCTTCAGCCTTTGGGCCAGCGAGGCGATCAATCATCTTGGCGTGACCGAGGCGCAGATCCTGCATGCGCTTGGTCTGCGTCCGATCCGCGATCCGGCGGGGCGGCTGACCGAGCTGCAAATCATCCCCGCCGCGGAATTAGGGCGGCCAAGGATCGACGTGGTGATCTCGGTCACCAGCGTCTATCGCGACCAATTTGACAGCTTCATGCGGCTGCTGGCAGAGGCGACCGACCGGCTGGCCGAACTGGACGAGCCGGGAAATACCGTGTCGCTGAACAGCCGACGCATCGCGGCGGAACTTGCGCGTGAAGGGGTAGAGGCCGATCAGGCCGCCCGACTGGCCCGGCATCGTATCTTCAGCAATGCGCCGGAAAGCTATGGTTCGGGGATCAGCCATGTCACGCTGGATTCCGCGAGTTGGGAGGATGAAGCAGTCCCGGCCCGCACCTTCCTTGAGGGCACGCGCTTTGCCTACGGCGCCGATGACTGGGGCGTGGCACCCGAGGGCGTCAACCTCTTTGCCCAGCAATTGCGGGGCAGCGATGCGGCGATCATGTCGCGCAGTTCGAACCTGCATGGCGTCTTGAACAGCGATCACCCGTTCGAATTTCTGGGCGGGCTTGGGCTGGCGATCCGGCATCTGGATGGTGCGACACCCGACCTCTACATCTCGGATCTGCGCCGCGGCGAGCCGCGCACCGCCTCGCTTTCCAGCTTCCTCTCGGATGAGTTGCGGCTGCGCTATCTTAGCCCGCAATGGCTGTCGGCGATGCAGGAAGAGGGGTATTCCGGCACACTTGCGGTGCTGGACGGCACCAACAACCTCTTCGGCTGGCAGGTGGTCGCGCCCGAAAGCGTTCGTGCCGATCAGTGGCAGGCGATGTTTGAAACCTATGTCGAGGACCGGCTGGACCTTGGCGTCAATGAGTGGTTCGAGCAGCACAACCCGACCGCACAGGCGCAACTGATCGCCCGCATGTCCGAGGCGATCCGCAAGGGTTATTGGGACGCACCCGCCGAAACCCGTGCGCGCATGGCCGAACGCTGGCAGGAACTGGTGGCGATGGATGAGGTCAGCGTCCACGAGGCCACCGTCATTCAGGACTTTCTGAAGCAGATGGGGCAGGGCTATGGCACCGACGCTGGTGCTGCCGTGCCCGCCGCTGTCGCGCCCTCTGCTTCCGCGCCCGCTGCGCAGGATGCGGCCCCTTCGCAACCGGCGGCACAGCAGGTGCAAGGCAAGGTGCTGGCGCCCGTCCCGCCGCCACCTGCTGACGCCCCGATCACAATTCAGCTTCTGCTGGGCGCCTCGGCGATTCTGGCGCTGATCGTCCTTGGCGCCTTCCTTCAAATCCGGGCCAACCGCGCCCGCCCCATCGGAGTCCCCGCATGACCGCGCTGGAAACCAACCTGTTCGAGATTTCCCGCCTGTTTCAGGTGCCCGTCCTGATCTTGATCCTTGCCGCGCTGGCCTATGCCTTTGTCAGCCTTGGCATGTTCTTGACCGAATATGTGCAGCGCCGCGCGGGTCGTTATCGTCCGGTGCTGGTGCTGTCCGGTGCTGGCGCCTCTGGCGATGATCTGGAGCTTGAGATCCTGCGCCGCACCGAATGGTTGCGGATCGTGTCGCGCGCCGCGCCGATGCTGGGGCTGGTGGCGACGATGATCCCGATGGGCCCGGCGCTTCTGGCGCTTGGGAAAAACGATTCCGCTGCGGTGGCGGAAAATCTGGTCGTCGCGTTCTCGGCGGTGATCCTTGCGCTGATCGCGGCCTCGATCACCTTTCTGGTGCTGACCATTCGTCGCCGCTGGCTGCTTGTGGAACTACGCGCGGCGGAACGCGGGCAGGGGGTTGCCTGATGCGGTTTCTGGACCAAGAGGATGACGATCCGATCCTGTCGGTCGTCAACCTGATCGACCTGTTTCTGGTGGTGATCGGCATCCTGATGATCGTGATCCTGCAAAACCCGCTGAACCCCTTCGCCTCGGACAGCGTGACCGTGGTCGAAAATCCCGGCACCGACCAGATGCGGGTCACCATCAAAGAAGGCGAAGTGCTGCAAAGCTACGAAGCCAATGACACCATAGGCGAGGGGCAGGGCGTCCGTGCGGGCGTGACCTATCGGCTGGATGACGGGCGGATGATCTACGTGCCCGAGGCAGAATAGAGGTCACATCGCTGCTGCCGTCCGCCCGAGCAGGGGCGGGATTTGTGTCTCAGGGGGACGGAGTCTCCTTTGCGGGGCGCGGTTTCGTGGGTATGATTGCACGAAAGCGGCGATACGGACGGGCAGCATGGAACATGCGATCGACGATCCCTCTCGACCGGTGCTTGTCACGGGCGCCACGGGCTATGTCGCGGGCTGGATTATCCGGCGACTTCTGGAAAGCGGAGTGACCGTGCAGGCCACGGTGCGTGATCCTTCGGACACGGCCCGGTTGCGCCATCTGACCGATATGGCCGAGGCCGGACCGGGCAGGCTGCATCTGTTTCGCGCCGAACTTCTGTCGCCGGACGATTTCGCCGACGCGATGCAGGGATGCCGTGTGGTGCTGCACACCGCATCGCCCTTCAAGACCGTCGTCAAAGACCCGCAGAAAGAGCTGATCGAGCCTGCAATGCTGGGCACGCGCAATGTGCTGATGCAGGCTGCGAAGACCGAAAGTGTCGAGAGGGTGGTTCTGACCAGTTCCTGCGCGGCGATCTATACCGACGCGGCCGATTGCGCCGACGCGCCGGGCGGTGTGCTGACCGAGGCGATCTGGAACAGCACAGCCTCGTTGGACCATCAGCCCTATTCGCTGTCGAAAACCTTGGCCGAGCAAGAGGCATGGCGCATTGCGGAAGGTGCCGGTTTCCGCTTGGTCGTGGTCAATCCCGCGCTGATCATGGGTCCGGCGGTGGGCGGCAAGCCAAGCTCGGAAAGCTTTGCCATCATGCAACGCGCCGGTAGCGGAGAGTTTCGACACGGTGCGCCGCGGCTTGGTCTTGGGATCGTCGATGTCCGTGACGTGGCCGAGGCGCATCTGGCCGCCGCCTTCCTGCCGCAGGCAGAGGGGCGTAACATCATCGTCGGCCATCAGACCGATCTGTTGGCGGCGCTGATGACCCTGCAACCGACCTACGGCACCCGCTATCCGCTGCCCCGCCGCCCGGCGCCCAAGGCGCTGCTGTGGCTGCTGGCACCGCGCCTTGGCCTGACGCGCAAGTTTGTCAGCCGCAATATCAATGTGCCGTGGCGCGCCGATAACGGGAAATCGCGTCGCGAATTGGGGATGACCTATCGCCCGCTTGCAGAGAGCATGAACGACATGTTCCAGTTCATGATCGACGAGGGTTATTTCTGATCGGCATCTTCGATGAGCATGTCGGCCCCCCGCTCGGCCAGCATGAAGATCGCCATGGCGAGGAAATAGCCGGGGATGCGCGGAAAGGCCGAGGCATCTACGACGCGCAATCCGCCTATTCCATGGACCCGAAGCCGTGCGTCCAGCACGCCGCCCTCGGCCTTGGGGCCCATGGCGGCGGTTCCGCAGGCATGATGACCCCAGGCATTCTGGCGGACATAGTCCCGCAAGGATTCGTCCGAACTACGCTGCCGTCCCGGCTCTTCCTCTTCGGCGACCAGATCGTCCATGGAATCGCCCAGACGCCGGACCACGCGGATCGCCTGCACCACGGCGTCCAGATCCTGCGTGTCACCCGGACCGCTGAACGACCGGCAACTGATATCGGGCGGCGTGTCCGGGTCAGCGCTGGTCAGCCGCACGCTGCCGTTGCGATTGGCGGCATAGGCTTTCAGGATCACCCAACTGAGGTAATCTCCGCGCCGGAGCCTTTCCGAATAGCCCCGGTAATAGCCGCGAAAATCCGCAAGCAGCGCGAAGCAGTGCAGATCGACCTCGGCCAGCCTTGGGTCAGAGCGCATGGCAAGTGAAAACAGCACCCCGTTCGAGGCGTAATTGCCGCGACCGAACCATTTCCAGACGCGATAATGGCGATCCTTGCGGGAATAGGTGACGCCACGCATCGCGCCCCATGGCTTTTTCATTCGGTTGACCACACCGATCTCGTAGCGGTCCTGCATATTGCTGCCGACACCGGGAAGATCCTGCTGCGGCTCGATCCCGTTGTCGCGCAGGTGACGGGCATCGCCAACGCCCGAGAGCATCAGCAGATGCGGGGTGCCGAAGGCACCTCCGGCAAGGATCACCTCGCGGCTTGTCTCGATCAGTTCTTCACCTCCACTGGGCTTCCGCACGACCACACCGATGGCGCGGCCATTGCGGATCTCGACCCGTAGCACCTTGCTGTGAAGGCGCAGTTCCAGCCGCTCGGGATGGCGGTCGTGAACATCAAGAAGCCGCTCTCGCGCGCCGTGGCGGGCATGGCGGCGGGTGCCCAGAGGAGCCACGCGGATCCCGGCGATGCCACGGTTCCACCAGCGGCGGTCATTGGGGTCCAGCGTCGTCGTTTCCCAACGCGTCCCGGCTTCTTCCTGCAAATCGGTGGCGCTGCCGACCGAACGCAGCAGCGCCAGTCGCAGCGGCAGATCAAGGATGGCGCGCAACGGAATGGCGCGTTCGGTTGTCTGCCAGCCGGACCAGCCATGCCCGGTCGGATTGAACCCGGTGAGCCGCCACAGCCAGCGCCAGAAAAAGGGCCGATATCGGCACCGCTCGATCCGCTCGAAATAACGCTGCATGGCCGAGGCGCGCCAACCCGGATCGCCGGTGATCGCAGCGATCTGGTTCCAGTCGGAATCGTTCGGCCTGACGGTGATCATCGCATGATGCGCCGTGCAGCCGCCAAGGCCCTTTGCACGCGGATACAACACGCCATCCCGCTGCGGGTCATAGCGCCAGTCGCGGCGGCGCAGCTGGATATCGTCGTGATGCTTGACCCAGTGATCGTCGCAAAGACCAGGATGTTCAGAGGCGAAGGCGTGAAAGGCGGGCACGCGGATCGCATCGGAAACGGGCATGTCGAGGCTTTCATCGACCGCGCCTGAAAGTGGATCGCCCCCTGCCTCGATCACCAGCACGCGAAAGCCGGATTCTGCCAGTCGGGCCGCGACCACCGCGCCGCCAGCCCCCGCGCCGACAACGATGTAATCGGGGGCGGCGCGGGTCATGTCAAAGCTCCATCAGGAAGGAAATCAGCGCCTCCTTGTCGGTATCGGACAGATCGGCACCGAATTCATGCCCCTTGTTGACGACATAGTCGGGACATTTCGACAGGCCCACCAGTGTATCGACCAGACCCGTCTCGCGGACGATCCGCTCGGCATCCGCCTGCACCGCAGGGTCGGCCAGTTCCTCGGGCGAGCAGCGGCCACCCAGTTGCCGCACCGCGCCCAGAAGCGTGGGCGAGGCTTTGGCCATATTCAGAAGATGGGTCAGCATCTCGGGTTCATCATTGTCCGGCAACAGCTTGGTGTTCACCAGCGCGTTGATCGGGAAATCCTTCGGGAAGGGGCCGACCCGCACGGTTCCGTCGGGCGATACCAGCCATGGGGCGACCCGGGACAGCAGCCGGGCATTGTTGCGGATCGGATCGGGGGCAAAGCCCTTGGGCACGATCAGGCAGGCCGGGGCGGAAAGGCGATAGATATAGCCCGGCACTGGCTCTGTCGTCAGGGTATCCCTGCGGCGGGTTTCGGGCCACAGCATCTGGCGGATCGACTTGTCGAACTGATAAAGCCGGTTCTCGACACAGGGCATGTCGGGATCGCGGATATCGGCGGCGGGGCAGCTTGCCGACTGATCTCCGGAATAGGAGCTACCGGAATAGCCATCGTAGCCGACAGAGTTGTTCAGCAGATAGGGCGCGGTTGACCACAGGCTGACCAGCGATGCGGGCCGCAGATATCCGCGCCCGTTGCCAGGCGACTGAAAGCTGGAGGCCGCGCCGGAGACAGGGTGATGCACTGTCACCGGCCCCGGCGGCGGCAGCGATTTGTAGCTGTCCGAGGTGAAGTTGTCCCAGATATCGCCCCGCAGCCCGTTGGTCGCGATGGCCGAGCAGGTATTCGTCCCCAACTCGTCAATCGGCACGCGGCGTTCGGTCGAGAAATAGTTTGCAGCGGTGAAATCAGGCTCTGCGACGATGGCGCGCATCTGGGCTTTGTAGTCATCGGTCAACGTCCATGTCCGGTAACGGTCCCAGCATTCGCGGTAATGCGGCCCCGCACCGCCGCCCTCGCAGATGCCCTGATCGACGCCCGATTCAGCCGGAGGTGCGGGCTGGCGCGAGGAATGGCAGGCGGCGCAGTTCTCGGCAAAGACCTCTTTGCCGCGCGCGACACCGGCAGGGTCGCGTGCATCAAGAAGGTCCGGGCCGCCGGGCGCATCGGCCAGCAGGTCGGCCCGCGCCGTCACCAGAAAGAAGATCGCCATGTCGGCGGTCATATTCTCGGTCGCCTGCCAATAGGCCGAGTTCTTCTGAGCGTCCGCGATCAGGATGGGCGAGATCTTCTGTCCGCCAAGGAAGGGGCGGAAATGCAGCAGCCATTCCTCGGAGAAAAGGCCGATATTCAGATAGACGCGGTTCAGCGCGCCCAGTGCGCCAACCGAATCCGCGCCGTCCTTCAGCACCCGCATCGAGGCGACGGTCCCCTTGGTCGCATCATAAAGATCGGCAAGGGCGGCGGTCTGCGGGAAGTCCTGAAGCTGCCGGTTGTCCTTCTCGCCGCCCTGCAATTGCTCGGTCCCCAGTCTGGCGGCGATCTGCAGGCGCGCGCCGACCTCATAGACCGCGTTCATGGTCCGCGGGTTGTTCATGTAATCCGACGAGACCAGCGAGGTATCCAGCGATCCCGGAGGATTGGTGTGGAAAAGCTGGAACAGGAAATTCGCCTCGTTCGGGGCAGGGGCGCCCGGCTCGGACCGGGGGCGGGTGTTCCAGAAGAAGATGCGCTCGACCCAGAAATACTGCGCGCCGGGGTTCGAGGTCAGTTCTTCCCATTCCGGCGCTTCCGGGTTTTGCGGCGGATTGATCGGGTTCGGGCCGACATGGCAGAAAGCGCAGGACATACCGACCCGGTAGGGCCGGACCAGCTTGCCGTCGTTGTAATAGTCGGGATCGGTATAGTAGCGGACCGGATCCCAGCTTTCCTTCGCCGCTTCGTCGAAATCAGGGTTGGGGAACAGGCGCAGCCCGATCACGCCCGTAGGTTCGCCGTAATAGGAGCCGACCGGCTGGGTCTTGCCGCGCGCGCCGACCGCGACGCCCGCATATTTCGCCTCATCGGCAAAGGGATCGTCTGGGCAGCCACTGTCGCGCTGATCCAGCCACAGGCCGAAATGATCGCCGTCAGGTTCGGTCGGCCGTGAGAAGCATGGCTCATTGATCAGGCCCAGCCAGCGGAAACGGTTGTCGCGGCTGTAATATTGCGAGGGATGCGACGAGATCGTCTTCAGCAGATCGAACGAGCCGACTGTATTTGCCGCGGCGAAGTCCCAGAAGCGGTCATTGCCACCAGTCCAGACTATCCACGCATTCTGGCCACGGATCGCCGCGTTTCGCACATCTTCCGGGGGCAGGCCGGTCAGGTCGGCGATCTCAAGGATCTCTGCCGGATAATCCTGGCCTGTGGCGGGGGGCAGCAGCAGGCCCTTGTCCATCGCCGCGAAATAGCCTTCATCGGCAGGTCGGAAATGTTCGCCCTTGAGGTTTGCGGCGGCAGCTTCATCCTTGACCGTGCCGAAGGCTGCCGCGTCGGGTTCCACGAAGGCCCGAACCAGCAGAAACCCTCCGATTGCTATGATCAGGACCAGCACGACAGCCAGCCCGGCCAGCCATTTAACAACTCGCTTCAGAAGACGCATGGCAACCTCACAATGTCTTCAGATAGGACAGCAGGGCGTCACGGTCGGCCGGGGAAAGCTCGGTCCCCCACAGATGGCCGCCATTGCCGTTCCCCGGCTCGCGCGTGTCGTAAAGCCAGCCGGGACGAAGAGGATCGTCGCGAAAGCCGCCGTTGACCGGATCGATCAGATCGCTGCCGCGCATGAAGGTCTGCGGGCGCTGATCCGGCGGCAACAGCAGGGCCCGCAGCGTCGGGACCGAGCCGTTATGCAGATAGGGCGCGCGCAGCCAAAGCCCGGTCAGGTTGACGGCGACATACCCCTCGGTTTTGCGGAAGGATCGGAAACCCCATGAATAGTCATGTTCGTAGCTGGCATAGCGGTCGCGGGCGGCGGGCGTCCACATGTCCAGACGGTGGCGGTCGGTATCAAGCTCCAGCACCGGGATCGGCTGGCGGAAACGCGGCCCGCTTGGCTCGTGGCAATCGGCGCAGAGCCTGCGATAGATCGCCTTTCCCTGCTCTACCGCGCCGGGCTCGACACGGTATGGATCGCCCGTCGGCAAAGTAGTGCGGAAGGGCGAGGGGGGCGGCTTATGAACGCGGATGAAATCCTCCATCCGGGCAAGGTTGTCGCGCGTCCGTGGATAGCTGAGTCGGGTCATGCCGTCGCCGATGGCTCCGGCCACCACGGTCTCGTGCAGATCGGTCATCAGCCCGTCCCAATGCATCGAGCGGATCACCGATTGCGTCGTCGCCACGCTGCCTAGCGCCCAGAGCGGCATCATGTCGGAATTGCCGATGGTGCCGTCGTCGGGCAGTTGCAGATTGGCGTATTTCACCGGGTTGAACGGATCGATCCGGCCCGGCCCCCAATCCGGCCGGGTCTCGGTCCATGCGAAGCGCTGCGCCTGCTGTTGCAGCGCGCTCCGTGTCGCCGGGATCAGCAGATAGCGGTAGAGCGACCGTTCCCAGAAGGGCAGCGCGACGATGCCGTCGATTTCCTCCATCAGCCGGTCCGAGGTGAAACGCGGGTCTTGCCCGGCGGCGATCAGAAAGCGCAGATAGGCCTGCACATTGACCCGCGTGCCCGCACCGGCGCTGACCAGCCGTGCCGGCATCTGTTCGGTCAGGCGGTAGCTGCCCTGATGACAAAAGGCGCAATTCGGTGCGACCCTTGGAATGGCGCCCAGCGTCATCCTGGAAAAGCCGACGGGCAATTCCTGTCCGCGCTGCCAGTAAACGCCGAAGGCTGCATAGCCATCACCGCCATCCGGCAGCAGATCGGGAAAAACCTGCGGCAGCACCCGCCAAATCCAGTAGGGGATGCCCTGCGTTTCCTCGTTCCCGATGGAGCCGTGGTTGAACACCGCCGCCATGTCATTCGTTCGCGGCTGAGATACCGGGCGGAACAGCAAAAGCCAGCCACCGATGCCGCCGATGACCAGAAGCAACAGAAGCGCCTGCAGGATCCGCGCCAAACGCATCAGGTGTCCCCCTCGGCAATCTGCTGTTCCAGCGAGACGATGCGGATCAGGCACCAGAGCGAGGCGATGCCGATGCTGCCGTCCAGCGCGACCCCCATCAGGAAGGCGGCGGGCTGTTGTGCCACGAAGACCATGTAGGAAAAGAACACCGCCCCGAAGGTCCGCGACGGAAAGACCGACAGCCAGGCAAAAATCCGGTAGCGGTCGATGTCGAGCGTGGCGGGAATATAGAAGACCGACAGGATGCCCAGCAGAATGCCGGAGAAGCGCGGCCAGATCAGCGGCTCGGCCGTCAGCCCGAAGAGCGACAGGAACCATTCGGGGGCGAAGATCAGCGGCAGCACGAATCCCATGTTCAGCACGATCCCCAGCCAAACGACGATGGCGTGGCGGCTTTTCCAGTGGCTGAGAGAGTCGATGCGTTTCATAGCTTTTTCATGTATTCGACGATGTCATCCTTTTGCCGGGCGGAAAGCCCGGTACCGTAGTCGTGGCCGCCATTGCCGTTACCGGGCAGGCTTGTATCGAACAGGAACAGACGCCCCGGCGCGGCTGCATCCGAGCGATAGCCGACCCGAACCGGGTCAATCTCGTCCGAGCCGCGATACCATTCGACTGGCCGGGCCTCGGGCGGTTCCAGCAGATCGCGGAGCGTCGGAACCGAGCCGTTGTGCAGATAGGGTGAGCGTGCCCATATCCCGTCCAGCGGGTGACTGGCATAGCCGTCGGTCTTGCGGAACCGCTCGAACCGCCAAGGGTAGCCTGCGTAAAGCAGGTTCTGCGCGGCTGAGAATTCGCGGGTATAGGATCGCCAGCGCCCCGGATCGGTGCCGATCCGGTCCAGCGGCACCACCTGTCCCAGACAAGGATAGCGCCCCCGGTCGTAGTCATAGCGCCGGGCGGGCGCATAGGCGGAGATACCTTCGCCATAGGTGTCGGGCTGGTCATCCGCCTCGCCTCTGGTCTGCGGATTCCAGACCGCTGCATAGGTGGCGGGGCGCGGTGCGGCGCAGTCCCGCAACGGGGGCGTAGGGCCATAGGGGGCCGCAGCGTCGAGAGCCGGATACGGGGGCGGCGAGACGGCCAAGCGACCGTGACACGCGGCGCAGTAACGGGTGTAAAGGGTCTCACCCCGGTTGGCCGCCTCGTCGTCGATCGGGCCGGGATAGCGTGGCGCGGGTAGCTGCCACATCCATTCTTCGATCCGCGCGATCGCGGCACGGTCCACAGTGACCGGCGTGACGCCCGCGCCAAGTGCCGCCGAAAGGTTGCGTTCGGCCACGGAATCGTTGTTGCCGTCCCAATGCAGGTTCATGCCCTCGCGCGGGCTTTGTTGCCAGATCGCCGGGTAATCGGACGAACCGTTCAGCACATCATCACCCACATGCGCCTGATCCATGCGGAAGTTGAACTGGATGGCCTTGTAGGGGTTGAAAGTGTCCACCCGACCCGGACCCCATTCCTGTTGCCGGTCGATGAAAGCGAGACGTTCACTGACCCATTGCAATCTTGTCTTCACAGCCGGGAAGACAAGATGGCGATAGATCAGCCGCTGATACCATGGCAGGTCGCCCCCGGCCGTTTCTATCCCGTCCATCAGGCTGTCGGCCGTAAAACCGGGATCACGGCCTGCCTCGGCAAGAAAGACGATCAGCTCTTGCAGGCGCAGATTGTTCGACGGCGCGCCCGCGATAAGGCGCTGCTCCCCTCCGGACATCCGATAGCTGCCGATATGGCAGAGAGAGCAGTTGAACCAGACCCGCTCGACGCCGGTGACGACCCGGCGCGAAAAGCCAAGTGGCAGGTCATCTTCGGGAAGGGTGATCAGGCCGAATTTCCCCCACCCCTCACCGCCCAGTTTGTCGTCGTAGATTTCGGGCAGCGCCTTGAAAACCCAATAGGGCAGGCCGTTCGCAGTCTCCGCCCCGATCGAACCATGCAGGAAATGGTCCTGTTCCGATTTCTGGGCGACGACATACTGGTTTACCACCACCAGCCAGTAGAACAGCCCAGCCAGCAGCGCGAGGATGATCAGCCAGACCAGCCGTTTGCGGTTGCGTACCGATCTTTCGACGGGCGTTAGCGGCTCATCGTCGCGTTTCATGGCTGCACCCGCTGGTGTGCAGCGGTGGTGGGGGGCGGATAGGTTGGCGGCTCAAAGACCGACATCACATCGGCGATCATGGCCTCATATCTCTCTTCGAAGCTGTTGCCGGGAAAGCGGCTGACCTCGTAACAGCCAAGGGGATTTTCCAGATCGTTGATCAGGCACTTGTTGCAATAGGTGCATTCGCGCCTTTGTTCGGGACCATTGGCCCGCTGCAGGATCTGCGGCAGGTCGTTATTGGCGATCAGCGGGCGCGCAATGGACACCGCATCGCAGTCACCGTCACGGATCGCCCCGGCAATCGCGTCGGCATGCTGAAAGCCGCCAGTGCAGATCACCGGGATGGCCGGATCGACCGCGTGAACCGCCTCGCGGACGGCGCGGGCATAGGGCAGGTTGATCCCCTCAATCACCTTGCCGCGCCGCCAGCGCCAATAGGCACGAAAAACCTGCGCCGTCAGGCGGTTCGAAAAGATCGCGTGATTGAAGCCGGCACGTGTTCCCTGACTGATCATGCCGTCATACCAGCGCACCAGATCGCGCATCGGCAAATCACCCGGAGGATTGCGTGGATGCGGGAAGGTCGAACCTGACGAGACATGGAAGGCATCAACCCCCTTGCCGTCATCCATCAGCAAGCGGCAGATCCGCAGAGTCTCGTCCAACGTGTTGCCGGGTTTCTGCCACGGATAAAGCCAGGAATTATGATCCTCGCCGTTGATCTTCATCTGCAGGTGAAAATCCGGCCCGACCTCGGCCCGGATCGCGCGCACGATTTCCAGCACGAACCGTGCCCGCGCCTCCCAGTTGCCGCCATACTCGTCCTTGCGGTCGTTGATGCCGGATGAGAGGAATTGCGTGATCAGATAGCCGTTCGCGCCGTGTAGTTCGACCCCGTCCAGCCCCGCCTGACGCGCGCGGCGAGCGCCTTGGGCGAACAGATTGACGACATTTGCGATCTGGGGCTTTGTCATCGCCTCACAAAGGATGCCGTGAAAGTAATCCCGCTTGCTGGTAGAACTTTGCGCCCTGAGATGCAGGTTCTCGACCCCGCCCAGATCCTGCTGTCTGCCCGAATGGGACAATTGCATGATCAGCTTGCAGTCATGCCCATGCACCCGGTCCGCGGCGGCCCGCCAGAACGGGATCTTGTCGTCACTATCGATCATCGCATAGCGCGTCAGAATGCGACCGCGCACCGAGACCGGCGTGAACGAGGTCAGGATAGCGCCCACCCCGCCACGCGCGAACTTTTCCTCCCAGTTCAACCGGGTGTGGCTGCCATGTCCGTTGTAGTCGTCAAAAGTGCCAGAAATATTCGAGCGGAATATGCGGTTCTTTATTTCCAGGCTTCTGAATTTCAGTGTCTTGAAGATAACCCGCGCGTTTTCCTCGTGCGGAAAGGCTTTGTCAGGATTCACAACGATAACCTCGCAAAATACTCAGAGTTGGCTGAGGTGCTGGGGATTCGAAATGAAAATGCTGTGGTTTGTTAATAATATCATCGAATTTTCGTCATCTCAACTGGACTTATTATCCGATGACATTGATTTTTCGACGAGTTCCCGTTTTGCGCAAGGAAATGGAATGCGGGGACAGTTCGCGCTGATCGATCGACGCGCATGTGCCGCGTTTTCGATCATTCTAAAGGTGGGATGATCTCGCCTTACTGGGGCGAAAAGGGCAATGGTGACACAGATAAAGCAATCTGGCCGCTGCCTCGGCAGCATTTCCCTGTGCCGCCATCGTCAGACTTTCCTGCTGTGGTTGGAAAAGGAACCTGCTTGGTGCTGAAGGATCATATAATGGGCGCTTTGCCCACAATCCGCGGGCAAGGTTTCTGGATGGATATTTATTGTAAGTCACTGCCTATAAATAAATTTTTTATCTGATTTTTATAAATGCAGTTTGGTTTTGCAGCGGTAAATCTAAACAAGAAACTGGTGAGGATGTTCTTGGAGATGACAGCATGGTGTCGAGATAAAAAATCCATGCTTTGGTGGAATATTTACCCCACCCCTATTTTGGGGAGCAAAGGCGGGTGGCGCTGCCGAGATTGCGGGCGGTGATGCGGAATTTTCAAGTAAGAGGCTATGGCATCCGCCGACAACAAGGACACAACACAGTCGGCTCTATTCGCCGGACTTCGCCTGCAACTCGCTGGTGATCCGCGCGACGGTGAAGACCACGTCCAGCAACTCATCGGGCTGAATACCGTTTGCGTTCAGCCTTTTCAGCTCAAACGCCCCAAGACTTGGCGGTG
The DNA here is from genome assembly GCF_016629665.1 of Paracoccus caeni. Classification (GTDB taxonomy): domain Bacteria; phylum Pseudomonadota; class Alphaproteobacteria; order Rhodobacterales; family Rhodobacteraceae; genus Paracoccus; species Paracoccus caeni. Next base: position 794,888 of record NZ_JAEPRQ010000001.1, read on the forward strand.
TCTGCGCCAGCGCCCCTGCGGCGGTTGCCAGCGCGCCCAGCCGACCTGTTAGCGGGGACGGTAGCCCCTCCTCAAGCAGCAGCGTGACGGCGAACGGGTCATGTGTCGCGTCGGCGGCCTCGTCGGCGTATTGGCGGGCAAGCTCGGTCAGTCCTGCCTGACGCGCGACGACCAGTGCGATCAATGCGCGTTCGCCGTTCTCAAGGCCCTGCGGCCTGCTGCGCCAGGGCCATCGTGATTTCGAACCGCCGGTGCCGATCTGTGCATCAAACATCATGACTGCGACCTTTCCCTGAAAACTCGCCTGGCAACTCCTGCGCTGCCAGCACACATTGGCGCAGACCCGCGACCAGTCGGACACGTAAGATGACGATACTCGCGATCTGCCCGATCTCTTCGCGTTCGTCGGAATTCAGCCAGTATCCGTGCTGAGCTATCTGCGGAGTGCCGCCCAGAAGGGCGCGGCTATACGAAGCGGCCGCGCCAAGCCACGATCCGCCCTCATCCGGGGCGTCCTCTGACACGGGCTCATTGCTTCTGCCGAGACTGCGCGACCAGATGCGGACGGCTTTCAAGAAAGCGGCGTCGGCATCCTCACGCGCTGCAAGAATGCTCTGATAGCGCTGCGCAATCGCCTGCTCCTGATGCCACGCCGCCACGAAGGCAGCGACGGCATATCGGTGAGGGACCGGGATCGCCCCGGGGATTGGCGGTGACAGTAACGCACGCTCTTGCTGATCGATATCCTCGATCTCGTCAGAGCGACGTTCAATTGCCTTCCGCAAGGCTTCATTGGTGCACATTCTGGCCAGCGTATCGCCCAGACCAACCGCTTCCAGAGGCATATGACCGCTCCTGATTCAGCAAAGGCGCGTCCCATGGGGGCGCATGGGCTGATCATGTCACCGACGCCGGGGAATGACGATAAGAGAGGTCATGTTTTTTCGATGGTCGGGGGAGAAGATTTTTCCCTGTGCGACGCCATCAGAAAATCAGGGCAAGAGAGATGGAAACCGGCTTAGAGATCGTCCTGATCCGTCCTCTCATCGAATTTCGCTTCGATGTTGTTGCCGTCAGGATCAAGCAGAAATGCCGCGTAATAGCCCGGATGATAGTCCCGCAGGCCGGGTAAACCATTGTCGCGGCCGCCTGCTTTCAGACCTTCGCGATGGAAGGCTTCGACCTCGTCCCGCGACCGGGCGCGGAAGCACAGATGGATGCTGCTTGGACGCAATGTCGGTTCGGCCTGTTCCAGATAAAAAGCCCCGATCTCAAGCCAGTCCCGACCTTTGTGCAAAGCACTGCCCCGGCCCATCGCGTCGAATATCGCGATGTAGAAGGGGCAGGACAGGTCGAAATTGGCCGTTCGCAGGTGGATGTGATCGATCAATTCGCTGCTGGGGTCGGGCTTTTCAACTTTCATAGGCGCCTCCGCAAATGCAACGCGGAAACGCGCTGATGGTTCAAACATCAGCCGCGGGGGTAGCCCGCCTGACGCAGCACGACGGCGATTTCGTCCAGAATGGCAGGGTCATCGATTGTTGCCGGCACCTTGAACTCTTCCCCATCGGCGATTTTCGCCATGGTCGCGCGCAGGATCTTGCCAGAGCGGGTCTTGGGCAGGCGATCCACCACGCAGGCGGTCTTGAACGCCGCAACCGGGCCGATCTGGTCGCGCACCATCGCCACCACTTCGCGCACAATGCTGTCATGGTTGTCGTTGGCACCCTTTTTCAGGCACAGAAAGCCCAGCGGCATCTGTCCCTTCAGGTCGTCCGCAACCCCGATCACCGCGCATTCCGCAACGGCGGGATGATGGGAAAGCACATCCTCCATCGCGCCGGTGGACAGGCGATGCCCGGCCACGTTAATCACGTCATCAGTGCGCGCCATGATATAGAGATAGCCGTCCTCATCGACATAGCCCGCATCTCCGGTCTCGTAAAAGCCGGGGAAATGCTGAAGATAGGCGCGGCGAAAGCGGTCTTCGGCGTTCCACAGGGTCGGCAGCGTTCCCGGGGGCAAGGGCAGGCGGATCGCGACCGCGCCCAGCGTTCCCGGCCCGACGGGCTGGCCACCCTCATCAAGCACCTGCACATCATAGCCCGGCATGATCACGGTCGGGCTGCCCTTTTTCATCGGCAGCAATTCAAGGCCCAGCGGGTTCGCCGCGACCGGCCAGCCGGTTTCGGTCTGCCACCAATGGTCGATGACCGGAAGTTTCAGCGCCTCTTCGGCCCAGATCAGCGTGTCACCATCGGCACGCTCGCCCGCAAGGAACAGCGCTTGCAGGCTCGACAGGTCATATTCAGCCAGCAATTCGGCCTTCGGATCCTCGCGCTTGACGGCGCGAATCGCGGTGGGCGCGGTGAAAAAGCTTTTCACCTTGTTGTTCTGGATTACACGCCAGAAAGCTGCGGGGTCGGGCGTGCCAACGGGCTTTCCCTCGAAGACAACCGTTGTCGCCCCGGCGACCAGCGGCCCGTAGCAGATATAGGAATGTCCCACGACCCAGCCGACATCCGAGGCCGCCCAGAACACATCGCCCGCGTCGATCCCGTAGATGTTCTTCATCGTCCAGTTGAGCGCGACCAGATGCCCGCCGCTATCACGCACCACGCCCTTCGGCTGTCCGGTCGTCCCCGATGTATAGAGCACATAAGAGGGGTGATTACCCTCGACCGGGACGCATTCCGCCGGAGTGGCATCCTGCTGGAAGCCGTTCCAATCCAGATCGCGCCCCTTGATCATTTCGGCGGGCTGCTGTTCGCGCTGCAGGATCACGCAGAATTCGGGTTTGTGGCGGGCAAGCTCTATCGCTTTGTCGATCAAGGGTTTGTAGGCGATGATGCGCCCCGGCTCGATCCCGCAAGAGGCGGCGATGATCGCCTTGGGCGTGGCGTCATCGATGCGGACGGCAAGCTCTTGCGCGGCGAAACCGCCGAAGACGACGGAATGGATCGCGCCAAGGCGGGCGCAGGCCAGCATCGCCGTCAGCGCCTCGGGCACCATCGGCATGTAGATGATCACGCGGTCGCCCTTGGCAATGCCGCGTTCGCGCAGGGCACCGGCTAGCCGGGCGACGTTCTGCAGCAATTCGGAATAGGTCAGGGTCTGGTGCGTGCCGGTGATCGGGCTGTCATGGATGATCGCCACCTGCTCGCCGCGACCCGCCTCGACATGCCGGTCAACCGCGTTCCAGCAGGCATTCAGAATGCCATCAGCAAACCATTCCCCCGCCGGGCCTTGGTCGAAAAAGGCTTTGCTGGGCATCCTGATCCAGTCGATCTTTTCGGCCTCCCGAAGCCAGAACGACTCGGGATCCGCCTGCCAGTCGGCGTAAACGTCGCGATAAGCCATCAAGAATACTCCCCCACCTGATCCGATTGTGTCGCAAGAAGGCCTTCGTGACGCAACTATCTTAGCGGTAACATTCGTCGATATGGCGGAAAGTCGGAGGCCGCGCCCGATTTTCGGACGCGGCCTTGTTGCTTGCGCGGCGCGCCGCGCGGAACAATGCGCGGCGCGGGCTGCCCTAGAGAAGCCAGCTTATCGCGATGACCATTGGCAGCGACACCACCGCCGCGATTGAGGTCACCATGGTCAGCGTCTTTAACGCACCTTTGGTAGATAGGCCCAATAGCGCCTTGAACATCCAGAAGAAGTTACTGTTCACCTGCACCGCGAACAGCGCGCCTGAGGCGATGGCGAAGCCGATCACCACCGGCGAGACCGCCAGTTGCGGGACGATCGGACCGATGATCCCGGCTGCGGTCAGCGCCGCGACCGAGACCGAGCCGATGGCGATATGCAGCACCGCCGCGATGAACCACGCCAAGAGGATGCTGATGATGATCGGCGCACCCGCATCGGCGGCGAACAGCGCGCCAAGCTGCTTGTCCATGCCCGACGCCTCGATCACCGCGCCCAGCGAGCCGCCGACGCCAGTGATCAGAAGGATCTCGCCGCTGGTATGGAAACCTTCGGACAGCGCCTCATTGGTCTTGTCCACGCCGATCCGGCTGCGGGCGATCAGAAAGGCGATCATCAGGCCGACGAACAGCGCCAGATTGGCGTTGCCTATGAAGGCGATGAAGTCGTTCTCGACCCCGGCAAGTTTCGCAAACGCGCCGAAGGCGATCATCAGCAAAGGCACGATGATCGGCAGGACCGAGACACCAAGGCTGGGCGCGTCGTCAAGACTGGCCTTGTCGTCGCTGGCCTCGATCTCCAGCATCGCCTCGTCCGGTTCCTCGTCGGTTTCGGGCTTCCAGTAGCTGGTTTTCAGAAGCATCTGGAACAGGAATGTGGTCAGAAGCGCGGTCGCAAGGCCGATCACCAGACCGCCCAGCAACCATGTGCCAAGGCTGACATTGACCTGACCCGCGACCAGGATCACTGCCAGGCCCGGCACCACGAACACATAGCCCGAGAAGATGCCGGTGCCGATGGCGCCTGCCAGAAGCGGCAGGCCGTTCTTGCCCAGATGCGGTGCCGCCGAGCGGGCGACGGGCGAGGCCAGAACCACCTGCACATCGACATAGATCGACGGAAAGATCGTGGACATCGCTCCGGCCATCGCATAGGGCAGGCGCTTCGGCCCGACCGCGTTGACCAGTGTCGAGACCATGCGCCTGAACGCGCCGGTCGCGTGCAGAAGCGATCCGATCACCACGCCGAAGCCGATCAGCAAGCCGACCTTGGCCATGATCTCGCCAAAGCCGCCGGTGATGGCTTCCAGCGTGCCGCCGAAGCCGACGCCGCTGGCAAGGCCAAGATAAAGCGAGCCGAGGATCAGTGAGATGACAGGATCGACGCGGAAGCGGATAATCAGTCCGATCACGAGAACGATTGCAATTACGGTATGCAAGACAACCATTGGCCCCTCCTTCCAATGTTTATTCAATACGTAACAAGGTCGATGATAGACCCGAGGTCCGCAGATACAATTGGTTAAATTGCCTGTATCAGGCGGCGCGCTTTTGTGGCGAACCAGCCGGGACTGGACAGCCATCGCATGACAGGGCAAAGCGGAGGAAAGCTGTCGAAGGCGGGAAGCATGATTTCGAAGAAGGCGCTACCCTACTGGATTTCTGCGGGAATCATCCTGATCGCCGCACTTTGGCTTCTTGCCGCCGGGCGGGTGCCGATTTGCGATTGCGGCTATGTGAAGCTGTGGCATGGGGTGAAGTTCAGCTCGGAAAACTCGCAGCATATCAGCGACTGGTACACGCCGTCGCATCTGCTGCACGGGTTCCTGTTCTATGCCGGGCTGTGGCTGGTGGCGCGGCGGTTGTCGTTTGGATGGCGGCTGGCCATCGCCACGCTGATCGAGGCGATCTGGGAGATCGTCGAGAATTCGGACGCGATCATCGAGCGGTATCGGGCGGTGACGATCTCGCTGGATTACTACGGCGACAGCGTGATCAATTCGGTCAGCGATATGCTGGCGATGGTCTTGGGGTTTTACCTTGCCCGGTGGCTGCCGGTCTGGGCCTCCGTCGCCATCGTGATCGGGTTCGAGTTGCTGACGCTGTGGATCATCCGCGACGGGCTGGCGCTGAATGTGCTGATGTTGCTGTGGCCGCTGGATGCGGTCAGAGAGTGGCAGGCGGCAGGCTAGGCGCAACGCAGCGGGCGTTGCATTCGGTATTTGTGCAACGGAGATGCTGGCCGGGTGAGAAGAGACCAGCAAATGCTGCGTTTTCCGCTGCACCGAGCGTGCAACGCGTAGTCACAAGATGTGCACAGGGTGTACACCGCTTGCGCACGGTGGGTGTTGCGTCTGGTGTGGATAAGGTGCGTGCGGGGCACGCACCCTGTCTTTGTCAGCTATAATGCGAGACCGGGGTGCCAGCGATGGCGCTCATGTTCAGAAGGCCGCGGGCGGTGATCGAGGGGGTGACGATATGGGCCTTGTTGCCCATGCCCATCAGGATCGGTCCGACCTCCAGTCCGTTCGCGCGCATCTTCAGCGCGTTGCGGACGCCCGATGCGGCGTCGGTTCCGGCGAAGACCAGCACATTGGCGATCCCGTCCAGACGTGAGCCGGGGAAGATGCGTTCGCGCAGGTCCGGGTCCAGCGCCGCATCGACATGCATTTCGCCGTCATACATGAAGCCCGGATTGCGTTCGTCCAGAAGGCGCATCGCCTCGCGCATCTTGCGGCCCGAATAGGTGTCGAGATTGCCGAATTGCGAATGCGAACACAGCGCGATCTTGGGCGTCACGCCGAAGCGGCTGACATGGCGGGCGGCGCCGATCACCGTTTCCATCACCTCGGTCGGCGTCGGGTCGTTGTGGCATTGGGTGTCGGCGATGAAGAGCGGGCCGTCTTCCAGAATGATCATCGACAGCGCGCCGACCGGGTGCAGATCGCCGCGGGCCAGGATTTCGCGGACATAGCGCAGGTGCCACGAGAACTGGCCGAAGGTGCCGCAGATCATGCTGTCGGCCTCGCCGCGATGGACCATGACCGAGCCGATGGCGGTGGTGTTGGTGCGCATCACCGCGCGGGCAATGTCGGGGGTGACGCCCTGACGGGCCATCAGGCTGTGATAGGTTTCCCAGTAATCGCGGTAGCGGGGGTCGTTTTCCGGGTTCACGATCTCGAAGTCGCGTTCGGGGCGGATCGGCAGGCCGGCGCGTTCGGCGCGCATGGCGATCACCTCGGGGCGTCCGATGAGGATCGGAACGTCGGTGGTTTCTTCCAGCATCGCATTGGCGGCGCGCAGGACCCGCTCATCCTCGCCCTCGGCGAAGGCGATCTTGCGGCTGGCAAGCGCCGAGGCTTCAAAGACCGGGCGCATGATCAGCGCCGAACGGAAGACCGAGCCGTCAAGTTTGCGCTTGTAGGCCTCGATATCCTCAAGCGGTCGTTGCGCGACGCCGGATTCCATCGCGGCGCGGGCCACGGCAGAGGACACGACACCCATCAGCCGCGGATCGAAGGGTTTCGGGATCAGATATTCCGGGCCGAAGGTCAGCGTTTCGCCGCGATAGGCGGCAGCGGCTTCGGCGGCGGTGGTGGCGCGGGCAAGGGCGGCAATGCCCTCGATGCAGGCCAGTTCCATATCGTCGTTGATCGTCGTCGCGCCCACGTCCAGCGCACCCCGGAAGATGAACGGGAAGCAGAGGACGTTGTTCACCTGGTTCGGGTAATCGCTGCGGCCGGTGGCGATGATCGCGTCGGGTTTTACCGCGCGGGCATCCTCGGGCAGAATTTCCGGGGTCGGGTTGGCAAGGGCGAAGATGATCGGCCGGTCGGTCATCTTGGCGACCATTTCGGGCTTCAGCACGCCGGGGCCGGAGAGGCCAAGGAACATATCCGCGCCGTCGATCACGTCGTCCAGCGTGCGCAGATCGCTGTGCTGGGCAAATTCGGCTTTCTGCGCCGTCATATCCTCGACCCGGCCTTTATAGACCAGCCCATGAATATCGCAGAGCCAGACATTCTCGCGCTTCACGCCCAGTTTCAGCAGCATGTTGAGGCAGGCGATCCCCGCCGCACCACCGCCGGTCGAGACGACCTTGATATCCTCGAACTTCTTGGACGCCACCAGAACCGCGTTGGTGGCCGCGGCGCCCACGACGATGGCGGTGCCGTGCTGGTCATCATGGAAGACCGGGATATTCATCCGCTCGCGGCACAGTTTCTCGACGATGAAACATTCGGGGGCCTTGATGTCCTCAAGGTTGATCGCGCCGAAGGTCGGCTCCAGCGCGCAGACGATATCGGCCAGCTTTTCGGGATCGGCCTCGTTCACCTCGATATCGAAGCAGTCGATATTGGCGAATTTCTTGAAGAGGACGGCCTTGCCCTCCATCACCGGCTTCGAGGCGGCGGCACCGATATTGCCAAGGCCCAGCACCGCGGTCCCGTTCGAGACCACCGCCACAAGGTTGCCGCGCGAGGTGTAGCGGCTGGCATTGGCCGGATCGGCCTGAATTTCCAGACAGGCTTCGGCAACGCCCGGTGAATAGGCGCGGCTGAGGTCGCGGCCATTGGCCAGCGGCTTGGTCGCGCGGATCTCCAGCTTACCCGGACGGGGAAATTCGTGATAGTCCAGAGCTTCCTGTCTGGCGTTGTCCTGCCTGCGTTCGTCCATCTCTGCCCCCTCAAGCATCGGAATTAGTTCACCGTTAAACCATCTCCTAAACCATTTGGCAGGCGGGGAACAGGCGGCTTCGCCTTGCGTTAGCGCATGGCAGGGCGCAAAAATGCGCGATACTGAATATGCAGGAGGTCGGGAATGTCTCTGCTGGATGCGGCGCGCGAGGTGCGCGAGGCGGCTTATGTGCCCTATTCGAAATTCAAGGTCGGCGCGGCCATTCGTGGGGCTTCGGGCAAGGTCTATCGTGGCTGCAACGTGGAAAACGTGGCCTATCCCGAGGGGACCTGTGCCGAGGCAGGGGCGATTTCCGCGATGGTCGCGGCGGGTGAGACCACGTTGGTCGAGGTGGCGGTGATCGCCGATGCGCCTTCGCCGGTGCCGCCCTGCGGCGGCTGTCGGCAGAAACTGGCTGAGTTCGGGGCGGGCGATGTGCCGGTGACGTTGGCGACCACCGGAGGCGAGACCTTCTCGACCACGATTGGCGAGCTGTTGCCGGGGCGGTTTGGCGCCGATCACATGAAGAACGCCGGATGACCGATCCGAGGCAGGTGATTGCCGCGATCCGCGACGGGCGCGGTTTGGACCGGCCCGGCGCGGCGCTGATGGCGCAAGGGTTGGCCGATGGCTCGGTCAGCGATGCGCAGGCGGCGGCGTTTGCGATGGCGGTGCTGCTGAAGGGCGTCGGAACTGAGGGGCGGGTGGCGCTGACCCGGGCGATGCGCGATTCCGGGCAGGTCCTGCACTGGGATCTGCCGGGGGCGGTCGTGGACAAGCATTCGACCGGCGGCATCGGGGATACGACCAGTCTGATCCTTGCGCCGCTGCTGGCGGCGGCGGGGGCGTTCGTGCCGATGATCTCGGGGCGGGGTCTGGGGCATACCGGCGGCACGCTGGACAAGCTGGAAGCGATACCGGGGTTCGTCTGCGATCAGGGCGAGGCGGCGTTTCGCAAGATCGTTCGCGAGGTGGGCTGTGCCATCGTTTCAGCCACCGGCGATCTGGCCCCGGCGGATCGGCGGCTTTACGCGATCCGCGACGAATCCGGCACGGTCGAGTCGATCGATCTGATCACCGCCTCGATCCTGTCGAAGAAGCTGGCGGCGGGGTTGCAGGCGCTGGTTTTGGACGTGAAGGCGGGGTCGGGGGCGTTTCTGAAGAAAGACGATGCCTCGCAGCGGCTGGCCGAGGCTTTGGTCAAGACCGCCAATGGCGCTGGCTGCCGGACGGCGGCGCTGATTACCGATATGGACCAGCCGCTTGCCCGCAGCGCCGGGAATGCGCTGGAAGTGTTCGAGGCGATTGCGGTTCTGAAGGGTCAGAAGGGCGCGTTGCGCGATCTGGTGCTGGAACTGGCGGCGGAATGTCTGCGGCTGGCCGATGTGCCGGGCGATCCGGCGGCGCTGCTGGATTCCGGGCGACCGGCCGAGATTTTCGGGCAGATGGTTGCGGCGCAGGGCGGGCCTGCCGATCTGGTGGAACGCCCGGATGTGTTTCTGGCGATCTCTCCGGTCATCGCGCCGGTGCCTGTCGTGGCGGGGCGCGTGGGGGCGATCGACGTGACCGCGCTTGGCCATACGGTGGTGGCGCTTGGCGGCGGGCGCGTGCGGGCGGGCGAGAAGATTGATCACCGCGTCGGGCTGTCCGATCTGGCGAAGCTGGGGGAAGAGGTCGGGCCGGATCGTCCGCTGGCGATGGTTCATGCCGCCGATGAGACGGCGGCGGAAATCGCTGTGGCGGGTGTTCAGGCGGCGTATAGATTGGGCGATGGGCAACCCGGACCGTTGGTCCGTGCAAGGATCGTGAGTGAATGAGTGAAAACCGCGCCTTTCTGATCGTGATGGATTCCGCAGGCATCGGCGGCGCGCCCGATGCGGATCGGTTCTTCAACGGCGCCTTGCCCGATAGCGGCGCGAATACCATCGGCCATATCGCCGCCGCGCAGCCCCTGAACATGCCGCATCTGGCGCGGCTTGGGCTTGGATCGGCGATCAGGCTGGCCTCGGGTCAGGATGCGCCGGGGCTGATGGTTCAGCCCGAGGGACTGTGGGGGGCTGCGACCGAAATTTCGCCGGGCAAGGATACGCCTTCGGGTCATTGGGAGATCGCGGGCGTGCCGGTGCCGTGGGAATGGCATTATTTCCCCGACACGGTGCCGTCCTTCCCCGCCGAGGTGACGCAGCGGTTATGCGAGCTTGCCGGGACCGAGGGGATATTGGCCAATTGCCACGCCTCGGGGACGCAGGTGATCGACGATTTCGGGGTCGAGCATATCCGCACCGGCTGGCCGATCTGTTACACCTCGGTCGATAGCGTGCTGCAAATCGCCGCGCATGAGGAACATTTCGGGCTGGATCGGCTAATCGCGCTTTGCGAGGGGATCGCGCCGATGCTGCACCGGATGCGGGTCGGACGGGCGATTGCGCGGCCTTTTCTGGGTGAGACTCCGGGGCAGTTCAAGCGCACCCCGAACCGCCGCGATTTCGCGATTGCGCCGCCCGCCGACACGATTCTGGACATTGCGACGAAGGCTGGGCGCGTGACCCATGCGATAGGCAAGATCGGTGACATCTTCAGCCATCGCGGCATCAGCCATCTGCACAAGGGCAAATCCGATGCGGATCTGGCCGAGCATCTGGTCCGTCTGGGGCAAGAGGCGGAACCGGGCAGCCTGACCTTTGCCAATTTCGTCGAATTTGACACGAATTTCGGCCACCGACGCGACGTGCCGGGCTACGCGGCGCAGCTTGAATGGTTCGACGCGGTGGCGGGCCGGTTTCTGGCAACCTTGCGGCCCGGCGATCTGGCGATCTTCACCGCCGATCACGGTAATGACCCAAGCTGGCCCGGCACCGATCACACTCGCGAAAGGGTGCCGGTTCTGGGATATGGTCTGGGATCGCGCGCGGTCGGTAATGTCGGCTATAGCGATATCGGAGCCTCGGTCATGGCACATCTGGGGCTTCCCAAAACTCAACACGGACAATCCTTTATATGAAGAAAATCGAACTTCACCTGCATCTGGAAGGCGCAGCCCCACCCGCATTCATCCGCTCCATCGCTGCCGAAAAGCGCGCCGATCTGACCGGCGTTTTCGACGCGCAGGGCCATTATGCCTATGACGGGTTCGAGGGGTTCCTGCGCTGCTACGAGGCCGCGACCAGCGTGCTGCAATCGCCGCAGGATTATGCCCGGCTGCTGACTGAGGTGCTGGAACGCTGCGCCGAGGAAGGGGTGATCTATGCCGAGCTGTTCGTCTCGCCCGAATTCTGCGGTGGTGGCGATCTGGTGGCGTGGCGCGAATATCTGGCGGCGATGGATGAGGTGGCGCTGAAGGCGCGGGCCGAGGGCATCGACAGCCGCGCGATCATCACCTGCGTCCGCCATTTCGGGGTCGAGAGGGCCAAGAAATCCGCCATTTGCGCGGCGGAAACCGCTGGCGGCTGGATCACCGGATTTGGCATGGGCGGCGCGGAAAGCGTCGGTAAAGCAACCGATTACGGCTGGAGCTTCGACTGCGCCCGCGAGGCCGGATTGGGTCTGACCTGCCATGCCGGGGAGTGGGGCGGGCCGGAAAGTATCTGCGAGGCGCTGGAGCTTGGCTGCACCCGGATCGGGCACGGCGTCCATGCCATACAAGATCCGGCGCTGATCCGCGATCTGGTGGCGCGCGACATCACGCTGGAGGTCTGTCCCGGCTCGAATGTGGCGCTTGGGGTCTATCCAGACTGGCCCAGCCACCCGATTGCGCGGCTGGCCGATGCGGGGGTGCGGGTGACCGTCTCGACCGACGATCCGCCGTTTTTCCACACGACCATGCGTCACGAATATGACCGGCTTGCCGAAACCTTCGGTTGGGGCGATACCGAGTTCCGCCAGATCAACCGCTGGGCCGCCGATGCCGCCTTCTGTGATGAGGTGACACGCGACCGGCTGAGAAAGGAGTTCTCGTGAGCCAGCATCTGACCATCATCGACCACCCGCTTGTCCAGCACAAGCTGACGATCATGCGGCAGAAGGACGTATCGACCGCCGGTTTCCGCCGTCTTCTGCGCGAGATCAGCCTGCTTCTGGCCTATGAGGTCACCCGCGAGCTTGAGGTCACGACCATGCGGATCCAGACGCCGCTGACCGAAATGGACGCGCCGACGCTGGAAGGGAAAAAGCTGGCGCTGATCTCGATCTTGCGGGCGGGGAACGGGCTTCTGGACGGGATTTTAGAACTGATCCCCTCGGCTCGCGTGGGCTTTGTGGGGCTTTATCGCGACCCCGAGACGCTGCAACCGGTGGAATATTACTGCAAGGTTCCGCGCGAGTTGGATGCGCGGATGACCATCGTTGTCGATCCGATGCTGGCGACGGGAAACTCTTCGGTGGCGGCCATCGATATGCTGAAGAAGGAAGGCGCGAAAAACCTGCGTTTTCTGTGCCTTCTGGCCGCTCCTGAAGGTGTTGCGCGAATGAAAGAGGCGCATCCCGATGTGCCGATCTTTACCGCAGCGCTGGATCAGCGGCTGGACGATCACGGCTATATCGTGCCGGGTCTGGGCGATGCCGGGGATCGGATGTTCGGCACGAAATAGCCGCCATTAACGATTGCTCCAGATCTTTGTCATAGGCTTGGTTCAACAGACCGATTCGTGGATGACAGATGAGGATTTGGGGTGTCGTAGCTGGTGCGATGTTGCTGCCGGTGCTGGTATGGGGCAGTCCCGTGCCAGCGCCGGCCCCTGATTTTACCGGTGCCCAATATATCGACGGCGCCGGATGCGTGTACGCGCGCGGGGACACCGGTTGGGTGGCGCGAAGGGACGGCCAGGGCGCGCAGCTTTGCGGTTTTCCCCCGACATCGACGCTGCGCCCTGCGGAAGCGGCAGAGGGCGATGTGCAACAGACCTCCGGCGAAAAGCTGGCGGCGCTGTTGTCAGAGGGTCTGCGTGACGGTGAATTGACCAGCGATCTGCGACCACGCGAAGAACGCGCCGAACCTGAGCCGGACCCCGCACAGAATGCCATGCGACAGGCGATTTCGGCACGGATTGCAGCCAGCGAGGCGGCAAGAATCGTCGGCGCGGGCAGTCCCGATCAGAATGGCGGTCTTTGCGCGCTGCTGGGTTACCGTCGGGTGGTGGATAAGCAACCTGCGGTTGGCGCCGATGTCACCCAGGGGCTATGCGCTGGCATGCGCGCCGATGAATTGAGCGCGACATTTACCACGCGTCTGCCGGGCGGAAAAACCGAAGGCAGAACCGATAGCGGGGTCGTATCTGCTGCGGTGGGCGAAAGCCGGGCGCGGGCAACTGTAACAGAGACCAGGACGACTGTCGAAGTGCAGCGACCGGCGCGTTCGGACAGGGCGGCTACAACCCGATCCGCGGTGGATAAATCAGCACGCGACCTTGCCGATATGATTCCCGCCGGTGCGCGTTATGTGCTGATCGGCTCTTTCGCGGATGAGGGCGGCTATGGGCAGACGCGGCTGCGGCTGACGGCAATGGGATATGCAACCGGACGTGGCCGGGATGGGGGGCAAGGGCGATTGCTGCTGGCCGGGCCTTTTGATGATCGCGAACAAGTTGTGCGCGCGCTGCATCATCTGCGGCAAAATGGCTATCCCGGCGCGGTGGCGCGCTGATCGCCTGTCGGCAGGTGGGCGAGGGCCGGATACGAAAAGGGGGCGTCTCCGCCCCCATGAATAGCTGGCTTACCTGATCAGATCAGGCTGCGTGGCGAATATCGTGCCCGGTCGCGCTGTCGTCCTTGATCTCGACGCGATCATAATAGGCGAACATCTGCTCCAGAACCGCATCGGCGGCCTTGGCTTGTGCCTTGGCGTCGGCGATGGTCAGCGTTTTCGTCTGCGATTGTGCCATTTCCACTCTCCGGTTGGGCCTAAATCCCTCCCACGCGCAGAAAATAGGAAGTTAGCAGTCGAAAATCCAGCGCTGCGACGCAGCGTAAACTGCGCCTGCAATGCTGCTATGCAGCAAATGACTAGCCGATCTGGACCATCCGGTGCTTTTTCTTGCCGACCGAAACCTTCAGCCCGTCGCCGATAAGTGCTGCATCTACTGTGAGTTGCGGATCGGTGACGGCTTCGTTGTTCAGCCGCAAACCGCCTTCGGCGATCAGGCGCTTGGCTTCTTTTCCCGAAGCGACGATGCCGGTCTGAACCAGCATCTGCGTGACCGAAAGCCCGCCATCCAGCGCCGCTGCGGCCAAGATCGCCACCTCCAGATCACCGCCTGCGCCACCCTGTTCAAAGACCTCGCGCGCGGTTGCCTCGGCACTCGCGGCGGCCTCGGCGCCGTGCAGAAGCGTGGTCACCTCGTTGGCAAGGCGGATTTTGGCGTCGTTGATCTCGGACCCCTGAAGCGCGCCAAGGCGGTCGCATTCATCGACCGGAAGCTCGGTGTAAAGCTTCAGGAACCGCCCGACATCGGCATCGGTGGTGTTGCGCCAGAACTGCCAGAACTCGTAGGGCGACAGCATCGCCCCGTTCAGCCAGACCGCGCCGCCCTGCGATTTGCCCATCTTGCGCCCGTCCGAAGTGGTCAGCAGCGGCGAGGTCAGCCCCCAGATCACCGTATCATCGACGCGCCGGGTCAGGTCGATCCCGTTGATGATATTGCCCCATTGATCCGAGCCGCCCATCTGCAACTGACAGCCATAGCGGCGGTTCAGCTCAAGAAAATCATAGGCTTGCAGGATCATGTAGTTGAATTCGAGGAAGGACAGCGATTGTTCGCGATCCAGCCGGGATTTCACCGATTCGAAGGCCAGCATCCGGTTGACGCTGAAATGCCGCCCGATATCGCGCAGGAATTCCAGATAGTTCAGCCCGTCCAGCCATTCGGCATTGTTCAGCATCAGCGCCGCATCGCCGTCATAGGATAGGTAGCGGGCAAAGACCTGCTGCATGCCGTCGATATTCGACTGAATCGCGGCCCCATCCAGCAGCGGGCGTTCGTCCGAGCGGAACGAGGGATCGCCGACCTTGGTGGTGCCGCCCCCCATCAGCGTGATCGGGCGATGGCCGGTTTTCTGGAACCAGCGCAGCATCATGATGTTAAGCAGGTGGCCCACATGCAGGCTGGCCGCCGTGGCGTCATAGCCGATATAGGCGGTGACCTGCCCGGCCAGCAGCGCCTGATCCAGCGCCTCGATATCGGTGCAATCGGCAAGATAGCCGCGCTCGATCATCACATTGAGGAAATCGGATTTGGGCTGGTAGGTCATGGGCTGTTTCCTTCTGGTCCGGGCGGATATACCGGCTGAAAGGCTGAAGGAAAAGCGCGATGATCACGGCTTTGGGGATGATGTCGGGAACCTCGATGGACGGGGTGGACGCGGCGGTGATCGAAACCGATGGCAGCCGGATCGGCGGCTTCGGGCGAAGCGCGTTTCGGGCCTATTCGGATAACGAGGCGGCGGTGCTGCATGCGGCGCTTGGGCGATGGCCGGGGGATGAGGGCGTGGCCGATGCGGCCGAGATTTCGGTGGCAAGCCATGCGGCGCTGGCCGAGGCGTTCCCCGAGGCCGGGGTGATCGGCTATCACGGCCAGACATTGGCGCATGATCCGCAGGGGCGCGGGACGCATCAGGCGGGAAGCGGCGCGTTGCTGGCGGTGGCTTCGGCGCGACCTGTTGTCTGGGATTTCCGCAGCGAGGATGTGCGGCGCGGAGGCGAGGGCGCGCCGCTGGCACCGTTCTTTCATTGGGCGCTTGCGGAATGGGCGGTCGGGCAGGGAGCGTTGTCGCCCGAGCCGGTCGCGTTTCTCAATCTGGGCGGGGTCGGGAATATTTCATGGGTCGATCCGAGGGCTGCCGCGCCCGAGGCGGCGGGGGCATGTCTGGCCTTCGATACCGGTCCGGCGAATGCGCCGATCAATGATCTGGTGCGGGCACGGCTGCGGCAGAGCCGGGATGACGGGGGCGCTTTGGCGGCTTCCGGGGCGGCAGATATGGCCGTCGTCAAGGCGTTTCTGCGCCATATATATTTCGAGCGTGTGCCGCCCAAGTCATTGGACAGAGATCAATTTTCCGGTCTCGTGGAAGCGCTGTCATCACTGTCTGATGCCGATGCTGCGGCGACGTTGGTGGCCGCTTTGGCGGGATCGGTGGCGGCGGGGTTACGGTGGTTGCCTTCGGCTCCCGCCTCGATACTGGTCTGTGGCGGCGGGCGGCATAATCCCGCGATCATGGCGGCATTGGACGCGGCTTTGCCCTCTGCGGTCGCGCCGGTCGAGGTGATCGGGCTGGATGGAGATATGTTGGAGGCCCAAGCATTTGGCTGGCTGGCCGTCCGGGTGATGCGCGGATTGCCGACTTCGGGGCCTTCGACGACCGGGGTGTCAGAGCCCTGTTGCGGGGGGCGGATTTCTTATCCGCGGGGAAGTTCGGAAATATTCCGACACGCTCTTGACGCAGGGCGCGGGGCTGCGTAAACCCCCTTCACTCCGGCGGGCGATTAGCCGGGGAAGGTGAGTGTGCGGTTGTAGCTCAGTTGGTTAGAGTACCGGCCTGTCACGCCGGGGGTCGCGGGTTCGAGCCCCGTCAACCGCGCCACTTGCACCTTGTTCGCCCAGATATAGCGCGGTTGTAGCTCAGTTGGTTAGAGTACCGGCCTGTCACGCCGGGGGTCGCGGGTTCGAGCCCCGTCAACCGCGCCATTATCCTTTCTGAAAATTCGGTTAACGACGCAACGGGGCAGGTTCTGCGCCGATGTATTGGTTTGTCAGCATTTGCTGGGGTTTTGGCTGCACAGGGCACACACCGCGCGTAAACCGGATGTGCACGGGCTGTACACCGCTTGCGAGCGTTGCGCGGGTGGTCGAGGCCGGGGGCGCCGCCCCCCGGGCCCCCCGGGATATTTGCGTGAAGAAGAATGGACGATGCTCGGAGCAAGCAGGCTGTCAGGGGGTTAGCGTGCCGCCGATTAATCCGTCGAAGGTTGTCTGTGCCGAGTTGTCGCCCGCGACGAAGGGGCCAAAGGTCATCACCGCTGCGCAGCCTGCGGGGGTTGGGAGGATTCTGGAGCCGGAGGGGGAAATGATCATACTCATCGCGGCGAGGTTGGTTTCAGCTTCAGTACAATCTGCATGCGCCATAGAGATCAGAATCGTTCTTTGGCCGTCAGGATTGCGAAGTTCGGCTGATAGGATGAGCGAGAAAGTTTTGCCGCCGACCGGCTCGGGCGGATCGTTGGACAGGATAATCGCCTGCCGCACGGTTGCGTTCTCGGTTTCCAGACCCGCCAGCAGCGTCTGGATCGATGGCATGTCCAGCGCAGGCGTGGACCCGTCTAGCGCGGCGGTGACGGCTTTGGGATTGCTGCCGTGAAGCAACGCGCTCTGCTTCTGTGCGAAGACGGAAGTAAGGCCGAGAGGTCCGATGAAAGGGTGGAACGGGTCGCGTCGCCTGATATCGATATGATCCGGTTCGCCATTCGCAAGCAGTCCCGGGCTTGATGTGACGTCGCTGAAGCCATGACCGGGAAGGTTGGTGAACGCAGCGGTCGCAGCCTGTTCGTCTGGAAATCCCCACAGGACGATATTGTCCGTTGGCCACCCGAAGCTGGCGAAATATCCGAGTTCGCGAGGGTCGATGTCGGTGTTCGTCCTGAAATTGGTTTCGCCGCCAACTGCGAGAGCAATAACCGGTCTCATCGTCTGCCCTAGGCTCATATCCATGGTCGGATTCCGGAACGGGCTGGCGTCCCTGAACATGGCCTGCATGTTCAGATATTCCACCAGCGCGCTGGTCGGACCCGTCAGTGCGCTTTCCGGCAGAGCAGCGAGGAAATCGCGAAAGCTCTGATCCGCCCGGAGCGGGAAGCCCGCCAGAAGCGCAATCGCCGTGGCGATGAGAAGAGTGAGTCGCATATATTCCTCCTGAGCCTGCCGCCAGCTTAGGATATTCCGACTTTGCTGCCATTACACTCGGTCGATGCGGCAGAGGTAGCAGTTGTTGCTGGCCGAGCGGATGTGGATGAAGGCGACATCCGGGCGGGCGAAGAGGTCGGCGGCGTAGAGCGGGATGTCGAAACTGTTCACCACCGCGCCGGTGCCATAGATGATGCGTTCGTCGGCCGAGTAGCCTCGGACGATGTGATGTGGCGCGGTCAGGATCGCGGCGGGGAAATCCGGGGCTGCCGCCGGGCAGTCGTTTGCGCAAAGGAAGATCGGGCCGGTTTCGGAATAGGGGTTCAGGGTCTTGAAGGGACGGTGGGCGAGGATCAGATAGGGTTCACCCTTTGGCACCTGTTTCAGGCAGTGGCGGCAGGGTGTGCCGCGACCTGACGAGGCTGCGTTTCGTTCCGGTGTCAGGCTGAAGGCGTCGGGCTGACCGCTGCGGTAGCTGTTGGCGATCTCGGTCGGGATCGGGGTGTAGTGAAGGCGCATTTGGGACTCCTGTTCCGGTGTGATTGCGGTTATGCAGATGACCCGCGCCGGATGGGCGCGCGGAACGGGCGTCGCATTCGGACGCAGGAGGTTGAGATGAAGGATCTGGCAGAGGCCGAGGCGCTGATCACCGCGATGGGTCAGGATGCGCGGGCGGCGGCGGTGGAACTGGCGCAGGCAGGGGCCGAGCGTAAATATGCGGCGCTGATCGGCGCGGCATACGAAATCCGCAAGCGTGTGCCAGAGATCATTGCAGCCAATGAAAAGGACATGGAATTCGGGCGCGCCAAGGGCTTGTCCGACGCGATGCTGGACCGGCTGCGGCTGGATGATGACCGGCTGCGCGGGATCGAGGACGGCTTGCGCGCCGTGGCCGAGCAGGCGGACCCGGTGGGGCAGGTGATCAGCGAATGGGACCGTCCGACCGGCCTGCATATCAAGCGCGTGCGGACGCCGATCGGCGTGGTCGGCGTGATCTATGAAAGCCGCCCGAATGTCACCGCCGATGCCGGTGCGCTGGCGCTGAAGGCCGGGAATGCGGTGATTTTGCGGGGTGGCTCGGAAAGTCTGCATTCCTCGCAGGCGATCCATGCCTGCATGGTCGAGGGTTTGCGGCAGGCCAAGTTGCCCGAGAAGGCGATCCAACTGGTTCCGACGCGCGACCGTGAGGCGGTGTCGGCGATGCTGGGCGCGCAAGGGCTGATCGACGTGATCATTCCGCGCGGCGGCAAGGGATTGGTGGGGCTGGTGCAGCGCGAGGCTCGGGTGCCGGTCTTTGCGCATCTTGAGGGGATTTGCCACGTCTATGTGGACCGCGATGCCGACCCCGAAAAGGCGCGGCGGGTGGTGCTGAATGCGAAGACCCGGCGGACGGGGATTTGCGGCGCGGCGGAATGTCTGCTGATCGACTGGCAGTTCTACACCAAGCACGGCGCAGCGATTATCGAAGATCTGCTGGCGGCGGGGGTCGAGGTGCGCGCCGATGGTGAGCTTGCGAAGCTGCCGGGCACGGTGAAGGCCGAGGCGGATGATTTCGGGCGCGAGTTTCTGGACAGCATCATCGCGACGAAGCTGGTCGATGGGGTGGATGAGGCGATTGCCCATATCCGCCGCTATGGCAGCCAGCACACCGAGTCGATCCTGACCCAGAATGACGCCACCGCCGATCGCTTCTTCAACAGCCTCGATTCGGCGATCCTGATGCGCAATGCCTCGACCCAGTTTGCCGATGGCGGCGAGTTTGGCATGGGGGCCGAGATCGGCATCGCCACCGGCAAGATGCATGCGCGTGGCCCGGTCGGGGCCGAGCAATTGACCACGTTCAAATATCTGGTCACCGGCGACGGCACCATTCGGGATTAGGCCGGATCAGAAGGCGATCTCGGCGCCCTTGTCGTCAAGTTCCCAGTGAATCTGGCGTTGCTGTTCGGCAGCTGCGTCGGCCAGCAGCGGGAATTGCACCTCCGAGGCCAGCGGCGGTCGGGGCGTCAGCGGCTCGGTCTCGTCGGGGACGGGGCCAAGCCATGTCCAAAGCTCTGGCTCGGGGCGGGTGCGGTCGGCCTCGGCCACCAGACGCCATTGGCCGGGGCTGTGGACGGCCAGCACGCGGCCACCCCAGGGCATGGCGGTCTCAAGACACATCAGCGCCAGCAGGACCATGCGGATCTCGGGCCGGGCAAAGTCGCCTGTGGCGTCCAGCGTGACGTTGAGACGGGTTTGCGAGGAAAAGCCTTCCAGCAGTTTCACCAGTTCCGGGCGGCCGATCCTTTGCCCGCCCGCGCTTTGGCCGAAGGCGACGCGGAAGCCCTGAATGCGGTTGCGCGCCGCCTGAACCGATTCCGAAATCAGTCGCAGCTCGGCGCTTTTGGCGAGGGCGGGATAGTCGGGCGACATTTCAAGAAGCTCTACCCCATTGCCGATCGCGCCCAGCGGCGAGACCAGATCATGACACAGGCGAGAGCCCAGAAGTTGCGTAAGCTGGCCGGGGCGAAGACGCGTTGTGTCGATGGTCATGCGGGTTTACCTTCTTCAATCGTGATGGAGTCGTGACAATGAACGAAATGCTTGAGCCCGGAATGATCGTTCGCCATCCCGGCGCGCCCGAATGGGGCAAGGGGCAGGTGCAATCAAGGATCGGCGACCGGATCACGGTCAATTTCGCCGAGGCGGGCAAGCAGGTCATAGACGGGCGACGTGTCTCTTTGGATATTGTCTGGCCGGGTGAAGGCTAGCTGTTTGATATGACTAAATTGCAACCAATGGTTGTGTCGGTCAAGAATGCTCTGTAAGTTTACCAAGCGTCAAGCGAACTTTGTTGCATCACCGCTATCGCAGACCTATGCAGGGCGGGCTTGGCCTTGCCCGACTGGACCGCGAATATATGAATTCTGAGACGCATTTCTTTGACATCCGTCTGGCCCGGACGGAAAGCGACCTGAAGGCGGCGCAACGGCTGCGTTATCGTGTCTTTGTCGAGGAGCTGGGCGGCGACGGGCCGTTGGTCGATCACGACGCGCGGCTGGAGATGGATGAGTTCGACCCGGTGGTCGATCATCTGTGCCTGATCGACAATCGCCGCTCGGTCGAGGATCTGGATCATGTCGTGGGCGTCTATCGGCTGCTGCCGGGTGATCGGGCGGCAGAGTTCGGGCGCTTCTATTGCGACGGTGAATATGACCTGACGCCGATGCGGGAATGCGGACGCTCGGTTCTGGAACTGGGCCGGTCCTGTGTCGATCCCGAGTTCAGGGGCGGTTCGGGGATGTTTCTTCTGTGGAACGCCCTGGCCGATTACGTGCTGGATAACGGGATCGAGATCCTGTTCGGCGTGGCCTCTTTCCATGGCACGGATGCGACGATGCTGGCGCCCTCGCTAAGCTGGTTGCACCATGAGCATCTGGCGCCCGAGGGGCTGCGCCCGGTGGCCCTGCCCGAAGGGTATCAGCGGATGGACCTGATCCCGGTGGACAGGCTGGACCGGCGCGAGGCGATGGTGGGGATGCCGGCGCTGATCAAGGCCTATCTGCGGCTGGGCGGTCTGGTCGGTGAGGGGGCGTTTATCGATCACGACTTCAACACGACCGATGTGTTTTTGCTGATGGACACCAAGGCGATGTCCGAAAAACATCGAAAATTCTATGAAGGCCGCCGGCAGGAGAAATGAGCGAGAAGATCGTTTCGCCCGCCATTGTCGATGCCGATGTCGGGCCCGTGGCCGCTGGCCGGGGTGAGGCGACATGGCGGGGGGCTGAGCCGCCGGAGATGCGGCGACCGCAAGGTGTGGCGGGCTGGTGGCGTGTCATCCGGCGCGGGGTGCCTGCGGTTCTGGTTCTGCTGATCGGCGTGCTGCTGATCCTGCCGATGCGCGGGATCGAGCGGCTGTTTCATGGGCCGCGCCGTCCATGGACCGGGCCGCATGTGCAGATCGTCTGCCGACTGGCGCTTTTGTGCATGGGCATCGGCTGGCGGCGCGAGGGCGTGCCGATGAGCGGGGCGGGCGCGGTGGTGGCGAACCATTCGAGCTGGCTGGATATTCTGACGATGAACGCCGCGATGCCGGTGTTTTTCGTCTCGAAAGCCGAGGTGCGGACATGGCCCGGCATCAATATCCTGACCCGCGTGACCGATACGCATTTCGTGGTGCGCGACCCGAAGCTGGCCCGCGCTCAGGCCGAGGAATTTGCCGCGCGGGTGCGTGCGGGACATAGGCTGCTGTTTTTCCCCGAGGGCACCTCGACCGATGGACGCCGGGTGTTGCCGTTCAAGCCGACGCTGTTTCAGGGCTTTCTGGACCCCGCTTTGCCGAAAGGGCTGGTCGTGCAGCCGCTGACCGCAAGCTATCAGGCCCCGGAAGGCGAAGATCCGCGCTTCTACGGATGGTGGGCCGATATGGATCTGGGTCCGCATCTGCTGACCGTGCTGTCGGTCAAACATCCGGGCCGGGTGGTGATCCGGCTGCATGCGCCGATCATGGTCGAGGGGCAGACGCGCAAGACGCTGGCCGCCCAATGCGAGGCGGCGGTGCGGGCTGGGTTGCTGTCGGACGAAAGC
Organism: Paracoccus caeni; assembly: GCF_016629665.1. GTDB lineage: Bacteria > Pseudomonadota > Alphaproteobacteria > Rhodobacterales > Rhodobacteraceae > Paracoccus > Paracoccus caeni. The sequence goes on from NZ_JAEPRQ010000001.1 coordinate 817,452, forward strand.
CTGTAAGCGGTTCTCAAGCGTAAAGCCGCGATCCGTTCAGCCGCAATTCGAATGGCCGCAACTGGGGCAGGTCATGCAGCCTTCAATCATGCGCATGCCGTATTGGCCGCAATTCGGGCAGGCGGGGCCGATTGGCCGTTCTCCGACCACCATCACCTCGGCCTGCGGGTCGGTTTTCAGGCCCATGCCTTCGCCCGCCAGAAAGCCGATGGCGATCATGTGCCGCTCGATCACGCCGCCGATGGCCGCGAGGATCGAGGGGACATAGCGCCCGCCCATCCATGCGCCGCCGCGTGGATCAAAGACGGCTTTTAGTTCCTCGACCACGAAGGACACATCGCCGCCGCGCCGGAACACCGCCGAGATCATCCGCGTCAGGGCGACGGTCCAGGCGAAATGCTCCATATTCTTCGAGTTGATGAAGATCTCGAAGGGGCGTCGGTGGCCCGACTGCACGATGTCGTTGATGGTGATGTAGATCGCGTGTTCCGAGCCGGGCCATTTCACCTTATAGGTCGCGCCTTCCAGCGTTCCCGGGCGGTCCAGCGGTTCGGTCAGATAGACCACCGCCGCGCCGCGATCCGCCTCGGGTGCCGTCTCCGAGGTTTCGCTGACCGAAAGGACGCTGCCCGTCACATCGTTCGGGCGATAGGTGGTGCAGCCCTTGCAGCCCATATCCCACGCGGCAAGGTAAACGTCCTTGAACGCCTCGAAATCGATATTCTCAGGGACGTTGATGGTTTTCGAAATCGACGAATCCACCCATTCCTGCGCCGCCGCCTGCATGGCGACGTGATCCATCGGCGCCAGCACCTGCGCATTGACGAAATGATCCGGCAGCGGCGCATCGCCGTGCAGATCGCGCCACATCTGGACCGCGTAATCGACCACCTCTTCCTCGGTCCGCGAGCCATCCTTTTGCAAAACCTTGCGGGTATAGGCGTAGGCAAAGACCGGCTCGATCCCCGAGGACACGTTGCCCGCATAGAGGCTGATCGTCCCGGTCGGCGCGATCGAGGTCAGCAGGGCGTTGCGGATACCATGTTGCGCCACCGCCTCGCGCACTTCGGGGTCCATGCGCTGCATGAAGCCCGATTGCAGGAAAGCATCGGCGTCGAACAGGGGAAACGCCCCTTTCTCGCGGGCCAGATCGGTGCTGGACAGATAGGCGGCGTGGGCGATGGCCTTCATCCAGATGCGGGTCTGCTCAACCGCATCCGGCGCGCCATAACGCAGGCCCAGCATCAGCAAGGCATCGGCAAGCCCGGTCACGCCAAGTCCGATCCGGCGTTTGGCCTGTGCCTCGGCCGCCTGTTCGGGCAGCGGGAAGCGGCTGGCATCGACCACATTGTCCATCATGCGGATGGCCACGCGGACCAGATCATCCAGCGCGGTCAAGTCCAGCGACGCCCGGTCGGTGAACGGGTCTGAGACCAGACGTGCAAGGTTGACCGAGCCCAGCAGGCAGGCGCCGTAAGGTGGCAAGGGCTGTTCGCCGCAGGGATTGGTGGCCGAGATCGTCTCGGCATAGTGCAGGTTGTTCTGTTGGTTGATCCGGTCGATGAAGATCACCCCCGGCTCGGCAAAGTCATAGGTGGCGCGCATGATCCGGTTCCACAGATCGCGCGCCTGAACCGTCTGATAGACCCTGCCGCCGAAGACCAGATCCCAGGGGCCGTCGGCCTTGACCGCGGCCATGAAGGCATCCGTCACCAGCACTGACAGGTTGAACATGCGCAGCCGGGCGCTGTCATGTTTGGCCTCGATGAAGGCCGCGATGTCGGGGTGATCGCAGCGCATCGTGGCCATCATCGCGCCGCGACGGCTGCCCGCCGACATGATCGTGCGGCACATCGAATCCCAGACATCCATGAAGGACAGCGGGCCAGAGGCATCCGCCGCCACCCCATGAACCTCTGCCCCCTTGGGGCGGATGGTCGAGAAGTCATAGCCGATGCCGCCGCCCTGCTGCATGGTCAGCGCGGCCTCTTTCAGGGACTGGAAGATGCCCTCCATGCTGTCGGGAATCGTGCCCATGACGAAACAGTTGAACAGCGTGACCGAGCGGCCCGTTCCCGCGCCTGCCAGAATGCGTCCGGCGGGCAGGAATTTGAAATCCTCAAGCGCGGCGTAGAAGCGGTCTTCCCAGGCTGCCGGGTCGGGCTCGACCGAGGCCAGATCGCGCGCCACCCGCCGCCAGCTATCCTCGACCGAGGCATCGACGGGCTGGCCGTCTGCCTGTTTCAGCCGGTATTTCATATCCCAGATCTGTTCGGCAATCGGCGCAGCAAAGCGGCTCATCGGACGCTCCTTGGTCGCAACTTAGGGGGATTATACCAGATATTGTTGCAGTTGTGTGCATTCAAGGGCCGGATCGGGGGCTAGTGGCCCTGCCATTTGCATTCGCGGGGATCGCGGGGATAAAGCAGGAAAATCGTCTGGTGGACCTGTTCCTCATCCGCACCTTCGGGTCGGTTGTCGGCGATGCTGCGTGTCACCGGCTCGGCGCAGCCGCCTTCGCCATCGGCACCCTCGGTCGTCTCGGCCCGCAGATATGAGGTGGTGATCTTCAGGCGGCCATCGGCCAGCCGCTCGGGGAACATCACGCCGCCGTCGCATTCGACGATGCAACGCAAGGCATCCGTTTCACCTTTCAGGCAGCCCGGAGCGGCATTGAATTCGCGCGGGTCGTCGCGAAAGAGCACCCGGATATCATAGTTGGTGACACCGTAAGCCGGGTCGCTGTCATCCGGAGGAAGCTCCAGAACGCGGATGTCGCGGACCTGCTGCAACGGATTGGCGGCCAGATGCGCGGCGTCATAGGTGCGTCCGAAGCACAGGTCCGGCTGCTGTGCCAAAGCGCCGGTCGCAAGGGTCAGCGCAAGACATAGCGGGCCGACGAGACGTATCTGCACTGCAATCTTCCTTGGTGAGCTATCCCGCCAGATTAGATGTTGCGGCGGCGATGTCATCCCCACCTTTGGCCGCTAATGCTGCAACGATTTGCCATTGCGCAGGTGACGTGCGGCAAGGGTGCGGCCCTGACTGCCGGGGACCAGCGGACGCGCGGAAGCGGGCTGCCAGCCATCCCGCCGCAATTCCGGGAAAAGCGCGAAGATTTCATCGCGCGCTGCCATGCCGACGCCGCGCAAAGCCTCGGCCCCGGTATAGAGCGATTCGGTTTCCGCGCCGTTCGAATAGACGATCTCGTGACGGTCGAAGAGCAGGTGGAAATATTCGATCTCGTCCAGATCCTCGGCCCTGTCGATACCGTCGAGTTCCAGCAATTGCTTGGCCGCGACCAGAACCTCGGGCGTGCCGAACATCCTTTGCGCGATCAGCGAGCGGACCAGAATCCGGTGCTGCGGCGATACCAGCAGATCGGATTTCGGCAGGCCGCGACCCAGAGAACCCGCAGAGATACGGATCGCCCGCAGTTCGGGCCGGGCCGAGAGTTCGCGCGCCATGATCCGGCGGTTGCCGATCCAGCGCAGTTTCTGCAACCCGTGATCGCGCGTCGCCACCAGATCGCCGACGCGCAAATCCTCGACCCGCCGCTCGCCCTGCGGGGTCATGATTTCGGTCCCGCGTAGGAAGCAGGTGACAGAGCCGTTCGAGTCGTTCAGCACCGCATCATTGCCGATGCCGTCGCTGGCGTAATTGCTGTCGGTGGCGAACTGGGCAATGTTCGGGCTGCCGTCCAGTGTGTCGCCGTCGATCAGGACCAGCGACTGCCCCGGATCGTAGATGCCGCCCGGACCGTCCACATAGCGCCCCGCCGCAGCATCCCAGGCCCGCGACAGGCTGACGCCGACCGGCTGGTTATCGATCGCAAGCCATGTCGCGCGGAAGTAATGACCGCTTGCGGGATCGTGCAGGATCACCTCGAAATCCGCCTCAACACGGGCGCCGGTGGCGAAGCTGGTCCCGTTCAGCGTGACCGGGGCGTAAAGACGCGCGCCGCCGTCATCGGGAAAATCCGCTGCGCCGCTGTCAGAGCCGGTCGTGATCGTCCGTGTCGCGACGGCAGAGAATGAAACCCGTGTGCTTCCAGGAATCCCGCCAGAGCCGACATCGCCTTCGGACGTGCCGGTCTGGCGGAACAGGCCGGTCGGGTCGATGACAGATGACCACTCAATGATGGAAAACGTAAAAGCCAGGGCTTGAACTCCGAAACACCCGACGCAGAGCCAAGGATCTGCAGAATCCGGGAAACACTTGTTAATATTAGTTAATCCAGCAACGCAGGCACGGGCCGCATCGGGGTTTCCATCCCGAGTGACACTTTATCATCAAGGTTATGACTGTCTGTGGCAGGTTTCTACCACTGAATGACGATAATCTTCAGCAATATTGCGGCAGGAACACAGGCGCGATCAACGAATTACCGGACTAGGCGGGTCGGCGACGACGAGGTGTGCGGCAGTCCGGACCGGGTGAGGGCGGGCATCGGCGGGATGTAAACGGGGCGGTTCAGAACTGTCGAACCTTCCGTGCTGCACCGTCCGCCAAGGGTGGTTCGAATCGCGCGAATGGCGTCAACACACGATTTCGGCAAACCGCGCCAAATCCGCAACATGTTCCAGCATTTTCAATAAAAATCAATATATTAACAGCCTCTTGCGCATATGGATCATTAGGCGCAACCTGATCTCAGAAAAGAAACTTCAACGAGGATGACAGGATGACGACGACAAGCAGCAGCGCCCCTCAACCTCAGCAGCAGCCCGAACTCCACCGCGTGATGGGGCCGAAGCTGCTTTTGTTGTTCATTGTGGGGGATATTCTAGGCACCGGGGTCTATGCCCTGACGGGCACGGTCGCCGGAGAGGTCGGAGGGGCGGCGTGGGCGCCGTTTCTGGTAGCCTTTCTGGTCGCGACGATCACGGCGTTGTCTTATCTGGAACTGGTCACGCGCTATCCGCAGGCTGCGGGTGCAGCGCTTTATACGCACCGCGCCTTTGGCATCCATTTTCTGACCTTCCTTGTGGCCTTTACTGTCATGTGTTCGGGGATCACTTCGGCCTCGACCGCGTCGAACGCCTTTGCGGGCTTTCTGAATGACGGGTTCGGGCTGGGCTTCACCTCGGGCAGCACCGGCATTCTGTTGCTTGCGCTTGGCTTCATGCTGTTGGTCGCGGTCATCAACTTCCGGGGCGTCGGCGAAAGCGTCAAGGCGAACGTGGTCCTGACCTGTATCGAGCTGTCCGGCCTGCTGATGATCATCTTCATCGGTTTCTATGCGGCGTCGCAGGGTCGTGCCGATTTCAGCGAGGTGATGGTTTTCCATTCCTCGGAAGAAAAGAGCGCGTTCATGTCGCTGACGGCGGCAACCGCGCTGGCCTTCTTTGCCATGGTCGGGTTCGAGGATTCTGTGAACATGGCCGAAGAGGTCAAGGACCCGGTTCGCATCTTCCCGAAAATCATGCTGACCGGCCTCACGATCACCGGCATCATCTATATTCTGGTGTCGATCTTTGCGGTCGCGCTGGTCCCGGTTGGCGATCTGTCCGACCCGGACAAGGGCTCGGCACTGACGCAGGTTGTGCGCGCCGGTGCGCCGAACCTGCCCTTCGACAAGATCTTCCCGTTCATCGGCATGTTCGCGGTGGCGAACTCGGCGCTGATCAACATGCTGATGGCCAGCCGCCTGCTTTACGGTCTGGCCCGGCAGGGCGTCTTGCCGCATGGTCTGGGCCTTGTGCATCGCACGCGCCGTACGCCCTGGGTGGCGATCATCTTCACCACCCTGCTGGCCTTCGGTCTGATCTACTTCGTGGTCACCAAATCCTCGACCCCGGCGGTCAGCCTGCTGGGTGGCACCACCTCGCTGCTTCTGCTGGCGGTGTTTACCGTGGTCAACATCTCGTTGCTGGTGCTGCGCAAGCATCCGGTCAAGCACGAGCATTTCAAGGTCCCGGTCTTCGTGCCTTGGATCGGCGCGCTGACATGTGCCTTCCTGGTTGGTCCGTGGGCGCGCAGCCCCGAGCAGATGGGACAGTATCGTGTTGCCGGTTGGCTGTTGGCGATCGGTGTGGTGCTGTGGGCTTTGACCTGGATCTGGAACCGGGTCAGCCACAAGCCGCATCCGGGTGATCTGCAGAACGTGGACGATCTGGCGCAGCATCACGGGGACTCGACCCGGAACTGAGCCGAGGCTTCAGAAAATCGCAACGACCGGCAGCCTCTGCCGGTCGTTTTTCTTTGCGCTCAGCAATGCGGCTGTCGGCAGAACGACTGCGGCCCGGAACGCCTTTCGGTGCTCCGGGCCGGGATCGTGTCAAGTGATGGCAGGCCGTTCCGTCAGGCTGCCTTGCGGCGGCGACGATAGCCCACGCCACCAAGGGCACCGACACCACCCATCAGCAGCAATGCTGTTGCGGGCAGCGGAACCACGGCGGGAATCTGCGTCAGGGTAAAGCTTGCCCCGGTGGTGGTTTCAAGGCCGATGCCGAATTCCAGCTCGTCATGCAATTCATATGCAAGCTGGTATCCTTCGGCAAAATCGACCGATCCGGTCCCGACGGTCCATAGCAATGCGCCTGCGGAAACGGTCCCAAGCAGGGTCACGAAGCCGCCCAGACCCTCTCCGTCGCCGGAAGCACTGGACGGGGAAGAGAAGTTCAGCGTCACATTGATCCCATAGGCTCCAAAGCCGGTGGCAAGCGGATTGGTGACGAGAATTTCCCAGTTGAACAGATCGTTAAGTGTGACGCTTTCTCCGACACTGCTCAGATCGAACGTGCCGCCATTGACGGCACCGTCGAGCGTGCAGTCGCCGGGAACGCAGAAATCGGCACCAGAGACAGTGATATCCCCGGAATCGATGGTGAATGTTGCCGCCGAAGCGCCAGAGGCGATCGCGAGGCTGGCCAAAGCGGCCAGCGACGTCGCCGTCGCAAACTTTCTGATCGTCATAGATATTCACCCCATATACACGTACGGGTCAGCAACGCTGAAAAAACGGGCCAATTCGTGCTGACAAGAGAGCCTATCACGCGGGCGAGAGCCCTGCATATGATGTAAACGCGGGCTCCGGCGCAACCTTTCCGCGAACCCCGTGATCCGCAGATGTGATTTTCAGATTGTCAGGCGAATTCCAGTATCGGCGCGGGCCGGTATCGGTCAGCCAACCCGGCAGGCGCGATTTCTGCAAGGCGATGAAGTTCGTCCCGCAGGCGGTCGCGGCCATATGCGGCAAGGATTTCAAACGGACCGCGCGGGAAGTTGAGGCCAAGTTTCAGCGCCGTGTCGATGCCGGTTTCAGTGGTGCCACCCTCTGCCAGAAGCCACCCGGCCTCGTTGGCGATCATCGCCTCGATACGCAGGGCAATGGCTGCGGCGTCCGCAGGGGCCGGGCCGGGCGTTTCGGGATGAATGAACCCCTTGCCGGTCTTGCGGCCCAGATTGCCCGAGGTGACCTGATCGCGCAGCGCGCTGTGGATATAATAGCGGGGATTGCCGTTCATCGCGGCGTGCAGGCTTTCGGTCGCCGCCAGATTGATGTCCGCGCCGACCAGATCGATCAGCGCGAACGGGCCAAGTCGGTAGCCCGCTGCCAACATCGCCGCATCGATGTCGGTGGCAGAGCGGCCTTCCTCCAGCAGCGCCAGAGCCTCGCCATAGAAGGGGCGGGCGCAGCGATTGACGATGAAGCCGGGACGGTCGGGGCAATCGATCACCGTCTTGCCTGCGGCTTCGGTCAGGCGGCGGGCATGGCCCAAGGCATCAGTGCTGGTCAGCGGATGGGCCACCAGTTCGACCAGCTTCATCACCGGCGCGGGGTTGAAGAAATGCAGGCCGAGCAGGCGCTCCGGGTGGGCCAGCCCCTCGGCCATTGCCGCGACTGAAAGAGATGAGGTGTTGGTCGCCAGAACGGCATCCGGCCCAACAACCGCTTCCAAATCAGTGAAAAGCGCGCGCTTGGTGTCGATCTTCTCGATGACGGCCTCGATGGCCAGATCGGCAGCGGCCATTGCCGCGACGCGGTCAACGATGGTGATGCGGGACAGCAGCGCCTCAAGCTCGGCCAACGGCATTTTTCGCGCTTCGACACGCGGAAGCAGGTTTGTGCGCAGCCTTTCAATCGCGCTGTCGCGCGCGTCCTGCACCGCGTCGGTTGCCAGCACGGTGAAACCGGCAGCCGCATAGACCTGCGCAATGCCAAGGCCCATTGCGCCAAGACCGATAACCGCGATTGTCGTCATTCCCGCGCTCCTCTCATTCACGCGGTCATATCATTTCAAGTTCGAAATTTCAAACTTGAAATGAATCCGATTCGCTGGCAGTCTCTCCGCAGACGGACCGAAGTCCGCGGGGAGGAATGGAATGAAGATCTTGTGCATGGGCGGGGGGCCTGCGGGTCTCTATTTCGCGATTTCGATGAAACTGCGCGATCCATCGCACAAGATCACCGTTCTGGAGCGCAACAAGGCGAATGACACCTTCGGCTGGGGGGTGGTGCTGTCGGACGATGCGCTTGGCCGGATGCAGCAGAACGACCCCGTCAGCACCGAGGCGATCCGCAGCCATTTCGCCTATTGGGACGACATCGCCGTGATCCATGACGGCGAACGGACGGTGTCGGGCGGCCACGGCTTTGCCGGGATCGGGCGCAAGCAGATGCTGATCCTGCTGCAACAGCGGGCGCGCGAGCTGGACATCGATCTGCAATTCGAAACCGAGTTCCGCACCGCCGAAGAATACCGCCGCGAATATGATCTGGTCGTTGGCAGCGACGGCATCAACTCGCTGGTCCGTCAGGAATATGCGCAGGTTTTCAAGCCCGATATCGACACGCGTCAATGCAAATTCGTCTGGCTGGGCACCGATCAGAAATTCGACGACGCTTTCACCTTCATCTTCGAAAAGACCGAACATGGCTGGGTCTGGGCGCATGTCTATCAGTTCGACGACAGCACCGCGACGTTCATCGTCGAGACCTTGCCCGAGACGTGGGAGAAGCTGGGCTTCCCCGATATGTCGAAGGAAGAAACGGTCGAAACCTGCCGCCGGATCTTTGCGCGGCATCTGGACGGGCATTCGCTACGCTCGAACGCGGCGCATCTGCGCGGCTCGGCGGTGTGGATGCAGTTCCCTCGGGTGATCTGTGAGCAGTGGTATCACGAGAATGTCGTGCTGATGGGCGATGCTGCGGCGACGGCGCATTTTTCAATCGGCTCGGGGACGCGGCTGGCCTTTGACAGCGCAATCGCGCTGGCGGAATACCTGCATTCCGAACCGACGATGGAACGCGCGTTCGAGCGGTATCAGGAGGAACGCCGGCTGGAAGTGCTGCGCCTGCAATCGGCGGCGCGTAACAGCCTTGAATGGTTCGAACAGGTCGAGCGGTATCTGGACATGGACCCGGTCCAGTTCGCCTATTCCCTGCTGACCCGCAGTCAGCGGATCAGCCATGAAAACCTGCGCCTGCGCGATCCTGAATGGCTGGCCTCGGCGGAAGACTGGTTTCAGCGAAAGGCGGGCGGTGCGCCCGGCCATCGCCCGATGTTTGCGCCGTTCCGTCTGCGCAACATGGCGCTGAAGAACCGCATCGTCATGTCGCCGATGGCGCAATACAAGGCCGTGGACGGCAGCCCGACCGACTGGCACCTGATCCATTACGCCGAACGCGCCAAGGGCGGCGCGGCGATGATCTATACCGAGATGACATGCGTGTCGGCAGAGGGCCGTATCACCCCCGGCTGCCCCGGCCTCTATGCCGCCGAACATGAGACGGCGTGGAAGCGGTTGGCCGATTTCATCCATGCCGAGACCTCGTGCAAGCTCTGCATCCAGATCGGCCATTCCGGGCGCAAGGGTTCGACCTGCGTGCCGTGGGACGGGGGGATGGATGCGCCGCTGGCTTCCGGCAACTGGCAACTGATGGCGGCAAGCCCTATCGCTTACAAACCCGCCAACGCCGTGCCGAAGGAAATGGACCGCGCCGATATGGATATGGTCCGCGACCAGTTCGTGGCTTCGACCGAAATGGCTGCGCGGGCCGGTGCCGACATGATCGAGATGCACGCGGCCCATGGCTATCTGCTGGCGACCTTCATCTCGCCCATCACCAACAAGCGGACCGATGATTATGGCGGCTCGCTGGAAAACCGGATGCGCTATCCGCTGGAGGTGCTGCGGGCGATGCGCGCCGCATGGGGCGAGGAAAAGCCGATGTCGGTCAGGATCTCGGCCAATGACTGGATCGATGGCGGCGTGGACCCGGAAGAGGCGGTCGAGATCGCCAAGATGTTCGCAGCGGCGGGGGCGGATATCATCGACGTTTCCTCGGGCCAGACCGATCCTGCGGAACAGCCGATCTATGGCCGCATGTTCCAGACGCCTTTCAGCGACCGCATCCGGAACGAGGCCGGGCTTGCCACGATGACCGTGGGCAATATCAGCGATTTCGATCAGGTGAATGGCATCCTGATGGCGGGCCGCGCCGATCTGGTCTGCCTTGCCCGCGCCCATCTGGCCAATCCTTACTGGACGCTGCACGCCGCCGTCGAACAGGGCGAGACCGGGGTGGAATGGCCCGCGCCCTACAAGGGCGGTCGCGATCTTCTGTATCGCCTGCACGAACGTCAGCAGGAAGCGATCCGGGCATGAGCGTCGCGGGCAAGCGCGTTCTCATTACCGGAGGCGGCACCGGCGTTGGCGCCGATCTTGCCGCGGGCTTTGCCGCAGCCGGGGCCGAGGTGGTGATCTGCGGTCGCCGTGAAGGTCCGCTGGCATCGGTCGCCGAACACACCGGCGCGCGCTTCGTGACTGCCGATGTCACCAGCGAAGCCGATTTAAAGCGCCTCTTTGCCGAGGCCGGGCGGTGCGACATTGTCATCGCCAATGCGGGGGCGGCGGATAGCGCGCCTTTGGGCCGGACCACGCTGGAGCAATGGAACGCCACGCTGGCCGTCAACCTGACCGGCACTTTCCTGACCTTCCGCGAGGGCTTGGCGCAGATGCCCGGTTGGGGGCGGCTGATCGCGGTGGCCTCGACCGCCGGGCTGAAGGGCTATGCCTATGTTGCGCCCTATGCGGCGGCGAAGCATGGGGTGGTGGGGCTGGTCCGGTCGCTGGCGCTGGAGGTGGCGAAGAAGCCGGTCACGGTGAATGCGCTTTGTCCGGGGTTTCTCGATACGGAAATGACCGACCGATCTGTGGCGACGATCACCGAAAAGACCGGGATGAGCGCCGAAGATGCCCGCGCCACGCTGGCCGCCGCCAATCCGCAGAAACGCCTGATCCAGCCTGCCGAGGTGACCGCCGCCGCCCTGTGGCTCTGCGCGCCGGGGTCCGAGGGGATCAACGGCCAGCCCATCGCGATTGCCGGGGGGGAGACATGACCGAAGGCAGCAAGCGGCGGCTGAAGATGTGGATCCGGCTTTTGGGCGTCACCCGCCGGGCCGAGGGCGAGCTGCGCGAATATCTGCGTCTCACCCATGACACGACGCTGCCGCGTTTCGACGTGATGGCGGCGCTTTATCGGCGGCGCGACGGGCTGACCATGGGCGAGCTGTCGCGGATGCTGCTGGTCTCCAACGGCAATGCGACGGTGGTGGTGGATCGGCTGGAAAAGGACGGGCTGGCCCGGCGTATTCCGTCGGAAACCGACCGGCGCGCGGTCTCGGTTGTGCTGACGCCCGAAGGGCTGGCGGCGTTCGAGGCGCAGGCGGCGGGCCATGAGGTCGAGGTGACGCGACTGTTCGCACGGCTGAGCGACGACGATGTGGACGCGATCACGGATATTCTGAAGAGGGCGGAGAAGACATGAGCAATCTCACCAGAACCGAGCTTGCCGGGCTGAGCCCCAAGCATTTCCAGTGGGAGGTCAGCGACCGCATCGCCACCGTCCGTCTGGACCGCCCCGACCGCAAGAACCCGCTGACCTTCGAAAGCTATGCCGAATTGCGCGACACGTTTCGGGCGCTGGTCTATGCGACGGATGTCGATGTGGTGATCTTTGCCTCGAATGGCGGGAATTTCAGTTCCGGCGGCGATGTGCATGACATCATCGGCCCGCTTGTCGGCATGGATATGAAGGATCTGCTGGCCTTTACCCGGATGACCGGCGATCTGGTCAAGGCGATGATCGGCTGCGGCAAGCCGATCATTGCGGCGGTCGATGGTGTGGCCGTGGGGGCAGGGGCGATCATCGCCATGGCCTCGGATCTGCGGCTGGCAACGCCCGAGGCGAAATGCGCCTTCCTGTTCACCCGCGTCGGTCTGGCCGGTTGCGATATGGGCGCCTGCGCCATGCTGCCGCGCATCATCGGGCAGGGGCGGGCGGCGGAATTGCTTTATACAGGTCGCGCCATGTCGGCGGAGGAGGGCAAGGCCTGGGGCTTCTGGAACGCGATCCACCCTGCCGATCAATTGGAGGCCGAGGCCCGGAAGCTGGCTGAACGGATCGCTGCCGGGCCGGTCTTTGCGCATGGCATCACCAAGACGCAGATCAATCAGGAATGGAATATGGGGCTGGAGCAGGCGATCGAGGCCGAGGCTCAGGCACAGGCGATCTGCATGCAGACCCGCGATTTCGAACGCGCCTATCGCGCCTTCGTCGCCAAGGAAAAGCCGGTTTTTCAGGGGGATTGAGCCGTGGCAGATCAAAGTTTCCTGAACTGGCCCTTCTTCGAGGACCGTCACCGCGAATTGGCATCGGCGCTGGATGAATGGTGCGCGGCGCATCTGCCGGTCGATCACGGCGATGTCGATGCCGCCTGCAAGGGGCTGGTCGCGGCGCTTGGTGCGGCAGGTTTCCTGCGCCATTCAGGTGCGGCCGAGGGTGAGCGATTGGATGTCCGTAGCCTGTGCCTCACCCGCGAAACACTTGCCCGCCACGACGCGCTGGCCGATTTTGCCTTCGCGATGCAGGGGCTTGGCATGGGGGCGATTTCGCTTTTCGGCACGCCGGGCCAGCGTGAATGGCTGGAGAGGACCCGGGCAGGAGAGGCGATTTCGGCATTCGCGCTGACCGAGCCAGGCTCTGGCTCGGATGTGGCGAATACCGCGACCACGGCTGAACGTGTCGTGGGTGGCTGGCGGCTGACTGGCGAGAAAACCTATATCTCGAACGGCGGCATCGCCGATCTTTACGTGATCTTCGCGCGGACCGGCGAGGCTCCGGGCGCGCGCGGCCTGTCCGCCTTCCTGATGCCCGCCGACAGCCCCGGCCTGACCATCGCCGAACGGATCGAGGTGATCGCGCCGCATCCCCTTGCCACGCTGAAGCTGGACAAGGTGTTCCTACCCGATGAGGCCCTGATCGGTGAATCGGGTGCGGGCTTCAAGCTGGCCATGTCGGTGCTGGACGTGTTCCGCCCCACGGTCGGCGCGGCGGCGCTTGGCATGGCGCGGCGCGCGCTGGACGAGGCGCTGGAGCGCACGCAAACCCGCCGCATTCAGGGCCAGCCGCTTAGCGATCTGCAACTGGTTCAGGGGCATCTGGCTGATATGGCGCTGAAGGTCGATGCCGCCGCTTTGCTGGTCTATCGCGCCGCTTGGGCGAAGGATATGGGCGCGCCGCGCATCACCCGCGAAGCCGCGATGGCGAAACTTTACGCCACCGAGGCCGCGCAAGAGGTGATCGACGCCGCCCTGCAACTGCATGGCGGCGACGGCGTGCGGCACGGCGTCAAGGTCGAGGAGCTTTACCGCGATATCCGCGCCCTGCGCATCTATGAAGGGGCCAGCGACGTGCAACGGGTCGTCATCGCGCGGAGCATCCTTGGATGATCTATCGCCGCCGGATACAGGTCGAGTTCAACCATTGCGACCCGGCGGGGATCGTGTTTTATCCGCGCTATTTCGAGATGCTGAACTCGGTGATCGAGAACTTCTTCGCCGAAGTGCTGAGCTATTCCTTCGCGCGCATTCATATCGACGAAGGCTGCGCGGTGCCGACAGTGAAGATCGACACCGATTTCCGCGCCCCTTCGCGCCTGGGCGAGGTGCTGGATTTCACGCTTGAGGTCGAACATGTCGGCGGCTCCAGCTTGCGATTGGCGCAGGTGGTCAGTGTGGACGGTCAGGTGAAGCTGGAACACCGCTCGACCATCGTTTGGGTTGGCCGTGACGGCAAGGCCGCTGGCTGGCCGGGGATCATTCGAGACAAAATCATTGAATTCAAGGAGACACGGGATGGTGCATGAGGTTCTGCATCCGAGGAACTGGAAAGCCACGCCCGGCTATTCCAACGGCATGGCCGCGACCGGACGGATGGTGTTCACCGGCGGCATGATCGGCTGGAACGACCAGCAGGAATTCGAGACGGACGATTTCGCCGGTCAGGTCCGCACCGCGCTGGCTTCCATCGTCGCCGTTCTGGCCGAAGCTGGCGCCCGGCCTGAACATCTGGTGCGGCTGACATGGTATGTCACTGACAAGAAAGAATATCTTGGCGCGCTGAAAGAGATCGGGGCGGCCTACAAGGAAACCATCGGCCGCCACTATCCGGCGATGGCGCTGGTTCAGGTGGTGGCGCTGGTCGAGGACCGCGCCAAGGTCGAGATCGAGGCGACTGCGGTGATCCCCGCCTGACAAAAGGACAATCGCGGGACAGGGCACGCCAAGATGCCCGCCCGCCCAACTGGGAGAATGAAGATGACCGCAAATGCGCCGCTTGGACCTTCGGCCCATATCGACACGTTCACCCGCGACAACCTGCCTGCGGCGGAGAGCTGGCCCGAACTGGACCTGACCGGCTTCGACTATCCCGAATATCTGAACGCGGCGGTCGAACTGACCGACCGGATGGTCGAAAAGGGCTTCGGCGACCATGTGGCGCTGATCGGCAATGGCCGCTCGCGCACCTATAAAGAGCTTTCGGACTGGTCGAACCGCATTGCCCATGCGCTGGTCGAGGATTTCGGCGTAAAGCCAGGCAATCGGGTGATGATCCGCTCGGCCAACAACCCGGCAATGGTGGCCTGCTGGCTGGCGGCGACCAAGGCGGGGGCGGTTGCGGTCAATACGATGCCGATGCTGCGGGCGGGAGAGTTGGCGAAGCTGGTGGACAAGGCCCAGATCAGCCACGCGCTTTGCGATACGCGGATGATCGAGGAACTGGCGTTGTGCCAGAAGCAAAGCGATTTTCTGACAACCGTGGTCGGTTTCGACGGCACTGCCAATCACGATGCCGAACTGGACCGGGTGGCGCTGAAGAAGCCGGTGCACTTTAATGCGGTCCAGACCGGGCGCGATGATGTGGCGCTGCTGGGCTTTACCTCGGGGACGACGGGCGAGGCAAAGGCCACCATGCATTTCCACCGCGATCTGCTGGTCATCGCGGATGGCTATGCAAAGGAAGTGCTGAACGTGACGCCCGAGGATGTGTTCATCGGCAGCCCGCCTTTGGCCTTTACTTTCGGGCTGGGCGGTCTGGCGATCTTCCCCTTGCGCTTTGGTGCGGCGGCGACGCTGCTGGAACAGGCCAGCCCCCCGAACATGATCCAGATGATCGAGGAACACCGCGCCACAGTCTGCTTCACCGCGCCGACGGCCTATCGGGTGATGCTGCGCGCGATGGATGAGGGCGCGGATTTGTCCAGTCTGCGCGCGGCGGTTAGCGCGGGCGAGACGCTGCCCGCGCCGGTTTTCGAGGAATGGAAAGCCAAGACCGGCAAGCCGATGCTGGACGGGATCGGCGCGACCGAGATGCTGCATATCTTCATATCGAACCGCTTCGACGACCACTTGCCGGGCTGCACCGGCAAGCCTGTATCCGGCTATCAGGCGAAGATCGTCGGCGACGACATGCAGGAACTGCCGCGCGGCGAAACGGGTCGTCTGGCGGTGCGTGGGCCGACCGGCTGCCGCTACATGACCGACGCGGCGAAGCAGGCGGTCTATGTCCGCGACGGCTGGAACCTGACCGGCGACGCCTTCTGGCAGGACGAGGACGGCCATTTCCACTTCGCCGCCCGCACCGACGATATCATCCTGTCATCCGGCTATAACATCGCGGGACCAGAGGTCGAGGCGGCGCTGCTGGCCCATCCCGCTGTGCAGGAATGCGCGGTGATCGGGGTTGCGGATGACGAGCGCGGCCAGATCGTGCAGGCGCATGTGGTGCTGGCAGAAGGCTATGCGGGCGATGCGCTGATGGTGCGGGTGTTGCAGGATCACGTGAAGGCGACGATTGCACCGTTCAAATATCCGCGGAGCGTTGTGTTCACGGATGCGCTTCCGAAGACGGCGACCGGGAAGATCCAGCGGTTCCAGTTGCGAAAGACGGCGGGCGAGGCATAGGCAGGCTGGGGGCGCTTCGCCCCCGTCGCCTGCTGGTTCTCGAACCAGCGGCGTACCAGCAGGCAACCCCCCGAGGATATTTGCGTGAAGAAGAAGCCCGGGGTTCAGACCTGAAGGAAGCGGCTTTTGACATCGGGGGTTGCGATCAGGTCGGGGGTGGTGCCGGTCCAGACGACCTTGCCCTTCTCGATCACCACATGGCGGTCGGCAAAGCGGACCAGCGCGTCCACGTTCTTGTCGATGACCAGGATCGCCTCGCCCTCGTCCTTCAGGTGGCGCAGGCAGGACCAGATTTCCTCGCGGATCAGCGGGGCCAGCCCTTCGGTCGCCTCGTCCAGCACCAGAAGCGCTGGATTGGTCATCAGCGCCCGTCCTACCGCCAGCATCTGCTGTTCGCCGCCTGAAAGCTGATCTCCCATATTGCGGCGTCGTTCCTTCAGGCGCGGGAAGAGGGCATAGACCCGGTCCAGCGTCCATTTCGCCTTGCCGCGTGTGCGGGCGGTGGCGATCAGGTTTTCCTCGGTCGTCAGCGGCGCGAAGACCTGCCGTCCTTCCGGCACAAGGCCCAGACCGGCGCGGGCGATCAGATGCGGGGCTGCCGCAGTGAGGTCGCGCCCCTCGATCGAGACTTTGCCAGACGAGGGGCGCAGCAGTCCGAAGATCGAACGGACAGTGGTTGTCTTGCCCATGCCGTTGCGGCCCAGAAGCGTGACCACCTCGCCACGCGCGACGGATAGATCGATGCCGAACAGCACCCGGCTGTCGCCATAGGCGGCCTGCAAACCTTCAACCGAGAGCATCGGACACCTCTTCTTCACCCAGATAGGCGGCGCGGACCTTGGCATCGGCGCGGACCTCGGCCGGGGTTCCGCTGGCGACGATCTGACCATAGACCAGCACCGATACGCGGTCGGCCAAGGCAAAGACCGCATTCATGTCATGCTCGATCAGCACCATCGTCACCCGGCTTTTCAACGTATCAAACAGCGCGATCAGCTGCGCGGCTTCCTCATGTCCGGTGCCTGCCAGCGGTTCATCCAGCAGCAAGAGCCGCGGTTGTGTGGCCAGAGCGACGGCCATTTCAAGCTGGCGTTTCTCTCCGTGGCTCAGCGATCCGGCCACCCGGCCCTCACGTCCGGCAAGACCGACATCGGCCAGATATTGCATCGCTTCGTCGTTCAGCGCCTGCTCGGTCGCGGCGGGGCGGAAGAAGCGGAAGGACGACCCGGCCCGCGCCTGCACCGCCAGCGCCACGTTTTCCAATGCGGTGAAACCGGCCAGCAGCGTGGTGATCTGGAAAGACCGCGCCAGCCCCTTTTGCACGCGAGAGGCCATATCCAACCGGGTAACATCCTCGCCCGCATAGACCACCGTGCCGCTGTCCGGGCGCAACTGTCCCGAAAGCTGGGCGATCAGCGTGGTCTTGCCCGCGCCGTTCGGGCCGATGATGGCGTGAAGCTGTCCCTCATCGACATCGAGCGACACATTCTGCGTGACCTTCAGCGCGCCATAGGCTTTGCTCAACCCCTCGACGCGCAGCAATGGCTGGCTCATTTTCCGCCCCTTATCAGATTGAGACGGCGCAGCAGCCCTGTCAGCCCGCCGGGCGAGAACAATGCCACCAGCACAAGGATCAGGCCGAAGCCCAGCCGCCAGTGTTCGGACCAGCGGGCCAGCCCTTCCTCCAATCCGACGGTGATCAGCGCGCCGGCCATGGCGCCGGTCAGGCTGCCGATGCCGCCAAGGACCAGCATGACGATCATCTCACCCGAGCGGTGCCAGCTCATATAGGCGGGCGAGACATAGACCGCCTGATTGGCCAGCATCACCCCGGCGATGGCGCAAAGGCAGGCGGCGATGACATAGGCGGTCAGTTGATAGGGGAAGGGGCGAAAGCCGATGGCCTGCATGCGCAGCGCGCTTTCACGGGTGCCGGTCAGCACCCGCCCGAAGCGCGACAGGGTCAGCCGGTAAAGCCCGGCGAACACAGCGACCAGCAGGGCCAGCGTGACATAGAACAGCCCTTGTGTTGTTTGCAGCAGCGGGATGCCCAAGACGGTCGAGCGTGCCCGAAGTGCCACCCCGTCATCGCCGCCAAGGGCCGAAAACGACACGAAGAAGAAGAACGCCATCTGCCCGAAGGCGAGGGTGATCATGATGAAATAGACGCCTCGGGTTCGCAGGCTTATTGCGCCGGTCACCACCGCGAACAGCGCCGCTGCCGCCATCGCCGCCAATATCTGCAGCAGCAGGTCATTAATCCCGGCGCGGGACAGGATCGCCACCGCATAGGCGCCGAAGCCCAGATAGGCGGCATGGCCAAAGGACACCATCGCACCATAGCCAAGGATCAGGTCCAACGACAGCGCGGCAATGGCGAAGACCATCATGCGAGTGGCGACGACGATCAGAAAAGGCTCGCCAATGGCTTGCGCGATCGGCGGAACGACGGCGAGAAGGGCGAAGATCACCAGTGCCAGTTTTAGGCGAGGTGCGAGGCGGGGGCGAAGGTCGCTCATTGCGACACCTTGCGCCCGAAAAGGCCGGCAGGTCGCCAGAACAACACTGCCGCCATCAGGATATAGACCAGCATCGGGGCTATGGTGCGTCCGGCCTGCGCGGCGGCGGCGGGCTCCATCACCAGCCGCAACAGGATCGGGCCGAACATGCGGCCCAGCGTATCGACGATGCCCACCAGCAGCGCGGCATAGAACGCGCCTTTGACCGAGCCGACGCCGCCGATGACGATGACCACAAATGTCAGGATCAGGATGGAATCGCCCATGCCCGGATCGACCGACAGGATTGGCGACACGATTGCCCCGGCAAAGCCCGCCAGCATCGCGCCCGCCGCAAAGACCAGCATGAACAGCCGGTTGATGTCGGTTCCAAGCGCCGACACCATCGATCTGTTCGCCGCCCCCGCCCGCAACAGCATGCCGACGCGGGTGCGGGCGATCACGAACCACAGGCCAATCGCGACGCTTAACCCGACGCCGATCACCGCGATCCGATAGACCGGATAGCGCATCGGCCCGGCCAGCGGGACCGAGCCGGACAGCATCTCGGGCATGGCGACCGATAGCGGCGCGGAGCCCCAGAAGATTTTTACCAGTTCCGACAGCACCAGCACCAACCCGAAGGTCGCCAGCACCTGATCCAGATGTGATCGGTCGTAAAGCCTTCGGAAAACCAGAAGCTCCAACACCAGACCGACGGCCAGCGTCACCGGCAGGACCAGCGCCAGAGACAGCCAGAAATTCCCGGTCGTTCCCATCATCATCGCCATCACATAGCCGCCGACCATGTAAAGCACGCCATGCGCGATATTGATGAAGTCCATGATGCCGAAAACCAGCGTCAGACCCGCCGCCACCAGAAACAGCAGAATGCCGAACTGCGCGCCGTTAAGCAGTTGCAGAAGGAAAAGGTTGAACATGGTCCCCCTCGGATGCGGATGCCGGACCCATGGGCGGGTCCGGGGCGTCCGTCAGTGATGCCCGGTGGACATCAGTTCATCGGGCATTCGCCGACATGGGAATCCGCTGCCTGCGTGAAGACCTTCTCGACGACCGAGGTGCGATAGAAGCCTTCGTCATCCTTGATCGCCTTGGTCAGGTAGAAGTCCTGAATCGGGAAGTTGTTGGACGAAAAGCTCAGCTCGCCGCGCAGGCTTGGGAAATCGGCGGCCTTCAACGCGGTGCGCAAAGCCTCGCGATCTTCGGTTCCGGCGGCGGTGACGGCGCTGTCGATCAGCATCATCGCATCATAGCCGCCCATCGCGTAGAGCGAGGGCACGCGGCCATATGCCTCCTTAAAGGCGGTGACGAATTCGGCATTGCCCGGCGTGTCCAGATCCGGGGCCCAGTTTGATCCGGTCAACATCCCCAAAGCCGCGTCCTGTTCGGCGGGCAGAGTGGTCTCATCGACGGTGAAGGCCGACATCAGCGGGATCGAGGAAAGCCCCGCCTGATTCCACTGCTTGACCAGATTGACGCCCATGCCGCCCGGCATGAAGGCATAGACCGCCTCGGGCTGCGATGCGGCGATCTGCGCAAGCTCGCCCGAGAAATCAAGCTGGCCTAGCGGCACATACAGCTCTCCCGCGACGGTGCCGGAATAAAGCGCCTTGAACCCGTTCAGACTGTCTTGCCCGGCCTGATAGTTCGGCGCGATCAGATAGACATTGGCAATGCCCTGCTGGTTCATATGCTGGGCCAGCACCTGCGGCATCTGGTCGTTCTGATACGAGACGACGAAGATATCCGGGTTGCAGTCCTTGCCCGCGAAATTCGACGGACCGGCATTGGGCGAAACGAGGATACCCCCGGCAGAGGTCACCGGCCCGGCAATCGCGGTCATGATGTTGGAAAAGATCGGCCCGACCACGAAATCCGCGCCCTGACCCTCAACCAGTTCTCGCGCCTTTTGCGCGGCAATGTCGGGTTTGCCCTCATCATCGACGATGACCAGTTCGACGTCGCGCCCGCCGATCTTGCCCTCCAGCGCCTTCTCGGCCAGAAGGATGCCGTCGCGGGCATGTTCACCCAGAACGGCGGGCGGGCCGGACAGGGTCAGAAGAACGCCGATCTTGACCGGGTCTTCGGCGAAAGCGGCGGAGGTCATGGCTAGACCTAGCGCGGTCGAAACAGCAAGATAACGCATTGACGATGGCTCCCGTTGAAGATCTGAATTCCGTGATTCAGTTGCAAACAATTTCATACTTAAAATTTCCATCACGCAAGAAAAAACTGGTCGGGAATGCGGTGGCACTGTCTGGGTCGATTATCGCGGGGTCTTGTGGCGAATATCCAGCATGATGGAAATGCCGCGCGCCGCGTCGGCCTCGGTCACCTGTTCGAACAGTTCATCGATCCAGCCGAGATGTTCGGCGGTGATCTGGCGCATCAGGCGATCACCCTGGGCGCTGATGCGGATTCTGTAGGCGCGGCGGTCGGTCTCGATGGTCTCGCGCTGCGCCAGACCGTCAGCGACAAGGCGGTCAACGATGCCGGTGACATTGCCGTTCGAGACCATCAATTGCTGTGAGAGTTCGGTCATCCGTAACCCGTCCGGCGCGGCCATAAGCGCGGCCAGCACGTCGAAGCGAGGCAGGGTCATGTCATGCTGCTGCCGCAATCGGTCGCGCAGATCAGCCTCGACGAAGCGCACGGCCTTCAGCATCTGTAGCCAGAGACGCAACCGCTGACGGGCCAGACCCGGATCTGTTGTCGTCTCGGTCTGCTCGGCCTCTGGCATCGATTTGGTCCCCCATCGTCGTGCCAGTTATTTCATGCATAAAATTTTTAAGTGAGCAAAGGAAACCGTGCAGGACGCTTTCGGAACTTCGCTGCTGCCGTCGTGCGGAGAACGAGGCATGAAAAAACCCGCCAGATTTAATCTGGCGGGTTTTCGATTTCGACGGGGAACAGATTACTCTCTGTTGCCCAGGAATTGCAGGAGGAACATGAACAGGTTCAGGAAGTCCAGATAAAGCTGCAACGCGCCCATGATGGCGGTTTTGCCAAGGAATTCGCTGTCCGAGCCGGCAAGGCGCAGATAGGTGTTCTTGATGTTCTGCGTGTCATACGCGGTAAGACCGGCGAAGATCAGCACGCCGAGGGCCGAAATCGCGAACTGCATCCCCGAAGATTGCAGGAAGATGTTCACGATCGAGGCGACGATCAGGCCGATCACGCCCATGATCAGGAAGCTGCCCCACCCCGAGATGTCTTTCTTCGTGGTATAGCCCCACAGCGAAA
This sequence comes from Paracoccus caeni, assembly GCF_016629665.1. GTDB lineage: Bacteria > Pseudomonadota > Alphaproteobacteria > Rhodobacterales > Rhodobacteraceae > Paracoccus > Paracoccus caeni. The sequence goes on from NZ_JAEPRQ010000001.1 coordinate 839,468, forward strand.
GACCGGCGAAGGCAATTGCCGTCACAAGAAATGTCTGCACGATCGAAGTGCCGGTGAAGACCAGAAAGATCGAACTGATCGACACACCCATCAGGGCGGCGAAGCCATAGAAGACCATCGTCGCGGCCGAAACCGAAAGACGGTTCAGCGCAGCACCGAAGCCGAACACCACGAGCAGCGGTGCAAACATCAGCACCCATTTCAGCGGCGAGTTGTAAAGGGCATTCGCCAGCGCCGGATTGCTCATCGCGGCGGTGCTGGTGCCGTAGGCTGCGACGGCGGTCACACCCATGCCGACCGCCATCAGCCCATAAACTTTGTTCATATAGGCCCGCAGGCCTTCGTCGATCACCGCCGAGCGGGTGCCGACGCCCTGCGCGGTACGGTACGTGTTGTAATCTGCCATCAAAGTCTCCCTCTGCGGTATCGGCCAATGCCGACTTATCCGACAATATTGGCAGGTTGACCCGTTTTTTCAATCCTGAAGGCGCGTCAAATGCGCGCAGATCACAGGGATATCACGATCTTTCCGACAGATGATCTTTCTCGCAGCATTGCAAAGCCCTTTGCGATCTCTGCCAGCGGCAGAACCTCACCTGTTACCGGCTGCAATTGCCGCGCCTGAAACATGGCAAAAAGCTGGTTCAGGCTGTCCAGACGCGCTTTGGGGTCAAGCTGGCCGTAGCCGCCCCAGTAAAGACCATGGATCGCAATATTCTTCACCAGCGCATGATTTAACGGCAGAGCAGGGGGCTTGCCCCCCGCGAAGCCGATGACCAGATAGCGCCCGCCGGGTTTCAAGGCACGAAACGCCGCCTCGCCGGGGGCATCGCCGACCGCATCATAGACCACATCGACGCCACCCGCCTCGCGAAGTGCGGCGGTCAGGTTGTCACAGGTCGCGCTGTCGATCAGAAGGTCCGCACCCGCCTTCCGCACCACCTCCAGCCGATCCTGCCCGCGCGCCACACCGATCACCCTTGCGCCCATCGCATGACCAATCTCAACCGCGGTCAGCCCGACGCCGCCCGCAGCGCCAAGCACCAGCAGCGTTTCACCCGCCCGAAGTCCGGCGCGAAGGGTCAGTGCAAGATGGCTGGTGCCATAGGCGATCTGGAAACCTGCGGCTTCCTGATAGCTCATCGAGTCCGGGATTTTCACGCAGGCATCGGCAGGCACCGCCAGCATCTGCGACATGCTTCCCTGTGCAAGGACAGCAACACGGTCACCCGGATGCAAGTCGCTGTTCTCGGGCGCGGTCACAACCTCTCCGGCGCCTTCAAGACCGATCACGAAGGGCCAGTCGGCGCGTTCCTGATATTGTCCGCGCGCTTTCAGCAGATCGGCGAAATTCAATGCGGCGGCATGCATTCGCAGAATAACCTCACCGGGTTGAGGAATTGGTGCGGCGACCTCACGGATAACCGGATTTCCGCCCGTCTCATCAATGAAAGCAGCGCTGATTCGTGAGTCAATAAAAGCCGGAGAAGTGGTGTTCAAAGGCTCAATCCTTACAGCTGACGAAAAATTTTCTGCACGTAACGCATAAAAGAACCTGTCTTTTTGGTCAGAAAGTAGTTCGTTAACTACGTTAACACTCGAAAATTGAGGTTGGTTAAGCTAGTGCCAGCATAGATTGAGCGAGGTTTTGACGATGAAGCACGGTGTAGATGTTCATGTTGGTAAGCGTATCCGCCATCGTCGCTGGATGATCGGAATGACACAGCAGCAATTGGCTGACAAGGTCGGGATCAAATTCCAGCAGATTCAAAAATACGAAACCGGAATGAATCGCGTATCTGCGTCGCGTCTGTGGGATATTGCACAGGCAGTGGACGTTCCTGTCAGTTTCTTTTTCGAAGGACTGAGCGAGGGTGATATCGCCGACCATGTCGAGGGGGATATCCTCGCCGACAAGGAAGCGTTGCAACTGGTTCGCGCCTATTATGCGATGCCGGTCGCGCAGCGGCGCCAGATTTTTGAACTGGCGCGCGTCTTGTCGGACGCTGCCTGAGGTTTGCGGGAAACCGGACAGTGCAGGGTGCTGCAGGTTGCGGCACCCCCTGAACGGATGTTTGCCTGGCATTCGGGCCCGTTGGTCTGATCGCCGCGCATTTTCGCAACTCAGACTGGCAGCCTGTGCCGGATCAGGCTAGTCCTTGCCGCAACGACAATTGCGGGGGCTGGTATGGACGACGCGCAGGATATCATCGCGACTGCACATGACATGGCCGACGCGGCACGCGCGGCCATCCTGCCCCTTTTTCGCAGTGCGGGGCTGGCGGCAGACAACAAATATACGAAGGGTTTCGACCCCGTAACCGAGGCTGACCGTGCCGCCGAAAGGGCGATGCGCGAAGTGCTTGCCGAACGACGGCCGAATGACAGCATTCTGGGCGAGGAATATGGCCGCACGGAAGGTTCCAGCGGCCTGACCTGGATTCTGGACCCTATCGACGGCACCCGCGCTTTCATCTGCGGGGCGCCCAGTTGGGGTGTGCTGATCGGGCTCTCGGATGGCAGCGACATCATCTACGGGATCATCGATCAGCCCTATATCGGCGAACGGTTCGAGGGCGGGCTGGGCGTGTCCCGGCTGGTCTCGGCGGCTGGCGAACGGCCTCTGGCGGTGCGGCAGGGCGTCGATTTGGCGAATGCGACGCTGATGACCACCTTCCCCGAGGTCGGAACCGAGGCCGAGGCTGCCGCCTTCAAGCGCGTCTCGCAGCAGGTGCGGCTGACGCGATATGGGCTGGACTGTTATGCCTATGCGTTATTGGCGCTTGGGCAGATCGATCTGGTGATCGAGGCGGGGCTGCAATCCTATGACATCGCCGGACCGATGGCGGTGGTGCAGGCTGCGGGCGGGATCGTCACCGATTGGCAGGGCGGGCCGGTGCTGGAGGGCGGGCAGGTTGTCGCCGCCGCGTCACCTTTGCTGCATAAAGCTGCGCTGGAACTGTTGAACGGCTAAGCCCGGTTTGGCGTTTCCCACTGAAGACCCCTGCAGGAGCTAGGCATGACCGACGACAGCCCGACCCCGGAAGAGCAGGTTGCCGAAAAGCAGACCGAGCGCGACGAGGATGAATTCACCCCCCGCCGCGAATTACGTCAGCAGATCAACGAGGCGATCGACAACGAGGACCCCGAGAGGCTGAACCAGCTTCTCGAGCCGATGCATGCTGCCGACATCGCCGATATCATCGAACATCTTGTTCCGGCCAAGCGGCGGATCTTCATCGGCCTCTATGGCGGAGAGATCGACGGCGAAATCCTGTCCGAGATCGATGAATCGATCCGGGACGAGGTCGTAGAACAGCTTCCCCGCGACGTTCTGGCCGAAGCCGTCCGCGAGATGGACAGCGACGATGTCGTTGACCTTATCGAGGATATGGATGAGCCCGAGCGCGAGGAAATCCTTGCCGCTCTGGATGCGGGCGACCGGGCGGCGGTGCAGCAATCGCTGGCCTATCCCGAATATTCGGCCGGTCGTCTGATGCAATCCGAGGTGGTGACTGCGCCCGAACACTGGACCGCTGGCGAGGCGATCGACTTTCTGCGGCGCGAGGATTGGCTACCCGAGCAGTTCTATCACATCGTCCTTGTCGATCCGCGCCGCCATCCGGTCGGTTATGTGACGCTTGGCCGCCTTCTGGCCGCCAAGCGCAGCACGCCGATGCGCGAGCTGGAAGAGGACAGCTTTCGCACCATCAGCGCCTATGCCGATGAGGGCGACGTGGCCTATGCGTTCAATCAGTATCACCTGATCTCGGCGCCGGTCGTGGATGCCGACGACCGGCTGGTCGGGGTCATCACCATCGACGACGCGATGGCCGTGCTGGACGAAGAGCATGAAGAGGACATTCTGCGCCTTGCCGGTGTCGGCGATGAATCGAGCCTGACCGACACGGTGCCGCAAACGGTCCGTCAGCGGGTGCCATGGCTTGCCACGAATATTCTGACGGCTTTGGCGGCGGCCTCGGTCATCGGGTTGTTCGAGGGTTCCATCGCGCAGCTTGTGGCACTGGCGGTGCTGATGCCCATCGTCGCCTCGATGGGCGGCAATGCCGGAACACAGACGCTGACCGTCGCCGTGCGCGGTTTGGCAACGAAGGATCTGACCGTGGATAACTCGATGAGGGTGATCCGGCGTGAGGCGCTGGTGGGCCTTTTGAACGGCACCATCTTCGGGCTGGCGGTCGGGGCGGTGACCTATTTCTGGTTCGGGAATTTCGCCCTTGGCGCGGTGATCGGCTTTGCGATGATCATCAACCTTTTCGTTGCCGCTTTGGCCGGGATATTGGTGCCGCTGGCTCTGGACAAGCTGGGTGCCGATCCGGCGCTGGCCTCGCCCACCTTCGTGACGACGGTGACCGATGTGGTCGGTTTCTTCGCCTTCCTTGGCCTTGCGACGGTGGTGCTGCTGTGAGCGCCGCTGAAAAGAAGGCGCTGCGCGCCGAGGCGATGGCCGCCCGCCAGCAAGGCGGCGATCAGCAGGCGCTGACGGCGTTGCTGATCGAGGCGCTTCGACCGTATCGCGGCAAGGTGCTGGCTGGATATTGGCCAATGAGGGGCGAGGCGGACCCGCTGCCCGCGATCAAGGCACATGATGGCCCGATCTGCCTGCCGGTGGTTTTGGCCAAGGCGACACCGTTGATCTTTCGCGAATGGGACGGCGGCGCGCTGCATCCCGGTGCCTATGGCACATCGCAACCCGCCGAATCGGCGCGGGTTCTGGTGCCGGATGTGCTGATCGTGCCACTTGCCGGGTTCGATAGGGCGGGGAACCGATTAGGTTATGGCGGCGGCTTCTATGACCGCACGTTGCAATTATTACGCGAATCGGGGCAGGTCCATGCAATCGGACTGGCCTTCGCGGCGCAGGAATTGCCGCTCATTCCGGCAGAGCCGTTCGATCAGCCACTGGACCGGATCGTGACCGACCGGGGTGTCCTCGAAATTTCGCACTGAATCTGCGATTTGTGGCCGAAGGGCTGAGGCTGTGTGCAGGCACGGGATAGCTTCGGGATAAGCCTGTGGAAAAAATCTGAACAGATCGTCGCAGCGGATTATTATCCTTGGAAGAAATTCATGTTTTCGCGCGGTGGACGTGTTTCTGCACCCTCACTGTGAACACATTCCAACGCGGCGTGTCGGGCGCTCTGTCAATGAGAAACCGGATCTTTGTCATATAAAATTTAGGTTGAAAACTGAGCGCGATCCCGGCACCTTGTGGCTCATGGCAATGGAACCGCAAGATGTAGTGGCGGGTGATCCGAACTCTACCAGTCCCTTGTCATTATTGACGACCTTTACCTGTCAGACGGGCCACCGTCTGCGGCTTGGCGGACTCTGCGCCGACCGTGGGCAAACCCGTGCAGGCAAGGGCGAGGGACGGTGATTGCAGGGGGACAAGCTGGCATGAAGATCGAGCGTCGCTTCACAACCGGGAAAACGGGAACCTACGGCGACATCCCCTTCATCACTACCTCGAATGACCGGGCATAGGACGGAGCAACATTCGATATTCCGTTGTTGGGTTCCGTGCGATTCAAGAACATCGCGATTTTGGCCAGAGTCATGAATGGCAGCGAAGCGCTGTAAATTGAACGATGCCCAGCCGGCGACAAAGACTGGAAGATGGAACCGGTGAGATTGACTGCGTTCTTGCATTTCAGATGGGGCGGACGATTCACGTGCAGGTAGCCTCCGGCAGGTCCGGGAGGGTCTGTATTCTATCGCCCTCGAACCACCGGAAGCGATGACCAAGCAGCATCATCGTCATGTCGGTTGTGGCGACTATGTTCGTCAGTATGCTGTCGGGCGGGTAGATCGACCCATAGAAGGATCTTGAGATGCGCCGCCTTTCCCCGGACCGGATCGATCTTCGGACCATCTTCACGTCCGGAAAAAGGCTCACCCAGCCAGAGCTCAGACGCTGGAACATGATATTCCGGTCAGGCTGGGCAAGGGCCTTGCTGTCCCCATCCACCAAATCAATTGCAAAAGCCGCCAATATTTCACGGCAATCGGCCCTCGGACTTGTCCTCATCCTTGCAGCTTGCGGAAAGGATGCCGTCGAAGGAACCTATCACACAGATGATGGAGAGGGTAGCAGCGCAACGATGATCCTTGAGGACGGCAATGTGCAGTTCTGGCAAGGAGATACAGCGCTGCCACCGATGATTGGGAGCTATCGGCTTGATGACGACGGGCAGGTTATTCTGACACTGGGCGATCAGGTCCTTACGCTCACATTGAACGGCGAATGCCTGCATCCCTCAGACGATCCGTCTCAGACAATTTGCAAAACATAAGAGAGGCGCGCGTTTCGCCGCCCCGCTTGTCCTGATGCATTTCCAACGGCGGCAAGCGGCATTCACTTAACCAAGACCCGGCGGGGTTAGAACCCCGCCAGCATCTCCCGTTGCAACGCGCGGCACTGCGCCCGTTCGAGCGTGGCGATTGCCTCTTCCGCCGAAGCGCCTTTTGCGCGCGCCCTGTCCCACAATTTGCGGCAGGATGCCGGTGACCATGGCAGGGCGGCATGGGCAAGCCATAGCCGCAGCGGCGCAGGCAAAGCGTCATAGGCAGCCATGGGATCTGTCGTGCGCCGCCGACAGCGCTGCGCGGTCGCACCCAGATTGCCGGATCGCGGGAAGCGGCCTGCCATCATACACCCGTCACTGCGCGCTGTCCCAACGCGGGAACGGATCGGCAAGGCGCCGCCACAAGGCCTGATCGGTGTTCTCTGCCTCCAACAGGCAGGCGTCCAACCGCGCATGGATCATGTCCTGATCCATCCCTGCGCCGATGAAGACCAGTTCTTGACGGCGGTCGCCATGCGGCTCGGCCCAGTGTTCGTTCAGATAGGCGATCCCCTGTTCATGTGCGGGCCAACGCTCGCGAGGGATCGAGGCCCACCAGCGGCCCAGAGGCCGGATGCTGGACAAGGCCCCCGCCAGCGAAAATTCGGCAACCCAGTCGGGCCGCGAGGCGATCCAGAAATGGCCCTTGGCACGGATCACCCCCGGCAGTTCGCCGTTCAGGACATCGTGGATCTTTTGCGGGTGAAAGGGCTGGCGCGCGCGATAGACGAAGGACGAGATGCCGTATTCCTCGGTCTCGGGGGTGTGGTCGGCAAATCCGTAAAGCTCTTTCGCCCAAAGCGGATGCTCATGCGCGCGGTCGAAATCAAACAGGCCGGTATTCAGGATATCGCGCGGGTCCAGCCGCGAATGATCGGTCTCGATGATCCGGGCATCGGCGTTCAGCGCGCGGATGATGTTGCGCGCGGCCTGCACGCGATCAGCTCCGGCATCGCCAACCTTGTTCAGCACCACCACATCGGCAAACTCGATCTGATCGGTCAGCAGATCGACCAATGTACGGTCGTCCCCTTCGCCCATCACCTCGCCACGATCGGCAAGGAAATCGTGGCTGGAGAAATCCTTGAGCAGGTTCACCGCATCAACGACGGTCACCATCGTGTCCAGCCGCGCGACCTGGGACAGGCTGACGCCCTCTTCATCGGCAAATTCGAAGGTCGTCGCGACAGGCAGCGGCTCTGACACGCCGGTGGATTCGATCAGCAGGTAATCGAAACGACCGCTTTCCGACAGGCTGCGAACCTCGGCCAGAAGATCCTCACGCAGGGTGCAGCAGATGCAGCCATTCGACATCTCGACCAGCGTTTCATCGGTGCGTGAAATGGTGCCCTCGGCTCGGACCAGATCGGCATCGATGTTCACTTCGGACATGTCATTGACGATGACCGCGACCTTCAGCCCCTGACGGTTGTTCAGCACATTGTTCAGAAGCGTGGTCTTTCCCGCCCCCAAAAATCCCGACAGCACGGTCACGGGCAAACGGTCGTCGTCATGTTTCATCAGGGCGTTCATCGGTCTTCCTTCAGCAGCTGGCTCGCGTGGGTAGCGTGACTAGTTATATTATAACATTACGCATCGCAACCGACATTTGAGGGGCATTGACGCCAGCCAGCGCATGGGCCATGCGGCGTGCATGCTGCGTATCGACGACATATCCTTTTCCATTCAGGGGCGGCCGCTGTTCGAGCAGGCCTCTGCAACGATTCCCGATGGCCACAAGGTCGGCCTTGTCGGCCCCAACGGCGCGGGCAAAACGACCCTGTTCCGCCTGATCAGGGGAGAGCTTGGGCTGGACGGCGGGGCGATCTCGCTGCCGTCGCGGGCGCGGATCGGGGGTGTCGCGCAAGAGGCACCGGGCACGGAGACTTCGGTGCTGGACACGGTTCTGGCCGAGGACAAGGAACGCGCCGCCTTGCTGGCCGAATCCGAGACCGCGACCGACGCGCACCGGATCGCCGACATTCAGACCCGGCTGGCCGATATCGACGCCTGGTCAGCCGAGGCGCGCGCAGCCTCGATCCTCGACGGCTTGGGCTTTTTGACCGAGGATCAGGCGCGTCCGACCAGCGACTTTTCGGGCGGCTGGCGGATGCGGGTGGCGCTGGCCGGGGTGCTGTTCGCGCAGCCCGATCTGTTGCTCTTGGACGAACCAACCAACTATCTGGACCTTGAAGGCGCGCTGTGGCTGGAAACCTATCTGGCCCGCTATCCTTATACGGTTATCATCATCAGTCACGACCGCGACCTGCTGAACCGCGCTGTCGGCCATATCCTGCATCTCGAAAACCGCAAGCTGACGCTTTACACCGGCGGCTATGACAGCTTCACCCGCATCCGCGCCGAAAAGCGCGCCTTGCAGGCCGCCGAGGCGAAAAAGCAGCAAGCCCGGCGCGAACATCTGCAAAGCTTCGTGGACCGTTTCCGCGCCAAGGCCAGCAAGGCCCGGCAGGCGCAGTCCCGCGTGAAGATGCTAGAGAAGATGCAGCCGATCACCGCCCCGGAAGAGGCGAAGTTCCACCGCTTTGGCTTCCCACAGCCGGAAGCCCTGTCGCCGCCGATCATCGCGATGGAGGATGTCGCCGTCGGCTATGACGGTCGGGCGGTTCTGCAACGGCTGGAGCTGCGCATCGATCAGGATGACCGGATCGCGCTCCTGGGCCGGAACGGTCAGGGCAAATCCACGCTGTCGAAACTGCTGGCCGAGCGTTTGCCGACGATGCAGGGCCGCATGGTCCGGTCGGGCAAGCTGCGGGTCGGCTATTTCGCCCAGCATCAGGTGGACGAGCTTGAACTGGACGAAACGCCGCTGGACCATATCCGCCGCCTTCGCCCGAACGAGGCTCCGCCACGTCTGCGCGCGCGCCTCGCCGGTTTCGGGCTGATGGAGGCGCAGGCAGGCACCAAGGTCGGGCAGTTGTCGGGCGGGCAAAAGGCGCGTTTGTCGCTGCTGATCGCCACCATCGACGCACCGCATATTCTGGTGCTGGACGAACCGACCAACCACCTCGACATCGAAAGCCGCGAGGCTTTGTCCGAGGCGCTGAACGACTATACCGGCGCGGTCGTGCTGGTCAGCCACGACATGCACCTGCTGGCGCTGGTGGCCGAGCGGCTTTGGCTGGTCAAGGACGGCGCCGTGTCAAGCTATGACGGCGATCTGGACGACTATCGCAGGTTTCTGCTGTCAGGCGATACCTCGCCAAAGGCGCAATCCACGGTTGAGACGGTTAAGCAGCCTGCCAAACGGGCCGGTCGCGACGAGATCCTCGCGCTCCGCGCCGAGGTTCGCAAGTCCGAAGATCGTATCCAGAAACTGACCGAGATGCTGGAAAAGCTGGATCTGAAGCTTGCCGATCCAAAGATTTATCAGGATTCGGTCGAGGCTGAAAAATGGGGCAAGAAACATGCCGAAGCCGTCTCGGCGATGACCCGGGCCGAGGTGTTGTGGATGCAGGCGCTGGAAAACCTTGATAAAGCCGAGGGCGGCTGACCTGTTGCGCAAATGTCCTGCTGTCGAAACAGTGACTTCCGCCGCCTTGTGCCGGTCACCGATTCGGCCCTAAAGCTCATTTCACCTGCTGCCCTCCCATTGGAAATCGTGCCATGAAAACTGCTCTGGTCGTCGCCCTTATTGCCGCATCGGCTGCCACCGGTGTCTCGGCTCAGGATTTCGGCTTTACCGGTCGCACATTCTCGGTGGATCTGGGCGCAGGCGCATCCTACGGCCCCGACTATCCCGGCTCCGACGATGGTGAGGCAAGCCCGTGGCTGATCTGGCGCAATGCCGGCTTTGACAGCGACGGCTCGACCGATCTGCAGGGCTTCGGCATCTCGCCCTCGTTCAACGTCGTGGGTGAGCGCGAAGCATCCGACAATGACGATCTGGCCGGAATGAAAGACATCAACGCAGCCTACGAGCTTGGCCTGAAGGTCAGCTACGGCGCAGGCCCGCTGACCGCCTTCGGCACCGTCCGCCGCGGCTTTGACGGCCATGAAGGCCTGACCGGCGAGCTTGGCGCGAAATACCGCACCGAACTGAGCGACCGCGTGACGTTGTGGTCCGGGGTCGAGTTGGGCTACGGCAACGGCGACTACACCAGCACCTATTTCGGCGTCACACCGGAAGAGGCGCGGGCGGGCCGCCCCGCTTATGACATCGGCGGTGGCTTCACCAGCGCGGCCATCAGCTTCGAGGCACGCTATGCCGTCACCGACACCATCGCCCTGCTGGGTGAGGTTCAGTATGGCAAGCTGATCGGCGACGCCGCGGATTCGCCGGTCGTGCAGGACAAGTATCAGCCTTCGCTGCGCGTCGGCATCGTCCGCAAGTTCTCGTTCGGGTTCTGATAGCGCCCTTTTACCCTTATCTTACGCGAACCAAACAAGGCCCGCGTAAGGCGTTTTCCCGTTGCACCGCCCCCCTGCTACGGCTATGCAACGCGCAGGCACCCGTAGCTCAGCTGGATAGAGCGCTGCCCTCCGAAGGCAGAGGCCAGGGGTTCGAATCCCTTCGGGTGCGCCATTTCTATTTTCCTGATTTGATTTAACGCGATTTTATCCTGAAATTATATCAGGGCCAATCGGTGATACATCGTTCCGCGTATGTTCTGACCCTGAAACCAGCCGCATCATTTCGGCGGCTCTGGTGTACTCCTCGACCTCTTGCAGCGTTTTGTGACCGCCCGATGTCATGATCGCGTGAGCGGTCCCGCCAGATTCGGCAATCGCTATCAGCCTCGATTTTCTGAGGCCGTGTGTCGTCCAAGACGAAAGCCCCGCATCCCGAGCCGCGTCAGCTATGATATTGGACAGCCCTTTATGGCTCCTGGCCTCCTTGCCGCGACTAGCGCGAAATGTCTCGCCTCCTCATAGGATAACGATAGCCGCGAGCATGTCTGACCGGTCTTTGTCTCAAGGAGCGGCGTAGGAGGGTAACCAACACTCAAGTGGCGCGGGCGCATGTTCGCGACCTTGACCAGCTGAGCCGCGCCTATTGCCCGTGTCGATGAAGATGATGACACAAGGACACGGGACGTCGGATGATCGCGATGAGGCTCTGAACGCGCTGCGAGATTCATTGACTGCCTCGCTCAACCGCGAGTTCTAGGCGCTGTCCTTCTTTCGCCATGGTGCTTCTTGCTCCCAGTCTCCAGCCATAATGCAGCCGTACGGCAAGACCTCATCCACAACCTCGGCTAGATCATATCTCTCGATCTGCCTGCGAACTTCGTCGGCGTTTTTATAGCCAGAAGGCAATTCAGTTGGATCAGGTATCCCGGAGAAAAATCTAGCATCGATCCCCGCTGTTTCGGCTATCAGGTCGCCCATCCCTCTGCGGCGGTGTTCCGACCGTGAAAAATTTCGACCTGCCCCATGCGGCGAAAAACCAAGTGCGGCGGGATTGTTTCTGCCACGAACGATAAGCACGGGCTGAGCCATGTTCAGCGGGATCAGCGTCAGTTCGGTCGCGTCATCAGCCCAACCATCAAAAGCCGGGGTTGCACCCTTGCCGTGATAGAATAGTCCGTCGGACTTTCGGAACACAAAGTTATGCTCATTCCAGAACCGATCTGAGGGAGTCCCGACCGCATCGTGAATTGCAGCATGATTGGCCTTCGTCCACGCCCGGATGATTTGCAAAGCTTCCCAGTAGTCCTCACCGTCTAGGGTATCGGCAGGAATCCAAGCGTTCCCTTTCAGTGTGTCCGGGGATAGTTTGCGCCGGTAGTTCTCCGCAATACGCATTCCAGACTTGTAGAGCTTTGCCCCAAATCCACGAGAGCCATGGTGTGTGACTAGGGCAGTCTCACCCGTGCTTTTCAGCGTTCCGACGAATGCGAAATGGTTACCGTCTCCTTGCGTGCCGAAGTGATGGTTGGCGATATCGAACAATGGCCGCGTCAAGGGATTCCCATCAACAAGTGCGGCAATCTCGGCTGGCATAGGCATGTCTTTTCGGCCGCCCGGACCGAAGTGGGTGGCGCTGTGAACCGTATCCAAAACTTCTGCTGGTGATTTTCCGGGGAATATAGAGATCGCGACCGAACAGCATATATCCGCAGAGTGCATGCCCGGATGAATGGCCTCCGACGAAATGACGCCACCGACAGGAATGGTGCCGACAGGTCCAGCCGGACAAGCATCTGGCATTGCTGCAGCCCCCCGAACGACTGGCGTGCGGATCAATTCCTGCATGGTGGTGCTGACGGCATCAAGATTGGCCTGTTCATCGTCATCTGTTGCATCAGCTAGAAGGCTGAAACTGCGACCATCAATCAGCATAAGAGCGGGTGTCGGTAGATGTTTTTCCAGCGTGGATCGGTCTAGCACGCCAGTTGCGTTGGCCTCGTCAAGCATTGCAGAGAAATATTGGCCGGGCTGAATACCGAGGTCGATCAGGTCTTTGCCAGTAAATTTCATCTTGTGCTGTCTTTCTGTGCAAGGGCGCGATCAGGCGCAGGCCGTTCCTCGGTCATGGTTATCATACCCTCGAACCACACTGCCAGCGATGATCCGTCGGCCCGCTCACAGGACAGGAACCAGTTCTTCTTGCTGAGCCGTTCCAGATGCGCGCTGCCTGTGGTGAATACCTCGTCCAGTTTGCCCTTGTCGTTGTAGGTCGCGCGCTCGGGCACCGTATCCACGATTATGTCAGTTTCGTCGCTGGATTCGATATTGAGGTTCACGGGACCGCTGCTGCATACCACGCGCTACACCATAATCCTCCACGCACTACACTATCACAAACATTAGCGAGCCCCGACTCGACTTGCTGATGCTGGAGCATCGAACTGGGAAATCGCTTCCTATCCGGCACACAGGGATACCAAAAAGGCCGACACCGACACGAAGAAGGAGAACCCCTCGAAATGGGCAGGTAGCAGGTTCGCCAAACTGCAAACCATGTCCAACCTCTGTGCTTTGCTGGACGCTAATGGGCGTTAAAGTAAGAAATAATAGCAATTTAGCGAAAGAAATGGCAGCCCGTAGGGGAGTCGAACCCCTCTTTCTAGGTTGAAAACCTAGCGTCCTAACCGATAGACGAACGGGCCATCAAGGCGACGCTGCCAGTGTTCCCGACGGCGTGGAGCGGTGTTTAGGGAAAGCCGCAGAAAGTCGCAAGGGGAATTTTGGCCTGCCGCAGAAAAAATCCAAAGCCCGCACCGGGGCCGGGATTTCAGCCGCTTTAGCCTCGCACGGGCAGCGCTTCTTGCAGGGGCGCGTCAGGGGTTGTAGACCCGCGCGGAACGAAAGGAAACTCCATGTCGATCACCGAAGACGAGGCCCGCAAAGTCGCCCATCTGGCCAGAATCGCAGTCGATGATTCCGCGCTGCCCGCTTTGGCCCGCGATCTCAGCGGCATTCTGGCATTCATGGAGCAACTGAACGAGGTCGATGTCGACGGAGTCGAGCCGATGACTGGCGTGGTTCCGATGCGGCTGAAGCGGCGCGAGGATGTCGTGACCACGGGCGGCATGCCCGAGAAAATTCTGGCCAATGCGCCCGACGCGCGTGAAGGCTTCTTTGCCGTGCCGAAGGTGGTGGAATGAGCGATCTGAACCGACTGACCATTGCCGAGGCCCGCGATGCGCTGGCCAAAGGCGAGACCACCTCTGCCGACCTGACCGAGGCCTGTCTGACCGCCATCGACGCCTCGGGCAAGCTGAATGCCTTTGTCCACCACACGCCCGACATGGCGCGGGGGATGGCGAAGGCCGCCGATCAGCGGATCAAGGCGGGCGATGCCGCGCCGATGACCGGGATTCCGGTCGGCATCAAGGATGTGTTCTGCGTGAAGGGCGTGCCCTCGCAGGCGGCCAGCCGGATTCTGGATGGCTTCCGGCCCGAATATGAATCGACCGTGACCCAGAACCTGTGGAACGCGGGCGCGGTGATGCTGGGCAAGCTTAATCAGGACGAATTCGCCATGGGTTCGGCGAATGAGAACAGCGTCTATGGCCCGGCGATCAACCCTTGGAAGGCGGCTGACGGGCGCGATCTGACGCCGGGCGGATCATCGGGCGGGTCGGCTGCTGCCGTGGCTGCCGATCTGTGCCTGGCGGCGACCGGGACCGATACCGGCGGCTCGATCCGTCAGCCTGCGGCCTTTACCGGGACGGTCGGGCTGAAGCCCAGCTATGGGCGGGTCAGCCGGTGGGGGGTGATCGCTTATGCGTCGAGCCTTGATCAGGCCGGGCCGATGACCAAGACGGTGCGCGATGCGGCGATCATGCTGGGCGCGATGGCCTCGGTCGATCCGCAGGATTCGACCAGCGCCGACAAGCCGGTACCGGATTACGAATCTCTGCTGACCGGCGATATTCGCGGCAAGAAGATCGGCATTCCGCGCGAATACCGGATCGACGGCCTGCCCGAGGAAATCGCGGCTCTGTGGCAGAAGGGCGCCGATATGCTGCGCGATGCCGGGGCCGAGATCGTCGATATCAGCCTGCCGCATACTAAATACGCGCTGCCCGCCTATTACGTGATCGCCCCTGCCGAGGCGTCCTCGAACCTCGCCCGTTACGACGGCGTCCGCTATGGCCGCCGGGCGAAGCTGGGGCAGGGGGATGGCATCGTCGAGATGTATGAAAAGACCCGCGCCGAAGGCTTTGGCCCCGAGGTGCAGCGCCGGGTGATGATCGGCACCTATGTGCTGTCGGCGGGTTTCTATGACGCCTATTACAACCGCGCCCGCAAGGTCCGCACGCTGATCAAGCGCGATTTCGAATGCGCCTTTGCCGATGGGGTCGATGCGATTCTGGCGCCGACCACGCCGTCCGCGGCTTTTGCGCTTGGTGCGTCGGACAATGCCGATCCGGTGCAGATGTATCTGAACGACGTGTTCACGGTGACGCTGAACCTTGTCGGATTGCCGGGGATTTCGGTGCCGGTGGGGCAGGACAAGAACGGCCTGCCGCTGGGCCTGCAATTGTTCGGGCGACCCTTTGATGAGGGAAATCTGCTCAATCAGGCGCTGGTTCTTGAGAAGGCAGCGGGGTTTGTAGCCAAGCCCGGTCGCTGGTGGTAGGGTCCGCTTGACAGTGAAGTGATGGAGGCAGGATGCGCGGCTGGTTGGTGATTTCGGTGCTGGCGCTTGCCGGCTGTGGCGAGCATATGGGCTGGAACCCGAACTATCAGTTCGCGCCCACGCCTTACGGCGAATATCGGGCGACGCGCGAACAGGCGCTGGTCAGCAACACGGAATCGCCGGTGACGATACCGGTGGCGCTGCCGTCCCAGTCCTTCACGCCCGAGCAGATCGCCGGGCGGTCGCCGGTTCCGGTGCCCGCGACGATGGGCGTCAGAAAGCGCGTGGTGACGCAACCGGCACAACCTGCCGCGACCGTCACGCCAGCCGCACGGCCCGCCGCGACGGTCGTGCCTGTGCGCCGCCCGGCAGCCGGTCCGAACGCGCCGACACAGATCGTGCCGGATTCGATGTTGCTGATGCCGCCGCATCAACGGCCTTGAGCGAAAGACCGATCGACAATCAGAGCTTGGGGCATTGCTCGCCCTGTTGGGTGGGCAATGTCGGGCGGTGTGCTTCAGACACTTCGATCTTGGGCGAGCGCTTCACAGTCAAAGGCGCCTTGCTCTGATGCCTGATTTCCCAAGCCCCAACTTTGCCGACCGGCGCGGCCAGACCCCTGAACTGATCGTTTTGCACTATACCGGCATGGCCGATGCTGCCTCTGCCCGCACGCGCCTCTGCGATCCGACAGCCGAGGTCAGCGCCCATTGGCTGATCGATGAGCAGGGCGGGGCCGAGGCGCTGGTCCCTGAAGAGATGCGCGCATGGCATGCAGGCGCAGGCAGTTGGCAGGGGCGCGAGGACATCAATTCCCGCAGCATCGGTATCGAGATCGCCAATCCTGGTGACCGCCCCTTCACCGCCCGGCAGATGGATGCGCTGACCGATCTTCTGCGGCAGATCATGGTTCGCTGGCATATCGGCCCCGAAGCGGTGATCGGCCATTCCGACATGGCCCCCGGCCGCAAGATCGACCCCGGCCCGCATTTCGACTGGGCACGGCTGGCGCGCGAGGGGCTGGCGCTTGCCCCCTCTGATGGGGATGACCTGCCGATCACGGAAAGCCTTGACCAGATCGGCTATCCGGCTGCCGATCCCGAAACCCGGCTGGCGGCATTCCGGCTGCGCTGCAGGCCGTGGGCCTATGGCCCGGAAACCGAGGATGACCGTCGGGCAGCCGCCTCATTTGCCTCGAAAACGCGGCGGATGCGATCCGAAACAACTGAAACGTCATGAAAAAGGCAAAGAATCGTTCATTTGCCGGGTGACTATCGGCAAGGATCGGCCAATCGCCTTGCCAGCCCTTGTCAGCGCCAACATGGTCATCACGTATAGGCCGCAACCTCTGAACCGGAACGGGAATTTCATGCAAAACCACCAGCTTCACCGCCGCGCCCTCTTGCAGACCGCACTTGGCAGCGGTGCCTTTTTCCTGCTGCCGAAGCTGGCGCTGGCACAATCCGCCGACCCGGCCTCGGCGGAGCCTTTCTCGTTCGATATTCTGACCGATCTGGCCCGCGAACTGGCATCGCAGCCGTTCCAGCCGGCCGAGATCCCCGATGCGGCAGTGCTGGAAGAGGTCGATTACGACCGCCACAACTCGATCACCTTCAAGAAGGAAAACACCCTCTGGCGCGACCGTGAGGGGTCTTCGCAGGTGCAGATGTTCTTCCCCGGTCGTTATTTCAAAGAGCCGGTGCGGATCTTTCAGGTCGAGAACGGACAGGCGACCGAGGTTCCCTTCGATCTGGATCTCTTCGACATCCCGGATGACAATCCGGCGCATCAACTGACCCATACCAAGGGCTTTGCGGGCTTCCGCGTGCTGGACCCGGAAACCCAGCTTGACTGGATGGCCTTCCTCGGCGCGTCCTATTGGCGCACCTCGGGGTATACCGGGCAATTCGGCCTGTCGGTGCGCGGCCTTGCCATCGACACCGCGCTGCCCGAAGGCCCGGAAGAGTTTCCGCGCTTCTCGCGCTTCTGGCTGGAACCGGGCGAGAATGGCGACATGACCGCCTATGCGCTGATGGAAAGCGCCAGCGTGACCGGCGCCTATCGGATCGTCTCGCATCGCGACAACGGCGTCATTCAGGACGTGACCGCCCGTGTCTTTACCCGCGCCGATGTTCAGCGGATCGGCTTTGCGCCGCTGACCTCGATGTATTGGTATGGCAAGACCAACCCCCATATCGCGCCCGACTGGCGCCCCGAGATCCACGATTCGGACGGGCTGCAGATCCTGAGCGGCAATGGTGAAAGCATCTGGCGGCCGCTGAACAACCCGCCCTACACGATGGTGAACAGCTTCGCTTCGCCCTCGGTCAAGGGGTTCGGGCTGATGCAGCGTGAACGCGATTTCGACCAGTATCAGGATGACGGCGTCTTCTACGAACGCCGGGCCAGTGCATGGGTCGCGCCGCAGGGCGATTGGGGTGACGGTGCGGTCGTGCTGACCGAATTGCGCACAGATGACGAGATTCACGACAATATCGTGGCCTTCTGGCAACCCGCCGATCCGGCGACCGCGGGCAAGGACTTCGAACTCGACTACCGTCTGACATGGCTTGAGGACAGCCCCGAGCCGGTCACGACGGGTCGTTTCATCGGCATCCGGCTGGGGGCAGGTGGCGTGCCGGGCCAGCCCCGCCCCGAAGAAGTGGTGAAGGTCGTCTGCGATTTCGACGCAGCCGCGCTGAAAGGTCTTGGGCGCGAGGATGGTGTCACGCTGAACGTGAACACGTCGAAGGGCATCACCTTCAATGATGCCGTTTATCCGGTCGAAAGCCAGGATTACTGGCGGGCAATGTTCGATATCGACTTCGGCGATCTGACCGAGGATGAACGGAACAACCCGATTGATCTGCGTGTCTATGTCTCGCACGAGGATCAGGCCGTGACCGAGACGCTGATCCTTCAACTCTTCCCGCAGCAATTGCGCAGTGTGCTGGAAAGCAATCCCGGCTGAGACCCGGCGAAGTAGCCCTTGTCCCACACTCTATTGACGCGCCCGCTGCCTGCCGCCATATCGGGCGGGCGCGGAGGGCCGGATGACCGCGTGGCAAGGCAGTAATGCAATGCCGCGAGGAAAGTCCGGACTCCATGAGGCGACGGTGCCGGGTAACGCCCGGCGGGGGCAACCCCAGGGAAAGCGCCACAGAGAACAGACCGCCCCGGTCTGCCGGGGTAAGGGTGAAACGGTGGGGTAAGAGCCCACCGGGGGGCTGGCAACAGCGCCCGCATGGCAAGCCCCACCGGGAGCAATGCCGAATAGGGACCGCGCGCGAAGCAATTCGCAGGGCCGCCTTGCCCCAGCAGGTCCGGGTAGGCAGCTAGATCCGGTCGGCAACGGCCGGGCCAGAGGAATGGTCATCCGCCTTGAAGCAATTCAGGGTGACAGAATCCGGCTTACAGGCCCTCCGCGCAGATGGCCCGCATTATCGGGTGATTCCCGGTTGACTTCGCCGCTGGCGGCACTAAAAGGCGGGCTTCCAAACGAATTCCACGGGGTTTGCGGCCTGATACGGGTTAAGCGACTTGCCCCGCAGCAGGAGCGATAACCATGGCGAAGCCGACCACGATCAAGATCCGGCTGAACTCGACCGCCGGCACCGGCCACTTCTACGTGACCAAGAAGAATGCCCGCACCATGACCGAAAAAATGACCGCTCGTAAATACGATCCGGTCGTGCGTCAGCATGTCGAATACAAAGAAGGCAAGATCAAGTAATCTTGCCTCTGCGCGGCCATTGCCCGTCCCGCATGCGGTAACAGGGCAGACGCAAACCAATCCGTCAGTTCAGGGTGTCGCCGATCCGCGACGCCCTTTCTGCATTTACGCGACTGCGTTGACGGCGGGTTTGTAATGACGCCTAGCCGCGCCGCTCAGCCAACCGCTTCTCGATCGCGATCCAGATCGCCTCGGCGGCATTGATCCCGTCGAACCGCTCAAGCTCCTGAATCCCGGTGGGCGAGGTGACGTTGATCTCGGTCAGCCAGCCATCGATCACGTCGATTCCGGTGAAGATCAGCCCCTTCTCCTTCAGCACCGGAGCAAGCCGGGCACAGATCTCACGCTCGCGATCGGTCAACCCGACCTTCTCGGCCCGCCCGCCGACATGCATGTTCGACCGCGCCTCACCCTCTTGCGGGACGCGGTTGATCGCCCCAACGGGTTCGCCATCGACCAGAATGATCCGTTTGTCGCCCTTGACGATGGCTGGCAGGTATTTCTGCGCGATCATCGGTTCACGATTGATCCCGGCGAAGGTTTCCAGCAGCGCGGACAGGTTGGAATCGCCCGGCTTCAGATGAAACACACCCGCGCCGCCATTGCCGTAAAGCGGCTTCACGATGATCTCTCCATGCCGCGCCCGGAAGGCGCGGAACGCGGCGGGATCGCGGGCAATCATGGTCGGCGGCGTCAGATCGGGAAAATCCAGAACCATCAGTTTTTCGGGACAGTTCCGGACCCAGAACGGATCGTTGACGACCAGAGTCTGCGGATGGATTCGGTCCAGAAGATGCGTCGATGTAACATAGGCCATGTCGAACGGCGGATCCTGGCGCAGCCAGACTACATCGAAATCGGACAGATCAACCTCGGCCCATTCGCCGAAGGTCACATGATTTCCCTGTTCCCGCCGCAACTCGACTGACCGACCACGCGCAAGAACGCGCCCTTCGTCATAGCGAAGCTGATCGACCGTGTATTGGAACAGCCTGTGGCCGCGCACCTGCGCCTCCAGCCCGATCCGAAAGGTGCTGTCGGCGTTGATCGAAACATCTTCGATCGGGTCCATCTGCAAGGCGACATTCAGGCTCATCTGCTTCTCCTGACCGGGATGACCGCTTGTCACCCGTCAAAAGCGCGGATGCAAGAGTCAGCAGAAAGCGCCGCCAAACGCATTCTCCAGATGCTCGATCCGGCCAAGCGCATCTACGGTCAGCAGATCGAAGCGCATCTCTGTCGACTGACCACCGGGAAGCCTGCCACAATATTCCTGCGCGGCAAGACAGATGCGCCCTTGCTGCGCCGCGCTTAGCCGCAACGCAGCCTCTGCATGGGTCGCAGCCCGCTTCACTTCCACGAACACCACACAAGAACCCGCGCGGCAGATCATATCGATCTCACCCGCGGCCCCACGCCAACGCCTTTCGATCACGGTCAAACCGCTCTGCTGCAGGAACCGCGCAACACTGTCTTCCGCGAATTGTCCCGATAGATAGGCAAGCCGCCCGCGTTCTTGCCGTGCCCGGTCGATCGGGGGCGGACACACTTTCCGCGCCTGCCCAAAATCGAGCTGCAACAATTCCTGAACCGCGACCATCTGCACCTCTGACCGAACAGGCCATCACCCCCGCGAAAGATCGAGGGCAAGCTGATATACATCCCGCCGCGGCAGGCCGAATTCCTCGGCGACTTCGCGCGCGGCATCCTTCACGCTCATCCGGTCCAGACGCGTCTGCAACTGAAGCCGGATACCTTCTTCATCCATCTGCCTTGGACCGGCACGATCCAACAGCAGGACAACTTCGCCCTTCAGGTTAGCGATACGGGGATCGGCGACCAGATCGACGACCTTTCCCCGAATCACCTCTTCGAATTTCTTTGTCAGTTCCCGTGCTATTACTGTAAATCGATTCGCATCAATGTCGCACAACTCTTCCAATGTTTGATTAACGCGCCTTGGGCTTTCGAACATGATGATGGTCGCGTCGATCTCGGTCCACTGCCTCAGCCAGCTTGCCCGCGCGCCCTTGGCAGCAGGGGGGAAGCCCAGAAACAGGAATCGGTCGCTTGGCAGGCCTGAAACGGTCAGTGCGGCAAGAGGGGCCGAGGCGCCCGGAACGGCGTGGACGCGATATCCCTCTTCCACCGCTTCGCGCGCCAGCCGAAAGCCGGGATCCGCCACCAGCGGCGTGCCAGCGTCCGAGGCATAGGCGACACTGCCGCCCTCGGCTAGCGCCGCCATCAAAGCAGGGCGGGCGCGGTCGGCGTTGTGGTCGTGATAGGAAAGAATCCTGCGTCCGCGCAGTGGCACGCCGTGAATGTCCAGAAGATGCCGCAACACGCGGGTATCCTCGGCCGCCAACATGTCGGCGGTGTTCAGCACGTCGAGCGCGCGCAGCGTGATGTCGCGCGCCGTGCCGATCGGGGTCGCGACAAGATAGAGGCCGGGATCCAGCCTGCCATCGCCGATATGGGCTGCCAGCTTGCGCGGTCCTGCCGCTTCGCCGTGATCATCGCTCATCCTGGCCTCCCCGCCATTTCCGGCAGATTGCGAATCCGCATCGTTGCACATAGGCTGCGACCGATCGCTGATAAAATGTCATTACAGCAGGGAAGTTTCATATGTTTGCATCCGCTACAACCCGGCCCTCCGCGGGATTGCGCCGCGCGATTGGCCGGGCCGCCGCGATCCTGTCCGCCTTTGTCATCGCCGCCTGCGATCCGGTCGGCGGCACGCAGCAAGTCACCGGCGGCTCTACCGGCCCGCTGATCGAGCCGGGGCAGCCCGTTCGGGTCGCCTTGCTGGCGCCCGGTGGCAGCGGCTCGCAGGATCTCGAATGGCTGTCGCGCAGCCTGAAAAACGCCGCCCGCATGGCCGCGTCCGATGCGCAGGGCGCGACCATCGATCTGCGCATCTACGACACCGGCACCTCGACCGAGCAGGCGGTGGCGCAGGCCAATGCCGCCGCCGATGCCGGTGCGCAGATCATCCTTGGCCCGCTGTTCGCCGAAGGTGCCAACGCCGTCGGCAATGCCATGCAGCAGCGCAATATCAACGTGTTGTCCTTCTCGAACAACGCCGAGATTGCGGGCGGAAACGTGTTCATCCTTGGCAACAGCTTCGCCAATGTCGCCGACCGGCTGGTCAGCTACGGCGTCAGGAACGGCAAGCGCAACGTCTATCTGGTGGCCGAGAATGACGTGGCCGGTCAGATTGGCGCTCGCGCCATCCAGACGGCAATTTCGCGCAATGGTGCGCGTCTTGCGGGCCGCACCGATCACCCGGTCTCGGTCTCGGGGATTGATGCTGCCGCGCCGCAGATTGTCAGTGCCGCGCAAGCGGGCGGGATCGATGCCGTCTTCATGACGGCAAACAATCAGGCCGTGCTGCCCTATCTGACGCAAAAGCTGAACGAGGCAGGGGTCAATTCGCAGGTCACGCAGTTCATGGGCCTGACCCGTTGGGACCAGCCCTCTGCCCGGATGTCGATGCAGCAGCTTCAGAACGGTTGGTTCGCGCTTCCCGATCAGGGTCTGAAGTCGCAGTTCGACGCCCGCTACCGCGCCGCCCATGGCGAGCAGCCGCATGAACTGGCGGGCCTTGCCTATGATGGCGTGGCGGCAATCGCCTCGCTGGTTCGGGCGGGTAACCGCAATGCGCTGACGACGACCGGGCTGACGCAGCGCGCGGGTTTTGCCGGTGTCGGCGGCGTGTTCCGGCTGCGTCCGGACGGCACCTCGCAACGGGCGCTGGCCGTGGCTACGCTTCGTGGCAATCAGTTGGTCATCCTTGACCCGGCGCCGCGCGGATTTGGTGGGGCAGGTTACTGATCTTGCCTGACGATACCCGTAACCTCGTGAACCAAGGCGCCCCGGCATTGCCCGGGGCGCATGCCATCTTCGACCCTCAAACCTATCTGGTGACGCTGGATCAGGCACTGTCCGGCGTGACCGAGCCGCGCGCGATTCGCGCCCGCACCGTCGAATTGCTGACCGAGGCGCGGATCAGCGCCATGGCCGATATCGATGCCAGCTTCGCCAGCCATCCCCGTGCCGCCCGCGAAACCGTCCGCGCCATTGCCACGTTGACCGATGGCATCGTTACCGCCATTCACCATGTCGCGGTGAAGCATCTGCATCCGCAAAAATCCCTGTCCGAGAACGAGCGGCTGGCCGTGTTGGCCGTCGGCGGCTATGGCCGGGCCGAGATGGCTCCGCAATCCGATGTCGATCTGCTGTTCCTGACCCCGTGGAAAGTCACCCCCTGGATCGAAAGCGTCGTCGAATCGATGCTTTACATGCTGTGGGATCTGAAGCTGAAAATCGGGCACTCGATCCGCAGCGTCGATGAATGCCTGCGCCTTGGCGCGCAGGACATGACCATCCGCACCGCCCTTGTCGAACATCGCATCGTGACCGGCCATGCCCCCTTGGCCGAAGAACTGCGCGAGCGGCTGTGGACCGAGCTTTTCTCGAAATCTGTCCCCGAATTCATCGAGGCCAAGCTGGAAGAGCGTCGCCTGCGACACCAGCGGCAGGGCGGTCAGCGCTACGTGCTGGAGCCGAACGTGAAAGAGGGCAAGGGTGGCTTGCGCGATCTGCAGACGCTCTACTGGATCGCCAAATATATCCACCGCGTAGATCGCGCGGTCGAGTTGGTCGATCTGGGATTCTTCACGCGCGAGGAGCATCTGGCCTTCTGGCAGGCCGAAGATTTCCTTTGGGCGGTGCGCTGCCATCTGCATCTGATCGCGGGCCGTCCGGTCGATGTCCTGTCCTTCGACATGCAGGTCGAGGTGGCGCGGCGGATGGGCTACAAGGACAGCTCTGCCCGGCGCGGCGTCGAATATTTCATGCAGACTTATTTCCGCCATGCCACCCGCGTCGGCGAGTTGACCCGCGTCTTCCTGACTGCGCTAGAGGCGCGCCATGTCCGCAGCGCGCCCTTTCTTGGCCGCATTTTCCGCAGACGGCGCAAGCTGAAGGACGGGTTCACCGAACTGCATGGCCGTCTGGCGATCGAAAATGACGCCGAGTTTCTGAAAGACCCGCTGAACATCCTGCGCCTTTTCGAAGAGGCGTTGCGCACCGGCATCCTGATCCATTCCGACGCCATGCGCCTTGTCGCGTCCAATCTGGATTTGATCGACGATCACGTCCGATCTGACCCCGAAGCAGTGCGGATCTTCATGGATCTGCTGCTGAAACACGGTAATCCCGAACGCTCGCTGCGCCGGATGAATGAGCTTGGCGTGCTGAGCGCCTTCATCCCGGAATTCGAGCCGGTCGTGGCGATGATGCAGTTCAACCTCTATCATCATTACACGGTGGACGAGCACTCGATCCAATGTGTCACGGCACTGGCCGAGATTGAACGCGGCGAACATCCGGCTGATCTACCGCTGTCCAGTTCCATCATCGATGACGGCATCAACCGCCGCGTCCTTTATCTGGCGACGCTTCTGCACGATATCGGCAAGGGCCGCCCCGAGGATCACTCGATCTTGGGTGCCCGTCTGGCGCGGCGGGTGGCGACGCGGTTCGGCTTTGCGCAGGATGAGATCGAGACGGTCGAATGGCTGGTCAGGAACCATCTGCTGATGTCCGATGTGGCGCAGAAGCGTGACATTTCCGACCCGCGGACGCTGCGCGACTTTGCCAAGGCGGTAAAGACACGGAAGCGGCTGGACCTGCTTCTGGTGCTGACGGTCTGCGACATTCGCGGGGTCGGGCCGGGGACGTGGAACAACTGGAAGGCTGATCTGCTGCGCCGGTTGCACAAAGAAACCGCCATGGCGCTGGAAAGCGGGCTGGAAGAACTGAACCGCGACAAGCGGCAGAACGAGGCAAAGCGCGCTTTGCGTCACCTGCTGGTCGCCAAAGGCTGGGACGCGAAAGAGTTGCGGGCCGAGATGGCGCGTCACTACGACAATTTCTGGCCGGGCCTCCCGACCGCGACGCAGGGGGTCTTTGCCGAACTGCTGCGCGGTATCGGCCATGACGATATCCGCATCGATCTTCAGGCCGACCATGACCGCGATGCCACGCGCGCGGCCTTTGTTCTGGCCGACCATCCGGGCATCTTCTCGCGGCTTGCGGGGGCGCTGACGCTGACCGGGGCGAACGTGGTCGATGCCCGCACCTATACGACGCGCGACGGCTATGCCACGGCGGTCTTCTGGGTGCAGGACAGCGAAGGCCACCCCTTTTCCGAGGATCGCCTGCCCCGCCTGCGCCAGACCATCCTGCGCACCCTTGGCGGCGAGATCGTGGCGCGCGAGGCATTCGCCACCCGCGACAAGCCGAAAAAGCGCAACCGCGAGTTTCGCTTTCCCACTCATGTCACCTTCGACAACGAAGGCAGCGATATCTATACGATCATCGAGGTCGATACCCGCGACCGTCCGGGCCTGCTCTATGACCTGACCCGGACCTTGGCGGCCAACCATATCCAGATCGTGTCGGCAGTGATTGCCACCTTTGGCGCGCAGGTGGTTGACAGCTTCTATGTAAAGGACATGTTCGGGCTGAAATTGCACAGCGAGGCCAAACGCGACGCGCTTGAGAAAAAGTTGCGGCAGGCGATTGCTGACGGGGCGAAACGGGCAGAGGCTTAGAAGATGCAATCGAGACTGATCCGGGGGTTTCTCTCGGTAGGAAGCTGGACTCTGGTGTCTCGGGTGACCGGCTTTGTCCGCGACATTCTGATGGCGGCATGGCTGGGCACGGGGCCGATGGCACAGGCATTTGTCGTCGCGTTAAGCCTGCCGAACATGTTCCGCCGCTTCTTCGCCGAGGGCGCATTCAACACCGCCTTCGTGCCGCTGTTTTCGAAGAAGCTTGAAAACCGGGCCGAGGCGCAGCGATTTGCGTCCGAGGCATTTTCGGGCCTGTTCGCGGTTCTACTGATCCTGTCAGCGGTCGCGATGATCTTCATGCCGGTGATGGTCTGGCTGATGGCCTCGGGCTTTCATGGCGACGAGCGTTTCGATATGGCCGTGCTCTATAGCCGGATCACCTTTCCCTATATTCTGCTGATCTCGCTGGCATCGATGATTTCTGGCGTGCTGAACGCAAATGGCCGCTTCACCGCTGCGGCAGCGGCGCCGGTGCTGCTGAACCTGCTTTTCATCGCGGCGATGTATCTGGGCCGCTGGCAGGGATGGGATCTGGGGCTGACGCTGGCATGGGCCACGCCGGTTACTGGTCTGGCGCAACTTGGGCTGGTCTGGTGGGACGCACGCCGCACCGGCTGGAGCCTCTGGCCCCGTCGCCCGCGCATGACCCCCGACATGCGCCGCCTGCTGGCCATCGCCCTGCCGGCCGCCTTCGCCGGAGGCGTGGTGCAGGTGAACCTGCTGGTCGGTCGTCAGGTCGGCTCGCAATTCGAAGGCGGAGTGACCTGGCTTTACTATTCCGACCGGCTCTATCAATTGCCGCTGGGCATGGTCGGCGCCGCCGTTGCGGTGGTCCTGCTGCCAGAGCTTGCACGCCGTTTGCAGGCAGGAGACGACGCGGGCGGCCAGTCTGCCTATAGCCGCGCCACCGAATTCGGCCTGTTTCTGACCCTGCCTGCCGCCTTCGCCATCGCGGTGATCGCCCAGCCGATGGTCGCGGCCCTGTTCCAGCGCGGCGAATTCACCGCCCACGCCACCGCCATGACCGCGCAGGCGCTGATCGTCTATGCTTTCGGTCTGCCCGCTTTTGTGCTGCAGAAAATCCTGCAACCGCTCTATTTCGCGCGCGAGGATACGCGGACGCCGTTCCGTTACGCCGTGATTTCGATGGTGGTGAATGCGGTAGTCGCGGTCGGGTTGATGTTCTCGCTGGGCTTCATCGCCGCCGCTTTGGGCACAACGGTCGCCGCGTGGATCATGGTGCTGCAACTCTGGTGGGGCACCCGCAATATGGGTCAAGCCGCCCGCGCCGATACCCGCCTGCGCCGCGCCGCGCCCCGGATTTTTCTGGCCTCGGCGCTGATGGCGGTGGCGCTGTGGTTCATGAAGGCTTGGCTGTCCGACCTTGCCATCGGCCGCATTCCCGGCCTTGCGATTCTGGTCTTTGGTGGGGCAGCGATCTATTTCGCGCTCTGCTTTGTCAGCGGCGCCTATCGCCTGTCGGAACTGAAGACCGCCATGCGCCGTAGCCGCTGAGGCTGCGTCTGGCCGAAGGTTGCCTTGCGACGCCTGTGGCGGCAGTCTGCTGTCAGCGCGAGGAAGTGCGGCCAACGGGAGGGGCAGGGATGCAGACATTCGATCATGCAGAGGTCGAGGCGCGGCTGGACTGGCCAGCGCTGATCGAGACATTGCGCCAAGGTTTTGCTGCCGCCCGTGCAGAGGCCCCGGCGCGGCAGGTTTTGACCATCGAGCAACCCGATGGCCAGCAGGTTTCACTGCTGATCATGCCTGCATGGCAGGCGGGTCGGGCCATGGGGGTGAAGGTAGTGACCTTCTTTCCGTGGAATGCTGCGGTGGGGAAGGCCACGATCAACGCCGGATATCTGATGTTCGACGGCGGCGATGGCAGGCTGGTGGCGACGATGGACGGCGATGCCCTGACCGAGCGGCGAACGGCGGCGGCATCGGCCCTTGCGGCGGATTATCTGGCGCGGCGGGACGTGCGGCATTTGCTGATCTGCGGCACCGGGCAACTGGCAACGGCAGCGGCCCAAGCTCATGCAGCGGTTCGGGATTATCAAACCATCTCGGTCTGGGGGCGCAATGCCGACAAGGCGGTGGCAGTCGCGCGCAAACTGACCGAGGCCGGTCTGCCTACAATACCCTGCACGGATTTGGAGGCCGGATGTCGGGCGGCGGATGTGGTCAGTTGCATGACCGCCTCGACCGAGCCGTTCATTCGCGGCGAGTGGCTGCAGCCGGGCAGCCATCTGGACCTGATCGGCGCGTTCAAATCCGACATGCGCGAAAGCGACGACCACGCTTTGCTGCAGGCCAGGGTCTTCGTCGATGGGCGGGAAGGCGCGCTGCTGGCGGGCGATCTGGCGCAGCCGATTGCAGCAGGATTGTTCGACCCGTCCCAGATCGTGGGCGATCTGACCCAGTTGACGCAAGGCGCGGTGCAAGGTCGCGAAACCGAAACCGAGCGTACGCTTTTCAAATCCGTGGGCCATTCGCAGGAAGACCTGTTCGCGGCCATGCAAGTCGCAGGGATCGCTCCCTGATCAGGGCAGTCGGGCGCGGTCGATGCACTACTTCTCGGCGACTCGCGTAGCCCCGCAATCTCCAAATGCTGCAGGTTTAAGAGGTATTCGTATTCCTCAAGGTTGGCGACGACCTCTTCCAGCCGAAAATCCTGCGAGCCGGTGATTAAAACTCCAGTCACGACCTTCTCTAACTGGGTCACATTTTTCGGAGCTGTCTCAAACTCTTCGGCGTCGATGTTCATGCTGGAACTTATGTTTCGCCACATGAAAATAGGGGCGATCTGTCGGCAAGACGTGTTTTAGTGAAGGGGCCGGGCAGCCTCGTCAGTGCCGCCGTTGCCGGATGTGGCGTGGGGGATGTCCGAAACGCCTGCGAAACGCGGTCGAGAAATTCGCGGCGCTGCTATAGCCCGCGAGACCGCTTGCCTGCGCGATGTCGATCTCGCCCGATTGCAGTCGGGCACGGACCAGATCAAGACGCAGATTGCGGACATGGGTGAAGACGCCGTTGCCTTCGCATTGGCGGAACAGGGTCTGCAGGCCGCTGACGCTGACGCCCGCGTGACGGGCGATCGTCTCGACGCTGAGATCATCGGATGCGGCATGGGCGGCGATGAAATCTTTGGCGCGCTTCAGTGCAGCAAGGTGGCGGTCGCTGATGCGCGTCGTAACGGCCTCGGTGCCCGACAGCACGGTGATCGCTTCGGCGATGATCTCGATCGCATGCGCTTCGGCATGGAGATTGACGAGGGGCAGCGCGGATTGGGGTGGCTGCAAGATCGCCGCGATCAGTTTGCTGATCCGGTGTGAGACTGCCCATTCCATCGATCTCAGCCCCTGACGGGCAGACAGATCGGCGGCACCGGCAGACCAGCCCGGCGCATGACGTTCCAGCCAATCGCTGCTGGCCCCGACCACCAGATGCGTCACCCGCTGGCGCGCGTCCGATTGCCGCCGGAAGCTTTCTTCGCTGCCGCTGAGCAGGGCCGAGCCCGCGATCCTGCCGCCACCATCGGCGCGGAAGCTGAAATCCTTGCCGCCGATGGCGACATCGACATTGCCGCGCAGGAAGAAGATGCAGGACAGCCCGTCCGAGATGCTGGACTCCACCCGGAATGCCTGCTCTTCGACCGTGTCGCCGCCATGGATCTGCAGACCGTCGGGCAACATCCGCTGGATGATCTGCCCAGAAATCAGCGGCGACGCCTCGGTCACGTCAGCATCTACGTTCAGTTGCACCCCGCGACGCGCCGAGATTTCGCCCACGGTGATCCGTCGGGCGGAACTGTCCTCGGGGCGGCTGGTCTGCGGCAAAGGCTGTTTCCTTGTGAATTGCAGTTGCGCAAAGGTCTTTTGCATATGCTCAAAACCCGGCGCATTGGCGCAAGCCTAACGTAGCGCTATGCAGGCCTCAATCCTGATTATTAACGTAGGGTATCTGGCATGGCGGATCGGATTGTGGCGAGGGCAGCGGCTCTTCTTCTGACGACGGCGATCACAACGCTGCTGGCGCAGCCTGCGATGGCACAGGACGGAGCGGCACAGGATGGTGCGCCGACGGTCCTGCAGACGATCACTCTGAACGCCGAGGGCGACACACGCCGCGGCGACCAGCTTTTCCCCGAGGCCGCGACAACCGGCACCAAGACCGCAACGCCGGTGGCGGAAGTGCCGCAGGCGATTAGCGTCGTCCCCCGTGCCCAGTTCGAGGCGCAATCCGCCGATCTGGTGACCGAGGCGTTGCGCTATGCGCCCGGCATCCTGTCGGAATCGAATGGCTACGACATCCGCTACGACTGGTATTGGGTGCGCGGGCAGGCCGCCTCGGGCATGTGGCAGGACGGGCTGCAATTGCCTAGCGATCCTTCGTCCTATGCCAATCCGGCCATCGATCCCTATACGCTTGAACGGGTCGAGCTGATCAAGGGCCCGGCCTCGGTTCTCTATGGTCAGACCGTTCCCGGCGGGCTGGTCAATCTGGTCTCGAAACGGCCGGAATGGCAGGCAAGCCGGTCGGTGAACGTGAAAACCTCGTCCTATGGCGGGTTGCAGACCGGCATCGACCTGACCGGCCCGGTCGCGGGTCGCAGCGATCTGGCATACCGGCTGACCGGCCTCTATCACAATATGGGCAGTCAGGTGGATCAAGAGCGCAGTCGCCATCTGACCTTCGCGCCCAGCCTTACATGGACGCCGGACGACCGCACCACCATCACCGCCTATGCCCATTACCGGCGCGACCGCGATGATTTCAGCCCGCGCTTCTACCCGGCGCACGGCACGCTTTTGCCGAACCCGGCAGGAGATATCCCGCGCGATCTGTTCCTTGGCGATCCCGCCGCGACCGATTTCAACCGCGATTTCGCTGCCGTTGGATACGAGCTTGAACACCGGCTGGATACGGTCTGGACGTTGCGCCAGAACCTTCGCTACGCCCGTTCGGCGCAGGATATGTTCCTTGTGCTGGTGAACCCGGCCTTCGCATGGCCCGGCGATTTTCCCGGCACGCCGGGTGCGGAGATGAACCGGGTCACCGCCGCCTCGGACGACGAACTGCGCAACCTTGCGGTGGACAGTCAGGCCGAGGCGCGGTTCTCGACCGGCGCGGCGGAACATACGCTGCTGATCGGGGTGGATTACAACTGGTCGCGCTTTTCCGGGAAATTCGGCAACTCGGCACCGGGCGTCGTGCCGGGGCTTGATTTCACCGATCCGCAATATGGGTTGGATGGCGTGGTGCCGCCCGCCTACACGACCTCGGTGCTGCAAACGCGCAAGCAGCTTGGGCTTTATGCGCAGGACCAGATCCGCGCCGGGGCGTGGATCACCACGCTGGGCCTGCGCTATGACCGCTCTGAGATCGACACGATCAACCGGCTTGCGGGGGATCAACTGACCCAGACGGACGACAACGCCCTGACCGGTCGGATCGGTGTCGCCTATCAGTTCCAGAACGGCGTCATGCCCTATGCCGCCTATTCGACCTCGTTCAACCCGACGCTGGGCACCAATGCCGCGGGCGATCCGTTCGAGGCACGCAGCGCCCGGCAGTTCGAACTGGGCGTGAAATACCAGCAGCCGGAAACCGAGAATCTCTTCACCGCCACGCTGTTCACCAGCACCGAGGATAACGTCCTCACCCCCGACCCGGATCCGGCCAACGCGCGGTTCTCGGTTCAGGACGGCGAACAGCGGGCACGCGGGCTGGAGCTTGAGGCGAAATTCGCGCTGACCCCGCAGATCAACGTGATCGCTGCCTATGCCTATACGGATAGCGAGGTGTTGTCCTCGAATGACAGCCGGGTGGTCGGGCAGGACATGCTGCGCCTGCCGCGTCATCAGGGCGGGCTGTGGGTGCAGTATAACGATGCCTTCACGCCGGGCCTGTCGCTAAGCGCCGGTTTGCGCGGGACATCCTCTTATCAAAGCGCGCCGACCTATCTGCCCGAACTTGAAATCCCCGGTCGCGGGCTGGTCGATCTGGGCATCCGCTACGATCTGGCGGAATCGCCATGGCGGGTCGAGGGGGCCGTGCTGCAATTGAATGCTGCCAATGTCTTTGACAAAAGGTTCGTGGCGCAATGCCTTAACCTGACCGGCGGTAGCTGCAACTATGGCGAGGGCCGGTCCATCGAGGCGAGCTTCGGCTATACATGGTGACCCCACTTTGCCAAAGACGCGCGTCCCCTCTGCGCGCCAGCGCCGCACTTGTTGCGGCGCTGATCCTTGTTCCCGCTGCCGGTCTGGCCGAACTGCGCCTGACCGATGCGGCGGGTCGTCAGGTGGTCCTGCCGGAACCCGCCCGGCATCTGGCGCTGAGCGAGGCCGATCTGATCCTGTCGCTGGCGCTGATCACCCCCGATCCGGTCACCCCGGTCGCCGCCTGGGGCAGCCCGCATCGTCTGGACCCCGGCATCCGCGACGCTCTGGCCGCCCGCTTTCCTGACCTTGCCGCGATCCCTGAGGCGGGCTCGGCCACGCCGTCCGACTATGCAGTCGAGGCGGTCGTCGCGCTGGAACCCGATCTGGCGGTGATCCGCGTTTTCGACCCCGCATGGCAACAGGTCGAGGCACGGCTGACCGCAGCCGATATTCCGCTGATCTATCTGGAAGGCCCGGAAACGGCCGATCTGCCCCCGGCCGAGCAGATCAGCTTCGCGGTCGAGCTTCTGGGCGATGCAATCGGCGCGGGCGATCGGGCGCGGGACTATACCGGCTTTGTCCGCGACCACTACGCCCGTATCGCCGAACTGGTCGCGGGGGTCGGCATGCGTCCCGCCGTGCTGGTCGATGGTCATGCGACACCGGATTGTTGCTGGGTGCCGGGGCGCGACAACCGGCTGGGGCAACT
This sequence comes from Paracoccus caeni, assembly GCF_016629665.1. GTDB lineage: Bacteria > Pseudomonadota > Alphaproteobacteria > Rhodobacterales > Rhodobacteraceae > Paracoccus > Paracoccus caeni. The sequence continues at coordinate 872,138 of NZ_JAEPRQ010000001.1, forward strand.
GGTCGAATTCGCGGGTGGCGAGATCGTCGGCTCGGAGATGGTGACGGGTTATGCCGGGCAGCTTGCGCCGGAATATCTGCTCGCCGCAGACCCGCAGGTGATGATTGCGACGGGCGGTCCGCATCTGGCGCGTTCGGGCGGGCTGGTCATGGGGCTCGACATCGCGCCGGAGGATGCGGCGCGGTCCTTGCAGGCAGTCATCGACGGCTCGGCGCGGGCAGAGCTGCGCGCGGTTCAGGACGAGCGGGCGCATGGGCTGCTGCATCTGCTGACCATCACACCGCTGGACGTTCTGGCGGTCGAACTGTTCGCGGGCTGGATCCATCCCGAGATCGCGGACCAGCTTGACCCTGCCGCGACGCTGGCAGAGATCAATGCGCGGTTCATGCCGATCACCCTGAACGGTGCCCTTTGGACCGACCTGCCGGAGACGGAATGACCGCATCCGATACCGCGCTGATCGAACACCGCCGCGCCCGCCGCCGCAGTCGCGGGGCGCTGATCCTGCTGGCGCTGGCCTGCGTCGGGATGCTGTTGCTGTCGCTGCTGATCGGTCCGTCCGATCTGCCGCCGGGCAAAGCGGTTGACCTGCTTCTGGGCCGCGATATCGGTCGCGCTGCCGAATTCATCCTGCTGCAACTGCGCCTGCCGATGGCGGTCCTTGGCCTGCTTGCCGGGGCGGCGCTTGGCCTTGCCGGGGCCGAGCTGCAAACGGTGATGGAGAACCCGCTGGCCGAGCCTTATACTTTGGGCGTTTCATCCTCGGCGGCGCTTGGGGCGGCGGTGGCGATCGTCTTGGGCGTGGCGGTGCCGGGGATCGGCGCCTTTGCGGTGCCGTTGAATGCGTTCCTTTTCTCCTTCGCGGCACTGATGCTGGTGCAGGCGCTGATTTCGTTGCGAGGGGCGGGCACGGATATGCTGGTCCTGTTCGGGATCGGTGTCGGGCTGACCGCCTCGGCGCTGCTGTCGCTGGTGCAATACATGGCCAGCGCCGATGCGCTGCAAGCGCTGATCTTCTGGATGATGGGCAGCCTGACCCGCGCCGATGCCACGACGAACAAGGTGCTGGCCGTCGTGCTGGCGGTGGCCCTGCCGTGGTCGCTGGCCTCTGCCCGGTCGCTTCAGGCGTTGCGGCTGGGCGCGGACCGGGCCGAGGCAATGGGCGTTTCCGTCGCCCGGGTCAGGCTGTTTTCGCTGATCAGGATCAGCCTTCTGGCGGGGACGGCGGTCGCCTTCATCGGCATCGTCGGCTTTGTCGGCCTGATCGCGCCGCATATCGCCCGGCTGTGTCTGGGCGAAGAGCAGCGACCGCTGCTTTTGGGAAGCGCGCTGGTCGGGGCGCTGATCCTTTGTGCGGCGGGGCTGGTCAGCGGGCTTCTGGTGACCGGGATCATCCTGCCGGTCGGCATCGTGACCGCCTTGGTCGGACTGCCGGTCTTTTTCATCGTCGTCATGAAACGAGGCGGGCTGTGAGCGGCGATCTGATCATCCGCGACCTGTCCTGCGGCTATCCGCGGGCAAGGGTGATCGAGGGGCTTAGCCTGCCACCTTTGCCGCCCGGCAGCATCACCACCATCCTTGGCCCGAACGCAGCGGGTAAGACCAGCCTTTTGAAAGCGATTGCCGGGCAAATTGAGACCGAGGGGCGGATCATGCTGGGCGACGAGGATCTGACCCGGCTGACGGCGGCGGCACGGTCCGGGCGGGTCGGCTATATGCCGCAGACGGCCATCGGGCGGATCGGGCTGACGGTGCTGGATTGCGTGATGACAGCCCTTGCCCGGACCGGCGATGCACCGCTGGATCAGCGCGCGATGCAGGTGCTTGACCGCTTCGGCGTCGCCGATCTGGCGAACCGACCGATGCGGGTGCTGTCGGGTGGTCAGCGTCAGGCGGTCAGCCTTGCCGTCGCCGTTGCCCGCAACCCCGTCATCCTGCTGCTGGACGAGCCGACAAGCGCCCTCGATCTGGCCCGGCGACACCTGATCCTTGGTCATATCCGCGCCCTTGCGGATGAGGGGCATATCGTCCTGCTGGTCCTGCACGATCTGGCCTTTGCCGCGCAATGGTCCGACCGGATCGCGGTTCTGGGACGCGGGCGGCTGGAGGCTTTCGGCACGCCCGAAGACGTGCTGACCCCCGAGATCCTGCGCCGCGTCTGGCGGATCGACGCCCGTGTCGAGCGCTGCTCGCGCGGCAGCCTGCAAATCATCACCGACGGAGCGATGCTGTGACAGTCCGACCCCCGACGATCCCTCCGTCCGCAAACGAGCTTCGTTCGATAGCCGACCTGATCTTGTCCGAGGATGCCGGCCTTGCGGTCGAGGCGATGTGCGAGCATCTGGCCGGGCACGGCGCGCGTTTGGAAATCACGTCGGGCAGCTTTCGGCTGGGCTTTCCCTTTGGCCGTGCCCTGATTGATCTCGACGGTGCGCGCATCCGCATGCAGGCCATCGCCCCCGATGTGGCGCGGCTGTTTCAACTGCGCAGCATTCTGGCCGGTCATCTGGCTGAATTCGCCCCCGATGCCGAGGCGCTGCGTTGGACCGGCGATGCAACCGATCTGACGGTGCCGCCGAACTGGCGGGAATTGCGGGTCGAGGCGTTGCACGACCTGACCCCCAGAATGCGCCGGATCAGGTTCCGGGCGGATGATCTGATCCCGTTCGCAGGACTGCAGAACATTCACGTGCGGCTTGCCTTTCCCCCTTCGCAGAAATCGCTGATTGCGCCGGGCGTTTCCTCCAGCGGCCGGGAAAGCTGGCCGGATCACATCGACCGGCCGAAACTGCGTCGCTATACGATCCGCGAAATCGATCCTGTGGCGGGCTGGCTGGACGTTGATTTCGTTCTGCACGAGGAGGCGACCGGGCCGGGCAGCGCCTTCGCAGCCGAGGCCGGTATCGGTGACGTGATCGGCATGATCGGCCCCGGCGGCGGCTCGATCCCGCTCGACCAGGATTGGTATCTGATCGCGGGCGATGAAACCGCCTTGCCCGCGATTGCCCGGATGCTTGCGCTTTTGCCCCCTGATGCGACGGGGCATGTCGTGATCGAGACCTGCGACGAGGCCGAGCGGCAGACAGTCGACGCCCCTGCGGGAATGCAGGTCAGCCATATCCTGCGCGCCGAAGGGCTGACGCATACAGTTGCAAAGATTGCCGTGCCGCAAACCGCCCGGCAACCCTTCGTCTGGATCGGTTGCGAATATGCCGCCTTCCGCGCCCTGCGCCGCCATGTCCGCGACAACCTTCGGATCGAAAAGGGCGGACACAACATCGTCGCATATTGGCGCGAGGGCGTGGCGGAAGATTAAGGTCGAAGGGCAGCGCCCCTATGCCACCGCGATGATCCGCCCCGGCCCGCCGGTCCCGCGTTTGTGCTTTGGCGCGCCGACAAAGACCGTGGCCCCGGTCGCTGGCACCTGATCCAGCCCGGCAAGGTTCTCGATCCCGTAGCGGCCGCCCGGCAGCCATGAATTATGCACCCCGAAATCGGGAGAATTGCCGGGGTCCAGCGACAGCGTATCGACGCCGATTCCCGCAACCTCCATCCCCGCCAGCATATCCGTCGCGGCCTTGGAAAAGCCGGGAAAGGCGAAATCGCCCGCCTCGTTGGTGCGATAGGTGGTATCTGCGACCTTCGCCGCCCAGCCCGAATGCATCGCGACCAGCGCGCCCGCCGGAATGTCACCATTGGCGGCGATGAAGGCCTCGATATCCTCGGGGTCCAGCGTGGCATTGGCGTCCTCGGCCGCCTTTGCGGAAATGTCGATGACGCAGAGCGGACAGATAAGCTGCTCGACCGGGATTTCATCGACAGAGATCCCGTCTGCCGAGAAATGCATCGGCGCGTCGATATGGGTGCCGGAATGTTCGAAAAGGGTCAGCTTCCATAGCTGATAGCCATCGGCCTCGATGGTCTTGTCGGGTTCATAGGTGATGCCGGGCAAGCCGTCGAAGGTCGGGAAATCGCCGTCCCACGCATGGGTCAGGTCGATCACGCGGCCGGTGGCCTGTGCCAGCGCCGGGCGGGCCGACAGTGCGCCAAGCGCGATGGCGGCGGCACCCGTGGCGGCTGCACCGGTGAACAGCGCGCGGCGTGACAGCATGGAGCTGCGGACATTTTCGATGACGCAGGCGTGGCACATGGAGCATTCCTTTCCGTCTCTGGGGTGATTTGTTTGCAGGATTCCACGACCTGCGGCTTCTGCCAAAGGAAATCCGCTTTCCCCCGGCAGGCTCATGCGGTAGACCCCTTCGCGGAGATTTTTCGGGCAACGGAAGGACCGGCTCATGGCCAATGTGGTGGTTGTCGGCGCGCAGTGGGGCGACGAGGGCAAAGGCAAGATCGTCGATTGGCTCAGCGAGCGCGCCGATGTGATCGCGCGGTTTCAGGGCGGGCATAACGCCGGTCACACGCTGGTCATCGGCAATACCGTGTTCAAACTGTCGCTGCTGCCCTCGGGGATCGTGCGGGAAAACAAGTTGGCGATCATCGGCAACGGTGTCGTTCTGGACCCGTGGGCGCTGTTCTCCGAGATCGACAAGCTGTCCGGTCAGGGCGTCAAGATCTCGACCGAGAACCTGATGATCGCTGAAAATACGCCGCTGATCCTGCCGCTGCATCAGGATCTGGACAAGCTGCGCGAGGAAGCTGCAGGCAAGGCCAAGATCGGAACGACCGGCCGTGGCATCGGCCCGGCCTATGAGGACAAGGTGGGCCGCCGCACCATTCGCGTCGCCGATCTGGGCGATGAGAAGACGCTGGACGACCGGCTTGACCGGCTTCTGGCCCATCACGACGCGCTGCGGAAGGGTCTTGGCGCCGAGCCGATCGACCGGGCCGACCTGAAGGCGAAACTTTTGGAAGTCGCGCCGAAGCTGCTGCCCTATGCGCAGCCGGTCTGGAAGATCATGGCCGACGCCCGCAAGGCCGGAAAGCGCATCCTGTTCGAGGGCGCGCAGGGCAGCCTGCTGGACATCGATTTCGGCACCTATCCCTATGTGACCTCCTCCACCACGATGTCGGGCATGGCGGCATCCGGCACCGGTATGGGACCGGGGGCGATTGATTTCGTTCTGGGAATCGTCAAGGCCTACACCACCCGCGTCGGCGAAGGCCCGTTCCCGACCGAGCTTCACGACGCCGACGGTCAGCGTCTGGGCGAGCGTGGGCATGAATTCGGCACCGTCACCGGACGCAAGCGCCGTTGCGGCTGGTTCGATGCGGTTCTGGTGCGCCAGACCTGTGCGATCAGCGGCGTGAACGGCATCGCGCTGACCAAGCTGGACGTGCTGGACGGTTTTGAAACGCTTAAGATTTGCGTGGGTTATGAGATTGACGGCCAGCGTTATGATTATCTGCCCACCGCGGCTGCATTGCAGGACAAGGTGACGCCCATCTATGAGGAAATGGACGGCTGGCAGCAATCGACCGCTGGAGCGCGAAGCTGGGCCGATCTGCCTGCCGAGGCGGTGAAATACGTTCGCCGGGTCGAGGAACTGATCCAATGCCCGGTGGCGCTGCTGTCAACCAGCCCGGAACGGGACGACACCATTCTTGTAACCGACCCCTTCGCCGATTGAGGCCAAGGGGATGCGGGTTCTGCTGATTGACGGACATCCCGACCAAGGCCGTCTTTCGGCGCATCTGCTGGATCATTACCAACAGGCGTTGCCTGCAGGCACCAGTATTGACCGGCTGGCGATACGGGATCTGGATTTCAACCCGGATCTGTCGCGCGGCTATGAAAATGTGCCCCCGCTTGAGCCCGCCTTGGAAGACGCCTTGGCCAAGATCGAGGCATGCGATCATCTGGTGCTGGCCTTTCCGCTGTGGTGGGGGGCCGAGCCTGCGGGGATGAAGGGCTTCTGGGACCGGATTCTTTTGCCGCGCCGGGCGTTTCGGTATCATCAGAACGATCCGTTTTGGGACCGGCTGCTGAAGGGTCGCTCGGCCGATGTGCTGGTGACAATGGATACGCCGCCACCCTATCTTCGGCTGGCCTATTTCGATCCAATCGGTTGGAGATATCGCCGGCAGGTGCTTGGGTTCGTTGGCTTTCGACCAATCCGCATGGCCTATTTCGGGATGGTGCGGCGGGGTGGGGTCGAACGTAATCTGTCGCGCTGGCAGGCTCGGATAACGTCGCTTGCCGAAGGTGCGGTAAAGTTGAAGCGGGGGAAGAAGATATGGACCTGAAGACGCGGAAGCGATTGTCGATCCTGATCCTTTGCATCGGGCTGCCGCTTTACATCGTCGTCGCGGTCACGCTGATGAATTGGATGGACGCGCGGTGGGGGCGGCAGCCGATTTATATCGAAGTGCTGGTCTATGTGGGCCTTGGTATCCTGTGGATTTTCCCGTTGAAACAGGTGTTTAAGGGGATCGGGCGCGAGGAATGAGCGCGCCTTTGGTCAGGTCCGATCAGGGGGTGACCGTGATCGGCGGCGGGGCGGTTCTGGCCGGGGAATTGCGCGATGCTTTGACAGCGGCGCCGTTGCTGGTTGCGGCTGACAGCGGGGCGGATCAGGCGCTGGAACTGGGGCATCGGCCCGATTGGGTCATCGGCGATATGGATAGTATCGGCGACGCGGCGCGGCGGGCGATGCCTGCGGATCGGGTCGTCGAAGTGGCCGAGCAGGACAGCACCGATTTTGCCAAATGCCTGAGCCGGATCGAGGCGCCTTTTGTCATCGCGGTGGGCTTTGCCGGATTGCGGCTGGATCATACGCTGGCCGCGCTGACGACCATGGTGCAGGACGGGTTTCCGCGCGTTATCCTGTTGGCTTCAAACGATATTGTCTTTGTCGCGCCGGAGGAGTTGCGGCTTCCGCTGACAGCGGGTGTCAGGGTGTCTCTGTTTCCAATGGGACCTGCGCGGGGGCAGAGCGAGGGGCTGAACTGGCCCATCGACGGGATCGAATTTGCGCCCGGCGGCAGGGTAGGGACATCGAATGTCGCGACCGGGCCTGTCCGGTTGCGGATCGAGGGCAAGATGCTGGTCATGCTGCCGCGCGACTGTCTGGACGTGGTGTTACAGGCGTTAACCGAACAGCCATGACCGGGCCGGGGGCGTTGCATCGGGTGTTTTCGCAACAACGGAATGCCAACGCGGTTTGGGCCAGCAAATGCTGAGGTTTCGCCTGCACAAAGCGTGCACCGCGCAGACACCGGATGTGCACAGGGCGTACACCGCTTGCGAACGGTCGGGTAAGGAAATCGTTGCATGAGCGAGAAGATGCAGCCGCTGCAACGAAAGTTCGAGGATACGGCGCAGATTTCTTATGCCTCAGGGTATCTGGGCGGGCGACCGGCGACTGGCGGCGAAACTCGCTTTCTGCGGCGATTTGGCGGGCGGGTGCGGCTCGTCAGTCTGATTCTGTGCTGGCTGTCGCTGTCGCTGATGCTGTCGCCGTTTCTGCTGGCCGCTGGCTTCATTTTATATCTGTTAAAGATGACTTTTAGCTGGCCGCCGGATGGCAGCTTTGTGGCCATGGCGGCCATATTCGTTCCGGCGGTGCTGTTTTTGTATTTTCTCTTGATAAAGGCTTGGGGCCGGTCGCTGCTGGCTTTTGTGCGCGTCTCTCACAGACTGAGGCTGCCGACAGAGCCTCGGATCGCGTTCTTTGATACTCGTCTTGAGGTGATGTCGCATCCGACCGCAGGTTTGCAGAACATCTTCGCTATCAATGGCCGCCCCGTCGATATTCCCAAACATTGGGAAAAGGAAATCATCAAGCGGTTCGGCGAAAACCGCTATGGACTTCGCTGCAGGGCCGGACTTCTGCGGCTTGAAGGGGCCTCGGACGAGGTGATCAGGTTCAGCGCCCGGCGAGAGAATGTGTTTGAGCGGATCGACAGCGTTTTCCCCGATCTAGGGACGGTGGTGGTCGCGTTGGATGATCTGTCGATCGCCAGCGAGACAGAGGCGCGGTTGCCGCTGATCCGGGCTCAGCAACCGATGCTGGCTTTCGGGATCGTTTCCATGATCCTGGCGGGGCTGTTTGCGTGGGTCCTGTGGGCCATGCAGGACATATCGCAGGACAAGGTCGAGGCGATGCGGCGGGATCTGATGGGGCAGGCGACGGCGCAGCTTCTGGATGTCGAGGGGCTGGCGCGGCGGGGATTTCGGGATCTGCAGATCGAACCGGGTGAGGTGCAGTTGATTTCGGGCGCGGCATTCGAAGCCGTGCGGGTGCAGGTTCAGGGCGAGGATCTGCCGCGACTTTTGCTTCCGGGTGAGGCGGAGGCGTTAGAGAAGGCGCTTGATGGCGACGGGTCCTGGACGGCGCAGCATGCCGACAGGATGCGCCAGAAGCTGAGCGACATGGCGCGGAATTTGCCCGATCCGACCGCGCAGGGCCTGCTGCGCGACATCGATATGATCCCGGTCGAAATGCTTCCAAGCCTTCTTGGAGGTGAGACCCCTCTTACGCTGGCAGAACCGGATTTGCTGCGGTCTCTGATGCCAAAGCCCACGGTTTACGCGGTCTGGCCCGGTCCGATGACGCGCTGCCGACCGGATGCCAATTGTCGTCTCGACGCGCAGCCGCAGCTTTTCGAGGATTGGCGGATCATCGCGGCGAGGGATGGGTATCAGGTGCTGACCGGATGGGAACGCGAGCGCGCCGAGACCAAGATCGAACGAATCGAGGCACCGCGCAGCAGATTGCCGATCATCTGGGGCGGCATCGCTGTCGTCGCGGCGTTCGGCCTGTGGCTGGTCCTGTCTTTCTTGCTTGCAAGACGCAGGATTCGGCGGACGAGAGTTTAACCAATCGGTTCAAGGGTTCTCGCCAAGGGTGCTGGATCGTGGCAGGTTGGGGCCGACATTTCCATGATCGATTACAGGCCCATGATGCTGAAAACGCTTTCCACCTCTGTCTCTGCTCTCCTGCTAAGCCTTGCCACTCCCGTCCTTGCCGATAGCGATCCGCTGACCGAGGCCGATTGCCGTGCCCCTGTCGAACTGATGCAAAGCAGCTTTGCGGGGAGCGATGAAGGGGTCTCGGTGACCTTCGAGGCGCTGGAGGACGGTGTCTGCATTTATCGCGATCTGGTCATGAAGACCGGGCAGCCCTATGGGAGCAGTGTCGTTGCATCGCGGATCAGGATCGAGGGCGACGGGCTTCGCTGGGCCGCGGCCTATCTGAAGGCGCTGGCGTTACCCGATCCTGAGGCGCGGAACCATGCTTTGACCGGGATCACGCTTATGCCCGAGCGGCTGAAGCTGCAGGTCACAGGGATGCGACAGGTTTTGTATACAGACGACTCGTATTTCGATTATGCGCTTGAGGCGCAATCACGGATGAGCATGGCGACCTTGGTGCTGGATATTGGCTGGGATCAGGCGGCCAAAGAGTTGCAGCTCCACCAAGCCGGAATCGAGATGCCGCATGGGAATATGGTGCGGGTCTCGGGCGTTGTTAAGGATGTCGATCTATCCTCGCTGGCGACGATGCAGATGTCGCTTAGCGGTTTTGCGGTGACGGAACTGGATGCCGAGATCCGCTCTTACGGATTGTTTCAGGCGTATGCGCTGCCGATGCTGGCGATGGCGGTGATCGTTCGGGAAGAGGAACAGGCGCCGGAATTGCAGATGGAGATGGCGTTGAAGCAGGCGTTGGCCGCGGTGGATCAACTGCCTGCCGAGTCGGTTCCCGATGAAAGCAAGCTGGCGCTGCGCAATCTGATTTCGGATCTGCCCGATCTGTGGGGCGTGCTGAAGCTGAATTTCCGCGCCGATCCGGGCTTTGGGCCGGTACGGCTTGGGCGGTTTGCGCTGATGGGTCCGCCCGAGGGGATCGAAGATGTGTTGCCGCTGTTCCAGGGCGTGCGGCTGGACGTCGATTGGCAGCAGGAGACCGCCCCTTGGAAGGTCGAGGGATGCGTGACGCTGCAGTGCTGATTGGCGCGGATGCGGGTTGAGGACGGGTCTGGCGCGGATGCGCCGATCACAGCCCCGTTCCCGCATCGGCGATGCGGTTGCCGATTTCGCGCGGATGGCTTATTTCGTGGGGGAACTCTCGGAGGCAAAGATGTCGCTGAACCCGATCCGTCCGTGGCGCAATATCGAGCGGCGGAAATCACGTCAGATCATGGTCGGTCGCGTGCCCGTTGGGGGCGACGCGCCGATTTCGGTCCAGACCATGACCAATTCGAACGGTCATGATGTCAAGGCAACGCTGGATCAGGTGATCCGGGCGGCGGAAGCGGGTGCCGATATCGTGCGGATCAGCGCCCCTGATCAGGAGACGACACGGGCGCTGAAGGAAATCTGCCGCGAAAGCCCGGTGCCGATCGTGGCCGACATCCATTTCCACTACAAGCGCGCCATCGAGGCGGCCGAGGCAGGCGCGGCCTGTCTGCGGATCAATCCCGGCAATATCGGCAGCGCCGACCGGGTGAAGGAAGTGATCAAGGCTGCACGCGATTATGGCTGCTCGATCCGGATCGGGGTGAATGCTGGCTCGCTGGAGCGGCATCTGCTGGAGAAATACGGCGAGCCTTGCCCGGATGCGATGGTGGAAAGCGGGCTGGATCACATCAAGATCCTTGAGGATAACGATTTCCACGAATTCAAGATCAGCGTGAAGGCATCGGATGTGTTTCTGGCGGCGGCGGCCTATCAGAAGCTGGCCGAGGCGACGGATGCGCCGATCCATCTGGGCATCACCGAGGCAGGCGGCTTCGTCGGCGGCACGGTGAAGTCGGCGGTCGGGCTGGGCAATCTGTTGTGGATGGGGATCGGCGATACGATCCGGGTCAGCCTCTCTGCCGATCCGGTGGAAGAGGTGAAGGTCGGCTATGAGATCCTGAAATCTCTGGGGCTGCGGACGCGCGGCGTTCAGATCATCTCGTGCCCGTCCTGCGCGCGGCAGGGTTTCGACGTGATCAAGACGGTCGAGAAGCTGGAAAAGCGGCTGGAGCATATCAAGACGCCGATGAGCCTGTCGATCATCGGTTGCGTGGTGAACGGACCGGGCGAGGCGCTGATGACCGATATCGGCTTCACCGGCGGCGGCGCGGGCAGCGGCATGGTCTATATGGCGGGCAAGCAAAGCCACAAGATGACCAACGATCAGATGGTCGATCATATCGTCGGGCTGGTAGAGGAACGCGCCGAGAAGATCGAGGCGGAAGAGGCTGCGTCGCAGACGGCGGCGGAGTAGTTTGTGAGGCTTCGGTGCGTGCGAAGCACGCACCCTACGGTCGTTTGTTCGAAGTGCCCGCCCGGAATCAAGTCGCCTTCAGGCGACGCCGGGCATTGCCCGACCGCCCGAACGGGCGGGCAATTCGGTGAGGTTTCGCATTACAGATAGCGAAGGCGGGGTGGCACGATAAAGTGTCCGGAATGAGCGTCGCATTGCCCACCCGCGGTCGGGCAATGCCCTCTGCTCTGATATGGTCAGCCGCCGGTATGGCTCATATGCCGGGTCATCTGCCCGGCGACCGTCTGGCGCGAATAGTCGAAATCGTGGCCCTTGGGTTTCAGCGTGATCGCGTGGCGGATGGCCGCGACCAGCGCCGCATCGTCATCCGAGGCGCGAAGCGGCGCGCGCAGGTCGGCGCGATCCTCTTGCCCAAGGCACATGTAAAGCTCGCCGGTGCAGGTCACGCGCACGCGGTTGCAGCTTTCGCAGAAATTATGCGTCAGCGGCGTGATGAAGCCGATCTTCTGGCCGGTCTCGTGCAGGCGGACGTAACGCGCCGGGCCTCCGGTCCGTTCGGCAAGGTCGATCAGGGTAAAACGTTCGGCCAGTTGGCGGCGCAGGTCGCTGAGTGGCCAATATTGGTCCAGACGATCCTCGTTCCCCAGATCGCCCATCGGCATGACCTCGATGAAGGTCAGATCGTGCCCCTCGTCCCCGCACCAACGGACCAGATCGAACAACTCGCTGTCGTTCACGCCCTTCAACGCGACGGCGTTGATCTTGACCCGCAGGCCCGCGCGCTGTGCCGCGGCCACCCCTTCCAGCACCTGCGGCAGGCGGCCCCAACGGGTGATGGCGGCGAATTTGTCGGCATCCAGCGTGTCCAGCGACACGTTGATCCGCCGGACGCCGCAATCGACCAGTTCGGTCGCGAAACGGGCAAGCTGGCTGCCATTGGTGGTCACGGTCAACTCATCCAGACCCGAGCCGAGGTGTCGCGACATCTGCCGGAAGAAGCCCATGATATTGCGCCGGACCAAGGGCTCGCCGCCGGTGATGCGCAGCTTTCTGACGCCAAGGCCGACGAAGGCGGAACAGAGGCGGTCAAGCTCTTCCAGCGTCAGCAGTTCGGCCTTGGGCAGAAACTGCATATGTTCGGCCATGCAATAGACGCAGCGAAAATCGCAACGATCCGTGACCGATACCCGAAGATAGGTGATCGGCCTTGCGAAAGGATCGATAAGCGGAGCGGCGGCTGCGTCATTCATCCCGTTAATGTAAGCCTCGGCGGGCAGGGGCACAAGCATCCGCCGATTGCGCGCTGTTCACGCGACTGCCAATGGACCTTGCCGCAAAGGACGGTTTAGTCTGCCCCGGAATGCGGAAATCAGGGGAAAGACATGCGCAACAATCTGACCTTCGTCGGGGCTGGTCTGGGGCTTGTCGTCATGATGGCGCTTCTGCCCGCCTGCACGCCCGGCAGCATGACCAGCCAGCGCCCTGCCGCTGCGGACGCGGAACCCGAGGCGCCGACGACCAGCCTCAATGCTGAACAGGTGGCGGCGGTGACGGCGATCACCCGCGCACCCGCGCCTCGGGCGGCAGCGCGGGCCACGGCGGCGCAGCTTGATACAACGACTGCCGAGCAACGTGCGGCGGCGGCCCGGCCCAGCGAGGCGTCCGAGACGAAGCTGGGCACGACCATTGCTTCGCTTGGCAATCCAAGCGAGGGGGGCTTCTGGATCAAGACCCCGCTGGTGAAAGAGCGTGGCATCGGGCGGATCGTGAACCCGGCGAACGGCAAATCGGCGAAGGTGGATCTGATCCCGCTGGAGGGCAGCGGAACGGGGTCGCAGGTATCGCTGCCGGCGTTGCAATTGCTGGGGGCGTCGCTGACCTCACTGCCGACGATCGAGGTGTATCGGTCGTAGGGTTTGGGTGAGCATGAAGCGCCCGCCCGAGGCATGCTCCCCGGCATCTGAACGAGGCTAAGTTCTGCAACAAAGTCGGCTGTGCCCTCTTGGCTGGGCACAGCCCCATGTTTTCGTGATCAATCACACAGGCAAGATCGTCCCTGCATAGCGAGCCCCGGCAATATCGCTGCACAGCTCCGCCCAATCGCAGCCGGAACAAGCGGCACGGATCTGCGAATTGACGAAGCCCGCTCGCATCCGGGCGATACTCGCTGCCTCAAGCGGAAACCTGTCGCCGGGCCGGATCGCCCGGCCCAGCAGCGCGCCGACGTCTTGTGCCGCCTGATCGTCGCGTTGGCAGACGCTTGCATTGCGGCAATGCGCCTGCGGGTCGGTCAGCATCGGGGCGCAGATATCGTCGGGACCGCTGACGATCTCGACCTCGGCGCCCCGGTGGATACGCCTTGCGATCACCGCGAACCGCGCCACAAAGAACGGATTGTAGCCTTTGCCCGTGAAGGTCAGCAGGCACAGCAGATGGTGGGCGCGCAGGCGTATCGTCGTTCAGACTTGCCGGGCCCGGCGCCGTCCGACCAGCCGCAGCGTCATGGCCGCCAGCCCCGATTTCAGGACCGCGCCGACGATGAACGGCAACACGCCCTGAACGATCGCCGCTTTTGCGCCGACCAGCGTTGCCAGCCATGCCGCGCCGATGATCAGGCACAGCACATTCCCCGCTAGCATGGCAGCGAAAGCCAGCACCAGTCTGCTGCCGTTCCAGCCACGCTCGACCAGCCAGCCCGACAAGGCCGCCGCCAGCGGGAAGGCCACCAGGTAGCCGCCCGACGGTCCGATGAAAGTCTCCAGCCCGGAGCGGCCCATCGAGAAGACCGGCAGACCCGCCGCGCCTTCGGCCAGCCAGACCAGCAGCGTCACCCCGCCCAGTCGCCAGCCATAAAGCGCACCAATCAGCGTGACCGCATAGGTCTGCATGGTGATCGGCACGGGCACCATAGGCACCGCGATCTGCGAGGAAAGCGTCAGCAGCACAGTCCCCAACAGCACCGCCGCGACCTGCAACGCAAGCGGACGGTTCTGAAGGTCAAGCGGGCCATAGGCCGCGTTCGTGAGTGTCGTCATGATCTCGTCCCTTCTGAATTATAGATTATTTATAGAATCAATCACTAAAAATAGGACATAGATTGCCCGAAGGGGCAAGAGAGGTTAGAAATCGGCGATTTTGTGAGGGATCAGCCCGCTTTGCGGGGGTTCTTGCCGGTCCATTGGACATGGCGGGCAAGCACGGCGGCTGCGGTCTCGGTCTGGCCCGAGCGCAGCGCGGCAAGGATGGCGCGGTGGTCGCGGTCGGTTGGCGCTTCCCATTCCGCCCGCCAGCCCGAGAACAGGAACCGCGCGCTGGCGACCTGTAGATCGTCGATGGCCTTCAGCAGGCGCGGCATGCCGCAGGGGGTCAGGATCAGGCGGTGGAAATGCCGGTTGGCTTCGTCCCAGCTTTGCACATCCTTGGCGCGGTCCCCGGCCCGGGTCGCCTCTTCCGCCTGATCGAGGATCGCGCGGGTCAGATGCGGCGCCGCCTTGCGCAAAGCAAGGGTTTCAAGAACGGCGCGCATTTCGCAGACCTCTTGCAACTCGGCCAGCGAGAAACTGGCGACGCGGACGCCCCGGCGTGGTTCGCTGACGGCGAGGCCTTGCGATTCAAGCTGCCGGAAGGCCTCGCGGACGGGGACATGGCTGGCGCCGAATTCGGCGGCGATATGGTCCTGCCGCAGTCGCGCGCCCGGCGCCAGCGTGCCCGACACGATGCGCTGCGCGAGTTCGCGGCTGATCCGCAGGGCAAGGGGTTCGGCGGGGGCGTTCTGCATGAGATCATAGATAATTGTTTGAGCAGACCGCGTCCAGAGGCCGTAATTCTGCGATGAAGTCTGGCTTCATTGCGGCGCGATGAAATTAGATTTTCAGTTTCGGCATCGACTGGACCGGATGACGCTTTCGCCACAGCTTTCGGGTCGATACCCAGTTCGCGCCCGCAACGCCGCGAGCGATTATGACCAGCCCTTGGGCTGATCTCATAATTGCTGCTTTGACGGATTTCGTGGACATCGCGCGCTATGACGAACCTGTCGCGTAGCACCTCTTTCCGTTGCGGCGAGAGGATCGCAGCGTCAAAAGAACGGACCGAACAGCCAGGGTGGACCCTCCGCGATCTGCTCGAGGGTAAAAACGAGACCTAAAACCTCACCTGGCAAAAATCCGGCGTGTCACGGTCGAGTGACCTGCTTCTGATAAACGGCGCGCTCAATCCCCTCGGCGCGAAGCGCATTTATTTGGTCCAAAGTGCTTTCGATATCGTTGATCGGCATCCCGACAAAGGCTTCGAGAGGAAGGTCCCACCATTCCGAAGCAAGCAGCTTCGCAACGGTTTCCTCATCAAACCGCATGCGCAGTAGTTTCGCGGGAACACCGCCGACGATGGCGTAGGGCGGAACATCTTTCGTGACGATCGCGCCCGCTCCGATCACGGCTCCGGTGCCGACTTTGACGCCCCGCGTGATGACCGCGTTCGCGCCGATCCAGACATCGTGTCCGATGATCGGTGGGGTATGTCGCGCCGCGCTGAAATCTCGGGCGACTCCGATCTTGTCGGGTATCCGAAAGCCGTTCGACGCACCGTAGAAGATCGGATGTGACGACAGCGTATCAACCGGATGTTCCCCCAAGCCAACCTTGACCGAACTGGCAAAGGAGCAGAAGCGCCCAATCCGGCAGCTTCCGATGACGCAGTCATCCCCGAAATACGAGAATGCTCCGACGAAGACCTTTCCCACGAAAGCAGATGTTAGTGGAGAAACGACCTGCCCTTCGATCTCTACCGAAGCGCCTCTTGCCAACGTAGCTTTGTTTGCCAATGTTCCTGACCTTCCTTGAGTCGCAGAAAACCAGTGGTTTGCCGCGCCTTCTTCATGTCGATGTCATCAGATGTGACATCGACATGGAGAGGATGTTTCCGGATTAATCTCGCCTCAGGTCATAGCCCCTTCAGCCACTTTGCAACCCGTCGAACACCGGCAGTCTGTTGCACGGGTTCGGCCGGTTTGGTCGCGACTTTCGCGGCGGGCATCTTCGGAGGAGCCTCTCCAGCTACCGCCTTGGCCTTGGCAGGCTGTGGTTTCGCAGCAGGCTGGCTTTTTGCGGCCGCCGGAGCAGATGCAGCAACGGGCGCCGGAGTAGGCTGCGGCTGCGGCTGCGGCTGTGGTGGAGTGGGCGCCGCTTTTGGCGCGGCTGCCTTTTTCTTGACAGCAGGCTCATTCACAATGCGTGCGTTCGATTCCGTCGCGGCAAAATCAAGGGAAATGAAACGCCAGTAATAGCGCTGCGAGTCCTTGTCGGGATGTCGCGACAGCCGGAAGGACGGCTGATAGATAACCACCGGGAAAGCGGGGCGTGCGTCGAAGCAGAGCGAATGGATACGACTGTCCAGCCTGTCGATCTTGTAGTCGAGTTTGACGCCGTTCTGCATCACCTCGAACTTGCTCACGTCAACATGGCCTTCATAAATGAAGGTCAACGTCATCGGACGCACTTCGAGCACATCGGAACTCGCCTGAAACGCCGAAACGTCCTCGTGAATCCAGCAATGATTATATGAAACGCCGTTGATGAGCGCCAGTTTGCGTTGGCGTGCCCCAAACAGGACACGACCGACGAAGTCATCGTTGACATCAAAAGCCGCGTCATAATCGTGCGAGCAGAAGGCTCCCTCTGCGATCAACTGCCTCCGCTGCATGAGCGGCGACAGAGGATGGGCCAGCGCTGCGCCGCCCTCTTTCCAAAGAGCGTTGCCGGAGGCGCGGCCTTTGGGGATGAACAGCCGAGGTTTGTGACCTGCGAAATCGTTGTCGAATTCCAGATCGACAAGAAGCGTCGCCTCTTCCACCGTCGGGGTTGCCAGAATGTGACCCAACAATTCCAGCAGCTTGTTCGTTTCGAAGCGGGGTTCTTTGATCGCCCCGCGGAACGTTCCATACCAGTCCTCGGCAAAGCGGACGACGCCGCGATGGACCCGAGAGATGGTCGTCACATGAGCTTCGGACGGCGCTGCCTGAAGAATGACGTCTGTCGTGGGGCTGATGGTGTTGTTCACGACAGCCACACTACCGACCGGTTCATTCAACAGGGTCTCAATGATGAGGTTGAACCTGCGGAACGTGTCGTGCCGGGTTGGTGCCATGCGCTCGTCAAGGAAAGCGCGGCCGTTTTCAACCGGATCGTCGCCAACCTCGTCGGGATAGGTGACCATGAATAGCGGCAGGACCGGCGCGGTAAAGAAGGTGCTGACGATCTTGGTGATCGTGCCCATGTAGCCGATATCCACCAAAGCGGAGGGCTGGGTCGTGTCGATACCAAGTTTTTCAAGGTGAGCGGCATAGGCCGAACGCCGGCTGAGAATATCGGCCGAAACAGTCTCCCAGTTTTGCGAGACGTGCAGATATACAAGCCGGTAAATCGCGGCGAGCGATACCTGACGAATCTGCTGTTCCTTGTCCCGGATGCCAGCCTCTCGCCAGACGCTTTCGTCGATCTGTTCCGCCTGAAGCATGAACCGGCGCCACAGCAGTTCGCCGACCGTTGCGGAGCCCGCGAATCCGGTGATGTTGACCTTGAACACGTCAAGCGGATGCAGCAGATCAAGCGCCTTGGTCGCCATGCGCGAAGCCGGGACGTAGAAGCAGGAAATCCCGTCCAACAGGCCCTGCCGCTCCATCACCTTGAGCACCTTATAGGGCAGGATACAGTCGCGTGCGAAAAGCAGGATCTGCTTTGCCCCGGCCTGTTGGGCCTGTTCCTTGATCCAGCGCGCAAACGCTGTGATCAGCGGTCCCAGGACCAGGTGTCCAAGCTCTTGCCGACTTTGGATCAGCGACGGAACCCGGTTGTTCAGTTTCGGTGTCAGATCGGCGCTGACGAACCTGTTCGCGAACAGATTAAGCGCCGTGCGGAAGGCGAGAGAGCTTGCGAACGAACCAAAATCCACGCCTCGCGCGGTCAACAGGTTCTGCAACTGGACCTTGGGCAGTTCAATCAGAACCGGCTGCCAGCCCTGCTTTTTCGCGCCCTCGATATCGCCATGAAGATTGTCGCCGAAATGAACGATCCGCTTTCCCTTGATGTCCATCAGCTTTTCGACATGCGGGAACAGGTTGCCCGAATGCTTCTTGTGACCATGCTCGGACGACACAAAGAGCGTGTAGCCTTCATATCCAGCCGCTCTCAGCCGCTGGTCAACAAAGTTGGTGCTGTGGCAGAAATCCGAAACAATAATGATCGGCTTTTTCAGCTTTTTCGCATGTTTGAACAAGAAACTGCCAAGCACAGTCGGTTCAAGCAATGCCGACTCGACGTCCTGTTCGAGGTTCATCAGGTTCTGCGCCATCAGGTCGGTATCGACGCTTTCATCCAGCGTCAGAATATTGGCCAGCCGCGCAAAGATTTCTTCGGTGGTGATCTCTTCGGTGACCGACAGATCATCTTGCCAGATTTCGTCGCGTTCCAGACGCACAGCGCGTTCGGTGGACTGCCGCAGAGAGCTGTAGATCGCCGGCGTCAGGTGACGATCATTCTGCCCGCCGATATTCACGAACCGCTCTTGCGGCGTCAGTAAGAACACATCCGAGGGGTGGAACACGCGGCGCTGCAAGAGGGTGTCGAAAACGTCGAACGAGACGACATCGGCGGTTTCAATCGCCGACAGCATGCTTCTGACTTTCGCGTTCGCGACACGCTCCGTTGGGTCCTCGGTGCGAGAAAGCATCTCTTGGGCGCGTTCGAAATTGGCTTCGGCAAAGTAGATCCGGCTGTCCGGTTGCAGGGGCCAATTGCGATAGGCTTCAAGCAAGCCTTCCTTTTTATAGGCTCTGAAATGCTCCACCAGCTCAACGAAATATTTCGGTGTGCTGACGATATTGGTCCATGGCAAAGAATACCGCGACATGACCAACGCGGCGCTGTCCTGGGCGCCCAGAAGATCGATTGACCGCTCCACATAAGGCAGATGCGACGTGGAGGGCGACGACACCTTGCGACCGAAGAAATGCGCCTGCAGCGCAACGGTGCTGGAAATCGAGATCGTTTCGTCGGCCCAGGGGGCGATGAACTGGGAAATATTGTCGAGGCTGTTCAGCGTCGGCGAATAAAGCAGGTTCGGATAAGCAGTTTTCAGAAACTCGACGTTGTCCTTGTTCAAGACATTGTCGGCAAAGAAATTGCTGATGTATTGCGTAACGATGACCCCTGTCGTCGGGGGCGTCTTTCTCATGACGGCATGCAGCAGGTCGTATTGCGACGTGAATGAGCAGTTATCGCGATACCCGAAATAAGAGCCGACCTGCAGCGGCAGCAGCGCATACTGCTTGAATTTCTTTGTCGAACCAACAAGATCCAAGACCTTGCGGCGTGCCTCGATCCTGTCGAAGAATCCGGCAAACTCGTTCGAGACCGTGCGCCAGGTATCCACCTCGTCAAGGGTCGGCCGGATCTCACCGCCCAAAAGCACTTTGAGCGCGGAATCCTTGTAGATCCCCGCTGGATCGAAGGCGACCATCTTGCCGTATGGCGGCCGCATGAACGTGCCGGGCATCAGGTCGATCACGACCGCGTCCGGGAAGATCGCGCGCAAGGTGGTGGTGGGGAACTCCCAGCAAACGATTGTGTCCGGGACGAAACCGTCCAGCGCATCAAGATAAGCCTGCCTCAACCGCGCCTCATCGGCCTCGCTCAGCGTGCCGTTGTAAACGTCCGACACGGCACTTTCACCGAAGACGCGGTCTTCGAAGACGCTCATGGTCGGGAAAGAGACGAATTCATCGAAGCCGCGCTTCAGGAACTCCGGATCTCGTGCCATGATATTGCGGACATTGTCGCCTGCCATGAAGCGGCAAACAGCCTTTTTGACATCTGCCATGATCCGGTCGCGGAGGGGGAACAGGTAGGTCTTATAGGTTCCGAGCCGAAAATCTGGTCGCCCCATGTCAACGCCGGGGTTGGTCAGAAAGAGGAAGTTCATGCGAATGTCCCTTTGGATTTATCCCGCCGCGCAATGATCGGGAAAGCGCCGGCGAGGGATTCGGTTGCACGCTTACCGTGTGTTTTTTCCATTTTCAACACGCTGAACCGACAACTGAGCATGGACTTTGATGCCGTGTCGCAACGGCTTAAACGGACCGTATTGGTGAAACTGAAGACCGGGTCAAAAGAGCCTGATCCAACAGCATTGAACGAGTGGGAGGTAGCCCGATGGTAACTGTCAGGCGTCAAATTCTGCTGTTCGTGGACGACTATCTCCATGCTCCGCAACGGTCAATTCCTCATCTGGCACCTTCGGCGCAGGTCCGCCGGCCTCAACGACATGTGATATCTGCTCTGCCCGCGGCGACCGAAGATTGGCCGGGACGGCGCTTCACATCCTATTTCCCCTGCATATGCTGTAGTTGTGACTAAAGGATATCATTCGCCTGTTCATTGAGGCGTGCTCTTTGCGACTGCCTGTGACGAGGAAGCGGAACGCCTAAAAACTAAGCGTAGATTTGCCCATCGCACAAAATTGTTGCGACTGAACTTATGGGTCTGGTTTTCCGACTGTCCGCCTGCCTCAATCCGCTGCGATCTGAACCCGATTGTCGCTGACGCCCCAATGAGCTCGCGTCATCGGCAAGACCCAGTCATCTGCGGTGAAGCGGTTCACGCGAACCTGTGTCAGATCGGTGTTCGGGTCGATGAATGACTGGCACGGGCGGCCATTAAGCGATTTGCAGATTTCGGCTCTGACGGCCACGTCCCGGCCACGGGTCCGCCAAAGTACGCCCAGATGATTGGCGAACTGATGAACCATGTCGGCGCGGACCAGCATCTTGTCGGCTTGGCGGGTGGTCAGCATCTCGTAGGGATCGACGATCCATTCCTCGCCGCTGTCCCGGTCCGTGACGATAAAAACGCCCTCGGCCTGCCGGTCGTAAATCCGCATCCGCCAAGAGAAGCGGTGCCCGTCACCGCTCCAGCGGGTTTCGCTGTCGAAGATCACACCGCGCACAGGCAGGACGATCTGCACCGCAATCCATAACGCCAGTACGCCAAGCACCAGTCGTGGCAGGTGGCGAGGGGGCAGTGGCGTAAGGGGCGTAAGGGTCGGGGCGCTGGTCCCGGCGATGCGGGCGGCAAAGCGGTTTGGCCAGTCGGGGGCGAAGAAGATTGTCGAGGCGGCGATGGTCAGCCACGGAAAGATGCCAATGTTGAAGAAATAAGCGTTGGCGCTGTGGAAGAAGCAGTAGATCAGGAAGACGGGCAGCCGGGTTCGCGCGATCATCAGCAGCGGTGCGCCCAGCACATGCAGCGCGATCACAGCCCAGCAGGCGGCGATGATCAGCCAGTCCTGCTGGAAGACTGGCTCCAGCCATGTGTCCTCCATGCGGTCGCGGAGCCAGAGGCCAAGGGGTTCACCGCGCAGCCAGTCGGGGGTGATTTTCACGAGACCCGCATAAAGCAGCACGATCTCGGTCTGAACCCGAAGGGCGAAGACGGCGGCATAGGGGACCGTGGCGGGCCGGGGTTTCCGGCGGGCGTCGAGGGACCAGACCTGAGCGGCAGGAAGCGCGCAGAGCAGGGCAGCGTAAAGCAGGACCAGATAGAAATGGTTCAGATACTCCGCCGCGTCGATCAGGAAAAAATAGGTGAAAAGCAGGGTCAGCGTCAGGATCGCGACGCGATAGAACAGGCCCAGCATCACGAAAAGCGCGGCAAGACCCATGGTGAGCCATGCGAGATGGATCCACGGCTCGGGCAGAGCAGCGACCCAGCCAAAGCCGGGATAAGAGAAGTGGAAATCCGGTTGGACCCAGTAGCGCCAGATGCGGTCGTAGTGGATGAACCGCCAGCAATCCCACACCAGAAGCGCGCCGAAGAGGATGCGGAAAACCGCCAGCGAATATGCCGCGACGGGGCGCGACAGGCGGTCTTCGAGGCGGGACAAAGTGGTCATGGTGGCCATCACGCAAATCCTTGCATATCCGGGTTTGTGATGGAATTACGCTGGACCGGCTGCGTTATTCCCCGGATGATCGAATAAATCCCGGAAAGGGTGCGTGATGGCGATGGAGATCTATTACGACGGCGAATGTCCGTTCTGCAGCCATTATGTCGGGCTGCTGCGGCTGCGGGAAAATGTCGGGCCGGTCGAGTTGATCGACGCGCGCTCGGGCGATCCGAGGGTTGCCGAGCTGCGGGCTCAGGGGCTGGATTTCGACGAGGGGATGGCGGTACGCCATGGCGACAGGCTCTATCACGGGGCCGAGGCGGTGCGGATTCTGTCGGTTCTGTCACAGAAGGGCGGGGTGATGCTGGCGCTGATGCGCTCGCCCCGGCGGGCGGCGCTGTTTTATCCGCTCATGCGCGCGATGCGCAATCTGACGCTGAGGGTGATGGGGCGCAGGCCGATCGGCTGAATGCCCCGGCGGGCGATGCGCAACATGGCGGGTGTTGCTATCGGTACTTATGCAACGAAGAAACCGCAGGGATGCGCCCGGTTGGCAAATGCCGGGGATTGGGTCGCACAGCGCATACGCCGCTTGCGTAGGGTGGGCGCTGGGCGGGACCGCTTATGGAGAAAGGAGCGCGCCCGGTCCGGGTGGGGAAGGGGCGCGATCCGGTGCTGTGTTTTGTGGTCCGGTCAGGCTGGATCAGTCGTCGTCGTCATTGTCGTTGCGGCCACCGCCGCCACCGCGACCACCCCTGCCGCGACCGTTATCGTCGTCGTCGTCACGTCCTCCGGCACGGCGACCACCGCCGCGACGTCCGTCATCGTCATCATCGTCGCGCGAGAAGTTGGTGCCGCGACGACCGCCGCGACGGCCATCATCATCGTCGTCGTTGCGAGAGAAACTGGTGCCGCGACGGCGACCGTCATCATCGTCGTCATTCCGGTGGGCGCGGTGCCCGGCCCAGCCTTGGCGGTCGAAATTGCCGGTCAGAACGCTGCGGAAGAGCCGGTCGAACGGATCGTCGGCAGAGGCCATGGCGGGAAGGGCAAGCGCGCCGATCAGCGTGGCGAGCGGTAACACACGAAATTGTTTCATGTTCGTCTCCTTGTGACGGGCGACCCTTCTTGGGCGCCTCACAGGGTTTACGGACTGGAAGGGAGATTATTCCCAAGCGCTCGTGAGAGCGGATGACGAACCTTGAAGGCGAAACCACCAGCTATCGCCCCTCAAGGGCCAAGTTGCTGACCTCGCCCGACCGAATGGTGATAATGAAGGGCCGCCTCGTATCGGTCCTAGGGCTGGCCCGGATGATCGGAGGCTTCGGCCGTGGTGCCGAGCCGCGAACCGGCCTCATGCGGCGGCCTAGTTTGGGGTTGGCCTTCCGTCGCCGCAAGGACGGAAGACGCTTTGCCACCACGCGACGCGAAAGGTTTACTGTCAGTTTCGCCTCGACCACCATTACCGCCCCAGCAATCATATGGCGGGCGGTTGAGGCTCGGACCTAAGCCTCTTCGTTCACCCGCCGCAGCGCGGGCAATCCAACGCCGGTTGCATCGAAACCGCCATCGACGGCCAGTGTCTGTCCGCTTACAAAGCTGGCCTTGTCCGAGCAGAGGAACACGATCGCCTCGGCAATCTCGCGCGCTTCGCCATAGCGGTTCAGCGGGATCGCATCGTAATAGGCGGCGATGATTTCGGGGGCATGGACGGCCATCGCCAGTTTGGTCCTGACCGGGCCGGGGGCCACGCAATTCACCCGGATGCCCAATTCCCCCAACTCTGCCGCGAATTGCTTGGTCAGGTGGATCACCGCTGCCTTTGAGGTGCCATAGGCCACCCGCAGCGTCGAGGCCCGCAGCCCCGAGATCGAGGCGATATTGACGATGCTGCCGCGCGTCTTCGCCAGTTCCGGCACCGCCGCCTGCGTGCAAAGAAACACCCCGTCCAGATTGGTGCCCATCACCTCGCGCCAGGCCTCGAAACTGGTCTGGCTTGCGGGTGAAAACAGCGCCACCCCGGCATTGTTGACCAGCGCATCGACATGGCCGAACTGCTCGACCACCTTGCGGATCACGCCATCGACGCTTTGCGGATCCGAAATATCCGCCTCGATCGGCAGGACGCCCTGAATGCGGTCCAGCGCGCGGTGCAGTTCCTCGGCATCGCGATCCACGACGGCCACGCGCCAACCCTGTTCCAGAAAAATCTCGGTCGCGGCCAGCCCGATGCCACGGGCGCCTCCGGTGACGATGGCAACCTTGCTCATGTCTTGTCCTCTGTCGGTTCGATGATGAGTTCCAGCGTCACACCCACAGGGTTTGCCCCCCGCGTAAGTGTGCCGCGATGGATGAGGCCGTCGATATCGACGACCTCGATGGGAATGGTGGCCGTGCCGTCGGCAAGGGTGGCGCCGTCGAAGCGCAATTCGGTCGCGTGGCAATGGACGCGCTGGCCGTTGGCGAAGTGGATATGGTCGATGCTGCCGACCGCGTGCAGGCGGGCATTGCCGATGCCGTGGCGGGCGGCCAGTGTCTCGATGGCGGTCACGACGTCCTCACCCGGCAACAGCCGCGCGAAGAGGGCAGGGCCGTCGTCACCGCCCTCGGGGGTGAATAGCGTGAAGGCGGTCTCAGTATCCGGCAGCGCCTCGAACCATGTCGAGGCGGCACCCAGTCCGGTGACGCGGATATCCGTGGCAATGATCGAGTCGAACGGCAGCAGATGGCCCATCTGCGGGGTGCCGCCATCCGACCAGATGCCGTGGCAATGCAGGAACGGCGCGCCGTCCTTCAGCCCGACCGAGGCGGTTGCGCTGTGGATCGTCCAGCGCCCGGCGGGGGCATGCGTGTCGGAATACCATGCTGCATGCAGGCCGTCGGTTGAAGGCGCGGGCAGGACGTAGCGGATCGGGTCGCAGGTCACGCCGTTCAGCCAGACCACGCCGCCCTTGCAACCATGTGTCGCGAAAAGATCGCCGACCGCTTGCATCACCGTCTGCCCGGCAGGCAGCACGCCCGCGACCGGGCGCAATGTGGCGCGGCGCGATTGCACGCGATCAGCCGTACGGGGGCCGGGATGGATCATCCTTTGCCTCACGCCGGAGCCTGTTCCAGCAGGCCGCGCGCGTCCAGTTCCTCGCGGATCATCTTCTTGGTGATCTTGCCATAGGCGGATTTCGGCAGGCTGTCCCAGAACAGGAACCGTTTCGGCAGCTTGTAGCGCGACAGTTTCGGGCCGATGAAAGCCATCAGATCTTCCTCGGTCACCGGGGCGCTGGCGACGCAGATCGCCCAGCCGACCTCGCCCCACATCGGGTCGGGAACGCCCAGCACCGCGACTTCGGAGATCGCCGGATGGGTCAGGATCTTCTCTTCGATCTCGCGCGGATAGACGTTCGAGCCGCCCGAGATGAACATGTCGGATTCGCGCCCGGTGATATACAGAAACCCGGCCTCATCCATGTGGCCCAGATCGCCGGTGCGGAACCAGCCGTTGCGGAAGGATTTCGCATTGGCCGCCGGGTTCTGGTAATAGCCTGCGAAAACGGCGGGGCCGATGACACAGATCTCGCCGGTCTGACCGGGCGGAAGCTCTTGGCCTGTTTCGTCCTGCACCTGTATCTCGATGCCGGTGCGGGGATGGCCGCAGGTGCCGATGCGGGTGGTGGGGCCGTCTTCGGTCTGGTGCAGATGGGCGGGCAGGACGGTGATGTTGCCGGTCACTTCGCCCAAGCCGAAATACTGGACCAGAACCTTTCCAAGCGTGTTCAACGCCTTCTGCTGATCCACCCGATACATCGGCGCGCCTGCATAGATCACGTAGCGCAAGGACGAGGTATCGGCATCGGCGGTCGAGGGATGTTCGACCAGCATCTTCAGGATCGTCGGCACGGTGAACATGGTCGAGACCCGCCACTCCCGCACCAGTTCCCAGACCTGCGCCACATCGAAGCGCTCGGACGGCAGCAGCACCGTCTTTACCCCCCGCGCGATCTGGGTCAGTTGATGCACGCCTGCGCCATGCGACAAAGGCGCCACCACCAGCGAGGCATCCGCCCCGGTCAGCCCCGGCATCAGATCGGCAAGATGGTTCGTCACCACGAAGGCCATCTGACCGTGGGTCAGAACCGAAGCCTTGGGCCGCCCGGTCGTGCCCGAGGTGAAGAAAAACCAGCACGGATCGTCGCGATCAACCGCCGCGACTTCGGGGCGCTGGCCCATATGATCTTCGGTGATCGCTTGCAGCGACGGCCCGAAACCAGCCTCGCCGATCGCGATCATGGTCGTGCCGGGAACCGCCGCCGCGTGATCGGGAAAGGCCGCGTTGCACAGCATCAGCCGCGCGCCCGATGCCTTGGTCAGATAGGCGACTTCCTCGGGCGTCTGGCGGAAATTGGCGGGCACCCAGACACCGCCCGCGCGCCAGACGGCAAACATCGCCTGCATCATCTCCAGACAATTCTGCGACTGGCACATCACCCGGGCGCCCTTCGCCAGCCCGAAACGGGTCTGCAAGGCATGGGCCAGCGCATTGGTGCGGGCCTCGAACTCGGCCCATGTCCAGCGCGTCTCGCCCATGACCAACGCAATCCCGTCAGGATCGCGCCGCGCCGATTGCGACAGCAGCGTGGCCAGGTTCATCACGCGGGTCGAGACCGGGCTTTGCCCGCCGGCGGGATCGCTCATTTCACCCGCTCCAGGATCGAGCAATAGCTGGCGACCGCCGCCCCGCCCATGTTGAAGACACCGCCCAGCCGCGCATCTGCCACCTGCATCGCGCCCGCATCCCCGGCAAGCTGCATTGCCACCATCACATGCTGCGAGACGCCGGTCGCGCCAATCGGATGGCCGCGCGATTTCAGCCCGCCCGAGGGGTTGACCGGCAGCGCGCCGTCAAAGCGGGTCACGCCATCGCGGATCGCCCGCCAGCCCTGACCACGCGGGGCAAGGCCCATCGCCTCGTATTCGATCATCTCGGCGGTGGTGAAACAATCATGCGTCTCGACCAGCGACAGGTCCATGATCTGAAGCCCCGCCTGATCCAGTGCTGCCGCCCATGCCCGGTGCGGCCCCTCGAAGGCAATCGGATCGCGGCGGGACAGCGCCAGCAGATCGCCCGCCTGCGCCCGTGCGCGAAAGGCGATGGCGCGCTGCAAATCCGCCGCCACCTCGGCCGAGGCCAGCACGATCGCCGCCGCTCCGTCCGAGACCAGCGAACAATCGGTCCGCCGCAGCGGCCCGGCAACGCGGGGGTTCTTGTCCGAGATGGTGTTGCAGAAGGCCAGATCGAACGGCTTCTGCATATGGGCATAGGGGTTGCGCATGCCGTTTTCGTGGTTCTTGGCCGCGATCATCGCCAGCTCTTCCGAGCGGTCGCCGTGGCGCTGAAAATAGCTTTCGGTGATCCGGCCAAAGACGCCCGCGAAGCCGCCGGGAATATCACCTTCTTCCGGCACATAGCTGGCCGACAGAAGAATATCGCCGACCTGATCGCCGGGTGTCGCGCTCATCTTTTCGGCGCCGATGACCAGCGCCACATGACCGCGCCCCGAGGCGATGAAATCGGCGGCGGCGTAAAGCGCGGCAGAGCCGGTGGCGCAGGCATTCTCGGTCCGCATGAAGGGGACGCCCGCCAGTTCCGGCGTGCCCATCGCGACCAGCGCGCCCTGAAAATCCTGCCGCGAGAAGCCGTTATTATAGACGCCGGTGAAGATGCCATCGACGGCATCCGGGGTAAGGCCCGCATGATCCAGCGCGGGCAGGGCGACCTCGGCCATCAGGGCCATGGTGTCGGGCGCGTCGGACTTGCCGAATTTCGTATGCGCCCAGCCGACGATAAGGGGATCGGTCATGCGGTGCTCCTTCGCGGTTCGGGTTGGGTGTCAAGCGCGGTCAGCCGCGCCTCGATCAAACGGGCTTCGCGGTTCAGCAGGGCGACCAGTTCGGCCTGCCGCTCCGGGCGCATGCGGTTTTCGATGGCGGCGATGGACAGCGCGCCTGCCGGGCGGCCATCGGGCCACAGGATAGCGACGCCAAGCCCCCATGATCCGGCGATGACCCGACCGGGGTTCAGCGCATGACCGCTGTTGCGGGCGGCGGCCAGATCCTCGGCGATGGCCGGGGCAAGATCGCCGATCTGCGCTGCGGCGCGGGTCAGCAGACGGTCGGCTTCGGCGCGGGGCAGGACGGCAAGGATCGCCAGCGCGCCCGCACCGACCCCTGCGGGCTTGCGGTCGCCGCGCATCAGGGCATGGGTGCGGACCGGGAAATCGCCCTCGATCCGCTCTATACAAAGGGTGTGGTCGTCCTGCGGGATGGTCAGCAGGATCGTATCCGCCGTCTCGCGCGCCAGCCGCAGCATGGATTCGCGGGCGTGGTTCAAGAGGCCGTGGCGGTCGGTGGCGAAGGTGGCCAGCAGATAGGCTTCGGGGCCAAGGTGATAGCGGCGGGTCTGGCGGTCCTGTTCGACCATGCGCGCCGAGGACAGCGCCAGCAGCAGGCGGCGCGCGGTCGGGCGGGCAAGGCCAGCCGAGTCGGCCAGTTGCGCAAGCCCAAGCCCCGCGCTGCCGCCGCGTCCGACCAGCGACAGCAGCGCAAGGGCGCGGTTGACCGCTTGCGAGCCGTTAGCGGGGGCAGGCATGATGCACCTCGAAGACAGGGCGCCTGCCCGGAACAAAGGTGCCTGCAAGGCACCGCCGGGCAGTGCCCGTCCGCCCCCCGGACGGGCACTTTGTTGCCGTCTTGCGGGCCAGACCTGGACGGCGGGAAGGCACCATAAAGCACTTTGTCGGAATCGTTGCGGTGCCCGACCGCGGACGGGCACTGCCCTCTGCTTCATGGGGCGAGGTCAAAGGGAAGAGTCTCGACCGGATGCGCATTCCGCACCTTGATTCCGGGCGGACGCCCAACCTTCCGGGCAATTCGGACTGAAGGGCGACCGCCTTTGACATCACGCCAGCGACCTGCCGACCGCAGCTTCCAGAATGGCCCAGGCCTCGTCGCCATAGGTCTTCTTCCATTCGGCATAGAAGCCCTGTTCGCGCAGCTTGTCCTCGAAGGGCTTGGGGTCCACATCGTTGAAGACGAAGCCCTCGCTTTCCAGATCGCTGCGCAGACTGGCGTTCAGCTCCATCACATCTTTGCGCTGGTTCATCGCGCCTTCGTTGAAATGACGGGCGACCACTTCCTGATGGTTCTCGGGCAAAGCCTGCCATGCGCGACGGTTGCCCAGCAGCCAGAAGCCGTCCCACATGTGGTTGGTCATCGACAGATATTTCTGCACCTCCCACATCTTCGCGACCTTCATGATCGCCAGCGGGTTTTCCTGCCCGTCAACGATGCCGGTCTGCAAAGCGGTATAAACCTCGGCGAAGTTGATCGATGCCGGGGCCGCGCCGAAGGCCGTGAACAGCGAGGTCCAAAGCGGGCTGACCGGGACGCGGATCTTGAAGCCCTCGTAATCGGCGGGGGTCACGATGGGCTTTGACGAAGATGTGGTCTGGCGGAAACCGTTGTCCCAGATCTTTTCCATCACCACCAAACCGGCATTCTCGATCTGGCCGCGCTCATAGGCGCCAAGATCGCCGTCCATCGCCGCCCAGACCGTGTCGTAATCCGGGAAGGCAAAGCCCACGCCGTTGATTGAGGCATTGGGCACCAGCGTTGACAGGATGATCGGCGAAAGCTGGAAGAACTCCACCCCGCCCGAGCGCAGCTGGCCCAGCACATCGGTATCCGCGCCAAGCTGGTTCGACGGGAAGATCTGGATATCGACCGCGCCTCCGGTCTCATCAAGGATTGCCTTCACCGCCTCGGCCAGCCGGATATTGCTTGGATGCTCCAGCGGCTGGTTATTGGCGATCTTGTAGTTGAATTCGGCAGCCATCGCGGCGCGTGGCCGGATGAACGGCGCGGCAAGCGCCCCGGCGGCTGCGCCCAGCAGGATCGTGCGGCGTTTGATCGTCATGGGTTTCCTCCTCCCCAGAAGGTTCAGTTGTCAAAGCAAAGCGGTCGAGAACCACGGCACGGCGGCGATCAGCAACAGCCCGATCAGCAGCGCCGCCAGATAGGACCAGATCTTGCGCATCACCTGATCGGCCGGAACATTGGCGATCTTGCAGGCGATGTAGAAGCCGATGCCGATGGGCGGGGCCATCAGCCCGATATTCATCGCGGTAACGATGACCATGGCATAATGGATGTCATGAATGCCAAGGCCGCGCGCGATCGGGAACATGATCGGGGCCAGCAGAACGATGGCAGGCAGCCCCTCCAGCACGCAACCCAGGATCAGGAAGATCAGGATCGAGGCCAGCATGAACACGATCCAGCCGCCCGGCAGGCCGGTGACGATATTCATCAGATCACGAGCAAAGCCCGATTGCGTCAGCGCCCAAGCCATGGCGCTGGCCGCACCAAGGATCAGCAGGATCGCCCCGGACATGGCGGCGGTCTCGACCAGCATCGTGCCCATCCGGCGCACCGGAATCCCGCCATAAAGGACGATGCCGATGAAGAAGGCATAGACGACGGCGATGGTGGACACCTCGGTCGCGGTGGCGACGCCGCCGCCGACAAGGCTGCGGATCATGAAGGGCAGGACCAGCGCGGGCGTGGCGATCAGCATCGCCTTCAGGATGAACTGAGCGCTGGCGACGCGCACGCCCGACATATCCTCGTTCCGCGCCTTCCAGCGCGCAAGAACCGCCAGCACCACCAGCAGCACGAAGGCGATGGCAAAGCCCGATGTGAACAACCCGGCAATCGACACCCCGGCGACCGAGCCCAGCACGATCAGCACGATCGACGGGGGCACCGTATCGGCCATCGCGGCCCCGGTGGCCAGCAAAGCGGTCATCTCGGACGGGGAATGACCCCGGCGGCGCATCTCGGGGAACAGCGCCGGGGCGACGGTGGCCATGTCCGACACTTTCGACCCCGAAATCCCCGAGACGAGGAACATCGAGCCCAAGAGTACATAAGACATCCCCGCCTTCACATGGCCCAGCATCGAGGCAAGGAAGTTGACGATAGCCTTGCCCATGCCGGTCGCATCCAGAATGCAGCCCAGCAGCACAAAGACCGGCACTGACAGCAGGATCAGCGAGGACATCCCCTCATCGATCCGCCCCATCATCACGAAGATCGGCGCATGGCTGGCAAAGGTCAGATAGGCCAGCGTCCCAAGCGCAAAGCAGAACGCAATCGGCACCCCGATACACAGCAGCACGGCGACCAGCAGCCCCAGCCAGATCGGCAGGTTCCAGTTGCCGATGCCCAGCAGCGCGGGCTTGGCGAACCAGCACAAGGCGATTAGCGCGGCGGCCACGATCAGCACACTGCCGATGATACGCCACTCTCGCGTCCTCAGAAGCGAGACCACCGACAGCAGCGTCATCAGCCCGATTCCGATTGGCAGCGCCGAGGCCCGCCACGACATCGGCAATTGCAGCGCCGGCGAGACGACGAAACTTTCCTCATAAGCATATTCGACCGCCACCGGCAGCAACCGCAGCAGCAGCAGGCAGACCAGAACCTGCCCGGCGATTTCGGCCACTTTCGCCACCCTCTCGGGCAGCAGCGGCAGAAAGACGGTCAGCTTCATATGTTCGTGCCGATCCACGGCCAGCGCCGCGCCCAGCATCGCCATCCAGATGAAGCTGATCGAGGCGACCTCATCCCCCCAGATCAGCGGCTTGGCCAGCACGTAGCGGAAGAACACATTCGCCAGAACGACGATGATCATCACCATCAGCAATGTGGCGGCGGCGATCTCGACAGGCCGCATCCAGGGTTCGGCCCGCTTCGGCTCGGCCATGGATTCAATTCCGCCAAGGGCGATTTCGCCTTCGGGGGGCGTGTCGGTAAGCTGCATTCATTCCTCCTCGCGACAGCGGGGCTCCTCTTCCCCGATCTGCATCCACCATATGGACGCAGATTTTGTCGCTTCCTGCTGCATGACGTGCAAATTCATCAGCTATTGCAAGTGAAAAATCGAAAAATATGACGAGACAGGAAAAATAATCGACAATAATACATAAATCATTTCACAATATGGAATGATGTAAACGGCCCCTCACGACGCTTTCATTGCCGCCGACACGCGGGGCAGGGTTGAAATGCACTGACCTGCGGGATAGATGGGCAAGGCAATTCTGAAGGAGCCGCCCGTGGCCAATCCCGTCCAGTTCATCAATCAGGTCCGCGCCGAGGGCGCCAAGATCGTCTGGCCGACGCGCCGCGAAGTGATCACGACGACGATCATGGTGTTCATTCTTGCCGCGCTGTTCAGCGTGTTCTTTTTCCTCGTGGATCTGGCGATCCGCTTTGGAATCACCGAAGGCCTGCGCCTGATCAGCGGCTGATCGGGGCTTGCATTCGCGAGCAGGGGGCGTTATTCGCGCCTGACTGTCCGGCGAACGGCGTGCATCCACTGCGCATGCGCGCCGATTTCAATTTGCCCGGACGCATTTGAATTTCCGAGGGTTGCATGCAAGACGTGTGATTCTCTCAGGACGAACAGGGGTCGATCGGAAACATGGCAAAGCGTTGGTATTCTGTCAGCGTCCTGTCGAACTTCGAAAAGAAGGTCGCCGAGGCGATTCGTCAGGCCGTCGCCGAAAAAGGTCTGGAAGACCAGATCGACGAGGTGCTGGTCCCGACCGAGGAAGTGATCGAGATCCGCCGCGGCAAGAAGGTGACTTCCGAGCGTCGTTTCATGCCCGGCTATGTGCTGGTGCGGATGGAGATGTCGGACCGGACCTACCATCTGGTGAACTCGATCAACCGGGTCACCGGGTTTCTGGGCGCGCAGGGCAAGCCGATGCCGATGCGCGACGATGAAGTGAATGCGATGCTGAACCGTGGCGGTTCGGGCGAGGCCGCAGCGCCACGCAACCTGATCCGCTTCGATATCGGCGAAAAGGTGAATGTGACCGACGGCCCGTTCGAGGGCTTCTCGGGCATGGTCGAAGAGGTTGACGAAGTGTCGGCCCGGATCAAGGTCACCGTCTCGATCTTTGGCCGGCCCACGCCGGTCGAACTGGAATTCACGCAGGTCGCCAAGTCCGCGTGATGGGTCGCGGGAGGTGCCGGTCCTTTGGGATCGGGCCGCACCGCTAAGTCTGCCCCATGAAGCCCAATGACGGGCGGGGCGTGATGATAAGGAGAAGGCCAGATGGCCAAGAAAGTCGTCGGGCAGCTTAAGCTGCAAATCAAGGCGGGTCAGGCGAACCCGTCGCCCCCCGTTGGCCCCGCACTGGGTCAGCGCGGTATCAACATCATGGAATTCTGCAAGGCGTTCAACGCCAAGACGCAGGAAATGGAACAGGGTTCGCCTGTTCCGGTCGTGATCACCTATTACGCCGATAAATCCTTCACCTTCGACACGAAGACGGCGCCTGCCTCGTTCCTGTTGAAAAAGGCCGCTGGCCTGAAGCCGGTCGGCAAGCGTAACCGCGCCAAAGGGTCGGAAAAGCCGGGCCGTGCGGTTGCCGGTTCCGTGACCGTCAAACAGGTTCGCGAGATTGCCGAAGCCAAAATGGCTGACCTGTCGGCGAATGACGTTGATCAGGCCATGAAAATCATCATGGGCTCGGCCAAGTCGATCGGTATCGAGGTGAAAGGCTAAGCCATGGCAAAGATTTCGAAAAAGAAAGCTACGGCCCGCGCCGCCTTTGACGGCAAGTCGAACCTGAGCGTTGAAGATGCGGTCAACCTGGTCAAAGGCGCTGCCTCGGCCAAGTTCGACGAAACCGTCGAGATCGCGCTGAACCTGGGCGTCGATCCGCGCCACGCCGACCAGATGGTCCGTGGCGTTGTCACCCTGCCCGCAGGGACCGGCAAGGACGTTCGCGTCGCTGTGTTCGCCCGTGGTCCGAAGGCTGACGAAGCCAAGGAAGCTGGTGCGGATATCGTTGGTGCGGAAGACCTGATGGAGACCATCCAGTCGGGCAAGATCGAATTCGATCGCTGCATCGCGACCCCGGACATGATGCCGCTGGTCGGCCGTCTGGGCAAAATCCTTGGCCCGCGCAACCTGATGCCGAACCCGAAAGTCGGCACGGTGACCGTGGACGTGGCCAATGCCGTGAAAGCTGCCAAAGGTGGTGAAGTCCAGTTCAAAGCCGAAAAAGCCGGTGTGGTTCACGCTGGTATCGGCAAGGTGTCGTTCGACGCCGACAAACTGGCTGAAAACCTGCGCGCCTTCGTGGACGCGGTCAGCAAAGCCAAGCCCTCGGGCGCGAAAGGGACTTATCTGAAGAAAGTCTCGATCAGCTCGACGATGGGGCCGGGCGTTTCGGTTGATGTCGTTTCGGCGACCGCCAACTGATCGCAGATCAGATGATTTTGAAGGGGCGGGCCGAAAGGTCCGCCTTTTTCTTTTGCCGGTCGTCGCGCGGGCGCGGCGGGGGCGAAGAAGAATCCAGTGGCGGGAAACCTGGGCCGGTCATAGCGTCAGCCTCAGTATTCTTTGAGGGCTGATTCTATCATGATGCAGACTGGCTTGGGCCTGATGCCCCGTCTTGGCGCGATGCTGATGGCGGTGGTGGTGACGCTGATCCCGATCGCCTCGGGCGCGCAGCAATTGGCGGCATTGCGCGCCAGCGATGCGATGAAATATTTCGACGCGATCTGCGGCGGCACGCTTCCGAATTTCGAGAATGCGCCTGCCGCGCTTCAGCAGAACGGCTTTCAGCAATATAGCACCGGGACATGGTATCTGCCGGATCAGTCGGTCTCGATCAAAATCATTGAGGGGCCGGGTATGGGGCGGACCTGCTCGTTCGTGGCCAATTCGACGGATGGCGAGGCCGGGATCAAGGCCGCTGTGGCGGCGTCCCTGCCGGGCATCGATCAGACCGCTCCGGGTCTTGCGCTTTATCCGAAAACGCAGGCGCTGGTTCAGTTGAACCCGCAGATGGGGCGGATGGGCGACGTGACGATCTTTGGCCTGCAGATGCTGTCCGACCGGAAATAGGGCGGGGCGCGGCCGGGGTTGCATGATTGCCACGGCCAAGCGCAATCCTTGCCCCGGCAACGGCCAGCGCGCGTTGTCGGTGTACGCGCTGTGCACATCCTGTGCATGCGCGGTGGACGCCCTGTGCCGCGGTTTTCCCAATAATTGCTGGTGCCAAGCGAAATCTGCATCGACAAGCGCGCAATCGCGGAGATTCGACTTCACATTCGCGCGGAATCTGTCTAATTAAGCCCCTTGATCCGCGCGCAGGTAGCAATCTGCGCGTGTATCGATTCGTCCGAGACGGTGGGTGCCGGCCCTTAAGCCAGCTTAATTTCCTGCCTGAGATGGGAACAAGCATTTTTCCGAAGGTCAAGACTTTCGGGCGATCTTGTCCCTTAGCGGACTCGCCCCGGTCACAGTCGTGCCCGGGACAAAGTGAGAGCCGGGGGGAAACCCCCAACTTGGAGTGAAACCGTGGATAGAGCACAAAAAGAACAGGTGGTCGAGGAACTCGGCCAGATCTTTGAAAGCTCTGGCGTCGTGGTGGTTGCCCACTACGAAGGGATGACGGTTGCACATATGCAGGACCTCCGCTCGCGCATGCGCGAAGCCGGTGGTTCGGTTCGCGTTGCCAAGAACAAGCTCGCCAAGATCGCCCTTGAAGGTAAGGCCTGCGCAAGCATCGCCGACTATCTGACGGGCATGACCGTAATCACCTATTCGGAAGATCCGACCGCTGCAGCGCGGATCGCCGACAAATACGCCAAGGACAACGAGAAATTCGTGATCCTGGGCGGTGCAATGGGTGACTCGGCCCTTGATCCGGCCGGTGTGAAAGCCGTCGCCTCGATGCCGTCGCGTGAAGAGCTTATCGCTCAGATCGTGTCCGCCATCGGCGCGCCTGCCAGCAACATCGCCGGTGCGATTGGCGCACCTGCTTCGAACATCGCGGGCATCCTCACGACTCTGGAAGAGCGTGAGGCTGCGTGACGCAACCTTTTCCCGTCGAGGACTTGAAACCCGACGTTGGAACATTAACTGAGAGAACGGAAAAATGGCTGATCTGAAAAAACTCGCCGAAGAAATCGTGGGCCTGACCCTGCTGGAAGCCCAGGAACTGAAAACCATCCTGAAAGACGAATACGGCATCGAGCCCGCCGCTGGTGGTGCTGTCATGGTTGCCGGTCCGGCTGCTGGTGGCGCTGAAGCCGCTGAAGAAAAAACCGAATTCGACGTCGTTCTGACCGACGCCGGCGCGAACAAGATCAACGTGATCAAAGAAGTTCGCGGCATCACCGGTCTGGGCCTGAAAGAAGCCAAAGACCTGGTCGAAGCTGGCGGCAAGGTCAAAGAAGGCGTTTCGAAAGCCGAAGCAGACGACCTGAAAGCGAAGCTGGAAGCAGCTGGCGCGAAAGTCGAACTGAAGTAATCGGCCTTTTGGCTGGTTGAATAAGGGCAGGGTCCGGTTTTTCCGGTCCCTGCCGAACCTGTCTTGAAGGACGGTTTGCGGCTTTCGCAGCGTCAGACCTTCCCTCAGGGCATGTTCGAGGTTCGGGAGTTGTGCGGTGGGACGCACGACACGAATGGAACCTCACCCCTACATTCGTAGGCGCAATCCGGGGGCCCCGACCCGGAATGCGCGCGAAGACGAAAGGTGACGAGACCCCATGGCGCAAGCTTATGTCGGCCAGAAGCGTATCCGGCGCTACTATGGCAACATCCGTGAAGTTCTGGAAATGCCGAACCTCATCGAGGTTCAGAAATCCTCTTACGACCTGTTCTTGAACTCCGGTGAAGGCATCGGACACAATGACGGCGACGGGATTCAGGGCGTTTTCCAGTCGGTTTTCCCGATCAAGGATTTCAACGAAACCGCAACCCTGGAATTCGTGAAATACGAGCTGGAAAAGCCGAAATACGATGTCGACGAATGCCAGCAGCGCGACATGACCTACGCCGCACCGCTGAAGGTGACGCTGCGTCTGATCGTGTTCGATGTTGACGAAAATACCGGCGCGAAATCGGTCAAGGACATCAAGGAACAGGACGTGTTCATGGGCGATATGCCCCTGATGACGCAGAACGGGACGTTCATCGTGAACGGGACCGAACGCGTCGTCGTGTCCCAGATGCACCGTTCGCCCGGCGTGTTCTTTGACCACGACCGCGGCAAGACTCATTCCTCGGGCAAACTGCTGTTCGCCTGCCGCATCATTCCCTATCGCGGCTCGTGGCTGGACTTTGAATTCGACGCCAAGGATCTGGTATTCGCGCGGATCGACCGCCGCCGGAAACTGCCGGTGACGACCCTGCTCTATGCGCTTGGCATGGATCAGGAAGCGATCATGGACGCCTTCTACGACACCGTGGATTACAGCCTGCGCAAATCGGGGCGCGAGCAAGGCTGGGTCACGCGCTTCTTCCCGGAACGCGTGCGCGGCACCCGTCCGGCCTATGATCTGGTCAATGCCGATACCGGCGAGATCATCACCAAGGCTGGCGAGAAGGTCACCCCGCGTCTGGTGAAGAAATTCGTTGAATCGGGCGAAGACGTGAACCTGCTGGTCCCGTTCGAGCGGATCATCGGCCGTTTCGTCGCCAAGGATCTGGTCAATGACGAGACCGGCTTCATCTATGCCGAAGCCGGTGACGAAATCACCGCAGAATATGACCGTGATGGCGAATTGAACGGTGGCCTGCTCAAGGTTCTGCTGGACAATGGCATCACCGATGTTCCGGTTCTGGATATCGACCACGTCAATGTCGGTCCCTACATCCGCAACACCATGGCTGCCGACAAGAACATGGGCCGCGAAGGCGCGCTGATGGATATCTATCGCGTCATGCGTCCGGGCGAGCCGCCCACAGTCGAGGCTGCCTCGACCCTGTTCAACAGCCTGTTCTTTGACAGCGAGCGTTATGATCTGTCCGCCGTTGGCCGGGTCAAGATGAACATGCGTCTGGATCTGGATGCGCCGGACACGCAGCGTACGCTGCGTCACGAAGACATCGTGGCCTGTGTTCGCGGTCTGGTGGAACTGCGCGACGGCAAGGGCGAGATCGACGATATCGATCACCTCGGCAACCGTCGTGTCCGTTCGGTCGGCGAGCTGATGGAAAACCAGTATCGCGTCGGCCTGTTGCGTATGGAGCGAGCGATCCGCGAGCGGATGTCGGGCGTCGAGATCGACACCGTCATGCCGCAGGATCTGATCAACGCGAAACCGGCGGCTGCGGCTGTCCGCGAATTCTTCGGCTCGTCGCAGCTGTCGCAGTTCATGGACCAGACTAACCCGCTGTCGGAAGTGACGCACAAGCGTCGTCTGTCGGCCCTTGGGCCGGGCGGTCTGACGCGCGAGCGTGCAGGCTTCGAGGTTCGCGACGTTCACCCGACCCATTATGGCCGGATGTGCCCGATTGAGACGCCGGAAGGTCAGAACATCGGTCTGATCAACAGCCTTGCGACCTTTGCCCGCGTCAACAAATACGGCTTTATCGAGACCCCCTACCGCAAGGTTGTGGAAGGTAAGGTCACCGATGACGTGGTCTATATGTCCGCGACCGAGGAAATGCGTCACACCGTGGCGCAGGCCAACGCGACGCTGGATGCCGATGGCAACTTCGTGGATGAGCTGATCTCGACCCGTCAATCGGGCGACTTCATGCTGAACCCGGTCGATGCCGTCGATCTGATCGACGTGTCGCCGAAACAGTTGGTGTCGGTCGCTGCCGCGCTGATTCCGTTCCTTGAAAACGACGACGCCAACCGCGCCTTGATGGGCTCGAACATGCAACGTCAGGCCGTGCCGCTGCTGCGGGCCGAGGCTCCGTTTGTGGGCACCGGCATGGAAGCCGTGGTTGCGCGTGACTCGGGTGCGGCAATCACCGCGCGTCGTGGCGGGATCATCGATCAGGTTGACGCACAGCGGATCGTTGTTCGTGCGACCGAAGATCTGGGTGCGGGCGATGCTGGCGTCGACATCTATCGTCTGCGCAAGTTCAAGCGTTCGAACCAATCCTCGACCATCAACCAACGTCCGTTGGTCAAGGTCGGTGAAAAGGTCGCCAAGGCTCAGGTCATCGCTGACGGTCCCTCGACCGATCAGGGCGAACTGGCCATCGGCCGGAACGTGGTCGTCGCGTTCATGCCGTGGAACGGCTACAACTACGAGGACTCGATCCTGATTTCCGAGCGGATTCACCGCGACGACGTGTTCACCTCGATCCATATCGACGAATACGAAGTGGCGGCCCGCGACACGAAGCTGGGGCCGGAAGAGATCACTCGCGACATCCCGAACGTCGGTGAAGAGGCGCTGCGCAACCTTGATGAGGCTGGCATCGTCTATATCGGCGCCGAGGTTGGGCCGGGCGATATTCTGGTGGGCAAGATCACTCCGAAGGGCGAAAGCCCGATGACGCCGGAAGAAAAACTTCTGCGCGCCATCTTCGGGGAAAAGGCGTCCGACGTGCGCGATACCTCGCTGCGTCTGCCGCCGGGTGCCTACGGGACCATCGTTGAGGTTCGCGTCTTCAACCGCCACGGCGTCGACAAGGACGAACGTGCGCTGCAGATCGAGCGTGAGGAAGTCGAGCGTCTGGCCCGTGACCGGGACGACGAATTGGCGATCCTTGACCGCAACATCTATGCGCGTCTGAAGTCGCTGATCCTTGGCAAGGTTGCCGTGAAGGGTCCGAAAGGCATCAAGCCGTCCTCGGACATCACCGAGGATCTGCTGGGCACGCTGAGCCGTGGTCAGTGGTGGCAGCTTGCCGTCAGCGAAGAGGACACCGCCAAGGAAGTCGAGGCGCTGAACCAGCAATACGACGCCCAGAAAAAGGCGCTGGACAACCGCTTTGACGACAAGGTCGAAAAAGTCCGTCAGGGCGACGACCTGCCGCCGGGCGTGATGAAGATGGTCAAGGTGTTCGTGGCTGTGAAGCGCAAGCTTCAGGCCGGGGACAAGATGGCCGGTCGTCACGGCAACAAGGGTGTGGTGTCGAAGGTTGTCCCAATCGAGGACATGCCGTTCCTTGCGGATGGTACCCCGGTTGACCTGGTGCTGAACCCGCTGGGCGTGCCGTCGCGGATGAACGTCGGTCAGATCCTTGAAACCCACATGGGTTGGGCATCGCGCGGTCTTGGCATCAAGATCGACGAGGCACTGGAAGATTATCGCCGCAATGGCGACATGACACCGGTGCGCGAGGCGATGAAGATCGGCTATGGCGACGACATGTATGCCGAGACCTTCGAGGGTATGGATGATGCAACGCTGGTCGAGCACGCGGATACCGTGCGCGCCGGTGTGCCGATCGCCACGCCGGTCTTCGACGGTGCCAAGGAAGCCGATGTCAACGACGCGCTGACCCGTGCAGGGTTCGACACGTCGGGTCAGTCGGTGGTCTTCGATGGCCGCACGGGCGAGCAATTCGCCCGCAAGGTCACCGTCGGGATGAAGTATGTCCTGAAGCTGCACCACCTTGTCGACGACAAGATGCACGCCCGTTCGACCGGCCCGTACAGCCTTGTGACCCAGCAGCCGCTGGGCGGTAAGGCGCAGTTCGGTGGCCAGCGTCTTGGGGAGATGGAGGTCTGGGCTCTGGAAGCCTATGGCGCCGCCTATACCCTGCAAGAGATGCTGACCGTCAAATCGGACGACGTTGCCGGACGGACCAAGGTCTACGAGTCCATCGTCAAGGGCGAGGACAATTTCGAGGCTGGCGTCCCTGAGTCGTTCAACGTGCTGGTGAAAGAGGTCCGCGGTTTGGGCCTCAACATGGAGCTGTTGGATGCGGAGGAAGAAGAGTGAGGGCATTTTCCGCTATAGCGGGAACGACCACGGTGCTTTTTGTTGCCAGCTGCTCCAGTGTCCCTGACTGGAGCGAGCTGGAGCAGAGGCCTCGGGATGCCGCACCGATCGGGGTGATGGAATGCCAGCCGCGAAAGCCGGGAATCGGCGGTGCATCGATCTTCGAGCGGACCGAGCCGATTTGCCAAGAGCGGGCCGAGCAACTTTGCGCCAAGGAAGACCGTCCGCTGATCCGTTTCGGCAAGGTCACTGCGCAAGCACAACGGCTGCTCGGTCCGGATGGCGAAGGGCGTGCGAATGCGACGCATTTCTTCCAGTGCGGCCCCTCGTCAAAGAGGGTGCAGTAATGGTCCGTCGCCGGTCTTTTCTCATCGCTGCGTCCAGCGCCGCGCTTAATGAACCTGAACTCCTGGATGCCGGCTATGCCGGCGCCCATATCTGACAAGGATAGGAAGTATGAACCAGGAACTCGCCACCAATCCCCTGAACCCGCTGGCTCCGCCGCGGCAGTTCGACGAAATCAAGATCTCGCTGGCCTCGCCCGAAGAAATTCTGGCCTGGTCGTTCGGCGAGGTGAAGAAGCCTGAAACCATCAACTACCGCACGTTCAAACCGGAACGTGACGGTCTGTTCTGCGCGCGCATCTTTGGTCCGATCAAGGACTACGAATGTCTGTGCGGCAAATACAAGCGGATGAAATATCGCGGCCTCGTCTGCGAGAAATGCGGTGTTGAAGTCACGCTGCAAAAGGTTCGCCGTGAACGGATGGGCCATATCGAACTGGCCGCCCCGGTTGCGCATATCTGGTTCCTGAAGTCGCTGCCGTCGCGCATCGGCCTGATGCTGGACATGACGCTGCGCGATCTGGAGCGGATCCTCTATTTCGAAAACTACGTCGTGATCGAGCCGGGTCTGACCGACCTGACCTATGGCCAGTTGCTGAGCGAAGAGGAATTCCTTGACGCGCAGGACAATTATGGCGCCGACGCATTCCAGGCCGATATCGGCGCGGAAGCGATCCGGTCCATGCTGGCCAATATCGATCTGTCGGCAACCGCCGATCAGCTTCGCGAAGATCTGAAAGAGGCGACGGGCGAACTGAAGCCGAAGAAGATCATCAAGCGGCTGAAGATCGTCGAGAGCTTCCTTGAATCGGGCAACCGTCCCGAATGGATGGTGCTGACCGTGATTCCGGTCATTCCGCCGGAACTGCGTCCGCTGGTTCCGCTGGATGGCGGCCGTTTCGCGACCTCGGATCTGAACGATCTGTA
The DNA here is from genome assembly GCF_016629665.1 of Paracoccus caeni. GTDB lineage: Bacteria > Pseudomonadota > Alphaproteobacteria > Rhodobacterales > Rhodobacteraceae > Paracoccus > Paracoccus caeni. The sequence continues at coordinate 914,301 of NZ_JAEPRQ010000001.1, forward strand.
TCGCCGCGTCATCAACCGGAACAACCGTCTGAAGCGCCTGATCGAGCTTCGCGCGCCCGATATCATCGTCCGCAACGAAAAGCGGATGTTGCAGGAATCGGTCGATGCGCTGTTCGACAACGGCCGTCGTGGCCGCGTCATCACCGGCAACAACCGTCGCCCGCTGAAGTCGCTGTCCGATATGCTGAAGGGCAAACAGGGCCGCTTCCGTCAGAACCTTCTGGGCAAGCGCGTGGACTTTTCGGGTCGTTCGGTCATCGTGACCGGCCCGGAACTGAAGCTGCATCAATGCGGCCTGCCGAAGAAGATGGCGTTGGAGCTGTTCAAGCCGTTCATCTATTCGCGGCTTGAGGCGAAGGGGCTGTCCTCGACCGTCAAGCAGGCGAAGAAGCTGGTCGAGAAAGAGCGTCCCGAGGTCTGGGATATTCTGGACGAGGTCATCCGTGAGCATCCGGTTCTCTTGAACCGCGCGCCCACGCTGCACCGTCTGGGCATTCAGGCGTTCGAGCCGATCCTGATCGAAGGCAAGGCGATCCAGCTTCACCCGCTGGTCTGTTCGGCCTTCAACGCCGACTTCGACGGCGACCAGATGGCTGTCCACGTTCCGCTGTCGCTGGAAGCGCAGTTGGAAGCGCGCGTGCTGATGATGTCGACGAACAACGTGTTGTCGCCCGCCAACGGTGCGCCGATCATCGTTCCGTCGCAGGACATGATCCTTGGCCTCTACTATGTCTCGATGCAACGCGACGGCATGAAAGGTGAGGGCATGGCCTTCGCCACCGTCGATGAGGTCGAGCATGCCCTTGCCGCAGGCGAGGTGCATCTGCACGCCAAGATCACCGCACGGGTCAAGCAGATCGACGACAACGGCAACGAAGTCATCAAGCGCTTCGAGACCACGCCGGGTCGTCTGCGTCTGGGCAGCCTGCTGCCGATGAACGCGAAAGCGCCGTTCGAGCTGGTCAACCGCCTGCTGCGCAAGAAAGACGTGCAGCACGTCATCGATACCGTTTACCGCTACTGCGGTCAGAAGGAATCGGTGATCTTCTGTGACCAGATCATGGGTCTGGGCTTCCGCGAGGCGTTCCGTGCCGGCATCAGCTTCGGCAAGGACGACATGGTCGTTCCCGACAACAAGTGGACGATCGTTGAGGAAGTTCAGGATCAGGTCAAAGAGTTCGAACAGCAATATCTGGACGGCCTGATCACGCAGGGCGAAAAGTACAACAAGGTGGTCGATGCCTGGTCGAAATGTAACGACCGCGTCACCGACGCCATGATGTCCACTATCGCTGCCACCCGGAAGGACGAGAACGGGGCCGAAATGGAACCGAACTCGGTCTATATGATGGCCCATTCCGGGGCGCGTGGTTCGACCAACCAGATGAAGCAGCTGGGCGGGATGCGCGGCCTGATGGCCAAGCCGAACGGCGAGATCATCGAGACGCCGATCATCTCGAACTTCAAGGAAGGTCTGACCGTTCTTGAATACTTCAACTCGACCCACGGCGCCCGGAAGGGTCTGTCGGATACCGCGTTGAAGACAGCGAACTCGGGTTACCTGACCCGTCGTCTGGTGGACGTGGCACAGGACTGCATCATCCGCGAGCATGATTGCGGCACTGATCGTGCGATCACCGCGACTGCGGCGGTCAATGACGGTGAAGTCATCAGCCCGCTGTCCGAGCGTGTTCTGGGCCGCACCGCTGCCGAAGACGTGCTGGTTCCGGGTGAGGACGAAATCATCGTCCGCACCGGCGAGCTGATCGACGAACGCAAGGCCGACGCCATCGAGTCGGCGGGCGTGCAGTCGGTCCGCATCCGCTCGGCTCTGACCTGTGAGTCCGAGGACGGCATCTGTGCGCTCTGCTATGGTCGCGACCTTGCACGCGGCACGCTGGTCAATATCGGTGAAGCTGTCGGCATCATCGCCGCGCAGTCCATCGGTGAGCCCGGCACGCAGCTGACGATGCGGACCTTCCACATCGGCGGTATCGCTCAGGGTGGTCAGCAGTCGTTCCAGGCCGCGTCGCATGAAGGCACGGTTCAGTTCCGCAACGAAAGCGTGCTGACGAACGCCAATGGCGAGCAGGTGGTGATGGCCCGCAACATGCAGCTGATCATCGTCGATGATCAGGGGCAGGAGCGTGCGAACCACAAGCTGTTCTACGGCTCGAAGCTGTTCGTGAAGGAAGGCGAGCGGGTGATCCGCGGTGCCAAACTTTACGAATGGGACCCCTATACCCTGCCGATCATCGCCGAAAAGGGCGGTGCGGCGCGGTTCGTCGATCTGATCACCGGCCTTTCGGTCCGGGACGAGACCGACGATGCAACCGGCATGACGCAGAAGATCGTGACCGATTGGCGCTCGGCGCCGAAAGGCAACGAACTGAAGCCCGAGATCATCATCATGGATGAGAACGGCGAGCCGGTCCGCAACGAGCAGGGTAATCCGGTCAGCTATCCGATGTCGGTGGATGCAATTCTGTCGATCGAGGATGGCCAGGAGATCCGTCCGGGCGATGTCGTTGCGCGTATCCCGCGCGAAGGCGCTCGCACCAAGGACATCACCGGGGGTCTGCCGCGCGTGGCGGAACTGTTCGAAGCCCGTCGTCCGAAAGATCACGCGATCATCGCCGAAATCGATGGTTACGTGCGCTTCGGCAAGGACTACAAGAACAAGCGTCGCATCGCGATCGAGCCGTCGGAAGAGGGTCACGAGCCCGTCGAATACATGGTGCCGAAAGGCAAGCACATCCCGGTGCAGGAAGGCGACTTCGTGCAGAAGGGTGACTACATCATGGACGGCAACCCGGCGCCGCATGACATCCTGCGGATCATGGGGATCGAGGCTCTGGCCGACTACCTCATCGACGAGGTTCAGGACGTCTATCGTCTGCAAGGTGTGAAGATCAACGACAAGCACATCGAGGTGATCGTTCGCCAGATGCTGCAGAAGATCGAGATCATCGACAGCGGCGAAACGACGCTTCTGAAGGGCGAGCATGTCGAGCGTGACGAGTTCGAGGAAGAGAATGCCAAGATCGAAGCACGCGGCGGCCGTCCGGCCGTGGGCGAGCCGGTTCTTCTGGGCATCACCAAGGCGTCGCTGCAAACCCGCAGCTTCATCTCGGCCGCCTCGTTCCAGGAAACGACCCGCGTGCTGACCGAGGCTGCCGTTCAGGGCAAGCGCGACAAGCTGGTCGGGCTGAAAGAGAACGTCATCGTCGGCCGTCTGATCCCGGCAGGGACGGGTGGTGCCACCGCCCGCGTCCGCCGCATCGCGACCGAACGCGACAACGAAGTGATAGAGGCACGTCGCGCCGAGGCGGAAACCGCCGCTGCGCTGGCCGCCCCGGTCATCGAGGAAGTCGCCGAGGACGTGGTCGAGAACATGGTCGCCGATCTTCCCGAGAACAGCGACTCGTGATCTTTCCGCAATGAATTGAGAAAGGCCCGGCATTGCGCCGGGCCTTTTTCGTTGGCTGATTGGTATCGTCAGATCGCCGGGGCGCACCTGTCCTGCCGCGCGGTCAGGGCTGTACCTTCGCTTCGGTAGAGGGGTTCGTGTGATAGATCGACGTGTCATAGCAATGTGACACGCAGATATATCCAATGCTGGTCATGAACTCGCGGGTGTCGCTTGTCCGGCCATTCTTGAAATTGAAATCCTCGACGCAGATATAGTCCGGCCGGTATTTCGACCAGTCATTCGTCTGCAATGCCTGAATGTCGAAGCCTTCGATATCGACGTTCATGATGTCGATATGCTGACCCGGTGGCACATTCGCGTCCAGTATCTCGCGCAGCGGAACCGGCGACATTTCCTGCTTCGACAGCACCTCGAACTTCTTCTCAAGCCGTTGGGTCTTTTCTTCATGCGCGGTGCTGCGCGTTTCACCTTTGAAGATGGTGAAGGTCAGCGGCTGCTCGGTCCGCTCGCCGACAAGCGCGTGGATATTCCTGTCATTCGGACGGAATTTGTTGAACAGATCAATCGTGTCCTTGTTGGCGTCGATATTCACGCCATGCCAGCCAAGTTTGTGAAACAGATAGGTGTTGGAAATGCGGATCGGGTGATGCGCGCCGACATCGACGTAAAAGCCGTCTTTCTTGGCGCCGACAAACCGGCGCAGCACCGCGTCCTCGGCGCTTTGCCCCCAATGGGTGATTGCAAATTTCCGGCGCTTCTTGTTCGGCGGCCCTTTCGGCTCTGCCCCGGCCTGCGATTCCTTCTGCCCGCTTGCACCGTCTTGCGCCTCATCCTGTGCCGCAGAAGACTCCGCCTTTGGCGTGGGCTGCAAACTCATCACGTCCTCCCGGGGCAAATCGCCCGTCAGTTGAAATATGAGGGGAAGTCTATCCACACCCCAACCCATCCACCAATAGCCAGTTTCCCGACCCCACATGTTTTCGCCTATGTCGGGTTTCGGTCCGAAGAGGCATTGTTGCAAACGATGCCACCTGATAGCGCTAAAAATTCTCGTTGCATGGACTTTTCAACCGTGTAGCGTGGCGCTTTGATAGCGAAATCATGCAGACGAATGATGGATCGATCTCGTCCAGGTGGCAGGTGGGAAACGCCGCGCGGATGAGTTTCCAGGAGTAAACGTAAAGATGAAAGCAAGCGGACCTGAGTTGCGCGAGATGACAGGAACCCTCGTCACCGCTGTGACAGCGCCTCCGACTGCCCTTGCCGAGACCAGCGAGCTGCTGATCGATGTCGGTCAGAACCGCAATCTTGGCGAATGGCGGATCAGTTCGGACGACTGGGACCCCGCAAGCAGGATCAAATGGTCGGTGTCCCTGAAGACGCTGCATGGCGGTCGTCAGGAAGGCGTGCAGGTGCTTGAGGTCGATAACGGCAGGATGCGTTTCCGCGTCGTGCCGACCCGAGGCTTCCACGTCTGGGACGCCCATAGCGACGACATCCGCCTTGGCTGGGATTCGCCGGTGCAAGAGATCGCGCATCCTCGCTATATCGACCTGAATGATCGCGGCGGGTTGGGCTGGCTGAACGGCTTCGGCGGCTGGATGACCCGCGCCGGGATCGGCTTTTTCGGCGCGCCGGGCAATGACAACGGCACGCCGCTGACGCTGCACGGCAATATCGACAACACCCCGGCCAGTTTGGTCGAGGTCAGCTTCCGCGCTCTGCCAGAGCCGACCATTGTGGTAAAAGGCATCGTCAACGAGACCCAGATGTTCGGCCCGGCCCTGCGCCTCACCAGCGAGATTTCGACCCCGGTCGGCTCTGCCTCGATCCGCTTCGAGGATCAGATCACCAATCTGAAGGGCATCCCGCAGGAATACGGCAATCTTTACCACACGAATTTCGGCGCGCCGTTGCTGGGCAAGGGCGCAAAGTTCATTGCGCCGGTCCGGACGATGGCCCCCCGAAATGCCCGCGCTGTCGAGGGCATGGCGGGGTGGAGCGATTTTGCCGGTCCCGGCGATGCCGATTATACTGAACAGGTCTATCTGGCCGAGCTTTTCGCCGATGCGGATGGCATCAGTCAGGTCATGCTGAAATCGCCCGACGGCACCAAAGCCGCGCGGATGAGCTTCGATCTGGCAGGCTCGCCCTATTTCAGCCTCTGGAAGAACGAGGGGCCGGAAGGCACTGGTTATGTCACCGGCCTCGAACCCGGCACCGGCTATCCCTATAACCGCAGCGTCGAGCGGGCAGGGGGGCGCGTTCCGGTTCTGCAATCCCATGCAAGCGCAAGATCGACGCTGCAGGTGGACCTGCTGACCAGCGCCGCCGAGGTGGCAAAGGCGCAGGCAGAGATCGAGGCGCTGCAGATCGCGGAGCCCCGGATCAGCAACACGCCTCTGGTTCCGTAACCCGCCCGTACCGCCGGGATCGTCCGGCACATCATGGCGAAGATGTGTCAGGACAATCTTGGGACTTGCCCAAATCTTCGGCATTTCCTAACGCTTGCATAATCTGCAAGTAGCGGTCCCCAAGCATGCGCACGCCCATCATCTCTCCCATCCGGCGCGTGCGCCCTGCCTCGATCCGCCCCGAGGGTCCGCAGCCGGGTGAAAACCTGCGCGGTGCAGCGCTGATGACGCTGTCGATGATCAGCTTTACCTGCAACGACACGGTGATGAAGTTCGTCACGCAGGACATGCCGCTGTATCAGGCGATCTTCCTGCGCGGGCTGGTGGTGATGGCGCTGCTGTTCGTGCTGGCATACCGCGATGGTGGCCTGTCGATGCGGCTTGGGCCGGGCGACCGCTGGCCGATGGTGCTGCGGCTGATCGGAGAGGTCGCCTCGACCGTGCTGTTCCTCAACGCGCTGCTGCATATGGCAATCGGCGATCTGTCGGCGGTGATGCAGTCGCTGCCGCTGGTCGTGATGGTCGCGGGCGCGCTGGTCTTTGGCGAGCAATTGGGCTGGCGCCGGATCAGCGCCTGTATCGTGGGCTTTCTGGGCGTGATGATCATCCTGCGACCGGGCGGCGCGGATTTCGATGTCTGGGCGGTGGTCGCGCTGGCCTCGATGCTGATGGTGGCCCTGCGGGATCTCTCCACCCGAAAATTCAGCCGCAACGTCGCCTCGACGACGATCTCTTTCTATGCCGCCGCTGCCGTTGTCGCCATGGGCCTTGGCGGCACACTGATCGAGGGCTGGATCACCCCCGATCTGCAACATCTGCTGCTTCTGCTGCTGGCCGGTGCGTTTCTTGCGGTCGGCTATATGTCGGCGGTCAGCGCCATGCGCGTGGGCGAGATTTCCTATGTCGCGCCGTTCCGCTATACCTCGCTCCTGGTGGCGATCATTGCGGGCTTGATCGTCTTTGGCGAATGGCCTGATATCTGGACATGGCTTGGCGCGGCCTTGGTTGTCGGCGCGGGTCTTTATACGATCCTGCGCGAGGCGCAGTTGGGGTGGAGACGCTGATGAAGGTTCAGATGCTGGGACTGTGCCGCTTCTCCTATCTGGGGCTGCGCGGGTTTCAGACCGACCATGACAGCATCGAGGCCCGTCGCGCTTATCTCTACGACCCTCTGCGTCTGGCCCGCCGCTGGCTGTGGTTCACCGAGGTGGCGCTGCCCGCATGGGCCCGTCAGACCGATCCCGATTTCACGCTGGTCATCATGACCGGCCCCGACCTGCCCGAACCTTACCTGTCGCGGCTGCGCGAATTGACCGAACAGATCCCGCAACTGCGGCTGGAGCTGGTGCGGCCAATGCAGCACCACCTGCCAGCCTGCCGCGCGGCGATTGCCCCCCATATCGATCCCGAGGCCGAGGTGATCGGCCATTTCCGCCATGACGATGATGACGCGGTGGCGGTCGATTACATCGCCTCGGCCCGCAAGGACTTCAACCGGGTCAAGGGGCTGTGGAAGGTGGAACAGCGTCTGGCGCTGGATCATTCCCGGGGGCTTATCCTGAAAGCCGGGGCAGGGGGGCTCACCCTGACGCCGCGTATCTGTCACAATATGGGCGTGGCACTGACCATCTTCCTCGCGCCGGACATGGCCGAGACGGCGCTGACCTATGACCACAGCAAGCTGCCGCAATGGATGCCGGTCGTCTCGATCACCCGGCCGGTAATGTTCCTGCGCTCGATCCATGCCGACAGCGATTCCGGCGATATCGGCCCCGGCCTGCCATGGGAGATCGAGGAAGGCGGCACCGACCGCCTTCTGAAACAGCGCTTCGGCCTGAAGCGCGCCGCGCTGGAAAAGTCGCTGACGGGACTTAGCTGAACTCGGTCATCACGGCGCGGTAAATGATGCCCTACGCAACACCCACCGTTCGCAAGCTGTGTACGCCCTGTGCACAACCTGTGCATGCGCGGTGGACGCCTTGTGCAGCCAAATCCCCAGCATTTGCTGCCTGAAACCACATGGCCGCTTCTTCGTTGCAAAAATACCGGATGCAACACCCGCAACCCCTCGCCACGCCTCTTGGAAAAGCCCGGACCAGCGCCTAGATGGATCGGGACGGCACGCCATATGGGCGCGTCCGGCACCCTCGGCATGGCCGGGTGGTTCTGTTGACAGCACCCATGATTCCCCATATATCCCGCGCACCCGCCGGGAAACCGTATCGGGGACCAGAACCTTTGTTGGTCACGATCCGGGCCTTCTAACGCCCCGATCCTCTGGAATTATCCCGTCCAACCCTGGAAAACCGGGGCCGGGCGGGTTTGGCATTTCGTGATTCGCACGGAATGCCGTCGAGAAGCAGTGCAACCGATGGTTGCGAGTATTGACGAAAGCAAGACGGGGAACCGAATGCCGACGATTCAACAGCTGATCCGCAAGCCGCGGCAGCCCAAAGTGCAGCGCTCGAAGTCGCAGCACCTTCAAGGATGCCCGCAAAAACGCGGCGTCTGCACGCGCGTCTACACCACGACGCCGAAGAAACCGAACTCCGCTATGCGTAAGGTCGCCAAGGTGCGCCTGACGAATGGCTTCGAGGTCATCTCCTACATTCCGGGCGAAAAGCACAACCTGCAGGAACACAGCGTCGTGCTGATCCGTGGCGGTCGTGTAAAAGACCTTCCGGGTGTCCGTTACCACATCCTGCGCGGTGTGCTGGATACCCAGGGCGTCAAAGATCGTCGTCAGCGTCGTTCGAAATACGGCGCCAAGCGTCCGAAATAAGGAGAGGCTTCCATGTCACGTCGTCACGCTGCTGAGAAGCGCGAAGTCCTGCCCGACGCCAAATTTGGCGATCGCGTGCTGACCAAATTCATGAACAACCTGATGGTTGACGGTAAGAAATCTACCGCCGAGCGCATCGTTTACAGCGCTCTGGACCGCGTCCAGACCCGTCTGAAGCGCGAACCGATCGAAGTCTTCCACGAAGCCCTCGACAACGTGAAACCCTCGGTCGAGGTTCGTTCGCGTCGCGTTGGTGGTGCTACCTATCAGGTCCCGGTCGAGGTTCGCCCGACCCGTCGCGAAGCGCTGGCAATCCGCTGGCTGATCACCGCGGCGAAAAACCGTAACGAAAATACCATGGAAGAACGCCTTGCAGGCGAGCTGGCCGATGCCGTCAATGGCCGCGGTACTGCCGTCAAAAAGCGCGAAGACACTCACAAGATGGCCGACGCGAACAAAGCGTTCAGCCATTACCGCTGGTAACGGAAGGAAGGCCCTTTATGGCACGCGAATATCCGCTAACGCGGTACCGGAACTTCGGGATCATGGCCCACATCGATGCGGGCAAGACCACGATGACCGAACGCATCCTGTTCTATACCGGCAAGAACCACAAAATCGGTGAGACGCATGACGGCGCCTCAACGATGGACTGGATGGAGCAGGAAGCCGAGCGCGGCATCACCATCACCTCGGCGGCAACGACGACCTTCTGGCAGCGCCACGAAGATACGGAATTCACCGAGGATCAGGCACAGCGCAACCGCTTCAACATCATCGACACGCCGGGCCACGTTGACTTCACTATTGAGGTTGAGCGTTCGCTGGCTGTTCTTGATGGCGCGATCTGTCTCTTGGATGGTAACGCTGGCGTCGAGCCGCAGACCGAAACCGTGTGGCGTCAGGCTGACCGCTACAAGGTTCCGCGGATCGTGTTCGTCAACAAGATGGACAAGATCGGCGCGGATTATTTCAACTGCGTGCGCATGGTCAAAGACCGCACCGGCGGCACCCCGTGCCCGATCGCTCTGCCGATCGGCGCCGAGGACAAGCTGGAAGGCATCATCGATCTGATCAAGATGGAAGAGTGGGTCTGGAAGGGTGAAGACCTCGGCGCCAGCTGGGTTCGTCAACCGATCCGCGAAGAACTTCAGGATCTGGCAGTCGAATGGCGCGCCAACATGATCGAACTAGCCGTCGACATGGATGACGCTGCCATGGAAGCCTATCTGGAGGGCAATGAGCCCGACGAGGCGACCTTGCGGGCTCTGATTCGTAAGGGAACGCTGTCGCTTTCGTTCTTCCCGATGATGGCTGGTTCTGCGTTCAAGAACAAAGGTGTGCAGCCGCTGCTGAACGCCGTTGTGGACTTCCTGCCTGCGCCGACCGACGTGCCTGCCTATCTGGGCTTCGCACCGGGCGACGAGACCGAGACCCGCAACATCGAGCGTTCGGCCTCGGACGATCAGCCCTTCTCGGGTCTGGCGTTCAAGATCATGAACGACCCCTTCGTTGGTTCGCTGACCTTCACGCGCATCTATTCGGGCGCGCTGAAGAAAGGCGATCAAATGCTGAACTCGACCAAAGGCAAGCGCGAGCGCGTTGGCCGGATGATGGTCATGCATGCCATCAACCGCGAGGAAATCGAGGAAGCATTTGCCGGCGACATCATCGCGCTGGCAGGTCTGAAAGACACCACCACGGGCGACACGCTCTGTGATCCGGCCAAGCCGGTGGTTCTGGAAACCATGACCTTCCCCGAGCCTGTGATCGAAATCGCCGTCGAGCCGAAGTCGAAAGCCGATCAGGAAAAGATGGGCCTCGCCCTTCAGCGCCTGTCTGCCGAAGACCCGTCCTTCCGCGTCGAAACCGACATCGAGTCGGGCCAGACGATCATGAAGGGCATGGGCGAGCTTCACCTCGACATTCTCGTCGATCGCATGAAGCGCGAGTTCAAGGTCGAGGCGAATATCGGTGCGCCGCAGGTGGCTTACCGCGAGACCATCTCGCAGCAGGCTGAAATCGACTACACGCACAAGAAACAGTCCGGTGGTACCGGTCAGTTCGCGCGTGTGAAGCTGGTCATCACGCCGACCGAGCCGGGCGAGGGTTACTCGTTCGAATCGAAAATCGTCGGTGGTGCGGTTCCGAAGGAATACATTCCGGGCGTCGAGAAGGGCATCAAGTCGGTCATGGATTCCGGTCCGCTGGCAGGCTTCCCGGTCATCGACTTCAAGGTCGCGCTGATCGACGGTGCGTTCCACGACGTCGACTCGTCGGTGCTGGCCTTCGAAATCGCTGCTCGTGCAGGGATGCGTGAAGGTCTGCGCAAGGCCGGTGCGAAACTGCTGGAACCGATCATGAAGGTCGAAGTTGTGACGCCGGAAGAATATACCGGCTCGATCATCGGCGATCTGACCAGCCGTCGTGGCATGGTTCGTGGGCAGGACAGCCGCGGCAACGCGAATGTCATCGACGCCTTCGTGCCGCTGGCCAATATGTTCGGCTACATCAACAATCTGCGCTCGATGTCTTCGGGCCGCGCAGTGTTCACGATGCAGTTCGACCATTACGAGGCCGTGCCGCAGAACATCTCGGACGAGATCCAGAAGAAATACGCATAACGGCGGTGCGCTTCGGCGCACCCTACCAACCCCGTAGGGTGTGTGCTTCGCACGCACCGTCATTGAAAGGAGCTTTGCAATGGCAAAGGCAAAATTTGAACGGACGAAACCGCACGTCAACATCGGGACGATTGGTCACGTTGACCACGGCAAGACGACGCTGACGGCGGCGATCACCAAATACTTTGGTGAATTCAAGGCATATGACCAGATCGACGGCGCGCCGGAAGAGAAAGCCCGCGGCATCACCATCTCGACCGCGCATGTGGAATACGAGTCGGATGCGCGTCACTACGCTCACGTCGACTGCCCCGGCCACGCTGACTATGTGAAGAACATGATCACCGGCGCGGCACAGATGGACGGCGCCATTCTGGTGGTGAACGCTGCCGACGGCCCGATGCCGCAAACGCGCGAGCACATTCTGCTGGGCCGTCAGGTCGGCATTCCCTTCATGGTCGTTTACCTGAACAAGGTCGATCAGGTGGATGACGAAGAGCTGCTGGAACTGGTCGAGATGGAAGTGCGCGAGCTGCTGTCGTCCTACGACTATCCGGGCGATGACATTCCGATCATCAAAGGCTCGGCTCTGGCTGCTCTGGAAGGCCGCGATGCCGCCATCGGCGAGGATTCGATCCGCGCGCTGATCGCTGCTGTCGACGAATACATCCCGACGCCCGAGCGCGCCGTGGACCAGCCGTTCCTGCTGCCGATCGAAGACGTGTTCTCGATCTCGGGCCGCGGCACGGTTGTGACCGGCCGGATCGAGCGTGGCGCCGTCAACGTGGGTGACGAACTGGAGATCGTGGGCATCCGCGACACCAAGAAAACCACCTGCACCGGCGTGGAAATGTTCCGCAAGTTGCTGGACCGCGGAGAGGCTGGCGACAACGTCGGCGTTCTGCTGCGCGGCATCGACCGTGACGGCGTCGAGCGTGGTCAGGTTCTGGCCAAGCCGAAATCGGTGACGCCGCACACCCAGTTCGAAGCAGAAGCCTATATCCTCACCAAAGAGGAAGGTGGCCGTCACACGCCGTTCTTCGCGAACTACCGTCCGCAGTTCTACTTCCGCACGACGGACGTGACCGGGACCGTGAAGCTGCCGGAAGGCACTGAAATGGTGATGCCGGGCGACAACCTGAAGTTCGAAGTCGAACTGATCGCTCCGATCGCGATGGAAGAGAAACTGCGCTTCGCAATCCGCGAAGGCGGCCGCACCGTCGGCGCCGGCGTGGTGTCGAAGATCATCAAGTGATCCCGTAGGGTGCGTGCTTGGCACGCACCTTGCTATCAACCAGAAAAGGCCGCTCCATCGGGGCGGCCTTTTTCGATTCGATCCGATGGATGAGCACTTGCCGATGACCTATCCCGACCTCTACCTGATGCGACATGGACAGACCCTCTGGAATGCAGAGCAGCGAATGCAGGGGCGGCTCGATTCCGCGCTGACCGAACTTGGCAAGACACAGGCCGCTGCGCTTGCCCCGCTTGTCGCGCCGGTCGAAGGGCAGCGTTGGGCCAGCCCGCAGGGGCGCGCGATGGCGACCGCTGATCTGGTTTTTGCGGGCAGCGATTACCGCACCGATCCGCGACTGGTCGAGATCGATGTCGGCGACTTCTCGGGCCATCGTTTCGACGATCTGCGGACCCGCCATCCCGAAACCTTCGCCGGGGATCACTGGGCCTGGTATGACCGCGCGCCGAATGGCGAACATTTCGCCGGGCTTGAGGCGCGGGTCAGGTCATTTCTGGACGAATTACAGGGACCAGCGGTGATCGTCACCCATGGGATCACGCTCAGAATGATGCGTCTTGTCGCGATGGGCCGGTCGGTCGCACAGATCGGCGAATTGCCATTGGAGCAGGGGGCGGTCCATATCGTCAGGTCGGGGCAGCACGAGACATGGCGGGTTGATCCGCTGAAATCTGCGCCGCCGCCCGATCCCGCCGGATAACCTCAGGTCAAGGCTTTTGCGGCATCCCGGCTGCGGCCTTGCGATCCTGCCGGGCCTTCTTCCACGGCGCGCCGTAGGCCAGCCAGATGACCGACAGCCACCACAGCGTCAGAATGGCCCAGGCATCGACGGTCAGCAAACGCCATAGCGGCTGATCGCCGGGGTTCATCTGGAAAGCATCGCCCACCACCGACAACAACACGCACATTATGAAGGACCAAAGCCCGCCCTTGCCAATCTCTTGCAGGGCGACGCCGCCGCGCGTTGCGGCGATCTTCTCCATCACGCTGGCGAAGGGGACGGCGACCAGCCAGGTCGCGCCCATGATCGCCAGATAGCGGGTGAAATCCATGTTCCATTTGTCGATGGAGCCGCCATAGATCACCTTCAGCGCATTGCGCACCGGCAGCGCATCCTCGCCGAATTGCAGGGCGATCAGGATCGAGCAGCCGAACAGGAAAAAGCCCGCAGCGACGATGGTGACGATGCGGCGATAACTGAGCAGCACCGGCATGAAGCGGTGCCGGAACAGGCCCATCGCGACGCCGGAATAGAACAGCAACTGCCAGCCGAACGGGTTGAACAGCAGACCGCCGCTGGCCCGGTGGTTCGGAACCTGCACGTTCAGATCGATCGCGAACCACCACAGCACAAGCGAACCGGCCGCGAATGCGAACGGCCAGCGTTGCAGAACCGGCACCAGCAGCGGCGCCGAGGCGATCAGGATCACGTAAAGCGCCAGCACATCCAGCAGGTTCGGTTGCAGCCACATCGTCGCCAGCGTGCCGAGATAGCCGAACGGGTTTTCAAGCACCCAGATGGCGTATTGGAACCAGACGGCGGTATGCTCCAACCCGATATAGCGCAGCCAGGCCGACAAAAGCGCCATGGCGAAGCCGCCGATGATCAGCGCGCGCCAGACCTCGAACGCGCGCCAGGCAAAGCGTTTTTGCGCGGCGACGCGGCCCTGTTTCTTCTCGACGCTCAACCAGACCATGCCGACAAGAAAGCCCGAAAGCAGCACGAACAATTCCGCAGCATCGAAGACCGAGAAATTGGCCAGCGTGAAATTCCGCAGCGGGGACAATGGCATATGGTCCACCATGATGCAGACCAACGCGTAGCCGCGCAGCATATCGAGGGCAATCAATCGCTTCATGCGGGTAGGGCGCTCCACTTCTGCAGCAAGGCAGGGTTGGACACCAACGCGTCAGTTTCTTCCCGGTTCAAAAAGGACAAGGCTTCTGACTGAGTGGAGGCATTGGCGATCTTGGCATCGGCGGTGATCTGCGGAAGGCGCTGACCGACCGGCAAATCGGTGCGGTCGGGAAGCATCCGCAGATGCCGGGCCAGAAGGTCGGGATTGCGGCCAAGTTGCAGGATCGCCTGCGCACCGGCCAGTGGCCGGGGCAGGGCGCGTCCGGCGGCATTGGCGGCGCTGAGGAGCGCAGGAGGATCGCGTTCCTCGGGTGTGACCAGCAGGCCGCGCATCCGCGCCCAGCGGCCAAAGACCGGGCTGGCCGACAGCCGAGAGGTGAAGGGCGACAGGATCAGCCCGGCGAGGATCGGTGACAGCCAGATCAACTGACCGGGCGAAAAGCGGGCCAGCACGATCAGCGTGCCGATGCCCAGCAGGACGTGGATCCAGTGGCGGCGGATCACCACAGACCAGTCGGGCATAGAGCCGGCGCGCACCTGTGCCTGCCAGCCGCTGTCATGGCCGCTGAGGATTTCGTAAATCTGCCGGGTCTGGATCAGCATCTGCACCGGGGCGATCAGCGCCGAAAGCAGGTTTTCGAACATGGCGCTGGCGAAGATGCGAACCGGGCCGCCCGAATTGCGCGCCAGCGGGCGCATCCATGCGCGGAAGGTGGCGATCAGTTTCGGGATCAGCAGCAGGCTCATCGCGGCAACGAACAGCCACAGCATGCGGCGGGCGTCAAAGACCGGCCAGTCGGGGAAAAGCTGATAGGCGTTCGGGAAATATTCGGGCGTGGACAGCAGCACCGTGGCCGACAGGACCAGACCCACCAGCAGCAGCGCCAGCCAGATCGGGCTCATCAGAAAGCCAAGAATGCCGATGATGAAATGCGCAAGGCTGATGCCGCGCAGGCCGCGCATCCCCATCAGGCGGGAATGCTGCAGATTGCCCTGCGCCCAGCGGCGTTCGCGGGCGGCCATGTCCAGAAGCGTCGGCGGGCTGCCTTCGTAGCTGCCGCGCAGATCGTGATCCAGCCGCACCTTCCATCCGGCGCGGCACATGGCGGCGGCCTCGACGAAATCGTGGCTGAGGATGGTGCCGCCAAACGGAGGCTTGCCGGGCAGGCGGGGCAGGCCGCAGGATTCGGCGAAAGCCTGCATGCGGATCATCGCATTGTGGCCCCAGTAATTGCCGGTATTGCCCGACCATGCCGACACCGCGCGGGCAATCATCGGGCCATAGACGCGGCCTGCAAACTGGGTCAGGCGGGCGAAGATCGTCTCGCCGCCGATCAGGATCGGCATGGTCTGGATCAGGCCCATGTCAGGATCGCCGTTCATCCGCGCCGACATCGCCTTCACCGTCTCGGCGGTGATCACGCTGTCTGCATCCAGCACCACCATCTGGTCATAGCGGCCACCCCAACGACGCACGAATTCGGCCACATTGCCGGATTTGCGGTCCTCGTTGGTGACACGCCTGCGATACCAGATCGGCACCGGAGAGGTCTCTCTCGCCGCTGCAACCGCCAATGTCTCATTGACCGCCATGGCTGGGTCGCGGCTGTCAGAGAGGACGAAAAATTCGGTCCGGTCGGCGATTCCGGCGCGGCCGATATCCTGCGCCAAGGCGGATAGCAGGCCGATGCTTTCCGTCGGATCTTCGTGATAGACCGGCATGATCACCACGATGCGGGCATCATTCGGACCATCGGGCGTGGTCAGATTTGGTGCGAACAGTCCCGCAAGGACCGAACAGAACGAAAAGCCCACCCAGCCAAAGGTCGGCACGAACAGCGCCAGCAACGCCCACTGCATCGGCGTCGGTGTCTCGCCAAAGGTCAGCAGCATCTGTTGCAAGCCGATCCCGGCGATTGCCGCGGCACCGCCAAAGGCGATCAGCCGGGCCAGCCAGACGCGGATGCCGTTCCGGGGCAGGCGCGCATGCATTACAGGGCGTTTCCCGAAATCCTGCGGCAGCATTTCAAGCGGCGCTTCCGGTGGCGTCGGCGCCTCTATCGCGGGGGCTTCGGCGTGGTCCTGTTGCAGGGGCACGGTCATGCGGTCCAGCGCGCCAGCCAGGTTTCGCTCAGCGGCACGCCTTCGCTGTTGGTCAGAACGGCCTGAAGATCGGCCATCGTCGCATCTCCCGGCTCGAACTCGAAACCAAGGCGCAGCACATCCTGTTCCGGCAGCGGTTTCAGATAGGCATGGACGATATTGCCAGACGAGGTTGTCACCTTCGACTGTGGCAGATCGCCGGTGAACAGCGCCCGGTCAAAATCGACGATAAAGGTCCGCGTCGTCTCGACATTGACGGTCCGGCCTGACCGCACGTCGCGAACCTTGGCTAAGGGCAGGTCATTCGGCGGCAGGGTCAGGAAACTGAGCCGATAGCGGAATTCGTGACGGGTGCCGCGCGCCAGCGGCTCTTTCGGCAGCCAGTAGCTGACGATGTTGTCGTTGAATTCATTCTCGACCGGGATCTCGATCAGACGAACCTCGCCTTCGCCCCAATCGCCTTCCGGCTGAATCCACGCCGAGGGGCGTAAGTGATAGCGAGCCTCGGCATCCTGATAGTCGATGAATTCGCGGTGGCGTTGCACCAGACCGAACCCGATCGGGTTCTTGTCCACGAAGGACGAGATTTGCAGGTTCTTCGATGCGCCCAGTGTCCGCCACAGCGCCAGATCGCCGCCGGTATGCATCTGCAACCCGTCGCTGTCATGGACGGCGGGGCGATAGTCGTCCACCTGCCGACGGCTGGCCGGGTTGAACCAGAACATCGAGGTCAGCGGCGCGATGCCGGTATTTTGCAGATCGACGCGCGGGAAGATGGCGGTGCGGACGCGGATCATCGTGACGGCGCCCGGATTGACGTCGAACTGGAAGGCGGCAGTTGTCGATTTGCTGTCCAGAATGGCGTGGATACGCACCCATTCCGAGGTTTCCGAGGGCTGGTGAATCCAGAAATCGGTGAAAAGCGGGAACTCCTCGCCGTCCGGGCTACCGGTCTTGATCGCCATGCCGCGCGCCGAAAGGCCGTAAAGCGTGCCACGCGCGACGGCGCGGAAATAGGTCGCGCCCTGAAAGACCAGAAATTCGTCCATGACGCCGGGGCGGTTCAGCACGGTTCGCAGCCGGAAGCCGGACCAGCCCATATCGCCCACGGTTTCCAGATCTACCCCATCGGGGAATTGCGACTGGTCGAACTCCAGCAGGTTCGGATCGAATTTCAGCTCTTGCGGAATGCCGTCGCGGACAAGATTGATCTTGACCGGCTCATAGAAGATCGCGCCCGGCGGCAGCAAATCCATGGCGAACTTGCTGCTGTCGCCCAGCGGGTTGGCGTCGCGCTTGAAGCGGATGCCGCGATAGCGGTCATAGCTGAGATCAGAGAAGCTGCCGACCTGCTCGGCCACCGGCTGCGTGTAAACGCGGGTCGAGCGTTCGGCGGCAAGGGCCGCGACCTCTTCGAAGCCGAAGACGGTCGGTGCCGGTTCGGGCGCGTCGTCGGGCTGACTATTCGCGGACTCGGAATCGGCCTGGTCCTCGGACTGGGCTTGCACCTGAGTAGCGGTGAATGCGCCACCCGCAGCGATTGCGGTGGCAGCGTTGAGGAATTGACGACGCTTCATATCAGCTGTTGCTAGCCCTAAAACCGTTTCATCATAGGTGGCCCGCTATGTGTCAGCAAGGCGCACAGGGTCAAGACGCACGCCGCAATTGTTTGGTTTCGTCATGCGTTACGTCAAACTTTGGCCGAATCTTGCCTGTTCGTGGCCTTATCGCTGGTTCCGTGCCAGCCATTCCGTCACCGGACGCCTCAGATTGGGCATACCGGCATCCAAGGCCTCATAGATCACCGACTGTAGATCCTGCAAGGAAACTTGCCGAATCAAATGCTTGACCGGACCGATCGAGGCAGGCCGCATCGACAAGCGGTGAATGCCCAAAGCGGCAAGAGTCAGCGCTTCAATCGGTCGGCCCGCATCTTCGCCGCAGAAGGACAGCGGCACATGCGCGTCGGCGCAACGGTCAACAATCTGGCGCAGCATCAGCAGGAAAGAGGCGCTGAGCGTGTCATAGCGACGGCGCACCCGTTCATTCTCGCGGTCGGCGGCGAAGAAGAACTGTTTCAGGTCATTACCGCCGATCGAGACGAAATCGCACATCTCGAAGAATTTCTTCGGTGCAAAGGCCAACGCCGGGGTTTCCAGCATCGCGCCCACGCGGATGTCGCTTGGCATATCATGGCCCAGCCGTTGTTCGCGCGACAATTCCTGCATCAGGATGCGATAGGCCTCCTCATATTCGGTGATGTCGGCAATGAACGGGAACATCACATGCAGGGGGCGCCCGACCGAGGCGCGGATCAGCGCCTGCACCTGCATCCGCAGCACGCCGCGCTTGTCCAGACCCACGCGGATCGCCCGCCAGCCCATCGCCGGGTTCGGCTCGTCCTGCGGCTTCATATAGGGCAGCACCTTGTCCGAGCCGATGTCCAGCGTGCGGAACATCACCGGCTTGCCCTTGGCATTGTCCATGACGCGCGCATAAAGCGCCGCCAATTCGGCCCGGCGGGGGACATGGTTGCGGATCAGGAACTGCAACTCGGTCCGGAACAGGCCGACGCCTTCCGCACCGGAACCTTCCAGCGAAGGCAGATCGGCCATCAGACCGGCATTCATATACAAATGAATGCTGGTGCCGCAAAGGCCGGTCGCGGGCAGGGTGCGAAGGCTGGCATAGCGGTTCTGCGCCTCGGCCTGCATGGCGATCTTGTCGCGGAAAGCGATGGCGACGGATTCCTCGGGGCGCAGATGGACGATGCCCTGATCGCCATCGACAAGGATCGCGTCGCCGTTCAGCGCCTCGGTGGTGATGCGATTGGCGTGGATGACCAGCGGGATCGCCAAAGCCCGGGCCACAATCGCCGCGTGACTGCCGACCGAGCCTTCCTCAAGCACCACGCCCTTCAGCTTGCGGCCATATTCCAGCAATTCGGCAGGGCCGATATTCCGCGCGACAAGGATCGGATTGGCCGGCATCTCGGCCCCGGTATCGGTGCCCTGTCCGGTCAGGATCCGAAGAAGCCGGTTCGAGAGATCGTCAAGATCGTGCAGCCGGTCGCGCAGATAGGGATCGGCTGCCATTTCCAGCCGCGCCCGCGCCGCCGATTGTTCCTTTTCGACCGCCGCTTCTGCGGAAAGGCCAAGCTGGATATCCTCTTCCATCCGCTTCAGCCAACTGCGCGAATGGGCGAACATCCGGTAGGTTTCCAGAACCGCCATATGCTCGCCATCGCCAACGGCATCGGCGGCAGAGACCATGGAATCGACGGTGCTGCGCAGCCGCTCGATCCCCTCGTGAAGGCGCTGCAATTCGCGGTCGGGATCGTCGCCGACAGGGTTCGCGATGACCACGCGGGCCTCGTGCAGCCATACCTGCCCCTCGGCCGCGCCTTCCTGCGCGGTTGCGCCCCGGATCATCAGCGGGAAACGGTGGGCCAGCGGCAGGCTGTCGCTTTGGCTGCCCTGAAATGCGCCAAGCTCGGTCATTTCGGCCAGCACCATGGCGACGACTTCCAGCCCGTAAAGCTCGTCCTCGCTGAACTCGCGCGAGTCGCGGGACTGCACCACCAGCACGCCCAGCTTTTCGCCGACGCGCTGGATCGGCACGCCAAGGAAGGCGGGGAAGACCTCTTCGCCGGTTTCCGGCATGAAGCGGAAGCCGGGTTCTGCGGGGGCGTTGGCGGTGTTGATGTAGCGCCCGGTTTTGGCGACGCGACCGACCAGACCTTCGCCCAGACGCAGACGGGTCTGGTGAACGGCGGCGGCGCGCAGACCTTCGGTCGCGCTGAGTTCCAGCGTTTCGGGATCGCGGAACAGGTAGATCGAACAGACCTGCGTGCCCATCGAATCGGCGATGTTATGGGTGATCTGGTCCAGCCGGTCCTGACCGCCGCCAGCGGCGGCCAGAATATCTTTCAGCCGCTTCAGCAGCTTGCGTGAGTCGCTGTCTTTGCGGTCTTGCATCGCGTAAGTCCGCCTCCGATTTTTCGCGATGGCCGCTTGGGCCTTGCGCCGCTAGGGGCTGTGCTGTCAGGCCGTTTCGAGGCCAAAGGCATCATGCAGCGCCTGCACGGCCAGTTCCATATACTTCCGGTCGATCAGCACCGAAATCTTGATTTCGCTGGTCGCGATCACCTTGATGTTGATGTTTTCATCAGCCAGCGCCTTGAACATCATCGCCGCAACGCCGGTATGGCTGCGCATGCCGATGCCGACGACGCTGACTTTGGCGACCTCGGTATCGACGACCAGTTCGTCATAGGCGATCGAGCCTGCGGCGCGCGCCTCTTCCATGGCTTTCTTCGCCCGCTCGACCTGATTGATCGGGACCGAGAAGGTCATGTCGGTCACCGAACCGGGGTGATCGTCGTAATCTTTTTCCGAGATGTTCTGGACGATCATGTCCACATTCACACCCGCATCGGCCAGAGGCGCGAAGATTGCGGCGGAAATGCCGGGGCGGTCCTCGACCGTCACCAGCGTGATCTTGGCCTCGTCGCGGGAATAGGCGACGCCGTTGACGACTTTCGATTCCATGATTTCATCCTCATCGCAGACCAGCGTGCCGGAGGTTTCATCCGTATCCTCGAACGAGGATAGCACGCGCAGGCGGACCTTGTAGCGCATTGCCAGTTCGACCGAGCGCGTCTGCAAGACCTTCGCCCCCAGACTGGCCAGTTCCAGCATTTCCTCGAACGCGATCTTTTGCAGCTTGCGCGCTTTCGAGGCGATGCGGGGATCGGTCGTGTAGATGCCATCGACATCGGTATAGATATCGCAACGCTCTGCCTCGAAGGCGGCGGCGAAG
Organism: Paracoccus caeni; assembly: GCF_016629665.1. Classification (GTDB taxonomy): domain Bacteria; phylum Pseudomonadota; class Alphaproteobacteria; order Rhodobacterales; family Rhodobacteraceae; genus Paracoccus; species Paracoccus caeni. The sequence continues at coordinate 935,591 of NZ_JAEPRQ010000001.1, forward strand.
GCGACGGCGGTGGTGTCCGAGCCGCCACGGCCCAGCGTCGTGATCCGGTGATCGGGGGCGATGCCCTGAAAGCCCGCGACCACGGCGACCTTGAAACCCTCGGCGAATTTCTGGTCCAGATTGGCGCGCGGAATGTCCACGAAACGCGCCGAGGAATGGGCTGCGGTCGTGTTGATCGGCACCTGCCAGCCCTGCCAGCTTCGCGCGGGCACACCCATTTCCTGCAGGGTCAGGGCCATAAGACCGGCAGTGACATTCTCGCCGGAACTGACGACGGCATCATATTCGCGCGCATCGAACAGGGGCGAGGTCTGCTCGACCCAGCCGACCAACTCATTGGTCTTGCCCGACATGGCGCTGACAATGACAATGACGTCGTAACCGCGATCCACCTCGCGCTGCACCTTTTGTGCAGCGTTGCGGATGCGGTCCAGATCGGCAACCGAAGTCCCACCGAATTTCATCACCAGAAGCGGCATCGTGGGCCTCCAGCCAGAGCGTTGTTCATCGGCGCGGCTTTTATGGGTGGGCTGGCGAAACCGCAAGAGGCGATGCGCAGATTTACCTATGGGCAGCTAATAGCGGGTGGTCAGAACGGAATTGGCGTTCCGTCATAGTTCAGGAACTGCCCGCTGCTTGCGGCATCCAGCGCCTCGAAGCGGTTCAGCAGCCCTTCGACCGATTGCGCCACGGTGATCTGGGCTCCCGCGCCGCCCATCTGTGTCTGAACCCATCCGGGGTGGTAGATGCCGACCGGAAGATCAAGGTCCGTCGCCAGATTTCGACCAAGATTGAGCAGCGCCGCCTTGCTGGCCCGATAGACATAAGAGCCGCCCGGCGCGCGAGCATCCGACCCCATTGCCGAACTGATCAGCGCGATTTTCCCGGCCCCGCGCCGCAGCGCCGGAAGGCAGGCGCGCACGGTCAGGAACGCGCCGGTCACATTCACCGCGAAAGCCTCGGCCCAGATCTGCGGCTCAAGCGCGTCGATGGACAAGCTCTTGTCGTTGTAGATTCCGGCATTGCAAACCAAGAGGTCCAGAGACATGCCAGACAGCCGCTTCGCCAGCGCCTCGAAATCAGCCTCGGACTGAACGTCAAACGCGACCTGATCGCCTGTTGGATGTCTGGCGGCTGCAAGGACATGGGCACCGCCTGCACGATAGGCGTCGGCCAATGCGGCCCCGATGCCGCGCGACGTTCCGGTAATCAGGACATTCATTAATTCGCCTTCTGGCGCGGGATGAAGGGCAGGGGGGCGACGGGAACGCCTTCCTCGATCAGCTTGCGTGCCTCGTCCGGGCGTGCCTCGCCGTGGATGGCGCGCGAGGGACTGCGGCCTTCATGCATGGCGCGGGCCTCATCGACGAACTTCATCCCGACATAGTCCGAATTTGCCTCGACCTGCTGGCGTAACTGCTCCAGCGCGGCTTCGGCGGCATTCTGCGGCGTGGACAAGGCGTGCTTGTCATCCTTGGAGCGAGATTTGGCAGGCACCGAGGGCGCCATCAGGGTTTTCTGCACATCGGGTGAACCACAAAGCGCGCAAGTGACCTGACCCGCCGACAGCATCGTGTCGAACGCGTCCGACGACCGGAACCAGCCGTCGAAATCATGGCCTTTCTTGCAGCGCAAATCGTAGCGGATCATGCGGTTACCTTCTGTTCCATGATCTTTATATCGTATCAGGCATTTCCACGCGCAAGTCCACGTAACTGCGCGACCAAAGCCGCCGGATCGCCCGCCCGGCTGTCCAGCACCTGCCGCGCCGCCTTGCCCATGTCGCGCGCGATCTGCGGGGCGCCGACCAGTTCCGAAAGCGTGCCCGCCAGCGTATCGGCATCGATCTGCCGTGCCGCGCCCGCATCGATCAGGGCGGCATAGCTGTCGGTATAAGTGCTGACATGCGGACCGTGCAGCAGCGCGCAGCGATAGGCGGCGGGCTCCCACGGCGTATGGCCGCCGCGATCGGTAAGCGAACCGCCGACAATGCAGATACCGGCCTCGGCATACCAGCGATCCATCTCGCCCAAGGTATCCGCCAGCAGAATGGGCCCCGTCAGATCGTCGCCGCGCGAACGGCGCAGCACCGGAACACCCCGTTTTGCGATGATCGCCGCCACCTCGTCCCCCCGGTCCGGGTGACGGATCGCAAGGATCAGCCGCATCAGGGGATAGGTCGCTTGCGCGGCAAGGAAAGTGTCCAGAATGGTAGCCTCTTCGCCCTCATGGGTCGAAGCGGCCAGCACGGTCACATCGCGCGCCGGACCGTCGGGTGGCGGCGTGATCTCGGATGGCCCGAGCAGCTTCAGATCCAGCCGGGGAAGCGCTGCCGATGGCGGCAGGCCAAGGGAAAGCAGACGTTTCTCGCTGGCCGAATCCTGTGCCGAAAGCGCCGCGATGCGCTGCAACATTGGTCGGATGATACGGGGCAATCTGGCCCAGTTCGCCGCCGATTTCCGCGACATCCGCGCCCCGATCATCGCTTGTGGAATCGCGCGCCGCGCCAGTTCCCGCGATCTGAGAGGCCAATATTCACCCTCGACCGTCACCTGCAAACGCGGCTGCACCGCATCAAGGAACCCCTCAAGCGCCTTCGGCAAATCCAGCGGCGCGATACGGGCGTTCAGTCCCCATCCGGCAACCATGTCGCGGGCGGTTTCGGTATTAGAGGTGATCAGAAGGCTGCAATCTTCGGCAAGCGCCTCAATGACCCGCCGCGCCGATTTCAGTTCACCGACCGAGGCACCATGGACCCAGATATCGGCAGGTAGCGGCTGCGCCCCAAGGCCAAGCCGTTCGCGCAGCAACGCCTTGCCGCCCCATTTCGCGCGGGTTTTCAGCACGGCCTCGACCAGTCGGGCCATCGCGTCGTGGATCATCTGCCGCCCTTCTGCCGCCCTATCCTGAGAGGCCAAGCTATACCGATCCACGCGCCGGATAGAAGCGGCGCATGTTGATCGGCGCTATTTGAGAAAGGGAACCGCGCCGCAACAGCCACGTTGGCCTTGTATAATTACACGCAGAAACAGCGAAGGAGATCGAGCGATGAAAGGCCTTGTTGCATGGTGGCTGGGGGTGCCCGTGGTCGTAATCATAGTGTTGTATGTGGTAGGTGTCTTTTAGAAGCGTTTCGCCAACGTCGTGTTTCGGCGCAGCGTTGGCGTAAGCGACCCGACAAGGTTTTTCCTTCAGTGGTCGATACTGGTGCAGCCGAAGGACGGGCTTTTATTGACCATCTTCGGCATCGACCGGCGGAGCCGTCACAGCGGGCGGAGAGCCTGTATCAGGGGTTGGCTCAATTGTGCTGCTTCCGAAATAAAACCCGATGATTGTTCCCATGATCCCGATCAATATCGCGATCATATCCTTCGCGGCTGTCGTACGGATCTCTATTTCATCAAGGTTCACCCAGAACGTCGCAATTCCGGCAATAAGGATCAGGGATATGGTCGTTAACGAGAATAGAAAGGTTATCAGACCTCTCGCGGTGCTATCATTTTTAAGCGTATCCAGAAAGCCTACCTCGGCGAATATTCCATACATGATCACCGAAGCGAATAGCAGACCGGCGAGCAATAGCACCAGACTGCCTTTTCTGAAGCGGGTGGTTGAGCCCCCCTGTGCCGCCAGAAACCTTTCAATCCAGGCCACCGACTGACCGGCGCTCGCATGAGCCGCGATATACCTGACGGCAGCGTCCGAATCGGTTATCGCTTCATCTGGGGCGCCGGTATTCTCCTTTCGAAATTCGGCGATAAGTTCGTTGATCGATTTTTGAGTGGAAGTGTCGAATTTCATTACCAATCTCCACGGTGAAATAAGAAAACACGTCCGGCACTTTGGTTTTTCAGAGTATGAGGCGACGGGAAAATTATACGATCGCCTAGGGTTTCCCGTCTTCGCTTTATTTAAGCGTCCACCCGCTTATGATTTCAGTCAAGCGGCAAGATTTCGGATGAGGCTTACCCTTTGGACAGAGCGAATTCGAAATATTGCGCGGGATAGGGACAAATTCCGCAGAATGCTTCCGGCGCGGCTCTTGAGCCTGCGTTTCGAGGGCTGGTTTGGTGCTTCCTGCCTTCGCAGCGAAGTCAGCGCGTCATTGGACCGTAAAGGAACGGCACAACAGCGATAGTCAGGGTAAGTACCTGCCAAAAAGCGAAAAAATGGTGCCCCCAGAGAGACTCGAACTCCCGACCCCCTGATTACAAATCAGATGCTCTACCAGCTGAGCTATGAGGGCAGCGGGCGTGGTCTATCACGCCGCCCGGTCGTGACGCAAGCCAGCACAGGTGGCGTTTGGATCATTAAAATGCGCCGTAAGCGGTTTTACTGTCAGAGGATGGCGGCTAATCTCCACAACCGGGACCAGACCGCTCGGATCATGAACAAGGCGCGCCAGATGCAGACAGTTTTTCACCTTGGCGTACATGCGACGGATGATGACAGGTTGCTGAAAACCCTGCTCAACAACCGCGAAACGCTGATGCGGTACAAGACCGAAGTGGTGACGCCGAACCGGCATCGCGGTTTGTTCGAAGAGGCGCTGATGTCGCTGAAGGGCGGGCGGGCGACACCCGAGATGGTTCAGATCATGCACGACGCGGTCCTGCAAACCGAGTCGCCTGAGCGGGTCATCTTTTCTTCGCAGCGGTTCATGGGCGCTCCGGGCCGGGCGGTCAGCCATGCAGGGCTCTACACGCAAATCGGCACCCGGGCATCAGCCATTGCCAATCTTTTCCCTGACAGCCGGACAGAGCTGTTTCTGGCGATCCGCAACCCTGCGACCCTGATCCCCGACGTTCTAAAAATCTTCTCCGGCGGTGGCCTGCCGGTGCTGATGCAGGGGCGTCATCCGCTGGATCTGCGCTGGCGTGAGGCGATTCAGCGGCTGGTCGCAGCGGTGCAGGGGCGGCGCGTGGTGGTCTGGTGTCACGAAGACGCACCTATGATCTGGCCAGAGATCGTGCGCACAATTTCCGGGCTTCCGTCGGACGCCCCGATCAACGACGGGCTCAGCTATCTGCGAGAGTTGCTGACGGATGAGGGTAAGTCGCGTTTGAAGCAGGAAATGGCGGCTCGCGACCAGATCACCATCGCGCAACGACGCGAAATTTCGGCTGAGATGCTGGCGGGTCATGCCGCTCCGAATGCGCTTGATCAGGAAATCGATCTGCCCGGCTGGACGCAGGAATTGATCGATCAGATGACTGCCAACTATCGCGCCGATGTGGCAGAGATTGCAGTGCTGCCGGGCGTGGAATTTATCTTACCACTGGCTCAACCCGCTGCGGTTCACTGACCTGATTTGATTTGCGAATGGTGACAACCGGGCTGGTATTCGTCAGCCGCGGCCCTACACTCGTCTCCGCTTCTCACCGATGATTTTGACCGACCTCTGCCCGGAGACTATTATGCCCAGACCTTTTACGCGCATCGCGCGCGCCACGGCCTTGACCACCACCCTTGGCGTCGCCCTGACGCTTCCGCTGGCTCCTGCAGCCGTCGCCCAGACAACCGCGTCGGAAAGCCCCTGGTCACTGACCAGCATCGTTGCGGGGGTGTTGCGCAGCGTTGTCTCATACGGGCGGATGGTGGCGGATGTTCGTTACGCTTCCCTCGAATCGAACAGTGCCCGAGGCGAGATCGTGTTACGCGATCTGAAGATTGCTGGTGTCGGAGAGTATTCCGAGTGTAAGATTTCGCTTGGTAAATTGCAGGTGTCTGGCCTGTCGCTGCTGCCTTCCGAAGAGATGCAGTCGCGGTTGGATATCAGCGATTTGCTGATCCAGAACAATTGCTTCGGGCCGAATGCTGCGATGATCGGCGTGTTCACCGGCAGCGATGCGATCCCGATCGCGACTCTGACGATGGATATCCGCCAGTCCGCCGGCTCGGGGGCCGCGACCATCGATATCGAGGCGCATAGCCCTGGCATGGCCCGCATCGAAGGCTCGGCCGATTTCGACTATATCGCAATGTATTCGCCCGAACTGGTGCGGATGATGATGTCGGGTGGCAACAGTTACGACCCCTATGGCGATCCCTGGGCTGATCCGGGTGCCATGCCTGAACAGGCCAGCCCCTCGGAACCGACGACTGGCCTACGCGGCACCTTGCGATCTGCGCATCTGAGCGTCACCGACTTGGGACTCTATCAGCGGATGAACGTCATACTGCCGCCCGAATACGCCACGCCCGAGGGGATGGCATCGCTGGTGACAGCCCCGCCCGGCACTGCGTTGAACGAGGTGCAACAGGGGTTTGTGGATAGCCTTCAGGCGTTTATCGCAGCGCCCGGCACCGTGACGGCAGAGCTTCGTCCGGCAGAACCTTTGGCCTTCGCCACGACAGACTGGACCACGCCCGAGGATGCGGCAGCGGCCCTGAAGCCAGCCTTCACCAATGCCGCGCCGACGCCGCCCGTGGCGCTGATCGCCGATCCCTCCGATGATAGTGATGCGCGGGCGCTTGGTCTGGCCTTCGCGACAGGCAACGGCGTCCCGCAGAATACCGAACGCGCCTTGCAGCTTTTGACGCCGCATGAGGATGACGGCGCGGTCGCATTGATCCTTGCGGATCTTCATGCCGATGACGACCCTGCCGCCGCCTATGGCTTTGCGCTGAAGGCAGCGGCGACCGGAGCAGAGGGCGCAGTTGCAGCGCTTGACCGGGCCGAGGCGCGTTTGTCGGTTGCCGATCTTCTTGACGCTCAGACCCCGGCAGATTCGGAAATTGAGGAGGATAGTTTTGCCTCGGTCGTCGCGTTGCGCGAAGCGGCGATGGCGTATGACAAGGGCACTTCGGTGCCGCGCAGCTATGCGCTGGCGTGGCGTTTGGCATCGCTTGCGGCGGCAACGGGCGACAGTCCGTCGCGCTCGCTGATGGAGCGGATTGACGCGCGGCTGGGCGGGGAGGCTGCCTGGGTTTCGGCCCGGAATGAGGCGGCGTCTGCTGCACTGAACGACTGGAGCAGTCGACAGCTTGCCGCAAAGCTGACTGGGAACTGACTTCGGCGGCGCTCGTGCCGGTCGTCGGATCGGCGCGGGCGCTGTCTTGAATCGCGCGCTTTGGGGCATTAGTTTTGCCCGGCCCGATTTTTTGCGGGCTTTCAACGCAGGAACGGGCAGAGTGGCGCTGTATCAGGTGACGGATCACAGTCGGAATATCCAGCGCGCAGCCCTGCTAAGCTGCGCGCCGATGATGGACTGGACCGACCGCAACTGCCGCGTGTTTCACCGCCTGCTGTCGCGGCGGGCGCTGCTTTATACCGAGATGGTCACCGCGCCCGCGATCATTCATGGCGATCGGTCGCGGTTGCTGGACTATGATGCGGCCGAGCATCCCTTGGCGCTGCAACTTGGCGGCTCCGATCCTGCCGAGTTGCGCGAGGCGACGCGGATTGCGGCGGATTGGGGTTATGACGAGATCAATCTGAATGTCGGTTGCCCAAGTGATCGGGTGCAGTCGGGATGTTTCGGCGCCGTCCTGATGAAGGATCCGGCGCTGGTTGCTGACTGTGTCTCAGCGATGATGGCGGTCAGCCCGGTCGAGGTCACTGTCAAATGCCGGATCGGTGTGGACGATCAGGAACCTATTGAAACTCTTCCACAGTTCATCAGCGCGATGCAGGGTGCAGGTATCCGCCGGATCAGCATTCACGCGCGCAAGGCTTGGCTGCAGGGCCTTAGCCCGCGTGAGAATCGCGACATTCCTCCGCTGGACTATCCGCTTGTTCACAGCATGAAGGCGGCTTTCCCCGACATGCATCTGTCGATCAATGGCGGCATTGCCGACATGGATCAGGTCCGTCAGCATCTTCAGGTCATGGACGGCGTGATGGTCGGGCGTGCGGCCTATCACCAACCGTGGGACATTCTGGGCTCTGCGGATCAGCTATGGGGCGAGACGCCGCCTTTCGATGAGCCTGCCGAAGCTGCGCTGGCAATGCGTCCGCTGATCGTGGCGCATCTGGCGGGCGGCGGGCGGCTGCATCAGTTCACCCGGCACACGCTTGGCCTGTTTCATGGCCAACCCGGTGCGAGGGGGTGGAAAAGGGTGCTGTCTGAGGGAGCATCCAAAGGCGGGATCGAGGTTTATGACGCGGCGTTGGAACAGGTTCAGCGTCTGGCCGCCTGAAGGCGCCGATAGGTTCGATTTTAGCTATATCGGCGTGTATCTTAACCGATTGTTGGGATAGGTCTTGTATCCAGACGGGAAGGGCGCGGGGGTGAACCGGGATGCCGTTCGAGAACTGGATCGCATATGTGATGGCCTATCTGGTCATCTCGATCATACCGGGACCAAGCGTCATGATGGTGATCGGGCAATCGCTGTCGCGCGGGCGCGGCGCTGCGATGGTCTGCATCCTTGGTGATCTGGCAGGAGGCGTGGTGGTGATGACCGCGTCTTATCTGGGGCTGGGCCTGATTTTGGCGGCTTCGGGAAGCGCATTTCTGGCGATCAAGTGGATCGGCGTCGTCTATCTGGCTTGGCTTGGGATCAGCCAGATCCGGGCGGCGCGCAGCTTGTCAGAGACGGCGGTGGCCGCCTCGGTCTCGGCGCGCCGCAGTTTTGGTGCCGGGTTCCTGACGGGTGTTCTGAACCCTAAAGCAATCATGTTCTACATGGCGTTTCTGGCACAGTTCATTGACCCTTCCGCCCCTCAAGCGCGACAGTTTCTGATCCTCATGGGCAGTTCGACACTGGTGGTCGCGCTGGTTCTGGTGGCCTACGCGCTTCTTGCGTTGCATATCGCGGACAGGCTGCGCTCTGTCAGGGCAAGGCGAAACATGGGATATGCGGGCGGCGGCTGCCTGTTGGGCGGCAGCGCGTTGATGGCGGTCACTCGATAGGACAATGCTGCGTGCATGCGCGCGAAGACAGCGCAACCCGATCTAACGGCTGGCGACCAACACTCAGGCTTTCAGCCGACTGCTTTTTCCGCCGCCTTGGCTTGGTCCCAAAGCTGGTCCATCTCGGCCAGATCGCTGTCTTCCGGTCGGCGACCGACGGCGGCGAGTGCTGTCTCAATCGCCTCGAACCGGCGGGTGAATTTGGCATTCGCACGACGCAGGGCAAGCTCGGGGTCGATATTCAGGTGCCGCGCAAGATTGGCCATGACGAAAAGAAGATCGCCAAATTCCTCTTCCATCGCCTCGGGACCAAGGCTGTCGCGCGCCTCGACCAGTTCGGCGGTTTCCTCGGCGATCTTGCCCAGCACCTCGGTCGCGTTCGGCCAGTCGAAGCCGACCCGTGCAGCGCGGTTTTGCAGCTTTATCGCGCGGGTCAGGGCGGGCAGGCCCATTGCGACCCCGTCCAGCGTCCCGCGTTCGGCCTTGCCCGCGCGCTCGACCGCCTTGATCGCTTCCCAATCCTTGACCTGCTGCTCGGCGGATTTGTCGCGGCTTTCATCGCCAAAGACATGCGGATGACGAAAGATCAGCTTGTCCGAGATCGCGGCGGCGCAATCGGCGAAATCGAACATTCCCGCTTCGTCGGCCATCTGGGCATGGAACACGACCTGAAGAAGCAGATCGCCCAGTTCGCCCGGAAGTTCGCCCCATGCCTTGCGTTCGATCGCATCGGCGACCTCATGGGCCTCTTCTATTGTATAGGGGGCAATGGTCGCGAAATCCTGTTCGATATCCCAGGGGCAACCCGTTTTCGGATCGCGCAATTGCGCCATGATATCGATCAGGCGAAGGATCTCGGCGCCCGCATCGCGGCTGTCTTGTTCGGTCGCAGTCATTGCAAATCATCCCAAACCCGGTCCAGATGGTTCGAGTGCCACAGCCGGAAAGCCGAGTCCACATGCCCGTCCTGAACCGCATCGCCGATTTTGCCGAAGACATGATCGCATGGCGTCGGCATCTGCACGAAAATCCCGAGCTTGGCTTTGAATGCCAGCAGACGGCGGCTTTCGTGGCCGGGCAGTTGCGTGAATTCGGCGTCGAGGAGATCCATGAGGGGATCGCCCAAAGCGGAATCGTGGCGGTGATCCAAGGGCGCGGACCGGGCCCGACCATCGGGCTTCGGGCCGATATGGACGCGCTGCCGATGGAGGAGACGACCGGCCTGCCATATGCCTCGAAGATTGCGGGGCGGATGCATGCCTGCGGTCATGACGGTCATACGACGATGCTGCTTGGCGCGGCCAAGTATCTGGCCGAGACGCGAAATTTCGCGGGCCGGGTGGCGCTGATCTTCCAGCCAGCCGAGGAAGCGGGCGGCGGCGGCGATCTGATGGTGCAGGACGGCATCATGCAGCGTTTCGACATCAGCCGGGTTTTTGCGATGCATAACAGCCCCGGTCAGCCGCTGGGCACGTTCCAAACCACGCCCGGCCCGATCATGGCCGCGGTCGATACGTTCGAAATTCATGTGAAAGGCCGCGGCGGGCACGGCGCGATGCCACATCTGACCGCTGATCCGATTGTCGCGGCGGTGTCGATTGTGGGGGCGATCCAGACGATTTCCAGCCGCAATCACTATGCGCTGGACGATCTGGCAATGTCGGTCACGCAGATTCACACCGGCAGCGCCGACAATATCGTTCCCGACACCGCTTATATCTGCGGCACCGTGCGGACCTTTGCGCCACATGTGCGTGATCTGGTTCGGCGCAGGCTGATGCAGATCTGTGATGGCGAGGGCATGGCCTATGAGGTTTCGGCGACGCTGGACTATCAGGAAGGCTATCCCGCGACCGTGAACGATCCCGACCAGACCCGTTTTGCGGTCGAGGTCGCGCGCGAGATCGTTGGCGCGGAACGCGCCTCGGACGGTGCGGGTCGCGAAATGGGGGCCGAGGATTTCAGCTATATGCTGAACGAACGCCCCGGCTGCTATCTGTTTCTGGGGCAGGGCGAAGGGCCGGGCGTTCACAATCCGACCTATGATTTCAATGATGAGATCGCACCTATCGGTGCCAGCTTCTTCGCCCGTCTGGTCGAGCGGGCGCAGCCCGTTGCGATGGAGAAAGCCGCGCGCTGAACGCGGCCTCGGGCAGACTTTCCGCCCCGCGAATGCACCATTCGGGCAGCGGCGGTGACGCCTGCCGACCGGATGGGCCGCACCTGCTCACGATCCTGTTTACGGCGAATGGCCCGCAGCGGTCGGCCCTTTCTTGCCAAGCACACTCGCCGAAGCTAGGTTGCGCGCCAATTCACACGGGGCCGGTTCGGTCCGACAGCCGAAAGGAACTTGCATGTTCGCAACCCCCGCCTACGCTCAGGCCGCTGGTGCATCCGGTGGTGCCGCCGCTTTCGCCCAGTTCATTCCGCTGGTCCTGATCTTCGCGATCATGTATTTCCTGATGATCCGTCCCCAGCAGAAACGCATGAAGCAGCACCGCGAAATGGTCGCCACGCTGAAGAAGGGCGATCAGATCGTCACGCAGGGCGGGATCATCGGCAAGGTCGCCTCGGTCCGCGACGATGAGCTTGAGGTCGAGATCGCGACGGGCGTGAAAGTCCGGCTGACCCGTGGCAGCGTTTCGCAAGTGCTGTCGAAGACCGATCCGGTTGCCGCCAACAGCTAAGCCGACGCGAAAAGACCAAATAATATAAAGGGCGTAGGCCAATATGCTTCAGATTGACAGGTGGAAGCGCATCCTGATCGTCGGGTTGACCCTGCTGGGTCTGGCCATGGCTGCGCCCAATCTTTTTTACGAGCGGGTCGAGCAGCACAACGATGCGGTAAAGACCATCGAACAGACCGGGGTAGAGACGCCCGAACTGATCGCGGCGCGTGATGGATGGCCAAACTGGCTGCCCAACAGGCTTGTCAATCTGGGGCTGGATCTGCGTGGTGGTGCCCATCTTCTTGGCGAAGTTCAGGTCGAGCAGGTTTACAAGGCGCGGATGGATTCGCTTTGGCCGGAAATCCGCCGGGCGATGTCGGATCAGCGCGAAACGATCGGCGCCGTGCGCCGTTTGCCCGCGCCTGAAGGCATCCTGAAGCTTGAGATCGAGAATGCCGGGGCGATTCCCCAGGCGGTCGAGATCGTGCGCGGCTATTCCAACCCGGTGACGTCCCTGACCGGCGCGGGGCAGCAAAGCCTTGCGATCCAGGCAGATGGCAATCAGATCACCGTTCAGCTTTCCGATGCCGAAAAGACCGCGACCGATCAGCGCACCGTTCTGCAGGCGCTGGAGATCATCCGCCGCCGCGTCGATGAGGTTGGCACGCGCGAACCGACTATCATGCAGGAAGGTCAGGACCGAATTCTGATCCAGGTGCCGGGTATCGGCTCGGCAGAGGAGCTGAAGGGTCTGATCGGGACCACCGCGAAACTGAGCTTCAACTCGGTTGTCGGGCCGACGCGCGATCCCGATCAGGCGGTCAGCGTCGGGCAGGAAATTCTGCCTTCGCAGGATGAACCCGGCCTTTACTATATCGTCGAATCCAATCCCGTCGTTTCCGGCGAAGAACTGACCGATGCTATGCCCGCGACCGATCAGAACGGCCTGCCAGCCGTGGATTTCCGCTTCAACCCTTCAGGTGCGCGCAAATTTGGTGAGTACACCTCTGCCAATGTCGGCCAACCCTTTGCCATTGTTCTGGATAACGAGGTGGTTTCCGCGCCGACGATCCGACAGGCGATCACCGGCGGTTCGGGTCAGATTTCCGGTAAGATGGAATATGCACAAGCAAACCGTCTGGCCGTGCAGCTACGCGCAGGCGCGCTTCCGGCAGAGCTGAACTTCCTTGAGGAACGGACGATCGGCCCGGAACTGGGGCAGGACAGCATCGACGCGGGCAGCCTTTCGACCATCATCGCGACCGCTGCGGTCGTGGCCTATATGGTGGCAAGCTACGGCCTGTTCGGGGTGTTCGCCTCGATTTCGGTCATCATCAACGTCATCCTGATCCTGTCCTTCATGGGCATGATGGGGGCGACACTGACCATGCCCGGCATCGCCGGGATCGTGCTGACGGTCGGGACCGCGGTGGATGCCAACGTCATCATCTACGAACGCATCCGCGAGGAATTGCGACGAGGCAAAAAGGTGGTGCGCGCGATCAGCGACGGCTTCAACGAAGCGATGAGCGCGATCATCGACGCCAACGTCACCTCGTTCATCGCGGCTGCGGTGATGTTCTTCCTCGGCTCCGGCCCGGTCAAGGGCTTCGCCGTCACGCTGACCATCGGTCTGGTCACCTCGGTCTTCACCGCGATCTTCCTGACGCGTCTGATGATCGTCTGGTGGATCGAGCTGCGCAAACCCAAAGAACTGATCCTGTAAGGGGACAAGACCTATGGCATTTCGTCTGAAACTCGTCCCCGACGTCACCCATTTCAACTTCTTCCGTTGGCAATGGCTGACCTTCGGTCTGTCCGCTGCGGCCATGGTCGCCTCGGTGCTGCTGGTGCTGATCATGGGGTTGAACTTCGGTATCGACTTCAAGGGTGGCACCTCGATCCGCACCGAAAGCCCGACCGCGTTCGAAGTCTCGGATTACCGTGAGGCGCTGACGACACTGAACTATGGCGATGCCTCGATCACCGAGGTTTTCGACCCCAGTTTCGGCGCAGATCGCCATGTCGCGATGATTCGGATCGGCACCAGCGACGAGACCGGCTCGGTCACGCCCGAACAGTTGAACCAGATCGAGGCTGCGCTGAAACAGGTCGATCCCGAGATCCGCTTCGCTTCGGTCGAGTCGGTCGGTCCGAAAGTGTCGTCCGAGCTGGTGATGACGGCGTTCTACGCTGTTGCGGCTGCGACGCTGGGTATCATGGCCTATATCTGGCTGCGCTTCGAATGGCAGTTCGCCATCGGGGCGGTGGTCGCGCTGATCCATGACGTGTTGCTGACGGTGGGTCTTTTCGCGCTGTTCCAGATGCGGTTCGACCTGACGACCATTGCGGCGCTGCTGACGACGCTGGGCTTTTCGGTCAACGATACGGTCGTCGTGTTCGACCGCTGTCGCGAGAACCTGATCAAATACAAAAAGATGCCGCTGATCGACATCATGAACCTGACCTGTAACGAGACGCTTTCGCGGACCGTTATGACCGCCGTGACCACCGGGATCGCGTTGACTGCGATGCTGATCTTTGGCGGCGATGTGGTCCGGGAATTTGTCATCGCGATGCTGTGGGGCGTGGTCGTCGGCTGCTATTCCACGATCTATGTCGCCAAGAACATCGTTCTGTGGCTGGGCGTGAAGCGCGACTGGACGAAGAAGGATCCGAAGGACACCGCTTCGCCCTTCTCGGGTGCCGAGGCGCCCTGATGGCGATGCGCCCGACCGATTTCGAGGGCGCTTTGCCCGTCGATGGCTACGGGCCGGGCTTCTTTCGTGTCGGGGGCAAGGCGATCCACGGCCCGGTTGTTGTGCAATCGGGCGGTGTCGCCGAATGGGGCGGCCTTGCCGATCATCAGCCGTTGCTGGACTTGCAGGGGCAGGTGGACGTGCTGTTTCTGGGCATGGGCGCTGAAATCGCCCACGCTCCCGCCGATCTGGTTGCCGCGCTGCGTCAGGTGGGGGTCATGGTCGAGGTGATGGCATCGCCCACTGCTGCGCGGATCTATAACGTTACCCTGTCCGAAGGGCGTCGCGTCGCCTGCGCGCTTCTGCCGCTGTGAGCCTGCTTGCCGTCCATGACCTTGCCGTGTCGCGCGGGGGTCTGCGGGCGGTCGAGGGTGTTTCCTTTACCTTGAATGCGGGCGAAGCGCTGATCCTGCGCGGCCCGAACGGTGTCGGCAAGACCACCTTGCTGCGGACGATCGCCGGGTTGCAGCCCGCGACCGCCGGGCTGATCGAGATGGCCGAGGATGCCGTGGCCTATGCCGCCCATGCCGACGGGTTGAAAGGCGCTTTGACCGTGGCCGAGAACCTGCGCTTTTGGGCGCAAATCTTTGGCGGCGAGGTCGGCGCGGCGCTGGCGGCGATGGATCTTGAGGCTTTGGCGGATCGTCCGGCGGCGTCTTTGTCGGCCGGGCAGAAACGGCGGACTGGTCTGGCGCGGCTGCTGGTGACGGGCCGACCCCTCTGGGTGCTGGATGAGCCGACGGTGTCGCTGGACGCCGCCTCGGTGGCGCGATTCGGTGCGGTCTTGCGTGGGCATCTGGCCGGGGGAGGGGCCGCGCTGATGGCGACGCATATCGATCTGGGGCTTGAGGGGGCACGTGAACTGGACCTGACGCCCTATCGCGCGAGGCCGGGCAGGGCGGAAAAGCCTGCCGGATTCAACGAGGCGTTCGGATGACGGGCGCAGCGCGGGGCATCGGTCGGGCATGGTGCGTGCGAGCACGCACCCTACGGCGGTCGCCGATCATTGCAGAGGGCAGCACACAGCCGCGGTTGGGCACCGGCAGCAGTCGTTCTTCGCGCTTTATGGTGCAATCCCGTCGAACATCTCTGTGGAGCGCGATCTCACCGAAGTGCCCAGCCGGGGGGCGGCTGTGCACTGCCCGGCGGTACCTTCGGCACCTTGATTCCGGGCGAAGTCGCTTCCTTCAGCCGCGAGTGTCATCATGCTCGCCCTGCTGACCCGCGACCTGCGCCTTGCCACCCGCGCGGGCGGTGGCTTTGGCCTTGGCGTCGCCTTCTTTCTCATCCTCTGCACGCTGGTCCCCTTTGGCGTCGGAGCCGACACCTCAGCCCTGCGCCCGATTGCACCAGGCATCCTGTGGCTTGGTGCCCTTTTGGCCTGCCTTCTCTCTCTCGACCGCATCTTCGCGCTGGATCATGAGGATGGCAGCCTCGACCTGCTTGCCACCGCACCGTTGCCGCTGGAGGGAACCGTCGCGATTAAGGCGCTGGCGCATTGGATCACCACTGGCCTGCCGCTGATCGCCGCCGCGCCTCTTTTCGGGTTGCTGCTGCACCTGCCCGCAGAGGCGATGCCGTGGCTGGTTATCTCGCTTCTCATTGGGACGCCGGCACTGTCCATGCTGGGCGCATTCGGTGCTGCAATTACCGTGGGGCTTCGCCGGGGCGGTCTGCTGCTGTCGCTGCTGGTCTTGCCGCTTTATATCCCCACGCTCATTTTCGGCACCGAACTGATCCGCCGCGCCGTCGCAAGCGGTGATCCAACTACGCCATTGGTCTTTCTTGCGGGCATTACGGCTGGCGTGGTTGCATTGATACCATTCGCCGCAGCCGCCGCGCTGAGGGTCAATCTCAGGTGAACGAGGCTTGAGCCGGAACCAAGCGAAGGCTAGGGAACAGAAATGTCGATCTGGGAATACGCCAACCCCGTCAAATTCATGCGCACCTCTGGCGCGATCCTGCCCTTTGCGGTGGCGGGCGCCGTGGTTTGCACGGTCGGCGGTGTGGTCTGGGGCTTTCTGACCCCTGACGATTTCCGGCAGGGCTCGACGGTGAAAATCGTCTTCCTGCACGTTCCCGCCGCGATGATGGCGATCAATATCTGGGTGATGATGCTGGTCGCCTCGCTGATCTGGCTGATCCGCCGCCACCATGTCAGCGCCTTGGCCGCCAAGGCCGCAGCGCCCATCGGCGCAGTGATGACGCTGATCGCGCTGGCGACCGGGGCGATCTGGGGGCAGCCGATGTGGGGAACGTGGTGGGAATGGGACCCGAGGCTGACCTCGTTTCTGATCCTGCTGCTGTTCTATCTGGGCTATATCGCGCTGTGGGCATCGGTCGAGGACGTGGACAGCGCCGCCGATCTGACCGGCGTTCTGTGCCTTGTCGGCTCGGTTTTTGCACTGCTCAGCCGCTATGCGGTGCTGTTCTGGAATCAGGGGCTGCATCAGGGTGCAAGCCTGTCGGTGCAGTCGGGCGAGAGGATGAGCGCGATCTATCGCTATCCGCTTTACCTGTCGATGCTGGGATTTTTGCTGTTGTTCGTGGCTCTGGTCCTGATCCGCACGCGGACCGAAATCCGCCGCCGCCGTCTGGCCGCCTTGCAGGCAAGGGAGATGCGCGCATGATCGATCTGGGCAAATATGCGGGGACGGTGCTGGCCGCCTATGGCATCTCGGTTCTGCTGCTGGTCGGGCTGGTCTGGCACAGCATCGCCGCCAACACTCGCGCCCGCCGCGCGCTTGAGAAGCAAGAGGGGCGCAAGGATGCGTAGCGCTGCCAAAGTTGGAGCCCCCGCCCGGAACAAGCTGCCTTCAGGCACCGCCGGGCAGTGCCAGTCCGAAGGTCGGGCACTGCCCTATGCTTCTGCTTCGCCCGGAATATCCGCATGAAAGTTTCCCCCCTCGTCGCCCTTCCCCCGCTGATATTCGCAGGTCTTGCCGCCCTGTTCCTTTGGCGCTTGGACCACAACGATCCCAATGGTATCCCTTCGACCTTCGTCGGTCGCGACGCACCTGCCGTGCCTCAGACGACGCTGCCCGGCAAGCCGCAACTGACGGATGAAATGTTGCGGCAGCCGGGGGTCAAGCTGGTGAATTTCTGGGCAAGCTGGTGCCCGCCCTGCCGGGCAGAGCATCCGACGCTGAGCGAACTGTCCGAACGTCTGCCGGTCTATGGCATCGATCTGCGAGACCCCGAAGCGAATGCGCTGGCTTTCCTGAATGAGGACGGCGATCCCTTCGCGGCCATCGCCACCGATCCGCGCGGACGTGCGGCGATTGACTGGGGCGTCACTGCCCCGCCCGAAACCTTCATCATCGATGGCGAGGGCCGCGTGCTCTATCGCTTCGCCGGTCCGCTGATCCGCGCGGATTACACCGACCGCTTCCTGCCCGAACTGGAAAAGGCGCTTTCCGCCGAGCAATAGTTAACGCGGTTGCACCTCACGGTTGCGCGATCCAGACTGGACCCGTTCAACAGGGAATGGGGGAAGGTCCGATGACACGCAAAAGTCTTGTCTTGGCGCTGCTGATGGGCGGCGTCTGTTTTGGTCCCGCCACTGCACAACAGGCGACCGATGCCGTCGATCCCGAGGCCGCGACCGAGGCTGCCAGCGTCAATGCCTTTGGCGATCTTAGCGATGCCGCGAAACAGGCGATGCAGGCCAAGATCGATGGTCAGCCGGTCAGCGCGCCGAACTGGATGGTTGCAGCGGCGCATCCGCTGGCGGTCGAGGCCGGGGCCAAGGTGCTGGAGGCCGGGGGCAGCGCCGCCGATGCCATGGTCGCGGTGCAGGTCGTGCTTGGTCTGGTCGAGCCGCAAAGCTCGGGCCTTGGCGGCGGGGCGTTTCTGGTCTGGTATGACGCTGAAAGCGGCGAACTGACCACGCTTGATGCCCGCGAAACCGCCCCCATGCTGGCCCGCCCGGCAATGTTCCTGAACGATCAGGGTGAGCCGCTGGAATTCATGGATGCCGTGGTTGGCGGGCTGTCGGTTGGCACGCCGGGCACGCCCGCGCTGCTTGAAACTGCGCATCGCAAATGGGGCAAGCTGAACTGGTCGCGACTTTTCGATGACGGTATCCGGCTGGCCGAGGATGGCTTCACCGTCTCGCCCCGGCTTGCCGAACTGGTCGCGGGCGAGGGGGATGCGCTGGCCCGGTATCCCGCCACCACGGATTATTTCTTCCCCGGCGGCAATGCGGTGACGGCAGGCGCCTCGCTGCAAAATCCGGGCTATGCCCATACGCTGCGCACGCTTGCGACCGAGGGTGCCCAGGGCTTCTATACCGGCGAGATTGCCGAGGGGATCGTTGCCGCTGTGCGCGGGGCCGAGGGTAATCCGGGCCATCTCTCGATGGACGATCTGGCCGCTTACAAGGTGGTCGAGCGTCCCGCCGTCTGTGTCGAATACCGCGAACATGATGTGTGCGGCATGGGGCCCCCCTCATCTGGCGGGCTGACGGTCGGGCAGATTCTGGGGATGCTGGGGCAGTATGACCTTGCCTCGCTGGGCGCGGAAAGCCCGGAAAGCTGGCGGATGATCGCGGATGCCTCGCGCTTGGCCTTTGCCGACCGCGGGCGTTACATGGCCGATGACGACTTCGTGCCGATGCCGACCGAGGGGCTGATCGATCCCGCATATCTTGAGGAACGCGGCAAGCTGCTGGCCGGGGATGACAGCCTGCCCGAGGTCAGCGCCGGTTCGCCCGGCTGGTCGCATGCGATGCTGTGGGGGCAGGATTCGGCGCTAGAGCTGCCGTCCACCACGCATATCTCGATCGTTGATGCCGATGGCAATGCGCTGTCGATGACCACCACGATCGAGAACGGCTTTGGCTCGCGCGTGATGGCGCATGGCTTCCTGTTGAACAACGAACTGACCGACTTTTCGTTCGAGACGCATGACGCCGATGGTTATCCGATTGCCAATGCCATTGCGCCGGGCAAGCGGCCCCGGTCGTCTATGGCGCCCAGTATCGTGTTGAAGGATGACAAGCCGGTCTTGGTCATCGGCTCACCGGGGGGCAGCCGGATCATCGGCTATGTCGCCAAGGCGATCATCGGCTATCTCGATTGGGGGCTGGATGTGCAGCAGGCGGTGGCGCTGCCCAATATCGTGAACCGCTTTGGCCCGCTGGATGTCGAGGTCGGGACCAGCGCGACGGGCATGTCGCAGGCGCTGTCCGATATGGGCTTCGAGGTGGAAGAGACCGATCTGAACTCGGGCCTGCAGGGCATCGCGATCACGCCGGACGGGCTGGAAGGCGGGGCCGATCCGCGTCGCGAGGGGATCGCGCTTGGGGGCTGAGCCAGCTTGACAGAATGCGCCGCGCCGCACATTCCTTGCGGCAGGCATGTGCTGCCTGCCGCCCGCCCCCGTCTGGGGATGGTGAAAGCACCTGAGGATCGTCGATTTCTCTTTCCACCCGGCGAGGAACCGGAAACGCGGGCACCGTTCATAGATCGCTGGCTGAGGAGAGAAAGACGTGACCACGATCATTGAGGCCAAGCAAATGGCCAAGCGCCTGCGCACCGCGATGGCCGCGCGCGGTGTTGAAATGACCCATTCCGCGGCGCTGGAAGCGGTTGCCGCGCAGCTTGGGCATGCCGACTGGAACACCGCTGCCGCAAAGATGCCTGCGGGCGAGGGGATCGCCTTTCTGCGCGGCATTCCGGTCCTGCGCAGTTTTGACGAAAAGAAGGCGCGGGAATTCTATTGCGACTTTCTGGGCTTCGAGGTCCAGTTCGAGCATCGCTTCGCCCCTGATCTGCCGCTGTATCTCGAAGTCGAGCGGGCAGGGCTGAAGCTGCACCTGTCGGAACATCACGGCGATGCCAGTCCCGGCTCAACCGTGTTTGTCTGGATGACCGGGATCAGGGATTATCACGCCGAGCTTTTGGGCAAGCGCTACACCTATAACCGACCGGGGCTGGAAAAGGCGCCGTGGGGGGAAGAGATGCAGGTCAGCGATCCCTTTGGCAACCGGGTCCGGTTTTGTGAGGCAAGCGACTAGGTGTCGCTTTTTGCCTGAAGCCGACCGGACGAGGGGGACCTTTCCCTGAACGGAGACAAAACGCCATGCAGATGACACAACCGCAGAGCGACCAGATAGGGCAAGCGCTGACCGAACTCGGCGCGATTCTGGGTGATTCTGTGCAGGCGGTCTATCTGCATGGTTCTGCGGTGTCGGGCGGGCTTCGGCCTCATAGCGATATCGATCTTTTGGTCGTGACGGAAAGCACCCTGAAACAGCAACAGCGCGCCGAGCTTCTGGCCGCGCTGTTGCGCCTGTCCGCGACCTATCCTGCCATGCCAGATGGTCCGCGATGCCTTGAGGTGATGGTCTTCACACGATCCGATCTGTCACCGCCGGCTTTCCCGACGCGGGCCGATTTCGTCTATGGCGAATGGCTGCGGGATGAGTTTCTGGCCGGTGCGATCCCGATGCCTGCGGATGATCCTGAACATACGCTGCTGCTGGCGCAGGCGCGGCGCGAAGCGCGGGCGCTGGTCGGGCTGAATGCGGAAACGCTTCTGCCCCGGATACCTGTGAACCACATTCGGCGTGCGATGCGCGATCTTGTTCCCGCGTTGCTCAACGGGCTGGAAGGTGATGAGCGGAACGTCCTGCTGACGCTGGCAAGGATGTGGCACACGGCAGATACCGGGGCATTCGTGTCGAAGGATGCTGCTGCCGATTGGGCGATGCCTCGGCTGGATGCCGGGGATGCGCGGACATTGGACCGGGCAAGACGCGGCTATCTTGGCGAGTCGCTGGCCTCGCGTGACGATCACAACGGGTCGCCGCAGCAATTGGCGGGACTGCTGGCCCGGAAGGTCACCGCGCTGACGGAAGACTGACCCGACAAGACATTCGCGACAATCCTTATCGCGGCGGCAGAGCGTTCGGTGCCGTCTCACCCGGCAGATTCGACAGCCTGACCGGCGACATGTCGCAATTTGATTTGATTTGCCGCAAGGCGCATTGAGACATCGGCCTTGTCCCGGCATGTTGAGCGCGAGTTTTGCCTGGGGGTCCATCCATGTCGTCACCGCGCTCCGGCCGTTATTCGGTCTTTGCCATCGCCCGCGAAGCATTTCGCCAGCATCAGAACTGGCAGCGCGCCTGGGCCAATCCTACGCCGAAGGACCGCTATAAGGTCGTGATCGTCGGTGCGGGCGGGCATGGTCTGGCGACCGCCTATTACCTCGGTAAGAATTTCGGCATCACCGATGTCGCGGTGATCGAAAAGGGCTGGCTGGGTGGCGGCAACACAGGTCGGAATACGACCATCATCCGCTCGAACTACCTGCAAGACCCTTCGGCGGCGATCTACAACAAGGCGTTGCAGCTATATGAAACCCTGTCGCAGGATCTGAATTACAACGTCATGTTCAGCCCGCGCGGCCTGATCATGCTGGCGCAGACCGAACACGAAATCCGCGGCTACAAGCGCACCGCCTATGCCAACAACCTGCAAGGCGTGAAGACCGAATGGATTGAACCCAAGCGCGTCAAGGAACTGGTCCCGATCATCAATCTGGACGGTCCGCGCTATCCGGTTCTGGGCGGGCTCTATCAGGAACGCGGCGGCACCGCGCGGCATGACGCCGTGGCCTGGGGCTATGCCCGTGCCTGTTCCGACATGGGCATGCACATCATCCAGAACTGCGAAGTGCAGGGGATCGAGACCGAGGGCGGGCAGGTCCGTGCCGTCAACACCTCGAAAGGTCGGATCGGCTGCGAGAAAGTGGCGCTGGTCGTCGCCGGTCATTCCAGCCAGCTTGCCGATATGGCGGGCTTCCGCCTGCCGATCGAAAGCATCGCGCTGCAGGCGCTGGTCAGCGAGCCGATCAAGCCCTGTATGGATGTGGTGGTCATGGCCAACACCGTCCACGGCTACCTGTCGCAATCCGACAAGGGCGAAATGGTCATTGGTGGCGGCACCGACGGCTTCAACAACTTCACGCAGCGCGGTTCCTGGCACCATGTCGAGGAAACGGTGCGTGCACTGGTCGAAACCTTCCCGATGATCTCGCGGCTGAAGATGCTGCGGCAATGGGGCGGGATCGTGGACATGACCGGTGACCGCTCTCCCATCCTGTCCACCACGCCGGTCGGCGGCATTTTCGTCAACTGTGGCTGGGGCACGGGCGGGTTCAAGGCCATCCCCGGCTCTGGCTGGGCAATGGCTGAACTGATCGCCAAGGGCACGCCGGGACCGCTGGCCGCCGAATTCGGGCTGAACCGTTTCCGCGAGGGGCGCTTCATCGACGAATCCGTGGCCGCTGGCGTGGCGCACTAAGATGGACGCAATGATCCGCAAAAGTTTCGGAACCCTCGGGCGGCCGGAAACATTGGGTGGGCACGGAACCTTGAACCGAAAGGGACAATCATGGCCGAGCCTGCCAATAGCAATCGCCTTTACATCATCATCGGTGCCGTCGTCGTCGTCGTCGCCCTGCTGTTCTTCTTCATGTCTGGTGGAGATGACCCTGCAACCGATGCAACCACAACGCCTCCGGGCGAAACCACGACCGAGCCTGCACCCGCACCGGCTGACCCGGTCGATGGTGCCGTCGATGTCGAGCCTGCCGATCCGGCAGCCGCACCTGCGGAACCGGCACCGGCCAACTGATCTTGCAGCGCCCTATGGCGCAGCGGCAGGACAGGCGCAGGCAACAGCGTCTGTCCTGACCCGAAATGACAGCGCTGCGGTGGCATTTGCCCGCCGCGCGCCCTTTGCCGAAGGATCGCGCCATGTTGGGTGATCCGCGGCCCCTTCGTTCCCAACAGCACCGGACTGCCACCGTGGCAGTGCCGACAGACGGTCTGCGGCTCAGTGCCCCGTCGCGTCTGGCGCGCTGGCGCGAGGATCGCGATTTCCTGCGCGCGCGCATCTGTGATTTTCCTTCTGATCTCTCCGCGCCTGATGTCTTCTCCCCCCTCCTCAGACATCCGGTGCGGGGGGATGCCCCGATTGCGGGCGCATCCCCGGCAGATGGCGACAGCCGACGAAGCGCCCCCGCCGCGCCGCAATCGCCTGTTTTCCGATCCACCCTTGCCCGAAAGACGTCTCGATGCTGATCCTGACCTGTCCCTATTGCGGCGTCAAAGCCGAGGAAACCGAGCTTGCCCCCGGGGGCGAGGCGCATCTGAAACGGGTCGGCCCGGAGGGCGACGACCAGCAATTCGAGGGCTATCTGTTCGCCCGAAAGAACCCGAAAGGCGTTCATTTCGAACGCTGGCGGCATGCCTATGGCTGCGGCAAGTGGTTCCTTGCCGCGCGTGACACCAACACGTTGCAGGTCTTTGGCACCTACAAGGCGCAGACCCCTTACCCGACCGACGAGATCGTGGCCGAGATCCAGAAATCCCGTCCTGACTGGAAACCCGACTGGAGCGCCGCAGAATGAGCCGCACCGCACCTTTCCGCCTGGCCCAGGGTGGCCGACTGATTGACCGCGCCTTTCAGGTTCCGTTCCGCTTTGACGGACGCCATCTGCGCGGGTTGCAGGGCGACACGCTGGCATCGGCGCTTCTGGCCAATGGTCAGGCGATGATGGGCCGTTCGTTCAAATATCACCGCCCGCGCGGTGCCGTGGCCAGCGGGGCGGAAGAACCGAACGCGCTGTTCGGTCTTGGCCAAGGCGGCCGGTTCGAGCCGAACCAGCGCGCCACCACGACCTCGCTTCTGCCGGGCATGGTTCTGCGCAGCCAGAACTGCTGGCCGTCGCTGGATGCCGATATCGGCGCGATCAACAACTGGCTGTCGCCGATGCTTCCGGCGGGCTTTTACTACAAGACCTTCATCCATCCGCGCCCGTTCTGGAAACACGTTTTCGAGCCGATCATCCGCCGCAGCGCGGGCCTTGGCAAAGCGCCGACCGATGCCGATCCCGATCGCTACGAGCAGGCTTATGCCTTCGCCGATCTGGTGGTGGTGGGCGGCGGTGTCGCCGGGCTTGAGGCCGCACGCGATGCCGCAGCCGATGGCAAGCAAGTCATCGTGCTGGAACAAAACCCCGTCTGGGGTGGCCGCACACCGGTCGATCACGACGGCGGCGAGGCCGTTGTCGAGGCTTTGCTGACCGATCTGCGCAGCCGCAAGAACGTCACCCTTCGCCGCAACACCATGGCGACGGGGCTCTATGACCACGGCTACCTGATCGCCCGCGAAGCGCTGGCCGATCACGATCCCAATCAGGGCATCCCGCGTCAGCGCCTGTGGCGCATCCGGGCGGGCCATGTGATCACCGCGACCGGCGCTTTGGAGCGCCCGCTGTCCTTCGCCTGCAATGATGTGCCGGGGGTGATGCTGGCCTCTGCCGTGCGCGACTTCATCGTCAATTACGGTGTCGCGCCGGGCAAGCGCATCGTGGTCGTGACCAATAATGACGACGCCTACCGCACAGCGCTGATCGCGCAAAAGGCGGGGCTTGAGGTCGTGGCGGTCGTCGATGCCCGCCCGACTGCCGATGGCGAATTGCCGCAGGCCGTGCGTGCGCTGAATATCCCGGTCAAGACCGGCAGCGCGATCTATAAGGTCAAGGGTGGCCGCAATGTCGATGGCGTCGCTTTGTGCAAACAGGCGGGCGATCCGCATGTGACCGAGACGCTGGATTGCGATGTGGTCGCCATGTCCGGTGGCTGGTCGCCTGTGGTCCATCTGTGGAGCCATTGTGGCGGCAAACTGAACTGGGACGAGGCCGAGGCGATGTTCCGCCCGAACCCGGAACGCCCGCCTTTGGGCGCGGACGGGCAGGGCAACGTCACCGCAGTCGGCGCCGCCAATGGCGATCTGCGCGCGGCGGGTGATCTGGAAAGCCGCGAACAGCCGACTATGCCGGTCTGGGTCATGCCGCAGAACGCCAGCTACAAGCAGCGCTCGAAAATGTGGCTGGATTATCAGAACGATGTGAAGGTCAGCGATGTCGAACTGGCCGCCCGCGAAGGCTATGCCAGCGTCGAACATACCAAGCGTTACACCACGCTGGGCATGGCGACCGATCAGGGTAAGGTTAGCAATATCAACGGTCTGGCAATCCTGTCGAAATCGCTGAACCAGCCGATCCCGGCGACGGGCACCACCACCTTCCGCCCGCCCTACACGCCGCTGACCCTTGCCACCATCGCCGCCGATGCGCGTGGCGATGCCTTCCAGCCGCTGCGCAAGACGCCGATGCATACCTGGCACGAAAAGAACGGCGTCTCGTGGGAGCCGGTCGGCCACTGGCGCCGCGCCTATTGCTATCCGCAGGCGGGCGAGGATCGCCATGCCGCCGTCAACCGCGAAATCCTTGCGGTCAGGCGCGGTGTCGGGACGCTGGATGCCTCGACCCTTGGCAAGATCGTGGTGAAGGGGCCGGATGCGGGCAAGTTCCTCGACATGCTCTACACCAACGTCATGTCGTCACTGCCGGTCGGGAAATGCCGCTATGGCCTGATGTGCAGCGAGAACGGCTTCTTGATGGATGACGGCGTCGTCGTGCGCCTGACCGAGGATAGCTGGCTGTGCCACACCACCACCGGCGGGGCAGAGCGTATCCACGGCCATATGGAAGACTGGCTGCAATGCGAATGGTGGGACTGGAAGGTCTATACCGCCAACCTGACCGAACAATATGCCCAGATCGCCGTTGCCGGCCCGAAAGCGCGCGACCTGATCCAGAAGATCGGCACCGATATCGACCTGTCGCAAGAGGCTTTGCCGTTCATGGCATGGGCCGAAGGCACGATCGCAGGCGTCACCGCCCGCATCTTCCGCATCAGCTTCTCGGGCGAACTCAGCTACGAGATCGCGGTGCCCGCCAATCGCGGTCTCGAGATCTGGGAAAAGCTGCACGAGGCCGGGCGCGAATTCGGCATTACCCCTTACGGCACCGAGGCCATGCACGTCATGCGCGCCGAAAAGGGCTATATCATGATCGGGGATGAAACCGACGGCACCATCATCCCGCAGGATTTGGGGCTGGGCTGGGCGATCTCGAAGAAGAAGGCCGACTATCTGGGCAAGCGGGCACAGTCGCGCAGCCACATGACCGACAAGTCGCGCTGGCAACTGGTCGGCCTCGAAAGCCTTGACGGTCGGGTGATCCCCGATGGCGCGCTGGCAATCGATCAGGGCACCAATGCCAACGGCCAGAAGAAGACCCAAGGGCGGGTCACGTCCAGCTATTACTCGCCGACGCTGGACCGTCCGATTGCGATGGCGCTGGTCCGCCACGGCCCCGACCGCATGGGTCAGGAGCTGGAATTCCCGATGCCTTCGGGGGAAGTGCTGAAGGCGCGCATTACCGACCCGGTATTCTACGACAAGGAAGGGAGCCGCCTGAATGGCTGACGCACTCGCCACCATTACCCGCGTCGAGGGGCTGGGCATGATCGCGCTGCGCGCCGATCTTGCCCGCGCCGGAGACGCCATCGCCGAAGCAACCGGCCTTGCGCTGCCTGCGGCGACCAGCATCACCACGGATGGCAGCCGCAGCCTTGGCTGGATGTCGCCCGACGAATTGCTGCTGATCCTGCCCGGCGCTGAACTGGCCGAGGCGCAGCAAGCGCTGAATCAGGCGCTGACGGGCGAACATGCCCTGATCGCCGATGTCTCGGATGCCCGCGCCGTTTTCGACCTGGTAGGCGCGCATGCCGCCGACGCATTGGCGAAGCTGGCTCCGGTCGATTTCGCGGCCCTTCCCGCCGATGGCCTGCGCCGGACCCGTGCCGCGCAGACGGCTGCGGCGATCTGGCGCATCGATGGCGGCTACCGCGTCATCGGCTTCCGCTCGACCGGGGACTATTTGGCGACGGTGCTGAACAACGCGGCGCTGGCCGGAACCACATTGGCTGCACGCTAAAACCAGCCTCTGCATTGGTCCCCAAAATATCCACGGGGGTGAATTGGCCAGGGGCCAAGAGGGGGCGGTAAGCCCCCTTTTCCTTTGCGTCACAGGCGATCCGCCGGAACTGCCTTTGGCCCCCTTGCGTTGTCCCGATGAATGCGGGACTGTGCGCCCCGAGATCATCTGACCCCCCTTCAGAAAGGACAGGACAATGGCTTTCACGCTTCCCGATCTTCCCTACGCCCATGATGCGCTGGCAGAAGGTGGCATGTCCAAGGAAACGCTGGAATACCACCACGACAAGCACCACAAGGCCTATGTCGACAAGCTGAACGAGCTGGTCGCCGGCACCGAGTGGGAAGGCAAGTCGCTGGAGGATATCGTCAAGGGCACCTACCAAAAGGGCGCGGTTGCACAGAACGGCATCTTCAACAATGCCAGCCAGCACTGGAACCACAGCCAGTTCTGGGAAATGATGGCCCCGAAATCGGGCGCGATCCCGGGCGAGCTGGAAAAGGCGATCACGGAATCGCTGGGCTCGGTTGACGACTTCAAGAAGAAATTCTCGGAAGCCGGTGTCGGTCAGTTCGGCTCGGGCTGGGCGTGGCTGGTGAAAAACGCCGATGGCTCGCTGGAAGTGACCAAGACCGAGAACGGGGTCAACCCGCTCTGCTTCGGCCAGACCGCGCTGTTGGGTGTCGATGTGTGGGAGCACAGCTATTACATCGACTTCCGCAATGCCCGCCCGAAATATCTGGAAAACTTCCTGAACAATCTGGTGAACTGGGAAAACGTCGCCTCGCGGCTCTAAGCCCGCCTGGCAACGATCAAGACCCGCCGCGTATCGACGCGGCGGGTTTTTTCATGTGCCGCGCAGGAATTGCGCGGCATTGGCAAATCCACCCTGTCCGGTATATGAACCGAGGCCAAGTAATCTCTGCGGAAGGCGCCGATGGCCAATCAGAACGACAACTTCATCGACGAGGTCTTTGACGACCTGCGGCGCGAGCGTCTTTATCGCCTGTTTCGCCGGTGGGGATGGGTTGCGATCGCCGCGATCGTGGTCATCGTCGCGGGCGTAAGCTGGCGCGAATACAGTCAGATCAGGGCTCAGGCGGATTCGCGGGCCTGGGGCGATGCGGTCCTTGCCGCCGAGGCGACCGGCAATCCCGCCGCGATCACCGAGGTCGATCCGAACGGCGTGCAGAACCGCCGCATTCTGGGAGCGATGCTGGCCGCGTCCGATTGGGCCGAGAAGGGCGATACCGCTGCCGCGGTCGAGGCGTTGCAGGGCGCGGCATCCGATGCCGCCGCCGATCCGCTGCTGCGCGAACTGGCGCAACTGAAGCTGGTGATGCTGCAGGGCGCGGCGATGGACGCCTCGGAACGCGACCGCATCCTGTCGAACCTGTCGCGCGCCGGGGCACCCTTTGAACTGCTGGCGCTGGAGCAGAAATCCATCGCCCTGATCGAGGCGGGCCGCAAGGATGACGCAATCATGCTGATCCGGCAGATCCAGCAAAAGGATGGCGTCAGCGAAGCCTTGCGTCGCCGCCTGTCCGAGATGATGATCGCCCTGGGCGCCGAGCCTGAAATGACCGAAAGCGTTCCCGCAGGCTAAGTTGCCGGGCGCTTCGATAACAAGACGAGGGAGAGCGGCAAGCATGACCGTCACGCTGCGACTGACCATGGTAGTTTCGACCGCGCTGGCGCTGGCAGCCTGTGGCGATCGGGAAGTCATTCTGCCCGGAGAACGGCTTGATCCGCTGGCGGTGACCTCACCCGACGGACCAGCCGTCGAAGGCCCCGCAGGCGTCAGTTCGACCGCCTTGTCTCTGGCTGCGCCACAGGCCAATGCCGAATGGACGCATCGGGCAGGCAATGCCGCGCATCAGCCGGGCCATGTCGCACTTGGCGCTGGCACCAACCGGATCTGGACCGCCAATATCGGGCAGGGCAATGGCAAGCGCCACCGCATTAGCGCCGATCCCGTGGTCGGCGGCGGCCTGATCTTTACCATGGACAGCCGCGCGCGCGTCACCGCAACCTCGCCGAATGGCGGCACCGCATGGGCCTCGGACGTGACCCCGCCGCTGGAGCGGACCGACAGCGCCTCGGGCGGCGGTCTGGCTTATGAGGGCGGTCGCGTCTATGTCACCACCGGCTTTGGCGAGCTTGTCGCGCTGGATGCACGCTCGGGCGGGATCCTGTGGCGGCAGCGGGTAGCGGCGCCGATCAGCGGTGCGCCTGCGGTGCAGAACGGCGTCGTCTATGTGACCGCGCGCAACAATATCGGCTGGGCGGTTCGCGCCTCGGACGGCAAGGTGATGTGGCAGACCTCGGGCAATCCGTCGCCTGCCGGGGTGATGGGGGTCTCGGTTCCTGCGGTTCAGGGGAATACCGTCGTCTTTGCCTTCTCTTCGGGCGAGCTTCTGGCCGCAAACACATCTGACGGAATGACCAACTGGACCGCGCAGATCGCGGGCACCCGTCCGGGCCGCGCCTATACCGTGATCCGTGATGTCACCGGCGATCCGGTCATCTCGGGCGGGCTGGTCTATGGCGGCACCTCTTCCGGCCGGATCAACGCAGTCGAGCTTGAATCGGGGATCGAGCGCTGGTCCTCGCGCGACGGGGCGAACAGCCCGACGGTCGTTGCCGGTGGCTCGGTCTTCGCGGTCAATGATCAGGCAGAGCTGATCCGTCTGGACGCCGCAACCGGCGGTGTCATCTGGCGGGTCGCGCTGCCCTATTACACCGATGCAAAGGTCCGCCGTCAGGACAGCATCTATGCAAGCTTCGGCCCGGTTCTGGCCGGTGGCCGCCTGTTCGTCGCCTCGTCGGATGGCGTGCTGCGGGTCTTTGACCCCGCGTCGGGTCAGCTTGTCGGTCAGGCGCAAATCCCCGGCGGCGCTGCCGCTGCCCCCGCCGTTGCCGGTCAGACGCTTTATGTCGTCTCGCGCAGCGGCCAGTTGCACGCCTTCCGATGAGCTTTACCCTCGCCATTGTGGGCCGACCCAATGTCGGCAAATCGACCCTGTTCAACCGGCTGGTCGGCAAGAAACTGGCGTTGGTCGATGACCAGCCCGGCGTCACCCGCGACCTGCGCGAAGGCGCGGGCCGTCTGGGCGATCTGCGCTTCGTGGTGATCGACAGCGCCGGTCTGGAAATCGCCGAGGATGACAGCCTGCAAGGCCGCATGCGCCGCCTGACCGAACGCGCCGTGGACGAGGCCGATATCTGCCTGTTCGTCATCGATGCCCGCGTTGGCGTGACCGCTGCCGACGAATATTTCGCCGACATCCTACGCAAGCGTGCCAAGCACGTCATCGTCGCCGCCAACAAGGCCGAGGGTCGGGCTGGCGAATCCGGCGCGATCGAGGCTTATGGCCTTGGCCTTGGCGAGCCGCTGCGCATCTCTGCCGAACATGGCGAGGGGATGGACGATCTTTACCGGGTGCTGATGCCCTTGGCCGATGAGGTCGAGGCTGAACGCCCCGCGCCCATCGCCGCCGAAACCGATGTGGATATCAGCGAGGAAGACGCCGAATCGGGGCAGGGTGCCGAGGAATGGCGTCCCTCTGCCGCGCGTCCGTTGCAACTTGCGGTGATCGGTCGCCCGAATGCGGGCAAATCGACGCTGATCAACAAGATCATTGGCGAAGACCGCCTGCTGACCGGTCCGGAAGCCGGGATCACCCGCGATTCAATCAGCGTCAGCACCGAATTCATGGGCACGCCCATGCGGATTTTCGACACGGCGGGCATGCGCAAACGCGCCAAGGTCACCGACAAGGTCGAGAAGCTGTCGGTCGCCGATGGCCTGCGCGCCGTCCGCTTTGCCGAAGTGGTGGTGGTGCTTCTGGACGTGGCGATCCCGTTCGAGCAGCAGGATCTGCGCATCGCCGATTTCGCCGAGACCGAAGGCCGTGCCGTCGTCGTCGCCGCCAATAAATGGGATCTGGAAGACGACAAGCCCGAGAAGCTGAAAGAACTGCGCGAGGCGTTCGAGCGTCTTTTGCCGCAGTTGAAGGGCGCGCCGCTGATCACCTGTTCGGCCCGCACCGGCAAGGGTCTGGACCGGCTGCATGCGGCGGTGATGAAGGCGCATGAGGTCTGGAACCGCCGCGTCTCGACCGCGCGCCTGAACCGCTGGCTGGAGGCGATGACCGAAAGCCACCCGCCCCCCGCTCCGGGCGGTCGCCGGATCCGGCTGCGCTATATGACTCAGGTGAAGACCCGGCCACCGGCGTTTATCGTCAAGGCGACCCATACCGACAAGCTGCCTGATAGCTATCAGCGCTATCTGGTCAACGGCCTGCGGCAGGATTTCGACATGCCCGGCACGCCGATCCGTCTGTTCTTCCGCGATCAGGGGGGGGACAACCCCTATAAGAGCAAGGCGAACAAGATCAACCAATCGGGCGCGCTGTCGAAGCACAAGAACCGTCAGAAGCCGAAAGGTAGCTGAGGGTTTAGGCGGCGGGCGTCAACGCCCGCCCAATACCGACAATTGCTGCGACTGACCGCCGCGAACATAGGTGATCCGGCTGTCGCCGATCTCGGAAATCGTGCCGCCATTGATCTTGTCGCCGATCCTCAGCGTCAGCACACGTCCATTCGACAGGCGAACCAGCGCACGGCTGGCGCGACCGGCACCGATCGTGCCGATGATCTGGGTGCGGTTGATCTGAATGCCACCTTTAACCGTCGCGGCGTTGCCTGCCGTGGTCGGCGTGCGACCGTCGGGGATGTCGGCTGCGGCGACGTCGGGCTCGTTCTCGGCTTCCGGTGGGGTGTAGGTCTGACGCTGTTGCGCGGCGGCGCGGGCCTCGGCCTCGGCCTGGGCGCGGGCGCGGGCTTCGGCCTGTGCGCGGGCCTGCGCTTCGGCCGCGGCATCGGCGCTGGCGCGCTGGCGGGCACGCTCTTCGGCCTGACGCTGCAACTCGTCATCCGCGCGGCGTTGTTCGGCGATTGCGGCGGCTTCGTCCTGCGGCAGCGCCGTCGGCGTGGGGGCCGAGGTTGCGGCAAGAGCAAGCGTATTGGTGGCAAGCCCGGCGGCGCGGCGCGGCGGAATGGCGGAAGATGTCAGCGAGGTCAGCGCCACGGCTCCGGGCTGCGCGGGTGAGCTGGCCACTGCCGAGGCGATTGCGTTCTCGACCGCGTCACGCGAGAGGCTGGCATTGCCCGCCGCGCTGACCTGACGGGTGCCGGGACGGGCCGAGGGGCGCGCGGATTGGGCCAGCCGGGCGGTGCCCGAGGGCGCAGCGGCAGGGGCGGCGGGTTCCGCCTGAGCGCGGGTGGCGGGACGTTCGCTTTCGGTCATGGCCGAGGCGACGGCGTCACGGACCGCATTTTCGGAAACCGAATTCACCGCAACCGGGCGGCGCTGCGGACGGGCGTCGGCAAGGCGGATGACAGCGCCCCTTTCGGCGGCAGAAAGGCCGGAATTTCCGGCCTGTGCTGTGCGCAGATCGCGCAAAAGATTTTCGAGGAATAACCGCTCATCAGCGGTTAATCTGGTTGGCTCTTCCGGTTCTAACCGGCTGCCTTCCTCAAGAAAGGTCTGCCGGTCGGGCCGCGATGGCGGCCTTGCCGATGGTGTTCCGGGCGAGGTGGCCGCAGGCGCTGCGGCAGGCGCTGGCGTCGGTGCGGCGGCGGCTGGCGTCACTGCCGGAGCCGCGGCGCGGGACAGACCTGCCGGGCGGGTTTGCGGGCGGTTGCCCGAGACGCGCGGCTGTTGCGGCTCGGTCCGTTGCGCATAGGGCTGCGGATTGGCGGGCACGACGGGCTGCGCATCGCTGCGCGCCGGGGCCTGCGTGCGCGTCGGTGCGGCGCGGGGGCGGGCCGAGCTTGCCAGTCGCGGCTGCTGCGCGGTCGGGGCCGCTTGCGTCGGGCGCGGTTGCTGGGCCGGGCTGGTCTGCGCAGTGCCGGTGCTGCGCGGCGCCGACGCGGCTGCCGTTTGGGGTTGGGTAGCGGTCGGCGCGGTCGCCAGATCGCCCGCCATAGTCGCGGCGCTGACGGTATTCGCGGCGGCGGCTTCGGCGGCGGCCCGAGCCTGTGCTTCGGCACGCTGTGCATCGCGGGTGGCCAACGCTTCGGTCAGCGCGCGGCTGAGCGTGTCATTGCCAACCGGGCTTGGGCTAGGCGCGGGGACCGGGACAGCGGTGGTGGGTTCTGCCGCTGCTGCCTGCTGCTCTTGTTGCTGCGGGCGCGGGCGCGGGGCGACCGGCGTGATGCCCGTCTGCGTGGCGGCGGCGGTCGCGGCTTCGACCGGCGCTTCCACGGGGGCCTCGGCCAGCGATCCGGTCTCGGCGGGTGCTGCGTTCGGCACGGTTTCATCGGGCAACGCGGTTGCGGTGACCGGGTTTTCTTCGGGCGCGGTCGTCGCGGGTGCAGGCTCTGCTGCGGCGACTTCGGGCTCGGCGGTGACGGGCGCGACCTCTTCGACCGGGGCGGTTGCGGGGGGCGTCTCGGTCGAGGCTACTTGCGGATCGTTGCTGCCGCCGCCGAAGAAGGTCAGCACCAGCAGAACGGCAATCGCCAGCCCGCCGATCATCGTCATCAGCCGACCGGGCCGGTAGCTGCCGATGCGGGACGCAAGCGATGCCGCCGCAATTTCTTCCGGCGCGGCTTCGGCTGCGCGTTTCGTCCGCGCCTCGGTTGCGCGGGCATGAACGGCCTGCGCGCGGGGCGAAAGGTTCTTCACGGCGGGCGCCTTGCCCTGACCGTGCCGGATGACGCCGCCCAATCGGGCAGCTTCGGCAGCCTGAGCGGCTTTTGCCTCGGCTTCGGTAATCTCGTCGGCAGTCACCGCCTCTGCCTGCTGCGGTTCCGTCACGGCTTCCTCGACCACCTCGGCGGCGATGACCATCGTTGCGGCAGCTTCGGGCTGGACCGGCGCGACCTCGACATGGTGCGGGGTAATGCGCGAGATGACCGGCCCGGCGGGCTGATCCTCTACTTGCGCCACTTCGGCAACAGCAGCGACAACCTCAACCGGCTCCGGTGCGGCTTCATCGGGGACGATTTCGCTGACCAGTTCCTCAACCGGAACGATTTCCTGCGCGGGTTCTTCGGGGGCCGTCTCGGTTGCAGCGACCGGGGCAGGCACGTCGATATCCGCGATTACCGGATCGGTGATGCGGGCCTGGCTCAGATCGGGTTCGCTGAAGGGCGAACGGTTCGACTGATCCTCGGCCAGACGGCTGGGACCGAAATCGGGATCGCCAAGGAAGCGGTCATCGCCGGGACGGGCGCTGAAACCGGAAGGCTGGAACCCCTGAGCGCGGGCAAATTCTTCGGCCTCTTCCAGCGTGCGTCGGGCGACTGCGGCGATCCGCAGCGACTCGATGTCGCCATTGTCCGAAGGGCACCAGTCAAACGCCAGATCGCTTGCCGCATAGGGCGTCATCCCCTCCAGCGCGCGGGAAATGACCGTGGCGGTATCCGAACCGACCGGCACCGTCAGCCGGGTATAAAGGATCTGATCGTCCGGGATCACCAGCACGGTGTCCGGGGTGCCCTCGGTTCCGCCCGCTTCATCGCGCAACGCATGCAGCTTGGCCGCCAGTTCGCGACCCGCAAAGAAGGCGCGGCCCAGCGGGCGCCAGTCGCGACCCTCGCGTTGTTCAAGCAACACGGCTTCGTGAGTGAAGCTCATGGCGAATTCGGGCGGCGCGGCGTGTTTGTTCATATGACCTGTTCACTGCTCGATGCTATCGCGTATCCCATTGTCAGCCTCGGGTCGCGATTTGGTTGGTTTGCACCAGATTTACCGCAAATTATAGTGTGTGAAAAGTAAATCCCGCGCAGATATGGCGTATCTGTGAACAAAACGTGTGAACGAAACGGTGTGATTTTGCGTTAACTGCAACTTCAAGGATTCCTGCACGACGAGGACAGACCAATGACAAACCTTTCCCGGATGATCGGCCGCAGCGCGCTGACCATATCGACTGCGCTGGCGATTGGCGCAGCTATGCCCGCATTTGCGGCCCCCGGAGCTGATGGCGGCAAGAGCTGTCATCCCATGGCGGGGCGCGGCGGCATGACCAGCCTGACCGTTACCGGCGAGGGCGAGGCGCGGATCGCGCCCGACATGGCCAGCATTCAACTTGGCGTGACCACACAGGCCGAAGGCGCGGCCGAGGCGATGAGCCAGAACTCGACCCGTCAAAGCGCGGTGATCGAGGCGCTTGGCAATGCCGGGATCGAGGACAAGGACATCCAGACCTCAGGTCTGAACCTCAGCCCGGTGATGGATTATGGCGATGGTCGCGCGCCGACCGTCACCGGCTATCAGGCCAGCAACATGGTTTCGATCCGCGTCCGCGAGGTTGAGAAGCTGGGCGAGGTTCTGGACGCCATCGTCGGTGCCGGCGCGAATGAGATCAACGGGATCAACTTCATGCGCGAAGATGGCTCGGACGCCGAGGACGATGCCCGCCGCGCCGCAGTCGAGGATGCGCGCCACAAGGCAGAAGTGCTGGCCGAGGCGGCGGGTCTGTCGCTTGGGCCGATCCTTCTGCTGCGCGACACGCCCAGCCCCGAAGGACCGCAGCCGATGATGATGCGCGCGCAGGCGGCTGCCGATGCGGGCGGGGTTCCGATCGCCGCTGGAGAGCTGTCGATGACGGCGCAGGTCGAAATGGAATTCGCCATGGTCGGTGACGGAGCCTGCGTGCCGATGCGCGGTCATGGCAAACCCCATGGCGGGCCTGATGCGCAGCCGCCTGCGGGTGATCTGCCTCCGCCCGAAGGAATCGATCAGGGCGCACCCGCGCCGGGCGAGGCCGTGGTGCCGCTGGGCGAAAATCCGGATGGTGTGGCACCGGCGACGGATGGAGAAAGCTCGAACTGATCACTTCAGGCTATTGACAGAAAAAAGAAAGGGGCCGTTCGGCCCCTTTCCTCTATTCGCGGGTCAGGCGGTAGCTTTTGCCAGTGCCTGATCCAGATCGGCGATCAGGTCGCCCACATCTTCGATCCCGATTGACAGTCGAACGACCTCGGGCGCGGCACCTGCGGCGCGTTGCTGTTCCTCGGTCAACTGCCGGTGCGTGGTCGAGGCCGAATGGATCACCAGTGACCGGGCATCACCCAGATTGGCGACATGGCTGAACAGGTCCAATGCATCGACCAGCTTCACCGCAGCCTCATACCCGCCCTTGACGGAAAAGGTGAACAGCGCCCCGGCACCCTTCGGATAAAGCCGCTTCGCCGTCGCGTTCCAGGGTGACGAGGCCAACCCGGCATAGGTCACGCTGGTCACACGCGGATCGTTCTCCAGCCATTCGGCGACCTTCTGCGCGTTTTCGACATGGCGGGGCATGCGCAGGCCAAGGGTCTCGATCCCCATCAGCGTGTAATGGGCGCCCTGCGGGTTCATGGTCATGCCCAGATCGCGAAGTCCGACGGCAATCGAATGGAAGGTAAAGGCCGCCGGGCCGAATGTCTCGTGGAAGGTCAGCCCGTGATAAGCAGGCTCGGGCTGCGACAGGCTGGGGAATTTGTCATTGGCCGACCAGTCGAATTTGCCGCTATCGACCACCACCCCGCCGGTCACCGTGCCGTTGCCGGTCATGTATTTGGTCAGGCTGTGGACAACCAGCGTCGCACCCTGTTCGATGGGGCGGCAAAGATAGGGCGTCGCCAGTGTGTTATCGATGATCAGCGGTATTCCAGCCGCATCGGCGATGGCGGCAATGGCAGGGATGTCGGTCACATAGCCGCCCGGATTGCTGATCGATTCCGCAAAGATCGCCCGCGTGTCATCATCGATCGCGGCCTTCACCGCCTCGGGATCGTCCAGATCGACGAATTTTGCCGACCAGCCGAAGCGCTTGATCGTCTGCCCAAACTGGGTGACGGTTCCGCCATAAAGCCTTGTCGAGGCGACGATATTCTTTCCCGGACCCATCAGCGGAAACAGCGCCATGATCTGCGCCGCATGCCCGGACGAGCAGCAGACCGCACCCGCGCCACCTTCCAGCGCCGCAACCTTGGTTTGCAGCGCCGCGACCGTCGGGTTGGTCAGGCGCGAATAGATATAGCCGACCTCTTGCAGGTTGAACAATTTGGCGGCGTGATCGGCATCGCGGAAGGCATAGGCGGTGGTCTGATAGATCGGCACCTGCCGCGCGCCGGTCGCAGGATCGGCATCGCTGCCCGCATGAATGGCGGTGGTATCAAAGCCTTGGGTCATCTCGGATATCCTTCTCCTCGTTCGCGCGAAGATTAGGAGCGTCGGATGACATACCGCAACGTCAAATTCCCACGGTCGGACAGAAACGGCCCATCGAAACAGGATCACGCGCAAGCAAAATCTTCTCTTCACAGGCGCTTGCCGGGATTCTCTCGATTCTATGCGGGCCGGTTATAGCGGATGAATGGGGTCCGTGTGCCGACCCGGTCATACAGCATCCGGCCCGCATAGTTGAATTCCTGCGTCAGCCAATAGACGCTTGGCGCGCCTTCGGCATCGGCGGCGGCATAGACGGCCTCGATCAGCGCGCGTCCGACACCGCGCCCGCGCGCCTCGTCCGAGGTGAACAGATCCTGCAGATAGCAGACGCCCTCGGGCCGCCACATATGCGGATGAAAGACGTAATGCGTCAGCCCCAGCAATTGCCCGTCGGCCTCTGCCACCAGCCCGTGAAAATCACCCGGCTTGCGATCAATCAACCGCTCGAATGCCTGATCGAAGAAGGCTTGCGGCAGGTCGGGCCGCTCGTAGAAAAGGTGATAACCCTCATAAAGCCGCTGCCACCCGGCTTTGTCCTCTGTGCGCACCGCCCGAACCTCAACCATCCCGTTACCTCAGCTTTGCATTGGTCGATAAATATCCCGGGGAGTCGCGCCCGCGCGACGGGGCAGCGCCCCAAGCCCCGATTTCAACGCCCCTGACGCTTCGCCATGAAGGCCAGTTTTTCGAACAACGCCACGTCCTGTTCGTTCTTCAGCAGCGCGCCATGCAGCCGCGGCAAAATCTCGGACGGAGACCGCTTCAGGTCCGCGGGCGAGATGTCCTCGGCAAGGATCAGCTTCAGCCAGTCAAGCAACTCACTGGTCGAGGGCTTCTTCTTCAGCCCCGGCGCTTCGCGGATATCGAAGAACTGCGACAGGGCCTCTTCCAGCAAAGCGGGCTTCAGGCCGGGGTAATGAACCTCGACGATCCGCTTCAGCGTTTCGGCATCCGGAAAGCGGATATAATGAAAGAAACACCGCCGCAGAAACGCATCCGGCAGCTCTTTTTCGTTGTTCGAGGTGATGATGACCACCGGTCGGTGCCGGGCGCGGATGGTCTCGCCGGTCTCGTAAACGTGAAACTCCATCCTATCCAGTTCTTGAAGCAGATCGTTCGGAAACTCGATATCGGCCTTGTCGATCTCGTCAATCAGCACCACCACCTTGCCCGGCGCGGTGAAGGCCTGCCATAGCTTCCCCTTGCGGATGTAGTTCGCGACATCATGCACCCGCTGATCGCCCAACTGGCTGTCCCGCAGCCTGCTGACGGCGTCATATTCATAAAGACCCTGCTGCGCCTTGGTGGTTGATTTCACATGCCATTCCAGTATCGGCAGCCCAAGGCTTGCCGCTACCTGCCGGGCCAGCTCGGTCTTGCCCGTCCCCGGCTCGCCCTTGACCAGCAACGGCCGCTCAAGCGTGACGGCGGCATTGACCGCAATGGCAAGCTCGGGCGGGGCGACATAGCTGTCGGTGCCTGTGAATTGCATGTGATTTCTCCTTATGCGGGAAATTCTTGCGTCACGATACCGTCAGACGAGAGGCAACGCATTCCTGCGAACAAATACCGAGCTTTCCGCTAGTGACAAGCAAGACGCCATACTTTAAGGGGGCGCGCAAGGTGATGGTTAAGCACACCCGCCGTCGCCCCCGGAGAGACGCATGAAAGCCCAGACATTCTTGCCACAGGATTACCGTCCCGCCGAAGATGAACCGTTCATGAATGATCGGCAGCTCGAATATTTTCGCAGAAAATTGGAAGCGTGGAAGCAGGAACTGCTAGAACAGTCCGCCGAGACGTTGGAAGGACTTCAGGACAGCGCACGCAGCGTTCCCGATCTGGCCGACCGCGCCAGTGAAGAAACCGACCGCGCGCTGGAACTGCGCACCCGTGACCGTCAGCGCAAGCTGGTCAGCAAGATCGACGCAGCACTGCGCCGGATCGAAACTGGCGAATACGGTTACTGCGAAATGACGGGCGAGCCGATCAGCCTGAAACGGTTGGACGCGCGCCCGATCGCGACGATGACGCTCGAAGCGCAGGAGCGTCATGAGCGGCGCGAGCGGGTCCATCGCGACGACTAAGGAATCGGCCCGGTCTTTGCGGACCGGCACCGGACCACAGGATGCGCCGTCGATCCAACTGGTCGGCGGCGTATCGATTCCTGAAGGCAGGGCAGGGGCATGCAGCAAGAATATCAGGCTGTGATCATTGGCGCGGGCATCGCCGGATTGACGACGGCGCTTGCACTGGCCCGGCGCGGCATCCGGACCCGCGTGCTGGAACGCGCGCCCGAACTGTCCGAGATCGGCGCCGGATTGCAGCTTTCCCCGAATGCGGTGCGGGTGCTGGATGCCCTTGGTCTGGCGGCAGCACTGGACGCGGTCTCATTGCCCAGTCGCGCGGTGCATCTGCGCGATGCCTCGGGCGCGACCGTCCTGCGGCTGGACATGCAGCGTCACCGCCCCGATGCGCGCTACCGCCTGATCCACCGCGCCCGGCTGATCGAGATTCTGGCGGCGGCGGCTCGCGATGCAGGGGTGGAGATCCAGCTTGACCAGCCCGTCGAGGCCTTACCGGACGCGCCGCTGATCATCGGTGCCGATGGTCTGCACAGTCGCACCCGGCAGCACCTCAACGGACGTGAAGTGCCGTTCTTCACCGGCCAGACGGCATGGCGCGCGGTGATTGCCGATGATGCCAGCGATGCCCCCGAAGCACAGGTCTTCATGGGCCCCGGTCGGCATCTGGTCAGCTATCCTCTCGCCTCGGGCCTGCGCAATCTGGTCGCCGTGCAAGAGCGGCGCGACTGGCAGGATGAAGGCTGGTCGCATCGGGATGACCCCGAAAACCTGCGCCACGCTTTCGCGGCGTTCGGCGGCCCGGTGCCGGACTGGCTGGCCCGCGTGCAGCAGACGCATATCTGGGGGCTCTTCCGGCACGAGGTCGCGCGTATCTGGCAGGACGGCACCCATGTCCTGATCGGCGATGCCGCGCATTCCACCCTGCCATTCATGGCCCAAGGGGCATGCATGGCCATCGAAGACGCATGGCTTCTTGCCGCATGCCTGACTGACGCGGATCAACCCGCCGCGCTTGCCCGGTTCGAGGCGCTGCGCAAACCAAGGGTCACGCAGATCGTCGCGGCGGCAAATGCCAATGCGCGCAATTATCATCTGACCGGCGCAAAACGCCTTGCCGCCCATACCGCCCTGCGCCTCGCAGGCCGCATTGTGCCACGCCGCGTCCTGTCCCGCTTTGACTGGATCTATGACTACGATCCGGCAACAGAAATCCGCTGACTGGCCTGCGTTGGTCCGAAAATATCCCGGGGGGGGGGCGCGGGGGGCTGGCCCCCCGCCTGCGGGATCAGGCAGCCTTCTCGACCGCCGCGACGATCCCATCCACCACTTCGCGCAGCAGATGTTCGTTTTCTGCTTCCGCCATCACGCGGATCAACGGCTCGGTCCCCGATTTGCGGATCAGCACCCGGCCGGTCCCGGCCAGCTTCGCCTCGGCCTCGGCGATGACGCGGCGCACCTCGTCCGCCGACAGCGGATCGGCCCCGGCGGCATAGCGCACATTCTT
The DNA here is from genome assembly GCF_016629665.1 of Paracoccus caeni. GTDB lineage: Bacteria > Pseudomonadota > Alphaproteobacteria > Rhodobacterales > Rhodobacteraceae > Paracoccus > Paracoccus caeni. The sequence goes on from NZ_JAEPRQ010000001.1 coordinate 976,560, forward strand.
CAGAAGCTGCGGCACCGGATCGAATTGCGCCGCAAGCACGCTGGCGCTGTCGCCGGATTCGGCCAGCGCGGCAAGGAATTGCATCGCCGCGATCAGCCCGTCGCCGGTCGTCGCGTAATCGGTCATCACGATATGGCCCGACTGTTCGCCGCCCAGATTGAAGCCGCCCTCGCGCATCCGCTCGACCACATAGCGGTCGCCGACGCGGGTCCGTTCCAGTCGCAAACCGCGACGTTCCAGATAGTGCTCAAGGCCCAGATTCGACATCACCGTCGCCACCAGCGCATCACCCTGCAACCGGCCCTGTTCCGCCCATCGCGCCGCCATCAGCGCCATGATCTGATCGCCATCGGCGATCCGGCCCTTTTCGTCGATGATGATCACCCGGTCGGCATCGCCATCCAGCGAAATCCCAAGATGCGCGCCATGTTCCAGAACCGCCGCCGCGCAAGCCTCGGGGTGGGTCGAGCCGACACCGGCATTGATGTTGTACCCGTCAGGCTTCACGCCCAATGGGATCACATCCGCGCCCAGTTCCCACAGCACCTCGGGCGCAGCCTTGTAGGCCGCCCCATTCGCGCAATCGACCACGACCTTCAGCCCGTCCAGCCGACGCCCAGACGGGAAGGTGGTCTTGGCATATTCGACATAACGCCCGCGACCGTCATCGATCCGCTTCGCCCGACCGATATTCTGCGGTTGCGAGGGCTCGATCTCGCCCGCGACAATCGCCTCGATCTCTGCCTCGGCCTCATCGGACAGCTTGAAGCCGTCGGGGCCGAAGAATTTGATACCGTTATCCTCGGCTGGGTTGTGGCTGGCCGAGATCATGATGCCCAGATCGGCCCGCATCGAGCGGGTCAGGAAACCCACGGCAGGCGTCGGCACCGGGCCCAGCAGCAGCACGTTCATGCCGGTCGAGGTCAGCCCGGCGGTCAGCGCGTTTTCCAGCATATAGCCCGACAGCCGCGTATCTTTGCCGATCACCACCCGATGCACGTTATGCCCGTCGCGCCGGAAATACCGGCCCGCCGCCGCGCCCAGACGCAGCGCCATTTCGGCCGTCATCGGATGGGTATTGGCACGCCCGCGTACGCCGTCAGTGCCGAAAAGACCTCTGCTCATCTTTGCCCCGTTTCGTCCTTGTTAAGAGCCTGCCACAACCGCAGCCCCTGTCTTATCTCTGCCACGTCATGAACGCGGTGGATCTGCACCCCCTGATCCAGCGCGGCAAGCGTCACTGCAAGCGTTCCGGGCAACCGCGCCGCCGCATCTGCGGCCTGCCCGATCTCGCCGATAAACCGCTTGCGCGAGACGCCCAGCAGGATGACGCAGCCGAGTCCATGATACAGCGAAATCCGCCGCAATAACGCAAGATTATGAACGGTGTTCTTGCCAAATCCGATACCCGGATCGATCACGATTTGCTGTCTTGCGATCCCGGCATTCTCGGCGCGCAAAATCCGCTGTTCCAGCGCGTCATAGACGTCCAGCAGCACGTCATCATAGCGCGGATCGTCCTGCATATGCGCGGGCAGGCCCTGCGCATGCATCAGACAGACCGGCACCTTCGCCTCTGCCACCAGCGCCGCCAGCCCCGGATCGAAATCAAAGCCGGATACGTCGTTGATCAGGGTCGCCCCCGCCTCCAGAGCCGCACGCGCAACGGCGGATTTCCGGGTATCTGCCGAGACCGGAACCCGCCCGGCCATCTGCCGGATCGTGGGCAGGATACGGGCGATCTCGTCACCGACCGCAACTTCCTCTGCCCCCGGACGCGTGGATTCGCCGCCGATATCCAGAATATCCGCGCCCTCGGTCAACAACCGCTCGGCCTGCGCCACCGGATCATAGGCGCCGCCGTCAGAGAAGCTGTCGGGCGTGGCGTTGACGATGCCCATGATCTGCGGGCGATCCATCGCCAGGCCAGCAATCGCGGGCCGGGGCGCGGTCAGTGCGGCGATGACCTCATCCGGGGCGCTGTCGCTTAGCCGGGGGGCGTGACCACGCTGCAAAACCTCGAACTGCGAAAACCCGGCCCAGCCGCCGACCAACCGATAGCGCGGCGCGGGCCCCTGATCGGGGATCGGGCGGTAATAAAGCCGGTTCGGGCTCATGCCGGGGTGATCCTGCCGATCGGCAGTGTCAGATCTTCGGGAGTGACGGGCAGGGTCGCGTCTGCAGGTAGAACAATATCCAGCCCGGTCGCCTTCAGCCGCCGCGCCAGCCAGAATGCCAGCGCTTCCGGCGTCTGCCCGGCTTCCGGCGCGTCCGAGGCAAGGCGCGTCGGTGCCCAGACGACGGGCTGGCCCGCACGGATTGCGGCATCAAGCTCGGTCCGGGTCTCGGCGACTTCGAGGCCAAGCGCGGCAGAGAGCGTCCACGCCGCCTGATCTAGCGCCAGCAGGACCACCCGGCGCAAAGCGGCATCGGGCAAAGGCAGGCCGGGGGCGTGGGGCAGGATGACCGCCGCCGCATCCGGCGCGGCACCGGGATTGCCAAGAATCAGCCGGACCGGCAGCACGTCCTGTTCGACATCGACGCGACCGGCATCGCGGCTGATGGTGACGCCAAGCGCGCCGGGGCCACGGTCGAGCTTTTCGACCGTCACCTCGATCCGCGCGGCGCGGGGATGGGCCAGCACTTCGGCGGCGATCTTTTCCGCCAAGGTCTCGACCAGATTGTAACGTTGATCGGCCAATGCGGTCGCGATCGCCTCGGTCAGCACGTCATAGGACAGGATGCGGTCGACGTGATCATCGACCCCGCTGACGGGATCGCGCAAATCGACGGTAAGATTGAAGCGAAGGCGCTGATCGCGGCCGCGTTCGGACTGAAACGCCCCGATTTCGGTGGCGAGGATATAGTCCTTCAGATGGATACGGTCAGGCTGTGTCATAGACGCCATTCACCGCAAATCCGGGCGGCAGGCAAGCCTGTCTGCGACCCCGGTCAGTTAGAGGCGACGCGCTGGCCGCCGCGACGATAGAAAATATGCTGCCCGATCTGCACCGTGCGGGTGAACCGGCTGGACCAGTCGGGACGCACCGAGGGCGTATGGAAATAGGTCGCACCATCGGTCAGGACGCGCGGCGCACCGGACAGTGCGGCCTTGGCCACGTCGCGGGCGCGCAGATAGGCGGCCTTGTTGTTGATCGGCTTGCGACCACCGATCGTATAGCTGAACTGTGCCGGCTGGTTGATCACGCCACAGACGGTCGAGGGGAAAGACCGGCTTTCCACCCGATTCAGGATCACTTCGGCGACGGCGGCCTGACCCTGACGGCTTTCGCCGCGTGCTTCGTGATAGACCGCTTCTGCAAGGCAATTCAGGTCCTGTTCGGTGAACCGACCCTGGGCGTAGGCCTGAAAAAGTTCGGCCACTTCCGCCTCGTCATGATTTTCTTGCGCAGCCGGATTTTCCACCTTCACAGGTTCGACATCCGTGTATAGAAGCGGCTGCGAGCGAGCGGTTGCAAGCGGCGTTTGCAGGCCCGAAAGGGCACCGACATCCGACGAAAACAGCGAACCATTGCCACCGGCAACGGCCCCCGTCGTGTTGATCGTGATAGCGGCGGTTGCAACAAGGCAAACCGGAACCAGCCGCTTGAACAGCGTTTTCATGTCCAATCCTATAACCGTGTCTGGTTGACAGGTCGTAAATGGCGCGCGGGCAGCGTTCGCCTTGCGCAGGTGTCAAGCAGGATGATTAGTGTTTTCGACACAGTCCGGACCATGACACAGCCGCGTGAGGCCCCGTTCGCCCTCGGAATCGGCTAATTCAGGCGACAAACTGCCGACGCCTTCATGGTGAACTGGCAAGTTTCGGTAAAATTGCGCCAAATTTGGTCCGTTTCGGACGTAATTTGAACAACTTGGAGTAGAAAAATTCTGCGAATCGCGTCGAATCGTTCAGCGGTTCACAGGTCGGTCGGCGCGCGCAATTTGGCCCGCAATGTCGCCTGTGCGGCGGCAAGGCGGGCGACCGGAACCCGGAAGGGCGAACAGGATACGTAATTCATGCCCGCCGCGTGGCAGAAGGCGATTGATTCGGGATTGCCGCCATGTTCGCCGCAGACCGAGATGGTGATCTTGCGGTTCTGGCTGCGCGCACGCTGCACCCCGGTCAGAAGCAGTTCGCCCACACCGTCTTCGTCAAGAATATGGAACGGATCTTCGGCATAGACGCCTTGCCCGACATAGGTGCCCATGAACCGGCCCGCATCGTCGCGGGACAGGCCGTAGGTCATCTGGGTCAGGTCGTTCGTGCCGAAGGACAGGAAGGTGCAATGCGCGGCGATGTCGCCAGCACGCAGGGCCGCGCGCGGGGTTTCGACCATGACGCCCAGCCGATAGGTGAAATCGACCCGGCGGTCGTTTCTGACGGCGGCGGCAACGGCGTCGATCCGGTTCTGCACCAGCTCGACCTCGCGCATGGCCGAGACCAGCGGGATCATGATTTCGGGCACCACAGGATCGCCGCTGCGACTGGAATCGATGGTCGCCTCGAAGATCGCCCGCGCCTGCATGTCGTAGATTTCCGGCACGGTAATGCCCAGACGGACGCCGCGCATGCCCAACATCGGGTTGAACTCGGACAAAGCATCGACGCGGCGGGTCACGTCCGACAGCGGCAGGTCCAGCGACTGCGCCAATTCGTGCAGACCTTCGCGGTCATGCGGCAGAAATTCGTGCAAGGGCGGGTCGAACAGCCGGATCGTCACTGGCAAGCCTGCCATGATCTCGAACAGCTCGCCGAAATCCTGCCGTTGCATCGGCAAGATCCGCTCCAATGCAAGGCGGCGGTCTTCCGGCGTATCGGCGAAGATCATCTCGCGCATGGCTGGCAGACGCTCGCCGTCGAAGAACATATGCTCGGTCCGGCACAGCCCGATGCCCTGCGCCTTGAAGTTCAGCGCCATCCGCGCATCCTCGGCGGTGTCGGCATTGGCGCGCACCACCATATCGCTTTCCGCGTCGGCCCAGTCGAGAAGCTGGTTGAAACTGTCGTCCAGCGCCGGGCCAAGCAAGGCTGCGCTGCCCGCCAGAACCTCGCCCGAGGTGCCGTCGATGGTGATCTCGTCACCCTCGTTCAGTACGCGACCACCCGCCCGAATGGTCCGGGCGCGGCTGTCGATGCTGATGCCGCTGGCGCCGACGATGCAGGGCTTGCCCATGCCGCGCGCGATCACGGCGGCATGGCTGGTGGTGCCGCCGCGTTCGGTCAGCACGGCGACCGAGGCATGCATGCCACGGATATCCTCGGGCACGGTTTCGCGGCGGACAAGCACGCAGGCTTCGTCCCGCGCCGCCGCTGCCTGCGCCGCAGAAGCCGAGAACACGATCCGCCCGGTCGCAGCGCCGGGGCTGGCATTGATGCCACGGGCCAGAACCTCGCGCGGGGCGCGGGGATCGACCTGATGGTGCAGAAGATCAGTCAGGGCGCGCGGTTCGACCCGCATGATCGCCTCGGCGGTCGAGATGATGCCTTCCCGGGCCAGCGCCACCGCCACCCGCACACTGGCGCGCGAACTGCGCTGCACCCGCGTTGCATCGATGATCGAGATCCTGCCATCGGTGATCACGAACTCGATCTGCATTTCCTCGCGCAGACGCTCGCGCGCGGCGATGCCGAAGCGCAGCAGATCGCCGAAAAGCTCGGGCGAGGCTTCCTCAAGCGAGGGACCGCGCTCATCCCGGTTCAGATACAGGGTTTGTGCGCCCGCGCCGATTGCGCCGCCATGATGCTGGCCACGAAAACGGCCGGTGACGCGCGGCGTGCCGGTGACCGAGTCGATGAATTGGATCGTGCCCGAGCCGCAAAGACCGGGCCCAAGCGCAGGCGCCATATCCTGCACCACCAGCCCCAGAGGCGCATCGGCGGGCGCGCCCTTGGCCTGCCGCAGAAGCCGCGCCGTCGGGCCGTCCCATGCCCGCGCCATCGAGCGCAGAACCTCGGCCAACTGAATCACCGGGTCCTGCGGGAACGGCGCTTCCATCTCGTCCTGATAAAGCTTCAGGGCCTCGGCAAGGGCATCCGGCCCGTCCTGGCTGAACATCTCGGGGTCGAGGCGGGCGATGTTGGTGGCATAGCTTTGAACGAAATTCAGATAGATCGCGTCGGCATTGTCCTGACCGATCCGCTTGGCCAGTTGCGCATGAACCTGATCGTTGATGCCCACGTTCAGAACCGTGCGCGGCCCGCCCCAATCCGGTTTCACCGCCGAGGGGCGCACGCTGACCAGCCCGTTGCCTTCGACGAAGACCCCGTGCAACTGATCGACCGGCAGGCGATGCCCGGCTGCGATAGAGCTGACAGTGGCGGCGGGAATGGCGAAGCTGCGGGGAACGGGAAGGTCGATCCGCACAAGACGCTGCAGACATTTCGCGCGCCAGCCGTGCCGGGCCCGATCAACCGCGGCATCGGCTGTGATTTCGGTCAGATCTGGCAGGTCGCGCTTTTCCATGTTGCGGCAAGATAGGCGCTGCCACATCGATGCTGCAAGTGCGAAAAGGGGGCGTTCCCGCCCCCTTTATCAGTGATTTGACGCTTTTCGGGCGCAAACCTGCGGCTGGATCACTCGACGATGGTGACTTTCAGCATGTAGTCGGGCTCTTCGACCGAGCCATTGGCGGCAGCATCGCCCTTTTTGATCGCGCTCAGCACGTCCCACCCTTCGACCAGTTGCCCGACGACGGTGTATTGACCGTCAAGGAACGGGGCCGGGGCCAAGTCGATGAAGAACTGGCTGTTGGCGCTGTTCGGGTCTTGCGCGCGGGCCATGCCGACGGTGCCTGCATCGAAGCTGACATCGCCGAATTCGGCATCAAGATCAGGTAGATCCGATCCGCCCATCCCGGCGCGAGAGGTATCGCCGTCCTGTTTGCCATGCTCGACATCGCCGGTCTGGGCCATGAAGCCGTCGATCACGCGGTGAAAGACGACGCCGTCATAGGCACCGGCTTTCGCCAGTTCGACCAGACGCGCGACATGGTTCGGGGCCTTGTCCTCAAGCAGATCCAGCGTGATCGTACCTTTGGAGCTGCCATCTGCGGCGGCAACCTCGATCACCATGTTCGGGCCGGGGCCGTCGGCATGGGCGGGGGCGTCCTGCGCGACGGCGGCGGTGGCGGTCAGCAGGAAAGCCGGGATCAGAAGCGCCTTATGCATCGGCGGCCACCTTGACCGAGATCATGCGGTCGGGGCTTGAAGGCGGCTCGCCCCGGACGATCTTGTCCACATGCTCCATCCCCTCGATCACCCGGCCATAGACGGTGTATTGACCGTTGAGGAAGTGGTTGTCTTTGAAATTGATGAAGAATTGGCTGTTCGCGCTGTTCGGGTTCTGCGACCGTGCAGCGCCAAGCGTGCCGCGGTCATGCGGCAGTTTGGAAAACTCGGCCGGAAGATCCGGCAGGTCCGAGCCGCCGGTGCCGGCGCGACCGGCATTCCAGCCCTTTTCCATATTGGCATTGGCGACATCGCCGGTCTGGGCCATGAAGCCGTCGATCACCCGGTGGAAGGCCACGTTGTCATAGGCTCCGGCGCGGGCCAGTTCCTTCATGCGCTCGGCATGTTTCGGGGCCACATCTGTCAGCAGCTCGATGACGACGGGACCATCCTTTAGCTCGATGATGATGGTGTTTTCGGGGTCTTTGATGTCGGCCATCCGGCCCTCCTTTGCCACGTTCGCCTTCCGACTTAGGCCCTTGCAGGGATCAGTGCAACGCGCAAGGCGGTGAGCCGCCGATCACCATCCGCTCAGCTTCGGGTGATCGGCGGCGCAACGGGGGGCGGGCGTTGCAACGGGTATTTTCGCAACGAAGAAGCGGCAAGAAGCGCCGGACCAGCAAATGCTGGGTTTTTTGCTGCACGGGGCGTGCACCGGGCAAGCACTGAATGTGCACAGGCTGTACACAGCTTGCGAACGGTGGGTGTTGCGCGGGGCGATTTCGGGCGAAATGGGCTTCGGTTGGCCCTCACGGTTTTGTCACTGTTGACGCCGGGCCGCCCATGCGGGACAAGCCCTCAACGCGTTAAAGCCGAGGGGCATGAGTGATATGGCAAAGTTCAACACCATTGATGACATGGATCTTGACGGGAAGGTGGTTCTGACCCGCGTCGATCTGAACGTTCCGGTCGAAGCGGGGCGAGTGACCGACACCACCCGGATCGACAAGATCGTGCCGACGGTGAAGGACATTCAGGCCAAGGGCGGCATTCCGGTTCTGCTGGCGCATTTCGACCGGCCCAAGGGCAAACGCGTGGACAGCATGAGCCTGCAGCAAATCCTGCCCGCGCTCGAGGCGGCGCTGGGTCAGCCGGTGGCCTTTGCCGAGGATACGATCGGCGGTCCGGCCAAGCGCGTCGTAGCGGCTTTGCAGCCGGGTGATGTCGCGCTGTTGGAAAATACCCGCTTCCACGAGGGCGAAGAACAGAACGATCCGACCTTCGCGGCATCCATCGCGGCGCTTGGCGGGGCCTATATCAACGACGCTTTCTCGGCGGCGCATCGTGCCCATGCCTCGACCGAGGGTCTGGCGCAGCTTTTGCCCGCAGGGGCAGGGCGGCTGATGGAGGCCGAGTTGAAGGCGCTGGACGCCGCGCTTGGATCGCCGCAGCGGCCGGTGATGGCGGTCGTGGGTGGGGCGAAGGTCTCGACCAAGCTGGAACTGCTGACCAATCTGGTCGAGAAGGTCGATCATCTGGTGATCGGCGGCGGCATGGCGAACACCTTCCTTGTGGCGCAGGGCGTCGAGGTCGGCAAATCACTGGCCGAGCGTGACATGGCTGAAACCGCCCGCGCCATTCTGGACAAGGCCGCGCAGACGAATTGTGTGATCCTGCTGCCCAAGGACATCGTCGTCGCGCGCGAATTCAAGGCCGGGGCCGAGAATGAGACGCTGCCGGTCGATCAATGCCCGGCGGATGCGATGATCCTTGATGCGGGGCCGGAGACGGTGACGGCGATCCGCGAGGCGATGGAGATCTGCAAGACGCTGATCTGGAACGGCCCGCTGGGCGCGTTCGAGATCGCGCCCTTCGACCGTGCGACCAATGCGGCGGCGCAGGACGCGGCGCGGCTGACGCGCGAAGGCAATCTGATCTCGGTCGCGGGGGGCGGCGATACGGTCGCGGCGCTGAACAAGGCGGGCGTGGCGGATGATTTCACATTCATCTCGACGGCAGGCGGGGCTTTCCTTGAATGGATGGAAGGCAAGGAACTGCCGGGCGTGGCGGCGCTGGAGGCGAAGGCCCGGCGCTGAAGCAAGGGCGCTGAAGCAAGATTGAGGAACAGAGAAAGGGGCGGCGCGGGCCGCCCCTTTTTATTGGCGCAGATGGGCGCCGGTCCTTTGCTTCAATGCCGGGCCGTCCGAGACCGGGCCTGAGGCAAGATCATCTCCCAAAGAGTCCGCCGACCGTTTTCACCAAGGTCGTCACCACGCCGCCGTTCGTCGCAGGTGGCGGGGTGGGGGCAGGTTGCTGTGATGCAGCGGGTTGCGGTGTGGGTTGTGCCTCGGCCGGGACAGGGGCCGGTTCAGCGGTTGTGACAGGTGTCGGAGCAGGTGTGGGCGCGGCAGGTTCCGGCGGTGGCGGGGCGGATGCCTGCGGTGCCTCATCAGGGGCGGCGGGTGGCGCGGCGATATCGGGCGCGGGGGTGGCCGGTTCCGCTGGAGCATCGCTTTCCGCAGGGGCGATGCTTTCCGCGCTGGCGATGTGGCTGCTGGCGGCATCGCCATAGGCGCTGGTTGCGCCAAGCCACGCCTTATAGGGCGTTGACGCCTCGACCGGGGCAGCCTCTGTCACCGGCGGCAGCGGGGCGGTTTGCGGGGTTTCACCAAGCGCGGTGATCGGGCGCTGGAAAATGCTTCGCTGGTCCGCGCCGAAATCGACGAATGCGTGTTTCGTCGATCCGCCCAGAAGGACCAGATGCTGCGGGGAAATGGCAGAACTTATCACAATACGACCTCCGACAAGTTTGACTTGTTCTGCATTCCTCTATGCATATGCTCCGCATTCCGCGCCAATCTTTTGTAATTAAGGTTTTATTCATCTTTTGTGACAAACAGCGAATGGGCTGATTCTCGCGTTTTCGCGGATGTTGAAGGGTGTTAGCGTCACCAGCGTTGCCTCTGTCGCGGGCCATGATAATGAGCCGCCAACCATCAAAGGAGAGCGATCCATGCAGATGACCGATACGGTTCGGAAGATCCTGGCCAATTACGAAGGCGAGACGCCGGGCGTGAAGGCGCAACTGGCGCGGATGCTGATGACCGGCAAGCTGGCCGGCACCGGCAAGATGATCATCCTGCCGGTCGATCAGGGTTTCGAGCATGGCCCGGCGCGGTCCTTTGCCGCCAATCCTGCCGCCTATGATCCGCATTACCATTATCAGCTTGCCATCGATGCCGGTCTGAACGCCTATGCGGCGCCGCTGGGCATGATCGAGGCCGGGGCGGATACCTTTGCCGGGCAAATCCCGACCATCCTCAAGGTGAACAGCGCCAACAGCCTGATGTCGGACACGGCGGGCAAGAATCAGGCGGTCACCGCTTCGGTCGATGATGCGCTGCGTCTGGGCTGTGCGGCCATCGGCTTTACCATCTATCCGGGCTCGGACATGGCTTTGGATATGTTCGAAGAGATCGTCGAGATGCGCAAAGAGGCCGCCGCCAAGGGTGTGGCCACTGTCATCTGGTCCTATCCGCGCGGCGAGGCGATCACCAAGGACGGCGAGACCGCCATCGATGTGGCGGCCTATGCGGCCCAGATCGCGGCGCTGATCGGTGCCCATATCATCAAGATCAAGCTGTCCACCGACCATCTGATGCTGGGTGAGGCGAAGAAGGTCTATGAGGACAAGAAGATCGAGATCGCGACGCAGGCGAAGCGGGTCGAGCATTGCATGCAGGCCAGCTTCAACGGTCGCCGGATCGTTGTGTTCTCGGGCGGTGCGGCCAAGGGTGCGGATGCGGTCTTCGACGATGCCCGCGCGATCCGTGACGGCGGCGGCAATGGCTCGATCATCGGGCGGAACAGCTTCCAGCGGTCGCGTGCAGATGCGCTGGAGATGCTGCAGAAGCTGGTGGATATCTACAAAGGCGCCTGATCGGGGCCTTTGCAGGAAGAAAAGAGGGGCGCTTCGGGCGCCCCTTTTGCTTTTCGGGTCGCGGACAGCGAAGCGTTACATCCGGGCGATTTCTTCGCGATGCTGTTGCATGCGCAGGAAGATGTGCCAGTCACGTTCGCGCCGGGCGCTTTGGGCCGGGTTCGGGGTGGTCACGGTCAAAGGGCGGGCAAAGGCCGCGCGGGCGGCCTGAATACCCCCGATCAGCGGGGCAGCGGCGGCGATGGCCGAGCCGCGAAGCACCGCATCCTCGGACTGCCAGTGGATCTCGGCGCCGGTCGTGTCGGCATAGGTCTGGCGCATCAGGGCAGAGCGGGCCTGACCGCCCGCCATCGCCAGCCGTTCCGGGGCAAGGCCCATATGCCGGATCACCTGCCGGGTGCCAAGCGCGATCCCGACCGCCGCCCGCCAGTAAAGCCGGTCGAGCGAACGGGGATTGCGATCCAGCGACAGACCATGGGCGACGCCCCGGATCAGCGGGTCGGCGAAGGGGGTGCGGCTGCCCTTGAAATCGGGCAGCAAGTGCAGCTTTTCGTCGTGATCGGGGGCGGTGCCGATCCGTGCGAGAATTGCGTCATGGGTCTGCGGCTCGGGGTAAAGCTGGCGGATGGTTTCCAGTAGGGCGCCGGTCGCGGATTGACCGGCTTCCGAGACCTGCTCGCCCGGCATGATCGCGCCGGGATAGGGCCCCCAGATGCCGCGACCGGGGGAGATGTTCCGGGCCATGACGCAGTTCGAGGTTCCCGCGATCAGCGTGGGCATGCCCGGTGCCGCGCCAAGCGCGCCCGCGAAAGCGTCGATCAGACCGGCGGCGACCAGCGTTTCGCGGTCAAGGCCAAGCTCGGCCGCGCCGCGTTCCGACAGCGGGCCGATACGGCTGCCGGGCGGCAGGATCTGGCCGTCGCGGGGGAAGTTCTGGATGCCGGTCTGGATAAGCAGATCGTCCTGCCAGCCGCCACGATCCGGCAGATAGGCCCATTTGGCGGCCACCGCGCAGAGCGAGCGAGCCTCGATCCCCGTCGCGCGCCATGCAAGGTGGTCGCAAAGGTCGCGGACGCTGCGCAGATTGACCCAGATCTCGGGGTGATGGCGGACCAGCCACATCAGTTTCGGGGTCTGCATCTCGGGCGAGACCGAACCGCCCGCGCGGGTGACCACCTCATGAGCGATCTGGCTGAGTTCCGCCGCCTCGGCATGGGCGCGGTGGTCGTGCCAGGCGATCACGTCGGGCGAGAAGCCGGGGGCATCCACCACCAGCGAGCAGGTGGCGTCAAAGGCCAGCGAACTGATCTGTGAGGGGGCGGCACCGGCCATCCGGCGCGCCTCGGCCAGCGAATCCGCGACGCCTTGCCAGATTTCGGCGAAATCATGTGTGGCCTGCCCAGAGGGACCGGCGATCAGCGAAAAGCCACGGCTTGCACGGGCCAGCAATGTTCCGTCACTGGCAAACAATCCGGCACGTACACGGGCCGAGCCGACATCAACGGCGGCAAAAAGCACTATTTCCCCCGGCTCTGGCCCTAGCTCATCCGAGCCAGAGTATTGGGTAAATCGGAGGCATGTTCAATCACCGCATCCGGTTCCAGCACCGCCAGCCGCTCGGCCAGCCGCGCGCGTTCGGCATGGCTGCCGCCCAGAAAGCCGATCACCCGCATACCTGCGGCCTGCGCCGCCGTGACACCTGCCGGGCTGTCCTCGATCACCACGCAATCGGCGGGGGCGACGCCCAGTTTGTCGGCGGCGAAGAGGAACAGGTCCGGGGCGGGTTTGCCGTTCTTGACCATGGTCGAGGAATAGACGTGATCGCCGAAGAACCGGCGAAGGCCCGTCAGTTCCAGCGAAAGCTGAATCCGCTCAAAGGCGCTGGACGAGGCGACCGCATGCGGCACCCGCAATTCGGCCAGCACCTCGGCAATGCCGGGGATCGGCGTCAGCGAATCGCGAAACGCATTTTCCAGCCGAACGGAGAAATCGGGCAGGGCAGGGCGCAGATCGACATCATAGTCGCGCTGTGCCGCGTTGATCATGGTCACCGTCGAGCGGCCCAGAAATTCGCGGTAAATCCTGTCGATATCGATGGGCAGGCCCATCGCGCCAAGGACCGAAGCCCATTCCTTCGCCGCCAGCGGTTCGGAATCCACAAGGACTCCGTCGCAATCGAAAATCACCGCACCTATGCGCCCACGCTTCACGCCAAAGCCTTTCACTGCCCGAGATATGTTTTCAGCGTCGCCTCGGTCCCGTTGCTCCACAGGCGGTTCAGCCAGTCGGCGAATGCTGCGGCAAAGACCGGGTTCTGCCCCGTTCCGCCGTAGATATCCGACATTTCCAACCATGCCGAGGGGTTATTTTTCGCCCTCTGCGCGGTTTCGGTGAGCCTGTCCCAGTTAGGATCGTTCGCCTCGATCACCTGACCGGAATCCGTCACCCCGGCGCAGTAGCGGCACCAGAGCGCCGATTCCAGCGCCAGCCCGGTGATCGACAGACCCTGTTCCAGCCGGTCGGCAATCGTCGGAATGATGAATTTCGGCTGCCGGTTCGAGCCGTCAAGGCACAGCCGCCGCACGGTGTCGCCGATCTTCGGATTGGCGCAGCGTTCGGCAACCTTGGCGAAATAGGCGTCAAGATCGGTGCCGGGGACCGGGGGGACTGCGGGGATGATCTCATCCCGTTCGACCTTTTCCAGAAAGTCGCGGACCAGCGGGTTTTCCATCGCTTCGTGGACGAAATGGATGTCCATCAGCCCGGCAGGATAGGCGATGACCGCATGGCCGCCGTTCAGGATGCGGATTTTCATCAGCTCCCACGGGGTCACGTCCTCGACAAATTCGACGCCCGCTTCTTCAAGCGGCGGACGGCCTGCGGGGAAATTGTCCTCAAGCACCCATTGGGTGAAGTCCTCGCAGAAGACCGGAGCATTGTCGGGAATGCCGAAATCGTCGCGCACCATTGCCCGTTCGCGGTCCGAGGTGGCCGGGGTGATGCGGTCCACCATCGCGTTCGGGAAGGCGACATTCGCGCCGATCCAGTCGGCAAGGACCGGATCGCTGAGCCGGGCGGTTTCCACCACCGCTTCGCGGGTGACCTTGCCGTTATGGGGAATGTTGTCGCAGCACATGATGGTGAAGGGGGCATGACCGGCGATGCGACGGGCCTTCAGGCCCGCGACGATCAGGCCGAAGACGGTGCCGGGATCATCCGGATTCGCGGCATCGGCGGCGATTGCCGGATGGGCCGGGTTGAAATGCCCGGTGGTCGCGTCGATGAAATACCCGCCCTCGGTGATCGTCAGCGCGACGATGCGGATGGCGGGGTCGGTCATGGTGCCGATCAGGCGGGCCACATCGCCCGGCGCGATGAAGTCGATGATCGGGCCAAGGACGCGAGCCTCGGACGCGCCTGCCGATTGCTCGACCAGCGTGTAAAGATAATCCTGCGCGGCCAGCGTGTCGCGCATGCGGACATCGCCCGGCATGACCCCGGCACCGACGATGCCGAAATCATGCGCAAGACCCTTGTTCATCAACTGGTCCAGATAGGCCGCCTGATGAGCGCGGAAGAAGTTGCCGACGCCGAAATGCAGGATACCTGCGCTGATCGCCGCCCGGTCATAGCCCGGCACCGGCTGCGTCACCTGTGCAAGGCTGTCATTCGACAAAGCGTCCATCAGCGGCACTCCCGTCAGAGGCGCAGAGGCGCCCGATTGTCCCTGAAATCCCATTCGTCCTGTCTCAGATAGCCAGACCATTTTGGTCGAAGCGGTAAACACGGCCCTCTTGCGGGGTCAGATAAACGCGGTCGCCGTGATGCACCGGAAACTCGCCTTCGGCCCGCGCGATGATATGCGGCCCGTTGTCCAGATCGATGTGGAGGAACGTGTCCGAGCCAAGATGCTCGGCCACGCCCACCGTTCCGCCAAGCAACCCGTCGCTGGTGGACATATGGAAATGTTCGGGACGCACGCCGATGGCATGGGCACCCATCTTCGCGGCCACTTCGCCCTCGATGAAGTTCATGTTCGGGCTACCGATGAAGCCGCCGACAAAGCGGTTCGCCGGGCTGCGATAAAGTTCCAGCGGGCTGCCCACCTGTTCGATCCGGCCTGCGCGCAGCACCACGATCTTGTCGGCCATGGTCATCGCCTCGACCTGATCGTGCGTCACATAGATCATCGTCGTCGCCAGCTTCTTGTGAAGCTCGGAAATCTCGACCCGCATGTTCACCCGCAGCGCCGCATCAAGGTTCGACAGCGGCTCATCAAAGAGGAACGCGGACGGTTCGCGCACGATGGCGCGGCCGATGGCGACCCGCTGGCGCTGACCGCCCGAAAGCTGGCCCGGACGGCGATCCAGATAATCGGTGAGGTTCAGGATGCCTGCCGCGTGCTGGACACGCTTTTCACGCTCTGCCTCGGGCATCTTCGCCATCTTCAGCGGGAAGGCGATGTTCTTGCGCACCGACATATGCGGGTAAAGCGCATAGGACTGAAACACCATTGCCAGCCCGCGTTTGGCGGGCGAAGCGTCGGTGACGTTCTTGCCGTCGATCATGATCTGGCCGTCGGTCACATCTTCCAGCCCGGCGATCAGCCGCAGCAGCGTCGATTTCCCGCAGCCCGAGGGGCCGACGAAGACGACGAACTCGCCCTCGTTGATTTCCAGATCGACGCCGGGAATGACCTCGACCTCGCCAAAGGCCTTGCGGACCGATTTGAGCGTAATGCTTCCCATTGCTCCTACCCCTTATTTCACCGCGCCGAAGGTCAGGCCGCGTACGAGTTGTTTCTGGCTGAACCAGCCCATGATCAGGATCGGGGCGATGGCCATCACCGATGCTGCCGAAAGTTTTGCCCAGAACAGGCCCTGCGGGCTGGAGAACGAGGCGATGAAGGCCGAAAGCGGCGCCGCATTCGTGGTCGTCAACTGGATGGTCCAGAAGCTTTCGTTCCACGCCAGGATGATGTTCAAAAGCAGGGTCGAGGCGATGCCCGGCACCGCCATCGGCGTCAGGACGTAAACGATCTCTTGCCCAAGCGTGGCGCCGTCCATCCGCGCGGCTTCAAGGATCTCGCCCGGAATTTCGCGGAAATAGGTGTAGAGCATCCAGACCACGATCGGCAGGTTGATCAGCATCAGCATGACCGTCAGGCCGATCCGCGTGTCCATCAGCCCGGTGCGCAGGAAGATCAGGTAGATCGGCACCAGCACCGCGACCGCAGGCATCATCTTGGTGGACAGCATCCACATCAGGATGTCCTTGGTCCGTTTGGTCGGCGAAAAGGCCATCGCCCAGGCCGCCGGGATCGCCACGATCAGCGCAAGGATGGTCGAGCCGACGGCGATGATGACCGAGTTCATGAACGGGCGGATATAGTTGTATTGGGACTGCACGTCCTCGTAGCTTTGCAGCGTGAAGGATGGGATCAGGTTGAAGCCCGAGATCGCCTCTTGTTCGGTCTTCAGGCTGGTGATGATCGTGTAGAGGATCGGAAAGAAGATCAGCAGGGCGACGAACCATGCGGCGATCGTGTAGCCGATCTTGGTATTGCGGGATACTGCGCGTGCCATGGTGCGTTCCTCAATCCAGGTTCTTGCCGACGGCGCGCATCAGGAAGATGGCGACGATATTTGCCAGAATGACCGCGATGATCCCGCCTGCCGCTGCTCCGCCGATGTCAAAGTTCAGACGTGCGGCGCGGTAGATCAGATAGGTCAGGTTGGTCGAGGCATAGCCGGGGCCACCATTGGTGGTCACAAGGATCTCGGCATAGACGCCCAGCAGGAAGATCGTCTGGATCAGGATCACCACAGTGATCGCCCGCGACATATGCGGCAGGGTCAGGTGGGTGAAACGGGCAAAGGCGCTGGCGCCGTCCATCTCGGCCGCCTCGACCTGCTCGCCGTCAAGCGATTGCAGCGCGGTCAGCAGGATCAGCGTGGCGAAGGGCAGCCATTGCCAGGCGACGATCAGGATGATCGACAGCAGCGGATATTGGGCGAACCAGTCCACCGGCGTCGCGCCGAAGAATTTCGCGATATCGGCAAAGACCCCGTAGCTGGGATGCATGATCATGTTCTTCCAGATCAGCGCGGCCACCGGCGGCATGACGAAAAAGGGCGAGATCACCAGAATGCGGACGATGCCCTGACCGAAGATCGGCTTGTCGATCAGCAGGGCGATGGCGATGCCGCCGCAGACGGTGATCAGCAGCACGCCAAGGACCAGAACCAGCGTGTTCCAGATCGACTGGAAGAAGGCGGGGTCAGTGTAGAAATACTGGTAATTGAACCAGCCGGCCCAGCTTGTCGTGCCGGGGCTGAGCAGGTTGTAATTCAAAAACGAATAGTAAAGCGTCATCCCAAGCGGAACGAGCATCCAGATCAACAGCAAGATGATCGCAGGTGCGCGCATGAGCCTGGCGAGGCTTTGTGTCTGACGTGTCGCCATCGCTGGTTCCCTCCTCCGGCATGGCGCGGATCGCAGCCTTGCCCCGAAAAATTTGCGCCGCCCGAGGGAGGTCGGGCGGCGCGACCACTTACTTGATGTAACCGGCGCGGGTCATCTCGCGTGTGGTGTTGGCTTGCGCTGCTGCCAGCGCATCGGTTGCCGACATCTGGCCCGCCAGAGCTGCCGAGAACTGCTGACCGACTGCCGTGCCGATGCCCTGGAATTCAGGGATCGCGACGAACTGGCCACCCGTATAGGGGATGTCCTGAACCGAGGATTTCTGCGTATTGGCAGCCTCGATCGCGGTCAGGGTCATGGCAGCGAAGGGTGCTTCGGCCTGATATTCCGCGTTCTCATACAGCGAGGTCCGCGTGCCCGGAGGTGCCGCGCGCCAGCCTTCGGCGGCTGCGACTTCTTCGGTATAGGCTTTGCTGGTCGCCCATGCGACGAACTTCTTCGCCGCGTCGGGCGAGTTGGACGAGGACGGGATCGCAAGGCTCCATGCCCACAGCCAGTTGCCGTGGTTGTCAACGCCGTCCTTGTTCGGGAACTTGGCGAAGCCGACCTTGTCAGCCACGGTCGAGTTGGCCGGATCGGTCACGAAGCTGGCTGCGACGGTGGCGTCGATCCAGATACCGCATTTGCCCTGCTGGAACAGCGACAGGTTTTCGTTGAAGCCGTTCGAGGACGCGCCCGGCGGACCGTAATTGGTCATCAGGTCCAGATAGTCGGTCAGCGTCTCGTTCCATTCGGCGCTGTCGAATTGCGGGTTCCATTCGGGATCGAACCAGCGTGCGCCATAGCTGTTGGACATGGCGGTCAGGAAGGCCATGTTCTCGCCCCAACCCGGCTTGCCACGCAGGCAGATACCATAGGTTTCGCTGCCCTTGTCGGTCATCGCTTCGGCGGCGGCCTTGATCTCGGTCCAGGTCGGGTTTTCCGAAATGGTCACGCCAGCGGCTTCGGCCAGATCGGTGCGATACATGACCATCGCCGATTCAGCATAGAAGGGCACCGCATAAAGCGTGTCTTCGACCGAAAGCGCCGCGCGGACCGGCGGCAGCAGATCGTCCACATCGTAATCGTCGCCCAGATCGTCAAGCGCGACCAGCCAGTCCTGTGCGGCCCAGATCGGAACCTCGTAGGTGCCGATGGTCAGCACGTCATACTGACCGCCGCTGGTGGCGATGTCGGTGGTCACACGCTCGCGCAGGATATTTTCCTCCAGCGTCACCCATTCCAACTGGATGTCGGGATTCGCATCGGTGAAGGACTTCGTCATCTTCTGCATGCGGATCATGTCGCCGTTGTTCACGGTCGCGATGGTGATGGTCTCGGCCACTGCCGGGAACACCAGCGCAGTCGCTGCACAGGCCCCCATCAAAGAGCGCCACATCATGCTCATCAGGCTATCCTCCCCTAGGATAAGTAAATGCCAAACTGGTGGGCAAATGCTCACATATTGGTCGCGTGAATGTCAAGGTCTCGTGGAGCGTGGCCTGAAACTTTGTTCGGGGCATGAAAAAATTGCTCAGCGGCAAGGGGATGGGCTGAATTTCGCTCAAAACGAGCAAATTGGAATGGTGCGGGCGTGTCGCCTGAGGTGGATCGGAGTCGGGCGAATCGAGCAGAAAGGTCGTGGCGATGCGGTGGGATATGCAGGCTGGTGGCTGGGCTGGGCTGTTGATCGCGAGGCGCTACATTCACGCGACTCTCTCAGCGCGAAGGGCTCAATGTGGTCTTTTGAACCGCGGGCGTTGTTTGCATGTTCAGCAGAGCAGGCGGTCCGGGCCGGTCGTCGGACCAAACTATAGAATACGTCGTTTGCAGACCGCACGACTGTTGTGCACCGCAAGCGCCACGCCAGAAGACGGACGGTTCTCTGGATCGTAGTGAATCCGGACCTTCGCCGTACCTTGCAAGGAGATTCTTTGCAGATAATTCTACATAACGGAATGTGGCGGTTTTGTTTAACAGGAGAATTGAATGAAGTCGATTGGGATCATTCCACGAGACCGGCTGGTTCATATGCCAAGGCGCTACCATGCGCGGCATGAGTTCTGTTTTCATCTGCACGATCTCATGGTTGGACTACTGGTGCAGATGGAGAGTACACGTGCCGGCGACGTCAAAATTGATCTTGCTGAGGGCGATCAGGAAAGGCTGGATAATAGCCCGCATGTACTCGATTTCCTTGCGGCCTCAGGACGGGGCGAGATCGAGCGACGGATCGTCGTGAATCATATGGCGATCGCGCTCTACGCCGACTTGCTACATTTCGTCTACGAAGCCCTTCGGGCGTTGGAGAAGCGCAAATTCGCTGTTGCCTTTTCACTGCTCCGCAAACCTTTCAAGGAAAGCCTGCTGATCGCCGCACAGATTTGCGTCGACGAAACTGCCCTGTTTGCGAAGCTCAAGAGTGATGCTGCAAACCTGCTCAACCGAAGAGAGCTGGACGAGCAGCGGACGAGACAACTCCTCAAAGATGCGATCTCGGTGGCGTGCAAAGGGCCGTGCATTGTTCAAGCCGATACGGTGTACGACACAGTCTTTGACCGGAAGAACGCGCTCGGGCTCGCGGGACTCTTTGATAAGGCGACCCATCTCATCACGGAAAACAGCCAAATTCGAACAGAGAACTACAACATAAATTTCATTTTCAAGAATCCGTCAGACGACGATGTGTATTCGGGAGAAACCTATCAGCAGATCGCAATGGTGCTGCAGTTTCTCGCTCTCATGCAGATCAATCTTTACGGTCGCATGACTGAGATCAGCCGCCACCATCGCAATTGGCTGCTCTTCACTTCGCTGGGAACATTCGAGGCTCTGTTTGCCTCTGGCAGCGCACCTATTACCCGGTTCGTACGTTCCGCTTTTGGTGAGCTTCTTAAATGCGGCTTATGTGAGAAACGTATGCGGCTATTAAAGACGGACGCGCCACGTTTCTTTATTGCCGAACGGATAGAGTGTTCCGAATGCGGCGTTGATCAAGGCTTTCCGTTCGGCTGGCTTCTATCTCAGTTCGACATAAACGTCTTCGACGAGGAGAACGCGGATTGAAGCGGACATCTGCGCCTTTCATAGCGAATGCCCATCGCTCGTTTTTCAACTCAATAGTGCTGCGAAACCGAAAGAAGTCCACGCGAGAGAAGCGGACGACCGTTTCGTCCCGCAGATCTAACATCTCCTCGCGGGCGGCATCTCCATGCCGCTCTACCGCGTCATGCGGCGACCCTCACCCTAACCTTGCAAACGCCGCCATCACCGCGCGCTCTGACTGGTCCAGATATTCGGCCAATATCTGCGAGGCTTCCTCGGGATTGCCCGCTTCCAGCGTCGTAAGGATCTGGCGGTTCCGTTCGATATAGGGGCGGTGTAGCATCTCGGGGCTGTCGAGAAGGCCGAAGGCCAGTCGCAACTCCACCACGATCCGCGCGAAGAACGAGATCAGGCGGGGGCTGTCGGTCAGCGCCACGATGCCCATGTGGAAATCCATATTGGCGCTGCCGACGCCGCGCCAGTCGTCCTTTGCGCGCAACGCCTCGGCCCGTTCCACCGCCTCGCGCATCCGGGCAACCGCCTGATGGCGGGGCCATGCCTGTGCCAAAGCCGGAATCTCGATCAGGCGGCGGACGCGGAAGATGTCCAGCGTCGAGGCCATCGAGGGCGTCGCCACATACATGCCGCGATTGGGTTCGTGTTCCAGAATGCCGTCGCGGGTCATCAGCCGGAACGCCTCGCGCAGCGTGTTCCGCGAGATGCCCAGTTCCGCCGACAGCTTCGCCTCGGACAGTTTCTGTCCCGCCGTCAGTCTGCCATGCGCGATCTCTTCGCGGATGCGGGCCGCGGTTTCTTCGGCAAGGCTGGGCGGCAGTTCGGTCATTCGGCACCTGTCATCATTCACGCGGTCAGGACCGGCAAAAGCCACAAATGCCCTGATTCGCGGTTTTACCCGGAAAATCGGGCCATGGAACCAGTCGAGAGGACGAATTTGCACAGGTTGTGATTGCGAAACGGGCAAGTCAAGGGATTGTCTTGGTCTTATTGTTCAACAATTTAGTATAAAGTGTCACATAATTGTTGACGGATCGCCCCTCTGACCTCACAGTTTCAGCGGCAACGAATAAAAATCACCACTCCAACGGGAACCTAGACGATGAGCGAACCAGCACCGACCAGTCCCTCGGCCGCCTCTGCCACCATGCGTGGCGGCTTCATGGCGGCGATCTTCCTGATGGCGACATCGGCCATCGGGCCGGGCTTCATCACCCAGACTGCGACCTTCACCGCCCAGCTTGGCGCGGCCTTTGCCTTTGCGATCCTGGCCTCGATTGTCATCGACTTCGTGGTGCAGTTGAACATCTGGCGGATCACGGCGCTGACCGGCAAGCGCGCCTCGGACACGGCGAATGCGGCGATCCCGGGATCGGGCTATCTGCTGACGGTGCTGGTGGTGATCGGCGGGCTTGCCTTTAACATGGGCAACATCGCCGGGGCCGGGCTTGGTATGAACGCGATGTTCGGGCTGGACCCGAAGATTGGCGGCGCGATCTCGGCCTTTCTGGCGATCGGGGTGTTTCTGGCCAAGCGGGCCGGGATGCTGCTTGACCGGCTGATGATCATTCTGGGGCTGATGATGATCGGGATGACGCTGGCCGTCGCGGTGATCTCGAACCCGCCGGTGGGCGAGGCGCTGCGCCAGACGGTCTTCCCCGATGTGATCGATTTCGCCACCATCACCACCATCGTCGGCGGCACGGTCGGCGGTTACATCACCTATGCGGGCGCGCACCGGATGCTGGATAAGGGTCTGGCAGGGCCGCATAATCTTGCCGCCGTCTCGCGCGCCTCGCTGACCGGGATTGCGGTCACCGGCGTCATGCGCTTCGTGCTGTTTCTGGCGATCCTTGGCGTCGTAGCCTCGGGCGTGACGCTGGATCTGTCGGGGCAGGCGGCGAACCCCGCCGGGCAGGCCTTTGCGGCGGCGCTTGGCGGTTTCGGGATGCGGCTGTTCGGGCTGATCTTCTGGGCGGCGGCGATCACCTCGGTCATCGGGGCGGCCTATACGTCGGTCAGCTTCCTCACCGTTTTCCGCGACATGGATGAGAAGGGCCGCAATTATTGCACCGTCGCTTTCATCTCGGTCTCGCTGGCGATCTATCTGATGATCGGCACCACGCCTGCCGCGCTTCTGGTGTTTGTGGGCGGTTTCAACGGGCTGATCCTGCCGATCGGTCTGACCATCTTCACCTATGTCGGCTTCGCGCGGTCCGACTTGATGGGCGGGCATCATTACAACCGCCCGCTGCTCTATCTTGGTGCGCTGGTCTGCCTGCTGACCTGGTATATGGGCTTCAGCTCCATCGGGCCGATCTTCGCCTTCCTGTCCATGTAAGCCATAATCGCGGCGGCCCTTTGCGGTCGCCGCGATCCAGCGAGGAGGAACCAAGATGACCGCTACCATCGATTTGAACAGCGATCTGGGCGAGGGCTATGGCGCCTGGAAAATGGGCGACGATGCCGCGATGCTGGAGATCGTCAGCTCGGCCAACGTCGCCTGCGGGTTTCATGCGGGCGATCCGCTGACCATCCGCGCAACCGTGGATCAGGCTGCTGCACGGGGCGTGGCCGTGGGTGCGCATGTGTCCTATCCCGACCGCGTTGGCTTTGGCCGCCGTCCGATGGACGTGACCTCGGCGGAACTGACGGCAGATGTGATCTACCAGATCGGCGCATTGCAGGGCATCGCCAAAGCGGCCGGCACGCGCGTAACCTATGTCAAACCGCATGGCGCGCTTTATAACACCATCGCCAATGATGCCCGGCAGGCCGATGCCGTGATCGCGGCGATCCGCGAGATCGATCCCTCGCTGGTCCTGATGGGACTTGCCGGAACGCCGGTGCTGACCCGCGCCCGTGAGGCCGGTCTGCGCGTCGTGGCCGAGGCTTTTGGCGACCGCGCCTATACGCCCGACGGCCAGCTTGTCTCGCGCCGCGAGAAGGGGGCGGTTCTGCACGACCCGGAACTGGTCGCCGCCCGCATGGTGCGGCTGGCGCGCGAGGGGGTGCTGGAAGCCATCGACGGATCGACCCTGACGCTTCAGGCGGACAGCATCTGCGTGCATGGCGACAGCGACGGTGCCATTGCCATGGCCCGGCGTATCCGTGAGGAACTGGTGACGGCGGGCGTCCTGATCGCGCCATTCGCGGGGGTGGCGTGATGCGTCCCGATCCGGATACCGCCCGCAAGGCCCGGCTTGATTGCCGCGCAGGAATGATCGCGCCGACCGCCGGACTGGCGCCGGGCTTTACGCAGGTCAATATGATCTCGCTGCCGAAGGACTGGGCATGGGACTTTCTGCTGTTTGGTCAGCGGAACCCGAAACCCTGCCCGGTTCTGGATGTGACTGATCCCGGCAGCCACCGGACCACGCTGGCCCCCGAGGCCGATCTGCGCAAAGACCTGCCGCTTTACCGCGTCTGGCGCGATGGTGTGCTGGCCGATGAATTGCCGGACGCGACCGAGGTTTGGGCCGAACATGCCGATCTGGTGACGTTCCTGATTGGCTGCTCGTTCACCTTTGAAACCCCGCTGCAACAGGCCGGGATCGAGATGCGCCATATCGCGCAGGGCAGCAATGTCCCGATGTATCTGACCGACCGCCCCTGCCGCGAGGCCGGGCGGCTGCATGGACAGATGGTCGTCTCGATGCGCCCGATCCCTGCGGCGCGCGTGGCCGAGGCGGCGATGATCTCGGGCCGGTTTCCTGCGGTTCATGGCGCGCCCGTCCATATCGGTGCGCCCGAGGGCTTGGGCATCGCGGATCTCTCGAAACCCGATTTCGGCGATCCGGTCCAGGTCCGCGATGGTGAGGTGCCGGTCTTCTGGGCCTGCGGCGTGACCCCTCAGGCAGCGGTGATGGCGTCGAAGCCGCCATTTGCGATCACCCACGCGCCGGGTCATATGTTCATCACCGACGTTCCCGACAGCGAGTGGCAGGTGTGACGATGCGATTTCTTCCCGTTGGTCCACGGACCCTGTTGGTCGAGCTTGCCGATCTGAACGAAACGCTGGCTCTGTTCGACGCGCTTCTGGCCGATCCGATCGAGGGCGTCGCCGAAATCATCCCCGCCGCCCGCACGCTGATGGTGCGGACCGCGCCGGGCTTTGCCGCCGATGCTGCGCTGGCCGGGGCGATCCTTGCCAGAAAACCCGCACCCGGCACCGAGCGCGAGGAAGGCCCGATTGAGACGGTCGAGATCCCCGTCACCTATGATGGCGAGGATTTGCAGGATGTCGCGGGCTTCATGGGCCTGTCGGTGGCCGAGGTTATCGCCGCGCATCAGGAAACGACTTGGCAGGTGGCCTTCTGCGGCTTCGCGCCCGGCTTTGCCTACATGACCTGCGATGATCCGCGCTTTGATATGCCGCGCAGACCCGCGCCCCGGACCCGGATTCCGGCAGGCTCGGTCGCCTTGGCGGCGCGGTTCTGTGGCATCTATCCGCAGGATACGCCGGGGGGCTGGCAATTGATCGGCACGACCAAGGTGCCGATGTGGGATTTGTCCCGCGATCCGCCCGCGCTGCTGCGCCCCGGCGTGCGGGCGCGCTTTGTCGAGGGGGCGGCCGAGGTTCACCCCTCTGCTGCGATCACCGAGCCGCCGAAAACTGCGGCACTGACGATCCTCTCGACCGCCTTCCCGGTGGTGTTTCAGGATGAGGGGCGACCCGGTCAGGGCGGGCAGGGGGTTTCGGCCTCGGGCGCGCTGGACATGGGCGCACTGCACCTTGCGAACCGGCAGGTTGGCAATCCCGCCGATGCCCCGGCGCTGGAACTGACCCTTGGGCCGGTTCGCCTGCGCGCGGATCGCAGCGTGACCCTGGCCCTGACCGGGGCCGCCGACCGGGCCGAGATCATCGCGGGCGGCGCCAAGCTGCCGGTCCCGCAAGGCGCCTTTGCGCTGGATAAAGGCGACGAATTGCTGATCCATCCGCCATCGCGGGGAATGCGCAGCTATCTAGCGCTGCGGGGCGGCTATGACGTGGCGCCGGTGCTTGGCTCTGCCTCGACCGACACGCTGGCCTTTGTCGGGCCGGATGCGTTGAAGGAAGGGGCGGTGCTTGGGCAGGCGGATGGCAAAACATTCGCCGCCGCGATGCCCGAAGATCAGGCCGATCTGCCACAGGCGGGCGAGGTGATTGAACTGCCGGTAACGCTTGGCCCCCGGGCCGACTGGTTCACGCCCGCGATGATCCGCCATTTCCTGACGCAGGAATGGCTGGTGACGCCGCAATCCTCTCGTGTCGGCATCCGCCTTGAAGGCGCGCAGCCGATGACGCGCGAGGATGCCAATGAGCTACCCTCGGAAGGGACCGAGACCGGCGCGATCCAGCTCCCCCATTCCGGTCAGCCGGTGCTGTTTCTGGCCGACCATCCGCTGACCGGCGGCTATCCGGTCATCGCGACGCTGATGCCGAAGGCGCTGGACCTTGCCGGTCAGATCCCGCCCGGCGCGCGTATCCGTTTCACCGCCGACCAAGATTTTGCCCCCATCGACCCCAGTGAGGCCCAGCCATGACCCTGTTCGCCCAAGGCCCCGACCTGCAACCGCTGAACCGCCTGCTGATCGCCAATCGCGGCGAGATCGCCGTCCGGGTGATCCGCGCCTGTCGCGACGAGGGGATCGAAAGCATCGCCATCTATGCCGACAGCGACCGCGATGCCCCCTTCGTGGCAATGGCCGACCACGCCTATGCGCTGGACGGCGAAAAGCCCGCCGACACCTATCTGAACGCCGACAAGATCATCGCCATTGCCAAAAAGGCTGGCGCGGATGCGGTCCATCCCGGCTATGGCTTTCTGTCGGAACGCGCCGATTTCGCCGCGGCTGTGCAACAGGCCGGTCTGATCTGGATCGGTCCCGATCCCAAGGTGATCGAGGCGCTTGGCGACAAGATCGAAGCCCGCCGTATCGCCGAGGCTGTCGGTGCGCCGCTGGTCGCGGGCACGCCCG
The DNA here is from genome assembly GCF_016629665.1 of Paracoccus caeni. Lineage (GTDB taxonomy): Bacteria > Pseudomonadota > Alphaproteobacteria > Rhodobacterales > Rhodobacteraceae > Paracoccus > Paracoccus caeni. The sequence continues at coordinate 1,003,154 of NZ_JAEPRQ010000001.1, forward strand.
GCCCGGTCGCCAATGGCGACGAGGCTTTGGCCTTCGCGAAAGAGCACGGGTTGCCCATCGCGATCAAGGCGGCCTTTGGCGGCGGCGGACGCGGCATGAAGGTGGCGTGGCGGCTGGAAGAGGTTGAAGAGCTGTTCGATTCCGCCACCCGTGAGGCGCTGACCGCCTTCGGTCGCGGCGAATGCTTTATCGAGCAGTTTCTGGACCGTCCGCGCCATGTCGAGGCGCAGGTGCTGGCCGACAAACATGGCAACGTAAAGGTCATCGGCACCCGCGATTGTTCGCTGCAACGCCGTAACCAGAAGCTGGTGGAAGAGGCGCCCGCGCCCTTCCTGACCGACGATCAACGCGCCCGCATCCACGATTCGGCCCGCGAGATTTGCGCCCATGCCGGTTACAGCGGCGCGGGGACGGTTGAATATCTGCTGTCGGCGAACGGGACGATCTCGTTCCTTGAGGTCAATACCCGCCTTCAGGTCGAGCATCCGGTGACCGAGGAAACCACCGGCATCGATCTGGTGCGCGGCATGATCCGCGTAGCGCGCGGTGCGAAGCTGGCCGATGAAAACGTGCCCGAACCGCGCGGCCATTCGATCGAGTTCCGCATCAATGCCGAAGACCCCGCGCGGGGCTTTCTGCCGACGCCGGGACCGATCAACGTCTTCGATGCACCGTCCGGGCCGGGGGTGCGGCTGGATAGCGGTGTGGTTGCAGGCTCGAACGTCTCTGGCAGTTTCGATTCGATGATGGCGAAGCTGATCGTGACCGGCGCGACACGGGCCGAGGCTTTGCAACGCGCCGCCCGCGCCTTGGCAGAGTTCCGCATCGAAGGCGTGGCGACTGTGCTGCCCTTTGACCGCGCGGTTCTGGCCGAGGCCGATTTCCGTGCCGATGACGGCGATTTCCGCGTCCATACCCGCTGGATCGAAACCGACTTCGCCGACCGTCTGGCCGAGGCAGTCGCCCCACATGATCGCGTCACGCCTGCTTCTGCGCCGAACCTTTTGCGCGTCGCCATCGAGATCGACGGCAAGCGGCATCAGCTTGGTTTGCCCGCGAATATGCTGGCCGCCGCGCCCCAAGCCGGAGCTGCTGATAGCCAGACGGAAGCGGTGGATGAGACCGCGATCACCGCTCCGGTTCCGGGCACGCTGACCGTCTGGCAGGTCGAGGACGGGGCCGAGGTGCAGCCGGGCGATGTCGTGGCCGTCATGGAGGCGATGAAGATGGAAACCCGGGTCGAGGCGCATCGGGCAGGCCGGCTGAAACGCGAGGTTGATGCGGGTGCCACATTGCCCTTCGGCGCCGTGCTGGGCCGTATCGAGTGAATGGATCTCTGCCCGAAAGTCAGGCTATGGATCGGATATTCGGTATTGACCCGCGCTGAATTGGCGTCCCTTATGCGGCGGCGTTAGCGCTAAATAGGGGGGTGCTATGCTGTCGCGGCAGTGGGGAACCAAAGAACATCGTGACTGGCTGATCGAGGATGCCGGTCAGCAATTCGCATTCTATCGCGGCTCTTTGAACCCCGATGGCGGCTTCGACTATCTTGACGACGATGGCCGACCGCTGCCCGATCAGGTGCATGAACTTCACGCCACAGGCCGGATGGTCCATTCCTTCGCGCTTGGACATGCGGCCGGGCTGGTCGGCGATACGGTGATGATCGATCACGGGCTGGACGCATTGTGGAACCGTCACCGTGACGCGGAACATGGCGGCTATGTTTGGTCCTTCGGTGCTGATGGTCAGGTCGCGGATGGCAGCAAGCTGGCCTATGGCCATGCTTTCGTTTTGCTGGCGGCGGCGGGCGCGAAGGTGCTGGGCCACCCCGATGCCGACCGGTTGCTTGACGATATCACCGAGGTGATTGACCGCCGCTATTGGGACGCCCCGACCGGGCGCATGCGCGAGGAATATGCCCGCGACTGGTCCGAGATTTCCGACTATCGCGGCATGAACGCCAATATGCACAGCACCGAGGCGTTTCTTGCCGCCTTCGAGGCGACGGGTGAGCGGCTGTTTCTGGACCGCGCTCTTGGCCTGATCCGCTTTTTCGTGGGTGAAATGGGTGCCGCGAATGGCTGGCGGCTGCCCGAGCATTTCGACCTGAACTGGCAGCCCGACCCCGATTACGAGGGCAATCCGATGTTCCGCCCCGCAGGCACGACGCCGGGCCACGCTTTCGAATGGGCGCGGCTGGCGGTGCAGGCATGGGATCTGGACGGTCGCCGGGACGGCGATCTGCTGGATTGGGCGAAAAGCCTTTATCATCAGGCGCGGGCCGATGGCTGGAAGCCCGATGACGGGGGCAGCGTCGTCTATACCGTCGATCAGCAGGGGCGGGTGCTGCGCGACAACCGCTACTGGTGGCCGGTGACCGAAGCAATCGGCACCGCCGCCGTGCTGATCAAGACCGGCGAGGATTTGGCGGGTGATTACAAAGGCTATTGGGACAGCGCCTGCGCCCATTTCGTCGATGAGGATCGTGGCGGCTGGTATCCCGATCAGCATCGCGACGGTGTCCAATTCTCGGGCAAGCCCGACATCTATCACTCGATTCAAGCGGTGCTGTTCCCGCTGGTGCCGGAAATATCCGGCCTGACCCGCGCTTTGGAGAAGGTGCGGGGGTAACCGCAACGACGATTTCGGCGATGAAAATGTTTGACTCGTCGAAATGGAACGATCTAAAAGATATTTGGAACGATACAAATCGAGGGGAGAACGCTTATGCGTTGGGGATTGATCGGGGCCAGCAATATTGCATCGGCGCATATGATCGGGGCGTTTCGCAGCTTTGAGGGCGATGAGGTCGTATCGGTGCTAAGCGGCGATGCTGACCGGGCGCGCGCCTTTGCCGACAAGAACGGCATTGCTGCGGCGCATACCGATCTGGATGAGATGCTGGCCGATCCTGCGGTCGATGCGGTCTATATCTCGACCACCAACGAAAAGCATTTCCCGCAGGCCATGGCGGCCATCGCGGCGGGCAAGCATGTGCTGTGTGAAAAGCCGCTGGCAATGAATGTGGCCGACGCGGTGACCATGGTGCGGGCCGCGAAAGAGGCGGGGTTGGTCTTTGCCACCAACCACCATCTGCGCAACGCAGGCAGTCATCTGGCGATCCGCGATCTGATCCGTGCGGGGCGGATTGGTCGGGTGCAAAGCCTGCGGGTGTTCCACGCGGTCTTTCTGCCGCCGCATCTTCAGGGATGGCGGATCGACAATCCGGCGGCGGGCGGCGGCGTGATTGCCGATATCGTCGTCCATGACGCCGACACCGTGCGCTTTCACCTTGACGAAAACCCGGCAGAGGTGGTCGCCATGACCGCCGAGACCGGACTGGGCAAGGGGGTCGAGGATAATGTGATGTCGGTCTGGTCGATGCCTTCGGGCGTGCAGGTCTTTGCGCATGAAAGTTTCACCCACAGGCTGTCGGGCACCGGGATCGAGATCCACGGAACCGAAGGCGCGATCTTTGCAAAGGGCGTGATGACACAGCGCCCGGTGGGCGATATCGAGCTGCGCACCGATGCCGGAAGCGAAGCGATCAGCTTCCCCGACCATAATCTTTATATCCGGGGCGTCGGCCTGTTCCGCGACGCGGTCGCGGGCAGGGGGGCACCTGCCGCTGACGGCGTTGACGGCATCTGCTCGCTCGCGGTCGCCAATGCGGTGGCCGAGGCAGCCCAAACCGGGCGGCGCGTCGCTGTGGATTACGGGGGGATCTGAGATGTCGAAGATCGTCTCTGCCGCCGATGCCGTGGCCCGCATTGCCGATGGGGCGGTGGTCACGGTGTCCTCGTCCTCGGCCCTTGGCTGTCCCGATGCGGTGTTGCAGGCTTTGGGCCAGCGTTTCGCGGGCGAGGGGCATCCGCGCGATCTGACCATGCTGCATCCGATTGCGGCGGGCGACATGTATGGCGTCAAGGGGATCGAGCATCTGGCGCAGGACGGTCTGCTGGCACGGGTGATTGCGGGCTCCTATCCGTCGGGGCCGTCCTCTCTGCCGATGCCCGAGATCTGGCGGATGGTGGTCGAGAACCGCATCGCCGCCTATAACGTGCCCTCGGGGATCATGTTCGACATGACCCGCGACGTGGCGGCGCGCCGTCCCGGTGTGCTGACGCAGGTTGGTCTGGATACCTTCGTCGATCCGATCCGGCAGGGCTGCGCCATGAACGACCGCGCCGCCGCCGAGCCGATCGTGTTCCGGCAGGAATTTGGCGGCCAGACCTGGCTGCACTTCCCCAATATCGTGCCGCAGGTGGCGATCATCCGGGCGACCACCGCCGATGAACATGGCAATCTGACCTATGAACATGAGGGCGCCTATCTGGGAGGGCTGGATCAGGCCATTGCCACCCGCAACCATCGCGGGCTGGTCATCGCGCAGGTGAAACGGGTGACGGCGGCGGGCTCGCTCCGGCCGCATGATGTGCATGTGCCGGGGCATCTGGTCGATCTGATCGTCATCGCCCCCGATCAGAAGCAGACCACCGAAACCGATTATGACCCCGCCATCAGCGGCGAGGTGATGCGGCCGTGGGACAGTTTCGCCCCTGCCGAATACGGGGTCGAGAAGATCATCGCCCGTCGCGCCGCGATGGAGTTGCGGCGGGGGCAGACCGCCAATCTGGGCTTTGGCATCTCGGCCATGGTGCCGCGCATTCTGCTGGAGGCGGGCCATCCCCGCGCGGTCACATGGGCTATCGAGCAGGGGGCAGTTGGCGGCATGCCCCTGACCGGCTTTGCCTTCGGTTGCGCTTCGAATGCGGATGCGTTCGTCCCTTCGCCGAACCAGTTCAGCTATTTTCAGGGCGGCGGCTTCGATCTGTCGTTCCTGTCCTTCCTCGAAGTCGATGTCGCGGGGAACGTGAATGTCTCGAAGCTTGGCAAGAAGCCTTATCTGACCGCGGGTTGCGGCGGTTTTGTCGATATTACCGCGAATGCCCGCAAGCTGGTCTTTTCCGGCTTTTTCGAGGCGGGTGCGCAGCTTGACCTGTCCGAAGACGGCCTTCGCGTCACCACGCCGGGCAAGTTCGCCAAGATGGTGCAAGAGGTCGAGCACGTCACCTTCTCGGGGCGCCGGGCTATCGAGACGGGGCAGGAGGTGCTGTATGTGACCGAACGCTGCGTGATGCGGCTGACCGCTGACGGGCTGGTCGCGGTCGAGATCATGCCGGGGATCGACGCGCAACGGGATGTCGTCGCGGCGTCCGAGGGGCGGGTGAGCGTTGCGGAGAATGCGGCGTGGACCTCTCGCGCGTTGCTGGCGAAACACCCGCTGGATCTGCCGCTATGAGCGCGGTTCACCTAAGCCAGGCGGACGGCATCGCCACCCTGCAACTGGACAACCCGGCCAAGCTGAATGCCTTCACCCCGTCGATGCTGGACGATCTGGCCCGGCATCTTGAGGTGATCGATGCCGATCCCCGGATCGTTGCGGTCAAGCTGACCTCGGTCGGGGATCGTGCCTTTTGCGCGGGCGCCGATATCGCCGCATGGTCCGGCTATGCCCCGGATGAATTCGCGCGGATCTGGGTCAGGACCGGGCATCGCGTCTTTGACCGGCTGGCGCGGCTGTCGAAACCGACCATCGCGGTTTTGCAGGCGCATGCCTTTGGCGGCGGGCTGGAGTTGGCAGCGGCCTGCGATATCCGGGTGATCGCGCCGCAGGCGACGATTGCCTTGCCCGAGACCCATATCGGCATTGTTCCGGGCTGGTCCGGGACGCAACGATTGTCGCGACTTTTGCCCGAACCTGCCCTTAGGGAAATGGCGCTCTTCGGCAGAAGGATCGATGCGGCGCGCGCATTTTCGTTTGGTTTTGTCGCGGAAGTCGCGGATGATGCTGATGGTTCCGCTAACGGAATCGCGGACAAATTGAAGGAAACATCGCCCCGTGCCACGGAAATCGCCAAGTATATGATCAACGCTGCGGTCAATGAGGATGCTGCCGCAATGATCGAAGCACTTGGCAGCGGCATGATCGCCGCCAGCGCTGACCGGGCCGAGGGCGTTGCCTCTTTCACCCAGAAACGCAAACCAAAGTTCGACGGACGATAACAATGGCGGGCAAGGTGGCGACAGCCGGATTGATCGCGGTCACCCGACCCGAAATCGAGGTTGCCGAAAGCCCACGGATTAGGAAAGGTTAACAAACGTCCGACCGCGCTTTCAGCGGGGGGAGAGGATGCCGGGCGACGCAAGAAGATGCCCGGACAGCACGCAAAAATAAGGGAGGACCATATGCGTGTCTATAAAGAGATGAAGGCGAGTGTCGCGGTTGCGGCACTGGTTTTGACGGCGGCAACCGCCAATGCGCAGGAGGTGGAGGTCCTGCATTGGTGGACCGCCGGCGGCGAGGCCAGCGCGCTGAACGTGCTGAAGGAAAACCTGCAAGCTCAGGGAATCACCTGGCGCGACATGCCGGTGGCCGGTGGCGGCGGTGAGGCTGCGATGACCGCGCTTCGTGCTCGCGTGACCGCTGGCGATGCGCCGACCGCCGTGCAGATGCTGGGCTTCGATATTCTCGACTGGGCCGAGCAGGGCGAAGTGCTGGCCGACCTGAACGAGGTCGCCGAGGCCGAGAACTGGGATGAGGTCATCCCCGAGGCGCTTCAGCGCTTCTCGAAACCCGACGGCAAGTGGATCGCCGCGCCGGTGAACGTCCACTCGACCAACTGGGTCTGGGCGAACAAGTCGGTTCTGGACGAGCTTGGCATCGAACAGCCGGGCACATGGGACGAATTCATCGCCGCGCTTCAGAAGGTGCAGGATTCGGGCAAGGTCGCGCTGGCCCATGGCGGTCAGCCTTGGCAGGAAGCGACGATCTTCGACAGCGCCGTTCTGGCGACAGGCGGGGCCGAGTTCTATCAGAAATCGATGATCGATCTGGACCCGGAAGCGCTTGGCGGCGAAGAGATGGTTCAGGTCTTCGACAAGATGGCGCAACTGCGCGGGTTCGTGGATGACAACTTCTCGGGCCGGGACTGGAACCTTGCCTCGGCGATGGTCATCAACAACGAAGCCGCCTTCCAGATCATGGGCGACTGGGCCAAGGGTGAATTCCTGAACGCAGGCAAGGTGCCGGGTCAGGACTTCCTGTGCTTCCGCGTGCCGGGGACCGAGGGCAATGTGACTTTCAACGCCGACCAGTTCGTGATGTTCGCCCAGACCGACGAGGGCAAGCAGGCCGCGCAGAAGACCATGGCCAGCGCCATTGAATCGCCCGAATTCCAGATCGCCTTCAACAAGGTGAAGGGCTCGGTTCCCGCGCGGACCGATGTGTCGGGGGATGAGCTGGACGATTGCGGCAAGCTGGGCATGCAGCAACTGGCCGAAGCGGCAGAAGCTGGCACTCTGCTGGGTTCGATGGGCCACGGCCATGCCAACCCGGCTGCGGTGAAAAACGCAATGTATGATGTCATCACCGCGCATTTCAACGGCGAATATGACAGCGCCACCGCCGCCGAGGAACTGGTGAACGCGGTCGAGGCTGCGCAGTAAGTCTGACTGACCGAAACGACCGGCTCCGGGCGCGTCCCGGTGCCGGTTTCCCGGGGGGAGCCGGGATCGAACCAGATTGACGGAGGGGTTAATGGCTGTCGGGCAAACCCGGACAGAAAGAGATTGGCGTATGCGACTGCAGGACTGGCTGCCAAAGCTGGTGCTGTCACCGTCGGTCGCGATGACGCTGCTTTTCGTCTATGGCTTCATCATCTTCACCATCTATCTGTCCTTCACCGGCAGCAAGATGCTGCCCAGCTATGACTGGGTCGGTTTCGACAATTACCGGCGCCTGTTCGGCCTCTCTGCATGGACCACGGCGCTGATCAACCTTGCGATCTTCGCCAGCCTTTACGTCACCATCTGCATCGCCATCGGTCTGTCGCTGGCGATCTTCCTTGACCAGAAGATCCGGGGCGAGGGGATGTTGCGCCCGATCTATCTTTACCCGATGGCTTTGTCCTTCATCGTCACCGGGACGGCATGGAAATGGCTGCTGGACCCCGGCATCGGCATTGAACACACCATGCATCTGTGGGGGTGGGAGACGTTCCGCTTTGACTGGATCAAGAACCGCGACTACGCCATTTACACGCTGGTTCTGGCGGCGGTCTGGCAAAGCTCTGGCTTCGTGATGGCGATGTTTCTGGCGGGCCTGCGAGGCATCGACAACGAAATCCTGAAGGCGGCGCAGATTGACGGTGCCTCGAACTGGAACCTTTATCGCCGCATCGTCATCCCGCTGTTGCGCCCGGCATTTCTGTCGGCCTTCGTGATCCTCGCCCATCTGGCGATCAAGTCTTATGACCTTGTGATCGCATTGACGGGCGGCGGGCCGGGCAGGGCGACCGAATTACCCGCGACCTTCATGTATTCCTATACCTTCACCCGAAACCAGATGGCGGTCGGCGCGTCGTCGGCGGTGATCATGCTGATGGGGATCGCGGCGATCATGGTGCCTTACATCTACGCCGAATTGAAGGAGAAGAACTGATGTCGGTCGCCACGCAGGACAGCGCGGTCAGAACCGGCCGCATCACCCGAACCTTCATCTATGTCTTTCTGATCTTCTTCGCGCTGTTCTATCTGCTGCCGTTCTTCGTGATGGTGATCAACAGCCTGAAACCGCTGGGCGAGATCACCGGCGGCAATATGATGGCGCTGCCGCAGGACTGGACCATTCAGCCCTGGCTGTCGGCATGGTCCACCGCCCAGATCGGGGTCGAGGCGACGGGGCTGAAGCCCTATTTCATCAACTCGATCCTGATGGTGGTGCCCGCGGTTGCGATCTCGACCATGCTGGGGGCGCTGAACGGCTATATCCTGACCAAATGGACCTTTCCGGGCCATAAGATCCTGTTCGGGCTGATGCTGTTTTCCTGCTTCATCCCGTTCCAGATCGTGCTGATCCCGATGGCGCGGGTGCTGGGCGAACTTGGCCTGTCGGGCAGCACCACCGGGCTGATCCTTGTCCATGTCGTCTATGGCGTCGGCTTTTCGACGCTCTATTTCCGCAACTACTATGCCGCCTTCCCGACCGAGCTGGTCAGGGCGGCGATGATGGACGGCGCGGGCTTTTTCCGCATCTTCTGGCGGATCATGCTGCCGGTATCCGGGCCGATCGCGGTCGTCTGCATCATCTGGCAATTCACCAATATCTGGAACGACTTCCTGTTCGGGGCATCCTTTGCCGGGCTGAACGCCATGCCGATCACGGTGGCGCTGAACAATCTCGTGCAATCCTCGACCGGGGTTAAGGAATACAACGTCCACTTCGCAGGCGCGATCCTTGCCGCGCTTCCAACGCTTCTCGTCTATATCGTCGCGGGCCGCTATTTCGTGCGCGGTCTGATGGCGGGCTCTGTCAAAGGGTAGTGCTCATGGGCTTTCTTGATATCAACAATGCCGTCAAAGCCTATGGCGCGGTCGAGGTGCTGCATCAGGTGGACATCTCGGTCGAAGAGGGCGAGTTTCTGGTGCTGGTCGGCCCGTCGGGCTGCGGCAAATCCACGCTTCTGAATATGATCGCCGGGCTGGAAAGCGTCACCAAAGGCACGATTTCGATCAAGGACCGGGTGATCAATGACGTTCACCCCTCGAAACGCAACATCGCCATGGTGTTTCAAAGCTACGCGCTTTACCCGAACATGACCGTCGGTCAGAACATCACCTTCGGCCTTGAAATGCACGGCACGCCCAAGCCCGAGCGTCAGGCGAAACTGGCCGATGTGGCGAAGCTCTTGCAGATCGATCATCTGCTGGACCGCAAGCCGGGGCAGCTTTCGGGCGGGCAGCGTCAGCGGGTGGCGATGGGCCGGGCGCTGGTCCGCGATCCCGACGTGTTCCTGTTCGACGAACCCTTGTCGAACCTTGACGCGAAACTGCGCGTGGACATGCGGACCGAGATCAAGAAGCTGCATCAGCGGCTGAAACGCACCATCGTCTATGTGACCCATGACCAGATCGAGGCGATGACCCTGTCCACCCGGATCGCGGTGATGAACAAGGGCTATATACAGCAGCTTGGCACGCCGAAGGAGATCTACGACACGCCTGCGAACCTGTTCGTGGCCAGCTTCATGGGCAGCCCGTCGATGAACCTGATCCCGGCGGTTCTGGTGGCCGATGGCGATCAGATCGCGGCGCGGATCACCGGCTTTGACGGTCAGCCGCTGCTGCTGCGCCTGTCGCAGAACGATCAGACCATCCGCAACTATCTGGACGCGCAGGTGATCCTTGGCATCCGCCCCGAGGCGCTGACCGACGCCGATGGCGCCGACCGCAATGCCCGAAACCTGCAAGTGATCCGCAATCAGGTGACGGTGACCGAACCGGCGGGGTCGGATACCTTCGTAACCACGGTGCTGGGCGGCAAGGACTGCGTGGCCCGGATGCGGGCGGATGCCGATGTGCATCCCGGCCAGCCGTTTGATTTCACAGTGAATATGGACAAGGCGGTGATCTTCGACCCGAAGACAGAGGACCGCATCGCAGGACGACACTAATGGACGCAGATATCGTCATCATCGGCTCCGGCATCGGCGGCGCCTCGGCTGCCGCTGCGCTGGCACCATCGGGGCGGCGGATTCTGATCCTTGAACGGGGCGGGCATCTGCCTGATACCGCCCATGCCCGCGATCCTGTGGCGATCTTCCGCGATGGGCATTATCGCCCGAAAGAGACATGGTTGGACGGATCGGGCAGCGCCTTCAATCCCGGCAATTATTACTATGTCGGCGGTAATTCCAAATTCTACGGCGCGGTCATGCTGCGCTACCGGGCCGAGGATTTTCGCCCCTTGCGCCATCTGGGCGGCACAACACCCGGCTGGCCAATCGCCTACGAGGATCTGGAACCCTGGTATGGCCGGGTAGAGCAGCTTTATCAGGTGCGCGGCGCTTTGGGCGATGACCCGACCGAGCCCGCACATTCCAGCCCCTATCCACACCCCCCGGTGCCCGACGAGCCACCCATTGCCGACCTGCGGTCGCGGCTGCGGCGGATCGGGCTGAACCCCAGCAGCCTGCCGCTGGCCGTCGATCTGGATCTGTGGCTGAAACGCGCGGCGACGCCGTGGGACGCCTTTCCGAACGCGTCCGGCGGCAAGCTGGATGCCGAGACCGGGGCATTGGCCGACGCCCTGCGCCATCCGAACGTGACCCTGAGGACGGGAACATTCGTGCGCGGGCTTGAGGCCGGGCCGGATGGCCGTATCGCCGCGGTTCTGGTCGATGGTGCTGAAGGTCCGCAGCGGCTGACCGCGCCTGTGGTGATCCTGGCGGCGGGTGCGGTCAACAGCGCGGCGCTGCTGCTGCGGTCGGGGCTTGCCAACAGCTCGGATCAGGTCGGGCGCAACTTTATGAACCACAATTCCTCAGCGGTGCTGGCGATCAGCCCGTGGCGGGTGAATGGCTCGATCTATCAAAAGACGCTGCAATTGAACGATTTCTACCTGACCGGCGGGCCGGACGGCACGCCCTTGGGCAATGTGCAACTGCTGGGCAGAATCTCTGCCCCCATTCTGGCGGCGGGGGGCAATTTGCCGATGCCGCTGGCCCGGCTGATCGCCCGCAATGCCATCGACCTTTACGCCATGTCCGAGGATCTGCCCTCACCCGACAGTCGGGTGACGTTAAGCGGCGATCAGATCGTGCTGGACTGGAAACGCTCGAACTGGGAGGCGCATCAGGCGCTGGTCGCCAGACTTCGGCGCGAATTGCGCCGTGCGGGCTTTCCGATCGTTCTGGCAAAGGCCTTCGACCGCCGCACACCCTCGCATCAATGCGGCACGGCGCGGATGGGGCGCGATCCGGCGACCAGCGTGGTCGATACATTCGGGCGCAGCCATGACCATCCGAACCTGTTCATCACCGATGCCAGCGTCCTGCCGACCTCGGCCGCGGTCAATCCCGCCTTGACCATCGCCGCCCTTGCCTTGCGCAGCGGCCACCACATCCTAGAGACCGAGACCGCAGCATGACCACTGGTCCCCTTGCCCTGATCACCGGAGGCCAGCAAGGCATCGGCCTTGGCATCGCCGAAGCCCTGTCTCGTGCAGGTTTCCGCGTCGTTCTGGTCTCTGATCTGCCCCCCGACGCGCCACCTGCACGCGCCGCGCTGCACCGGCTTGGCGACCGGGCCAGCTATTTCCGGCACGACATTGCCGATACCGCCGCGATCCCCGGCCTGCTGGACCGGATCGTCGCGGCGCATGGCGGGATCGACTGCCTGATCTCGAATGCCGGGGTGCCTGCGCGGGTGCGTGGCGATCTGCTGGACATGCTGCCCGAGAATTTCGACTGGACCATGTCGGTCAACCTGCGCGGCACCTTCTTTCTTGCGCAAGAGGTCGCGCGCCGGATGATCGCCGATCCGGGCGAGGCCTATCGGTCGCTGATCTTCGTGACCTCGATCTCGGCCAGCATGGTTTCGACCGAGCGGGGCGAATACTGCATGTCGAAGGCCGGGGCGGCGATGATGGCGCAGCTTTTCGCGGCGCGGCTGGCAGGCGACGGGATCGGGGTTTTTGATCTGCGCCCCGGCATCATCCGCAGCGGCATGACCGAAAAGGTGGCCGAGAAATACGACCGCATGATCGGCGATGGGCTGGTGCCTGCCGGTCGTTGGGGAAAGCCCGCCGATCTGGGCCGGATCGTGGTGCCACTGGCATTGGGGCTTCTGGATTTCGCCAATGGCGCGGTCATTCCGGCGGATGGCGGACTGTCCATCCCACGGCTTTAGGGACGAAAAGGGGGCGCGATATCGGCAAGGATTTCGACTTCATCATCGTCGGCGGCGGCAGCGCCGGATGCGTGCTGGCCAACCGGCTGAGCGAAGACCCCTCGGCCCGTGTCCTGTTGCTGGAGGCGGGCGGGCGTCCGCGCCATCCGTTCTATGCCATGCCCGCGGGCTTTGCGAAGATGACCAAGGGCATCGGTGCCTGGGGCTGGCAGACCGTGCCACAGCGGCACATGAACGATATGGTGATCCGCTATACGCAGGCGCGGGTGCTGGGCGGGGGCTCATCCATCAACGCGCAAATCTACACGCGCGGCAATCCCGCCGATTACGACGAATGGCGTCAGATGGGCTGCGACGGGTGGAGCTATGACGACATCCTGCCCTATTTCCGCAAGTCCGAGGATAATGACAGCTTCGACGACCATTTCCACGCGCAAGGTGGGCCGCTGGGCGTGTCGAAACCGCGCGCGCCGCTGCCGATCTGTGACGCCTATTTCCGCGCGGCGGCTGAGCTGGGTATTCCTTTCAACCCGGACATGAACGGGGCGGCGCAGGAGGGCGTCGGCTTTTATCAGCTTACCCAAAGACATGCGCGGCGATCTTCGACATCGGTTGCATTTCTGGACCCCGCCCGACGGCGTCCCAACCTGACCATCCGCTCGGGTCAGCAGGTGCTGCGGCTGTTGGTCGAAAACGGTCGGGCCATCGGTGTCGAACTTGCCATGGGCAACGAGGTCGAGCGGCTTCATGCGCGGGCCGAGGTGATCCTGTCATCCGGCGCAATTGGCTCGCCACGGCTGCTGATGCTGTCGGGGATCGGGCCTGCGGACCATCTGCATTCGCTGGGCATCCCGGTGGTTCTCGACCAGCCAGAGGTGGGCGCCAACCTTCAGGATCACCTTGACCTCTTCGTCATTGCTGAATGCAGCGGCCCCTATACCTATGACCGCTATGCCCGCCCGCTATGGTCTGCGGTGGCGGGCCTGCGCTATCTCTTGACGCGCGGCGGCCCGGTGGCGTCCAGCCTCTTTGAGACCGGCGGCTTCTGGTATGCCGATCCTGCCGCCGACCGCCCGGATATACAATTCCACCTTGGCCTTGGTTCGGGGATCGAGGCGGGGGTGGCTGCGATGCCGGATGGCGGGGTCACGCTGAATTCGGCCTATCTGCGGCCCCGGTCGCGGGGGACGGTGCGGCTGGCCTCGGCCGATCCGCTGGCGCCGCCGTTGATCGATCCGAACTACTGGGCCGATCCGCATGACCGTGAGATGTCCATCCGGGGGCTGAAGCTGGCGCAAGAGATCATGGCCGGGAACGCGCTGAAGCCGATGCTGAAACGCGAGGTGCTGCCGGGACCGGATGTGCAGACCGAGGCGGATTATTTCGCCTATGCCTGCCGCAACGCCAAGACCGACCATCATCCCGCAGGCACCTGCCGGATGGGGGGCGACGATGCCTCGGTCCTTGATCCGCAGCTTCGGTTTCGGGGGATTGCGGGGCTGAGGGTCGCGGATGCCTCGATCATGCCGCGGCTGAATTCATCGAACACCAATGCGCCGACGATCATGATCGCGGAAAAGGCGGCCGACATGATCAAGGCCGCAAACGGGCTGGCGTCGTGACGCACCGCCCGGAACAGAGGAGGTCAACAGGATGCTGATCCTGCCCAATGCCGATGGCACGCTTGCGCCCTATCGCCTGACCGGGGTGCCGCTGTCGCCCCGAGCGCCCGGCACCGCGTTCACCCGCACCGCCTTTGCGGCGGCGCATGTGGTCAGCGACCCCTTGCGCGACGATACGCCGTGGCTGGGGCGACCGGCGGTCGATTGGGACACGACGATGGCCGTTCGGCGCGGGCTGTGGGATCAGGGACTTGGTCTTGCCGAGGCGATGGACACGGCGCAGCGCGGCATGGGCGTGGACTGGCTGACCGCGAAGGAGCTGATCCAGCGCTGCATGGTCGAGGCGAAGGCGCATCCGCTGCGGCCACGGGTGGCCTGCGGCGCGGGGACCGATCACCAGACGCTGGACCAGCTTCGCGATCCGGGTGCGGTCATTGCCGCCTATGAGACGCAGATGGAGGCGATCGAGGCGGCAGGTGGGCAGGTGATCCTGATGGCCACCCGCGCGCTGCCCGCCATCGATGCGGGGCCGGATACCTATTTGCAGGTCTATGGCCGCCTTCTGGATCAGGCGCAGGCGCCGGTGATCCTGCACTGGCTGGGCGATATGTTCGATCCGGCGCTTGCGGGTTATTGGGGCAGCCGGGACGTGGCGGCGGCCTCGGATACGGTTCTGGCGCTGATCGAGGCGCATCAGGCCAAGGTCGATGGCATCAAGATTTCGCTTCTGGATCAGGCCCATGAAGAGGCGTTCCGGGCGCGGCTGCCGGAAGGTGTCAGGCTCTATACCGGCGACGATTTCAACTATGCCGCGCTGATTGAGGGTGACGGACGCCACCATTCCCACGCGCTTCTGGGCATCTTCGCCGCCATCGCCCCGGCAGCGTCACAGGCGCTTGAGGCTTTGGCCAAGGGCGACCGTACCGAATATCACCGGCTTCTGGCGCCCACCGTGCCGCTGTCGCGCGAGATTTTCCGTGCGCCGACGCAGTTCTACAAGGCCGGGATCGCCTTCCTTGCCTGGCTGAACGGCATGCAGACGCATTTCATCATGCCTGCCGGGTTTCAGTCCTCGCGCGGTATCCTGCATTACGCGCAGGTATTTCGTCTGGCCGATCAGGCCGGATTGCTGACCCAACCCGATCTTGCAGCCCATCGCATGCGCCAGCTTCTGGCGCTGCACGGTATCGTAGAGAGTTGAATGAACCGAAGACCTACCATTCTCGATGTCGCCAGCCATGCCGGCGTTTCGAAATCCACCGTTTCGCTGGTGCTGCAGGGCAGCCCGCTGGTGAAGGGAGAGACCGCCCGGCTGGTCCGGCAATCGATGTCCGATGTCGGATATGTCTATAACCGCGCCGCCGCGCAGTTGCGGTCTGCCTCGGTCGGGCTGATCGGCATGGTCATCAACGATCTGAGGAACCCGTTCTTCACCGAATTTGCCACGACCCTGCAAATGGCGCTGTCCTCCAGCGGCTATGCCACGGTCATGGCCAATTCGGACGAGGATCCCGAACTGCAAAGCCGTCTGGTCCGCTCGATGATCGAACATGGTGTCTCGGCGCTGGTCATCTCGCCGACCTATGGCGATGTCGCGGCCAGCTTCGATCAGATCAGCCGGGCGGGATTGCCCACGCTACAGGTGCTGCGCAAGGTCGATGACCGGCTGGATCAGTTTCCCTTCGCCTCGTTCGACTATTTCGATGGCGGCGTGCAGGCGACGCGGCATCTGATCGCCGAGGGCGCGCGCCGGATCGCATTCATCGGCGGCACGGAAGGGCGGCCGATCACCGAGGAACGCATCTCGGGTTACCGGCACGAGATGACGCGGATTGGAGCCAAACCGCTGGTGCTTTACGGGCGTCCGACGCGGGCGAATGGCGCCGCGCTGGCCGAGGAACTGCTGCGCGACCATCCCGATGTCGATGCTGCGATCTGTTTCAACGATCTGGTCTCGCTGGGCATGATGGCAAGTTTCGGGCGGCTTGGCCGCACCGTCGGGGCCGGTTTTCGCCTTGTCGGCTTCGACGATATCGAGGAAAGCGCGCAGGTCTGGCCCGCCTTGTCCTCGGTCAGTTGCGACATCGCGACCTTTGGGAAAGAGACGGCCACTACCCTGCTCGACTGGCTGATCCGCCACCAGAAGCCGGTTGCGGAACGGCGCGAGCCGGTGCGGCTGATCGTCCGCGCCTCCAGCACCGGCAAGACCTAGCCGCCCGATCAGGTGATCCGCGACGGCCTTGGGCGGATCATCTGTCGCGGATATGCTGCAGCGCGCGGGCGAAGCCGCCATCGATCAGCAGAAAACTCAGCCCGAAGCCTGCGAAAAAGCCCGCGATCTCGGCGATCCAGCCATAGCCCATGCCGCCATAGACCAGCCCGAAGACAAGCTGGAACACCAGCAGCAACCCGATCAGCGTGAAGGCGCGAAAGCGGTTTTCGTGAACGGCGGCAAGCCGGGTCCACAGCAGAAAGGTGAACGCGCCGACCAGCCCGTAAACCGCAGGATAGCCGCCGATGATCGGGCCGGGCCGGATCGGCAACAGGCTGACCGCCAGCGTATAGATCAACGCCCCGCCAATCGCCGAGCCAAGGTAAAGCGCCACAACCGCCCAAGGCCGGAACTCGCGCGCGACCATGTTGCCAAGGGCCAGCGTAAAGACCACCACGAACAGCGCGTGCGTCAGAGAGCTTTGGATGAAGCTGAAGCTCACCAGCCGGTAAAGCTGGTCCCATGCTACGGTGCCACGAAGCCAGATATGCTGGATGATCTCCGGCGTGAACCAAGTCGCCTGCAATGCCGTCAGCCGCAACCCGACGCCCTCGGAGCCGCCGATCATCCCCGTTTTGCCCAGCAGGAACACCAGTTCGCTGGCAATGACCGGCAGGGCCAGCAACCAGACCGGCAGGGGCAGCGGATTGATCGGTGACGAATTCACGCTATGGCGCATCGGATGTCCTTCACTGTTGCGGTCGCGGCAGCCAACAGCTAAGCCACCGCCAGAGAAAATCCAAGCAGGCCAGACATGAGCGAGACGACAAACACGCGCTTTACCCCGCGCATTCTCTCGGGCATCCAGCCGTCCGGGGGGCTGACGCTCGGGAATTACCTTGGCGCTCTGAAGCGCTTTGCCACATTTCAGGACACAGAGGCCGAGACGATCTATTGCATCGTCGATCTGCACGCGATCACCGTCTGGCAAGACCCTGCCGTTCTGGCAACACGCACCCGCGAGGCGGCAGCGGCCTTCATGGCGGCGGGCGTCGATCCGGCGAAATCGGTGCTCTTCAACCAAAGCCAGGTCAGCGCCCATGCCGAGCTTGCATGGCTGTTCAACACCGTTGCCCGCGTCGGCTGGATGTATCGGATGACCCAGTTCAAGGACAAGGCGGGCAAGAACAGCGAAAATGCCAGCCTTGGTCTGCTGGCCTATCCGGCGCTGATGGCGGCGGACATTCTGGCCTATCAGGCGACCGCCGTGCCGGTGGGCGAGGATCAGAAGCAGCATCTTGAGCTGACCCGCGACATTGCGGCAAAGTTCAACCATGATTACGGCGTCGAGCATTTCCCGATCACCGAACCACTGATCGAGGGTGTGGCAACGCGGGTCATGTCGCTGCGCGACGGGTCGAAGAAGATGTCGAAATCGGACCCTTCGGATGCCAGCCGGATCAATCTGACCGACGATGCGGACGCCATCTCGCAGAAAATCCGCAAGGCGCGCACCGATGCTGATCCGCTGCCCGGCACCATGGCTGGCCTGAAAGACCGGCCCGAGGCGCGCAATCTGGTCAATATCTATGCCGCTTTGTCGGACGAGACGCCCGATCAGGTTCTTTCCCGGTTCGAGGGGCAGGGCTTTGGTTCCTTCAAGCCCGCACTTGCCGAAGTCGCCGTCGCCGCGCTGGAGCCGATCACCCGGCGGATGACCGACTATCTGGCCGACCCTGCCGAGATCGACAGAATCCTTGGACGTGGCGCGGATCAGGCCGACGAAATCGCCGCGCCGATCCTTGCGAAAACCAAGGATATCATGGGTCTGCTGCGCTCGCGGAGCTAAGGGCGGCTTCTCCGGAGAACACAGAAAGGCGCGGTTTCCGGTGAAAGGAAACCGCGCCTTTTGCGTCTCTTGGAGAGGGCGCAGCAACTGTCTTGCAATTTGCATTCGCCCGGCAACGTAGGCTCACAGGCCCCTATACCCGCATCCCCCGCACATTCGCCGGTCTGGCCAGCAAGCGTGACCAGCGCGGTTCGGTCGCGCCGGGCAGGCGCGCTTTCAGCATCGGGAAGGGCAGCGCCCACGGGTGGCGCAAAGCGGTGCGGTAGAAATCGAACAACCCTTGCCGCAGATAGGGTGTCCAATGCGACAACCGCAGCGGAGCCCACTCGACCGGAAAGCCAAGCAGTTCCAAAGCCTTGAGGCTGTCTTTGCAGTCGATTTGCAGGTCGATCCAGTTCCGTGCGGGCTGGTCGAGACCAAAGCCAAGCACCCGCCGCCGACCCCGTCCCAGCCACAGCTCGATCCCGAAATCGAAGATGTCGTTCTCACGCGAGGTGATGTTGAGGATCTCGGCGCGGTTGCCTGCCTCGCTGGCGATGGCATCGGCGGCACTGTCGCGAAACTCGGCTCCGGCCAGCAGGATCGCCCGGCCGATGCTGCCCGGATCGGCGTGGTGCAGCGCCTGAAGCGCCACCCGCGCGCCCAGCGAATGCCCGATCACCGCGACCGGCCGCCCCGCCGCACCCGCCACCTCGGAAATCAGCGCCGCCAGATCGCCCCCGGCCGCGCCCGCCCGCGCATAGGCATCGGCCAGCCGTCCCCGCGCCTCCCAGCCGAAGGCCAGCGCCAGCCCCTCATCGGCATGGCCGCTGCCAAAGCCAAGCGCGCGCGGCCATGACAAGGACCGCCGCAGCGCCGGTTCGGGGTCAAGCGACAGGATATGGCGGTGCGGATCGTGCGAAGGAGTGGCGGGCGAATAGCGGTATCCGTGGATCATCACCACGATCGGCGCGTTCGGCGGCAAGGCCTGCGCCAGCCGCAGCAGCTCTGCCGGGGGTCGCTCAGGGGCGTTGATCCTGATGACGGGCATGGCTTGCCTCCGCATCTGTCCCGATGGTTGCGGGATAGGCCGAGGCTGCGACAGCACCGTGAAGGAAGCGTTAAGGCGGTGTGACGTTGCGCCGCCGCATCAGCCGCGCATGCCGCCCGGCGCAGGCTTAGGCGCAATCATCTTGCCAATCAGGTGACAAGCTGGAATTCGCCAATATCACATGGTGATGTTTTGGGCATTGAAATTGCCCCGAAGGAACCTCTATGTTGCGATTATGCGTCATGCACCACAATCAGGGGTTGTATGAGGCCGACAGTTTCGCAGCGCGGTATTTCTGTTCCTGAAAAACACGGACGGCAAGTGCCACGCGGGAAAGCCCGTCCGAGGCGCGCGTTCAAACGTGACCGGACGATGACAGACAACGGTTCGACCGGCATTGGCCGTCGGACCTCATGAAGGAACCGACGCGATGACGCGTGTAGGGAACGGACAGGATCGGGAGGGACGGGCATCACGCCTTGTCCGCCGTGAAGCCGTGTCCGCCGCGCGGTCCGCGTCCTCATCAACAAACCGCAATCAATGCTTGTGGGGGCTAGCGGCCCCTCCCGGCATTCGTTTGCGTGAAAGACATAACAATGGCAAAAAAAATGCTGATCGACGCCACCCATGCCGAGGAAACTCGGGTGGTTGTGGCCGACGGAACCAAGGTCGAAGAATTTGATTTCGAGACCATAAACAAGCGACAGATTTCGGGAAACATCTATCTGGCCAAGGTAACGCGGGTTGAACCCTCGTTGCAGGCGGCATTCGTCGATTACGGCGGGAACCGCCACGGCTTTCTGGCTTTCGCCGAGATTCACCCGGATTATTACCAGATCCCCGCCGCAGACCGCGAAGCGCTGATCGCCGAGGAACGCGCCTATGCCGAGGCGCAGGAGGCCGAAGAGGCCGCCCGCAGCAGTCGCCGCCGCAAGCCGCGTCCGCAGGCAGAACGCGCCGAGACGGGTGACGAGGTTCTGGCCGAAGACGCCGCTCCGGTCGCTGTGGATGAGGACGCAGCCGCCGACGAATCTCACGCCCATGCGCATGATGCCGATGATCATGGCGATAGCGATGATGCGACCCTCGACGCCTCGGACAAGGACGAGGATATCGAGTCGATCGCCGAAGAGGACGTGGCCGAGGAAACCCGCAGCCACAAAAAGCCGCGCCCGCGCCGCTACAAGATTCAGGAAGTGATCAAGGTCCGGCAGATCATGCTGGTCCAGGTGGTCAAGGAAGAACGCGGCAACAAGGGTGCTGCGCTGACCACCTATCTGTCGCTGCCCGGTCGTTATTGCGTCCTGATGCCCAACACCGCGCGTGGCGGCGGCATCAGCCGCAAGATCACCAATGTCGCCGACCGCAAGAAGCTGAAGGACATCGCCGGAGAGCTGGACGTGCCAAAGGGCGCGGGCCTGATCATCCGCACCGCCGGCAGCCAGCGCACCCGGACCGAGATCCGCCGTGACTATGAATATCTGCTGCGCCTCTGGGAACAGATCCGCGACCTGACCTTCAAATCTGTCGCTCCTGCGGCGATCTATGAAGAGGGCGATCTGATCAAGCGCTCGATCCGCGACCTTTACGGCAAGGATATCGACGAGGTGATCGTCGAGGGTGATCGCGGCTACCGCGTGGCCAAGGACTTCATGAAGATGATCATGCCGTCCCACGCCAAGAATGTCCGCAACTATGCCGACCAGATGCCGCTTTTCGCCCGTTATCAGGTGGAAAGCTATCTCTCGGGGATGTTCAACCCGGTCGTGCAGCTGAAATCCGGCGGCTATATCGTCATCGGCGTGACCGAGGCGCTGGTCGCCATCGACGTGAACTCGGGCCGGGCCACCAAGGAAGGCTCGATCGAGGAAACCGCGCTCAAGACCAACCTTGAGGCCTCGGACGAGGTGGCGCGTCAGTTGCGCCTGCGCGACCTTGCCGGTCTGATCGTCATCGACTTCATCGACATGGAAGAGCGTCGCAATAACGCCGCCGTCGAGAAGCGGTTGAAAGACAAGCTGAAATCGGATCGTGCGCGGATTCAGGTCGGCCGCATCTCGGGCTTTGGCCTGATGGAGATGAGCCGTCAGCGTCTGCGCCCCGGCATGCTGGAATCGACCACGCAGCCTTGCGCGCATTGCCACGGCACCGGCCTGATCCGCAGCGATGACAGCCTTGCGCTGACCATCCTGCGCGCCATCGAGGAAGAGGGCACTCGCAAACGCTCTCGCGAGGTTCTGGTCAAGGCGCCGGTTGCGGTGATCAACTTCCTGATCAACGCCAAGCGCGAACATGTCGCAGGGATCGAGGCGCGTTACGGCATGTCGGTCAGGCTTGAAGCTGATCCGACGCTGATCTCGCCCGATTATGCGATTGAGAAGTTCAAGACCGCGACCCGCAACGTCCCCGAAGTTTCGTCCCCGGTTCTGGGTGTCGATGCCGATCTGATGGCGCAGATCGATGATGAAGAGGACGATCTCGACATCATCGAGGATGCCGAGGAAGTGACCGAAGAGCCGCAGCAGGAAGCCGCTGCTGCAAACGGGCCTCGTGGCGCTGATGACGAGGAAGACGAGGGGGGCCGTTCGCGCCGCCGTCGCCGTCGTCGTCGCCGGAAGAATGGCGAGCGTGGGGATGACGCCGAAGGCGATGCCGTCGCGGCAGAAGCCGAGGGCGATGACGCTGAGGTCGCCGAAGAGACCGGCACCGCCGAAGCTGCCGAGGAAGCCCCGGCAGTCGAAGCCGCGGAAGAACCTGCCGAGGGTGGCCGCCGTCGGTCGCGCTCGCGCTCTCGCGGTCGCAAGCGTGGGGGCGAGGATGAGCAAGCCGGCAAGGCCGGCCTGCCCGAAGTCGTGGACCTGCGCGATCACGTCGATCAAAGCCGGGCCGACGAACTTCCGGGCGTGAACCTGCGCCCCGAAGCCGCGAAGGCTGAGGCTGCGAAACCCGAAGAACAGGCCGTCGCCGCCCCGGTCGCCGCCGTGATCGAGACACCCTTGGTCCATCACGCCGCCGATCACGTGGTCGCCGAAGTCGTGGTTGAGGAAGCCGAGCCTGCAGCGGAAGAAGCTGCGGCAGAGCCCGTGGCCGAGCCCCCCGCAGAGCCGGTTGCGCCCGAAGCCGAAGAGCAGGCTGCACCCGAAGCGGCCCCTGAACCGGCACTCGCCGAGGCCGCTCCGCAGGCCGCAGCCGACCCGGATCGCCCTAAACGGCGCGGCTGGTGGTCGGCGGGTCGCTGATCTTTACGAACTGATTTTGAAAGGCGCGCGGCATCTGTCGCGCGCCTTTTTCGTTAGCCGCCCACGAAGGCGTGACAAACTGGCCCCTGTCGCCCGCGCGATCCTTCGCTAAAGTGCCCGCCATGTTGGGAATCGAACTTGCCACCGCCGCCTTTCTGCCCGCCGCTTTCGTGGCGTTGCTGGCCGGTGTGCTGTCATTCCTGTCGCCCTGCGTTCTGCCCATCGTGCCGCCCTATCTGGCCTATATGACCGGCGTTGGCGTCAATGGCCTGAAAACGAGAGAGCGCAGCGCGGTCCTTCCCGCCTGTTTCTTTGTCCTGGGCCTTTCGACGGTCTTTCTGGTCATGGGCTTCGCGGCCTCGGCCTTCGGGCGCGCATTCCTGCAATATCAGCATCTTCTGGCACAGGCTGCCGGGGTGATGGTGATCGTAATGGGCCTGCATTTCCTGCACATCATCCGCATCCCGATCCTTGATCAGGAAGCCCGGATCGAGGCGGGCAAGCAGGATGGCGGCGCGTTCGGTGCCTATGTGCTAGGCCTCGCCTTCGCCTTCGGCTGGACCCCCTGCATCGGCCCGCAGCTTGGCATGATCCTGTCGCTGGCCGCGACGGGCGGCGAAATGTCCCGCGGCACCGCGCTGCTTGCCGTTTATGCGCTTGGCCTTGGCATCCCGTTCCTGCTGGCCGCGATTTTCATCAATCGCGCGATTGCCGTCATGAACCGGATCAAGCCCTGGCTGAAAACCATCGAGCGGGTCATGGGTGTGCTGCTGATCGTGGTCGGGGTGATGCTGATCACCGGCGCGTTCACCGAATTCAGCTTCTGGCTTCTGGAGACTTTCCCCGGATTGGCACTCTTGGGCTGAGCCTTCCGTCGAATGAAGAGTCCCCGCCCGGAACAAGGTGCCGAAGGCACCGCCGGGCAGTGCCCGTCCGTCCCACCGGGCGGGCACTTCGGTGATGTTTCGCACAACAGGGAGGGAGGACGGGCTGGCACCATAAAGTGTGAAGAACACCTGTTGTAGTGCCCAACCGACGGACCGGCACTGCCCTCCGCTCTGACCGGCCCACACCCTTGCACCTCAGCTTATTTCCGGCACCATGCACGGCGAAGGAGCCGCCATGACCCGCGATCACACCCCACCCGCCGATGCCGATGCCCGCCGTGCCATCGCCCCCGTGACCTGCTACCCGACCGAAAGCCTGCCGCCTGTCGATCTTGCGGCCTATCGCGCCGCCCGCGACGGCTGGCAGATGATCTCGGAAACCATCGTCCCGCCGCGCGAGGCGCGTTGCTTTGATATTCCCGCCGGTCATTTCTTCCGCATCATCAGCACTGAAGGCCCACAGGTCGGCGACCTCAACCTCTGGTCCGCTGACCTGACCGAGCGCTTCTATTCCGGCAAAACCCGCGCCCTTCACGGCACCCACCTGACAACCGGCGCGCGGCTGTGGTCATCCTTCCCGACCATGCGCCCGCTGGCCACGATCACCAATGACACGCTGGATTGGTATGGCTTCGACCAATATGGCTGCGGCGTCCATGATGTGATCGGCACCCGCTGCGATCCCTACACGCATAATCTGCTGTCAAAGGGCGGCCAATATCATCATTGCTGCCATTCGAACCTGACACGCGCGCTGTCGGATGCCCGCAATCTGCCGCAGGATCGGGCCGAGGCGCTGGTCCATGACGTGCTGAACGTGTTCATGTGCACCGGGTTTTCGCGCCAGACCGGCCAATATCTGATGAAGGCCAGCCCGGTTCGGCCCGGCGATCATCTGGAATTTTTCGCCGAGATCGACCTTTTGGGTGCCCTGTCCGCCTGTCCCGGAGGCGATTGCAGCGCCGAACATTCCTCGGACGCCGCCGCCTGTTATCCGCTGCTGGTGCAGGTTTACCGCCCGCTGTCGCCGCCCCAGGGATGGCGGGCACCTTTGCCCAACGGCTACGACCGTAGCCATGGCATATCGCGATAACCTGTCCCACCTGTCAGACGCGCCCTCAGACAATAGGTATCCTTACCTATGGAAACCGATCTCAGGGAACATAGATTTCCCGCAACCGATGGCAAAAGCTGAAGATTGTTTCGCCAGTTTTTGAAATCGTGCGTAGCGTGACCAGTATGACCCCCGGACCCTCCCACGGGGGTCTTTTGCTGTCCGGGCTATCGAAAATCCCCGCTTTTGCTGGCCGGAAGGGCCGGTGCAATCGACTGTGGCGCGACAGGATTTTTCGCGCTATGCTGCCCCTTAGATCCGGAGAAACCGGACAAGGCAGAGGCAGTGACGGCGGTATTCCCATGACCGAGATGGTCTTTGGCGCCACGCCCGTAAGGGCGGGTGATCCGATTCTTCCCCGCTGGTGGCGGACATTGGACAAATGGTCCCTTGCATGCGTGCTGGGCCTGTTTGCCATAGGTCTGTTGCTGGGATTGGCGGCCTCGGTTCCGCTGGCAGAAAAGAACAACCTTCCACGCTTTTACTATGTCGAGCGACAGGCGATGTTCGGCGGTGTCGCGCTGGTCGTGATGCTGGTGATCTCGATGATGTCGCCGCGACAGATCAGGCGGATCGGGGTTTTGGGCTTTCTGGCCTCGTTCCTGCTGATCGCGGCGCTGCCGATCATCGGCACCGATTTCGGCAAGGGGGCAACGCGCTGGCTAAGCCTTGGCTTCGTCTCGATCCAGCCCTCGGAATTTCTGAAACCCGGCTTCGTCGCCATCTGCGCGTGGTTCATGGCCTCCTCGCAAGAGGTGGGCGGCCCTCCCGGCAAGACCTATTCCTTCGGCGTGGCGCTGATCATCGTGGTCCTTCTGGCGCTGCAACCCGATTTCGGCCAAGCCTCGCTGGTCCTGTTCTCATGGCTGGTGATGTATTTCGTCGCCGGAGCGCCGATGTTCCTGCTGCTCTGCGTGGCCGGTATGGCGGTGATGGGGGGGGCTTTCGCCTATGGTGCATCGGAACACTTTGCCCGCCGCATCAACGGCTTTCTCTCGCCCGAGATCGATCCGCGCACCCAGATCGGCTATGCCACCAAGGCCATTCAGGACGGCGGCTTCTTTGGCGTCGGCGTCGGTGAAGGCTCGGTCAAATGGTCGCTGCCGGATGCCCATACCGACTTCATCATCGCCGTCGCGGCCGAGGAATACGGCACCATCTTGGTCCTCGCCATCATCGCGCTTTACTGCACCATCGTGATCCGCTCGCTGTTTCGCATGTTGCGCGAACGTGATCCCTTCGCCCGCATCGCCGGGACCGGCCTTGCCTGCGCCTTCGGTGTGCAGGCGCTGATCAATATGGGTGTGGCCGTGCGGCTGCTGCCCGCAAAGGGGATGACGCTGCCCTTTGTCAGCTATGGCGGCTCGTCGGTCATCGCTTCGGGCATTGCGCTTGGTATGCTGCTGGCCCTGACCCGCTCGCGCCCGCAGGGCGAACTGGCCGAGATCCTGCGGCGGAGAGGCTGATGGCGGCTCCGCTTGCTTTGATCGCCGCCGGGGGGACCGGCGGCCATATGTTTCCGGCACAGGCTTTGGCGGAACTGCTGCTGTCCGAAGGATGGCGCGTCAAGCTGTCCACCGATGAACGCGGAGCCCGCTATGCTGGGAATTTCCCGCAAGAGGTCCAGCGCAGCGTGGTCCAATCCGCGACCACGTCGCGCGGCGGTGTGCTGGGCAAGCTGGCCGCGCCGTTCAAAATCGCCGCGGGCGTGCTGTCAGCCCGATCCGAATTTCGCCGTGACCGGCCCAGTGTGGTGATCGGCTTTGGCGGCTATCCAACCATTCCGGCGCTGTCGGCGGCGCTGACCCTTGGCCTGCCGCGCATGATCCACGAACAAAATGGCGTGATGGGCCGCGTGAACGGTCTCTTCGCGCGCCGCGTTGATCGGGTGGCCTGCGGCACATGGCCAACCGAACTCCCTGAGGGGGTCGAGGGCGTCCATACCGGCAATCCGGTCCGCGGCACCGTGCTGGATTTCGCCGCCGCACCCTATACCGCGCCGGGGCAGGGCGATCTGCACCTGCTGGTCATCGGCGGCTCGCAGGGGGCGCGCGTCCTGTCGGATCTGGTCCCGCAAGCCGTGGCAGCCTTGCCTGACGATCTGCGTCAGCGCCTGTATATCAGCCATCAGGCCCGCGCCGAGGATGCCGACCGCGTCAGTCGCGCCTATTCGGATGCAGGTGTCCGGGCCGAGGTGCAGCCCTTCTTTACCGATGTGCCGGAACGGCTGGCACAGGCGCAACTGGTCATCAGCCGGTCGGGCGCATCCTCGCTTGCCGACA
The DNA here is from genome assembly GCF_016629665.1 of Paracoccus caeni. Taxonomy (GTDB): domain Bacteria; phylum Pseudomonadota; class Alphaproteobacteria; order Rhodobacterales; family Rhodobacteraceae; genus Paracoccus; species Paracoccus caeni. The sequence continues at coordinate 1,030,142 of NZ_JAEPRQ010000001.1, forward strand.
TCACCGTGGTCGGGCGCCCGTCAATCCTGATCCCGCTGGCCATCGCCACCGGCGATCACCAGACCGCCAATGCTCAGGCGCTGGCCGAGGCGGGCGCGGCCCTTGTCCACCCGGAATCCGTCCTTGACGCGGAAAGCCTGACGCGCGACATCCGCGCAATTCTTACCGACCCCGCCCGTGCCAGCGATATGGCCCGCGCGGCCTTGTCGCTTGGACGCCCGGATGCGGCGCGGCGGCTCTATGAAATCGTCACGGAGATGATGCCATGAACGCGGCCACCAAACTGCCCGGCGAACTGGGTCCGATTCATTTTGTGGGCATCGGCGGTATCGGCATGTCGGGCATCGCCGAGGTACTGCTGACCCTTGGCTATCAGGTGCAGGGCAGCGATCTGAAACGCTCGAAGATCACCGACCGGCTGGAAACCCTTGGCGCCCGCGTCTTTGAAGGCCAGACCGCCGAGAATATCGGAGAGGCGGCGGTGATCGTCATCTCGACCGCGATCAAGAAGGGCAATCCCGAACTGGAAGAGGCCCGCCGCCGTGGCCTTCCCGTCGTCCGCCGGGCCGAGATGCTGGCTGAACTGATGCGGATGAAATCCAACATCGCCATTGCCGGAACTCACGGCAAGACCACCACCACCACCATGGTCGCGACTCTGCTGGACGCTGGCGGCATCGATCCGACGGTGATCAATGGCGGGGTGATCCACGCCTATGGCTCGAACGCGCGGGCCGGGGCGGGCGAGTGGATGGTGGTCGAGGCCGATGAAAGCGACGGTAGCTTCAATCGCCTGCCTGCCGACATCGCCATCATCACCAATATCGACCCCGAGCATATGGAGCATTGGGGCAGCTTCGATGCGCTGCGTCAGGGCTTTCTGAATTTCGCATCCGGCATTCCCTTCTACGGCCTTGCCGTCTGCTGCACCGACCACCCCGAAGTGCAGGCGCTGGTCGGGAAACTGACCGACCGCCGCGTGGTCACCTTCGGCTTCAACGCGCAGGCCGATGTGCGGGCGATGAACCTGCATTATCAGAACGGCATCGCCCATTTCGACATCGCGCTGCAAGGCGAAGGCCCGACCGAGACCGGCGATATCGAGATGATCGAGGGCTGCACCCTGCCGATGCCCGGCGATCACAACGTCTCGAACGCCTTGGCCGCCGTGGCCGTGGCCCGTCACCTTGGCATGAAGAAATCCGAAATCCGCGAGGCGCTTGCGAAATTCGGCGGTGTCGGCCGCCGCTTTACCAAGGTGGGTGAAGTGAACGGCGTCACCATCATCGACGATTACGGCCACCACCCGGTCGAGATCGCGGCGGTGCTGAAAGCCGCCCGGCAATCCACGCAGGGCCGCGTCATCGCCGTGCATCAGCCGCACCGCTATTCGCGCCTGTCGAACCTGTTCGAGGATTTCTGCACCTGCTTCAACGAAGCCGATGTCGTCGCCATCGCCGAGGTCTATTCGGCAGGCGAAGACCCGATCCCTGGCGCCTCTCGCGACGATCTGGTCGCCGGGCTGATCGCCCACGGCCACCGCCATGCCCGCGCCATCATCAGCGAGGACGATCTTGAGCGGCTGGTCCGCGAACAGGCCCGTCCGGGCGATATGGTGGTTTGCCTTGGCGCGGGCACGATCTCGACCTGGGCCAATGCGCTGCCCGCGCGACTTCAAGGCGCGGCTGCGTGAGCCGGGCCGAACTTCTTTCCCTTGCGCTGCCAGCCCTGTGGCTGCTGCTGGTCTGGATTATCCCGATGCTGCGCGCCGAATATCGCCGCCACGCACTGCGCGCGATGGTGGTGGTGGGCGTGCCCATCCTGGGCTGGCTGACGCTTTACTGGGGCCCGATCATGGGCATCGGCGCTTTCGCGGTCGGGCTGATCCTGCTTGTGACCCTGCCCAGCGGCACGGCCCGCCGCCCGACCCCTCCGGCACAGGGGGAAATGCCGTAAGCGACGCCGCGTGGCGATGGTCCTACGGATAAACCCTTGGCGTCGATTTTTGTGTTTCTTCCGATTTTCTGTATCATTTTCAGTATGCCTGTTTGAGGTCGCACCATGGAGCTTCTGCTTTACGCCGTCCCGATCGCCTTGGCGCTTGGCGCAATGGCCATCGGCATCATCCGCGTCTCGTCCCGAACATGGCTGCCGCTGGCAATCGGTTTCGGCACCTTGGCGGGCTCGGCATTCGGCTGCTACGCGATTTCGATGGGCAAATCCGGTCACTATCTGGCGGGCCTCATCGGCGCACTTTTCGCCATGCTTCTTGGACTTTGCGCGGGCGCGATTGGCACAGGCGTTATCCTCCGCTGGCTTTACCAGCAGTTTCAACGCGGCGTGGCAAAGCAGATGGTGACGATCTACAGCCCACCCTCGCGACCATGGGACATTGCCATCTACGTGCTTCTGTCGCTGGCCGGGCTGATCCTCAGCGCGATTGAGTAAGCGGGCGCATGACAGCACCGCGAAACGCGCGCTAAACCATTAAAAAAGCTTGCCGAACGCCTGCCAAGAGGTGATTTTCCTCGCATGAGCGATCTGCCCCGGATTAACGACAGAGACAGCCTTGAAGCATGGCTGCGGACACGGCCGCAAGGCGATGCGTTTGAGATCGTCCATCGGGCCGCACTCCGCCTAATGCCGCTAAGCATCGCAGCGATGTCTGGACCTTGGGCGCAAGAACGCCATGTGACCGCGACCCCGATCCTGCGTTTGAATCTGATCCTCGGCGTTGCGAAAGCGTATCCTACCCCGGAGATCAGAGAGGCTACCGAGCTTGCCGTTCGCTCGGCGCATAATGTCGAGTCCGCCGCAGAGGGTGTCGGCTTCAGTACCGAAAGAGGCCTCGCCTATCGCGCCTACATATCCATCAACACCGCTGTCGGCGCCGCCCATGCTATCCGCGCTGCGGACATTCACCTTACGGGATACCTCGTCGACGGCGCTTTGCTTGTTATCAACAACGCTCTCGCCACCTTAGCCCGCCGCAATGTGTCCGCTCAGGGTTACTGGAATTCTATAGCAATGGATGTTCACGCCTTCGTCGTCGGCAGGGACGTGAATACTGTGCCGCTCTGGGCAGATGTCAGTCCCCTAGCAGAGCAGTGGCAGGCCAGTATTCCCGTACTACGAAGCACCCCGGCAGGCGATTTCTGGCGCGATTGGTATCAGGCCGCGCTTGATGGCCGTCCACAGGACTGGGCATTGCTACGTGACATCGCGCTGATCCCCGACGATCTGTGGAACGAGGGCGGTAATAGACTGGATCGAGAAATCAGAAACACGCTTGAACGCCACAGGCTCCTGGCTCAGGTCCGTGATCTGAAGGCGCAACTGCAAGCGTCGGATACTGAGGCGATCCCGCTCGCTTATCGAGGGCACAATAATCCGCCGGAACTTGTGAATGAGCCCGTCCACGAAATCGACAGATTGGTCGACGTTCTGGACGAGGCGGAACAAGCGCTGCAGAAATCCAAACCTTCTCGATCGCTCCTTCGTCACATTGCGCAAAGCGTCGCAACGACCGTGACAGCAATAGCGGCATATTGCGCCACTCTTGGCGATGAGGTTCTGAAGGCTACAGCGAAAGAGATCGGAAGCTCTGCCGGGAAATGGATGGTACGTGCAGGTGTTGCGTATTTTGTCGTGAACCAGTCAGCATTCATGGAACTTGTTGAGGCACTGAAGCAACTGGCTAGGGTGTTATGAGCGCCCGCCCACGCCACAAAGACGTACGGCGGGCGCGGCGCCTTAAAGTGCGCAGGAGCATCTGTCGCAGTACCCACCCGCGGTCGGGCACCGGCCTCCGCTTTCGAACACCGATGAAGGCTTAACAACCCCTTAACCCACCGTTCGCAAGCTGTGTACGCCCTGTGTACATCCTGTGCATGCCCGGTGGACGCGCTGTGCAGCCGAAAACCCAGCATTTGCTGGCCGATCCTTGCCGGAGCTACGCAACATGTCATCACCCCCGTTGCGCCGATATTGACGCCTCTGCCGCGGCTGGCTACCAGAACGGATGACCTTCGATTTGCCCCCCGTTCGCGGCACGCTGACCCCGAACCGCCCGCTCGATTCCCTGACATGGCTGCGCGTCGGCGGCCCCGCCGACTGGCTTTTCCAGCCCGCCGATGACGATGATCTCGCGTCCTTCCTTGCCGCGTTGGACCCCGCCGTGCCAGTCTTTCCGATTGGCGTCGGCTCGAACCTGATTGTCCGCGACGGCGGTATCCGCGGCGTCGTCATTCGCTTGGGCCGTGGCTTCAATGGCATTGAAACCGCAGGAGAAAATGTCACAGCAGGGGCTGCGGCACTGGATGCCCATGTCGCGCGGCGCGCGGCGGATGCGGGGCTTGATCTGACTTTCCTGCGCACCATTCCGGGCAGCATCGGCGGCGCCATTCGCATGAACGCGGGCTGCTATGGCAGCTATACTGCCGACCATTTGATCGAGGCCCGAGCCATCACCCGCGACGGCACCCGGATCACGCTGACACCCGCCGACCTGAACTTCGCCTACCGCCATTCGGACCTGCCCGAAGGCTGCATCCTCACCGAGGCCACCTTCCGCGCCACGCCCGGCGACCCCGATGCGCTGCACGCGAAAATGGCCGCCCAACTGACCAAGCGCGACGAAACCCAACCCACCAAGGAACGCAGCGCCGGCTCAACCTTCCGCAACCCCGCAGGCTTCAGCTCGACGGGACGCGAGGACGATACGCATGACCTGAAAGCATGGTCGCTGATCGACCGTGCCGGTCTGCGTGGGCATAGCTGGGGTGGGGCGCAAATGTCTGAAAAGCATCCGAATTTCCTGCTGAACACCGGCGGGGCGACGGCTGCGGAACTGGAAGCCCTGGGCGAGCTGGTCCGCCGCCGCGTGCTGGAAGACAGCGGCCATGAGTTGCAATGGGAAGTCATCCGGGTCGGTGATCCGGGGGATGATCCGAACGAGGGCTGAATGGCGCGGAACCGTTTCCGCGCCACCCTGCTTTACCCCTTGGCTTACCGGCAGCGTGCCAAGGCGTAGAGGGTGAAATCTGCGCCACCCGCCATCGAGGTATATTGCGCGTTCACCGCCGGATCGAACCGTGCCCATTCGCAACGCGAGCTTGTCTCAAGCGCCGCTTGCGCCAGTCTCTGACGCTCGGCAAGCGATGCCGAGCGGTCGCTGCCGGTGACCGTCGGCGTGATGATGAACATGATCGGCGTCAGTCCGTCATCGCGCTTGCCGAATGCCGATGCATCGGCCCATTTCACGTTGTAATCGCCGACCGTCACTTTGTTGCTGTCGCTGAAATGGACGCTATTGCCGCTCGAACAGGCAGCAAGCAGCGCTGCGGTCATGGTCAGGCCCAAAAGGCGCATCATTTTCTTGCCGGGAATCATGTTCATCTTTGAAATCCAATGGTGTTTCCGCGCGGAATATGCGTTGCCGCCAAGAACGTCGCAAGCGATTGGAGTCGCGGAAATATTCCGCTGAACGACGATAATTGCTCTTTTGTGATTCGGGCTTGTCGGCTAATGTGGGTTATACAGAACGAACAGCAGGCATGAACGGTCGTCTAAAAGACTGACATGGCTACGAAAACCCGGAACAACCGGGAAGAAGAGGCGAAAAGTGGCGGGCAGGTCGAGCAGGACAGCCCACACCGTTGCAGTCCTGATGGGTGGCCCCTCGGCCGAGCGCGAGGTGTCCCTGTCTTCCGGTCGCGAATGCGCGGCTGCACTGCGGGTGGCGGGTTATGACGTGACCGAGGTGATCCTCGGCAAGGATCGCGGCGGCGATGTCGTTGCGGAACTGAGCAAACTTGCCCCCGATGTCGTCTTCAACGCCCTTCATGGCCGCTTTGGCGAGGATGGCTGCGTGCAGGGCATCCTTGAATGGATGGACCTGCCCTATACCCATTCGGGTGTGTTGGCCTCGGCCTTGGCGATGGACAAGACCCGCTCGAAACTGGCGCTGCGCGAGGCGGGGTTGCCGGTGCTGGAAAGCCTGATCGCCGATGCCGATGAGGTGCGCAGCCGCCATGTGATGCAGCCGCCCTATGTGGTGAAGCCGAATGACGAGGGCTCTTCGGTCGGCGTCTATCTGATCCATGACGGCGCCAATCAGCCGCCGCAATTGTCGGATGCGATGCCCGCGCGGGTCATGGTCGAAACCTATGCGCCGGGGCGCGAGATGACGGTGGCGGTCTTGGGCGACCGGGCGCTTGGGGTGACCGAGATCATCACCGACGGCTGGTATGATTACGATGCCAAGTACAAGCCCGGCGGTTCGCGCCACGAAATTCCCGCCAATATTCCGGCAGAGATCACCGAGGCCTGCCTCGACTATGCCGTCAGGGCCCATCAGGCGCTTGGCTGCAAGGGGCTTTCGCGCACCGATTTCCGGTGGGACGAGACGCGCGGTCTTGCCGGGCTGTTCCTGCTGGAGGTGAACACGCAACCCGGTATGACCCCCACTTCGCTTGCGCCCGAACAGGCGGCGAAGGTGGGCATCGATTTCCCCGCGCTGATGCGCTGGATGGTGGAGGATGCGCTGTGCCGCTGATCACCGATCACCGTCCGAGCCGTCAGCCGCAACCGCAGCCCCAGCAGGCGCCGCGGGTGAAGCGCGATCCGGCGCCCTCGCGGCTGCAATACCGGCTGGAGCGGATGTGGCTGAAGCCGCTTTATCGCCGGGTGGTTCGGATCGGGCTTCCGGCCTTTCTGATCGCGATGATCGCTGGCCTGTGGCTGTCCGATGATGACCGGCGCGCGTCGCTGAACGAGGATCTGACGGCCATTCTGCAAAAGGTGCAAAGCCGCAAGGAGTTTCAGGTCCAGATGATGACGGTCGAGGGTGCCTCGCCCGTCGTGGACAAGGCGCTGCGGTCGATGCTGCCGGTCGATCTGCCTGCATCGAGCTTCGAAATCGATCTGGCGGCTTTGCGGCTTCAGGTGATGCAGCTTGACGCGATTGAATCGATCGATCTGCGGATCAAGCCCGGCGGCATTCTGTCCGCGGTGGTGAAAGAGCGTCAGCCTGCGGTTCTGTGGCGCAATGCGCGCGGGATCGAAATGCTGGACGCGACCGGGCACCGGGTGGCCAGCGTCACGTCGCGCGATGTGCGCAGCGATCTGCCGCTGATCACCGGAGAAGGCGCCGATCTGAAGGTGGACGAAGCTCTGGCGCTGTTCGATGCCGCCGGGCCGATCCTGCCGCGTGTGCGTGGATTGGTGCGCCGGGGTGAACGGCGTTGGGATCTGGTGCTGGATCACGGTCAGCGGATCATGCTGCCTGCGGACGGTGCGCAGATCGCGCTGGAAGCCGCCGTCGCGCTGGACCGGGCGCAGGATATGCTGGGCCGCGATCTGAGCGTGGTCGATTTGCGCAATCCGTCAAAGCCGGTTCTGCGCCTGGGCATCGATGCCAGAAACACCATCCGAGAAGCCCGCAAGCAGCCTCTTCTGGGGCCTGACGGGCGGATCATCACAGACGAAAACAAGGGGGGCTGAGCCGATGCCAGAGCTTTACGAAACGCAGCGCGCCATGCGCAATATTCGCCGCGCAGCCCTGCAACGCGGTGTGATCGGCATCCTTGATATCGGCACCTCGAAGATCGCCTGTCTGGTGCTGCGCTTTGACGGCACCGGCACGTTCCGCGAAACCGACGGTGTCGGGCCGATGGCAGGGCAGGCGAATTTCCGGGTGATCGGCGCGGCCTCGACCCGGTCGCGCGGCGTGCGCCGGGGCGAGATCGAGACCATGGCCGAAACCGAACGGGCGATCCGCACCGTGGTCACCGCCGCGCAGAAAGTGGCGGGCGTGCGGGTGGATCATGTGATTGCCTGCCTGTCTGGCGGGCGTCCGGCCTCTTACGGTTTGGCGGGTGAGATTTCCTTGGCGGCGGGCAAGGTCCATGAATACGATATCGCCTCGGTTCTGGCCGCCTGCGATGCGCCGGATTTCGGGCGCGGGCGCGAAGTGCTGCATGCTCAGCCGGTGAACTTCGCCGTGGATAACCGCAGCGGGCTTGCCGATCCGCGCGATCATGTCGGCAACAAGCTGGCCTGCGACATGCATGTGCTGACCGTCGATGGCGACGCCATCGGTAACCTGATCCAGTGCATCCGCCGTTGTGATCTGGAACTGGCGGGGATTGCCTCGGCTTCCTATGCCTCGGCCCGTGCCTCGATGGTCGAGGATGAGCAGGAATTGGGCGGGGCCTGCATCGATTTTGGTGGCGGCGGAACCGGCGTATCAGTTTTTATCCGCAAACACATGATCTTCTCGGATAATGTTCGAATTGGCGGCAACCTGATCACGCAGGATATTGCCCAAGGCTTGCGGGTGTCCTTGCCTGTGGCCGAGCGTCTGAAGACCCTGAATGGCGGTGTCGAGGCCACCGGACGCGATGATCGCGACATGATCGAGGTGGGCGGAGATACCGGCGATTGGGAATCCGACCGTCGTGCCGTCAGCCGTGGCGATGTCATCGGCGTGATGCGCCCGAGGGTCGAGGAGATTCTGGAAGGTGTCCGCGAAGTCCTTGATGCGGCTGGATTTGACTCGCTTCCCAGCCAGCAGATCGTGCTGACCGGCGGCGGCAGCCAGATCCCCGGTCTGGACGGGCTGGCCGCGCGTATCCTTGGCCCCAACATCCGCTGCGGGCGTCCGCTGCGCATCGATGGGCTGGCGCACCAATTGACCGATCCCAGCTTCTCCAGCGCGGTCGGTCTGGCGTTGTTCGCGGCGCATCCGCAGGACGAATGGTGGGATTTCGAAATCCCCGCCGACCGCTATCCGACCCGCAGCCTTCGGAGGGCTTATCGCTGGTTCAGGAATAACTGGTAAGGCATTCAACGCTCTGGAATGTGTGTGGGCGGGCCGCGCCTCACCACATTCTGCGTTGATGGCAAGATACCGCCAAGCAATAGGCTGCTGACCGCCATATTTTGTGGTTTCAGCCGCTTTTTCGGATGACGAGACCTGCCTCAACCGGTAGGATTATCTACATGCGGGGATTCGGGCAGGCGCATATGGCCCGACAAAACAGTGAATAAACAGGCGGAACCCATGAACCTCAATCTGATGATGAACGACGAAGACGAGCTGAAGCCGCGGATCACCGTGTTTGGTGTGGGCGGCGCTGGCGGAAACGCGGTCAACAACATGATCGAGAAGCAGCTTGACGGGGTCGAGTTCGTGGTGGCGAACACCGACGCGCAGGCGCTGGCAGGGTCGCGGGCGACCAGCCGCGTTCAGATGGGTCCGAAAGTGACCGAGGGTCTGGGCGCTGGCGCAAAGCCCTCGATCGGGGCGAAGGCCGCTGAAGAGACCATCGAGGATATCGTCGATCACCTGATGGGCGCGCATATGTGCTTCATCACCGCCGGGATGGGCGGCGGCACCGGCACCGGCGCCGCGCCGATCATCGCGCAGGCCGCGCGTGAGATGGGCATCCTGACCGTCGGCGTCGTGACCAAGCCGTTCCAGTTCGAGGGCAGCAAGCGGATGCGTCAGGCCGAAGAGGGCGTCGAAGCCCTTCAGAAGGTCGTCGATACGCTGATCATCATCCCCAACCAGAACCTGTTCCGGCTGGCGAACGAAAAGACCACCTTTACCGAAGCCTTCGCCATGGCCGATGACGTGCTGTATCAGGGCGTCAAGGGCGTGACCGACCTGATGGTCCGTCCGGGCCTGATCAACCTCGACTTTGCCGACGTGCGCGCGGTGATGGACGAGATGGGCAAGGCGATGATGGGCACCGGCGAAGCCTCGGGCGAGAACCGGGCGCAGGAAGCCGCCGAGCGTGCGATTGCCAACCCGCTCTTGGACGAAATCAGCCTCAACGGCGCCCGTGGCGTGCTGATCAACATCACCGGCGGCTACGACATGACCCTGTTCGAGCTGGACGAGGCCGCAAACGTGATCCGCGACAAGGTGGACAGCGATGCGAATATCATCGTCGGCTCGACCCTTGACCCGGATATGGACGGCTCGATCCGCGTGTCCGTGGTCGCGACCGGCATCGATGCCAGCGCTGCCGTGGCCGATATTCCGGCCCCGCGCCGCAGCATGGCCGAACCGCTGACCCAGAACCCGCCCGTCACCCGCAAGGAAGATGTCGCGGTCGAGGATGATCTGCCGGTTCCGCCGCGCCGCAATCCGGCCCCCGCCGCCGAGATCCGTCACGAGCAGCAGCCTGCCGCCCGCGTCGAACATGACGTGCCGCCCCCGGCCTATCAGCCGAAAGAGCAGCCGACCCGCGCCGCCGCCGTCCGCATCGAGGATGACAGCAACGACTTCGTCGCGCCGCGCCCGGCAGCAGGTGGCCGTGGTCAACCCGGCCCGGAAGTAATGGAGCGTCTGCGCCGCGCGGTCGAGCATCACGGTGAGCGTCAGCAGGCGCAGCAACGCGCCCCCGAACCCGAAGCGCCGCGCAACCAAAGCCGCATGGCCGGTCTTGGCCGCATGCTGGAGCGGATGGCAGGTCACGGCGATCAACCCGCCCCGCAAAAGCCCGCCGCCTCGTCGATTTCCGAGCGCGTGAATGAGCGTGTGGCGGTTCGTGCCCGTCAGCAGGAAGCCGATTTTGACGATCTGGCCAGCCCGGACAGCGCTCAGGACAATGTCGAAATCCCGGCATTCCTGCGTCGTCAGGCGAACTGATAGCGTTCACGAAAACGATACGATCGAGCAGGGAAAGGGCCGCCTCGGGCGGCTCTTTTTCTTTTTGTTTCAGCGGCTTGTTTGCCATCCTCGCATTGTCGGCGATAACCGGCCCGCGAATGTTTCACCCCGTCACAATTCGTTAGTTGAACGTGCCCGTCAGCGGTCCTAGCTGGAATGATGTCGGAACAATCGATTCCGGCTAACGGATTTGAAGGCAGGCAGAAAATGCAGGCGACGCTGAAAAAAATGGTGAAATTCTCGGGCATGGGGCTGCATAGCGGCGCCCCTGTCCGGCTGGAAATCCATCCCGCGCCTGCAGGCCACGGCATTGTCTTTCGCCGCACCGACCTGCAACCCGCCGTGGATATCCCGGCGCTGTGGGATCACGTCACCCCGTCGAAGCTGTGCACGCTGATGGATGACGGCAAGGGCACCACCCTGTCCACGGTCGAGCATGTCATGGCCGCTTTGGTCGGCACCGGCATTCACAATGCGCTGGTGACCGTCGATGGCCCGGAAGTGCCGATTCTCGACGGTTCCTCGGCACCCTTTGCCGATGGCATCCTGCGCGCGGGGATCGAGGTGCTGGATGCGCCGCTGCGCGCGATCCGCGTGCTGCGCCCGGTCGAGGTGCGCGAGGGTGAGGCTTTTGCCCGTCTGGAACCGGCCGATCACCTGCAGATCGATTTCGACATCGACTTCGTTGATGCCGCCATCGGTCATCAGGAAAAGCGGCTGGACATGGCCAATGGCGCTTTCCTGCGCGAACTGGCCGACAGCCGCACCTTCTGCCGGCAGTCGGATGTCGAGGCAATGCGCCGCAATGGTCTGGCCCTTGGCGGCACCTATCTGAACGCGGTCGTCGTTGATGGCGCGAAGGTTCTGTCGCCGGGTGGTCTGCGCCACCGGGATGAAGCTGTGCGCCACAAGATGCTGGACGCAATGGGCGATCTTGGCCTTGCCGGTGCGCCGCTTCTGGCCCGCTATACCGGCCACCGCGCCGGGCATGCAATGACGAACCGTCTGCTGCGGGCCTTGTTTGCGGACCCGACGGCGTGGGAATGGGAAACCTGTTCGCCCGCGCTGGAAGATCGTCTGCCGGGTGCCGGTGTGGCCAATTACATCGTAGAGCAGAATGATTGGGCGGTCGCGTAACCTTGCGCGGCCGCAGCCGATTTTCGCCGCTGCGTCCCATAGTATTTCAATGGCGAAATTCAATGGATTGCCATTTTGCGCCCCCTGATGTTCTGTGCTAGGAGATGCCGGCAGCCGCGCCAGAAACGGGTGGCCGCTCAGAAGAATCGTAGGGCAGGGTGAATATGGCGCGCTCGAAAATATCGGCAACCATGATGGCTGCGGTCGTAGCGGGTATGACGCTGGCCGGATGCTCTGGTTCCTCATCGGATGCCGAGCGGCGGAATCTGGATCGCTTTACCGCCGAGCAGATCTATAAGCGTGGCGAGTATGAGCTGGAAAACAGCCGCAAGCCGGAAGACGCAGTTTTCTATTTCAGCGAGGTCGAGCGGCTTTACCCCTATTCCGAATGGGCCAAGCGCGCGCTGATCATGCAGGCCTATTCCAACCACCGGGCCAAGAACTATGAAGAGGCGCGGGGCGCGGCGCAGCGGTTCATCGACACCTATCCGGGCGATGAAGATGCGGCTTATGCCCAGTATTTGCTGGCTCTTTCCTATTATGACCAGATTGATGAGGTTGGCCGCGATCAGGGTCTGACCTTCCAGGCGCTCAGCTCGCTTCGCACGGTGATCGAGGAATATCCCGACAGCGAATATGCCCGCAGCGCCATTCTGAAATTCGATCTGGCCTTCGATCACCTTGCCGCCAAGGAAATGGAGATCGGTCGCTATTACCTGAAGCGCGGCCATTACGCCGCCTCGATCAACCGCTTCCGCGTCGTGGTCGAGGAATTCCAGACGACCACCCAAACGCCCGAGGCTTTGTTACGTCTGGTCGAGGCCTATCTGGCGCTTGGCCTGAATGACGAGGCGCAGACGGCGGGTGCGATTCTGGGCCACAACTTCCAGTCCTCGCCCTTCTACGATGACGCCTATCGCCAGCTTCGCGGTCGCGGACTTTCGCCGGAAGCAAGTGGCGATAGCTGGCTGACCAATGTCTATCGCCAGATGATTCAGGGCCGCTGGCTGTGATGCCAAGCGCCGCCTGAGGGGGCGCAAGATGCTGCGATCGCTTGATATTCGCAATATGCTGTTGATTGACCGGCTCGAACTTTCGTTCGGGCCGGGTCTCAACGTGCTGACTGGCGAGACCGGGGCGGGCAAGTCGATTCTGCTGGATTGTCTGGGCTTCGTTCTGGGCTGGCGCGGGCGGGCCGATCTGGTTCGCCAAGGTGCGGCGCAGGGCGAGGTGACGGCGGTGTTCGATCTGCCCGAGGATCATCCGGCCCATTCGGTTCTGTCGGATGCCGGGATCGAGATCGACGAAGGCGAACTGATCCTGCGCCGTGTGAATGGCGGCGACGGGCGCAAGACTGGCTATGTGAACGACCGTCGTGTCTCGGGCGAGGTGCTGCGGCAATTGTCCGAGGCGCTGGTCGAACTGCACGGTCAGCATGATGATCGCGGGCTTTTGAACCCTCGCGGCCACCGGCTGTTGCTGGATGCTTTTGCCGGGCTGGATCTGGAACCCGCCCGGCGTGCCTGGGCCGAACGTCGCGCCGCCTTGCGCGATCTGGATGAGGCCGAGGCGCGTCTGGCCGCCGCCCGCAGCGAAGAGGATTTCCTGCGTCATGCGGTGAAGGAATTGGACGATCTCGCCCCCGTTGCGGGGGAGGAGGCCGAACTCGACACACGCCGCCGCGCGATGCAGGCGGCAGAACGTATTCGCGGCGATGTCGCCCGCGCCTTGCAGATGCTGGGCGGTGAGGGGGCCGAGGGCGCGATGCTGGACGCGAACCGCTGGCTTGAGGGTGCCGCCGACCGGGCCGAGGGGCGTCTGGACGAGCCGATCTCGGCCTTGTCGCGCGCGCTGATCGAACTGGGCGAGGCGCATCGCGGGGTCGAGGATGCGCTGCGCGAGATGCAATTCGATCCCGCCGCGCTGGAAGCCGCCGAAGAGCGGCTTTTCGCCCTGCGCGCTTTGGCCCGGAAGCATGACGTTCTGGCCGACGATCTGGCCGGTCTGGCGGATGAGCTGCGCCAGAGGCTAGGTCGGATCGATGCCGGTGAAAGCATGATCGCCGATCTGCGCCAACGCGCTGATGAGGCCGCGCGCCGTTACGAGGATGCGGCGGCGCTGCTGTCCAAGTCGCGGAAGACGGCGGCGGGGCAGTTGGACAAGGCCGTATCGGCCGAGCTTGCACCCCTGAAGATGGAACGCGCGGTGTTTGAGACCATCGTCTCTGCCGCCGAACCGGGACCGGACGGGCAGGACGCAGTGGCCTTTACCGTCGCCACCAATCCCGGCGCGCCTGCCGGTCCTTTGGACAAGATCGCCTCGGGCGGTGAGCTTTCGCGGTTTCTGCTGGCGCTCAAGGTATCGCTGGCGCGGGGCAATGATGCGCTGGTGCTGATCTTTGATGAGATTGACCGCGGGGTTGGCGGCGCGACGGCGGATGCCGTGGGACGACGGCTGAAGGTTCTGGCGGATACGGCGCAGGTGTTGGTGGTGACCCACTCTCCGCAGGTCGCGGCGCTTGGAAACAGCCATTTCCGGGTGGCGAAAACGGTGGCCGACGGCATGACCACCTCGGGCGTGTCGGCGCTGGATCATCCGCAAAGGGTGGATGAGATCGCGCGAATGCTGTCGGGTGACCGGATCACCGACGCGGCGGTTGCGGCGGCACGGTCGTTGCTGGAGGGGTAGGGATCAGGCCCCCTATCACTGGCCCTCAACAGGCCGCAGGATCGACAAAATCTTGCCGTTCTCGGGATCGATACGCACCAGCATATCGTTGATGATCGCATAGCGATCACCTTCGGGGGCCAGTGCAAGCCCGTAATCCTCGGGCTGCTCGACAATCACCGCCTGCTCAAGCGAGACGACATCGCCCACCGCGACCTCACCCGCCTCAGCCGAGCCGGGCTGTTCCAGAACGGCCATTTCCGTGTCTTCGGGTGACTGGGCGGTGGCGAGGCCGGAAACGATCATCACGCCCAGGATTGCGGCCAGCGCAACCGGCTTGTGAGCCTTCATCACAGTAACTTCCTTGACTGACTTGAGGAATGAACCGCCTTCCTGCGGCATCGGTTCCGTAGCTTGCGGGGACGGGCAAGGTTCTGCCGGAAGGATCAGTCCAGAACTTCGGCGTGACTGCGCAAAACCGAGAGGATTTTGAAGGACGAAGCATCCACCCGGACCAGCGTGTTCGAGACGATGGCATAGTGGCTGCCCGGAAGCTCTGGCCCAAGGCCATATTTGCCGGGTCGATCGATCAGGTGAATGGAATCGCGCGGCGGCACATCGCCGGCGCTGAAGCCGACAATTGTGGGGGTGATGCCTGCCTCGATGGCGGCAGGCGATGCCGCCACCGGCCCATCCCTCTGTCCGCTGCCGAACAGGTTGTGGGCCAGCGCCGTGACGCCTGCCAAAGCGGCGACGGCTGCAATTGTGACAACGTGTCTCATATTCTCGGTCGTCAGTAGATCTGCCTATGGGACCGGAACCATCCAGAACGGCTCCGGTTCCGTCACTGACGGTTTGGTTCCCCCAAAAAACGCCCTTTCAGCGATTTTTTTCGGTGAACCGTGGCAACATTGCCGAAAAGTCGCGCCCCTGACCGCCTTCTTCCTCGACAAAGACGCGATAAAGCTCGCGGGCAAGCGCACCCATCGGCGTGTCCGCGCCCGCCGATTGCGCCGCCGATTGCGACAGTGTCAGGTCTTTCAGCATCAATTCAGACGCGAAACCGGGTTTGTAATCATTGTCCGCAGGCGATTTCGGGCCGATGCCGGGGGCCGGGCAATAGGCATTCATGCTCCAGCTATAGCCCGACGAGGTGGACACCACGTCGAACATCTTCTGCCGGTCCAGCCCAAGCTTGTCCGCCAGCGCAAAGGCCTCGCAGGTGGCGATCATGGTGACGCCAAGGATCATGTTGTTGCAGATCTTGGCCGATTGTCCCGCGCCCGAGGCTCCGCAATAGACCGTCTTCTGCCCCATGATGTCAAAGAGCGGCTGGACCTTGGTGAATTCGTCCTCACCGCCGCCGACCATGAAGGTCAGCGTGCCCGCCTGCGCCCCGCCGATCCCGCCGGATACGGGCGCGTCCAGCGCGCCAAGCCCGGCCTCATGGGCCAGCCGCGCCACCTCGCGGGCGCTGTCCACATCGACGGTCGAACAATCGCAGAGCACCGCGCCGGGTTGCATCGCCGGGATCGCCTCGGCAGCGACCGAGCGCAGGATACGGCCATTCGGCAGCATGGTGATGACCACATCCGCGCCCGTCGCGGCCTCTGCGCTGCTGGCGGCCTTGGTCACGCCCTCGGGCATCGGGGCGGCCATGTCGAAACCTGCTACCTCATGCCCGGCCTTGGCCAGATTGGCGGCCATCGGCCCGCCCATATTCCCCAGACCGATGAATCCGATTTTCATTTCGCGTCCTCCCAGTTCAGTTCCTGATCACCCAAGGGGGCCAACATCCTGTTCACATGCTTGGGCGATGCATCCGCGCGCCATGCGGGATTGCGATCCTTGTCGATGATCTGGGCGCGCACGCCCTCGATGAAATCGCCCAGTTCGGTGGCGCGCCAGGTGAAGCGATATTCGCGGCTGAGCGCGTCCTGAATGCGCTGATCGCCCCGCGCGGCGCGGACCATCACCAGCCCCGCCGCCATCGACAGCGGAGAGTTGCGGCGGATCGGTTTCAGCATGTCCTCTTCACCGGCCTGTTCGAGCGTCTTGACGATCTCGTCCAGATTCTTCCCCCCGAAGGCGGATAGATCGCGGTCGGCCAGTTCCGAGTCCGGGCGTTTCGCGCCCTTGATCGAGGCAGTCTCGCCGGTTTCTTCCAGCTTCGCGATCAGCGCGGGCCATTCGGCCTCGGGTAGATAGAAATCGGCGAAACCCGCATGTAGCGCATCGCCCGCGCCCATCCGTCCACCGGTCAGCGTCAGATATTCTCCAATCCGCCCCGGCGCGCGGGACAGAAGCCATGTCCCGCCGACATCCGGGATGAGACCGATCCCCGATTCCGGCATGGCGATCTGCGAACTGTCACCAACGATCCGGTGCGAGGCATGGCCGCCGACGCCCACACCGCCGCCCATGACAAAGCCCTGCATGAAGGCCACGACCGGCTTCGGATAATCGGCAATCGCCGCGTTCATCAGATATTCGTCACGGAAAAAGTCCCGTCCGATCTGATGATCGCCCGCCAGCCCCCCGCGATAGACGGCGGCAATATCGCCGCCCGCACAGAAGGCGCGGTCGCCCTTGGCGTCGATGATGACCAGCGCGACATCAGGGTCATGCCGCCATTCGTCCAGCGCCGCGTGCAGATCCAGAGCCATCTGATGGCTCAGCGCGTTCAGTGCCTGAGGGCGGTTGAAGGTGATGCGGCCTGCGCGGCCGGTCTTGCGGATCAGTAATTCGGGTGCGTTCGGATCGTCCATGGCTTACCCCCGTTCGGCCAGAAGCGCGCGGCCAACGATCAGCCGCATGATTTCATTGGTGCCTTCCAGAATCTGATGAACCCGCAGATCGCGGACGATCTTTTCGATCCCGTAATCGGCCAGATAGCCATAACCGCCATGCAGTTGCAGGCATTGATTGGCGACCTCAAAAGCGCGGTCGGTCACATAGAGCTTGGCCATGGCGCAGAATTTCGTGGCATCGGGCGCGCCTGTATCCAGCTTCCACGCCGCCTGCCGCAGGAAAATCCGCGCCGATTGCAGCGCAGTTTCCATCTCGGCCAGCCGGAATTGCAGCGCCTGAAACTGATCAATGGATTTGCCGAAGGCCTTGCGCTCGCCCATATAGGCCAGCGTCGCATTCAGCGCCGCCTGCGCCCCGCCAAGCGCGCCGGCAGAGATGTTCAACCGACCGCCATCCAGCCCGGCCATGGCATAGCTGAAGCCACGCCCTTCCTGTCCCAGCAGGTTGTCTGCGGGGATCACGCAATCATCGAACTGCACCTGACTGGTGGGCTGAGCACGCCAACCCATCTTGTCCTCAAGCCCGCCAAAGCTGAGACCCGGCGTGCGATCCTCGACGATGATGGTGCTGATGCCTTTTGGCCCATCCTCGCCGGTGCGGACCATGACGATATAGGCATCCGAATAGCTGCCGCCCGAAATGAAGGCCTTGGTCCCGTTAAGCGTCCAGCCATCATCGCCGCGCTGCGCGCGCGTCCGCAAGGCCGCCGCGTCCGAGCCAGAGCCGGGTTCGGTCAGGCAATAGCTGAAGACCTTTTCCATGCTGCAAAGATCGGGCAGGAAGCGGGCCTTGATCTCGTCGCTGCCGAATTTGTCGATCATGCCGCCGCACATATTGTGGATCGACAGGAACGACCCGACCGAGGGACAGGCCATGGCCAGTGCCTCGAAAACCAGCGTGGCATCCAGCCGCGACAGGCCAGAGCCGCCATATTCCTCGGCCACATACAGCCCGCCAAAACCAAGCTGCGCGATTTCGGACCACAGCTCTTTCGGGATCGATCCGTCGGCTTCCCAGGTTCGGGCGAACGGTGCGATACGGCTTTGACCGAAATCGTAAGCCATGTCGAAAATTGCCTGCTGTTCTTCGCTGAGTGCGAAATCCATGCGCTATCCCTCCCCTGATAATCGCGACCACGCGGGTCTAAGGTGCAAAGTTTTGCGGGTATGTTGCAAGAGCCGGGGCGGTGCGACATTGGCCGCATCCGCCACCCCTTCGGCTGCGGGCGAGTGCAAAGGACGGGTGTCCATTTTCGCCCCGTCACAGATCACGACGTCACAGATCACGGCGGAACTCCGTTACCAGATGCGCCACCACGGCCCTCAGCGCCTGATCGTGTGACGCCCCCGCAGCCATCGCGCCTGCCAGCACCTTGCGCTGTGCCTCGGCTGCGGTGCCGGCCTGCACCATCTCGCGCAGCCGCGCCACTGCGGGCTGGCAGTCCAGCGCGTCGGCATCTTCGGCGATCAGCTCCAGCCATGTCTCGGCCAGATCGGGGAAGGGGATGATCTCCTCGGCCCCGAAGTCGATCTGGCCCTTGGTGGTGCCGTAACGCACAGCCCGCCAGCGGTTCTCGCCCAGCAGGAAATTGTCGTAGTGCCGCCAGCGCGCATTTTTCAGCGACAACCGCCACAGCATCCGCGTGGTCGTCTGGATCAGCGCCGCCAGCGTGATCGTATCATCCAGCCGTGGGCAGGCATCGCAGATCCGCGTTTCCAGCGTCGGGAATTTCGACGAGGGCCGCATGTCCCACCAAATCTTGCTGCTATCCTCGATAATCTCCAGCCGGGTCAGCGCCTCGACCGAGCGTTCGAATTCGCCCCATCCACCCATTTGCGGCGGCAGGCCGGTGCGGGGCATATCGCCGAACACCGTGGTCCGGTAAGAGGCAAGCCCGGTATCATCCCCCTGCCAGAACGGGCTGGACGCCGACAGCGCCAGCAACCAGGGCAGGAAATAGCTGAACTGGTTCATCAGGTCGATCCGCAGCGCCTTGTTGGCGACGCCGACATGGACATGCATTCCGCTGATCAGCATCCGCCGCGCGACACCGCCCATATCGCGGGAAAGCTGGTTGTAGCGGTCTTTGTCGGTATGCACCTGTTCGCGC
The DNA here is from genome assembly GCF_016629665.1 of Paracoccus caeni. Classification (GTDB taxonomy): domain Bacteria; phylum Pseudomonadota; class Alphaproteobacteria; order Rhodobacterales; family Rhodobacteraceae; genus Paracoccus; species Paracoccus caeni. The sequence goes on from NZ_JAEPRQ010000001.1 coordinate 1,049,548, forward strand.
CAATCCGCGAAAGGATGGCACGAGGCAGAGATCGGGGCGAGGTCATAGAGGGTCGCCACCTCGGCCACATTGCCGCGCAGATCCGTCAGCATCTGCCGGGCGTCGACAATATTGGCAGCGACAGGGGTGCCGATCTCGACCTGACAGCGCAGAAATTCGGGGCTGAAACTGTTGCCCAGTCGGCGCTGGCATTCCTCCATGAAACCGTCGGGCGCGTGGACCAGATCACCGCTGTCGGGATCGACCAGCAGATATTCCTCTTCGATCCCAAGGGTCAGTTCGGGTTCATCGCGCATGCCAGCCCTCCTGGTTGAACGGAGTTGTCATCGGAGCCCGTAGGATTTAGAGCGTCAGAAGCTGACGAAAAACTTGCTCCGAATGGCTGAAACGCGCGGGAAAGAGTAATTTTACTGTCACGTTTTCGTGACAATTCTTTTTTGGCTATTTCATGCCTGCGCATGCAACTTTCAGATGTCGATAATAATATCATGACAAAACCGCAGCTTGTGCGAGTTTGATTGAATCTTCGTGGGGCACACCCGAATTGCGCTCAACTGCCGGTAAATTCGATGCAGGCCGTGATATATTCCGGTTGTGAGACTGTCTAAATCGCCAAGTTCCGAAATCTCCGACTGCTGTTAACGATTTATTTAGTTTGTTAAATGGTCGGGGGTTTACGTGACCTGTATAAGAACTTTGGCATGCGCTTCGGCAATTGCCATCGCAGCAAGTTGTGCCGGTGCGGCGACGATTGATTTCGAAAATGCATCTCTGGGCACTCATACCAACTATGTCGAGGACGGTTTTGTTTTCGACAAACTGCGGATTGTCAGGGGCGCTTGCGCCAATAATCCGACGAAGCCGTGTGGGGCCGAAAATGCTTTCCGCGACTCGACGATGACCCGTGTGAATGGCGGTGTGTTCGACGTGAAGAACCTGTGGTTCAACATCGTCAATCCCGCAGCGCCGTTGACGCTGGTTACGGATCGGGGCGAGGCGACCTTCTCGGTCGGCGCCTTCATTGATCAGGTTCTGATCGAACAGGGCAAAGGCTACACGCTTGATCTGACGAGCTACGCCATCTTCAAGGACGTCAGTTTCCTGAAGATTGTCGATATCACTTTGGGTCAAGCTGGAACCGGACATGGCAAGGGCAACCTGCGGTTTGACAATATCGAGCTTGCGGTCATGCCTGTGCCGGGCGCCGGAATCCTGCTGCTGGCAGGGCTTGGCGGTTTTGCCGCTTTACGTCGGCGGCAACGGGCCTGATCGCATTTACATGAGCAAGAAAAGAAGGCGGGATATTTCCCGCCTTCTTTCGTCTGATCGGATCAATCCATGGCCTTGAAGTTGAATTCTCCGCCTTCCTTGATCCCCGAGGGCCAGCGCGCGGTGACCGTCTTGGTCCGCGTATAGAAACGGAAAGCATCCGGGCCGTGCTGGTTCAGGTCGCCGAAGCCGGATTTCTTCCAGCCGCCGAAGGTGTGATAGGCCAGCGGAACCGGGATCGGAACGTTGACGCCGACCATGCCGATATTGATCCGACTGGCGAAATCACGGGCGGTGTCGCCGTCGCGGGTATAGATCGCGGTGCCGTTGCCATATTCATGGCTCATCGCCAGCCCGATCGCCTCTTCATAAGAACCGGCGCGGACGGTGGACAGGACCGGGCCGAAAATCTCTTTCTTGTAGATGTCCATATCCGGGGTCACCCGGTCGAACAGATGCGGGCCGACGAAGAAGCCGTCCTCGTATCCCTGCAGGCTGAAATCGCGACCGTCCAGGACCAGTTCCGCACCCTGATCGATCCCCGACTGAACTAGACGCAGGATGTTTTCTTTCGCAGCAGCGGTGACGACCGGACCGTAATCCACGTCATTGCCTGCGGTATAAGGGCCGACCTTCAGCTTCTCGATCCGCGGCACCAGCTTTTCGATCAGCGCATCGGCGGTCTTGTCGCCCACCGGCACCGCGACCGAGATCGCCATGCAGCGTTCGCCCGCCGCACCGTAACCGGCCCCGACCAGCGCATCCGCCGCCTGATCCAGATCGGCATCGGGCATGATGATCATGTGGTTCTTGGCACCGCCAAAGCATTGTGCCCGCTTGCCGGTCGCTGCCGCGCGCTCATAGATATATTGCGCGATCGGGGTCGAGCCGACAAAGCCCACCGCCTGAATGACCGGGTTGTCCAGAATGGCATCGACGCTGTCCTTGTCGCCATTGACGACCTGCAGCACGCCATCGGGCAAACCAGCCTCTTGCAGCAGTTGCGCCAGCATCAGCGGGACCGAGGGGTCACGCTCGGACGGTTTCAGGATCATCGCATTGCCTGCGGCCAGTGCCGGACCCATCTTCCACAGCGGGATCATCGCCGGGAAGTTGAACGGGGTGATCCCCGCCACGACGCCCAGCGGCTGACGCATCGAATACATGTCGATGCCCGGACCGGCGCTGTCGGTGAACTCACCTTTCAAAAGATGCGGCGCACCGATACAGAACTCGATCACTTCCAGACCGCGCTGAATGTCGCCCTTGGCATCGGGGAAGGTCTTGCCATGTTCCGAGGACAGAACCTCGGCCATCTTGTCCATGTCGCGGTTGATCAACCGCACGAATTCCATCATCACCCGCGCGCGGCGCTGCGGGTTGGTGGCGCCCCATTTGATCTGCGCCTTGGCGGCGCTGTCCACGGCGGCGTCAAGCTCGGCCTTGGTGGCCAGCGACAGTTTCGCCTGAACTTCGCCGGTCGCGGGATTGAAGACATCAGAGAAGCGGCCCGACGTGCCTTTGACTTCCTTGCCATCGATCCAGTGGTGAATCTCGCGCATCATATCCTCCTTGCGTGCTATCGGCACTGTAGCCTTGCGGAAATGCCGATCAAAGAGGCAAGATGACAAAGAAGTTTTGCATTTTCGCAAAGGGCAGGGCGGATGGATTGGGACGATCTTCGCATTTTTCTGGCTGTGGCGCGGGCGGAAAGCCTGTCGGGGGCTGGGCGAAGGCTGGCCATGGACGCCTCGACCATCGGGCGAAGGATCGCGCGGCTTGAACAGGCCATCGGCGCGGTTCTCTTTGCAAAAACGCCGCAAGGCTATGCGCTGACGGCCGAGGGCGAGCGGTTGATTGCCCCCGCCGAAGCCACCGAGCAGGCCGCCGCCGCCGCAAGCGAGGCCACACGAAGCGAGGCTGGTCTGACCGGACAATTGCGCATCGGTGCGCCGGATGGCTGTGCGAATTACCTGCTGCCGCAGATCGCCCGCGATCTCTGTGCGGCCCATCCGGGACTGGAGGTGCAGATCCTCGCTCTGCCGCGCGTGGTGAACCTGACCAAGCGCGAGGCCGATATGGCCGTTGCCGTCTCGGCCCCCGATACCGGGCGGCTGGTGGCGCAACGGCTGACCGATTACCGGCTGCATCTTGCAGCGCATCAGGATTATCTGGACCGTCATCCGCCGATCCGCGACATTGCCGATCTGAAGGGGCACGGGCTGATCGGTTATATCCCCGACATGATTTTTGATCGCGAACTGGATTATCTGTCGGAAACCGGGACGCAGACGGCTGCGATCACCTCGAATTCGGTGTCGGTGCAGATGCAGGCGATCCGGGCGGGGGCGGGCTTGGGCATCGTGCACGACTTCGCCATTCCCTTCGCACCCGGCGTGCGTCGGGTGCTGGAGGACAAGATTTCGCTGAAACGCAGCTTCTGGCTGATCCGGCATGCCGATGACCGGGCCTCACGGCGGCTGACGCTTCTGGCCGAGCTTGTGGCACAGGCGGTGAGGGCCGAAGTGTCACGCCTTCAGGCGGAAGTTTCGGCTGCACCCCATAGACTGGCTTGACGCAACGGGATTCGCGGCAAGATAATGAAATCAACAACTCGCGAAGGAGGGCGTTCGATGCTGGTCAACCAGTTGCTGTCGATGAAGACCATTTCCGGGAAAGACGGGATCGAGTCAGGCTCGATCATCACCATCGCCCCCGACGCGACCTTGGCCGAAGCGGTGCGCCTGCTTTCTGAACGCCGTATCGGCGCGGTGGTTGTCTCGACCGATGGCGCGACACCGGAAGGGATCCTGTCCGAACGCGACATCGTGCGCCAGCTTGGCGCGAACGGGCCGGATATCCTGTCCTCGCCGATCAACTCGATCATGACCAAGGCGGTGCAGACCTGCACGGCGGGCGAAGATGCGCTGGTGGTTCTGGACCGGATGACCCAAGGCCGCTTTCGTCACATGCCGGTGGTTGATGGCGATGGCCGGATGCTGGGCGTCATCTCGATCGGCGATGCGGTCAGCGGTCGGTTGAAGGAACTGGCGGCCGAGAAGGAAGCCCTGACCGGCATGATTATGGGCAGCTAGGCCACAGGCATTTTGGGCCACGGCCTTGCAATCCCGTGCGAAATCGGATTTTCCTGCGGGAAAGCCATGTTGAGGGACATGTAGCCATGCGCATCGGTCTGTATCCCGGCACCTTCGATCCGATCACTCTGGGCCACGTCGATATCATCCAGCGCGCCTTGGCGTTGGTTGATCGTCTGGTGATCGGTGTTGCGATCAATCGCGACAAGTCGCCGCTTTTCGATCTGGAAGAGCGGGTCGCGATGGTAAAGTCTGAATGCGATGCAATCGTGGCCAATCGCCCGGGCGAGATCATCGTTCATCCGTTCGAGAACCTGCTGATCGATTGCGCCCGCGATGTGGGCGCGACCGTGATCGTTCGCGGTCTGCGCGCAGTGGCGGATTTCGAGTATGAATTTCAGATGGTCGGTATGAACCGGGCGCTGGATTCGACTGTCGAAACGGTGTTCCTGATGGCCGATGCCCGGCGTCAGGCGATTGCCTCGAAACTGGTCAAGGAAATTGCGCGGCTGGGCGGCGATGTCTCGAAGTTCGTGACGCCCTCGGTGCGCGACTCGCTGGTTTCGAAGTTTCGTTAACCACGCCCGATGAAGGGCATGTTCGTGGCCATGACGGTCATGAACTGTGTGTTCGCCCCGTCCGGCATGCTTGCCATGTGCAGAACCGCATCCGCCACGACCGAGACATCCATCAGCGGCTCGGGGTTTCCTGAGGCGCTGCTGACCTGCGTCAGCAACTCGGTCGCAGCATTGCCGATATCGATCTGACCGCAGGCGATGTTGAAGGCGCGGCCGTCCAGCGACAGGCTACGCGTTAACCCGGTGACGGCGTGTTTCGACGTCGTGTAAGCGATCGAGCCCTCGCGCGGGGAATAGGCCGCAATCGAGCCATTGTTGATGATCCGCCCGCCTTGCGGAGACTGATGGCGCATGGCGCGAAAGGCCGCGCTGGCGCAATGAAACATGCCGGTCACATTGACCGCGATCACCTCGGCGAACAGAGCAGGGGATAATTCATCCGGCATTGTCGGCGGCGCACCGCGACCCGCATTGTTGAACAGCGCGTCAAGCCGACCCCAAGTGGCGAAAGCCGTCGCGAAGGCCGCATCGACTGCCGCTGCATCAGTTACATCGCATGGCAGGATCAGGGCTTCGCTTTGCGCCGCCGTCTCGCGCAGTGCGTCCTCGCCGCGGCCGATCAGGCCGACCCGCCAACCCGCCGCGATAAAACGTCTGGCTGTGGCGCGGCCAATACCGCTGCCTGCGCCGGTGACGAGGATGCTTTTCTGATCGGCCATGCTCTGTATCCCGCTGAAATCTCTCGATACCCGCCACCGCAGGTGATCTGTCGCGGGGCAGGATAGCGGGGCAGCCCATGTAACGAAACCTCGTTCAGCGCCGGCCTTGCGGCAGCACAAACGAAAACGGCCCGCGATGAAGCGGGCCGTTCAAAAGATCATCAGCGCGGGATTATTCTGCGCTCGGCGGGGCCAGTTTCTTGGTGCCGCCGCCATTGGCAATCGGGTCGTCCTGACGCTGAACCGAGCCCTCGAAATGGGCGCCGGATTCGATGGCGATTGTCTTGTGAATGATGTCACCCTCGACGCGGGCGGTGGCCGACAGGCGCACTTTGATGCCGCGGACGCGACCGACGACGCGACCGTTCACCACGATCTCGTCACCGACGATCTCACCCTTGATGGTGGCGCTTTCGCCGACCACAAGCTGATGGGCGCGTACGTCGCCTTCGACATTGCCCTCGATCTGGATATCGCCTTCGGTGCGGATATTGCCCGTGACGGTCAGGTCCGAGGAAAGAACCGACGGCGCGGTCCGGGCGCGCGGAGCCGCCGGAGGCGTTTCGCTGGCGCGCGGTTCAGGAGCTGCGGGAGCGGCGACAGGTTCTGCGCCAGCGGAAGCGGGGTTTTGTTGGGGGCGATTTTCAGTCACGCGGGTCTTAGAAAACATTCTCTGCTGCCTTGATGAAACTCATCGGGTCTACGGCCCGGCCATTCATGCGCACTTCATAGTGAAGATGCGGCCCGGTCGAGCGTCCGGTATTCCCCATATCACCAATCAGATCGCCTTGCGACACCCTTTGTCCCACGGTCACGCGAATGCGAGACAGGTGGGCGTAGCGCGTTTCGGTGCCAAGCTCGTGCTGGATCTTGATGAGGTTGCCATAGGCGCCCTGACGGCCAGCATGGGTCACGACGCCGTCGCCGGTGACATAGACCGGGGTGCCGGTCGGGGCTGCCATATCGATGCCCTCATGGGCGCGGCCCCAACGACGGCCAAAGCCCGACGTATAGCGGAACGAGGATTTCACCGGCATCGCCAGCGGCAGTTTCTCCATCGCGATCCGGTAGGTGTTCATCTGATCCAGCGTGACGATGATCTGGTTCGCCTTCGTCTCGCCCTGGCTCAGCGCCGCGTCACCGCGGGTCGAGTAGGATAAAGGGGTCAACGGGCCGCCTTGACCCGAATACCCTTCACGAATGGTCTCCAGCACGTCTTCAGGATTCATGCCGACCGAGCGGAAAACATCATCCAGCGGCTTCACCGAGATGGTCACGGCGTCCTCAAGCTGGGTCAGGATTTCGTCGTTGCGGGCAAGGATCTGGTCACGCTCCTGTGCCAGATCGGCGGCTGCCTTCTGTGCTTCTTCCGCCTGCTGCACGGCGCTGGCACGTTCGGTTGCTGCCTGACGCAGCTCTCCGGACAGGATGTCCAGTGCAGCGGTGAACTCTTCCCCGCGTTCGGGGCCGTGCATCGCATCGGTGCCGGTCATCGCGCTGGTGTCCGAGGCGATCCGTTGTGCGTCGTTCCGCTCGACAATGGTGTTGCGCAATGTTGACTGAACGACACCCAGGCCGGTCTCAAGCTCGCGGCGGCTTTCTTCCGAGGCCAGCAGTTGCGACTGCATCTGCGAGACCTGCTCAAGCGCGACGGTGAAACGGTTCTGCGCTGCCACCGCTTCGGCGGCGCGGGTGTCGCGTTCCTGCGAAAGCTGGTTCAGGCGCTCTTCAAAGGCGGCTTGGGTCCGCAGCATCTGGTCGCGCTGAGAGCCCGAACTGATCGCGTCGATGGCCAGGATCGAGCTGGCAACGAAGGTCCAGCCGACAGCCAGCGTGATCCCGCCAAGACCGGCAAGCTGGGTCAGCGGGCGAAGACGGATGAACCGCGTGGCATCATCGGAACGCAGGAACAGGTGCTTTTCGGGCAGGTAGCGTTCCAGCGACGCATTGATGCGGTTCAAGAGTCTTGGCAAGGCGTGTCCCCCGGTATCTGTCCCCTGTACGGTTGGGGCGATCTGTTCCGTTGTTGAGTGGATAAACAAGACCTGTGCCTTCTTGGCAACAAGGTAGCTACAGTTAGTTGTATTGATGCGCGAAAGCCCGCCCGACGGGCAATAATCCGCCGAAAATTCCCCGAAACGCCGCCTTCCTTCAGGCTATTTCATAAGGAAGCGGCCCATTTCGATCCGCCGGAATGCGCAGCGGCCTGTCGATGGGCGGCACCGAACGCTGATGGCAGGTCGGGCGCGGACAGATTCGGCACGAAATTCCGATGGGTTCATAGGCGGTCGGTCGGGTGAGGTCCAGACCGTCCGCATAGATCAGATGATCCGCATATCCGACCTCGCAGCCCAACCCGATCGCGAAGCGCCGGACCGGAGCATTGAACGCCCCTGCATGTTTCGAAACATCCCGCGACAGCAGCAGATACCGCACCCCGTCGGGCGTCTCGGCCAGTTGCCGCAAGAACCGGCCCGGCTGCTCGAACGCCTGATGTACGTTCCACAGCGGGCAGGCGCCTCCGAAGCGCGCGAATTGCAGCCGCGCTGCCGAATGCCGTTTGGTAATGGTTCCCGCCTGATCCACCCGCACGAAGAAAAATGGCACGCCCTTGGCACCGCTGCGCTGCAGGGTCGAAAGGCGATGCGCCACCTGTTCAAGCGAGGCTCCGAAAAGATGGGCGAGCCGTTCAAGGTCATGTCGTTCGGACGCAGCCGCCGCTATGAAGGCGCGATAGGGCATCAGCGCCGCACCGGCGAAATAGTTGGCAAGCCCGATACGTGCGATGTCGCGGGCGGTGCGGCTGCGAAATCGGGCCAGATCCAGCGTCGCGTCCAGCAGATCGGACTGACGCTCCAGCGCGACCAGATGCAGAAGCTGAAAGATCTGCGTGGCAGGCTCGGCGGCGGAATTGACCAACAGCTCTTTGCCCGCGCGCTGGAAAACCACGTTCACCGGCAACTCGACCTGCCTGACCGTGATGCCGCGATCTGCAAGCGCTGCCATCGCGACGGACCACGGCTCGGCCCGCACACCCTCGGGGCAGGCGAACCGTTCGGCCGCGCGATCAACCGCATCGATATAGTTGTCGCAATAGTGGAAGAAGTCGCGCACCTCTTCCCAGGGGGTGGTCAACGTGCTTTGCCCGGTAACACCGATCGCCTCATCCAGCGCGGCAAGGCGTTCCTGACTTTGCCGATGCACCCGGTAGAGATCCAGAAACGCCCGTGCCAGAACCGGCGTATTCGACGCCGCAAGCCGCAGATCGGCCAGCGGTGGCGTGGCGTCGAAGACCGGGTCTGCCAGTGCCTCCTGCATGTCGATCACCATCCGTTCGGCGTCACCCGCCGAAAGCGTCGTCAGATCGATGCCAAATTCCTGCGCCAGTCGCAGCAGCACCCCGGCCGAAATCGGCCTGTGGTTATTCTCCATCTGCGACAGATAGGGCAGCGATACCCCCAGCCTTTCGGCGAACTGGCGCTGCGTCAGCCCGCTGCGTCCGCGCGTTTCACGCAATGACGCGCCAGCATAGATCTTTTGCGTGGCCATCCATTTCTCCGGTATTTGCAAAATATTTTGTAGCGTTTGCAAATGCGCCGAGGCAAGCAGGATGAAGCAGAGAAGAAGCCAGGAAGTGGTGTCGATCTGGGTCATGGCCTGAGGATCGGCATAACCCGTTAAGATCAGGTTGCTTTCGGTGGCGTCTCTCTAATTTTAAGCGTTTTTCCTATCCCCATTAGTCAACTTGGGATTGTTTTCTGCCGGTATTGCAACAGGATAGACTAAATTTTCTTGACGGTTTCACGCCACCATCCAAACTGCATCCGGTTGATGTTCACGGTGTTTCAGATGACGACGACCTCCCCTCAGACGCTGAATGCCCGGCTTGGCGTTCGCGAAGGCGCGAATCCCGAGGCGCAGAAGCTGGACAGTTTTCCGCTGTTTGACTGGCTGCGGATCGTGCTGGCGTCTGTCGTGGCGCTTGGTCATCAGGGTATGCCGCCCATCGGGCCGATCACCGGCCATTTGTCGGTGATTGTCTTTCTGGCGCTGTCAGGCTGGCTGATCGGAGGGATCCTGCTGCAAACCTCGATCAGGGAATTGCCGCGATTCTTCTTCAACCGCGTCACGCGGACCTGGATTCCCTACGCATTCGCGATCGCGCTTGGCGTGCTGGCCGCCGTGCTCGCGCGGGATTTTCCCGGCTGGTACGAGGGCAGTGCAGTCCGGTTGGCGATCTGGGCGCTCACCGTGCTGGCCTTCGTGATCCTGTGGAATTACGAGATGCCGCCGATGCGGGCGATCTTTGCGGTGCTGTTGGTGCAAAGCCTTGCGATATCGGGGCCGCGCGACCGGGTCGGAATGTTCTTCGGCGCGGTGTCCTATCCGTTCTATCTCAATCACTGGATGGGCGCGTTTCTGGTCAATGGGATCGTCAACAACGTGGTAGCCATGCCCCCCGTGGTCTCGATCCCTATCGCCTTTGTCATCTCGCTGGGCGCGGGCATCGTGACATGGGCGATGATCGACAGATGGGTCATGCGGGATCGCAACGCATGGTATGGCCGTAAGCTTGGGATAAAACTGGGGATTGCGGCCTATGCGCTGGTCGTCATCGGGCTGATCGGTGGCAATATCATTCGGCTATATGGCGGATAGGCGCGTGCCTAGCCGAAGTCGTGGAAGATGAACCATGCCCCAAGGCAGATCAGGCCAAAGCCCACCCCATGCTGCCAGCCGACTTTCTCGCCTAGATAAATCCATGAAAACAAGGCGAAAACCGACAGGCTGATGACTTCCTGAATGGTCTTCAACTGCGCCGCGCTGAAATGGCCATAGCCGATACGGTTGGCCGGCACCTGCATGACATATTCGAAGAAGGCGATGAACCAAGAGATAAAGATGACCGTCACCAGCGGCGCGGTCTTGAACTTCAGATGCCCATACCACGCCACCGTCATGAAGATGTTCGAGGCGATCAAAAGCCCGATTGTGACGACCGGGACCGGCAGGCTTATTCCCATTGCGATTGACGGTCCTTCGCCAGATTGCCGAAGCGGGTGAACTGACCTTCAAAGGACAGCTCGACCGTGCCGATCGGGCCGTGGCGCTGCTTGCCAAGGATGACCTCGGCCTTGCCATGCACCTGCTCCATGATCTGCTGCCATTTCGCCATCGCATCCAGATCGGCATCCGAGGGTTTCTCGCGCTCGCGGTAATATTCCTCGCGGAACACGAACATGACGATGTCGGCGTCCTGCTCGATCGAGCCGGATTCGCGCAGGTCGGACAGTTGCGGGCGCTTGTCCTCGCGGTTTTCCACCTGACGCGACAACTGCGACAGGGCGATGACTGGCAGGTTCAGCTCTTTCGCGATGGCCTTGAGGCCCTGCGTGATTTCACTGACCTCGTTCACCCGGCTGTCCTTGGCGCTGGCGGCCTTCAGAAGCTGAAGATAGTCCACCATCAGCACGTCCAGCCCATGCGTCCGCTTCAGCTTCCGCGCACGCGCCGCGAGCTGGTTGATCGGCAAAGCGGGGGTGTCGTCGATATAAAGCGGGCAGTTCTGCAAGGCATGTGCCGCCTCGACGAAGCGGCGGAATTCGCCCTCGTCCATGTTGCCGCTACGGATGCGTTCGCTGGGCACCTCGGCCGCTTCCGACAGGATCCGTGCGGCAAGCTGTTCGGCCGACATTTCGAGGCTGAAAAAGCCAACAACCCCGCCTTCGACTGTGCCGATGGTACCGTCGGGCTTTTCGCCGGTCTTGTGTGCCTTGGCGATGTTGAAGGCGATGTTGGTCGCCAGCGAGGTTTTCCCCATCGAGGGGCGACCGGCCAGAATGATCAGGTCGGAATTGTTCAATCCGCCCATTTTTCCATCAAGATCAATTAGTCCCGTGGAAATCCCCGAAAGTTTTCCATCGCGCTGATAGGCCGCATTCGCCGCCTGCACCGCCCCGGTCACCGCTTTCAGGAACGATTGAAACCCGCGTTCGGCGACGCCCTGTTCGCCCAGCTTATACAGCGTCTGTTCCGCCGCCTTGATCTGTTCTTCGGCATCATCGCCAACCTCGACGGTCGAGGCGCGGGCGGCGATGTCCTGCCCAAGCTGCATCAATTCGCGCCGCAACGCGAATTCGCGGATCATCTGCGCATAATCCCGCGCCGCATAGGCCGAAATCGCCGCCCCCGCCAGCCGCGCCAGATAGGGCGCACCGCCCAGTTCCTTCAGCCCCTCGTCATTCTCAAGGAAAGCCTTGATGGTGACCGGACTGGCCAGCGCGTTCTTGCGAATCCGTTCCGAGGAGATTTCGAAGATGCGGGCATGGACCGGGTGGTAGAAATGTTCGGGCTTGATGATCTGGCTGACCCGGTCGAACACGTCATTGTTGGTCAGCAAAGCGCCCAGCAATTGCTGTTCCGCTTCGAGCGAATAGGGGATCGCCGAGGTCTCATCCTCTGCATTGTCCTGACCCGGAATGATCGCCCGCAAACCGCTCATCTGTCACCGCCCGTTTTTGTTGTTAGAGATACTGTAGCCGAAGCTGCGCAATCGGGAAATCCCGACGCGCAGATAAGCCGTGAGTGAATCTGTGGATAATCGGGGGATAACCCTCGATCAGCTATTTGCCGCCTGCCATTCACGCGGATTGGTCAGGAAGGTTTCCACCTCCGTCAGCGTGTGTTCGTCGAAGGCTTCCTGCGCTCGGGCCTCGGCCAGCACGTCCCACCAGGTGCAAAGGTGGTGCAGCGTGACGCCGTGATCGGCAAGACGCTGCGTGGTTTCCGGGAAGATGCCGTAGTAGAAGATCACCGCGGTATGCGCGCAGCTTGCGCCGGTTTCGCGGATGGCATCGACAAAGCTCAACTTCGAGCCGCCATCGGTGGTCAGATCCTCGACCAGCAGCACCCGTTGACCCTCGGTCATAACGCCCTCGATCCGCGCGTTGCGACCGTAACCCTTTGGTTTCTTGCGCACATAGGTCATCGGCAGGCCTAGCCGCTCGGCCACCATGGCGCCAAAGGGGATACCTGCTGTCTCACCGCCCGCGACATTGTCAAACACCTCGAAACCGGCATCGCGCATGACTGTGGCCGCCATGAAATCCATCAGTGTCTGGCGCACGCGCGGAAAGCTGATGATGCGGCGGCAATCGACATAGGTTGGCCCCTTCAGCCCCGAAGCATAGGTGAAGGGCGCCTCGGCGTTGAAATCCACCGCCTTGATTTCCAGAAGCATCCGGGCGGACAGGCGGGCGATTTCCTCGCGCGCAGGAAAGGTCAGGCTCATTGGTCCTCCAGATGCCAGAAAAGCGGGAAGCCCGCGTCGAAAACAGTGACAGCCTCGTCGCCGACATTGATCGAGGCGGGATAATCGGCGGGCGTATCGCGCTTTACCAGACGAATGCGGTCGTCATTCGGCGGCAGGCCGTAAAAGGCGGCGCCATTCAGGCTGGTGAAGGCTTCGAGCCGGTCCAGCGCGCTGTCATCCTCGAATACCTGCGCAAGGATCGACATGGTATTCGGCGCGGTAAAGCAGCCAGCGCAACCGCAGGGTTGCAGCTTGGCGCTGTCCGGGTGCGGCGCGCTGTCGGTGCCAAGGAAGAACCGCGCCTCGCCGCTGGTCGCGGCCTCGCGCAGGGCAAGACGATGACTTTCACGCTTCGCGACCGGTAGGCAGTAATAATGCGGGCGAATGCCTCCGGCGAGGATCGCATTGCGGTTGATGACCAGATGGTGCGTGGTGATCGTCGCGCCCAGATCATCGCCGCCGGAGCGTGCATAGGCAACGCCGTCTGAGGTGGTGATATGTTCCATCACCACGCGCAGGCGGGGGGTGGCGCGGCGAACCGGGTCCAGCACGCGGTCGATAAAGACAGCCTCGCGGTCGAAGATATCGACAGCCGGATCAGTGACCTCACCATGAACGCAAAGCGGGATGCCAGCTTCGGCCATCGCCTCCAGCACCGGGCGCACGCGGTCGAAATCGGTCACGCCGCTGGCCGAATTGGTCGTCGCGCCCGCCGGATACAGCTTCACCGCGCGGATGATGCCGTCACGATGGGCGGCGACGACATCTGCCGGATCGGTCGTGTCGGTCAGATAAAGCGTCATCTGTGGCTGCAGCGCCGCGCCCTCGGGCAGGGCGGCAAGGATACGGTCGCGATAGGCGGCGGCCTGGGCGCCCGTCACCACGGGCGGCACCAGATTGGGCATGATGATGGCGCGGCCGAAACCGGTCGAATGCTGCGCCACGGCCTGCAACATCGCGCCGTCGCGCAGATGCAGGTGCCAGTCGTCGGGGCGGCGAAGAATGATGCTGTCGGTCATGGCTTGCCTCTATACTCACCGTTGCCGATTTGCCAAGCCGGGAACGCGACATTGCGCAGTTGCCCTAAAGTGTGACTTGCGCCCGTCGTCCCATCGTCACAGAGTGACCAAGACTCGTATGATCGAGCCCTTTCTCGCAGAAAGGAGATTTTTGCGCATGTTCCCAATGACTTTCTTGGCATCACCTGCCAATCCGCTGCGCCTGTGGTCGCAAGTTGCACGAATAGCAATCGAGTCGCAGATGGTAATCGGCATACGTATGGCCGGCATGATGGGGGTGGTAGCACAGTCTCCAGGGGAGCCGTTCAGAATGATCGGGGAAAAACAGGCGGCTGCATCGGAATCACTGTTCGCCTTCGCGCAAGCCGCAGGACGCGGGGCCAGTCCCGACCGGGTGATTTCCGCGGCGCTTCGTCCCTATGGCAAGCGCACACGAGCAAATTCCCGGCGCTTGACCCATCAGCGCTAAACAGCATGTGTTGAACCGTCTGGCCTCTGCCGGGCGGTCATGAAAAAGGCGGCGGGTTTCGACCCGCCGCCTTTTCAATTTCCAGTCGCTGCAATCAGATCAGCTTGCCCATCGCGACGGCGGTATCCGACATGCGGTTCGAGAAACCCCATTCGTTGTCATACCAGGTCAGGATGCGGACCATGCGCTTCTCCATCACCTTGGTCTGGTCGAGATGGAAGATCGAGCTGTGAGGATCGTGGTTGAAGTCCGACGAAACCAGCGGCTGATCGGTATAGCCCAGAATACCCTTCAGCGGGCCATCGGCTGCTGCCTTGATCGCGTTGTTCACTTCCTCAACGGTGGTGTCGCGGCTGGCTTCGAAAACCAGATCGACGACCGAAACGTTCGGCGTCGGCACGCGGATCGACACGCCGTCCAGCTTGCCTTTCAGTTCCGGCAAGACCAGACCCACGGCCTTGGCGGCGCCGGTCGAGGTCGGGATCATCGACAGGGCGGCGGCGCGGGCGCGATACAGATCCTTGTGCATCGTGTCCAGCGTCGGCTGATCGCCGGTATAGCTGTGGATGGTGGTCATGAAGCCACGGCTGATGCCGATCGCGTCGTTCAGCACCTTGGCGACCGGCGACAGGCAGTTGGTGGTGCAGCTTGCGTTGGAAACCACCAGATCGTCGGCGGTCAGCGTGTCGTCGTTCACGCCGAAAACGATGGTTTTGTCCGCATTCTCGCCGGGGGCAGAGATCAGCACCCGTTTGGCGCCGGTGGACAGATGCGGCTGCACCTTTTCCTTCGAGGTGAAGATGCCGGTGCATTCCATGATCACGTCGATATCGCCCCAGGGCAGCTCTGCCGGGTTGCGGATCGCGGTGACCTTGATCGGGCCACGGCCCACATCGATGGAATCGCCGTCAACCGTGACGGTGCCGGGAAAGCGGCCATGGACGCTGTCATAGCGCATCAGATGGGCGTTGGTTTCGACCGGACCAAGATCGTTGATGGCGACGACCTCGATATCGGTGCGGCCGGATTCAATGATCGCACGCAGCACGTTGCGTCCGATGCGACCGAAACCGTTGATGGCGACTTTGACTGCCATGTCTATCTCTCCCGACAAATGACGTTGGCCTCATCTACCGTGCGGAACGCCGCGATGCAAATGCACACTTGCAGTTAATGTTTGCGTTAACATTTGGGGCGACTGTGAGGCGGTGTGCGGTCAGATCAGCGCCAGAAGCTAAGATATTCGATGAAGCTGTCGAAAGATTTGGCGACGATCAGGGGCAGATCCTGATGCAGCCAGAAATGATCGACGGCGAAAATCGCCACGATCAGGAAGAATAGCGTGATTGCGATGGAATTGGTCATGCCCGTGCTCCTGCCATTCTTATCGATCCGCGAAGCGGAGGGGGCAAGAGCGGAGTGGAGCGCTAAGACCCGACCGAAGAATACAAAGCAAAATCAATGAACCCACACTTCTCCATTAGATATCTTCAACCGGCTACCGCGCTGCCTCAGGTCCATCTCCGACCTCTGACGCCGGGATCAGGGTCAGGCTGCCTGCCGTTTCCAGTCGCCGGATCTCCGCCACGATCTGTGTCATGGCATCGTCGATATCCTCCGCCTTTGGTTTCTCAAGTGCGTCCCGTTCGTCCCGCAGCGTATCGGCCATTCGTTGCGGCAGGTTGGACAGAATGAAATCCACCGCTGCGGCATCTTCGGGGGCCGATGTGGTCAAGGCGAGGACGATCACCTGCTGATCCATTTCGCGCATGATTCGGGAAATGTCGCGCGCCTGAATGCGTTGCGGTATCTGGGCGAAGATGAAGATCGCCTTGCGCACGCCACCTGCGAAATCCGAATCCTGCTGGTCCAGCACCGCCAGCATATCATCGCGCAGATCCGCAGTGGCGAAGTTCAGAATCGCCCCCATCCGGTCGGCTGCGGGCGAGGGCAGGGCGGGTTTGGGTCGGGCTTCGGCCGCTTGCAGCAGGATCAGGCCAATCCGGTTCAGCGCAGGTGGGCTGACATCGGCGGTCATCGGCATGGCTTGGGCCACCGCCCTTGCCCGGTCGCGCTGCAAGCCAGAGAAGATCCGTGACGCGCGTTCGACCGGCAGTTTCGACAGCATCAGCGCGACAATTTCCACCGCCTCGCTTTCCGCAAGGTGCGCGATTGCTTCATCCGCCAGCATCGCGATCCGGTCCCACGGATCGCCGCGCCCGGAAAACGCCGCGATCCTGCGCAAGCGGTCGGCGCTGTCATGGGACAGCCGCCCGTCAAGCATCGTCAATGTCCCGTCAAGATCACCGGGAAAGATCACCCCGACAGCTTCCAGATGATCGCAGAATTCAGAAATTACCGCATCGCGGGTCTGACGGTCGATCACCGCCATACCCGCCATTTCTTCGGCCAAAAGGGTCTGGGCGTCGATGGACAGTTGCGACAGGTCGGCGACATCCTCATCCTCCAGCAACAGCCGGACGATGACCGCCGCTTTCTGCCGCGGGCTAAGTGTCGCCTGCATGTTCATCCCGCCCCCGATTGGCCGCCTGATTCATCTGCGGCAAATCTGGCAGGGTTTCGCTAAGAATGAGTTAGCGAAACCCTGAAAGGACGAGAAAACTACAGCGGATTTGACTCAAATACACGGCGGAAAATCGTATCGACATGCTTGGTGTGGTAGCCGAGATCGAATTTTTCCTCGATTTCGGCGGGGGACAGCGCCGCTGTCACCTCTGCATCGGCGAGCAATTCCTCTTTGAAATCCTTGCCTTGCTCCCAGACTTTCATCGCATTCCGTTGAACCAGCCGATAGGCGTCCTCACGCGAGACACCGGCCTGCGTCAGCGCCAGCAGCACCCGCTGCGACATTACCAGACCTTTGAACTTGTTCATATTGGCCAGCATGTTGTCGGGATAGATCACCAGCTTTTCGACGACACCGGCCAGCCGGTTCAGCGCGAAATCCAGCGTGATGGTGGCATCGGGTGCAATCCCGCGCTCGACCGAGGAATGGCTGATATCGCGTTCATGCCACAGCGCCACGTTTTCCATCGCGGGCACAACCGCCATGCGGACCAGACGTGCCAGACCTGTCAGGTTCTCGGTCAGCACCGGGTTGCGCTTGTGCGGCATCGCCGATGAGCCCTTCTGGCCGGGGCTGAAGAACTCTTCCGCCTCCAGAACCTCGGTCCGCTGCATGTGGCGGATCTCGATGGCGACGTTTTCGATGCTGCTGGCGATCACGCCCAGCGTGGCGAAGAACATGGCGTGACGGTCGCGCGGGATCACCTGCGTGCTGATCGGCTCGGGGCGCAAGCCCATCTTTTCGCAGACATATTCTTCGACATAGGGGTCGATATTGGCGAAAGTGCCGACTGCGCCGGAAATCGCGCCGGTTGCAATTTCAGCACGGGCCGCCTGCAGGCGCGCCTTGCCGCGCGCCATCTCCGCGTAGAAGCGGGCGAAGGTCAGGCCCATCGTCGTCGGCTCGGCGTGGATGCCGTGGCTGCGGCCGATGCGGACCGTATCCTTGTGCTCAATCGCGCGGCGCTTCAACGCGTCCAGCAGCTTGTCCATATCGGCCAGCAGAATGTCGGCGGCGCGCACAAGCTGCACGTTCAGCGTCGTGTCCAGCACATCGGACGAGGTCATGCCCTGATGCACGAAACGCGCCTCATCCGCGCCGATATGTTCGGCCAGATGGGTGAGGAAGGCGATCACGTCATGCTTGGTCACGGCTTCGATCTCATCGATCCGGGCCACGTCGAATTCCACGTCCTTGGCGCGCCAGACGGCCTCGGCATTGGACTTGGGGATCACGCCAAGCTCTGCCTGCGCGTCGCAGGCATAAGCCTCGATCTCGTACCAGATGCGGAACTTGGTTTCCGGGGACCAGATCGCGGTCATCTCGGGGCGGGAATAGCGGGGGATCATGGCGGGCTCCTTTCGGTTGCAGGCGACATAACCGCGTGCTGCCGCCGGGGCAAGTTTCCGGTTGCAATCGGGGCGGCAATTGTCCCGATCGGCGGGAACATTCCGTGCAGCCTGCGGGTTAAGCGACAAACATCCCGCGCAATCCGGAGACAGCCCGATGGCCGCCAATGACGAAGACATCCAGCAGATGACCGAAGCCGACCGCACCAGCGAGACCCGCTTTGGTCCGCGCCCGGTGCCAGAGGGGCATCGTAAGGCGGCGGATTATCCCTATCATGATCGGGTTTCCTCTCGTGTCATTCCGTCGGGGCGGGTCTCGCCGGACGGTCGTTCGGCCTATCCGACGCCTTCGCTGACCAGCAAGATACTGGTCTTTGGCGGTGTGGCGCTTGGGGTTGCGGGGGCGACGGCGGGGGCGGTGCTTGCCGCGCGCAAGATCGCGGGACTGATCGGCGGTGATCAGGATAATGCGCGCGGGTCACGCAGGGCGTCCGTGGCGCCGCGCTTTGCGGAACTGGACGAGGATGAGCGCGAGGCGATGCGCAGCCGTGTCAGGGCGCAGTCGCGCCATGACAGCCGCGAGGCGGCACGGCTGCGGGCCGAGGCGTCGCGGAAGCGGGACAGACCTCGCCGGAATGTCGCGCGTGAGATGACCGATACGGCGAATGATCTGTCCTCGGGGCTGGACGGGCTTGGCAAGGCGCTGTTCAGCGCCTTCACGGGGTTCCGAAGCGTTGCCGGTCAGGCGACTGGAATCGTGTCGGAATTTGCCGCTGCGGCGGATCAATTGCGCAACATCCTGGGAAATGGTGAGCCGCAGCGGCACGCCCGTGACGATACCCGTGCTGAGGAGGTGGAAGCGGATCAGGATTCCTTTCGCCAACAGGAACGAGAGCGGCAGCGCACGCACCGCCTTTGACCGAACCGGACCGGCACAGCACAGGATGACGACGCAGGAAACACCGCCGAAATCGGTCTGGAACAGCCTGACCGGCGAGCTTGATGATGCAGAGCGCGACCGTTTCGGACTTGGCGAAACCTCTGCCAAGCCGCAGGCGAGCGCGCCGTCGGGGCGCATGCGGGATATGGGTGGCCGCGATCTGTTGGAGATCGGCAAGGAGACCGTCAGCCGGATCGGCTCGGATCGGGTGACGGCGGTGGCAGGCGGGATCA
Organism: Paracoccus caeni; assembly: GCF_016629665.1. Lineage (GTDB taxonomy): Bacteria > Pseudomonadota > Alphaproteobacteria > Rhodobacterales > Rhodobacteraceae > Paracoccus > Paracoccus caeni. Next base: position 1,069,118 of record NZ_JAEPRQ010000001.1, read on the forward strand.
CGTTCTTTGCGCTCTTGTCGCTGTTTCCGGCGATGACGGCTTTCGTGTCGATCTATGGGCTGGTGTCGGACCCCGCCACCATCGCGCAGCATGTGCAATTGCTGGAAAATATCGTGCCGCCCGACGGTCTGGCGATCATCGGCAATCAATTGACGGCGATCACCTCTTCCTCGGGCTCGGCGCTGTCGCTGGCGGGGATCGCCGGTCTGCTGATGGCGTTCTATTCAGCGAATGGCGGGATGAAGGCGCTGTTGTCGGCGCTGAACGTCGCCTTTTATCAGTCCGAGACGCGAAGCTTTCTGCGGCTCAATCTGGTGGCGATGATGTTCACCTTGGGCGGGTTGATCATGGTGATGGCGATGCTGCTGGTGATCGCGGTGCTGCCTGCGGTTCTGCTGTGGCTGCCGCTGCCGGATGCGACCAGCAACCTGCTGCGCTTTGTCAGATGGCCGATCATGTTCTTCGTGCTGATCGTCGGATTGGCGGCGATCTATCGATGGGGGCCAGCCGCGCCGGAATCCCGCTGGCGCTGGATCTCGCCCGGCGCAGTGATCGCGGCTGTCGCATTGGTCGCGGCCTCGATCCTCTTTAGCTGGTATGCGGCGAATTTTGCCAATTACAACAAGACCTACGGCTCGCTTGGCGCGGTGATTGCACTGATGATGTGGCTGTGGCTGTCAGCGATGATCGTGTTGACCGGGGCCGAGATCAATGCCGGGATAGACCGCCATCTGCGCAGAAAACAGGGACTGCCGGACCGGGTGAAACTGGCCTGAGCGTTAGCGCTCGGTCAGTTTCAGCTCAATCCGGCGGTTCAGCGCTAGCACTTCGGGGCTGTTGCCTTCCGCAACGGGACGGGTATCGGAAAAGCCGGTCGCGGCCAGACGGTTCGCCGGGAAGCCAAGATCGTCGGTCATATAGCGCACCACGGCCAGCGCCCGCGCCTGACTGAGTTCCCAGTTGTCGCGATAGCGCCCGGTGCCCGACAACGCCGTGCTGTCGGTATGACCATCGACACGGATGATCCAGTCGATCTCGGGCGGGATTTCATCCGAGATTTCGGACAGCATCCCGGCCACATTGGCGACCTGCGTACGGCCTGCATCGGACAAGGTCGCCTCGCCCGGCGCGAACAGAACCTCGGACTGGAAGACGAAGCGGTCGCCGACCACCTGAACCCCTTCGCGGCCCGACAGAATTTCGGACAGACGACCGAAGAATTCCGAACGGTAGCGGGCCAGATCGCGGGCCTCTGCCTCGGCCTTGGTGCGCGCCTCTTCCTCAAGCACCAGTCGCCGGTCCTTTTCCTCGGCGGCAAGCAGAAGTGCGGCGTTCAACTGTTGCCCCAGATTCTCAACCCGCAATTCGGCCTGCTGCTGATCATCCCCTGCCGTATCCAGAAGCGCCTGCAACGATCCAAGCTGCGCGGTTAGCGAGGCGACCTGTTCATTCAACAGGGTAACCCGCCGCTGGCCGTCATCCGACAGGTTCTGCTGATCCGCCAAGGCCGCTTGCGCGGTGGCCAGCAATGCCGCCTGTCGCTGCGCCTCGGTCAGTTGCGTCGCAGCCGAGCTTGTCGCCTGATCGCGGGCGGCCTCGGCGGCGGCCAGCAGGGTCAGCGTTTCCTCGGCCCGTTTGCGGCTTTCCTCAAGCGACAGGGTCATCGCGGTCAATTCGCTATCTGCGCTTTCCAGCCGTTCGCGCAGCAGCTTCGCGGCTTCGGCATCGGCCAGACGCGCGGCCTCTGCCTCGGACAATTCGGCTTGCAGGGCTGTCGCCTGCAGCTGATTGCCCGCGTTCCGGTTGCGCAGATCGGTGATCAGCGCTTCCAGAGCCTCGCGCCGTGCAGCGGCAAGACGGGCCTGTTCCGCCTGCGCATCAATCTCGATCCGCGCCGCCGCAACGGCCAGTTCCGCAGCGCTGGCACGGCTTTCCTGCTGCGTGATCTCGGTCTGCATGACCAGACGTTGCGATGCGGCGAATTGCTCGTTCGCGGCCCGTGCGGCGATCAGTGCCGCAACCTCGGCCTCGAAATCGGTCAGCCGGGTCCGCGCCTCGGTCAGTTCGCCCTGTCGTGTGTCAAGCTGGTTGGCAAGCTGGGTGATCCGTGCCGCACGCTCACGGGCTGCGGCCTCTGCATCGGCGGTACGGGCCTGCTGATCGGCAAGATCGGTCTGCAACGCCGCCTCGCGCCCTTCGGAGACGGTCAGCGCCCGGCCCAGTTGATCGATCTGCTGGCCCAGCGATTGCAGCCGCAGATCCTGCTGCGAAAGCCGTTGCTCCTGCCCCTCGATGGTGGTTCCCTGCGTGTCCAACTGCTCTCGCAGAACGGATTGCGCGACCATGAAAATGGTCAGCACGAACAGCAGAACCATCAGCAACGTCGTCATTGCATCGACATAGCCGGGCCAAATCGTCGTCGCGAAGCGATTGCCGCCCGAGGCGCGGTGCAGGGCCATGATCTAGCTTTTCCCGCGCGGCTGGACCGGATAATCCGGCAGAAGATCGTCACGGAACGGGTCGTTGAAGCGCGCGGCGCGGACGGCGCGGGTCAAAACCAGCAGATCGGTGCGCAGATCGGCTACCATCTGGTTCCGCCCCTCGCCAAGATCCGAGGCCATCCGTGACAGCGCAGCCTCGATCCCTGACAGATCGGGGGGCGGGGCGACGGGGCGGGTGTCCTGCTGACGAGCCAGATCGACCATCTGCCGCTGTCCTTCAACAAGCTGATTCAGCGTCGAATTCAGTGCCGCAACCCGCGCCAATGCGGATTCGCGCTCTGCCTCGGTCCGGTGAACCAGCGCCTCCAAAGCCTCGGCCATGATCACGATCCGCTCGTCTGCCAACGAAGCGGCATCGTCGCGCGCCGCATCGCGTTCGGCATGGTATTGCTGCAGGCGGACCATCTGCGCGGCCATCTGCTCCATGAAGCCCGCGATGGCCGCGTGGTCCAGACTGTCGCCGTCTGAATCCGCAAGGCTGATCGAGGTAAAGCCCGACATCCACTCTTCCAACTCGCGGTAGAAGCGGTTCTGGCCATGTGTCACGAACAGTTCCAAAAGCCCCAGAACCAGCGACCCGGCAAGACCCAGAAGCGAGGATGAGAAGGCCGTAGCCATGCCGCCCAACTGACCTTCCAGCCCGTTCATCAGCTTTTCGAAGACCTGAATCCCGGTCTCACCTTCCTGCGGGGCCAGCGAGCGGATGGTTTCGACAATGGCCGGAATGGTAATCGCGAGACCGTAGAAGGTGCCAAGAAGGCCAAGGAAGATTAGCAGGTTAGAGAGGTATCTTGTGATATCGCGAAGCTCGTCGATCCGCTGGGCCACGGAATCGAGGATTGAGCGGGCCGAGCCGGTCGAGATCGTTCCGCCAACCGGCCCACGCGCGCCAAGCAGCGCGGCCAAGGGTGCCAGCAGACGCGGCGCGGCATCGCCGTCATGGACCTGAGAGCGGGCTGCGATGCCCTTCTCGACGGCATTGCGGCGCCGGGCGGCGAAACGCTCGATCCAGCTGACCGAGCGGATAAGCTGGCCGACCTGCCAGAAGCAGGCCAGAACGCCCAGCCCGAAGGTGGCAAGGATCACACCGTTCAGCCACAGATTCGCCTGAAAGATCGGCAGGATGCGGCCATAGGCGACCCATGCCCCGGCCATCACCAGCGCCAGAACCGTCAGCATCAGGACGATCTGACGCACCGGCTGCGAGAAATGCGGCTGCGTGGGCAGCGCCGCTGCGGCAATGTCGCGGCGGGCGGTGATTCGGCGGCTGGAGCCGCTGGCCTTGCCGGAAGTCGAGGCTTCCTGCCCCTGAGTGCTGTCTGGATCGCTCAACGGGTTCGTTTCCTGTTCCGGCCTGATGTTAGCGGCGAGAATAGGCGGCGATTCGGCACTTGCCAAGTTTTCCGGCGTCAGTCGCCCTGCGATCTTCGTCCTGCATCGATCAGGCGGCGAACCTCGTCCGATAAATGGTCAAGTCCGGCATCGGCCAACCCGATTTCGGCCAGATGCCGTGCGGTGTTGAACAGGTATTCCGCATTTGGCCCGCGCCCGCCTTCGGCCGTGGCGATGATCCGGGCCTGCTCGGCCGCGTCCAGATGTCCGGCATATTGTTCATGATCCCGCCGCATCACATAGGTCAGCGCCTCGACCGCGCGCCCGTCGTCCAGATGCAGGGTGACGACCTCTTCGCGATACGCCTCGGTCACCATTTCGCGCGCATGCAGATAGGCCATGACCTCGACATGATCGGGTTCATGGATACGCATCGCCAGCCCGCTGCATCGGGCGGCGGGTTCCTCATCAAGGCCAAGGACAAGGCCGGGCTGCGTCTCGGTCCCGCGATAATGGGTCGAGATCAGGCAGAAGCTGCGGGAATAGCCTGTCAGATGCGCCTTGACGGTCTCGACCGGCTGAAAGCCGGGATCCCACATCAAGGATCCGTAACCGAAGACCCAACTGATCTTGTGCATTTCCTTCGAACCCTGTTCCCTCCGCGGAAGTTAGGTAATCGAAGGGCAGGATAAAAGCCCCCGAGACGAGGCAGGACGACAGGACTGATGAAAAGACGGGCATTGTTGATGATCCCGGTGCTGCTGGTCGGCGGCTGGCTGCTGGCAGAGCCGCTTCTGGTCAGGCAGGCGCGGGTTCAGATCGCAGAGATCGCGGAACTGAGCGTGACCGGGATCAAGGCGCAGCCGGGCACGGACAGGCTGGGGCTGTATCTGGAGGGAATCGCCTGGGATGACGGGCTGCGCTTTCTGGACATGCCGGCGCTGGACCTTTGGGTAACGCCGCTGACGCCGACGACGATCCGCGCGACCTTGCCGGACACGGTGACTTACGGCGACCGCATGGGGGCGACCAATCTTGCCGCGACCGAGGGCCGGGCTTCGCTGCGGCTATGGCCGTTCGGCGGGGAGGTCAGCTTTGCCGCGGTGGATGTGGGGTCGCTGTCGCTTGACGGGCAGCCTTTGACCGGCAAGGGCAATGTCAGCGCGCGTTTGGCGAATATCGGTGACGGGCCGGGGCAGGCGGTGTCCTCCTATGACCTTGATCTTGCGGTGTCGCAGCCGGGCGATGCCGGGCCGCTGTTGCAGGGCAAGGCGCAGGTCTGGCTGGACGGCAAACTGGACGCTGCCGCTGCCTCGCAGGCGGTGCCGCCCCGGGTGCTGGGCGTCTCGACCGAAGGGATGGAGATCGGAGGCGCAGGTTTTGCGGGTCGGATCGCCGGACGGGTGACGGCGGATGCGGAGGGGCTGGCCGAGGGGCAGGTGGCGATCTACAGCCGCGATGCCGCGCCGCTGATCGATGCGGCGATTGATGCCGGGATATTGTCCCAGAATATCAGGGTGTTGGCGAATACGATGCTGAACCGGATCGGGCATATGGATTTCGCGTCCGGGGCGGATACTGGTTTCCCCGCCGCCGCAGAAGGCGAATTGCGCCTGCCCGTCGAGTTCCGCGATGGTCGTATGTTCCTTGGCACGATCGAGGTGGGGCCAGCGTTCAGACTGGCCGATCCAGCCTCATAATAGGCGTGCTTGCAGGCAAAGCGCCGCCCGGGAATCAAGTCGCCCTTGGGCGACGCCGGGCAGTGCCCGACCGCCCGGACGGGCGGGCACTTCGGTGAGGCTGCGCACAACAGAGATGGACGACGGGGTGGCACGATAAACTGTGCATGACGACCGTTGCAGGTGCCCACCCGCGGTCGGGCACCGCCCTCTTCTCTGGCTTATTCCTTTGCCGCTTTCGTCTCGCCAGAGCGCCCGAAATCGGGTGCGTTGGTGTCTTGCCCGGCCTCGATGATGCCACGGCGGATAGCGCGGGTGCGGGTGAAATAGTCGAACAATTGCTGACCGTCGCCCATACGAATGGCGCGTTGCAGCATGAACAGTTCCTCGGTGAAGCGGCCAAGGATGTCCAAGGTCGCTTCCTTGTTGTGCAGGAACACGTCGCGCCACATGGTCGGGTCGCTGGCCGCGATCCGGGTGAAATCGCGAAAGCCTGCCGCCGAATACTGGATGACTTCCTCGTCCGTCACCCGGCGCAGATGGTCGGCGACACCGACCATCGTATAGGCGATCAGGTGCGGGGCGTGGCTGGTCACCGCAAGGACCAGATCGTGATGGGCCGGATCCATCCGGTCGGATTTCGCGCCAATCGCCACGATCAGGCCGGTCAGCCGCTGGACCGCCGCTTCGTCACTGTCCGGCAGCGGCGTCAGCAGCCACCAGCGATTGCGGAACAGGCCCGCAAAGCCTGACCGAGGCCCGGAATGCTCGGTCCCGGCAAGCGGGTGGCCGGGGATGAAATGAACGCCCTCGGGCAGGTGCGGGGCAACGGCGTCGATCACCGATTGCTTGACCGAGCCGACATCGGTGACGGTGGCGCCGGGCTTCAGATGCGGGGCAATCTCGGCTGCGACATCGCCCATGGCGCCCACCGGCACCGCAAGCACCACCAGATCGGCACCCTTCACCGCCTCGGCGGCGCTGTCGAAGACTTCGTCGCAAAGCCCGATTTCGCGCGCAATATCGCGGGTTTCGGCGCTGCGGGCATAGCCTACGATCTCGCGCGCCAGACCGCCATCGCGCATGGCATGGGCCATCGATCCGGCAATCAGGCCCAGACCGATCAGCGCCACCCGGTCATAGATCACACTCATTCAGCCGCCCTCCGGCTGGTCATGAAGCGGCGCAACGCCTCGACCACGCGGGACGTGCCTTCCTCATCGCCGACGGTGATGCGCAAGGCGGCGGGCAGGCCGTAGCCGCCGACGCGGCGGACAAGAATGCCGGCGTCGCGCAAGGCGGCATCGGCGGCCTCGGCCTCGTCAGGGTTGGCAAAGCGGGCCAGCACGAAATTGGCGTAGCTTACATCGCAGCCGATGCCCATCTGGTTCAGCACCTGATGCAGCCAGTCGCGCATCTGTTCGTTCAGCGCGGCGCACATATCGACGAAATCCTGATCGCGGACGGCGGCTTCTGCGGCGGCAAGCTGGGCGTTCGACAGATTGAACGGCTGGCGCAAGCGGGTCAGCACTTCGATCAGCGGCCGCTGCGCATAGCCCCAGCCGATCCGCAGCCCGCCAAGGCCGTAGATTTTCGAGAAGGTCCGGGTCATCACCACATTCGGGAAGCGATCGACCAGCGACACCCCGCCGTCGAAATCCCCCGCGAATTCGGTATAGGCGCCGTCATGGACCAGCAGGACATGGCCGGGCAGGCCGCTGGCGAGTTTTTCAAGCTCATCCGCGGTCAGCATGGTGCCGGTCGGATTGCCGGGATTGGCGATGAAGACGATCTTCGTCCGCGGCGTCACCGCGGCAAGCACCGCGTCCACATCAATGCGGCGTTCACGTTCCGGCACGGTCACCGGGGTCGCGCCATACATGCGGGCAAGGATCGGATACATGGAAAAACCATGCTCGGTGGTGATGACCTCATCCCCGACACCGGCGAATGCCTGCACGACGAATTGCAGCACCTCGTCCGAGCCCACGCCGCAGATGATCCGTTCGGGGTCAAGGCCGTGAACCTCGCCAATTGCGCGGCGCAGGCTGGCATGGTCGGTCGATGGGTAGCGATGCAGATCGGTGGCGGCTTCGGCAAAGGCCGCGCGGGTGGCGGGGCTGCTGCCCGAGGGGTTCTCGTTCGAGGACAGTTTCAGCACTTGGTCGCGCCCGGCCAGCTTGCTTTCGCCGCTGACGTACAGCTTGATATCCATGATGCCGGGTTTCGGTGTGATCTGGGTCATGCGCCAATCCTTTGTCCGGGCCGGTTTATTCGCCCGCCCGCGACTTGGAAAGGGCGGAAAACCGGGCGTCAGGCGATCTGGGGCAGGGCGGCGGGCGCGCAACACCTTGCGGGCGTTGCAATCGGTATTTGGGCAACGGAGAAACGGCAATGTTGTTTTGGGCAGCAAATGCAGGGGATTTGGCTGCACAATGCGTCCACCCGGCATGCACAGGATGTGCACAGCCTGTACACCGCTTGCGAACGTTGCGCGGCGCAGCGCATGAAAAAGGCCGCGTCCCGAGGGGCGCGGCCTGAATTTCTGCGGTCTGGCGAAGATCAGTTCTTCGCGTAGAATTCGACCACCAGGTTCGGTTCCATGATGACGGCATAGGGCACATCGCCCAGCGTCGGAGTGCGAACGAAGGTTGCGGTCAGTTTGTTGGTGTCAACGTCCAGATAATCCGGCACGTCACGCTCGGTCAGGGCGACGGCTTCCAGCACGATGGCCAGTTGGCGCGAACGCTCGCGGATCGAGATGACATCGCCTTCCTTGACGCGGTAGGACGCGATGTTGACGCGCTGACCGTTCACTTCGACATGGCCGTGGTTCACGAACTGACGGGCGGCGAAGATGGTCGGCACGAATTTGGCGCGATAGACGACGGCGTCCAGACGACGCTCCAAGAGACCGATCAGGTTCTCGCCGGTGTCGCCCTTCACACGCTCGGCTTCGGCGTAGATGCGGCGGAACTGTTTCTCGGTCAGGTCGCCGTAATAGCCTTTCAGCTTCTGCTTGGCGCGAAGCTGGGTGCCGAAGTCCGACAGTTTGTTCTTGCGGCGCTGACCGTGCTGGCCGGGGCCGTATTCGCGGCGGTTCACCGGGGATTTGGCGCGGCCCCAGATGTTTTCGCCCATGCGGCGGTCGAGTTTGTACTTGGCAGACGTGCGTTTGGTCACGGCTGATCTCCTTCTTTATATTGTCGAAGGGCGTTGTCCTTTGGCCCGAAAGCCCGACAGGGTTCCCCTTGCGGGGTCCACCAACACCAATGAAGTGCGCGCTTATAGACGGGGCAGGGGCAGAGTCAAGCGGGTTCGGGCGGGTTTCGGTGCGTGCAGGGCACGCACCCTACGGATCAGTCGTCAAGGTAGCGCATCAGATACCATGCAAGGCCCGAACAGATCAGCGCGGCGGCGACGACCGGCACCGCGGTGCCGTTATAGAGCAGCCCCACCGGGGCGGCGATCAGCACGGCGGCAATGGTCGAGACGGCCGACACGATCGAGGCGGTCATGCCCGCGATATGGCCCATCCGTTGCAGCGCCAGAGCGTTCAGGTTGCCAAAGGTCACGCCCGCCATGAAAAACAGGCTGACCGCCCAGAAGAAGAAGGCCGGGAAGCGCAGCGGTTCCGGCAGCAGATTGCCCAGAAGCAGGACCAGCATCAGCCCGGCCACGACGGTCTGCATGATATAGGCCCATTTGGCGATCCGGCGCATGCCGTAGCGGATGACGAAGGTTGCGTTCAGGATCGTGCCCGATCCCGACAGGATCGCCATCAGCGCAAACCATGCCGGGAAGGCGTCGCCCTTGCCATAGGTTTCTCCGAACAACTGCTGCGCGGAAGAAAGCAGACCGAACATCTGCCCGAAGCCCAGCGTCAGGATCAGCGTGCAGAACATCACCTGACGGTCGTTCAGCACCTCTCGTGCCGAAGCGATCAGCATGCGTGCCTGCAGGGGGCGGCGATGCGCGGGCGGCAGGGTCTCGGCCTGACGCAGGTTCAGCCAGGCAGATCCGATCAGCGCGAAAAGGATGAAGGCGATGAAGATGCCGTGCCAGCCGGACAGCCAGATCACCCCGGCACCTGCGGCAGGGGCCAGTGCCGGGACGATGATAAAGACCATCATCACAAAGCTGGTGATCCGCGCCATCTCGCGCCCGGAATAAAGATCGCGGACCAGTGCAAGCCCGACGATACGCGGTCCCGCCGCGCCAAGGCCCTGCACGAAGCGGGCCAGCAGAAGAAATTCCAGCGACTGCGCAAAGACGGCTGCAAGCGCCGCGACCGCGTAGATGACGAAGCCAAGGGTGATCGCGCGCTTGCGGCCGATGGCATCCGAAATCGGCCCGGCGAACAGCGTGCCAAGGCCCATACCAGCGACGAAAGCGGTCAGGACAAGCTGGGCGTTATTGGTGTTCTGGGGCGTCAGATCTGCGGCAATTTCCGGCAAGCCGGGCAGCATCGCGTCAATCGAGAAGGCGATGGTCGCAAAGAGAAACGCCAGCATGGCGACGAATTCGGGCAATGGCAGCCGCCGCTGCTGCATGCCGGGATCCTGAATAGTCTCGGACATGGGCGCACCTTTTCTGTAGCTGAAGGCGCATAGGCGAGACTTGCACGATGTGCAAGTCCGTTGCGCTTAGCCCTGCTGTTCGCCGACCAGTTCGTCGATGACCTTTTGCCACAGCGCGGCGGGCTGTGCGCCGCTGACGGCATGGCGGTCGGCGACGATGAAGGTCGGGACGGAATTGATGCCACGCTCGCGGGCGTGCATCTCTCGCTGGTTGACCTCGTCGCGGTCGGCATCGCCTTTCAGCAGGTTCTGGATCATCTCGGAATCCATCCCGGCATTGGCGGCGATCTGGCCCAGTTCGGTCGGATCGCCGATGTCGCGGGCTTCCAGCCAATGCGCGCGTAGAAGGCCCGACATGACACGGCTTTGCGCGCCTTCCAGCCCGGCCCAATGCATCAGGCGATGGGCATCGGTGGTGTCGGGTTCGCGGGGGCCGGGGTTCAGTCGCAGCCCAAGCATGGCGGCACGTTCGGCGACGGCGGCTTCGGCCTCGGCGGCACGGTCGCCCAGTTTCATGCGCAGGTATTCGGCGCGGTCCATCCCCTCGCGCGGCATCTGCGGGTTCAGGCGGAACGGGTGCCAGGTGATGTCGAACGGATGGCCGGGGCGGCTTTCCAAGGCGCGGTCCAGTTCGGTCTTGCCGATGAGGCACCACGGGCAGACCGGGTCCGCGAAGATATCCAATCGGATCATGACGGCTCCTCCTTCGAATGGGCTTGGCGCAGCGCGCGGCGGTTGATCTTGCCTGTGGCTGTGCGTGGCAGGGCGTCGAGGTGGAAGTAATCGCGCGGTTGCTTGTAGCGCGCAAGCCCCTGTTCTGCCTGTTGGCGAAGCGCCTCGACCGGGGCGTCGCCGGTCCAGAAAGCGGCGATGATGCTGGTCGAGGGGCCGATGGCGATCTCGGTCACGGCGATGTCGCCGATGCCGGGACAGGCGGACAATGCCTCTTCGACCTCGGCGGGCGAGACGCGAAAACCGCCCGCATTCATGATGTCGTCGGCGCGGCCAAGCAGGGTGATTGCGCCATCCGCTGCGGCCACCGCCTGATCGCCGGTAAGAAACCAGTCTCCGATGAAACGGTCTTCGGTTTCAGTTGGTTGGCCTGCATATCCCAGAAACAGTCCGGGGTCGTCGCGGCTGACCGCAAGCGCGCCCGGATGATCCGCAGGCAAGGCGTTTCCCTCCGCGTCCAGAATGGCGATCCTGCGGCCCGGCTGGGGATAGCCTGCGGTGCCAAGCGGGGCCGGTCGGGCGGGACTGCCCGACAGGAAGGTCGAGATTTCGGACGCGCCCATCGCCTCGTGCAGATCGGTGCCGGTGCGGATTTGCCAATCGGCACGAAGGCCGGGGTCCAGACGTTCGCCTGCTGCCAGCCCGTGCCGAAGCGAGGCGATGGGCGCCCAGTCGGCACGCAACAGCCGCCGGAAAATCCCCGGCGCGCCCGCGATCATCGTGGCGCCGTGACGCGAGGCCAGCAGGGGAAGTTGCTCGATCGCGGTGCCTTCGACCGGGATCAGGGCGGTGGCGCCGATGGTCCATGGGTCCATCAGGCCGGTGCCAAGCGTGAAGGTCCAGTTGAAGGCCCCCGCATGCATCATCCGGTCGCTGTCGCGCAGCCCATACCAGCCGTCGAACATCATCCTGCGGGCAAGGATAGTGCGGTGGGCATGCATCACCGCACGCGGATGACCGGACGAGCCCGAGGTGTAGATGATATAGGCCAGCCGGTCGGGATCGCCCTGCACATAATCGGCGGGGGGAAGCGTGTAGAAACGGGTCAGGTCGGTTTCGGACAGGATCGGGTACGATCCTTCGGGCAGGGGGATGCCGTCAGCCGCGACGATCATGGTGGGGGTGATCTCGGCGGAGATCTTGGTGATTTCGCGCGTGGTCAGCATGGCCGATGTGGGAACGGGGACGATTCCTGCCGCAATCGCGCCCAGATAGGCAATCGGAAAGGCGGGCGTATTGCCCAGCCGCATCAGCAGACGGTCGCCCGGCTTCAGGCCCGATTCGCGCAGGCCGGTGGCGGTGCCGCGGATGGCGGCGGTCAGCCGGGCGTAGGACCAACGCTCGGCGCGCGAGGGGCCAACCACGGCAAGGGCCAGCCTGTCAGGGCGGCCAAGACCCGCTTTCAGCACATATTCGGTCAGGTTCATCGGCAGCCTCCCTCGCCCTGACCCATCTTTCTAAAAGGCCGGGCCGGGCAGGGAAAGCGGGGGCGCAAAATGGAAACGGCCCGCTGCAGGGTGCGGGCCGTTTCGATTGTTTTGTCTAGAATCAGAGCAATTTCAGATCGCTGGCCGAAGCGCGGCCGTCACGGCCCGCCTGCAGCTCATATTCGATTTTCTGATTGTCTTTCAGCCCAGTAAGCCCGGCGCGTTCGACAGCCGAGATGTGGACGAAAACATCTTTGCCACCTTCATCCGGCGCGATGAAGCCATACCCTTTAGTGGCGTTGAACCATTTAACCGTTCCGGTCGCCATAACCGTTCTCTCCTTCAAGTCCTCCCGTCGCAGGATTGCGCCAGGCCGTGCAGCCCGCTTTCGGTATTCCGGCTGCCCATGAAGGGAGGCGGTAGAAAGTCTTATGCTCACGCATAAGCGAGGATGACCGAATCGATTTGAAACGCAAGCGGAAAGGCGCCCACCGCGAAGCGGGGGCGTGACTGCATTGCGGCATCGGCGCTTTTCAGCGCAAATCAGGCGGCGTTGCCTCGGACTTCAGCGACTCCACAGCTTCATCGAGCGGGATGATTTTACTGCCCTGCTGATCCAGGCGTCTTAGAGACACTGTCCTATCTTCGACCTCTTTCATCCCAATAGCAAGAATAGCGGGAACTTTCGTAAGCGAATGTTCGCGAACTTTGTAATTGATCTTCTCATTGCGGGTATCCGCCTCGGCCCGGATGCCTGCGGCGCGCAGGGCGGCGACGACTTCCTGCACGTAAGAATCGGCGTCCGAGACGATCGAGGCGACCACGACCTGACGCGGGGCCAGCCAGAACGGCAGCTTGCCCGCGCTGTTTTCGATCAAGATGCCGATGAAGCGTTCGAAACTGCCCAGAACCGCGCGGTGCAGCATGATCGGACGGTGTTTCGCACCATCCGGGCCGACATATTCCGCGTCCAGACGCTCGGGCAGGTTCGGGTCCACCTGCAACGTGCCGCATTGCCAGTCGCGGCCGATGGCGTCGGTTAGCACGAATTCCAGCTTTGGCCCGTAGAAGGCGCCCTCGCCGGGGAACAGCTCGTAATCATAGCCGGCCTTGCGGCAGGCATTGCCCAGCGATTCCTCGGCATGGTCCCAGCTTTCCTCGGTTCCGATGCGCTTTTCGGGGCGGGTGGACAGCCTGATCCGCCAGCCGTCGAAGCCGAAATCGGCATAGATCGTCGCCAGAAACTCGATGAATTTCTTCGTTTCGGCCTCGATCTGATCTTCGGTGCAGAAGATATGCGCGTCGTCCTGCGTGAAGCCGCGCACACGCATGATGCCGTGCAGCGCGCCCGAGGGTTCATAGCGGTTGCACGAGCCGAATTCGGCCATGCGCAAGGGCAGGTCGCGATAACTTTTCAGACCGTGATTGAAGATCTGGACGTGGCAGGGGCAGTTCATTGGTTTCAGCGCGTTGATGGTCTTTTGACGCGCGTGATCCTCGTCCACTTCGACGATGAACATGTTTTCCTGATAGTTTTCCCAATGCCCGGATTCTTCCCACAGCTTGCGGCTGACCACCTGCGGGGTGTTCACCTCGACATAGCCATCGGCGCGCTGGCGGCGGCGCATATAATCTTGCAGCGCGGTGTAGATGTTCCAGCCATTCGGATGCCAGAAGACCTGACCGGGCGCTTCTTCCTGCATGTGGAACAGGTCCATCTCACGGCCCAGCTTGCGGTGGTCGCGCTTGGCGGCCTCTTCCAGCATGGTGAGATGCGCCTTGAGATCGTCGCGATTGCGGAAGGCGACGCCATAGATGCGTTGCAGCATCGGGCGGGTATTGTCGCCCAGCCAATAGGCTCCGGCCACATGGGTCAGCCGGAAGGCGTCGGCGGGCAATTGTCCGGTGTTTTGCAGATGCGGGCCACGGCACAGATCCTGCCAGTCGCCGTGCCAATACATGCGGATGTCCTGACCTTCCGGGATGCGGTCGATCAGCTCCAGTTTGAACGGCTCGCCGCGTTCCTTGTAATAGGCGATGGCGCGGTCGCGGTCCCAGACCTCGGTGCGGACCGGATCGCGGGCGGCGATGATCTGCTTCATCTTTGCCTCGATCGCGCCCAGATCCTCGGGCGTGAAGGGCTCGGCCCGGTCGAAATCGTAGAACCAGCCGTAATCGCGGATCGGGCCGATGGTGACTTTCACATCTGGCCACAATTCCTGCACCGCACGTGCCATCACATGGGCAAAGTCGTGGCGGATCAGTTCCAGCGCCGGGGCGTCGTCCTTCATCGTGTTGATGCTGATCGCGCCGCTGGCATTGATCGGCCATGCAAGGTCGATGTGCTGGCCATCCAGATTGGCCGAGATGGCGCGCTTGGCAAGGCTGGGGGCGATGCTTTCGGCGACCTCGGCGGCGGTGATGCCTGCGGGGTAATCGCGCGAATTGCCATCGGGGAAGGTCAGGGAAATCTGGGACATAGAGTCCTCCTCGTCGGTTTGGCGCCCACGGAACGCCCGGCTGCGGGTTATGTGAGGTTCCATTGGACCCCGGCGCCAAAACTGTCAAGATGGGTGGGCCTGTCGGTAAGGACAGGTGTGTTGATGACGCTACCAAGGAATTCGCATGACCCAGTATCTCGACACCGCCGATGGTCGCCGCCTTGCCTATAACGCCACGCCGGGGAAAGGGCCGGGCGTGGTGTTTCTGGGCGGGTTCAAATCGGACATGACCGGGACCAAGGCGCTGTATCTGGAAGATTGGGCGAAGCAGGCAGGGCGGTCCTTTCTGCGCTTCGACTATTCCGGGCATGGAGACAGTAGCGGTTTGTTCGAGGACGGCGCGATCGGCGATTGGGCCGCTGATGCGCGCGCGGTGATCGAGGCGCAGACGGACGGGCCGCAGGTTCTGGTCGGGTCGTCGATGGGCGGCTGGATCGCGCTCTTGCTGGCGCGGGCGATGCCGCAGCGGGTGGCGGGGCTGGTCACGATTGCGGCGGCGCCGGATTTCTCGGAACAGGGCTACTGGGCCGGGTTTTCAGAGGACCAGCGGCGGGTGGTGATGGAGCAGGGCCGGATCGAGCTGCCCAGCGAATATGACGATCAGCCCTATATCATCACCCGCCGCCTGATCGAGGATGGGCGCCACCAGTTGGTGATGAACCAGCCGCTGCCGCTGCCCTTTCCGGTCAGGCTGTTGCAGGGGACAGCCGATGAGGATGTGCCGATGCAATGGGCGCTGGATTTGCTGGATCATGCCAAGGGCGATGATATCCGGCTAAGCCTTGTGAAGGGGGCCGATCATCGGTTTTCGACGCCGGAATGTCTGGACCTGATTGTGCGGTCGGTGGAAGATGTTCTGGGCTGAAGGCCGGGTTCACACTTCGGGGGCCGCATGGCAGGATTGCTGAAGATCGCCGCCATCTCGGGCGCTGCAATTGCGCTGCTGCTGGCCTTTGGCCCGCGAGAGCCTGCCGATCTGTCACCTGTCGAGATACAGCCGATCCCTGATCCCGCCGCATGGCTGGCAGAGCGTGACCGGGGTATCCGCCCCGAGGTTGCGTCCTATCTGCATTGGGCGAGCGAGGCGGGAGAGCGGACCGATCTGGCGGTGGTCTATATCCACGGCTTCTCGGCCAGTCCTGCCGAATTGCGGCCCTTGCCCGAGGATGTGGCGAGGACGCTTGGGGCGAATGTGGTGGCGATCCGGCTGACCGGGCATGGCGAGGACGGGGCGGCGATGGATGCCGCGCGGGTTCGGGACTGGTGGGGCGACGTTGCGCAAGCGTTGGCGATCGGGCGGATGCTGGGGCGCAAGGTGGCGGTGATCGGCATGTCCACCGGCGCGACCTTGGTGGCCGAGGCGGCGCGCGATCCAGAACTATCGCAGCAATTCGACGCCGCTGTGCTGATCGCGCCGAATTTCCGCATCTCCGCGCGGTGGGCATGGCTGCTGGATCTGCCGCTCATGCGGTCGGTTCTACGGCTGGCCGGGCAGCCGGAGCGCTGCTTCGAGACCCGCAATCCTGCGCATGAGGCGGGTTGGACCGCCTGTTATCCGGTCTCTGCCGCGCTTCCGGTTTCGGCCCTGCTGCGGCATGCGCGGAAGGGCGATTTCAATGCTGCGGGCATACCGGCGCTGTTCATCTGGTCCGACAGCGACACGGTTCTGGATCACCGCGCGACAGAGCGGGTGGCGGAAAGCTGGGGCGGAGAGGTCGAGGTGAAACGGGTTCAGCCGGGGCCGCGGGACGATCCCGGCGCGCATGTCATCGCAGGCAATGCGCTTGCCCCCGATCTGACGGCGGAACTGACCCCGTTCGTCGCTGACTGGATCGCGAAGGCGCTGCGATAGGGCAGCGCCTTTCTGTCCGGTTCAGACGGCCATCTTGCCGTTCTCGGCAGGCGGCTCGCTGGTGACGGACGCAACCGGGGTCGGGGCAGGGCGGTTACGGCGTTTCTTGGCAGAGCCCTGATGGGCCTGGTCCATATTCGCGTCGATGAAGTCCAGAACCAGCGGACGGATGTTCAGCCGCCACGACTTGCCCGCGAAGATGCCGTAATGGCCCGCGCCGGGTTCAAGGTGCTGGATCTTCTTGTCGGCCGGGACGCCGCTGCACAGCTCCAGCGCGGCGACGCATTGGCCGGGGGCCGAGATGTCGTCATTCGCGCCCTCGACCGTCATGATCGCCACGTCCTTGATCTTGGTCAGATCGACCGGCTGTCCGTTCACCGTAAAGCGGTTCTGCGCGATTTCGAGGTTCTTGAAGATACGCTCGACCGTGGACAGGTAGAATTCGGCAGTCATGTCCATGACGGCCAGATATTCGTCATAGAACTTGTTGTGCTTGTCATGTTCGGACGCGGTGCCGCGCGCCTCGGCAAAGACCTGATTGATAAAGGCCTTGCTGTGGGTTTCGGCATTCATCGCGATGAACGAGGTCAATTGCGCCAGACCCGGATAGACCATCCGCCCGGCACCGGCATATTTGAAGCCGACCGACTGGATGAACAGATGTTCAAGCTCGCCCATGGTCATGCGGTTGCCGAAATCGGTGACTTCGGTTGCCGCCGCATCGGGATCGACCGGGCCGCCGATCAGGGTCAGCGTGCGCGGCTGCGCGGCGGGATCCTGTTCGGCCAGAATGGCGGTCGCGGCCAGCGCCAGCGGCGCGGGCTGGCAGATGGCGATGACATTGGTGTCCGGGCCAAGCTCTTTGATGAACTCGACCAGATAGGAGGTGTAATCCTCGATATCGAACTTGCCCTTGCTGACCGGAATGTCACGCGCATTGTGCCAGTCGGTCACATAGACGTCGCAGTCCGGCAATAGAGAGACCACAGTCGAACGAAGGAGCGTGGCGTAGTGGCCGGACATGGGCGCAACCAGCAGCACCTTGCGCGGCGAGGGATCACGGCGGGCAACGCGAAAGCGCACCAGATCGCCAAAGGCGCGCTTCAGCACCGGCTCGACATAGATGACGTGGTCCTGCCCTTCATCGCCAGAAATCGCGGGAATCTGCCAGTCGGGCTTGGCCACCATGCGGGCGAAGCTGCGTTCGGTGACGCGGCCCCAAGCACTCATCAGCTTGAAGGCAGGGTTCAGGCTCAGGGCGAAAGCGGGATATGCACCAATGGCCCGTGCCGTAGCACCCATCCACTCATTGGTGTTTCTGATCGTTTCCATCGCATCGTAGGACACGATGCCGGTAAGTCCACGTTTCGCCATCGGCATGCATCCTTTGCTGCGGTGCGGCATAAATACTGCGCTGATCGACCCGGCACGGGCTAAAAGCCCTATTTGCGCATCGCCCGGCCTGCGCGTATCATTTGACGGTAAATAGGGGGGAAGTTTCATCATGGCAAGAAGTTCGCGCAAGTCGGACCCGGCTTCGACTGTTCAGGGTGGCACGAAAGAAACACTTGAAAAGCAGGCTAAAGTTGCGCCGAAAGGGTCGGCTACAACTGCTGCGAAGGGTAGTGCGACAAAGGTCGTAACTGCCTCTGCCCGAAAGCCAAAGGCTTCCTCCACAACGAAAAAACCGACGACCGCCGCAGAAAAGCCAAAGCCCGCGCGTCGCGCGACCGCCCCGGCTAAAAATGCTGCAGGTGCGAAAGAAACAGGCGAAAAGTCGCTGCACGCCGCGGCATCAACAACTTCCGGGAGAATTAAACCCAATCCTGATCGCGTTGCAGAAGATTCGCTGAATGCAGGCGCAGCAAAACCCGCCGCGCAGAAGCTGGCAGAGAATGTCGAGCGGATCGAGGCATTGGGCAGCCGACTGATCGCCGCGATGTCGGAACGGTCGATGCCCAATCCGGGCGTCGAGGGTCCGGGGACCGAGTTTTTTCTTCACACCGCCAATGCCTGGATGAAGACGCTGACCGAACAGCCCTCGCGCATTCTGGAGCAGCAGGTGAATTTCTGGGGCGAGACGCTGAAGAACTATGCCGGTGCGCAGATGGGCATGGCCCGTGGCCGTCTGGTCGTCCCCGAGAATGAGGCGGATGAGGGCGCGACCGACAAGCGTTTCAGCAACGCGCTATGGAAAAGCCACCCCTATTTCAGCTTCGTTCGCAAACAATATCTGATCAACGCGAAGGCGATTCAGGACGCGGTCGGCGATCTGGATCTGTCGGACGAGGTGGCGCGGCGGCGTGTGGACTGGCTGACCAAGCAGGTCATCGACATGATGTCGCCGACGAATTTCCTTGCCACCAATCCCGACGCGCTGGAACGCGCGGTTGCGACCGAGGGCGAAAGTCTGGTGAAAGGGCTGGAAAACCTGGTCCGCGATGTCGAGATGAATGGTGGCGAGATGGTCGTGTCACTGGCCGATCGTGACGCCTTCACCGTCGGCGAGAATATCGGCACATCGGAAGGCGCGGTGGTTCACCGGACGCCGATGCTGGAGCTTCTGCAATACAAGCCTGCCACCGATAAGGTCCACGCCCTGCCGCTGCTGATCTTTCCGCCGTGGATCAACAAGTTCTACATCCTCGACCTGAAGCCGCAGAACAGCCTGATCCGCTGGCTGGTGGAACAGGGGCACAGCGTTTTCGTGGTAAGCTGGAAAAACCCGGATTCAAGCTATGCCGAAGTGGGCATGGAAGAATATGTCAAATCCTATCTTGATGTGATCGGGAAGGTGCTGGAACAGACCGGGCAGAAAAAGCTGAACGCGGTAGGTTACTGCATCGCGGGCACCACCCTGTCGTTGACGCTGTCGCTGATGAAGCAGCGCGGGATGGATCAGGTGGCCTCGGCGACGTTCTTCACCACGCTTACTGATTTCTCGGATCAGGGTGAGTTCGTCAGCTTCCTGCAGGATGATTTCGTCAACGGCATCGCCGAAGAGGTCGAGCGTCACGGGCTGATGCGCGCGCAACTGATGTCGCGGACGATGAGCTTCCTGCGCGCCAATGATCTGGTCTGGGGCCCTGCCATCCGCAGCTATATGATGGGCGAGGCGCCTCCGGCCTTCGATCTGCTGTTCTGGAACGGTGACAGCACCAACCTGCCGGGCAAGATGGCGCTGCAATATCTCAAGGGCCTGTGTCAGCAGAATGCCTTCGCCGGTGAGGGGTTCGAGCTGCTGGGGCACAAATTGCACCTGTCGGACGTGACCATTCCGCTTTGCTCGGTCGCCTGCGAAAGCGATCATATCGCGCCGTGGAAGGATTGCTGGCGGGGCGTCGCGCAGATGGGATCACGCGACAAGACCTTCATCCTGTCAGAGTCGGGCCATATCGCCGGCATCGTCAATCCGCCGTCGAAGAAGAAATATGGCCACTATATCGGCGGGAAGGGTTTCGCCGACGGTTATCAATCATGGCGCGAATCGTCGAGCTTCAGCGATGGAAGCTGGTGGCCGCATTGGGGGGAATGGCTGGCCTCGCGCGCAGGGCAGATGATCGCCGCTCGCGATCCCGGAACGGGACTGGAGCCCGCGCCCGGCAGCTATGTGCATGAACGCGCCATCTGACAGGGCGCGCGAAAGTCGTTAATGCGCAACGGTTTGCGCCGCAACGCCTGCATACATTGACCAAATCGACAAATTTTTCTGCATCGCAGCAGGAAAATACTTGAAATGCCGCGCTGCAGCATGCATATTGCCATCATGATTAACTCAACGCGGCGGGCGAGACTCCTTCCTCCCCCAACTTACGCCCGCCGCCTTTTCGGAGTGAGATAGAAAATGGCCAAGACCCCTGACTTTCAAAAGACCCTGAACGACCTGCTGGCGAACTTCCCGGTTGACACCTCCTCGGTGCAGGAAGCGCTGAAATCGCAAGCTCTGCTGAACGAAAAGCTGGCTCGCGTTGCTCTGTCCGCCGCTGAGCGTTCTACCGAGATTTCGGCACAGTGGACCAAAGACACCATCGCGCGTCTTGGTGAACTGACCGCTTCGCGTCAGGAGCCTTCGGACTACGCCAAAGCCGTCACCGACTTCGCTTCGGCCTCGGCTGAAACCGCTGCAGAGCACCTGTCGTCGTTCGCAGAAGTTGCGAAAAAAGTTCAGACCGACACCGTTGATCTGGTTCTGACCGCTGGCAAAGACATTGCCACCGACGCTCAGAAAGCTGCTGAAAAAGCGACCCGCGACACCCAAGCTGCCGTGAAAAAAGCGACCGCTGCTGCGACCGCGAAGTAATCTTCGGATCACCGATCTTGGGAAAAGGGGCGTTTCGACGCCCCTTTTTCTTTGCGCGATATTGATTTTTTGGGCTTCGTTCATGGCGGCTGTTTTGCACTGCCGCGAAATTTTCTTTGCGTTTTGCGACTGCAGCAATCATCATGCCTCCAGAAGAGTGTTTGGGGGTGCGGATGACCGCAGCGACGACGCCTCTGCTGGTCAAGCGCTATGCCAGCCGTCGGCTTTATAATACAGAAACCAGCGATTACGTGACGTTGGAGGATATTGCCTCCTTCATTCGCGAAGGGCGCGAGGTGAAGATCGTTGATCTCAAATCGGGCGACGACCTGACGCGACAGTACCTTCTGCAGATCATCGCCGAGCATGAGGGCAGGGGTGAGAATGTCCTGCCGATCGACGTGCTGACCGATCTGGTGCGCAGCTACACGACCAACGCGCGTTCGGTGGTTCCGCAGTTCCTGGCGGCAAGTTTCGAGATGCTGCGCGAGAACCAGTCGAAGATCATCGAGAACATGGCGACGCTGCCAAACCCGATGTCGCATGTCCCCGGTTTCGACGCGATGCAGCGCCAGCAACAGATGTTCATCAAGGCGCTGATGAGCGGCTGGTCCGGGAATACCGGCCCGACGCCTGACGACGTCGAAGGCGACACTCCGGAAGCCAGTCGCGGCACTGCGTCGCCAGAAGGCGCGGATGATGCCGCCGAGACCGAGGACATGGCCGAAATCCGTCGTCAATTGGCTGAATTACAACAGCGGATCTCAAAGCTCTGACTTGCGCCTGCCGCCGGGCCGGGCTAGACCCGCGCCACGGAGCGGTGGCCGAGTGGTCGAAGGCGCACGCCTGGAAAGTGTGTAGGCGGGGAACCGTCTCGAGGGTTCGAATCCCTCTCGCTCCGCCAGATTTTCACATTGAGTATCCGATTTTACGGTCATTTTTTATTCTGCTCACTGACCGCTTCCGCCGATACTTTCCCCACTCCGAAATGGAAAAACCAGAAATTTAGAAGACCCCCGACCGAAGCCGGGGGCGTAGATTTCAGGCACTCTTCCATTTTTTCGGCCAGTCATGCCGCGATATGGATCAAGCCCGTGACGATGTTGTCGAGTTCGGGCCGTAACCTTCCCGCTTTCTCATTGTCGATGAAATCTGCTGCATCGACGACGGCCCGCAAATATCCAGATCGTACCTCGGACCGATACGCTAGCCAGACCATCAACCCTTGCTATTCACATCGCGGGCAGAATGGCGATGTCGCGGACATTTGCGCCGTCGATGCGGCCAGCCTCGGTAGTTGCTCCGGTTTCCAGATCGACCGAGTGGAAGCCGCCTTCGACGACCAGCCAAGCCGCATTGCCACCCTCGCCGTCGGAGGCGATGTCGAAACCGGCTTCGGTCGGGTTGACGCCGATCTCACCGACCGGGTTCAGCTTGCCGTCGTTCGGCGGATCTTGCAGCACCAGCCAACCGGCTGCGCCGTCAATGTTGAAGAGCTGGGTCGCCTCGGTTCCGGCATAGGAATTGGTATAGGCGCCCGCGATGATGTTCGGCGCAGTCCCATCCTCATAGGCGTGGCTGCCATCGGTCACCACCTCGCCGGTTTCGACCGTCACCCGCAGGCTGGTGCCATCGCTGCCCATGACGCGCAGCTTGTCAGCCGCCGGATTGAAATCTACTGTCGCCGAAACGCCATCGGCAAGGGTCGTGGCCAAAGTGCTGACTTTGGTTGCGGCACCTGATTGCGGATCAATGGTCGCAAGCGTGCCATCGCTGAAGACGCCATAGAGCTTGCCGTCCGCGGGACGCACATCGATGCCGAGAAGGCGGCCCTCGACACCAGTTACGGTGACGCCGCCGGTGCGGGTCCAGGTTTCGGTATCCAGCCAGTGCAACTCATTCTCGCCCGACAGGCCGACAGCGGTGGCCGCCATGGCAGGCGCGGCAATCGCGGAAAAGAGCAGGGCGGCGGTAGCCGATTTGATCGCAGTCATAAGAACATTCCTTCTTTGGTTGGGTTTTGCCGGAGTGCCCGGCGGGAACAGGCCCATACCCGTGCGGGAGGGAGAGACCGCGCGTGGTATGGGCCGGGCGTTGCCGAGGGGTCAGCCCTTCGGCAGCAGAACCTTGTCGATGACGTGAATGACGCCGTTCGATTGCACGACATCGGCGATATTCACCGTCGCAACGCCGCCGGTTTCGTCGGTCAGCGTGACCATGCCGTCCTTGACCTCGGCGGTGATCATGCAGCCGCCAAGCGTCTCGATCACATGCTTGCCGCCGTCATCCTCCACCATCTTCTGAACATCGGCTGCCATGGCATTGGCGCCGACGACGTGGCAGGTCAGCACCTTGGTCAGCATTTCCTTGTTCTCGGGTTTCAGCAGCGTTTCGACGGTGCCTGCGGGCAGGGCCTCGAACGCGGCATTGGTGGGGGCAAAGACGGTAAAGGGGCCTTCGCCCTGCAGCGTTTCCACCAGACCCGCCGCCTGCACCGCCGCAACCAGCGTGGTGTGATCGGCAGAGTTCATCGCGTTCTCGACGATGTTCTTGTCGGTGAACATGGCGGCGCCGCCGACCATGGGATTGTCCTGCGCCAGTGCGATGCCAGCGGTGGACAATGCGAAACAGCCCGCGATGAGGGTTTTGATAACGGTCTTCATCTGACTTCCTCCCGGAAACGTCGCCCGTTGATCGGGGGACGGAAGAAGACACGAAGATCGGTTTCAGATAGTTTCAGCGCCCGGAGATTTTTTCTCGGGACGCTGCGATTTTTCTGCCATCAGATGTCCAGCAGGTCGCCCACGGCCAGAACCGGGCCGGTCGGCTGCCCGGTCGGCGAGCCGCCGGGCGGTTCCAGACTGATCGCCATATGCGCGGCATTGGTCATCAGCGCGCGGAGCTGGTCTGCAATCTCGACCCGCGTGGAAACCCCGGCAGGGATCACGCCCAGAGACACCGGAGCCTCCGATCCATGCGCGACCCATAGCTGAAAGTCGCGCCCCTCGACCGGATCGCCGGTCATATGGGCCAGACTGACGCTGCCGGTGGCTGAATCGTAAAGCACCAGATAGGTGACGCTGCTGCCCTCGGCAGTCAGCGAGGCGGCAAGATGGGCCGTTGACTGGGCAGGCTGCAGGATGGGCATCATCACCGCCAGCAGGAAAGCCGCCGTCGCCGCAACCGCCAACCCGCGCCAAAGCGCCAGTCTGGACCAAAGGCCCGTCCCGGCCACAGGCGCGCCGAACATCCGCAGATCCAGCGCGCGTTTGACCGCGGGCGGCAGATCCGCCGGAACAAAGCCTTCGGCCATGGGCGACAGTCGCTCTTCCCATTCTGCGACAAGCTGGGCAAAGGCCGTATCGGTTTCGACCCGGTGTGCAAGCACGGCCTGCTGGTCAGTGGGCAGCGCGCCCAGCACAAATTCGGCGGCAAGAATGTCGTCACCGCCTTCGGGAAAATCATGATCCAGTTCGGTGTCGCTCATCTTTGCAGACACTCCTTCAGCCGCATCAGGCTGCGCCTGAGCCAGGTTCGCATCGTATTCAGCGGCACGTCATGGCGAGCCGCCAGATCGGCATAGCTGTGACCCTCAAGATAAGCCGCGCGCACCGCATCGGCCCGGCCCGCTTCAAGTTCGCCAAGGCAACCGTCGAGTTGCCGTCGTTCGGCTGACGCGACCGCCTGCGCCTCTGGTCCCGGCGCGGGATCACGAACTTCCAGCGCGGCATCCTCAAGACCGGACACGCGCAGTCGCCGCGCGCGCAACCGGTCGATGGCCTGATGCCGGGCAATCGCGATCAGCCAGGACATCGGGCTTTGCCCGGTCACTGCGAACCTATCGGCTTTCAGCCAGATTTTGACGAATACCTCCTGCACCACTTCCTCAGCCTCGGACCTGTCCTTCAACACACGAAGGCAGCAGCCAAAAAGTTTCGCTGAGGTGGCGGTGTAGAGGCTGTCAAAGGCACGCCTGTCCCGAAGAGCCACCCGAAGGATCAATTCCGAGATCTCGTGTCTGGCATTGAAAGGGGGCATCCCGACTCCAGATTATCCGCGCTGCGACCATGCGCTACGGGGAAATCTCGTGCAAGTGACTGCGCGATTGGCAGAGGGTATCGCTGACGAGGCGTTGATGCTCGCAGGCGATGCCTGACGGTTTTGGATACCGTCGGACGGGAGTTCGAACCTTATGGCCTCGATCATCAATAATCTTCAATTTCAGCGCATTGCATATCTTTCAGGTTTCTAAGAGTTCGTGCGGTTGACAGGTCAGTTCACATTCTCGCGGAGATTCCTGCGTTGCCAAGGGCGCAAGCATGCCCCTGGAGAAGACCCTGATTACGCTATTTTAGCGTGAAACCCGCCTGCATGTTGCCCGGCTGGCACGCAGGTGGTGTCCTTTGCGACATGAAATCCCACGCAACCGGCATTATTTGGCGCAAATTTTACCGGATACGCATAAGGCCGCTTCCATATGCTCCAAGGCGGGCTTATGGCTGTCGCTCTGGCGGACGAACCGCCGAGCCTGAACGCGAGCCCTATGACTGACGACATCATCACGATTACCCGAACCGAAGACCTTGCGAAGTTCTGCGAAGCTGCCAAAGCCGAGCCCTACGTCACCGTCGACACCGAGTTTCTGCGCGAAAGAACCTATTGGTCAAAGCTTTGTCTGATCCAGTTGGCCTTGCCGCCTGCCTCGACACAGAAGCTGACCGGAGGTGACGCGGTTCTGATTGATCCGCTGTCCCCCGATCTGTCGCTTGAACCGCTCTACGATCTCTTCCGGCATCAGGGCACGGTGAAGGTGTTCCATGCCGCGCGTCAGGATCTGGAGATTTTCTTCCACGACGCCGAACTGTTTCCGGTGCCGCTGTTCGACACGCAGGTCGCTGCCATGGTCTGCGGGTTTGGCGAGCAGGTTGGATATGAGACGCTGGTTCGCAAGATAGCCCGCGCCAATCTCGACAAGTCTTCGCGCTTCACCGACTGGTCACACCGTCCGCTTTCGGACGCGCAAAAGGCTTATGCGCTTGCCGATGTGACCCATCTGCGCAGCATCTACGAATTTCTGTCGGCCGAGTTGAAGAAGAACGGTCGCGAAAGCTGGCTGGATGAGGAAGTCGCGATTCTGAAAGACCCCGAGACCTATACCAACCGCCCTGAAGAGGCTTGGTTGAAGGTCCGCACCCGCACCAATTCGCCGCGTTTCCTTGCGATCCTGCGAGAGTTGGCACAGTTCCGCGAAAGCTTTGCGCAGGAACGCGATGTGCCGCGTTCGCGGGTGTTCAAGGATGATGCGATGATCGAGATCGCCTCGACCAAGCCTGCATCCGAGGCGGACCTTGGCCGGTCGCGGCTGCTGTTGCGCGACGCACGGCGGGGCGATATCGCCAATGGCATTCTGACTGCGGTCAAAGCCGGGCTCGACGCGCGCGATCTGCCGCAGCCCAAGCGCGAAGAGCCGGGCAGGCCCGGTAATGCCGCCTTGTCCGATCTGCTGCGGGTTCTGCTGAAGGCCAAGGCCGATGCGACCGGCGTTGCGCCGCGCCTGATCGCTTCGTCCAGTGAACTGGACGCGATTGCGACGGGTGAGCGTGATCTGCCTGCGCTTAAGGGTTGGCGGGCAGAGGTGTTCGGCAATGACGCGATGCGGCTTGTGTCGGGTCAGATTGCGCTTTCGGCCGAGGGCGGCGCGGTCCGTGTCGTTCCGGCGCAGTAATGTCTGCCGCCCGCAGCGCGGACCGGGTCAGGCTTTCGCGGCCAAAGGCTGCGGATGCCGATGATTTCGTTGCGGTTCTGAACGATCCTGACGTTTCCGCGTGGCTTGATGCGGTGCCGCAGCCCTATCATCGCGAAGATGCGTTGCGCTTTGTCGCCGCTGCCGGGCCTTGTGAGCATGTGGTGAGGGTCGATGATCGTGTCGCGGGCACTGTCCGTGCCAGCGACAGTTTCGGCATCTGGATCGCGCCCGAATTTCAGCGGCAGGGCGTCGGGACCCGCGCCGCCGTTCTGGCGCTGTCACGGCGGTTCCGCGATGGCAGCAGGACCATCAGCGCCCGTCGCCGCGCCGACAATCACCGTTCCGCCCGGTTGCTTGACGCTTTGGGCTTCGTTTTTGACCAACCGCCGATAGAGGATGATTCCGGCTCGGTCACGCTGACCCTGACACGCGACGATTTTGCCCGACATCACGGCATTCGGATCACGACCGAGCGGTTGCTGATCGATGCCTACCAGCCGCAGGATCTTGGCGATCTCTACCGTATCGCGACCGAGCCGAGGATTGCCTCGATGCTGCTGCGCTTCTGGCCCGGTATGCCGCTGTCCGAGGCCGAGGCGATCCTGCGCACCGATGCGCTGACCCCGCCGATCCGGCTGGTGGTTCGCCACCAAGGCCGCGTCATTGGCTCGATCGGTATCAGCGCGGGCGATCCGCCAAGCATCTTCTATTTCCTCGATCCGGCCATGCTGGGGCAGGGGATAGGCCGCGAGATGTTGCCCGCCTTCCTGAATGAAATCGACGCCCGCTTCGCCCCCGAAACACTGCAGGCAGAGGCTTTCATGGACAATCTTCCGTCCCGCAACCTGTTGGAGCGTTTCGGTTTTGTGCTGGAGCGTGAGATGATGGTTGCATCGAAGGGGCGGGCGGCGCCCATGCCCGGCGGGATCTATCGGCGAGGATCAGCGATGCCGGACACTGTTTGAACGGGGCGTCATTGCCCCGACAGATGGCGGATGTCCCGGTCCCAGAAATGGAACTCTACCGCGCGCTGTGCCTCTGCGTCCCTGACACAGTCAAAGCTGCTCAATCTGCGTAAAAGCGCCTCTGCCGGCCATTGACCGACCGCGAACGGGCAGGATCGATACAGGCTCGCCTCGAACTCGGAGATGCTTTGGTGAAGCGCGTCCATCGCGCCGTCGATCCGCTGAAGTCGGGCGGAACGCAGAAGGCTGTCCCTGCTTTGCTCATAGACCGCCACCCATGCCTCGGTCTCGCGATCGGTGCAGTCCATGTCCGTGGCTGAGGACGTTTGGTCGTCCCGACAGGTCTTCACGATGGTTCCCGTGCAGTGCGCCAGCGCAATATTTCTGTCGGACTGATCCAGAAGGCAGCTTTCGATTGCCGCGACATCGTGAAGCCGATTTTCATCAGCCTTCATTGCACCAGGAAGCGTTACACAAATAGAGACAGCCAGCAAATTCACGTAATGTTTTTTCATCTTCGAAATGTCACCGTGAGCAATGGAAATCAGACAGCAAGGATGCCATTATTTCCTCTGAGTGATTTAATTTAAAGATAATAATATGTGGATAAATATAATTCATGTCATGAAAATTTATTCGGTACGCCAACGCGAGTCACGGCTGACATTTCAAACATGAAGCTTTTTTCGGCGCTGACAACGCATCGTCGAAACTACCGCGAAACAGAGCCGAATTAGCCCTGCGAACAACTATGCGCGTCGTCCTTGGTCGAAACGATCCGAAATAGCGCCCGCCGCTCTTCCGGTTGCGTCACCGGATCGTGGCCGCCTGCATCAAGGACCGGGGCTTGGCGCAGGTTCATCGAATCCATCCCGTGCGGGCCCTGTTTGCGCACGCGCGATGTCAGGGTCGCAGAAGGGTGGCGGTAGCAGGAGGGAGACGGCTCGATCGTGCGGCCGCCTTCGATGACCGGCTGCATCTCTTCTCCGATGAGGTCGAAGCGACGCGGGGCAAAGCCAACGCGCCCTTCGGATGCCAGACAGCCAAGAGCCCGCGTCACATCGCCCAGATCGGACCGAAGTGGCAACAGCAAAAGCCGGGCCGAGATCTCGGGGCGGCCATATTCGGCGCGGGCATGAAGGGTCAGATCGGCAAGTTGCGGTGCCTTGAAAACGGCTTCCAGCACATCGGAAAGCCGCCCCCGCGAACTGGGGTTCATCACCGCGCAAAGCGGCATCCCGCGCACTTCCATCCCCATCAGATCGATCAGATGCCGACCGGCAAGACGAAACCGCGCCGCACCGGGTGCCATCCGTTCCAGAATGAAGGCGTGATCAAGCACGCGATGCATGCCTTTCGGGTCGATATCAGCACGCGACGGAATTGTTTTTCCACGCCGCAATCCCTGCCAATACGCCTTTATCTCAGCGACAATTCGCGTGGGTCTTGCGGGATCGAAATCAGCCATGCGAAATATTTGCGCCGAGCCGCGATCTTGCACATCTTCAGGTCGATTTTCGCCTTGCTCGTCTTCATGTCTGTCACTCACGAAAAATCATCCCTCGACTAACCAGCACTCATACAGCCCGGACATATCGAGCCGCTTAGACAAACATAAAGTCAGATTAGCCTCTTTTGGGTCCATCTGCCGAGTCGATTCCTAATGATTAGTTAAGAAATGTGATCGAAATTTTCATCATTAGCAGAAACACTGTCGATCACATCAACTTGGGATTGTAAAACTGAACTTTCGCTCCCGCTTGACCGTGGGCGGTGGCTGGTCCATGCCCTGCGGGGCAACCTGCACAGCGAACTTGCAGAAAAGGGACCCGCCGATGGATCATACCGGCCTGCTGATCATCCTGTCTTCGCCTTCTGGCGCGGGAAAATCCACGCTGGCCCGGCGCCTGATGGATTGGGACGACAGCCTGCGGTTCTCGGTCTCGGCGACCACGCGTCCCCCGCGTCCCGGCGAGGTGGACGGCGAGCATTACTACTTCATCGCGCCTGACGCCTTTCGCGATATGGTCCGCGCCGATCAGATGCTGGAACATGCCGAAGTGTTTGGAAACCTTTACGGAAGCCCGCGCGAGCCGGTGGAAAAGGCCATGCGCGAGGGGCGTGATACGATCTTTGACGTTGACTGGCAGGGTGGCCAGCAAATCCGCGCCTCGGCGCTTGGCGGGCATGTGGTGTCGATCTTCGTTTTGCCGCCATCTTTGCCCGAGCTGGAGCGGCGCCTGCGCGCGCGCGGGCAGGACAGCGACGAGGTGATCGCAGGCCGGATGCAGAAAAGCCGGGCCGAGATCAGCCATTGGGCGGAATATGATTACGTTTTGATCAATGATGATCTGGACCGGACCGAAGCCGATCTGCGTGCGATCCTGACCGCCGAACGGCTGCGTCGCGACCGCCGGGCCGGCCTTGGGGCTTTCGTGAAGAAGCTGATGGAGGATGACGCATGATCTGGGAACTCGACGGTCGCGCGCCGCAGATAGGGGCCGATGCATGGGTCGCGCCCGACGCACAGGTGATGGGTAATGTCGTGTTGGAGGAACAGGCCTCGGTCTGGTGGGGCGCGGTCCTGCGCGGCGATAACGAAGAAATCCGCGTCGGTCGTGGCAGCAATGTGCAGGATCTCTGCGCGCTGCATACGGATTTCGGCTTTCCGCTGCTGATCGGTGCCAATTGCACCATTGGCCACAGCGCGATCTTGCATGGTTGCACCATCGGTGACGGCGCTTTGGTCGGCATGGGCGCGACGATCCTGAACGGCGCGAAGATCGGCGCGGGGGCGCTGATCGGGGCAGGGGCGCTGATCCCCGAGGGCAAGGAGATCCCGCCCGGTGCGCTGGTCATGGGCGCCCCCGGTAAGGTGGTGCGCGAGCTTGATGAAGCGGCGCGGTTGAAACTTCTGAAATCCGCTGAAATCTACCGCGCCAATGCCGCCCGCTTCCGCGCGGGCCTGCGGCGTCTGGACTGAGGTTACAGAATGACTCGGGACGCGCAACGCCGGGTGGCGGGGTTTCTGGACGGGGTGCCGGTGCCGATGCTGGCCGTCGATGGCCGCGCCCGCACCATTGCCGCAAATCCGGCGGCCGAGGCATTGTTCGGCCCGGACCTGCTCGACCGGCCCTTCGTCACCGTCCTGCGCCATCCTGCCGTGGTTGAGGCGGTGGACTGGGTGTTGTATCCGACCGCCCATCCCGCGCCCGCGCCTGATCCCGAACTGGCGACGCCGCCCGAAGGCATCGCCACGATCCGCGCCGTCATTACCGCCGACGGCCGCGACGTGACGGCGGCGATCACCGTGGCACCGTTGCCCGCCGCCATGGGCAAGGGCGCGACCATTGCCGTGCTGGATCAGTCGGTGGCCGAGGAAGCCGAACAGATGCGCCGCGATTTCGTCGCCAATGTCAGTCACGAGTTGAAGACCCCGCTGACCGCGATGATCGGCTTTATCGAGACCTTGCGCGGCCCCGCCCGACACGACGAAAAGGCCCGCGACCGTTTCCTTGACATCATGGAGCGCGAGGCGGGCCGGATGAACCGTCTGGTCAGCGAGCTTTTGTCGCTCAGCCGGGTTCAGTCCGAAGAACGCCGCCGCCCCACCGCCAGCCTTGATCTGGCCCTGCTTTTGCGGGGGGTGGTCGCCACCATGACCCCGGTGGCCGAAGCAGCGGGTGTGGTGATCGAGGCCGAGGGCATGTCGGAAAGCCTGCGTGTGCCGGGCGATGCCGACCAACTGGTGCAGGTGTTCCAGAACCTCTTTGAGAATGCGATCAAATATGGCGGCTCGGGCGGCTATCTGGGCATCCGTCTGCGCCGCGTGGAATACGAGCCGCTGATGCGCGGCCCGGCATGGGCGGTCGATGTGCAGGACCGGGGCGAGGGTATCGACGGCATGCACCTGCCGCGGCTGACCGAACGGTTCTACCGCGTCGATACGCACCGCTCGCGCGCGCAGGGCGGCACCGGATTGGGACTGGCAATCGTCAAACATATCATCAACCGCCATCGCGGACGGCTGCGGATCGACAGTCAGCGCGGCAAAGGCAGCACTTTCACGGTGATCTTGCCCGAGACAACGGCGCGGGAATAGTCTGCTGCATTTGAACAAGGGATTTTGACGTATGAGCTTTATGAAAGGCGCTTTCGTCCTGCCGGTCTGTCCGGCCGCACTTTCAAGCGAGCGGCTTTTGGGCGGCTTGCGCGCGCTTCGGCGCGGCGGGCATTTGCACTGCGCACAGGAAGGTGCGGCATGACCCGGCCCTGCTCCGCCTTTGTCTATTCTATCTATCTTCTGGCCTTTGTCGTGGGCTTCGCGATTGGCGCGGTCTTCATGGTATTTTTTGCCGGGAAGGCGCTGACATCCGGCACGATGCTGCCCGTCGGGCCGTCGGTCGCGTTGTCATGGATCTCGCCGCTGGCAGGGATTGCCGTCTTCCAACTCATCTTTGGTTTCGGCACCGAATGCTGGCGCGGCCTGCGCTTCTGGCTGCTTGCGCCGGTCACGGTCTATTTCTGGCTGGCGGTGTTCTTGGCGATCTTCATGTCGGGCTATGTGAACCCGACCGTGGCCGGTATCGGGGCGGCGCTGGCGATTTTCCTGTCCGGGGCGGTCGCCTTGCAGAAGACGCTTCGCCGCTGATTTCAAGGCTGCATGCAAGGGCTTGTCCAGCGGACATTTAGCGCCCATTCCGTCTCGCCCTTCCCGCCGCCATCCCCTATAACCCTCGCGACCCCAAACCCGAGGAGCACCCGATGCCTGATCTATCGCAATCCGATCCCGCGAAAGTTGCGGCATCCCGTGCGGCGGTGGCGCTGGTGCGGGACGGGATGAAACTGGGTCTTGGCACCGGCTCAACCGCTGCGATCATGGTGCAGGTCCTGGCCGAGCGGGTGAAGGCCGAAGGGCTGAACCTGCGTTGCGCGGCGACCTCGAAGGCGACGACGGATCTGGCGGAAAGCCTTGGAATCAAGATTGAAACCTTGGACGAGATCGGCTGGCTGGACCTGACCATCGACGGCGCCGACGAGGTTGATCCCGATCTGCATCTGATCAAGGGCGGCGGCGGCGCGCATCTGCGTGAGAAGGTGGTGGCGATGGCCAGCGACCGCATGGTGGTGATCGCCGATCCCGGCAAGGTCGTGGATCAGTTGGGTGCCTTCCCGCTGCCGGTCGAGGTGCTGCATTTCGGTTTTGAGACGACCCGCAAGCTGATCCGGCGCGCGCTGGACACCCTTGATCTGGGCCAGACAGAGGTGCTTCAGCGCCTGAAGGGCAGCGACCCCTGGGTGACGGATGAGGGGAACCTGATCCTCGATCTGCATCTGGGTGTGATTCCAGACGCCCATGCGCTGGCCCGCGCGCTGGCCGCCATTCCCGGTGTGGTCGAACATGGGCTGTTCCTTGGCATCTGCGATCTGGCAATCATCGGCAAGGCTGACGGGACGGTTGTGGAACTGGACCGCGATGCCGATATCGATGCTGATCGGCTCGCCGGTGAAGGAGACTGAAGCAAGTGACTTTCGATTTTGATCTTTTCGTCATCGGCGGCGGCTCGGGCGGGGTGCGCGCGGCGCGGATTGCGGCCAGCGAATATGGCGCCCGCGTCGGTCTGGCCGAGGAAAGCCGTATGGGCGGCACCTGCGTCATCCGTGGTTGCGTGCCGAAGAAGCTGATGGTCTTTGCCTCGACCGCGCCGCTTCTGGCCGATGAGATGCGCGGCTATGGCTGGTGCGAGGCGGAACTGGGGCATTTCGACTGGAAGATGTTCCACGAAAAGCTGGGGTTTGAACTGACCCGGCTTGAGACGGCTTATACGACCGGGCTTGAACGGGCCGGGGTCGAGATTTTTCACCAGCGCGCGAAGCTGGCCGATCATCATACGGTCGAACTGGCCGATGGCACGCTGAAGACCGCCAAGCATATTCTGATCGCCGTGGGCGGACGCCCGGCGCTGCCGGGCATTCCGGGGGAAGAACTGGCGCTGATCTCGGACGATCTGTTCCTTCTGGACGAACTGCCGCGCCGGGCGCTGATCATTGGCGGCGGCTTTATCGCCTGTGAATTCGCGACGATCCTGAACGGTCTTGGGACCGATACCGTACAGGTCTATCGCGGCGATGCGGTGCTGCGTGGCTTTGACCGGCAGGCGCGCGAAATGGCGTCCGAGCAGTTGAAGGCGATTGGCGTCGATCTGCGGCTGGGCGCGAACCCGGTGCGGATGGAGAAGACCGGCGACCGGGTGCGGGTGTTCTTTGACGACGACAGCAGCGAGGTTTTCGACGCGGTTTTCTGCGCCACCGGACGCAAGCCCTATACCGCCGGTCTGGGGCTGGAGAATACCGGGGTCAGGCTTACTGAAAATGGCGCGGTCGAGGTTGACGAATGGTCGCAGACCTCGGTTCCGTCGATCTTTGCGGTGGGCGATGTGACTGATCGGGTGAACCTGACACCGGTCGCGATCCGCGAGGGTCATTCCTTCGCCGATACCGTTTTCGGGGGCAAACCGCGCAAGGTGAACCATGATCTTATCGCCAGCGCCGTCTATATGCGCCCGCATGAACTGGGCAGCGTCGGTCTGACCGAGGAGGAGGCGAAGGAGCGCGGCCCGGTTGATGTCTATGCGGCCTTGTTCCGGCCGATGCGCTCGGCCTTTCCGGGACAGTCCTCTCGCACGCTGATGAAGCTGCTGGTCGATCCCGAGACGGACAAGGTGCTGGGCTGCCATATCTTCGGCCCCGATGCGGGCGAGATGATCCAGTTGGCGGCGATCCCGATCACCATGGGCGCGACCAAGGCCGATTTCGATGCGACCATGGCGGTTCACCCGACAGCGGCTGAGGAGCTGGTGACGATGCGCCAGCCCGCGCGCCGGCACCGGCCCGAAACGGCAGAGCAGTCGGAAATGGCCTGATCGCGGCACCCTGTCGCAGGGCGGGGGCGGACACAAGGCCGTGGGTGGGTTGACTTTCCCGGCCTCTGCCCCAGTTTCAGCTAGAAGATTACAAGTCGAAAGGAAGGTCGAACGGATGGCAAATCAGGGCCCTTGGGGCGGTGGCGGTAACGGCGGAGGAGATGACGGGGATCGCGACAAGCGTCCCGGAAACCGCCCCTGGGGACAAGAGCAGCCACCGAAAGGGCCGCAACGGCCCGGACCCGGCGGGCAGCAGATGCCCGAAATCGAAGAACTGATGAAGAAAGGCCAGGAACGCCTGCGCGTCCTGATGGGCGGTGGCGGAGGCGGCGGCAACCAGAACGGTCCGCGCCGTCCGGCTGGCGGCGGGTTCAGCCTGAACCGCACCCATTTCGTCATCGGCGGACTCGTCGCGCTTGGTCTGTGGACATTCTCCAGCTTCTACCGCGTCCAGACCAACGAACAGAGTGTTGAATTCCTGTTCGGTCGCGCCATCGCCGTCGGCACCGAGGGTCTGAACTTCGCGCCATGGCCGGTCGTGACCGCCGAGGTGATCCCTGTCACCAACGAGCGCGTGACCGAAATCGGCACCGGCGCGGCGGGGGCATCCGATAGCGGCCTCATGCTGACCCGCGATCAGAACATTGTGGAAATGGAATATCAGGTCGTCTGGAACATCAACGATCCCCAGAAATACCTGTTCAACCTTGCCGATCCCACCGACACGATCCGGGCGGTGGCGGAATCCTCGATGCGCGACATTATCGCCCGTAGCGAGCTTGCCCCGATCCTGAACCGTGATCGTGGCGCAATCGGCAACGATCTTCAGGAGTCGGTGCAACGGACGCTGGACGCCTATCAGTCCGGCATCAACGTCATCCGGGTCAACCTTGACCGTGCCGACCCGCCCAGCGAGGTGATCGACGCTTTCCGCGAAGTGCAGGCCGCACAGCAGCAGCGCGACACGCTTGAGAAGGAAGCGGATGCCTATGCCAATCGTGTTCTGGCACAGGCCCGCGGTGACGCGGCGCAGACGCTGGAACAAGCCGAGGGCTACCGAGCCGAGGTGATCAACACCGCACAGGGTGAGGCTGCGCGCTTCAACTCGATCTACGAGGAATATGTGAAGGCGCCGGAAGTGACCCGTCGCCGGATGTATCTGGAAACCATGGAGGGCGTTCTGGGCGGCGTCGAGAAGATCATCATCGGGGACGGGCTCGCCTCGGGCGAAGGGCAGGGGTCGGGCGTCGTGCCCTATCTGCCGCTTGATCAGTTGCGCCGCTCTGGCGGGAATACCAATTCGACCGGAGGGAACAACTGATGGCCGCCCGCAGGACTTCCAGACTATCGATGTTGCTGATCCCGGTGCTGATCGTCGCCGGTGTGCTGGTCAGTTCATCCCTGTTCATCGTGGACGAGCGTGAAAAGGCGCTGGTGCTGCGCTTCGGTCGCGTCGTGACCGAGAAGGGTGAACCGGGCCTGGGCTTCAAGATGCCGTTCGTGGACAATGTCGAGAAATTCGATGCCCGTATCCTTGGCCTGCCGACGACCCCGCTCGAGGTGACGCCGCTGGACGACCGCCGTTTGGTGGTGGACGCTTTCGCGCGCTGGCGGATCACCGATGTGGTGGGCTTCCGTCAGGCTGTCGGGGCCGGTGGTATTCAGAACGCCATGACCCGGCTGGAGCCGATCGTCCGGAACGCCATCCGCGACACGCTGGGCACCGTGCCTTCGACCGCTGTGCTGTCGGATGACCGGACTGCGCTGACCAACCAGATCAGGGACGAGGCGCGGCGCAATTCTGCCGGGCTGGGCGTCGAGATCATCGACGTTCGTCTGACCCGCACCGACCTGCCCGAGCAGAACCTGAACGCAACCTATGCAAGGATGCGGGCTGAGCGCGAACGGGAAGCCGCAGACGAGATCGCACGTGGTGGCGAGGCCGCGCAGCGTGTCCGCGCCGCCGCCGACCGGACCGTGGTCGAGCTGACCTCGGAAGCGCAGAAGCGGGCCGAGATCGTTCGCGGTGAAGCCGATGCCAACCGGAACGCGATCTATGCCGATGCTTTTGGCCGCGATCCCGAATTCTTCGCCTTCACCCGCTCGATGACCTCTTATCAACGCGCGCTGCGCGGCGATAACAGCTCGCTGGTGCTGCAACCGGATGGTGAGTTCTTCACCTACCTTTCCGATGACGGGGCAAGCCGCGCCAATCCGTCGCCAACCCCGGTGCCGCCCGGCAATTCGGCGGGCGAGATTTCGATCGCGCCGACCGATCCGGTCCCGGCGGATGAGGATCTGGTCACGCCTGAAGTGACCGACCGCGAAGGCAACCGTCTGGGCGAGTCGGCGGGCGTCACCCTGACGCCGGTGCCGGAAAGCCTTGCCGCCCCGCCGCAGCAACCGTCCGAAGTGGTCCCGCCCACCGAGACAGATGGCGCCGCACCCGATGCCGCAGCGCCTGAAGCTGGGGCGGTCGAAGGCGAAACTGCCCCCGCGCCGCAGCCGGAAGAGCAGCCAGCGCCCGAGGAACAGGCACCCGAGGCACCTGCCGGGGAAGAGGCTCCGGCAGCGAATTGATCAGCAGAAACAAGGGCGGATGGCAATCATCCGCCCTTTCTGCAACAAAAGTCACGATCAGTTCACTTTCCGAGAGCGTGGTTTATTTGCAACGCGACGCTTAATCTCCTTCATATCTACACGTCTCCGGACTCCGTCGGGCCCGGTGCAGAATGCGAAAGATGAGGACATCCAGCATGAAGACGCTTTCTCCTCGGTATCTCCTGACCGCCTCGGCCTTGGCCGTCACGGTGGGACTGGGTATCGCCGGTGCGCAAGAGGCGCAGCAGGCTCAGCAGGACGATGTGTCGCCCGAGGCGAGCCAGCGTGCGCAAGAAGCCGCAAACAACAACGAACCGCTTGGTCAGTCTGCCGAACCGGCAGCGCCGGGGCAGGTCATGCCCGACAGCTTCGCCAATCTGGTCGAGCAGGTCGCGCCCGCCGTCGTCAATATCACCACCACCGCCGTCGTCTCGCAGCCGACGCGCGGCGAAGGCGGGCCGATGTTCCCCGAAGGCAGCCCCTTCTCGGATCTCTTCCGCGATTTCGGCATGCCGGATATGGGGCCGGGCGGTCCCGGTTTCGGTGGGCCGGGTATGCCGCAACGCTCGAACGCGCTTGGCTCGGGCTTCGTGATTTCGGCTGACGGCTTCATCGTGACGAATAACCACGTCATCGACGGCGCCGACGAGATCGAGATCGAGTTCTATTCGGGCACCAAACTGCCAGCAGAGGTGATCGGCACCGATCCGAACACCGATGTGGCACTGCTGAAGGTGAAAAGCGACGATCCGTTGCCCTTCGTGCAGTTCGGCGATTCGGACGATGCGCGTGTCGGCGATTGGGTTCTGGCGCTTGGCAACCCGTTGGGGCAGGGCTTCTCGGCCTCGTCGGGGATCGTCTCGGCCCGCAACCGCGAGCTTTCGGGCACCTATGACGACTATCTGCAGACCGACGCCGCGATCAACCGGGGCAATTCCGGCGGTCCGCTGTTCAATCTGAACGGCGAGGTGATCGGCGTGAACACCGCGATCCTGTCGCCGAATGGCGGCTCTATCGGGATCGGCTTCTCGATGGCGTCGAACGTCGTGTCCTCGGTCGTGAACCAGCTTCAGGAATTTGGCGAGACTCGTCGCGGCTGGCTGGGCGTGAAGATTCAGGACGTGACGCCGGATATGGCCGAAGCGCTTGGTCTGGCCGCCAATTCCGGCGCGATGGTCACGGATGTTCCCGATGGTCCGGCCAAGGATGCCGGGATGCGCTCGGGCGATGTGATCACCAGCTTCGACGGCAACGAGGTCAAGGATACCCGCAGCCTTGTGCGCCGCGTGGCTGAAGCGCCCGAGGGTGAAACGGTTGAGGTCGTCGTGCAACGCACCGAAGGCCCCGAGACGCTTGAGGTGACCTTGGGCCGCCGCGAAACCGCCGAGGGTGGCGATGGCGGGCAGGGCACTGAGGGCCCGGCGCAGCCCAGTGCCGAGGAACTTCTGGGCATGAAGCTGGGGCAGATCACGCCCGAGGTGGCCTCGGATATGGGGCTGCCCAACGGCACGACCGGGCTGGTCGTTCAGGAGGTCAATCCTGAAAGCGACGCCGCCGAGAAGGGTCTGGCCCCCGGTGATGTCATCACCGAGGCGGGTCAGCAGCCTGTCACCTCGATCGACGATCTGAAGGCGCGGATTGACGAGGCGCGCGAGGCCGGTCGCAAATCGCTGCTGGTGCTGATCCGTCGCGAGGGCGAGCCGCGCTTTCTGGCTCTTCCGGTCGCGGATTCCTGATCCGCACCGGGCCAAGTGACGACGGGGCGGCCTTCCGGGCCGCCCCTTTTCTTTGCGCCCCGGATGGCCTATCTCGCTTGGCGCAGCAAAGGATACCTAGCCATGGCGAAAATCACCTATATCGAGCATAACGGCACCCGCCACGAGGTTGACGTCAAGCCCGGCATGACGGTGATGGAGGGTGCGCGCGACAATGGCATCCCCGGTATCGACGCCGATTGCGGCGGTGCCTGCGCCTGTTCGACCTGCCATGTCTATGTCGCCCCGGATTGGGTGGACCGCCTGCCCGGCAAAGATCCGATGGAAGAAGATATGCTGGACTTCGCCTATGAGCCGGACCCGGAGCGTTCGCGTCTGACCTGCCAGATCAAGGTGACCGAGGATCTGGACGGGCTGGTGGTGCAATTGCCGGAACGGCAGATCTGACGTCAGACCGACCACCGGCCCAGCCGCGACCGCCATTGCCTGCGGATGCCCGGTTGCGGGTCGGGGCGTGATCCTAGACGGCAGGGCAAGACGGTGTTCTTCCCGACCGATCCGGCCTAGTCTTTCCCCGTCCAGATCTCGGGAGGGGACCGGATGACACAAGGCGGCCAGAGCGAACTGGGCACGCATGAGGTTCTGAACCAGCCCGAACCGGCAGGCGACCGCGATCTCTGGCGCGATGACCCGGTGCTGCGGGCGGCGATTTCCAAGACCGATGAACTCGCGACATATGGTGCCGCGCTTGGCCGCGCCGAATTGGCCGAGGCTGCGCGTGACGCCAACCGATACCCGCCCGAGCTACGCCTTTTCGACCGGGGTGGTCGGCGGCTGGACGAGCTGCATTTCCACCCCGCCTATCACCGCTTCATGCAGCTTTCGACGGCGGCGGGTTATCAGTCCATCGCGTGGCAAGGCACCGGCGGGCATCAGGCGCATGCCGCGATGGTCTATCTGGCCTCGCAGGTCGAGCCCGGCCATTGCTGTCCGCTGACCATGACCAACGCGGCGGTGCCGGTTCTGGCGCAGGCCGATCTGCCGGGTGACTGGCACGGCAAGGCGCTGTCGCGGGACTATGATCCGCGCGTGCTGCCGATGGCAGAGAAGGCGGGGGTCACGCTGGGCATGGCGATGACCGAGAAGCAGGGCGGCTCGGATGTGCGGGCCAATACCACACGGGCAGAACGCGATGGCGCGGGCTGGCGGCTGACCGGGCATAAATGGTTCTGCTCGGCCCCGATGTCGGACGGTTTTCTGACGCTGGCGCAGACCGACAAGGGGCTGACCTGCTTTCTGGTGCCGTGGTGGCTGGAGGATGGTCGCAACGGCATCCAGATCCAGCGGCTGAAGGATAAGCTTGGCAATCGCAGCAACGGCTCGGCCGAGATCGAATATCACCGCGCCTTCGCGTGGCAGGTGGGCGGTGAGGGTGACGGCATCCGCACCATTGTCGAAATGGTCCATCACACCCGGCTGGACACGGCCATCGCGCCCGCCGGTTTGATGCGTGCCGCGCTGCGCGAGGCGCATCACTGGATCGCCCATCGCAGCGCCTTTCAGAAGCGGTTGATCGACCAGCCGCTGATGCGCGCGGTGATGGCCGATCTGGCGCTGGACTGGCAAGGCTCGCTGATGCTGGGGCTTGAGGTGGCGCGGGCCTTCGACGGCGAAAGCGATCACGACCGCAGCTTTGCGCGGATCGGCGTTGCCTTGGCGAAATACATCGCGAACAAACTGTGCCCGCTGGTCGTGGTCGAGGCGATGGAGGTGTTGGGCGGCATGGGCTATGTCGAGGATACGCCGCTGCCCATGCTTTACCGAGAGGCGCCGTTGAACGGGATCTGGGAAGGCTCGGGCAATGTGATCTGCCTTGACGTGCTGCGGACGCTGGCCCGCGATCCTTTGGCATCCGAGGTGCTGTCGGCGCGGTTCGAGGCGGCGGCAGGTCTTGATCCGGGTTTTGCCGCTGCGGTTCGCGATCATCGCGCGCGCTGGAAGCACGGCGTCCCCGAGGCCGAGGCGCGCTGGTTCGCCGAGCGGACGGCGCTGCTTCTGACGGCGGCGGCCTTGTTGCAGGCGGGGGACCCGAATGCCGGGGCTTTCCTGCGCACCCGACTTGGCGGCGAACATGGTCGTATCAGTGGCTCGATGCCGCAGGGCATGGCCGACGCGGTTCTGGCGCAGGGCTTTCCGTTCGAGGGGTGAAGCTCAGAGAGGCCGGCCCAGATGCAGCCTCAGCGCTTCCAGTGCGGCAGGCTCGACCAGCGAGCCATGGGTTTCATCAGGATGCGGGCTGTAGGTGACATTCAGCCCGTCCAGCCGTGACAGGTTCTCGATCAGACGGGGTGTGTCCGTGCGCGGGGCCGCTCTGCCGCCATCGGATCGGCGGCCCGAGGTCGAGATCAGCAGATCGCGCGCCGGCTCCAGCCTGCCGCCCGCAGCGGCGATGCCGCCCGCGAAGGCTTCGGCCTCGCGCAGCGCCTCGTTCGCGTTCCACCAGATCGAGGGATCGGCGGCGACGTAGCGCGAAAACAGCGTCGGGCGCGCGAAAAGGACGTGCAGCGCGAAGAGACCGCCAAGCGAATGACCGAACAGCGTCATATTGCCGGGATCGATCTTCACGCGCTGGTGCAGGCCGGGCAGGATCGCGGTTTCGATCTGGCGCAGATAGGCGCTGCGGCCGCCGGTCCTGTAATCGCCCGGACCACGCCCGGTGAAATGCGCAGGCTCGACCGGCTGCATCTCGGGTGAGGTCAGGTCGAACATCCGCCGCTCCATATGGATGCGGGATTTGATCGGATAGCCGATGCCGACCAGTACGACGGGCGCATCGGGTGCCTCGCGTTCACGGTGGTGCCAGAGCCGAGGGAACAGCGAATTGCCGTCCAGCGCGACCAGCGCCGAATAGCCGTTCTCGGGCGCGGGGGCCGAGGGCAGGCCGATGAAAATCCGCCAATTGCCGTCGTCGGGGCCGATCTCGAAACTGCTGACGCGGGGATCGTCGATGATCTCGGCGGGGCGATCGGCGTCCGAGCGCGCGGGCTGCGCCGTGGCCTTGCTGACGCGTCCGGCAGAGGCCAGCAGGCCAAGGCTGGCAAGAACTGCGCGGCGGTCGGGCAGGAAGGGCATGGGGCACCTCGGACGTTGCGACGGTGGTAGCCGTCCCGGCATGGTGGGGCAAGCGTGGTCAGGTTCGGGCCAGAACCGCCTTGGCCCAGCGGTCGGCGGTGGCACCGAAGCAATCATGCAATGAATCGACCGCAATGACGCTGCCAATCGCCATGCGACCCAGAAGCGACAGGCCCGGCGCCACCCGGCCATCGGCATCGGTCCTTGCACCCAGCCCATCGGCGAAGGGCTTGATATGCCCCTTTTTGAGCAGTCCCGCCAGCAACGGATCGCTGACCTTCGCCAGATCGGGAGAGGGCAGGACGGCATCGACCATGATCCCGGTCGCACTGTCGGGATCGTCGCGGTCAAGCTGCCAGCCGTCGGGCGTCGTGGTCACGTCATCCTCTCCGGCGATGCGGGGCTGAACCAGCCCGGCCTCGATCAGGGTCAGCAATTCGGCGGCGCTTTCGACCGGCGGGCCGTAGGAATAGCGCTTCAGCCCCTCATCGAAGCCGATGATCGCCTTCGCGGTTTCGGGCGCGATCCGGGCGGGATTGAAACCCTTCCGCAACTCGTTCTGCCATTTTCGCATCAACTGTCCGGTGACATAGCCGGGCGAGGGCGGTGCTGTGCCGTTCGCCTCGGCCAGACCGGAGCGAAGCGCGCTGGCGGTGTCGCGGCTGTCCTGCGTGCCGGGATCGGTTTTCTCGGTCTCCAGCCAGTCGTGAAGCGCATCCACATCGCCGCCGGTCTGGCGAAGGATACGGGTGGCGGGGGTCACGAAAGCCGCGCAAAGGCGGTTTGTGGCGTCATCGGACCCGCCGCGGATCGCCGTTTGCAGGGCATCGCGGAAGGCGGCGGTTTCGGCCTCGGTCGGCTCGAATAGTGCATCCAGCGCGGCATTGGCGGGTTTCGGGATCGGCGGTTGACCATCGGGCGAGAAGGGGATGATCCGCGACGGCTCGCGCCCTGAGGGGTGATAGCGGCCATCCTTGAACCGCCCGCCAAGACCGATGGTCATCAGGCGCATCACATCCAGCGTCGAGAGGCCAAGGCCACGGATCGCCACCACCCGCCCGGCCCAGTTCTGCGCTGCATCAAGCAGCCGCGTGCCGGGATAGGCGTTCAGCAGCTCGGCAGGGGATGTTGCCGCATGATCCTGCCAGCCGCGTAGCTGATCGTCGGGCAGGCTTTCCGGCTGGCCCTGCGTCAACAGAACTTCATCATAGGGGCCGTGGATGCGGCCCGCCTCGATATGCCAACGGTTGCCGACACGATGCAAAGCGGTCGCTCGGTTTCGGATCACGCGCAGATGCAGGGAAGTGGTTGCGAGGGCGTTGAACCGGGCCGCCAGATAGCTGCCGATCTCGGCGCGGGGCGGGTAGCGTTCGGGCGATGCAAGCGCCGGGGCCAGCCAGTCGGTGAGATCGGGAAAGGCGGAGGCTTGCCCCAGATCGAGATTGCGCAAAGGCAGGTTCAGCAGCATCAGCGGACTGTCATCCGGCATGAAATTCGGGCCTGCGCCGGGATCGCTGTCGGGGTCGAAGATGTCGATGCCGACCGGGTGATCCGAGTGCTTCAGCCGCCGCGCCAGCGCCTCCAGCGCCCCAAGCGCGCGGGGTCCTGCGCCGATCACGGCAATGCTGATCCTGTTGTCGTCCATGCTGCCCCCGGCTCCGATCCGCAGATCAACGCGGCAGGGCCGGGCAGGTTGCAGGGGCTATTTCAGCGCGGCCAGCGCCTCGGCCAGATCGATCGCCCCGTCATAGAGCGCCCGGCCAGAGATCGCCCCGGCAATCACCCCGGTCGCATCCAGCGCCTTCAGGTCCGCCATCGACGACACCCCGCCCGACGCGATGACCGGGATCGAGACGGCGCGGGCCAGTGCCTCGGTCGCGGCGACGTTCGGGCCCTGCATGGCGCCGTCGCGGTCAATATCGGTGTAGATGATGGCCGCGACGCCCGCATCCTCGAACTGGCGGGCAAGATCGGTCGCCATCACGTCGGTCTCGGTCGCCCAGCCTCGCGTGGCGACACGCCCGGCGCGGGCGTCGATGCCGACCGCGACCTTGCCGGGGAAGGCGCGGGCAGCCTGACGAACCAGATCGGGGTCTTCGACGGCAACGGTGCCAAGGATGACCCGCGACAGCCCGCGCGACAGCCAGCTTTCAATGGTCGCCATGTCGCGGATACCGCCGCCAAGCTGGGCGGGGACGGTGATGGCCGACAGGATCGCCTCGACCGCGCCCGCATTGACCGGATGGCCCGCAAATGCGCCGTTCAGATCGACCAGATGCAGCCATTCCGCGCCCGCATCCTGAAACGCCCGCGCCTGCGCCGCCGGATCGGTGCCGAAGACCGTCGCCGCCTCCATCTCGCCGCGCAACAGGCGCACGCAATTGCCGTCTTTCAGGTCGATGGCGGGGTAGAGGATCATCTGGCGGCCTTTCAGCGAGGGGATCGCGCCCCCTTTGCCACGGGCCGGGCCGGAACGGAAGGCCGGTTCGACCTCACGTCACGCTTGCCAGAAGTGGCGGCGACAGCGCAGCATCCCTGCGTATCCTGAGGAGGAGCATTCATGCGCAAATTCATCATCGCCGCCGCATTCGCCCTTGCGGGCACGGCGGCCACCGCCGACCCGATCGAGGGCATCTGGCAGACGCAACCGGACGAGGGCGCCTTTGCCTATGTCAATATCGCCCCCTGCGGC
Organism: Paracoccus caeni; assembly: GCF_016629665.1. Taxonomy (GTDB): domain Bacteria; phylum Pseudomonadota; class Alphaproteobacteria; order Rhodobacterales; family Rhodobacteraceae; genus Paracoccus; species Paracoccus caeni. The sequence goes on from NZ_JAEPRQ010000001.1 coordinate 1,113,796, forward strand.
GGTGCCTTCTGCGGCACGATCACCCGGACCTTCAAGGATGGTGCGGAATTCCAGTCGCCGAATGTCGGTCGTCAGATCGTCATCGACATGGCGCCTCAGGGCGGTGGCGAATATCGCGGGCAGGTGTGGCGTCCGGCGAATGACAAGGTTTACAACGGCAAGGCCAGTGTGGCGGGCGACCGGATGAGCCTGTCGGGCTGTGTCGCGGGCGGGCTGATCTGCAAAAGCCAGACCTGGGCGAAAATCCAGTAATGAAACGCATCGGGAATGCCCGCGCTGCGGGCGTTCCCTGATCTGAACTGAATTGTTTGTATTTTTGAAAGCTTCATGAGACCATCCCTTTGTCATCAGGGAGATAGGTCATGAGCAAGGACGGCGAGAACGATTCCCTTCACCGGACGTTGGACCGGCTGGTCGAGCAGGGCGGTTATCAGAACCGCTCGGACGCGCTGGATGCCCTGTTGGGGGCGGTGGCGCAGCAGACCGGCGCCGCAGAGGTGAAAGTTCCGCCCGCATCCGCGCCGCAGGGGCCCAAAGGCGGCACGGGTGGTCAGGTCATCATCCCGCTGGAACTGCCCAAACAGGGCTTTGCGGATTAATCCTCGACAGGGACGGTGAGCGGGATGGGCGATGCGTCACCTGATATCTATGCCGGTTCGCGCAAGGAACTGCGCGAGACCGTCAAATGGTATGTTGCCGCGCTGACGGGACTGGGCGCGATCCTTGCGGGCGGTATCTCTTTCGCGGTCATCCCCGATCTGTCGGGCGGCTATCTGCTGCTTGGTGCATTGCTGGGCATTGCGGCGCTGGTCGCGGTGCTGATTGGATTATGGCGGGTTCAGGCGCTGCTTTTTTCATCTGCTTTCGGCGTTTCAAAGCTGACCGATACCCGCATTGCAACCGACCTTGCGCCGCATCTGAAGGAACTGCTGCCGGGTGATGTCGCCGATATGGCGGCGCTTGAGAAGATGCTGGAGGACGAGGAAAAGCAGTCGCCGCCCAATCTGGCCGAAATCAAGCGGCTGGAAGATTTGCGCACGAAAGTGGTGGGCTTTGCCGCCTTTCAGGATCTGGAATACCGGATGCGGCGGACCAATCGCTGTTTGCTGACACTCTTCTGCGTGACCTGTGCGCTTCTGGCGGTGCTGACCTATCTGCACGGACAGGCCAAGATAGCTGCCGCAGGCGGGACCGGATCGGCCATCGACTTCATGCCCCAGGGCGGCTGGAGCGCCTATGCCGAAGGGCTTGAAGACGCCTGTCCGCTTCCGTCCAGCGGCATCTTTCCGGCCATCGGCAAGCCCAACCAGCCGGTCGAGGGTTGGTGGATGATTACCCTCAACGGTCCGGTTTGCAGGGGCGTAACCATCGCCGTCCCGGAGGCTGTGGTCAGGCGGCCATAGCGTCTGCGGCCCTACCGGCGGAACCTGACGCATGACGTTCACGTCGTCTTGAGCATGGATGACATTCTTGTTATCGCCGCGCCAAAGCAAGCATTTGCCAGCCGACAACCCTTTCATCGGATTGTGCTGCGATGTCCTTGCCCCCTCTCTCCATCCTTCGCGGATTGCTGACCTCGACCCTGATTTCGACGGGTTTCGTCTTACCGGCCGCCGCACAGACCAGCACGGCGGAACAGCCTATCCTGCTTGACACGATCACGCTTGGCGTCGTGGACGACACCCTGACCGAAGGGACCGGCAGCTATGACGCGGGTGCCGCCGAAACCGCGACCGGCCTGCCGCTGAGCATTCGCGAGACACCGCAATCGGTCAGCGTCGTCAGTCAGCAGCGCATCACTGATCAGGGGCTGAATTCGACGCTGGACGCGCTGTCCTATACGACCGGCATCAATGCTTCGAGCTACGAGACCGACCGTGACAGCATCAGTGCGCGCGGCTTCTGGATCGGGAACTATATCATCGACGGGGTGAAGGTGCCGACCTATCAGGGCTGGTTCTCTGGCGTGTCGGTGCATTCCTCGACCGCGACCTACGACCATATCGAGGTGCTGCGCGGCGCGACCGGCCTTTTGACCGGGACAGGCGAGCCGGGCGCGGCAGTGTCGATCACCCGCAAGCGCGCCAGCAGCGATGTGGCGGGCGGCACGGTCGAGTTGCGCTATGGCAGTTGGAACCGGCTGGGCGGGACGCTTGATCTGTCGCAACCGTTAAGCGGCGACGGGCGCGTGCGCAGCCGTCTGATCGTGGATGTGGCCAGCGAAGAGTCCTTCGTCGATCGCTACAGCGTCGAGAAGCAGACCTATTATGGCACGATCGAGGCCGATCTGACGTCTTCGACACGGCTGAGCTTCATCCTTGAACACCGCAACCACGATCCGCGCGGATCGACCTGGGGCGGGATTCCGCTGATCTTCTCGGACGGCACGCCGACGGATTTCGACCGCAACTTCTCGCACGCGCCGGAATGGGCCTATTGGGCCAGTCAACAGACCTCGCTGATCTCGCGGCTGGAGCATGAATTCGACAACGGCTGGAAGGCGACCGCCAATCTGGGTGCAACCTGGCGGAAATATGATGCCGATCTGGTCTATTACTCGGGCGAGCTTGATCCGGTTACCGGGCTTGGCATGATCGGCGGGGCGTGGGCGGGCAGTGACCGCAACAAGCTGCTGTCGCTGGACGTGAAGATGACCGGCCCGGTCGAGTTGTTCGGGCGCAGTCATACGCTGAATTTCGGCGTGCAGGCCGACCGCGACTGGATGAAGCGCGACTGGCCGGAAGCGATTGATGAACCGAAACCGCCGGTCAATTTCCTTGATTTCGACGGCACCTATCCGCGTCCGGTCTGGGCCGAATCCGACGAGGATTGGCAGGTCAACCGCACCACCTATTCGGCCTATGGATCGGGCCAGTTCAACCTTTCCGACCGGCTGAAGCTGGTGATGGGCGCCCGCTATACCGATTGGAGCGGGAACATGTATTTCGAATACGGCGAGGGCTATCGCAAATTCAAGCATGTCACGCCTTTCGCCGGGCTGGTCTATGACCTCAGCGACGAATGGTCGGTCTATGCAAGCTATACCGATGTCTTCCAATCGCAGGACTATCGCGACCGCAACGGCAAATATCTGGACCCGCTTCTGGGCCGGAACAAAGAGATCGGTGCCAAGGGCGAGTTGATGGATGGCCGGGTGACAGCATCGCTGGCGTTGTTTGAAAGCTATCAGGACAATTTCGGCGTTGAGGATGCCGGCCACACGATCCCCGGATCGCCGGAACCTGCTTATATCGGCGTGGACGGAATCGTCTCGCGCGGGGTGGAGATCGAGGTGAATGGGGAAATCCAGCCGGGCTGGAACCTGTTCTTCGGCGCCTCCACAGTGAAGTTGCGCGACCAGAACGACGATACCTTCCAGCCCTGGGAGCCGACGCAGACGGTCAAGCTGTTCAGCACCTACAAGATGCAGGGCGCGCTAAGCGATCTGACCGTTGGCGGTGGTTTCCGTTGGCAGAACGACACCTATCAGGACGTGACCAATTCCACCGGGACCTATCGCACCCATCAGGGTTCCTTCGCGGTGGTTGATGTGATGGCGCGCTATGACATCAATGACCGCTGGTCGGCGCAACTGAACGTCAACAACCTGTTCGACAAGCATTACTATTCGGGAAGCTGGGGCGAGATCGACTTTGGCAATCCGCGCAATGCGACCCTGTCTGTGACCTCGACGTTCTGAGCGCAAAGAGGTCAGGCGTGGTTACGTCGCCGTAAAATGCAAAAGATCGGCGGGCCGGATTTTCTGCCCGCCGATCAGATCCCGTAGCGGGCGTTCAGGCCAGCGCGCCCTCGATCGCTTTCACGTCAGAGTTGGTCAGGTTCTTCGCCAGTTCCTTCCGCAGCCGATACTGCAATTCCTTGTGGTAACGCTTGCGCATGATGCCAAGGGTCGCCGGATCGGCGATGATCGCCAGATCCTCGAATTTCTGCTTCAGCGCCAATGCGTTCAGATGATCGGCAAGCTGCGCCGGAAAGGCAGTGTCTTCGTCCTCGTTGACCGAACCTTCGTCGGTCACCGCACCGGGCGGTTCCTGATCAAGATCCTTGCGTGTCAGCTTCTCCGCCTCGCCCAGTTCGACCCCGTGACGGGCGATATTGCGGAACAGGACTGCTGACTGCCCGTCGGCAACCACGACAAGCGCGTTCTCGGATAGCATTCTTTGACCTCCTTCGTTGCTGCTCACGTCTCTCAACGCGGCGGCAGGCGGTCAGTTGCACCCTTCGCAGAACCGGCGGATTCGTGCGACCGCCTCGGTCAATTGTGCATCGCTGGTGGCATAGCTGATCCTGAAATGCGGGCTGAGGCCGAATGCCGCGCCAAAGACAACCGCCACGCCGGTCTCTTCCAGCAGCGCATTGGCGAAAGCCTCGTCATCCGCGATGGCGGTGCCCGCGGCAGAGGTTTTGCCGATCAGCCCCCGGATCGAGGGATAGACATAGAACGCGCCCTGCGGGGTCGGGCAATCGATGCCGGGACAGTCGTTCAGCCCCGCGACCACCAGATCACGCCGACGCTGAAACACCGCGCGGCTTTCGGCAATATAATCCTGCGGCCCGTTCAGCGCCGCCTCTGCCGCATATTGGCCGATGGACGAGGGGTTCGAGGTCGATTGCGATTGCAGCATCGCCATCGCCTTGATCAGCGCTTCCGGCGCGGCGCCATAGCCGATGCGCCAGCCGGTCATTGCATAGGCCTTGCTGACCCCGTTCATGGTCAGGACGCGATCCTTCAGCTTCGGTTCTACCTGCGCCGGTGTGGCGAATTCGAAACCGTCAAAGACCAGATGCTCGTAGATGTCATCGGCCAGAACCCAGACCTGCGGGTGGCGCAGCAAAACATCGGTCAGCGCCTTGATCTGATCATGATCATAGGCCGCACCCGAGGGATTCGACGGCGAATTGAGGATCAGCCACTTGGTCCGGGGGGTGATCGCTGCCTCCAGCGCCTCGGCTGTCAGCCGGAACCCGTCCTCGATGCCGCATTCGACGATGACCGGCGTGCCGCCCGCAAGGATCACCATATCGGGATAGCTGACCCAGTAGGGTGCGGGGATGATCACCTCATCGCCTTCGTTCAGGGTCGCGAGAAGCGCGTTGAACAGGATCTGTTTGCCGCCGGTGCCGACGCTGATTTCGGAGGGTTTATAGTCCAAACCATTCTCGCGGCTGAACTTTTCGCAAATGGCTCGCTTCAGCGAGGGGGTTCCGTCAACCGCGGTATAGCGCGTGTGACCTGCATCGATGGCGGCCTTGGCGGCGTCGCGGATGGTGGACGGCGTGTCGAAATCCGGCTCACCCGCCGACAGGCCGATGATATCCTGACCCTGTGCGCGCAGCTCTGCCGCGCGGGTCGTCATGGCGATGGTGGGCGATGGCTTGATGCGGGCCAATCGGTCGGACAGGAAACCCATGTCGTCCTCGTCGGTTTGTAATACGTGCCACAATCACTTACGCTGCGCCGAAAAGACCTACAAGCGAGGCGAATGATGTCAGACTACTACGGGTATGGACCTGATGAGGCAACGCTGGGCGACCGCCTGACGGCCGCGCGCGAAGCTGCGGGTTATACCGTTGAACAGATGGCCGAACGTCTGGGCCTTGGCGTTGACACCATCGAGGGGTGGGAGGTCGATCAGGCCGCCCCAAGCGATGAGGGTCTGGGCCGGATCGCGATCCTGCTGAGCGTCTCCGCCGACTGGCTGCAGCGGGGCGAGGGCGCCGGTCTGGTGACGCCCGATGCCGACGATCTTGCCACGGAGCTTGTAGAGCTTCGCCGCCTGCTGCAAGAGGCTTTGCAGCGGCTGACGCGGTTGGAAGGGCAAGTGAATCAATGACGGCGGAAAGCCACGAGACGCGGATGCGTCGCCTGAAGCTTCGAAGCTGGCGGCGGGGCATGAAAGAGATGGACCTGATCCTGGGCCATTTCGCCGATGGTCCATTGGCCGGGCTGAGCACGTTCGATCTGGACAGCTACGAGGCGGTTTTGGACGAGAATGATCAGGATTTGTATCTGTGGCTGACGGCCCGGATCAATCGCGGCGACCAGACCGGCCCGGCGGCGCTTGCGCCGATGCTGGACCTTATCGCCGATTTCGCCCAGACGCGGCTGCGCCCGGCAGGCTGATTCTGTCAGGCGGGGCCGGTCTCGCTAAAATTTTCAGCATTGAGCGGTGGCAAGTTCGGTCAAATTAACCTCAGATTCGTGTTTCTGCGCGATGACGGTTTGGTGACGAACTGAATTAGGAATGCCATGGCCATGCTTTCACCTGCATCGCGCGACATCCACCAGCTTGCCGATCCCCGGCTGGTGCCGGATCTTTCTGAAACGACCGACGCCTATCTGGATTCGCTGCAATTGCTGGAACGGATGCACCGGCTGATGCTGGATCTGGTGAAGGACGAATTCGAACGTCTGAACCGCAACGATCTGACCCCGGTTCAGGCGATGATCCTGTATAATCTGGGCGAATCCGAGGTTTCGGCGGGCGAGCTTCGATCTCGCGGCATGTATCAGGGCTCGAATGTCAGCTACAATCTGAAGAAGCTGGTCTCGATGGGCTATGTCCATCACGAACGCAGCGATCTTGACCGTCGCTCGGTCCGGGTTCGGTTGACCGATACCGGGCTTGTGGTGCGCGAACTGGTGCATCGCATGTTCCTGCGCCATGCCGAGGGGCTGGCGATGTCGGGCATTCTGGAAGACCCGCCGCTTTATCAGGTGAACCTGCAAAGCCGCCGGATCGAACGCTTCTGGGGCGAACAAATCCGCTACATTTATTAGCAACCGCGCCGCCTTTTCGGCGACGCGGCGGTGAGGTTACCAGTGGCCGGTATTTTCCATGCTGGCCCAAGGTTCCTGCGGCGGCAGATGGTCGCCCTCTTGCAGGATCTCGATCGAGATATTGTCGGGGCTGCGCACGAAGGCCATGTGACCGTCGCGCGGGGGGCGGTTGATGGTGACGCCTGCATCCATCAGCTTCTGGCAGATCTCGTAAACATTCTCGACCCGATAGGCCAAATGCCCGAAATGGCGACTGTCCGAGGGCAGGCCTTCATCACCGTCCCAGTTATAGGTCAGCTCGACCGGACATTCCGGTTGATCGGGCGGCGCCATGAAGACCAGCGTGAAGCGGCCCTTTTCATTCTCGGTGCGGCGGGTTTCGACAAGACCCAGCAGGCTGAAGAACTCCATCGTCTTCTCCAGATCCTTCACACGGACCATGGTGTGCAGATAGCGGATTTTCATGCGGGCTCCTTACTGTGTTGCCGGTGTCGGTGTCAGATTGGCATGTGGCGCGGGGCGTGGCAAATCGGGCCTCACCGCTCGACAGCGGCGGCGTTTTCATGGCAGAACCGGACTCCATCGGGTGCGGCGACAGGGGACAGGGATGCAGCAATATCTGGACGCGCTGAGGACCGTGCTGCGCGAAGGCACCGAATCGACCGACCGCACCGGCACCGGCACTATCTCGCATTTCGGGCTGCAAAGCCGCTATTCCCTGTCAGACGGTTTTCCGCTGGTTACGACGAAGAAACTGCATCTGCGCTCGATCGTTCATGAACTGCTGTGGTTCCTGTCGGGCGACACCAACATCGCCTATCTCAAGGAAAACGGCGTCTCGATCTGGGACGAATGGGCGGATGAGAAGGGCGATCTTGGTCCGGTTTACGGCCACCAATGGCGGCATTTCCCCGCGATCCGCGAAGGCGAAAGCGGCCCGATCATCGGCGAGGTCGATCAGATCGCCAAGCTGGTCGAGGCGATCCGCAAGACCCCTGACAGCCGCCGCCTGATCGTCTCGGCCTGGAACCCCGGCGAGATCGACCAGATGGCGCTGCCGCCCTGCCATACGCTGTGGCAGGTCCGCATTATCGGGCGAAAGATGCATTTGCAGCTTTACCAGCGCTCGGCGGATATGTTCCTTGGGGTGCCGTTCAACATCGCCTCCTATGCGCTGTTGCTGGCGATGCTGGCGCATGTGACGGGATATGAGGCGGGCGATTTCGTTCATTCCATCGGTGACGCGCATATCTATCTGAACCACATGGATCAGGTGAAAACGCAGCTTGAACGCGATCCGAAACCGCTGCCGAAGCTGGAACTGACGCGAGAGGTCGGCTCGATCTTCGATTTCCGGTATGAGGATTTCCGCTTCGCAGGCTACGACCCGGCCCCGGCGATCAAAGCCCCGGTGGCGGTGTGACCCGATGCTGACCCTGATCGTCGCCCGTGCAAGGGATAATGCCATCGGCAAGGACAACCAGATCCCGTGGCACATCCCGCAGGATCTGAAGATGTTCCAGCGAGAGACGACCGGCGGTGCGCTGATCATGGGGCGGCTGACATGGGACAGCCTGCCTGTCCGCCCGCTGAAAAACCGCCTGAATTGCGTGCTGTCGCGGCAATCCGACATTGCCGAGCATGTCTTTCCAGATACCGCCTCTGCGATCCGCTTTTGCGAAGGGCAGGGGCATTTCCGTATCTACGGTATCGGCGGCGAGGCGGTTTTTCGTGAGATGCTGCCCATCGCCGACAGACTTCTGCTGACCGAGGTTGATATCGAGGTTCCCGGCGCAGAGGCCTATTTTCCGCCTTTCACCGAAGATGACTGGCAGGAAATCACCGCGCAGGCGCTGGAGTCCGAGCCGAAAGCCGTGGTTCGGGAACTGATCCGCCGTCGCTAAGGCTCAGGCGGCGCGGATCGCCGCGATCCAGTCGTTGATGGCGGCAAGGCTTTCCGGCTCATCCAGCCACGGCACATGCGCCCGGTCTGGTACCTCAGCATAGATCAGATCGGGACGACGGGCCTTCATCTCATCCGCCACCGCGCGCGACAGCAGATCGGAATTGGCCCCGCGGATCAGCGCGACCGGGAAACCCGCAGTCGCCGCCCAAAGCGGCCACAGATCGGGCGTTTCGCCCTGAAACGCGGCCAGAAACGCCTCTCGCAAAGCCGGATCATACTTGATCCGCAGCCCTTCGGGGGTCTGATCGTAATGTTTCTGCGCATCGGCCAGCCAGCGACCATCGGGCACATTGGCAAAGCCCGGCATCGCCGCAGGCAGCCGTTCGGCCAGCGCCTCGTAGGTCTTGGCCGAGGGGTTCCGCCCGACATAGTCGAAAATCCGCTCCAGCCCGGCGCGTTCGATCACCGGCCCGACATCGTTCAGAGATAGCCCCAGCAATCGATCATGTGCCACCGCCGCCAAAAGCAACCCGATCAGCCCACCGCGAGAGGTGCCCAGCACCGCCGCCCGCGTCACTTCCAGATGATCCAGCAGTTCCAGCGCATCCCGCCCCTCGATCGGAACGGTATAGGTCTCGGCCCCGGTATAGGCCGATTGGCCGCGCCCGCGATAATCCATGCGGATCAGCCGAACCCCCTCAAGATAAGGCGCGACATAGTCGAAATCCGCCATGTTCCGCGTCAGGCCGGCAAGACAAAGAACCGGCAACCCCTTGCCCTGATCCGTATATGCGATCCGCGCCCCGTCACTTGCCTGAAAGAAGCCGACACTCATCTGCATTGGTCCTCAAATATTCCGCGGGGGGTCGCCGGTTGGTGCGCCACTGGTTCGAGAACCAGCCGGCGACGGGGCGCGAAGCCCCCGGCCTTTACAGGTTCTCGCTCTGCGGCATGCCCAGAACGTGATAACCGCCATCGACTAGCACCACCTCACCCGTGGTGCAGGCACCCCAATCCGACAGCAACCAGACCGCCGTGCCGCCAATTGCGTCCAGCGTGGCATTGGCACGCAGGGGCGCGTTCGCCTCGGTATGGCGGAAGGTCTTGCGGGCACCACCGATGGCCGCGCCTGCCAGCGTTTTCATCGGGCCGGGGCTGATCGCGTTCACCCGGATTCCGTCCGGGCCAAGGTCGTTGGCCAGATACCGGACCGAGGATTCCAGCGCCGCCTTGGCCACGCCCATGACGTTGTAGAAGGGCGTCACCCGGTTCGAGCCGCCATAGGTCAGCGTGATCAGCGACCCGCCATCGGCCATCAGCGGATGGGCGCGGCGTGCCACCTCGATCAGCGAATAGCACGAAATTTCAAGGCTGTGCTTGAAGTTCGCCCGGCTGGTATTCAGGAACCGGCCGGTCAGTTCGTCCTTGTTGGAAAAGGCGATGGCGTGGATCACGAAATCCAGCTTACCCCAACGCGAGCCGATCTCGCTGAACGCCGTATCCAGCGAGGCGTCGTCGGTCACGTCCACATCCAGCAGGAAATCCGAGCCAAGCGATTGTGCCAAAGGCAGAACCCGCTTGCCGAACGCATCGCCCTGATAGGAAAAGGCAAGCTCGGCACCTTGCGCCGCAGCGGCTTTGGCAATGCCCCAGGCGATGGAGTGGTCATTGGCGACCCCCATCACAAGGCCGCGCTTGCCTTTCAGAAGATCGCCCATATTCATCCCCTCGGGTCTGTGTCAGTCGCGATATTTCGACATCAGCAGGGTGGCATTGGTGCCGCCGAAGCCGAAGCTGTTCGACAGGACCGAATCCAGACCGGCATTGTCCACGCGAGTCGTCGCAATCTCGCCCGGCTGGATCTCGGGGTCCAGCGTGCCGACATTCGCCGATGCGGTGATGAAGTCATTTTGCAACATGAGCAGACAATAGATCGCCTCATGCACGCCCGTCGCGCCAAGACTGTGCCCGGTCAGCGACTTGGTCGAGCTGACGGGCGGGGTATTCCCCTCGCCAAAGACCCGGCGCAGCGCCTTGATCTCGCCCACATCGCCCACCGGTGTCGAGGTGCCATGCGCGTTCACATAGCTGACCTTGCGGCCTTCCGGCAGGGTGTCCAGCGCCAGACGCATCGACCGTTCGCCGCCTTCGCCCGACGGGGCAACCATGTCATAGCCGTCCGAGGTCGCGCCATAGCCGGTGACTTCGGCATAGATTTTCGCGCCGCGGGCAAGGGCGTGCGACAGTTCTTCCAGAACCACCACACCACCGCCGCCTGCGATGACGAAGCCGTCGCGGGTGGCGTCATAGGGGCGGGACGCGGCTGTGGGGGTGTCGTTGTATTTCGACGACATCGCGCCCATCGCGTCGAAAAGACAGGACAGGGTCCAGTCCAGTTCTTCGCCGCCACCTGCAAAGACGATATCCTGTTTGCCCATCTGGATCTGCTCGACGCCATTGCCGATGCAATGCGCGCTGGTCGAACAGGCCGAGGTGATCGAATAGTTGACGCCCTTGATCTTGAACGGCGTCGCCAGACAGGCCGAGTTAGTGGATGACATGCAGCGCGTCACCATGAACGGGCCCATCCGCTTGGGGCTACCCTTTTCGATGACGATCTGATGGGCGTCGAAGAAGTTCGAGGTGGACGGTCCACCCGATCCGACGATCAGCCCGGTGCGCGGGTTCGAGACATCGCTTTCCTCAAGCCCGCTATCCTTGATCGCCTGTTCCATGGCGATGAAGTTATAGGCCGCACCCGGACCCATGAAGCGCAGGTTGCGCTTGTCGATATGATCTTCAAGCACGATCTGCGGCATGCCGTGGATCTGGCTGCGGAAGCCGTGTTCGGCATATTCGGGGGCAAAGACAATGCCGGAACGTCCGGCGCGCAGGCTGTCGGTAACCTCTTCGGCATTGTTGCCGATGGGCGAGACGATACCAAGCCCGGTGATGACGACGCGTCTCATGGGGGCCTCCTTATAATTGAGGTTAGCTGGCCGACAGGGCGACTTTCATGTCCTTGACCAGGTAGATGGTTTCGCCATCCGCCTCGACGCGGCCATCGGCCACGCCCATGGTCAGGCGACGAGTCTGCACGGCCTTTGTGAAATCGACGTGATAGCGCAGCATCTTGCGGTCGGGACGGACCATCCCGGTCAGCTTGACCTCGCCCACGCCAAGCGCATAGCCGCGACCCTGCCAGCCGCGCCAGCCCAGATTGAAGCCGGTCAACTGCCACAGCCCGTCAAGGCCAAGGCAGCCGGGCATGATCGGGTTGCCGGGGAAGTGGCAGGGGAAGAACCACAGATCGGGGTTGATATCGAATTCAGCGACGACATGACCTTTGCCATGTTCGCCACGATCTTCGGAAATATCGGTGATGCGATCCATCATCAGCATGGGCGGTTCGGGCAATTGCGCATTGCCGGGGCCGAACAGCTCTCCACGCGCACAGGCCAGAAGGTCTTCGCGGTCAAAGCTGGTTTGCGTCATCGCCATGCGGGTCTTGCCTTTCGTGTCGGCTCGCGGGCCGGATCTGGTTCATCACAACGTAGTGTTCAAGTTGACGTTTCGTCTAGCATCCCGTTCCTTGCCCGTGCAAGTGCGGCCGCTTTCTTCTGGAACGCTGCGCCTCATATGGGGAAGCCTGCTGTCGCCTGCCAGTATTCAGCGGCTTATTCCTTTGAAGCTTCGCCACGCAGGCATTTCATCCAACTATGGCAGGCGTCCGGATCGGTGTGACAGAAGGTCGCGTCAGAACCATTGCCCCGATTCCATCAGCCCCAGTTCCAGCAATTGCTGGGCGCGCCAGTCGAAGGGTCGGGAATTGCGCCAGACGAAACTGTGGATCGACTCGCGCGATCCCGGATTGGTCACCAGCGCCTTCGCCACCCGGAAAGACGCGATTGCCGCCGTCAGATTGTGGTGCCAGGGGCAGGAATAGGTGTTGTATTCCTCGATATTGAAGCGGTGATCGGGGGTGATGCGCAAATTCTGGGTGCTGCGGAACAGCGCGATACGGTCGATGCGGCGGCGGTCGGCGGGCAGATGTTCCTCGAACCGCCAGCGTAATCCGCCGTGGAAATTCAACTGCCGCTCCAGATGTACGCCGTCGGGGCCGGGACGACCTAGCGCGAAATAGCCGGTGCTGTCGAACATCGCGGAATCAAGGCTGATCGCGTCGGGGTAGACGGCCAGATCCGGGGCGTAAAGGTCGATAACATAGGTCAGCATCGCCGCCCGCCGTTCCTCGACATGGAAGCTCAGCAATTCGCCGATACTGCGGCTTTCCGAGAAGGGGAAGAACAGAAACTCGGCATTGTAGCAGTAATATAGCCATGTGCCGGGCGGCACCGCCTCGATCACCGCATTGACCGCGCCGGTATGGGCATCGGGCTGGCGCGTGTCCCAGATGACGTTGGTGACAAGGGGGGAAAGATCGTCGGGGATCGGCACCGGCTCGGGCGAGAGGGCAAGAATATGGCGAAAGCCAAGTGCTGCGTGATGCGCCAATGTCTCGGCGATCGCCTTTGCATCCTCGATCAGGATCAGGGCTAACGGCCCGCGCGACAACGCCTCGGGCCGTTTGTCCAGAAAATGCCTGAGCGAGGGCGTGGTCACTGCATCACGGCCTTGACCTGATCCAGTGCCGAGCGCAGCAGATCGGGATTGTTGCCCGCACTTTGGATCAACCGGCGCAGCGTGGCCTTTTGCGTTTCAGGGATTTGCGAGGCGTCGATCAACTCGATCGCGCGGCCTGCATCGAAGCCTTCTGGCGTCAGCAGCGCCTCGATCTGGCCGGCGGTGGCGGCGGCGGTTGCGGCTTCCTGCGTGGCGGCGGCGGCATCCTGCGCTGCGGTCGCGGCTTCTTCCGCGGCGTCCTGCGTGCCCGAGACGATGTCGCCCGCAGCATTGGCTGCGGCATCGGCGGCGCGGTCTGCAGCTTCCAGCGCAGCTTCGGCTGCGGCCTCGGCCTCGGTCGCGGCGACCCCGGCGGCCTCGACCCCGGCTACTTCGGATGCGCGAACCGCCTCTGCCGCAGCATCGGCGGCCATGGCAGCGGCGTCGGCAGCGGCATCCGCCGCAGCGCCCGCGGCCTCGGTCGTCGCAGCATCATCATCGGCTTCGGTCACCGCAGGTTCTTCGGCAGAAGTCCCGGCGGGCGCTTCCGGCGCGGCAGTCTCGGGAGTGGCGGTCTCGGGCGTGGAAGGGGCCTCGGCGCCGTCAGTGGCGGGCTGATTCTGCCACCACCACCAGCCGCCAATTGCAACCGCAAGAATCACGAGCAGGGAAAACAGCTTGCGCATCGGGACGAATTCTCCAAGAAACCGGTTCACATCGTCTATCGCACAGGGGCGCGCCCCGGAAAAGCGGTTCGACGTTCCGAACATGGTCCGGAACGTGGCCAGATTGTCGCGTTAACCTTTATTGAGCGACTGATTCGACTTCAAATCCGGTTGAACTACCCGGCTTCTGCGCTTATTTTCCGTCTATTCCAAAAAGGCTATCAAAGGAGCAACGCCATAGCCCGTCGACCGCACAACGCACCGCCCACCCGTGACACCGGCCCCCGCGTCAATGAACGCATCCGTGTGTCCGAAATCCGCCTGATCGGCCCTGATGGAGAGAATGTCGGCGTCGTGCCGCCCTCCGTGGGTTTGCAGATGGCCGTAGATGCCGGGCTGGATCTGGTCGAGATTTCGCCGAACGCGACCCCTCCGGTCTGCAAGGTCATGGACCTCGGCAAATTCAAATACGAACAGCAAAAACGTGAAGCCGAAGCGCGCAAGAAGCAAAAGATCATCGAGATCAAGGAGATCAAGTTCCGTCCGGGGACCGATACCCATGACTACGATGTCAAGATGCGCAGCGTGGTGAAGTTTCTGGAAGGCGGCGACAAGGTAAAGGTGACCTTGCGCTTCCGTGGCCGCGAAATGGCCCACCAGGATCTGGGGCTGGAACTTCTGAACCGGGTCAGGGATGATATCGGTGAATTGGGCAAGATTGAATCGATGCCCAAGCTGGAAGGCCGCCAGATGGTGATGATGATCTCGCCCCGCTAAGGCGGTTCGCGACATCGGAGACGACCGGGCCGCGCTGGCATAAGCCGCGCGGCCTTTGCTTTGAGGGAACATATGCAAGACACGCCACGTATCAGGATCAAGCGCCTGCCGGAATCCGATCACGACCAACCCTTGCTCGCCTATGCAACACCGGGCGCGGCAGGTGCCGATCTGCGCGCGAATTTCCCCGCAGCTTCGCGGGACGGTGTGACGCTGGAACCCGGTCAGCGGGCGTTGATCCCGACAGGTCTGGTGCTGGAGATCCCGGAAGGCTGGGAGGTGCAGATCCGCCCCCGTTCGGGCCTTGCACTGAAGCATGGTATCGGCCTGCCGAACAGTCCTGGCACCATCGATTGCGATTATCGCGGCCCCCTGGGCGTGATCCTGATCAATCTGGGGCAGGAGCCTTTTCTGGTCACGCATGGCGAGCGTATCGCCCAGATGGTCGTCGCTCGCGCACCGCAAGCCGTCTTCGAGGAAGTAACCGAGGTCAGCGAGACCGCTCGTGGCGCAGGCGGTTTCGGGTCCACGGGACGCGGCTGATGTCCGGTCTGGCGCTGCTGCTGGTTGTCGGGGCGGCGGGGCTGTTTTTCGGCCTGCCGCGCCGGTTGATCGCAGCGGTGCTGGCGCTGATCTGGCTGGCCATCGTTCTGCTGCATCTGACCTCGCCGCAAGCGG
This sequence comes from Paracoccus caeni, assembly GCF_016629665.1. GTDB lineage: Bacteria > Pseudomonadota > Alphaproteobacteria > Rhodobacterales > Rhodobacteraceae > Paracoccus > Paracoccus caeni. Next base: position 1,129,247 of record NZ_JAEPRQ010000001.1, read on the forward strand.
GGGCGATGTTTGGTGGTTCCCTACGAGGCTGGCTGTTCGGCGGGGTGTTGGCAGTACTGGTCGTTGCATATCGCGTGGGTCTTGGCTGGCTTCGCCGCAATGCGATTGCCGGGCAAGAACCGCCTCAACAAGCTGCCGATACCGGCCTGACCGATCCCGAGCTTGACCGCTACGCCCGCCATCTGGTGCTGCGCGAAATCGGCGGGCCGGGGCAGATGAAGCTGCGGCAGGCGAAGGTGCTGGTCGTTGGGGCTGGCGGGCTTGGCGCGCCGGTCTGCCTTTATCTCGCGGCGGCGGGTGTGGGGCGGATCACGGTCAGCGATGGCGATACGGTCAGCGTCTCGAACCTCCAACGGCAGGTGATCTTCCAGACCCGCCAGCGTGGTGAGATGAAGGCCGATGCTGCCGCCGCGAACATGGCCGACCTGAACCCTCACGTTGAGATTACGCCCGTTACCCGCGCGCTGACCGACACCGATCTGCCGCTGATCGCTGGGCATGATCTGGTCCTTGACGGCACCGACAGTTTCGCCACCCGCGATCTGGTGAACCGGCTTTGCGTCGAAGCCGAAGTGCCGCTGCTCTCCGGGTCCATCGCGCAGTGGGAGGGGCAGGTGACGCTTTACGATCCAGCCCGTGGCGCGCCCTGTCTGGCCTGCATCTTTCCCGAACCGCCAGCCCCCGGCCTTGCCCCCGCCTGCGCCGAGGCGGGTGTCGTTGGTCCGCTTCCCGGCGTCATCGGCAGCATGATGGCGCTTGAGGCGATCAAGCATCTGACCGGCGCGGGGCAGGGGCTGGCCGGGCGGCTGCTGCTGTTTGACGGGCTTTACGGCGAAACCCGGATGATCGGAATTTCCCGACGCGCGAATTGCCCGGTTTGCGGATCGGCTCTGGAAGCTACCCCGAAAGCCACATAGGTTTCCGGCAACCGAAAGGATTGCCGCGATGAACCCAGAACTGACGCAATGGACCGGCCCGGAAGGCCTTCCCCGCTTCGACCTGATCAATGATGCCGATTTCGCCCCTGATTTCGAGGCTGAACTGGCCGCCGCCGAAGCCGCGATCGAGGCCATCGCCGCCAATCCCGAAGCCCCGAGTTTCGAAAATACCGTCGCCGCGCTGGAAACGGTCGAGGATCGTCTGAACCGGCTGCTGTCGATCTTCTACAACCTCTCTGGCGTCGACTCGAACCCGGCCCGGCAAGAGTTGCAGCGCAAATTCGCCCCCGTGTTGGCCGATTACGGCAGCCGCGTGAACATGGACCCGCGCCTTTACGCGCGTGTCGCCGCTGTATGGGAACAGGCGGACAGCCTTGCCCCTGAGGATCGCCGGATCACCGAACTGACGCTTCGCAATCTGAAACGTGCAGGCGCTGGCCTGACCGGCGAGGCGCGCGACCGCATGGCCCAGATCAGCGCCCGTCGCGCCGTGCTGACCACGCAATTCTCGCAGAACGTGCTGACGGATGAGCGGGATTATGTCCTGCCCATCGCTGATGACCGACTGGCAGGCTTGCCCGACTGGCTGGTTCGCTCGATGCGGGCGGCGGCGAAGGAACGTGGGCTTGATGGGCAGATCGTGACGCTGAATCGGTCGCTGATCGTGCCGTTTCTGGAATATTCCGAGGATCGGGCGCTGCGCGAGGTGGCGTTCAAGGCATGGACCGCGCGCGGCTCGGGGCAGGGCGCGGGGGGAGAGGCGACCGACAACCTGCCGCTGATCGCCGAAATCCTTGCGCTGCGGAATGAACGGGCAAGGCTTCTGGGCTATCCCGATTACGCCGCCTACCGGCTGGAGCCGGAAATGGCGGGCACGGCAGAACGGGTCGAGGATCTGCTGATGCAGGTCTGGGAGCCCGCCACCCGCCGCGCCGCCGAGGATCAGGAAAAGCTGACCGCGATGCTGCGCGACGATGGCGTCAATGGCGCGCTCGAGCCGTGGGATTGGCGCTTCTACGCAGAAAAGCTGCGGGCGCGCGAACATGATTTCGATGCGGCGGTGGTCAAACCCTACCTGACGCTGGACGCGATGCTGGGCGCGGTTTTCGACGTGGCGCACAGGCTGTTCGGGTTGGAGTTCCAGCCGTTCACCGCGCCTTTGTGGGCACCGGATGTTCGGGCGTGGCGGGTGACGCGCGGCGGCAAGCTGATGGCGATCTTCGTCGGAGATTATTTCGCGCGGCCGACCAAACGTTCCGGCGCATGGTGCTCCACCCTGCAAGGCCAGCACAAGATCGGCGAGGGGCAGCGGCCTATCGTCGTCAATGTCTGCAACTTCACCCCGCCCGAGGAACCGGGCGCGCCCGCCTTCCTGTCATGGGACGATGCGCGGACGCTGTTTCACGAATTCGGCCATGCGACGCATCATATCCTGTCGGATGTGACCTGGCCCTCGATCTCGGGGACATCGGTGGCGCTGGATTTCGTGGAACTGCCCAGCCAGCTTTACGAACATTGGCTGGAACAGCCGCAGGTGCTGGACGCCCATGCGCGGCACTATGAAACCGGAGAGCCGCTGCCTGCCGATCTGCGCGACCGTCTGCTGGCCGCGGGCAAGGCGGATGCGGGGTTCGGAACGACCGAATATCTGGAAAGCGCGCTGGTCGATCTGGCCTTCCATCGGGGTGCGCCTGCGACGGATGCAATGGCGAAACAGGCCGCGGTGCTGGACGCCCTGAACGCCCCGCCCGCGATTCCAATGCGCCATGCAACGCCGCATTTTGCCCATGTTTTCAGCGGCGAAGGCTATGCGAGCGGCTATTACAGCTATATGTGGTCGGAAGTGATGGACGCCGACGCTTTTGCGGCGTTTGAAGAAACCGGCGACATCTTCGACCCGGAAACGGCAAGGCGGCTGGAGCAGACGATCCTGTCCAAAGGCGGATCTTCGCCTGCTGACGAACTTTGGATCGCCTTCAGGGAACGCATGCCGGGGGTCGATGCGTTGCTGAGAGGGCGCGGTCTGATCTGACCGGCTCTTCTCTGCAGGGAGACGGAAGATATGAAGATCAGAAGGCGGCTTATGGTGCTTTCTACATTGGCAATTGCCGCCTGTGTGCCCGAGTCCGCCGAGGACAGCATGGCAGGACCAAGCGATTCGACGCTGCCGGTCGTTGACGGGGTCTATAATCTGGATGCTGCCGAATGCGGCAATCAGAACTCGATGACCCGGCTGCGGGTGCAGGGCGATACGTTCCGCTTTTACGAATCGGAATGCACCTTTGGCCGCAAGGGCGGTCAGCCGAATGCGTCCGAAGGCACGCTGATGTGTCTGGGGGAAGGCCAGCGCTTCAACCGCGATATTCGGATGGAAGCGCAGGCGAATGTTCTGCGCATTATCGAGAATGATGCGAAGCTGGATTATTCCCGCTGTCCCGCCTGAGCGGGCAAGCCCCTATTTCCCGAAAAACCGATGATCCGAACCCACGATGACCGCGCCATGCAAAACGGCGCGGATTTTCGTGTGCATCGGGCCTATTCGCGGGTCTCGGTGGCGTCCACGCCCCAGATGCTGGTCTTGGGAACCCAACCGCGCTGCCCGCCGCCCGAGACGCGGCACCAGTCCAGATTGCATTCGCCAAGGCGCACGATGGCGCCGGATTCGGCCCGTGCGACAACGCCTGAATCCATGTTCGGGCGGCTGCGCAATTCGGCCATGTCCTGCGTGATCAGCGCGGTTCGGACGCCCGACAGAAGCGCGTAGTGAATCCAGCCCCCGGCACCGTCCTTGTCCTCGACCCGACGCCAGTGGCCAAACTCGGCGACCACGCGCAGCGGCATTCCCGCATGGCGGAAAACCCAGTCGATCCGGTGCGACAGGCTGGGACCGCGCCGGGCGTTCCCCTCGCTGCCCTTCAGGCTGACATAGCGCGGCAGCGGCAGATTGGTCACCGCCCCTCGGGTGCCTGCCTGTCCTTCGCCCTGAACGCGGGTGATCTGCGCATCCGCCGATTGCGGAACCTGTTGTTGTTCGACACGCACCTGCGGCGTCTCGGCCCATGCGGTCAATGACGTGCCCAGCATCAGCCCGAATGCCAGTAACGCCGCGGGCAGATGCCCGCCTGACTTAAACGACTTCATATAGTCCGTTCCTGTCTTCCCGACCGTCGCCGGCCACCCCTCGCCTCTGTCATCGGGATATTGCGGACGGACCGTTGAAAATCGGCCCTGCCTGCTATCCCTTGGGACTTGTGCCTGCCCCTCAACGCGGGCAGTTTGCCAAAAGCCGTGCGGCTTTGGAAGTGCGCCGCCGACACGAGTTCGAGAAAGTGAGGTTACCATGTCCGGCCTGCAACCTTCACGCCACAAATTGCGCGTCTCGGTCACCCGTCAATTACCCGAGGCGGTCGAAACGCGCATGAAAGAGCTGTTCGATGTGACGCTGCGCGAGGATGAGCGTCGGTTGAACCGCGAAGAGCTGGTGCGGATGATGCAGGACACCGACGTTCTGGTGCCGACGGTGACCGATCAGATCGATGCAAACATGCTGGCGCAGGCGGGCGAGCGGTTGAAACTGATCGCGAATTTCGGCGCGGGCGTGGACCATCTTGACGTGCAGTCGGCCCGGCAGCGCGGCATTCTGGTGTCGAACACGCCCGGCGTCGCGACCGAGGATACCGCCGACATGACGATCGGCCTGATCCTTGCCGTCACCCGCCGCATTCCTGAAGGTCTGGCCGAGATGCAGGCCGGGCGCTGGCAGGGCTGGTCGCCGACCTCGCATCTGGGCGGGCGCGTCGGCGGGCGGCGTCTGGGCATTCTGGGCATGGGCCGGATCGGTCAGGCCGTCGCGCGGCGTGCCAATGTTTTCGGCATGCAGGTCCACTACCATAACCGCCGCCGCCTGCGCCCCGAGATCGAAGAGGATCTGCAGGCGACCTATTGGGAAAGCCTTGATCAGATGTTGGCGCGGATGGACGTGATCAGCGTCAACGCACCGCATACGCCCTCGACCTTCCACCTGCTGAATGCGCGGCGGCTGAAGCTGCTGAAGCCAAGCGCGGTTGTCGTGAACACCTCTCGCGGCGAGGTGATCGATGAGAACGCCCTGACCCGGATGCTGCGCGCGGGCGAGATCGCCGGTGCCGGGCTTGACGTGTTCGAGCATGGGCACGAAATCAATCCGCGCCTTCGCGAACTGCCGAATGTGGTCCTGCTGCCGCATATGGGCAGCGCCACGATCGAAGGCCGGATGGAGATGGGTGAGAAAGTCATCATCAATATCAAGACCTTTGCCGATGGCCACCGGCCGCCGGATCTGGTCGTTCCTTCAATGCTCTAGGACGGTCATGTCGAAATTCCTTGAGGCGCGGCTTGCCGTTTCCGGCATGTTCTTCCTGAATGGCCTGATGGTCGGAAGCTGGGCACCGAAAGTGCCCGTGGTCATGGACCGGCTGAATATCAGCGAGTCGGTGATGGGGCTTCTGGTGCTGTGCCTTGGCATCGGCTCGGTCCTGATGATGCCGGTTTTCGGCGGTCTGGTGGCGCGGCGTGGATCGGTCTTCGCGGTGCGGCTTGGCGCGGTGCTGCTGACGCCTGCGCTGCTTCTGATTTCGCTGGCACCTAACCCGTGGATCGCCGGGCTGGCGATTGCGTGGTTCGGCGCGTCCATGGGCGGGATGGATGTGGCGATGAACGCCAATGCCGTGTCGGTCGAGCGGGGCTGGAAGCGCGCGATCATGTCCTCGTGCCACGGGTTCTGGAGCCTTGGCGGGCTGGTGGGCGCCGGTCTGGGCGGCGTTGCCTTGGCCAAACTGGGCGAAATCGGGCATGCGGTGGCGGTGACGGCGGTTGTGGCTGCGGGGCTGGCGCTGCTGTGGCACAGGCTGCTGCAGGACGCGCCGGAAGCGGGGGCGGGCGGTCATGTCCCGTTGCGCCTGCCGCGGTCGCCCTTGCCTTATGTCATCGGCCTTGTGGCCTTGTGCTGCATGATCCCTGAAGGGGCGATCCTTGACTGGGCGGCGGTCTATCTGCGGCGCGAATTGGGAGCGTCGCTGTCAATGGCGGGTCTGGGCTTTGCGGCCTGTGCGGGGACGATGGCGGTGATGCGTTTTCTGGGCGACCTGATCCGGCAGCGGCTGGGCGCGGTAACGACGCTGAGGATCAGCGCGGTCATCGCGATTGCCGGACTTGCGGTGGCAGGTTTTGCGCCCTCGCCTTGGGCCGCGATCATAGGCTTCGGGATCGCGGGGGTCGGGCTTGCGAATATGGTGCCGATCGCCTTTTCCGCCGCCGGAAACCTGCCCGGTCTGGGTCACGGGATCGGGCTGTCGGTGGTCACGACGATGGGCTATTCCGGCATCCTACTGGCCCCCGGCAGCATTGGTTTTCTTGCCGAAAAGCTAAGTTTTGCGACGATTTTCGTAGGTCTTGCCGTGCTGTTGCTGCTGCCGCTGGCACTGTCGCGGCTGGCAGGGACGGCGGATTTCGACGGCGGGCATTGAGGCGGCGATAGCGCCTTCTTTCAAAGGCTTCCGTCAGTCGATCAGATGCAGGTTGCCGCGGGTGCCATCCATGTCGAAATCCTGTAGCAATCGGATCGTCCGGGGCTTGGCGCTGCATCCGAACCGATAGGTACGGTAGGAATTCCAAGTGACGAGGTGGAGATCGTCGCGGGCTATGGCATTGACCAGAATCCGGGCCTCGACAAGGTCTTCCGGACCTTCGCCGGGAAAATCCAGATCGATCTCTGGCGCGACTGGACCATCATAGGCCAGCCAACCGCTGTGATCGAAAAAATCTAGTATTATGAGCAGTCTGGCATCCAGAAGTCGTGGATCGTCCAGATATTGCAGACGAAATCGGCATATTTGAATGGGTGGAGTGGGGATCTCGGATGTGACCTCGTCGAGGTGTGACGACAGCGCCTCGGCAGAGACGATTTGTCCCCAGTTATATTCCGTGTCCTGCGGCTCATCTGCTGCGCTTCGGATGAAGAACGCGACCGCAACAGCCGCAGCAAGGAAGGCCAATCCCGTCAACGGGAGGCGCGGGTTCATGGTCGTCTCATGCAATAACTTTGATCTGCCATGACTTTAGCCGGGTTCGGTTCGTCGGGCAATCTGTCGGGCTACGGCTTGCGGGCGTTGCAATCGGTATTTTCGCAACGGAGAAATGCCGGGCGGGGTTTCGATTAGCAAATGCTGGGATTATCGCTGCACAGGGCGGGCACTGAATAGGCACAGGATGTACACAGCATGTGCACCGCTGATGATGCGCACTGTGCCCTGAAACGAGCCGAAATCGCCTCCGTGGTGACTGATGCCGGAAGCCTGCCCTGCGAACGGAGCTGGCGTTCACAAAATACTTGCACCACCATCAGCCCTATGGATTGCTCGGACCTCCAACAGGAGGAATATGATGTCTTTTGAACAATGGCTCGCCTTCGCAGCGGCATCCGCCGTCTTGCTGGCAATTCCGGGTCCCACGATTTTGCTGGTCATCTCCTATGCGCTTGGGCACGGCAAAAAGGCCGCAGGGGCGACGGTCGGCGGTGTTGCTCTTGGCGATTTTACCGCCATGACAGCTTCCATGCTTGGTCTTGGAGCGCTGCTTGCAGCCTCGGCCACGTTGTTTACCGTGTTGAAATGGGTCGGCGCTGCCTATCTGATTTACCTTGGTGTGAAGCTCTGGCGCGCGCCGGTTTCGGCAGGGACGACAGGCGCGAATGCCGAAGCATCGCCGAAAGAAAGACCTATACGGATTTTCCTGCACACCTATATCGTCACCGCGCTTAATCCGAAGAGCATCATCTTCTTCGTCGCGTTCCTGCCCCAGTTCCTGAACACGGCGCAGCCGGTATTGCCGCAAATGATCATCTTCGAGACGACGTTTCTTGTGCTGGCGATCCTGAACGCGGGTTTCTATGCGTTGATGGCGTCGATGGCGCGCAAGTCGATCCGTAAGCCGGGCGTGCAACGGGTGGTTAACCGGGTTGGCGGGTCATTAATGATCGCTGCGGGCGCGCTGGCCGCAAGCTGGAAACGAGCTGCAGCCTGACGGTCGCTCAGCGCATTCAGCGATAGACCTGATCGTCGCCCGGAAAGCTGCGGTCGCGGACGGCGGCGGCATATTCGGCGATGGCTTCGCTGGCGCGTGGGCCGAGATCGCTGAACTTCTTCACGAAGCGCGGCACCCGGCCTGACAGGCCCAGCATGTCGTCCAGCACCAGCACCTGACCGTCGCAATTCTTCGACGCGCCGATGCCGATTGTCGGGATCTTCACCGCTTCGGTGATGCGGTCGGCAAGGGGCTCCATCACCCCCTCGACCACGACCGAGAAGGCTCCGGCGGCCTCAACATCAATGGCGTCCTGAATATGGGCGGGCCATGTGGCCGGGTCGCGGCCCTGGGTCTTGAAGCCGCCAAGGGTCATCGTCGCCTGCGGGGTCAGGCCGATATGGGCCATGACCGGGATGCCGCGTTCGGTCAGGAAGCGGATGGTGGGCGCCATGCGGCTGCCGCCTTCCAGCTTCACCGCGCCGCAGCCGGTTTCCGCCATGACGCGGGCCGAGTTGCGGAACGCCTGTTCGGGGCTTTCCTCATAGGACCCGAAGGGCATGTCGATGACCACCATTGCCTTGTCCGAGCCGCGCATGACCGCCTGACCGTGCAGGATCATCATTTCCAGCGTGACGCCGATGGTCGAAGGCAGGCCGTGGACCACCATGCCAAGGCTGTCGCCGACAAGGATCACATCGGCATGGGCATCGACCAGCGCGGCCATCGGTGCGGTATAAGCGGTCAGCGTCACGATGGGGGTGTCGCCTTTGCGGGCGGCGATCTGCGGAACGGTGATGCGTTTTACCGGGGCCTGTGCGGACATGGGAACCTCCTCAGGGGTGGGCGACGCGCTGGTCGATCAGCAGCACATCACCAAAACCGACGGCCAGCAGGATCACCACGGGGCGGGTGATCGCGGTGATCTTTGACAGATCGGCGGCGTTGCGAATGTCGATCGAGCGGACAGTGCCGCGCGGCTCGGCCCGCAGGATGCGGCGAAGCTCGGCCCGGACGGCGGAGAGGGGGGCGCCTTCGGCCACCATCGCCTCGGCCCGGTCAAGCGCGCGGGGCAGGACCGGGGCGGCGGCGCGATCCTCGGGCGACAGGCGGCGGTTGCGGGACGACATGGCAAGGCCGTCAGCTTCGCGCACCGTAGGCACGCCGATGATCTGGACCGGCATATCCAGATCGGCGACCATCTGGCGGATGATGGTGAGCTGTTGGTAGTCCTTTTCGCCGAAAGCTGCGGCGTCGGGTTGGACGATGTTGAACAGCTTTGTCACCACCGTCGCGACGCCACGGAAATGGCCGGGGCGCAGGCGGCCCATCAGCATTTTCGCAAGGCCGGTGGTTTCCACGATGGTCTGCGCGCCGGGGCGGTAGATGTCCTCGACACCCGGCAAGAATACGGCATCGCAGCCGACCTCTTCCAGCATGCGAAGATCGTTCGCCTCGTCCCGAGGGTATTTGGCCAGATCCTCGTTCGGGCCGAATTGCGTCGGGTTGACGAAGATCGAGGTGACGATGCGACCGCCGCCCTGCTGATCCAGCCAGTCGCGGGCGCGGCGCACCAATGTCAGGTGGCCATCATGAAGCGCCCCCATCGTGGGCACCAGCGCCACGGAGTGACCCTGTTTGCGCCATTCGGCCACGCAGTCGCGCATGGCCTGCTTGTTGCGGCAAATCTCCATCGCGTCCCCTTTGCCCCCCGCGGTGTCGGGCGCAACCTAAGGCCAAGTCCCGGATTCGCCAAGTGCTGCATTGCAGCATGTCGTTTTTCGCTGACAATGGTCGGGCCTTATCTGACGGGGCGTCATTCGCTCTGGCAGATACGGTGCAGAAACTTGAGGCCAAAGGGAGTCGCCGGGATGAAGTCGCATGTGAAGGTTCTGGTGGTCGGGGGCGGCGCTGTTGGCTGCGGTATCGCCCTGCATCTGGCCCGCGCCGGATGGGAAACGATGCTGGTCGAGCGGGATGAGCTGACCGCAGGCTCCACATGGCATGCCGCGGGGCTGCTGCCTTTGTTCAACATGGGCTACGCCACCAGCCATATCCACGATTATTCGGTCAAGCTTTATGCTGAGCTTGAGGCCCAGACCGGGCTGAACGCGGGCTTCACCCGCTGCGGCAACCTGCGCATGGCGCAGACGCAGGACCGGATGGATGAATATCAGCTTTATTCCGCCATCGCCGAGACGGTGAATGTCGAGCATGAATTCCTGACCCCGAAAGAGATCAAGGACCGCTGGCCGCTGGTCAATATCGACGGGCTGAAGGGCGCGCTGTTCCACCCGACCGACGGCTATATCAACCCCGCCGATGTGACGCAGGCGATGGCCAAGGGCGCACGGATGGCCGGTGCCACGATCGAGCGTAAGATTCAGGTCAACGGCTATCAGTGGACCGGCAGCGAATGGATCGTCACCTGCGAGAAGATGGTGGACAAGGGCGGCAATCTGGTGCCCTCGGGCGAGATTTTCGAGATCCGGGCCGAGCATGTCGTCACCGCGACCGGCAACCACGCCCAACGGACCGCGCGTCTGCTGGGCATCAAGATCCCGGCCATTCCGGTCGAACACCAGTTCATCGTCACCGAACCCGATCCGGCGCTGCTGAAATGGCGTGCCGAGGGTAACCCGGAACACCCGGTTCTGCGTGATGCCGATGCCAAATGGTATGTCCGCGAAGAACGCGGCGGCTGGATCCTTGGCCCGTACGAGCGGAATGCGCCTGCACGGTTCCTCTATGACGTGCCGGAGACCTTCCGCGCCGATCTGTTCCCGCTGGATCTGGAGCGGATCGAGGAAGAATATATGTCGATGATCCACCGGCTTCCGTCCTCGGAAACGGTTGGTCTGAAGGACGATTTCAACGGCCCGATCTGCTATACCCCGGACGGGAACCCGCTGGTCGGCCCGGCGCCCGGTCTGCGCAATATGTGGCTGGCCGAGGGCTTCAGCTTCGGCATCACCGCAGCAGGCGGCGTCGGCCATTACCTTGCGCAGATGATGACGCAGGGCGAGGCCGAGATCGACATGGCCAGCCTTGATCCGCGCCGTTATGGGCGCTGGATGACCACCGAATATGCGGCGCGGAAGAACGAGGAATGCTATGAGCATGTCTTCATCCTTCACCACCCCGATGAAGAGCGGGAAGCCTGCCGTCCGCTGCGCACCTCGCCCGCCTATGACCGCCAAAAGGCGCGCGGCGCGCAATTCGGCAGCGTCAATGGCTGGGATCGCCCGAACTATTACGGCCCGCTGGATGCGCCTGCCGATTTCGACCACAATGCCCGCAGCTTCCGTCGCGGCGGCTGGTGGCAATATGCCAAGGCCGAGGCCGAGGCGATCCGCAATACCGCAGGTCTGATCGACGCGACCGCCTTTGCCAAGCACATGGTGAAAGGGCCGGGGGCGACGGCGTTCCTTGACTGGTTGACCACCAACAAGCTGCCGAAAGTCGGCCGGATCAACCTGACCTATGCGCTGACCAATGCCGGTACCACTCATACCGAATACACCATCGTCCGGCTGGCCGAGAATGACTATTATCTGGTCTCGGCCGGGGCGTGGCAGGATTATGACGGCGACAATCTGGTGAAGTCGGCGGAAGACTTTATGGCCAATGGTGGTGACTTCGTCAGCGTGCAGGACGTGACCACGCAATGGGGCGTCTTCGCCATCGCAGGTCCGAAATCGCGCGACATCCTGAAGAAGCTGATCGGCGATGCCGACCCGGCGACCGCGCTGTCCAACAAGCGCTTCCCCTGGCTCTCGGCCAAGAAGATCGAGCTTGGCATGGTGCCGGTGAATGCCATCCGCGTCGCCTATACCGGCGAACTTGGCTGGGAGCTGCACCACCCGATCGAGATGCAGAACCACTTGTTCGACCGGCTCATGGAAGCGGGCGAACCCGAGGGGATGAAGCTGGTCGGTGGTCGGGCGCAGAACTGGCTGCGGCAGGAGAAATCCTATCGCGCCTTCGGCACCGAACTGGGCCGCGACGCGACCCCGCTGGAAGCCGCGCTGGACCGCTTTGTCGATCTGGACAAGGACTTCAAGGGCAAGCAGGCGATGCTGGACAAGGGCGTCCGCTTCAAATGCGTGACCGTGCTGATCGACGGGCCGGAAGATGCCGATCCCTGGGGCCGCGAGGGTCTGTTTGCCGATGGCGAGCGGGTCGGGCGTCTGACCTCGGGTGGCTATTCGGTGGGCTTTGGCAAGCAGATCGGTATGGGCTATGTCCGCCCCGATCTGGCCGAGCCGGGCACCAAGCTGAAGGTCCGCATGTTCCGCGAATTGTGGGATGCCGAAGTGACCGAAGACAGCCCCTTCGATCCGACCAACGCGAAGATCCGCGTCGACGGCTGAGTCGCGAAAAACAGCCCTAGAGACCATGACAGGACGGCTTTGCCGTCCTGTTTTTCATTACCAGTAAAAAAATTCTTCTACCCGTTCCGCGCGATCAGATTGTTCAGCATTTCGCTGAAAGCGGGAGCCTTGAACGGCGCCGAAGGCGGTCTTTCCCGACCCAGTTCAAGCGATGCATAGCCATGCGTCATCGCCCAGAGCGTCGTTTCAAATTCGTCCGGCGCAGTTCCCTTGGAATAGGGTGCAGAGGCCTCTTGCAAGATCAGATAGCTGCGGGTTGCGACCTTGCTCAGATCGGGGCTGGGCGTCCGAAGCTCATCGAACATCAGCCGGAACAGCGACATCCGATTTGCCGCAAACTGTATATATGAAAGGCAGATAGCCTCCAGTTTCTCGAAACTGTGCCGCAGCCGCTGATCGTCGCGGGCTGTCGCAAGCGCCGCCGCGAAGAGGACAAAGCCGCGCTGCGCAATTGCGTGGCGCAGTCCCGGCAGACCGTCGAAATAATGGGCCGGGGCTGCGTGAGAAACGCCCGCACGGGCGGCGATTCGGCGCAGGCTTAGCCCCTCGGTAGCTTGCTCATCCAGCAATTCAATCCCCGCGAGAATCAGCGCCTCGCGAACGTCGCCTCGACCAGTGTTTATTGAGGGATTCATGCGATGCTGCATTGCAGAAACTTGACAGTGTAAAGCTTTCCATAGATGCTTATCGCACCCGGAATTTTACGTGTCGTGCGGCCACACACGCACCTGATGAATGAGTTATTCCCGGGCAGCCCGTCGAAGGCTCTGGTCTGAGTGGTAGTCATTGTTGTTTTTTGTGTGTCAGACCAGAGCCCGCGCGGATCGCGTATGTCGTGGCCGATACGATGCCTTTTCCTGCCGACGAACATCGCCGAGGACAACCGAAACAAATGTAAATCAAGAAGGCCGGGCTTTGTATCGCCCGGCCTTCTTGATTTTCTGGAGCGGGCGATGAGATTCGAACTCACGACCCTAACCTTGGCAAGGTTATGCTCTACCCCTGAGCTACGCCCGCATCCGTTACCGTCAGCGTTGCCGCCTTCGGTGAGGGGTGATTTATGGGACTGTGTCAGGGGGTGCAAGGGGTATTTTCACCTTTTCAGCGGATTTTTTCCGTGGCGTTGACTTGCTGGCCGGAAGGGCTGAACCTGCGACCGGCAACAGCAATGAGGTTTACCGTGGGGGCAGCCGATCAGCTATCGGATTTCGTGCGCAAGGCGATGGAGGGGGGCCATGGCGAAGAGCGGATTCGCAGCGCCTTGACCCAGACCGGATGGTCGCCCGCCGAAATCGACACCGCCCTTGCCGGATGGCAGCCGGTCGATGATCTGCCTGCAGTGCCACGTCCGCGCGCCTATGTCTCTGCCCGCGAGGCGATGCTTTACACGCTGTTGATGGTCGCGCTGGCGGTGGTCTGCTGGCACGTGCTGAGCCTTGGTTTCCACGTCGTCGATACAGCGATCCCCGATCTTAGCGAACGAGGGTATGTGGATAACTGGTCTATGCGTTTCTCGATCGCGGCCATCATAGCGTTTCTGCCGATCTTCGTGCTTCTGGATCACCGGATGGCGGCGCGGTTGCAGGGGCGCGAATTGCGTCGTCGGTCGCAGGTGCGGCGGATTTTCGCCTCGATCACCGTGCTGATCGCGGCGCTGGTGGTTCTGGGCGATGTGGTCGCGATCATCTATGCGCTTCTTTCGGGCGATCTGACATTGCGCTTCATCGTCAAGGCGGTGCTTGTCGGTGGCGTGGCCCTGCTGGTCGCCGCCTGTTATCACGAGGATCTGGATGGTTAGGAAATGGCCGGTTTGGGGCTTCGTCGCGCTGTGTCTGGCGGTGTTGGTGGCGGGGCTGATCGCCACCGGCGGTCCCGCACAGGGTCGCGCCGAGAAGCGGGATCAGGTGCGGACAGGTGATCTGTCCGCTTTGTATCAACTGCTGCTGTGCAAGGCGCGTGAGACGGGGTCGCTCGGCACCGATCCGACGCCCACGGAAGCCTGTCCGATGACGCCGCGTCTGGCGGACCCATTCACCGCTGCGCCCTATCGGGTTGAGTTGGTGGATGCGCAGAACCTGCGCCTTTGCGCTGATTTCGAGATCGGCGTGAACAAGCAGGCGGACTACTTTACCCACGATGCTGACGGATGTCTGATCGAGCGGGTGGAACTGGAGTGAAGCGGCCGAAAAATGCCCGTATCCCGCATGATGGCGTCGAAATCTTCAGACATATTAACCGAGGTCGTGCTGAGCCCGCGAGATACTGATCCCGCAAGTCACGGCCTTTGCTGGCTTTCCTTTCGTCCCATCCTGATTTAGTCAGCGAGAACCCAGAGGGAGTGCAAGGTGATAGAGTCTCCATTTGTTCCACCGTCAATCACTATCGCCTCTCCGGTGATCAGGGCAAAAATCTTCGCCAAACGCGCGGTCGTGGAAGGACCAGCGAAAATCGGGGGCGTCCGGCATTTCGATGTCGATAGCTTCGGGGCGTTTTCGTTCTGCCGTGGCGGATGGTTCGGGGCGGTCAAGTCTATCGGCAGGTTCTGTTCCCTCGCGCCCGATGTCACGATCGGTCCCGACGAACACAAAACCTCCATGCTTTCCACAAGCACTTTTCTGAACAGCCATAGCTGGGACTGCGAGGAACTGGAGCAGTTTCGCGCCCGCAACAAGGACATCCTTACAAGCACTTTGGACGCTATTCGTGCGCCGACCTCGCGCAACAGAATGCAGGTGGTGATCGGAAATGACGTCTGGATCGGTCAGGGGGCGATCATCCGCAAAGGCGTGACGATTGGCGACGGCGCTGTCATCGGCGCCAACTCTGTCATCTCGCGCGATGTGGCACCTTACGAGATCGTCATGGGCGTCCCCGCGCAGAGTTTGCGTTATCGTTTCGATATGAAGACGGTCGAGCGTTTGACCGAGGCGAAGTGGTGGGAATTCAGTCTCGAATCTCTGGATGGCGTCCCGTGGCACGACCCGGATGCGGCCTCGATCCAACTGCTGCAGCGTCGGCAACAGAACGATTTCGCGCCCGCTGTGTATCCGCGGATCACATATCCGGCGGACACTGACGGCTGAGCCTCGCGTCGGCTGACACCCCAACAGTTGCGGTCTGCCCGCGTGGACATCACCCTTGGGTCATCCTATAAGGCGCGCGACCTCCTGACCTTGCAAAGGTGCATATATGATCAAGGTATTCGGCCATACCGCCCCCGACACCGACTCGACCGGCTCGCCCATCATCTGGGCCTGGTATCTGAACGAGGTTCGCAAAACCCCGGCAAAGGCGGTCCTGCAGGGCGAACCGAATACTGAGGCGGCGTGGATGCTGACCCGTTGGAGCCTCGACAAGCCCGAGATCATCTCGGACGTGGCGGCGGGCGATCAATGTGTGATCGTGGATACCAACAACCCGGCTGAACTGCCTGACAGCATCAACGATGCCGATGTGATCGAGATCATCGATCACCACATGCTGGCCGGTGGCATCAAGACTCGCGCGCCGATCAATATCACCGTCCGCCCGCTGGCCTGCACCGCCACCATTCTGCATGACCTGATCGGCGACGACATCTCGCGCGCGCCGGAAGGTGTGAAGGGCGCGATGCTGACCTGTATCCTGTCGGACACGCTGGAATTCCGCAGCCCGACCACGACCGCGCATGACCGTCATGTCGCCGAAAAGCTGGCCGCCGATCTGCGCATCAATATCACCGATTACGCGGCCGAGATGTTTGCGGCGAAGTCCGATGTCAGCGCCTTCTCGGATGAGGCGCTGTTGCGGATGGACAGCAAGGAATACGAGCTGAACGGCAAGCAGTTGCGCGTCTCGGTTCTGGAAACCACGGCGCCGCAGGTGCTGTTGGACCGCAAGGACGCGCTGATCGCCGCCATGCCGGTGGTGGCCGCGGCTGACGGTGCCGATCAGGTGCTGCTGTTCATCGTCGATATTTTGAACGAACAGGCGACGCTGCTGGTCCCGAACGACTATGTGAAGCAGATCGCCGAAAAGAGCTTCGGCGTCGCGGTTGCAGGCGACAGTGTCGTCCTGCCGGGCGTCATGAGCCGCAAGAAACAAATCATCCCGGTATTGGCAGTCTGATGTCGCGCATCGTATCTTCTCTTGCACAGATCTCGCTGAATTACGACGCGGTTTACTGTGATCTCTGGGGCTGTCTGCATAACGGCAAGGCGGCCTATCCCGCCGCGGTTGAGGCGCTGCAAACCTATCGCCGCAGCGGTGGCCGGGTGGTGCTGATGACCAACGCACCGCGCCCGTATCCCTATGTCGAGGCGCAGCTTGACCGCATGGGCGTGCCACGCGATGCATGGGATATGGTGGTCAGTTCGGGCGATGCGGCGCAGGACGCGATGTTCGCGGGGGCGGTGGGCCAGAAGGTCTGGCACGTCGGCACCGCCAAGGATGACGGCTTTTTCAACGATATTCCGCCGGAATGGGCAGATGCGCCGCAAGTCACGCGTGTTTCGCTGGAAGAGGCTGACGGCATCGTCGTCACCGGCCCGTTCGACGAAATCAACGAGGCGCCTGAAGATTACCGCACCCGCTTCGCCGCTGCGCTGGAGCGTGGGTTGCCGCTGCTTTGCGCCAATCCCGACGTGGTCGTGGATATGGGCGAGACGCGCATCTACTGCGCCGGCGCGCTGGCCGAGTTCTATGAGGATATGGGCGGCAAATCGCTGTATTTCGGCAAGCCGCATCCGCCGATCTACGAACGCGCACATCGGTTGATGAATCTGGCGCAGAATGCGCGGATTCTGGTGATCGGCGACGGGATCAATACCGATGTGAAGGGCGCGCAGCAGGAAGGCATCGATTGCCTGTTCGTGACCGGCGGTCTTGCGGCTGACAATTTCGGCGATGATGTCGAAAACCCGGTCGGCGAGCGGCTGAACGAATGGCTGAGCCTGCATCTGATGCAGCCCGAGTTCAGCATCGGACGTCTGCGCTGATAACTTTCGAATGAAGCGATAAAGCCCGCGCCCAAGGTGCGGGCTTTTTGTTTTGCCGGGTCATATTTTCGATTGAATTAACCAGTGCGGTCAAATGGCCCGCACAATGTTTCATATTTTCAACAGCATATTGTTAAACTTCAATGAATTACATTGATTGTCATGCTGAATAGACGGCATCATTCCGTGATTATAATGAATATATACCGTTAAGTTCAGATATGTTAAATTTGATGCAGCTCGGCAAACGATACTGAAGATATCGTCATCGCGGGCGGGAATTTCGGCTTTGGATCGAAATTCAGGGCAACGGCACTATCCGGCAGCAAGAACTGACACTTGGTCAATTTTTTCACCAGGAGCTTGCAATGGGACTGTCCAGAACAATTGCCTTTTCCGAACTGGTCATCGATCGGCGCAGAATTAACGGCGACCTTATCGGGGCGCGGAATGTAACGATGCTGACCCTGATCGGCAATCCGCGCGGCAACTATGATCAGGAATGCAGATCGCCGACGAACCGGGCCATTCTTGCGCAGACCGTGTCGCGCGATGTCGGTCCGTTCAGTGTGACCGGGTTGAAGCCCGCCGTTGAGACGCTTGAACGCATTTTGGCGCAGGTCAAACGGGAAGAGCGTGCGGTTTACGACGTGCTTGGGCATGTCGGGATGATGTGCTGTCGTTATGTGCGTGGCTCCCGCTCGGCGATTTCCAACCATTCATGGGGCACGGCGATCGATCTGACGCTTGAGGGCAGACTGGACAGCAGGGGCGATAACCGCACGCAAGAGGGGCTTTTGAAACTGCGCCCGATTTTCAATGAGCATGGGTTTTTCTGGGGTGCGGCGTTCACGACCGAAGATTCGATGCATTTCGAGGCGTCGGATCAACTGATCCGCAGATGGGCCGATGACGGGCTGCTGAATGGAACCCCGTCTGGCACCGTCGGTTTGATCGATTTCGGTGATCGCGGATCCGCGGTCGAGGATCTGCAGAAGAAGCTGAACCTGCTGCTTGGATTGGATCTGGATGTCGATGGCATCTTCGGTCCGGCGACACGGGCGGCGGTGATGGAGTTTCAGCGGAGCAATGGTCTTGTCGTGGATGGTATCGTCGGGCCCAAAACCAGAGAGAGACTAGAGGCGTAGGGCCTCGCGTAGCTGGCATCATTCGAGGGTTGTGGGACAGCCAAGGGCGGTTCGGTGCCTCACGCGGGGTTCTGGTATCGCAATAAAGTGACCATACCTTTGTCGTATGTGAAATTTTATTGCGCAAAAGTGAAATTGCTGCTATGCAGCATAAGTATCGCTCAATCACGTTGACCTGCCCGAGGCCCCATGTTGGACAATCTTCCGCGCGGCACGATCTTTCTCGAAGATATCGAGATCGGCATGACCCGGCATCTGCAAAAGCAGGTGACGGACGAGGATATCGGGATGTTCGCCGCCATCTCGACCGACCGCAATCCGGTGCATCTGGATGAGGAATATGCCCGCGAAACCACATTCGAGGGGCGGATAGCGCATGGAATGCTGACCGCCAGCCTGATCTCGGCGGTGATTGGGGAACAACTGCCCGGACATGGCACCATCTATCTGGGCCAGACGCTGAAGTTCATGGCGCCGGTTCGGCCCGGCGACATGGTGCGTGCAGAAGTGACAGTCGAAGGGATCGAATATGCGAAACGCCGTGTCACGCTTGCAACCCGCTGCATCGTGGGTGATACGGTCGTCCTGAAAGGCGAGGCGGTTGTCATGGCCCCAAGCCGGAAGTTCGACTGACGAGGCGGCATCCGCCTCATTGGGGGCGTATTTGCAGATCCATCACGACTGGACAGGTTTGCCGGTAACCGCCCGCGGGGCGTCCATCGCCATGGGCAATTTCGACGGGGTGCATCTGGGTCACCGCGCCGTCATCGATGCCGCGCGCGAGGCGTCCGATGCGCCGCTTGGCATCCTGACCTTCGAGCCGCATCCCCGCCAGTATTTCGCCCCCGACGCGCCGCCGTTCCGGCTGATGAATTCGGAATCCCGCGCCAACCGGCTGGCCCGGCTGGGCGTCGAACAGCTTTACGAATTGCCCTTCGGCCCGGTCCTTGCCGGTCTGACGCCGGAAGCTTTTGCCCGCGAGGTTCTGGTCGATGGGCTGGGCGTCAATCATGTCACCGTCGGCGCGGATTTCTGTTTCGGCAAGGATCGCGCGGGCGATGCAGAGACGCTGATTGATCTGGGCCGCAAGCTTGGCTTTGGCGTGACCGCCGTGCCGCTGGTCGGGGCGGGGGACGGGCGCGATTACAGCTCGACCGCGATCCGGCAGGCGCTGGCCGAGGGCCGGATCGAGGATGCCAGCCGCATTCTGGGCCACCTGCACCGGATCGAGGGCGAGGTGGTTCATGGCAACAAGCGTGGCCGTGAATTTGGCTGGCCCACCGCCAATATGCGGATCGACGATCTGCATGTGCCGCGCCTTGGCGTTTATGCGGTGACGGTCGATGTGCTGACCGGCGCTGACAAGCTGTCGGGCGGCGGCGTGGCCAGCATCGGCGTGCGTCCGATGTTTGGCCGCAACGAGCCGAACCTAGAAGTGCATCTGTTCGATTTCAGCGGCGATCTTTACGGCAAGCACCTGTCCGTCGCCCTCGTCGATTTCCTGCGGGACGAGGCGAAGTTCGATTCGGTCGAGGTGCTGATCCAGCAGATCGCCAATGATGCGGATCAGGCGCGCAAGGTGCTGGCGGGCGCGTGATGCGCGAGCGGTTCTGGGAAATGCCGTTGCCGAAGCTGGCCCCCGACGAATGGGAGGCTTTGTGCGACGGCTGCGGCAAATGCTGCCTCAACAAGATCGAGTTCGAGGATGATGGCGAACTGGCCTTCACCCGCGTCGCCTGCAAATTGCTGGACGGCGAGAAATGCCAGTGCAGCAGCTATCACAACCGCCATCAATTCGTGCCCGATTGCGTGGTGCTGACACCGAAGAAGATCAAGGAAGTCGCCTGGTGGCTGCCCGCGACCTGCGCCTATCGTCTGCGGCACGAGGGCAAGCCGTTGTTCAAATGGCATTATCTGATCTCGGGCGACCGCGAGACGGTGCATCAGGCCGGGATCAGCGTTCGCGGCTGGACCGTCAGTGAGCTGGAAGTGACCGAGGACGACTGGGAAGATTACATCATCGAGGATCTGTCATGAATTTCTCGTCCGACAACGCTTGGGGCGCGCATCCTGCCGTGATGCACCTGCTGGCCGAGGTGAATGACCAGCCGATGATGGCCTATGGCGCCGATCCCGTCACCGCGCGGGCCGAGGCGGCTCTGCGCGAGTTGTTGGAAGCCCCGGAAGCGGTGATCCGTTTCGTGGCCACCGGCACGGCGGCGAATGCGCTGGCCTTGGCGCAGCTTTCGCCGCCCTATGGCCGCATCTATTGCCACGAGGATGCCCATATCGAGACCAGCGAATGTGCGGCACCTGAATTCATCAGCGGCGGGGCCAAGCTGGTGACGCTGCCGGGCGCGGACGGCAAGATCGCCCCCGATATGCTGGCCGAGGCGATCCGGCGCGGTAAGGGCGGTGGGCTGATCGCGGGCCGGAATGCTGCCGTCTCTATCGCCAATGCGACGGAATGGGGCACGGTCTATAGCGTCGATGAAGTGGCTGAACTGGCGCGGATCACCCGTCAGGCCGGGCTGGCTTTGCATATGGACGGCGCGCGGTTTGCCAATGCGGCGGCTTCGCTGGGCGTGACGGCAGCAGAACTGTCATGGCGGGCCGGGGTCGATGCGCTTTGCTTTGGCGGCACCAAGAATGGCGCAATGGCCGCAGAGGCGGTGGTGTTCTTCGATCCCGCGCAGACCGAGGGGTTCGATTATCGCCGCAAGCAGACCGGGCATGTCTTTTCCAAGCAACGCTTTCTGGCGGCGCAGATGCTTGCGCTGGCGACGGACGGGCTGTGGCTGAGACTGGCACGGCAGGCGAATGAGAAAGCGCAGAGGCTGGCCGATGGGATTCTGGCGGCGGGTGGCGCTCTGCTGGTGCCGGTGCAGTCGAATGCGGTCTTTGCGACTCTGCCATCCGAGGCGCATCGCCGCGCGCGGGATGCCGGTGCGATCTATCACCTCTGGCCGGACAAATCGGCCGAGGGGCTGGACCCGGTGCCGCTGCGACTGGTCGCGGCGTGGAACACGCCGGATGAGGATATTCAGCGGTTCTGCGCCACCATTCTTGGCTAGGCGCGCCGGTCAGGCAATCGGCTCGCCCTTGCTGGAATAGGGCGCGAACTGCGCCTCTGCCACCGAGACGGCCAGCGGTCTGCCGACCATCGGGAAGGCGCGTTGCGGACAGGCGCGGCGTTCGCACAGTTTGCAGCCCGG
This sequence comes from Paracoccus caeni, assembly GCF_016629665.1. Taxonomy (GTDB): domain Bacteria; phylum Pseudomonadota; class Alphaproteobacteria; order Rhodobacterales; family Rhodobacteraceae; genus Paracoccus; species Paracoccus caeni. The sequence goes on from NZ_JAEPRQ010000001.1 coordinate 1,150,977, forward strand.
CCCAATCCGGGTCGCAAGACCCGGATTGCGCAGGTCCAGACCGCGCGCATAGACCAGCCGCGTCGCATGGGCCAGATCGCAGCCAAGCGCCACCGCGAAGGTCTTGACCGGCGCACCGAAACCGCCCCTGCCATGCGTCACCATCCGGGCGATCCACAGATAGCTGCTGCCATCCGGCATCTGCGCGATCTGGCGCAGAATCTCGCCCGGACGCGCGAAAGCCTCGTAGATGTTCCACAACGGGCAAGAGCCGCCCATGCGCGAAAAGTGGAAATCCGTCGCCGATTGCCGTTTCGAGATATTCCCCGCCCGATCCACGCGGATGAAGAAGAACGGCACGCCCCGCGCCTCGGGTCGTTGCAGGGTGGAAAGGCGGTGGCAGGTGGTCTCAAACCCGACGCCGAAGCGGCTGGCGATCAGGTCGATGTCATAGCCGGTCCGCTCGGCCACCTCCAGAAACGACGTGTAGGGCAGGATCAGCGCACCGGCGAAGTAGTTGGCAAGCCCGATGCGCAGCAGCGTCTGCGCCTCGGGGGGCAGGGCCGATTCCTGCGCCATCCGGTCGATCGCGTCGCCCTGTTCAAGGAAAGCCAGTTGCGTGGCGATCTGATAGGCTTGCTGACCGGGGTTCAGATGCGCGGCCAGCCGCAGGATGCGGGTGCCGGGGTCGAACTGGCGCAGGCTGGTGCCTTCGGGGTCGGTGGCGATGCGGATGCCGTGGCGGCCCGCAAGCCGGTCGATCAGTCCCGGCGTCATCCGGCCAAGGGGCAGGGCGGTGCCTGTCGCCTCGGCCGCGCGGTCCAGATCATCGATGTAATTGCGGCGGTCGTAGAACCAGTCGCGGACGGCCTCGAACGCGGCGGGCGTGGCAGAGCCATCGGTGGTCAACCGGCCCGCCAGCAGGTCGGCGCGTTCCGCCGTGTCGCGCAAGCGGCGCTGCATGTCGATGATCGTGCGGGCGATCTCGGGCATGTTGGCGGCAAGTTCCTTGATCTCGGCCAGCGCGGCATCGGCCCCCTGATCGGCAAGCGCGGCGCGCAGATCGGTAATCAATCGCGCCTCGTCACTGTCCGAGAACAGTTGCACATCCAGCCCGAAAACCGCGTTCAGCCGCAGCAGCACCGGCACGGTCAGCGGGCGTTGGTTATGCTCGATCTGGTTCAGGTAGCTGGGGCTGATCTCCAGCGACCGGGCCAGCGCCGCCTGATTCATGCCCCGTTCTTCGCGCAGTTTTCGCAGGCGGACGCCCATGAATGCCTTGCTCATCTTCGCAACCTTCGCAATTTGCAACGCAACCCTTCGCAAGATTACGCTTTTTCAGTAGTTTAACAGCTAGACAGACTTGTGAATAGATACCTTTGCAAATCCTGTTAATCGGTGGGCGCAATGGCATCCGACACCACGATCAAGCTGGTAGAGCTGATCTTTCCCGATCAGGCGAACCATTACGGCACGCTGTTCGGTGGCAATGCCCTGGCGCTGTTGGCGAAGGCTGCCTTCGTCGCCGCCACCCGGCATTCGGGGATGGCGGTGGTCATGGCGCGATCCGAACGGGTCGATTTCAGCACCCCCATTCAGGTCGGCGAAATGCTGGAACTGACCGGGACGGTGCTGCGGACCGGGCGCAGTTCGATGCAGGTCGAGGTGGTGGGAGAGGCCCAGCCGATGACCGGCGGGACCGCGCGCGAAGTGCTGCGCGGGGTCTTTGTCATGGTTGCCGTTGATGCCGGGGGACGCCCGCAACCGATCAGGAAACAGAATATCACCAAGGAGACCGCATGATGAAGATGCACGATGTCCGCACCTACCGCTCGGCCGAGGATTTGCCGCGTGAAGAGCAACTGGCGTGGAAGATTGCCGAGATTGCCGCCGATCCGGTCGCCGTCGATGCCGATGTCGAAGAGATGATCGTGAACCGGATCATCGACAATGCGGCGGTGGCGGCGGCCTCGGTCGGCCGCCGTCCGGTGGCGTCGGCGCGCACGCAGGCGCTTGGCCATCCATTCACGCCCGGCGCGACGGTCTTCGGGCTGAAGGATGCGCGGGTCAGCCCGGAATGGGCGGCATGGGCCAACGGGACGGCGGTGCGGGAACTGGATTTCCACGATACCTTCCTTGCCGCCGATTACAGCCATCCGGGCGACAATATCCCGCCGATCACCGCCGTCGCGCAGCATGTCGGGCTGTCGGGCGCCGATCTGATCCGGGGCATCGCCACCGGCTATGAGGTGCAGGTCAATCTGGTCCGCGCCATTTGCCTGCATGAACACAAGATCGACCATATCGCCCATCTGGGCGCCTCGGCGGCGGCGGGCATCGGCACCGCGCTGAAACTGCCGGTCGAGGTGATCTATCAGGCGGTGCAGCAGGCGCTGCATGTCACCACCACCACCCGCCAAAGCCGCAAGGGCGAGATTTCGTCGTGGAAGGCCTTCGCGCCGTCCTTTGCCGGTAAGATGGCGGTCGAGGCGGTGGACCGTGCCATGCGTGGCGAGGGTGCGCCAAGCCCGGCATGGGAAGGCGAGGACGGCTTCATCGCATGGCTGCTATCGGGCCCCGAGGCGCGCTATCAGGTGCCATTGCCCGGCAAGGGTCAGGCCAAGCGGGCGATCCTTGATACCTACACCAAGGAACATTCCGCCGAGTATCAGTCGCAGGCGCTGATCGATCTTGCCCGCCGCATGGGGCCGAAGATCGGCGATCTGAAACAGGTGGACAGCATCGTCATCCATACCAGCCATCACACCCATTACGTGATCGGCACCGGCGCGAACGATCCGCAGAAGATGGACCCGAAGGCCAGCCGCGAGACGCTGGACCATTCGATCATGTATATCTTCGCGGTGGCGCTGGAAGACGGCGGCTGGCATCACGAAAAATCCTATGCGCCGGAACGGGCGGTGCGGCCGACGACCGTGGATCTGTGGCATAAGATCTCGACCGTCGAAGACCCGGAATGGACGCGCCGCTATCACGCCCGCGACCCGAAGGAGAAGGCGTTCGGCGGGCGCGTGGTGGTGACGCTGAAAGACGGCACCGTCATTGAGGATCAGCTTGCGCTGGCCGATGCCCACCCGGACGGTGCGCGCCCCTTCGTGCGGGCGAACTATGTGCAGAAATTCCTGACCCTGTCGGAAGGCATTATCGCCCCCGCGGAACAGCAGCGGTTTCTTGAGGCGGCGCAGAACGTCTCGGGGCTCGCGGCGGGCGGGCTTGGCATTCTCAACTTCACCGTCGATCCGGCGGCACTTGGTGCGCCGCGTCCGACCGGCATCTTCGATTACGGAAAGGGCAAGTCATGAGCGGGCCGATTACGAAACCCAAAAAGTCGGTGGCCCTTTCGGGGGTCATCGCCGGGAACACGGCACTTTGCAGCGTCGGGCAAAGCGGCAACGACCTGCATTACCGGGGCTATGACATCCTCGATCTGGCCGAAGCCGCCGATTTCGAAGAGGTCGCGCATCTGTTGATCCATGGCAGCCTGCCGACCCCGGCGGAACTGACCGCCTATCGGGCGAAGCTGAAGGCGCTGCGCGGACTGCCCCTTGCGGTGCGTCAGACGCTGGAGGCGATCCCCGCCGCCGCGCATCCGATGGATGTGCTGCGGTCTGGCGTCAGCGCCATGGGCTGCGCGCTGCCCGAGGCGCATGACCACAACAGCCCCGGCGCGCGCGACATTGCCGACCGGCTGATCGCGGCGCAGGGCTCGATGCTGCTTTACTGGTACCACTTCGCCCAGAACGGGCGGCGGATCGAGGTCGAGACTGACGACGACAGCATCGCAGGCCATTTCCTGCATCTGCTGCATGGCGTGGCCCCGACCAAGGATCATGTGAAGGCGATGCAGGTGACGCTGAACCTTTATGCCGAGCATGAATTCAACGCCTCGACCTTCACCGCGCGGATCATCGCCGGGACCGGCTCTGACATCTATTCGGCGATTGCGGGGGCGATTGGCGCGCTGCGCGGGCCGAAACATGGCGGCGCGAACGAGGTCGCCTTCGAGATCCAGAAACGTTACGCGACGCCGGATGAGGCCGAGGCCGATATTCGCGAAAGGGTCGCCAGCAAGGAAGTGGTGATCGGCTTCGGACACCCGGTCTATACGATTGCCGATCCGCGCAATGTGGTGATCAAGCGGGTGGCGAAGTCGCTTTCCGATGACGCAGGCTCGACGAAGATGTTCGACATCGCCGAACGGATCGAGCGGGTGATGGACGATGCCAAGGGCATGTTCCCCAATCTCGACTGGTTCTCGGCGGTGTCCTATCACATGCTGGGGGTGCCGACGGCGATGTTCACCCCGATCTTCGTGATCGCCCGCACGACCGGCTGGGCCGCCCATGTGATCGAGCAGCGGGTGGACAACAAGATCATCCGCCCCTCGGCCAATTACATCGGCCCGGAGAACCGCGATTTCCTGCCGCTGGACCGCCGCGATGCGGCCGGCCATGCCCACGCGGCAGAATAGGATCGCCGCATTGCCCGGAAGGGAGAGCTTTCGGGCAATGCGTTAGCAGATGGCCATCGACACGCTCTGGCGGGACAGTTTCACGGTGGGGCCTTGTGTCTGCGCTGAACGTCTGAAAGAGATGGGCGCACAATCGATTTCAAAAAAACTGAAGCTGTTGATATGACGTCCGCCACGATCACCGCCGTGCGTCCGAAAACCCACATCGCCGTTCTGCTGATGCTGGGTGCCACGCATTTTCTCAACGACCTGATGCAGTCGCTGATCCCTGCCTCTTATCCGATCCTGAAGGACGCCTATCAGCTTGATTTCGTCCAGATCGGGATGATCACGCTGACCTTCCAGATCGCCGGATCGATCCTGCAGCCGATCATCGGCATGGTGACCGACCGCCATCCGGCGCCCTATTCGCCGGTGGCGGGGATGATGTTCACCCTGTCCGGGCTGGTCAGCCTTGCCTTTGCCCATAGCTACGGGGTGATCCTGATCTCGGTCGCGCTGATCGGTATCGGCTCGTCCATCTTCCACCCCGAGGCGACGCGGATGGCGCGTTATGCGGCGGGGGGCAAGCAGGGTCTGGCGCAGGGCATCTTTCAGGTCGGCGGGCAGGCGGGCGGTGCGCTTGGCCCGATCTTCGCGGCGCTGATCATCGTGCCATGGGGGCAGCCGAGCCTTGCCCTGTTCGCTGTCACTGCGCTGCTGGCGATGGGCCTTTTGGTCTGGATCGGCAGCAAGCAGCGCGAGATCAGTCTGGAATTCGCGGCGACGCGCGCGAATGGCGGGAAGGGCGGGACCGACGCCGTCCGGCACGCGCCGATGACCATCGCCATCGGGCTGATCGTGCTGACCGCGCTGATGTTTTCGAAGAACGCTTATGGCGAAAGTTTCCGGTCCTTCTACACCTTCTACCTGATGGACAAGTTCGGGTTGTCGATCCCTTCGGCGCAGGTGATGCTGTTCATCTTCCTGCTGGCTTCGGCGGCGGGTGCGCTGATCGGTGGGATCGTCGGCGACCGGATCGGTCGTTACCGGGTGATCTGGATTTCGGTTCTTGGACCGCTGCCGCTGACGCTGATCCTGCCTTACGCCGACCTTTTCTGGACCGGCGTGCTGACGGTGATGATCAACCTGATCATGGCCAGCGCCTTCGCCTCGATCCTGATCTACGCGATGGAGCTGTTGCCGAACCGGATCGGGCTGATCGGCGGGCTGTTCTATGGGCTGAACTTTGGCCTTGGCGGGATCGCCGCCGCCATCCTTGGTGCGCTGGCCGACCGTTACGATGTCGAAACGGTCTATCGGATCTGCTCGTTCATGCCGCTGGCCGGGTTGCTGGCATGGTTCCTGCCGAAGATCGACGAGGGGAAATAGCGTCGCGCCGTCTGGAGGTGTCGATTGCAGCGATCAGCGATCGGAGCAGCCGGGCCTGGTCGCCGCGACCCTCTGACATTCCGTATTCAGGAACCGCCTTTCTATCAGCCGTGGCAAGGAAGATGAACCGCGGGCGTCAGCCCGGCCCTGCGTCGGTTCCGGGGATATTGCTGTCAAAGGCTTGCTTTGCCGTGACTTTCCGCTAGCAAGGACCGACGAACGGGCTTTGGCGAGGTGGCATGAACTTTCGGGCGTGGATTGCGGATCTGGCGGGGGGTGCGATTGCCTTCTTCGCGCGGGCGGTGACGGCGGTGCAGCCGGTCTGGACGGGGATCGATCCGGCGCAGGTCCGGCAGCGGGTCTATTTCGCCAATCACGCCAGCCATGGCGATTTCGTGCTGATCTGGGCCGCGTTGCCGCCCGCCTTGCGCCGAAGCGCGCGCCCGGTTGCCGGGGCCGATTACTGGGATCGCGGCGATCTGCGGCGGTTCATCGGGCGGGATGTGTTCAACGCCCTGCTGATCGCCCGCAATGCCGAGGGTCGCAGCGCCGACCCGGTCGAGCAGATGGACGATGTGCTTGACGACGGCTCGTCGCTGATCCTTTTCCCCGAAGGCACCCGCAATCTGACCGAAGAGGTGTTGTTGCCCTTCAAAAGCGGCCTTTTCCATCTGGCCCGAACCTGCCCCGAGATCGAGATGGTCCCGGTCTGGATCGAGAACTTGAACCGCGTGCTGCCCAAGGGTGCGGTCGTGCCGGTGCCGTTGATGTGCAAGGTGGTGTTCGGCGCGCCGATGCATCTGGAAGAGGACGAGGAGAAGGACGAATTCCTGACCCGCACCCGCAACGCGCTGCTGGCGCTTAATCCCAAGGCGGAGACGCGCGGATGAACAACAACACCATGTCCGATCTTCTGACCGTGATCTCCGGCATCGTCGGAGTGCTTCTGGTCGCCAGCCTGATCGGCTGGCTTCTGCAGCGCCGGCTGTCGCCCGATGGCCGCAACGAGGCGATCGAGAACCTGAATGCCCGGATCAAGGCCTGGTGGGTGATGGCGATCGCGCTGGCACTGGCCTTTCTGGGCGGCCGGACCGGGGTGGTCATCCTGTTCGCCTTGTGCTCGTTCGCGGCCTTGCGAGAGTTCATGACGCTGACCAATGCCACACGGGCCGATCACCGGACATTGGCGGCGGTGTTCTTCATCGTGCTGCCGGTCCAGTATTACCTGATCTGGATCGAGTGGTATGGCATGTTCTCGATCTTCATTCCGGTCTGGGTATTCCTGCTGCTGCCCATCGTCTCGGCGCTTTCGGGCGATACCCGCAATTTCCTGATCCGCATCGCCGAGATGCAATGGGCGCTGATGATCTGCGTCTTCTGCGTTTCGCATGTGCCCGCGCTGCTGACGCTGAACATCCCCGGTTACGAGGGGCGCGGCGTCCTGCTGATCGCATTTCTGGTGATCGTCGTGCAGTTGAGCGACGTGTTGCAATATGTCTGGGGCAAGCTGATCGGGCGGCGCAAGATCGCGCCCAGCCTGTCGCCGTCGAAAACGGTCGAGGGGTTTATCGGCGGTGCCCTGTCCGCGACCCTGATCGGTGCCGCGTTGTGGTGGATGACGCCATTCTCGCCGTTCCATGCTGCGCTGATGAGCCTGATCATCACGCTAATGGGCTTTCTGGGCGGGCTGGTCATGTCGGCGATCAAGCGTGACCGGGGTGTGAAAGACTGGGGCCACAGCATCGCCGGGCATGGCGGTTTCATCGACCGGCTGGATTCGGTGGTCTTCGCCGCGCCGATCTTCTTCCACCTCACCCGCTATTACTGGGGCGCCTGATGACCGCTTTGGCCCGAAAGGGCGCGGTGCATATGGCGGGGGCCTTCGTGATGATGGGGGGCTGGGCGGTCTTTGCCAACAGCGCCCATCCGATGCCCCTGCCGCTGCTGGCAGGTCTGGTCCAAGGCACGATCTCGGCCCTGATCACGCTGTTTCTGAAGCGGATGATCGAGGCCGTCTCGCGCCGCCTGAGCGGACTTGCCGCGCTGCTGGTGCCGCCACTGCTGGCCTTCTGCCTGTCGCTGGTCCTGCTGAGCATCCTGCACAGTCTGGCAGGCACGCCCGAGATCGCCGCCACGATTGCCGTTCCACTGATCGTCTCGACCAGCTACGCCGCGCTCTACAGTTACGCCCTCTGGAGGTCATGATGCCCGACACCTCGAACCGCCGTCCGCTTGCCAGCCGTCAAACCGGCTGGGCCGTTCGCACCTCGCGCTGGCTGGCGGGAACGCGGGTGACGCCGAACCAGATCTCGATGGCCGGGATGGCGGCGGCGCTGATCGCAGGGGCCTGTTTCTGGGCGGCGGGCAGCGCGGACGGGGCGGGGCGCGTGTTCCTACTGCTGCTGGCGGCTCTGTTCGTGCAGGGGCGGCTGCTCTGTAATCTCTTCGACGGGATGGTCGCGATCGAGGCGGGGCGGGCCTCGCCTGATGGTGCTTTCTGGAACGAATTTCCCGACCGCGTCTCGGATATGCTGATCCTTGTCGGTGCGGGCTTAAGCGTCGCCGATCCGGCGCTTGGCTGGGCGGCGGCGGCTTTCGCCTTTCTGACCGCCTATGTGCGGGAGTTGGGCGTCAATACCGGGGCCGGGGCGGATTTCGCCGGACCGATGGCCAAGCAGCATCGAATGGCGGTGATGACCGGCGCTGCCATCCTTGCCATATTCGAGCCGATCTGGTCCGGGCAGGGGCAGGTCCTGCGCGCGGCCCTGTGGATCGTCGCCATCGGGGCGGCGCTGACGGCGGCGCGGCGGGGCTGGCGTCAGGTCGAACGGCTGCGCAGCGGGCGAAACTAAAAGCGATATGGGGATCAGATGAGCAGTCAGGCGACATATGGCTTTCGGCAGGTGGATGTCTTCACCGAGACCGCGCTGAAGGGCAATCCGCTGGCGGTGGTGATCGATGCGGTCGGTCTGACCGATCAGCAGATGGCGGCTTTCGCCAATTGGACCAATCTCAGCGAGACCACCTTTCTGCTGCCGCCGACCGATCCTTCGGCGGATTACCGGCTGCGGATCTTTACCCCGATGCGGGAACTGCCCTTTGCCGGGCATCCGACTTTGGGCAGTTGTCATGTCTGGTTGTCGCAGGGCGGCAAGCCGAAGGGACGCGATATCGTGCAGGAATGCGCCGCGGGTCTGATCCGCATTCGCCCGGATGGCAGCCGCCTTGCCTTCGCCGCGCCGCCTTTGTTGCGGGACGGCCCGGTCGAGGGCGATCTGTTGCCGAAACTGGCACAGGGTCTTGGCATGGATGCCGGACGGATCCGGGCGGCGCAATGGATCGATAACGGGCCGGGCTGGATGGGGCTTCTGTTGGAAAACCGGGCCGAGGTTCTGGCCTTGCGCCCGGATTTCGTGGCGCTGGCCGGGCAGCGGATCGGCGTGGTCGCGCCTTGGTCGGCGGATGAGGGCGGCGATGGCACGATTTTCGAAGTCCGCGCCTTCACCGACGGCTTCGAAGATCCGGTGACTGGCAGCCTGAATGCCGGAATCGCGCAATGGCTAATCGGTGCGGGGATCGCGCCGGCACGCTATCTTGCCGCGCAGGGCACGGCGCTTGGGCGCGAGGGCAGGGTGCATGTGACCCAAGATGCCGACGGGATCTGGATCGGCGGCGAGGTCGTCACCTGTATCGAGGGACAGGTGACGCTGTAATCTCAGCCGCGCGCGGCCTCGTGCCGCCATGTGGTTGCGGTCAGCATCTTCGCCAGTGCGGCGGTCTGTTCGCGGATATCGGGGATCGCCGTGATCTCCCAAAAGGCCGCGCGCGAGACCGGGCCGATGGCGAAAATGCGGTTGCTGGCCTTGCCCTTGGCATCGATCAACGCGCAATTCGCCGCAATATCAAGACCAAGCCGCAGCGGATCGATGCGGGCCTGACCCGATGACAGCAGTCCCGCGATCAGCGGTGTCGCATGTTCCGCCGGGTCGCGGCGGATGCCCCTGCAATCGACGATCCGCTCTGCCGGAAGCGCCTGTTCGCTGGCCGCGCCGCGCGGGCGCAGCACTGCCTGCATCCCGCCCGAAGCATCACGCTCGGCCCGCAGAAACGCACCGCTGACCAGCCGCAACTGACCCGAGGCAAGGGCGGCGTTGATCTGTTCGGCGCTTTCCGGAGGCAGGCGATGGCGATGCACCTCCCACCACGATGCGGCATGGCGCAGAAAGCGGGCGCGTTCGGGATTGGGCAGGGCACGCCAGATCGCGCGCAGATGCGGGCGCAGACCGTCCACGGCATCGCGCCATGTGCCGCCATCGCCCTCGGCCCGGCGCGCGCGGTCGCGCAGCCATGCCATCAGCGCACTGACCGGCTGGCCCAGTGGCAGCTCTTCCGGCGCAAAGTTGAGCGCCGCGCCCTCGGCATGGATGCGCGGCAGTTGCGAGCGTCGGGACAGGGCGACGATCTGGCCGCGATGCCCTTCGTTTAGCAGCGAGACAACCTGATCGACCATCGACAGGCCCGAGCCGATGATGACCACGCGCCCCTCGGCCGGGATCGGGGATGCGGCTTCCCAGCCACGCACGATCAGCCCTTCGGGATCGGGATCGGGCAAAGCGTGGCCGGTGGCGATGATTGCAAGGTCGGCCTCGATCTCTCGTCCGTCGTCCAGCGTGGCGCGGATGCCGGTATCGGTCTCGTCAAGGCGCTGGCACAGTGCGCTGACGCAGCGCAGCCGGGTCGGGGCCTGTCCCGCCGACCATTTCTCCAGCAGGTCGGACATATAGGCGCCGTAAACGCCACGGCTGACAAAGGCCTCTGCGCCGCGATTGGCGATGTCCCGGCGCGAAGCCAGCCATTTCAGGAAATCGTCCGGCAGGTCGGGAAAGGCGCTCATATTGCTGGCGCGGGTGTTCAGCAGGTGGTTCGGATCGGTGGTCGAATAGGCGACGCCACAGCCCAGCATATGCCGCCCCTCGACGATGGTGACGCGCAGATCGGCGCCTTCCTGACGCAAGAGATGCGACGCCATCAGCACACCGCTGGCCCCGCCGCCTATGACGATGACATGCCGGGACGGGCGCGTCGCAGGTGCTGCGTCGAAAATGGTCGGTTCGTTCTTGATATTCATCCGCCACCCCCCGCGCGACAGCCATCCGAGCCTGCGGCCCGATGCCCCTTAAGGCAAGGACGCATTGCCCGTGCTTCCGCCACGTCAACAAAGGGTCCGGCGCAACGGCGGCGGGTGCAACAGCCAGAGGGCATCAGCGATCCCGCGTATTGACCGGGAACACCGTGCTGTAGCGCAGACGTTCCATCGCGAAATGCGAGCTGAGATTGCGGAAGGTGACCGCCTCGGTCAGGCGACGGTAGAAATCGTCGAAGGTGCCGATATCGGGCACGGCCACCCGCAGCAGATAATCCTTTTCGCCCGCCATCCGATAGGCCTCCATGATTTCGGGGAAATCGGCGATGGCCTGCAGGAACTGCTCGCGCCATTCGGCGCTGTGATCCTTGGCCTCGACGCTGACGAAGACGGTCAGACCGAAGCCGATCCGGGCCGGATCGACGATGGCGACGCGGCCGGTCAGGATACCATTCGCCTCAAGCTTCTGGATGCGCTTCCAGCAGGGGCTTTGCGACAGGCCGACCTTTTCGGCCACCTGTGCGATAGGCAAAGTTGCGTCCGACATCAGCGTCGCGACGATCTTCCGGTCGATCAGATCCAGCGCGGTCATACCGCCCTCCATAACTGTCTGAGGGAAGGATGACGCAATATATCTAAATGTCCACTGGATTTATCGTCTTTAAGTCAGATTTTTGCTTAGGAAATTGTTTCGGAAAGGTTATTTCTTCCACCGAAATGCCAAATCACAAGTTTTTCTGGTTCCTTTAACGATTCGGATGCGTCGTCCCGCCGAGGGAAAAGATACCGCGACGGCTGCGCGGGCGGTGTGGCTGTTCCCTTTCCGAGGCAGAGTTTGGAATCGTCGCGGGGGCATGTTCGGCCTATTCTTGGTGCCCATCGCGAACGGAGAAGGCCATGACATCGCGCAACAAAATCGTCCGCATTGCGGGCTTCGCCGGAAGTCTGAACCGGAACGGCAAGACCCGTGCGCTGGTCGATATGGCGGTGCAGGATATCGCGGCGCGGTTCGGGGTCGAAGGTGTGGTCCATGACATCGGCGATCTGCAACCGGGGCTGACCGAGGGTGATTTTCGGCGCGGTCTGTCGCCTGTTGCGCTGCGGCGGCTTGATACGATCTTCGCGGCGGATGCGCTGGTCATCGGCAGCGCGGTTTTTCGCGACAGCTACAGCCCGACCTTCCGGCGGCTTTTCGATCTGATCGACCCGGCCACGCTTGCGGGCAAGCCGGTCCTTCTGGCGCTTGCGGGCGGTGAAGGACGGCATGATCTGGTGATCGAACACCGGCTGCGCCCGCTTTTCGCAGCAACCGAGGCCGAGGTGCTGCCGGTTGGCGTCCACGCCACCGCCTTGGAATTGCGCATTGGCGAGCCGCCGTCGATGGCTTTGCGGCGACGGTTGGCGCAGGCGGTTGCGCAATTCGCGCCTTATATCGAAAGCAAAACACCCCGCCGGATTTCTGCGGCCTGAGTGGTTGGGCCGCGGCCCTTCGGTCATTCTCGCCAGCGGCGTGTTGACGCTGCTTGATTCCCTCTCGTAAGCTTTGGGGACCGTCAGTCGGCCACGGATCGGAGCGTGGGGAAGAGCGTTCCGGGCGAAGCGATGCAGTCATGCGGCTGCCATCGCCATTTTCCGGCTGGTTTCATGGGTGAGGAGGAATTTCATGAAGAATATCAAGATTCTTTGCGCGTCGGCGCTGATGCTGTCGCCGCTTGCGGCGGTAGCGCAAGAGGTCAGCGATGACGTGGTCAAGATCGGCATCCTGAATGACCAGTCGGGGCCGTTCGCCGATATTGGCGGCAAATATTCCTTTGAAGCCGCCAAGATGGCAGCCGAGGATTTTGGCGGGACCGTGCTGGGCAAGCCGGTCGAGATCGTGACCGCCGATCACCAGAACAAGGCCGACATCGCCTCGAACATCGCGCGGCAGTGGTATGATACCGAGAATGTCGACTCGATCATGGAATTGACCAACTCTTCGGTCGGTCTGGCCGTGCAGGGCCTGTCGCGCGACGCGAAGAAGATCACCATCAATACCGGCGCCGGCACGACCGAGCTGACCGGCGCGCAATGTTCGCCCTATGGCTTCCATTGGGCCTATGACACCCATGCCCTTGCCGTCGGCACCGGCAGCGCGCTAGTCAAGGAGGGCAATGATAGCTGGTATTTCCTGACGGCGGATTATGCCTTCGGCTATTCGCTTGAGGAAAACACCGCCAATTTCGTGAAGGAAGCGGGCGGAGAGATCCTTGGATCTGTGCGGCACCCGCTGGGCACGACGGATTATTCCTCGTTCCTGCTGCAGGCGCAGGCATCGGGGGCCAAGGTGATCGGGCTTGCCTCGGCCGGGCTTGATACGCAGAACGCGATCAAGCAGGCGGCAGAGTTCGGTATCACCCAGGCCGGGCAGAAGCTGGCAGCGCTGCTGTTCACCCTGTCCGAGGTGCATGGGCTTGGGCTGGAAACTGCGCAGGGCCTGTATCTGGTCGAAAGCTTCTACTGGAACATGAACGACGAGACCCGCGCCTTTGGCGAGCGGTTCCTTGACCGGACCGGGATGATGCCGAACATGCTGCATGCGGGCACTTATTCGGCGGTCACCTCTTACCTGAAGGCCATCGAGGCTGCGGGCACCGATGAGACCGAGGCCGTCGCGGCGAAACTGCATGAACTGCCGGTGAACGATGTCTTCGTCACCGATGGTCATGTCGCCCCGAATGGCCGGATGATGAATCAGGTCTATCTGATGCAGGTCAAAGCGCCCGGCGAAAGCGATGTGCCGTGGGATTACTACAATGTCATCTCAACGATCCCCGGCGATCAGGCCTATATCGCGCCCGCCGATAGTGGTTGCCCGCTGGTCGAATAGTCAGGATTTGACCCATTTCTGATACTATCTTGACGCGGGCCGGATTTTGGCCCGCGTTTTCGCTATTTCTTGCAGATTCAAGGCTTCCGGTGCGGGTCCGATATGTTAACTACTCGCCGAAACCGCGTTCAGGCGGCGTGACGGAAGAAGGGGAAGGCAATGTATCTGGGGATCGATCTGGGCACCTCTGGCATCAAGGCGATGCTGATCGATGACGGCTTCAATGTCGTCGCCACCGCGCATGAAAGCCTGAGCGTCAGCCGACCGCATCCGGGCTGGTCCGAGCAGGACCCGGCGGACTGGATCGCCGCCTGCAGCAAAGTCATCGCCGAGATCAGGCGCGCCAAGCCCGAAGCATGGGCGAAGCTGCAGGCGATCGGTCTGTCGGGACATATGCATGGCGCAACGTTGCTGGACAGTGCCGATCAGGTGCTGCGGCCCTGTATCCTGTGGAACGACGGCCGCTCGGGCGCGCAATGCGAGACGCTGGACAAACGCGCCGATTTTCGCGGCATTGGCGGCAATCTGGTCATGGCGGGGTTCACCGCGCCAAAGCTGCTTTGGGTGGCCGAGAATGAGCCCGAGATTTTCGCGCGCGTGGCCAAGGTGCTGCTGCCCAAGGATTATCTGCGCCTGTGGCTGACCGGCGGCCATGTCGCCGAGATGTCGGACGCTGCCGGGACGCTGTGGCTGGACGTGGCGAAGCGCGACTGGTCGGACGAATTGCTGGCCGCGACCGGGCTGGACCGCAGCCATATGCCGTCGCTGGTCGAAGGCAGCGATGTCTCGGGTCAGCTTCGGGCGGAACTGGCCGGGGAATGGGGCGTCGGGCAGGTCGCGGTGGCCGGGGGCGGTGGCGACAATGCGGCAACCGCCTGCGGCATGGGGGTGATCCAGCCGGGCGTGGGCTTTCTGTCGCTGGGCACGTCGGGGGTGCTGTTCGCCTCGACCGCCAGCTATGCACCCAATACCGGCGATGCGGTCCACACCTTCTGTCACGCGCTGCCCGAAACATGGCATCAGATGGGGGTGATCCTGTCGGCCACCGACAGTCTGGCATGGCTGTCCGAGATCACCGGCAAATCCGCGCCGGAACTGGCGGCGTTGGTCGCCGATCCGGTCACGGCGGTCTCTGACGTCGCGTTTCTGCCATATCTGTCGGGGGAACGGACACCGCTGAACGATCCCGGCGCGACGGGGGCTTTCGTGGGTCTGCGCCGCGCCAATGGCCTTGCTGATCTGGCGCAGGCGGCGATGGAGGGTGTGGCGCTGGCCTTTGCCGATTGCGCCAATGCGCTGCGCAAGGCCGGAACCCCGGTCGAGGCCGCATTCGCCGTCGGTGGCGGGGCGCGGTCGGAAAGCTGGCTGAAGATCATCGCCTCGGCCACCGGGGTCACGCTTCTGGTGCCGGAAGACGGCGATTTCGGCGCGGCGTTCGGCGCGGCGAAACTGGCCGTTGCCTGCAAGACGGGCGATGTTTCCGCCGCGACCTTCGGGACGCCTCGCGTTAGCAAGGAAATCGCCCCTGACGCTGCGTTGGCGGGCGCCTATGCCGAGAAGCTGGTCCTTCAGCGCGAAGCCTATATGGCACTGAGAGAACTGGATCGCGCCGAAGCCTGAGCCGGGACGGGGCAGCGGGCGCTACTTTTCGGCAAGCATCCGAAGGTCTTCAATTTTCCGGGTGTTTTTGTCGCCGAATCCCGCGCCGTCGAATGGCGGGCGGGCAGGGGTGTGACATCCGCTAACAAAGACGGAAAAACCTGTCGAATGAGGTATTATTGGGCTGTTGCGGCCCGTTGACCCCGCTGCCAGTCAGGTCTAAACCGGCCAAAGCCAACCCGTCGCGGGCAGCCAAGTTTCCCCGCGGCCCACTAGGGGAAATTTGCCCGTGGAACACTTGTTGCAGGAATATCTGCCCATCCTCGTCTTCGCGGGCATGGCCTCTGCACTTGCCATTCTGTTGTTGCTGGCCGGGCTTCTGATCGCCATCCGCAACCCCGATCCTGAAAAGGTCAGCGCCTATGAATGCGGCTTCAACGCATTCGACGATGCGCGGATGAAATTCGATGTCCGGTTCTATCTGGTGTCGATTCTTTTCATCATTTTCGACCTTGAAGTGGCATTTCTGTTCCCCTGGGCGACGAATTTCGCAAATCTGTCGGATGTAGCCTTCTGGTCGATGATGGTCTTCCTTGGGGTGCTGACGATCGGCTTTGCCTATGAATGGAAGAAGGGGGCGCTGGAATGGGCGTGATGACCGGAGCCAATACGGCTGGTCCCGACCGTGAGGTCGCCACTGCCGCGCTGAACGCCGAGCTGCAGGACAAGGGTTTCCTGCTGACCTCGACCGCCGACATCATCAACTGGGCCCGCAACGGCTCGCTGCACTGGATGACCTTCGGGCTGGCCTGCTGCGCGGTCGAGATGATCCAGATGTCGATGCCGCGCTATGATATCGAACGCTTCGGCACCGCGCCGCGCGCTTCCCCGCGTCAGTCGGACCTGATGATCGTCGCGGGCACGCTGACCAACAAGATGGCCCCGGCTTTGCGCAAGGTCTATGACCAGATGCCCGAGCCGCGCTATGTCATCAGCATGGGAAGCTGCGCCAATGGTGGCGGCTATTACCATTACTCCTATTCTGTGGTGCGCGGCTGTGACCGCATCGTGCCGGTGGATATCTACGTCCCCGGCTGCCCGCCCACGGCCGAGGCTCTGCTTTACGGCATCCTGCAACTCCAGCGCCGGATTCGGCGCACCGGCACGCTGGTGAGGTAACCCGATGGCCGTTTATCCCGATATCGACACGCTCACCCAGCTTGCCGAACATATCCAGTTGCGCCGCAGCCACGAGGTTCTGGACACCGAGGTTGCCTTTGGCGAGCTGACCGTGACCAGCACGATCAGCGGCCTTCTGGATCTGGTGGAATTTCTGCGCAGCGACAGTTCCTGCCGGTTTTCGTCGCTGGTGGACATCACCGCCGTCGATCACCCGGCCCGTCCGCAGCGTTTCGATGTCGTCTGGCATTTCCTGTCGATGTATCAGAACCAGCGTATCCGCGTGAAAGTCGCCATCCGCGAGGATGAGATGGTCCCGACTTTAGTGAACCTGCACCCCTCGGCCAATTGGTTCGAGCGTGAGGTGTTCGACATGTTCGGCATCCTCTTTGCCGGCCACCCGGATCTGCGGCGGATCCTGACCGATTACGGCTTCTCGGGCCATCCGTTGCGCAAGGATTTCCCGACCACCGGCTATGTCGAGGTTCGCTATAGCGAGGCCGAAAAGCGCGTCATCTATGAGCCGGTCAACCTGACGCAGGAATACCGCCAGTTCGATTTCCTCTCGCCATGGGAGGGCGCGAAATACGTGCTGCCCGGCGATGAAAAGCAGGGGGCCAAGTGATGGACGGCGACATCCGCAACAACCGCTATGACGACGGCACCGAGGATACGCTTGCCGGCGAACAGCGGATCAGGAACTTCAACATCAACTTCGGCCCGCAGCACCCTGCCGCGCACGGCGTGCTGCGCATGGTGCTGGAGCTTGACGGCGAGATCGTTGAACGCGCCGATCCGCATATCGGACTTTTGCATCGCGGCACCGAAAAGCTGATGGAAAGCCGCACCTATCTGCAAAACCTGCCTTATTTCGACCGCCTCGATTACGTGGCGCCGATGAATCAGGAACATGCATGGTGTCTGGCGATCGAACGCCTGACCGACACCAAGATTCCGCGCCGCGCCAGCCTGATCCGGGTGCTGTATTCGGAAATCGGCCGCATTCTGAACCACCTGCTGGGCTTGACCACCGGCGCGCTGGACGTTGGCGCGCTGACGCCGCCGCTTTGGGCCTTCGAGGCGCGGGAAGAGCTGATGGTCTTCTATGAGCGGGCCTGCGGCGCACGTCTGCACGCGGCCTATTTCCGTCCGGGCGGGGTCCATCAGGATCTGACGCCGCAGCTTCTGGACGATATCGAGGAATGGTGCGAACGGTTCCCGAAACTGGTCGATGACCTCGACACGCTTCTGACCGAGAACCGGATCTTCAAGCAACGTCTGGTCGGTATCGGCATCGTGTCCGAACAGGATGCGCTGGATTGGGGTTATTCGGGCGTGATGGTTCGTGGTTCGGGCATGGCCTGGGATTTGCGCCGCGCGCAACCCTATGAATGCTATGACGAATTCGACTTCAAGATTCCGGTCGGCAAGAATGGCGACTGCTATGACCGCTTCCTGATCCGCATGCAGGAAATGCGTGAATCCTGCAATATCATGAAGCAGGCCGTGGCCAAACTGCGGCTTGAACCGCAGGGCGACATCCTTGCGCGCGGCAAACTGACCCCGCCGAAACGCGGCGAGATGAAGCGCGACATGGAAAGCCTGATCCACCACTTCAAGCTTTACACCGAAGGCTTCAAGGTTCCCGCCGGTGAGGTTTACGCCGCCGTCGAGGCGCCGAAGGGCGAATTCGGCGTCTATCTGGTCAGCGACGGCACCAACAAACCCTACCGCGCGAAACTGCGCGCGCCGGGATTCCTGCATCTGCAATCGATGGACTGGATCGGCAAAGGTCACCAACTGGCCGACGTTCCGGCGCTGATCGCGACGCTGGATATCGTGTTCGGGGAGGTGGATCGGTGATGGTGTCCGGTATTGGCGTGTTCGGCCTGATCCTCGTTCTGTCGGCGGTTGCGCCCAATCCTGTTGCTCATTTCGGCGTTGTCGTCGGGGCGAGCGCTACCTACGTTTTCGGGGGCTGATCCATGCTTCGCCGTCTCTCACCCGTTCAGCCTGACAGCTTTGAATTCTCGCCCGCCAACCTTGAATGGGCGCAGGCGCAGATGACCAAATACCCGGAAGGCCGCCAGCAATCGGCGATCATTCCGGTTCTGTGGCGCGCGCAGGAACAGGAAGGCTGGCTTTCGCGTCCGGCCATCGAATACTGCGCCTCGCTCTTGGGCATGCCCTATATTCGCGCGCTGGAAGTTGCTACATTCTACTTTATGTTCCAGCTTCAACCTGTTGGTTCGGTTGCGAATATCCAGATTTGTGGTACCACCACCTGTATGATCTGCGGGGCAGAGGCCTTGGCCGAAGTCTGCAAACGCAAGATCGCGCCGACCCCGCATACCGTATCGGCTGACGGCAAGTTTTCGTGGGAAGAGGTCGAATGTCTGGGCGCTTGCTCGAACGCGCCGATGGCGCAGATCGGCAAGGATTTCTACGAAGATCTGACGCCCGAGAAGCTGGAACAGTTGATCGACGCCATGTCCGCAGGTCAGGTGCCGCTGCCCGGTCCGCAGAATGGCCGCTTCTCGTCCGAGCCTTTGGGCGGGTTGACCAGCCTCACCGAAGTGACGGGCCATGATCTGAATGCCAGCGCCACTTTGGCCCGCGATATCGGCGAGACGCTGAAAAAGATCGACGGGACCGAGGTGCCGATCCTGACCAAATGGCTGCGTCCCGTGCAGGAGCCTGTCGAGACGAAAGCCCCCGCGAATGACCCGCAGCCTTCGGCAAATGCCAGCCCCGACGCAACCGGCGTGACCAAGCAGGAGGCGCAGGCCGCCTCTGCCGCGCAGCCCGCGTCGAAGGCCGAGCCTGAAGCCGCGAAAGAGATCGAGAAAAAGACGCAGCCCGACAGCGCCGCTGATGGCGCAGCCAAAAGCGAGGGCGGCGACAAGGAGTAGAACCGAAAGCACCGCCAAGCACTGCAAGGAGCCCAAGACATGTCTGACACCTTCGCCGCCAGAAATGCCTTGATCCCGGGGATCGTCCTGGGGTTGCTGGTCTGGATCATGACCACCGGATCGGTGGGTTGGTTCGCCGGGCTGGTTCTGGGCATCATCGCCGCCGTGTTGCTGACCGGGTTGATCGGCTGGATGAGTCAGGGCAGCCCCGCCGAGGATGGCTCTGCCTGGGAACCGCAGCCCGTCGCCGCGCCGGTCGAACCTGTTGTGGAGCCGGTCGAGACGGTGGCGCAGCCTCAGGTTCAGCCGAAGGCGGTGAAGGAAGTGGCGGAAACGCCGGTGGCAGAGGCGCCGAAGCCGAAGTCCGAGGCTGCGAAGCCGGTGGCGGCACCAAAGCCTGCGGCGGCGGCGCGGCCAGCGGCGAAACCGAAGTCGGAAGCCAAAAAGCCGGTTGCGGCCAGGGCGGATGACCTGAAGGAAATCAAGGGCGTCGGCCCGAAACTTGAGGAAGTGCTGCACGAAAACGGTGTCACCACCTTCGCCCAGATCGCGGCTTGGGACGATGCCGAGGTGGATCACTTCGCGGAACTGCTGGGTCGGCTTGGGGGCCGCATCCGCAGTGAGGAATGGGTGGAACAGGCCAGGGTTCTGGCTGGCAACGATGGTGCCGCATGACGGGCGGTTCCAGGCAGGATCGCGGGCAGGATCGCGATACGGGGCAGATGCGCCTTGTCGCCGTGGTGATCGCCGTGGCCATGCTTGGATGGCTTTTGGTCCAGTTTCTGGGCCGCGAATATGGATGGGCGGCGAAATGGGCCTTTCTGGCCGATTTGGCCGCTATTGCTGCTTTTGTCTGGTCGCTGATCGTGACCTGGCGTATCTGGCGGCGCAGGAATGCGTGACGTCAGGGTAAGAGGATTGACTTGATGCTGAAAGACCAGGATCGCATTTTCACCAACCTCTACGGGATGGGCGACCGCAGCCTTGCCGGTGCGAAAAAGCGCGGCTGCTGGGACGGCACCGCCGAGATCATCGCGCGTGGCCGCGACAAGATCGTGGACGAGATCAAGGCATCCGGCCTGCGCGGCCGGGGCGGCGCGGGCTTCCCGACCGGCATGAAGTGGTCCTTCATGCCCAAGGTCAGCGATGGCCGCCCCTCCTATCTGGTCATCAACGGCGACGAATCCGAGCCTGCGACCTGCAAGGACCGCGAGATCATGCGCCACGATCCGCATACCCTGATCGAGGGGGCGCTGATCGCCAGCTTCGCCATGGGCGCGCATGTGAGCTACATCTATCTGCGCGGCGAGTTCATCCGCGAGCGTGAATCGCTGCAAGCCGCCATTGACGAATGCTATGACGCGGGCCTTCTGGGCGCGAATGCTGCCGGTTCCGGCTGGGATTTCGACCTTTACCTGCATCACGGCGCGGGCGCCTATATCTGTGGCGAGGAAACCGCGCTTCTGGAAAGCCTTGAGGGCAAGAAGGGCATGCCGCGGATGAAGCCGCCTTTCCCGGCAGGCGCGGGGCTTTACGGCTGCCCGACCACGGTGAACAACGTCGAATCCATCGCGGTGACGCCGACGATCCTGCGGCGCGGCCCGGAATGGTTTGCAGGCTTCGGGCGTCCGAACAATGCGGGCGTCAAGCTGTTCGGTCTGACCGGCCACATCAACACCCCCTGCGTGATCGAAGAAACCATGTCGATCCCGATGAAGGAGTTGATCGAGAAGCATGGCGGCGGCGTTCGTGGCGGCTGGAAGAACCTGAAGGCGGTGATCCCCGGCGGCGCATCCTGCCCGGTCCTGACCGCCGAGCAATGCGAAAACGCCATCATGGATTATGACGGCATGCGCGAATTGCGCTCGTCCTTCGGGACCGCCTGCATGATCGTGATGGATCAGTCCACCGACATCATCAAGGCGATCTGGCGGCTGTCGGTGTTCTTCAAGCACGAAAGCTGCGGCCAATGCACGCCTTGTCGCGAGGGCACCGGCTGGATGATGCGGGTCATGGACCGTCTGGTGAAAGGCGAGGCAGAGGTCGAGGAAATCGACATGCTGCTGGACGTGACCAAACAGGTCGAGGGCCACACGATCTGCGCGCTTGGCGATGCGGCAGCATGGCCGATCCAAGGCTTGATCCGCAACTTCCGCGAAGAGATCGAGGATCGCATCAAGGCCAAACGCACCGGGCGCATGGGCGCTATGGCGGCGGAATGATAAATCAGCGTTCCCTCACTGAACTTGACGCTCGGGGCTTTGTCTCGCCGTGGGGCAGTTATTGCACGCGATTGGGTCGCGTGAGTGAGGGGCGTTTTATAGCCAAAGTGGCAGGCAGGACGAGCTATCTGGTCGCTGCAATCGCTTTGTTTTTTGTCTTTTCGTTGACGGGTTGTACCGCGAGTTCAGAGACTGATCCGTATTATAATGCTGAAACTGCAGCAAAAAAGTTTGATTATCATGGTCAAACCTATCTGGTGGAACTGGTCGAGATAGAAGGCCATGTCAGCGAAATGGTAGTGGCGACGCTTTATCAAATGGCTCTTGTTAGCCGTGCAGAAGGACAGTTTGAAGATACGCCCGCGGATCGGGCCGAAGCTGAGGCTGTGGCTCGAGCGTACTGCGCTTCGCTACCATCCTTCGAAGTCAAAACGCCGCCCGCTCCCAATCGTGTGGACGGTCCGTACTATAGCTTTATAGGTCTCGAAGCTGGTTTCGAAAACGCTGAATGGCGGTTCGCCGATATATGCACCCGATCAGACGGAGAACCCGCATGATGTGCGCCGAAAGGAATGTCCTTAAGTTACGCGAAAAGACGATATCGGCACTCTGTGCAGCGGTCA
This sequence comes from Paracoccus caeni, assembly GCF_016629665.1. Lineage (GTDB taxonomy): Bacteria > Pseudomonadota > Alphaproteobacteria > Rhodobacterales > Rhodobacteraceae > Paracoccus > Paracoccus caeni. The sequence goes on from NZ_JAEPRQ010000001.1 coordinate 1,173,366, forward strand.
CGGTTGCGCTGGCCTTGACCGCCGTGCCCGCGATGGCCCAGCAAACCCCGCTGGCGCAGGAAAAATACATCAATGACCGGCTGATCGCCGCGCGGATCGCCGACCGTATTCGCCGCGAATGCCCAAGCTATAATGCGCGGATGATCTATGCCTATGGGCAGGCCCGCGCGCTGAAACGCTATGCGCTGGAGCAGGGCTATTCCAACGCCCAGATCGATACCTTCCTTGACGACCGGGCCGAGCGTCGCCGGATCTATGCCGTGGCTGAGCAATACCTGACCAGCAAGGGTGCCAAGGAAGGCGATGCGCAAAGTTTCTGTGCCGTGGGGCAACAGGAATTCGCAAATAATTCGTATATCGCAACGTTTTTGGTGGCACGATGAGACGAACGACACGGATCATAGGTGCGGTGCTGCTGGCCTTGGCCGCCTTTGCCATGCTGGCGGGTGACCTGATGCTGGCAGGCGCTGCGGAACCGCGCCAGCCTGCTGCCGATACGCAGGCGTCGACCCAAGACTTCAATTCCTTCGCCCGGTTGGGCTGAGGCAAAGGACAGGCAGATGAGCGAACTTCGCAAGATCAACATCGACGGCAAGGTGATCGAGGTCGATCCCAACCTGACGCTGATTCAGGCGTGCGAGCAGGCAGGCGTAGAAATCCCGCGCTTCTGCTATCACGAGCGGCTGTCGATTGCCGGGAACTGCCGGATGTGTCTGGTCGAAGTCGTGGGCGGACCGCCCAAGCCCGCCGCCTCTTGCGCGATGCAGGTCAAGGATTTGCGCCCGGGGCCGGAAGGCGCGCCGTCCGAGATCAAGACCAACAGCCCGATGGTCAAGAAGGCCCGCGAAGGCGTGATGGAGTTTCTGCTCATCAACCATCCGCTTGACTGCCCGATCTGCGATCAGGGCGGTGAATGCGATCTTCAGGATCAGGCGATGGCTTACGGCGTCGATTTCAGCCGCTACCGCGAGCCGAAACGTGCTGCCGAAGAGCTGAACCTTGGCCCGCTGGTCGAAACCCACATGACCCGCTGCATTTCCTGCACCCGCTGCGTCCGCTTTACCACCGAGGTCGCGGGCATCACCCAGATGGGCCAGACCGGCCGCGGCGAGGATAGCGAGATCACCAGCTATCTGAACGAGACGCTGGCCTCGAACATGCAGGGTAATATCATCGATCTGTGCCCGGTCGGCGCGCTGGTCAGCAAACCCTATGCCTTCACCGCCCGTCCGTGGGAACTGACCAAGACCGAATCCATCGATGTGATGGACGCGCTTGGCAGCAATATCCGCATCGACACCAAGGGTCGCGAAGTCATGCGGATCATGCCGCGCAACAATGACGGCGTGAACGAGGAATGGATCAACGACAAATCCCGCTTCGTTTGGGACGGTCTGCGCCGTCAACGGCTGGACAAGCCCTATATCCGTGAAAACGGGCGTCTGCGCGTGGCAAGCTGGCCCGAGGCGCTGGCGGTTGCGGCGCGTGCCATCTCGGGCAAGAAGGTCGCGGGTCTTATCGGCGATCTGGTCCCGGTCGAGGCGGCGTTCAGCCTGAAGACGCTGATCGAGGCCTTGGGCGGGAATGTCGAAAGCCGCACCGATGGCGCGCGTCTGCCTGCGGGCAACCGTTCGGCCTATGTCGGCAATGGCCGGATCGAGGATATCGACAGCGCCGAGATGATCCAGTTGATCGGCACCAATCCCCGCGAAGAAGCGCCGGTCCTGAATTCGCGCATCCGTCGGGCATGGGCTCGTGGCGCGCAGATCGGGCTGGTCGGTCAGCCGGTCGATCTGACCTATGACTACGCGCATATCGGCAATGACCGGGCAGCGCTGGAAAGCCTGTCCTCGCGCGAGATCAGCGAAGAAACCCGCGCCAAGCCGACCTTGGTGATCGTGGGGCAGGGCGCCATCCGCGAAGCTGATGGCGAAGCGGTTCTGGCCCATGCGATGAAGCTGGCGGAAAATAGCAATTCGAAGCTGCTGATCCTGCACACCGCCGCCTCGCGCGTCGGCGCGCTGGATGTGGGTGCGGTGACCGAGGGCGGTCTGAGCGCCGCCATCGACGGCGCCGAGGTGGTCTATAACCTTGGCGCGGACGAGGTGGACATCGCCGCCGGTCCCTTCGTGATCTATCAGGGCAGCCACGGTGATCGCGGTGCGCATCGCGCCGATCTGATCCTGCCCGCCGCCTGCTATACCGAAGAAAACGGTCTGTTCGTGAATACCGAAGGCCGCCCGCAACTTGCCCTGCGCGCCAATTTCGCGCCGGGTGAGGCCAAGGAAAACTGGGCTATCCTGCGGGCCCTGTCGGCGGAACTGAACCAGACGCTGCCTTGGGACAGCCTGGCGCAACTGCGCCGCGCGCTGGTCGAGGCGGTGCCGCATCTGGCGATGATCGATCAGGTGCCGGAAAATGAGTGGCAGCCATTGGAGATACGCGACATGGGCAAGGCCAGTTTCGTCTATCCGGTCAAGGATTTCTACCTGACCAACCCGATTGCGCGCAGCTCGCCCCTGATGGGCGAATTGTCCCGCATGGCCGCGGCGCGCAACGCGCCCGCAATGGCGGCCGAGTGAACATCATGTGGCCAGCATCCCGCCAGCCCCGCCTTGTGATCGCCGCCCTTCTGGGCGCGGTGGTTCTGGCTGGCTGCGACAAGGATGCGGCCGATGGCCGTCCGCCGGCCAAGCCCGAGACGATGACCGCGCGGATCCCCGCAGCGGGCAGCGATCAGATGCAACTCGCGCGGATTTCGACCAAATCGGGTGAAATCCTGATTCTGGAAGAGGATGGCAGCGTCACCACGATGGATCTGGGCAGCAGCGAAGGCCGCGATGCCTTCGAGGTGACCGAGGCCGATCTGATGGCGCTGAACGCCAATCTTGATCTGAACCTTGGCGGCAGCGACAGCATGGTCTCGCTGCCCGGCAGACCGCCCCGGATGACCGCGCAGGAACGCGCGCTGAAGGAATTCGCCGCTCGCACCAAGCCGACCTTGCCCGCATGGGCAGAGGGCACCGAGATCGTCCCCGAGGACTTTCTGGGCGTCACGGTCAGCGCGCTGAATGCGGATGGCAAGGCCGATCTGGTCGAGGTCACGGCAAATCTTCGCAGGGGGGTGGACGCCGATATCGCGTTCTCGTATGCCACCTGCGCGTTGGCCGGATGGGCAAAGGAAAATGGCAGCGAATACGGCCGCCATATCCGCACATTACAGGACACACGCGACGGCAAATTGCTGATCGGGGCGGCATTCCTGCTGTCGGACAGCAAGCCGCTGGGCCTGCGGGTGATGGAAACGGAAGACACCCTGCGTGAATGCAGGGCACGCGGCATTCCCGCGGCGTAGAAGGTAGGAAAAGGGACGGGCGTCATGGCTGAATTTTGGGCATCCTCCTTGGGATTCGCGATCATCATGCTGGCTCAGGGGCTGGCACTGATCGCGTTCGTGATGCTCTCGCTGATCTTTCTGGTCTATGGCGACCGCAAGATCTGGGCCGCCGTGCAGATGCGGCGCGGGCCGAATGTGGTCGGGCCCTGGGGTCTGTTGCAGACCTTCGCGGATGCGTTGAAATATGTGGTCAAGGAAGTGGTGGTTCCGGCAGGGGCCGATAAATTCGTCTTCTTCCTTGCGCCTTTCCTGTCGATGATGCTGGCGCTGTTCGCCTTTGTGGCGATCCCCTTCGCACCCGGTTGGGTGATGGCCGATATCAATGTCGGCATCCTGTTCATCTTCGCCGCCTCTTCGCTGGAAGTGTATGGCGTGATCATGGGCGGCTGGGCGTCGAACTCGAAATATCCGTTCCTCGGCTCGCTGCGGTCCGCCGCGCAGATGATCTCTTACGAGGTCTCGATTGGTCTGATCATCGTCGGAGTCATCATCTCGACCGGCTCGATGAACCTGTCGGCCATTGTCGAGGCGCAAAGCGGGGCCGGTCTGCTGAGCTGGTATTGGCTGCCGCACCTGCCGATGGTGGTGCTGTTCTTCGTCTCGGCGCTGGCTGAAACCAACCGCCCGCCCTTCGATCTGCCAGAGGCAGAATCCGAACTGGTCGCGGGCTTCATGGTCGAATATTCCTCGACGCCCTATCTGCTGTTCATGGCTGGCGAATATATCGCCATGTGGCTGATGTGCGCGCTGATCAGCCTGCTGTTCTTCGGCGGCTGGCTGTCGCCCATCCCCGGCATTCCCGATGGCGCGCTGTGGATGTTCCTGAAGATGGTCTTCTGGTTCTGGATGTTCTCGATGGTGAAGGCCATCGTGCCGCGCTACCGCTATGACCAGCTTATGCGGATCGGCTGGAAAGTGTTCCTGCCGCTGTCGCTGGCCTGGGTCGTGATCGTCGCCTTCCTTGCAAGGTATGAAGTGTTCGGGACCTTCTGGGCCCGCTGGGCAGGAGCATAAGCATGTCTTATTCCAACCGCATCGCCGAGTTGCTGGCAGCAGCATCCGAAACCGACAAGATCGAGTTTGCGCATTTCCTTGCGAACAATCTCGACACGGCCGAACACGCCAAAGACAGTGCCAGGGTCCGCGAATATGTGGCGGCTTTCGACCGCTTCGCCGCGCCCAAGCGAGGGGAATGACAAGAATGGCCTTCGACATCGCGCGCGCCACCAAATACTTCCTGATGGTGGATTTCATCAAAGGTTTCGGCCTTGGCATGCGCTATTTCTTCGCGCCCAAGGCGACGCTGAACTATCCGCATGAAAAGGGACCGCTCAGCCCGCGTTTCCGTGGCGAACACGCGCTGCGCCGCTATCCCAATGGCGAGGAACGCTGCATCGCCTGCAAACTCTGCGAGGCGATCTGTCCGGCACAGGCGATCACCATCGACGCCGAACCGCGCGAGGATGGCAGCCGCCGCACCACGCGCTACGACATCGACATGACCAAGTGCATCTATTGCGGCTTCTGTCAGGAAGCCTGCCCGGTCGATGCCATCGTCGAGGGGCCGAATTTCGAATTCGCCACCGAGACCCGGGAAGAGCTGTTCTACGACAAGGCCAAACTGCTGGATAACGGCGCCCGTTGGGAAACCGAAATCGCCCGCAACCTTGCGATTGACGCGCCTTACAGATGACCCGCTGCACCGCATATCAGCGCGGGCTTGACCTGGCGGACCGGCCTCGCCCCGGCATCGACAGCGCATTGCGCGGCCGCCATGACGGCTGGCTGCCGGATGCGGATGCAACCCGTGAAGCGGAAGAGATACGCCCATGACCGACGCCTTCCAGAAGATGTTTCAGCAGATGATGCAATCGGGTCAGGAAATGGCGCGGGCCTTCAACCCGGCGCTGGAAAACCTTGATACGCGGGCATTCGAGAAGATGATCCCGACCATGCCCGCAGACATGCTGGAGATGTGGTTCGGGCGCACCTTCAACCGCGACGGGCTGGACGCGAAAACGCGGCTTCTGGTGACCATCGCGGCGCTGACCGTGCAGGGCGCGCATGCCGAGCCGCAACTGCGCCTGACCATCCGCCACGCCATTGAATCGGGCGCGACCGCCCGCGAAGTGGCCGAGGTGATCTATCAGATGGGGATGTTCGGCGGCATTCCCGCGATGCAGAAGGCGCTGGAAATCGCGCAGGGCGTCTTTACCGAACACGAGGGGAAACAACCGGAATGATCACTTTTGCATTCTACCTCTTTGCGATTTCCGTCTGCACTGCGGGCTTCATGGTCGTTCTGGCGAAAAACCCGGTCCATTCGGTGCTGTGGCTGATCCTGGCCTTCCTGTCCTCGGCGGGCCTGTTCATCCTGCAGGGGGCCGAATTCGTGGCGATGCTTCTGGTCATCGTCTATGTCGGCGCTGTCGCCGTGCTGTTCCTGTTCGTGGTGATGATGCTCGACGTCGATTTCGCCGAGCTGAAGGGCGAATTCGCCCGCTATCTGCCGCTTGGCGCGCTGATTGCCATCGTGCTGTTGGCCCAGCTTGGCATCGCCTTCGGGGTCTGGGAGACCTCGCAAATGGCCGAGGGTCTGCGTACCGCGCCGATCTCGCCCGAGGTGCAGAACACCCACGCCATCGGCGCGTTGCTTTACGACCGCTATCTGCTGCCGTTCCAGCTTTCGGGTCTGGTGCTGCTGGTTGCGATGATCGGCGCGATCACCCTGACCATGCGCCACCGCAAGGACATCAAGCGCCAGAACGTGCTGGAACAGATGTATCGCGACCCGGCCAAGGCGATGGAGCTTCGCGACGTGAAACCGGGGCAGGGGCTGTGATCGGTTTCCCTCAGATGGCGTTCGGCGTGAGTAGCGTCGCACTGATGTCGGTCGTCGGCTGCACGAATGCCCCGGTCCGATCGGTGTCTCCGGGTATGTGCAGAGTTGACGTTCTTCATTCGCATGGAGACGAGCCGAAGGATCTGGGGGGCGGCCTTATTCGCCGCGATACGAGTTTCGCCAGCTTTTCGACCGATGAACATTACGTCGATGTGACTGACTGCCGGTCGGGCGAACAGAGAACCCTGATGCGGCGCGGTAATTTCGGAGAGGATGATCGGCCGTTCGATCACTCCGTCAATGTTGATAAGGTGCTTATCGCATTTCAGGACCGTGATACATCTAACCCGCTGGCCTATCTTGAGGCATTGGCGGAAGAACAAGGCGTCGCCGTCCAGTCAGACGTGACGAGCGAGGAGGAATGCGGTTGTCGGGCCTACTATCCCGAACTGCGGGGTGGAAAGTCATCTTATCATATCGTGGATGCGCGATGAACCAGTCGATGCGACAAGCACTGGCGTTTTGCGGCGGGATGGGCAGCGTTCTTTCAGTAACGCTCGTAGCAACTGGCCCGGCTTTTGGATGTATTCCGATCGGGCCCGAAGAGAACGCGGTAATCCGTGGCGAGCAATGCTCGGTATCTTATGTTTCCAAGGATGGGCCTAGCGTGAGTTCGGGGGCCGCAGTTGATCTTGGCCATGGAATCGTGCGCCAATATATCAGTGCCAGTACCAATGCTTGCGATATAGGGGAAAACATCATCGTCTATTACGACTGCACGGGTGCGGTCGGCGTCTGGCTTGGAGGCGGCGATTTGCCGATGGATGCGGCTGTGCCGCCTATTCCTGACCATGAGCCGAAGCCAATATTAGGTGTTGAATCGGTTTCGGAGGCGTTCATACGAACCGAAGAGTCAGGCTTCACTGGCGATGAGACATCCGAGACGATCCTTGCCCGCGCGCAGCGGCTGGATTGGGTTGCCGAGTCCGGCACTCTGTCGCAATCAAGAGTGTCGGTGAACGGTCATAGTTTCGACATGAGCTGCGCCTGCGCGATGTACTATCGCAACTAAGATGTAATTCGCGGCCCTATTTGGGCCGCACCAAGAAGACAAACCGGCAAATAGCCCGGAGGGACTGAGAGTGATGATAGGCTTGACACATTACCTTGTCGTGGGGGCGATCCTGTTCGTCGCCGGGGTCTTCGGTATCTTCGTGAACCGAAAGAACGTCATCGTCATCCTGATGTCGATCGAGTTGATGCTGCTGGCGGTGAATATCAACTTCGTCGCCTTCTCGACCCATCTGGGCGATCTGGCGGGGCAGATCTTCACCATGTTCATCCTGACCGTCGCCGCAGCCGAGGCGGCCATCGGGCTGGCGATCCTGGTGGTGTTCTTCCGCAACCGCGGCACCATCGCGGTCGAAGACGTCAACGTGATGAAGGGGTAAGCGGTCATGGTGCAATTCATCCTTTTCGCGCCGCTGGTCGGTGCGCTGATCGCGGGCTTTGGCTGGCGGGTCATCGGCGAACGCGCCGCACAGTTCCTGACCACGGGCATTCTCTTCATCGGGGCGTTCCTGTCGTGGATCGTCTTTCTGACCTTCGACGGCCAGACCCAGCATATCCCGGTTCTTGACTGGGTCGTCTCGGGCGATTTCACCAGCGAATGGGCGATCCGGCTGGACCGGCTGACGGCGATCATGCTGATCGTGGTCAACAGCGTCTCGGCGCTCGTCCATATGTATTCGATGGGCTACATGGCCCATGACGACAACTGGACCCATCACGAACACTACAAGGCGCGCTTCTTTGCCTATCTGTCCTTCTTCACCTTCGCCATGCTGATGCTGGTGACAGCGGACAACCTTCTGCAGATGTTTTTCGGCTGGGAAGGCGTCGGCGTCGCCTCTTACCTGCTGATCGGCTTCTACTATCGCAAGGACAGCGCCAATGCCGCAGCGATGAAGGCGTTCATCGTCAACCGGGTCGGCGATTTCGGTTTCCTGCTGGGCATCTTTGGCCTGTGGTGGATGACCGGCTCGATCCAGTTTGACGAGATTTTCGCGCAGGTGCCCGCGCTGGCGCAGACGCAGATCCATTTCCTCTGGACCGACTGGAACGCGGCGAACCTGCTGGCCTTCCTGCTGTTCATCGGGGCCATGGGTAAATCGGCGCAATTGTTCCTGCACACTTGGTTGCCGGACGCGATGGAAGGCCCGACGCCGGTTTCGGCGCTGATCCACGCCGCGACCATGGTGACCGCCGGTGTCTTCCTTGTTTGCCGCATGTCGCCGCTGTTCGAATTCGCTCCCGAGGCGAAGATGTTCGTCACCATCATCGGTGCGACGACCGCCTTCTTCGCCGCGACCGTGGGTCTGGTGCAGAACGACATCAAGCGCGTGATCGCCTATTCGACCTGTTCGCAGCTTGGCTATATGTTCGTGGCTGCGGGAACCGGCGTCTATTCGGTCGCGATGTTCCACCTGTTCACCCACGCCTTCTTCAAGGCGATGCTGTTCCTTGGCGCAGGCTCGGTCATCCATGCGATGCACCATGAGCAGGACATGCGGAACTATGGCGGTCTCAGGAAGAAAATCCCGCTGACCTTCTGGGCGATGCTGATCGGCACGCTGGCGATTACCGGTGTCGGCATTCCGCTGACCCATTATGGCTTTGCAGGCTTCCTGTCGAAAGACGCCGTCATCGAAAGCGCCTATGCTTCGGGGATCAGCTATGCGTTCTGGATGCTGGTGATTGCCGCACTGATGACCAGCTTCTATTCGTGGCGGCTGATGTTCCTGACCTTCTGGGGCGAGCCGCGCGGCGATCATCATGCGCATGACCATGCCCATGAGAGCCCGCCGGTCATGACCATTCCGCTGGGCGTGCTGGCCGTCGGCTCGGTTCTGGCCGGGATGATCTGGTATAGCAGCTTCTTCGGCGACAATGTCTATCGCTTCTTCGGCATCCCCGAGGCGGAACATGCCGAAGCGACGACCGGAGATGACGGCGAACCCGCCGCAGATCACGCCACCGACGCCGCACCGGGCGAGGCTGACGGCCACGCTGTCGCAGACACGGCGGCGGCGGAAGCCGAGGGCGAAGCGGCAGTTGCCGACACCGCCGCTGAGGGCGAGGGTCATGCCGAGGGTGAGGCCCATGCCGCTGTCGAGGTGACGCCGGGCGCGATCTACATGCATCCCGACAACCACGTCATGCATGACGCGCATTACGTGCCGAAACTGGTGAAAATGTCGCCTTTCTTCGCGATGCTGATCGGGTTTGGCCTGGCATGGCTGATGTATATCAAGTTCCCGAACGCGCCCGCGAAACTGGCGGCGCAGCAACCGGCCTTGTATCAGTTCCTGCTGAACAAGTGGTATTTCGACGAGATCTACAACTTCCTGTTCGTGCGTCCGGCGCAATGGCTGGGCCGCAAGCTATGGACGGTCGGGGACGGAGAGATTATCGACGGCACCATCAACGGGGTGGCCATGGGAATCATCCCGCGTCTGACGCGCTTCGCCGGAAAGGTGCAGTCGGGCTATCTCTTCCATTACGCCTTCGCGATGGTGCTTGGCATCGTGGGCCTGCTGATCTGGGTGATGTCGCGGAGCATGCACTGATATGACGAACCTGCTTTCAATCATCACCTTCCTGCCCATCGTCGCGGCGGCGATCCTTGCGATCTTCCTGCGTGGCGACGATGAGGCTGCGCAGAAAAATGCCAAGTATCTGGCGCTGATCGCGACCACGGCGACCTTCCTGATCTCGCTCTTCGTGCTGTTCGGGTTCGACCCGGCCAATACCGGCTTCCAGTTCGTCGAGGATCACGAATGGATCATGGGTCTGCGCTACAAGATGGGCGTGGACGGCATCTCGATCCTGTTCGTGATGCTGACCACCTTCCTGATGCCGCTGACGATCCTGTCCACATGGGATGTGAACACCCGCGTCAAGGAATACATGATCGCCTTTCTGGTTCTTGAAGGGCTGATGATCGGCGTCTTCACGGCGCTGGATCTGATCCTGTTCTACCTGTTCTTCGAAGCAGGCCTGATCCCGATGTTCCTGATCATCGGCATCTGGGGCGGCGCGAACCGCATCTATGCGGCGTTCAAGTTCTTCCTCTACACCTTCCTTGGCTCGGTGCTGATGCTGGTGGCGATGATCGCGATGTACTGGATGTCGGGCACCACCGATATCGCGGCGCTGCTTGACCCGTCCCGCACGCCATTCCCGTCCGAGACGATCCGCGTGCTTGGCATCAGCGTGATCGGCGGCGTGCAGACGCTGCTGTTCATCGCCTTCTTCGCCAGCTTCGCGGTGAAGATGCCGATGTGGCCGGTTCACACATGGTTGCCCGACGCGCACGTTCAGGCGCCGACGGCGGGCTCGGTGGTGCTGGCGGCGGTGCTGCTGAAAATGGGCGGCTATGGCTTCCTGCGCTTCAGCCTGCCGATGTTCCCGGTGGCAAGCGATATGCTGCAACCGCTGGTCTTCTGGATGTCGGCGATTGCCATCGTCTATACCTCGCTGGTGGCGCTGGCGCAGACCGATATGAAGAAGCTGATCGCCTATTCCTCGGTTGCGCATATGGGCTACGTGACCATGGGCATCTTTGCCGCGAACCAGCAGGGTCTGGACGGGGCGATCTTCCAGATGCTGTCGCACGGCTTCATCTCGGGCGCGCTGTTCCTCTGCGTGGGCGTGATCTATGACCGCATGCATACGCGGGAAATCGACGCCTATGGCGGGCTGGTGAACCGGATGCCGGTCTATGCGCTGGTCTTCATGTTCTTCACCATGGCCAATGTCGGCCTGCCGGGCACCTCGGGTTTCGTGGGCGAGTTTCTGACCCTGATGGGGACGTTCAAGGCCAATACCTGGGTGGCCTTTGTCGCCGCGACCGGCGTTATCCTGTCAGCGGGCTATGCGCTCTGGCTTTACCGCCGGGTGACGCTTGGCGCGCTGGTCAAGGAAAGCCTGAAGACGATCAACGACATGACCGCCCGCGAGAAGTGGATATTCGCGCCGCTGATCGCCATGACCCTGATCCTTGGCGTCTATCCGCGCCTTGTGACCGACATCACCGGCCCCGCCGTTCAGGCGTTGCTGGTCAACTATCACGACGCCCTGCCGCATGACGGACGCGACGGGCTGGCCGTTACCGCCGCTGCGGCGGAACCGGCCGAAGCCAGCCATTGAGGTAAGCAAGATGACCGCGCTCGATTTCTCGACCATCCTGCCCGAGCTCTTGCTGGCGATCTTCGCGATGGCCGCACTGATGGCCGGGGCCTATTTCGGCAAGGACAAGATCGCCAAGCCGATCCTGTGGGCCACTGTCGCCGCCCTGCTGATCACGGCCTTCTATATCGGCTACGGCGACCGCAGCGACGAGACCGCCTTCTTCGGCATGTTCATCGACGACGCCTTCGCGCGTTTCGCCAAGGTGACGATCCTGCTGGCCGCCGCCGCCGTGCTGGCGATGAGCGTTGACTATATGGAGCGTTACAACTTTCTGCGCTTCGAGTTTCCGATCCTGATCGCACTGGCCTCGATCGGCATGATGATGATGGTGTCGGCGGGCGATCTGCTGTCGCTTTACATGGGGCTGGAGCTGCAATCGCTGTCGCTTTACGTCGTCGCCGCCATGCGCCGCGACAGCGTGAAATCGTCGGAAGCCGGGTTGAAATATTTCGTCCTCGGCGCGCTGAGCTCGGGTCTGCTGCTTTATGGCGCATCGCTGGTCTATGGTTTCTCGGGCACCACCAGCTTCGAGGGGATCATCGGCGCGGTAACCGGCGACCATCTGTCGATGGGTCTGCTGTTCGGTCTGGTCTTCCTGCTGGTCGGCCTGGCCTTCAAGGTCTCGGCAGTGCCGTTCCATATGTGGACCCCGGACGTTTACGAAGGCTCGCCGACGCCGGTGACCGCCTTCTTCGCCACCGCACCCAAAGTCGCCGCCATGGCGCTGATCGCCCGGCTGATGTTCGAGGCATTCGGCAATGTCACCGGCGACTGGAGCCAGATCATCGCCTTCCTTGCGGTGCTGTCGATGTTCCTTGGCGCGATTGCCGGGATCGGGCAGCGCAATATCAAGCGGCTGATGGCCTATTCCTCGATCGCGCATATGGGCTTCGCGCTGGTCGGCCTTGCCGCAGGCACGGCAACCGGCGTGCAGGCGATGCTGATGTATATGGCGATCTATGCGGTGATGAATGTCGGCACCTTCGCCTTCATCCTGTCGATGGAGCGTGATGGCCGCCCGATCACCGATATGGATAGCCTGAACCGTTTCGCCTCGCGCGAGCCGCTGAAGGCGATTGCTGTGCTGGTCCTGATGTTCAGCCTTGCCGGCGTGCCGCCTTTCCTTGGCTTCTTCGCCAAGCTGGGCGTGCTGAATGCGGCGGTGCAGGCGGATATGGCATGGCTGGCGGTGCTGGGCGTGATCGCCTCGGTCATCGGTGCCTTCTACTATCTGCGCATCGTCTATTACATGTTCTTCGGCGGTGAGAGCGAAGGCGTGGAAAGCCGCATGAACGCGGTTCAGTATCTGGCGCTGGTGGTTCCGGCGGCTGCGCTGCTGATCGGTGCGATCACCATGCTGGGCGTCGAGGATGCCGCCGCCACCGCCGCGCAATCTCTGGTCGGGACCGAGGTCGTGGCCGAGACCCCCGCTGGTGGCTGATCCCGACCTGACCGGCTGGCCTGACGGGGTCGCGCGGCATGTGCTTGACCGCGTGGACAGCACCAATGCCGAGGCGTTCCGACTGGCCCCGCATCTCAGCGGTCCGGCATGGGTTTTGGCGCGCAAGCAAGAGGCAGGCCGTGGCAGGCGGGGCAGGGCATGGACCGACCCGCCGGGCAATTTTGCGGCTTCGCTGGTGCTGCGCCCGGAAGGCGCTGCGGCGGATGCGGCGCGGCTGTCCTTTGTCGCGGCGCTATCCGTGCATGACGCGCTGATCGCCTTGTGTGGGCCGCATCTGAATATCGCGCTGAAATGGCCGAATGATGTGCTGTTGAATGGCGGCAAGCTGTCGGGCATCCTGCTGGAAAGCGCGGGATCGGGCGGGCAGGTCTCGACTCTGGTGATCGGTATCGGTGTCAATCTGGCCGCAGCGCCAGAGGCGTCCGAGGTCGAGACACAGGCAACCCGGCCCGTCAGCCTGAAGGGCGAAACCGGGCTGATCGTGACGCCGGACGAGTTTCTGGACGCGCTGGCCGTGGCCTTCGATCAATGGTCGCGACAGATGCGTGAATTTGGTTTCCAGCCGATCCGCACTGCATGGCTGGCCCGTGCGGCCAAGCTGGGCGAGACGATCACCGCCCGCACCGGCGGCAGCGAAACCACCGGCCGCTTCGAAGGCATCGATGAGACCGGCGCACTGATCCTGACTACCGCGCGGGGGCGCACCGCCATCCCCGCCGCCGACATCTTCTTCAGCGGAGGCTGACGCCCATGCTGCTTTGCATCGATACCGGCAATACCAACACCGTCTTCTCGATCTGGGACGGCGAAAAGTTTCTGGCGCATTGGCGCATCTCGACCGATCATCGGCGCACGGCGGATGAATATTACGTCTGGCTGTCCACCCTGATCGCGGTGCGCAAGTTCGAATTGCAGGTGAATGCCTGCATCATCAGCGCCACCGCCCCGCGCGTGGTCTTCAACCTGCGCGTCTTGTGCAATCGATATTTCGACACCCGCCCGCTGGTCGTCGGCAAGCCCGACTGCCTGCTGCCGGTTCCGCCCCGCGTGGATGAGGGCACACGCCCCGGTCCCGATCGTCTGGCCAATACCGTCGGCGCATTTGATCGCCATGGCGGCGATACGGTCGTGGTCGATTTCGGCACCGCCACCAATTTCGACGTGGTCGATGTGGATGGCGCCTATGTCGGCGGCGTCATCGCGCCCGGCGTCAACCTGTCGCTGGAGGCGCTGCACATGGCCGCCGCCGCCTTGCCCCATGTCGATGTGACCATGCCCGAGCGGGTCATCGGCACCAATACCGTCGCCTGTATCCAGTCCGGGATTTTCTGGGGCTATATCGGGCTGATCGAGGGCATTATCAAACGCATGCGGGCCGAGCGTGACCGGCCGATGAAAGTCGTGGCGACGGGGGGACTTGCGCCGCTCTTCGATCAGGGATTTGATCTCTTCGATCATATCGAAGACGATTTGACGGTGCATGGATTGCGCCTGATTTACGATTACAACAAGGAGATGGGCAATGGCTGAGCGCCTGATATATCTGCCGCTGGGCGGCGCGGGCGAAATCGGCATGAATGCCTATGTCTATGGCTATGGCCGCCCCGGCAAGGAACGGCTGATCCTGGTCGACCTGGGGGTGACCTTCGGCGACATGGACGGCTCGCCCGGCATCGATCTGATCATGCCGGATATGGCGTGGCTGGTGGCGAACCGCGACCGGCTTGACGGCATCTTCATCACCCATGGTCATGAGGATCACCTTGGCGCGCTTGGCCACCTGTGGAAGCGCCTTGATGTGCCGATCTATGCCCGCGCCTTTACCGGCGCGCTGTGTCGGCTGAAACTGCAAGAGCATGGTCTGCCTGCCGAGGCGGTGAACATCGTCTCTGCGCGCCCCGAGGTGATCGATGCCGGGCCCTTCAAGGTGCAGTTCGTGCCGATCAGCCACTCGATCCCCGAAAGCGGCGCGCTGATCATCGATACGCCTGCGGGCCGTGTGGTCCATACCGGCGATTTCAAGCTGGATGGCACCCCGGTCGTGGGCGAGGCCTTCGATCCCGCCATGTGGCAGCAGATCGCCAGCGAAGGGCAGGGCGTCAAGGTTCTGGCCTGCGATTCGACCAACATCTTCTCACCCCATCCCGGCCGGTCCGAGGCGATGCTGGCCAATCCGATCCTCGAATGGATGGTGACGCAGCCGAACCTTGTGGTGGCGACAACCTTCGCCAGCAATATTGCCCGTCTGAAGACGCTGGCCGAGGCCGCGAAGGCGTCGGGTCGCAAGATCTGCCTGCTGGGCCGGGCCATGCGGCGCATGGTCTCGGTCGGCCTGGAAACCGGCATCCTGTCAGAGTTTCCCGAAACGATCAGCCCCGAGGAAGCCGCCGATCTGCCGCGCAACAAGGTGCTGCTGCTGGTCACCGGCTCGCAGGGCGAACGCCGCGCCGCCAGTGCGCAACTGTCGCGCGGTCGCTATCTGGGACTGTCGCTGGCGGAAGGCGACAGCTTCCTGTTCAGCTCGCGCACCATTCCGGGGAACGAGCGTTCGGTGATCCGCATCATGAACGCGCTCAGTGAATTGGGCGTCGATGTCTATGACGCGGATGACGGCTTCTTCCATGTCTCGGGCCACGCCAACCGCCCGGATATCGAGGCGATGCACGACCTGCTGAAACCCCGGATCGTCGTGCCGATGCATGGCGAACACATGCATCTGCGCGAGCATGTCCAGCTTGCCCGATCCAAGGGCATCGCCGCCGAGATCGTCACGAATGGCGCCATGCTGGACCTGACCGGCGACGCCCCGCGTATCGTCGATCAGATCGAGACGGGCCGCATCTATCTGGACGGCAACGTGCTGATCGGCGCCATGGACGGCATTGTCCGCGACCGTATCCGCATGGCGCTGAACGGTCACGCGCTGGTCAGCGTCATCGTGGACGAAGAGGACAACGTCCTTCCCGATGCCTGGGTCGAGCTGATGGGCCTGCCGGGCCGCACCCGCGGCGGCGAGGATCTGGCCGCGCATATCGAGGGCGAGTTGTCGGAGTTCCTCGAAGGCGCCGACAGCCGCGTGGTCCGCGACGACGCCAAGATGGAAGAGGCGATCCGCAAGGTGACCCGTCAGGTCTCCATGGAAGAGATCGGCAAAAAGCCCGAGGTGACGGTGATCATCAGCCGCCTGATGGCGGAATGATCTGATCGGCGCGCGTGTAGGGAGACGACGGTTTCAGTTCGCGCCGCTTGATTGGCGGTCTCGAACAGCAGTTGCTTTCATTTCGCCGAACTCTTTGATCCCACGATGTGATGATGCGACCCTTTCTTTGGAAAGGAAGGGTCGCATCATGCGACAAATTCATCACGGAAGCGCCACGACGACGCACGCCGACCGAGCAGCAATAATGGGGCCCCGCCCGCCATTGAACCGAAGGCTGGCACCAATGATCGCAAGCTGACCGCAAGCCGCCTCGACAGACTGTTCGATCAGATGCTTCCCAAGCGCCGCTACGTGCAGCGTCTCACCCCCCGCACGCCTCGACAAGGTGTTCGAGACGGTGTGGCGAAGGGGCGGGCAGAGAATCGCGCGGCCGGACCAAACCTAGTCGGTAATGCCGCCGCGCCTCACCGCTTCGTCATATCCCGCCGCTGTTGCTTTCGCAGATACTAGGACCGTGTCGCCCGGCGTGTTCGGCGCAACCTTCTGCAATTCTACCCAACCGTGCTCTTCAAAATATGCGAGGGTCTTTGCGAGCGCATCTCGGTCTGCAACCCCCATATCCGTCAGAGGCACGAAATCCGGGAACCGATCGCCTAGCACTGTCAGAAGATCAAGTTGATCATCAGCATTTAACATTCTGGGCATTCCTCACTCCACATGTTGAAATCCAGACATGGGGTGGGTGAAGCTACTGACAATACTGCACTTTTAGCTAAGCAATAGCGTTCCCCAGAGAGGGGTTTTCCGCTGTATCCGCCGAGAGATTATGAAGATAAGTCATTGTTTGAATTGGTGGAGCCAAGGGGAGTCGAACCCCTGACCTCTTGAATGCCATTCAAGCGCTCTACCAACTGAGCTATGGCCCCACCGGAGGTCCGCAGGCACCAGAGCGCCTTGCGTGGGAGGCGTATAGGGGCAGCCGCGACAGGGTGCAAGTCGAAAATTCGCCGATTTTTCCGAAAAGACGAAAACCCGAATTCACGACAACTATCTCTATGGATTAAAACGAAAAACGGAGCCGCGAGGCTCCGTTCTACGTAATCGATGCCGGGGCGGTCAGCCGCCCTGGCGATCAATCTTCGTCGTCTTCTGCCACATCGGCGATGTCGTCCAGCGACACGTCGCCGTCGTCATCGTCCTCTTCCAGCAGATCATCGTCCAGATCGCCGCTATCGTCGTCGAGATCGTTGTCTTCGACCAGATCTTCGTCGTCATCCGTCGCCGAGGCCTTCTCGCTGACCAATGCCTTGCCGCGACCTTCGGTGATGCTTTCGATCGTGAAGGTGTTGCCGCAAGCGGGGCAGGTCGTCGGGTCGTTCCTCAGGTCATAGAAGCGCGTCGCGCAGTGCGGGCACAGGCGCTTTGTACCCCATTCCTCTTTGGGCATGGCATTCTCCTTCCGCCGCGTTTAGGGAAACCGGTGGACCCCCTGCCACAGCGATGCAGGGGTGTCAAAGCCTTTTCTGGAATGGCTCGCGCGACAATATAGGAAGTGATCGGCAAAGCGACAGGGGCAATGACCGGAGAGATCGTTCTCAGCGATGGATTGAGGCTGCTGGTGCGGCGATCAGGCAGGGCGCGCAGGATGACATTGCGGGTGCCCAGAGACGGCGGCATGGCGGTGCTGACGCTGCCCAGATCGGCGGCCCTGGCCGAGGGCAGGGCCTTTGCCGAATCCAAGGCAGGGTGGCTGCGCAGCGCCGCAGAGCGTGTCCCGCAGCCGTTGGTCGCCGCCCACGGTGTGACCCTGCCGGTCGAGGGGCGGGGGCTGATCTTGACGCCTGCGGCGGTGCGTGTCGTCTCGGTCGAAGGGGACCGGCTGCTGCTGCCCGCCTCTCGCCCAAGCGGGCCTGTGGTACAGGCGTTTCTGAAACATCTGGCGCATCAGCGGCTGACGCTGGCCTGTGACACTCATGCCGGTTCGCTGCGGCTGCCGTATCGGGCGCTGGTGCTGCGCGATACAAGGTCACGATGGGGAAGCTGCAGCCATGACGGGCGGCTGATGTTCTCGTGGCGGCTGGCAATGGCCCCACCCGAGGTGCTGGATTACGTTGCGGCACATGAGGTCGCGCATTTGGCGCAGATGGACCACTCACCGCGATTCTGGGCGACGGTCGGGCGATTGATGCCTGAATACGAACGCCATCGCGGCTGGTTGCGCAAGAATGGCTCTGATCTGATGGCCTGGCGGTTTCGGGACGCCTGAGCGCCGGCGCAATCCGGGTCGTGACTGACAGGATCGGGGCGGTATCGCCCATGGGGGATTGACCCCGGCATGGTTTGTGATCACATCCATTCTATGACCGTGACCCGCTCTTCGCTTCCGACACCCGATCCCAATCTGCCGCGGCCAAATGATCCCGCCGCGCATGAGCGGCTGTATCGCAGCCTGCGCAGCCGGATCATGCTGGGCGAGTTGCCCCCCGGCAAGGCGCTGACCCTGCGGGGGATCGCGCGCGAGTATCACCTGTCGATGACACCCGCCCGAGAGGCGGTGCGGCGGCTGGTGGCCGAGGGGGCGTTGACGCTCTCCGCCTCGGGGCGTGTGACCACGCCTGCCTTGTCGGATGAGCGGATCGAGGAACTGGCCGCCCTGCGCGCCCTGATCGAGCCGGAACTGGCGGCGCGGGCGCTGCCTCGGGCGCATTTCGCGCTGATCGACCGGCTGGCGCAGATGAATGCCCGCATCGCCGACGCGGTCGAGCGGCATGATGCGGTCGGCTATATCCGCTGCAATCTGGATTTTCACCGGATGCTGTATCTGCGGGCGCAGGCGCCGGCGATGCTGGCCATGCTGGAGACGATCTGGCTGCAGCTTGGCCCGACCATGCGGGCGCTTTACGGGCGGGTGAAGCGGAATGAGCCGCCGCGGCATCACCGGATGATTCTGGCGGCGCTGCGGGCGGGGGATGAGCCTGCCTTGCGGCTTGCGGTGCGGGCCGATGTGACCCATGGGCTGCGTCACCTGACCAGCACCTGAAGGCGCCGCGCCACCGATGCGGCGCGGCCTTTCGCTTACATCGGGGTGCGGCCCGGCATGCTGAGAATCGGGATCGCCGAGGGGATGATGCGGTTGTATTTGGTGCCCTCGATCGAGGCACCGGCCATCAGCCCGGACTGGCCGAAGATGATCGCCACGACCGGATGTTGCGCGGTGATCGTATCGGCGCCCATCGCCATGCCGCCTGCGGGGATGGCGTAATAGGCATCGGCGCCTGCGACCCAGCCGGGGGCCGCGCGGAAAGCCGCAAGCGCCTGATCGGTCTGGAAGATCAGCACATGGGCATATTGCTGGGCACCCGCCTGAAAACCGACGCTGGCTTGCGTGGCCGAGTAATAATCAACCGTCGCCCCGCCGATGCGCAGCGCGCCCTGACCATAGGCACCGCCGACGCCAAGCGCGGCCTCGGTCATCAGCGGCATGTAGAGGACCGCCTTGGCGTTCTGGACCAGACTAGCCGAGGACGGATAGTTCTGGATCAGAAACTGATGCGTCGCATCGACGCGGGCGTCCAGTGCGGCGGTGGCGTTGGTGCCGACGGCGTTGCTGCATGCGGAAAGTGCGGCCAGTGCCACGGTTCCGGCGGCGCCCTTTAGCAGCGTTCTGCGGTTCATTCCTGCCTGAATTTTCCTGATCATCCTGTCCCATCCGTCGCTTGAGCGGCATTATTTGCCCGTTGCCGCGCAGGTTAGGGCAAAACCGCCCGCCTGTCACCCGCATGATCCGGTCGCAGGCGGTGGCTTGCCGTGGTTCGCGGACAAGAAAACGTGTGGAGTCGCGGGGAGTTACATCGGGTGGCCGGTTGTGTGCGTTGTTGAGCCGGGCAGCGAGGTGCAACGGGTGCGGGCGTTGCATTCGGTATTTGCGCAACGGAGAAACCGCAGCGGTGCCGCGGATCAGCAAATGCTGGGGATTTGGTTGCACAAGGCATGCACCGACGAGGCACAGCCTGTACACAGCGTGTACACCGCTTGCGTGCGGTGGGGTGTTGCGTGGCTTACTTGTGGGCCAGAGCCTCGGCCACCTCGGGGGCGAAATAGGTCAGGATGCCGTCGCAGCCGGCGCGGCGGAAGCAGAGCAGGCTTTCGGCCACCGTGTCGCGCGACAGCCAGCCCGCGCGGATCGCGCCCTCCAGCATCGCGTATTCGCCGCTGACCTGATAGGCGAAGGTCGGGGCGCCGAAGCGGTCCTTCACCTCGCGGCAGATGTCGAGATAGGGCAGGCCGGGCTTGACCATCACCATATCCGCACCCTCGGACAGATCGCGGGCGACGCAGCGCAGGGCCTCTTCGCGGTTGGCGGGGTTGACCTGATAGGTCTTCTTGTCGCCGACAAGGCGGCCCGACGCGCCGACGGCGTCGCGGAACGGGCCATAGAAGCCGCTGGCGAATTTTGCCGCATAGGACAGGATCGCCACATCCTTGTGGCTGTTCGCCTCAAGCGCCGTGCGCAGGGCGCCGATCCGGCCGTCCATCATGTCAGAGGGGCCCAGCAGATCGGCGCCGCATTCGGCCTGCACCAATGCCATGCGCACCAGCGCCTCGACGCTTTCATCGTTCAGGATCACCCCGTCGCGGACCAGCCCGTCATGGCCGTTGGCGTTATACGGGTCCAGCGCGATATCGGTCATCACCACCAGTTCCGGCACGGTTTCCTTGATCGCGCGGATGGCGAGGTTGCCGATATTGTCCGGGTCCCACGCCCGTTCGCAGCCTTCGGTCCGCAGATCCTGATCGGAATGGGGGAAGATGCAGATTGACGGGATGCCCAGTTCCGCCGCCCGCTCTGCCGCACGTTTCGCACCGTCCAGCGTCAGCCGCTCGACCCCCGGCATCGAGGCGATCTCGCCCTCGGCCCCGGTAACCTCGGTCACGAAGATCGGCCAGATCAGGTTATGGGCGGACAGGTCCGTCTCGGTCACCATGGCGCGGATATTCGCATTCTGTCGCAGACGGCGCAGGCGCGTCGCGGGAAACGGGGCAATGATCGGGTTTGCGGACATGGCAGGCTCCTCATTCCGGGGAAGGGTGGCTTTCCTTCAACCCGCACCCGTTTTAAGGTCACGCCCGCGTAAGGACAAGGAAGCCCGAGTGCCACTTTTGAACAGCCTGCTGGGTTTTCTGGACAGCCGCTCTTTCGGCACCGTGTGGTTCTGGCTGGTCCTGCTGGGCATGTGGTCGGTCGCGGGCCGCGGCGTGCTGGGCGTGCCGATGGATGTGATCAACCGCGCCCGCGCCGCGCTGCGCCAGCAAGAGCCGGATTCCGGCGAGGCGCTGCACCTGATGGACTGGCTGTCGCTGACCCTGCCGCGCTGGCGGCTTGGTCTGCGCGAAGGCGCGGTCTTCACCGCGCTGGTGGCCTTTGGCCTCTCGACGCTTGGCATTCTGGGCTTTGCCTATGGGCTGGAGATGGCGCAGGCGCTGACCGTGCTGCTGCTGCCGTTCCTGATCCTGTTCTGGATGCGGATCCGTCTGGCCCGCCGCCTGACGCCCTTGCTGACCGAGGCCGAGACGGGGCAGCGCCCGCTCGACCAGATCGCGGCAGAGGCGGTGAACCAGATGATCTGGCATCGCCGGTTCCAGACGCTTCTGTCGATGGGTGCGGTCATCGCGGCGGCGATCAGCGGCACCATCTGGGTTCTTAACCATCCGTTCGGTTTCTAAGCCATGCCCATCTTGACACCACCTGCTGCAGCTTTACGTCACCGATCATGTCCGACCATCTGATCCTCTCTGGCGCGCCCGAAGGCTATGACGCCGCGCTGATCGCGCGCGAGGCCGCGCGTGGTGCCCCTGTTATCCATATCGCCCGCGACGACCGCCGGATGGCTGCGATGCGGGCGGCGCTGGCCTTTCTGGCGCCGGGCCTTGCAGTGCTGGATTTTCCGGCCTGGGACACGACGCCCTATGACCGCGTCTCGCCGTCGCCCGATATTCAGGCGGCGCGGATGGCTACCTTGGCCGGGCTGGCGCAGGGCGCGCTGAAGCCGCCTTTCGTGCTGCTGACCACGCTGAATGCGGTGCTGCAACGGCTGCCTGCGCGCGATCTGGTATCGCAGGCCAGCTTTACCGCGCGGGTCGGCGACCGGATCAATGAGGGCGCGTTGCGGGATTTTCTTGTCCGCATGGGTTTCGTGCAATCGCCGACGGTGACCGAGCCCGGCGATTATGCGGTGCGCGGCGGCATCATCGACATTTTCCCGCCCGGCGAATCCGGTCCGGTGCGGCTGGATCTGTTCGGCGATGTGTTGGACGGTGCCCGCCGCTTTGACGCCGAAACGCAGCGCACCACCGAAAAGCTGTCGCGGGTCGAGCTTGCGCCGATGTCCGAGGTGATTCTGGACGAACCCTCGATCACCCGTTTCCGGCAAAGCTATCGCACCGAATATGGCGGCGGCAGCAATGACCCGCTGTATGAGGGCGTCAGCGCGGGGCGCAAGATGGCCGGGGTCGAACATTGGCTGCCGTGGTTCCACGAGCGGATGGAAAGCATCTTCGACTATCTGCCGGGGGCCTCGGTCGTGCTGGACGACCATATGGCGCAGGTGATCGATGCCCGCCGCGACACGATCCGCGAACAGTTCGAGGCGCGCAAGGCGGCGCTGGCGTCAAAGGCGCGCAGCGATACCGTTTATAAGCCAGTGCCACCCGATCTGATGTTCCCAACGCCCGAGGAATGGACCGCGTGGCTGGCGGCGCATAGGTCGCTGCGGCTCTCGGTGCTGCCGCAGCCGCCGGGACCGGGGGTGCTGGATGCGGGCGGGCGCGCGGGCCGCAATTTCGCGCCAGAGCGGCAGGCGGAAACGGTGAACCTGTTCAACGCTTTGGCCGGTCATGTGAAGGCGCTGTCGAAGGATCACCGGGTCATCCTTGCCAGCTTCTCGGACGGCGCGCGCGAGCGGCTGTCGGGGCTTCTGGCCGATGAGGGTCTGACCGGGCTGAAGCCGATTGCCGATCTGCGCGATCTGCCCGATACGCCGGGGTCGATCGGGCTTGCCGTCTGGCCGCTGGAGGAAGGCTTCGTGGCCGATGGGCAGGCGCTTGGGCGGCTGGCGGTCGTATCGGAACAGGATGTGTTGGGCGACCGGCTGATCCGGGGCGCCAGAAAGCGCCGCCGGGCCGAGAACTTCCTGAAAGATACCACGACGCTCAGCACCGGCGATCTGGTGGTCCATGTCGAACATGGCATCGGGCGCTATACCGGGCTGGAGACGATCACCGCGGCGGGCGTGCCGCATGATTGCGTGGCGCTGGAATATGCGGGCGGTGATCGGCTGTTCCTGCCGGTCGAGAATATCGAGCTGCTCAGCCGCTACGGCCATGAGGAAGGCTTGCTGGACAAGCTGGGCGGCGGTGCGTGGCAGGCGCGGAAGGCCCGCCTGAAGGAACGCATCAAGCTGATCGCGGACAAGCTGATGCGGATTGCGGCGGAGCGTCTTTTGCGTCCCGCCCCGGTGCTGGAGCCGGAAGACCACGACTGGCAAAGCTTCGCTGCGCGTTTCCCCTATAGCGAGACCGACGATCAGGCGTCAGCCATTGACGATGTGCTGGAGGATCTGGCGGCGGGTCGTCCGATGGACCGGCTGGTCGTCGGCGATGTGGGCTTTGGCAAGACCGAGGTGGCGATGCGCGCGGCCTTTGTGGCGGCCTCGCAAGGGATGCAGGTAGCGGTGGTCGCGCCGACGACGCTGCTGGCGCGGCAGCATTTCAAGACCTTCGGCGACCGTTTCCGCGGCACCGCCATCAATGTCCGGCCGCTGTCCCGTTTCGTTTCCGCCAAGGATGCCACCAAGACCCGCGAGGGGCTGGCCGATGGCAGTATCGATATCGTGGTGGGCACGCATGCGGTGCTGGCCAAGGGCGTGCGGTTCAAGAACCTTGGCCTGCTGATCATCGATGAGGAACAGCATTTCGGCGTCGCGCACAAGGAACGCCTGAAGGAATTGCGCAGCGATATCCACGTCTTGACCCTGACCGCCACGCCGATCCCGCGCACGCTGCAAATGTCGCTGACCGGGGTCCGCGATCTGTCGGTCATCGGCACGCCGCCGGTGGACCGTCTGGCGATCCGCACCTATGCCTCGGAATTCGACAGCGTCACCGTGCGCGAGGCGCTGCTGCGCGAGAAATATCGCGGCGGGCAAAGCTTCTTCGTGGTGCCGCGCCTGTCGGACCTGCCGGATGTCGAACATTGGTTCAAGGAAAACGTCCCCGAGGTCAGTTATATCGTCGCGCATGGGCAATTGGCGGCGGGCGATCTGGATCAGCGGATGAACGCCTTCTACGATGGCAGCCATGACGTGCTGCTGGCGACATCCATCGTCGAATCCGGTCTGGATATTCCGACGGCGAATACGATGATCGTCTGGCGGGCGGACATGTTCGGCCTGGCCCAGCTTTACCAGATCCGGGGCAGGGTCGGACGCTCGAAAGCGCGGGCCTATTGTTACCTGACCACCAAGCCCGGTGTGGCGCTGACCCCGCAGGCGATCCGGCGGCTGAAGTTTCTGGGCTCGATCGACGGGCTGGGCGCGGGCTTCAACCTTGCCTCGCAGGATCTGGATCTGCGCGGAGCGGGGAACCTGCTGGGCGAGGAACAATCCGGCCATATCAAGGAAGTCGGCTTCGAGCTTTATCAGCAAATGCTGGAGGAGACGATTGCCAAGCTGAAATCCGGCGAGATCGAGGGCACGCCCGAGGATGAATGGGCACCTCAGTTGAACCTTGGCGTTCCGGTGACCATTCCTGACAGCTATATCCCCGATCTGGACGTGCGGCTGGGCCTTTATCGCCGTCTGGCCGAACTGACCACCAAGGTCGAGCTGGAGGGCTTTGCCGCCGAGTTGATCGACCGATTCGGCACCCTCCCGCGCGAGGTGAACACGCTTCTTCTGGTGATCCGCATCAAGGCGATGGCGAAGCGGGCGAATATCTCGCGGCTCGATGCCGGGCCGAAGGGCGTCACCATCCAGTTTCACGGCGACAAATTCCCGAACCCGGTCGGTCTGGTCGAATTCATCAATGACCAGCGCGGGCAGGCCAAGGTCACCGACAACAAGATCGTGGTCCGGCGCGACTGGACCTCTGACGCCGAGCGTATCAAGGGGGCCTTTGGCGTGGCCCGCGATCTTGCCGCCAAGGCGAAGGCTGCGAAATGACCGCGCAGGTCCGTTTCGACAACGGCCCGATTGCGGGCGGCACATTGTTTGCCGACCCGCTGGATCTGATCCGCGCCTATACGCCGGACGAGGTTCCGGCAGCCCTTGCCCGGATCGAGGCGGCACAGGCCGATGGCCGCTGGCTGGCCGGATATTTCTCTTACGAGCTGGGCCATGTTCTGACCCGCAAGCTGGCCGGGCTGTTGCCGCAGGATCGGGCCATGCCGTTGATCCTGATGGGGGTTTTCGATGCCCCGCAGCCTGCGTCTGACCTTCCCGGCACCGAAGGCGTGACGATCAGCGAGGCGCAACCGCTGTGGTCGCGCGCCCGCTATGACCGCGCCATCGCCGCCGTTCACCGCTATATCGAGGCGGGCGATTGCTATCAGATCAACCTGACCTTCCCGATGGAGGTGACGGTCACCGGCGATCCGCTGGCGATCTATGCGGCGCTGGCCGGGCGGCAGCAGGTGGGCGAGGGGGCCTTTGTCGATCTGGGCGGCCCGGTGGTGCTGTCCCGCAGCCCCGAACTGTTCTTCGCCGTCGATGCCGACCGGCAGATCCTGACCCGCCCGATGAAAGGCACCATGCCGCGCGGCGGCTCGCCAGATGAGGACCGCCGAAATGCAAAGGCGCTGGCCGCGTCCGAGAAGAACCGGGCCGAGAATCTGATGATCGTGGATTTGCTGCGCAACGACATCAGCCGCATCTGCCATCCCGGCACCGTCCGCGTCCCGCATCTGTTCCAGATCGAGCCTTACGAGACGATCTTCCAGATGACCTCGACCGTTACCGGCAGCTTGCAGGACGGGGTCGGATTGTCGGCGATCCTGCGGGCGCTGTTCCCTTGTGGCTCGATCACAGGGGCGCCGAAAATCCGCGCGATGGAGATCATCGCCGAACTGGAAACCCGCGCGCGCGACATCTATTGCGGCGCGATTGGCTGGATCGACCCGGCTGGCCCGATGCGCTTCAGCGTCGCCATCCGCTCTCCGGTGCTGGCCGCGCCCGACCGCTTGCAGCTTCAGGTCGGAGGCGGCATCGTCCATGACAGCGAGACAGGCTCTGAATGGGAGGAAGCCCTGTGCAAAGCCGCATTCCTGAACCCGTCCCCGAGGGGCTGAAGGTCATCGAAACCATGCGCGCCGAGGCCGATGGCCGGATCGCGCTATGGTCCGGGCATCTGGCGCGGCTGCGGCGCGATTGCGCGGCGGTGGGCTTTCCGCTGGATGAGGATCGGGTGGCGGATACGCTGTCAGGGCTGTCCTTCGCCGGGCCGACGCGGTTGCGGCTGACGGTGGATGCCCTTAGCGGGATCGGGTTGACCCATGCCCCATTGCCGCCCAACCCGCCGTTCTGGCGGGTGCAGATCTCGACGGTTCGTTTGGATAGCGATGACCCTTGGCTGCGGATCAAGACCACGCATCGCCCGGCCTATGACACCGCGCGGGAGGCGCTGGCCGAGGGAGTGGATGAGGCGATCCTGCTGAACCAGCGCGACGAGGTCTGCGAGGGCACGATTACAAACCTGTTCCTGCGGCGAGACGGGCGGCTGTTGACCCCGGCTTTGCAATGCGGCCTGTTGCCCGGCGTTTTGCGGGCATCGCTGCTGGCAAGAGGAGAGGCAGAGGAGGCGGTGCTGCGACCTGACGATCTTTCGGATGGCGAGTTGCTGTTGGGGAATGCGTTGCGCGGGTTGATCCCGGCTCAATTACTCTGATGCCGTCGCGATAACCGGCATCGACCGTGAAGCCATAGAAAAACCCCGCCGCGCCTTCGCGCAGCGGGGTGTTTTTGTCACGACAGCTTATTCCGCCGTCAGCAGCGGCGTCTGTTTCTTCGTGATGCGCGGGGCATCCGGGCCGGTGATGTCGAAGGCGAGCTTGTCGTCCTCGACCTTCACGCGGACCACGCCACCTTTGGTCAGGCGACCGAACAGCAATTCCTCGGCCAGAGGTTTCTTGATGCTCTCCTGAATGACCCGGCCCAAAGGACGCGCGCCCATCTTGTCGTCGTAACCCTTTTCCGCCAACCAGTCGGCGGCTTCCGGGGTCAGATCGATATGGACATTGCGGTCCATCAGTTGCGCTTCCAGTTGCAGCACGAATTTCTCGACCACATGGATCACCACATCGCGCGACAGCGGCGCGAAGCTGATGACCGCGTCCAGACGGTTGCGGAATTCGGGCGTGAAGGTCCGCTCGATCGCGGCCGTATCCTCACCCTCGCGCCGCTCGCGGCCAAAGCCGATGGCAGCCTTCTGCATGTCCGAGGCCCCGGCGTTCGAGGTCATGATCAGGATCACATTGCGGAAATCCACCTGACGACCGTTATGGTCGGTCAGCTTGCCATGATCCATCACCTGCAACAGGATGTTGAACACATCCGGGTGCGCTTTCTCGATCTCGTCCAAGAGCAGCACACAATGCGGATGCTGGTCCACGCCATCGGTCAGAAGTCCGCCCTGATCAAACCCGACATAGCCCGGAGGCGCGCCGATCAGACGGGAAACCGCGTGTTTCTCCATATATTCCGACATGTCGAAACGCAGCAGTTCCACCCCGAGGGTCGAGGCAAGCTGCTTGGCCACCTCGGTCTTGCCAACGCCGGTCGGGCCCGCGAACAGGTAGTTGCCGATCGGCTTTTCAGGCTCGCGCAGACCTGCCCGCGCCAGTTTGATCGCCGAGGACAAGGCCTCGATGGCGCTGTCCTGACCAAAGACTACCCGTTTCAGGGTCGGTTCAAGATCGCGCAGCAATTGCGTGTCGTCCTTGCTGACGTTCTTCGGCGGGATCCGGGCGATCTTGGCCACCACGGCCTCGATCTCGCGCGGGCTGATGGTCTTGCGCCGTTTGCTTTCCGACAGCAGATGCTGCGCCGCGCCAGCCTCATCGATCACGTCGATGGCGCTGTCGGGCAGCTTGCGGTCGTTGATATAGCGCGAGGCCAGTTCAACAGCCGTGCGGATCGCCTCGAGCGTATAGCGCAGATCGTGGTGCTTTTCGAAATGCGGCTTCAACCCCATCAGAATCTTGATGGTGTCGGGCACCGAAGGCTCGTTCACATCGATCTTCTGGAACCGACGGCTCAGCGCACGGTCCTTTTCGAAATGCTGGCGATATTCCTTGTAGGTGGTCGAGCCCATACAGCGCAGCTTACCGCCCGCAAGCGCGGGTTTCAGCAGGTTCGAGGCGTCCATCGCCCCGCCAGAGGTCGCGCCGGCGCCGATCACCGTATGGATTTCGTCGATGAACAGGATCGCGTCGGGATGGTTTTCAAGCTCCTTCACGACAGCTTTCAGCCGCTCTTCGAAATCGCCACGATACCGGGTGCCGGCCAGAAGCGCGCCCATATCCAGCGAAAAGATCGTGGCACCGGACAGCACGTCGGGGGTGTCACCCTCGACGATCTTCTTGGCCAGACCTTCGGCAATGGCGGTCTTACCCACGCCGGGATCACCCACCAGAAGCGGGTTGTTCTTGCGGCGGCGGCACAGCACCTGAATGGCGCGCTCCACCTCGAGTTCGCGACCGATCAGCGGGTCCACGTCGCCCTTCTTGGATTTCGCGTTCAGATCGACGCAGTATTTGGCAAGGGCGCTTTCGTCCTTGGCCTCCTGCGCGGTTTCGGCCCCGCGGGTTTCGGGTTCGTCCGAACCCACGACCTTGCGCGATTCATTGAAGGACGGGTTCTTCGCCACGCCATGCGCGATGAAGTTGACCGCGTCGTAACGGGTCATGTCCATTTCCTGCAGGAAGAACGCCGCGTTCGATTCGCGTTCGGCAAAGATCGCGACCAGCACGTTGGCGCCGGTCACTTCCTGACGGCCCGAGCTTTGGACATGGATCGCCGCGCGCTGAATCACGCGCTGGAAGGCCGCCGTAGGCACCGCTTCCGAGCCTTCGACGTCGGTGATGAGGGTGGACAGGTCATCCTCGATAAAATCGATCAGCAGCTTGCGCAGCTCTTCCAGGTCCACGTTGCAGGCACGCATGACCTTGACCGCATCCGGTTCGTCAGTCAGCGCCAGCAACAGATGTTCCAGGGTCGCCAGTTCATGTCTATGTTCATTCGCCAGCGCAAGCGCTTGATGAATGGCCTGTTCCAGGGAAGTCGAGAAGCTCGGCACGGGTCGTCTCCTGTCAGTCGACTGGCGGTATGGGCATATCTAGCGGCCCACCTGCCCAGACTGTCACGATACAGTTAAGATTTGGTGGATTGCGGCTGGCATCAAGTGCTTTTTCGACTTGCTGCCCCGTTTTTCCGGCGGTTGAGGCAGATGTGATGTGTCAGAGTGACGATTTCAAGCTGGCAGATCGGCTTGAAAGGACCAGTGCCGCGAAAATTGGCGCTTGCTGTATCGTCGAACATCGCACCTACAGACCAGCACCCACCCGATACGGCAGTAGGGTGCGTGCTTTGCACGCACCACCCGACCCATCCGTTTCTACGACCGCGCTTCGCGGATCAGGTTCAGGATATCCGCCGCAGCCGAAGGAATATTCGTGCCCGGCCCGAAGATTGCCTTGACGCCTGCCTGACGCAGATAATCGTAATCCTGTTGTGGAATCACGCCGCCGCAGATGACCAGAATATCTTCGGCGCCCTGTGCCTTCAGCGCCTCGATCAGCTTCGGCGCAAGCGTCTTATGCCCCGCCGCCTGCGATGAGATGCCCACGACATGCACATCATTGTCCACGGCATCCTGCGCGGCTTCCTCGGGGGTCTGGAACAGCGGGCCGACATCCACATCGAAGCCGATATCGGCGAAAGCGGTGGCGATGACCTTCGCGCCGCGATCATGCCCGTCCTGACCCATCTTCACCACTAGCATCCGGGGACGACGGCCTTCCTCTTCCGCGAAAGCCTCGACATCGCGCTGGATTTTCGCGAATCCCTCGTCGCCCTCATAGGCCGCGCCATAGACCCCGGCCAGCGTCTTCACCTCGGCCCGGTGGCGGCCAAATTCGTTCTCCATTGCCATGCTGATCTCTCCTACCGATGCGCGGGCGCGGGCGGCCTCGACCGCGGCTTCCAGAAGGTTGCCACCCTCACGCGCGCGGCGGGCGACTTCCCCAAGGGCGGCCTGCGTCGCGGTCTCGTCGCGGCTGGCGCGGATACGCCCAAGCCGGGCGATCTGCGCATCGCGGACCTTCATATTGTCGATGTCCAGAATGTCGATCGGGTCCTCCTTGGCCTTGCGATACTTGTTGACGCCGACGATCACTTCCTCGCCCCGATCGATCATCGCCTGACGCCGCGCCGCCGTTTCTTCGATGCGCATCTTCGGCATGCCGGACGCGACGGCCTTGGTCATGCCGCCCATTTCCTCGACTTCCTCGATCAGCTTCCATGCCTCACTGGCCAACTGAGCGGTCAGGCTTTCGATGTAATAGCTGCCCGCCAGAGGGTCGGCGACATGGGTGATGCCGGTTTCTTCCTGCAGGATAAGCTGGGTGTTCCGGGCGATCCGGGCGCTGAATTCGGTCGGCAGGGCAATCGCCTCGTCCAGCGCGTTGGTGTGCAGCGACTGCGTGCCGCCAAGCGCTGCCGACATCGCCTCATAAGCGGTGCGGATGACGTTGTTGTAGGGGTCTTGTTCCTGCAATGACACGCCCGAAGTCTGGCAATGGGTCCGCAGCATCAGGCTGCCTGCCTTTTTCGGATTGAACTCGGACATGATGCGGTGCCACAGCAGGCGCGCGGCGCGCAGCTTGGCGATTTCCATGAAGAAATTCATGCCGATGGCAAAGAAGAACGACAGCCGCCCGGCGAACTGGTCCACATCCATCCCCGCCGACAAAGCCGCGCGCACATATTCGCGCCCGTCGGCCAGCGTATAGGCCAGCTCTTGCACAAGGTTCGCCCCGGCTTCCTGCATGTGATAGCCGGAAATCGAGATCGAGTTGAACTTCGGCATCTCGTTCGAGGTGTATTCGATAATGTCCGCGATGATCCGCATCGACGGCTCGGGCGGGTAGATATAGGTGTTGCGGACCATGAACTCTTTCAGAATGTCGTTCTGAATGGTCCCCGACAGGACCGAGCGGTCATGCCCCTGTTCCTCGCCCGTGACGATGAAATTCGCCAGAATCGGGATCACCGCGCCGTTCATCGTCATCGACACCGACACCTTGTCCAGCGGGATGCCGTCAAAGAGGATTTTCATATCCTCGACGGAATCGATGGCGACGCCCGCCTTGCCCACGTCACCCACGACGCGCGGGTGATCGCTGTCATAGCCCCGGTGCGTTGCCAGATCGAAAGCCACCGACACGCCCTGCTGCCCGGCATCCAACGCCTTGCGGTAGAAAGCGTTGGATTCTTCGGCGGTCGAGAAGCCTGCATATTGGCGGATCGTCCACGGGCGGCCTGCATACATCGTCGCGCGCGGGCCTCGGGTGAAGGGGGCGATGCCGGGCAGGCTGCCAAGGTGTTCCAGCCCGTCGGTATCGGCCTCGGTGTAAAGCGGCTTGACCGGAATCCCCTCCAGCGTCTGCCATGTCAGGTCGTCGGGATTGCGGCCCTTCAATTCCTTCTCGGCCAGCGTCCGCCACTGATCCAATGTCGGTTTCGTCATGCTTCGTCCTTCCCCCCGGCTGCGTTCCCCCTATATTCAGATGGAAGCGAGGTGCCGATGAAATTGAAATTGCTGATATTCGTGATGGCTCTGGCGGCGATGGGCCCCTCGCGGGACGCGCCGCCGCCTGATGCGGACAGCATCGCCAGCGCCACGCAGGAAGAGGCGCAACCGATGAGCCCGGAAGAGGTGCCCGGCGCCACCGCGCCCGAGGTTGAGCGGCCCGAGTTGCAAATCCTCGATGCGTCCGAGGCCGAGCCGGGGGCGTTCATGTGGGAAATGCGCCCGGTGATCGTCTTTGCCGATACGCCCGGAGATCCGGCCTTCCGCGAACAGATGCGGATGCTGGAGGCCGGGGCAGATGCCCTGATCGAGCGTGACGTGGTCGTCATCACCGATGCGGATCCGGCGGCGAACAGCGCCTGGCGGCGGCAATTGCATCCGCGTGGGTTTTCGCTGGTGATCATGGACAAGGACGGGCAGGTCAAGCAGCGCAAGCCCTTCCCCTGGGACGTGCGAGAGATCGGTCGCGCCATCGACCGCTTTCCGCTGCGTCGGCAAGAGATCGGGCGGGCAGGGGTGCTGCAGCGCTGATCCGGGGGCGGCGGGGCGTCGCAGCGGTTTTTGTTGCGAAAGCCGGTGTGAACCC
The DNA here is from genome assembly GCF_016629665.1 of Paracoccus caeni. Taxonomy (GTDB): domain Bacteria; phylum Pseudomonadota; class Alphaproteobacteria; order Rhodobacterales; family Rhodobacteraceae; genus Paracoccus; species Paracoccus caeni. The sequence continues at coordinate 1,205,927 of NZ_JAEPRQ010000001.1, forward strand.
CTATCTTTAGGGCATGGACGCAGTTCCTGTGTCCGTTGACGTGATGAGGTGAAGCGATGGCCAACCAATCCGCCCTGCGCAAGACCGACAACGAGCCGGTCGAGCCCGCACCGCGTTCGACGCCCGAAGCTGAAGAGCTTGTGCGGCGTTTGCTGCGCGCCAGCAACTCGAACGAGATCGCGGCGGTGATCGGGCTGCCTCCCATCAAGGGTCTCTCCGGTCCGAAACTGTTCTACTGACGCCATCCCCGACTGCGGGGGCGTCATCATCCATCGACACGTTGCGGGCAATCAGATCGTTGCCCGCTTTTTGCTTTTCCTCTTCCCGCTCTTTCGCCTCCAGTGCCTTCATCAGCGCCCGGACCGCGCCCGGCCCGCCCTTCAGGCTGGCGCTGAGAAAGAGCATCGCCGCATTCCCCTCGACCAGCGTCTCCGAGGTGAGGCTCAGGTAGTCGTCCAGCATCTCGGCGGCGCGGTCAGGATGATTGTCGGCACTGCTGCGGATATCCTGCGCCAGCGCGACGCGAACGGCGATCAGCCGGTAATAGCGGACCACCGGATCAATGACATGCTCGGGCAGGATATGGACCTGTTCGACGATGGCGCGGAAGATGCGGTCATTGGCGTCGTGCGGCAGGATCGGCACATGCTCATCGGCCAAGAGACGCTGCCGCAACGCCAATGCAACGGCGGCAGGTTCCTGAGCCTGCTGCTGCTCTAACGCGGCGACATGGGCGCGGATCTCGGCCAGCAAGGCGCGTTGCACATCCTTTACCTGCTCCTCACGCAGCTTGCGGTCGCGATAGCGGGACAGGGCGTGGGTCCAGAACCAGCCCGCCGCGACGACGCCACCGCCCAGAAGCGCGGTGACGAAGGCCGCAATGACCCGCTCGTTCCAGAAAATCGTCTGCAAACCGTTCATGCCGCCGCTCCTGCCAGTGATCTCACAGGTTTATGCACCGGGCGGACGACCCAGTCACGGACGATGAAAAGGCCGGTCAGAAACCAGATGAGATGGGCCGCATTCAGCAGCGTGAAGGCCGAGACGCCGCGAGCCATTCCGCCATAGGCGATCACGATCCCGACCAGCACCATTGCAACGTAGAGGAACAGCAGCCGTCTCCAGCGGATCGGACCGCCCAGCCCGAGTCGCAGGACGATGGTATAGCCGAACGCGGCGGGGATGCCCCACCACGCATGGTTCGCGATATGGATCCACAGCGGGGCGCCGCCGAATACCGGCATGCCAAAGATCAGCGGCTGGTCCAGCACCTGGATCCGGCCCGTCCAGGAAGCCAGCCATAGCAAGGTCGCCGCAATATAGGCGACATATCCCGCCGTCAGTGCGGCAAGGATGATCAGCAGGCGATATGCCCAGTGTTGTCTCACTCGAACTCCATGATGACGTCGTCAACCTTCAGGCTTTCGCCCGGCGTGGCATTGACGGATTTCACCACGCCCTTTCGCTCGGCGCGCAGGATATTCTCCATTTTCATCGCCTCGACCGTGGCCAGCGCCTGACCCTCCTGCACCTCGTCGCCTGCGGAGACATTCACCTTAACCAGCAGGCCCGGCATCGGGCACAGCAGGAATTTCGAGGTATCGGGCGGCAGCTTTTCGGGCATCAGCCGGGCAAGCTCGGCGGTGCGCGGACGGCGGACATGGACCTTCAGATCCGCACCGCGCGTGCGCAGACGGACGCCTGCCGGGATCTTGTCGGCCTTCATCACCAACGGCGTGCCATCGACGGTCAGCCGCGCAAGGGTCTGCCCCGGTTTCCAGTTGCTTTCGACCCGCAGCGCCCGGCCATCGACCGTCACCGTCGCGCCTTGGCGGTCGGCGTCGATCAGCACCGGAATGTCGGTCTTGCCTACCGCCACCACCCAATCGCGGCCCACCTTGCGTTCGTGATTGTCGAGCCGCCCCGAAATGCGCGCACGCCGGATCTCGGCCACCCGGTGCATCGCCGCCGCCGCAGCGGCCACTCGGGAAAGCTGATCCTGATCCGGCTCTGCCCCTTGGAAACCATCGGGATATTCCTCGGCGATGAAGGCGGTGGTCATGTCGCCCGCGATGAATTTCGGGTGGTCCATCACCGCCGACAGGAATGGCAGGTTATGCCCGATCCCCTCGACCTCGAATTCGTCAAGCGCCACCCGCATCGCCTCGATCGCCTCACCGCGCGTCGGCGCCCATGTGCAAAGTTTGGCGATCATCGGGTCATAGAACATGCTGATCTCGCCGCCCTCATAGACGCCGGTATCGTTTCTCACGGCGACCGGGCTGTCGCGCCCGTCGCTGTCATTGACCCAGTTGCCGCTGTCCTTCAGCGGCCCCGCCGCCACCTCGGCAGGCGGGCGGTAGCGCGACAGACGCCCGATCGAGGGCAGGAAGTTGCGGTAGGGGTCTTCGGCATAAAGGCGGCTTTCCATGGCCCAGCCGTTGATCTTCAGATCGGACTGGGCGAAGGGCAGGGTCGCGCCATCGGCCACGCGGATCATCTGTTCGACCAGATCAACGCCGGTGATCAGCTCGGTCACCGGATGCTCGACCTGCAGCCGGGTATTCATTTCGAGGAAGTAGAAATTGCGGTTGCCATCGACGATGAATTCGACCGTCCCGGCGCTGGAATAGCCGACCGCCTTGGCCAGCGCCACGGCCTGCTCGCCCATCGCCTTGCGGGTCGTCTCATCCAGAAACGGAGAGGGTGCCTCTTCGATCACCTTCTGGTTTCGCCGCTGGATCGAGCATTCGCGTTCATGCAGATAGACCGCATTGCCATGCTTGTCGGCCAGCACCTGAATTTCGATATGGCGAGGCTGCGTGACGAATTTTTCGATGAAGATGCGGTCGTCGCCAAAGCTGTTGGCGGCCTCGTTCTTCGAGGATTCAAAACCCTCGCGCGCCTCCTGATCGGTCCAGGCGATCCGCATGCCCTTGCCGCCGCCGCCGGCGCTGGCCTTGATCATCACCGGATAGCCGATCTGGTTCGAGATCGTCACCGCTTCCTCGGCATCGGCGATCAGGCCCATATAGCCCGGCACCGTCGAAACCCCGGCTTCCTGCGCGATCTTCTTCGAGGTGATCTTGTCGCCCATCGCCTCGATGGCGGTGGCGGGCGGGCCGATGAAGGCGACGCCTTCGGCCTCCAGCGCCTCGGCGAATCTCATGTTCTCGCTCAGGAATCCATAGCCGGGATGGACGGCCTCGGCCCCGGTCTGGCGGATCGCCTCCATGATCTTGTCGATCACGATATAGGACTGGTTCGCGGGGGGCGGGCCGATATGGACAGCCTCGTCAGCCATCTTCACATGCAATGCATTGCGGTCTGCGTCGGAATAGACGGCGACGGTCTTGATGCCCATCTTGCGCGCGGTCTTGATGACGCGGCAGGCGATTTCGCCACGGTTGGCGATCAGGATTTTCTTGAACATCGGCTCACCCGCTTCTGGCTGAAAGGCATGAAAAAACCGCCCGCGGCGCAAGGGCCACGGACGGCTGATACTGTCGCGCCCCGCAAGCGGGGACGGCGAAACTCAGACGATCATTCGCAGAGGCGGGCGTCGTTGCACAAGGCGCCTGCGGCACCGCCGATTGCGGCACCCTTGACGACATTGTGGCCGCCGACATGGGCGATGGTCGCGCCGACACCGGCACCGATAAGGGCGCGGTCAGTGTCGGTCGGGTTGATCCCCTGGGTACAGCCTGCCAGCGCGGTGACGCCGACGATGGCTGTAAGGGCAAAAATCTTGGACATGTCGTTAATCCTGTCGTTGACGTGGCGGAACCAGAACGCCGGTTCCGCCGGTTCGGTTCAAATCGACCGAAATCAGTAGCGACGCTGGCAGACGCCTGCGTCGTCGCACAGCGCGCCGCCGACAGCACCGATAGCCGCGCCGGTTGCGAGGTCTTCGTCAAGCGCTTTGGCGATGACGGCACCGGCGACTGCACCACCAGCCGCGCGCTGCGCGTCGGGCGACAGGCCGGTTGCGGTGCCGTAACCCTGATCGCAGGCCGCCAGAGCCAGAAGAAGGGCAGCGCCAGCCGAAACGCGGGAAATGAGCGAGATTTGCATGTTGTTTTGCCTGTATTGAGGGGCCACTGTCGGGCCGGTTGTGGGTCGGTGCCGACTATCGCACAGTGAAGGGCGGCGTCAAACTGACATGCCTGTGACTTCAACGGGCTAGGCGGCATATCGCGCATTATCGGCCGTCCTCGTCGTCGTCTTCCCAATCGTTTTCACCGTCATCATCCCAGCCGAAATCGGGCGGATTGTCCTTGGCGAAGATTTCGGGGAACGAGGCTTCTGCAGCGGCCAGATCGACCTGCAGCAACTGTTCGTAATCGGCCGGGTCGAACTCGCCCACGGGTTTGACCTCACGCCCGATCAGCCAGCCGAGGCGACCGGCATCAAGATTGCCGCGCTCAAAGGGCTCGTCGCCGAAATGTGTGATCAGCGCCGCCAGAAATCCGGCATCGGCCTTGCGGTCGGCGTGTTTGCGGTCGCGAAAGCGTTCGCGCCGCGTGATCGGCGTGGCGCCTTTCTTGCGGTTCTCGCGACGGATGACGAACTGGAAATCGGTGCCGGGAAGGCGGCCCGGAAAGCCGCGATGCTTCAGCATGTTGCGCCCCTTTCAAAACAGGTAGGGCGCGGGTGGCGCGGGCGGTCCGGCCGCCCGCGCGTGAAAGCCGTCTGGCCGAACTCAGGAGCCGTATTTGCCTTGGAAAACGGGCTCTTGAGTGACCGGGGCCGGGGTCGGGGTCGGCACGTAAACGTCAGGCTCCTGACGTTGGCATGCTGCGAAAGCCGAGACCAGCACGAGGCCAAGGATGATTTTCTTCGACATGAATTCTCGCTCCTGTAACGCGGACGCATCGGCGCCCGACTGCTCTGATTGAGGCCGGCTTCTTTGTGGGCCGAACCAGAGCTCATCATAGCGTCCGCCCCGGCGCGCGGACAATCCGGGCGGCCTGTGGGGCGCAGAACTCCGCTTGCCTGTGGCTGCGCTGCATCATTCACGGGTTTGTGCATCACGTTGAAATTCCCGTCGGTTACAGGGGAATGTTGTCGTGTTTCTTCCACGGATTCGTCAGCTTCTTTCCGCGCAAGGACGCAAAGGCACGCGCGACCCGGCGACGGGTCGAATGCGGCTGGATCACCTCGTCGATGAAACCTTTCTCGGCGGCGATGAAGGGGTTGGCGAAACGATCCTCGTAATCCTTGGTCCGCCCGGCGATCTTTTCGGCATCGCCGAGTTCGCTGCGATAGAGAATCTCGACCGCGCCCTTCGCCCCCATCACTGCGATTTCCGCGGTGGGCCAGGCGTAATTCATGTCGCCGCGCAGATGTTTCGAGGACATGACATCATATGCCCCGCCATAGGCCTTGCGGGTGATCACGGTCACTTTCGGCACCGTCGCCTCGCCATAGGCGAACAGCAGCTTCGCCCCGTGCTTGATGACCCCGCCATATTCCTGACCCGTCCCCGGCAGGAAGCCCGGTACATCAACCAGCGTCAGGATCGGAATTTCGAAGGCATCGCAGAAGCGCACGAAACGCGCGGCCTTACGGCTGCTGTCGATATCCAGACACCCCGCCAGAACCATCGGCTGATTGGCGACGACGCCAATCGTGCGGCCTTCGATGCGAACAAAGCCTGTAATAATGTTGGCGGCGAAATCCTTCTGAATCTCGTAGAAATCGCCCTCATCCGCGACCTTCACGATCAGCTCTTTCATGTCATAGGGCTGGTTCGGGTTGTCGGGGATCAGCGTATCAAGGCTTTCCTCGATCCGGTCGGGGCTGTCAAAAAATGGCCTGACCGGCACGCCGTCGCGATTGTTCAGCGGCAGGAAGTCGAACAGGCGGCGAATCTCGGACAGGGCTTCGACATCATCCTCGAACGCGCCATCCGCGACCGAGCTTTTGCGGGTATGGGTCGAAGCGCCGCCAAGCTGCTCGGCGGTGACGACCTCATTCGTCACCGTTTTCACCACATCCGGGCCGGTCACGAACATATAGCTGGTATCCTTCACCATGAAGATGAAGTCGGTCATGGCGGGCGAATAGACCGCGCCGCCCGCGCAAGGCCCCATGATGACACTGATCTGCGGGATCACGCCCGAGGCCAGCGTATTACGCTTGAACACCTCGGCATAGCCTGCAAGCGAGGCGACGCCTTCCTGAATCCGCGCCCCCCCGGAATCGTTCAGCCCAATCACCGGCGCGCCGTTCTGCACGGCCATATCCATGATCTTGCAGATTTTCTGAGCGTGGGTTTCCGAAAGAGAACCGCCGAAGACCGTGAAATCCTGGCTGAAGACATAGACGATACGGCCGTTGATCGTGCCCCAGCCGGTGACGACGCCGTCACCATAAGGCCGATCGGCTTCCATCCCGAAATCGGTCGAGCGATGGGCCACGAACATATCGAATTCTTCAAAGCTGCCTTCGTCCAGCAGCAGATCAATCCGTTCGCGCGCTGTCAGTTTGCCCCGCGCATGCTGCGCATCGATCCGCCTCTGTCCCCCGCCCAGACGGGCCTGATCACGACGGCGCTCAAGCTCTTGCAAAATGTCTTTCACGGCAAACTCCTCCCGGCGAACCTTGCGGAAGGTTAATGCGAGTGACGGGCCGAGCAAAGCAGAATGCAGAAAATTTGCAAAACATTCGCTGCGACAATCGTGCGAATTGCAAAACTGCAAAGTGTATACGGTGATGGTATCAGCTAGGCTCAGTGCCCATGGCTTGTTTGATGCCGCTTACCCTGCATCATTCAGGTGCAGAACCAGACAAGAAAAAGCCCCGCATCTTGCGGGGCTTTTTTATTCCAATTCGGCCGTCTCACATCCCGGCGTAAAGCGGGAAGCGGGCGCAAAGCTCGGCCACTTCGGCCTTCACCTTTTCCTCGACCTCGGCATTGCCGTCTTCGCCATTGGCGGCAAGTCCATCGACGACTTCGACGATCCAGCGGGCGATCTGACGGAACTCTTTCTCACCAAAGCCACGGGTGGTGCCTGCCGGTGCGCCCAGACGGATGCCCGAGGTGACGAAGGGTTTTTCCGGGTCGAACGGCACGCCGTTCTTGTTGGCGGTGATATGGGCGCGGCCAAGGGCTGCTTCGGCGGCCTTGCCGGTCACGCCTTTCGGGCGCAGGTCGGCCAGACACAGGTGGTTGTCGGTGCCGCCCGAGACGATGTCGATGCCGCCCTTCATCAGCTCATCCGCCATCGCCCGCGCATTGGCGACGACCTGAGCGGCGTAGTCCTTGAACGAGGGGTCCAGCGCTTCCTTGAACGCCACGGCTTTCGCGGCGATCACATGCATCAGCGGGCCGCCTTGCAGGCCGGGGAAGACGGCGCTGTTGATCTTCTTGGCGATGTCCGCGTCGTTGGTCAGCACGATGCCGCCACGCGGGCCGCGCAGCGATTTGTGGGTGGTGGTGGTGACGACATGGGCATGCGGCACCGGCGAGGGGTGCTGACCGCCTGCGACCAGACCGGCGATATGGGCCATGTCCACCATCAGATAGGCGCCGATTTCGTCGGCGATCTTGCGGAATTCGGCCCAGTCCCAAACCCGGCTATAGGCGGTGCCGCCGGCAAGGATCAGCTTCGGCTTATGCTCCAGCGCCTTTTTGCGGACATCGTCCATATCCAGCAACTGGTCCTGCTGACGGACGCCGTAGCTGATGACGTTGAACCATTTGCCCGACATGTTGACCGGCGAGCCGTGGGTCAGGTGACCGCCCGAGTTCAGGTCAAGGCCCATGAAGGTGTCGCCCGGCTGCAGCAGCGCCAGAAACACCGCCTGGTTCATCTGCGAGCCCGAATTCGGCTGGACGTTGGCAAAGCCTGCGCCGAACAGTTCCTTGGCGCGTTCGATCGCCAGATCCTCGACGATATCGACATATTGGCAGCCGCCGTAATAGCGCTTGCCCGGATAGCCTTCGGCATATTTGTTGGTCAGGACCGAGCCCTGCGCCTCCAGCACCGCCTTGGAGACGATGTTTTCCGATGCGATCAGCTCGATCTCGTCGCGCTGACGGCCCAGTTCCTGCCGGATCGCATTGGCGATATCGGCATCGCGGGTGGCCAGATCGTCGGTGAAATAGCCGGTGTCCTTGGTGTGGGCGTTCATCTGTCGCGCGTCCTTCTTCTGGGGCAGGTGCGGATGGGATGGCATCTCTTAGCGCAAGGACATGGTTGCCGAAAGTGTCAAAAGCGACCCGTTCGGGCAGGGCGCGACGGGACTTGCCTTCCGGGGTGGCGCAACCGATGCTGCGCAGGCCAAGGGGGGCGGGACAGCATGATGCCGAAGCTACATTTCACCGCCAGCGAGTCGAAACTTGCGCAGGATGCGTTGGCCGCGCTGACCCGCCGCTATGGGCAATCCTCGCTGGATCAGGCCGAGCGTGTGGTGGCGCTTGGTGGCGACGGGTTCATGCTGCAGACGCTGCACGCGATGCATGGCCGCGATCTGCCGGTCTATGGCATGAACCGCGGCACCGTCGGCTTTCTGATGAACCATTATCACGAGGAAACCCTGCCCGAGCGTCTGGCCGCGGCAGAGGAGACGGTGATCAACCCACTTTGGATGCAGGCCCGATGCGCCGATGGCAGCGTGCAAGAGGCGCTTGCCATTAATGAGGTCAGCCTGCTGCGCGAAGGCCCACAGGCGGCGAAGCTGCGCGTTCATGTGGACGGCAAGCTGCGGATGGAGGAACTCGTCTGCGATGGCGCGCTGGTGGCGACGCCTGCGGGGTCCACGGCCTATAATTATTCCGCCCATGGCCCGATCCTGCCGATCAATTCCGAGGTGCTGGCGCTGACCGCGATCGCGCCGTTCCGGCCACGCCGCTGGCGGGGGGCGCTGTTGCCGAAAGACGCGCATGTCGTGATCGAGGTGATGAACCCCGAGCGTCGTCCGGTCATGGCGGATGCGGACAGCCGCTCGGTCCGGCATGTGGTCAGCGTCGAAATCCGTTCGGCCACAGATATTCGTCACCGGCTGCTGTTCGACAGCGGTCATGGGCTTGAAGAGCGGTTGCTGCGCGAGCAGTTCGTCTGAATAGGGGCGGTTAGGTGCGTGCAGAGCACGCACCCTACGGTTCGGCTGAGGCGTCGCCCCGAAACGGGGTGACGACGACGGTGCCCCCTGCCTTTTGCAGGCAGAGGGCGTTGTTTGAGCCGATCAGTGCGCAGCAGGTCTTGCGTCAGGCGGCAGCACTTCGCAGGAAAAGGCGAGGAATCGTCCGTCGTCGTTTCGTACCACGGCGCCCATCGGTTCGGGATGCCAGCCCAGTTTTAACGCCATTCGTAAGAAGGCGGGCGGTCCAAGGAACAGGCATTGCGTCGCATCGACCGTGAACAGATAGGCGTTCGCGGTTTCAAGAATACGCTCGGCCAGACCGGGGACGGGCAGGGCCGCGAAGCGGGTCAGCTCCCAGCTATGCTCATCGACCGGGGGCGTGTCGTCGCAAAGATCGGTCGGCATGCCCGGCAGAAGCCCAAGATGCGCGTCCCGGATCATGTAGGAATAGACGACGACCCCGTTGCCATAGCTTTTGTCGGTGCGCTTCAGTCGCGCGCCGCCCACCACTTCGCCGCCACGATGGGCGACGACATAGGCAGTGTCGAAGGTGTCGTATTGCTCGAACTCGATCCCTTCGGCGTGGTGCAGCGGCCAAGCCATGCGGTCCACGAAGATCTGCTTGCGAAAGCGCAGGAAGGATGCGATCAGGTCGAACCGATGCATGTCGCGCGGCAAGACCAGCACTTCGACGGAGATGCCGTCGTGTGAAAAGTCATTCATGAAAACACCTTAAAAAATTGTTATTGTTTCAAGTAATCAGGCAGTTTCGCCAGCCCCAGAAATTGACGGCTTTTCGTTTCGGGATGCGGCAACCACAGACCCCATTGGGTCACTTCGATCGTCAGCACCCCGTCTTCGGCATATTGGTCAAAGTAAGTCAGCATGGTCTCGACCATGTCCTTACTGAACTCGGCCGTCGCCAGCCGGGCTTCTCTGATTCCACCAACCATGTTTTGGCACTCCTTCTTTCAATATGGTTAATAAGCCCTGTGCGCGGCCATTTGTCTTTGACAATTTTGTAAAACTGCCTTTCCAGGATGTCCGAAAAGGCATATCGTTCGCTGCAGTTGATGAGTTTGATGAGAATACGGTGCTGAAAGATTTGATACCGAACTTCGATGAAGAGATCGCAGCGCTCTACGAGATTGCCCCTTCTGGCTGGATCATGGGATTCAACCTGACCTATCGGGGCCCCGAGCATCTGTTCAACGCCTATCCCGAGGCATGGCGCGCGGTCTATGAGGAAAAGAACTACTTCTTCGGCGACCCGATTGCGGTCTGGACCATCACCCATGACGGCGCTGTGCGCTGGTCCGAGGTGAAGATCCCCGATGTGCGCGGTGTGATGAGCCATGCGAGACGTTACAAGCTGAACTATGGCGTGGCGATTTCGCGTAAGGTTGCGGGAAAGCGATCTTTCCTGACGTTGTCGCACCCCACGCGAGAGTTTACCGACCCCGAAATCCTGATGGCGCAGACCAAGTTCACGCTGTGGACCGATCTGGTCCTGAACCGCGCCGCGCTGACCCAGGCAGAGCTTGACGTGCTGCGCTGTTTCCGCGACGGGATGGGGCAGGCCGACACGGCCGAGCATCTGGGCATCGCGGAATCGACGGTCAAGCAGCGCGCGATCAAGGCCTGCAACAAGCTGGGCGCCAAGACGCGCACGCAGGCGGTGGCCTTGGCGGTGGCGCGGAACTATCTTTGATCCGCGAAACCTTGTCGCACGCAACGCCTTGAGATTGTCCGAAAAGTCATAGCGCTTTTGGCATCGCCTGTCTGTTGCAGGCGCAGCGGACAGGCGGTGGCATGGCACCGTGCGCGTGGACTTTGAACCGCACTGCGGCTATGGAATGAAGCGATTGCGGGTGGAGCATTGTATGAAGATTGCGGTTGCAGGTCTGGGCTATGTCGGCCTTTCGAATGCCGTTTTGTTGGCGCAGCATGAAAAAGTGCTGGCACTGGATATCGATGCAAGCCGGGTTGCGGCGGTCAATGCGCGGCAGAGCCCGATTGAGGATGCCGAGATCGCGCAGTTCTTTGCCACGCGCGATCTGGACCTGACAGCCACGACCGATCCGGCAGAGGCCTTTGCCGACGCCGATTTCGTTATCGTCGCCACACCCACGAATTACGATCCTGCGACGAACGGCTTTGACACCTCATCGGTTGAAGCGGTGATCGCCACCGCGCTGCAGCACGCCCCCGATGCGCCGATCATCGTGAAATCGACGGTCCCGGTCGGCTTCACCGCCCGTCTTCGCGCCCGGACCGGCCATGATGGCATCATTTTCTCTCCCGAGTTTCTGCGCGAGGGGAAGGCGCTTTACGACAACCTGCATCCCAGCCGGATCGTCGTCGGCGACCGTGGCGACAAAGCCCGGCAATTCGCCGATCTGCTGGTCAAAGGCGCGGTGTCCGCGGATGTGCCGGTGCTGTTCACCGACTCGACCGAGGCCGAGGCGATCAAGCTGTTTTCGAACACCTATCTTGCGATGCGCGTGGCCTATTTCAACGAATTGGACAGCTATGCGCTGACCCATGGCCTTGATCCGCATGCGATCATCGCGGGCGTCAGTCTGGACCCGCGCGTCGGGGATTTCTACAACAACCCCTCCTTCGGCTATGGCGGTTACTGCCTGCCCAAGGATACCAAGCAATTGCTGGCCAACTACTCGGAAGTGCCGCAGAACCTGATCGCGGCCATCGTGGAATCGAACCGCACTCGCAAGGATTTCATTGCCGAACAGATCGTGGCGAGAAACCCGAAGGTCGTCGGCGTTTACCGGCTGGTGATGAAGGAAGGCTCGGACAATTTCCGCGACAGCGCCATTCAGGGCATCATGAAACGGGTCAAGGCCAAGGGCATTCCCTGTATCGTTTATGAACCGGCGCTTCCTGCCGATGATTTCTTCCGCTCGCCGGTGATCCGCGATCTGGAGACGTTCAAGCAGCAAGCGGACGTGATCATCGCCAACCGGCTGAATGCAGAAATCGAGGATGTCGCCGACAAGGTCTTCACCCGCGATCTGCTGCAACGGGACATCTGAGCCAAAGTGACGCCCGAGGCCCGCATATCCGCCGCGATCGAGGTGCTGGACCGGGTGCTGGAGGGTCAGCCCGCCGAACAATCCCTGCTGCGTTGGTCTCGCGCCAGTCGTTTTGCCGGCTCGGGTGATCGCGCAGCGGTTCGCGATCTGGTTTTCGACGCCTTGCGGCGGCGCAATTCACTGGCTGCCGCCGGAGGGGCGCTGACCGGGCGCGGCCTGATGATTGGCCTGATCCGTCTGGATGGTCGCGATCCGGCGCAGGTCTTCACCGGACAAGGCCACGCCCCCGCACCGCTGACCGAGGCCGAGGCGGTTGGCGCTGACGATACCGCTGCGGTCGATCTGCCCCACTGGCTTTTGCCTTTGTGGCGGGGGGCGCTTGGGGATGATGCGGATCTCATGGCGCAGATGATGACGGAACGCGCGCCGGTCTGGCTCCGGGTCAATCCCCGGCGCGGCGACCGGCAGCAGGCGATTGCGTCTTTGGCTGCGGACGGGATCGACGCAGTGGCGGATGATCGTCTGCAAACCGCGCTGAAAGTCACCGCGAATGAGCGTCGGCTGTCGCAATCCACCGCTTATCGCGATGGTCTGGTGGAATTGCAGGATCTGTCGCCGCAACTGGCCTGCGCGGCGCTGCCGCTGTCGCCGGGTCAACGGGTGCTGGATTACTGCGCGGGCGGCGGCGGCAAGGCGCTGGCGCTGGCCTCGCGGATGCAGCCTTTGCGGATGACCGCCCATGATGCCGATCCCGCGCGGATGGCCGATCTGCCTGCGCGCGCCAAACGGGCCGGGGTGAAGATCGAGGTCGCGACGGGCGTGACCGGCGCGTTCGATCTGGTTGTGACCGACGTTCCCTGTTCCGGTTCCGGGACATGGCGGCGGACCCCCGATCAGAAATGGCGTCTGACACGGGCAAAGCTGGATGAGGTTATCGCGGTGCAGGCGGACATCCTGCGCAAGGCAGCGCCGCATGTCCGCCCCGGCGGGCATCTGGCCTATATGACCTGCTCGGTTTTCGAGGAAGAGAATGGCGCGCAGATCGACCGCTTTCTGCAGCAATCCGGTTTCACGGAAACGCTGCGCCAGCGCTGGACGCCAATTGACGCCAGCGACGGCTTTTTCCTGTCGCTCTCGCGGCGAGACGGCTGATGTCGCGCCATCTGAGGCGCGTTAACGCTATTTTAAGCGATCTGTCGCTATCCACACCATCAGATGGTCGAAGAAAGGCTCGTCGGATGGCACATTGGGATCAACAAAGCGGTATTCCTCCGGGCAGTCTGGCGATTCTGCCGCTGTTGCTGTTGCCGATGGCGGTCACGGCTTTGCTGCTGCTGATATGGCCGGATTTGCGAGGCGGCACGGCGGCCATCATCTTCACCAGCGTGGCGCTTGGCTGGTATTTTCTTGGCGGGGCGATCTCGCTGGCGCATCTGGTCCGGCGGATTGCGGCGCGGCGTGCCTTGATCGTGGTCCGCAGCGAGGCGCGGGCGGCGCCCGAGCCGATCTGGATCTGCGATACGGAAGGACGGGTTCTGTTCCAGAACAATCCCGCCGTTGCGACCTTTGGCGATCTGACTGGCCAGCCGATCCTTGCGCTGGTGTCGCGCTTTCGTGCCGATGCCGATGCCGAAATCGCCGAGATGACCCGTCGCGTCGCCTACGCCGCCAGTGTCGAAATGCAGCTTGCCTCGGGCGACGTGATCGCGCTCAGCGCTGCGCCGCATCCGGTATTGCAGGTCTGGTCCTTCCACGCTGCGGGCCAGCATTTGCCTGCTGTCGGCGCGGACGAGATGCTGTCGCCGAAGGATGCCGATCTGTTCGAGGCGATTGCCGTGGCCCTGCTGAAGATCGGCCCGGACGGCATTATCCGCCGCGCCAACAGCGCCGCGCGGAATCTGCTGTCGATGCCGCCTTTGTCTGACACCGACGAGCCGCTGCATATTTCGGCGTTACTGGAGGGGCCGGGCCGTCCTGCAGGCGAATGGATCGCCGAGGCTGCCACCGGGCTGGTCGAGCCGCGCAGCGAGATGCTGCGCCAGCGTGGAGGAGATCAGCGAACGGAAGCCGGGGCTGAACGCCATGTGCAGGTCACGCTCTCGCCCGACCCGACCGAGGCGCCGGGGCTGATCGCGGTGCTGAATGATGCAAGCGCGCTGAAGACGCTTGAGGCGCAGTTTGTGCAAAGTCAGAAGATGCAGGCGATTGGCCAGCTTGCGGGTGGCGTGGCGCATGATTTCAACAACCTGCTGACCGCCATTCGTGGCCATTGCGACCTGCTGATGCTGCGCCATGACAAGGGCGATCCCGATTTCTCGGATCTCGATCAGATCAGCCAGAACACCAACCGCGCCGCTGCTTTGGTCGGGCAGCTTCTGGCCTTCTCGCGCAAGCAGAACCTGAAACTGGAAATGTTGGATCTGCGCGACACGCTGGCCGATCTGACGCATCTTCTGAACCGGCTGGTGGGTGAGCGGGTCGGGCTGACGATCCGCAATGACAGCGCCCTGCGCCCGATCCGCGCCGATAAGCGGCAGCTTGAGCAGGTGATCATGAATCTGGTGGTGAATGCGCGCGATGCTATGCCAGAGGGTGGCGATATCGAGGTGCTGACCGACAACCAGCATCTGGACAATCCGCTGTCCCGCGGACGGGTTGCCTTGCCCAAAGGCGAATATGTCCGCATCCGCGTCTGCGACGAAGGTCACGGCATCAGCCCCGAACTGATGGACAAGATTTTCGAGCCTTTCTTCACCACCAAACGCACGGGCGAGGGGACCGGCCTTGGCCTTTCCACCGCCTACGGCATCGTCAAGCAGATGGGTGGCTATATCTTCTGCGATAGCGCGCCAGATACCGGGACGTGCTTCTCGATCTATTTTCCCGCCCATCCGCATGCGGCGCTGTCCCAGGTGCCGCAGGCCAGGCCCGTGCCCGAGCCGGTGACCGGCGATCTGCGCCCGGAACAAGGCGCGACCGTGCTTCTGGTCGAGGATGAGGCCCCGGTCCGCGCCTTCGCCGTCCGGGCGCTGCGTCTGAAAGGTTACGAGGTGCATGAGGCCGACAGCGCCGAGGCGGCCTTGCAGCTTTTGTCGGATGATCGTTTGCGTGTCGATGTCTTCGTGACCGATGTGGTCATGCCGGGGATGGACGGGCCAAGCTGGGTCCGCACGGCGCTGGTGGACCGACCGCAGACGCGGGTGGTCTTCATGTCGGGCTATACCGACGACATCTTCGCCGAGGGTCGCCCGCCGGTTCCCGGTTCGGCTTTCCTTGCCAAGCCGTTCACGCTGACCGAACTGACACAGATCGTCCAGCAACAGCTTGATACGCCCGGCGAGAACAAAATCCACTGACCAAATGCGCAGAAAAGGCGTCTGGCGGCGCTGTGGATTGCAGTTAACGCTTGAAATCCACGCCGGAATCGCGCAAATGAGAATGAGAACAAGAAGTGAACATTGGCCTTGCCCGGGTAGATTGCCCCGGCCCGGAGGCTGTGAAATAACGGTGAGGACGACATGGCACAGGCACAGGCGAGCATCTTCGACATGAATGACAAGCGCAGCGCTGACAAGCAGAAGGCTCTGGACAGCGCCTTGGCACAGATCGAGCGGCAATTCGGCAAGGGTTCGATCATGAAACTGGGCAAGGACAGCCCGGTGGCCGAGATCGAGGCGACCTCGACCGGCTCATTGGGGCTGGACATCGCCCTTGGCATCGGCGGTCTGCCGAAAGGCCGTATCATCGAGATTTTCGGGCCGGAAAGCTCGGGCAAGACCACGCTGACGCTGCATGTGGTGGCCGAGGAACAGAAGAAAGGCGGGGTCTGCGCCTTCGTGGACGCGGAACACGCGCTGGACCCGCAATATGCCCGCAAACTGGGCGTCGATCTGGACGAATTGCTGATCAGCCAGCCCGATACCGGCGAACAGGCGCTGGAGATCGTGGATACGCTGGTGCGGTCCGGCGCGGTCAATCTGGTCGTGGTCGATTCGGTCGCGGCGCTGACGCCGAAATCGGAAATTGAAGGCGATATGGGCGATATGCAGATGGGGTCGCAGGCCCGTCTGATGAGCCAGGCGATGCGCAAGCTGACCGCCTCGATCGGGCGGTCGAACTGTATGGTGATCTTCATCAACCAGATCCGCATGAAGATCGGCGTGATGTTCGGTAACCCGGAAACGACGACGGGCGGCAATGCGCTGAAATTCTACGCCTCGGTCCGTCTGGACATCCGCCGCACCGGCGCGATCAAGGATCGTGATGAGGTGATCGGCAACGCGACCCGGGTGAAAGTGGTGAAGAACAAGGTCGCGCCGCCCTTCCGGCAGGTGGAATTCGACATCATGTATGGCGAAGGCATCAGCAAGGTCGGCGAATTGATCGATCTTGGCGTGAAGGCCGGCGTGGTCGAGAAATCGGGCGCCTGGTATTCGCATGGCGACGAACGGATCGGGCAGGGGCGTGAGAATGCCAAGCAATTCCTGCGCGACAATCCCGATATTGCGCTGGCGATCGAGGACAAGATCCGGGCGAGCCACGGGTTGGACTTTGCGGATTCCGGCGATGATGAGGCGCTGACCGAAGAGTGACTTCGGTAGAGAGCCTGTTTTTGTGAGAAGCGCGGGGGATGACCTCGCGCTTTTTCATTATCCGGGGAAGCAAGTCGGGGGCGCCGCCCCCGGACCCCCGGGATATTTAGATGAAGAAGAAGGAGACTGGGTGGCGAGTGCCTTTGGCCTGTCATTGCTGGACAGTGGGGCTGCCTGCGGCTAGACCGGCCTCAGCCCGGCGGATGCCGGAAATCCTTGCGACCGCTTTGCGATGAAGGCCCGCCATGCCCAGTCTGAACGACATCCGATCCACCTTTCTCAACTACTACGGGAAGAACGGCCATCGCGTCGTGGAATCCAGCCCTCTGGTGCCGAGAAACGATCCGACCCTGATGTTCACCAATTCGGGGATGGTGCAGTTCAAGAACCTGTTCACCGGGGTCGAGAAGCGGGATTATCAGCGCGCCACCACCGCGCAGAAATGCGTGCGGGCAGGTGGCAAGCATAACGATCTGGACAATGTCGGCTATACCGCGCGGCACCACACTTTCTTTGAAATGCTGGGCAATTTCAGCTTCGGCGATTACTTCAAGGAAAACGCGATCCCCTATGCGTGGGAGCTTTTGACCAAGGAATTCGGCATTCCGAAGGACAAGCTGCTGGTCACGGTTTACCATACCGATGAAGAGGCGGCGAATATCTGGAAGAAGGTCGCGGGTCTGTCGGATGATCGCATCATCCGTATCGCCACCAGCGACAATTTCTGGCAGATGGGGCCGACCGGGCCTTGCGGCCCCTGCACCGAGATTTTCTACGATCACGGCGATCATATCTGGGGCGGCCCTCCGGGCAGCGCCGATGAGGATGGCGACCGTTTCATCGAGATCTGGAACCTTGTTTTCATGCAGAACGAGCTGTTCGAGGATGGCTCGATGCGCGAGTTGGACATGCAGTCCATCGATACCGGCATGGGGCTGGAGCGGATCGGCGCGCTGCTGCAAGGCAAGCACGACAATTATGACACCGACCTGATGCGCAGCCTGATCGAGGCTAGTGCTCATGCCACCAGCAGCGACCCTGACGGACCGGGCAAGGTGCATCACCGCGTCATCGCCGACCATCTGCGGTCCACCAGTTTCCTGATCGCGGACGGGGTGATGCCCTCGAATGAGGGGCGCGGCTATGTGCTGCGGCGGATCATGCGCCGGGCGATGCGGCATGCGCATATGCTGGGCGCGAAAGACCCGGTCATGTATCGGCTGGTTCCGGCACTGGTTCAGCAGATGGGTGCGGCCTATCCCGAATTGAACCGGGCTCAGGCGCTGATCGAAGAGACGCTGAAAAGCGAGGAAAGCCGTTTCCGGCAGACGCTGGACCGTGGTTTGCGACTGCTGGATGATGAGGTTTCGCGGCTGCCGGAAGGTGCCAATCTGCCGGGCGAGGCGGCGTTCAAGCTGTATGACACCTATGGCTTCCCGCTGGATCTGACCCAGGACGCGCTGCGCGAGCAGGGCCGGTCGGTCGATGTGTCGGGCTTTGATAGCGCGATGGCAGAGCAGAAGGCCAAGGCGCGGGCGGCATGGTCGGGGTCGGGTGACACGCAGGATGCCTCGGTCTGGTATGACATTGCCGAGCAGCACGGCACCACCGAATTCCTGGGCTATGACACCGAAGAGGCCGAGGGGCAGGTTTTGGCGTTGATCGCCGATGGCGCGCAGAAGGATGAGGCGAAAGAGGGTGAGACGGTTCAGATTGTCGTCAACCAGTCGCCGTTCTACGCGGAATCGGGCGGGCAGGTTGGCGATACCGGGTTGATCAAGACCGAGACCGGCGCGGCGCGGGTCACCGATACCAAGAAGGTTGCGGGCGTGTTCGTGCATGTGGCCGAGGTGACGTTGGGCTCGATCCAGCGCGGGCAGGGTGCGACCCTGTCGGTCGATCATGATCGCCGCAGCGCGATCCGCGCGAACCATTCCGCCACGCATCTGCTGCACGAGGCGTTGCGCCGCGCGCTTGGCGATCACGTCGCGCAGCGGGGCAGCCTGAATGCGCCCGACCGTCTGCGCTTCGATTTCAGCCATTCCAAGGCGTTGACGCAGGATGAAATCGCGCAGGTCGAGCAAGAGGTGAACGAGTATATTCGCCAAAACACCCCGGTCGAGACGCGGATCATGACGCCTGACGATGCGCGCGGTCTGGGCGCGCAGGCGCTGTTTGGCGAAAAATACGGGGATGAGGTTCGCGTCGTTTCGATGGGTGAGCAGCCCGGCTCGGGCAAGGGCGCGAATGGCAAGACCTATTCGCTGGAGCTTTGCGGCGGCACCCATGTCGGCCGCACCGGCGATATCGGGATGTTTGCCTTGACCGCCGAGACGGCTTCGGCGGCCGGTATCCGGCGGATCGAGGCGTTGACCGGGCAGGCGGCGATGGCCGAACTGCGTCGCGTCGATCTGGAACTGTCTGAAATTGCAGGCATTCTGAAGGCGCAGGCCGGGGATGTCGTGGGCAAGGTTCGCGCTTTGGCCGATGAGCGGAAGGCGCTGGTCAATGAGGTCGCGCAGTTGAAGCGGCAGCTTGCCATGGGCAGCGGCGGCGATGCCGAGGCGAAAGAGATCGGCGGCGTAAAATTCATCGGGCGCAAGGTCGATGGCGTTTCCGGCAAGGAGCTTGGGGCGCTGGTCGATGAGATGAAGGCGCAGCTTGGCTCGGGGGCGGTGCTGCTGCTTGCGGAAGCTGACGGTAAAGCAACCGTTGCCGCTGGCGTGACCAATGATCTGACCGACCGGATCAGTGCGGTGGCGCTGGTGCAGGCGGCGACGGCGGCGCTTGGCGGCAAGGGTGGCGGTGGCCGCCCGGATCGCGCGCAGGGCGGCGCGCCCAGTGTGGCGGCGGCGGATGCTGCCTTTGCGGATGTTGAAAAACTGATCGGAGAAAGCGCATGACTGCCCTTTGGATCGCCCATGTGACGGTGACGGATGCCGATGCCTATGGCCGTTACGCCAAAGAGGCCGGCCCCGCGATTGCAGCGCATGGCGGGGTTTTTCTGGCGCGCGGCGGTCGGTATCAGCAGATGGAAGGCAATGACCGGGCGCGGAATGTCGTCGCCCGCTTTCCCAGTTTCGAGGCTGCGGTTGCCTGTTATAACAGCAGCGAATATCAGGCGGCGCTGGATCATGCCCGTGGCGCGTCCGAGCGCGATCTCGTGATCGTGGAAGAGACGCCTCCGCCTGCGGAATAAGGTGAAATCCTTAACGACTCGTGCTAGTTCTGTGTGAAACAGAACAATAAAACGGGGCAGGGCATGTGTCGTTGGGCCGCCTATCTGGGCCAGCCGATCTTTCTGGAAGATATCGTCAGCCGTCCGGCGCATTCGCTGATCCGGCAAAGTCAGCGCGCTCAGCGATGCATGACGCCGGTGAATGCGGACGGTTTTGGCATCGCATGGTATGGTGAACGACCCGAGCCGGGGCTTTACCGCGATGTGATGCCCGCATGGTCCGACCCGAATTTGCATAATCTTGTCAATCAGGTACGCTCTGGCCTGTTTCTGGCGCATGTCCGCGCCTCGACCGGGACGGCGACCAGCCGGAACAATTGCCACCCCTTTGTCGTCGGGCGGTGGAGCTTCATGCATAACGGGCAGTTCGGCGGCTATGATGCCTTTCGCCGGGATGCGGATTTCATGATCCCGGATGAATTCTACCCACATCGCAAAGGCGCGACCGATAGTGAGGCACTGTTCCTGATCGCGCTTGGCGAGGGGTTGGAGCGTGATCCGAAGGGCGCGATGGAGCGGGCGGTGGCGCGGCTGACCGAGTTGTCGGTGCGCCGGGGCACTGCGCCGCATGTGCGGATCGCCTGTGCCTTTTCCGATGGGGAGCGGCTTTATGCGGTGCGCCATGCCAGCGACGATCAGGCGCCGAGCCTGTATCACCGCTGGTCGGAAAGCCGGAACGGGCGGGCGCTGGTGTCGGAACCGTTGGAGACCGATGAGGAAGATTGGCAAGAGGTGCCGCAGGGCAGTTTCTGCATCTTCGAAGGTCGGGATTTGGTGACCGAAGCCTTTGCGCCACATGCGGACGCACGCGCCGCCTGAGCGCGGGCGCGGCGTCAGAATAGGCTATCAGATCAATCGTTTGACGGTGGGACGCGCGGTGCGGGCGGGGTTGCTTCGCCCTGCGATTCCGGTTGCGGGCGCGCAGCATTGATCGCGGGATCTTCGGCCTTTTGCGGTGCCGCAGCCGCCGGTGTCGCCGGGCTTGGCTCGGGCGCGCGGGCGGGCGAGGCCGCGACCGGATATTCGGGTTGCGGCGCGGGTGCGGTCAGCGTCGCAGCTGCCAATTCGCGACGGAAAACCAACAGGTTATGATAGACGGTGGTGCGGCTGGTCAGGCCGCTGCGCTCTTCGCTGGGCAGGACATCGGCGCGGACATATTCCCAGCCATCGGCGGCCATGCGGTTCAGTTCCGCCGTCAGCGACAGGGCGTAACGGTCGGTCGGCGTCTTGGCGTCCTTGGCCTTCTCACCACGGTTCGGGGCGGCGATGGCGGTGTATTCGTAGCGCATGGAATATCCTCAGGCTCGGGCTGAACATCTGATAGGACAGATGAACGAGTGATGAAAGTGTTGCGTTTCGGTGAGCCGGGTGTTGCGCTGTGACCTGCCGAAGGGGCGGGCGCGGAATTGTCAGCAAATGCTGGGAATCTGGCCGCACAAGGCGTGCACCGCTGATGCACAGCGCGTGCACAGGGCGTACACAGCTTGCGAACGGTGGTGTTGCGCGGGGGGCGGGAAGCCAACGCTGAGGTTGCTGCTGCCGGGCAGGGGCTTGCGCCTTGCTGCCCGGCAGCTTCCGGTTCAGGAAGCTATTACGATTCGTGATGTTCGGGCATGTCTTTCAACTGATCCTTGGTCCAGTTGGTCACGCCATGCACGCTGCCATCAACGTCGCGCATCAGGTCAAGATTGGCGGCAGGCACCGCGACCGGCTTGGCGCCGATGCCAAGGAAACCGCCGACATCGATGATGACCTGCGCGCCCGCGCCCTGTCCATGGACATGGGACACGGTGCCGATCGTCTCATCGCCGGGGCCGTAAACCGTGGCGCCGGTCAGCACCGCATCGGTCAACTCGTCCTCGTTCAGACGGATATGTTCGGAATGATCCATGACGTCTCCTCCTGTTCCTACAACAAGGGAACGCGAGCGGGGCGGTGAACCGTTCCGTTAATAAAGGTCAGTTGACCTTCAGGGCCGGATTTAGCGGCGTCGGGCCAGCCATGCGCCCAGCCATAGACCGAACTCCAGAATCGCATAGGTGATGGCAAGCGTGATCAGCGTGGTGGTGGTCATTATCATCAGCGAAACTGCGGTGACGTCCAGCTCGAGGCCCTGCATCTCGTTGAGGTTGGACAGGCCGATAACGGTGATGACCAGAAAGACCCAATATGCTGCGATCACCAGCCAGCCGAGGATGGTGGACCAGATCGCGACACGTGCGCGTTGCTGTCGATCCGGCTGAGACCGGATTGCCGTTGCCCACCACGCGCCAAGCGCCGTTGCGACGAAGAGCGGGAAGATCAGCTCGACCGGACCGCTGAAGCCAATGGGTCGGCCAGCGGCGTATGCGAAGAGGAACAAGAGCGCGAGGCTGATGAGCGTCAGCAGAGTGACCAGTCGGACAGTGCCGGGCGCGCGTCCCACGCCGTCGGACGGTTCGTCATCCTGCCGGATGTTGCTGAGGAGGGCAGGCGGTTCTTCGTTGGCGACGGGTGAAAGCCCGCCTGTTGAAACGGCTTCTGGCGTTTTGACGCTGGGCTGGGCGATATGCTGCCCGACCACCAGCCCGAACATGCTGGCCAGCCACAGGCCGAGGAACTGCGCGAGGCCGATGATCAGAAAGGCGCCTGTCTTTCGGATGTCGCCGAACAACAAGCTGACAAGGCTTTCGGAGAAGCTCTCGCCTGAATAAGTGGAGCCGACGATCCCGACGAGCAGCAGAAATCCAAGCGCCGCAGGAACGGCAAAGCCGAATGCCATCCAGAA
This sequence comes from Paracoccus caeni, assembly GCF_016629665.1. Lineage (GTDB taxonomy): Bacteria > Pseudomonadota > Alphaproteobacteria > Rhodobacterales > Rhodobacteraceae > Paracoccus > Paracoccus caeni. The sequence continues at coordinate 1,228,667 of NZ_JAEPRQ010000001.1, forward strand.
TGCGATCTTTGCATGCTGTCGGATTGGCAGGGTTATCCGCACCTGCTGACTGTAGATGATACCGCAGATCAGTGCCGGAATGAGGATCGCAGGGACGATGCTCAGGATATTGGGCCAAAGCCCTGCGAACAGGAAGATCAGGCAATAGCCAAGAAAAACAAAGGCGAAGACCAGAGTGACAATCGGTCTTCGCGCCATGTCACAGTCCCAGCTTCTGCGCCACCAACTCGTTCACCGCGGCCGGATTGGCCTTGCCGCCGGTGGCTTTCAGAACCTGCCCCACGAACCAGCCCGCAAGTTTCGGATTGGCCTTGGCCTTTTCCACCTGTGCGGGGTTGGCGGCGATGATGTCGTCCACAGCGGCCTCGATCGCGCCAAGGTCGGTGACCTGTTTCATGCCGCGCGAGTCCACGATCTCGGCGGGGTCGCCGCCTTCGGTCCACAGGATCTCGAACAGGTCCTTGGCGATCTTGCCCGAGATGTCGCCTTTGGCGATCAGGTCGATCACGCCGCCCAGTTGCGTGGCAGAGACGGGCGAGGTTTCGACCGTCAGCCCCTCTTTGTTCAGACGCCCGAACAATTCGTTGATGACCCAGTTGGCCGCCTGCTTGCCGTCGCGGCCCTGCGACACGGCCTCGAAATAGTCGGCATTCTCGACCTCGGCGGTCAGCACGCCCGCGTCATATTCAGACAGCCCCATATCCTTCACGAAACGCGCCTTCTTGGCGTCCGGCAGTTCCGGCATATCGGCGGCGATGTCGTCCACCCAGGCCTGCTCGATCTCCAGCGGCAGCAGGTCGGGATCGGGGAAGTAGCGATAATCATGCGCCTCTTCCTTGGACCGCATCGAGCGAGTCTCGCCCTTGTCGGCGTCGTAGAGACGGGTTTCCTGCACGACCTTGCCGCCATCCTCGACGATGGCGATCTGGCGGCGGGCCTCGTAATCGATGGCGGCCTGAATGAAGCGCAGCGAGTTCATGTTCTTGATCTCGCAGCGGGTGCCGAGATGGCTGAAATCGCCGGTTTCCTGATAACGCTCGTAAGCGCCGGGCGCGCAGATGCTGACATTCACATCGGCGCGCAGGTTGCCGTTTTGCATATTGCCGTCGCAGGTGCCCAGATAGCGCATGATCTGGCGCAGCTTCGAGACATAGGCGGCGGCTTCTTCGGGGCCGCGAATGTCGGGGCGGCTGACGATCTCCATCAGGGCGACGCCGGTGCGGTTCAGGTCCACGAAGGACATATTCGGGTCCATGTCGTGGATCGATTTGCCGGCGTCCTGTTCAAGGTGAATACGCTCGATCCTGACGCGGCGGGCGATGCCGGGGCCCATATCCACGATCACCTCACCCTCGCCGACGATGGGGTGGTAAAGCTGGCTGATCTGATATCCCTGCGGCAGGTCCGGGTAGAAATAGTTCTTCCGGTCGAAGGCCGAGCGCAGGTTGATTGCGGCATTGATGCCAAGGCCGGTGCGGACGGCCTGCGCGACGCAGAATTCGTTGATGACGGGCAGCATGCCGGGCATGGCGGCATCGACGAAAGCGACGTTGGAATTGGGCTCGGCCCCGAAGGTGGTGGACGCGCCCGAAAAGAGTTTCGCGTTCGAGGCGACCTGAGCATGGACCTCTAGCCCGATGACCAGTTCCCAGTCCTGTTTCGCGCCCTGAATGACTTTGGGCTCGGGCGAGGTGAAGGTCAGATGGTCAAGCATGGCAATTCCCCGAACATGAGTGCCCTGCCTTCTAGGCGCTTGCGCCGGTCCGGGCAAGGGCAGGGGCCGGTCAGATCCGCATGATCCGGGCGATCTCTTCCAGCGCGTCGCGTTGGCGCGGGGAAAGGCCGTCGGCGCTTTGGCCGGTCGCGCTTTGCCCGACATCGTTCAGAACGGCCAGAAGCGTCTGAAACCCGGTCTGATCCAGCCGGTAAAGCCGCTTCGTCAGGCGCGGGATGGCGCTTTGCGGGCCTTTGCATTCACTGACCAGCCAGCGACCGACGATCATCAGCTCATCCGCGCGGGTGGCCGAGACATCGCAATTCTGCTGAAGCGACCGGGACAGCGCCTGATGCTGTTCCTGATTGGGCAGGGCCGAAAGCTCCATGAAGGCGACGCCAAGGGCGGCGATGGCAAGTTCGGGCTCTTCGACGCTTTCGACGGGGTGGATATTGGCACGACGGCGAAAGCCAAGGCGGCGCGCGGCAGAGACCACATCGCCCGCCATATCGGCCAGATCGCGGCTGACGTGCGCGGCGTTGCGGATGCGCCAGGCCCAGAAACCTGCAGCGGCCAGAAGGCCCAAAATTCCGATCAGAAACGGCATCAAAATCACCGAAGAAGCTGAAATCGGGTTTTTGTTAGCCGCGAACGCGGCACAGGTCAATCACGGGCCGGTGATCTTGCGGACCGGGTCGGGGGTCTTTAAGCCGGACCCCATTCGTCGCCGCAAATATTTTGAGTTCGGATTGATCCCATGAAACCCATTCACGCCGTCATCGGCCTTTGTCTCGCCATCGCCCTTGCCGGGCTTGCCTATTGGCAGTTGCGCGATCCGTGGAACGCAATGAATGCGCCGCAAGCCTTCGTCTTCAAGCACGCGCAGATTTTGCGGGCCGAGGATCGCAGCGTGCCGACCGATCTGGAAGAGGAATTCGGCTTCTTGCTTGATGTCCTCTACGAAATGCAACGCGCGGTGGCGGATGCGGGGGCTGAGGGTTATCTGCTGGCCGACCCCGACAAGGGCGTGGTGACGTTGCATCTTTCCGGCGTCGAGGCGACTGCGCCGTTTCCGCCTGTCGAAGGGTTTGTGGATTTTGATGTGACAGCGCTTGGCGTACCGCCGACGCGGATTAGTCGGAATGGCGCGGGCGCGATTATCGAGTCTGATTTCGACGGGATTGGCGATGGTCTTGTCATCTCGATGGATTTCGTGCCCGCAGCCGATGTTTCGACGCAGATGGCGCGGCAGAGCGCGCTTGCCGAAGAGCATGCGGCACGGATCGCGGCATGGCAGGACGAACTGGTCAGGGTCCGGGCACAGATCGCGGCGGGTCCGGAAACAAGCGGGGATCGCTGGCGCCACGTATTGCCGGGATGGCGGGCGACGGTCCTGCTGCCGGACTGGGCCAGCTTCGGCTACAGCCCCGACTTTCCCCGCACAGAGTTTCTGGACCCGGTGGATGAGCAGCGCAAGTTCATTACCTACGCGGCGATGCCCGGCAATGGGCAGGAAATTTTCGCGGCAGAGCGCGAGCAGATGCTTGCGCCGTCCCGCGACGGTGTCGAGGTTTTGCTTGATCAGCCAGATGCGACGATCGCCGCCCGGATCGACGCGCCCTATACCGGGGTCTTCCTGACCGCTGTTGAGGGGATCGACTATATCATTTTCGTTAGGACGCCCGATCTGACGATGATCCGCGAGGTCTGGGCCGTCGCGGAATCGCTGTCGGACGCGCCGCTTGCAATGAATGCGGCGCTGTCATCGGACTTTGACGCATTGGGTCGCATTCGCGAGCGCGGAACCTTGCTGGAAGTCTCCGAAGAGTTTCAGGATCGCTTTGCCGAGGCGGTGGCAAAGCAGTTTGCCGCTGACGCTCTCATCTCGCGTCTGCATCAGTTTACCAAGCACAGGTTGGACGAAGGAACAGGAGACGTGTTCGATCTCTGGGGCCTGTCGGACCTGATCTGCACCGTTGCAGCAGATGACGATGCACCGCTATCGACCTTGCACGAGGCGTTCATGCGCGATGACGCGCAGACACCCGACGCTGCCGGTTTTACTGAAGAGCATGCGGAATTTGTTCGCTCGGGCGCATTTCTGACGGGTGATCAGGGTACTATGGCACTCTTTCCCAAGATACCGCGTAGCGAAGCGCAATGGTTCGAGGACGGGCCGATGCGAACTGTCGGCAGCGAGGGGCCGCTTTACTACCTTTATCTCGCCCGTCCGGTTGGTCAGTTCCGGCAGGTCTGCCGTCTGGCCGGGGAAAACGCTCTGGGCGTTCGCGCGGCTGAGCAGATCGCAATGACTTTGCCAGTGCCCGATGTTGCGGAACAGCCGGATTGGGTCGTTCGGGACATGCGCCGTTACTGGATCGCCAGCGATTTTGGCTCGGGCCTTTATCAGGTTCTCACCGAGGATAATGGTGAAGAGAAAGTGGTGCTGGATTCGGAAGGCGAGCGGCTGATTGATCGCGAGTTTGGCTATACCTGGGATCTGCCGGAAATCGAAGCGTTCGAAGCTGGTTCGTCGTCGGAGAGTGTCGGGCTGTGGTCCTATGACGGCTTGCAGCTTCTGCCGGAAGAATTCTCCGATATTTCAGAACGAAAAGGTGAAGGCGGGCAGCCGCTGGTTCGCACGCGGCGCGAGGGCGGCGACGAATGGCAGGATTTTTCGGTCGAGGAACTTCGCCGGAAAGCTGGCGGTGAGTGATCGGAGGTCACGATCCTGTGGTGGCGATCCTGCCCTGCGGTGCGCCTGAAACCATCGGCGGTGGTGGAATCGGGTAGGTTGCTCGCCTGTTCTTCGGAAGCGCAGCTTTGGGGCAATACAGCGCGCTGATGGCGCAAAGGTGAGTGGTCGGGCAGGGATCTGGCCGGGGCCGGGCGGTTTTCGGCGGATTTCCGAGCATGGGCACGATGGTCGGCGGCGTGATCCTGCCGACAGATATCCACATGGCTTGCGGGATTTCGGGATCGGTCTAATGGCCTTGGATGACGAAACAACCCGACGAGAACCCCATGCTGAAAGCCCTGTTGCCATTGGCCGCCGTTGCGATGCTTGCCGCCTGTCAGATGACGGGTGAAGATCAGAAAGATACGGCAGAAGCCAAGGCGCAACAGATGGCGCTGGCACAGACCCCGCCGATGCGGTGGGGGTCGAGCGGATCGACGGAATGGACGCGGGCGACGCTGGCGGCGCTGGACCGCGAGGGCGTCACCATCATGTCGCGGGTGCCGGAAGACATCAACGCCTTCTGCCCGAACTATGCCGAGTTGAATCATACCGGGCGGCGCGCCTTTTGGGCGGGACTGCTGTCGGCGGTGGCCAAGCATGAAAGCACCTATAACCCGTCGGCCAGCGGTGGTGGCGGGCGTTGGCTGGGGCTGATGCAGATCGCGCCGGCGACGTGGCGGAACTATGACTGCAACGGCAATATCAAGAATGGCGGCGACAATATGGCCTGCGCCGTGCGGATCATGTCGCGGCAGGTCGAGCGGGACAATGCGGTTGCCCATGACGGCGACGGCTGGCGCGGCGTGGCCCGCGACTGGGCGCCGATGCGCAATTCCAGCAAGCGCGCCGATATCGCCGAATGGACCAGTCAGCAAAGCTATTGCACACCCGGCCAGCAGGGCTGATCGGGCACGGCACGAAGTCAGACGAGGGACGGAAAAGGCGGGGGATCAACCCCCGCCTTTTCTTTTGTCCTATGGAGGTTTTTCGGGGATCGGGAAGGCCGGGGGTTTTGCACCCCCGGACCCCCGCAGGATATTTAGGGACCGCTGCAGGGCAGGGGCCGCGTCAGGTAGTAATGAAATCGCGGACGAATTCGGTGGCGGGTTTCTCGCGGATGTCCTGCGGGCGGCCGATCTGTTCGATCCGGCCCATCGACATGACCACCACCAGATCGGCAAGCTCCATCGCTTCTTCCTGATCGTGGGTCACGAAAATGGTGGTCAGGCCGGTTTCGTCATGGATGTCGCGCAGCCCCTGTCGTAATTCCTTGCGGACCTTGGCATCCAGCGCGCCGAAGGGTTCGTCCAGCAGCATCATCCGTGGCTCGATCGCCAAGGCGCGGGCAAGGGCGACGCGCTGGCGCTGGCCGCCCGATAGCTGGCTGGGATAGCGGTCGCCGATCTGGGGAAGCTGGATCAGCTCCAGCAATTTGTTGACGCGGCGGGCGATCTCGGCCTTCGGCGGGCGTTCCTTGCGCGGGCGGGCGCGGAGGCCATAGGCGATGTTGTCGAACACCGTCATGTGCCGGAACAGCGCGTAGCTTTGGAAGACGAAACCGGCGCGGCGTTGCTGAACCGTCAGGCCGGTTGCGTCCTGCCCGTTGAAGAGGACGCGGCCCGAGGTCGGAAATTCCAGCCCGCCCAGGATGCGTAGAAGTGTGGTCTTGCCCGAACCTGACGGCCCGAGCAGCGCCACAAGCGCGCCCGAGGGGATCGACAGCGACACCGGGGTCAGTGCCGCCGTGGTGCCGAATTCCTTGGAGATGTCATCGATATCGATATGCATGGCTGGCCTCAGTGGCGTCTGGTTGCGGCAAGCTGGTCGGCATGACGCAGTTCCAGCGCGGTTTTCAGGGTCAGGGTGATCAGCGCGAAGCCGGTCAGCAGCGCCGCCATCGAGAAGGCTGCGACCGAGAGATATTCGTTGTAGAGCATCTCGATGGTGATCGGCATGGTTGCGGTCTGGCCGCGGATTTTGCCCGAGACGACCGCGACCGCGCCGAATTCGCCCATGGCGCGGGCGGTGCAGAGCAGCGTGCCGTAAAGCAGCGCCCAGCGGATATTCGGCAGGGTCACCGTCAGGAAGGTGCGCCAGCCCGATGCGCCAAGGGTCAGGGCGGCTTCTTCCTCGGCCCGGCCCTGCTCGATCATCACCGGGATCAGTTCGCGGGCGACGAAGGGGAAGGTCACGAAGACCGTGGCAAGGACGATGCCGGGGATGGCGAAGACGATCGGATAGCCCGATGCGACCAGCCAGCCGCCAAGTGCGGAATTGGCCCCGAACAGCAGCACGATGCACAGGCCCGCAACCACCGGCGAGACCGAGAAGGGCAGGTCGATCAGGGTGATCAGGAACGCCTTGCCGCGAAAGTCGAACTTGGTGATGAACCATGCGGCGGCGATGCCGAAGGCTGCGTTCAGCGGCACGGCGATGGCGGTGATGGTCAGCGTCAGCCGGATCGCCGATTGCGCGTCGCGGCTGCCAAGGCTGGCGACGGCGGCCGCCCAGCCCTGTTTCAGCGCCTCGGTAAAGACGGCGGCAAGCGGCGCGAAGACCAGAATGCCAAGCCCGCCCACCGCGAGCAGGATCAGGATGGCGCGGGCCAGCGGCGATTCATCATTGGCGCGGCGGAACCGGGCGGGATTGTTCGCGCGGGCGCCTTGCTGGGGGATGGTGGCGTCAGACATGGCCAATTCTCCGGCGGCTCCAGATCTGGATCAGGTTGATCGACAGCAGCATGGCGAAAGAGATCACCAGCATGGCGATACCGATGGCGCCCGCCGCGTCGTAGTTGAATTCCTCAAGCTGGATCACGATCAGCAGCGGGGCGATCTCGGTCTTGAGGGGGATATTGCCGGCGATGAAGATGACCGAGCCGTATTCGCCGACCGCGCGGGCCAGAGCCAGTGCAAAGCCGGTCAGCGCCGCCGGGGCCAGCATCGGCAGGATCACATGGCGCAGCGTGTGCAGGCGCGATGCGCCCAGTGTGGCGCTGGCTTCCTCGACCTCGGTTTCGATTTCTTCCACGACCGGCTGGACGGTGCGGGTCACGAAGGGTAGGCCCACGAAGACCAGCGCAAGGAAAATACCCCATTGGGTATAGGCGATCTTCCAGCCGATATCCTGCGCCAGCCCGCCAAGCACGCCGTTCGGCGCGTATAGTGCGGTCAGCGCGATGCCTGCGACTGCCGTCGGCAAAGCGAAGGGCAGATCGACCGCGGCATCGATCAGGCGCTTGCCGGGGAAGCGATAGCGCACGAGCACCCATGCCAGCAGCACGCCGAAGATCAGGTTGAAGAGGGCGGCGTAAAACGACAGCCGGAACGACAGGAACAAAGCCGCCCAGACCCGCTCGCGGTTCACCACCGCCCAGTTGTTGGCGATGCCGAAATTGGCGCCCTGCACAAGCAGCGCGCCAATCGGCAGCAGCACCACGATAGACACCATCGCAAGGGTGATCCCGGCCGAGAGGCCGAGACCAGGGATTGCGCTGCGCTGAACCAGAGGGCGCGCCATAGGGATCACTTCGCCGTATAGATTTGGTCGAAGATGCCGCCGTCACCGAAATGTTCCGGCTGGATTTTCTTCCAACCGCCCAGATCGTCGATCGAGATCAGGTCAAGCTCGGGGAAGCGGGCGACATCCTCGGCATTGGCGGCGCTGTCGTCCCATGCGCGGTAGTAGTGCTTGAAGGCCAGCGCCTGACCTTCGGGCGTGTAGAGGAAGTCCAGATAGGCCGTTGCCAGTTCACGCTGCGCGTCATTGGCGATATTGCTTTCGACCAGCGCCACCGGCGGCTCGGCCAGAACCGAGACCGAGGGGACGACGATGTCGAACTGATCGTCGCCCAGCTCTGCAAGTGCCAGATAGGCCTCGTTCTCCCATGCCAACAGGACATCACCGATGCCGCGCTGAGCGAAGGTCGTGGTCGAACCGCGCGCGCCGGTATCCAGCACCGGGACATGGGTGAACAACTCGCCCACGAATTCCTTGGGATCGCGGTCGTTCTTTTCGGCCCAGGCCCATGCCGCCAGATAGTTCCAGCGCGCCCCGCCCGAGGTTTTCGGATTCGGCGTGATCACCTCGACGCCCTCATTGACCAGATCGCCCCAGTCCTGAATGCCCTTCGGGTTACCCTCGCGGACGAGGAACACGATGGTCGAGGTATAGGGGCTGGAATTGTGCGGCAACTTGGTCTGCCAGTCCTCGGGCAGCTTGCCTGCTTCGGCGATCTTGTCGATATCCGAGGCCAGCGCCAGCGTCACCACCTGCGCATTCAGCCCGTCGATGACCGAGCGCGCCTGAGAACCCGAGCCGCCATGGCTGGTCTCGATCTGCGGGGCTTCGTTGCCGTCGGCGGCCCATTTCTCGGCGAAGGCGGCGTTCACGTCACGGTAAAGCTCGCGCGTCGGGTCATAGCTGACATTCAGCAGGCTTTCAGCAGTCGCGACGGCGGGCGCTGCGGTGATCGCCGCCAAGGCGATTGCGACAGCCGGAAGGCTGTTCTGCAACAGCCGGGCAAGCGGGCGGGATGTGGTCGGGTAGCCATTGTTGGCATGGGTCTTCGGCATTGTCTTCTCCATCAAGATCTTCGTGCCCTGCATCAGTGCTGTTCAGAAGCGGTGCGAGCGGGGCGATATGTCGGTGTAGCTGTCGCGAATACTGCCGGTTCGACAGGCATTGAGACCCGCACGCATCGACTGTGACTGCGCGGCGGCGGTCACCGGCTCGGCGCAGAAATCAAGTCCGGCGCGGAGATTGAACATCCAGATGTCCTGATCCGGGTTCAGCCGATTACGAAACCGGCGGAGCGTTCGAAGACCGATTGTCATCTCTGTCACACCCTTTCCTTGCATGGGATCTCATTGGCACAAATAACGACAGGGAAAGTCGTCTATTGCAACGGAAAAGAATCTGCAAAATTGGGGCGTGAAGGGGAATAATATTTCCTATGAGCGTGTTCAGAGAATGAAATGATGATCGTCCGAGTCGATTCGCGGCCATTTGGCGGCAATCGCGGCTTAGGCGCTATCAGCGTCGGACAGGGGCTGTATGCTTCGGTACGCAGGGGCTGGCTTGAACGATGCCGGGCCTCTGTGAATATTGTCGGATGGCGTTCATCCGGGCAGACCTGCAAAAATCAGTGGCGAGAGCATGAAACACGGCGATCTGAGATCCGTTGCCCATGACATTGCAGATTCACTGGCAAGCGGGGTCAGCCTGATGACGGGAGCCTATGATCTTACCATCTTTGACGACGCGGCGCGTTCCGAGGGTGGGATGCTGACCGTCGATCTTTTGTGCGGCAAGGTGGTCAATGGGCAGCCGTCGCGGGCACTGATCGACGCTGTGGCCCGTATCCCGGCGGAATTCGACCGTCTTTGCCGGGCGAGGGGTGCCTCAAAAGCTGATTGTCGGCGCGCAATGGCGTATTTCTATTACCGGCGGGTGGATCACGGGATCACGCTGGTTGTCGAGGATAGCCGGGGAAAGGTGACGGAAACCGATTATAGCGGTATTCCGGCCCACCGCGTGACCGAACTTGATGCGCTTGGACGGCGCAGGCGCAAGCCGGTCCGCAAGTCGTAAAGCAGGCCTGAATTGCGGGCGTTACGCGCCGACTACCTGATCCGCGATCAGTTCCGAACGAAGCATGTCTTCCAGCGACAGCGACTCGATCAGGATCAGATAGGACCAGAACACCTCGGCAAAGACCTTGCGGATGCGGCAGGTCGCCTCGTCCTTGCAATCCTCGCAACGCTGATAGGCGCGGCGGGACAGGCAGGGCAGCGGCGCGATAGGTCCGTCGATCAGCCGCAGCATTTCCGAGATCGAGATATCGGCGGGTTTCTTGATCAGCACATAGCCGCCCGAACGCCCCCGGATCGAGCCGACGACCCCGGCATTCCTGATCTCCAGCAGAATCTGTTCAAGGAAACGCTTCGGCGTGCCCGAGCGTCGCGCGATCGTCTCGATCGTAAGCGGGTCGGGCTGCTGTTTCGCGGCCTCATCGCCCAGCACCAACAGGGCCTTGAGGGCGTATTTCATCTTCTGAGTGATCATGATCCGAGACTAGGTTGCGCAATATCGAGAATCAATGTCGAGATTGAATTTCGACCACATGACACACCGTCTGAGTGGATGAAACAGCACAGTTTTCTGCGCCAGGGCAGGGCGAAAGAAAAACTCGATAAAGACAGTAGACATTTTCTCATTCGTCGGCATGCTGAAGCGCGCCGAAGGAATCGACTGATGACACAACTAGACCTGATCGACCGAAAGATCGTTGCCGCCCTGATGGAAGACGCGACACTGCCGATTGCGCAGATCGCGGATCGTGTAGGCTTGTCGCAGACGCCGTGCTGGAAACGTATCCAGAAGCTTGAAGCGATGGGCGTTCTGACCGGGCGTGTGGCGCTGGCCGATCCGGGGAAGCTGGGCTTCGGCCTCAGCGTTTTCGTGGGGATCGAGGCGGCCGACCATAGCGCCGAATGGCGCGACAGTTTCATGGCCGCGATCGACAGCCTGCCCGAGGTGATGGAAGCCTATCGCATGGCGGGCGAGATGGATTATCTGTTGCGGGTCTCGGTCCCGGACATGGCGGCGTTCGACGATTTCTACCGTCGCCTGACCAACGCGCTGCCGATCAAGAACGTCACCTCGCATTTCTCGATGGAGCGGTTGCGGTTCACCACCGCCTATCCGGTCAATACGCGCGACAGGTAAGGCCGGTCTAGTTCAGGATCGGCACCTGCGGTTCTGCATCGTCAAGCCGAAGGTGCAGCCCGTCGCGGTTGAAGAACGCCCCCTCGCGGATCAGGGTCCGGTCGCCATTCAGCGCCCGGACCAGCGCATCCAGCCTGTCGCGGGCAAGTGCGTCCTCAACCAGACCGTCGCGATCCGCAAGGAACATGGCGACCGCGTTCCACGACACGCCTGCAGCATCGAAATGCGCTGCCATGTCGGGCCATGTGATCTCATCCCCGATCACATGCAGATGGGTCGAGCGCAGCAGATCCACCCGACCATCCCCAATGCCGATCAGCACGATCAGCAGGGTAAAGCCGTCCGTCTCGGCATAGGTGGCGCGCAGCCAGTCGTCGAAATCGGTGTCGTTCATTGGGCCTTCACACTTGCTTTGGACGGCGTTTTGACGGGGGTTATCTCAGGGACGCGCAGGTGAGCGAAAAGATATAAGACCAGCCGCTCTGGGCAAGGGTTCTGTTCGCTGTTTTTCCAGACGTGTCGTCGGTCTGGTCCGGCGAAGGGCCACCTGAATCAAAAAGGGCCGCCAGAGATTGGCGGCCCTTTCGATCTGACCGGAAGCGGTCAGACAAATTCTTGCTTATGCAAGCGCGAGGTTCTCGGCGCTTTCGCGGCCATCGCGGCCAGCCTGAACGTCATAGGTCACTGCCTGACCGTCGTTGAGGCGGGTAAGACCGGCGCGCTCAACAGCGGAGATGTGCAGGAACACGTCTTTTCCACCGTTTTCCGGAGCAATGAAGCCAAAGCCTTTGTCGGAATTAAACCATTTCACGGTGCCATTAGCCATCGTGTTATTCTCCATTTTGACCACCCGCGGGATTGCGGTGGGACGGATCAGTCGATCAAAAGCAGACTGAGGCCCGTAGGAGACAGCGCAGATAAAAGGCATCACCAGCGCTTCCTAGCACGACTGGAAAGATTTGAACAGGGTTTCGCCGTCACGATTGGGTCGGTGCGTCTGCCGGACAGCGCGAAACCGCTACCTGACCTACGGGCGAGTGATGGAGGCGTCCCCCGTATGTTTCCGGCCTATGTCCGAGGTGAAGGCCGCTCCGAGCGCTGCCGCAAGCATGCAAATCCGAACAGTTCAGCTAATTCTGCTGAAAATCTGGCGGAAGGGAATGGGAGTCGAACCCACCCGGGACAGGCTCGCTGCCCCAACCGGTTTTGAAGACCGGCCGCCCCACCGGGGACGATTCCCTTCCGTTATCGCCGAAAAGATCGACGCGATGCGGGTTGATGCGGCGCAGATCGCCGCGCCGCAATGTGACGCCAAGGCGGTCGAAGAAATCGAGGATCTCGATCGCCACTTTGCGCCCGTTCTGCACCCGATCACGAAACGCGGGCGCGGTAAACCACCCGTCTTCCGTCCGATCCGCAACGTCGCAGATGATCGCCACCATCTCGGCCACGACCTCGCGGGCGAAGAAATGATCCCGTGCGATCTGATCGGTCCGGCCCAGCTTCTGGGTCAGCTTCAGCACCCGGCGCACCTCGCGCTCGTCGATTTCGTATTCGGTGGCGAAGTCGCGGACGCGGGGCGGACGGAAGCGGTCGTCGCCCTGAAGCGCCGGGGCGATGCGGTCCCATAGCGCCTGATCCTCGGGCGACAGGCGGACCTCGTGACCCGGCAGGCGGATGAACGCGCCGTCTAGGACAAGGTGACCGGCTGCGGTCTCGGCATGCAGGAAGGTCAGGAAGATGTCCTTGGGCAGGCGCGGTTGCAGCGTCAGGCGCAGCTTTTCGCGACCAAGGCCCGACAGGTCGGGATTGTCGCCGTGGAACTGCTCCAACACCTCGGCGGTCTGGTGGCGGAGCGTGTCCAGCGCCTTGGGGGCAATGGCAAGATCGCCGATCCGCGCGGTGCCCGCCGTCTCGACAATCGCCGGGATCGCTTCGGGCGACAGGCTGCGGTCGCGGGCGAAGGTTGCCAGATCCACCGGGGCCACGCGGGTCATTGCGGTCAGCGCCTTGGCCGGGTCGTCAGTATCGGCGGCGGCGATCAGGGCCAGACGCTCGGGGCCGCGGCGCTTGCGGGCAGGGGCGCGCAGGTCAAGGAAACGCCCGCCGCCGATGGTGCGGCTGGCCGAGACATCGCGCAGGATGAAGCGGTCGCCGATGGCGGCGGCAATCGGACGGTCCAGCACGATCTGGACCGGGCCGGACCGACCGGGGGCGATTGGATCGGACAGCGGCACGATCCGCGCGCCCGCCTCGACCGAGTGGCTGTGCAGGCGCGCCGGGAACCATGTGCCGATGGGTTTCGGCTCGGTGGGCAGGGCGGTCAGGATGGCGTCGATGCGGCCGGTCGGGGCGTGAAGACCGGGCGACAGGATGACATCGCCGCGATGGATCGCCTCTTTATGGGTGCCGTCGCCGGCAAGGTTCAGGGCGCAGCGTTGCCCGGCGATGCCCTGCTGGGCGGGCTGGTTCTGGGCATGGATGCTGCGGATGCGGGCGGGCAGGCCCGAGGGGCTGACGATCACCCGGTCGCCCACGCGGGCCGCGCCGGTGATGACAGTGCCGGTGACGACGGTGCCCGCGCCTTGCAGGGTGAAGCTGCGATCCACGGCCAGTCGGAAGGGGCCGTCAGCATGGCGGGCGCGGGTTTGCGTTTCGGCCTCGATCAGCGCAGCGCGAAGGGCATCGATGCCTTCGCCGGTCAGCGACGAGACCGGGTGGATCGGCGCATCGGCAAGCCCGGTGCCCGCCAGCGTTTCGCGGATCTGGCGGGTGACCGCCTCGCGGCGAGCAGGATCGGCAAGGTCGGCTTTGGTCAGTGCGACGATGCCGCGCGTCAGGCCCAGCAGGTTCAGGATCGCCAGATGCTCCAGCGTCTGCGGCATCACGCCGTCATCGGCGGCAACGACCAGCAGCGCCAGATCGATCCCGCCCGCGCCTGCCAACATGGTGTGGATCAGCCGCTCGTGCCCCGGCACATCGACAAAGCCGGTGATCGTGCCAATCGGATTGTTGCCGCCCAGATCGGCATAGGCGAAGCCCAGATCGATGGTGATGCCGCGGGCCTTTTCCTCGGCCAGACGGTCGGTATCGGTGCCGGTCAGCGCCTTGACCAGCGCCGTTTTGCCGTGGTCGATATGGCCCGCCGTGCCAATGATCATAGCGCGGCCAAGGCGTCCAGCAGGTCGCCGTCGCGATCAAGGCAACGCAGATCAAGGATCAGCGCGCCATCGGCGATATGGCCGACGACCGGGCAAGGCAGGGCGCGCAGACGGGCCGAGATGCGGTCGGGGGCGTCGCCGCCCTCTCCGGTCAGGTGCAGACCAGCCGAGGGCAGCGTATCGGTTGGCAGCGCGCCCGACCCGACCTGACTTTCGCAATCCGCCGCGCGGGTGGTAAAGCCCAGCGGAGACAGAAGCGCTGCGACCTTCGGGGTAAGGCGCTGCGCCTGTTCCATGATTTCGGGCCGTTTGCGGGACAGGTGGCGCAGCGTCGGCAGGCGTTCGGTCAGCCGGTCGGGGTCGCGGTAAAGGCGCAAGGTCGCCTCCAACGCGGCGATGCGGATCTTGTCCAGACGCAAAGCGCGTTTCAGCGGGTTGCGGTTGATTGCCTCGATCAGATCGCGGCGACCGATGATGAAACCCGCCTGCGGCCCGCCCAGCAGCTTGTCGCCCGAGAAGGTGATGAGATCGGCGCCTTCCGCCACCGCCTCGGCCACCGTAGGCTCTCGCCGCAGCCCGAAATGCGCCAGATCGACCAGCGAGCCGGAGCCAAGATCGTTCAAAAGCGGCACAGCCGCCCGCGCCGCGATCTTTGCCAGATCAGCGGCGGGAACCTCTGCGGTGAACCCCTCGATCCGGTAGTTCGAGGTATGGACCTTCATCAGCAGGCCGGTATCGGCGGTGATGGCGTTTTCATAATCGCGGGGGTGGGTGCGGTTGGTGGTGCCGATTTCGACCAGCTTTGCCCCGGCGCGGGCCATGATGTCGGGCATGCGAAAGGCGCCGCCAATCTCGATCAGCTCGCCGCGAGAGACCACGGCGTCACGCCCGTTGGCAAATGTGTTCAGCGCGATCAGGACGGCGGCGGCGTTGTTGTTGACGACGGTTGCATCCTCGGCCCCGGTCAGGTCGCACAGAAGGCCGCGCAGGTGATCGTCCCGCTGCCCGCGCGCGCCGCCGCCAAGGTCGAATTCCAGCGCAAGGGCCGAGGCCATCGCGGCCTGCGCTGCCCGGATCGCCTCTTCGGCAAGGATCGCGCGGCCCAGATTGGTGTGCAGGACTGTGCCGGTCAGGTTCAGCAGCGGGCGCAGGTTCGATTGCGCCCCCGCTGCCAGATCATCCGCCAGATCGGCGGCCAAGGCCTCCGTGATGCGTTGCGGGTCCGCGCCCTGACGGATCGCGGCGCGGGCCTGATCCAGCCGGGTGCGCAAAGCCTCGGCCACCATCTGGCGGCCATGGCGGGCGATGAGTTCCTTGCCGGGATCGGATTTCAGGAACAGATCGACCGAGGGCAGCAGCCTCAGCCCGTCCATCAATAGCCCGCCAGATAGGGGTTGAAGCCGCCGCGCCGGAACTCGGTTTCCTTCATCAAGAGGTCGAGACCAAGGCTTGCCACGTCATCGGCGACAGGCTCCAGCGAGTGGTTTTTGACCTGATAGAGGATCTTTACCCATGAATGGCATTCGCTGCACAGTTCGGCTTTCACCGTCGCCTCATCGGTTTCTACCGAGCGGTAGCTGATCGACTTGTTCGATCCGCAGCACAGGCATTTGATCCGGACCTCGTTCCATTGCGTCGCGCAGGAACCGCAGGCGGCGTAGCGGACGTTTTCGATCCCCGCCGCGCCCATGACGCTGGAACTGACCGGCCTGCCGCCGCAAGTGGGACAGGTGCCGATCCTGATCGGGACCAGTTTCGCCGCGTCTAGCGGCGCGGCAAGGCGGGCAAGATGCAATTGCACCGCCGCCGCCGCGAAAAGATGCGGGGCGACGCTGTCTTCGGGGATGCTGTCGGACAGCACATTGGTCAGCAGCCAGTGCCGGTCGGCGATCCCCGCAGCGGCCACCGCCTGAAGCGCCAGGCGGGCGGCGTCAGGCATGTTCAGTGCCTCGGCGCCGGTGACAAGACGGGCCAGTGTTTCATGCATCGCCTGATCCGCAGCCAAGGCGGCGCGGTCGATGGGGGGCATGCGGCTGGCGCGGGCAAGCTCGATCCGGTCAGCGGGCAGGGCGGGCAGGGGCGGAAGCTCTGCCGCGAGCCTTGCCTGTAACGCGGTCAGATCGCCCAGAAAGCGCAGATAGGGCTCCAGATTGCCGCCATGTTCGGCCAGAAAGGCAAAGCGTTTCGCGCGTTTGTCGAAGAGCTTCGCCGGGTCCGGCAAAAAGGCCAGAGGCGCCTGCGGGACGCCGCCGATCATCGCGGGATCGGGCTTCAGATTCGTCGTCATCTTGCCTCCGGGCAGGGTGGGCCGCTGGTGCTTGGGACAGGGCTACTCTGCCGGTTCCTTCCCCGATGGTCCAGTGCCCGAAGGGGCGGGCTTCTGACGCTCGGCCACCTCGCGCAGCCATTTGCGGTGGTGCTTCCACGCCCAGCCGCCTGTCACCGAGCCACGGGTCATGGCGCTGATCGTGCCGCGGGTCCAGATCGCCGCAAAGACATGCAGGATGAAGACAAGGATGATCGACACCGCCGCCAGCGCATGAACCAGCACCGCCACCCGCCGCGTTTGAATCGAGACGAGGCCGTCGAAAAACTGTTCCCAGATCATGACGCCCGAGACGATCAGCACGACGATCAGCCCCGACATGGCCCAGAAGATGAATTTCTGACCGGCATTGTATTTGCCAAGCTCGGGCAGTTTTTCTTCGTTCCCCTTCACCATCTCGTCGATATTGGCGACCCAGGTGGCATCCTCGGGCTTTGGCAGGTTCAGCCGCCACAGTTGCAGGAACAGCAGCAGGAAGCTGAAGAACAACAGGATGCCGATGAACGGATGCAGCCAGCGTGTGGTTTGCCCGCCGCCGAACAGCCCGGTCAGGAAGAACAGCGACGGGTGAAACAGCGCCAGACCCGACAGCAGCAGCAGGATCAGCGAGCAGGCGGTGACCCAGTGGTTCAGCCGGGTGATGCCGCGATAGCGGCTGACCCGGACCGGGGCCTTGCTTTCGATATGGTCGCCCTTTTCGGAATAGAGGGGACGTGGCATCAGCTTTCCCTCCGGCTGTGATCCTCGGCCTCGACCAGTTCTTCGGCCTCGACCTCGTCATGTTCGTCCACCCGGTTCGGGCGCATGAAGAACCCGGCCAAGGCCGCCCCCGCCGCCGCGATCCCCATGACGGCCATGCCGGCGGTCTTGGTGACGCCCTTCCAGCCCTCGACGATGGGCGAGATGCGGGGATTGTCGGGCAGGTTGCTGTAGATCGACGGCTTGTCGGCATGGTGCAGCACGTAAAAGACATGCGTGCCGCCGACGCCGGGCGGGTCATAGATACCCGCCTGATCGTAGCCGCGCGATTTCAGATCCTCGACCCGGCTGTTGGCATGGGCGATCATGTCGTCCTTGGTGCCAAAGACGATGGCCTGCGTCGGGCAGGCCTTGGCGCAGGCCGGACCTTGGCCCACCGCCACCCGGTCGGAACAGAGCGTGCATTTGTAGCTGCGGTGATCGACCTTGCTGATCCGGGGAATGTCGAAGGGACAGCCGGTCACGCAATAGCCGCAGCCGATGCAGTTCTCGTGGATGAAATCGACGATGCCGTTCGAATATTGCACGATGGCACCGGGGGCAGGGCAGGCCTTGAGGCAGCCCGGATCCTCGCAATGCATGCAGCCATCCTTGCGGATCAGCCATTCCAGATTGTCGGTTTCCGGGTTCACCCATTCACTGAAGCGCATGAGCGTGAACATCTCGGGCGTCAGATCATGCGGGTTCTCATAGGTGCCGACATTGTCTTCGACCGCCGGTTTGGTGTCGTTCCATTCGATACAGGCGGATTGGCAGGCCTTGCAGCCGATGCATTTGCTGACATCGATCAGCTTGGCGACCTTGTCCAACTGTCTGGTGGGTTGCGGCACATCAGGCGTGGCCGAGATGCGCACGACATCGCGCGCATCAAAGCCCAGATCCAGCGCCTGCACCGGCGGATTGGCCGCCGCGGTCTTGGGTTGAGGTGCGGTCTCGGTCATGCCACCGGCTCCTCTGCTGCGGGTTCGATATTGACCAGAAACGCCTTGAATTCAGGTGTTTCCACATTGGCGTCGCCGACGAAGGGGGTCAGGCTGTTCGGCCCGAAACCCTTCTTCGCAGCCCCCATGAAGCCCCAATGCAGCGGGATGCCGACGACATGGACGGTCTTGCCGTCCACGGTCAGCGGCCGGATCCGCTTGGTCACCACGGCCTTGGCCCAGACCTCGCCGCGCTTGCTCCACACCCGGACCCGACCGCCCAAAGAGATGCCGCGTTCCGCCGCCAGTTCTTCGCTGATCTCGACGAAGAATTGCGGCTGAAGGGTGGCATTCACCGGGTTGTGCTTGGTCCAGTAGTGGAAATGCTCGGTCAGCCGGTAAGAGGTCGCGACCAGCGGGAATTCCTCGCTGGTGGCGAAATCTTCGGCATCGTCGGCAAAGACGCGCGCCACCGGATTGCCCTTGATCTTCGGGTTGAAGACATTGGCGATGGGCGATTCAAACGGCTCCATATGGATCGGGAAGGGACCGTCGCGCATCATCCCCCGGGTGAACAGGCGTGACGCCCCTTCCGGGTTCATGATGAACGGGCCGACATCCTCGGGCTTGGCGGTCGGCGCGATGTCGGGGACATCGTAGCCTTCCCATTTCTCGCCGGTCCATTCGATCAGCTTCCGCGACGGATCCCAAGGCTTGCCCTGAAGATCGCAAGAGGCGCGGTTATAGAGGATCCGACGGTTCGCAGGCCAAGAGAACGCCCAGTTCTGATAGGCGCCGGTACTGTCGGGATCGTTATTGTCCCGACGCGCCATCATATTGCCGTCCTCGGTCCAGCTTCCGGTATAGATCCAGCAGCCTGCCATGGTCGAACCATCGGCGCGCAACTGCCCGAAGCTGGACAATTGCTTGCCCGGATCGGCCAGAACCTTGGTCGGATCGGCGGGATCGTAAACGGTGCCAAGCGCGCGGCCATTCATTTCGCGCGCCAGCTCGTCGGCCTTGGGATCGCCGGGATCGGCATATTCCCAGTTAAGATTGACGATCGGATCGGGGAAGACGCCGCCTTCATCCAGATACAACTGCCGCACCCGCGTCCAGATCTGCGCCATGATCCAGGTGTCGTGTTTCGCTTCTCCCGGAGGCGTCGCGCCCGGCCAGTGCCATTGCAGCCAGCGCCCGGAATTGACCAGCGCGCCTTCATCCTCGGCAAAGCAGGTCGTTGGCAGTTCCAGCACCTCGGTCTGGATCGAGGCGGTGTCCACGTCGTTATGAATGCCGTGGTTTTCCCAGAAATGCGCGGTTTCCGTCTCCAGCGGATCCATGACGACCAGCATCTTCAGCTTCGACAGCGCATCAGTGACCTTGCCCCGGTTGGGGAAGGACAGCAGCGGGTTGAAGCCCTGACAGAAGTAGTAGTTGATCTGGCCGTGCTTCATCAGCTCGAACATGCGCAGGATGTCGTAGTTCGGGACATCCAGCTTGGGCAGATAGTGATAGGCCCAGTCGTTCTCTTCGGTGGCCGTATCGCCCCACATCGCCTTCATGAAGCTGACCATGAAGTTCGGATAGTTCTGCCAGTAGCTTGTCTGGTTCGGCCTGAGCGGCTTGAAGGTGCGGGTGGAAAGATAGGTTTCCCAGTCCGTTTCCTTCTCGGTCGGGATGTTCAGATAGCCGGGGATCAGGTTCGACATCAGCCCGATATCGGTCAGGCCCTGAATGTTCGAATGCCCCCGCAGCGCGTTCATCCCGCCGCCCCGAACACCGATATTGCCAAGGATCAACTGCAACATCGCCATGCCGCGAATGTTCTGCGAGCCCTTGGAATGCTGGGTCCAGCCAAGCGCATACATCGAAGTCATGGTCTTGGTCGGCGTCGAGCATTCGCCGATCATCTCGCAGATATGCAGGAACTTGTCCTTGGGCGTGCCACAGATCCGCTCGACGAATTCGGGCGTATAGACATCGACATGGGCTTTCAGCAGGTTCCAGACGCAGCGAGGGTCTTGCAGCGTCGTATCAACCTGCGCAAAGCCGTCATCGCCGATCTTGTAGTCCCAGCTTGCCTTGTCGTAGTCGCGCTTTTCCTCGTCATAGCCGGTGAAGAGCCCGTCGCTCCAGCCGAACTCATCCTTGATGAGATACGAGGCGTTGGTGAAGTTCTTCACATAATCCCACTGCACCTTGTCGTTTTCGATGCACCAGCGGATCACCCCCATCAGGAAGGCGATGTCACTGCCCGGACGGATCGGGGCATAGAAATCGGACACGGATGCCGTGCGGTTATAGCGCGGATCGACCACGATCAGCTTGGCGCCGCGATGCGCCTTGGCCTCTGTCACCCATTTGAAGCCGCAGGGATGCGCTTCAGCGGCGTTGCCACCCATGACGATGACAAGGTCGGTATTCTTGATGTCGGTCCAGGAGTTGGTCATCGCTCCACGGCCAAATGTCGGGCCCAAACTGGACACCGTGGGGCCGTGTCAAACGCGCGCCTGGTTATCGAATCCGACGATCCCCATCGACCTGACCGCCTTGTAGGTCAGCCATGCGGTCTCATTCGTGGTGGCAGAGGCTGCCAGAAACCCGGTCGTGGTCCAACGGTTGACGGGAACGCCATCCTCGTTGGTCAGGATCATGTTTTGGTCGCGGTCGTCCTTCAGCGCACGGGCGATCTTGTCCAGCGCCTCGTCCCAGGTGATCTCGGTAAAGCCCGAGGCGCCGGGGGCGCGATGGCGCGGCATGGTCAGCCGGGTCGGAGCCTTGACGAAATCCTTCAGCGCCGCGCCTTTGGGGCAAAGCGTGCCGCGGTTGGTCGGGTGGTCCGCATCGCCTTCCAGATGGATCAGTTCGGCGGTTTCGCCGACCTTCACATCGCCGCGCGAATACATGATGACGCCACAGGCGACCGAGCAATAGGGGCAGGTGTTTCGGGTTTCGGTTGTGGTGAACAGCTTGAAGGCACGCACATGCGCCGCTTCCGCCGCCTCTGCCTCACCGAAGCCCATAGCTCCAAGCGAGGTCGCCGCAACCCCCGCACCCGCCAGCCGTAAGAAGCCGCGTCGCGAAAGGTCGATATTCATGGGACCCTCCATTTTGCCTGTCTGATCGATAGGTACAGGGTCATGGTGCGGCGACCCGTTAACTAAGTCAAGCACGGCGGGGGCGGATGATCTATTTGTTAACTGCGCAAGAACACGGAAAACGCTTGGAAAATTTGTGTGTTTTTGAGGGTATGTATGGGAACGGATGTGGGCGCGATCCAGCCGTTGACCCGCTGCGACAACGTCTCTATCTAGCGGTTCTGACCCGATGACCTGATCGGGTGGATGCGGGCGTGGTGGAATTGGTAGACACGCTGGATTTAGGTTCCAGTGCCTCACGGCTTGCGAGTTCGAGTCTCGCCGCCCGTACCAGATATCAAATCAGGGAATGCGTGTGGGAACGGTCTGAAATCAGACCGGCTCCGCGCCTTGCCAGTGCGGAGCCGGTCCTCGGCCCTGCTTCCCCGAAAGGGGCCGTACAAGCAGGTTCTGATTGAAGACTAACAGTGATTCCCGCCTGAACCAATCGGTGTGATTGCCTATATCCCTGCGTAAACCCGTGATCCGGCAAAGCCGTTCAGCCCCCGGCGACAAAGGGTAGACGATAGCTGATCGCCTCCGACAGATGACCCGCATGGACTTTGTCGCTGCCATCAAGATCGGCGATGGTCCGCGCCGTGCGCAGAATGCGGTGATATCCGCGTGCCGTCAGGCCAAGCCGCTCTGACGCTTTCTGAATCAGCGCCCGACCCGCCTCATCCGGCGCGGCGATCTGGTCCAGCAGACTGCCAGAGGCATCGGCATTGACCCGGACACCCTGATAGGCGGCGAAGCGTTTCTGCTGCGCCAGGCGGGCGCCGGCCACCCGCGCCGCGACCTGAGCCGAGGTTTCGCTGGCAGAAGGCAGGTCCAGATCCATGAAGCTGACGGCGGGCACCTCTAACCGCAGATCGAAACGATCCATCAGCGGGCCGGAGATACGCCCGAGATAATCGCCCCCACAAACCGGCGCGCGGGAACAGCTTTGCGTGGCATCGGCCAGATGGCCGCAGCGGCAGGGATTGGCGGCGGCGACCAGCAGGAAGCGGCAGGGATAGCGGACATGGGCATTGGCGCGGGCGACGACGACCTCGCCCGTCTCGATCGGCTGGCGAAGGGTCTCCAGCACCTGCCGGGGAAATTCGGGAAATTCGTCCATGAACAGGACGCCGTTATGGGCAAGGCTGATCTGACCGGGCTTCGCCGTCCGCCCGCCGCCGACAATGGCGGGCATCGAGGCGGTGTGATGCGGCTCGCAAAAGGGCGGGCGGCGCAGGATGCCGCCGTGATCAAGCGTTCCCGCAAGCGAATGGATCATCGAGGTTTCAAGCGCCTCGGCCGGGGTCAGCGGCGGCATCAGGCCGGGCAGGCGGGCGGCGAGCATGGATTTGCCCGCGCCGGGCGGGCCGACCATCAGCAGGTGATGCCGTCCCGCTGCGGCGATCTCCAGCGCGCGTTTGGCGCGTTCCTGACCTTTGACTTCCGAGAGACAGCCTTTGGCGACCGTCTCGGTGATCTGGCCGGGGCGGGCGCGGGCGATCGGCGCACGGTCGGTCAGGTGATCGACGACTTCGCGCAGGTTGCGGGGGGCAAGGACCGGGACCGCATCGACCCACGCGGCCTCAGCTCCGCTGGCATCGGGGCAGATCAGGGCACGGTCATCCTCGGCTGCGGCCATCGCGGCGGGCAGCGAGCCTGCGACCGGGACCAGCCGCCCGTCCAGCGCCAGTTCGCCAAGGCAGATGCAGCGGGCGAGTTCGTCGGCGGGGATGATCTCCAGCGCTGCCAGCACGGCCAAAGCGATGGGCAGGTCGAAATGCGAACCCTCTTTCGGCATGTCGGCGGGGGAGAGGTTCACCGTCAGCCTGCGGTTGGGCATCGCCACCGACATCGCGCCGAAGGCCGAACGGACACGTTCCTTTGCCTCGCTGACCGCCTTGTCGGGCAGACCGACAATGGCAAAGCCGGGCAGCCCCGCCGCGACCGAGCATTGCACCTCGACCAGTTTCGCCTCGATCCCCTCGAAGGCCACCGAATAGGCTATGGCGACCATTGCTTCCCCGAATCCCGTTAAGGGATGGGTTAATGCAAGCGGGTTAAAGATGGGTTAAGCGCAGTTCACTTTGGTGAAGAAGAAGCGCCTGCCCGGAATCAAGTCGCCCTTGGGCGACGCCGGGCAGTGCCCGACCGCCCGGACGGGCGGGCACTTCGGTGATGCTGCGCGCCTCATATAGCGACGACGGGGTGGCACCATAAAGTGCCCTGAACGACCGTCGCGGTGCCCACCCACGGCCGGGCAATGCCCTCAGCTCTCGCTGACGGACGTTGTGTCCACTGTGCGTGACCCGTTCGCCGCATCATCAACTCCATCCAAACATCGCCGGTTGCGCCGCAACCTGCACAGGCATACGCAGTAGCGATGCGTCATCGCAGCGGGACAAGAGGACCGGCATGAAGATCATCATTTGCGGCGCGGGTCAGGTGGGCTGGCAGATCGCGCGGCACCTGTCGGGCGAACGCAACGACGTGACCGTGATCGACAATAATGGCGAATTGATCCGCCGCGCCACCGAGGCGCTGGACGTGCAGGGCGTCATCGGCTTTGCCAGCCATCCCGACGTGCTGGACCGGGCAGGCGCGCGCGATGCCGATCTGATCATCGCCGCCACCCATTCGGACGAGGTGAACATGGTCACCTGTCAGGTCGCCCATTCGGTCTTTCAGGTGCCCCGCAAGATCGCCCGGCTGCGCAGCAGCGCCTATCTGGATGCGATCTATTCCGACCTTTACAGCACCTCACACCTACCCATCGACGTGGTCATCAGCCCGGAACGAGAGGTCGCCAAGGCCGCGCTGCAACGGCTGTCCGCGCCTTCGACCTTCGATGTCGAGACCTTCATGAAGGGCAAGGTCCAGATGCTGGGCATCGTCCTCGAAGAGGATTGCCCGGCGCTGAACACGCCCTTGTGGCAGTTGAACGAGCTGTTCTCCAGCCTCCGCGCCATCGTCGTCGGCATCCGCCGCGAGGGGCGTCTGTTCGCACCCGAAGCCGGAGATCAGCTTTTCGCGGGCGATCAGATGTATATCTTCAGCCATATCGACGACGTGCCGCGAACGCTGGAAATCTTTGGGAAGCCGCCGCAGAAGCAGGAAAAGCTGGTCATTATCGGTGCGGGCAATGTCGGGCTTGTGGTTGCGCAGACCCTTGAAGGCCGGGCCGAGCGGGTTCGCGTCAAGCTGATCGAGCGTGACCGGGAACGCGCCGAATTTGCCGCCGATCAGTTGGAACGGACCATCGTGCTGAGCGGTGACGGCCTGTCGGCGGAACTTCTGGATGAGGCTGCCGTCGCCAGTGCCGATGCGGTGTTGGCGGTGACGGCGGATGACAAGACCAATATCCTTGCCGCCGTCCGCGCCAAGCAAGAGGGCGCCAAGATGGCGATCTCGTTGATCAACGACCCGACATTGGTGCCCTTGATGGCCGCGCTGGATATTGACGCTTATATCAACCCGCGCGCCACCACCGTTTCGACCATTTTGCGCCATATTCGTCACGGCCGGGTGCGTGACATCTATTCGGTCGGTGACGCCGAGGCCGAGGTGATGGAGGCGCAGGTTCTGTCCACCTCACCGATGTCGGGCCGCATGATCCGCGATATCGAGTTTCCCGAAGGCGCGCTGATCGGCGCGGTGCAAAAGGGCGACAAGGTGGTCAAGCCCACGCCGGATACCCGGATCGAGGAAGGCGATGTGGTGCTGATCTTCGCGATGACCGAAGATGTCCCCGAGGTCGAGCGCCTGTTGCAGGTCTCGATCGACTTCTTCTGAGGCGCGGGCCGTGACCGTTCTTCTCCGCCTTCCGCTTCTGGTGCTGGTCAGCATCATCACGGCACTGTCGATGCTGATCCCCGCCGCCTTCGCCTCGATCACCAATCACGAGGAAATCGCGCGGAACTTCTTCTACTGCTGCCTACTGGTGCTGATCGTTTCGGGGATGATCGGGCTGGCCACATGGTCGCGCAAGCGCCGCCGCAATGCGCCCGAGGCGTTGCTCAATCTGGTGATCGTTTTCACCTGCCTGCCGCTGATCATGGCGATCCCCTTTGCGGAAAGCCTGCCCGATACCGGCTTCTTCAATGCCTGGTGGGAGATGCTGTCGTCGCTGACCACCACCGGCGCGTCACTTTATTCCGCCGATCTGCTGCCCGAGCCGCTGCACCTTTGGCGCGCGCTGGTCGGCTGGATGGGCGGGTTCTTCGTTCTGGTCACGGCGGTCGCGATCCTTGCGCCACTGCGGGTTGGCGGGTTTGAACTGACCTCGTCCCCCTATGGCCGCCGCGAATATTTCGAGCGTCTGCCGCAGTCGGATGTGCAGCGCGTCCGACAGCCACATCTGTCATCGCCGGGCTTTGCCACTTATGTCAGCGATCCGACCTATCGGCTGATCCGCGCCTCGGTGAAGGTGTTTCCGGTCTATGCGGTGCTGACGCTGATCCTGTGGGTGCTTCTGTTGATGCTGGGCGATGCCTCGCTGGTGGCTTTGTGCCGGGCGATGGGCACGCTTTCGACCAGTGGCATCTCCCCGGTCCTTGGCCATGCGGGCGAGGCATCAGGGGTGCCGGGTGAGATGGTCGTGGTGATCTTCCTGATCCCGGCTTTGTCCCGCCGCTTCTGGCCGGGGGGCGAGGAATTGCGGGTGACCGACCGGCTGCGCGACGATCCCGAACTGAAACTGGCGACGGCGCTGGTGACGCTGGTGGCGCTGATGCTGTTCCTGCGGCACTTCATCGGCGCGATTGAGACCCAGACCGGCGCGGGTGAGGCGCCGCAGATGGCGATGGATCTGTATCACGCGCTGGCTGCCTTTTGGGGCGGGTTGTTCAACGCGATGAGCTATTTGACCACGACCGGCTGGAATTCGGTCGATTGGCAGGGGGCGCGGACATGGTCCGGCCTGACCACGCCGGGGTTGATCCTTGCTGGGCTGGCGATGATGGGCGGCGGGGTGGCGACGACGGCGGGCGGGGTCAAGCTGATGCGCGTCTATGCCCTGGCGCGGCACGGCGAGCGCGAGATGGAGCGGATCATTCACCCGAACTCGGTCGCCGGTGGCGGGGTGATGGCGCGGCGGCTGCGGCGCGAGGGGGCCTATCTGGCCTTCATCTTTTTCATGCTTTTCGCCGTCTCGATTGCGGTGACGATCACGCTTGTCTCGATCCAGCCGATCCAGTTCGAGACCGCGACGATCCTGTCAATCGCCGCGCTGACCAATACCGGGCCGCTGGCCGGGGCGATCCCGCTAACCCCGACTTTCGAGGGAACGGCGGGCATTGCCTCTGCCCCGTGGGAGGGCTGGTCGGGCCTGCCGGTCTTCACCAAATCGGTGCTGGCCGGGGCGATGGTGCTGGGCCGGTTGGAGACGCTGGCGATTCTGGCGCTGTTCTCGCCCGAATTCTGGCGGAAATGATCCTAGAAGCTCATGAAGCGGAAGAATGTGCGGCCGGTACCCGGGTCGGTGTAAAAGAAGGCTTCGAATGCGCCTTGCTTGCCCAGACCCGAGACCATGACCGGCTGACCCAGTTCAAGCGCCTTGGGATAAAGCGCGACAAGGGTTGCGTCGTCCAAAGGTTCTTCTCGGGCTTCGCTGGTGACAATGTCTAGCGCCGGACTGGCCTTGAACAGGCCATAGGCCAGCACGTCCCGTCCCCCATCATCGCAATTGATGTCATCGATGATCAGCGCCAGCGCATCGGGATCTTCGCTTAACCTGCTGCGCAGCTCATCGTTCAGGCTGCCTTCGACAAAGGGCTGATTCCTGCAGCCCGGACCGGGCAGAGGCTGACCGTCGGCGCCGACAGGCCCCTCATCCGGGGGCGGCTGAACCGCGGTCATCATTCGCCAACCGATGAAAACCGAAAGAAATGCGGCAAGGATGACGGCTCCGAAGGCCGTGAACCATGCCAATCTGCGCAAAAGCGGCATTCTGTTACCTTTCAGGAATCGGTTTGAGGTTGGGTGAACTGTGGTTTCTACATCAACTTGCATGGGCGGCTTCGCTGCCCTAGATATCTTTGGTGTAAACATAAAAACAGGACCGGGGACGAACGATGGCTGGCGACAAGCAAAATCTTCAGGACGCTTTCCTGAACCATGTCCGCAAGGCCAAGGTGCCGGTCACGATCTTTCTGATCAACGGCGTCAAGTTGCAGGGCGTCATCACGTGGTTTGACAATTTCTGTGTGCTTTTGCGCCGCGACGGACAGTCGCAGCTTGTCTATAAGCACGCGATCAGCACGATCATGCCGGGCCAGCCGATCTCGCTTTACGAAGGCGAGGATTGATTGGCTGAACCCACCTCGACCGAGGCCAGGCCGACCCGCGCCTATGTGATCCATCCCGACCTGGGCAACACCCGCACGCAGCGGCGTGAACCCGAACATGCGCTGGCCGAGGCTGTGGCCTTGGCCCATGCGCTGCCGGGGATCGAGATCGTCGGATCAGAGGTCGCCAAGCTGCGCAAGCCCGATCCGGGCCGACTGTTCGGCAAGGGCAAACTGGCCGAGATCAGATCGCGGCTGGAGGAGGTCGAGGCCGAACTTGTGCTGATTGACGGTGCGGTGTCGCCGGTGCAGCAGCGCAATCTTGAAAAGGACTGGGACGTCAAACTTCTGGACCGGACCGGGCTGATCCTTGAAATCTTCGCCGACCGTGCGCGGACCCGAGAAGGTGTGCTGCAGGTCGAACTGGCCGCGCTCAGCTATCAGCGGACCCGGCTGGTCCGGGCGTGGACCCACCTTGAGCGTCAGCGGGGCGGGCTTGGCTTTGTCGGCGGTCCCGGCGAGACGCAGATCGAGGCCGACCGCCGCGCTATCGACGAACAGATGACCCGGCTGCGGCGGCAATTGGAGCGGGTGGTGAAAACCCGCACGCTGCATCGCGCTGCGCGGGCAAAGGTGCCTTATCCGATTGTGGCTTTGGTCGGCTATACCAATGCCGGAAAATCGACGCTGTTCAACCGCTTGACCGGGGCCGAGGTTCTGGCCAAGGACATGCTGTTCGCCACGCTGGACCCGACGATGCGGGCGGTGCGACTGCCGGACGCCAAGGGCGGGAAGGGCGGTCGCAGGATCATCCTGTCGGATACGGTGGGCTTCATCAGCGACCTGCCGACCGAGTTGATCGCCGCCTTCCGCGCCACCTTGGAAGAGGTGCTAGAGGCCGATCTGATTCTGCATGTCCGCGACATCAGCCACCCCGAAACCGAGGAGCAGGCTGCCGATGTGGCTGAAATCCTTGATGGCTTGGGGGTCGATGAAGATGTGGCGCTGATCGAGGTCTGGAACAAGATCGATGCGCTTGGCGCCGATACCCGTGCCGCGCTGCGCCGCACCGATGCCCGGACCGAAGGCGTACAGGCTGTCAGCGCGCTGACCGGCGAGGGGCTGGACGATCTGATCGCCGCCATTGACGCCCAATTGTCCGAGGTGCTGGACGAGCCGCGCAGCCCTGCGGTGGTCACGCTGGCCTTCTCGGACGGGCGTCGGCGCGCTTGGCTGCATGATGCAGGCGTGGTTGAGCGCGAGGAATCGGGCACGGACGGTCTGGTCCTGCACCTGCGCTGGACCGAGCGCCAGAAAGCCGGTTTCGAGGCGCTGGACGCGGAGTAAGCAGGCCCTTCTTTCCACGATGAAGGTAAAGCGCCCGCCCGGAATCAAGGTGCCTGAAAGGCACCGCCGGGCATTGCTCAGCCGCCCCCGGCTGGGCACTTTGGTGAGGTCACGCGCTACAGATATGGCAGGGCGCGCGGCACCATAAAGTGTTTAGCACAGCCGTTGCAGGTGCCCAACCGCGGCTGAGCACTGCCCTTCGCTCTGTCGATCAGACCAGTTCGCGCGCCCAAGGCGGGTTCGCGCCCGCACGGGCAACGACAATGGCCGCAACCTTCGCACCATAAGCCAGCGCTTCACGTAACTGTTCGGGCGTCAGGGCGGCAAGGCCGTCCTTGGTCAGCACGCCTTGCTGGCGCAGACTGGCCATGACACCGGCATTGAACGTGTCGCCTGCGCCAATCGTATCCACCACGGTTGCACGGTTGGCCGCAACACTGACCGGCTCGCCCGACCAATAGGCAGTCGCGCCTTCCTCGCCCGAGGTGTGCAGAACGATCTTTGCGCCGCTATTCAGCACTTCCTGTGCCGCCGCGGCAGTCGAAAGGCCCGGATAGAGCCAGTCGATATCGTCCGAGGACAGTT
Source organism: Paracoccus caeni (assembly GCF_016629665.1). GTDB lineage: Bacteria > Pseudomonadota > Alphaproteobacteria > Rhodobacterales > Rhodobacteraceae > Paracoccus > Paracoccus caeni. The sequence goes on from NZ_JAEPRQ010000001.1 coordinate 1,258,369, forward strand.
TCACGATGTCCGACATCGCCAGCAGGCGTTTCAGGCGGGCGTGATAGGCATCTGCGTCCGAAATGAAGAAGGGCCGGATATTCGGATCAAGAATCACCGGGATGCGGTCATGGTTGTCGGCGATCAGTTTCTCGACCGTCGCGCCGCAGGGATCGGGGACAAGACTGATGCCGCCCGCGAAAAGCGCCGTCACATTGGCGGGCAGGGCGGCGATGTCGTCTTCCGCGAACATCCGGCCTGCCGAGCCTTCGTCATAGAAGAAATATTTTGCATGGCCGTTTTCCAGCGTCACCATAGCCAGCGTCGTCAGCCGGTCGGTCCGCGGGCAAAGATCGATATTCACCCCGGCCTCGGCCAGAGGGGCGATCAACTGCTCGCCAAAGGGATCGCGGCTCAGCGGCCAGAGATAGCCGGTTTCCTCGCCCAGACGGCCAAGCGCCACGGTCGTATTATAGACCGCACCACCCGCAAGGGGGCGATAAGCGCCGTTTTCCGGCACCATGTCGATCAGCGACTCGCCCGTGCAAAGGATCATTCTTCTCTCCCGCGTCAGTAACCTTGAATCACGTAATCCGCCGATGAAATGGCGGAGCCAATGTCGATGTAACCTCCTCCTTCGGCAAAGAAAAGGAAAACTGCTAGCGCCAACAGTGCAGCAATTACTGCGGCGGCGATTTTCCAGACCGACCACGGACGTTCGCCCATGACCCGGCCAGACTGGCCGTTGACGACGAAGCGGAAACTTTTGCCGTTATAGCGATAGGCGGCGGTCCAGACCGGCAGCAGGACATGCTTGAAGGTCTCGTCCGCATAATCGGTGGCAATATGGGTCACGCGCTGTTCGTCGCCGCCGATATCACGGCGCGCGTCGTTCAGGATCACGCCTGCCATTTCCTGCCGCGCGATGCCGTGGCCGTCAGCGAGGGGGATCGTATAGCCCTCGGCCTCCAGCCCGGCCAGAAAGGCCGGTTGATAGTCGCGCAGATGCGACAGATCCCACGGTGTCAGCGCATCGACGAAACGACGCGGTAGCGAGGCCGAGGCCAGCACCAGCACATCGTTGAAATCCCGCGCTACCCGGCCCGAGGCGCTGCGCCAGCGCACCCGCCGCACCTGCTGCGCGACACGCTGACTGCGACCGTTGACGTTCTGGGTGACATAGACCGTCTCATAATAATAATCGCCGCGCTGGCCGGAATATTCGGACCGGGTTCGGGCGTCGAAGGTCCAGTAGGGCGAATAGATGCCGCGCATCTTGCGACCGCGCCGGGCATAGGCGGTCAGACCCGACGGCGCGAACCACAGATTGCCCAGCCAGTCCTCCATCGCCTTGTGGGCCTGTTCCTCGGTCAGGCGAAACGGCAGCACGCCCTGCGGCTTGATCTTGCGGGCGGTGCCGGTGTCGGTGACGACAGGCGTGGCGCAAAAGGGGCATTCGGTGGAATGGCCCGCGCCCTCGATCTCGATCTGTGCGCCGCAGTTCGGGCAAGAGAGCGTGCGGATATCCAGCGCGATATCAAGGTTCTGATCAAGCCGCAGACCCTTTTGCAGCGGGATTTCAACCAGTTCCGGGGATTTGTGACCGGCATCCCATTGCAGCGCGCGACCCGTTTCGGGATCGGTCAGAACCGCCGTCTCGCCCCGGTCCTGCGGCTGGCGGGCGGGCGCACGACCCGCGCCGTCGCCGATCTTCTGCTGATGGCCGCAATAATCGCAGACCAGCATCTGCTGCCCCGGCTGAAAGCGCAGCGAGGCCCCGCAATTCTCGCAGGGATAGCGGTGTTCGGTCTGGGGCGTCGGCATCGGTCAGGCGATCAGGACGCCCCCGGAAGCGGCGGCGGCTGCGTGGTGAACAACTGCGCCAGATCCGGCACATCCTCGGCGGCCTTCCAACCATCAAGACCCGGTGACCAAACGAGCGTTTCGCGGGTAAAGCTGCCCTCACTGACCAGACGACCCAGATGCGCGCGCCCGTAAGGCCCCTGAGCGGCGCCGTTCAGCGCCACATGCCAGACGGTTTCGGCATTGTTGCCCGGCAAGGGCGGCGGCGTGCCTGCGCCCGCCTGCGGCACCGGACCCCATGGACCCGTCGCCCGCTGCTGCGCCATTCCCATGCCCATCGCCGCGCCCATCGCAGCCCCCATACCAGCCCCGGCACCGCCGGTATTCTGGGATGCATTCAGCATCGCTTCGCTTGCCGCATATTGGCCGAAGCGATCCAGATCGCCGACGATTCCCATCGAGGTGCGCTTATCCAGCATCTTCTCGACTTCCTGCGGCAGGCTGATGTTTTCAATATAAAATTCCGGCAACGTGATGCCGTATTCGGCGATGGTCGGGCTGATCGCCTTGGCAACCAGATTGCCCAGATCGCCGGTATTCGCGGCCATATCCAGCACCGGAATTCCCGAGCCCGCGATCATCCGCGAAAATTCCTGCACGATGATATTGCGGATCTGGAAGGCGATCTCGTCGCGGGTGAATTCGCCATCGGTGCCGACAATCTCGGACATGAATTTCGCGGGATCGGTGACGCGCATCGAATAGGTGCCAAAGGCGCGCAAACGGACCGGGCCGAATTCGGGATCGCGGGCGATGATCGGGTTCTTGGTGCCCCATTTCAGGTCGTTGAAACGGGTGGTGTTGACGAAATAAACCTCGGATTTGAACGGGCTGCGGAAGCCGTGATCCCAGTGCTGAAGCCGGGTCATGATCGGGATGTTGTTCGTTTCCAAAAGGTAAAGCCCCGGCCCGAAGACATCGGCAAGCTGGCCCTCATGGATGAACACGGCTGCCTGCCCCTCGCGGACGGTCAGCTTGGCGCCGTATTTGATCGCCTTGCCGACGGTGGGGAAGCGGTAAACCATCGTGTCGCGGCTGTCGTCGGTCCACTCGATGATCTCGATGAATTCGCCGCCGAGAATGTCGAAGATGCTCATGGCCGTGGTCTCCGTTTTTCTTCTTCTGCCGTTGCTGTCGGTGCAGGTTTGTTCGTCACGCAGCATGCCTGCAGCATCGACGGTTTTGCAACCGATGAAACGCCAATCGATGACAGCGGACACGCAGTCGTGCCCGGCCTGATGTGCGCAGGAAAACAGTGATTCGTTTAGGTGAAGGTTATTTGGCAGGTGGTTTTCAACCGGGGATGGATAATAGCGATTATGTGCCGACGTTAATTCGCCTTGCGCGAGATTTCGCCTAGAGGAAGATTCAACCTTCGGTGGTATTTATCATAAGTTTCATCGACTTACGGAGGATAGGTGCTATGTTAACCTTCGTTAATTAGCACGATCCAACCTACAGGATCATATCAGTAGCCAGCGGGATCCGCCAATTGCTTGCGCGGACCGCTTCCCGGCAGGGAGGAGTAACGAATATGAATATGTTTAAGTCCGCACTGTGCGGCGCCTCGATCATCGCGTTGACCGCGATTGGTGCACAGGCGGCGACGCTGACCGTCACCGATATCAGCGGCGCATGGAGCAATGTCGTCGGCGGCCAGCAGGTGAATATCAACAACGGCGCAACCTCGACGGTTCGGTGGGGCACGCCGACCAATGCGCAAAGCGGCTATGATTTCACGCCCGAAGGCACGCCGCTGGATGCCGCGCAGGATGTCGATTTCACGCTTGGCACTTTCACCCATCACAACTTTCCGATCACCGCCGGCACGGGGATCAGCTCGGCCAGCCTGGACGTGACGTTCAAATTCTATCTGGGTTCGGATAGCAGCACGATCTATACCCGGACCTCACAATTCGTGTTCAATCACTGGGAAACCGGCAACTCTGATAACCCCTGTGCAGATGGTGGCACCGAAGGTTCGGGCGTCAACATCAATGGCTGCGCCGATCAGGTCACTGCCGTGACCAACCCGAATTCGACCGACAGCTTCGAGATTGTCGATGGCAACATCACCCGCAAATACGTCTTCGCGGTGAACGGCTTCGACATCGGGGATGAGTTCTGGACCGTTGAGAACCAGACGAACCAGGCGACCATCAAGGCGCGGTTCACCTATGAAGAGAACATTCAGCCGGCACCGATCCCGCTTCCTGCAGCCGCCTGGATGCTGATGGCGGGGATGGGCGGTCTGGCCATGGCCAGCCGTCGCCGCAATCGCAAAAGCTGAAACCCACTCACGGGTATAGTCGGGGCCGCAAGCAATTGCGGCCCTTTTTCATGTCTGGGTTACTCCAGCCCGATAACGCCGGAGCCTTCGAACAGTGCTTGCAGATCGGCAGTATCTTTCTTGCCGATGGACGAGCCGTGTTCATGCAGGAAACTGTCCGCTGCCGTCTGTCCCGCCTCTTTCATCCGCTGCAGCAGACCCGGAGCCGGCATCAGCTTAGACCTCGCATTCAGGTCGTTCATCAGGTTGTCGTCAAGGATCATGTGGATCAGCGGGTTCTTCATCGGCCGGTTGGTCAGCCGCCCCTCATCATGCAGTTTCTTGACGAAGTTGATCGACCGCAGTTCCGCCATCAGCGAGGCGTTGAAGCTGACCTCGTTCACCCGGTCCGCGATCTCGATCGGCGTTTTCGGGATGCCGTCGCGGATCAGCGGGTTGATATTCACGATGACGATGTCGCGGGGCAGGCCGCCGCGATACAGCGGAAACAGCGCCGGATTGCCGGTATAACCGCCGTCCCAGAATGCCTCCATCCTGCCGGTATCGGGGTCGTGGATCTCGACCGCGCGGAACAGGTTCGGCAGGCAGGCCGAGGCCATCACCGCATCGGGGGTGGCGGCCAGCCCGGTGAAGACGCGAATCCGACCGGTACGGACATTGGTTGCGGTGACGAACAGCTCTGGCCCGGTATGATTGCTGAAGTTCGGATACGGCAGACCGCGCAGCACCATCGCCAGCGGATTCACGTAGAACGGGCCGTAATCATAGGGGCTGAAGATGCGGGTCAGCCCCTCCATCCATGCGGCGGGCGAGAAAAGCTCGGTCAGGCGGCCCAGATCGGGCGGCATCGGGATCAGCGATCGCATCCACTGGATGATGCGATTGTCGCTCATCTTGCCGACATGGGACCACAGATCGTCCAGATTTTCGCGCGCGGCCATCCGTCCCCTGATCCCCGGAAAGCGTGACAATCCGGCCTTCAGCGCAGCGCCGTTCAGCGCCCCGGCCGAGGTGCCGCTGATCGAGGCGATGGTCAGCCATTTTTCATCCAGCAGCCGGTCCAGCACGCCCCAGGCAAAGGCGCCATGCGCGCCGCCACCCTGCAGCGCCAGATTGATGCTTCTCTCGTCCATCTTCGGCCCAATCGTTATTTCGCACTTGCAGCATTGAGGCTAACACCCGCAGAACGGGTCGCGCCAGAGCTTATTCCCGCCTTTCCGTCGCGTTCCGGACCCTTGACCAATCCCCCGCGCGCATTGCTAAGTGACGTGATCCCTTCACATAAAGGTCGCCCCTATGCCCGATCCGACTGCACATCTGGCCTTCGCGCTTGTCGCGCTTGGCATGGTTCTGACGCCGGGGCCGAACATGATCTACCTGATCTCGCGCAGTATCTGTCAGGGTCGGCGGGCCGGGATGATCTCGCTGGGCGGGGTGGCGCTTGGCTTTGTCTTTTACATGCTCTGCGCGGCTTTCGGGATTACCGCAATCGTGCTGGCCGTGCCCTTCGCCTATGATGCGTTGCGCATCGCGGGGGCGCTTTATCTGCTGTATCTGGCGTGGCAGGCGCTGCGACCCGGTGCGCGCAGTGCCTTTGAGGTGGCCGATCTGCCGCCTGACAGTCCGCGCAAGCTGTTCCTGATGGGCTTCCTGACCAATCTGCTGAACCCGAAGATCGCGATCCTGTATTTGTCGCTGCTGCCGCAATTCATTCAGCCGGGGCATGGCGGTATTTTGGCGCAGTCGCTGATGCTGGGCACGACGCAGATCGCCGTCAGCATCATGGTCAACACGCTGATCGTTCTTGCGGCTGGCTCCATCGCGCTGTTTCTGGCACGCCGCCCGGGCTGGGCGCGCGTGCAGCGTTGGCTGATGGGCGGGGTTCTGGCCGCTTTGGCGGTCAGAATGCTGACAGAATCCAAGCGCTAGAACCGTTCCCGGTCAGCAATATTGTTCCGGCCCTCGATGCATGGCCTCGCCATAACGCTCACCATGCGCCCAACCGAGGGGCAGGATCGCCTCGATCTCGGCAAGCTGTTCGGGCGAGAGGGTGATTGAGGCGCCGCGGACATTCTCGCTCATATGCTCGATCCGCCTTGTGCCGGGCAGGGCGATCACATGCGGTGCGCGGGCCAGCACCCAGGCAATGGCAAGCGCGGCGGGCGTTTCACCATGATCGCGGGCATAGTCGGCGAAATGTTTCAGCCGCGCCAGATTGTAGGGCCAGTTGCGCTGATCGAAACGCGGCATGATCCTGCGGAAGTCATGCTTGTCGAACTGCGCGGGATCGGGGGGCAGGGTGGTAAAGACACCGCGACCGATGGGCGAAAAGGCGACGAAGGCCGTGCCCGCCTGCTGGGTCGCCTGCAGCATTCCCAGTTCCGGCAGGCGCGTCCATAGCGAGTATTCCGACTGCACAGCCGCCACCGGCGCGACCGAGCGGGCGCGTTCCAGTGTCGAGGGGGCAATCTCGGACAGGCCGATGGCGCCGATTTTCCCCTCTTGCTGGAAACGCAGCAGCGTATGCATCACCGTTTCAATCGGCCGTGCAGCCTCGCGCCGGTGGAGATAGTAGAGATCGATGTGATCGGTCCCAAGACGCCGCAGTGATCCTTCCAGAGCCTTCTGCAGAAATTCGGGCGAATTGTCGAAAGGGTGGTCCGGATTGCGGGTGATCCCGGCTTTGCTGGACAGAACCACCCGGTCGCGGTTCTTCTTCAGAAACTGCGCCAGCAGGTCTTCGGCCCGGCCCATCCCATACACGTTCGACGTGTCCAGATGGTTGACCCCCATTTCAAGGGATTCGGACATACAGCGCAGACTTTCCTTGTCTTCGGCTGGTCCATAGGTATCGACGAAGTTCATCGTCCCAAGTGCGACTGCCCCAACGAATGGTCCGTCACGACCCAACTGCCGTTTCTGCATTGCAACATCCTGTAAAAAAGCAACTCCGACCCGGGTTTCAAAAATACAAGGAACCGGATCATGAACGGATAAACATTTGATAGTTTTCGCGAGAACCTGACCTGACTGTCAAGTGCCCAACATCACTTGAATCGCACGCGCCGCTCAGTGTTGCAGGAAGATGCAACCTTTACGCAAATTTGCGTAAATTCGCACTCATGGGGTGATCGAAAAATCCAACCCATCTCGCATAAGGCGAGCGGGACGCTAACCTGTCGGTCCGTTACGGGATCAGTCGTCCGACTGCGCCTCGGCCCGGCTTTTGCCAGCGACATCAAGCGCCAGCGTCGCGGCCATGAAGTTGTCCAGATCGCCGTCCAGAACGCCCTGCGTGTCGCTGGTCTCTTCGCTGGTGCGCAGATCCTTCACCATCTGATAGGGATGCAGCACGTAAGAGCGGATCTGGTTGCCCCAGCCTGCCTCACCCTTCGCCGCATGCTGGGCGTTGATCTCGGCGTTCCGTTTGTCCAGTTCCATCTGATAAAGCCGCGCCTTCAGTGCCGCCATGGCGTTGGCGCGGTTCTGGTGCTGCGACTTCTCGGAACTGGTGACGACGATATTGGTCGGAAGGTGGGTGATCCGCACCGCCGAGTCGGTGGTGTTGACGTGCTGACCGCCCGCGCCAGACGAACGATAGGTGTCGATGCGGATGTCGCGATCCGGCACTTCGATCTCGATATTGTCGTCCACGACCGGATAGACCCAGATCGAGCTGAACGAGGTATGCCGCCGTGCCGCGCTGTCATAGGGGCTGATGCGGACCAGACGATGCACGCCCGATTCCGATTTCAGCCAGCCATAGGCATTATGTCCGGTGATCTTATAGGCGGCGCTGCGAATGCCCGCTTCGTCGCCTGCCGTCTCGGACAGCAATTCGACCTCATAGCCCTTCTTCTCGGCCCAGCGGACATACATCCGCGCCAGCATCGAGGCCCAGTCGCAGCTTTCCGTCCCACCCGCACCGGCGTTGATTTCAAGGAAGGTGTCGTTGGCATCCGCCTCGCCATTGAGCAGCGCCTCAAGCTCTTTCTGCGCGGCAAGCTGGGCCAGTTCCTTCAGGTTCGCCTCTGCCTCGGCCACCAGTTCGGCATCGCCTTCATCCTCGGCCAGTTCGACCATCTCGGCATTGGCGGAAAGGGTGGTGTCGATCCGCTTATAGGTCTCGATCGCGTCGGACAAAGCCTGCCGTTCGCGCATCAGTTTCTGCGCGCGGGCCGGATCGGACCACAGATCGCCCGCTTCGATCATCGCGTTCATTTCCTCAAGGCGATGCGGCGCGGTCTGCCAATCCATCCGCTGGCCCAGCAGGGTCAGCGATTTGCGGATGGCTTCGATGGTGGACTGCGTCTCGGCGCGCATGGGGCGGATCCTCGTGAATTCTCAGACGGGACAGATAGCCTGCGATGGGCGTCTGAACAAGGGTTGCCGCCTTTTGAGGATAGCCGAAATCGATCAGGAGACGAGGTCGGGTGAAATTATAAGTTCAGTAAAGAAGAAAAATAAGACATATTAGATCTATTTTATGGTGAGAGGTTTTTCGCGATGTCCCATATTGCCGATGACGATCCTGCCAAACACAACACCGGGCCGAACAATCCGCCCAAAAAGCCGCGCGAGGCGCCGTCTTTCAGCGAAGAATTCGGCAATGCGCTTGAATATGCATGGGGGCCGATCCTTGTCGCGGTGGTGTTCTCCTTTGTTCTCGCCGTCTTCGATCCCTCGCACGAGGCGCTTCTGGGCGTGGTCGAAAATATCCGCAATCAGGGGATTTCCGGCATCGTAGCCGGGGTCGCGACCCTGCTGGGCTTTCTGTTTCTGCCGCCGACGCTTTATCAGGCCACCCAATATGCGCTGGATACCGACCGGCATTTCGGTGCGCATAACCCGAATATCGAAACGATCCTGCTGACATGGGTCGGGCGTCTGCCCTTGGCTGCCGTGGTCATTGCGATGATGCGGATCCTTTTGGGCGAAGATCATGTCACCTTGTTCGCCCAACTGCTGCTGATCCCGACGGTGATCTTTCTTTCGCTGGCGGTGCTGTCGGGGCTTAACATCTTCCTGCCTCCCCCATCCTCCGACCCGCAGAAAAAGGGTTTGCTGCGCAAGATCTTCGATGCGACCAAGCGTGTCGTAGATCGACCGATCCGGCTGGGCCTGCGCTATCGCAAGCCCGCAACCTGGGTTTCGGCGCTTCTTTTGCTTCTGGTCGCGATCTTTCCTGCGGCCTCGGTCTGGCTTGGTCCGATTGCGGTGACGCTGAGTTTCGTCTCGGTCGCGGCTTTCGCGCTGGCCGGGCTGACGCGGCTTTCTTCGGTTCTCAGCTATGGACAAATCCCGCTGATCTTTGCGGTTCTGGGACTGATCGCGGCTGCGTCTGGCCGGGAAGGGGCGCGATTGTTCCTGATCCTGATGGCAATCTACTGCTTCACCGTCTTTTTCTATCCCGGCAAAACCTCGCGGAAAGAGCGGGTGGTAGCGGTGGCGCTGACGGTTCTGGCCACGCTGACCTTTGCCTGGGGAGAGGCAAACCGACGGCTGTGTCCTGCTTTGGCCGGATGCAACCTGATCCTTGGCTCGACCTTCGACGGTCAGCGGAGCGAGATCGGCGATGCTCTGGCCGCATGGCGGCTGGCCCGCCCGGCAGAGGATGCGGGCGAGCCGGTGCGACTGATCGCGGCAGAGGGGGGCGGCCTTTTCGCGGCCTATTTCACCGCCATGTATCTGGCCAAGAACACTGATCTTTATGGCGATGAATATGCCCGCTCGATCTTTGCGATCAGCGGCGTCTCGGGTGGCTCGATTGGTGCCGCGACTTATTGGGCGATCCGGCAGTCAGGGGTCTGCGATGCGCCCGACGCTGCCCCCGATTGCCATCAGCAGAAGGTGCGCGAGATTCTGGCGCAGGATTATCTGAGCCCGGTCATGGCGCGGATGTTCACATGGGATACGGTGGATACAATCGTCCCGCTGTCCTCGCTTGATGAATCCCTGCGGCTAGAGCGTGGCAGGCAGTTGGAACTGTCGCTGATCCGAAATGCCGCTGGCCTCACCGATGGGGAAAACCCGCTGCTGCTTGATCTGGCGAAGTCGTGGTCGCCCGAGCGGCAGGTTCCGGCGCTGCTTTTGAACACCACGCATGTCGAGACAGGAGATCGGGTGGTGCTGTCGCCGTTTTCATCGGCGGGGCAGGTCGGGCGAAACAATCTGCCGCTGGCTCTGGAAACCGCGGGCGATATTCCGGTTGCGACGGCGGCCTTTATCTCGGCCCGTTTTCCGTTGGTCACCGCGCCTGCGCGGATTCTGAACGACAAGAAGCCCGGCAATATCGAGGGAGGCGTGCCTTACGATGAAGGCGTTCACCAATATGTCGATGGCGGATATTTCGACAATTCGGGGATCGAGACCCTGCATGACATTCTGAACCGCCTGCCGGAAAAAGCCGTGGTGAATGACATCCGTCTGATCGCGCTCAGAACCCTTGATGAGGAAACGCGGCATGCCCCGTCTTCGGGTGCTTGTGCGGATGATCTGACCCCGCCAAAGGATGATCCGCCGGTGACGACGCAGGGATTGGTCGGCGCGCCAGTCGCGACCTTCTTCGGGGCATGGCAGGCGCGTCAGGGTCTGTCGTGGAACCGGGCGTTCAGCGGCTGGCGGGGTCGGCTGGATGCCGTGGCGATGTATGAACTGCCACTGAAGGATCTGAACTTCACCGTCAGTTGGTATCTGGGCCAAAGCAGTTTCTGCGGGATCGAGCGGAACCTGAACGCGAAAATGATCTGCGAAGAAGAGCATTTGCGCACAAGGTCTGCCCAGACCGGCCAAATGCGCGTTGCGGCGCCTTACGAAACAGCGCTGACTTCTATTTGCAGCGGTGAGGGGGCGGTGGCGGCACGCTGATCGTCGCAACTCTTTGACACTGCGGGGCGTTGCGGCTGCAAAGCTGTGCAGGGAGCCACCATGACCGCCCTTACCGACGCCATCCTCGACCTGTTCACCCCTGCCGAGGCGATCCCCATCGTGACCGTCGCCGCGCGGTTGTTTCTGGCGCTGCTGTTGGGCGCGCTGATCGGATGGGAGCGCGAGGTGAAATCACGCGCTGCCGGGCTGCGCACCCATATGCTGATCGCGATGGCGGCGGCCATGTTCACCATCGTCGCGATGGAGCTGACGATCTTCCCCGGCACCACCGAGACGACCTTGCGCGTCGATCCGTTGCGGCTGATCGAGGCGGTCACGGCGGGCGTGGCCTTCCTTGCCGCTGGCTCGATTATCACCAGCGGCGGCAATGTGCGCGGGTTGACGACGGGTGCGTCGATGTGGCTTGCAGGTGCCATCGGGCTGGCCTGCGGGACGGGTGACGGGGTTCTGGCCGTGCTGGGCACCGGGCTTGCGCTGATCACGCTTTGGATGATCCGCGTCGTGGTGAAGCCGTTGCTGCCCGAGCCGGACGAGAAAGACTGACCTACCGTCCCTTGGTCAGTTGCCTTAGCTTTTTGCCATCTCGATCGCGATCTTCGCCGCCAGTCGGGCGTTGTTCAGGACCAGCGCAATGTTGGATTCCAGCGATTTGCCCTCGGTCAACTCGAAGATGCGTTGCAGCAGGAACGGCGTGACTTCCTTCGCTGCGATCTTCTGCGCTTCTGCTTCAGAGAGAGCTTGCTCGATTACCGGGGTGATGATGTCGCGGGTGATCTCGGCCTCGGGCGGGATCGGGTTGGCGACAAGCTGGCCGCCTTTCAGGCCAAGGCGGGCACGCATATCCGCCGCTGCTGCGATCTGGGCGGGGTCGTCCATGCGCAAAGGCGCGCGGAGGCCGCTGTCGCGCGACCAGAAGGCGGGGATTTCGTCCTGACCATAGGCGATAACCGGCACGCCCAGCGTTTCCAGCACTTCCCATGTCTTCGGCAAATCAAGGATCGCCTTCGCCCCCGCCGCCACCACTGTTACTGGGGTCTGCGCCAGTTCCTGAAGATCGGCGGAAATGTCGAAGCTGTTTTCCGCGCCACGATGAACGCCGCCGATGCCGCCGGTCGCAAAGGTGCGGATGCCCGCCAGATGGGCGCAGATCATCGTGGCCGCCACCGTGGTTGCGCCAGTGCGCCCGGTGGTCAGGCAGACGGCCAGATCGGCGCGGCTCAGCTTCATCGCCTCGCTGGGCGGGGTCTGGGCCAGCTTCTCAAGCGCGGCATCGTCAAGGCCGATATGAATCTGGCCGTCCATCACCGCAATCGTCGCCGGGGTGGCGCCATTGTCGCGGATCACCTGCTCGACCTTGCGCGCCATTTCGAGGTTCTGCGGATAGGGCATACCGTGGGTGATGATGGTGGATTCCAGTGCCACCACGGGACGGTTCGCGGCCAAGGCCTCGGCGGTTTCGGTTGAGTAGGTCAGGGGGGCGGTCATGGCATGTCTCGTGTTTTTGGTGTCGGGAGCTTGGTGCGTGCGGAGCACGCACCCTACGGTGATGGTCAGATCTCGCCCGGAATCAAGGTGCCACAGGCACCGCCGGGCAGTGCCCGACCGCCCGGACGGGCGGGCACTTCGGTGATGTTTCGCGCAAAATCGATGTTGGGCGGGGCGGCACGATAAAGTGCGAAGAACGACTGTTGCAGGTACCCACCCACGGTCGGGCACTGCCCTCTGCTTTGGTTGGCGGACAGTTTCACGGCACATCCTTCCCCGAAACATGCGCCGCAGAGGCCTCGACCGCTTGCCGCAGGGCGGCCTCACGGGCGTTGCCTTTCAACTCGGCGGCCAGATGGGCGGCCAGAAAGCAATCGCCTGCGCCGGTCACCCGCGCGACCGTGACCGCAGGCGGGGTAAGGGTCAGGGTCGGGCCGTTGGCGATGGCGTCGGCGGCGGGGTAGGGACCGTCGGTCACCAGAACCCGCGCCGCACCGCGACGGACCACCGCTGCCGCCGCGCTGGCGGCATCGGGGCAGGCATCGCCCGCAAGGATCTCGGCTTCCAGACGGTTCAGATAGAAACAGCCGCGCCGGGCGGCGATCAGCGGCTCGAGCCGCTCGGCTTTGCCGGGGCTGGCGGGCACGACGCGCAGATCGGCCACCGCAAGGCGCGGATCGCGGGCGATGCGGGCCAGCAAATCCTCGGTCAGGTTGCCGTCCAGAACCACCGGCGCGGTCCATCCGGCCAGCTCATCCGCCAGCGGCTGAAGAATACGGTCCCCCGCTTCTTCAAGCGAATGGGCGTCGGCAACGGCGGCAATCAGCCCTTCGCTATCCTCGATCCCCATATAGCAATCGGTCGGCAACCCGGTATCGCGGGCCAGCCATTGGGTCAGAACGCCCAAGCGCCGGGCCTCGGCCACCAGCGCCTCACCCTCGGGGTCGCGACCTACGGCAGAGAGGACCGCAGGCACCAGACCCCACCGGGACAGGGCGACCGCGACGTTCAGCGCCACACCGCCCGGAATATGCCGGATCCGGCCCGGCACATCGGCGCCGGGGGCCATTCGCCGGGGCGCGCGGCCAATCACGTCCCACAGCATCGCGCCGATGCAGAGAATATCGGGCTGTCCGCTCATTCCTCGTTCCATTCGCTGATCTGCGCTTCCAGAAACCGCTCGAAATCGTCCAGATCGACCGGATCGAACTGCCCGAACCCCTGCATCCAGACCGAAGCCGCGCGCATCCCTTCAGGGTCAAGCATGCACCATGTGATCCGACCGCGCCTTTCCTGCCGGATCAGACCGGCGGTCGCAAGCACCGACAGATGCTTCGAGATCGCCGCAAGGCTCATCTCGAAGGGTGACGCAACGTCGCTGACGGCCATGTCGTCTTCCAGCAGCATCGACAGCACCCGCCGCCGCGTCGGATCGGCCAGAGCGGCGAAAATCAGGTCGAGACGGTTGGCGGCGGGCGCGGTCATGTGGGGTCCGGTGTGGTTTCAGGGGCAGAATGCTCAACTTTGCGGTTGAATAATGTCGGGAGCCTTGGCGGATTGCAAGCCATGCGGTGAAAAGACGCGCGTTTCAAAACATATGAATTTCAATGGCTTGTGTGTCGTCCTGCATTGCTTGACTCGGGGCCTTATCCACCCTAGACACCCCGCAACGGATAACGGGGGCGTGAAAGATGGCCGAAGGGCCCCGGAACGGCGATGACAGGGACCAAGATGCGGCCCGGTTGCGTGTTCTGGAGGAACGGCTGTCACAGCTTCAGCCCAAGCCAGAGGTCAAGGGACCGATGGCGCAATACGATCAGGCGCATGTCGCCTGGAGGATGTTGACCGAACTTGTTGCCGGCATCGGGCTTGGCTGTGGGATCGGATACGGACTGGATTACTTTCTCGGCACCATGCCGGTGATGATGATCCTGTTCATCTTTCTTGGCCTCGCGGCCGGTATCAAGACGATGATGCGCACCGCGAGCGAACTTAACCGAACGCCGGGCGAGAATGCGCCGGGCACCGATGAGAGGGATTGATCGTGGCGACGGATGGCGAAGGCTTGCATTTCGATTCAGTTCTTTCCCAATTCGATGTCAAACCGCTGTTTGGCGCCGGAGAGATTTCGTTCTACACGCCGACCAATGTGACGCTGTGGCTGTTCCTGATCGTCGTCTCCACCGTGGCGATGCTGGTCGTCGGCACCCGTGGCCGCGCCATCGTTCCCAATCGGTCGCAATCCATCGCCGAACTGACCTATGGCGTCGTCCACAAGATGGTCGAGGATATCGCCGGGAAAGAGGCGCTGAAATACTTCCCCTATATCATGACGCTGTTCATATTCGTGCTGCTGGCCAACTTCCTTGGCCTGCTGCCGATGGCCTTCACTGTCACCTCGCATATCGCAGTGACCGCCGTGCTGGCTTTCGCGGTGTTCTTCACCGTGACCGCAATCGGCTTCATCAAGAATGGCGTGCATTTCCTTGACCTGTTCTGGGTCCGCTCAGCTCCGCTGGCGATCCGTCCGGTTCTGGCGGTGATCGAGGTGATCAGCTACTTCGTCCGCCCGGTCAGCCATTCCATTCGTCTTGCCGGCAACATGATCGCAGGCCACGCCGTGATCAAGGTGTTCGCAGCCTTCGCAGGCATCGCCGCCGTTGCACCCGTTTCCATCATCGCAGTGGTCGGCATGTATGCCTTTGAGGTGCTGGTCGCCGGCATTCAGGCTTACGTGTTCACCATCCTGACCTGCGTTTACCTGAAAGACGCGCTGCACCCGTCGCACTGACGGCCTGCAGATCGGGTGGCGCATGTTGCGCCACCGCTTCAACCCTATCTACCACTTCCAACCGCAAGGAGTATTATCATGGAAGGCAATATCGGAGAACTGGGCCAGTACATCGGCGTCGGCCTGACCGCCATCGGCATGGGCGGGGCTGCTATCGGTGTGGGCAACGTTGCCGGCAACTTCCTGGCAGGCGCTCTGCGCAATCCTTCGGCTGCGGCCGGTCAGACCGCCACGCTGTTCATCGGCATGGCCTTCGCTGAAGCACTGGGGATCTTCTCGTTCCTCGTCGCGCTTCTGCTGATGTTCGCAGTCTGATCCCACGCCATCCTTGCGGCGGGATGGGGCCAAGGCTCCATCCCTTCGTGACCTGAGAGGCCAAGGGGTTAGGACATGATCAGCCTGTTGCAAGACGCCGCAACCCACGCGGCCGAACATATTCAAGACGCGGGCGATGCCGCAGCGCATGGCGCAGAAGCTGCCAGCTCTGGTGGTCTGCCGCAATTGAACATCGACGCCTTCCCGAACCAGATCTTCTGGCTCGTGATCACGTTGGTGGTGCTTTACTGGGTGCTGTCGAAGATCGCGCTGCCCCGGATCGCATCCGTCATCTCGGATCGTCAGGGCGCCATCACCGGCGATCTGATGGCTGCCGAGGAATTCAAGCAGAAATCGAAAGAGGCCGAGGCCGCCTATGACAAGGCGCTGGCCGATGCCCGTTCGGAAGCCCAGAAGATCGTCGCCGCCAACCGCGCCGAGATCCAGAAGGAACTGGACGCCGCCATCGCCCATGCCGATGCCGAAATCGCCGCCCGCACCGCGGAATCGGAGAAACGCATCCGCGAAATCCGCGACTCGGCCACCGCCGATGCGCGCGAGGTTGCCCGCGATGTCACCGCCGAACTGGTCCGCAGCTTCGGGGGCAATGTCGATCAGGCCGCCGTCGATCAGGCCGTGGACAATCGCATGAAGGGGGGCCTGCAATGAAAAAGCTTGCTGCCATCGCCGCCGTCGCGCTGAGCGCGGGCCCGGCTGCTGCTGCTTCCGGCCCGTTCTTCCGGCTCGCCAATACCGACTTCATCGTCTTGGTGTCGTTCCTCGTCTTCGTCGGCATCATCGTCTATTTCAAGATCCCGCAAGTGATCGGGCGTCTGCTGGACGGTCGCGCCGATAACATCCGCAAGGATCTGGACGAGGCCCGGAAGCTGCGCGAAGAAGCGCAGGAAATCTATGCCAGCTACGAGCGTCGTCAGCGCGAAGTGGCCGGTCAGGCTGACCAGATCGTCGCCAACGCCAAGCGCGAGGCGCAGGCTCAGGCTGCCAAGGCGCAGGATGACCTGAAAAACTCGATCGAGCGTCGCCTGAAAGCCGCTGAAGAGCAAATCGCCAGCGCCGAAGGCGATGCGGTTCGCGCTGTTCGCGACCGTGCGGTGCAGACGGCGGTTGCCGCTGCTTCGGAACTGCTGGAAGCGCAAGTGAAGGGCGGGCAACGCTCGGCCGGGATCGACGACGCCATCGAAGACGTGGCGCGCCGGTTGAACTGACGCTCAAGAGATCAACAGGACAGTGATCTTATAAACCTCCGGTCCGATGGGCCGGAGGTTTTTCTTTGGGTCGTGCGGGTTCGGGCAGGTCAAAAGAACGGTATTTGTGCAACGAAGAAATCGGGCGGAGTTGTGTGATCGGCAATGAAAAAGGGCCGGTGGAAACCGGCCCTTTCTGCGTTGTGACGATCCGGCTTAGTTGGTCGGGCGGATCAGGATTTCGACGCGGCGGTTCTGCGCGCGGCCCGATGCGGTGTCGTTCGAGGCGATCGGCTGGTTGAAGCCACGGCCCGTGGCTGCAAGACGACCCGACTGAACGCCAGCGGCTGCAAGGATATTCGCGACCGATTGTGCGCGGCGCTGCGACAGATCCTGGTTGTGGGCTGCCGAGCCGGTATTGTCGGTATGGCCAACCACTTCGACACGGCTGTTCGGATATTGGTTCAGGTTGCGCGCGACCGCATAAAGGTCGTTCTGCGCGACGCCCGACACGGCGGCCGAGTCGGTTGCGAAGAGGATGCCTTCGGGCAGGACCACTTGCAGATAAGAGCCGTGGTTCACGACCTGAATGTTCGGGTTGGACAGCGATTGCTGCAACGAGCGTGCCTGACGGTCGAGGATATTGCCCGCAACCGCA
The DNA here is from genome assembly GCF_016629665.1 of Paracoccus caeni. Classification (GTDB taxonomy): domain Bacteria; phylum Pseudomonadota; class Alphaproteobacteria; order Rhodobacterales; family Rhodobacteraceae; genus Paracoccus; species Paracoccus caeni. The sequence goes on from NZ_JAEPRQ010000001.1 coordinate 1,275,843, forward strand.
CCCGCAGCGGCGCCAAGGATCGCACCGCGCGCGGCGTCACGGCCTTCATTATTGCTGTCGCTGTCGCGGCTAACGCCGTAAAGCGCGCCAAGAGCAGCACCGGCCAGCGCGCCCTGTTGGGTGCGGCTCATGCCGGTTCCGGTGCCGGTGCCGCCGTTCATCGACGGGTCGGTGCAGGCTCCAAGGACCATGAGGCCAGAGGCGGCAAGGATGGTTGGGACGCGGAAACTCATGGGATCAGCCTTTCCTGTTCACGCTTTCGGGCCCTGTCGGCCCCGTTCAATTCCTGTGGCGCCGATTCCGACGCCGTTTTCTAACGCGCGTCAAGCTGTCGCAGTTCCGATGGAAAGGGAAGTCACGCTGTCGTGGAACCCTCTGGTTTTCCGTCACAAAGGAGCGATAAGCCGGTGATCGGCAAGATCGCGTCGGCGATCTTTCGCCCGCGTCGGGTCGGGCTTGCATTAAGGCGTCACTGGGGCGAAAACCGGCGGGTCATGGCTCAGACCCGGCGCTTGCCACCTCCCTTGCCGTTTTCCCAGCAGGTCGCGATCTTTTCGCGGCTGGCAGAGTCGAATCCGAAGCCCGAGACCGAGCTGAATTTCACCAATCCCTATACGCTGGTGGTGGCTGTGGCTTTGTCGGCGCAGGCGACCGATGTGGGGGTGAACAAGGCGACCAAGGGTCTTTTCGCCATCGCCGACACGCCGCAGGCGATGCTGGCACTGGGCGTCGAAGGCGTGACCGAGCATATCAAGACCATTGGCCTTTTCCGGCAGAAGGCCAAGAACGTCATCGCCCTGTCGCGCATTCTGGTGGATGAGTTCGGCGGCGAGGTGCCCGACAGCCGCGCCGCGCTGACCTCGTTGCCCGGCGTGGGTCGCAAGACCGCCAATGTGGTATTGAACAGCGCTTTCAACTTTCCATCGCAAGCCGTTGACACGCATATCTTTCGTGTCGGAAACCGCACTCATATCGCCCCCGGTCGCGATGTCGATGAGGTTGAGCGCGCGATCGAAAACAACGTTCCCGTCCGCTACCAGCAGGATGCCCATCATTGGCTGATCCTGCACGGCCGCTATATTTGTCAGGCGCGACGCCCGCGCTGCGCAGTCTGCATCATCAGCGACCTGTGCCCCTATGAGGAGAAGACCATATGACCACCCCCTATGTGATCGGCATCGGCAATGCTGTCATGGACGTGATTGCACCCACCGACGATGCGCGGCTTGAGGCGCTTGGGGTACAGAAGGGCATCATGCAACTGATCGAGCGAGAACGGTCGGAATATCTGATGGCCGCGCAGGCCGACGATCACGGGCCGGGGCGGTCACAGGCGCGTCTGGTGCCGGGCGGCTCGGTCGCGAATACGCTGGCCGGGATCGGCAGCATGGGTCTGAAGACGGCGTTTATCGGTCGCGTGGCGAATGATGCGCTTGGGCAGTCCTATGCCACCCAGACCGAGGCCGCGGGCACGGTTTTCGTCAATCCACCGATTGGTGGCGATCAATTGCCGACCTCGCGCAGCATCATCATGGTGACGCCTGATGGCGAGCGGTCGATGAACACCTATCTGGGCATCTCGGCTGAACTGGGTCCGGATGATGTCAACCCGGCGGTGTTTCAGGGTGCGGGCTGGCTGTTTCTGGAAGGCTATCTCTTCGACAAGCCGAAGGGGAAAGAGGCGTTTCTGAAGGCTGCGAAATCCTGTCATGAGGCAGGCGGACAGGCCGGGATTGCACTGTCCGATCCGTTCTGCGTCGATCGTCACCGCGAGGATTTCCGCAAGCTGGTCGCAGGCCCGATGGATTATGTGATCGGCAATGTCCACGAATGGACCTCGCTTTATCAGACCACCGATCTGGAAGCCGCGCTGGCGCAGGCGGTGGCGGTTTGCGGAACGGTGATCTGCACGCGCTCTGGCGACGACGCGATCCTGATCCGCGAGGGCGAGCGGGTGACGGCGCCGGTCCACCGGGTCGTGCCGGTGGATGCGACGGGGGCGGGCGATCAGTTTGCCGCGGGGTTGATTTACGGTCTGGCGACCGGGGCGCCGCTGCAGGCGGCCGGACGGATGGGCTGCATCGCGGCAGCCGAAGTGATCAGCCATGTCGGCCCGCGTCCCGAACGTGATTTGCGCGAAGATTTTCGTGCCGAAGGCCTGATCTGATCGAAGATTCCTGTTGTCTGCCCTGTCTTTGACAGGTGATTCGTTCTGTCGGCTGGGCCGGAGCGCTTTGCGCCCCGGCTTTTCGGGAAAATCGCGCCGTTTATAAGTCGATCAAAATGTTAACCTTTGCTCGCCATAAATTCTTCTTTCAATTAAACTAAACCAACAGGTTGACCGGCGATTTTCGACGAAGCATCCTGTTTGAAAGTATCAGGTACGCGATCCGGGACGATGCGATGGTTCATCGTGATCCGGGCGCTCGTCAGAGCGCTGTCGCAATTTGCAGAATATTTCCGACCAAAGCGGGTGAATAACTCGATTGGAGCGTATTATGGCGACCTGGACGGCAATTTTTCTTGGGAATTTTCTGGCGCAGCGTGATGCGACGGAAAGCCCGATGAACCCCGCCATATCCGCCAATGCGTTCTATGGGCGATCCTATGGCAGCGAGGCGGAACCCTTGTTCGGCCACGCGATCCCGAGCACAGCGATCAGCGATTTATCACCCGACGATATGCCGGGCGCCAAATTTAATCAGATGACATTCGATCCGAGCATATTGACGAATATGACGCTGACATATGGTGACGGCACCAGTGCTCTGGTTGAAGGAACTCTATTTCAGGATGCGGACGGGAATTTGTTCATGGCGACCCCGGTGGATGATGACGCCAGTTCAATGGCCAAACCGATCCGCTCTGTCTTTGTCGCGCCTGAAGCCGCTGTTCCGGGGGACAGCAGGACCAGCCATATCTGGGACCTGCCGATTGACAGGCTGAACGACATCCTGATCGCCTGTTTCGCCGAGGGCACGATGATCGAGACGACCGCCGGTTTGCGTCGGGTCGAGGCGTTGCGGGTCGGTGACAGGCTGCTGACGCAGGATCATGGTCCGCAGCCGCTCCGCTGGACCGGATCGCAACGGATCGAACTGACGGATCTCAACGACCATCTGCGCCCCATCCTGATTTCTGCCGGTGCGTTGGGAGAAGAGCTTCCGCAGGCCGATCTGCGGGTTTCGCCCCAGCATCGGGTGCTGGTCCGCTCGGCTGTGGCGCGGCGGATGTTTGGGACGGAAGAGGTCCTTGTTGCCGCAAAGCATCTGGTCGGTCTGCCGGGAATTTCGGTGGATCAGACGTCGCGGAGGATCGTTTATGTCCACCTGCTGCTGGATCGGCATGAGATCGTCTTTTCGAATGGTGCGCCGACGGAGTCGCTGTTCACCGGTCCGATGGCGCTGAAATCGGTCTCTGAAGCGGCGCGGGCCGAGATATTCGAACTGTTCCCCGAACTGATCGAGATCGGCGAAGAGATGGAGGCGCGCGAACCCATCCGGCTGCTTGTCCCCGGTCGGCGCGGTCGGCAACTGGCAGAGCGTCATCGCAACAATCGGCAACCGATTTATCAGACGGCGCTCTGAACAGGATCGGCAGCTATCATTTCAAACCCGTTCTGTCTGCCGACAGGGCGGGTTTTCGTTTGCCCGAATAGCATGGGTTGGGTTGTCGGGTTATAGGAGAATTGTCGAAACATTACGTAAAATCGTTTTTATTCAGAAGGTTGATAGGTAGATGATCTGTTGTAACCTGCATTTGTCACCGACGATTACGGGTTCCTTCATCGGTCAGGTGGCGATGTTGAGTGTCGCGAGTGCGGGGTTGCCATGCCTACCTGGAATGCCATCTATCTTGGAAAGTTCACCCAACAGCTTGATTCGATTGAAAACAGCGTCAATCCGCAGATGTCTGAAGGGATCGGCTCTTTTCTGGGAAAGAATTACGGCAGCGCCAGCGATCCTCTGTTTCGCCATGTCGTCGGGATTACCACGATCGACAGGGTCGGGGCCAAAAATGCGCTGGACACCTATAATACCGCCAAGAGCTATGACCAGATCAGTTTCAATCTGGGCTCGGGGAAGGTCACGACGGTGTTTGACGGGCAGACGAAATGCGGGATGCAGGTCACCTATACCGACGGGACCAAGGCCAGCATAGAGGCCCGGATTTTTCAGGATACGGAAGGCAACCTCTTTCTTGCGCCCTCGGAAACGATGGACGCCGCTGGCAAGGCGCTGGCGGCCAAGGCGATTCAGTCCGTTTTCACCACCTTTAATGCGGGCCATATCGGCAATTTATCGGTCAACCGGGTTTGCGATAATTTCATCGCCTGCTTCACGCCCGGCACATTGATCGACACGCATGACGGGCCACGTCTGGTCGAGGATCTGAAGGCGGGCGATGCGGTTCTGACCCGCGACAACGGTGTGCAGATCCTGCGTTGGACAGGTGGTCGGCCGATGGAGCTTCACGCAGGCAATGATCATCTTCGGCCGATCCTGATCGCGGCGGGCGCTTTGGGTGAGGGTTTGCCTGTGGCTGATCTGCGGGTCTCGCCGCAACATCGGGTGCTGGTGAGATCCGCCATCGCACGGCGGATGTTCGGCGCTGAAGAGGTGCTGGTCGCCGCCAAGCATCTGGTCGGGCTGCCGGGGATCGAGGTGGATCGGGTCGCGGATTCGGTGACCTATCTGCATATCCTTTTTGATCGTCACGAGATTGTTTTCTCGAACGGTGCGCCAACGGAATCGCTGTTTACTGGCCCTGAAGCGATGAAATCCGTCCCGGAAGCCGCGCGGGACGAGATCATGTCCCTGTTCCCGGAACTGGCAGCGACCAATGCATTGCCGGTCCCGGCGCGGATGCTGCTCAATGGGCGTCGCGGACGACAACTGGCCGAGCGGCATCTGAACAAGGGGCGCCCGGTCTATGTGGCAGCGATCAACCAGCCCGGAGGTTCATCGCGTGCCTGATCGGAATAAGCTAATTTTTCTGCGATTTCATCGTTGAAGGTAGATCGCGCGCCGGGAAACAAGTCGCGCTTGTGCGGTTCCTCACGATGCCTGTCACGATCGTAGGACGCGCCACTCGGAGACGGGCGCAGCAATGAATGCCCACTCCAAAGCGGTCCCATAAAACGCCCTTCGTAAAGCTAGTGACGCCCGCCGGCCGGGTATGCGCTGCATTGTGCCTCCGGTGGCGATGTCGCCCGATCCTCTTGCTTTTGGCGGTGTTTGCCTGCGGCTTCGCGCCCTTGTCCATCGGCGGGTTCCGCCAGCGCGGCGTTGCGCGGCCAGAATCCGGCGTGTATCAGGGCGGGAACGAACAGGCAGCGTAAAGGAAAGTCGCCGATGCGGAGGGTTGTTGTCACCGGGTTGGGAATGGTCACGCCACTGGCTTCGGGTGTCGAGGCGACGTGGGAACGTATCCTTGCCGGGCAATCGGGCGCGGGTCCGATCACCCGGTTTGATCCGAAGGACGTGGTGACGAAATACGCCTGCGAGATCCCCTTTGGTGATGGCAGCGACGGCAGCTTCAACCCCGATGACTGGATGGAGCCGAAAGATCGCCGCAAGATCGATGACTTCATCCTTTACGGCATGGCCGCCGCCGTTCAGGCGGTTGAGGATGCCGGCTGGAAACCCGAGGATGAGGAAGATCGTATCCGCACCGGCGTGATGATCGGTTCTGGCATCGGCGGGCTGACCTCGATTGCCGAAACCGCTGTGTTGATCAAGGAACGCGGGCCGAAGCGGGTCAGCCCGTTCTTTATTCCGGGCGCGCTGATCAACCTGATCTCGGGTCAGGTCTCGATCCGGTTTGGCTTCAAGGGGCCGAACCATGCGGTCGTTACCGCCTGTTCCACCGGGGCGCACGCCATTGGCGATGCGGCGCGGCTGATCATGCTGGGCGATGCGGATGTGATGGTGGCAGGCGGTGCGGAATCTCCGATCAGCGAAATCGGGATCGCGGGCTTCAACGCCTGCAAGGCGCTGTCCACCAAACGCGCCGATGATCCGCAGGCCGCCAGCCGTCCCTATGACGAAGATCGCGACGGTTTCGTTATGGGCGAGGGCGCGGGCGTCGTCGTGCTGGAGGAATACGAACACGCCAAGGCGCGTGGGGCCAAGATTTACGCCGAAGTGCTGGGCTATGGCCTGTCGGGCGACGCCTATCACATCACCGCGCCCAGCGAGGATGGCGATGGCGGCTTCCGGGCGATGCAGAACGCGCTGAAATCGGCGGGTCTGACGCCGGACCGGATCGACTATATCAATGCCCACGGCACCAGCACCATGGCCGACACGATCGAGCTTGGCGCGGTCGAGCGGCTGATGGGCGATCATGCGGCCAACGTGGTGATGTCCTCGACCAAATCCAGCATCGGGCATTTGCTTGGCGCGGCGGGTGCGGTTGAGGCGATCTTCTGCGTGCTGGCCTTGCGCGACCAGATTTGCCCGCCGACGATCAATCTGGACAATCCGGCGGTGACGCCCAAGCTGGATCTAGCCGCCAATGCTGCCGTCCGGCGCAAGGTCGATGTCGCCCTGTCGAACAGCTTCGGCTTTGGCGGCACCAATGCCAGCCTGATCCTTGGCCGGGTTGACTGATCATGTGGCGCAACATCGCCTCGAACTTTCTGACGCTGATGATCGTCGTGCTGATCGGCGCGGCGGCGGCTATCGCATGGGCCCGGCATGAATTCACCGGGCCGGGTCACAGCGAGGTCGCGCAATGTGTCCGCGTGGCGCCGGGGGCCAGCCTGAACGCGGTCAGCAAGCAGTTGGCCGAGCAGGGGGCCGTCTCCAGCGGTTACATCTTCCGCGCTGGTGCCGATTACATGGACAAGTCGCGCGATCTGAAATTCGGCAGCTATCTGGTGCCGCCGAAAGCCAGCATGCAGGATATCGTGAACGCAATCACTGCGGGCGGTCCCTCGTCCTGCGGGACCGAGGTGCAGCTTCTGGTCGGTGTGCGCGGCAATGCGATCCTGCTGCGCGACATGAACCCCGATACCGGCGCGTTCGAGGAAATGGCGCGGTTCAACCCCGCCAATGAGGAACAGCCCGAAGCGATCACCGCCGCCGCGCAAAAGCCCGATGCGCGTCTGCGGATCACCATGGCCGAAGGGGTGACAAGCTGGCAGGTAGTCGAAGGTCTGAAAGCCGCAGGCTTCCTGTCGGGCGAGGTCGCCGAGGTTCCGGCAGAAGGCTCGCTTGCGCCGGACAGCTATGAGGTCGAAAGCGGGGCGGATCGCGCGACATTGCTTGCCAATATGGCGCAACGTCAGCAGACAATTCTTGCGACGGAATGGGAGGATCGCGATTTCGGCCTTCCCTATGAGACGCCGGAAGAGGCACTGATCATGGCCTCGATCGTTGAAAAGGAAACTGGCGTCGCGGCCGAGCGTCCGCAGGTGGCCAGCGTTTTCGTCAACCGGCTGCGTCAGGGCATGCGGCTGGAGACCGATCCGACGGTGATCTATGGCGTCACCGGCGGCGAGGGAGTTCTGGATCGTGGTTTGCGCCGGTCCGAGCTTAACCGGGTCACGCCCTACAACACCTATCGGGTGGACGGTTTGCCGCCGACGCCGATCGCCAATCCGGGCCGCGCTGCGATCCGTGCGGCTTTGCATCCCGATGAGACGGATTATCTGTTCTTTGTCGCGGATGGCACCGGGGGCCACGCCTTCTCGCGCAATCTGGAAGAACATAACGCAGCCGTGGCACGCTGGCGCGAGATCGAGCGGCAACGGGGTGAGCCGGCCGACAGCCCGGTTCAGGGCGACGGATAATCGATGCATCGGCCGGGTGGGTTGCAGTGAACCTGCCCGGCTTCTGCGCTCGCTCGACATTCGCGCAACGCGCGGCCCATTAGCCTTACATTAAGCTCCTGCACGGACCCTTGTCGGCATTTTCACCGGCAAACGGGGGTATCATGCTGAGTGTGGATGATGTCGCGCGCGAAATCGTTGCGCGGGAAGGGGGCTTTGTGAACGATCCGGACGATCCGGGCGGGGCCACGAAATACGGGGTGACCATCGACACGATGCGCAGCCTTGCAATGGATCTGAACCGGGATGGCCGTGTCGATCTGGCCGATGTGCGGGCGCTGACCCGCGATCAGGCGCAGCGGATCTTCGTCGAGCATTACTTCAGGCGGCCAAAGCTGGGGGAATTGCCCGAGGCGGTGCAGGCCAGCGTTTTCGACATGTATGTAAACGCCGGAACCAATGCCGTGAAAATCCTGCAGCGTCTGGTCAGCCGAATGGGGTTCGCGGCGATCGATGACGGTGTGATCGGGCCTAAGACGGTCGCGGCGGTGAAGGCTGCGGCAGGGGCCGCGCCTGCGCATCTGGCCGATGCTTATGGAATCGCCCGGCGCAACTATTACTACGCCTTGGCAGATCAGCGCCCGGCCAGCCGCAAATATGCGCGGACCAGGGCGGGCGGGAAAGGCGGCTGGATCGTCCGGGCGGAAGAGTTCATCTCGCCCCGCTATCGCCTGACCGAGGCTCAGCATCGTGAAAGGACCGCAAAATGGGCGTGATCGACAGAGTTCTGGGCATCGCGCCTGCCGTGACCGCGCTTGGCAGCGCCGCATCGGGTGTGGCCGAGGTGTTCACCCAGAATGCCACCCGGCGGATGGAGCTGGATGAGGAAGCCTATGCCCGCGCCATCGGACAGTTGGGGCAGGAGTTCCAGCTTGCTCCGGTCAGCTGGTTTGACAGTCTGGTCAACGGGTTGAACAGGCTTCCTCGACCTCTGCTGGCCTTGGGAACGATGGCTTTGTTCATCTATGCCATGGCCGAGCCGACCGGGTTCGGACTGCGCATGCAGGGATTGCAGCAGGTGCCGGAACCGCTTTGGTGGCTTCTGGGCGCCATTGTCGGCTTCTATTTCGGCGCGCGAGAGGCGCATTATCTGCGCAATCGCGTCTGGCCTACGCCGAAAACCGAGACCGCGGCACCCCGTCCCGAGGGTGATTTTTCCGACAATGCCGCCTTGCGCGACTGGCAGCAGGGCTGATCCGCGCGGATTGGTCGCAGTCGCGATGTTCACATTGCACGAATGAGACGAAGGGGGGACTTTTCCCCCCTTTTTCCTGCGCCTATGCTGGCAGGCGACCAAGGAAACGCCATGACAGCTGAATTCGGCCATTTCGCCCTGATCCTTGCCTTTGCGGTGTCGATCTTCCAGATGACCGTGCCGATGATCGGCGCGTCAAAGGGATGGAACGGCTGGATGGAGGCCGCGCGCCCGGCAGCCATCGCCCAATTCCTGCTGATCGGGCTGTCATTCGCGGCGTTGACCATTGCCTTCGTAACCTCGGATTTTTCGGTCAGGCTGGTTTATGAGAACTCGCATACCGCCAAACCCATGCTTTACAAAATCAGCGGGGTCTGGGGGAACCACGAGGGCTCGATGCTGCTTTGGGTGCTGATCCTCGCGCTGTTCGGCGCGGCGGCGGCGTTCTTTGGGGGCAACCTTCCGCCACGGCTGCGGGCGCGGGTGCTGGCCGTGCAATCCTCGATCGGGGCGGCGTTTATCGCCTTCATCATTTTTACCTCTAACCCCTTCTGGCGGCTAGAAAATCCGCCATTCGACGGGCGCGATCTGAACCCGCTTCTGCAGGATCCGGGCTTGGCGTTTCATCCTCCGTTTCTCTATCTCGGCTATGTCGGGCTTTCGATGGCGTTCAGCTTTGCCGTCGCTGCGCTGATCGAGGGGCGCGTTGATGCCGCATGGGCCCGTTGGGTGCGGCCATGGACGCTGGCCGCGTGGATGTTTCTGACCATCGGCATCGCGCTTGGATCGTGGTGGGCCTATTACGAGCTTGGCTGGGGCGGTTTCTGGTTCTGGGACCCGGTCGAGAATGCCAGCTTCATGCCATGGCTTCTCTCCGCCGCGCTGCTGCATTCCGCCATCGTCGTCGAGAAACGCGAGGCGCTGAAAAGCTGGACGATCCTGCTGGCGATCATGGCCTTCGGCTTTTCGATGATCGGCACCTTCATCGTGCGGTCCGGGATCATCACCTCGGTCCACAGCTTCGCCAGCGATCCGGCGCGGGGCGTGTTCATCCTTGCGATTCTGGCGGGCTTCACCGGCGGCGCATTGACGCTTTATGCGGTGCGGGCGCAGGGCATGGTCGCGAAGGGCGTCTTTCAGCCGGTCTCTCGCGAAGGCGCGTTGGTGCTGAACAATCTGTTGCTGGCGGTCTCGGCTTTCGTGGTCTTCATCGGCACGGTCTGGCCGCTGATCGCCGAGATGCTGTGGGATCGCAAACTGTCGGTCGGCCCGCCTTTCTTTAATCAGGCGTTTACGCCGTTCATGATCGTGCTGGCGCTTGCGCTGCCTCTGGGCGCGATCATCCCGTGGAAACGGGCGACGTTGTCGCGGGTGCTGCGACCGCTGGCCGGTGCGTTGATCTTTGCGGTGGCGGTAATGGTGCTGGTCTTTGCCGTCTCGACCGGCAAATCGGCCATTGCGGTGATCGGCGCGGGGCTTGGCGCGTGGCTGGTCGCAGGCGCGGCCGCGGAGTTGATCCACCGGACCGGCAATTCCGGCCTGTCGCGACTGCTGCGTCTGCCGCGTGCCGATTGGGGCAAGGCAGTTGCCCATGCCGGGTTGGGTGTGACCTTCATCGGCGTGGGCCTTTTGACCGCGTGGCAGGTCGAGGATATTCGCGTGGCCGAGTTCAACGAACCTTTCCAGCTTGGCGGATATGAGTTCACCTTGCTGAAGGTGGATCAGGTCGAGGGGCCGAATTACGTCTCGGCCATGGCGACGATCGATGTGGCGCAGGATGGTCGCCGCATTGCCACGCTGCATCCCGAAAAGCGGGTCTATCCGGTGCAGGCGATGCCGACCACCGAAGCCGCCATCGATAACGGCATCTTCCGCGACATTTATGTGGTTCTTGGCGATCTGCAGCCCGGCGGCGGCTGGGCCGTGCGCAGCTATATCAAGCCCTTCGCCAACTGGATCTGGGCTGGTTCGATCCTGATGGCGCTTGGCGGGGTGATCAGCCTGACCGACCGGCGCTACCGGGTGGCGGCGGGGGCAAGACGAGTTGTCCCCGGCGCGGTGCCTGCGGAATGAGGCGGCTGATCCTTGCGCTGATGTTGGCGCTGCCGATGGCGGCGCTGGCGGTGCAGCCCGATGAGGTTTTGGACGATCCGGCGCTTGAGGCGCGGGCGCGCGAGATCTCGCAAAAGCTGCGTTGTCCGGTCTGTCAGGGCGAGAATATCGACGAATCGAATGCGCCGATCAGTCGCGATCTGCGGCTTTATGTGCGCGAGCGGCTGGTCGGCGGTGACAGCAACGATCAGGTCATCGACGCGGTGACCGACCGTTTCGGTGAATTCGTGCTGTTCGAGCCTCGGGCCGAAGGCGGCAATCTGGTCCTGTGGCTGGCGGGTCCGGCGATGGCGCTGATCGGGCTGATTGCGGCGGCGCTGTTCCTGCGCGGCAGGCGCGTGGCGCAGATGCCGGTCGAGGCGTTGAGCGATGACGAAAAGGCCCGGCTTGACCGGATCATGCGCGACTGACGCAGGGTCTTCCTTTTCGGGGCGCGCATTTCCGGCATGATGGCGGCGACTTCAGGGGGGACATTCATGAGCTACGAAACCATCCAGTTCGGCATCCGAGACGGCATCGCGACGCTGATCCTCAACCGACCCGATGTGATGAACGCACTGAACAGCAAGATGCGGGCCGAGGTCACCGAGGCGTTGACCACCCTGCCGGAAGAGGTGCGTTGCGTGGTCATGACCGGATCGGGGCGGGCCTTCTGTTCGGGGCAGGATCTGACCGACCGGGCGGCGGCCGCCGATCTTGAGGGCACGCTGCGCAAAGAATACGAGCCGATGTTGCGCGCCGTCACAGGCTGCCGCGCGCCGGTAATTGCGGCGGTTAACGGGGTCGCGGCGGGTGCAGGGGCCAATCTGGCGCTGGTCGCGGATGTGGTGATCGCAGCGGAAAGCGCGAGCTTCATTCAGGCCTTCACGCGGATCGGGCTGGTGCCGGATGCGGGTGGTACTTTTGCCATTCCACGCTCGGTCGGGGCGGCGCGGGCCATGGGGATGATGCTTTTCGCCGAGCCGGTCAGCGCCCGTCAGGCCGCCGATTGGGGCATGATCTGGGAGGCTTTGCCCGATGCCGATTTCGCCGAGGGTGTGGCGGCGCGGGCGCGCAAGCTGGCCGACGGGCCGACCGCGGCCTATCTGTCGATCCGGCAACTGGTCGCGGCCTCGACACAGAATGACATGGATGCCCAACTGGCGCTGGAAGCGAAGATGCAGGGGCAGGCCGGGCGCAGCGCCGATTTTGTCGAAGGCGTGACGGCCTTTCTGGAGAAGCGGAAGGCTGTGTTCACCGGACGGTAAGGTTCGGGCATTGCCCTCTGCTCTCGGCGGTGGCCGCAGTTTACTCTAAATGATCTGCGAAAATCGTGGCGCGTGACCGCGATTGTCGAAGAAGGGCACCGTATCCGGCACCGGCAGCGGCGTATCATAGGTGACGCTGCCCGCCAGTTCCGCCAATTCGGCCAGAACCACCTCGGTGATGAAGGGCAGGTTCAGGGCGCGGACCTCGGGCAGGGGCACCCAGTGGAGATGCGAAAGCTCGTCACAGGCGCGGCTGAAATCGTCGGGATCGCTCGACAAAGCCGCCGCATCGACGGCAAAGAAATGCGCGTCGAAGCGGCGCGGGCGGCCCGGCGGGGTGATCGCGCGAAAGATATAGGTCAGCGCCGAGGCATCGGGGCTGAGCCGGGTTTCGGCATAGCCGGGCCAGTCACTGACCGGGCCGTCAGCCTGTCCGATCAACTGCCCGGTTTCCTCGGCCAGTTCGCGCAGCGCTGCGGCGGCGATTGCATGGGGCGAGGCCGCGCCATGGCGTGGCTCGGCCGTCAGCCGGTCGATATGCAACTGCGCCAAGGGGCGCGAAAGCGGCGCTAAGGCATCGGCGGCATCGACCGCGCCGCCCGGAAAGACATATTTCGACGGCATGAACACCGCCTGTTCACCGCGCATCCCCATCAGGACGCGAGTGCCGGTCGCGCCACGCCGCAGCACGATTGTGGTGGCGGCATCGCGGATCGGGATGTCCGCGCCGCTCACGACCTGCGCGCCTCGATGATGCCGAAACCATGCATCCGCCGCGCCCATTGCATGCCGACCATCGCCCCCTTGATCCGTGGCAACAGCACCAGGGATGCGGCGATCGAGCCGAACCCGAAAATCGCGATCATCGCCATCGGCGACAGCCGCCATGCCATGTAACAGGCCAACAGCAGCGGCGCGGCGACATGCGAGACGATCAGGACGGTCAGATAAGCCGGTCCGTCATCGGCGCGTTGGTGGTGCAGCACCTCACCGCAATGCGGGCATTCATCGGCGATCTTCAGATAGCGCGTGAACAGCTTGCCCTCGCCGCAGGAGGGGCAGCGGCCAAGCGCGCCGCGGATCATCGCCTGTTTCGTCGGACGCTCTTCTTGGCCTGCAACGGCGGCGGTTATCTGGGTCATGGCGGCGATCTCCGGGCGGGTCGGGATTTTCCTGACGCAATCTAGGGGATCGGTGCCGGTTTCGCCAGCGTCAGGCGACATCTCATCGCCGGGAAGCGGTGCCTCGGGCGAAATGTCGCATCGCCGCGCGTCCGTTCGCTTTCAATGTGTCGCCTGAAATGCCGCCAGCATCACCCGGTTCCGTCCGCGCGTCTTGGCCGCGATCAGCGCCCGGTCGGCGCGTTCCAGCGAGATATCGGCCAGACTTTCCGGGGACCCGACATGAAGTCCGGGATCCGAGACCGCAAGCCCGACCGACAGCGTCACCGACACCATGCCACCGCCCGAAAGGCGCGGCAGAAGCGTGCTGCGCATCTCGACCGCGCGGCGGATTTCCTCGGCCATGCGATAGGCTTCATGCTCGCCGGTGCGGGGCAGGATGACCAGAAACTCTTCACCGCCCAGCCGCGCCGTCAGGCCGCGATCCGCGACCACGGTTTCCAGACGCCGGGCGATATCACACAGCACCGCATCGCCTGCGGCATGGCCGTGACGGTCGTTCACCGCCTTGAAATGGTCCAGATCAAGCGCCAGAACCGCAAACAGATGATCCTGCCGCATGGCTTCGGCGGCGATTTCGGCGATACGCGGCAGGGCGTAACGGCGGTTGAAGAGGCCGGTCAGCGGATCGGTCATCGCCCAGATCAATGTCCGCTGCGCCTCGGCCCGGCGATGGTCGGATCGGCGTTTGCGGGCCAGTTGATTGCGCAAGGTCAGCGCCGCCATTTCGACATTGCCAAGCTCTGACAGATCGATTGGTAGCACCTCGCCCGCGCCCAGATCCAAGGCGATGGCGGCCATTTCATCGCGATGCGGCTCGGTCGCGACGACGAAGGCCGCATCGCGCGATCCGCTGCGTGAGCGCAGTTCCGACAAAAGCCGCAGCCCGTCGCCACGCCCGCCGATATCTGCTGCGATCACATAAAGGTCCGAGGGCAGGCCCGATGCCGCAGCACTTAGCGCCTCTTCCGGGTTGCGGATCGCGAAGCTGCAGCCCAGCCGCCCCTGTAACAGATGCCGCCAGCGCATTGCCCGCGCGGGACTGTCGGCGACCAGCGTCACCTCGCCCCCGGGGGCATTGTCGAAGGGGGCGGCCATCTCGGCCATGGCCAGCCCGGTTGCCTGCCCGGTCTCGGCATCGCGCAGCAGGCAGCGGATACGTGCCAGCAACATCGGCTCATCGACCGAGGGCGGCAGCGTCGCCGTGGCGCCCGCCTGCAACGCCTGAATCCGCGTCTCGCCATCGGCCAGCGCAAGCACCGTCATCTGCGGCCATTCCTGCGCGATGGCGCGGCAGAGCGTCACCAGATCACGGTCGTCGAGGCCGGATCCCAACAGGATCAGATCGGGCCTGTTACTTTCCACCGAGGCGACCAACTGCGTGCAAGACGACACCGCCTCCACCTCGTAGCAGGCAGAGGTCAGACGCACCTTCAGCATGATGCGTGAGGTGGCGACCCCGTCTGCCACAAGGATTCGTGCCGTCATGTCGCAGGCCCCCGATGCTGGTTGCGATAGGGCGAAACTGGCACGGAAACCTTAAGAAAGGGTTGCCAAGCATGCGCTCTGCAGGATTCTGCCCAATGAGGCGGCAACAGGAGGGGCGGATGGCCTATTCACGCGAATCGGCACAGGAACTGGCGCAATCGGCGCTGCTTTATCTGCTGCAGCAGCCAGAGCTTGCGGCGGGTTTTCTGGGCACGACCGGCATCGAGGCCGCAGAGTTGCGCGGCATGATCGGGCGGCCCGAACTGGCGGTGCATGTGCTGGATTATCTGCTTGAGGATGATTCGCGGGTGCTGGACGCGGCGGCGATGCTTCAGGTGTCACCGACCGAGCTGATCTCGGCCCGCACGGTTCTGTCCGGTCCGGGCAGCTATGGCTGGGACGCGGACTGATTTTCCGCCGTTTCCGGTTTTTTCACCTTTGCCGCCTATAGCTTGTCCTCATGCGAGGTGAGCGATGCACAGGCTGATAGACAGAGCGATCGAGGAATTTCTGCGCGATACCTATGGGGACGCGCTGCTTGGTGCGGTTCAGCAGATGATGGGCCGCGCCGCAGATCTTCCGGCAGAGGAGGGACTGCATGACAATAGCCGCATCCATGTCGCGGCGCGCAGGCTGGCGAAGCCTGCCGATGAGTTGTTCGAGGATTTGGGCGCATGGCTTGCGCGGCAAGAGGCGATCCGGCGGCTGCTGCGTTTTTCGGGGCGCGAGTTTGCGGAATTCGTGATCCGGCTGGATGAGCTTCCGGGGCGCGCGCATATGATTCTGCCGGATATCTGCATGCCCGCGATCACCGTCACCGAATGCAGCCTTGGCGATTTGCGGGTGATCCTGCCGGAGCGTGAGACCGGCTGGACGGCGCTTCTGGCCGGGATGCTTCGGGTCATGGCCGATGATTATGGCGCGCTTGGTCTGATCTCGGTCGAGGGCAGTCAGATCGGGGTGCTGATCCCCGATGCCGAATTCGCTCAGGGGCGCGATTTTCAGCTTGGTGCGGCCTTCGCTGCGCGTGGCAGAGGGGTATGAGGATGGATGGCACGACGGATATCCGTATCGCTGACCGCGCGGTGATCGAACAATTGTTGCCGATGCATCTGCATCTGGCAGCGGACGGAACGGTGATCGGCATCGGGCCGACATTGCGCAAGATGATTGGCGCGGCGACAGGGCCGGTCGAGGCGCTGTTCCGCGATGCCAGGCCGGGGGTGACAGAGGAACTGTCGGCGACGATCCGGCGCGCGGCGGGGCAGGGTGAGCGGTTGTTCCTGCGCATGATCGACCCGCCGATGCTTAGCCTGCGCGGCCATGCGGTCGAGACGGCGGACGGCTCTCTGCTGGTCGATCTGGGATTCGGGATTGCGCTGATCGACGCGGTGAACGCGGCGGGGCTGACCGACAGCGATTTCGCGCCGCCGGAACTGGCGATGGAGTTGCTGTTTCTCTACGAGGCGAACCGGGCGGTGCTGGGCGAACTGTCCTCGTTCAACCATCAGCTTGAAGAGGCGCGCCGCGCAGCCGAGGTGAAGGCACATACCGATCCGCTGACCGGGCTGTCGAACCGGCGTGGTCTGGATATCGCGCTGAGCCTTGCCTTTCACGCGGCCTTCGATCCGCAGAATGCCGATGACCGCAAGGCGTTCGCGCTGGTCCATCTGGATCTGGACAAGTTCAAGCAGGTGAACGACACGCTGGGCCATGAGGCGGGGGATCGCGTGCTTTGCGATGTGGGCTGCGTCCTGCGCGAGACCACCCGCAGCCATGATGTCGCCGCACGCATCGGGGGCGACGAATTCGTGCTGATCCTGCCGGGGCTGCAATCCGCGCCGACGCTTGAAAAGCTGTCTCGCCGGATCATCGACGGGATCGAGGCTGTCAGGGTTACGGCGGATGGCGGCTCTGCCGTCTCGGCCAGTATCGGGATCGTGCTGTCGGATGGTTATCGCGGCCTGACCCCAGAACAGATGCTGCGGGATGCCGATACCGCGCTCTACCGCTCGAAAAATGCCGGGCGGCGGCGGGCGACGATCCTGCAGAAGCCATTGGTTTGATGAAGATCGGCAAGAGCTTGCGGGCGCTTGTTGGCTTGGCGCGGGCGATCCTCTAAAGCGGATGGATGAGAAGCGGTTTGCCTGTGGCTTTGCCCGGAATGCGTATCGGCCTGCTGGGCGGATCCTTCGATCCCGCCCATGAAGGGCATGTGAACATCACCGAAGCCGCGTTGCAGCGCTTTCGGCTGGACCGGGTCTGGTGGCTGGTCACGCCGGGAAATCCGTTGAAGGCGCATGGCCCGGCCCCGCTTCGCGAGCGGATCGCAAGGGCGCAAAAGCTGCTGGTCGATCCGCATGTGGTGGTCACCGATATCGAGGCCCGGTTGCAGACCCGCATGACCGCCGACACGATTTCGGCGTTAAAGCATCTTTATCCGGGTGTGCATTTCGTCTGGCTGATGGGGTCGGATAATCTGGTGCAGTTTCATCACTGGGATCGCTGGCGCGAGATCGCCGATATGGTGCCGATCGGGGTTCTGGCGCGGCCGGGAACTCGTCTGGCGGCGCGGAATGCCGTGGCCGCGCAGGTGTTGCGCCGGTGGCGGTTGCCGGTCGAGAAGGCGGGATTGCTGGCCGATAGTCCGACGCCTGCATGGGTGCAGGTGAACCTGCCGATGTCGAAGCTGTCCTCGACCGCGTTGCGCCGGGCTAAGGGAGAAAGACGATGAGCCGGATTGATCGCCGGGGATTTTTGACCGGGCTGGCGCTGGCGGGGTTGGTTCCCTCGCAGGTGTTGGCACAGGGGCTGGACCGGAGGCCGCCGGGCAAGCCCGCGCTGGATGCGGCGCGGCTGATCGGTGCGGCGGGGCTGCCGGGCGATGTGGCCTATGCGCTGACGGATACCAGCGACGGGCATCTGTTGCAGGGCGGTCGCGCGGATGAGCCGGTGCCACCTGCCAGCACGCTGAAGGCGGTGACGGCGCTTTATGCGTTGTCGCATCTTGGGGCGGGGCACAGGTTTCGGACGCGGGTGATCCGGGCGGGCGATATGATCGTGCTGGCCGGGGGCGGCGATCCCGAACTGAGCACTGACGATCTGGCGACGTTGGCCGATGATCTGGTGGCCGCCGGTGTGACCAGCCCGGCGCGCTTTGCCGTCTGGGGTGGGGCTCTGCCGCGGATCGAGGAAATCGCGCCGGGGCAGGCGGATCATCTGGCCTATAATCCGGCGCTGTCGGGGATGGTTCTGAACTTCAACCGGGTGCATCTGGGTTGGCGGCGGGCCAACGGTGCGGTGCAGATGTCGCTGGAGGCGCGGGCGGCGCGGAACTCGCCCCGCGCCTATTCGGTGACGGCGGCGGCCACGGATCAGGCCGATCTGTTCGCCTATCGCGATGAGGGTGACCGGGAAAGCTGGACCATGTCGCGACGGGCGGCGGGCGGGGCGGGCAGTCGCTGGCTTCCGATCCGCAAGCCAGAGCTTTATGCGGGCGATGTGTTTCAGACGCTGTGCCGGGCGCGGGGGCTGGTTCTGCCCACGCCGGAAGTGATCGAGACGCTGCCCGAGGGTGTTGAACTGGCAGGGTTGGACAGCAAGCCGCTGGTCGAGATTTTGCGGGGATTGCTGAAATATTCGACCAATCTGACGGCGGAACTGGTTGGGCTGCATGCCAGCGGCGCGCCGGATCTGGCGCAGTCGGCGCGGCGGATGCAGGCATGGCTGGTGGTGCAAGGGCAGGGGATTGGGTTCACTCTGGCCGATCATTCGGGCCTGTCGCCGGATAGTCGGGTGACCGCGCGGGGGATGGCGCGGTTGTTGGCCGGGCCGGGATTGGCGGCGGGGCTGCCGGGAATTCTGAAGCAAAATCCGCTGGATGAGGATCTGGGCACGGATCCCTCAAGCGCGGGGCAGGTGGCGGCGAAGACCGGGACGTTGAATTTCGTCTCGAACCTTGCGGGATATGTGCGGGGCCGTAACGGGGTGCAACGCAGCTTTGCGGTGCTGTGCATGGACCCGCCCCGGCATCAGGCGACCTCGGGGCAAGAGCTGCCGTCCGGGGTGTTGGGCTGGACCCGCGATGCGAAGCGGTTGCAGCGGGTGATCCTGAACTCTTGGGGGCGGGCCTGAGCAACACTTGCGGGCGTTGCAATCGGTATTTGTGCAACGAAGAAGCCGTAAGCGGCGTGAGCCAGCAAATGCAGGGGTTTTCGGCGCACAGGGCGTGCACGGCCCATGCACCGGATATGCACAGGCTGTACACCGCTATCGCACGGTGGGTGTTGCGTTATCAGAGGACGCGGTGGCGGACCTGGGCCGAAAGCTCGATCGCGGCGGCGTGCAGGCGCGAGATGTTCAACTGATGCCTGATCTCGGCCAGCATGGCGATTTCGCCTTCATAGAGGCGGCCATCGGCGGCCCCGACATCGCAAGCCAGCGCATAGGCGGTTTCGTTCAGGCGTTCCGGCAGCGCGTCGCGGACGAGACCGAAAAGGGCGTCCAGCCCGTCCTCTTCCTCGAAGAGCGTCATCACCGTCTGGCTGATCGCGCGGATGCGGTCGGCGTCGTAATCCGCGAAGATCGGCGCATGATCGACATTGCGCTGAATCGCCACCAGTTCGGCCGTGCGGAAGGTCTGGTCCGAGGCGGATACCGCGACCATCACCGCGACAAGGGCGTCACAGGGCGACAGCGAGGGCAGGTCGATCGTCATGATGTTAACTCCGTCAGTGCCCGGTCAAATTATTGACGATTCTTGCGGCTTTCAATAAGCGGTCTTGGCCCGGCAGGGCTTACACACAGGAGAATTGCGATGACCACCTTGCGCGACGCCGCCATGCAATCGAAGGCCTGGCCTTTCGAAGAGGCTCGCCGGGTGCTGAAGCGCTATGAGAAGAAGGACCCTGAAAAGGGCTTCGTGCTGTTCGAGACCGGCTATGGCCCCTCGGGTCTGCCGCATATCGGCACCTTCGGAGAGGTGGCGCGGACCACGATGATCCGCCGCGCTTTTGAGATCATCAGCGACATTCCGACCAAGCTGATCTGTTTCTCGGACGATATGGACGGGATGCGGAAAGTGCCGGAAAACGTGCCGCAGCAGGACATGCTGCACCAGCATCTGCAAGAACCGCTGACGACGGTGCCGGACCCGTTCGGCGAATATGACAGCTTCGGCGCGCATAACAACGCGATGCTGCGGCGGTTTCTGGATACGTTCGGCTTTGAATACGAATTCATCAGCGCGACCGAATTCTACAAATCGGGCCGGTTTGATGACACGCTGCTGCTGGCGGCGGAACGCTATGACGCGATCATGAATGTGATGCTGGCCTCGCTTCGGGAAGAGCGGCAGCAGACCTATTCCTGCTTCCTGCCGATCAGCCAGAAGACCGGGCGGGTGCTGTATGTGCCGATCAAGCATGTCGATGCGAAGAACGGCACCATCACCTTTGACGATGAGGACGGGGTGGAAACCGTGATGCCGGTCACCGGCGGTCAGGTGAAGCTGCAATGGAAGCCGGATTTCGGCGCCCGCTGGGCGGCGCTGGATGTCGATTTCGAGATGTATGGCAAGGATCACAGCACCAATACGCCGATCTATGACGGCATCTGCGAGATCCTTGGCGGCAAGAAGCCCGAACATTTCACCTATGAGCTGTTCCTTGATCAGAATGGTCAAAAAATCAGTAAATCAAAGGGTAACGGGCTTTCCATCGACGAATGGCTGACCTATGCCTCGACCGAGAGCCTGTCCTATTTCATGTATCAGAAGCCGAAGACGGCGAAGCGGATGTATTTCGATGTCATCCCGAAGGCGGTGGATGAATATCATCAGCAGTTGCGGGCCTATGCCGATCAGACGGTCGATCAGAAGCTGGCAAATCCGGTGCGTCATATCCATGGCGACAACGTCCCTGCCTCGGACATGGTGGTGCCGTTCCAGATGCTGCTGAACCTTGCCTCGGTCGCGGGGGCCAAGGACAAGGACGGGCTTTGGGGCTTCATTCAGCGCTATGCGCCCGAGGCCAGCCCCGAAACGCATCCCGGTGTGGATCAGGCGGCGGGCTTTGCCGTGCGCTATTTCAACGATTTCGAGGCTCCGAACCGGCGTTTCCGCGAACCGACCGAGATCGAGCGGCGGGCGATGGAGGATCTGGCCGGGCGTCTGGCCGCATGGGACCAGCCTGCCGACCCCGAGGCGCTGCAATCCATGGTCTTCGCCATCGGCAAGGATCACGGGTTCGAGCCGCTGCGGGACTGGTTCAGCGCACTGTATCAGGTGTTGCTGGGTGCCGATCAGGGGCCGCGCTTCGGCGGGTTCATCGCGCTTTACGGCATCGACGAGACCCGGGCGCTGATCGAGAAAGCGCTGGCCGGAGAGCTGGTTTCGGCAGAGTAACGCTGTCTGCGTTGCAGGCGCTGCGTGGCAGGAATGGGTCGCCTTCGGGCGGCCCTGTCTTTTTGGGGCTATGATCCGTCCATGTGAAAGGACATCAGCACCGCCGAGTAATGCATTGCCGCTGCGGTCACCACGAAGCCGTGCCAGATCGCGTTCTGAAAGCGCAGCTTTTCCCAGACGTGAAAGATGACGCCGACCGAATAGATCACTCCGCCGATCAGCAGAAGCATCATCGAGGCGAATGGCAGCACCGTCGCGATCGAGCGGAAGGCAAGCAGGCCGCTCCACCCCATCATCAGGTAAAGCAGGATCGCCAGCCGGTCATATCGCCCCGGAAACAGGCATTTGATGGTGATGCCCATGGCGGCCATGACCCAGATGCCGATCAGCAGCGCGAAGATGACCGGATCGTCGGAGCCGCGTTGCAGGAAGGGCGTGTAGGTGGCCGCGATCAGGATGAAGATCGCGGAATGATCCAGCCGCCGCATGTGCCATTTGAATCGCGATACCGGCAGCATATTATAGGTGAAGGAAATCGCCAGAGCGGTGACCAGCCCGATGCAATAGATCCACGCCGCCACTTGTTCGGGTCGCCCCGCCCACATCGTCGCATAGAAGATCAGCGCAGTGGCCCCGATCAGAGCCAGCGCGACGCCGATCCCGTGGACGATACCATCTGCGAGGATCTCGTTGAAATCATAGCTGCGGCCAAAGCGGAATTGCGGGTCCATGTCGTCTTGGATATGCGTTCGGGTGTGGGGATTGCTTGCCTACAGGATGCGCCAAACCGGCCCCGGACACAATTGAACGAATCGTCAGGTGGGCGCGCGAATGGCACACGAAAGCGTGGTGGAACCCCGTTGGGCATTCTGCGGCGGCATCTGCCTTACCCCCTTGCAAATCCGGGACCGAACGTCTATCTGCGCCTCACTTCACAGGTAGGGGAGGGCCCTTGCGGGAGAAATCCGCAAAAGGTCCACCGGTTGAGGCATCTGCCTTCAAAACCCCTGCCCAGGCGCAAACCGGAAAGGACATGGAATGGCGCTTCCTGATTTTTCTCTGCGTCAGCTTCTTGAAGCTGGCGTTCACTATGGTCACCAGACTCAGCGCTGGAACCCGCGTATGGCCGAATATATCTACGGCGATCGCAACGGCATCCACATCATCGACCTGACCCAGACCGTCCAACTGCTGGACGCGGCTCTGCAAGTCGTGCGCGATACCGTTGCCAAGGGCGGTCGCGTCCTGTTCGTCGGCACCAAGCGTCAGGCCCAAAAGCCGATCGCGGATGCGGCAGAGCGTTCGGCACAGTTCTACATGAACCACCGCTGGCTGGGCGGCACGCTGACCAACTGGAAAACCGTGTCGCAGTCGATCAACCGCCTGAAGGCGATTGACGAGACGATGGCCGGTGGTGCCGAAGGCATGACCAAGAAAGAGCGTCTGGGCCTTGAGCGCGAGCAGTCGAAACTGCAAGCCTCGCTGGGCGGTATCCGCGATATGGGCGGCCTGCCGGACCTGCTGTTCGTCGTTGACGTGAACAAGGAAGACCTGGCGATCCTGGAAGCCAAGAAACTGGGTATCCCGGTTGTGGCCGTGGTCGATACCAACTGCTCGCCCGATGGCGTGGATTACATCATTCCGGGCAACGACGACGCCGCCCGTGCCATCGCGCTGTATTGCGATCTGGCCAGCCGCGCCGCGCTTGACGGGATGTCGGCGCAAATGGGCGCTGCCGGTGTGGATGTCGGCGCGCTGTCGGATGCCCCGGAAGAACTGCTGGACGAAGGCGAAGCCGAAGCGGCTGCCGACGAACAAGCAACTGCCGACGCCTGATCGGCGAAGGTTCTTTACGGTTTCACGGAATTGTCGTCAGGCGGGGATATGCCCCGCCTGACGCGTTGAACAAAGGAGACGAGTCATGGCTATCACCGCCCAGATGGTGAAAGAGCTGCGCGAGACCACCGGCGCAGGAATGATGGACGCCAAGAAGGCGCTGACCGAAACCGACGGCGACATGGAAGCCGCCGTTGACTGGCTGCGCACCAAGGGTCTGGCGAAAGCCGCGAAGAAATCGGGCCGCATCGCTGCCGAGGGTCTGGTGGGCGTCTCCGTCCATGACGGCAAAGGCGTCGCGATCGAGCTGAACTCGGAAACCGACTTCGTTGCCAAGAACGCCGACTTCCAGCAACTGGTCCGCGAAATCGCTGACGTTGCCCTGACCGTCGAAAACGATGTCGAAGTTCTGCGCCAGACGCATCTGAACGGCCGCCCGGTCGCTGATGTCCTGACCGACGCCATCGCGCGCATCGGCGAGAACATGACGCTGCGCCGCCTGCACGTTCTGGAAGGCGATACCATCGTGTCCTATGTCCACAACGCTGCGGCGGAAGGCATGGGCAAAATCGGTGTGCTGGTCGCGCTGAACGGCCCCGAGGGCAAGGCTCAGGAAATCGGCAAGCAGATCGCGATGCACATCGCCGCGACCAACCCGGCCTCGCTGTCGGAAGCTGATCTTGATCCGGCACTGGTCGAGCGTGAAAAATCGGTCCTGACCGAGCAAGCCCGCGAATCCGGCAAGCCGGACGCCGTGATCGAGAAGATGATCGTTGGCCGCATGGCGAAATTCTTCGAAGAAGTGACCCTGCTGGGTCAGAAATTCGTCATCAACCCCGACATCACCGTGGCTGAGGCCGCAAAAGATGCAGGCGTTGAAGTGACCGGCTTCGCCCGCGTCGCCGTTGGCGAAGGCGTTGACAAGAAGGAAGAGGATTTCGCCGCAGAGGTCGCCAAGACCCTCGCCGGTAACTGAGTCCATTCCATCGCTAAGATTTTGCAACGCCGGCCCATCAGGGCCGGCGTTCGTTCTTTGAAACCATTAAAATACAGAGACGAACTGGTAGGGTAAGACTTGCCGGCAGCGTCTGACGCCACCGGCAAGCCTGCCCGGATCGGACCGGGCCGCGTCTGTTCAGGCAACTTGAACAGTGACGCATGTTCCTGACACGTCTCTGTGTCACCACTCACGGAACAGAATGATAAAACTAATTACTCGTGCCGAATGAAAGTCAGGTAATCCTTACCCTAGGTCATTTTCCGTGCGCGGCTCGGGAAACAATTGGTGGGTCAGGTGGGCTTTCAGGATCGCCTGCGCGGTATTGCCCGCATCCAGCGCGTCACGGGCAAGCCGCAGATGCTTTTCGATGGTGGCGGGTGTCACACCAAGAATCGTGGCGATTTCAGCCACGGTCTTGCCAGCCGAGCTCCATTCCAGCACCTCGCGCTGACGGTTGGTCAAAAGATTATTCGACCGCCGCCGCAGGATCGTGGCCATGCGCATATGCATGACCCAACTGAGCACGCCGATCTCGTGATGCGACCTCAACCAGCGGAATTCCGCCTCCTCAGACGTGGCATCCGCAAAAGGGTTCAGCATGATCGCGCCATGGCTGCGCAGAACCTTGTCCTTCAGGCTGATCACCCGCCCGGCCTGCATCCGGTGGCCCCTGATCAGAACCGCGACCGGGTCGTCGGGGCTTCTTTCGACCAGATCCTGCAGGGCGATGCTGCCCGCATTGCGCACCGTCCACGCCGAAAGCTGCGAGTCGGTCAGCAGACGCCGGGTTGACAGCGCATCGGTGAACTCTTTGGGATAATTACTGAAAATCTCGATTTCTTCATGCAGGACCGTTTCCGGCAGCGACAGAAAACGCGCTGCATAGAGCGTGTTATCGAAGCCGAAATGCGACATGGCTTCGCAGAAATGGTGGCGGATATCGCCCACCGAGGAGGCGTCGATCAATCGCTCAATGAAATGGGTCAACATCACAGGGATACAGCACAAACAAATAGCACATACCGGGCGATAAGTATCCGAACGCAGTGATTTGCCAATACCCAACTTTGGGCAGGTTTCGGCTGGATCTCCGGGTATCGACCATGCGATGGCTGGCCGCAGACAATTTTCTCTGCAGGGCTTCTCTATGCCATTCGTTATCGCCATCGATGGACCCGCCGCCTCGGGCAAGGGCACCATCGCCCGCGCTCTTGCTGCCCGCTTCGGGTTTCATCACCTTGATACCGGGTTGTTATATCGCGCAACCGGCGCCAAGGGCGGCGATCCGATCAGCGCCGCCGCGACGCTGGAAATTGGCGATCTGGCCCGTCCCGATCTGCGCAGCGCCGAGGCCGGACAGGCCGCCAGCCAGATTGCGGCTATCCCCGAGGTGCGGCAGGCTCTGCTCGATTTTCAGCGGCGATTTGCCGCGCAGGAACCGGGTGCGGTGCTGGACGGGCGCGATATCGGCACGGTGATCTGCCCGGATGCGCCGGTGAAACTGTATGTCGTGGCCTCGGATCAGGTGCGGGCCGAACGGCGCGCGGCAGAGCTGGGCGCCGATCCGGTCGAGATGCTGGCCCAGTTGCAGGAACGCGACCGCCGCGACAGCGAGCGTGCGACCGCGCCGCTGAAACCGGCTGATGATGCGGTGTTGATCGATACCAGCACGCTCGACATCGATCAGGCCATCGCGGTGGCCGTGGCCGAGGTGGAAAGGGTGCGGTCGGGCGCCTTGTCCTGACCGGCGCAATCGGCAAAGCTGTGGTCTAGGAGGATGTCCGATGAATGCCCCAAGCCGCAGCGACCACCAGCCCGTTTTCCCGCCAGACGGGGTTTTTATCGACAATGAATGGCGCTCGCCCGCCAGCGGTGACCGGCTGGACGTCATCGATCCGGCGACCGGACAGGTCTTTGCGCGGATCGCCGCGGGCAATGCGCAGGATATCGATGCCGCCGTTGCCGCGGCGCGTCGGGCGCTGGACGGTGAATGGGGCCGTCTGACCGCGACCGAGCGGGGACGGATTCTCAGCCGCGCCTCGGCCCTGGTGCAGGAGGCGGCTGACGAACTGGCGGCGCTGGAGGCGCGCGATACCGGCAAGCCGATCTCGCAGGCGCGGGCGGATATCACTGCCACGGCGCGCTATCTGGAATTCTATGGCGGCGCTGCCGACAAGGTGCATGGCGATACGATCCCGTTTCTGCCGGGCCATTTCGCCCTGACCGAGCATGTCCCGCATGGCGTCACCGGCCATATCATCCCGTGGAACTATCCCGCGCAGATGTTCGGTCGCACGATTGCCGCCGCCTTGGCGATGGGCAATGCCTGCGTGCTGAAACCGGCCGAGGATGCCTGCCTGACCCCCCTTCGCCTGACCGAGATCCTGCGCGATGCCGGTCTGCCTGCGGGTGCGCTGAACTGCGTCCCCGGTCGCGGCGGTGAGGCGGGTGCGGCGCTTGCCGCGCATCGCGGCGTCGATTTCCTCAGCTTCACCGGCAGTCCCGAGGTGGGCGCGGCCATCCAGACGGCGGCGGCGCAGCATCATATCGGCTGCACGCTGGAGCTGGGCGGCAAGTCACCGCAAATCCTGTTCGACGACGCCGATCTGGATCTGGCGATGCCGATCGTGATGAAGGCGATCACGCAGAATGCGGGTCAGACCTGCTCGGCTGGCGCGCGGCTTCTGGTGCAGGACAGCATCGCGGCAGAGGTCACCCGCCGCTTGCAACAGGATTTCCCGAAGCTGACGGCGGGGGCGCAGGATGCCGACCGCGATCTTGGTCCGCTGATCAGTCTGAAGCAGCAGGGCCGGGTTCAACGCTTCTGCGAAATCGCCGATGCCGACGGCATCCCGCTGATCGCCGAAGGCCGGATCGACCCCGCAGCCTCACCCGACGGTCATTTCGTCGCGCCCCGCGCCTATGGCCCGGTCCCGCGCGATCATGCGCTGGCGCAGCAAGAGGTGTTCGGCCCGGTCCTGTCGCTGATGACCTTCACGGACGAGGCCGACGCGATCGCCCTTGCCAATGCCACCGATTACGGCCTCGTCGCGGGGGTCTGGTCGCAGAATGGCAGCCGCGCGATCCGGGTGGCCCGGCAGATCAAGGTGGGCCAAGTCTTCGTCAACGCCTATGGCGCGGGCGGTGGGATCGAGCTGCCCTTTGGCGGGATGAAGAAATCCGGTCATGGCCGCGAGAAGGGTTTCGATGCGCTTTATGAATTTGCGGCGACCCGGACCATGGTGATTAAGCACGACTGAAGCAGCGGCCCGCCAATTAAGCGTAGGGCAGTGCCCGCCCGTCCGGGCGGTCGGGCACTACCCGGCGTCGCCCAAGGGCGACTTGATTCCGGGCGGGCGCTTCATCCTCAGCCGGGGATGATCTCGAACTTCACCACATCGACCATCCCCCGGTCGGTGATCTTCAGCGCCGGGATCACCGGCAGGGCGGTGAAGGTCAGTTGCAGGAACGGCTCTTCAAGCGCCACCCCAAGGCTGTAGGCCGCATCGCGCATCGCTGCCAGCTTGTCGCGGATCACCTCATAACGCTCAAGGCTCATCAGCCCGGCGACCGGCAGCGGCAATTCCGCAAGGATGCGCCCACCCTCGGCCACCACGAAACCGCCCTCGATCTCGGACAGACGGTTGGCGGCCAGCGCCATGTCATCGTAATCCGCGCCGACCACGGCGATATTGTGGTGGTCGTGGCAGACTGTCGAGGCGATGGCGCCGCGTTTGATACCAAAGCCGCGCACGAAGCCGGTGGCGATGTTGCCGTTCTTGCCGTGCCGCTCGATCACCGCGATCCGCATCAGGTCGCGGGCAGGATCGGGGCGTTTGTCGCCATCTTCCGGCTCAATATCCTCGTGCAGATGTTCGGTGATGATCTTGCCGGGGATGATGCCGATCACGTCGGTCGTGGTCCGGTTGCCGGAGCAGCGAAAGTTCTGGGCCACCACCCGAGGCGCTTTCACCGATTTGCGTCCGACAGGTTCCACATGGCCGCGCGTCGCGAAAGCCGCATCGTCCACCACGCGACCGGCGCTGAGGACCAGTTGCGCGTGGCAGCCTTCGAGACTGTCCAGCGCCACGATATCGGCGCGCAGGCCCGGTGCTATCAATCCGCGATCTTTCAGACCGAAGGCCTCGGCAGCGGACAGGGACGCGGCGCGATAGACCGCCAGCGGCGGACAGCCCTTGGCGATCAGGGTGCGGATCATGTAGTCCAGATGGCCGTGATCGGCGATGTCCAGCGGGTTCCGGTCATCGGTGCAAAGGCACAGATAGGGCGCGGTGATGTCGGTGAGGACCGGCTGCAATGCCTCAAGATCCTTGCTGACCGAGCCTTCGCGGATCAGCACCCGCATGCCCTTGCGTAACTTTTCCAGCGCTTCCTCGGCGGTCGTCGCTTCGTGTTCTGTGCGGATACCGGCGGCGATATAGGCGTTCAGGTCGCGGCCCGAAAGCTGCGGGCAATGGCCGTCGATATGACCGCCCTCAAAGAGGTGCAGCTTGGCCATGGCAGCGGGGTCGCGGTGGATCACGCCCGGATAGTTCATGAATTCGGCCAGCCCTATGTTTGATCGGTGGCCCATGACCTCTTGCAGATCGGCAGCCTCGATTCGTGCGCCCGAGGTTTCCATCTCGGTCGCAGGCACGCAGGACGACAGTTGCACCCGCAGATCCATCAGCAGGTGTTCCGAGGCGCGCTGGAAATAGCGGATGCCGTCAAGGCCGATGACATTGGCGATCTCATGCGGGTCGCAGATGGCGGTGGTGATGCCGCGCGGGGTGACGCAGCGGTCGAATTCGAACGGAGTCAGCAGGCTGCTTTCGACATGCAGATGGGTGTCGATGAAACCGGGCACCAGCGTCAGGCCGGTCACGTCGATGATCCGGCTTGCGTCATAGCTGGCAGCGATGCCGACAATGCGGTCGCCGCAGATGGCGACATCGCCCGTCATCATGCTGCCGGTGATCAGGTCGAAGACACGGCCACCGCGCAGGACCAGATCGGCGGGCTCATCGCCCCTCGCCTGTGCAATCCGCTGTTCCAGTCCGGCCATGTCGTTCCCCTTTGCTTTGACCCACAGAAGCCGATGCGCAGGCGGGCGTCCAGAGGGGCGGGCGGTCTTGCCTGCCGGAACGTGGCGTGCTTGGCTTTGCGGCAATGGGATGAGGGGGCGGTGATGAAACTGACAGCGGAAAATTTCGGGGATCATTTCCGGTCCGGGGGGCAGGCGGTGAATGCATGGTGCGGCATCCCCTCGACGGTGACGGCAGAGATCGTGGCGCGTGCGGGTTTCGACATGCTGACGATCGATATGCAGCACGGGCTGGTCGATTATCAGTCTGTCCTGTCGATGTTGCAGGCGATGCAGGCAAGCGACGCGCCGAAGCTGGTCCGGGTGCCGTGGAACGAGCCGGGGATCATCATGAAGGTGCTGGATGCGGGCGCGGACGGGGTGATCTGTCCGATGGTCAATTCCGCTGCCGATGCCCGCGCGCTGGTCGCGGCGGCGCGTTATGCGCCGGTCGGGACGCGCAGTTACGGGCCGGTCAGGGCGGCGATGCTGCATCAGGATTACGTGGCGCGCTCGGGCGATCTGGTGCAGGTCTTTGCGATGATCGAGACGGCGGAAGCGTTGGCGCAGCGTGATGAGATCATGGCGGTCGAGGGGTTAAGCGGGGTCTATGTCGGCCCTGCGGATCTGGGGCTGTCGATGGGGTATCAGCCGACGCTGCTGCCGGAAGAACCTGCGGTGCTGGAGGCGATTGCGCAGGTGCTCGCCTCGGCGCGGCAGGCGGGGCTTCTGGCGGGGATCCATTGCGGCAATGGCGCGCGGGTGCGCGCGGTGCAGGCGCAGGGCTTTGATTTCGGGTCGCTGTCCACGGATGGCGGCATCTTCACGCGGGCGATTGCCGCTGCGTTGGAAGAGGCGCGGGGGTAGGGGGCTTTCTGCCCCCTCGGCCGCAGGCGGACTCACCCCCGAGGATATTTGAGTGAAGAAGAGGCTTCAGGGGGTCCAGCGCAGGAAATTGCCGATCAGGCGCAGGCCGATGGCCTGGGATTTTTCCGGGTGGAACTGGGTGCCGACGATATTGTCGCGTCCGACGATGGCGGTCACGTCATGGCCGTAATCGACATGGGCAAGGCGGTGGGCCGGGTCGGTGACGCGCAGGTGCCAGCCGTGGACGAAATAGGCGTGATCGCCGGTCGTGATGCCGTCAAGAATCGGGTGCGGCTGGTCGATGATCAGATCGTTCCAGCCCATATGCGGCACCTTGAGGCCGGGGGCGTCGATGGCCACCACCTCGCCGCCGATCCAGTCGAGACCGAGGGTTTCGCGATATTCATGCCCCACCGTCGCCAGCATCTGCATGCCGACGCAGATGCCCATGAACGGCACGCCGCGGCTGAGGACCGCTTCGGTGATCGCTTCGGCCATGCCGTTTACTTCACCCAATGCTGCGCGGCAGGCGGGGAAGGCGCCGTCGCCCGGCAGCACGATCCGGTCGGCTTTCGCGGCGGTGTCGGGGTCAGAGGTGACGATCACCTCGGCCCCGATCTCGCGGCCCATTTTCTGAAACGCCTTTTCCGCCGAATGCAGGTTGCCGCTGTCGTAATCGATCAGCGCCACCCGCATCAAAGCGCCCCCTTGGTCGAGGGAAGGACGCCCGACATACGCGGATCAGGCTCGACCGCTTCGCGCAGCGCGCGGGCGACGGCCTTGAAGGCGGCCTCGGCGATGTGGTGGGAATTGATCCCGTGCAGGCGGTCCACATGCAGGGTGATGCCGCCATGGGTGGACAGCGCCTGGAAGAATTCGCGGACCAGTTCGGTGTCGAAAGTGCCGATCTTGGCGGTCGGGAAATCGACGTTCCAGACCAGATAGGGCCGCGCCGACAGATCCAGTGCCGCGCGGATCTGCGCGTCATCCATCGCCAGATGGAAGCTGCCATAACGGCGGATGCCCTTCTTGTCGCCAAGCGCCGCAACCAAAGCCTGACCGATGGCGATGCCGGTATCCTCGACCGTGTGGTGGTCATCGACGTGCAGGTCGCCGGTGGCGCGGATGGTCAGGTCGATCAGCGAATGGCGGGACAACTGGTCCAGCATGTGATCGAAGAAGCCCACGCCCGTCTGAT
Organism: Paracoccus caeni; assembly: GCF_016629665.1. Taxonomy (GTDB): domain Bacteria; phylum Pseudomonadota; class Alphaproteobacteria; order Rhodobacterales; family Rhodobacteraceae; genus Paracoccus; species Paracoccus caeni. The sequence goes on from NZ_JAEPRQ010000001.1 coordinate 1,307,290, forward strand.
TGTCATAGGTGCCGGTACCGTCGAGGTTCAGCGTCACCTCGATCTGCGTTTCGGCGGTTTTGCGGGTGATGGTAGCTTCGCGCATCGCATTTCCTTTCATCGCCCGCGCCTTATACGGCCCGCATAGCGCCCCGCCAAGCGGAAGCTGACAAGGCGCCGTCCTCTGCGCCGGTGTTGCGGCTTTTGGGCCAGCCGTCCTGCCGATTGGCAAGCCGAGGGTGAGGAAAACGACCGAATTTGCGCAATATGTCGTTAACGAACCCGAGAGGTCGCAGGGGGAAACATGGATTTCGGGCTTCGGCGGAACCCTGAAACCATCACCATGACGGACGAAAATCAAAAGGGGGGAGTATGGGAAAGACACCTAGAACCGATCCAAAGGGTCATCCGGGCGATGAGCAGGAAGAACGCAGGGTGCTGAGCGGGGATTACGAGATTGCCCAGCCGCCACCCACAGGCTCGGACCCGACGGCGGGGATGCGTGCGCCGCAGGGGGCGACTGCGGTGATCGACACCAATTACGAGCTTGGTCAGCACAATATCGAAGGCAACATGCCCTTCGCCTATGAAATCCATAACCCGGTCTTCATGATCTCTGCTGTAGGGATCGTCCTTTTCACCGCCATCACCATGATCTTCCCGGTCCAGATGGAGCCGCTGTTCATCGGCATGCGCGAGATGCTGACGCAGAATCTGGCGTGGTTTTTCATCCTGTCGGGGAATGTCTTCCTGATCCTCTGCATCGGTCTGATCCTGTCGCCTCTGGGCAAGGTCCGGCTTGGCGGACCAGAGGCGCGGCCTGATTTCAGCCTGCTGGGCTGGTTCGCGATGCTGTTTGCCGCCGGTATGGGCATCGGGCTGATGTATTACGGCGTCAGCGAGCCGCTTGGCCATTTCGATGCGGCGCTTGGCGGCGTCGCTGCCGATGGTGGCGCGCGGACCGACTGGGCCCCCCTTGGCGGGGCCGAGGGGGATGAGATGGCGGCGCGGCGGCTTGCCATGGCCTCGACCATCTTTCACTGGGGGCTGCACCCTTGGGCGATTTATGCGGTGGTCGCGCTGGCTTTGGCGTTGTTTGCGTTCAACAAGGGGCTGCCGCTGACGCTGCGCTCGGTCTTCTATCCGATCTTCGGCGAAAGGGTCTGGGGCTGGCCGGGGCATGTCATCGACATTCTGGCGGTGCTGGCGACCCTGTTCGGGCTGGCGACATCGCTGGGCATCGGCGCGGATCAGGCATCCGCCGGGATCACCATGCTGTTTGGCCTGCCGGAATCGGACATGTCGAAGATCGTTCTGATCATCGTTATCACCATGGTCGCGACCACCTCGGTCATGCTGGGGGTCGAGAAGGGAGTGAAGAAGCTGTCCGAATTCAACATGATCCTTGCCATCGTGCTGCTGGTCTTCGTGATCGCGATGGGCCCGACATGGCAAATCTTCACCGGCTTCTTCGGCAATCTAAAGGCCTATGCAGGGGAAATCCTGTCGCTTTCCAATCCCTTCGGTCGCGAGGATGACAATTTCCGCCAAGGCTGGACGGCCTTCTACTGGGCTTGGTGGATCAGTTGGTCGCCCTTCGTCGGCATGTTCATCGCGCGGGTGTCGCGGGGGCGGACGGTGCGCGAATTCCTGATCGCGGTGCTGATCGTGCCATCTTTGATCTCGGTCCTGTGGATGACCTCGCTGGGTGGCACCGCCATCAGCCTGACGTTGGGCGGCTATAACGGCATCCGCGAGGCGGCGCTGGAACTGCAACTGTTTCAGATGCTGGGGCAATTGCCGCTGGCGCAGATCACCAGCTTTATCGGCATCATTCTGGTGATCGTGTTCTTCGTCACCTCGTCGGATTCGGGATCGCTGGTGATCGACACGATCGCGGCGGGTGGCAAGACCGACTCGCCGGTGCCGCAGCGGCTGTTCTGGTGCTGTCTGGAGGGGCTGGTCGCCATTGCGCTGCTGCTGGGCGGCGGTCTGATGGCGTTGCAGGCGATGGCGGTTTCGACCGGGTTCCCCTTCACGCTGGTGCTTCTGGGCGCGTGCTGGGCGCTGGTCGTCGGATTGCTGCAGGAGAGGCGAGAACTTGCCTGAGACAGTAAACTTATCCGTCAGAACGGGCAGGATTTCCTGCCCGTTCTTGTTTTATTGCCTCTGGGGTGCAAAAACGGGTGCTGACGCCAGTATAGGACCGACCTGATGACAGACATTTCCGTCAGCGAACGCCGCCTCAGCGCCGCGCTTGACCGCATCGATCAGTTTCTCGAGGCCGGTCCCGCAGCCCGAACGGATCGCGCGGCCCCGTCAGCCGATATCGGGCTGCAGACCCGTCTGGACGCTGCGCTGGCCGAAAACAGGCGCTTGCAGGACGAACTGGCGGCGCGGGATACGGTTTCCGATGAGGGTGGCGACCGACTGGCCAGCGCCAGTGAACAGGCAGCGCGGCTGGCGGCGGCGAATGACGATCTGGCGGCGGCGAACCGCGTGCTGATCGAGGCGGCATCGGGGCAGGGCGATCTGGCCGAGGCGGTCAGTGTCGCGCTGGAAGCCGAAATCGAGGCGCTTCGTGCCGCCCGTGCTGCAGAGATTGCTCAGCTTGGAGATATCATGGTCGAGCTGGAGCGACTGTTGGCCGGCGAAGGCGAAGGGCAGGCGGCGGGCGATGCTACGGCCGAGGCTGCAGCAGATTCCGGTGGCGTCCCGGATCTGTCGGAAGCCGCCGATAACGACGATTTGCAGAGCGAGGACAGGTAGATGGCCGAGGTCGTATTCACCATCGGACACAAAGAATATCGTCTGAGCGCGCAGGACGGCGAAGAGCGTCTGTTGCAGCGGGCAGCGCAGGTTCTGGATGCAGAGGCGCAGCAAATCCTTGAACAGGCGGGCCGCGTCCCCGAGCCGCGCTTGCTGCTTCTGGCGGGGCTGATGCTGGCGGATCGCTTTGCCACCATGGAAGAGCGTGCCGAAAAGGCCGAGCGGCTGGCGAACCGGCTGCAGACCAATCCGCAGCGGGTCGAAGTGCCGGTGATTCCCTCGGATCTGAAAGAGGCGATGGCGGAACTGGCCGCGCGCGCCGAATCGCTGGCCGAGCGTCTGGAAGAGCAGAACAGCTGAGCCTTAAAGCCGCAGCGACATTGCGCAGCGGTCGGTCAAACCGGCCTCTGCCTCTTGCTCAAGGATCTTGCGAAGTTCGGGCGTCAGGTCACTCGTGGCCAGAATTGCAAAGCCCAGACGGCGATACCACGGCCCGTTCCATGGCACATCGCGAAAGGTCGTCAATGTGAGGGCCTTTGCCGATCGCGCCATGGCCTCGGTCCGGCAACGGGCGATCAGGGCGCTGCCGATCCCCTGACCCTGATGGTCCGGCTCGACCGCGATCTGCCACAGATGCATCGCATTTCCCAGCATTTCGGTGCTGGCAAAGCCGCTGATCTGCCCGTCAGATTGCGTGCTGAGCAGAACCAGCCCGCCTGCGATCATCTCCAGATGACGGGTTTCAGAGGTCACCTCGTCCTCGGCGATCCATTCCAGACCCGGCCATTGCCGGAAGTTTTCGCCCGCGCGCCGCTCGACCTGCGGCAACAGGGCGGCATCTGCCGATGTGGCGGGGCGGATGATCAGGTCGGAAGAGGGCATCGTTCAAATTCTCAGGATTTTGTTGGCTGCGGTTAATCGGCTGTTAATCTGTCGCTGTCAGTTTCGGCTCATGCGCCAGATTCTTTTCACCCTGCTGATCCTTCCCTGCCTGCTGCTTGCGGGCTGCGCCACCTCATCGCCCGATATGATGGGCACATTGCGAAAGGAGGTCGAGGTTGAGGGCATAAACTTCGTCGTGTTCCACGATCTCAACGAGGCTGAGGTGATCCGCATGGGCTATCTTCGACGACACGAGCGGCAGGGCGTGCCGCGACTGATGGCGATTGCGGCGGAACAGGCCTCGGGGTGCCGGGTGATCGTGGACAGTATGACCACCAGACTTCCCGGCGATACCGGCGTGGCGCGATTCGATCTGGGTTGTTAGATTTCGATCCTATCGTTTGACAACGCGCATTCTACAGAACAGAGCCACCCCCCATCACGGGCCTTTCACTCAAGCGGCTGGCCATAGCCAGAGAGGCACCATCGGCTCTGGCCTCAATGGCGAGCAGCGTTCAACTCAACCTGCCGCGCCATTAATGTTGGGATTGATCTCCCACCCGTGCCGCAGCATCTATGCCGGATGGCGGTCACATTAATCTCTCTGTCAAATGGGCACTATTCACTGGAATTTGATCTGGCGGATATGTCATCGGTCGCTGCCTCAATTCGCAAGAGCTATGGCGTGCCGGATAAGCGCCAGCATACCACCTGCGCTGAATATCGGTTCGGTGGCTGCTCTTTCACTTTTCAGGACGAATGGGAAGAACCTTGCCTCATCGCCGGTTCAGCCGAGGGCGACAATATCTCAAGGCGCTGTATGAGGCGCTCAAGTCTGTTTGATCACAGTTTGTATCACGGCTTTCAATCTAACGTGGCGTTGGCAGATATCTGTTGGGATCTCAGCCGTCGCCGAAGAAACTTGCCAGTGCCTCGGCCACAATCTCGGGTGCGTCGGCATGCAGCCAATGGCCCGCATTCTTCACCCTGACGATGCGGATCTGCGGGAAGTAGCGACGCAGGGCGGCCTCGCCATCGCTGGTCACGTATTTCGACTGATCGCCCATCAACTCGACCGCTGGGCCGTCGAATGTGGCTTCCGGTAGACCATCGGGCCAGCCGACAAGATCACCCATCCTCGCCCGCAGAACGGGCAGGTTCAGGCGCCAAGCGGGGGGATTGGCCTTCAGATCCAGCGATTGCAGCAGGAAGGCGCGGATGCCCGGCTCATCGATATGTTCGGCAAGGGCGCGGTCGGCGGCGCTGCGACGGTCGATGGCCGAGAGATCCAGCGCCTCCATCGCGTCGATATATTTCATTTGCGTATGGGTATAGTCGACCGGCGCGATGTCCATCACCGCCAGCTTGCGGACCAGTTCCGGTCGGGTCAGCGCCACGGCCATTGCGGTCTTGCCGCCCATGGAATGCCCGGTGATGTCGGCTGGCGCGCCCAGATCCTCGATCAGCGCGGCGATATCCGCGGCGAGCGCCGGGTAGCGGTGATCCTCGTCCCACGGGCTTTCGCCGTGATTGCGAAGATCGACGGTGACGACGCGCCGTGTCTGCGCCAGCCTGCGGGCCAGCGCACCAAGATTGCGACCCTGCCCGAACAGCCCGTGGATCAACAGGATGGGCACGCCCGGCGCATCGCCGGTAATGGTGTGATTCAGCTTCATGCCGATGATCCTAGTGCGACTGGCGCAGGGCTTCCATCCCGTTTAAGGTCGCGCCATGGCACGCGAGGCAAAGACATTCGACGATATCGGGACCATGGCGGACGAGGTGTCGCGCCTGATCGCCGCGCGTTTCGGCGGGGCAAAACGGGGTGAGCGTCCGCCGCTTCAGGTGATGTTGCGGCGTCGTGGCGGCGCCTTGCCGCGCAAGCTGCGGCGACAGGCGGTGCAACTGGCCACTGCGGATCGGCACGCGCCGCAGCCGAAAATCGCCCGCCAGCAGGATATGGCGACGCTGGAAAAGGCCCATTCCGCGCTGATTCACTATCTTCAGCCTTTGGGCGAGATCAGTCGCTGGCAGGGTCGCGCGATCAGTTTCGCCGCCTCGATCGCGTTCGGAGCGCTGGTTCTGACGGCGGTCGTGGTCTGGATTCTGGTCAAACGCGGATTTGTGTAATTCCATTATCGCATTGCACGTAATGCAAGGCTGATATCAGCCGGATTCGCTTGCCAATGCTGCGCGCTTTCGTCATTGGTAGCGCAACCTTTCCAGGACATCGCCATGACCCAGACCCGTGATTTTCGTCGCGCCATCCTTGCCCTTGCCCTTGGCGCATTTGCCATCGGCACTTCGGAATTCGCGGCAATGGGGCTTTTGCCCTTCTTCTCCGCCGATCTGGGTATCACCGAGCCGCAGGCCGGTCACGTCATCAGCGCCTATGCGCTTGGCGTGGTGATCGGCGCGCCGCTGACCTCGATTCTGGGGGCAAAGCTGCCGCGCAGGCGCTATCTGGCGGCGCTGATGGCCTTTTACGCGGTGATGAACCTGCTGGCGGCGGTACTGCCGGGGCTGAGTTCGCTGACCGCGATGCGTTTTCTGGCCGGACTGCCGCATGGCGGATTTCTGGGTGTGGGCATGCTTTACGCTGCCGATGCCCTGCCGCGCGAGCAGCGGGCACGGGGCGCAGCGCAGGTTCTGCTGGGCCTGACCGTCGCCAATATCGTCGGCGTGCCGCTGGCCGGTTGGCTGGGTCAATCGATCGGCTGGCGGTGGGGCTTTGCCTTGCCGGGCGTGATCGCACTGATCTCGGCCTGGTCGATTCTGCGCTTTGCGCCGCGCGTCGGCGGCAATCCCGATGCCCGTCCGCTGGATGAGTTGGAGGCGTTGCGCAATCCGCGCGTCTTGTGGATTCTTGCGGTTGGCGCGATCGGCTTTGGCGGACTTTTCGCCGTTTATGCCTATCTGACCGCTGCGATCATCGCCACGACCGATGCACCATCATGGGCGGTTCCGGCGGCGCTGGCCGTGTTCGGCATCGGCGGCACGCTGGGCACCTGGGGCGCCGGGCGCGTGACCGAGAAGGTCGGACAGATCCGTGCCGCCTATCTGGCGCTGGCCGCGATGGCGGTGACGCAAGCCTTTGCCGCCTTCGCCGTCGGAAACTGGCCGATGATGATTCTGTCCTCGTTCCTGCTGGCGGCGGGTTCCGGGCTGGTGATTCCATTGCAGACCCGGCTGATGGATGTGGCGGGCAGCGCGCAAAACATGGCGGCGGCGATGAACCACGCTTCGTTCAACTTTGCCAATGCAATCGGGCCGTTCCTTGCCGGTCTGGCGCTGAGCGCGGGCTATGGCTACGCCTCGAACGGCATTGTCGGGATCGCGCTTACGGCAGCGGGGGCGGTGGTTCTGACCCTTGCGCTGATGAATGAGCCAAAGACCCGTCCGGTCGCAGAGAACGCTGGATGACCCGCCGCGAGGTCGAGTGAAATTCACGCCGCCAGGTGACGAACAGCACGACCGAAGTTGCCAGCAGCAGGCCCCAACTGCCGACCAGCCAGCCGAGTGAGCCGAGCGCGAAATAGACGCTGCGCAGCCCGGCATTGAAGCTGCGGGCGGCGGTGATGTTCAGATCGGCGGCCTGCATCGCGCGGGTATAGGTCATCGGATCGTCGGGCTTGTTCGGGACCGCACCCATCATGATTGCGCAATAGCCGAAAAGCCGGTGCGACCAGACGAACTTGAGGAAGGCGTTGACGACGAAGAACATCGTCACCAGCAGCTTCAGCTCCATCTGCACATCATCGACCTTGGCCAGTTCAAAGCCCTGCGCAATTCCGCGCAGCCGGTCGGCATTGCTGATCAGCGCCAGAATTCCGCCCGTCGCAATCATGCAGGCCGAGGCGAAGAAGGACGTGCCCTCGCGCAGGCTGGCAAGGATGTTGCTGTCGAAGATCCGCGGCTCGCGCGTGATCATCTCGGTCATCCATTCGCGGCGATACTGTTTCATCAGGATCGAGACCGAGGGTCGTCCCTTCGGCGGCCGCTCGGTCAGGCGCCCGATGGTGAACCAGCCGACGAACAGCAGGATGACCGCTGTCAGGTCAAGGAAGTGTATGGTTTCTGGCAGATAAAGCTGAAGGTTCATGCAGAAGATGTCGCATGGATCGCGCAAGTTGCAAAGACCCTCGCAGCCTGTGGATGGCAGAGGTCTTGAAGCCGCGCGGCGGGTTCCTAAATGAAGATCACCGTCGGCCAGATGGCGGCGGTTATGGCCTGCCCGATTATCGGGGGGCATTGATCTGCATCGCTTCAGGAAGGATGTACCCTATGCGAAATTTTGACCTGACCCCGCTTTATCGTGCCTCGGTCGGCTTTGACCGTCTGGCTGATGTCGTTGACCGCGCCCTGTCCGCGGATGTGACCGCTTCCAGCTATCCTCCGTATAACATCGAAAAGACTGGCGAAAATTCCTATCGCATCTCGATTGCCGTAGCCGGTTTCTCGGCTGAGCAGTTGAATGTCGAGGTGCGCGATGGTGCCGTCATCGTGGCCGCCCGGAAATCCGAGGATGATGACAGCAAGCGCAGCTATCTGCACCGCGGCATCGCGACCCGCGCGTTCGAGCGCAAGTTCACCCTTGCCGATCACGTCCGCGTCGATGGCGCCAGCCATGCCGACGGCATGCTACATATCGATCTGGTCCGCGAGATCCCCGAGGCTCTGAAGCCCCGCCAGATCGAGATCGCAAAGGCCGCCCCCAAGGTCGAGAAACTCGACTCCTGAAGCTGAGCCTTCGGAATTGACCATGCCCGTCGGTAATCCCGGCGGGCATTTTCGTGTCTGATGCTGGCGAAAAGGTTGCAACAGCGCCGCGCTGTGCTGTGTCTCGTCGCATACGGCATAGTTAAATGGCATGTTGGTAGGCGCGGAGGGACTTGAACCCCCAACCAAGGCGTTATGAGCGCCCTGCTCTGACCATTGAGCTACGCGCCCCCGTCAAGGTCTGACACTGACTAGTCAGACCGCAGGAGGTGGTCAAGCATTCGCTTTGCCCGGCAGGCTTGCGCAAGGGCTTCCCGCATGGGATTGTCTGCGCGAATTCATTGACATGAGACATATCATGACCAAAGCTGACGCTTCCCTGAAAAGCCTGACCCTTCATTTCGCCGGGCTGTTCATTCTTTTCACCGCGGTGCTCATCGCGCTTCTGGTCGCGCTTGAAGTGTTTCTGGGCTTCACCATGGAAAATAACGTGATGGGCCTGATCATCCCGATCATCGTCGCGATGCAGATTGGCACGATCTATTTCAACCGGACCGGACAACGTCCGACGCCGTCCTTTTCGTGGAAGGCTGCCCTCAGCTTTGCGACGACCAGCGTGGTTCTGTCATTCGTCCTGATCGCGGTGATGTACCTGCTTGGCCTCCGTCCAGAGATTGATGCGCTTCTGGCAGAACCGGGAAGCCCGCCAATCATCCTCGGCGTGACGGCGTTCCTGTGGCTGCTTCTGCTGCTCGGTTGCCGGTTCACTTTCGCCGCGGGCGCGAAGCAGGGGCAGAAGCTGCAGGAAAAGACCGCGAAAAGGAAAGCCTCGCGCGACTGAAACCGCTTGCCGACATTGCCAGCCCGCGGGGGTTGCGCTATCGGGGGCGCATCATTCCGGCCAGCGAAGGATTCCCCCATGACCGAGCGTAAGAACAGCCTGTCCTATGCCGATGCGGGCGTGGATATCGATGCCGGGAATGCTCTGGTCGAACGGATCAAGCCCGCCGCCGCCTCGACCACGCGGCCCGGCGTGATGGATGCGCTTGGCGGTTTCGGCGCGCTGTTTGATCCGAAGGCTGCGGGCTATGACGATCCGGTGCTGGTTGCTGCGACCGATGGTGTCGGCACCAAGCTGCGGATCGCCATTGATACCGGCCATCTGGACGGCATCGGGCAGGATCTGGTCGCCATGTGCGTCAATGATCTGGTCTGCCAAGGGGCCGAGCCGCTGTTCTTCCTTGATTATTTCGCGACCGGCAAGCTTTCGGTTGACGAAGGCGCCCGCGTTGTCGAAGGGATCGCGCGCGGCTGCAAGGCGGCCGGTTGTGCGCTGATTGGCGGCGAGACGGCCGAGATGCCGGGCATGTATCACGACGGCGATTTCGATCTGGCGGGGTTTGCGGTCGGCGCGATGCAGCGCGGAACGGCGCTGCCTGCGGGCGTGGTGGCGGGTGATGTGCTGCTGGGCCTTGCCTCGGACGGGGTGCATTCGAATGGCTATTCGCTGGTCCGCAAGGTGGCGGAACATGCCGGTCTTGGCTGGGACGACGCGGCACCCTTTGCGGACAGTTCGCTGGGCGAGGCGCTGCTGGTGCCGACGCGGCTTTACGTGAAACCGGCGCTGACGGCGATCCGTGCAGGGGGCGTGCATGCGCTGGCCCATATCACCGGCGGCGGCGTGACCGAGAACCTGCCGCGCGTCCTGCCGAAAGAGCTTGGGGCCGATATCGATCTGGGCGCATGGTCGCTGCCGCCGGTCTTCCGCTGGCTGGCCGAGGCGGGTGGCGTCTCGCAGGCCGAGATGCTGAAGACCTTCAACAGCGGCATCGGGCTGATCCTGTCGGTCGCGGCCGACCGTGCCGATATGCTGGCGGCTCTGCTGGAAGCCGAAGGCGAGACCGTGTTCCGCATCGGCACCGTCACCGAAGGGCAGGGCGTCCGCTACAGCGGGACGCTTGCGTGAAACGCGTTGCCATTCTGATCTCGGGCGGCGGGTCGAACATGATCCGTCTGGTCGAGGATATGCAGGGCGATCATCCGGGGCGTGCGGTGCTGGTCGCCTCGAACGATCCCGCCGCTGCCGGTCTTGGTAAAGCTGCGGCGATGGGCGTGCCGACGGCTTCGGTCGATCATCGCGCCTTCAAGGGCGACCGTGAGGGGTTCGAGGCGGCGTTGCTGCAACCGCTGCTTGATGCCCGGCCTGATATCATCTGCCTTGCCGGGTTCATGCGGATTCTGACGCCCGGCTTTGTGCAGCGTTTCGCGGGCCGGATGATTAATATCCACCCTTCGCTGCTGCCGAAATATCCGGGCCTGCACACCCATGCCCGCGCCATCGAAGCGGGCGATGCCGAGGCCGGGGCCACGGTTCACGAGGTCACGCCCGATCTGGATTCCGGACCGATGCTGGGGCAGGTGCGGGTGCCGGTCCTGCCCGGCGATACGTCCGAGGCCTTGGCCGCGCGGGTTCTGGTGCAGGAACACAGGCTTTATCCAGCGGTTCTTCGGCGTTACGCGGCGGGCGACCGGAGCCCGGTTCTGCTTACCGCGACCGAATTGCATCCCGGCATCTGAGCCACTGCGTTAGCTGTCGTTCCAACGCTTCGCATTGGCCTCGATCGCGGCAATGCGTTTCGCGGCGGGCGGATGCGACAGGAACCATGCGGGGGGCTGGCTGCCGCCGCTGCCGGTCAGACGCTCCAGCTTCCTGAACAGCGAAATCTGCGGCGCGGTGCCCATGCCTGCCTTGACCATCAGGGCGCTGGCAAATTCATCCGCCTCGAATTCGTCCTGACGCGACAGGCGGGCGGCGATGGCATTGGCGATCATACTGGCAATCCACATGCCAATCCCCGGCAAGAACCGCCCCAGAATGCCGCCCAGCGTCAGGCGGATGGCGTTTTGCCCGGCGAAATCGATCATCCGGCGGCGGGTATGGCCGTGGGCGACATGGCCCAGTTCATGCGCGATGACGCTGGCCAGTTCTTCGGGCGTGACCTCGTCAGAGTCCAGTTTGCGCAGGAAACCTCGGGTCAGGAAAATGCGGCCATCGGGGGCGGCGAGGCCGTTTACCGGCTCGATCTCATAGACATGCGCCTTGACCGGGGGCAGCTCCATCGCGTGGCCCAGCCGTTCCAGCATCGGCACCAGCCGGGGATGCGTCAGGGGCGTCGATTTCTGGTTCAGCTCGCGCTTCAGCCGCCACAGGGAAAAGAACCACATGGCGGCCATATAGGCGATGATCAGAAGAAGGGGCGTCAGCTTCAGCATGGTGCCTATATGGTGTCCCCGCGCCGCCCGCGCCAGAATTTTCGCGCGGCATAAAGGATCGCGGCCAGCACCAGCCCGACGGCCAGTGCCTTCATCGCCGCCGCTTCGTCATGGCGGAAGTTGCGGGCGACCAGATGGCCCAATGTCAGGTGGATCACCGCCCACAAAACCTCGCCGCTGACCGAGGCCAGTGCAAAGCGGGGCAGGGCCATTCCCGCCGCGCCCGAGACATAGTTGATCGCAGGCCCAAGGGGCGTGATCAGCCAGCGCGACAGGAACACCGCCATCAGCCCGCGTTTGCGGATGAAGTCATGCGCCCGCGCCATCAAAACCGCGCGCTTGGTCCCCGCCCGGTTCAGCCACGGCCCCAGCCTGCGCGCCACCGAGAATGCCGTCAGATCGCCCAAAGATGCCCCCGCGACCGCCGCAAGAATCAGCCACGGCAGATGCAGATGCCCGGTCCCGCTGAGCGCGCCCGCCGTCAGAAGCAGCGCCGAGGTCGGCACCGGCACCATCATGCAGGACAGAAACGCCGAGACCGCCAGCAACCACGGCCCCCATTGCGGCAGTAGCGCCAGCAGGTCATGGCTCATCCAAGAACCCGCATCGCCTCGGTCAGCCCCTGAAGGGTCAGCGGCTTCATCCGGTTCTCGAATATCTTGCCGATCAGGTCGATCGACTGGGTATAGCGCCAATGCGCTTCGGGCACCGGGTTCAGCCAGATATGATCCGGCCATGTCTCGCAGGCGCGTTGCAGCCACAGCGCGCCGGGTTCCGGGTTCCAGTGTTCATTCGCCCCGCCGGGCGCCAGCACCTCATAGGGCGACATCGAGGCATCGCCGACGAAGATGCATTTATAATCGCGGCCATAGCGGTGCAGAATGTCCCAGGTCGGCGTCTGTTCGTTCCAGCGGCGGCGATTGTCCTTCCACACCGCCTCGTAAAGGCAGTTGTGGAAATAGAAATGCTCCATGTGCTTGAATTCGGCACGCGCGGCCGAGAACAGTTCATCCACCAGTCGGGTATGGTCGTCCATGCTGCCGCCGACATCCAGAAACAGCAGCACCTTGACCGCATTGCGACGTTCGGGTCGGGTCTGGACATCGATATAGCCGTGATCGGCGGTGGCGCGGATGGTCGCGGGCAGGTCAAGTTCATCAGCCGCGCCATGCCGCGCCCATTGCCGCAGGCGTTTCAGCGCCACCTTGATATTGCGGGTGCCAAGCTCGACCCCGTCGTCGAAATCGCGAAATTCGCGCTTGTCCCAGACCTTCACCGCGCGGCGGTGGCGGCTTTCGTCCTGCCCGATACGGACGCCTTCGGGGTTATAGCCGTAAGCGCCAAAAGGTGACGTGCCCGCCGTGCCGACCCATTTATTGCCGCCCTGATGGCGGCCCTGCTGTTCCTGAAGCCGTTCCCTTAGCTTGCGCATCAGCTCTTCAAAGCTGCCGCTGCCATCGATGGCGGCTTTTTCTTCATCGGTCAGCAGTTTCTCGGCCAGTTTTTGCAGCCATTCGCGGGGGATGGTCTGTTCCGTGACCAGCGCCTTGATCGGGATGGTTTCAAGGCCCGAAAAGGTCTCGGCGAAGGCGCGGTCGAAGCGGTCGATGTGTCGTTCGTCCTTGATCAGGACCAGCCGGGCGAGGTGGTAGAAATCATCCACCTGCCAGCCCGCGATCCCGGCCTGCATCGCGCCCATCAGGTCCAGCCATTCCCGCAGCGACACCGGCACTCCTTGCCGGCGCAGGCTGTCGAGGAAGGGCAGGAACATCAGATCATCCGGTCTATGATGACGGTGGCGAACAGGGCAATGATAGCAAAGGCGATGGCGAAAGCGACCGCATATTGCAGGCGGTCGCGCTTGTTGCCGCCATGTCGGCCCGCCCTGAACCAGCCCAGAAGCGCGCCGATGATGACTGCTGCGATGATGATCATGCCGGCCTTCCGCTGCTGATTGCCGCTTGCAGATACAGGCTGACGCTGTGGCGCGCAACCGGCAGGGGCTGCGACACAGTTGCAACTGGCTGCGGGATCGGGCATCAGAATATCATGACCGAGGAAAGAGCCAGACAGCTAGAGGATGCCCTGCGCAATGCCGGGGTTCGGGTGACGCGGCAGCGGGCGGCGTTGCTGCGGGTGATCGCATCAAGCGACGATCACCCCGACGCGGCGGAACTGCATGCGCGGGCCGAGGCGGCGGGGGCCGGGGTGTCGCTGGCCACCGTCTATCGGACGCTGACCACGCTTCAGGCGCAGGGCGTGATCGACAAGCTGGAATTTCGCGGCGAACCGGCCCGTTGGGAAGCGGCGGATCAATCGCATCACGACCATATCATCGATGTCGAGACCGGCGAGGTGATCGAATTCACCAATCAGCGGATCGAGCGTTTGCAGGCCGAGATTGCGCAGGAACTGGGCTATGAGATCGTCCATCACCGGCTGGAGCTTTATGTGCGGCGGGTGAAGGAGAAATAGGGGCGCTGCCCCTCGCCCCTGCGGGGCTCACCCCGGGATATTTCAGGACCAATGCAGGATGCAGGTTTTCGACAAGATCATCTCGGATCGCGGGTCGCGTTATGCCGTCTCGGGCGGGGCGGCGGCGAGCCGGGACGAGGTGGCGGCGCTGCTGGCCGAGTTGAAGCGGAACAAGCGCTTCGCGAAGGCGACGCATAATACCTGGGCGGCTGTTCTGGCGGGTGAGCCGGTGAAGGACGATGATGGCGAAAGCGGGGCGGGGGCGCTGATCCTGCAGATGCTGGAGCGGGCCGGGGTAGGCGATCATGTGGTGGTGGTGACGCGGTGGTATGGCGGCAAGCATCTGGGCGGCGACAGGTTTCGTCATGTGGCGGATGCGGTGCGGTATTATCTGCGCGAGACGGGGTTGGGTTAGGAAAGGGCGGCGCAGATGCGGTTTCTGGATTTCAGCTCGTGGCAGGCGGTTTTGACCAGTCTGATCGGCCTGGCCCTGTTCATGCTGGTCGGTGTCGGGGTTCGGGTGCTGATGATGCTGACCATTCAGCAGCGTCAGCAACGGGTGAACCGGCAGATCAATGAACGTCTGCGGACGCTGATTGCCGCTTACAAGGTGCTGGGCGGCTCTTTCACCGGCGATCTGAACGTCGATCCCGCGCATCTGCGCGATCTGCGCCGCGACCCCGGGCAGGTGGTCGAGGGGGAAAGCAGCGATCCGGCCTCTGGATCGGACCGCCGCCGTCGGGTGCGCGATGCTGTCGAGGCGGCTTTGTCCGATATCATTCTTCTGGGCACCGAAGATCAGGTCAGACTCGCGGCAAAGGCCGCGACGGATATGGCGGAGGGGCGACCGATCCAGACGGCCGAACTGGCGATCTCGCTGCGCGATTTCATCCGATCCGCGCTTGATCTTGCGCCGGTGCCAAAGGGTGTCGTGATCCCTAATCAGGGGCCAAGCCGGGTGCAGGGCGGATCGGGCAAGGGTCGCGGTTCGGAAGGGGGCGGGGGCGGCCGGTCAGGGGGCGGCGGCGCTGGTGGAGGCATGGGTGGTGGAATGGGCGGTGGCATGGGAATGGGAATGGGATCGCGCCGCACCGATGACGGCTGAAATCTGACAGGGACGGACGACGCTGTTTCAGCGACTTTGCTGATCGGACGTCATGTCTTCGCAGGGCAAGTGTTTGCCCGGTCCGATGATCCACCTGATGATGAGTGCGGCGCAGGTCGCCACCAGAATGAAGATGGTCGAGTTTTTTGCCAGCTGAAGCCATCCGTAAGGCGTAAGTATACCGTCAACCGAAACGACCTGATCTCCGCCTCCGATCTGCGAGGATCTGCTGGGATCCATGTATTCGAGCCAGCCCATGAACCGGGTCAATGCGATAAAGGCCAGCGTCAGCATGGTCGCCGTCACAATGCCCCAGCCAAGTGCACGGCGCCATGTCACGTTCTTCCGGGTGACATACCAAAGCAGCGGAGCGACTGCGGTCCAGCAAACTGTGAAGGCAACAGGCAGGCCGATAATGGCAGCAAAAGGTAGGATGCCAATGCCCAGACCAATGACGACAGGGGTTGAGATGATCGCCCATCCGAGCAGTGCCGACAGATTGACAGCCCACACGCGCTGCCTGTCGGAATATGCATCATCAGATTGCATTCGCGCTTTCTTCAGATCCGCCGCCGCGCCCTGAGCGCCGCGCTGATGGTGCCGTCGTCGAGATAGTCCAGTTCGCCGCCAATGGGGACGCCTTGGGCAAGGCCGGTGACTGTGATGTCGGTGCCTTCCAGTGCTTCGGCGATGTAATGGGCGGTGGTCTGGCCATCGACGGTGGCGTTCAGCGCAAGGATCACTTCGCGGATGCCTTTACGCGAGACGCGGTCGATCAGTGCGGGGATTCCGAGGTCGTCGGGGCCGATCTCGTCCAGCGCCGACAGGGTGCCGCCGAGGACGTGGTAGCGTCCGGCGAAGGCGCGGCCGCGTTCCAGCGCCCAAAGATCGGCCACATCCTCGACCACGCAAATCTCGCCATTGGCGCGGGCGGGATCGGTACAGATCAGGCATTCGTCACGGTCGGTGACATTGCCGCAGGTCAGGCATTCGCGGGAATTGACCGCGACCGAGTCGAGCAGTTTGGCAAGCTCTGACATTTGCCCGGTCCGTTTGCGGATCAGGTGCAGGACGATCCGTCGGGCCGAGCGGGGGCCAAGCCCCGGAAGGCGGGCCATCAGGGCGACAAGGGCCTGAATGTCGTCGCTACCTTCGGTCATGGGGACACGCTTGTCGGTGTGATGAAGTTGGAGTGCCCGCCCGGAACAAAGGTGCGTGAAACGCACCGCCGGGCAGTGTCCGTCCGCCCCACCGGACGGGCACTTTGGTGAGGTTCCGCGCAACAGAGATGGACGGCGGGGCGGCGCGATAAAGTGTCAAATTCGCCTGTCGCTGTGCCCATCCGGCGGACGGGCGCTGCCCTCTGCTTTGATGGGCGACGGATGCGCATTCGGCCCGGCCTAGAACGGCAGCTTCATATCGGCAGGCAACCCCAGTTCCGAGGTGACCCGCGACATTTCCGATTGCATCTTGTCCTGCGCGCGCCGCTGGGCGTCCTTGATCGCGGCAAGGATCAGATCCTCGACCACTTCCTTTTCGGTGGGCTGGAAGATCGACGGATCGATGTCCAGCGCCGTCAACTCGCCCTTGGCGGTGCAGGTGGCCTTGACCAGACCCGCGCCGGATTCGCCGGTGACGGTGACCCGCTCCAGATCCTCCTGCATTTTCTGCATCTTGCCTTGCATGTCCTTGGCCGCCTTCATCATTTTGGCCATATCGCCAAGACCGCCCAATCCCTTGATCATCGCTTAATCCTCATCCTCGAACGGATCCCATTCCTCGACTTCGGCAACGGGCCCTTGTGTGTCATGCGGGTTCGCCGCGCCCTCGGCGGCGATCTCGTCGATCTCATCCGGCTGCGGGGCCGCGCGGGTCACGGATTTCAACTGCGCGCCCGGAAAGGACGCCATCACCTGCTGAACGATTGGCAGTTCCAGCGCGCGGGCGCGGGCGGCGCGATCTTCGGCCTCGCGGGTTTCTGCGATGGTCGGCTGGCCGCCGGTATTGGTGACCGAGACCGCCCAACGCTGCCCGCCCGACCAGCCGCGCAGCCGTTCGGCCAGTTTCTGCGCCAGATCGGCGGGGGCATTGCCGCGCGGTTCGAACTCGATCCGGCCGGGGCTATAGCGGACCAGTGCGACGTGTTTTTCCACCTGCACCAGCAACAGCATATCGCCCATGCGGCGGATCAGCTCGATCACCGAGGCGAAGTCGGGATAGGCCGCGAAAGCATCCGGGCTGACCGCCAGCGCCACCGCCGCGCCAGAGCGTTGCACCGCGACGACCGGGGCCGCCCGCGCCGCACGCGGGGCCTGCGAAGCGGTGCCGTTCGGGGCGCTTTGACGGGCGAAATCGCCAGCGGCCTGCGATTGCTGCACCTTGCGGATCAGCGCCTCGGGGTCGGGCAGGTCGGCCACATGGGTCAGCCGGATGATCGCCATTTCGGCGGCCATCATCGCATTCGGCGCGACCGAGACCTCTTCCAGCGCCTTCAGCAGCATCTGCCACAGCCGGGTCAGCACCCGCATCGCCAGCTTGCCCGCAAGCTCGGCACCGCGCACCCGTTCATCGGGGGCGATGGTCGGATCCTCGCTGGCGGTCGGGGTGATTTTGACCACCGAGATCCAGTGGGTAATCTCGGCCAGATCGCGCAGGACCGCGATCGGGTCGGCTCCGTCGGCATATTGCGCCTGAAGCTCTGTCAGGGCGCTGGCGGCATCGCCGCGCAGGATCATCTCGAACAGGTCGATCACCCGGCCACGGTCGGCGAGGCCCAACATGGCGCGGACCTGATCTGCACTGGTCTCGCCCGCGCCGTGGCTGATCGCCTGATCGAGCAGGCTGGTCGCATCGCGGGCCGAGCCTTCCGCCGCCCGCGTAATCAGCGCCAGCGCGTCATCGGTGATCTGGGCGGTCTCGGAAGCGGCGATCTTGCGCAGCAGGGCGATCATCACCTCTGGCTCGATCCGGCGCAGATCGAAACGCTGGCAGCGCGACAGGACGGTGACCGGCACCTTGCGGATTTCCGTGGTGGCGAAGATGAATTTCACATGTGGGGGCGGTTCCTCAAGCGTCTTCAGCAGCGCGTTGAAGGCGCTGGTCGAGAGCATGTGGACTTCGTCGATAATGTAGATCTTGTAGCGGGCGGACGCCGCGCGATAGTGAACCGATTCAATGATTTCGCGGATGTCGCCGACGCCGGTGCGCGAGGCTGCGTCCATTTCCAGCACATCGACATGGCGGCCTTCGCTGATCGCCACGCAATGTTCGCAAACCCCGCAAGGCTCGGTCGTGGGGCCGCCGGTGCCATCGGGGCCGATGCAGTTCATGCCCTTGGCGATGATCCGGGCGGTGGTGGTTTTGCCGGTGCCGCGAATGCCGGTCATGATGAAGGCCTGCGCGATCCGGTCTGCGGCGAAGGCGTTTTTCAGCGTGCGCACCATCGCATCCTGCCCGACCAGATCGGCGAAGGTTTCGGGCCGGTATTTCCGGGCCAGAACCTGATAGGCGGGGCCGGTTCCGGTCTGGATGGGATCGTCGCTGGAGGTCATCAAGGCGTCCGTCTGATTGCTTCACCGAACCTAGTGCGGAGCAGGGCGGCGGGCAAGCCGCTGAGACCAGAAAGCGGCAAATGCGAAAGGCGCCGGATCGCCCGGCGCCTTTCCCGTTTCATCCTGAGGCAATCAGACGGTGGTGCGACGGCGCATCAGGCCCAGACCGCCCAGACCCGCGATCAGCAGCCAACCGGCGGCGGGCAGCGGGATGACATTGGGATTTTCGCCGGTGATCTCGTATTCCAGCTTCTTCGCGACAGCGCTTGAGAAGTCGTTGAAATCCGATGCGGCAAGCAGGAACGAGCCGCTGCCACCGATCACGTTATTTGCGTAGAAGGATTCGACCGACGAGCTGCCGCCGATGGGCAGGCCGTTGATACGGTCGATCCCGGCTGCCAGCGCGGCATCGCGCGCGGAGGCGGCATTGGTGCCCTGATTGTCGGCGCCATCGCCCGACACGTCGATCACGTTGGTGGTGCCGTTATAGTCGTTGGTGGCAAAGCGCTGATAGCCGAAGTTGATGGCGCTGCCGACGGCGGTCTGGCCGCTGAACGGACGTGCAGCCGCCTCGATTGCATCGGCGAAGGCGTTGATTGCCGGCACGCTGTCCAGCAGGGCCCAGCCGACGCTGACCTGCTGCTGCGCCTGACCTGACCAGTAGATGAACTCTACCGCGATCTTGCCCAGTCGCCCGTCAGCGGTGCTGAGGATGGCATTCTGAATGGTCGAGCTGCGGAACGCATCGACATAACCGTCGCGCTGCAGCGCGAATTCACTGCTATCGACGCTGCCCGAAACATCGACCAGCAATTGCAGTTCAACATCGACGTCGATCGTTGCCGCATTCGCCGCCGTGAACGGCGCGGCTGCCATGACGCAGGCAGCGACCGCCGACATGAAAAAGTTTCTCATAGAACCCTCCGAACTCGTGATCATGATCCCGGCCCCGCAAGGCCGACGGAGGAATGATAAGCCAATTAAAATTTATTAATACGATGATGTTAGTGGAAATTGATTGAATGCGGCGGAGCGTCTGCAATTCCAGATTGATAACGCATCCGTGAATGAAAGTGATTGCGATGATAAATTGAATATTCGTTTTTTCAGTCAATCACGGGTGGTTTTATGACCCGGTCCGATTTTAGAAAAAGTGCCGACAGCAAGAATCAGTCGGCACTTCTCATCTGAATATCCGAATAAGGATTTGATGAATTACATTGCCGGAGTGGCATGCATCGCCCGGAACCTGTCCCATGCCTCGTTCAGACGGCGGGTGCGGGCTTCGGCAAGGCGGATCGCCTCGGGCGGCAGGCCACGGGCGATGGCGCGGTCGGGATGCGATTCAAGCACCAACGAGCGCCAGCGTTTGCGGGCATCGGGCAGCGGGGTTTCCAACGGGATCCCCAGAATATCGCAGGGCGCACAATCGGTCTTGCGATCATGGCGCATGCGGATGGCGGCGATCTTGGCGGGCGTCAGGCCAAAGATGCGGCCAACCTCGTCGATAAAGTCGATCTCGGCCTGATGCATGTCGCCATCGGACAGCGCGATGATCACCAGCCCCTCGACCACGTCGGCAAGAACCGGATCGGCGGGCGGGAACATGGCGGCGATGCGACGTGCCCATGAATCGAAGCCCGCGACATCCTGCCGGGCCAGATCGAAGACCCGCGCGGCGTTCTTTTCTTCGGATCTTGGAATGATGAAGACGCGGCGGAAGGCCGAGACCTCGGACCGGGCGACGGCGCCATCGGCCTTGGCCAGTTTCGCGCCCAGGGCGATCACCGCAATGGTGAATGCAACCGAGCGTTCGGGCGGCGTGGCCGCGCGTGTGCAACCGACAAAGGCCTTCAGCCTGTCCGCGATCCGCTGCCAGAAGCTGCGGGGCTTCGGCAGGTCCGGACAGGTCGGATGGGGCGCGCACATGTTCATGCGTCTAGGTTAAACGCGAAAGACGGTAAACGATAGGGAAACGTGAGGTCAGAAAGATGACTATTCTGTCAGATCTTTGCTCATCAGCACGAGATCGTGATAGATGCCGAATTTCCAGCCAGCATTGGGAATCCTGCCGCAATCGGCATAGCCCATGCGGGCGTGGAAGCGGATCGAATCCTGGTTCGAGCCGGTGATCGCGCCGATCATCAGCCGGTGCCCGGCGCTGCGGGCATGATCTTCGACCGCGCTGAGCAAGCTGCGCCCCGCACCCATGCCCTTCGCCTCGGGGGCGATATAGACGGTATGCTCCATGCTGCGGGCATAGCCGCCGCCGTCGCGAAACTGCTTGTAGGTGGCGAAGCCGATGATCCGGTCGTCGATACTGGCAAGGATGAAGGTGTGCTGCGCCAGTCGGTCGGTGATGACCGCGGCGATTTCATCCTCGGTCCGTTCGGTCGGCCAGAAGGTCACGGCGCTGTCGCGGATGATCGGGTTCCATATCGCAGCGACGGCGGCGGCATCCGCAGGCGTGGCCGGGCGCAAGACCAAAGGCGAAGTCACAGGGCGATCTTTCGGTCGAGAATGGACAGGGTGACGCTGAAACCATGGCCCAGCCGCAGACGCGGGTCGGGGATCGGCGCCTCTTGCAGCGGCAGCGACAGCGCGATCATCCGCAGCCCGTGATCGGGCAGTTGAAACGCGGGATGGGCGCCGTCGCCCCAGTCGATGAACAGTGGTTCGGCACCGTCTTGGGGCGTCTGGCCGCTGTCGGGAATGGCGATCCGCCAGCGCAGATCGCCCCGGCTCGCCTCGCGGATGGTCGTGCCTAGTGGCGCGACCAGCGGGTTCTGGCGAACGACCCAGCCTGCGATGCGCGGCTCGTCATCGAAATCGTCCAGCCCATACCAACGCGGATGGCGCGGCGCGGGGGCGTCGGGGTCGATGGCGATCAGTTCCAGATATTCATGCGGGCCCAGCGACAGCAGCATGTTATGCGTGCCCATCAACGGGTGCCTGCCGCCGGGTTCGGGGATCAGGTCCAGCCGGTCACGCAGCCATTCCGCGCCTTCTTCCAGACTGCGCGCCGCGATGACGACGTGATCGAACGCCCCTGTGCCCATATCAGCCCCGATGCGCCCCTGCGGCGAGATCGGCGACGAAAGAGAGGATCTCGGGGACCGGACGCCCTTCGCCGATCAGCTTGACGATGGCGCTGCCAACAACCGCGCCATCGGCGACGCGGGCGACCTGTTCGGCGGCCTCGGGGGTCGAGATGCCAAAGCCCACCACGACCGGCAGGTTCGAGGCTTTCGCGATCCGCGCAACTTCCGGGGCGACCTCGGCTGCATTGGCGGCGGGACCGCCGGTGATGCCGGTGACGCTGACGTAATAGACGAAGCCGCTGGTATTCTTGACGACGGCGGGCAGGCGGCGGTCATCGGTGGTGGGCGTCGCCAGACGGATGAAGTTCAGCCCGGCGGCCTGCGCGGGCAGGCACAGTTCGGCATCTTCCTCGGGCGGCAGATCGACGACGATCAGCCCGTCCACGCCCGCCTCTTTCGCATCGGTCAGAAACTGATCCACGCCACCCTGACGCGCATAGATCGGGTTGTAATAGCCCATCAGCACAACCGGGGTGCTGTCATCGGTTTTGCGGAATTCGCGGAGGATATTCAGCGTTTGGGTCACGCTGCCGCCTGCGGCAAGCGCGCGTTGTCCGGCGGCCTGAATCGTCGGCCCGTCGGCCATAGGATCGGTGAAGGGCATGCCCAGTTCGATGATATCGACACCGGCTGCAGGCAGACCGCGCATGATCTCTAGCGTGGTGGCCTCGTCCGGATCGGACGCCATGATATAGGTCACGAAGGCCTTGCGGCCCTGCGCCCGAAGGCGCGCGAAAGTGTCGTCGATACGGGTCATCATCTACTCCTCTGGCGATGACTAAGTGCAGCGCGAAAGGCAGTCTGTCAATCAAGCCGGGTCAAACTTTCGTCCGATTCCCGTTCCGCTTCGCGGCGATGCGCAATCCTGCCAATGCAACCAGCAGCGACAGAGCCACCGCAGGCGATGAAATAGGCGCCGGTCTTGCCGCCCGATCGCTTCGCCCCGCGTGCTGCGGATCACGGCAATCGCCATTCCGGAATAAGGGGATTTCCGCATATAAGTTCGGCCCGTCCATGCTCGCCCGCGCGGCCTTGCGAAGCGGGCGCGGCTTGCCTAGAAGGCGGATGAATTTTCGAAAGGGATGCGTCATGGGCTTTCGCATGGGAATCGTCGGGCTGCCGAATGTGGGCAAGTCCACGCTGTTCAACGCGCTGACCAAAACCGCCGCTGCGCAGGCCGCGAATTTCCCCTTCTGCACTATCGAGCCGAATGTGGGCGAGGTCGCCGTGCCCGATCCCCGGCTGGAAAAGCTGGCCGCAATCGCGCAGTCCAAGCAGATCATCCCGACCCGGATCACCTTTGTCGATATCGCCGGTCTGGTGAAGGGTGCCTCGAAAGGCGAGGGGCTGGGCAACCAGTTTCTGGCCAATATCCGCGAGGTGGACGCCATTGCCCATGTCCTGCGCTGTTTCGAGGATGGCGATGTCACCCATGTCGAAGGCCGCGTCGATCCGATTGCCGATGCCGAGGTGATCGAGACCGAATTGATGATCGCCGACATGGAATCGATTGAACGTCGTCTGGCGAACCTTCAGCGCAAGCTGAAAGGCGGCGACAAAGAGGCGGTCTTGCAGGATGCCTTGTTGAAAAAGGCGCTGGCGGTGCTTGAGGCCGGTCAACCGGCGCGCACCGTTCAGATCGCCGAGGACGAGGTGAAGGCATGGAACATGCTGCAATTGTTGACCTCGAAGCCGGTTCTCTTCGTCTGCAACGTCGCCGAGGATGAAGCCGCGACCGGCAATGACTGGTCGGCGAAGGTCGCCGAAATGGCCGAGGCGCAGGGCGCGGGTCATGTGGTGATCTCGGCCCGGATCGAGGAAGAGATCAGCCAGCTTGATGCCGAGGAACAGCAAATGTTTCTGGCCGAAATGGGGCTGGATGAGGCGGGTCTCGACCGGCTGATCCGCGCGGGTTACGACCTGTTGGGATTGCAGACCTATTTCACCATCGGCCCGAAAGAGGCGCGCGCCTGGACCATTCGCAAGGGCACGCTGGCCCCGCAAGCTGCGGGCGAAATCCACGGCGATTTCGAGAAGGGCTTCATCCGCGCCGAGACCATCGGCTATACCGATTACATCTCGGGCAATGGCGAGGCGGGCGCGCGCGAGGCGGGCAAACTGCGCGTCGAGGGCAAGACCTATGAGGTCAAGGACGGCGACGTTCTGCATTTCCTGTTCAGCTCCTGACCCAAGGTCGCGCCTCAGGGCGTGACCCCCATCGTCGGAACGGTGCTGTGACGGTCTGACCGGCAAGCCGGTTCCTGCGCCATTTGCGCAATTCGTCTTTAGAGTGCATTCTCTGCAAATGTCTTACGCGCCTTCTGGTGCGGGGCTGGCAGGTTGTGTTCCGAAGGTGAAGGTTGCCGACCATGACAGATTCCGACGATCTTCCTGATTTCATCGTGGTTGGATCGGGCGCGGGTGGCGGCCCTCTGGCAGCCAATCTGGCCGAGGCGGGGTTCAGCGTCCTTCTGATCGAGGCAGGCTCGGACCACCGCTGCCCCTATTACGATGTTCCGATCATGCAGGCGCGGGCCAGCGAAGATCCCGACATGCGGTGGGATTTCTTCGTGCGCCATTATGCCGACGATGCCCGGCAGAGGCGTGACAGCAAATTCGTGCCGGATCGGGATGGCGTGCTGTATCCGCGTGGAGCGACGCTGGGCGGCTCGACCGCGATCAGCGCCTTGGTGACGATCTATCCGCATAATTCCGACTGGGATGATCTTGCTGCCCTGACCGGCAATCCCGACTGGTCGGCCGACGCGATGCGCGCCCGTTTCCAGCGGGTCGAGGCGTGGCGCGGTCGTGACCCCGATCCCGACCATCCGGCCCGTCCCGGCGATGCTTCGCGTCACGGCTTTGACGGCTGGCTCAAGGTGACGCGGGCCAATCCCGCGCTTGCCTCGCGCGAGCCGTGGTTTCTGGACGTGATCAACGCCATCGAGGCCGAAAGCCGCGCGACCTACGGCACCCCCGACGAGGTGGTCTTGCCTAATGATCCAAACGACTGGCGCTTCGTCAGTGAACGGCGAGAGGGCATGGCCTTCATTCCGGTCTCGGTCGATGACGGGCGCAGGAACGGCGCGCGCGAACGCATCCTTGCGGCACAGCGCGCCCATCCCGACCGGCTGCGCATCCGCTATGACGCGCTGGTCAGCCGCGTGATCATCGAAAAGGGCAGGGCGGTCGGCGTCGCCTGTCTGGATGGCGCCCATCTTTACGGCGCCGATCCGGGCGCGAACCACGCCCACGGCCCCGGTGCGCCGCTGGAATTCCGCTGCCGGCGCGAGGTGATCCTTGCAGGCGGCGCCTATAACACGCCGCAGCTTCTGAAACTGTCGGGCATCGGGCCACGGCAAGAGTTGGAGAACCTTGGCATCCCGGTTTTGCTGGATCGTCCCGGCGTCGGCGCGAACCTGCAGGACCGCTACGAGATCGGCGTGGTCCATCGCACCGTCCACGACTACCCTGTTTTCGAGGGCGCGGTTCTGGATGTGCCCGGCCGCGACGGGATCGGCGATCCGCTTTATTCCGAATGGGCCGCCGATCGCGGCGGTCCCTACAGCACCAATGGCTCGCTGGCCTCGTTCATCGCGCGATCCTCGGTTGCGGGGGCAGAGCCGGACCTGATCGTCTTTGCGTTGCCGGTCGATTTCCACGGCTATTTCCCCGGCTATTCCGCCGAAAGCGCGCTGAAGCATGACCAACTGACCTTTGTTGTCCTGAAGGCGCATACCCGGAACCGGGCGGGAACGGTGACGCTGAACTCAACCGATCCGCGCGATCCGCCGCAAATCCGCTTTGCCTATTTCGATGAAGGCAGCGAGGGTGGCGACGACGATCTGCAAGCGGTCGTCGAGGGGATCGGCATCGCCCGGCGCATCGCCGCCCGGCTGGACGGAATGATTGCCGAAGAAATCATCCCCGGCCCGAAGGCAGACGACCCCGAGGCGCTTCGCCAGTTCGTCCGCGACGAGGCCTGGGGGCATCACGCGTCTTGCACCTGTGCAATCGGAGCCGAGGACGATCCGATGGCCGTGCTGGACGGCGATTTCCGGCTGCGCGGCATCGACGGGCTACGCGTGGTCGATGCCAGCGTGTTTCCGCGAATACCGGGCATCTTCATCGCCAGCGCGGTCTATATGATCAGCGAGCGGGCCAGCGATGTCATCATCGGTCAATATTCAGAAAGGGGAGGAACCGAGAATGCGTGAGGGGCTCAATCCAGAGGTGCCGCCCAGCGGCACCGGCTGCAAGGAATGTCTGGCTAACGGCGGCTGGTGGGTGCATCTGCGCCGCTGCGCCGAATGCGGTCATATCGGCTGCTGCGACACCTCACCCTCGCAGCACGCCACGCGGCATTTCGAAGAGACCGGCCACCACATCATCGCCAGTTTCGAGCCGGGGGAAGAGTGGTTCTTCGACTACAAAACCGGCCGCGCCTTTCCCGGCCCCGAACTTGCCGCGCCACGCTGGCATCCCGACGACCAACCCGTCCCCGGCCCAGCAGGTGCTGTCCCCGAGGACTGGATGGAGCATATCCACCGCTGAGGCGAAAAGCGGTCTGGTTCGGGCGGATCAGCGCCGGGACGCTGATCCGTTCGCGCTAGCCCAGCAACTCTCTGGAGATCGCCGAGACGGCGTCGGGCTGCATATAGCCCAGAAACCATTCCCGCATCCGCTCGCGCGCCTGCTCATTGGTCATGGTGACGGGCGGGTTGTCATCCGTTGCCAGAGGAACCTGCCCGACCAGATATTTCTCATTGATCGTCTTCAGATCTTCCGCCGCCCGCTGCCGGATGAGAGATTGCAGTTGCGGGTCTTTCAGCGACAGATTTTCATGCTCATTCACGATCTGCGATTGCCGAAGCTGACGGACGATTTCCGAACGCCGCTCAAGGATATTGGCACTTATGTTTCTGATCCTGCGGTCGAGAATTTCATTGAAGGTATAAAGCCAAACCGTCGCCACGCCCGGGAGGCTTTGGTTAACAGGAGCCGAAGGTAGGTCGAACTGTTCATTCAGCCCGCAAAGCCGGGTGATAATGTCGAAGAAATCAGCCACCGCATTGCCATCGACCAGATTGCTGCGGTCGAAATTCCGACTGATAAGCGAATCCGTTCCAACATGCGCAGAAAACCAGTCCGCAAATTCAAGATGCCGATAGTCATAATCAAGCGGCGTCGGCGAATGGCGCAACCGCAAACCGTGCCGGATTCGCTGATTGAGATCAGAGACATATAGATCAACCGGATCACGGAAGTAGAATATCCCGGTGATCTTGTCGAAACTCTTCTTGAACCGCTCCATCATCTCATCGCGCAATCGGGCGGCCGGAATATCTTCGCTAGAGACGATCACGGTCTGATAATCATTCGTCCGGATTTCGGTTTCGAATTTCTCCCAACTCTCCTCGGCTTTCGCCTGCATGTTTTCCAAAGACCCGAACCTGCGCTCCATATTCGGCGGTAGTCTCTTGTCATAGCGGTATCTGAAGCAAAGATCGTGGCCGTTGGTTTCCGTCTGATGAACTCCGTTCCGCCTCAGTTGCTCTTCATTCTTCTGCAATGCGGCCTGGATCGCCGAAGACCCTGTTTTGGAAGGTCCAAGATGGAGTATGAGGTGCATGCTGTCGTCCTTCGTCGTCGAATGTCGCGTCTGGCGGTCTTGTGCTGCGCGCAAGGCCTGAAATCTCTCATCGGCCCCGTCCGAGCCCATTCTGCGGTGGAATAGCTTTCTATTCTGATGCTGTTTGTCGATCATATTTTCCTTTTTTCGCGAGAACAACCGCAGCGGGAGGTTATATCGCTGATTGATAGCGTCCCGGTGGAAGAGGTGCCGATCCACGGCACCACCTTCGATGGTGTGCGCGCTTGCTGGTTTTCGAACACCGAGCCGTCAAACCTGCCTCTAATGGCGCAAGGTCTGACTTTGGCTGACGAAGAACTGCGGCGGCGTGGCTGGTATCTATAGCATTAACTAAACGGGCGCTGCCGAGGGACGTATCATGAGCATCACTCTGCCGTCATTCATCGAGAAAACCCATGGAGCCTATGCGGACCTTGGCGTCTGCTTCAACGGCGTATCTTCCTTGTCTCAGGACGCTGGAACCGACGGCTGGTCCGCATGTCAACTCATCCACGATAAGAGGTTCCCCGTGTGGACACCTCGAATTGGCGGGCAGAACTTCGAGGCGTTTATACGTCGCAGCTAATAAAATCGGGCGCTTCCTTCCACGGCCCCCCCGTCGGTCGTCAGAACCATCATGCGCAAGTCAACCGGCTGCGCCCATCACATGCTCATAGGCCGGAATGTGAACAGGCGGGGAATAGGAGAGCGGCGCGAACCCTCTCTTAATCAGCTTCAACGACTGGTGGACCAAGTATGTCGTCAACTTCGTCAATGTCTTCTTTGACGAACAGCATTCGAAGGCCATCCTCTAAGTAATCTAGGCATACTGTCGATCCGCCCAGTTCAATGTTAGCCTCCCTCTTAATGTGCGCTGCCGATAATGGGATGCTGAAGCGTTTTCCGGTCTGAGCATCAGTTAATGTTCTTGGCATCGCGTTCCTTTCGTCGGCGTGTTTCTCATCAACAATCCACAGTAGCGATTGTGTTCTGATCGCCGTTCTTCACCGCTGCAGGGTTAACCTTACACCCTGTAGCAATCTCAATAGCTCTGACGTTCTTCGGCCATACCGATGCATCTAGGTTCCATGTGATCTTCGGATCATTGGGCATCGCCTGATACGTTCCCGGCCTTGTTTCTCGGACGAGGTATTCCGCACCATCAACGGTAACGACCTTGCCGTCGAAATACTGATCCATCGTCGTGCATGCTGATGCAATCAGAACGGCGGCAACAAGATACGGCTTCATGCTCATCTCCCTCGGTGCGGTACAGACCACGCTATCGGGGCGGGCGGTTTCGTCAACGAAAATGTGGGAGTGCTGGATGCCGCGCTTTCCAAGCGGTAAGCCATCTGATGCATGGCATAAGACCAAGAGATGGCAGCGACTCCGTATCAGGATCATCGCCCGAGACAGCGCGGTCTGTCAGATGTGCGGATGCCGAACCACAACAGGACGCAAGAACCCACGAGCAGCAGAGGTCGACCACATCATCCCGCACAGGGGCGACGAGGCGCGCTTCTGGAACGTGAACAACCTGCAATGCTTGTGCAAGGTATGTCACAGCACAACAAAGCAGCGGCAGGAAACCTAGCAATGCTGCAGCAGTTGTGGATATGGCAATAGTTGGAAGAGAATTGACGACCATCCGTGCCGCAGCGAGTACCCGGCCATAGATTATTGGTCCATTGTTTCCTATCAGCCATTGGCCCACCCCCACGCAATCACCGCGATGGCGATGAGGACGGCGAGAGGCCACCAGCGACGGCGCGGGTTATCCTGGCGCTCGCACCAGCGTTTCGCTGCCTTGACGCTGCCGAACTCCTTCACCTGCTCGCCGTCCACATAGACCATGGCGGACGTGGGGTGCCGACCCTCAGAGCCGTGGATTTTGTAGCGGCCAGAAATGTGCATCTGGTCGTCGTGGTTCCGCCAGACGAGGGAGGGACAGTTCATGATAACGCCCTCCGCATGATTGCGTGGACGCCGAACAATTGCGGAACCGCCTGCACGGATTTTGCAGGCGGATCACGTGCAGTTCCCGATAAGTTCCACGAAAACGCGGTAAAACAGAGATTTATGCTCCGCGCATTCTCATCGCGAAAAAGCCCTTGTTTCCCTTGGCGTTGCCCCATATACCGCTCGGCGGAGACGTGGCCGAGTGGTCGAAGGCACACCCCTGCTAAGGGTGCAGGCGGGAAACCGCCTCGAGGGTTCGAATCCCTTCGTCTCCGCCATCAATCCTAACTTATTGCTGTTGCTTGGAAATATGACGCGCGCGTCAATCCGCGGTGACTCGGATTGATCACAGCAATGAAGGTTGCCGTATGCGCGGTTTCAGGCAGGCTGTTTACGGCCGTCCTATCGCATAGAAAAAGGCCGCCCCGGCGGGACGGCCTTCTGCATCTTCGAAGTCGATCTGTTTACGCGGGCTCTGCCACGACATGCGCCGTGCGCAGCCATTCCAGAACGCTCTCGGGCGAGGTGGCGCCGTAAGGGTCGTCTTCGCAGTTATCCTCGCGGCCCGGCTCTTCGAACCATGCCTCAATCACGCCGTCATTGACGATGGCCGCGTAGCGCCACGAGCGTGCGCCGAAGCCCAGATTGTCCTTGCGGACCAGCATCCCGGCTTTCTCGGTGAACTCGCCCGAACCGTCGGGGATCACCGTCACGTTCTGCAATTCCTGCGCCTGCGCCCATTTGTTCATGACGAAGCTGTCATTCACCGACATGCAGTAGGTCGCGTCGATCCCCAGATCCTGCATCTGGTCGAAACCCTTCTCGAAACCCGGAAGCTGATAGGTCGAGCAGGTGGGCGTGAAGGCCCCCGGCAGCGAGAACAGAACCACACGCTTGCCGGCAAAATAATCCGCCGTGGTCACGTCCTGCCAACGGAACGGATTGGGGCCGCCAATCGATTCGTCGCGAACACGGGTCTTGAAAGTCACCTGAGGAAGCTTGTCGCCGATTTTCATCCGTAAATTCCTTGCCTTAGCGGTTCTTCCCCTCCCCGCAGCGATGCCGCAATGCAGCATTGCATGGCACCCTTGCAACATGGTCAGCATGCTTGTTCAACCCCCGGTTTGACGTTAGGTATGGGGAAATCCATCAAAGGGTTCGCCATGACCGAAGCCACAGCGCCGCAGCCACCGCGTCTTCGCCACCCCGAGAAGGCCCACCGCCCCGATCAGGTCCAGCCCAAGAAGCCTGACTGGATCCGGGTGAAGGCGCCGGTCTCGGAAGGGTACAAGCGCACGCGCGACATCATGAAGGAAAACCGCCTGACGACGGTCTGCGAAGAGGCGGGTTGTCCGAATGTCGGCGAATGCTGGTCGCAGGGCCATGCGACGATGATGATCATGGGCGAGATCTGCACCCGTGGCTGTTCCTTCTGCAATATTTCAACCGGCCGCCCGAACGCGCTGGACGTGTTCGAACCGGGCCGCGTCGCCCATGCCGTGCAGAAGCTGGATCTGAACCACGTGGTGATCACCTCGGTCGATCGCGACGATCTGGACGATGGCGGGGCAGAACATTTCGCCCAGACGATCCGCGCGATCCGCCACCGCTCGCCCAATTCGACCATCGAAGTGCTGACGCCGGATTTCCTGAAATCGAAGCCCGGTTCGCTGGAAGCCGTGGTCGAGGCGCGGCCGGATGTGTTCAACCACAATCTTGAAACCGTGCCGGGCCTCTATCCGTCGGTGCGCCCCGGCGCGCGTTATTTCCACAGCCTGCGGCTGTTGCAGCGGGTGAAGGAACTGGACCCGTCGATGTTCACCAAATCGGGGATCATGGTCGGTTTGGGCGAGGATCGTCAGGGCGTGTTGCAGGTCATGGACGACATGCGCGCCGCCGATATCGACTTCATGACTATCGGCCAATATCTGCAACCGACGCCCAAACATCACCGCGTCGACCGCTTTGTCACCCCCGAGGAATTCGCGGGCTACGAAAAGGCCGCTTTCGGCAAGGGTTTCCTGATGGTGTCGGCGACGCCGCTGACCCGGTCGTCCTATCACGCAGGCGATGATTTCGCGCGACTTCGGGCGGCGCGGATGGAGAAACTGGGACGCGCATAAAAGCGCGTTTCGGGCGCATGGACACCCTTGCAAATTCCCCGCCATCGCCTTAGGCGGAGGACAGAGCCCGAGTGGCGGAATGGTAGACGCAGCGGATTCAAAATCCGCCGCCGCAAGGCATGTCGGTTCGAGTCCGACCTCGGGTACCAAGGCTCTCCGATCAATGACATCCGATATGCGCGCGGTCCCTCGCGCGGGATGACCGGCGGCGACAGTGGCGCGCCGGTCCCCGTTGTCAGACGAAGATGAAATCCGTCAGTGCCATTTGCCCGACGCCGTTCAACGTCGCGATCAGGATCGGGCTGTCCTCGGTGCCGTTGCCGTCGGCATCATACCACAGCCGTTTCGCGTCCTTTTCGAAGATCAGCGATGCCGCGCCGTTCGGGGCACGCGGATCGTCGGCATTGACCAGCCGCAGGTTGTCGCCGAAATCCGACCGATCGAGGCGGATCTTGTCCTCACCCCTGCGGAAATCGGTGATGACATCGCCTTCCCAGTCATAGCCCGAAAAATCGATGAAATCGAAAATGTCGCTTCCGGCACCGCCGGTCAGCACATCCGCGCCGCCGCCGCCGACCAGAAAATCGTTGCCGCCACGTCCGTTCAGGTGATCGCTGCCACTTTCTCCGTGGAATATGTCCCGACCATTGGTGCCCGAGAAGCGGTCATCCTCTCTGGTGCCCCTCAGCACTTCGACATGGCGAAGGGTCTTGTTCAGGGCCAGCCCGTCGTTCAGCGACTGACTGGCCAGATCGACGATGGCACCGATATCGGAGCTGTTGAATTGCACCGTATCCTTGCCCAAACCCCCGTCGATCAGCGCGCGATAGGGGGTGTTCGCATTGCCGTCAAAGCCGATCTGGAAGGTGTCATTGCCCTGATTGCCCAACAGCGTGTCATTGCCCGAATCGTGATAGAGATAGTCGTTGCCGGTGCCGCCCTCCAGCCGGTCATTGCCGCGCCCGCCATCAAGCGTGTCGTTGCCGCCGCCGCCTTTAAGCTGGTCATGGCCGTCATTGCCCTCTAGCCGGTCGGCGCGGTTCCAGCCGGTGATGATGTCGCGGCCGCTGCCGCCATCATAGTCCAGCACCTCCATATTCGCGATCCGGGTGCCGTTGGCGAATTCCTTCGCGGCAGGCGAAAAGTTCCAGCGGATCTCGACGCTGGTTTCGCTGAAATCGACGAACACCTTGTCGATACCGATGCCGCCATCGGCGCGGTCGTTCATGCCCATCGAGATGGTGTCATTGCCAGCATGGCCGAACAGATGATCGCGGGCGGAATCGCTGTCTGAATAGGAAAGGTGGCTGTAAAGGGTGTCGTTGCCCAGACCTCCGTTCAGCGTATCGCTGCCCGAGCCGCCTTCCAGCGTGTCATTCCCGGAATCGCCGTTCAACAGGTCATTGCCGGTGCCGCCTTCCAGCCGGTCGTTCCCGGTTTCACCGAAAAGCCGGTCATTGCCGTCATCGCCATAAAGGTAGTCGCCGTCGCCGCCGCCCTCCAGCACGTCATTGCCGGCGTCGCCCGACAACTCGTCCCGGCCCATCCCGCCGCGCAGCGTGTCGTTGCCATTGCCGCCTTCAAGCGTGTCATCATTGATCCAGCCGATCAGACGGTCGGCATAGCGGGTGCCGACGATGTCGAAGGCCTCAATCTCGCGGAAGGAAAAGGCCCGGCTGTCGCCAAAGCGGATATTGACGGTGATCGTCGGATCTTTGATGCCGAAATTGATCGGGCCGGACAGCAGGTCGAAATCCAGACGCAACAGATCGATGCCGTGCCCGCCACGGATCGTGTCGCCGGGCACCTCGCTCAGGGCGGTGGCGTCGAAAATGTCGTTTCCGGCGCCGCCCAGCAGCAGGTCGGCGCCTGCGCCACCGTTCAGATAATCGTCGCCATCTTCGCCATAAAGCGTATCGTTTCCGCCCTCGCCGTAGAGGTAGTCGCCCTGATGGCCGCCATACAGAATGTCATTGCCGATGCCGCCATAAAGCCAGTCGGTATCGAAACGACCCCGCAGCGTGTCGTTGCCGCCATATCCGTAGATGCTGTCGGAAAAATATGTGCCGTTGAGAGAATTCGCCGCAGCATTCCCTTCGATCCGCGCCATGATTGCCTCCTTCTCCGTTAGGTTCCGATTGGGCCGGTCGCGGCGCCTCATGTCAATTTGATAGAAGACAGCAGGCGATTCCAAGCCGATGGCCGGAATCGACAAAAACGCCTTGCGTCCGCGTGCTGCAGGTCAAGAATGGGGCGGAAGGGTGTTTCGACACGAAAGGCTGGTATCATGGAAGATCTTCACGCGACCGAACCCCGGCTGACCTCGCTGTCGCATGGCGGCGGCTGCGGCTGCAAGATCGCGCCGGGCGTGCTGACCGGGCTGTTGCGCGGGACCGCGATGCTGCCGGTGCCCGAGGCGCTGATGGTCGGGATCGAGACCTCGGACGATGCGGCGGTTTACCGGCTGAACGACCGGCAGGCGCTGGTGGCGACGACGGATTTCTTTATGCCGATTGTCGATGATCCGCTGGATTTCGGACGGATTGCGGCGACCAATGCGATCAGCGATGTCTATGCGATGGGCGCGA
Source organism: Paracoccus caeni (assembly GCF_016629665.1). Lineage (GTDB taxonomy): Bacteria > Pseudomonadota > Alphaproteobacteria > Rhodobacterales > Rhodobacteraceae > Paracoccus > Paracoccus caeni. Next base: position 1,341,449 of record NZ_JAEPRQ010000001.1, read on the forward strand.
CGCCGATCATGGCCTTGTCGCTGGTCGGCATGCCGATCAACACGCTGTCGGGCGAGACGATCTCGAAAATCCTTGAGGGTGGGGCGATGGCTTGTCGCGATGCGGGGATACCGATCGGCGGCGGCCATACCATCGACTCGGTCGAGGCGATTTATGGGCTGGTCGCCATGGGGATCGTCGATCCGGCCGAGGTGAAGCGCAATTCCGGCGCAAGGCCCGGCGATGTTCTGGTTCTGGGTAAGCCGATTGGCGTCGGCATCATGTCGGCGGCGCTGAAGAAGGAAAAGCTGGGCGCGGATGGTTATGCCCGGATGATCGCGGCGACGACGCGGTTGAACAAGGCCGGGCCGGATCTTGCGAAGCTGCCGGGGGTTCATGCGATGACCGATGTGACCGGCTTCGGGCTGGCCGGTCATGCGCTGGAAATGGCGCGCGGATCGGGTTGCGAATTGCGGCTGGACTGGGCTGCCGTGCCTCTGCTTCAAGGCGCGCGGGATCTGGCGCAGGCGGGTTATGTCACCGGCGCGTCGGGGCGCAACTGGGCTAGCTACGGCGCCGATGTGGTTCTGCCCGAGGGGTTTGCCGAAATCGACCGCGCGCTTCTCAGCGATCCGCAGACCAGCGGCGGTTTGCTGGTCGCCTGTGATGAGGCGAGCGCGGCTGAGGTGTTGGCGATTTTCCACGATCACGGCTTTGATGAGGTCGCGGTGATCGGGCAGGTGGCGGAAGGCGCGGGGCGGCTGGTCCTGCGCTAAGATCGCGGTCGCTACGGTATTTGGACAACGAAGAAGCGGCCCGGCGTTTTCGCGTCGGGCCGTTTTTGGTCAGGCAGCCTCGGTGCGGCGGGCGCGGGCGATTTCGGTTTCGGTCAGCGGGCCGGGGAAGTGGCAGGCGACCTGATGATCGCCAAGGCTGAGGGCAGGGGCCTCGGTCGCGCAGCGGGCCTCGGCCCGCGGGCAGCGGGTGCGGAAGACGCAGCCCGAAGGCGGGTTCAAGGGCGAGGGCAGGTCGCCTTTCAGCGGCACCACGCTGGCCACCGGATCGTAATCCGGGTCGGGGACCGGCACCGCCGATAGCAGTGCCTGCGTATAGGGGTGCTGCGGGTGGGCGTAGAGATCGTCGGAAGAGGCGATCTCCATCACCTTGCCCAGATAGAGGACCATCACCCGGTCGCTGATATGTTTCACCACCGAAAGATCGTGGGCGATGAAGACCAGCGACAGGCCCAGTTCCTTTTGCAGCCGGATCAGCAGGTTGATCACCTGCGCCTGAATCGACACGTCCAGCGCCGAGACGGGTTCGTCACAGATAATCAGCTTCGGCTCGACGATCAGCGCGCGGGCGATGCCGATGCGCTGGCATTGCCCACCGCTGAACTCGTGCGGGTAGCGGTTGATCTGGTTCGGCAGCAGCCCGACCTTTTCCATCATCGCCTTCACCCGCTCTTTCACCTCGGCGCGTTTCAGGTTCGGGTGGTGGGTGGTCAGCGGCTCGGCGATGATCTGGCCCACGGTCATCCGCGGGTTCAGCGAGGCCAGCGGATCCTGAAACACCATCTGGATATCGCTGCGATATTTCATCATCTGCCGGGGAGAGAGTGAGATCAGATCCTTGCCGTCGATCCATTCGGCCTTTCCCGTCGCCGGGACCAGACCGATCAGGGCGCGGGCCAGGGTCGATTTTCCGCAACCGGATTCGCCGACGATGCCCAGCGTCTCGCCGGGATTCAGGGTGAAATCCACGCCACCAACGGCGCGCAACTGCTTTGGCTTGTGCCACGGCATCGCGCCCGAGGACTGGATCTGGAAGGTGACCCGCAGGTCGCGCACGTCTAGCAGGGGTCTGGTCATGGCTGATCCACCTTGCTTGAGGTTCCGGCAACGCCCGCGCCGCCGATGATCGCATCGGCAATTGGCGCGGGGGTAATGTCGTCATCGTCGATATCGCCCGCCGGCGGCTCGACCTCGGAAAGATGCACCGTGGCGCGACCGCCGCGCACATCGTTCAGCGGCGCGAAACAGGCGCGGGCGCGGCCCTTGGCAAAGTCTTCCAGCGGCGGGGCCAGATGGGCGCATTCCTCGCGACGGTAGGAACAGCGTGGCTCAAAGGCGCAGCCCTCGGGCGGGCGGCTCATATTCGGGGGCGAGCCGGGGATGGCTGCCAATTCCTCATCGCCGTGATCGATGCGGGGGATCGCCGCCAGCAGCCCCTGCGTATAGGGATGGGCCGGATCGGTGAAAAGCGGGCCGACCGGGCCGGTCTCGCGGATGCGGCCGCCATACATGACCGCCACCCGCTCGCATGACCCCGCGACGACGCCAAGATCATGGGTGATCAGGATCATCGCCATGCCGAATTCGGTCTGCAATTCCGCCAGAAGCGCCATGATCTGCGCCTGCACCGTCACGTCCAGCGCCGTTGTCGGCTCATCCGCGATCAACAGTTTCGGACGGCAGAGCAGCGCCATCGCGATCATCACCCGCTGCCGCATCCCGCCCGAAAATTCGTGCGGATAAAGGTTCACCCGCGCTCGTGCATCGGGGATACGCACCGCGTCCAGCATCCGGGCGGATTCCGCCACGGCGGCCTTTTTCGACATGCCCTTGTGCAGGGTCAGCACCTCGGCCATCTGATCGGCGACCCGCATATAGGGGTTCAGCGAGGTCATCGGGTCCTGAAAGATCATGGCAATCTTTTCGGCGCGGATCTTGTTGATCACCTTCGGCGGCGTGTTCAGGATCTGCTGCCCGTCGAAAGTGACCATGCCAGAGGCCGTGCCGTTTCGCGCCAGAAGCCCCATGATGGCAAAGGAGAGTTGCGATTTGCCGCTGCCGGATTCGCCGACGATGCCGACGGTCTCACCGGCATCCACGTCCAGATTGACCTGATTGACGGCATGAACCTCGCCATCATTGGTGCGGAAGCGGACCGACAGATCCCTGAGTTCAAGCAAAGCCATGTCAGCGCTCCTTCGGGTCAAGTGCATCACGAAGCCCGTCTCCGACGAAGAAGAAGCCGAAGAGGGTGATGCAGAAGAAGAACAGCGGGAAGGCCAGTTGCCACAGAGTGCCGTAGTTGATCGTGCCAGCCCCTTCCGAGATCAGCGCGCCCCATGAGGTCAGCGGTTCCTGAACGCCAAGGCCAAGGAAGCTGATGAAGCTTTCGGTCAGGATCATCAGCGGCACCAGAAGCGTCGCATAGACCGCCACCACGCCCAGAAGGTTCGGGACGATATGGCGAATGATGATCTTCCAGCCGGGAACGCCGGTGGCACGGGCCGCCTCGATGAACTCTCGGTTCTTCAGGCTCAGGGTCTGGCCGCGGACGATCCGGCTCATATCCAGCCACGAGATCAGGCCGATGCCAAGAAACAGCATCGACATCGACCGCCCGAACATCACCAACAGCAGGATCAGCACGAACATATAGGGGATCGACATCAGGATATCGACGGCGCGCATCATCAACTGATCGGTGCGCCCGCCGAAATAGCCCGCCGTTGCGCCGTATAGCGTGCCGACGATCACCGCGATGGCCGCGCCGACGATGCCCACCATCAGCGAGATCTGCGTGCCCTGAACGGTGCGCGAATAAAGGTCGCGCCCCAGATCGTCGGTGCCGAAGTAATGCCCGTTCTCCAGCGAGGGCATGCCCATCGTGGTGACCTGACCCATGACGTTGAAATCAAGCTCTTCGTTCGACCAGACGGCGAAGGAATTGCCGAAGATCGCGAACAGCCCGACAAGGATCAGGATGATCAGCCCGGCCATTGCGGCCTTGTTGCGGAAGAAACGCTTGCGCGCATCGGCCCATGGGCTGCGGCCCTTGACCTCGTCCTTGGACATGCGGGCGGCGAGGGATTGCATCTTGCTTTGCTCGATGATCATGGCTCAATACCTGATCTTCGGGTCGATCCACGCATAGAGGATATCGACGACAAGGTTGAAGAGGATGGTCAGCGCGCCGACCAGAATGGTCACGCCCATCATCACGGCATAATCGCGGTTCAGCGCGCTATCGACGAACGCCTTCCCGATCCCGCCGGTCGAGAAGTAGATATCGATCACCACCGATCCGGTGATCATCGACACGAAAACCGGGCCAAGATAGCTGATCACCGGCAGCATCGCCGGTTTCAGCGCATGGCGGATGATCACCCGATGTTCCGGCATGCCCTTGGCGCGGGCGGTGCGGATATGGTTCGAGCCCAGCACCTCCAGCATCGACGACCGGGTGATCCGCGCGATCGAGGCCATGTAGCTGGTCGAAAGCGCGATGACCGGCATGACCCAGAAGCTGGGGTCGTTGAAGCTCCAGCCACCGCCGGGCAGCATCCGATACCAGAGGGTGAACACCAGAACGAGGATCGGCGCCATGACGAAATTCGGCAGCACCTGCGCGCCGATCGAGATGCCGACGGCCAGATAATCCACCCAGCTATTGTGCCAGATGGCCGCGACCACGCCCAAGGCGACGCCGGTGACGACGGCGGCCACGAAAGCCAGCGTGCCATAGGTCAGCGTCACCGGGAAACCGGCGGCGATCAACTGGTTCACGGTCCGGTCGGGATAGACGAAGCTGGGACCGAAATCGAAATGGGCGATGATGCCCCAGACATAGCTAATGATCTGCCGCCATAGCGGCTGATCCAGCCCGTATTTCTCGTTAAGATTTGCCAGCACCTGCGCAGGCAGTTCCCGTTCCTGCGAGAACGGTCCCCCCGGTGCAAGGTGCATCAGTAGAAAGGAAAAGACGATCAGCAGAAGTAGCGTAGGTATCGCCACCGCCAGCCGTCGCATCACATATGCGAACATCGGTGCAGCCTCCCTGCAAGGGGTCGTCAGCGTCTATGCGTTTGAACCGGAAGGGGGTGTTCCCCTTCCGGTATAGCACGGTTTTGTCGGAATTACTCGGCGACCCGATACATGTCCTTGGCGTACCAGCTGCTCATCACGTTCTCGAGCGGGACCCCACGGATATCGGGCTTGATCATCTGCGCCATGGCGTAGTGATAGGTCGGCGCCAGAGCCATATCCTGAATCAGGATCGCCTCGGCCTGTTTGTAAAGATCGTTCGGGTTTTCAGCGGTGGCGGCATCCGCCAGAAGCTGGTCATATTCCGCGTTCGACCACTTGCCTTGGTTATAGCCGCCGGTGCGGAAGTAATCGAGGAAGCTCGACGCTTCGTTATAATCGGCGCACCACGCATAGCGGGCCACCTCGAAATCCTGATTGTTCAGGCGGTCGATATGGACCTTCCATTCATAGTTGTTCAGCGTCGCGTTGACGCCGATTGCCTTCCAGAACTGCTGCACGGCAATCGCCAGCTTCCGGTGATCTTCCGACGTATTGTACTGGATCGACAGGCTCAGCGGATTGTCGGGGCCATAGCCCGCCTCTTCCAGCAGTGCCTTGGCCTTCTCGATCCGCTCGGCCTGGGTCCATTCCGACATCTCGATCTCGGGGGCCTCATAGCCTTCGGTCGCCCAATGGGTCCAGTAATAGGCCGGACGTTGGCCGCCTTGCAGCACGCGGTCCACGATGATGTCGCGGTCGATACCATAGGCCAAGGCCTGCCGGACGCGCAGATCCTTCAGCGCCTCGGGGCCCTTGTCCGAGAGGTTGAAGAGATAGGCGTAGGAACAGGACCACGGCGCCGAAACCGCCTCATCCGGGTATTCTTCCAGCAATTGCGGGAAGCGACCGGCGGGCAGGGTGTTCATCCAGTCGATCTCGCCCGCCAAATAGCGGGTCAGGCCGATATTCTGGTCGTTGACGGTGACAAAGCGGACGGTGTCGATGATCGTCTCGTCATTGTTCCAGTAATTCTCGTTGCGGACAGCGACGCCCTCGACGCCCAGATCGTGGCTTTCCAGCTTATAGGCGCCATTGCTGACCATCTTGCCGGGTTGGGTCCATGCGTCACCCTCGGCCTCGATCACCTTTTGCGGGGTGGGATAGGTGGTGGCATGCGACAGCGTCTTCAGGAAATAGGGGGTCGGCTTGGTCAGCTTCACTTCCAGCGTGTGATCGTCAACTGCGGTCACGCCCAGCGTATCGGGGGCAGCCTCGCCCTTCACGATTTCCGAGGCGCTGACGATGTTCATCAGCTCCATGAACCACGCATATTCCGACGCGGTCGCCGGATCGACGGCGCGGCGCCATGCATAGACAAAGTCATTCGCGGTGACCGGATCGCCATTCGACCAGTTGGAGTCACGCAATTTGAACGTGTAGGTCATGCCGTCATCGCTCATCTCGTAGCTTTCGGCGACACCGGGGATCATTGCCCCGGTTGCATCCTCGTTCATCAGGCCCTCGAACAATTGCCGGATCATGTCCGAGTCTGTTCTGGACGAGGTCAATTGCGGATCAAGGGATTTGAAAGCGTCGAGGATCCAGAAGCTAAGCGACTGATTATCCGAAAGGGTCTCGCCCTCTGCGGGCTGGGCGGCATAGGCGGGAAGGGCAAGTGTGGCGACAAGCGCCGTGGTCGCGAAAAGCTTCGTCATGGCGACTCCTCCTGTGTTGGTTGTCGGTGACTTATGTGCACCGTAATGCGCCGAAACTACGCCAACGCACGTTAAGGTAAAGTGGCATTCGGGCTTTTCATGCGTTTCATCCTGTGGAACAGAGGCGTTATGAAGGCGACTGGCCGAATTACGCTTGTCACCGGAGGGGCGCGTTCCGGGAAGTCGGCTTTGGCCGAACGTTTGGTGCTGCGCCACGGGCCGCAGCCGGTCTATATCGCGACCGCCGAGCCGCGCGACGGCGAAATGTCCGAAAGAATCTCGGAACATCAAAGACGTCGCGGAAGCGGCTGGATCACGGTCGAAGAACCCGTTGATCTTGCTGGTGCTTTGATGCGGACCGACGGGCGGGGCGCGCGGCTGGTCGATTGCCTGACGCTGTGGCTGTCGAACTGCGAGGGATCGGCGGATATAGGGGCATTGGAAATAACGTTGCGTCAGCAACGATCTCCGGTCGTGTTGGTGACGAATGAACTGGGGCAGGGGATCGTGCCGGGCAATACGCTGGCGCGGCGGTTCCGAGATCAGCATGGCTGGATGAATCAGGCCGTCGCAGCGGTCGCCGATGAGGTCTGGATGGCGGTATCGGGCCAGCCCCTGCGTCTGAAACCTGCATTGGTGAGCCTTGATGAGCCGGTTTGACGAGGCTGCGGCTCAGGCCGCGCGGGCGCGGCAGGCGGTACTGACCAAGCCCGCCGGATCGCTGGGCAGGCTAGAGGATCTGGCGGTTTTCATGGCGGGCTGGCAGGGCCGCGAACGACCCCGGATCGATCGCGCGCAGGCGCTGGTCTTTGCGGGAAATCATGGCGTGGTGGCGCAGGGCGTGAACCCGTTCCCGGCCGAGGTGACCGCGCTGATGGCGCAGAATTTTGCCGCCGGAGGCGCCGCGATCAACCAGCTTTGCCGTGTCGCCGATGCGGACCTGCGGGTGGTGCCGCTGGATCTGGACCGCCCGACTGCGGATTTCACCACAGGCCCGGCAATGAGTGCCGAAGAGGTGGTTTCCGCGATGCAAAGCGGTGCCGATGCGGTCGATCCCGATGCGGATGTGCTGCTGCTGGGCGAAATGGGGATCGGCAATTCGACGGTAGCTGCGGCCTTAGCGGCGGCGACCTTTGGCGGACAGGCGGGCGACTGGATTGGTCCTGGCACCGGCGCCTCTGCCGAGATCATGGCGCGTAAGGCGGATGCCGTTTCGCGCGGGCTGGCCTTGCATGCGCCCTCTGACACGCGCGGGACACTGGCGGCCTTTGGCGGGCGAGAGCAGGCGGCGATTTGTGGTGCCGTGATGCGGGCGCGGGATTTGGGTATTCCGGTGCTGCTCGACGGCTTCATCTGCACTGCCGCCGCTGCGGTGCTGACCCGCGATGATCCTGCTGCACTGGCTCATTGCCTGATCGGCCATGAAAGCGCCGAACCGGGGCATCGCCGACTGATCGAGGCATTGGCCCTGCCGATCCCGCCGATCCTGTCGCTGGAGATGCGGCTGGGCGAGGGATCAGGCGCGGCTGTGGCGCTGATGGTGCTGCGCAGCGCGCTGGCCTGCCATGACGGCATGGCGACATTTGCCGAGGCCGTCATTGGCTAGGGTCATGTGCAGAGGGCCGGGCACAGCCGCGGTTGGGCACAGCTACGATTGTGCTGGACGCTTTATGGTGCCGTCTCCCCCGCCTTATCGGTTGCGCGGGACATCACCAAAGTGCCCAGCCGGGGGGCGGCTGTGCACTGCCCAGCGGCGCGTTCCGCGCCTTGCTTCCGGGCGGGCGCTTTATCTTAACTGTCAAGACGGCGCATGGCATGTCGATCCGCGTTAGGGCACAGCAATTCCTGTTGGCGCTGGTCTTTCTGACCCGCCTGCCGCTGGGCCGGTTGCTGCCGCCGCGCGTGCTGCCGCTTGCCGAAAGCGCATGGGCCTTTCCGCTCGTGGGCGCGATCATCGGCGCAATCGCCTCGCTGCCACTGCTGCTGCCCGGCCCGCCGTTGCTGACGGCCACGCTCTCCGTCGCACTGGCCGTCTGGCTGACCGGCGCGCTGCACGAGGATGCGCTGGCCGATTTCGCCGATGCCGCTGGCGGCAACACGCCCGAGGACCGGCTGCGGATCATGCGCGATTCCCGGATCGGCAGCTACGGGGTGATGGCGCTGATCGTCTCGACCCTGTTGCGGATCGCGGCGCTTGGTGTTTTGGGGCCGCTGGCGTTGATTGCGGCGGCATCGACCGGGCGGGCGGCGATCGTTTTTGCGATGGTCGCGCTACCACCTGCGCGCAGCGATGGTCTGGGGCGGGCTGCGGGCCGTCCGGGCCTTGGCGGATTGGCGGTTTCGGCGCTGATTGCTGCGCTGTTTTTGCTACCCGCCGGCCTGCCCGCATTCGCCGCCGCAGGCGTTGCAGCCATCGTGGGTGCGTGGGTTATCTTCAAGGCAAAACAATGGCTTGGAGGTCAAACCGGGGATGTTCTGGGCACCATGTCGCTGGTCGCAGAAACGGCGGTTCTGGTCGTCTTTGCGCTATTCCGCGAGGTGACAGCTTCGTGAAAAACTTGACCGGCTGTCAGCCTTCGCGCATACCCGGAACAGAGTGAAAGTCGGTAATACAAGCTGACCTGATCGCCGAACACTTCGCGATCACGCTTCGAGGGAGGATATCATAATGGGCGGTCTTCTGGCCCTTTCGCGCGGCATCGACCGCGCCAATACTTTTATCGGTAAAAACGTGTCATGGCTGATCCTGCTGGCGATCTTTGTCAGTGCGACCAATGCAGTCATCCGCAAAGTCTTCAACACGTCGTCGAATGCCTGGCTGGAACTGCAGTGGTATCTTTATGGTGCCGCGTTCCTGCTGGCGGCGGCCTATACGCTGCTTGAGAACGAACATATCCGCATCGACATCGTCTATGGGGCATGGTCGCGCAAGACGCAGCACTGGATCGACCTGATCGGCCATGTGTTTTTCCTGATGCCGCTGGTCATTCTGACGCTGTGGCTGGTCTGGCCGTGGCTGGTGCAAAGCTATCAGGTCAACATGCGCTCGATGAACTCGGGTGGGCTGTTGCTGTGGCCGGCGCGGGCGATGCTGTTCCTTGGCTTCCTGCTGCTGTTCTTTCAGGGCATATCCGAGATCATCAAGAAGATCGCCGTCATGCGCGGCATCATCGATGATCCGCAACCCGCCTTCAGCCAGCACGCGCCGCTGGAACTGGACGAGGATTTGCTGAAGCAGGCCGGTTTTGAAGATGCACGGCCCAAGGCCGAGCCGGGCAAGGATGACCGCGCATGATTTTGGAACTTATCGCGCAGAACATGGCGCCGATCATGTTCGTTTCGCTGATCCTGTTTTTGCTGTTCGGCTATCCGGTGGCTTTCGCACTGGCGGCAAACGGGCTTTTGTTCTTCATCGTCGGTGTCGAGCTTGCACCGCTGTCAAACGGCAATATCAACCTTAGTTGGGAATTGCTGCGGGCCATCCCCGACCGATTCTTCGGAGGGGTCGTCGCCAACGAGGTGCTGCTTGCGGTGCCATTCTTCACCTTCATGGGCATCGTGCTGGAGAAATCCGGCATGGCCGAGGATTTGCTGGACACGATCGGCCAGCTTTTCGGCCCCGTTCGTGGTGGCCTTGCCTATGCGGTGATCATCGTCGGCGCGCTTCTGGCGGCCACGACCGGCGTTGTCGCGGCCTCGGTGATTGCGATGGGCCTGATCTCGCTGCCGATCATGCTGCGCTATGGTTATGACCGGAAGCTGGCCTCGGGGACCATCGCGGCCTCGGGGACGCTGGCGCAGATCATCCCGCCCAGTCTGGTGCTGATCGTTCTGGCCGACCAGTTGGGTCGGTCGGTCGGCGACATGTATAAAGGCGCGCTGATCCCCGGTCTGGTCCTGACCGGGCTTTACATGGTCTATATCTTCGTCACCTCGATCTTTCAGCCGCACAAGGTTCCCGCCCTTCCGCCCGAGGCGCGGAAACTGGGCTCCGGGGTCAAGTCGCTGCTGGCGGTGCTGCTGATCGCCGGTCTGGCGGGCTATCTGACCTTCCATTACCTGCATCCGAAGATGGGCGTGAACGCCGATATCTATGCGGGGACGGTGGGCGTTCTGGTCGCCTATTTCATCGCACTGCTGGACAAGGAAGGCTGGCGCTTTCTGGTCAAACTGGCGATTGCCGGACTTGCCTGCGCCATCTTCTACGGGGTCTTCGTCTCGCATGTCTTTGGACATATCGCGACGGCGATCCTGTCGGTCGAAGGCATGGGCGCGCTGATCTTCAGTCTGATCTGCTCGGCCATTGTCGGGATCATCGCCTTTGCGCTGATCTTCAAGGTCGTGGCAACGGTGATCGATTTCACCTACCAGCCGGAACATAGCCTTGGGCTGACCAGCCGCCTTGCGCAGCAGGTCATCATCGTGCTGATCCCGCCGCTGGCGCTGATCTTTCTGGTTCTGGGCACCATCTTCCTTGGCATCGCCACCCCGACCGAGGGCGGCGCGATGGGCGCGGTCGGATCGCTGATCCTTGCCGGGTTCAAGAAGCGCCTGAACTATGAGGTGATCTCCCAGGCGCTGGCTGCGACCACCCGGTTGTCGGCCTTCGTCATGTTCATCCTGATCGGGGCGCGGGTCTTTTCGCTGACCTTCTACGGGGTGAACGGGCATGTCTGGGTCGAGCATCTGCTGACCTCGCTTCCGGGCGGCGAATATGGCTTCCTGATTGCGGTGTCGGTGCTGGTCTTCCTGCTGGCCTTCTTCCTCGATTTCTTCGAACTGGCCTTCATTATCGTGCCGCTGCTGGCGCCTGCCGCCGAAAGCCTTGGCATCGATCTGATCTGGTTCGGGGTGATCCTTGGGGTCAATATGCAGACCAGCTTCATGCATCCACCCTTCGGTTTCGCCTTGTTCTACCTGCGATCGGTCGCGCCAAAGCTGCCCTATCGCGACAAGGTGACCGGCAAGACGATGGAGCCTGTCCGCTCATCCCAGATCTACTGGGGCGCGGTGCCTTATGTGTTGATCCAGATCGTAATGGTCGGTGTCGTCATCGCCTTCCCGAACCTGGTCATGCACTACAAAGGGGCGCCGGTGGACACGTCGAACGTGCAGATCCAGATCCCCGAATCCGGGCTTGGCGGATCGGGTTCGGGCAGCGGCTTCGGCACGCTGGGCGGCTTGGGCGGTTCACCCTTCGGGCAAGCACCCGCAGGCGGGACCGAGACCCCTGCGACCGAGGGCACGTCAGGTGGTTTCGGCGATCTTGGCGGACCGCCGAATTTCGGCACGCCCGGCGAACAGCCCGCCCCGCAACCGGCAACCCCGGAAGCCACCCCCGAGCCAGAGGCGAATGGTGGCGGTCTTGGGCTGGGCAGCAGCCCGCCGCCGGGTCTTGGCGGCAGCAACTGACGCCCAATATCACAGCGTCAAAAGGCCGGGCAAAACGCCCGGCCTTTTTCTTTGGTTCAGGCTTTCACCCCACAACCCGGCCAGACATGAAAAAACCGCCGCGACGGATCGCGGCGGTTTCTGATCTTGGTCTGGGAGGTGTTACTGAGCGCCGCCCGGACGCAGCTTGCCGTTGCGCTGCTGGATCATCATGAAGGTGTCGAAGGTATATTCGGCGGTCTGCGCATAGAGATACCAGTCGTCACGGTATTGCAGCATCGCCTCGTATTGCTTCTTGAACGACTCGTTTTCGGTCATCAGCTCGGCATAGACCTCGTTCGAGGCGGCAAAGGAGGCGTTCAGAATGTCTTCGCTGAACGACCGCAATTGCGCGCCGGAACCGACCAGCTCTTTCAGCGCGGTCGGGTTCTTGGTGTCGTAATTGGCCAGCATGCTTTGATCCACCGCCTGACAGCAGGTGCGCAGCAGGGATTTGTAATTCTCGGGCAGACCCTCGAATTTCGGCTTGTTGAAGAAGAAGCTGACCGTTGGACCACCTTCCCAGAAACCGGGATAGTAGTAATAGGGCGCGACCTTCTGGAAGCCCAGCTTGTTGTCGTCATAGGGGCCGACCCATTCCGCCGCATCGATCGTGCCGCGTTCCAGCGAGGGATAGATGTCGCCACCGGCAAGCTGCTGCGGCACCACGCCCAGCTTTTGCAGGATGCGCCCGGCCAGACCCGAAATACGCATCTTCAGGCCCTGAAGATCGGCTGCGGTGTTGATCTCGCGCCGATACCAGCCGCCCATCTGCACGCCGGTATTGCCGCCGGGGAAGCTGACCAGCGTGTATTTGTCGAGGAACTCGTTATAGTTCTCGATCCCGCCGCCGTAATAGTTATAGGCGGCCTTGGCGCGTGCCGAGAAGGTGAAGGGCAGGTCGGCACCGCAGGCGAAAGCCGGGTCCTTGCCCCAGTTGTAATAGCCGACCGAATGCGCCGATTCGACGGTGCCGTCAGTGGCGGCGTTGATCGCATCAAGGCCCGGAACGATCTCGCCCGCGGCAAAGACCTGAATGTTGAACTTGCCGTCAGTTGCCTCGCGCAGACGACGCGAAAGCTCGTCGGCCCCGCCATAGATCGTGTCCAGCGATTTCGGGAAGGACGAGGCAAGCCGCCAGTTGATCGTCGGCGCCTCTTGCGCGATGGCCGGCGCGGCAAGCGTCGCCCCGGCTGCTGCGGCAACACCGCCGACCGACGCGCGGCTTAGAAAGTCCCGCCGTCCCAGTTTTTTGGATTCGTTCATATATATTCCTCCCTCAGACCGGGCTGGGCCCTCGCCCTGAACGATCGCCCCGATCCGTATGTGGCGCAGTTTATAGCCCGAAACGCGGGTGTCGAGTGCCGGAAACCACGCAGCCGTCAAATATGTGGATGCCCTTGGGTCAGTGGCACCAATCGGGCTCGACGCACGGACGGTTTGATATTCTTTCGAAAGAGCGAGACAGATCAAGTGCGTAAGGACGCCTAAGGAAATAAAGTTGCCGCAATTCCCTCGCCCCGCCTATGGCAGCGCGTCCGCCCGGAATCGCGTCGCTCTTGGGCAAGGCCTCTGCGTGCCCAACCGCCGACGCAAAACCCTCTGCTTTAAGCTGAACTGCCGACAGCGACGGCCAGCCCATTCCCGCCAAGCGATTGCCGAGGCGCGGAAAACCTGCGCCGCCATGCCTTGCCGCCCCGTGCCGGTCCGCGCTAAGGCTGTCTTTCAAGATTGCCGCCACGAAGGATCACCCCGAGCGTGAGCCAGACCATCCCGCCCGCCCCGCTGTTCCGCCGTTTCTGGAACGACTACCTTCGGATGCACCGGGGCAGCATGCTGGGCGCGTTCGTCCTGATGACGCTGGAGGGATCGACGCTGGCGTTGATTTCCTGGATGCTGAAGCCGCTGTTCGATCAGGTTTTCATCGGCAAGCAGGAAGGCGCGATCTGGTGGGTCGGGGGCGCGATTTTCGGGGTCTTCCTGCTGCGCGCCGTCACGTTGATCGCCAGCCGCTCGCTGCTCAGCCGGATTTCGCTGGGCGTCTCGACCGCGATGCAGACCGATCTGCTGGCGCATATCATGACGCTGGACGGCAAGTTCTTCCGCGACAACCCGCCCGGCGCGATGATCGAGCGGATACAAGGCGACACCATCGCCGTGCAGGGGGTCTGGGCCACGCTGATCACCGGGGCCACGCGCGATGCGATCTCGCTGGTGATGCTGTTCGCCGTCGCGGTGATGGTCGATCCGATCTGGACCGCCGCCGCGCTGATCGGGGCGCCGATCCTGATCCTGCCCGCCTCGATGGTGCAGCGCTATATCCGCCGCAAGGTGCGCCAGAACCGGGCAAATGCCAGCGCCCGGGCCACAAGGCTGGATGAGGTGATGCATGGCATCACCTCGATCCGCCTGAACCGAGCCGAGGCCGACCAGACCCACCGTTTCGCCAAGATCGTCGCGAAAATTCGGCAGGCCGAGGTGAAGGTCGCCGCCACCTCCAGCGTCATTCCGGCGCTGACCGATATCGTCACCGGCATCGGCTTTATCGCCGTCCTTGCACTTGGCGGCAGGCAGGTGATGGAGGGCGAACGCAGCGTTGGCGACTTCATGTCCTTCTTCACCGCCCTTGCGCTGGCCTTCCAGCCGATGCGCCGCCTTGGCACGCTGGCCGGAAGCTGGCAGACCGCCGCCGCCAGTCTTGAGCGGATTTATCAGGTGATCGATACCAAGCCGACGATCCTGTCGGGCAACCGGACAGAGCCGCCGGTCGATACCGCGATCCGGCTGGACGATGTCTGGCTGTCCTATGATGATCAACTGGTGCTGAACGGGCTGAGCTTTACTGCCGAGGCCGGACAGACGACGGCTTTGGTCGGGCCTTCGGGTGCGGGCAAATCGACGATCTTCAACCTGCTGACCCGCATGGTCGATCCCGACCGGGGGCAGGTGCTGCTGGGCGGTGTGCCGGTCGCGGATTACGATCTGGGCGTTCTGCGCGATCAGTTCTCGACCGTGGCGCAGGAATCGGCGCTTTTCGATGAAAGCCTGCGCGACAATATCCTGATGGGCCGCCCTTCGGCGGATGAGCAGGCGTTGCAGCGCGCGATGGAGGTGGCGAATGTCACCAATTTCATCGACGCCACCACCCGCAGCCTCGACAGTGCCGCCGGGCCGCGTGGTTCATCGCTGTCCGGCGGGCAGCGTCAGCGGATCGCCATTGCCCGCGCCGTGCTGCGCGACGCCCCGGTTCTGCTGTTGGACGAGGCGACCAGCGCGCTGGACACGGCCAGCGAACGGCTGGTGCAGGAGGCGCTGGACAATCTTTCGCAGGGGCGCACCACGCTGGTCATCGCTCATCGGCTGTCCACCATCCGCAATGCCGACAAGATCGTGGTGATCGAGGGCGGCAGGGTTGTGGAAGAGGGTGATCATGACCAGTTGATGGAAAAAGGCGGCACCTATGCCCGTCTTGTCGCGATGCAGTTCGGAGAGAAATCATGACCCGTCAGATCATCCGT
Organism: Paracoccus caeni; assembly: GCF_016629665.1. Lineage (GTDB taxonomy): Bacteria > Pseudomonadota > Alphaproteobacteria > Rhodobacterales > Rhodobacteraceae > Paracoccus > Paracoccus caeni. Next base: position 1,356,908 of record NZ_JAEPRQ010000001.1, read on the forward strand.
GTCTCGGGCGAGGATCGGGTGGCATTCCTGCAAGGGCTGGTCACCAATGACGTGAAACGCGCGCCCTGCTGGGCGGCGATCCTGACGCCGCAGGGGAAATATCTGGCCGATTTTCTGATCGTGCCGGATGGTGACAGCCTGCTGATCGATGTCGATGCGCGTCTGGCCGATGATCTTGCGCGGCGGCTGACCATGTACAAGCTGCGCTCGAAGGTAATGCTTGAGCCTCTGACGATGGAGGTCGCGCGCGGCACCGGGCCTGCGCCGGAAGGGGCGATCGCCGATCCCCGGCACGAGGCGCTTGGCTGGCGGCTTTATGGCAAGGCGGGCGATGACGGCAGCGACTGGGACGCGATCCGGGTGGAGCATCAGATCCCCGAAACGCTGATCGAGCTGATCCCGAACGACACCTATATTCTGGAAGCCGGTTTCGAGCGGCTGCACGGCGTCGATTTCCGCAAGGGCTGCTATGTCGGGCAAGAGGTCACCGCCCGGATGAAGCACAAGACCGAGCTTCGCAAGGGTCTGGCCCGCGTCGGTATCGACGGCGAGGCCGCTCCCGGCACGCCGATCACCCGCGACGGGCGCGAGGTCGGGACGGTCTTCACCCGCTCGGGCAACCGCGCCATTGCCTATGTCCGCTTCGACCGGCTGGGCGAGGGGATGCAGGCGGGTGAGGCCCGCATCACCGCCGAATGAGCGCCGGGGCGGATACGCCCCCCGCTGACGCGCCTCTGCGCAAGATCATCCATATCGACATGGATGCCTTCTACGCCTCGGTCGAACAGCGCGACCATCCCGAATTGCGCGGCAAGCCGGTCGCGGTCGGCGGCTCCAGCCTGCGCGGCGTGGTGGCGGCGGCCAGCTATGAGGCGCGGGTTTTTGGTGTCCGCTCGGCCATGCCCTCGGTCACGGCGAAGCGGCTCTGTCCCGATCTGATCTTCGTGAAGCACCGCTTCGATGTCTATCGCGCCGTCAGCGCCCAGATCCGTGACATCTTCGCCGATTACACCCCGCTGATCGAGCCGCTGTCGCTGGACGAGGCCTATCTGGACGTGACCGATTATCTTGCATCTGGCCAGACGGCGACGCAGGTGGCGCGCGAGATCCGCGCCATGATCCGCCAGACGACCGGGCTGACGGCCAGCGCCGGGGTCAGCTACAACAAATTTCTGGCGAAGCTGGCCTCGGATCAGAACAAGCCGGACGGTTTGTGCGTCATTACCCCCGAACGCGGGCCGGAATTCGTGCTGACCCTGCCGGTCGGCAAATTCCACGGCATCGGCCCGGCCACGGCGCGCAAGCTGAACGCGATGGGCATTCAGACCGGCGCCGATCTGCGGGCGCAGGAGCTTGATTTCCTCAAGCGCCGCTTTGGCAAGTCGGGGCAATATTATTGGAACATCTCGCGCGGGATCGATCACCGGCGCGTCAGCCCGGATCGTATCCGCAAATCGGTGGGGGCCGAGAACACCTATTTCACCGACCTGATGACGCTGGACGAGGCGCAGCAAGAGCTAGCCCCCCTGGCCGAGAAGGTCTGGCGCCATGTCATCCGCAACGAATTGCAGGGCCGCACGGTGACGCTGAAGGTGAAATACGCTGATTTCCAACAGGTCACCCGCGCCCGCACCCTTGGCCGCGCCGTGCAATCCGAGGCGGAATTGCTGGCCATCGCCTGCGAACTGACCGAGACGGTGCTGCCCGATCCACGTGGCGCGCGGTTGTTGGGGGTCACGCTGTCAGGCTTTGACCATGACGAGCCCTATGACGACGGGCAACTGGACCTGTTCGATTGATGGAAACGCTTCGCTGGATTTGTCCCGCGACAAATCCGGCCGCGCCTGCCTGCCCTTTGGCAGGCGCGTTACCGCGCCAGCCCAGTCAGCCGCGCCCGGATTGCTGCTGTTCGGACTGGTGGCACACCCCTTTCCCTACGGCTTGCGCCTTCGGGAAATCGGTCCGAGAAAATGTCCACTGGACATTTCCCTTTCGGACCTCTGCCTGCGCGAAAATCCAGGGAAGCACGACGCCCTCTACACCGCGATCTTCTGCACGACATCGCCCAGCCGCACCTCGCCATCCTCTTCAATCGAGCAGAGGATGCCGCGCAGGCGCAGCGGCGGATGGCCTTCCGCCACAACCCAATCCTTCGCGGCCTGACCATAGCGAACCTTCCACTTCACGCAGGCATCGTTGAACACATCCGATACCCGCAGCACCGCCGTCCCCACGCGCAGCAGGCTGCCGGTTGGCAGATTGGCCTCGCTGGTGTCCAGATCGCAGATGATCGGATCGCCGGGATGTGGTGCTGCATCCGGGTCGCGCCAGACCAGATCGCGGACCCTCAGCGGCAGGATCGACACCTGAATGCGCGGATCGGGCGATCCATCGGCCAGCTTCAGCCACGGCGCGGTCAACCAGCGCTCGCCCGGTATCCCATGCGCCCGCGTCAGTTCCAGCCGCTCGGGAAACTCGCGCTGACCATAACCGGGGCGAAAGCACAATTGCTCGACCCGCGCATGGTCCTTGGGCGCGGCGAGGATATGGGGCAGGGCGCGGGTCAGCTCTGCTGCGGTTGGGTGATGTGCAGTCATTTCCGGCCTCTCATCGCAAGATAGAGATCGTCCCGCCGAAATCCCCGGTCGCCTTGGGCGACGGTGCCGGATGCACCGGATATTTCAGGGAAAATGGTAGCGGAGGAGGGATTTGAACCCCCGACACAAGGATTATGATTCCTCTGCTCTAACCAACTGAGCTACTCCGCCACGGGTGGGGGCGATGTAAGGGAGGGCGCGGGGGGCGTCAAGCGTAATCCGAAGATTTTCGGCAGCTTTTCCGCGACACCTCGCCGTCCCGGCATCGACCCCGGATAAAGGCCTTAGCCGCGCGCCCGCACCACCTGCAACAGCGGCATCACGTCGGACATGTCCGGCCCATGGGCCTGCCCGGTCAGCGCCTTGCGCAGCGGCATGAACAGGCCCTTGCCCTTGCGGCCCGTCGCCTCTTTCACCTGCGCCGTCCATTCGCCCCAGGTGGCGTCGGTATAGGGCGGCGGCGGCAGCATCGTCATCGCCTCTGCCACGAAATCGGCATCCTCGGCATCGATCTGCGGCTCGGCGCCGTCGTGGAAGATCGCCCACCACGCGCCCAGATCGTCCAGACGGGTGATGTTCTGCGACGCCACGCGCCAGAAACGCTCGCCCAGTTCCGCAGGCACGCCAAGCGCCGTGATACGATCCTTCACCGCCTCATAGGGCAGCGCGTGATTGCGTTCGCGGGTCAGCGGCCACAGATCCTCGGGGTCGAATTTCGTGGGCGAGGCACCGAATTGCGACAGATCGAACCCCTCGGCGATCTCGTCCAGCGACATCCGCAACTCGACCGGCTGGCTGGAGCCAAGACGCGCCATCATCGACAGCAGCGCCTCGGGGGCGACGCCGGATTCGCGCAGATCGCGGATCGACAGCGCGCCGATGCGCTTGGACAGCTCCTCGCCCTGCGCGCCGGTCAGCAGGCTGTGATGGGCAAAGGCCGGGGGCGTGCCGCCAATGGCCTTGATGATCTGGATCTGGGTGGCGGTATTGGTCACGTGGTCGGCGCCGCGCACGATATTGGTCACTTCCATGTCGCGGTCATCGACAGACGAGGCGAAGGTGTAAAGCACCTGCCCATCGGCGCGGATCAGCACCGGGTCGCTGACAGAGGCGGCATCGATCGAGATATCGCCAAGGATGCCATCGGCCCATTCGATCCGTTCGTGATCCAGCCGGAAGCGCCAATAGCCCTCGCGCCCCTCGGCCCGCAGCTTGTCCTTGTCGGCATCCGACAGGTTCAGCCCGCTGCGGTCATAAACCGGCGGCTTGCCCATGTTCAGTTGCTTCTTGCGCTTCAGATCCAGCTCGGTCGGGGTCTCGAACACCTCGTAAAGCCGGCCCGCGGCGCGCAGTTGGTCCGCGGCTTCGGCATATCGGTCAAGGCGCAGCGACTGGCGTTCCTCGCGGTCCCAGGTCAGGCCCAGCCATTCCAGATCGCGCTTGATCCCATCGACATATTCCTGCTTCGAGCGTTCCTGATCGGTATCGTCCAGCCGCAGGATGAAGCTGCCGCCCGCCTTGCGTGCGATCAGATAGTTCATCAGCGCGGTGCGCAGGTTGCCGACATGGATATGGCCGGTGGGCGAAGGGGCGAAGCGGGTGATGGTCATGGGCGTCTCCTGTTCCGCCTGCTCTTTCACAGACGGCGTTTTTTGTCCATATCAGGGGCGACATGCAGGAGGTGCGGATGACGGACTGGAACGAGATGACGGCCCCGGACGAGGCCGAGATCGAAGCGATGGCCCGCTCGGCTTTGGCGCTTTTGCCCGAGGAATTCGCGTCCCGCGCCGCCGATGTGGCGATCCGCGTCGCCGATTTCGCGGCCGAGGATATGCTGGACGAATTGCAGATCGATGATCCGTTCGAACTGACCGGGCTTTATGACGGCATCCCGGTGACCGAGAAATCCTTTGCCGATCAGCCCGGTCAGCCCGATATCGTCTGGCTGTTCCGTCGCCCGATCCTTGATGAATGGGCGACGCGCGGGAATGTGACGCTGGGCGATTTGGTCGCGCATGTGGTGGTGCATGAACTGGCGCATCATTTCGGCTGGTCGGACGAGGATATCGCCCGGATCGATCGGTGGTGGGAATGATCGATCAGTCGCCGATCCTGACGGTCACGCTGAACCCGGCGCTGGATCTGTCAACGGCGACGGACGAGATCCGGCCCGAATTGCGGCTGCGCTGTGACAAGCCGGTGGCGGTGCCGGGCGGTGGCGGTATCAATGTCAGCCGGGCGATCAAGATATTGGGCGGGCAATCGACGGCAATGGTGGCGCTTGGCGGCGCGACCGGGATGCGGATCGCCGAGATGCTGAAATCCGACGGTCTGTCGGTGGTCAAGCTGACCGCGCCGGGCGAGACGCGGCAATCGCTGGCGGTGATGGACCGGCGCACCGGCGCACCCTATCGCTTCGTCATGCCGGGGCCGGAATGGCACCGCGCCCATATCGCCGACATGATGTCAGCGATTGCAGAGGCCGCCCGTGCCGGAGGATGGGTGGTGGTGACCGGCTCGAACCCGCCGGGGGTTGCGGCGGGGTTTGAACAGATGCTGGTCGTGCGCCTGCGCGACAGCCGGGCGAAGCTGCTGGTCGATGCCTCGGGCGAGGTGCTGACGGCTTTGGCAGGCTCATCGACGCCGGTTGATGTGATGCGGATGGACAGCCTTGAGGCAGAAGCGTTGGCGGGCCGCCCGTTGCCGCTGCGCAGCGACAGTGCGGCCTTCGCGGCGGGACTGGTCAAGGACGGCGCGGCGAAAGCGGTCATCGTGGCGCGGGGCGATGACGGCTCGGTCATCGCTGGTCCCGACGGCGCATGGCATGCCGAGGCAGCGCGCGTGAACGTGGTCAGTTCGGTCGGTGCGGGCGACAGCTTCCTTGCCGGTTTCGTGCTGGCCATCGCCCGCGACTGGCCGGTCGAGGATGCGCTGGCCCTGGGTGCGGCGGCGGCTTCGGCAGCGGTGATGACGCCCGCGACCGAGTTGTGCCGGGCAGAGCAGGTCGAGGCATTTTACAAGGCGCGGGTGGTGACACGGCTTTAGTTGACGGTATCCGCCCGCTCTTTTTCACCGCCTGTTCTGATCAGATGGATGAACTGCGCCGCAAGACCCAAAACCAGCATCGCCGCAAGTGACGCAAGCGCGGCTTTCAGGATGGGCGAATTCGGATCGGAAGCAATCGGATTTCCGTCGGGCACGCGGCGCAAAGTCTCGGACACCGTGGGTACCATCAGCAGGAAGACGGTCAGGGTCAGCAGAAATGTTTCGAGATAGACCGCGGCGCGCCCCAGAAACGGGATTCTGCCAACGCCGTAACCGGCAAAAAGCACAATCAGCGTCACGGCGGCGACGATAGGGCTGACCGGGGCCTTTGCCACCAGAAATACGGTGAGCGCGCCGATTACCATACAGATGAAGTAAAGCTGTCCGGCAGGAGACCGGGGCACAATGCGGCCATGACGGGCAAGCATGTAAATGGCGGCGGGAATAGCGGGAAGGCTGCCAAGGGTGTGCAGCCAGCCAAGCGGAGTGATGCCGAACATATCAAATCCTTTCCTGTTCGTCGCAGGGCATGTGCCTTGGTGCGCGATCGGTTGCGTTTGCTTAATGCATATCGCAACATTGATTATCGCGATATATAGTTGATAGCTTGCCTTGTCGATCTTGTCCAGATTTCATATATCGCGATAAACAGTTTTGTGATATGTAACCGCATGACCCAACTCATCCCGCTTGAAGATCAGCTTTGCTTCTCGCTCTACGCGACCTCCATAACGATCAACCGCCTTTACAAGCCGCTGCTTGACGGGCTTGGAATTACCTATCCGCAATATCTTGTGCTCAGCGTTCTTTGGGAGAAAGACGGGTTAAGTATCGGTGAAATCGCCGCGCGACTGGACCTTGAGCCAAGCACCATCACGCCGCTGATCAAAAGATTAGAGGCCGCTTCGCTTGTCGGTCGCAGTCGCAGCGCCGAGGATGAACGCAGGGTCTGGGTCAGCCTGACCGATCAGGGCAAAGCGCTGAGCTCGCAAAGCCGATGTCTGGGAGAGGCGCTTTTCGCGAAAGCCGGCATGACCGTGGAAGAGATGATCACCCTTAATAAAGAGGTTCGTCGCCTGCGTGATGCACTTTTGACGAGTGCGGATTAGCGGTCAGCGCAGACTCTACGCTATCGCATTCTCAGGCGAAGAATTCGTGACCTTGTATTGCCCTGGCAGGGCTTGTGCCGCGTTCCAAAATAAAAGAGGCCGCCCCGAGGGACGGCCTTGATCATTCGGTGGTTCAGCCTTTTCAGGCGGCTTCGGCTTCGTCGGCCTCTGCGGCCATGCGGCGTTCGCTTTCCTCGCGCGACAGCGCGACCGAGGTGCGTACACCCTTCGACACGAATTCCATCAGACCCTTCACGACACGCTCGTTCGGGTCGATCCCGGCGCAGGACAGCACGTCGCGGCCATCGCGCGAACGCGCCCAGCGGGCGATCTGTTCGGGGCCGTTACCGTATTTCTTGTCATCTGCGATGGCATCATCCAGCGCAGCCAGCACCACGGCCGCGAAAAGTTTACGTGCCCGCTGACCCTGTTCAAAATTGAAAGCCGAACCGTCAACAAAATCGCGCATATCTTTCGTCCATTCTTGTTGGCCGCGAACGACGCCGCTGCCTTGGGAAGACCTTGAGCGGCTTCCCTTGTTTTTACGTCCGTTTCTCCGACGGTGACCGTCTGATAGACGATAACATCGGCGATTCGATATTCCTTCACTCGCATGTCTGCCATGCTTATTCTGCATAGCATGCAAAAAGCATGAAAAATGCGTATCACCTGACTGGTTTCGGCGGCTTTTTGCCACCCCTGCCGCTTGACAACACGCGAAAAGCGATTTGGTTGCCTACCATCGCCGGTGTCGATATAGGGGCGCGACAAAGCCGTTCAACGCCCGAACGGCAGAAATTCCACATTTCTCGCAAAGAGTCCCTGAATGCCGAAGATCAATGGCAATGAAATCCGCCCCGGCAACGTGCTGGAGCATGACGGAGGCCTGTGGGCAGCCGTAAAGGTCAACCACGTCAAGCCCGGCAAGGGCGGCGCCTTCGCTCAGGTCGAGCTGAAGAACCTCCGCGACGGTCGCAAGCTGAACGAGCGTTTCCGCAGCGAAGACAAGGTCGAGCGCGTCCGTCTGGACCAGAAAGACCAGCAATTCCTGTATGAAACCGATGGCAAGCTGGTCTTCATGGACAGCGAAACCTTTGAGCAGACCGAGCTTGACGCCGATCTGCTGGGTGATCGCCGCCCGTTCCTGCAGGACGGCATGACCGCGACCATCGAATATTACGGTGAAGAGGCTCTGTCGGTGTCGATCCCGCAGAAAGTCACCTGCAAGGTCGCCGAGACCGAGCCGGTGGTGAAGGGTCAGACCGCTGCGAACAGCTATAAACCGGCGATTCTCGACAACGGCGTTCGCATCATGATCCCGCCCTTCGTTGGCGAAGGCGAGGACATCATCGTCAACACTGAAGTGTTCGAATACAGCGAACGCGCCTGATTTTAGCGCTAACAAAGAAACTGTTTCAACGCCCCGCAGATGATCTGCGGGGCGTTTTTCTTGGGTAATGTCGCGGATAGGTTTTCCCAAGCGATCAGGTTTTCGATCTGCGAGTGGGGGAAGCTGGCAGAAGCTATGAAAATGCCGGTAGCCGATAAGCATCGGCTACCGGCAGCGCTGAATGATCTCAGCTTTTCCGGGTGGCAGAGACGGCCGAGAACAGCCCGATTGCTGTCATCGCTGCGGTCCCCAGAATGACATAGGCCGCCGACCGTTCCAGCGACGATCCTCCGGTCGCCATCAGGGTGCCGCTGATCGCCGAGGCGAAGGAAAACGCCAGCAACTGGATGGTAGAGATCGCCGCAGCCGCCCGGCCACCTTCCTTCGGATCATCGGTGCTGTTCATCACCGCGACGCCCAGCAGCGGCCATGCCATGCCGATCCCCGCTCCGGCCAGCGCCAGCGCTGCGACCCAGATGGCGATGACAATCGGCCCGGCATCCGCATGCTGGGTCAGCCCGTAGGCGATCAGCCCTGCGGTCAGGATCACCGGACCCGTGCGGATGACCCGCGCCCGTTTCGCCTCGGACTGGATCGACAGCGTGAAGAACTGCGCCACCACCCAGGCGAAGGACAAAACCGTGCCCAAAAGACCAGCCCAAAGCGGCGACAACCCGGCCAATTTCTGACCGAACAACGGGATGAAGTTTTCAACCATGACCCCGGCGCTCAGCGCGGCGATGGTAAGGTAGATCCATTTCAGCTTGTTGCCTTTCTGATAGGTGATCCCCGGCAGAATGGTGTTGTCGCTTTTGCGCTCGATGGCGATGAAGACCCAGAACAGGCCAAGCCCCACCAGCAACGTCGCAATGATCGGCCAGCCCATCGGCAGCACCGAGCCCAGACTGATCGCCAGAATCGCCGCAAAAACGATGATCAGCGAACCAAAGGGCAGGGGGCTGTCAGCGACCGTCCCGGCATCATCCTTCAGCGCGCGATAGGCGATTACCGCCAGCACGACCGAGGCCACCGCAAGGCTGGCATAGGCCGCGCGCCACAACTGGAACTCGGCAAAAAGACCGCCCAGAACCGGCCCAAGCAGCGTGCCGATTCCCCACATCGCCGAAACCGTTCCCGTCGCCAGCGCCCAGAGAGGGCTGGGCAGCATGCTGCGAATGACCGCATAGGCCAGCCCGGCCAGAAGCCCGCCGCCAATCCCCTGAACGATCCGCACCAGCACCAGAAACTCCATCTTGGTGCTGAAGGCGCTGGCCAGCGCGCCAATGGCGAAGATCACCGAGGCCAGAATATAGGTCTTGGCCGTGCCAAGCCGTTGCAACATCCGGCTGACGAAAAGCGATGCCGCAATCGCCGCGACGACAAAGGCTGTCGTCACCCAAGCGTAATATTCCTGCCCCCCGATATCCGACACGATGGTCGGCATCAGTGCCGCGGTGAAATAGAGGTTCATCGCATAAAGCAGCACTCCCCCGGAAAGCACCGTCACCACCGCCAGATGCGGCGCCGCCAGCAGATCGCGCCACGATCCCTGAGCTTTGCCCGCATCAGCGTAGCCACCGGCCGAATTGCCGGTCTCAATCATTCCAGCCATGATTATCCATCTTTCGTTTATCCAACGTAAATTCTCCCGCGCCTTGGCTAAGGCGGGGCGGTTCGTCCTGATATTTGAAGCAGGCAAGCGTGCCGCAAAGCGCACACAGCAACTGTCCGAACAGCGCGCCAATCCACCAAGCAGGGCTGGACAATCGATGCACTGAACCATATCTTAGAGCAATCACTCTAATCTTTATCTGACGATTCGTCAAGAAGTTTAGAGCGATTGATCTAGGAATGGAGAATGCTGCGATGGCAGGCAAGATCGACCCGGAACGCCGCGATGACCGGAAACAGGAAATCCTGACAGCGGCCCGTCGCTGCTTTCTGCGCAACGGGATGCGGGGCACCTCTATCGCGCTGATCTGCAAAGAGGCGAAGATCAGTCCGGGCCATCTTTATTACTATTTCCGCAGCAAGGATGAGATCATCGAACAGATGGGCGAGGGCTATCTGGCCGATCTGCACAGCCACATCGCCAAGGCTCCGCAAGGCACCGATCTGGCGACCACTTTGTTGTCGGAGCTATGGGCTAAAAAGGATTGGGACGATCTGACCGACAGCCGCTTTCTGTTCGAACTTCTGGCCGAGGCGGGCCGGAACGAGGCCGTCCAGAAGATACTGGTCAAGGACACGGAATCGATCCGCTTTCTGATCATCCAGATATTGCGCGAGGCGCAGGCGGATGGCCGCGCCGATGCTGCGCTGGATGTGGAAAATGCCAGTCTGGTGCTGGTCGCGGTGCTGAACATCGCCACCATGCTGCCGCTGATGGCACCGGGCTCGGATTTCGACAGGATGCGCGGGATCATCACCGATATGGTGCGAGGATATGTGAAGAACGGTTGAGGGCGCAGTATGTCGAGGATTTGCAGCGTGGCTATGACGTTGCGAGCCCTGATCTGAATGCCGCAATCCCGATCGGTCCAAGGACGCAGGAGGGGGTTGGGGAAGGACGGTGGGCAGGCATCGCTCCCAAATAAAAAGGTCTGGATTTCCGCCAGATTGGCCCCTGCAAGTCACCACAATCAACTGTCGCCGGGTGCACGCGGGGAACTCAGCACCCCGCCGCGCAAAGCGGCGGGGTGATAACTCCTTATATGCCCAGACGGCGTCTAACCGATCACCTTGATCCGCCCGGTCATGTTCGGATGCAGACGGCAATAATAGTCCACATTATCGCCTGCCTGAACCACATGCGTGGCTTTGGCGCCGACCGGGATCATCACCTCCCACCCGCCGCGCACCGTTGCGGTATGGGCCATGCGATCCTCATTGCTCCATTCGATGATCTCGCCCGGCCTTGCCTCGATCTCTTGCGGTGAGAAGGCCAGATCCTTGATCTTCACATGGATGGTGCCGTTATGCGCCCTCACCGCGTCTGCACTTGCGACAAGCAGCACACCCGCCGCGATCACCTCACGCCGGTTCATATGGCGCAAGGTCATTTCAATGCCTCCACCACATGCTCCGCATGCTGCTGGTGGCCCTGAAACAGCTTGTAGCCGGTTTCAAGCAGGCTTTTCAGCTCAGCATTCTGGGCTGATGGGATCAGCAATCCGTCCAACGCGGCCAGCACCTGAGCGTGATAATCCACTTCATTGTTGATATAGGCGGCGTCGAAGGCGGTACCGTCCAGCGCAGCAAGCTCTGCCCGCTTCGCATCCGCTGCGGCCACCAGTGCCTGACTGGTCGGGTTATCCTCGGGCGTGACGCCTAGCTTGCCGACCAGTTCCAGCGCCTGATCGTTGACGGCCTTGTGGTCGTCCAGCATCGATTGCGCGAAGGCGCGGACATCATCATCGGCGGTCTTCGACAGGGCCAGTTCGGCGGCGGCAATGTCGATCACCCCCGCCGTATAGGCGATATGCGCGATCTGCGGATCGGTCGGGCGGTCATCGGCCAGCGCCAGACCGGCAGAAAGGGACAGGCAGGCAGCGCCAAGGGCGGCAAAAAGCATCTTCATCGCAATCTCCCATGCGTTCGGACGGTATCGTCCTGATATCGTCAGCACAGGATTGGATGCCGTCGTAGCGGCGGGGTTCCCGACCCGGCAGGATCATTCGCCAAGATCAAGACGCGCAATCACCGCATCGGTCAGCCGCGCGCAGCGCGCACCGGCGAAAGGAAACGCCTCCAGCATGACCGGTCCGATCTGCTGTTCGACGCGGTCGCGGATCATCCTCCGGGCGCGGTGCAGACGTGTTTTCACCGTGGCCTCGGGCAGACCCAACATGTCTGCCGTTTCCGCCTGATTCAGCCCCTCAATCACGCGGGCCATGAAGACCAGGCGGAACGGATCAGGCAGGGCGTCAGCCGCACGTTCGACGAAATTGAGAATCTGACGCTGTGCCATGACGCGCTCCGGATCGGCGGGTGTGGGGGGCGAGGGGAAGGGGATGATATCGGCCTGCACCGCCGCGGCATCGGGGGCGCGACGCTTCTGCCGCCGTTCGGCCCGACGCCGCATCAATGCAGTGTTGATGGCGATCCGTGACAGCCATGTTGCCAGCGATGAATCGCCGTGGAAGCTGTCAAGATTGCGAAAGGCGCGCAGATAGGCCTCTTGCAGCACATCCTCGGCATCGGCGTCGTTCAGCGTGATGGCGCGGACCAGCCGATAGAGCCGTTGGTTGTGGATCTGGATGATCAGCCGGATCGCTGCTTTGTCGCGGGCGGCGGCGCGTTGGATCAGATCGGCTTCGGCAGGCATCTGGCCAGTGGCGGTATCAAGAGACAACATCACGCTACTCTCCCTTTTTCTGGCTGGTTGGATGCCGTCCTGACGGACAGGTTCCCACATTTCGCAGCAAAAAGGGATAATTTGATTGATATGGTGAGCCTCACCGCTTTCGCAGCAGATTGAACCAGATCGCCAGATCGGCCAGCTTGCCAAAAGGGGCTCGCGCCATGCCCGCAAGGTTCCAGCGACTTTGCGCGAAAATCCCCTTCGCATGGCTCATCGCGCGAAAACCCTCAATCCCGTGATAAGCACCCATGCCGCTTTGACCGATGCCTCCAAAGGGCAGATCGTCCTGGGCCACATGTAAAAGCGTGTTGTTGATACCGACATTGCCCGAACTGGTGTGCTGCAACAGCTTCTCGCAGTCGGCATCCCTCTCGCCGAAATAGTAAAGCGCCAGAGGCTGAGGGCGCGCGTTCAGGTAACCAATGACCTCGTCCATCGTCGTGTAGGTGCGGATCGGCAGGATCGGCCCGAAAATCTCGTCCCGCATGACTGCGCTGTCGTCTGCTGGCTGGATAACAAGCGCCGGGGCCAGCGTGCGGGGGCGAGCCATAGCGCTGCCGGGATCGACGCCGACCTGAATCACCTTTACGCCGCCAACACGGGCATCTTCCAGCAAGCCGTTCAGGCGGGCAAAATGATGATCGCTAATGATCGCGGTGTAATCGTTGCTGTTCGGGCCGGAGGGGTAGGAGCGCTGAACGGTCGCCGCATAATCCGCGACGAAGTGGTCAAGATCGTCCTCGTGTACCAGCGCATAATCCGGGGCAACACAGGTCTGGCCAGCATTCGACAGCTTGCCAAAGACCAGTGCGTTCAAGGTCCGCGCGTTCACCTGACCCCGGGCCACCACTGCCGGGCTTTTGCCGCCAAGCTCCAGCGTCAGCGGCACCAGATTGGCGCTGGCCGCTGCCATCACCTTGCGCCCGACAGATGTGCTGCCGGTGAAGAACAGGTGATCGAAGGGCAGGCGGCTGAACGCCGCGCCGACCTCTGGCCCGCCAAGGATCACCGCGATCTCATCTTCGCCAAAGACCTTGGCAAGCATCTTTTGCAGAACTGCGCTGGTCCGGGGCGTCAACTCCGAAGGCTTGAGCATCGCCCTGTTTCCCGCAGCAATCGCGGTCGCCAGCGGGATCAGCAGCAGCGAGATCGGATAATTCCACGGGCCCATGATGCCGATCACGCCCTTCGGCTGATACGCGACCCACGCCTTGCCACCTTGATAAAGCGGTTCGACATGCCGCCGCTCGGGCCGCATGAAGCGGTGCAGTTTATGGCGATAGTAGTCTATCGCCTGAATGACGACCATCAGCTCCAGCAGGTCGGTCTCGTGCCGCGAGCGGTGACCGAAGTCCTGGCTGATCGCATGGACCAGTTCGTCGCGATGGGCCAGAGTGACTGCGCGCAGCCGTGCCAGCCGGTCCTTGCGCTGTGCCAGATCGGGCGGTCCTGCATCCAGATGCGCGGCACGCTGTCGGTCGAGGGTCGCAGCCATCCCGGATTCGTCAAACTTGGTCTGGGTCATCGTTTCCCCCACAGGCAAAGGTAGTGGCTGCGTAGCTTCAAGGGTATGCGGTTCGCCGGTTCTGGGTGCCGTCGGAAGAAAGTCTGCTGGTGCAGACTGCGCAGTCAAGGCCAGCCTTGATCCGTACCTGCTGAACCAACGATTCGTGAAAACTGCTTGCGAGGGCAGCGGTGGATGCCAACTGACCTGCTTGGTATTTTCAGCTTCGCCCCAACATCCACCCAAATTCCGCAGCAATCTGACAGACATGGCATTTTGATAAGAAAGCGCTTGCGTAAGCGCTTTTCTTGTTGCTATCCCTATGGAGGGAGGCCGCGGAACAGGATGTGACGCGGAGAGAGGTCAGGGTTCCAACGATAGATCCGGCGAGGACCGCTTCGGGGCGGAGGATACCGGCCTGCCTTCTTTCATGGGTACGACATTTGGGAGGATGTCACTGTGTTCAATATCTCGAATGGCATCGGACGCCGGACGGTGTTCCGCCTTATGGCCGCTTCGGCGCTTTGCATGTCGGCGGTTGCCGGCAGCGCTCAGGCTGATCCGGTTGAACTGCGCTACTTCTACCGCGCGCCATGGCCGTCGTCAGAGGTCTATGCGAACTGGCTGATCGATCAGTGGAACGCCAAGAACGGCGACCGCATCCACGTCACCGGCGCCAGCGTCGATGGCGAGACCTACAAGACCAAGCAGGCGATCGAGCTTGCCTCGTCCAGCCCGCCCGACATCTTCTATTCATGGGAAGGTGGCCGCGCGGCAGAGGTGATCGCCAACGGCTTTGCCGCCGATCTGACCCCCTATTACGAACAATATGGGTGGAAGGACGCGCTGGTGCCCGCTTCGGTGTCGCTGGCGACTTTCGACGACAAGCAATATTTCCTGCCGACTGAAATCGGCGCCTCGGTCGTCTGGTATCGCACCGATATCTACGAACAGCTTGGTCTGTCCGTGCCCACCACCTGGGACGAGTTGATGGCCAATGCCGAGAAGATCAAGGAAGCCGGGATCACCCCGTTCAACCTTGCCAACCAGAAGAAATGGCCCGCGCAGTTCATGTGGTCGGCCATTCTGGTCAATAAATACGGGCTGGAAACCTATGACGGGCTGGTCAACAACACCATTCCGTGGACCGATCCGCGCGCCGTTGATGTGACGCAGATGATGGTCGATCTGGCCCAGAACGATATGTTCGAGGACAGCTTCAACTCGGTCGATCTCGCCCCCGCCTTCGTTCCGTGGGATCAGGGCAAGGTAGCGATGTGGTATCAGGGTTCGTTCAACCTTGGCGCATTCCGCGGTGAATCCGAGAAGTGCTGCACCGCGCCGATGAGCTTCTTCCCGATGCCCGCCTTCCCGGATCATGATCCGGTGATGTCGGTCTTCGCCGAAGATACGCTGATGATCCACGCGAAAAGCCCGCACAAGGATGAAGCGGCAGAGTTCCTCGACTGGATCGTCAGCCAGCAGGCGATGACCGAGAAGCTGGCCATCGACAAACCCTTCCCGTCGCGGATCGATGCCGACCTGACCAGCCTGTCGCAGATGGAGCAGGATCTGGGCAAGGCCATCGCCGGTGCGGGTGCCTTTACCTTCATGCATGTGGACCACGCGGTCTCGCCTGCGATCTCGGACCGTTTCCTTGACGCGGTGCAGGGTGCGCTGGCCGGGGCGATCTCGCCCGAGGATGCGATGAAGATGACCGAGGAAGCTGCGATCCGCGTTCGCGGTGAGGTTCTGGCACAGGCCCAGAACTGAGCTTCATCAGGGACCGCGCGGGCACTCGCGCGGTCCCGCAGATCGAAGTCGGGAACAACCCAATGCAAATCTCGAACATGCTCGGCCTTGACTGGCTGCGGCAGAACGCCTTCGTGGCTGTCTTCGGCATGGCCGTGCCCACGATCATCTTTCTGCTCTTCGTCGGTTATCCGATCCTCTACACGGTCTATCTGTCGTTCTTTTCATGGAACGGCGCGGATGGTGCCAAGACCTTCATCGGGCTGCAGAACTACACGGATATGTGGAACGACAGCTATGTGTGGACGGCGCTGAAGAACAACTTCCGCTGGCTGGTCGTGACGCTGATCTTTCCGGTCGTCGCGGGCTATTCCATCGCCTATGTGCTGCGCGCCAGACTGGTGCCGTTCCCGGCGCTGGTCCGCACGGTCATCTTCTTCCCGGTCACCATGTCGCTGATCGCGGTCGGGCTGATGTTCCTGCTGATCCTGAACCCGATGTTCGGCGCGCTGAACGTGGCGTTGGAAAGCCTTGGGCTTGGTTTCCTGATTCGCGAATGGTTCGGCGATCACCGCATTGCAATCTACACGCTGGCCTTCGTCTCGGGCTGGGCCTTCACCGGCATGCCGATGATCTTCTATTTCGCCGGTTTGGGCGATGTGCCGAAAGAGACGCTGGACGCCGCCCGGCTAGAAGGCGCAGGGCATTTCCGCATCGCCACGCGCATCGCGCTGCCGCAATTGCGGCCAGTGACGGCAGTTGTCGTGATGCTGACCATCTTCGAATCCATGCGTGCGTTCGATCTTGTGGCGGTGATGACCAAGGGCGCGCCCTTCGGTTCGACCACGGTGCTTGGCTATCAGGTCTATCTGGAAAGTTTCTGGAACTCTCGCGTGGGCTATGGCGCGGCGATTTCGACGCTGATCCTCGTGCTGTCGGCGGGGCTTGCCGCGCTGGTGCTGAGCCGGTTGATGAAAGGGGCGTTCGATGGCTGACGCTGCAAATCCCGTGACCCGGACCAACGTGTCCCGTCCGACGACCGGCGCATTGAAATGGGTCATGCGCGCGCCCGGCCTGTTTTGTCTGGGCCTGTTCCTGATCCTCTGGATGGCGCCGATCCTTCTGGTGCTGATCACCTCGGTCAAGTCGAATGCCGACTTTCTGGCCGGTCCCTTCTCGCTGCCATCGGCGCTGACCTTCGCGCCCTACAAGACGGTGTGGGAAGCGCTTGGCTTTTCGACCCTGATGATCAACAGCGTGATCTATGCCACGCTTGGATCGGCCTTGGCGGTGATCCTGGCGCTGGTCCCGGCCTATGCTTTGGCGCGGAAAAACATCCCCGGCCAGAAGATCATCTTCGCGCTTTTGCTGACCGGGCTGATGATCCCGCAGCAGACGGTTCTGATCCCGCTTTACGACACCCTGCGGCAGCTTAGCCTGCTGGACACCAAGCTGGGGCTGATCATCGTCCACGCAGCTTACGGCATGCCCTCGCAAGTCCTGATCCTGCGCGGTTTCATGACCGGCATCCCGAAAGAGCTGGACAAGGCCGCCTATCTGGAAGGCGCGTCGGATTTCCAGATCTTCAGCAAGGTGATCCTGCCGCTGGCGCTGCCCGGCATCATCGTCGGCTATACGCTGAACTTCATCGCCATCTGGAAAGAGTTCATCTTTGGCCTCGTCTTCCTGAACTCGGAATCCAATTTCCCGCTGACCGTGGGGATGCTGAAACTCAACTCTGACCGCTACATGTCGGTCTTCAACATGCCCGCCGCCGGGCTGGTGATCTCGCAGATCCCGATCGTGATCGTGTTCATCCTGACCTATCGCAAGCTGTCCTCGGGGCAGTTCGCGGGTGCGGTCAAGGGCTGAGCCATAGGCGGAAGGAGAGAGAAATGGCAGACGTCATCCTTGAAAATATCGAAAAGACCTATGGCGGGCATACCGTCCTCCCGAACCTGAACCTGACCATCGAGGATGGCGAATTCGTGGTGCTGGTCGGCCCGTCCGGTTGCGGCAAATCGACCACGCTGCAACTGGTCGCGGGGCTGGATACGGTCACGTCGGGGCGGATCCTGATCGGCGGGCGCGACGTCACCTATGCACCGCCCAAGGATCGCGACATCTCGATGGTGTTTCAATCCTACGCGCTGTTTCCGCATATGACGGTGGAACAGAACATCGCCTTCGGCCCGAAGCTGCGAGGCGAGCCGAAAGGCAAGATCGCCCAGACCGTGCGCGAAATCGCGGCGATGCTGCAGATCGACGGCTATCTGGACCGGTTGCCCAAGGCGCTGTCCGGCGGGCAGCGGCAGCGGGTGGCGCTGGCACGTTCGCTGGTCAGGCATCCGGGCGTATTCCTGATGGACGAGCCATTGTCGAACCTTGACGCCAAGCTGCGGATCGAGGCGCGCAGCCTGCTGGCGCGGATGCATCGCGATCTGGGCATTACGACGATTTATGTGACGCATGATCAGTCCGAAGCAATGACCATGGGTGCGCGCATCGTGGTGATGAAGGACGGACGGATCGAACAGGCCGACCCGCCGCTGACCGTTTACAACCACCCGAAAACCCGTTTCGTCGCAGGCTTCATCGGCTCGCCCGCGATGAACTTCTTTGATCTCGTCGCGACCCCGGACGGCTTGGGCGACGATCACGGCCGGGTGCGGCTGGACCGCATGGGGACGGCACGCGGCAAGGTCACGGTCGGGCTGCGTCCTGAACATATCCGCCTGCTCGACAAACTGCCGGGGGCCGAGAGCCGCAACGTCGTCAGCATGACCGTCGATGTCGTTCAGCGGCTTGGGAACGAGACATTGCTGGATGTGGTGTCGGGTCCGTTCCGGGCGATCGTCCGGGCCGACGCGCTAGCTCAGGCAGAGCCGGGGCAGGTGCGTCAGTTCGAGTTCGACATGAACGCGGCGCATCTGTTCAGCACCGATGACGGCCAGCGGATCGAAGCGGCCTGAGCCTGTGAACCGCTTCGGGCGACGACAATCCGGCCATATGGCGTGCGATGGAAAATAGCGGCAGAAAAACCATGCAGACGGTGGCGCAGCGGGCGGGTGTATCGCTTGCCACCGTCAGCCATGTCCTGAACGGTACCCGCTATGTCAGCGCGGAAACGACCGCGCTGGTTCAGCGCGCGGTGGAAGAGATCGGTTATGTGCCGAACACCATCGCCCGCGATCTGGCGCGCAATTCCACCTCGACCATCGGGCTGGTCTTTTCGCTGACGGTCAACGCCTTCTTCCTCGACATCATTTCGGCGATCGAGAAAGAGTGCCGCCGCGTCGGCCTGTCGGTTCTGTTGTTCGACAGCAATGACGACCCGGCCAAGGAATACCGCATCGTCCGCGACCTGCATCAACGGCGTGTGGACGGGATCATTCTGGCCCCCTCGGCCGGACCGGACAGCGCGGCGCTTGACTACCTGCATGAACAGGCGGTTCCGGCGGTTCTGGTTGACCGTCTGGCGGACCCGCGTTTCGATCAGGTCGGGTTGGACAACCGCGAGGCGGTCCGGCTGTTGACCGACCATCTGATCGGGCTTGGCCACCGACGCATCGCGATGATCCCCGGTCACGGCACCTACACCACGACGATGGAGCGCATCGACGCATTCCGCGAGGCCTTGCACGCCTACGGTATGCTGGACGAACGCCTGATCACATCCCCAGCCAACCGCATGGAAGAGGCCGCCGCCAACATGTCGTGGCTTCTGGATGCTTCCGGTGGCGCTCCTGATGTCGTGCTGGCAGGCAACAACCTTTGCACCTTGGGCGCGATGCACGAAATCTCGCGGCGGGGACTGAAAGTGCCCGGCGACATCGCGCTTGCCGGGATCGACGATTTCGAATGGGCCGAAAGTTTCGAGCCACGCCTGACCGTG
This sequence comes from Paracoccus caeni, assembly GCF_016629665.1. Taxonomy (GTDB): domain Bacteria; phylum Pseudomonadota; class Alphaproteobacteria; order Rhodobacterales; family Rhodobacteraceae; genus Paracoccus; species Paracoccus caeni. Next base: position 1,376,563 of record NZ_JAEPRQ010000001.1, read on the forward strand.
GTGCGCCAGCCTTGCTCGGCAATCGGTCGAACGGCAGCCGATATGATCCGTCGCCGGGTCGCGATGAAAGATGTGCCGTTGGAGGCGCGACGGCTACGGCCAGAACTGGTCGTGCGCCGGTCTTGTGGACACAATGGCAGGGGCTGATCTCCGTGAGAGCTTGTGCTTGCCGATAAAGGTTATGGCGCAATCCGCCCAAACCGATTCAGCATCACTCAAGTCCTTTTGGTCCCAGGATGAGGAAGCGCGCGAATTCGCCTGAGTGCTGTCAGCGATACAAAGATGGGTTGTGATGATGACAGATCGTGGGCAGTATCGCGCCATTTAGACCGGAACGACATTTTAATGACTTCGAATTTATTTGATCCATGGCAGGTCTCACATGAGCCTGAGATGATGCCTGATGTCAGTCGCTCGGCCTGTTCATCGACGGCGAAGATCCACGTCATTGATGGCGTTGAACCTTTGGGCACGCAAATCGGCGTTTTTCCCAAGCGGACGATCCCAGAGGCCCTGAGAGAGGTTCTGTTTGGTCAACAGGACATGATGGTTGCTGGCGATTCCTCCAGACGGGATAGCGAAACCCAGACCGCACCACCTTTGCAAACCTACGCCGTTCTTGATGCCGCGAAGGTGGCCAACCTGCCGGAGCTTCTGGAAGATAGCGGTTTGGAGCATCGCTGCCTGTTCAAAGGCGATGCTTACGAAACGCTCAAAAACGTCGCTCCGTGGATCGTGCGTCTGGAAGAGGAAAGCCATTTCACTCGCAGTCTGTTCACGCAGTCCAAGGCGTCATGGCACCTGTGGAGCGTGGAGCCGGGCATCTTTCTGCGGTCACGCCATGGTCTGGATGAGGTCTGGCGGCATTTCAGAAAGTTCACTCGAACCCAGAACCGGCAGGGAAAATGGTTTTACAACCGCTTCTGGGACGCAGGGGCTCCGGGTTGAATATTCCGGACAGCGGCTCGGACCCAGCAAGCAGCATGTTCAGAGGCACTATCCTGGATACGTTGATTGCGATTGACGCAGAAGCTGGCCGGGCTGTGGTCCGGTCACGGACGGCAGATCACGTCACTGATGAAGCGGTCGATGTGGTGGACGGCAGATATACCGTTTCCTTTCTTCACAGATCCGTTGGTCATCTTCTTTCATATGCTCAGCCCTCGATCAGCGTTTCGAGGGATAAACTGCTTGCTCTGGCGCGCGCCCATATTTCCGAGTTCCGCGCATTCGATCTGAAAACCGCACCGGCCACCGGCTTGGCCCTGGGAATCCTTTATGTGAGCGGGCGATCCCTTCACAATCTCGCGGCAGTAGATCGAACGGAGCTGATGACCGGCGGAGGCTCTCAATACGGCCGCTATCGCCGCCATTTTGATTACCTATTAGACATGAGATCGTAACGATGGCTTCGCCACTTTTGATTGATGATTTGTCCGAATATCTCGGAAACCTGCCCGATTGGTATATCCAGATCCTCGAAGAGCGCGAGAAGGATGAATGCGAGGTCTGCCCCGATGACTGGATAGAGTTGATATTAGAGGATTTCGACGGCAGACCGATTACCGGAGAGCCATATTTCGTCCTCACGGAAGCAACCGACGGCAGTGCGATCGCCTCGCCTTCTCCAGCTTCAGGGCCCTTTACCGACGGCGCCGGACGAACGACGCCCGCACGCCTGAACCTGAGACTTGGCGCTGACGTGGTGGACGTTGCCTATGGAGCCAAGACGACTGTATCACTGAATTTAACCGACGAACGGTTCGGAGAGTTCGAGCCCTACGATGAACAGCTTTATCTTGTCGATACACCGCTGACCTACGATGGTCCATTGCAGGTATCTGGGGATGTCCGGTCGGTCAGTGCCGCTAGCTATAACTATTGGTTGGAGGTGACCAATTCGGCAAAAGCAGGTGTCCCCTATGAGGCCATTCTAGATATGATGGCAGAGGTCGACACAGCGTATCGTTCGGGGCTTGGCATATATGGTGACTTGTCCCTGACGGCCCGCAACGCCGCCGAGGGCTATCTATTGATGGCGATGCAGGGTGTGCCGCCGAACGCTCACAAAGCATCTGGCGCCCGGCAGATTTTCGAACCCGTTGAAGAGGTGTTTTCAACTGGAATGGGTGCGATTGCGGGTTCTATTTTTGTAGGTCCGGACGGTGTTTCTTACCGCGATGATTACGTAAGCTCACATAGTGAAACCTCCGCAGGCGATTGGCAGATATTTCGCATGTGGAAAGCTGTCGCAATGATGTTGGAGCTTTTCGAGGGAACCATCTCGAATGCCCAGATCGATGCTGATGTCGATGACTTTCTGAATCGCGCTGCCGAGACCTTTGAAGGTCTGTGGTCGTATGCGGGCAGCCTGATTGCGTCGCCCGCCCACGCCGAGCAACGTGGCGGCGGCGGGCGGGGTCGCGGCACCTCCATGCGCGGCACTGGAACGGGGCGCTTTCCGAAACGCGGGAACGGAAGTAACAAGCGGGCATCAGCGGCAAGCCGAAATGGATATGTTGCACACACACAAGCGGCCAGCCGGAGACCGTCGAAGTCTGGAAAGGCGCATACATTCAACGGGGCGAAGTTCAATCTGCGCCATTCCATCAGGCACTTTTTCGACGGTGACGGGGTCAGGACGAACGGGCAGTTCAACGGCGGGCATACGTCCCAGACCTTCATGCGAGACCTTCAGGTTAGCGGCGGCCGTTACTTGAGTTCAAGAGCCCATCCAGATGGGAAATATGGAAAAGGGATTATCGAACAAAGCTATCAACCTAGAAGGCAATCAGGGAGTATGCCAGGTCAGCCGCCGCGAGCAGCCGGAGGACAGTATGCAAAGCGCGAAACCAAGACTATCGTTGATCTTTCGCAACGGCCAGCCAGAGAGGTGTTGCGGGATATGCGTGAGGCACTTAAGAACGCCATGATGCGACCGTCTTTCAAGCCCAATGCATCTAGCAATAGCGTTACTGGGCACACAAAAACTGGCATAAGAGTAGATTTTCATATCACAGGACATGGAAATAGCCAATACACTATCAGGAGTTTTTATTATGTTGTTCCGCAACAGCGGTGATGCGCGTCTCTATGCCGTCCAGAAATACTCTTCATTGGCTGCAAATATTTTCGAATATTTTTGCCATGATAGTAATTGGAAGAATTTCTGGGATGCAGTAGCAGATGGGCAGGGTACCGGAAGTAACAGTCCGCATTTTTCTTTAGGAGCGGATCTTCCATATCTTTATGATGACTTTGAAACGCCGGTTGAGGCGTATGGTTATGTCTCATTCTGGCTTGATTTTGATACTGATTTTGAACTGGAAGAGCGAATGTCTTTGCCCGACTTTATGGAATATTTGAAGGACGCCAATGCGATTGCGCGTCAGATGTATCCCGAAGAGGATAGAAAGCTAAAGTCCTATCTCGAGCAGGCAATTAAGAAGATTTCGAAGTTGCAAAAAGACCATGAAGAATGGGGACGCCGTCATGGGAATGCTATTTCTTAGGTGATATATGGTATTTATTGAAGGCGTTTTCACAAGTATGTTGGACTATTATCATTTTTTGGTGCGCCGGTGAGCGAGGGCCAGTCTAGATTTTTAAGTTGCTATAGTAATTGTTAATTCTCACTGAATGTGTGAGACACACAATTAGGTCATGTTGACGAATGGCGGAGCCATAGCCTGATGCAGGCGACGTCTACGAAGCCGAGGAAACTGTCTGCAGTTTTGTCGTAGCGGTTTGCCAGCCGGCGGCTGTTTTTCAGCTTGTT
>NZ_JAEPRQ010000020.1 GCF_016629665.1 Paracoccus caeni
ACAAGACTATAGTCATGCGGGACGATGCATGGGTTCGTTCAATAGTGCTGTATCCATCTGTTTTTTGATATTCACGCGGAGTGCGACACAGCACGCGCAGCCCTTGGGTGTGAGGTTGCGCTTATTCCGGCTGGACACGGCCGCGTGATGAGTGGTCTTCTTGACCAAAGATATAGAGTCAGGTCCATATGCCCATAGACAAGCTATTCCGACTTCCCGGCATGGAAAAATTTAATACCGAGCGACAGCGAGGTAAGGCGCTTAATCTCACCCGCCAATATGCCGCCGAGCGCCAAGCTCTATCAACGCTTTTGCAGAAATCACCCACGATCAAGGAAATGTCGGAGTGGATGGGCGCCGAAGAGACCCCATCTTTCAAAGCGAAGAAGTTCCGTGAGAAGAGGCCGGTGAAGGAACATCATGAGCCGAAGCCTTCCCGGCCGCTCCTTGGGCTCCTTGACCGACTACCAGGTCGAGCAGCAAAGATCGAGCAGGACTATCTCGACCGGTGCGCCCGGGTTGAAGCTGAGAATGCCGAGGAAGACCGCAGGCATGAGACCGCGATCAAAGCCTGGGAAGATCGCCGATCAAAGCACGAAGCTGATCAGGAAAAGGCTGAAGCGGCCGAGGCGGCACGCGTTGAAAGGACAAACCAGAAGATCCGGGACATCAAGAAGGCGTGGCAGTCCGGCGAGGTGGAAACTGTAGTTCATTATGTGGCGGCCGTCATGAAGATGTCAGATCATCCCCCACCCTTGTCACCGCGGGTGGAGCTTCGGTTCGACGGGCCGTCGAAGCTGCTTATGATCGATTATCGCCTCCCCCTTCCATCGGACATGCCAACAACGAAAACCGTGCGATACAACGCAACGTCGGGCGAGTTTTCCATGGCTCAAATCTCTCAAGCCGACGCGCGGGCCCTTTACGACAGCATGTGCTACCAAGTCTGCCTACGCACAATCAGCGACACGTTCCGCGGCGACAAGCCTCGGAACATCGACTCCATCGCGTTCAATGGCAATGTCGAGGCCGTGAATGCCGCGACAGGGAAGAGGTCGACGGAAACCATCCTTTCGATCTTGGTTACGCGCGATGAGATCGCTGATATTGATCTCAAGCATGTCGAGCCGAAAGCCTGCTTCAAAGCCCTTAAGGGCGTATCCGCTTCAAGCTTGGCCGGCCTGGCTGCAGTTCCGCCGGTGCTGACGTTCAACAAGCAGGATCGCAGGTTCATCAAAGCCGAAGATGTGGAGCTGATCGACGACGGGTCGGTCAACTTGGCCGCCATGAGCTGGGAAGATTTCGAGCACCTGGTCCGCCAGGTCTTTGACAAGGAGTTCGCGGCGCGTGGCGGCGAAGTGAAGGTAACGCAGTCGTCAGCTGACGGCGGCGTTGACGCTATTGCCTTCGATCCTGATCCTATCACCGGAGGCAAGATCGTCATCCAAGCGAAGCGCTATACCCGACCGGTCGGTGTCAGCGCGGTGCGCGATCTCTATGGCACCGCCCAGTCGGAGGGCGCTTCCCGAGGGATCCTCGTCACGACCGCGGACTTTGGGCCCGATGCCCACAAGTTTGCCAAGGATAAGCCCCTCACCCTCCTAAATGGCGGGCAGCTGCTTGGGTTACTTGAGAAGCATGGGATGCGCGCAAGGATCGATATTGCGCAGGCTCGGAAGGATATGGGCCTGACAGGCAAGATCTCGAAGAAGATGCAGGGATGATCGAGAAGATTCAGGACGCCTCGCCTGCCCAACTGCTGGAAGTGGGCTTCAGTGGCGCATACCAGGCTCAGGTCGAATATCATGCAAATTGGCGAGTCGTTCAGCGTCGGCTCGAGGAAATACGGGGCGATGGCATTGCTCATGATGCTGGCGATGGCGATGTCTATTTTGACCTACTCCTCCGGCAGATGGAAGATGAGCAAGCCGCCTATATCCGCATGACCGGCGAGCCGAGCCACCCACACAGCCGGACCAGGATGCAGATCCAGCTGACCCGGTATTGGATCGTTAGCGTCGGAGAAATGCTGAGGGCTACCAGAAATAAGACCACAGAGGGGTCAAACCTCAGGAAGAGTATGACCGTCCTTGTGGATCGCATCGGCGCGGTTCGCATGATGCTCGCGAAGCAAGACGTTCAAATTCATCAAGCGGCACGGCCAGACACCATCCTCTCTGCGGTCATGGTTGAAGGGTCGGATGGCAGGTGCGACCTCTCCTGCGAGCGGGTATCACCTCCGAACTCCTACCAGGTCAGGCCGATCGTAAACGCGGAGAACGGCAGCGTGTGCTTCCCGGTGTATGACCCGCACGGCGATATTCTGCGCGTCGATGACCGACGCGCCATCTCCGATCTGATCTTGTCAGAGTTTTCTGAATAGCGGCTTGGCCTCCTTTAATGGATTCTCATTCTTGGAAACGAAACGTGTCGCATCCGTGCTGTGGTACCCATCTATGACCCGCTAAAACACAACGAGCCGAGGGCGAGGTAGCCGTCACGATCAGCACGGCCAAAATGATAGACCCGCCGAGAACAATTGATGCTTTAACTATCTCGCTCACGCGCGTCGTACTCCTTTTCTGGACAGCTCCGGGTATTGTCCGCAATCGCGCGGGCTCGGTCAACGGCAGTGCCGCAATCGGCGCGAAGAGCCCAAAGCGGACGTTCACCTCGTCCTGGTTGTTGGTTGATGATTGCCTCTGCTACCTTACCATCCAAGTGACAGTGCCAGCGCAATATTGTAGAGTTGTCGCAGCCCTTAGGGTTCGTGCGTTAGATCGCCAGTGATAAATAAATAAATAGAGGATTTCATGCCCAAGGTCGTTGGAATTGGCGGAGT
>NZ_JAEPRQ010000002.1 GCF_016629665.1 Paracoccus caeni
CCTTTTGCGCCCGCCGCATGATGATGGGCGCGGATCACTGTGCTGTCGGCCATCTGCAGCTTGTCTGGGGCGATCCCAGCGTGGTTCAGCGCATCCAGGATATCCTCCCACAGTCCCGCCAGCCGTGCCAGCAACCCCTCCCAAGAAACCGCAAAACTATGACTATAGTTAATATATACATCTGCACGTCTTCTCCATTAGCTTGGGGATGGAGCGGACAAATGCCAGACTGATCAGAGCCTTCGGGAAGGTGCTGAAACCCAAGCGGCGTGAGGCCGGTCTGTCGCAGGAAGAGCTGGCTTTCCGCACCGAGCTGTCCCCGAGTTACATTTCCCTTCTGGAAACATCAAATCGCCAGCGCACGCTCACCGTCCTGGCAGAGTTGGCCAACTGCCTTGGCGTTGGTCTCCCGGATCTTCTGACCGAGGTGATGGCCGAGGAAGCATCATCGGAGCGCTGACCATAGACCTCTCGCCCCCCTTCCTGAGCTCTTCGTTGAAGAAATGGCAAAGTAATCTTGCAGAACGGTCGATCTTAGCGATGTTGCCGCCCCCCGGCCCCCCAAAAAAAATAGATGCAGCAAATTCGCTCACAACGCTGACGAGATGCAGAACTGGCTTGTCGCTGCGGCTCCCAAATAGCAGGCGGCGACAAGCCAGTTCTTTGCGCAGCAAAGTGTAAATTATGCTAGAGGAACTTGCCTTTTCCCTTAAAATGTTTATAAATGCGAGGCAATCAATCGCCAGAACTCCATACATTTGTTTTTATTTTCAATATGTTATAGAATTTTTACAAAAAAATATTCCATACTACCGTTCTAGGTCGGAACGAGCCGAACTTTGTAAAACTTCTTGAGCTAAGGCGTTTCAATGCGACGCCTTTTCTTTTTGCCAATCATCCTAAGTTCTGCACCCGTCGACGACGGGATGGTAAGATGATGAATTGTCTAATTATCGTCCGAAACCCATCTGCGGTCTGCTGGTCGAGATTCGCTGACCGGGAACGCATACCGTCTCTCGTCCGCACCGCTATGGGTCTACCTCTGCAAGCGTGGACATGATGGATCTCGCCTAAGCGTTGCCCGACAAAATGCGTGAGGTCGCAGGCAGAGGCTCCGCGATTTTACATAGTTTCCGATTGAAATTTCGATTCCACGACCCTTATCTATTTTGTTAGATTACTTGTTTAGTTCATTGATATAAAATAATTATGCTGCATAAATGTTAGGAAAAATGCAGCCGCCCGTCCGTGCTGCGCTCTCGCCGCACCGGGATGCCGTAGAGCCGCGACAGGTTTTCCGCCGTCAGGATCTCTTGGGCACTTCCCGACGCAATCACGCCCGAGCGGTTGAGCAACAAGGCATCATCGGCCAGCGCTGCGGCCTGATCGGGGTCGTGGCTGGAGAGGATGATCGCGGTGCCCGCCACAGCAAGCTGCCGGATCGCGTTGGCCACCTGAACGCGGTTGGCAAAATCGAGGCTGGCGGTCGGTTCGTCCATGATCAGAACGCCCGCCTCTTGTGCCAAGGCCCGCGCGATCAGGACAAGCTGCCGTTGACCGCCCGAAAGCCGGGTAATCTCGGTCTGTGCGAGATCGGCGATGCCGAGCCGCGACAGCGCGATCATCGCTTGCTGATGCTCGACCGGGCCGGGGCGTGAGAATGGGCCAAGCAGAGCCGCGGCCCCCATCAGCACGATATCCAAAGCCGTAAAGGCGAAAGGGGTCGTCAGCGATTGCGGCACATGGGCAAGGCGAGTGGCGATCTGGACACGCGACAGCCGTGACAACGGGTCATCGCCCAGCATGATCCTGCCGCTTATCGGGGGGATCAGGCCCAGCAATGTGCGAAACAGCGTCGTCTTGCCCGCGCCATTGGGGCCGAGGAGGCAAAGCACCCTGCCCGGCTCTAGCCGCAGGTCGATGCCTTGGAACAGCGCTTTGCCGCCATGGCCGATGGCAAGGTCGGATGCAGATAGCAGTGGGGTCATTCGCTCCATGATTTCGCCCCTCTCGCCAGCAGAAAGACGAAGATCGGCGCGCCCAGAACGGCGGTCAGGATGCCCAGCGGCACCTCTATCGTGGCGATGCTGCGGGCGCTGGTATCGACCAGCACCATGAAACCCGCGCCGATCAGGATCGAGGCGGGCAGCAGCCGGTCAAAGCGCGGGCCGGTCAACAGCCGCGCCATATGCGGGACCATCAGTCCGATCCAGCCGATCACCCCCGCCATCGACACCGCCGCCGCCGTCATCAGCGTGGCACAGGCGATGACCAGCAGCCGCAGCCGGGTGGCATCGATGCCCATGGCGCGCGCCTCGTCATCGCCCATCGCCAACAGCCCGATCCGCCAGCGCAGCGCGATCAGCGGCGCAAGCCCGATCAGCAAGGCGGGCAAGGCCGCGCCGATATCGGGGCGCTTGATCCCGGCAAGGCTGCCCATCAGCCAAAAGGTGATCGCGGGCAATTGCTGGTCGGGATCGGCCAGCAGCTTCACCAGCGATATCCCCGCCCCTGCCAGCGCACCGATGGCAATCCCGCAGAGGACCATCACCAGCACCTGCCCGGTCCCTCGCAGCGCCAGCGTCAGGCCAAGGACGATCGCCACCGTCGTCAACCCGGTCACGAAGCCCAGTATCTGGATCGCCATCACCGGCAGGCCAAGCAGGATACCCAGAACCGCACCGAATCCCGCCCCCGCCGAGACGCCCAGAATATCGGGCGAGACCAGCGGATTGCGAAACACCGTCTGATAGGCCGCCCCTGCCGCCGCCAGTGCTGCGCCGACCACCGCCGCCGCCAGCACCCGTGGCAGCCGGATATTCCACAGCACCGTCACCGCCTGCGGGTCCGAGCGGTCACCGCCCAGAACCGCGACGATCTGCGACGGCGTCAGCGCATAAGGCCCGATCATCGCCCCGATCATCAGCGTGGCGATCAGGGCCAGTGCAAGCAGCCATGACAGCCTGCGCTCAGTCACCCAACAGCGCCGTCAGCGCGGCATCATCGGGGCGAAGGCCGTAGAAAAGCTCATAGAAATCCGCGATTTCGGTCCGCATGTCACCACTGGCCGCATCCGGGTAAAGTGTGTGGGTCAGCCAGATCACGCCCGTCAGCCGGTTGACCGAGGGCGGCGCGTCGATGAAGCCGAAAGGCGTCGATGGCGCCAGATAGACCCGGCCATTCGCGACCGCCGGAATGCCCTGCCATTCCGGCATCGCGCCGACATTGGCGGCAAAGTCCCGGTCGATGGTGACGATCACGTCAGGCGCCCATGCCTGCACCTGTTCGGGCGAGACATTGGCTAGCCCATCGCTATCCGATGTCACCACATTTACCGCGCCGACCCGGGTAATGACCTCGGCATTGATCGAGGACGGGCCAGCAGTCTCGATCCCCTCTGGCCCGCGGGCAAGATAGACCTTTGGCCGCGCATCCTTAGGGATATCTGCCAGCAGCATATCAAGATCGGCCAGCGTCTTTTCAGCGTAACTTGCCAGCGCCTCGCCACGCTCGGGCACGTTCAGCACATCGGCCATCTGCCGGATCGATTGCGGCATCGCTGCGAAACTGCCGTCGATCAGGACATAGGGCACGCCCGCCTGTTCCTGTATCCGCCCTGCAAGGTCGATATAGGTGGCATTGATGGTGCCGTAATCGACGATCAGATCGGGGCCGGTGGACAGCAGAACCTCAAGGTTCACCGTATCTCCACGCCCGGTCAGGCGACCCAGTTCGGGAAGATCGTGCGTCTCGGGCAGCAGATAGGGGCGGTCGGCAGGCTTCACCGGACGAACCCAGCCGACCATCGCCTCGGGTTTCAGCGTATAAAGCAGGGTGGCGGCGGGGGGACCGGCGGCAAAGACCTTGGCCGGGTTCGCGGGCACCTGCACCTCGCGGCCGGTGGCGTCGGTGATGGTCTTGCCATCGAAGGCCAGCGCGGGGATCGCCGCTATTGCAAGGGCTAGACCGGCAAAGATGTAGCGGGGAAATTGCATCATGGAAGCGCTCCGAATTCTGCCTTGATGTCAAGAAGCGGGGTGCCGTCCAGACAGTCCAGCCCGCGCACCGTCAGCACCGGACCATCGACCGCCAGCAGCCGCACCACCGATGAGGCGATAGGATTGGGACGCACCGGTGAACGCAGCGAAAAGGTGCCCGTGGCGCTGTCGCCGAATTTCGGGTTCTGCAACACCAGATCGCGCCGCGCCCGATCCATCCAGTAGAGGATCTGCAACCGCTCTCGTGCCTCAACCCCGGTCAGGCCAGGCGCCCACGGCTCGAAAAGCTCGATCCGGCAATCCGGGCCGTTCTCGGCGTCGCCGCGATGCGGGCAATCTTTGCGCTGCGTCCAGGGCGTGCGGATACGCCCAATGAACCACAATTGCGCGTCGAAACGCTGAGGGGTCTGCACGGCCAGTTCATGCGGACGCAGAGCATCCGCAGCGGCGTCATTCATCCACGCCCACCATCACGTCCGACGCCTTGATGACGGCCGAGGCGCGGCTGCCCACCGCCAGACCAAGCTCTTTCACCGCGTCATTGGTGATCGCGGCGGTGACGATGCTGCCGCCCAGATCGATGCGGACATGGCTGGTCACGGCGCCCGTGACGATCTCGACCACGGTGCCGGGCAGGACATTTCTTGCGCTGAGTTTCATCGGTGTTCTCCTCTTACGCCGCCGCGTCGGCCAAGGCCGCGCGCAGCCATTCCAGTATCGCATCCTCATCGGCGGGCATCGCTTCGGCCTTACCGCCGGCGAAGGTCAGAAACGCCTGACGCCATTCGGGCGACACGCCGACCAGCACCGGCAGACCGCGTTCGCAGGCCTCGCCAATCGCATTCACCAGACCGCGCCCGGCAGCCTCTTGCTTGCCGAATTTGTTGACCACCAGCGCTTGCGCGGCAGGCAGGCGCTGATGGACGACCATCACCGCCGCCTCTAGCGCCTCGGCATTCAGCCGACAGCCGGTCATGCCCGGTTGCAGATCGAAACTGATGCTGCGCCGCTCGAAATCCGGCAGCAGGCCAAGGATGATGTTGCACTTTTCGGGCGGGCTGTCGGCATCCACCGGCTGCACCGTCCCGGCAAGGGCGATGCCCAAGGCCCCTGCCCTTGCCGCCACCGCACTCAGCACGGCATCGGTTTTATGCTCTTCGTCAGAGCAGACATAGCGGATATCCATCAGCGCCTCCTGCGATCTGCGGTCGATATGGATTGTGGAACACATCGTGCAGCACTGGCAAGCGCCGCAATCGGCATTCTCGCCCGGATCGGCAAAAAGACTTTCAATGATTGCGCGCTATTTGAATCCGGTCCCGTTTCGATAGTTTAGCATCTTTCACCCCACAGTTGATGGTGCGGAAGCCTTTCTTTGGAATGAATGGATTCCGCACCCGACACAGAACGCGACCGAAGGGTCAGTTCACCCGAAACTCAACGAAAGAAATGACATTGCCATCGGGATCGCGGACATGGAAATCGGTGCCAGCCCACGGCTGGATCGTCAGCTTTTGCGCGATCTCGGCCCCGCGTTCCGTCAGGTCCTGGAATATCGCCTTCACATCAGAAACTTCGATGGTTGCCACGATCAGCGACAACTCACGCGCCGCCAGTTCGGCGAAATTGGGTTGACCGACGAAGCGCAGATGCAGACAGGCGCTGTCGCGGCTGACAGAGCCGTAATAGGCAGGCTCGCCGTAAAGGAAATCGATCTCGAACCCCAAGGCGTCGCTGTAATACTGCGCGGCACGCGGGACGTCGCTGACGAAAAGGATGGGGATCGCGGGCGACAGGTGCGCGGTAGCGTCGGTATCCTGCGGATTGGCCGGGACAGGATCGGCGTGGGCCTTCAGATCGGCCCAGTTGCGGAAACCGGCCTCGATCGCGACGATCTCTTGCGCCTGCATCAGCGTCAGCGGCGCGTTCAGGATTTCCTGATCGGTCAGGTCGCGAAAGCGCGGCAGCAGCCGGACCTTTTCGCCGATCGAGGTATTGCCATCGCGATGCCAGCGGCACAGCAGCTTGGCGCGTTTCTGATGGGTCTGGATAGTGGGCATGATCTCTCCACATGCTGAAAGTCAGCGGGCGGGCCTTGCCCTTCCGGCCGAATGCCGATGTACCCCGAGAGAACGCCGCGATATTGCATCGCAGCACATGATGCTGTCAACGGCGCGGAAACGAAAAAGACGCCCGCAAAGGGGCGTCTTTTGCTGTCGGCCAATACCTGAGGTTCAGGCGGCGCGCGAGGTCAGCACCTCTTCCACGCGCTTCTGCGCGGCGCCTTCGTCAAGGCCTTTCACGGCGGCGACTTCGCGGGTCAGACGGTCCAGCGCAGCTTCATAAAGCTGACGCTCGGAATAGGACTGCTCGCGCTGGTCGTCATTGCGGTGCAGGTCGCGCACCACTTCGGCGATCGACATCAGATCGCCCGAATTGATCTTCTGGTCATATTCCTGCGCCCGGCGCGACCACATCGCACGCTTGACGCGGGCCTTGCCCTTCAGCGTCTCAAGCGCGCGTTCGATCAGGTCCGGGGTGGACAGGCCGCGCATGCCGATTTCCGAGGCGCGGGCAGTGGGAACACGAAGGGTCATCTTGTCCTTTTCGAACGAGATGACGAACATTTCCAGACGCAGCCCCGCGACTTCCTGCTCTTCAATCGACACGATCCGGCCAACACCGTGGGCCGGATAGACGACGAAATCATCGGGGCGAAACTCGTTCTTTTTGGTTTTCGACATCGGGCTTCCTCTAGGTGGCGTCCTTGGCTTAAGGACACAAAAAACCGCTAGCGGCGAAAGCCGCCCCGGTTCGTGTTAATCATGTTTTATTGCCCAGTTCCTGCAGAGGAGATGGGGTATTCGGCAGCAGCAACGCATTCGAAAATGGTCCGTTTTTCAGCAGACCACGGTCCGAATGCGAATGTGTCGAATATATAGCATAAAAACGACCTCAAAAAAAGGTCGGCGACGCGAGCGTCAATTTGGGCGAAATTTCAAGTTATATTGTTTTAAATCAACACGTTAAGAAAATTTCCTCAAGGCAATCCGAAAAACAATCCCGCGAATCGCCCCTATTTTCTTGCGACAATCAACCCGCCTCGTCCGGGGCGGATCAATCGCCCTCGCCCGGCGCTTCCGAGAAGTATTTCTCCAGCTTGCCTTCGGTGCCGTCCAGTTCGGCGGCGGTTGGCATCGGATCTTTCTTCTGGGTAATGACCGGCCAGAGTTCGGAATATTTCCGGTTGAATTCAACCCAGTCTTCCATGTTCGGCTCGGTATCCGGGCGGATCGCATCGGCGGGGCATTCCGGTTCGCAGACGCCGCAATCGATGCATTCGTCAGGATGGATGACCAGCGTGTTTTCACCCTCGTAGAAACAATCGACGGGGCAGACCTCGACGCAATCGGTGTATTTGCACATGATGCAATTATCAGTGACGACGTAGGTCATTCCGGGCTCCAGTTCCTTCCGCGGCGACAGTTACGCCCGGTCTAACAATCATTCAAGGCCAGTGTGACGGAAAAGACGGCAATTTCGGGCAAGTGAAGCCGGAGAAGATGTTGTTCGTCGGCAGGCGGATCGAAGCGAATTTCAATCCGCTTGTTCAGGGTCCGGGCAGCAGATGTGCGGCGGATTTTTCACAACCCGAACCGCGCGGCAGCAAGGGAACGAGGCCGGGCAACCCTGGCCCGATAAAACGCTCAGCCCTGCTCGGGTTCGTCCTCGTTCAGATCCTGATAAAGACCTTGGGCTTCCGGTGCGGGTCCGCGCCGTGTCCCAAGTTCCAGAACCCGCAGCGCCCGCACGCGCCCATGGGCCGAAATCACCAGTTCATCCCCTGCCCGCACCACATGACCGGGCTTACGGCAGGGCTGTCCATTCAGACGCACGCCGCCGCCTTCGATTCGCTCCGAGGCAAGCCCGCGAGACTTGAACAGGCGCGCGTGAAACAGCCATTTGTCTAGACGCAGCGTGTCGTCACTCATGCGGAAACCTCGTGCGTCAACCTGCGGACAAGGGGCAGGACATGGTTCAGGCTCAGCGGCGCGCAAGGAAAGGTGGGGGCCTGTCCGACCGGATGCCACAATGCCTCTTCGATCTCGGCTTGCGGGGTGATCTGGGGATCGGCGAAGGCGGTGAACAGATCGGCGGTCACGATCATCCCGTCCTCATTCGCGGCATGGTCCGAGAAGATGCCCCGGTGACGCAACAGATCCGGTGCAAGCTCCAGCGCCAGTTCTTCACGCAATTCGCGGATCAGCGCCTCAATCGGGGTTTCGCCGGCATCGATCTTGCCGCCCGGCTGCATGAAAAAGGCTGTGCCGCGTTTGCGGACCATGAGCATGCGCCGCCCCTGCCGGTCAAGGATTGCGGCGGCGGCGATGCGGATTTCGGCGCTCATGCCGGAACGGTCAGCGCCGGGGATCGCCCCCCGGCGCAATGCTTGGCTAAAGCCACTATTTGCGGTCCTTCAGCGTCGCAAGGATCGCGAAGGGGCTGTCGGGATCGGCCTTCTTTTCGGGACGCGACGAGAAGGTTTTCGGGCTGTGCGACTGCTGCGGCTTGCCGCCCTTTTTCGGGCCACCCTTACCGCGCGGCTTGCCACCGCCAAAGCCACCCTCGCGCTTTTCGCGATTGCCCTGCGGACGTTCGCCATCGGCACGAGCCTCGCGGGGTGCACCTTCACGGGAACCACCCTCGCGCGCACCGCCTTCGCGCCGCTGCTGGTTTCCACCGCCACGACGGCCCTGCCCTTCGCCCTGCGGACGACGGTTGCCACGCGGCTTCGGTGCCCAGCGGAAGGTGTAGAAGACTTCCATCTCCTGCTCGACCGGGGCTGCGTCCTCCGCCGCAACCTCGGTCTCTTCCACGACTTCGCCCGCTGCTTCCGCAGCTTCGCGTTCCGCACGGCGCTTTTCGGCCTGTTCGGCTTCCCACTTGGCGCGGGTCTCGGCCGCCAGAACGCTTTCCTCTTCGGTCATCGGCGCGTCAGAGCCTTCGCCCTCGGCCACAGGCTCGACCACCGGGGTCTCTGCCGCTTTGACCTTCGGACGCTCGCCCTTTTCGGCGGCATAGCCCAGACCCTGCATCAGCCCAGAGAATTGCTCCAGCGTCATGCCGGTGATCGACAGCATGTCAGGGTTGGCCTCGAAACCGCTGCGGGTGTCCTGCGCGCGCAGCAGATCGGCCAGACGCTCCAGCATGTCGATGCGGATCGCGCGGTCGCCTGCGGGGCGATAGCCCGACAGCGTATAATACCCGTCCGGCACTTCCGGGATATGCGGGATCGTCACCAGACCGGGGGGCGGGCTTTCGGGGAATTCGTCCAGACCCTCGGCCAAGGACCACAGCACCAGCCGCAGCCGGGTCGGCGCGGGTTTCAGCAGCGCGGGCATGAAGATGGTGAACTGGCCAAAGCGGACGCCATGCTTGCGCAGCGCGCCACGGGCGTCCTGATCCAGCTCTTTCACCTCATTGGCGACGGTGTCGCGCGACAGAACGCCAAGCGATTCGACCAGACGGAAGGCGAAACCGCGCGCCAGCCCGGTCAGCGCCTCATCCTTCTGCAAGGTGATCAGCGGCTCGAACAAAGCCGCGACCTTGCGGTCGATGAAATGCTGCAAGCGGCGCTTCACCTTTTCCGAGATCTCGGGACCGGCTTCCTCGTCCACGAAAACCTCGACGCCGGGATGCAGCGCATCCGCGCCCTTGACCAGCTTGCCCACCGCAGCGGTGCCCCACATCAGGCCTCCCTGTTCGGTGAAATCAAGCTCTGTATCGGGCGAGTTGTAGAACCGGTCGGCCCGCAGGCTGAATTCCGGGCGCAGCGCCTCGTAGCTGGCGCGGTTCAGCATCTTCGCCTCATCCGCTGTGGCGGTCTGGTCGGGGCGGAAACGGAACCCTTCAAGACGGCCGGCGAATTCGCCCTCGACCGTCACTTCGCCCTTGTCATTCACTTCAGCCACAAGGCTCTCCTTCTGTTTGAGCCGGCGCAACAATACCGATGTGCGCCGGTCCACAAATCTTTGCGTCAGCGCCGCATGCAATGCGTCTGACAAACGGTCTTCTACAGCGCGGGTTTCGCCACGCCAATGACTTTCGTCCTGAACCCAGCCATTGCGTTGCGCCACATAGGTCCAGGTGCGGATATAGGCCAGCCGTTTCGACAGCGCGTCAATATCGCCCTGCGTCCGGTCGATCCGGTTGACCGCACGCGCCAGCCAGTCCGAGGGAATCGCCCCATCCTGCAAGAAACCGAAGATTCGCGCCAGCAAACTGCTGTGTTCCGCGGGTGAAATCCCGCGAAAGTCGGGAACGCGGCAGACATCCCATAAAAGCCGCACATCCTTGCCGCCCTGCACCCGGTCGCGAATTTCGGGAATGTCGCGCAGCGATTTCAGCACCTGCAAATCATCGGCCTCGCGGCCACGGCCCAGCAATTCGTGCCCCGATGGCGCCTCAAGGCTTTCCACCAGCCGCTCGGTCGTGCCGAATTCAAGTCTGGTATTGCGCCATGTCAGCCGCTGGATCGGCGCGAAGCGGTGGTTTTCGATGGCGTCGATCAGGCCCTCGTCCAACGGCGCGGCCTCACCCGTGACCCCGAAGGTGCCGGATTCAGTGTGCCGCCCTGCCCGGCCCGCGATCTGGCCCATCTCATGCGGAAACAGCGGGCGCACCCGGCGGCCGTCGAATTTATGGGTGGCGCTGAAGGCCACATGGCGGATGTCGAGGTTCAGCCCCATGCCGATGGCATCGGTGGCGACCAGATAATCAACCTCGCCTGCCTGATACATCTCGACCTGCGCGTTCCGCGTGCGCGGGCTGAGCGCGCCCATGACCACGGCGCAACCACCCTTCTGGCGGCGGATCAGCTCGGCCATGGCATAGACATCATCGACGCTGAAGCCGACGATGGCCGAGCGCGCGGGCATCCGGCTGAGCTTTTTCGAGCCGGACCATGAAAGCGCCGAAAACCGCTCTCTCCGCTGGAACTGCACGCCGGGGACCAACGCGGCAATCGCCGGGCGCATGGTGTCGCTGCCCAGAAACAGCGTCTCGTGCAGCCCGCGCATGTTCAGCAGGCGGTCGGTGAAGACATGCCCACGTTCGGGGTCGGCGCAAAGCTGGATTTCGTCGATGGCCACGAAATCCGCGCCGATTTCCGGCATGGCTTCGGTGGTGGCGACCCAATATTGCACCCGTTCGGGGACAATCCGTTCCTCGCCGGTGACCAAGGCCACGACCGAGGGACCGCGCGCCTTGACGATCCGGTCATAGACCTCGCGCGCAAGCAGGCGCAGCGGCAATCCGATGACGCCGGTGCGATGACCCAGCATCCGCTCGATCGCGTAATGGGTTTTGCCGGTATTAGTCGGCCCAAGGATGGCCGTGACCCGGCCCCGTTCCTGAAGTGTCATGCGATCAGATTTCGGTGCCGGAGAGCAGTTTTTCCAGACGGGCGACGCCATCAATCGCCTCGGGCTGGTGCGGATGGATTTTCAGGCTTTCGCGATAGGCGGCCAGCGCGCGGGTGTCATTGCCCGCTTCCTCCAGCATGAAACCCAGTTGCGTCAGCGCCGCGAACTGTCGCGGTTCCAGCCTTAACGCCTCGGCCAGATCGGCAAGCGCCGGGCCGAATTGTCCCATCGAGGCATAGGCGGCGGCGCGCGCCTGCCAGCCTGCCGCAAATTCGGGCGCGTGATCGACCAGCGCCGTCAGATGGCCGATGGCAGCTTCGGAATTGCCCTCATCCAGCGCCTGTTCGCCACGCTGCAACAGCAGGTCCATCGAGGCCGAACCCGATTTCGACCATTCCCGCAGGATATCCGATTCGGCCAACCGCCACCCCTCTCCCTCGGGCTGTTGCAGCCGCTCGAAAAGCGCATCCATGTCGGTCGCCTGCGCATTTGCTGGCGCGGGAAGCGTAAACAGCCCCGCCAAGACGGTCAGAACGCACAAAATCGTCAGAATTCCGGCATGGAGTTCCGTGACGACATTGTGGAATATTGCAGCAAGGACGCGCATATGCGGAATGTAACCAGCCCGCAGGACGGGCGCCAGTCAAAGCGCGATGAGAGGATTGAAATGAGCGATGTTGTGAACGCCGCCGTCGAGAAACTGAGCCAGAAGATCGACAGCTTCGGCTCGACCGCCAAATTCGTGATCGAGGGCGAAGGCGCGATCATGATCGACGAAAACGGCGTGCGCGCCGGTGACGAAGAGGCCGAGGTGACGCTGACCGCCAGCCGCGAAACCTTTGAGGGCATTCTCAGCGGCGACGTGAATCCCGCCACAGCGTTCATGACCGGCAAACTCAGCATCGACGGCTCGATGGGCGTGGCGATGCAACTGGGTCAGGCGCTGTCCTGACCGGACCGGGCCAGCGCGACATGGAACCCGCTCCTTTCCACCAGCTTCCCGGCGATCCGCTTCGCCCGGCAGATGCGTGGTGGCTGACCGCCGAGGACGGGGTCCGGTTGCGCATCGCCCATTGGCGTAGCCAAACCGAACCGCGCGGCAGCGTCCTGCTGCTGCCCGGTCGCACCGAATATGTCGAAAAATATGCAAGGATTGCCCGGACGCTGACCGATGCGGGCTATGATGTGCTGTCGATCGACTGGCGCGGACAGGGCATGTCGGCGCGTTTGCAGGACAATCCGCGCCCCGGCCATGTCCGGGAATTCGCCGATTATCAGCTTGATCTGCTGGAGATGATCGTCGCCGCGACCGAACTTGACCTGCCCCGGCCATGGCATTTGCTGTCGCATTCTATGGGCGGCTGTATCGCACTTGCGGGACTGCATGCCGATCTGCCGGTTCAGAGCGCCGTGTTTTCGGCCCCGATGTGGGGCATCAACCTGCGCCAGATGCCACAGGGCGTGGCGGTCGGGATGGCCTATCTGGCGGGCCGGCTGGGACGTGGCGGCAACGCCGCACCGGGCAGCGGCTCGGCGGGCACCTATCTGCTGGACGAGGCTTTCAGTGCCAACCTTTTAACCCATGACGCCGATCAATGGGCGATCATGCTGCGCGAGGCATCCGCCTGGCCGCATATGACCATCGGCGGCGCAAGTTATAATTGGGTCGGCAAGGCATTGAATGAATGCGTCCGCCTGTCCCGGCTGCCCTCACCCAACATCCCGACGCTGGTCACACTGGGCGATGAAGAGCGGATCGTCTCGACTGCCGCCATCCGCGACCGCCTGACCCGCTGGCCCGAGGCGGAGTTGCTGGAAATGGCAGGTGTGCGGCACGAGGTGATGATGTGTACTCCAGAAAACCGCGCCCGTTTCATCGATGCGGCATTGATGCATTTCGAAGATCACGCGTGAGCGTGCTCAGACCAGCCTAACGCGGAAAATACTGTTACGGGCGTCTGGATTTGCGGGTGTTTCATGACATGCTTACGCCGATGAATGCGGCATGTTGCAAGGGGACGGTTCTTGTCGGCACTGGCAGTTTACATCCTTTCTTTCGGCATAATCTATTTGATCTTATGTGCGCAGCTTTATGGTGTATTCCGCTATTTCCATCCCCGCTGGCGCGAGTCAGCTGACAAGAAAATTATTGACCTAGTGACGCCGTTCCTGATTGCCCTTTGTCTCATGGCGGGAACGACAGTCTGGATTGTGTTCGCAGGTTTATCCGGGCTGGCTTGGGTCTATACCGGAACAAGAGTTCGCAGGCTCGCCACCGACCGCCAGCGCTTTCCGGCAACAGTCACGCTTGGTGTCGCGCCCTATTACTTTGGCTCGGTCAGCCGAACGCTGTTCTTCGATATCTTCACATTCGGTGTAGCGCTGATTTCTGCGCTGATCGTGCTGGTCTAACCTTAATTAACCCGCTGGCGGCGCCACCTGTCGCAACCGCGTCCGCGCGCTGCCTTCGGGGGCATCGCCCCCTTCGCCCAGATGCTCGCGCCGCAGCTCTGCCATCAGCGCCCGCAGAAATCCGTCACCCCCCGCCTCGATAGCCCGCGCCCGTTCGGCAAAACGCGGCGCGACATCCAGATGCGCGGTGCCCCAGTTCGACAGCGCGATCAGCACCGGCAGCAGATCAATCCCCTTCGCAGTCAGGCTGATGATGCTGCGTTGTTTGTGCGTCGGGTCGGGGCTGCGGGTCAGGATGCCCTCGCGCTCCAGCCGCTCCAGACGGTCGGTCAGGATCTTCGGGGTGATCTTTTCCTCTGACCGCCGCAGCAGATCGGTGAAATGTCTCTTGTCGCCGAAAATGATGTCGCGAAGCACGATCAGGCTCCAACGGTCGCCGATCAGTTCCAGCGACATATTTATAGGACAACCGGACCTGTTCGCCGTCATCGCGCATCTCCCTTGACAAACCAATACCATTTAGATACTGGTATATAAAATATATCACAAATCAGGGAGATTACCATGACTGCCACGACGATCCTTTTCATTCAGGGCGCCGGAGAAGGTGCCCATGACGAAGATGCCGCCATCGCCGCCGCTCTGCAATCGGCGCTGCCGGGCGTCAATGTGGCCTTCCCGAAGATCGAAGGGCTTGAGGCGGTTGATTGGGCCAGCACAGCGCCCGCGCTTGAAGCGGCGCTAAAGGCGCTGCCCACGGGCGGGATTGTCGTGGCGCATTCGCTGGGCGGGGCGGCGGTGCTGAAGCTCTTGTCCGAAAGCGGGCAGGATCACGGCATTGCGGCGCTGTTCCTGCTGGCCGTGCCTTACAAACTGGCCGATCACGAATGGGGCGGCGACGATTTCGGTTTTGCCACGGATTTCGCCACACGCCTGCCCCAAGCCGGCCCGATCCGCATGTATCACAGCCGCGACGACGACTTCGTGCCTTTCGAGCATTTGCAGAAATGGGCCGAGAAAATCCCCGCAGCGGTGACCGTGGCGGTCGATGGCTGCGGCCATCAGTTCGGCCCCGACCTGCCGCCCGAAGTCACCGCCGATCTGGCGCGGGCCATCGCCGAATAAGCCCCGGAAGCAGGGGGCCGAGGGTTGCCCCTCAGCCCTCGCCAACCTCTTTCGATTGATCCACGCCACCCCTGTTCGAGGCTGGTTTTGGCGCACGCAGCCGGACCGAGTTGATCCGGTGGCTGTCGGCCGACACGACTTCGTATTCGACGCCCTGCTGATCGGCGATGATCTCGCCGCGCGGCGGAATACGGCCCGCCAGCATGAAGACCAGACCGCCCAGCGTGTCCACATCATCGCTGACATCGCGATCCAGCAGCCGCAGCCCGGTCACGGCCTCGACAACCGAAAGATCGGCGCGGGCCTGAACCAGCCATTGTCCCGGCTTCTCGGTCGTGACGATGGCCGCTTCGGCTTCGTCATGTTCGTCCTCGATCTCGCCGATGACCTGTTCGATCAAATCCTCGATGGTGACCAGACCATCGACCCCGCCATATTCGTCGATGACCAGCGCCATATGGGTGCGTTTCGCCTGCATCTGCTGCAACAGCACCCCGATCGGCATCGAGGGCGGCACATACAGAACCGGCCGCAGCATCGACCGCAGATCGAAATCGCCATCACCATCGCCGCCAAAGCCGTGCTTCAGCGTCAGATCTTTCAGGTGAACCATGCCAAGGGGACCGTCCAGCGAATCCTCATAGACCGGCAGGCGCGAGAAACCGTGTTCGCGAAACAGCCCGACCAGATTTTCCAGAGGCATCGTCACCGGAGCGGCGATCATCTCTGCCTTGGGCACCGCGACATCGTCGATCCGCATCCGGCGCAGGTTCAAAAGGCCCGGCGCGGCTTCGGCGCTTTTCGCCCGTGCCTCTTCCTCGTTATCCGCGCCGGTCAGCGCATCGATGAAACGACCAAGAAAACCACGCGAACTGGGAACGTCCCGGCCTTCCCCCCCGACGCCATCTGCCGCAGAGGCGGCATCGTCACCAAGGGGTTGGTCGGGTAATCGAGACTCGGAGTTCATCACACTTTCTCTTGATAAGGATCGGGAATGTTCAACGCGGACAGGATCGAACGCTCGGCGCTCTCCATGGTTTCCGCGTCGGCGTCGTTCAGGTGATCATAGCCCAGCAGGTGCAGCGTCGCATGGACCAGCAAATGCGTGACATGATCGTCAAAAGGCTTGTCCTGCGCGCGGGCCTCGGCCTCGCAGGTCTCATAGGCGATGGCGATATCGCCAAGCTCTTCCTCATCGGGAAGCTCGGGGCGCGCGCCCGGTTCATGCGGCAGATGTTCGACCGAGGGCCATGACAGCACATTCGTCGCCCGTGGCTTGCCCCGAAAATCGGCGTTCAGCGCGGCGATGCGGGCGTCGTCGCAGCCCATGACCACGACCTCGCCGCCGATATCGTGCCAGCGCAGCGCAGCCGTCACGGCGCGACCCGCCAGCGCTTCAAGCCCGGCTGTCTCCCATCGGTCATCCTCGATGACGCAATCGGTGGATATGTCGTCAGGCATCGCCTCGCATTGCCCGGCGGGGTGCGTATTGTCCGCGCGGTCCCTCTGTTTCACCACGCGCCAAGGCCGCAGCATCTTCGGTGTCATAAGCCTCGATGATGCGGGCCACAAGCGGATGTCGCACGACATCCTTGGCGGTGAAGTAGCTGAAGCTGATTCCCTTGACCCCGTCAAGGATACGCTCGGCATCGACCAGCCCGGAATGGATCCCGCGCGGCAGGTCGATCTGGGTGCGGTCGCCGGTAATCACCATCCGAGACCCCTCGCCCAGACGGGTCAGGAACATCTTCATCTGCATGGTGGTGGCGTTCTGCGCCTCGTCCAGAACGACAAAGCTGTTGGCCAGCGTCCGCCCGCGCATGAAGGCCAGCGGCGCGATCTCGATGCGCTTTTCCTCCATCAGCTTTTGCATCTGCTTGCCCGGAAGAAAGTCGTTCAGCGCGTCGTAAAGCGGCTGCATATAGGGATCGACCTTTTCCTTCATGTCGCCGGGAAGGAAGCCCAGCCGCTCACCCGCCTCGACCGCCGGGCGCGACAGGATGATCTTGTCCACATGACCGCCGATCAGCATCGTCACGCCCACCGCCACCGCCAGATAGGTTTTGCCGGTGCCTGCCGGGCCGATGCCGAAGGCCAGTTCATGTTCGAACAGCGACCGCACATAGGCTTTCTGCGCGTCGGTGCGCGGTTCGACGGATTTCTTGCGGGTGCGAAGTTCGTAATTGCCCGCCGCGAACATCTCGATCTGTTCCGAGGGGCTGATCTCGGTCCCCTGATCGACGCCCATGCGCAGAGCGGCCTCGACCTCGGCCATGCTGACCGGGCGGCCTTGTTCCAGCCGGGCGTAAAGCCCGCGCAGGATCAACGCGGCCTCGGCCTGCGCCTCGGGGGTGCCGACCACGGCAAGCTGGTTGCCCCGTCTCAGGATATGGACGCTCAGCGCCTCTTCGATCCGCGCAAGGTGCCGGTCATTCGCACCGCACAGGTCGATCAGCAGCCTGTTGTCGGGAAATTCCAGCAGGGTTTCGTTGGAAGGCGTCGCAACGGGGGTCGTAGGCGTCAGGCCCAAATTCTTCTCCAGCTTCAGGCATCCGTTTCTTAATGGTGGCCGCCCGAGCGGATTCGCACAAGGGGCGGGACGCAAGGAAAGCGTGGCAAAAATGCCGCAGCGGCGGTCGGATGATCCAATGCCGCCCCGGTCACGGTCTGCCACGTCGTCATCGGTATTTGGACAACGAAGAAGCCGGGCCATGCGCGCAGGCGAGGATGCATTTCGGGATTATCGATCCGGCGCATAATCTTCTGGAAAACTATGAATTTGCGGCGCGGGCAGGTAAAGCGTATGTATCGTGCTCGCCCCCCGAGGAGCCTGCACATGACCGGACTGCCCAAATCACCCGTATTCGCCGCGCTGGAACGCGCTGCCCGTGAACGGATTCTGATCCTCGACGGGGCGATGGGCACGCAGATTCAGGGTCTGGGACTGGGCGAGGATGATTATACCGGCCACGGATCAGGCCATGTCTGCCGTCACCATTCGGACCATCCGCAGCAGGGCAACAACGACCTGCTGATCCTGACGCAGCCCGAGGCGATCGAGCAGATCCACTATAACTATGCCAAGGCTGGCGCGGATATTGTCGAGACCAACACCTTCTCGGCCACGACAATCGCGCAGGCCGATTACGGGCTTCAGCAGGCCGTCTATGATCTGAATGTCGAGGGCGCGCGCGTCGTGCGCCGGGCGCTGGACCGTGCCACAGCCGAAGATGGCAGGCCGCGTTTCGTGGCGGGGGCGATTGGGCCGACCAACCGGACCGCCTCGATCAGCCCTGATGTGAACGATCCCGGCTACCGCGCGGTCACCTTTGACGATCTGCGCAAAGCCTATCTGCAACAGGCGACCGGCTTGATCGAGGGTGGCGCGGATATCCTGCTGATCGAGACGATCTTTGACACGCTGAACGCCAAGGCCGCGATCTTTGCCTGTATTCAGGCGATGAAGGCACATGGCCGGGAACTGCCGCTGATGATTTCCGGCACGATCACCGATGCCTCTGGGCGGACGCTGTCGGGGCAGACGCCCACCGCCTTCTGGCATTCGGTTCGCCATGCAAAACCCTTTACCATCGGGCTGAACTGCGCGCTTGGTGCCTCGGCCATGCGTCCGCATCTGGCCGAGCTTTCGGGCGTGTCCGAGACGCTGATCTGCGCCTATCCGAATGCCGGCCTGCCGAATGCCTTCGGCCAATATGACGAAGGCCCGAACGACACCGCCGTTCAGGTCGAGGAATTCGCCCGCGAGGGGCTGGTCAATGTCGTCGGCGGCTGCTGCGGCACCACGCCCGATCATATCCGCGCCATCGCCGATGCGGTGGCCAAATACAGCCCGCGAAAGGTGCCTGAATATGCCTGAACGCCAGCTTCGCCTGTCCGGGCTAGAGCCTTTTATCCTGACCCCCGACATTCCTTTCGTGAATGTCGGCGAACGGACGAACGTGACCGGCTCTGCCCGGTTTCGCAAGCTGGTCACCAATCGCGACTATGCCGCCGCCCTCGAGGTCGCCCGCGATCAGGTCGAAAACGGCGCGCAGATCATCGACATCAACATGGATGAGGGGCTGATCGATTCAAAGGCCGCGATGGTCGAGTTCCTGAATCTCGTCGCCGCCGAACCCGATATCGCCCGCGTTCCGGTGATGATCGACAGCTCTAAATGGGAGGTGATCGAGGCCGGGCTGCAATGCGTTCAGGGCAAGCCGGTCGTCAACTCGATCAGCATGAAAGAGGGCGAGGAACAGTTCCGCCATCATGCCGAGCTGTGTCTGGCCTATGGCGCGGCGGTCGTGGTCATGGCCTTCGACGAACAGGGTCAGGCCGATACCTGCGCCCGCAAGATCGAGATTTGCACCCGCGCCTACAAGATCCTGACCGAGGAAGTCGGCTTCCCGCCCGAGGATATCATCTTCGACCCCAACATCTTCGCCGTGGCAACCGGGATCGAGGAACACAACAATTACGGCGTCGATTTCATCGAGGCGACCCGCTGGATCCGTCAGAACCTGCCCTATTGCCATATCTCGGGCGGGGTCTCGAACCTGTCGTTCAGCTTTCGCGGCAATGAACCCGTGCGCGAGGCGATGCATGCCGTCTTCCTTTACCACGCCATTCAGGCGGGGATGGATATGGGCATCGTCAATGCCGGGCAGTTGGCCGTCTATGACCAGATCGACCCGGATCTGCGCGAAGCCTGCGAAGATGTGGTCCTGAACCGCCGTGAAGACGCGACCGAGCGGTTGCTGGAGATCGCCGAACGCTTCAAGGGCGATGGCGGCACCAAGGCGCGCGAGAAGGATCTGAGCTGGCGGGAATGGACCGTCGCGAAGCGGCTGGAACATGCGCTGGTCAACGGCATCACCGAATATATCGAGGCCGATACCGAGGAAGCACGGCTTCAGGCCGAACGTCCGCTGCATGTGATCGAAGGCCCGCTGATGGCCGGGATGAACGTGGTCGGCGATCTGTTCGGCGCGGGCAAGATGTTCCTGCCGCAGGTGGTGAAATCTGCCCGGGTGATGAAACAGGCCGTGGCGGTGCTGCTGCCCTATATGGAAGAGGAAAAGGCCGCGAATGGCGGCTCGGACCGGCAAAGCGCCGGGAAAATCCTGATGGCGACGGTCAAGGGCGACGTTCACGACATCGGCAAGAACATCGTTGGCGTCGTGCTGGCCTGCAACAATTACGAGGTGATCGATCTGGGGGTGATGGTGCCCGCGCAGAAGATCCTCGAAGTCGCGCGTGAGGAAAAGGTCGATGTGATCGGCCTTTCGGGCCTGATCACCCCGTCGCTGGACGAAATGGTCCATGTCGCAACCGAGATGGAGCGGGAAGGCTTCCACCTGCCGCTGCTGATCGGCGGCGCCACCACCTCTCGCATCCATACCGCGGTCAAGATCGCGCCGCGTTATCATCAGGGTCAGGCGGTCTATGTGACCGATGCCAGCCGCGCGGTCGGCGTGGTCTCGTCGCTGCTCAGCCCGACGCAGCAGGCGGCCTATATCGACAATATCCGCGCCGAATATGTCGATGTCGCCGAAAAGCACGAACGCGCCGAGGCCGCCAAGCAACGCCTGCCGCTGGCTGCGGCGCGGGCCAATGCGCTTAAGGTTGACTGGACCGGCTACCGGGTGAATGCGCCGCAATTCCTTGGCAGCCGCGTGATCGAGGACTGGGATCTGGCCGAGATCGCCCGATATATCGACTGGACCCCGTTCTTCCAGACATGGGAGCTGAAGGGCGTCTATCCCCGCATCCTTGACGATGAAAAACAGGGCGAGGCCGCCCGGTCGTTGTTCAACGAAGCCCAGGAAATGCTGGCCCGGATCATCGAGGGCAAATGGTTCCGCCCGCGCGCCGTGGTGGGCTTCTGGCCCGCGAATACGGTGGGCGACGATGTGCGGCTTTATACCGGCGAGGACCGGGCCGAGCATCTGGCGACCTTCCACATGCTGCGCCAACAGGTGACGAAACGCGGCGACCGCCCGAATGTCTGCCTGTCGGATTTCGTGGCCCCCGAGGGCGTCACCCCGGATTATGTCGGCGGCTTCGTCGTGACCGCTGGTCCCGAGGAAAACGAAATCTCCGCCCGGTTCGAGCGTGCGAATGACGATTATTCCTCGATCATGGTCAAGGCTCTGGCCGACCGCATCGCCGAGGCCATGGCCGAGATGCTGCACGAACGGGTCCGCAAGGATCTGTGGGGCTACGGTGCCGACGAGACCTTCGAACCGCAGGAACTGATCGGCGAGCCATATCGCGGCATCCGCCCTGCCCCCGGCTATCCGGCGCAACCGGATCACACGGAAAAGCTGACCTTGTTCAAGCTGCTTGATGCAGAGGCCACGACTGGCGTGACGCTGACCGAAAGCATGGCGATGTGGCCCGGCTCATCGGTCTCGGGCATCTATATCGGCCATCCCGACGCCTATTATTTCGGCGTCGCCAAGGTCGAGGAAGATCAGGCCCGCGACTATGCCGCCCGCAAGGGTATGTCGCTTGAGGAAACCGAGCGCTGGCTGGCCCCGATCCTGAACTACACCCGCAAGGAACCGGCCTCGGACGCCGCATGAGACTTTATCAAGCACGATATGTTGCCTAGTTCGGCGAGGGGCGCGGCTCCACTTTCGAAAATTTAGTTCAATTAAATTAATTGGATCTCAAGATTCTGTTGTTTCCTCGCATCCGCTATTTTGGTGCGTTCACCTGTGAAATCGGAAAAATTAATATAAATTGCCTGAATCACCAAACCGTGAGAGAATTTTCTTTGGTAATTGGAGTTTGGTAAATGAGCTACATATTCACAGTTTTGACTCTGCTTGCGCTGAACAGTTCCCATCCTGGAACCGACAGCGCTGCCGCAACCGTCTATGCGGGCCCCTGCAACCCTTCTGTCAGTGAATGTCCCTGACCTAACAGTTTGCAGGTGAGGCGACAATGAACACGTTCGTTTACGCGGGCGTGGTGGCTGCGGGTGCGATGACCTTGCTGATCGAGGCTTACCGTAATTACAACTCGTCGCTGACCACTATCCCATTCAAGGAACATCCGATCCTTCGAAATATGCGGGTCGAGCAGTTATGCACGCCCAGGGAAAAGATGGCGGGTTTCCTTTTTTACTCTCTGCTCTATTTGGTAACCTATGCGATCATTCTCAGCTCTACCGAAATTTACGAGTTGATCGTCAGACAGCACGAGGCGGGATTGCAAATAGGTCCGGTCTCCACGCTCGCGGGCGAAGAGGATGATCTTGCCAGTCTGTTACAGGGAGAATACGGCAAGCCGGTCTTTATTTCGGCTGCAATCATTGCGATTTTCTCGATCGGTGTATTGAAGCCGGTCGAAAGCACGATGCGGACACTTTCACATCGACTAGCCGGAATACCGCGGGGCGTTTACGGGATCATAGAAAAACTGCACGACATTAATTTTGAAAAAGAACATTTCGAAGATCCGAAGCCTCTGACAGCAATGTTCGAAAAAAATTCCGAGGAATCATTCTCCGATAGCTTTTATAAAGATCAGATCCCGATCATCAAAAACTCACTTCATACAATAGATTTTTTGTCACCTGGAATTACTGGAAAACAGCGTATCCAGCATTTTCCTTACTCGCAACTAGATGCGATGGCAACGATGTCTGACAAACTCGAGGACTTGATAGAAGAGTTGCGGAAAAAGTTGTCACAACCACTGCTAAAGAACGACGACGCCCGAAAAGACCTATTTGAAAATGTAATGTCCGTGGCAAATGATACAATCGCAGTATTTTCGGTTCATTTTCTTCGCAACAACCGCGCAATAAAGAACACTCGAAAAGGAACAGCAATTGATCACGTCGACACTAAATTGAAGCAGGGCTACCAAATAGAAGTTAATTCGTTTGTGATGAGTCTTATTATGGCACTTTTCTGTGCAATGGCTACGGCAACTTATCTTTATTACGACTGGTACGACGTAAAGCCGGCCGCCCTTAAAGAACGTATTGAGGTCGCGATTAATGCCCAGAACGCAGCGACCAACCAGAAAATTACACGATCTGAAACAAATATTAGAGATATTGAGGCAGAGATTAGAACTTATCAAGGAAAAATAGGAACCGAAATCACTTCCACTTCGGATCCATCTGGTTCCGTCGGCATCGAGATTGCGGAGACATCAGCCCCGATCGTGTTGAACTCCGATAAAGAAATTGAAGCCAATTCATCTGAAAAATCGCCTGACAAGGCAACAATTTTAAAACGCATCGACGACCTCAAGATACGCCTCACAAATTCAAAAGTATCGCTAGGCGAAGCAAAAAAAAATGATTATAGAACAAAGCTGTCAAAAACAGCTCTTCGATGATTTAGAAATTATAGGCGACGATCCTAATTCGAAAGATCTGCAGTCGAATGACTCCGGCTCAACAAACGTAAGCGATGAACCTGTACTAGAATCGAGCAAGAACGCATGCGTAAAAATATGGGAATTAGTCAAGGAACAGGTGAGAAATGAGAAAATTCCGCAATTTATGCGCCTCGGAATACTTGCGCCGCTACCTATTGCTTTTGGTATTGCGCTAAGCGCATTAACTGCAATTTTTGGTCTTGATGTACGGCGCGAAGACAGCTCATGGCCGATATGGTCCTTACGTCGTCCTCCCTTTGTGCATCTGGTTACTATGTCGCTAATCCCCGCGATGCAGATGGTGCTAGGCCTCGTTGCCGCCGATTTTTTGCTGTTCTGGGCTTCATCAGGATTCAGATTGACTCAGAATGAAGTCGCGTTCCACTTCGATTCTAAATGGGTATTTTACCTTTTGAATTTACCAATCGGATTCATTATATCTGTTGCCGTTTTATCACTAAGCGATCAACACAAAGAGCATTCCTTACCGGTAATGATTCTACTCGGCCTCCTGTTCGCGGTGGTGACACTTGCAAGCTATTATATAGTCGTGGTCATAAGTTACCCAGATAGCTTTTTGCGACCTAGACCTGCTGGGGTTGCAATAGATTTTAAGACGCGGGAGACCCTGATTTATGGCAGCTTGTCGTTCTTTTTTTTGATATTTTATGCGATCTGGCTAGAAATCACCGAAGATATCACACCCAAGAAGAAAGAAAATTGATTATGTCGCTTTTACACTCTGCAAGTACCGAAAAATTACTGCTGAAGCTGCTTTTGTTCCTATTGCTGATGGCACTGCCGCTACATATCCGCGCTGATCAGATTATGGTGAAACGTGGGGAAGATAGCACGACAACCAATAGTTCCGAAAAGATACTTATAATTGGCGTGCGTGAAGATGCGCCGCCCTTTTCGGAAGGCCCAGTGCAACCGGATAGGAGCAATGCAAACTTGACCGTTAAGTCGGGGCCGCTGCGTGCAGCGGGGTATGATGGCTATATGATCTATATCTGTGACGAGGTCCTTAAGCAGATGATGATCGTGGATGGCAATGCTCCAACACTGAAGGAAGGAGAGTTTAAAGTCGTCAATGTTGATGAGCTGATGCGGGGTACATTCCTTGACGACCGGATCGAATTACTGGACGGGGGGGAGATAGACATTCTCTGCGACCCCGCCAGCATCAACCGCGAGCGATTGCGTGAATATGCAGTATCGCCGCCGTTGTTCCTGACTGGGATCAGTTATCTGATGCGTGAAGGCGATGTCGAGCCACAAAGCATCTGTGGAGTACGAAAAGCCCTGATTGGCGTAGTTGGACGAACTAACGCCTTCCAGTATGGTATCGAAGCAATTCTAAACAGCGGCGCTTGGGCAAGAAAGCGAGACGTCATTATCGCTGCAATGCGCAATACCGGAGGCAATAGGCCCACAAGCTGTCCTGATGCCGGTCACCAGGGCGCCATTTGGCGGGCAACGTCACATATGGAGCTCGCAGAAGCCTTCTGCAAAGGCGAGGTCACCTACTATGTCGGGGATCTGGAGATCATTCAGGCCAGCGTTGAACGTTTTCCGGGATGCAGGGTTACAAGCGGCGCGCAGCGCTTTACTACGGATCGATACGCTATCTTCGCGCGGATGAATTATGACAGGGGAGAAAACTGGAAAGCCATCCGCATCGCCCGCTTTTACGAGCTTCTGAATCGCGGTGTGATCGCTTCAGATTCACTGCTCGATCACGCTTATGACGCAACCTTTCACGGAGCTCCGCGCAGCCAGATTCTAGAGTTGTTTTATTGGAGCATGCGTGGTGCCCGTTAGCGAAACCCAAAAGCTGAACGGGCGACCCGAAGGCCGCCCGTTCTTTGTTTACCGTGAGTGATCGCCTCAGGCGGCCAGACCGCCATGCGGGTCCAGCACGTATTTCTTGGCCACGCCCTGATCAAAGCTTTCATAGCCCTGAACCGCCTGATCCAGCGGGATGATCGTCGCATTGACGATATCCGCAATCGGCAGCCGGTCATGCAGGATCGCCTGCATCAACTGGCGGTTATACTTCAGCACCGGCGTCTGCCCGGTATGGAAGCTTTGCGCCTTGGCCCAACCAAGCCCGAAGCGCAGCGACAGGCTGCCCTGTTTGGCGGCGCTGTCCACCGCACCCGGATCCTCGGTCACGTAAAGGCCGGGGATGCCGATCTGACCGGCGGCGCGGGTGATCTCCATCATCTGGTTCAGCACGATGGCGGGCTGTTCACCGCCCGAATGGCCACGCGCCTCGAAGCCAACGGCGTCGATGGCGCTGTCCACCTCGGGCGTGCCGGTGATCTGCTCGATCATGTCGCCCAGACGGTCGGATTTCGACAGATCGACCGGCTCGAAGCCGACTTTCGCGGCGTGATCCAGACGTTCCTTGTTGAAATCGCCGACCATGACCACCGCAGCACCCAGAATCCGGGCCGAAGCGGCGGCTGCCAGACCAACAGGACCGGCCCCCGCCACATAGACGATGGAGCCGACGCCAACGCCTGCCTTGACCGCGCCGTGGAAGCCAGTCGGCAGAATGTCCGACAGCATGGTCAGGTCGCGGATCTTCGACATCGCGCGATCACGGTCGGGGAATTTCAGCAGGTTGAAATCGGCATAGGGCACCATGACATAGCGCGCCTGCCCGCCGATCCAGCCGCCCATATCGACATAGCCGTAAGCGCCGCCGGCCCGCGCCGGGTTCACCGTCAGGCAGACCCCGGTATCGCCCGAGAGACAGCAGCGGCAGCGACCGCAAGCCACGTTGAACGGCACCGAGACGATATCGCCGATCTCCAGCATCTCGACATCGACGCCCTTCTCGACCACTTCGCCGGTGATCTCGTGGCCAAGGACCAGACCCGGTTCAGCGGTGGTGCGCCCGCGGACCATGTGCTGGTCAGAGCCGCAGATATTGGTCGAGACGACCTTGAGGATCACCGCATGTTCGATCTTGCGCCCATTCGGAGCTTCCAGCTTCGGATCGGCGATATTCTGAACCTCGACCTTGCCCGGCCCGATATAGACCACGCCTCTGTTACCGCTCATGCGACCTCCTCCATGATTCAAGGGGCTGACCGCCGCTCCTCTGCGGCAGCCTGCCATCACGTCCTGCGACAGGCAGAACCTGTCACCAGCCTAGAGGGGGAAATGCCCCGCTGTTGCCCGTTTGCGACTTCCGGCTTTCCGAAAGGGACATCGGCGGGCGGATTTCGGGGTGTTGCCGATGGTCCAAACAGAAGGCAGCGCCTTCGGCACCTCGAATTCGGGCGGGTGCTTGGTTTTCACGCTTGCCAATCAGAGCGAAGGGTATTGCCCGACCGCGGGTGGGCAATGCAACGGTCGTACTGAACGCTTTATGGTTCCACACCGTCGTCGCTATCTGTTGCGCGAGACCTCACCGAATTGCCCGACCGTCGGGGCGGTCGGACAATGCCCGGCATCGCGCAAGCGCGACTTGATTCCGCGCACGCGCTTCACCTTAGGTGTTGATAATTTCAGCCCGCACTCGGCCCCGTGCCCATCCATGCCTGAAGCGTCGGCCAGAACTGGTGTCCGCCTTCCCACAGCATTTCGGCGGCGACATAGACGATGATCGCAAGCCCGACATAAGCGATCCAGCGGTGGCGGTTCAGCAGGTTGGCGATGAATTGCGCGGCAAGGCCCATCATGGCGATGGACAGGACCAGCCCGATGACCAGAACCGTCGGATGTTCGCGCGCAGCACCAGCGACGGCCAGCACATTGTCCAGCGACATCGAGACATCGGCGATGATGATCTGGAACACCGCCTGACCAAGCGTTTTCTTGCTATCGACCGATCCGTCGCCATCGGCAAGATCATGCGACTCGCCCGAGCGCAACTCGGTCCACATCTTCCAGCAAACCCAGCAAAGCAGCAGACCGCCGACAAGGATAACCCCCGGAATGCCCATCACCCATGTGGCGATCAACGCCAGCGAGATCCGCAGAACCGTGGCCGCGATGATCCCGATCAGCACCGCCCTTGCGCGAAGATGCGCCGGAAGCCCCGCCGCTGCCAGACCGATCACGACCGCATTGTCGCCCGCCAGCACCAGATCGATGCCGATGACCTCCAAGAGGGCCTGAAACCCGCTTGCTGTAAAGATTTCCATATTTTACCGCCCTGTCTCTTACACTTCACGTATCAAGTGCGTCCGTCCGGGTGGCGGCGAGATGCGGGGCCTAGATGCGTGCGTCCCGAAGGACCGCGTGAAGAAGGTCGGGCGTCACGTCGTCGCTGACGAACGATTCACCAATTCCACGTGCCAGCACGAAACGCAACCTGCCGTCCACAACCTTCTTGTCTTGTCCCATCCGGGCGATGAGATCGTCGTCATCCGGCAACAGTCCGGGAATGTCGGACAAACGCGCGGGCATGCCCATCTGCCGCAGATGCGCCAGAACGCGGGATGGCGCTTCCTGACTGCAAAGCCCCATTCGTGCCGACAGATCAAAGGCCAGCGCGCAGCCGATAGCCACACCCTCGCCATGCAGCAGCCGGTCGGAATAGCCGGTCGCCGATTCAAGTGCATGCCCGAAGGTATGACCAAGGTTCAAAAGCGCCCGTTCGCCCTGCTCGGTCTCGTCCCGGACCACGATCCCGGCCTTCATCGCGACCGAATGGGCCACGGCATGCTGACGAAGCGCCAGATCGTCCCGCAACTTCGGGCCGTTTTCTTCCAGCCAGCCGAAGAAATCCGCATCGCCCAGAAGCCCGTATTTCGCGACTTCGCCGTACCCGGCCAGAAAGTCGCGCGGGCTCAGCGTGTCCAGCACGGCGATATCGGCCAGCACCAGTGTCGGCTGATGAAAGGCGCCGATCAGGTTCTTGCCATGCGGGCTGTTGATGCCGGTCTTGCCGCCAACACTGCTGTCCACCTGCGCCAGAAGCGTGGTCGGGATCTGCACGAAGCGCACCCCCCGCCGCAGGATGGCCGCCGCAAAGCCGACCAGATCACCGATCACACCGCCGCCAAGCGCCACGACGATATCGGCCCGCTCGACCTTCTGCTCCAAAAGCCATTCGACGGTGCGGGTCAGATGCGGCCAGCTTTTCGTGGCCTCTCCCGCAGGCAGAACCAGCGCTTCGGAGGCAATCCCCGCAGCCTTCAGCGCCTCTTGCAAGGGCAGCAGATGCAACCCGGCCACGGTCTCGTCCGTGACAATCGCCACCCGAGGACGGCGCAGGAGTGGCGCGATCAGCGCGCCTGCCTCGGCGATCAGGCCTGCACCGATACGGACGTCATAGGCGCGGTCGCCCAGGGGGACATGGACGGTGACGGGTTTCGTCATTTCGATCTGTTCAGCCACAGTTCTTCCTTCTCGCGCAGCACCTCGATCAGGCGGGCGGTTGTCTTTTCGACGCTGCCGGGACGGGCGGGAAAATCCAGATCGGCGGTCGCATAGACCGGGTTCCGCTCTTCCAGCAGACGTTGCAGCGTGCCTTTCGGATCGGCGGTCTGCAAAAGCGGGCGGGTGCTGCGCATGCGGACCCGATGCCACAGCGTCTCAAGATCGCAGTTCAGCCAGACCGACAGCGCATGATCGCGGATGGCCTCGCGGTTGCGTTCCTGCATCCACGCCCCGCCGCCGGTCGAAATCACGCCGGGCGGGCGTTCCAGCAGACGGGCGATCACCTCTGCCTCGCGGTCGCGGAAGAAGGTCTCGCCGTCGCGGGCGAAGATTTCAGAGATGCTCATCGCGGCGGCCGATTCGATGGCCGCGTCCGAATCGGTGAACGAGACATGCAGACGGCGGGCAAGCTCGGTCCCAACGGCGGTCTTTCCCGCCCCCATCATGCCGATCAGCACGATATGCCGCCTGAGCCTCTGCTTCATCCGTCCCCCGCCATTCCCGGCACCGCAAGTCGTGTGACTGAATGGCGTGATCTTTCGGAAATTGCCATATATATTCGGGGTCATCCGGCAGAAGACCGGGCAAAATGTATGAAAACAAGGGCGAGCGAGGCAATTCGATGCGGCTTCTGAAGGTTCTGGCGGTGCTGATTCTGGTGGGCGTGATCGCGCTGGCCGGATATGCCTATTTCGGCGATATGGAACCGACCCGAACCGAGGTGCGCCACCCGGTTGTCGTCAATCCTGTCACGGCGACCGCCCCCGCCCCGACCGAGGCCGCTGCGGAACCCGCAGCCGAGCCGTCGGCCATCGATTCCGCCGTTGGCGAGGCGATGGAAGCCCCTGCAACAGACAGCCCGGCAAGCGACCAATCCCTTGACTGATCCCCGCCGATATTCTGCCCGGCTGGCCGTCGCGGCCTGTCTGGCATGCCTTGCGCTTCCGGCCATGGCGCAGCAGCCGTTGTCAGCCAGCGATTGGCTGTCGGGCAGTGTGCGCGGGCCGGAACGCGAAAGCTCGGCCTGGCGTCCGGGCGATCAGCCGCCCCCCGGCAGCCCTTTCGCCCCCGGACCGAAGCCCGTCGCCGAAAGCGGTGCGGTGGGCGCAATCGAGGTGACGCGGCTTGACGGCGGCAATCCCGACGCAGCAGGGATCACCCCGCCGCGCAAGGCCGGTCTTTCCGCCGATCTGTGGCAGGGCAGCGATCCTGCGGCGCTGGCCGATCAGGTGTTGCGCACCCCTGCCCGCCTGCCTGCGATGACCGCTTTGCTGGACCGGCTGCTGACCGCGCAACTGACCCCGCCGGAAACGGTCGATGCCTCGCAACGCGGGCGGTTGTTTCTGGCCCGCGCCGACCGGCTTCTGGATATGGGCGCGCTGGACCGGGCACAGGCTTTGTTGGCCGCTGCTGGTCATACCGACCCGGAAATCTTCCGCCGCCTTTTCGACATCGCCCTTCTGGAAGGCGACGAAGGCCGCGCCTGCGAGATCATGAACACCACTCCCGGCATCGCTCCCAGCTTTGCCGCACGCATCTTCTGCCTTGCCCAGACCGGCGACTGGGCCGCCGCCGCGATCAGCCTGCACGGAGCCGAGGCGCTTGGCCTGATCGACGCGCAAGAGGCGCTGTTGCTGACCCATTTCCTTGACGACGCTTTCGTGGACAGCGGCGAGACGCTGGCGCCGGGCGAACGTGTCTCGCCGCTGGAATTCCGCATTCACGAGGCGATCGGTCAGCCGATGCCGACGGTGTCGCTGCCTCTGGCCTTCGCGCAATCCGATCTGCGGATGAACAATGGCTGGAAAGCGCGGCTGGAAGCGGCCGAACGTCTGGCCCGCGCAGGGGCGATCCCGGCCCGGCAGTTGCGCGACATCTATGGCGAACAACGCCCCGCCGCCTCGGGCGGTGTGTGGGAGCGTGCGGGCGCGATGCGGACGCTTGAGGCGGCGATTGCCGGCGGCAATCCCGGCCCGGCTTTGTCCCATGCCTTCACCGAGTTTCGTCGCGCCGATATGGCCGGCACGCTGGCCGCGATGGTGGCCGATGATCTGCCCGAGGATGGCACCGGCCACAGCGCCGAGATTGCGAACTGGCTGCGCCAATGGCAGGGCCTGCCGGTGCCGACGCCGGTTCCGGTCGCTGACGCGCTGGCGCTTGACCCCGAGGCAGAGCCGGTGATCGCCCCCGACACCCGCCGGGGCGAGGCTTTGCTGGGCGCGATTGCCGATATCGACGCGGCGGTCGATGGCGATATGGGCCGCGCCGCTCGCGGTCTGGCGATGTTGCGGGCCCTTGGGCTGGTGGCCGATGCCGATCTGGCGGCGGCCCAGATTTCGCTGCTGCCGCAGATGGGTGCAGAGGGTCAGTAATGTCCGACGGTCGCGCCATCTCGGCCTTTCTGGACGCGCAGGCGGCCGAGGCCGGGGCGGCGCGGAACACCTTGCTGGCCTATGGTCGCGATTTGCAGGATCTGTCGGAATGGCTTGCCGGGCGCGGCGAGGCGCTGTCAGGTCTCACCCGCGAACTGGTCGAGGATTATCTGACCCATTGCGACGCGCAGGGCTTTTCGCGCGCGACGCGGGCGCGGCGTCTGTCCTCGATCCGGCAATTCAGCCGTTTCGCGCTGGAAGAGGGTTGGCGCGACGATGACCCCGCCATCCGCATCGCCGGTCCGGGTCGCGCCAAGCGGTTGCCAAAGACGCTGGACCGGGCCGAGATCGACGCGATGCTGACCGCCGCCCCGACGCTGGGCCGGACCGAGGCCGACAAGGTTCGCAACCGCCTGATGATCGAACTGCTTTACGCAACCGGCATGCGGGTCAGCGAACTGGTCGAACTGCCGGTGGCGGGGTGCCGCGGCGATCCCGCCGTGCTGCTGATCCGGGGCAAGGGCAGCAAGGAACGCATGGTGCCGCTGACCGGCCCGGCGCGGACTGCCTTGGCGGAGTGGCTGCGGATCAGGGATAACGCGCCCAAGGACAGCCCGTTGGGCCGACTGGTCGCGAACAAGGGCGCGCGCTACCTGTTCCCCGCGCCCGGTGCCGCCGGTCACATGCCGCGCCAGAGTTTCGGGCGGCTGCTGAACGACATGGCGGTAGCGGCGGGCGTCGATCCTTCGCGGGTCACGCCGCATGTGATCCGCCACGCCTTCGCCACGCATCTGCTGGAAGGCGGCGCGGATCTGCGGTCGATCCAGACATTACTGGGCCATGCCGATCTGGGCACGACCGAGATTTATACGCATGTGCTGGACGAACGGATGCGGGAACTGGTGCTGAACCATCACCCGCTGGCGCGTCCCCGTTCCGCTGGATCGCAGGCGAAGGACGATTAACCTCGGCTGGACATCCCCGCGCGGATCGTCACTCTGGTCACGCTTCGCCGGAGGGGATCAGATGCAGGACATAACCACGATCAGCGCGACCGGGCTTGCCACCGCCATGGCCGAGGGCCGTCTTCGCGCCGAGGAGGTGATGACCGCTTTCCTCGACCGCATCGAGGCCGTGAACCCCGCGATCAACGCCATCATCAGCCTGCGCCCGCGCGAGGAATTGCTGGCCCAGGCGCGCGAGGCCGACCGGCAGCCGCGCAAGGGCTGGCTGCACGGCATGCCGATTGCAGTCAAGGATCTGGCGGCGGTGAAGGGCATCCGAACCACATGGGGATCGCCCATCTTCGCCGACCATATCCCGGTCGAGGATGACATCGTCGTCGCCCGGATGCGCGCGGCGGGGGCGATCTTCATCGGCAAGACGAACACCCCGGAATGGGGACTTGGCTCGCATTCCTTCAACGAGGTTTTCGGAACCACCCGCAATCCCTATGACACCTCGCGGACGGCGGGCGGCTCATCAGGTGGTGCGGCGGCGGCACTGGCGGCGCGGTTGGTGCCGGTCGCCGATGGCTCGGACATGATGGGCAGCCTGCGCAACCCTGCCGCGTTCTGCAATGTCTATGGTTTCCGGCCAAGCTGGGGGCTGGTGCCGGGCGATCCGGTCGGCGACAATTTCATGGCGACCCTGTCCACGCTTGGCCCGATGGGTCGCAGCCCCGAAGACATCGCCCGTCTTTTGCAGATCATGGCTGGCCCCGATCCCGCCCTGCCCTTCGGACGCATGGCCGAGGATTACCTGCCGCAACTCGACGGCCCGGTCGCGGGGACGCGCATCGGCTGGCTGGCCGATTGGGACGGCGATTATCCCTGTGAGGACGGTATCCTGCCGATCTGCGAGGCGGCTTTGCGGCAATTCGAAAGCCTCGGCTGTCAGATCGTGCCGCTGCCCGCCCCCTTTCCGGCGCGAAAGCTGTGGCAGGCATGGACCACCCTGCGGGCCTTTCTGAATGCGGGCGCGAAACGGGCGCTTTACCAGAACCCGGCCAAGCGGGCGCTGCTGAAACCAGAGGCGCAATGGGAGATCGAGCAGGGCCTGACCCTTGCCGCAGACGCGGTTTATCAGGCCAGCAGCATCCGCAGCGACTGGTATCGGGCCTTGGCGCGGTTGTTCCGCACCGTCGATGTGATCGCCTTGCCGACTGCGCAGTTCTGGCCCTTCCCGGCAGAATGGCGCTGGCCAGAAACGGTCGGAGGCAAACCCGCCGATACCTATCACCGCTGGATGGAGATCGTGGTCCCGGTCAGCCTTGCCGGTTTGCCCTGCCTGTCGGTGCCGGTGGGGTTTGGCGCGAATGGTCTGCCGATGGGAATGCAACTCGCCGGTCCGGTCGGCGCCGACGCGGCGGTGCTGCGTCTGGGACATGCCTGGCACGGAATGACCGATTGGCCGGGTCAGCGACCACCTGCGCTATAGGCCCAGCGGACAACGGCGACCTGAATGCCGACGGTCGATTTCGCCTCAGCGGAACAGCACCAGCGAGCCCGGCGACCATGCCAGTTTGGCCCGCGTTCCGACCTCTTGCACGTCCCGACCGAAGACGTTGCGCATCGAGATGCGGACGGGCTTGGTCTTGCCGCCTGCGCCGTCGTCCAGACGCAAATCGTAATAGGTCATGTCGCCGTAATAGACGACCTCGTCGATGGTCGCCTCGGTCTCTCGCGGCTGGTTGTGGGTCTGGCCGCCGATCACCAGCGTCATCGTTTCGGGGCGGAAACCGATCGTCGGGGCGGTGTCGTCGGGATTGGCGCGGCTGATCTGCCGCTCGGGCAGTTCGACCGTGCCAAGACCCGGCACCTCGGCGGTGACGATGCCGCCCGCCTCGGACAGGATGGTTGCGGGCAGGAAGTTCATCACGCCGATGAAATCCGCCACGCGCCGGGTCGCCGGGCGGGCATATAGCGCCTCGGGGCCGTCAAGCTGGGCGATCTGGCCGTCGAACATCACGGCGATGCGGTCGGACATGACCAGCGCCTCTTCCTGATCATGGGTGACCAGAACGAAGGTGATGCCGACCTGACGTTGCAGCTTGATCAGTTCGACCTGCATCTGTTCGCGCATCTTGCGGTCCAGCGCCGAGAGAGGCTCGTCCAGCAGCAGCACCTTAGGCTTCAGGATCAGCGCCCGGGCCAGCGCCACCCGCTGCCGCTGACCGCCCGAAAGCGCATGGGCGGCGCGGGCGCCATAGCCCTTGAGGCCAACCATGGTCAGCGCCTCATCGACCAGTTTGGCCTTTTCCTCTTTGCTGCGCGGATCGCGGCGCAGGCCGAAGGCGACGTTCTGGGCGACGGTCAGATGCGGGAAGATCGCATAGGACTGAAACACCATATTCGTCGGGCGCTGGTTCGCCGGCACGTTCTCCATATGCTTGGCGTCGATCAGCACCGCGCCGCTGCTGATATCCTCGAAGCCCGCGATGGTCCTCAGAAGCGTGGTCTTGCCACAGCCTGAGGGCCCGAGAAGCGAGAAGAACTCGCCCGCATTGATCGTCAGGTCGATCCCGCGCAAAGCGTGGTAATCGCCGTAATATTTGTGAACATCCTTGCACTCGATCATCGGTTTGGCAGGTTCGGTCACAGAAGGCCCCCGGAAGCTG
This sequence comes from Paracoccus caeni, assembly GCF_016629665.1. Lineage (GTDB taxonomy): Bacteria > Pseudomonadota > Alphaproteobacteria > Rhodobacterales > Rhodobacteraceae > Paracoccus > Paracoccus caeni. The sequence goes on from NZ_JAEPRQ010000002.1 coordinate 34,760, forward strand.
AACTGCCCATCCGGGCGTTACCCCGGCGGCGGAAATATTCGCCCATCGCCAGAAGGACGATCGACAAGGCGACCAGCACCGTTCCAAGCGCCATGATCATCGGGATCTGCTTGGGGAAACGAAGCTGGCTGAAGATATAGGTGGGAAGCGTCGGCTCGTTCCCCGCAAGGAAGAAGGCGATGATGAATTCGTCGAGGCTGATGGTGAACGAAATCAAAAGCGACGAGACGATCCCCGGCATGACCAGCGGCAGCGTGATCAGGCGGAAAGCGCTCCATTTCGTTTCGCCAAGGTCATAGGCCGCCTCTTCCAGCGATTTGTCGAGGCTGGAGAAGGCGGTGGACAGAACCGCGATGGCATAGGGCATGCACATCAGCGTATGGCCGACGATGACGGTCAGGATCGACAGCTTGATCCCCGCGCCCAGCAACACCACCAGCAGCGACATGGCCACGATGATTTCAGGCAGGACCATCGGCAGCATGATGAAGCCCATCATGCCGCCCTTGCCGGGAAAGTTGAACCGGGTCGAGGCGCGGGCGGCGAAAATGCCAAGGCAGGTCGCCAGAACCGAGGCCGAGACGGCAATGGTCAGCGAATTGAACAGGGCCCGGCGCAGCGTGGCATTGCCCCACATCTGCGCGAACCAGTCGGTGGTGAAGCCGCGAAGCGGGAAGGCGATAATCGTGCCGGAATTGAAGGCGAAGAGCGGCAGCAGGATGATCGGCGCATAGAGAAACAGCAGATAAAGCACCGCATAGCTGCGCAGGAGACCGCCACCCTTCATTGCCGCACCTTCAGGAATTTCCGGTTGAGGATCAGGAAGATCGCGCTGACCACGGCGACGGCCAGCATCGCGCTGACCGACATGGCCGAGCCCAGCGGCCGGTTGTCCAGCCCCAGCATCTGCGTCTGGATGAAGTTCGCGACCATCGGGATACGTCCGCCACCGATCAGTTCGGGCGTGACATAGTCGCCGACGGTCGGGATGAAGACGATCAGCACCGCCGCGATGACGCCCGGCATGGCCAGCGGCAGCGTCACCCGCCAGAAGGTCATCAGCCGCGATTCGCCCAAATCCCGCCCGGCTTCCAGCAACGAGCGGTCGATTTTCTCAAGCGCCACGAAGATCGGCAGGATCGCGAAGGGCGCATAGGCATGGGCCAGCGTCATCACGATGGCGCCGACCGAGCGGAGCATGGTGACCGGATTTTCGACGATGCCGGTGCCGACGAGGACGGAGTTGATGACGCCGTTCTGCTCCATAATGACCTTCCACAGGAAGACGCGGATCAGGTAGCTGGTCCAGAACGGGATGGTGATCAGAAACAGCCACAGCGCCTTGCGTTCAGGGGCGACGACGAAGCTGACGTAATAGGCGACGGGGAAAGCCAGCGCGACCGTCACCACCGTCACCAGCCCGGACACCCACAGCGAACGCTGCATGATCGCGCGGAAGATCGGGTCGGCCCACAGCTCTTGATAGTTCTGCAGGGTGAAGCCCGGCTCCAGGCTGGAATAGCCTGTTTTATAAAAGAAAAACGAGTAGATCAGGATGGTGATCAGCGGCGCGGCGAGGACCAGCACCGAATAGAGGAACGGCGGCGCGATCAGGCTGTAACCCTGTCGGGCCTCTCTATCGATTTTCAGAAAGGCCATGGCCACCTACCCTGTCGCTCCGGCTATTCTGCCGGTTCTTCTTCCATTCCTTCCACAGGATCGAGGTCAGGGGAAGAGGGTTTGTGCGGTGAATGCCTGATCGCATCAGCCCCGTCGCAACAGTTGCGGGCGTTGCAATCGGTATTTGAGCAACGGAGAAATGCGGATGTGGGAAAGGCCCGGAAATGCTGGGTTTTTCCCTGCACAGGGCGTGCACAAAGTCTGCACCGCATGTGCACAGGATGTACACAGCTTGCGAACGGTGGGTGTTGCGCGGCCTAGCGCCACCAGCGCCCGGTCAGCGCCAGACGGGCCAGAGAGGCGCGGCGCTGAAACGGGGTGATCTCGGACGCGTCTTTGTAGGGGTCGAGACGGCCAGAGGCGATTTCCGCCAGAAGGCGCGGGATGCGGGGGCCGGGATAAAGCGCTGCCGCCGCTTGCTTCGCCACCAGCTTGTGACGGCGCGAGGCAAGGCGCAGCGATTCCTGTGCGGCCTTTGCCAGTTCCACCGCATGCTCCGGCGTCTCGTGCTGAAACCCGAGGCCAAGCGGTTGCAACTGATGCAGCGCGCGCAGCCATGCGGCAAGACCGACGCCCCGGGCGTGATCGGCCACGACCGGCTGCGAGGCGGTATTGGCGCCCAGACGCTGTGCCGCGAACCACATCAGGCGCCCCGACGTGGCGTCGATATAGTCGATCACCTCATCCGGCCCGGTGAAAGGTTCGCGCGCGCAATCCCGCCGCCGGGCCTCGGCCAGATCGGCGAATGCCCCCGCCGAGGTGCCCCAGCTTTCCCAGAGAGGGGTCAGCACGTCGTGCAGCGGCGGTTCGGTCCCCTGCCCCATTTCGGCCAGCCGATCGACCCACCATTGCAGGCGCATCTCGGCCAGCATCGGTTCAGCCGACTGGAATGGCGCGCGGGCGAGTTCAAGGTTTAACGCATAAAGCGTGACCAGCGCCGGGCGCTGATCGGGCGCGGCGGCAAGGACCGCGCCGAACCGATCCGGGTCTTGCTCCCGGACGGTTTCGGTTGCGGCCTCAAGCGTCACGCCCCGATATCCCCGGCCAGTTCCACCACGCGCTTTTGCAGCGTTGCCGGGCCTTCGAACAATTCGATCCCGGCCTTGGACATGCGGACTTCCAGCCCGGCCTCGGTCAATGCGGATTTGAGCCGGTCGAGTTCGGCGAAGTCTTTCGACGCCATCGCCTGCAGACGGATCTCGGTCAGGCGGGATTGCAGCCGGGCCAGAACCTCATCGAAGCCCTGATAATCGGCGCGTTCGTCCAGCACCTCGAAATCCTGCCGCATCCAGCCGTCATCGCCGTCCAGCAACAGGCCGATGAACCGGGCCGAGGCCAGAAGCAGCGCCGGATCGTCCTTCAGCTTGTGCAGGACCGCAATCGCGCCGGGGGTGTTGAGATCGTTGGCGACGGCCTCGACCACCTCGGGCGACGGCGCGGGCGCGGGCTCCACGTCCTTCACCAGCAGGCGCCATTGCCACATCGTATCGCGGGCCTCGTTCGCCTTGGCTTCGGTCCAGTCCATCGGCTTGCGGTAATGGGTGGACAGCATGACGAAGCGGATCACCTCGCCCGCGACGCCGCGATCCAGCAGGTCGCGAACGGTGAAGAAGTTGCCGAGCGATTTCGACATCTTCTTGCCCTCGACCTGCAGCATTTCGTTATGCAGCCAGACATTCGCGAAAGAGCCTTCGGGATGGGCGCAGCAGCTTTGCGCGACCTCATTCTCGTGATGCGGGAATTGCAGGTCGATGCCGCCGCCATGGATGTCGAAGGACGCGCCCAGCAGCGCCTCGGACATGGCCGAGCATTCGATATGCCAGCCAGGGCGGCCATAGCCCCAGGGGCTGTCCCAGCCGGGGGTGGTGTCGTCCGAGGGTTTCCAGAGGACGAAATCCATCGGGTCGCGTTTATAGGGCGCAACCTCGACCCGGGCGCCCGCGATCATGTCATCGACCGAGCGGCCCGACAGGCGGCCATATTGCGGGAAGGACCGGACATCGAACAGGACATGGCCTTCGACATCATAGGCATTCCCGCGGCGGATCAACTGTTCGATCATGGTGATCATCTGCGCGATATAGTCGGTCGCGCGGGGCTCGTGATCGGGGCGAAGCGCGCCCAATGCGTCCATGTCGTCGTGATACCAGCCGATGGTTTCATCGGTGATGTCGCGGATCGGGCGGCCGGTCTCGGCGGCGCGGGCGTTGATCTTGTCGTCCACGTCGGTGAAGTTGCGGACATAGGTGACGTGGGCATCGCCATAGACGTGATGCAGCAGGCGGACCAGCACGTCGAAGACCAGAACCGGGCGCGCATTGCCCAGATGGGCGCGTTCGTAAACGGTCGGTCCACAGAGATACAACCGCACATTTTGCGTATCGAGAGGCTGGAAGGCCTCTTTCTGGCGGGTGCGGGTGTTCGTCAGTCGGATCGCGACCATGATGGGCCTCTTGTTGCGGGTCCGGGGGGTGTAGGACGGATCGGGTTATATGTCGAGACGGGGTGGAAGTGGCAAGATGAAGCGCCCGCCCGGAATCAAGTCGCCCTTGGGCGACGCCGGGCAGTGCCCACCCGCGGTCGGGCAATGCCCTCTGCTTTGAAGGGCGAACCTACCCTGCCGCCTGCGCCTCGATCCATGCGATCTGACGTGGCAGGCTGTGGCGTTGCAGGTCATAGCCGTCAAGGATCGTCTGGCGTGCCGCTTCGCGCAGGCGCGGCGCGTCGGGATCGCCTTCCAGCCCCCGGATCAGGGCCGATGACAAGGCAGGCACATCGAAGAACGGCACCAGCCGTCCGTTCTCACCATCCCTGATCAGTTCGCGCACCGGCTGCGTGTCGGACGCCACGATATAGCCGCCCGCCGACATGGTTTCGGTCAGCGACCAGCTAAGCACGAACGGATAGGTCAGGTAGCAATGCACCCGCGCCAACTGGATCAGCGACAGGTAATCGGGATAGGCCACGCGGCCCATGAAATGCACGCGGTCCAGATCCAGCTTACCGTTCAGTTCCGCCAGAATCTTCGCCTTCCAGCTTTCCCCTTCCGAAGGCGCACCGCCATAGCTGACCCCCTCGGCGCCGACGAGCACCACCTGTGCATCCGGTCGCGCGGCCAGCACTTCGGGCAAGGCGCGCATGAAGATGTGAAAGCCGCGATAGGGTTCCAACGAGCGGGAGACATAGCTTAGCACCTCATCGCCCGCGCGCAGCACCCGCCCGTTCGGCAGGGTCAGTTGCGCTTCGGGATTGGGGGCGACGCGGTTGGTTTCGATGCCGTCATGGATGACGGTGATCTTGCTGCGAAGCTCTGGCGGGAAGCTGTCGGCCTGATAGCGGGTCGGCGCGATGGCGGCATGGGCCTGTACGATCCCCTGGATCAAATGGGCCGAGCGGGCGACGGTCATGAACCGGCTTTCGTCGCTGTCCTGCTGCACCTCAAGATCGAAACCGACATCCTGCCCGCGCGTCCGGTAAAGCAGTTCGGCATAGATCAGCAGCTTCGCCTGAGGCCAGATTTCCTGCAGAAACAGCGTCTCGCCCCAGCCGGAATGGCCAAGGATCACATCGGGCTGAAAGCCGTAACGGTCGCGCAGCGCCCGCGCGCCCCGGGCGGTCAGATAGGCCCGCTCGGCATAGTTCGAATAGGTGCGGCCAAGGGCGCCGTTGCTTTGGACCGGCTCGGGCGATTTGTAGCGAACAACCTCGACCGGGCTTTCGCGCTGGTTCTTCTCATCGGTGAGCGCCAGCACCTGATGGCCGCGCTGAACCAGTGCCTGCGACAGATGCGGAAACTGGCCGGGGAAATTCTGGTGAACCAGCAGGATCTTCATTCGGCGACTTCTCCGAAGGCGGCGGCCAGCAATTTGCGGGTGTATTCCTGTTGCGGAGCGTCGAAGATCTGGGCGGTGCTGCCCTGCTCGATCACTTCGCCGGCGCGCATGACCATGATCTTGTGCGACATCGCCCGGACCACGCGCAGGTCGTGGCTGATGAACAGGAAGGCCAGCCCGTATTTCTGCTGCAGGCCGCGCAGCAATTCGACGATCTGCACCTGCACGGTCATGTCCAGGGCCGAGGTCGGCTCGTCCAGCACCACCACTTTCGGGCGCAGGATCATGGCGCGGGCGATGGCGATCCGCTGACGCTGCCCGCCCGAAAATTCATGCGGATAGCGGTGCATCATATCGGGGTTGAGGCCAACCTCGGTCATGATCTCGGCGACCATCTGGCGGCGGTCGCGGCCTTTCTCGACCCCGTGAACGCCCAGCCCTTCGGCGATGATCTGCTCCACCGTCATCCGCGGCGAGAGGCTGCCATAGGGGTCCTGAAAGACGATCTGCATGTCACGGCGCAGCGAACGCAGCCGCTTCGATTTCCAGCCCGAGATGTCCTGCCCCATGAAGATCACCGGCCCGTCGCTGGCAATCAGCCGCATGATCGCCAAGGCCAAAGTGGTCTTGCCACTGCCGGATTCGCCGACGATTCCCAGGGTTTCGCCCGCGCGGACATCCAGCGTCGCGCCGTTGACGGCCTTCACATGACCGACGGTGCGCCGCAACAGCCCGCGTTGAATCGGGAACCAGACTTTCAGATCGCGGGTCTGGACCAACACTTCGGCATCGGCGGGAACCGGATCGGCAAGCCCTTTCGGCTCTGCCGCCAGCAGCTTGCGGGTATAGTCGTGCTGCGGATCGGAAAAAATCTGCTCGACCGGGCCCTGTTCGACGATCTCGCCGTCCTTCATCACGCAGACGCGGTCGGCGATGCGGCGGACGATGCCAAGGTCGTGGCTGATGAACAGCATCGAGAGGCCGGTTTCCGCCTTCAACTCGGCCAGCAATTCAAGGATCTGCGCCTGAATGGTCACGTCCAGAGCGGTGGTCGGCTCATCGGCGATCAACAGGTCGGGATTGTTCGCCAAGGCCATGGCGATCATCACCCGCTGCCGCTGCCCGCCCGACAACTGGTGCGGATAATCCGGGAGGCGGCTTTCGGGATCGCGGATGCCCACACGGGTCAGCAACTCGACGATGCGCGCCTTTGCCTTCGCGCCGGTGATCCCCTGATGCAGCGCAAGGCTTTCGCCCAACTGCTTCTCCAGCGTGTGCAACGGATTCAGCGAGGTCATCGGCTCTTGAAAGATGAAGCTGATATCGTTGCCGCGAATCTCGCGCAGCAGCTTTTCGGGCGCGCCGACCAGTTCGCGCCCCTCGTACTTCACGGAACCCTCGACCTTGGCCGAGGCGCCCAGCAGTCGCACCGTGGACAAGGCCGTGATCGACTTGCCCGAACCGGATTCGCCAACCAGCGCGACCGTCTCGCCCCGGTTGATGTGAAAGCTGACGCCCTTCACCGCATGATGGACCTGCCCCTCATTCGAGAAGCCGATTTTCAGGTTATGGACCGCCAGAACCGCATCGCTGGTAGGCGATGGAACCGCGATGCCGGGACCGGCGCTGCCCGGCATCGGGGTGCCATGCGCCTCGGCCACGGCGGCGGGTGCGCCGGGGGCCGGGCTTGTGGGCGTGGTATCTTCGGGGCGGCTCATCTGAAGGTCTTCCGGGGATCGAAGGCGTCACGGATGCCTTCGAAGATGAAGACCAGAAGCGACAGCATGATGGCGAAGGTGAAAAAGGCGGTGAAGGCCAGCCACGGCGCCTGAAGGTTCTGCTTGGCCTGCAATGCCAGTTCGCCCAGCGAGGCTGAACGTGCGGGCAGGCCGTAGCCCAGATAATCCAGCCCGGCGAGGCCCGAAATCGCGCCGGTCACGACAAAGGGCAGCATGGTCAGCGTCGCGACCATGGCGTTGGGCAGGATATGGCGGAACATGATCTTGCGGTCGCTGACCCCAAGCGCGCGGGCGGCGCGCACATATTCGAAGTTGCGGGCGCGCAGAAACTCGGCCCGGACCACGCCGACAAGCGCGGGCCAGCCGAACAGAATGGTGATAAAGACCAGCAGCCAGAAACTTCGCCCAAGGATCGCGAAAAGGATGATGATCACATAAAGCGACGGCGTAGAGGCCCAGATTTCAAGGATACGCTGAAAGACCAGATCGGTCTTGCCGCCGAAATAGCCCTGTATCGCCCCCGCCGCGATGCCGATGATCGAAGCGGCGACGGTCACGATCAGCGCGAACATGATCGAGGTGCGGAAGCCATAGATCACCCGCGCCAGCACGTCGCGCGCGGTATTGTCGGTGCCCAGCCAATGCGCCGCACTTGGCGGACTGGCGGCGGGCTTCACGTCGTTGACGGTGGTGTAATGATAGGGAACCAGCGGCCAGATCATCCAGCCCTGTTCCTCCTTCGGAACGTCGCTGGTGCCGTTATCGACGGCGGCGATCAGGTCTTCGGGCTCGTCCCAGCATTCCTCGCGCCCGCCGGTCTTGATCATGCACTGGATCGCGATATCGGAATAGATCGCGCTGGTCCGCAGATCGCCGCCGAAGGTGGTTTCCGGGTAGAAGTTCTGGATCGGGAAATACAGATCGCCCCGATAGCTGACCACGATCGGCTTGTCATTGGCGACGAAATCCGCCGCCAGCGCGACGAGGAACAGGACCGAGAAGATCACCAGCGACCAGAAGGCCCGGCCATTGCGGCGAAAGTTCCGCCAGCGGCGGCGGTTCAGTTCGGACAATGCCATCAGCCGGCCCTCGATTCGAAATCGATGCGCGGATCGACGAAGACATACATGAGATCGGACAGGATCCCGACCACGAGGCTAAGCAGCCCAAAGACGTAAAGCGTGCCGAAGATCACCGGATAGTTGCGCTGGACCGCCGCCTCGAAGCCAAGCCGTCCTAGCCCGTCCAGCGAGAAGATCGTCTCGATCAGGATCGAGGCGCCGAAGAAGACGCCAAGGAAGGTTGCCGGAAAGCCTGCGATCACGATCAGCATCGCGTTGCGGAAGACATGGCCGTAAAGCACCCGGTTTTCGGCCAGACCCTTGGCGCGGGCGGTCATCACATATTGCTTGCCGATCTCGTCCAGAAAGCTGTTTTTGGTCAAAAGCGTCAGCGTGGCGAAGCTGGCAAGGGTGGTGGACAGGACCGGCAGGGCGACGTGCCATGCATAATCCTTGACCTTGCCCCAAAGCGACAGGTCGGCAAAGTTTTCGCTGGTCAGGCCACGCAGCGGGAATCGGATACAGGCGTTCTTTTCAGGCAGCCCGACAAGGCCGCGCAAGAAATCATAGCCGAAATCGATGCAGTAACTGCCGCCCGCAAACAGCACCAACAGCAGGACCGCGAACAGAAAGGCCGGGATCGCATAGGCCACGATAATGACGCCCGAGGTCCAGGTATCGAAGCGGGTGCCGTCGCGCACCGCCTTGCGGATGCCCAGCGGGATCGAGATCAGATAGGCAAGCAGCGTTGACCACAGCCCAAGGGTGATCGAGACCGGCAGCTTGTCCTTGACCAGATCGATGACGCTGGTCGAGTGGAACCAGCTTATCCCGAAATCGAAGGTCAGGTAGTTCCCCATCATCAACAGGAAACGCTGCACCGGCGGCTTGTCGAAGCCGAATTCCTTTTCAAGCTGGGCGATGAATTCCGGCGGCAGGCCCCGCGCGCCGCCATACATCGCCTCATCCGCGCCGCTTCCCGCCTCACCGCCGCCGCCCGAGATATTGCGCAGCGCATCGCCCTCGCCCTGAAGCTGGGCGGCGATCTGTTCGATCGGGCCACCGGGGACGAATTGGGTCAAGGTAAAGTTGACCAACATGATGCCGATCAATGTCGGGATGATCAGCAGCAAACGCCGCAGGATATAGGCGCCCATCAATCTGCCCTTCTGCCTGCCCCGCAAGGCGCGCCGGACCTTTGCGGCCCCGTTTCATTGTCGCGTCTTGTGGGCAATCGCCGCACGGAAATCAAGCCATTTGCCCCTAGCGCAAAGCGCCCGACTGTCGCAGCGCGTCCGCCTTGGCCTGATCATACCACCAGAAATCCATCTCGCCCAAGGCATAGGGCGGCAGCGGATCGGGATGGCCATACTGGTCGTAATAGGCGACGAGATAGCTTGGATTATACCATTGCGGCACCCAGAAGCTGAGGCTGCGCAATGCCCGGTCAAGTGCATGGGTCGCGGTCTTCAACTCGTCCATTGAATTCGCGGCTTCGACATACGGGATCAGCTTGTCGATTGCGGGATTGGCAAGACCCATCGTGTTGAAGACATCATTGGCACCGGCGGAGCCGAAATATTGCTGCAACCCGGCGCCGCTGATCTCGGACTGGCCCAGATGCGTGCTGACGATGTCGAAATCGTGGCTGCGTGTGCGTTCTTCGGCTTCGGCATTGTCCACGCGCATGTTCCGCGCATCGATGCCAAGCGCGCGCAGGTTTTCGACATAGGGATTGATCACCCGGTCAAAGGTCTGACTGTCGTTCAGGAATTCCAGCGACAGAACCTGCCCCTGAGCATTTCGCCGCATGCCGTCGTCGCCGACGGTCCATCCCGCCTCGTCCAGCAGCGCTCCGGCCTGACGCAGATTGCCGCGGTCAAGCTGACGCTGACCACCGACCGGCACCATCACGGCTTCATCGGTCAGGATACCTTCGGGCAGGTCCGCCGCGACGGGTTCCAGCAGCGCCTTTTCAGCGTCGCTGGGCACGCCTGTCGCCGCCATCTCGCTGTTGTCCCAGATGCTGTTGACGCGGTGATAGAGCCCGTAGAACAGCGCATCGTTCGACCATTCAAAGTTGAAGGCCAGCCCGATGGCCTTGCGCACGCGAACATCCTGCCACTTCTCGCGGCGCAGGTTGAACACCCATGCCTGCCCCGAGGCAACATTGCCGTTGGCCAGCGTCTCTTGTTTCACCGAGCCGTTCGTCAGACCGGGAAAATTGTAGCGCGTAGCCCAGATGATGCTGCTGACTTCGTGGCGGAAGGTGTATTCACCGGCCTTGAACGCCTCGAACGCGGCATCGTAATCGGCGAAATATTCATAGCGCAGGCGATCGAAATTGTTCCTGCCCTTGTTGATCGGCAGATCCGCACCCCAGTAATCGGGGTTGCGGCGATAGACCACCCGGCGGTTGATGTCGGCGCTGTCGAACATGTAGGGGCCCGAACCGATGAACGCCTTGCTCATCGGCTGCTCAAGGTCGCGGTTGTTCTCTTCGAAATCCTTGCGGCTCATCACCGGCAGGCCACCGGCCATCTGGATCACATCGCGACGCGGATAATCGGGCGTGAAGCTGAATTTTATCGTGTGATCGTCAATGACTTCGGCCTTTTCGATCACCTGCGCGATCACGACGCGAAAGGATGACAGCCCCTTGTCGCGCAACGTCTCATAGCTGAACAGCACATCATCGGCGGTCAGCGGTGTGCCATCGCTGAACTTCACCTCGGGCCGGAGATGGAAGATCACCCAATCCCTGCTTTCGGGATATTCAAGCGTTTCGCACAACAGACAATACGCCGCGCCGACCTCATCGGCGGTGCCCTGAAGAATGTTCTCGAACATGATCGAAGACAAGGCAGCCGCGCGCCCGCGGAAGGTGAAGGGATTGAAATTGTCGAAGCCCATCGCATTCGGGATCGACTGCGCTATCTCACCGCCCTTCGGAGCATCCGGGTTCACATAGGCCAGATGTTCGAAATCGGGCGGAAGTTTCAGCTCTTCAAAAACCCCGATCCCGTGCGCCTTGATCGTTTCGCCCTGTTCTTCCTGTCCCATGGCGGGCGATATTCCCACCGCTAGGGACAATCCGGCGATCAGGGCGAAGTGGCGCATCGGGAAACTCCTGCTGACATATTCCGAGCGCAGGCTAGGACGGCGCGGGCAAGTCGTTCAAGCCGCGATTTCGTGATCTCGGCAGCAAATCACCATCGAATGCAGGTCGTCCAGGCAAAGAAAAAGGGCGCGGCCAATGCCACGCCCTTTGCTTGGATAGTTCGATACAACTCAGGGCTGTGTTTCGAGATAGGCGATCAGGTTGGCGCGGGCCTGCGGGTCTTTCAGACCGGCGAAGGCCATCTTGGTGCCGCTGACGACTTGTTTCGGGTTGGTCAGGAACTCTTGCAGCGCTTCCGGGGTCCAGTCCGGCGCATCCGCGACGTGATCGGTCATGGCGGGCGAGTAGCCGAAGCCGCCAATACTGGCCACGGCACGACCGACGACACCGTTCAGGTGCGGGCCGACGCCGTCGCTGCCGTCAAGTTTGTGGCAGGCGCGGCATTTACCGAATTCCGACTCGCCCTTGGCAACATCGGCCTGTGCCATCAGCGCGGCGAAGTCGATCTGTTCTTCTTCGGCGCCTGCATCGGCCTCGGATTCCTCGACCGGGATCGAATAGGCTTGCGCATGTTCCTCACCCTCGCCGCCATGTCCGGCGGAACCGACGTGATAGATCGAGCTGGCGGCCCAGCCGGCCAGCATCAGAAACAGCAGCGCGCCGATCAGCGCGCCCGCCGCCTTGGTCACTGTCATGGTGTTGAACATCGCGTGCGATCCCCGTCTTGGTAAGCTCGTCAATTCGCCGTGTATCTATCCGCTTTCGCTTTCTGGGATCAAGGTATAGTTACCCATGCGACAGTCAAAATTTATGATAGCGGGCCAAGAGCATGACCACCAACCGCATCGCATTTCAGGGCGAATCGGGCGCCTACAGCCACGAGGCGTGCCGCAATGCGCGCCCCGAGATGGAGCCCCTGCCCTGCGCGACCTTTGAGGATGTGATCGAGGCGGTGCGCAGCGAAAAGGCCGATCTGGCGATGCTGCCGGTCGAAAATTCGACCTATGGCCGGGTCGCCGATATCCATCACTTGCTGCCCGAATCCGGGTTGCACATCATCGATGAGGCCTTTGTCCGCGTCCATATCAGCCTGCTCGCCGTGCCCGGCGCGACGCTGGCCGATGTGCGGCAGGCGATGAGCCATACCGTTCTTCTGGGCCAATGCCGGGGCTTCATGCGCAAGCATGACATCCGCGCGGTGACCGGCGCCGACACTGCCGGATCGGCCAAAGAGGTCGCCAGCCGCGGCGATACGTCGCTGGCCGCATTGGCCGCGCCACTTGCGGGCGAGATTTACGGGCTGAACCGTCTGGCCGACCAGATCGAGGACCGTCAGAACAATACGACCCGATTCCTGATCATGTCGCGCCAGCCCGATTTCAGCCGCCGGGGCGATCAGATGCTGACCAGCTTCGTGTTCCGCGTCCGCAACATTCCGGCGGCGCTTTACAAGGCGATGGGCGGCTTTGCGACGAACGGCGTCAACATGACCAAGCTGGAAAGCTACATGGTGGACGGAGTTTTCACCGCGACCCAGTTCTATGCCGATATCGAGGGTCATCCCGAAGATCCGGCGGTCAAACTGGCGCTGGAAGAGCTGCGCTATTTCACCTCGTCGCTGGATCTGCTGGGCGTCTATCCCGCCGATCCGCTGCGCGAGGCGCAACGGCAGGGCTGACCCTGCCCGGCAGCGTCGTCAGACCACCCGAAGTTGCGACAGGAAATCGTTGATTCGGCGCGCGAATTTCTTGTCCAATTGTGGCTTGGCCAGTTTCGCAGTCTGCACCAGCAACCGGGCACGCATGTTGCGCGGGCGCAACTCTGTCTCGAAGATCAGGCGCGAGCGTGAACGGCTCAGCGCAACGAAGGTCATCTCGACCCCGACATCAAAGGCATCTGCGGTTCCGGCAAGCGAGATCCGGTCCGGGCGGTCGAATCGGGTGACCTGAAGGCGCAGTTTGCGCGGCTGCCCCCGCCAGTCGAAGCCCAGATTCCACCCCAAGGCGGTCCCCGGATCCTGCGCCGGATCGATGCGCGAGACCGAGGCACCCCGGCGCACCATCAACCGCTCCAGCCGGTTGAAGTCACCGATCAGGTCGAACAACTCTGTCGCAGAATCGTCGGTATCAATCCGCGTGGAGAATTTCATGCAACCTCGCCCAAGACCCGGTTTCGAACCGGCAATATCAATATCCGAACGATGATCGTGATAGTCCAGATGTCGGGCGCTATTCAACCAAGTGGCTAACATTTGCAAAAATACCTCAGAATGCAGACCCAACCTATCACGCGCCGAATACAACCGTCCCCTGTCCTTCTGGTCAGGCCAGCGCAGAAAAATTCGACAAATCGCACGTTCCGGCAATCTGTGGTTGTTTGCGCGCAATTCTCACGGTAACGTGAAAGGGTTAAGAATACGCCAAGCCACGCTTGTTTTCAGGGCATGGCCAGCAGTGGAGTAGCGATGTCCGTGGTTCGGGGTCCGGATGGCAGAACGACGGACGACCCGGTGCCGGATCCACCCCGCATATCCGGATCGGGGCTGGCGGTTCCTCTGCGTATTCTTGCGACCACCGACATGCATATGAACGTGCTGCCGTTCAACTATCTGACCGCTCAGGCCAGCGACCGTCTCGGACTGGCGCGCACCGCCTCGCTGATCGAGGCACGGCGGGCGGAGGTGCGGAACTGTTTGTTGCTGGATAACGGCGATTTCCTGCAGGGCACGCCGATGGGCGATTATGTCGCACAGAAGGCCGAGGCTGCATCGCACAATCGCGATCCGCATCCGGCGATCGCGGCGATGAATGCGCTGAATTACGACGCCGCCTCGCTTGGGAATCACGATTTCACCTTTGGGCTGGCTTATCTGCGTCAGGTGACGGCACAGGCGCGGTTTCCCTTCCTTGCCGCGAATCTAGAGGTGCTGCGCGGGAAAGGCTTCGCGGGTTACGTGATCCTGCGACGAATGGTCACTGACGGGCGCGGGCAACAGGTGCCGCTGAACATCGGCATCGTCGGCTTTCTGCCGCCGCAGACGGTGGACTGGGACTGCGATCTTTCGGCGGAACTGGCCTGCGACGACATCCTTGCCAGCGCCCGGAAGATCATCCCCGAGATGCGGATGAACGGGGCGCAGATCATCGTGGCACTGGCCCATAGCGGTATCGGCAGCACACGGCCTTCGCCGCGGATGGAGAATGCCGCCGCCGCCCTTGCCGGGGTCGAGGGGATTGATGCCATCGTGGCGGGCCATACGCATGAGGTCTTTCCTTCGCAGACCTTCGCGGCCTCTGCCGGGATCGATCCGGTGCGCGGGACGCTGTTAGGTAAGCCTGCGGTCATGGCGGGATTCGGCGGCTCGCATCTGGGGGTGATCGATCTGACGCTTATGCCGCGTGACGGTGGCTGGCGGGTCGCCGCCTTCACCGTGCGCAGCGAGGCGGTGCCCGCGAACATGCCCGCCAGCCCCGAGATTGCCCGTCCGGTCCTGACGACGCATCGCGCGACGTTGCGCCATCTGCGCCGCCGCGTGGGGCGGATCGAATCGCCGCTGAACAGCTATTTTTCACTGATCGGGCATGATCCGGGCCTGCAACTGGTGAACATGGCGCAGCGCTGGCATGTGCGCAGCCGTCTGCGCGGGACCGAATGGGAAGGGCTGCCGCTACTGTCGGCGGCGGCGCCGTTCCGGGCGGGAGGCCGGGGTGGGCCGGATTATTACACCGATGTCTCGGCCGGGCGGCTGAGCCTGCGCAATCTGGCCGATCTCTACACCTTCCCGAACCGGATCTGCGCCGTCCGCATCAGCGGCGCGCAACTGCGCGGCTGGCTGGAGCGCTCGGCCAGCCTGTTCCTGCCGGTCCAGCCTGGCAGCAAGGATGCACCGCTGCTGGACCCGGATTTCCCCTGCTACAATTTCGACGTGATCGACGGCGTGACCTGGCAGATCGACCTGTCGCGCCCTGCCCGCTTCACCGCCGATGGCGATCTGGCCCATCCCGATTCGCAGCGGATCGTCGGGCTGCGCTGGCGCGGGTTGCCGGTCGGGGACGAGGATGCCTTTCTGCTGGCCACCAATTCGTTCCGCCTCTCGACCTGTGGGCTGTTTAGCCCGCTTGTCAGCGGCAATCAGGTCGCCCTGGCGGAAGGCCGACTGACCCGCGATATCCTGCGCCACTATGTCCGCATCCGCCGCCGCATCGCCGTCAGCGGCGCAGCTTTGTGGAGCTTTCGCCCGATGCCGGGAACCAGCGTGCGATTTGAGACCGGGCCGCGCGGTCTGACCCATCTGGCGGATGTCGAGGGCTTGCAGAGCCGACTGGAACTTGCCGGTCACAGCGACGACGGCTTCGCCCGTCTGCGCCTGCATCTGTGATCGCAGGCTTGCTGGTCAGGGTTGCATCCCCGCCGCCAAGCGATTATCTCTCCCCGCGAGAGGTTGGCGCGGGTGAGCGCCTCGCCAACCCGGTCAGGTCCGGAAGGAAGCAGCCGTAACGAGACCCGCTTGGGTCGTTGTCCAGCCTCTCACCTTCTCCCCTTCAGATATGGTGCGATCCCGTCAGGGATAGATCATCACCGGCACGCCGGGCGTCAGCATGGCATAGATGTCTTCCATCTCTTCATCCGAGACGGTGATGCAGCCTGCGGTCCAGTCGCGCTTCTCGCGCACCAGCTTGTTTCCTTCGGGGCCGCGCCCGTGGAACATGATATCGCCGCCCGCGCTGCGCCCGAACTGGGCCGCATAGGCCACGTCATAGGGGTTCGGATAGGAAATCCCGACCGACAGGTGATAGCGGCTGCGGGGATTGAAGCGGTCCACGTAATACATCCCTTCGGGCGTCTTGCCGTCGCCCTCGAACTGCTTGTGGCCGATGGGTTGATTGCCAAGGCCGAAATCATAGGCTTTCAGCACCGATGTCCCGCTGAGCAGATACATCCGGCGCTGGCCCTTGTTGACGACGACCTGCGTGACCGGCGGGCCGGAATAACGTTTGAACTCTGGGCCTTGCGATCCGCAGGCCGCAAGCGCGGCCAGCATCATCAGCGAAAAATGGCGCCGGTCTGGATGAAACATCGTCTCTGCCCCGTATCAACGGCTTGTTATCGTTTTGGCCGCAAAGGCGGCTGACAGGCCAGATATAGCGCGAAGCAACGGCAATTGTTAATCAACTGCCTGTCATCATGGGTGAGCAGGCGGAAACGCCCCTGCCCCTAATCAGGCTTCGCGCGCCCGTCCTCACCACGCGCCGGAACCTTGGCAACTGCGGCATCGCTTCCCGCATCTTCCAGCATCGAAGCTGGCGGCACGAAGAACAGCGTTCCCGTCACCGCGCGGCTGACATCCAGCAGGCGATCATAGGTGCCGGGCGGATTGCCGACGAACATATTGTGCAGCATCCGCTCGGTCACTGCGGGGGTTTTGGCATAGCCGATGAAATAGGTGCCATATTCGCCCGCCCCCGGTCGCCCGAAGGGCATGTTGTCGCGCAGAATGTCCAGCGCATTGCCGTCCTCATCTGTGATCGAGGTCAGCACGTTATGGGCATAGGGCGGCTTGTCGGCGTCCAACAGCTCGATATCGGACAGCTTTTTGCGACCGATGATCCGCTCTTGCTGCTCGACCGGGATTTTCTCCCATGCGGCAAGATCGTGCAGGTATTTCTGCACGATTACATAGCTGCCGCCGCGAAAGCCGGGATCCTCGTCGCCGATCAGCGTGGCCTGCACCCGGTCGTCGCCGGTCGGGTTCTCGGTTCCATCGACGAAGCCGATCAGGTCGCGGTCGTCGAAATATTTGAAGCCGTGGGTTTCATCTTCGACCGTCACCACCGCACCGATCCGGGCCATCAGGTGAGTGGCAAGCTCGAAGCACAGGTCCATCCGCGAGGCCCGGATATGAAACAGCACATCGCCGGGGGTCGAGACGGCGCGATGCACCCCGTCGATTTCCGCGAACGGGTGCAGGTCGCGCGGGCGCGGACCGGGAAACAGCCTGCCCCAAGCGTCCGAGCCTATCCCGGCAACGCAGGACAGTTCACCATCCGAGATGCGAAAGCCGACACCGCGCACGATCCCTGCCAGATCGGCGAGAAGCGATTGCAGCGTCGGCACCACCTCTGGGCTGTCCTTCAGCGTGACGACCAGAAAGATCGCAGCGCGGGTCAGGCCATTTTCGACCGGCTGGCTGGTGACGGGGGGCATCCTGTCCTCCTGCTTGCTTTGTCATCCTCGGCGCTTGGGCGCTGTTACACCGTGTCGAGATACAGCTCGACCGTCTCCTCGTCCGACAGTTCTGCCATGTAATGCAGTTCCTGCCTTTTGGTCATCAGGTAGTTTTCGACCAGATGTTCGGGGAAGATGCGGCGGATTTCGGGGCATTTGTCGAATGCCTCAATCGCCGCTCCCCAATCGCCGGGAAGCTGTTCAAGGTTCTGGTCATAGGCATTGCCCTTGAACGGCGCGGGCGGTTCCAGCCTGTCCTCGATCCCGTTCAGCGCCGCACCAAGGATCGCAGCGACCGTCAGATAGGGGTTCACGTCGCCCCCTGCCACCCGATGCTCGATCCGGCGGGCCTTCGGGCCGGATGAGGGAATGCGGATCGCAGCCGTCCGGTTCTCATAGGCCCAGCCGATGCCGGTCGGGGCATGGGCGTTCGGGACCAGCCGGTCATAGCTGTTCTCATGCGGCGCAAACAGCAGGGTCGATCCGGGCATGGCGCGCAGGCAGCCCGCAACCGCGTGGCGCAGCGCCTCGGTCCCTTCTTCGCCGCCATTGTCGAAGATGTTCCGGCCCTTCGCGTCGAGGATCGAGAAATGCATGTGCATCCCGTTGCCCGACCACGCATCATAGGGCTTGGCCATGAAGCTGGCGGCAAAGCCGTATTGGCGGGCGACGCCCTTGACCAGCATCTTGAACAGCCAGGTATCATCCGCCGCCTTCATCGGATCGGCCTGATGCATCAGGTTGATTTCAAACTGACCCGGCCCGGCTTCGGAGATCGCGGTATCGGCGGGAATGTCCATCATCTCGCAGGCGTCATAAAGCGAGGTGAAGAACTGATCAAAGGCGTCCAGCGCGCGCAGGCTTAGCACCTCTCCGCCGGTGCGCCGCTTGCCGGAGCGCGGGCTGGGCGGGACGCGCAACTGACGGCCCGAATCGTCGATCAGGAAAAATTCCAGCTCGGTCGCGACGACCGGCACCAGCCCCGCCGCGTTGTAACGTTCAACCACGCGGGCCAGCGCCTGACGCGGATCGCCCGCATAGGGGCTGCCATCGGGGTGAAACATCCATAAAGGCAACAGCGCCGTCGGCGCATCCAGCCATGGCATCGGCAGGAAGCCACGTTCGGTCGGCAGCAGCAGACCGTCGGGATCGCCCGACTGAAAGACCAGCGGGCTGTCTTCGACATCCTCGCCCCAGATGTCGAGATTCATTACCGAATAGGGAAACTTGGTGCCCTCATCCACGACCTTCTGGGCAAAGCGGGCGGGGATGCGTTTGCCGCGGGCCACGCCGTTCAGGTCGGCTGCGGCCACGCGGAATGTCTTGACCTCGGGGTGTTCTCTCAGCCAGTCCATGCGTCACCTGATGATCTGCGGGCGGTATTTCAGCCGCTTCGTCGCACCGGGAAGGTGACGGTTCAGGCGACGGTTCATAATCCCGAACAGACCGATCAGAGCCAGCGTGCAGAGGATAAAATAGAATGCGACGATCGGATAGGCCACGAAGGGGTTAAAGGTCCGGTCGGCAAAGTAGCTGGCGTAGTAGAGGCTGTCGCCCATCTGCTGAAACGCCGGAAAGCCCGCGAAATAGACAAGCGTGGTGGCGTGGAACAGGAAGATCGCCTCGTTGGTATAGCTGGGCCATGCCAGCCGCA
Source organism: Paracoccus caeni (assembly GCF_016629665.1). Taxonomy (GTDB): domain Bacteria; phylum Pseudomonadota; class Alphaproteobacteria; order Rhodobacterales; family Rhodobacteraceae; genus Paracoccus; species Paracoccus caeni. Next base: position 54,073 of record NZ_JAEPRQ010000002.1, read on the forward strand.
TCATCGTGGGCCAGACCACCCGGCGGAACTTCTTCCAGCCCGAAAGACCATAGGCATCCGCCGCCTCAAGATCGCCCTTCGGCACCGATTGCAGCGCGCCATAGAAGATCTGCGCCGAATAGGCCGCCGTATTCAGCGTCAGCACGATCAGCGCCCCGGCCCATGCCCGCGTCAGCCAGCTTGTCGCGATATTGACGCCGAAAATGTCGATGCCGCCGCGCGGCAGCAGCACCAGCGCCTGATAGGCGATGAAGAACTGGATGAACAGCGGGCTACCCCGGAAGACGAAGATGAAGCCATTGGCCGCGCCGCGCAGCCAGCGGTTCTCGCTGGCTTTCGCCAAAGCCAGCGCATTGGCGAAGAAGAAGCCGATCAGCAGCGCGAAGAAGGCGAAATAGAGGTTCCAGATCAGGCCCGATCCGATCAGCGTGAATTGCTGGCACAGGTTGAAATCGGATCGCGGCAGCAGCCGTTCGCCATGGCCAAGCGAGCGCAGGGCATAGTTGGTGATCGTTTCCGCGCAACTCATGCCACACCTGCCTTGCGCTGACGTTCACCGGCCATGGTGGCCTGCCCTGCCGACAGGCGGCGGGTGACGCGGCCAAGGACACGTTCGGACAGCCATGTCATCAGCAGGTAGAACACCAGAATCCCAAGGAAGTAATAAAGCCGCCAGTCTGGATGCGGATAGGCGAAGGCGCTGGTCTTGGAACTGCCAAGCTCTCGCGCCCAATAGACGATATCCTCAACCCCCAGCAGGAACAGCAAGGGCGTTGCCTTCAAGAGGATCATCCACAGATTCGACAGGCCGGGCAGCGCATAGGTCCACATCTGCGGGATCAGGATCCGGCGGGTCACCTGACGCTGGCTCATCCCGTAAGCCTCGGCCGTTTCAAGCTGGGCACGGGGGACCGCCTGCATGGCACCGTAAAGGACATTGGCCGCGAATGCGCCGAACACGATCGAGAAGGCGATGATCGCAAGGAAGATGCCATAGACATCATGAACCCATGCGGCACTGTTCGACAAAGGCAGCTTGGCCGCGGCGCAGACGATGAAATCGTTGCCCTGCCGGACCGGCGCATCGCTGTCGCACAGGAACTGATGCCGGGTCCATTCAAACGCCTGATCCAGCGCCAGCGGCACGAAGAGGAAGAAGATGATGTCGGGGATGCCCCGGACCATCGAAGTATAGATCTTGCCGAACCAGCGCAGCGGCAGAAAGCCCGACCGCGATGCCATCGCGCCGCCAAAGCCGAACAACAACGCCACCGGCGCGGTGATCGCCAGAAGCAGCAGGACGGTTCCGAAGCTGGCATAGAACAGCATGTGCGTTCCTGTGGTCAGGTAGCACATTGTCCACTGCATACCCTCTAACGAGGCGGGATCGGCACAGAATTCAAACATCATCGCATCCGGTTGCCCGCCGCTGACAGATCAGCGACGGGCGGTGAGATCATTCAAACAGCGGCGCGCCTTCGCCGAACCACTTGCCGATCATTTCATTCAACGAGCCATCTTCCTTCATCGAGGCGATGGCGGCGTCGAATTTGTCCTTCAGCTCGGTATCCGACTGACGCAGGCCAACCCCGATACCTTCGTCCAGTGCGATATCCTCACCTATCCAGACCAGTTCGCCATTCGATTCCTCGACATGCGGGACCAGATATTCCTTGTCGGCAAAGACGGCATCCGCCTCGCCATTGCGGACGGCGGCAAGGGTTTCGTCAGGCGTCGCGAATTCCACCAGCGTCGCGCCGGTTTCGGCCACATGGCTGGCCTGAATGGTGCCGGTCTGGGCGGCTACCACGCCGCCCTCGACATCGGCATCCGCCGACATCGCCGCATAGGCCGAGGCCTGCGGCGGCACATAGTTCTGGGTGAACTGGATCACCTTCTGGCGTTCCTCGTTGATCGCCATGCCGGCCATGATCGCGTCATAGTTGCCCGAGACAAGGTTCGGGATGATCGAATCCCAGTCATTCTTGACCCAGGTGCAGTCCAGTTCAGCCCGCTTGCACAGCTCGTCGCCAAGCTCGCGCTCGTAGCCGTCAACCTCGCCCGCGTCGTTGATCATGTTGTAGGGAGGGTAAGCGCCCTCGGTTCCGATGCGAACGGTTTGCGCCGAGGCGAAACCGGCGGTCAGCAGGATTGCCGTCGCAGCAAGGGTCAGTGTTTTCATTTTTGTTTCTCCCGTAGTCTTTTCTTGCGCCGACCGCATGACGCGAATGCAAGGAACGGTCGGCAGGTTATGGAAAGACGGCTTGGCGCCGTCCTTGGTCATGCATCAGAATTGCAGGGCTTTTTCACCGAACCACTTCTTCAGAAGCTCGTTGAGGCTGCCATCATCCTTCATCGACGTGATCGCGGCGTCGAATTTACCCTTCAATTCGGCATCCGATTTGCGGACGCCCATGCCGATCCCCTCGCCCAGAACGACGGTCTCGAACCCGGTCACCCAGACCAGTTCGCCATTCGATTCCTCGACGAAGGGGGCAAGAAAGTCCTTGTCGGCAAAGACCGCCTCGGCCTCGCCATTGCGGACGGCGGCAAGGGTTTCGTCGGGCGTCGGGTATTCCAGCAGGGTCGCATCGGTTTCGGCGACATGGCTGGCCTGAATCGTGTTGGTCTGCGCGGCAACCACGACATCGCCTTCAACATCCACATCACCGCTCAGCGCGACATAGGCCGAGGGCATGGCGGGCGTGTACGGCTGGGTAAAATCGATCGCCTGCTTGCGTTCCTCGTTGATGTTCATCCCGGCCATGATCGTGTCATAGTTCGAGGAAACGAGGTTCGGGATGATCGAATCCCAGTCGTTCTTGACCCATGTGCAATCCAGCTTGGCCCGCTTGCACAACTCATCGCCAAGTTCGCGCTCGAAGCCGGTGATCTCGCCCGCATCATTGATGAAATTATACGGAGGATAGGCACCCTCGGTCCCCATCCTGACCGTCTGCGCCGCAGCCGCACCGGCCGTCAGGGCCAGCATCGTCGCAACGATGGTCAGTGTTTTCATTCTGTTAGCTCCCGTTGGTCGTCTTTTATGTGGTCTTTTTGTTTTGGTCTTGGTCGTCTGGTCACTCGGCCATGGTGGCGCTGAGGAACTGGCGCAGCCGGTCCGTCTGCGGCGCACCGAAGAGCTGTGCGGGCGGGCCTTCCTCGCAGATCAGGCCCTGATGCAGGAACACGACATGGTCGCTGACATCGGCGGCAAGGCGCATGTCATGGGTGACGATGATCATCGTGCGATGCTCGGCGGCCAGATCCTTGATGACGCGGACCACCTCTTGCTGCAATTCGGGGTCAAGCGCGCTGGTCGGTTCATCGAACAGCAGCGCCTTGGGCTGCATGCACAAGGCGCGGGCAATGGCGGCGCGCTGTTGCTGGCCGCCGGAAAGCTGGGCGGGCCATGCGTCGGCCTTGTCGCCGATGCCAACCTTGGTCAGCAAAGCGCGGGCGCGGGTTTCGACCTCGGCCTTGTCCTGACCAAGCACGGTCAGCGGCGCTTCCATCACGTTCTGCAGGATCGACATATGCGACCACAGATTGAACTGCTGAAACACCATCGACAGGTTGGTGCGCATCAACCGAACCTGATCGCGGTCGGCGGGCGTGCGGGCAGCGCCCTGCCCTTTCCAGCGCACGGCGTCGCCTTCAAACAGGATGTCGCCCTGCTGGCTGTTTTCCAGCAAATTACAGCAGCGCAGAAGCGTGGATTTGCCGGAACCCGACGATCCGATCAGGCTGACGACATGGCCGCGCGGGGCAGCCATGGAGACGCCTTTCAGCACCTCCAACGGGCCATAGGCCTTGTGCAGGCCACGGATTTCAATGACAGGCGCGACTTCGGACGATGCGGGTATCGTGTTCATCATGGCCGCATTGGGCGACAATCCCGTGCGATTTGCAACGGTCTGTTTGCGCCCAAGGCTGAATTAACGAAAGCGCCGCAACGTCAGGCAATCTCGATCGAGTATTTTTCGATCACAGTGTTCGCCAGAAGACCTTCGCACATGCGTGCAACCTCGGCCTTGGCGGCTTCGGCATCGGTGGCGTCCAGGTCAAGCTCGATCAGCTTGCCCTGACGGACGCCAGAGACGCCGTGATGGCCAAGGCCGCCAAGTGCGTGGCGGATCGCCTCGCCCTGCGGGTCCAGAACGCCGTCTTTCAGCATGATGGTGACGCGGGCTTTCATAGGCTTTCCTTCAGTTGATCGCGGTCGGTTTGATATTGGTCGTGTTGGCGGGCATCAGGCCAAGACGGCGGGCGACCTCGGTATAGGCGTCGGTCAGGTTGCCAAGGTCGCGGCGGAACACGTCCTTGTCCAGCTTTTGCCCGGTCTTCATGTCCCAGAGACGGCAGCTATCCGGGCTGATCTCATCCGCCACGATCAGGCGCATGAAGTCGTTATCCCAGACCCGGCCGATCTCGATCTTGAAGTCGATCAGCTTGATGCCGACACCGAAGAACACGCCCGACAGGAAGTCGTTGACGCGCAAGGCCAGCGACACGATGTCATCCAGATCCTGCTGCGTGGCCCAGCCGAAGGCGATGATGTATTCCTCGGAGACCATCGGATCGCCAAGTTCATCATTCTTGAAGCTGTATTCGACGATCGGGCGCGGCAGCAGCGTGCCTTCCTCGATCCCAAGGCGCTTCGACAGCGAGCCTGCGGCGAAGTTGCGGACGATCACTTCCAGCGGCACGATTTCGACCTGACGGATCAACTGCTCGCGCATATTGATGCGGCGGATGAAATGCGTCGGCACGCCGATATTGGTCAGCCCCTGCATGAAGAATTCCGACAGGCGGTTGTTCAACACGCCCTTGCCCTCGATCACCGCCTTTTTCTGGGCGTTGAAGGCGGTCGCGTCATCCTTGAAATACTGGACCAATGTGCCCGGCTCGGTGCCTTCGTAAAGGATCTTCGCCTTGCCTTCGTAGATTTTCTTCCGCCGCGGTGCCATGGGATGCCGTCCTTTCGCATGTCCCTTAGTCTATGCGCCTTATCTCACAATTCCGTCTGGCTGCAATACGAGGCTTGCGGCAAGCACAGAGCAATGCTCAAATTCGGTCGATGACCGGAAACAGGAGATTGTTCCATGGCCACGAGTTTCGACGACCGCGAGCGCGCCTATGAGGCCAAGTTCGCCCAGGACGCCGATTTGCGCTTCAAGGCCGAAGTGCGCCGCAACCGGCTTCTGGGGGAATGGGCCGCAGGTCTTCTGGGCAAGACCGGCGACGATGCGAAAAGCTACGCGATGAGCGTGGTGAACGCCGATTTCGACGAGCCGGGTGAAGAAGACGTTTACCGCAAGCTGCTGGCCGACCTTCAGGACAAGGCCGGTGAATCGGAAATCCGCACCAAGATGGGCGAGCTGCTTGAAGTGGCGCGCAAGCAGATTCTCGAAGACCCTAAATAGGTCTGTCCGCACAGGTGGTATTGAACGGGGGCTTCGGTCCCCGTTCTGCGTTTCAGGCCGCTTTGGCAATCCGCAACACAACTGTCGCAACAGATCCATGGACCTGAGCGCCGATCCTTCCTATTTAGGCGACGAAACAAAGGGTCGCGTCCCGCAGGCGACCCAAGGAAAGGCGCCCCGATGCTGAAGACCCGCATCATTCCCTGCCTCGACGTGGCCGATGGCCGCGTGGTCAAAGGCGTGAATTTCGTCGATCTGATCGATGCCGGTGATCCGGTCGAGGCTGCGCGCGCCTATGATGCCGCAGGCGCCGACGAAATTTGCTTCCTCGACATCCACGCCACCCATGAAAATCGCGGCACCATGTTCGATCTGGTCACCCGCACCGCCGAGCAATGTTTCGTGCCGCTGACCGTGGGCGGCGGCGTCCGTTCGCATCATGACGTGCGCGCGCTGTTGCTGGCGGGGGCGGACAAGGTCAGCTTCAACTCTGCCGCAGTGGCCGACCCCGACGTGGTGGCCGAGGCCGCCGACCGCTTCGGCAGCCAATGCATCGTCGTCGCCATCGACGCCAAGACCGTCAGCCCCGGCAAGTGGGAAATCTTCACCCATGGCGGCCGCAAATCGACCGGCATCGACGCCGTCGAATTCGCCCGCACGGTCGAGGCGAAGGGCGCGGGCGAAATCCTTCTGACCTCGATGGACCGCGACGGCACCCGCGCGGGCTTCAACCTGCCGCTGACCCGTGCGATTGCCGATGCGGTGGGCATCCCGGTCATCGCCTCGGGCGGGGTTGGCACGCTGGACCATCTGGTCGAGGGCGTGACCGAAGGCCATGCCAGCGCCGTCCTTGCCGCCTCGATCTTCCATTTCGGCACCTTCACGATTGCCGAGGCCAAAGCGCATATGGCCGCCGCAGGTATCCCGATGAGGCTGGCATGATGGTCCAGAACGAAGGGCTGTGCCCGTCCGATGCTGCGGGCGGACACATCATTTTCGAAGCGATGAAGCAATCCAGAGATGAGGGCGGTGACCATCCGCGGAAGGGCACCTGCAACGCTGGTAATTCGCGCTTTATGGTGCAATCCCTCCCGCCATATCCGTATCGCATAACATCACCGAAGTGCCCATCCGGGGGGGCGGATGGGCACTGCCCGGCGGTGCCTTTCAGGCACCTCGATTCCGGGCCGGGTCTGCATCTTCACCGAAAGGAACGCCTGAGTGTCGATTCACCGCCTCGCCGCCACCATCGAAAGCCGTAAGGGCGCCGATCCCGACACAAGCTGGACCGCCAAACTGCTGTCCAAAGGCCCCGAAAAATGCGCCGAGAAATTCGGCGAAGAAGCCGTCGAAGCCATCATTGAGGCCGTGAAGGGCGACCGCGCCCGCCTGACCTCGGAAGCCGCAGATGTGCTGTTTCACCTGCTGGTGATGCTGGCCGCGCGCGATGTGTCTTTGGCGGATGTCGAAGTCGAACTGGCCCGTCGCGAGGGCGTCTCGGGGATCAAAGAAAAGGCGGGGCGTGTCGGTGACTGAGCCCTCGCACCGATCGCGCCTCGAAGGCATGCTTGTCGGTCTGGCGATCGGAGACGCCGTAGGAACGACGTTGGAATTCACTCGCCGCGACAGCCAGCCTGCACTGACCGACATGATCGGCGGCGGGCCTTTCGGGCTGAAGCCAGGCGAATGGACCGATGACACATCAATGGCCCTGTGCCTTGCCGAGACGCTGATCGAAAGCGGTAAGCCTGGCGGACATTTCGATGCAGCACAACTGATGCGCCGGTTCTCTAACTGGTGGCACCATGGTCATAAGAGCGTGACCGGTGCTTGCTTCGATATCGGCGTCACCACCCGGCAAGCCATCAGCCGTTTCGAGCGAAGCGGCGAGCCGCTTTCGGGAAGCGAGGCGGAGAACACTGCGGGCAACGGCTCTATCATGCGGCTGGCTCCGGTGGCGATCCGCTGGGCGGGTGATCCTGCTGCGGCCTGCCATGCGGCGGAACTTCAAAGCCGGACCACCCACGCCGCTGCCGAATGTTTGGATGCCTGTCAACTGATGGCGTCTGCACTTATCGCGCTGGCCGGAAACAGGACTTTGCAGGATGCGCTGACCGTCGCACCTGCGCCTTTCGGCACCAAGGTGGGCGAATTGCGCAGCGGCGATTTCCTGCGAAAGACTCGCGACGAGATTCGCTCGACCGGGTATGTTCTTCACACTCTGGAGGCCGCCCTATGGTCGATTCACCATGCGGGCACCCCGGCCGAGGCCATCCTGCTGGCCGCCAATCTCGGTGACGATGCCGATACGGTCGCTGCGGTCACCGGGCAATTCGCCGGCGCGATCTGGGGCGTGGATGCTTTCCCACGCGAATGGCTGGAACGTCTCGCATGGCGAGACGATATGACCAAACTGGTTAACAACCTGATCGAAGCGGAAAATTTCGACGATCATCAACAGGATTGAGCGAAACCCTTCCCCTTGGCCCGCTTCCAAGGCTATAAGCGTGCAAAACGCCGCAAGAAATCAGAGCGGCATCAGACCACGGCAGAGGACCGCATGAGCAACGAACCCAAGAACGACAAATTCCACGATGGCGACGTGGCCTTCATCAAGTCGCTGGCCGAGCTGCTGAACGCAAGCGAACTGGCCGAATTGTCGGTCAAGCGGGAATATGACGAACATGACCGGCTGACCGTCAGCCTGTCGAAATATGGCAAGCAGGTCGCCTATGCAGCCGCTCCGGCGCTGGCCCCTGCCCCGGTCGCCGCACCCGCAGCGGCCCCCGCCGCCAGCGCAGCGCCTGCCGCCGCCGCGAATGACGACCCGGCCAGCCTGCCGGGCATCGTCACCTCGCCCATGGTCGGCACCGTCTATCTGGCGGCAGAGCCGGGCGCCGCAGCCTTCGTCCAGATCGGCCAGACCGTCGCCGAAGGCGATACGCTGCTGATCGTCGAGGCGATGAAGACGATGAACCACATCCCCGCCCCGCGCGCAGGCACGGTGAAGCGCATTCTTGTCGATGACGGCAGCCCGGTCGAATACGGCGCGCCCCTGATGGTCGTCGAGTGAGGCGCGGATGTTCGACAAGATCCTGATCGCCAACCGGGGCGAGATTGCGCTGCGCGTGATTCGCGCATGCCGGGAAATGGGCATCGCCTCGGTCGCGGTCCATTCCACCGCCGATGCCGATGCGATGCATGTGCTGATGGCCGACGAATCCGTCTGCATCGGCCCGCCGCCCTCGGGTCAAAGCTATCTGTCGATGCCCGCCATCATCTCGGCCTGTGAAATCACCGGCGCGCAGGCGGTGCATCCGGGCTATGGTTTCCTGTCGGAAAATGCCGGCTTCGTGCAGATGCTGGAAGATCACGACATCACCTTCATCGGCCCGCGCGCCGAACATATCCGCATCATGGGCGACAAGATCACCGCCAAGGACACGATGAAGGCGCTTGGCGTGCCCTGCGTGCCGGGCAGCGAAGGCGGCGTCAACGATGTCGATGAGGCGGTGAAGGTCGCGGCAGAGATCGGCTATCCGGTCATCATCAAGGCAACCGCCGGCGGCGGCGGTCGCGGGATGAAGGTGGCACAGGACGAAAAAGGCCTGGAAGTCGCCTTCCGCACCGCGCGAGCCGAAGCGAAGGCCGCCTTTGGCAATCCCGACGTTTATATCGAAAAATACCTGCAGAAACCGCGCCATATTGAGGTGCAGGTCTTTGGCGACGGCAAGGGTCGCGCGGTCCATCTGGGCGAACGCGATTGCTCCTTGCAGCGCCGCCACCAGAAGGTGCTGGAAGAAGCCCCCGGCCCGATCATCACCCCGGAAGAACGTGCGCGGATCGGCAAGGTCTGTTCGGACGCGGTCGCCAAGATCGGTTATGCGGGCGCGGGTACCATCGAATTTCTGTATGAAGACGGCGAGTTCTATTTCATCGAGATGAACACCCGCCTTCAGGTCGAACATCCGGTGACCGAGGCAATCTTCGGCGTCGATCTGGTCCGTCAGCAGATTCTGGTCGCTGCCGGTCAGGAGATGGAGTTCTCGCAGGATGATCTGACGATCCGCGGCCACGCGATCGAGGTTCGGATCAATGCCGAAAAGCTGCCGAATTTCGCGCCAAGTCCCGGCAAGATCACCCAATATCATTCGCCGGGCGGCCTTGGCGTCCGCGTCGATTCCGCGCTTTACGACGGCTATTCGATCCCGCCCTATTACGACAGCCTGATCGGCAAGCTGATCGTGCATGGCCGCGACCGCCCCGAGGCGCTGGCGCGTCTGGACCGGGCATTGGGCGAATTGATCGTCGATGGCGTCGAGACGACGACGCAATTGTTCCGCGATCTGTTGCAGGAACCGGATATCCAGTCCGGCAATTACTCGATCCATTGGCTGGAACGCTGGCTGGAACAGCGTTACGCCAACGCGGGCTGATCTTGTCGTGCTGTCGCCCGCGCAATTGCTGAAAGGCTATGCGCGTGGCGTCTTTCCGATGGCCGACAGCGCCGGGGATCCGCGCCTTTACTGGTATGATCCGCCCTATCGCGGGGTGCTGCCGGTGGGCGGGGTCCATGCCTCGCGCTCGCTTCTGCGCGATCTGCGGCGGGGGGACTGGTCGGCGCTGCTGAACCATGATTTCGATGCGGTCGTTGCGGCCTGTGCCGATCGCGAAGACACATGGATCAACGCGCCGCTATCACAGCTTTACCGCCAGCTTCATCAGTTAGGCCATGCCCATGCCATCGAGGTTCGGCGAAATGACCGCTTTGCCGGGGGCATTTTCGGTGTAACGCTGGGCGGGGCTTTCTTTGGCGAATCAATGGTTTCGGCGCAGACCAACGGGTCGAAGATGGCGTTGCTGTGGACCTCGTCGCATCTGGCGCGAAGCGGGTTCACGTTGTTCGATACCCAATATCTGACGCCGCACCTGAAGCGAATGGGCGGGTCCGAGATCACGCGCGAGGATTACCGGAAACGGCTGGCCGCAGCGCTGCGCAGCGATGTCAGTTTCGGCGCCCTGCCCCTGCCAGACGCCGATCAGCTTTCGCAGGAAATCACCCAGACATCATAGCGCGCATCGTCCAGCGCCGATAAAGCGGGGGAAGATGCGACCATCCAGCCGCTGAACAGCGTCACATTCTGGCTGGTATCGGCGATGGTCAGTTGCGCGAAGGCGTCAGAGCTTGGATCGCCCGCCGGATAGCGGCACTGGCCCAGCCGGATTTGCAGCCGCCCGTAATCCGCTGCATCACCGACGGTCAGATGAAAATCGGTCGTCCGACCCGAAAGTTTATCAAGCCCGCGCAGAAACGCCCCGCCCGCCTGCGCAACCTGCTGCGGCGGCTGACGAACCGGCTCTTGCTGCGTCGTCGTCTCGGGCTCGCCAAGGCTTGGCAAGGTCTGTTGCGCCATCGCCGGGAAGGCCAGCATGGCTGACAACGCCAGCGCGGGAAGGGATCGGATCATCATTGCGTCGCCTCGTCATCGCTGGACTGGCTGTCAACGAATTTCATCATCAGTTGCAGCAGGCTGACCGCGCCCTGCACATCCTCGATCTCATCGCCGGGGGCGAGATTGTCGGGGCTGCCGCCGGGCTGGATCTGGATATAGGCACCGCCCAACAGCCCGTCAGACTGAATCAGCGCGGCGCTGTCGGTGGGCAGGACCACGCTTTCGGGAATGCTGAGGCGCGCATCGGCCATATAGGTTTGCGGGTTCAGCGCCACCGAAGTCACCTTGCCGACCTTGACGCCCGCAAGCCGAACCTCGGTCCCGACCTCGACGCCGTCCACATCGGGGAAAGAGGCCGTCACCTCATAACCCTTCTGGCGCTGCCAGAGATCGCCGCCAAAACCCCATGCCAGAAAACCGGCGGCCACGATCAGAACCACCGCGCCGGTGATGGTTTCGACGCGCTGCTCGGCCCGATGCTCGGCCCCGGTCACCATTTATTCAGGCTGCCACGCTTCGTAATCGCGCCGCGCCACCGGCTCGGCCCGGTAGAGCGAGCCTTGCGGATGATAGGCCTCGGGCGTGCCGGTCAGGTTCGGCAAATGCGGCTTTTCCCAGGGGCGCGTGGGCAGCGGCGCCTTGGTCGGCGGCTCGGCCCAGGTGTGGTGCAGCCAGCCATGCCATTCCGGCGAAACGCGGCTGGCTTCGGACACGCCGTTATAGATCACCCAACGGCGCTTGCCGTCCTTGGACTGATAGAAAATGTTGCCCTGATCGTCCTTGCCGACTTCTTCGCCGTAAAGCCAGGTCCAGACCTGAGTGTTGATCGTCTGGCTGTTCCACCAGGTCAAAACGCGCAGCAGAAACGACTTCATGGACACGGACCCCATCCTTCAAGATTGCTTTGAGATATGGCGCAAGTTTCGCCCAAGGTCCAGCCTTCCCGGTCATACCGGCAATCAATCACGGGCTTTTGCCAAAGCGAAGGGCCGGTCCCGCAACATTGGCAGAACCGGCCCTGTCAGCCATCGCATTCCGCCGGTTCAGCCGGCCGAGGCGCTTTCTTTCTTTGCGTCGGTGTGGATCAGCAGCGGTTTCACCGCAGCATTGTCCACCGCATCCTCATTCACCACCACTTCGACGACGCTGTCCATGCCCGGCAGATCGAACATCGTGTCCAGCAGGATGTCTTCCATGATCGAGCGCAGGCCGCGTGCGCCGGTTTTGCGCAGGATGGCGCGCTTGGCGATCGCCTTCAGCGCATCATCGGTGAAGGTCAGTTGCACGCCTTCCAGATCGAACAGACGCTGATATTGCTTGACCAGCGCGTTTTTCGGCTTGGTCAGGATGATGATCAGCGCTTCTTCGTCCAGATCGGTCAGCGTCGCGATGACCGGAAGACGACCGACGAATTCCGGGATCAGACCGAATTTCAGCAGGTCTTCCGGCTCCAGATCCATGAACAGCTCGCCGACGCCACGGTCGTCGTTTTCCTTGACCGAGGCGCCAAAGCCCATCGCCGTGCCCTTGTTGCGCTGCGCGATGATCCGCTCCAGCCCGGCAAAGGCGCCGCCGCAGATGAACAGGATGTTGGTCGTGTCCACCTGTAGGAATTCCTGCTGCGGATGTTTGCGCCCGCCCTGCGGCGGCACGCTGGCCACGGTGCCTTCCATGATCTTCAGCAAAGCCTGCTGAACGCCCTCGCCCGAAACGTCGCGGGTGATCGAGGGGTTGTCAGACTTGCGGGTGATCTTGTCGACCTCATCGATATAGACGATGCCGCGCTGCGCGCGTTCGACGTTATATTCCGACGCCTGCAACAGCTTCAGGATGATGTTTTCGACATCCTCGCCGACATAACCCGCCTCGGTCAGCGTGGTCGCGTCGGCCATGGTGAACGGCACGTCAAGGATCCGTGCCAGCGTCTGCGCCAGCAGCGTCTTGCCGGTGCCGGTCGGGCCGATCAGCAGGATGTTCGACTTGGCCAGCTCGATATCGGATTTCGAGCCGTGGTTCAGCCGCTTGTAGTGGTTATGCACCGCCACCGCCAGAACCCGCTTGGCCCGTTCCTGACCGATCACATAATCGTCCAGCACGCCGCAGATTTCCTTCGGCGTCGGCACCCCGTCGCCCGATTTCAACCCGGATGATTTGGTTTCTTCGCGGATGATGTCCATGCACAATTCGACGCATTCATCGCAGATGAATACGGTCGGGCCCGCAATCAGCTTGCGCACCTCATGCTGGCTCTTGCCGCAAAAACTGCAATAGAGCGTGTTCTTGCTGTCGCCGCCGGACTGGTTAGCCATCGTCCATTTCCTTCGTTACCGCCGCCCTTTTATCCGAACGACGGGCGGCAACAGGGTTTGCCTGCGCCGCTTCCGTAATCCTCCGCGACGCTTTTACCCGTCGCGGCTATGATCCCTATGTTAAGGATGACGCGCAGCCGTCACAATCCCCAACCGTTATTTCTTCTCTGGCTCGGCCTTGCCGCGTGGCTCCAGCACCTCATCGATCAGGCCCCAATCCTTCGCCTCTTCCGGCGACATGAAGCGGTCACGCTCCAACGCCTGCTCAACCTCTTCCAGCGTGCGGCCGGTATGCTGAACGTAAATCTCGTTCAGCCGCCGCTTCAGCTTTTCGGTCTCGCGCGCGTGGATCAGGATGTCGGTCGCCTGCCCCTGGAACCCGCCCGAGGGCTGGTGGACCATCACCCGGCTGTTGGGCAGCGAATAGCGCAGACCCTTTTCGCCCGCCGCCAGCAGCAGCGATCCCATCGAGGCCGCCTGCCCCACGACCAGCGTGGACACACGCGGGCGGATATATTGCATCGTGTCATAGATCGACAGGCCCGAGGTCACCACGCCGCCCGGGCTGTTGATATACATGCTGATATCCTTGGACGGGTTCTCCGCCTCAAGAAACAGCAATTGCGCACAGATCAGGGTGGACATCCCGTCATGGACCGGGCCCGAGACGAAGATGATCCGTTCCTTCAGCAGGCGCGAAAAGATGTCATAGGCCCGTTCCCCGCGAGAGGTCTGTTCGACCACCATCGGGACCAGTGTGTTCATGTAGAATTCTGCCGGATCGCTCATCATCAGTCCTTGCCTGTTAGTCCCTAGCTCGTCGCGATTCGACCGGGTAATCCCCATCTCATAGCCGCGAAAGGTTGACAGAGTCTTAGTAACCGGCAAGGTCCGCCGCAAGGGATGCAGCACATTTCGCCTGCCGCAACAGGTGCTTTTCACCTAAAACCCTATCGAATGGCAGGACAGGAGAGGTCGATGAAACTGATTGTTGGTCTGGGCAATCCCGGCGCGAAATATGCGGGAAACCGGCATAATATCGGTTTCATGGCCGTGGATCGCATCGCCTCGGAGCATGGTTTCGGCCCGTGGAAGGCGCGTTTTCAGGGCGAAATCGCCGAAGGGCGGCTGGGCAGCGAACGGGTGGCGCTGCTGAAGCCCACGACCTTCATGAACCTGTCGGGGCAATCCGTGGGCGAGGCGATGCGCTATCTGAAGCTGACGCCCGAGGATGTGATCGTGCTGCATGACGAGTTGGATCTGGCCCCCGGAAAGTGCCGGGTAAAGCGTGGTGGCGGCCATGCGGGGCATAACGGGCTGCGCTCGATCCACCAGCATATCGGCGCGGAATATGAACGGGTGCGGCTGGGCATCGGCCATCCGGGCCACAAGGATCGGGTCGCGCCCTATGTGCTGTCGGATTTCGCCAAGGCGGATCAGGACTGGCTGGACGATCTGTTGCGGGGGGTGTCCGACGGGGCGGTCTCGCTGGCCGGTGGCGATGGCGGGCGGTTCCAGAATGCGGTGGCGGCGCGGGTGACCCCGGCGCGCAATAGCGGGACCGAGGCCCCTGAAAAACGCCTGCCGCCCGAACCGAAACCCACCAAACCCGAGGTAAAACCGGACGCGCCGCCAAGTGACGCGCCGCAGAGTTTTGTCGAAAAACTGCGCAATCTGACCGAGAGGTTCAAATGAGCGAACAGGCCGTCAGGGATGCATTTCGCGATCAGGCGCGGTCCTGCCGGATGCTGGGATCGGATTATACGGCCGCTTTGTGCGAGGCGCTTGCCGATCTGTTGCAGCCGGATCAGGGGGCGGTTGCCGCCCGCGTGCTGAACTGGCCCGGCGATCCGCGCAGCAGCGCCGATTCCGTGCCGCTGAGGCTGTGCGGGGCGCTGCATGCGCTGGTGCTGACCGACGCCGCGCCGGAACTGGCCCGCGCCTATGCCGCGCGGCGCGTCGATCCGGGGCTGCTTCTTGCCGCGCTGAAGGATCACGAGGCGACGGTGCTGCGCTGGATGGACAGCCCACCGCAGACGAATGAGGTCGCGCGCTCTGCGGCCATTCTGGCGGCGGCGCGGTATCTGCACGGGCTCAACCCGCTACCGCTGCGGGTGCTGGAGCTTGGTGCTTCGGCTGGACTCAACCTGAACTTTCATCGCTATGAGCTTGCACCAAATACGGAATTTTTAGAATCAGAGAGCGTCGTTCTGCGCCCGGAATGGCAGGGAGACCTGCCCGAAGGCGATCCGGTGGTGGACAGCGCAGAGGGCGTTGACCTGAACCCGCTCGATCCGGTGGCCGATGCTTTGCGATTGCGGGCCTATTGCTGGGCCGATCAGGTCGCCCGTCTGTCGCGGCTAAACGCGGCACTGGCGCTGGCGCAGCGGCATCCGCCGCAGGTCACGGCAGGCGATGCGGCGGGGTGGCTGGCAACACGGTTGGCCGAAAAGGCGCCCGGCAGGCTGACACTGGTGACACATACGATCGCCGCACAATATTTCCCCGCCGAAACCCTTGCCGCTTGCGAGGCCGCGATGGACGCCGCAGGCCGGGCCGCCACGCCGCAGATGCCGGTGGCGCATTTCAGCATGGAATCTGATGGCGGCGCGGACGGGGCGCGACTGACACTGCGCCTGTGGGATGGGCAGCAGCGTGGCTGGTATCTGGGTCGCGCCGATTTTCATGGCCGCTGGATTCGCTGGGCTCCGGTTCCGCTTACCCCGGATGAGGTGCAAAATGCGGGTCTTGGACTGTTCGGCCGCAGGATGTAGCCTGAGCCGATGGGAGGACCGCCGATGGAACCGTCGCTGAACGTCTTGGGCACCGATCTGGAACCCTGCTCGATGCAACCGCTGACCGGCTATTACCGGAATGGCTGCTGCGATACCGGGCCGGGCGATGCGGGCAGCCATACGGTCTGCGTGATCGTCACAGCGGAATTTCTGGCCATGTCGAAATATCTGGGCAACGATCTGTCCACGCCGCGCCCGGAATATCGTTTCGAAGGATTGAAGCCCGGCGACCGCTGGTGCCTTTGCGCCGCGCGTTTCCTACAGGCCGCGCATGAATTTGCCGCGCCGAATGTGGTGCTGGAGGCAACCCATGTTCGCGCGCTGGACATCATTCCATTGGAGCTTCTGCAAGCACATGCCGTCGATGCCCATGAATAAACTGCTGACCGCAATAGCCCTGTCGCTGCTGGCGCTTCCGGCGCTGGCCGAGGATATCCCGATCCGCACCGACGATGCCGAACGTCTGGCACAGCTTGATGCCACCACGGGCGAGGCCTTGCGTCAGGCCTTTGCCGGGGCGACGGCGGAAGAGGCGCAGACCATTGCCCGCGCCCTGACCGGCGAGGCGCTGCCCGCCGGGGTGGCGCTGGAGTTGATGCCGGGCGAATGGTCCTGCCGGATGGCAAAGCTGGGCGGGCTGCTGCCGGTGGTGATCTATCAGCCCTTCCGCTGCGTCTTCCGCAAGGACGGCACCTTCGAAAAACTGACCGGATCGCAGCGGACGATCGGGTCGGCGCAGGCGGATGGCGAAAGGCTGCTTTATCTTGGCACCGGCTTCATCGCCGGGGATACACCGCCGGGCTATGCCGATCTGCCAGAGGACATCGACGCCACCGCCAGCCCGCAACGCTTCCCCGAGATCGGTGTGATCGAGCTGACCGGCCCCGATAGCGGTCGTATCCTGTTCCCTGCCCCGCATGTGGAATCGCGGCTGAATATCCTGATCCTCAGCCGCTAGATCATAAACGCCACGAAAAAAAAACCGGGCGCAAGATTGCCCCCGGTTCTGTCTTGGTGGGTTGGCGTCAGCCGTTATTCTCGCCGCCGTCGCCACCTTCGCCGCCACCGTCAGACCCGCCGTCGGAACCATCCGAGCCATCAGACCCGCCGTCGGAGCCGTCGCCGCCGTCCGAACCGTCAGAGCCATCAGATCCGTCCGAACCATCGGACCCGTCAGAGCCATCGGCTCCGTCATCGCCACCCGGATCACCGCCGTCATCCGAACCGTCGTCGGTGCCAGTATCGCCACCATCGTCAGTCCCGTCGCCGCTGCCGTCATCGGTGCCATCATCTGTGCCCGTATCACCATCATCGGTCCCGTCATCCGGTGCCGACATGGTGTCGTTGTCCTGCCCGCTGGACCGCTCGGGCGCCTCGCGCAGTTCCACTCCGTCAACCGAGATCAGGCTGCCATTGGCAATGCTATAGACCAGTTCGGTCGGCTGACCGGCTCGCTGTGCGTTGACGGTCAGGATCGGGCCTTCGCGCAGGATATGCACATCGGTGAAACCCTGTCCGATCAGCGACTCGGCAATCGCCTCGTCATTGTCGAGCTGTTCCAGCAACGGATAATCGGGCGGGGTGACCGCACCGACCGGTGCGCCAGGGTCTGCCGCGACGCCCGGAACCACGGCGGTGTTGCCGTCCGGGGTTTCGACCACGGTGGTATTGCCTTCGACCACTTCGCCGGTCTGCGCCAGCGCCGTCGAACCCATCATCAGCGCGCCAAGCGCCAGAACCTTGCCGCCGATCATGGCGGTCGTCATTGTCCGTTTCAGCATGACATTTCCTCCTTCATGCTCATCGGGCAGACAACCCGGCGAGACAGTCAGAGGTTTCCTCGCGCCCTGTCGCAATTGCGTCATCGGGCGCGAGGGAAAAGTTCGATCAGGCTTTAATATCTACGCCCAAGTGCTTGGCAACAGTGAAGATATCCTTGTCACCACGACCGCACATATTCATCACGATGATATGATCCGCAGGCAGATCGGGCGCGATCTTGATGACATGGGCCAGCGCGTGGCTGGGCTCCAGTGCCGGGATGATGCCTTCGGTTTCACAGCAAAGCTGAAACGCCGCCAGCGCCTCTTTATCGGTGACGCTGACATATTCGGCGCGACCGATATCGTTCAGCCAGGCATGCTCTGGCCCGATGCCGGGATAGTCCAGACCGGCGCTGATCGAATGGCCTTCAAGGATCTGGCCATCATCGTCCTGCAACAGATAGGTGCGGTTGCCGTGCAGCACGCCCGGACGCCCGCCCGACAGGCTGGCGCAATGCTCCATCCGGTCATCGACGCCCTTGCCGCCGGCCTCGACCCCAATGATGCGGACGGATGTGTCGTCAAGGAACGGGTAGAACAGGCCCATCGCGTTCGAGCCGCCGCCGATTGCGGCAATGATCGTGTCGGGAAGGCGGCCTTCGCGCGGCATGATCTGTTCGCGGACTTCCTTGCCGATGATCGACTGGAAATCGCGGACCATCGCCGGATAGGGATGCGGACCGGCGACGGTGCCGATGCAGTAGAAGGTGTCGCGGACATTGGTGACCCAATCGCGCAGTGCGTCGTTCATCGCGTCCTTCAGCGTGCCGCGACCGCTGGTCACCGGGATCACATCCGCCCCCAGAAGCCGCATGCGGAACACGTTCGGCGCCTGACGCTCGACATCGTGGGCGCCCATATAGACCACGCATTTCAGGCCAAAGCGCGCGCAGACGGTGGCGGTTGCCACGCCATGCTGGCCTGCCCCGGTCTCGGCGATGATCCGGGTCTTGCCCATCCGCATCGCCAGTAGGATCTGGCCCAGCACATTGTTGATCTTATGCGCGCCGGTGTGGTTCAGCTCATCCCGCTTCATATAGATTTTCGCGCCGCCCAGACGCTCGGTCAGGCGTTCGGCGAAATAAAGCGGCGACGGGCGGCCGACGTAATGGGTCCACAGATCATCCATCTGCGCCCAGAATTCGGGATCGGTCTTGGCCCGCTCATATTCGGCCTCAAGATCAAGGATCAGCGGCATCAGCGTTTCGCTGACAAAGCGACCGCCGAAGATGCCGAAACGGCCCTGCTCGTCGGGGCCGGTCTTGTAGCTGTTTACCAGATCATCGGCCATGGCTGCGCCTTCACGGTTGGAATGGGTATTGAGGCAAGGAAGAAGCCTAGAGCGTCTTCTTATAGCCGATATGGCTTGGGGTGAAGCCCAGCCGGTCATAGAAACGATGCGCATCGGTGCGGGATTTGTTGGTGGTGAACTGCAACACCGTGCAACCCGCGCGACGCGCCCGGTCCTCGGCATCCGCCATCATCTGCGCGCCGATGCCATGGCCGCGATGGTCGGCATGCACCCGCACCCCCTCGATCAGCGCGCGCCGTGCAGCAGAAAGCGAGAGGCCGGGAATATAGGTCATCTGATAGCAGGCGGCGATGCTGCCTTCGCGTTCGCCGACGATCAATTCGTTGGCGGCCGAGGCGGCGATTTCGTCAAACGCCGCTTCGTAATCCACAAGATCGCCCTGTTCACGGTCGCGGCCAAGAAAGTCGTCGGCCAGCATGGCGACGATCTCCGCCACCTCGTCACGGCGGGCGGGACGAAATGTGATGTCAGACATTAGCAGCCTCGATGAACGCGCGGATCAGGGCGGCGTCTTTCTGGCCCGGCTCGGTCTCGACACCCGAAGACACATCGACACCGCGCGCGCCGGTCAGGCGGATCGCCTCGGCCACATTCGCGGGGGTCAGGCCGCCTGCCAGCAACCATGGGCGCAGCCATTTGCGACCGACCAGCAGCCGCCAGTCAAAGGCCAGACCGTTGCCACCGGGAATCGGCGATCCCTTCGGGGCTTTGGCATCGACCAGAAGCATGTCGGCAACCAGCCCGTAATCGATCAGCGCGGCAAGATCGGCAGGCTCGGCGATACCCACCGCCTTCATTACCGGCAGGCCGGTCAGCGCCTTCACCTCGGCCACGCGGTCGGGGCTTTCCTTGCCGTGAAGCTGGATCATGTCCAAGGGCGCGTGGGCCAGCGTATCGCGCAGAAGATCGTCCGTGGGATCGACGAACAGCCCGGTCTTGGCGATGCCAAGCGGTATCTCGGCCATCAGCGCCCGCGCCTGTTCCGGCGTCACCGCACGAGGCGATTTTGGGAAGAAGACGAATCCCAGATATTGCGCGCCCGCCTTGACGGCCGCATCGACATGGACCGCCTCGCGCAATCCGCAGATTTTGACCTGAGCCATCAGCGGGAAGCGGGCAGCGTCGTCCCCGGAGCGGGTTCGGGCGAGGGAATGGGCGTCGGTGCAGGCGTGGTTTTCGGGCGTTCCAGAATCGCCAGAACTTCGTCCTGCGGGGCGGCATGGTCCTGACGCAACTGGCCGACTTCGCTTTCCAGACGAGCGGCGCGGTCGCGATGGGCGCGCGCCTCGCGACGGATATGCGCCTCGCGCAGCCACTCCCAGACAAGACCCGCCAGCATGCCACCGGCAAAGGCCACGAAGATCACAAGAAACAGCGGCAGATTGACCGTCCATTGCCCGCCAAGGAACTGCCCGAAATTCGCCGGGAAGGCCGACAGGGTGACGATTTCCCTGTTGGCAAGCGCCAAGGCGATCAGAAACAGTGCCAGAAGCACGACGAACAGCAGACGAATGGCTCGCATCGATATTCCCCGGTTGCGGCGGCCAAGGAGTGACCGCCGGTATTGACCGACCTTCTACGCCGGTCAGGCCTCTCCGTTCAACCGATCGCGCAGCAATTTGCCGGTCTTGAAGAACGGCACGTGCTTTTCATCGACATCGACGGCATCGCCCGTGCGCGGATTGCGCCCGGTGCGCGAGTCGCGCTTCTTGACCGAGAAGGCGCCAAAGCCGCGCAACTCGACCCGGTCACCGCGCGCCATGGCGTCGATGACCTCTTCAAAAACCGTATTCACGATTCGCTCGACATCGCGGCGGAACAGATGCGGGTTTTCGTCGGAAATTTTCTGGATCAGTTCTGACCGGATCATGGCTTCCCCAAGACTGCGAGATGGCATTGAACACTTACGACACATGCCACCAAAGGTTCCCAATGCAACGCCTTCGGGCGGCTATGGTTGCATAGGGTTGCAGGTTTGGCCCTGTCGCGCAAGGTCCGTCCTTGGGCCAACCCCTGTCATAGGCATAAAAAAACCCGCCCGGCAGGGTCTGCCGGGCGGGATATTAACTTCTCTGCCTGATCTTGGATCAGTTGTTGCGGTTCAGAGCCGCGCCAAGGATGTCGCCCAGCGATGCGCCCGAATCCGAGCTGCCATACTGGTCGATCGCTTCTTTCTCTTCGGCGATCTCGCGTGCCTTGATCGACAGACCCAGACGGCGGGTCTTGGTGTCCACGTTGGTCACGCGGGCATCGACCTTGTCGCCAACGCCGAAACGCTCGGGGCGCTGGTCCTGACGGTCGCGGGCCAGATCGCTGCGGCGGATGAACGACTTGACGCCGTTATATTCCACTTCGATCCCGCCTTCTTCGATCGCGGTCACTTCGACGGTGACGATCGTGCCACGCTTCACGCCGTCAACGGCTTCAGCCATGTGCTCGTTTTCCAGAGCCTTGATCGACAGCGAGATACGCTCTTTCTCGACATCCACGTCCTGAACAACGGCTTTGACCACGTCGCCCTTGCGGAAGTCCTGAATGGCGTCTTCGCCACGGGCATCCCACGAGATGTCCGACAGGTGGACCATGCCGTCGATATCGCCGTCGAGGCCGATGAACAGACCGAATTCGGTGATGTTCTTGACTTCGCCTTCGATGACGGTGCCCGACGGATGGGTTTCGGCAAAGACTTCCCACGGGTTGCGTTGGGTCTGTTTCAGGCCCAGCGAAACGCGGCGTTTGGCTTCGTCGATTTCCAGAACCATCACGTCAACCTCTTGCGAGGTCGAGACGATCTTGCCCGGATGAACGTTCTTCTTGGTCCAGCTCATTTCGCTGACATGGACCAGACCTTCGACACCGGCTTCCAGCTCCACGAAGGCGCCGTAATCGGTGATGTTGGTCACGCGGCCCTGATGGACCGAGCCGATCGGGAACTTGTCGCCGACGGTATCCCATGGATCGGCCTGAAGCTGCTTCATGCCCAGGCTGATGCGGTGGCTGTCTTTGTTGATCTTGATGACCTGAACCTTGACGGTCTCGCCGATCGACAGGATTTCCGACGGGTGGTTGACCCGGCGCCATGCCATGTCGGTGACGTGCAGCAGGCCGTCAACACCGCCCAGATCGACGAAGGCGCCGTATTCGGTGATGTTCTTGACGACACCGTTCACGGTCTGGCCTTCGGTCAGGTTGGCGATGACCTCGGCGCGCTGCTCGGCGCGGCTTTCTTCCAAAATGGCGCGGCGCGACACGACGATGTTGCCACGGCGGCGGTCCATTTTCAGGATCTGGAACGGTTGCTTCAGACCCATCAGCGGGCCGGCGTCGCGAACCGGGCGAACGTCGACTTGGCTGCCGGGCAGGAACGCAACAGCGCCGCCCAGATCAACGGTGAAGCCGCCTTTGACGCGACCGAAGATGGCGCCATCGACGCGCTCTTCATCGGCATAGGCTTTTTCCAGACGATCCCAGGCTTCTTCGCGGCGAGCTTTCTCGCGCGAGATCGAGGCTTCGCCGCGGGCGTTTTCGACGCGGTCCAGATAGACCTCGACTTCGTCGCCGACTGCCAGCTTGGCTTCTTCACCGGGATTTGCGAATTCTTTCAGATCGACGCGGCCTTCCATCTTGTAGCCGACATCGATGATGGCCTGACCCGCCTCGATGGCGATGACGCGGCCTTTGACAACCGAACCTTCGTCCGGGGTGTCGATTTCGAAGCTTTCGTTCAGGAGGGCTTCGAATTCCTCCATCGTGGCTTTAGCGCACATATATAATCGGTTTCCTTTATGGTCGATTTCACTGGCCTGACGGTTGGCTCCGCCGGTCTTTATGGCTGCCCTTCAGGAACGACAAAGGGTCGCGGCTTGTCGCCCGACCCGTAATTCAGTGGTCTGTTGTGACCATGTCGCCCATTAAGACTGTGGGGGATATACGCAGGGAAGACGGGGGATTCAACGCAAAACGTGCCATTTGGCACCGAAAACGGCGGAAATCGGGGGATCGACCCGGCACTCAGCCCGATGCTTGCGCCAGTTCCGCCCTGATCCGGTCTTTCTGCGTCTCCAGCCACAGCACGATCATCGCCAGCGGGCCATTGGTCACCTGCCCCCCGGTCACCATCCGCACCAATGTCTCGCGCGGCAGGACATGGCCGCGAATATCCTCGGCCTCGCCATCCAGCCCATGCACGCCGGTAATCCCGTCAGGCAGATCGGCAATTGCCGCAAAGGTATAAAGAAACTCGCCCAGCGTGCCCGGACTGGGGTAATAGTTCACCGCCGGATAGAGCCTGCCCAAGTTCAGATCGGCCTCTTCCAGCGCCTCGCGACGGATCGCATCCTCGACGCTTTCCCCGGCATCGACACGCCCGGCAATCGGCTCCAGCAGCCATGGTTGCGGATCGTGGCGCAAAGCGGGGATCAGCCGGAACTGCTCGATCACCATGACCCGGTCACGGACCGGATCCCACGGCAGCACGATCACCGCATCGCCCGAGACCAGCGCTTCCCGCGTAATCACCGGCGTGAAACCACCATCATGCTTTCTATGCGCCAGATCCCAGGCCTCGACCGCGAAGAAGCCCGCATAAGGCTGTCGTTTCGCGACAACCCGCAGATCCTCGGAACCATGCGGCGCGACCACCTCCCCGCCCGAGGGCGCACTGGCCCTGCCCCGCAACCGGCTGGCGGCCAAGACGCCAAGCATCGGCAGGCGCCGCGACAACAGCTTCACATCCTGATCGGCAGGCGCTTCGACGATCAGCGTAGCGATTTCCGCCGCCAGATCGGTCAGCACGGGATGCCACGGCCGCACGGCCTCACCCTGACCGACCGCCCCAAACACCGGCCCCTCGGGTCGCGACAGCGGCTGCAGCCCCATCACGGCGATATAGCGTTGAAGCGCATCATTCGACTGCACTCGCACGGCATTGATCGCGCCGTCTTCGTCCTTCAGCACCGGCCAACCGTCACGCTCGATCCCTGCCCGCTCGCCGCCAAGCAACCGGCCCTTCACCTCAACCTGCGCGCCCGTCAGTCCAAAGGCCGCCAGCATCAGACGCTGCGCCAGCAGCCCGACCAGATAGATATCCTGCATTACAAATCCCGTCCGCCAAGCTGCCCCGCCGCGGCAAGGCCAAGTTCATAAGATGTCTGTCGGTAAGCATGATCGAAACCGGCAAACAACAGCCCGGCCAAAGCCTGAGACGCCCCGGTCTCGGCGAAACTCACGAATTCATCAAGCTCGGCATCGCTTAACGGCGCATAGGTCATCAGCAGATAGCTGTTCAGCCAGTCGATCGTATCCTGTCTTACCTGAGCTTCCTGCGCCCAGGCATCCGACAGGATCTGATCTTCCGTCATCGGCATCGGATATCCGCCGCCATCGTTGAAGCCATTCGAAAAGGCAATCGCGGCATTCAGCCCGCCCGCAACATTCGGGTCGATCAGATCGGCCCCGTCGATCAGCCGGTCGATCTGTGCCACGCGCGGCGCATCCACCGTCGCGGCAAGCTGATAGGTCGCGCGCGCATCCGCCTCGACCGCCTCATCCATGAAGGCAATCCGGGCGGAAACTTCCAGCGCCATGATCCGCTTGCCAAGCGCGGTCTCATAGAAATCCAGCGCCTCGCCGATCAGGGCCGCGTCCATAGTCGGAATCGCCTCCTGCATCCCGGTCACAAACAGATCCTGCATCCGCGCCGGATCATGAATCGCCCCAACCTGATCAAGCCAAGCCCCGGTTCCACCACGCTGGAACAGCATTTCGGCCATATCATCCGCCTCGTCCAGCGCCTCATCGCGCAGAACCGGCATCATCTGCTCCATCTCCATCACCTGCCAGACCCGAGCGGCGAGATCTTCGGATGAAACGGGCTGGGCCGAGATGGGGGTCGCGATCAACAGAGCCACGCAAAGGCAGAAATTTCGCAACATGTCAGGCCCCGCGCTGGCGATATCGGGCGCCCGATGCGACCCATTTTCGGATTAGTCCGTTTTTTCGGCGAAACCCTCTTGCACTTCAACCCCCGCCCCTCTAAATCCCCGCCTCACCACCCAAAAGCGCGGAGAGGTGCCGGAGTGGTCGAACGGGGCGGTCTCGAAAACCGTTGAGCCTTCACGGGTTCCGTGGGTTCGAATCCCACCCTCTCCGCCAATAATTTCAGCTAACTGGTTGATAATTATGTGGTTTTTCGGCACAGAGGCAGGCGAATTCCTCCATTTTATCCCCCACCCGGGTTTGGAACTCGGGGGAACTTCGCGGACGATTGTGAAATAATCTGATCCCCTCGAGTGCTCCGGATCAGAAGAGTTCGGCCTTGACGCTTGCTTTCCAGCTTCCCGGCCTTGACCAGATTGCTGACTGTCTTGGTGGTCCTGCCGATCTGTTCGGCGTATTCGTGGGCCGTCACCCACTCCGGGCGCGGAGACAAGCGGACGGCGCGGATTTCCGCCCGAAGCTCTGAAACCTCGGCAAGTAGTCGATCAAGCTTTTCCGCCTCCACGGCTATCAACATCAACGGCTGGCTCATTTCGCTTCCTCTCGGGTTGCGGCCCCCGACCGAAGCCGGGGGCGCGGTTATCATTCGTCAACACCGAGGATGGCCTTGATCTCGTCCCAAATGACCTTGCCCTCTGGCGGGCCGTCGCTGATCTCATGAACGCCGTTCAGCGTTGCACCCATCAGCTTGCGCAAGGCGTCGTGTGCGGTCGTGGCAGGCAGTTCCAGTATCCTGCTCATGAGCGCAGCCGCCGCTTCCTGCGCCGTATCACCAGAGCCGGTGTCATCCGCCCTGTAGAAAGCATCGGCGTCCTTGTTCAGGCGGGTGATTTCTTTGTGCATCCGCGTGATCGGGCTTTCGCTGACCGGCCATTCCCCCGTGCCAGCTTCGACTTGAAGCAACTGGACGCCTTCCTCGGCCACAGCCATCAGCCCTAGTGCGGCTTCAAGAGAATAGGTGACAGCGTGTCGGGCGTCCTCGTGATCGAACCGGCCCGCGTTCATGTTCTCCAGCGCGAGATGCGCCGTCTTGATCAGGCCGTTCGCGGTGCTGATGCACTCAAAGGCCCAATCCTTCGGACGATCTGTCCGCATCAGTTTGTCCATCGTCAGGGGATAGGTCATTTCAACACCCCCTCCGGCAGATTGATGCTGTCCAGCGCCTCGTTCAGGCCGGATGCGAGCATGAACGCGGCCTGCGCCAGTTCGATCACCAGCGCACGTTCCCAATCTGCCGGGCGTTCAACGAAGTGGCAGAGGGTATCGGCCAGCCTTTGCAATGCAGCGGCATCGTTCTGGCAGGTTTGCAGGTATTGCTCTAGGGGTGCCTTGCTCATGCCTCGCCCTCCGCTTCAACGAGACGATTCCACACGTCATCAACCGACGCATGTGCGGCTTTCATCTGGGCTTCCAGCGCATCGGCGCATCCAATGAGTGCATCAAAGCTCTTGCGGCGCATCTGCTCCGTGCATCCATCTGCATGGTCAACGCAAATGGCCAAGGCGGCGATGAGGTTATCGGCCATGCCTAGCTGAAGATAGATCGCCTCTAGTTTATCTCTGGTGATCATGCCTCATCCCCCATCAAGCGTTGGGTCTGGCGGATCGCGCTGCGGATATAGGACCGGGCTTCCCGTTCGGTTTGGGTATAGCCATGCCGGTTCTCGGTCGCATCCAGCGCTAGTGTCAGGCTGTCGTGGATGTCGGCAAGGCGTGCCTGTGCAACGACACACGGCAGAAATGCCGCCAGAGCCGTTTGCGTCTGTGCAATATGAGTCATTTTGTCTTCTCACGGTTGATGGCTTGCTAAGGCCCACGCCGGGTTCGGCCCGGCAGCCGGGGGTTAGCAACTCGCCGTGAGACGAGCAGAACGCTTTTAAGGTTTCCCTCTGGACAGCACGTTCTCCCCCGGCCTATATAGGCAGGGTTATGAACCGCGCCGCCAAGCGCGTTCATCATTTCGCCGCCCTTCCTCGCCAAAGGAAGGAACCTCGCCAAAGGTGTTGCGGCTATCACGGTCCGGGTTGCTAAGCCCACGGACCACGCTACACTCATCAGGCCTACTAGATCAAGCACTTCCCTTCGGGGCGAATGCTTGCTTTGTGATGCCCATGGCGCAATCATCGGCATCTCAATCGGGGGCTGCGCGGTGTCCAGAATCACAGCTCGACTAAAATCCCTACTTCAGGCCAGTCGTGAGGCTGGGTTTTCGGTGCGATCTGCCGAGATCGAGGGCGATAGGATTACGATTGTTTTTGGAGAGCCTGAAAGCGCATTTAACCCGGTTGACTTCGTAGACTGGAGCCGCCCTCCATCAAAGCGCTCGGCGAAGAAGATTCCAGAAACAAAGTGAGGTTGCACCAATGGTTAAATCTTCACCAGTCTGGGCATGCCTAATGCAGTACGTTGCCAGAAAACCAAAGGAATACCTATGTATCGCCCTTTCCTCATCTTATCAGCGCTCGCCGTAGCGGCATGCGAACCTTCGTCACAGCAGTCCGCGTCTGCTAGCATGGCCAACCCCGCGTCGGTCAACTGTGAAAGGATCGGCGGCCGCCTCGAAATCCGTAACAGCGCAGGCGGCCAGACCGGATACTGCCATCTGCCGGATGGCAACGTGGTCGAGGAATGGGAGTTGTTTCGGACGGGAGCAAAATGACCCGGAAGTCGCGAAGTATCACAGCAGTTGAGCGCGCCTATCTCGATTTGTTGCTAGACGTGCCCAGCGACTTCATGCGGACCGCGGCAGACCGGGAGGAAATCGCCGCCGGGTATGAGGCGAAGGCAGCTAAGTCCCATCCCGCGGTGGCGGATTTGCTTAAACAAGCGGCACGGCGGGTGAGAGATAACGATCTTCCCCAGCCGGACTGACGCTTCATGCTTGACACGCTTTAATGCCCCAACCTCTATAAAAGGCATCTACGCATATCTTGCTCGCCCCGCCTCATCTTCGGCGGGGCTTTTTTTGGAGCGGCAGCGTATCGCTCACCAGCAACCGCGTTAGTTTTTGAGCGAGAACAGCATGTTGACTCCGGCTACGACTTCCGAAAGTTTTAGTATGAGATATCCGGCCAAGGCGTGGGACGGATAGCCAAGCTAGGAATTGCGATGCCAGATGCCGTTTCCCGCCTAGAGCAAGAGCTTCAGATCAGGCAGCGGACCGTTCTTTTCCTCGTATCGGAGTACGTTTCGCGAAACCCGGCTGAGCGTTCGAGGATCATCGCCTTTTTGGAAGAGTTGCTTCCTGACATGGACGAGGCAGCCGCGCAGATCGCGCGAGAAATATTGCACGACCTGAAAGTCTAACCAAGCCGACTAGTGGTGCGACGGGAGTTCGTGACAGTAAAGGGTTGAGCAACCCGCACCTCTGAACGCTATCCAAACTTTGCACCGGATGCCCCGATCCGTTGCTGAACTTCAATGTAACTCTCGGTGACGGCCAGTAAATGCGTGCCGTGCTGATACGGGTTATCTAGCAGTATCTCCGCCCCTTCGCCTTTTTGCTCTAGGTAGATGATATGCTCGACGCTGACGGTGACTTTTTGGCCTGGCATATTGAACGTCAGCCGGGTGAGTTCGATGAACATATATCGTCCTTATGTGGGGTTGGGGGAAGCGAACCTGACGCCGAGATGACCGAGGTCATTGACGATAACCATGTATGGCTCGGTCACGTTGACGATTGTGCCGTCGGAAAGTTTGATTTCGGTACCTGCATCATCAGCCACCTCGCGAACCGACACGATGTGCTCGACCGCCAAGGCTATTCGGCTCGGCTCGCGACCGGGTTCATTGAGATGAAGAATCATGAAAGCCACGCGCCGTCTCCCGTATCAGTGGAAGCGGCTACGGTAGGCACATCGAAGCATCGGGGCAATCGCTATCGGACGGGTTCGAGAGCTTAGGTTCTATCCCACGTCGGTCAGGTTGAAAATTCAGAAATCGTCCCCATATAAGTTCGGCTACGTTGTTTCCAACCGCACCCTGTCTCCTTGATCTTGGCTTCAGTTTGCTACTCGAACTGACCTGCCGAACCGCTGCATCCTGCGAGCGGCCCTAACTTAAGGAGACCTCACGATGGCCAATGGCACCGTGAAATGGTTCAACGCAACAAAAGGTTTTGGTTTTATCGCACCAGAAAGCGGATCAAAGGACGTCTTCCTGCACGTCTCAGCTCTTGATCGCGCTGGAATTCAACAAATTTCTGATGGTCAGGCGGTCTCGTTCGAAGTCGAGCGCGGACGCGATGGCAGAGAGTCGGCGATTAATCTGGCGTTTGCCTAGAATTTGGCGCCACGGGTCCGGCCCTGTCTGGGTCGGACTGTAACTGAAGGAGCAAGATCTTGGTATCAAAAGCAGCTGCCGAAGCGCTATTTAAAACGACCAAACCGGATACTCCTTGGGACCGGACGAATGACACTGCGAGACAGATTATCTCCGACGAGGTGAGCCTTCGCGACGCAAATGTCCGCCGATTGCGTGAACTTCGGGCCGCTCAGTCTGTCATCGCCCCTGCAGTGACTAAGAAGAAAAAATAAATTGGCGTCAGCTTTCCGATTCCTTGGGTAATCTTGCCTCATCGTCAATTGGGAGACAGCATGATGGTTGAAATCATCGATCTCGAAGCTCGTAAAGCCTACGGGACGATTTACGAGGCGATCATCGAAGCCAGCAAAGAGCTTGGCATAGATGAGCCAGGTGCGATCACCATAGCGGTGCGAACTCTCGAGATCCTGCAAGCGCGCGGAAGACGATGAAAGCGCCGAGAGATATGACGAAAGCGCGGGCTTTATCGGATGAGGAAGTCTACCTCACAATTCTCGATAACTGCTCGGCAATGGGCGTCGAGATGACCAAGGCACAGGAAATGGCGCATCGCGCAGTTGCAAACCGCCGAGCAGCCCTTAAGCCATTGATCCGAACGGCTAGATGACGCCGCATGGGTGCTTAATGTACTTCAACATACCCTCGTCAGCCAAACGTCATATCATCGGCCAAGGCCGCAATCGTGATATTCTTGACTGTCAGGATGTCGCCGCCGCCGAAATCAAACACGACATCCTTGCCGACCTGTTCCGCGTGGGTCCGCGCTTGCCCAAAATTACGAATGCCGTTGGAGAGTGCGATCGTATCAACGTTGTCTTCAAAATCGGTGATCACGTCGCGATCAAAACCCTTGGTGAAGACAAATGTATCCGCACCGCCACCGCCAGAAAGCGTATCATTGCCGGTGCCGCCACGAAGCATGTCGTTGCCCTGATTGCCAAAGAGCCGATCATGTCCCGCGTCTCCGAACAAACGATCATGCCCCGCTCCACCTGAGAGAGAGTCGTTGCCTGATCCGCCATAAAGTGTGTCATTACCAGCGTCACCGCGAATGTGGTCGCGGCCAGCGTCACCGGCAAGGTAGTCTCTGCCTACCCCTCCTTCCAAACGATCGTTGCCGGTGCCGCCTACGATCCTGTCATCACCTGCACCGCCATAGATAGTGTCATCTCCTGCGCCGCCGCGCAGGCTGTCATGTCCATTGTCGCCCCCGATCAGGTCATTGCCATCGCCGCCGGACACAACGTCATGCCCATTCCCGCCCCATAGGCGATCATCTCCTCTATCGCCAAAAATGGTATCGTTGCCGCCATTACCCTTTATGCGATCATCGACATAAGTTCCCTTGATTGCGTTGCCAGCCGCGCTGCCTTCAAAGACGGGCAGCATCAGTGCGCGAGAAGTGATAACGACATCATCATCGTGCGCATAGGCCAGTTCGGCCTGAAACGTGGAGACGATCCGGCCCTGATGGTTGATCAGCGTGTTGCCCGATCCCATGCTTTCATAGGGGTCGCCCTCGCTGATCTTGAACGATCCGGTCAGCGCCCGCCCGTTGGTTCCGAATACCCGGCCATAAAGAACCCCACCGTCGTATCTGTCATCAATCGCATCGGGAATCTGGTGAAAATAGGTTACCAACGTCCGGCCCGCGCCAAGATCGACTACATCTTGTAAGTGCTGTTCGCCACTGCGGCGGTCAGAATTCACCATCACGGCCGAGGTTGCGCCCGATCCGGTCCGGTCAAGCAGGCGGAAATAGACATCGGTATTACTGCCGGTGTCTTCCTCTTCCCGGTTCCACGCCAACGCATAGCCGCCGATTGAGCGACCGGCAATTTCGCTGCCGCTTTGTTCAAGCCCGAAACGCGAATCTGCATCGCGGATCAGTGGTGCCACCGCCTTTGCAGCGCCAACAGCGCGACCGTCTGCGGTGAAGGCCTGCGTCCAAACCGCATAGCCTTGCAGATCACCCTGCTTCGTTTTCTGGTGCCAACTGACCGCATAGCCACCACCGGCAGAAGCCGCGATTGAAGGGGAAATAAATCCGGGGCCAGTTAGCGGGCTGATACCGACCTCTGCATCATCGACCAGCCGAACCGCCCTCCCGATCTGCTCGCCATTGGCGTTGTGGCGATAGGCGAGGATATCATAATCACCAGGGCTTTCATAGCGCGCAACCAGCGTGATCGACTGTCCATTCTTCAGGGTGACGATATCAACTGTGTGGTGATCATTCGTCGTGTTCGGCGTCAACTGCTTGGCCGGTCCGATTTCCGTGCCATTGGCCCTGAAAAATTTGATGTAGCTGTCGTAGTTTCCATCGTCGGTGCCATCGATTGCAGACGGACCTTTGCTCTGGAAGATCACTGCAAAGTTCCCGTTAGAAAACGTAGTCCCTGCGGGAGAACTCTGCACATCATCCGTCAGGTTGGGAATACGCGAGTCGGTATCCGACGCACCGCTGAGATCGCTCGCCCAGACACGGCCATAGACACCGAAGGTGCCTGAAGCGCCGGGATCGGGATAAAGATCCTCCCAAAGGCCAAGAATATTCCCATCCCTCATAGTAAAAATGTACGGATCCCACTGGGCACTTTTACGATTGGCGGACAGGATATAGCTTGGCATCGGTAATTCTCTCGTTCGACAGGCGACGCGCTATTAGGGCCGAGATCGGCAAATTTGGCAATTATGGAGTTTTCCGACGGCGTTGATCCGCTAGCCTAATCAACGCTACGGCGTGATCGGGTTTAAAGACCGGCCAGCGCATCCACCGCTGGGCCGCTCTGAGCTCCGGATATCACCCCGGTCCAAGCTGTCGTGATCAGCGCCTGCACCGGCGCGGCAACGACGATCTTGTTGGTCGGCAACGCACTGGCGGTTCGCAGGAATGGCTTCGAGCCATTTTCAGTCACTCACTCCTCAAGAACTTCCCCTCCGAGTTCCTTGAGATGCCCGACCATAGCACGGGCGGCACCCGCGTGTTGAGCACAGCCTTCTGGACCGGCAATCTCTAACATTGCTGGATTCACGTACATGGAAAAATAAATTTCCGTGCTGACCCCCAGTTGCTCAGCCACAGTTTGGGCAGTTCCTGCGATAAGCGCGGCATCACCGTGTGTCACATCCGAAAGCTTACAATTGGTCGCTACGAGATTAGCCAGCACGAGTTCATGTAACGTTGCCTCGGTCGAAATTGGAGCGAGCGCTGCGACCGGTGGCGTGCGAATTATCGAGGTTTCCGCTAAAACCGGCGTGTTCGTCACGATGAGAAGGCCGAGAGCGGCAAATCGTGTTAGGTTCGACCCGGTGAGGTTTCTCGTCATCGTCGCTCCAGTCGCGAAGGGAAATTTAGAAGCCATGCGCATTTCCGCAGAGTTTCTAATGTTGTCCCCTTAGGAACGCCAGTCCTTCAAAGATTACCTTCAGTGGCCCGCCCCCGGTTCAAAGCCGAGGGTGGTTCGAAATTGTCGGCGGGGGTCAAACCGCCCCTGCCCGCCTGAGCGCCCCGGCCAGCGCATATTTGCCGACCGGTCAAACGCCCGGTGTTCGCTTTGACCCATCCTGATAAAACGAATGCAGGAGGTAGCGATATGAAACTATTGAGTTTATCCGTTGTTCTTTCGATGATGTGCGTTGGCGCGCCTGTTTTCGCACAGGCTCAAGATGCAGATGTCATCGACGGCTATTCGTCGAACACCGCGCTGGTCTGATCCACCAATGCCACGCGGTCCACGATGAACAGCGCATAGCTGCCCTTGCGGTCGGCCTCTCGTAGCAAGTGCGCTGATGTCAGCGTCTTCCCGGCGCCAGTTCCGGCCAAGCTTGCGATTATCGAAGGCGACGGCGCGTGCTTCAGCCAGCGTCACGAAATCGGGACTTCCAAGCCCCAGTTCAGTGCGCTTTCCGTTTATCACGATGCGCTGGACCCAGAACCGACCGCCCGTCTTATCCACTCGAAGGAAAAGACCGTGGCCGTCAAAATACTTGCCCGGTTCGGTGACTGTCTGCACCATACGGGCTGTCAGAGCCTTTGCTGGTTTGCGCAAGGGATATAAACCTTTCTTTCCGCCAAACATTCCCCCAGACGGAACGGGAACCACAGGAACAATAGCGGAACACGCAGGAATCACGCAAGTTAAAAATCACCAGCAAAATAAGGGCTATCGAGCACTTACAAGAACATGGTGGAATTGGCGAAGGCTGCCACCCTCTCCGCCATTTTCTTCAAATCCACACCGGTTAACCGATTGAGACGGTTATATCGCTGTTTTTGGTGCCAGATTCACGTCCAATCAGCCATTCAGTACATCTTACAGTATATCCTAAGTTGCGCTGCTTAATGGCGAATTTTAGCTACATTTGGTGCATGGTCGAATCTGCCAAGCCCGCCCTTTAAGGTTCGATCCACCTCCCATAGATGCATGGCGCCCTAAAATCGCATGCCGACGCTGAAGCTGACCTCTTCGCTGCCGATGCCAAAGCTTGCTGCGCCGAAGCTGAAGCCGATCAGCGCGCCGGTCATCACCTGCGGCACCGTATGCTCGCCGGCATGGACCCTGCT
Organism: Paracoccus caeni; assembly: GCF_016629665.1. GTDB lineage: Bacteria > Pseudomonadota > Alphaproteobacteria > Rhodobacterales > Rhodobacteraceae > Paracoccus > Paracoccus caeni. Next base: position 88,080 of record NZ_JAEPRQ010000002.1, read on the forward strand.
CCAGCCGGTCGCGCCCGCAGCGCCATAAAGGGCGGCACCGGCTGCGCGGTCATCGGCGAAGCATTTGCCCGCCAGATCGGAAGCGCCAAAGAACGCAGCTGCCGTGTGACCCGACGGGAAGCCTTTCCCCTCGCCGGAAGGGCGCGCAGAAATCGGGCTGCCGTCGAAATATTCCTTCATCCCCCAGACCACCGCCGCCTGTAGAATCCCGCGGACGGCGAAATCTTCGAGCCTGCCGTCACGCTCGGCACAGACGGCGGCGGCAAGCGGCAGGCCGTATTTCATCGCCGTGCCGAAACTCTCGAAGGGATCGGCGCTGGCGGGGGCAGCTATCGAGGCCACCAGAAGAAAGGCCGAAAGTTTATCAATCATGAAGCGACCGTGCGTTGTCGGTGTACGGGCTGTGTATGCCCCGTGCCTGATCTGTGTACGCGGATCACAGGCAAAATCCCAGCATTTGCTGACATAAATCACCAAGACAGCGTGAAACGGCATCCGCCCCGTTAATCGACGCTTAACCGGATCACCCGGTCCATCCGTTCAGCCAGTTCCAGATTATGCGTGGCGATCAGCGCGGCAAGCCCCGTTTCGCGGACAAGGCTCATCAACACGTCGAACACCCGATCCGAGGTCGCGGGGTCAAGGTTTCCCGTCGGCTCATCCGCCAACAGCAATGCCGGAGAATTGGCCAGCGCGCGGCAGAACGCCACCCGTTGCTGTTCGCCGCCCGAAAGCTCTGCCGGGCGGTGATCGGCGCGATGCGACAGACCGACCCGGCCCAAGAGATCGGCGGCACGTTCGGCAGCTTCGCGCTGCGAGACGCCAGTGGCAAGCTGCGGCAGGACGATATTCTCCGCGGCACTAAATTCCGGCAGCAAGTGGTGGAATTGATAGACAAATCCAAGCTCGGCCCGGCGCGCTTCTGTCCGCACCTTGTCGGACAAGCCGGTCATGTCGCGACCGTTCAGGACCACCTGCCCGGCATCGGGCGTATCCAGCAGTCCCGCGATATGCAACAGCGTCGATTTTCCCGCCCCCGATGGCGCGACCAGCGCCACCACTTCGCCCCTGCCAACGGCAAGATCGATGCCGCGCAGAACCGGGACCGGGCTGGTCGTGTCCTTGCCATAGGTCTTGGTAACGCCCTGAAGATGCAGAACTTCACTCATAACGCAGGGCCTCGACCGGGTTCATGCGCGCGGCGCGGCGCGCGGGGAAGATGGTGACGATGAAGGACAGGGTCAGCGACAGGCCGACGGCGCGCAGGATGTCGTAAAGCCGCAACTCGGCTGGCAGACGGTAGATGCCGCGCACTTCGGGCTGCCACGCCCCGCCATCCGTGATGAAGTTGATCGCCGCCATGATGCTGTCCACGTTCAGCGCCAGCAGCACCCCAAGCACCACGCCCACAATCGTCCCGATGATCCCGGTAAAGGCGCCGCAGAGGAAAAACACCCGCAAAACAGCGCCTTCCGTCAGACCCATCGTGCGCAGAATGCCGATATCGCGGCCCTTGTTCTTGACCAGCATGATCAGCCCCGAGGTGATGTTCATCGAGGCGATCAGCACCAGCACCGACATGATGACGAACATCACGTCATCCTCCATGTCCAGCGCCTGCAGATACCCGCCCGAAGCGTCAAGCCAGCTCCAGACCTGCGCGCCCTCGCCCGCCGCCTGCATCAGCGGCAGGGTCCAGTCGGCGACGCGTTCCGGGTCGTCCACATAGACCTGTATCTCGTCGGCAGCGCCTTCGCGGTTGAAATAGCTTTGCGCCTCTTCCATCGGCAGATAGGCACGGGCGCGGTCCACGTCGGGACGCCCGCTTTGGAAGATGAAGACTACCTCATAGGATTTCACGCGCGGCGCGGTGCCGAATGCGGTCTGCGCGCCCTTCGCGGCCATCAGTTGCACGGTATCCCCAACCCCAAGCGCCAGATCGCGTGCGATCCCCGAGCCGATGGCGATCCCGTTCCCCAGGTTTTCGACATCGCCCACGGCGTTCTGCGGGTCCACGATCCGCGGCATCGCCTTCAGATCTTCCAGTGTGATTCCAAAGATCTGCGCGACATTGGAATTGTCATTCGCCGACAACATCCCCTGCCCGCTGACGACTGGCGTGACATGAGTGACACCCTGCACCGCCGCCAGACGTTCGGCCATCTCGAGGTAATCTTTGATGCCGTTCTGGACCACATAGGTCTCGCCCGTCAGGTCGTTCTCGATGAATTGCGGGCCGGTATAGACGGTCGTATGGGCATTCGCGCCCAGCGTCGCATCAACCAGTTCGGTGCGGAACCCGGTCCTGACGGCAAGCGTCGCGATCAGCGCCATCACCCCAAGCGCAATCCCGATCATGCTGATCCAGGTCATGACGCTGACCCCGCCTTCGGCACGGCGGGCGCGCAGATAGCGCCAGGCGATCAGGAATTCATAACGGGAAAAGGGCGCGGGGCTGGCCATGCGTGAAGCCTCTGATTTTGCGCTGACACTTACCGCGCCATGCCCAAAGATCAACCCGACAATGGCGTGAAGCATCTTCGTTGCCGAAATACCGATATTGCGATGCTGGCCGCGCAATGCCACAAGATGTGGCATGGCAAAATCCGTTACCGCCTTCACCTGCACAGCCTGCGGCGCTGCCCACAAGAAATGGGCCGGGCGCTGCGAGGCCTGTGGTGCATGGAACACCATCGTCGAGGAAGCCCCGCTGTCCCAAGGCCCCGGTCGCGGTCTTGGTGCCGCCAAGGGCCGGACGGTCGCGCTGACCGGGCTGGAGACCAACGAGCCCCCGCCCCCACGCCGTCAATCTGGCATGGCCGAGCTTGACCGGGTGCTGGGCGGCGGATTGGTGCCGGGTTCGGCCATTCTGGTCGGCGGCGATCCCGGCATCGGCAAATCAACGCTGCTGCTGCAAGGAGCCGCCGCCTTCGCCCGTATCGGGCTGGATGCCGTCTATATCAGCGGTGAAGAGGCCAGCGCGCAGGTTCGCATGCGCGCGCAGCGACTGGGCCTTGCGGATGCACCCGTCCGCCTTGGGGCCGAAACGAACCTGCGCGACATCCTGACCACACTGGATACCGAACGCCCCGATCTTGCGATCATCGACTCGGTCCAGACGCTCTGGTCCGATCAGGTCGAGGCGGCGCCGGGCAGCGTGGCGCAGGTCCGTGCCGCCGCGCATGAGCTGGTGACCTTCGCCAAACGGCGCGGCGTGGCCATCGTCATTGTCGGCCATGTCACCAAAGACGGCCAGATCGCAGGTCCCCGCGTTGTCGAGCATATGGTCGATACCGTCTTGTATTTCGAGGGAGAACGCGGCCACCAGTTCCGCATCCTGCGCAGCGTCAAGAACCGTTTCGGCCCCGCAGATGAGATCGGCGTGTTCGAGATGACCGGCGCCGGTCTGGCCGAAGTTCCCAATCCTTCGGCACTGTTTCTCAGCGAACGCGGCCAGCCCATCGCGGGCAGCGCCGTCTTTGCCGGGATCGAGGGCACCCGCCCGGTCCTGACCGAAATTCAGGCACTTGTGGCGCCCTCGACGCTGGCTTCGCCGCGCCGCACGGTTGTCGGTCTCGATTCCGGTCGCGTCTCGACCATTCTGGCGGTGTTGGAGGCGCGCTGCGGCATCCCCTTTGCCGGGCTGGACGTGTTCCTGAACGTCGCAGGCGGCATGCGTGTCAATGAACCTGCCGCCGATCTGGCCATCGCCGGTGCGCTGCTTTCTGCGCGAGAGGACAGCGCATTACCGCCGGAAGCGGTGCTTTTTGGCGAAATCAGCCTCTCTGGTGCGCTTCGCCCTGTCGCTCAGGCGGAAAACAGGTTGAAAGAAGCGCAGAAACTTGGTTTTTCACAAGCGATTTTGCCCGAGGCCCAAAAGGTCGAGGGCGCGGGCGGCATGGGCATCAGGCGCATCGCCGATCTGACGGGCTTTGTGGGTGATGTATTCGGCGCCGGCTGAACCACCTGAAATGAAATGATAACCGGCACGGGGCATTCAAATGGACGGCTTCACGATCATCGACGCAGTGGTGGCAGTGGTCATCATCCTCTCGGCCATTCTGGCATGGTCACGGGGGTTCGTGCGCGAATCGCTGGCGATCCTTGGCTGGATCGGCGCAGCCGTTCTGGCCTTCATCTTCGCCGGAACCGTGCGCCCGATGATTGCGCAAATCCCGGTTCTGGACCGTTTCCTTGGCGATAGTTGCGAATTGGCGACGATTGCGGCCTTCGCCGTGGTCTTTGCGCTGGCGCTGGTCATCTTCTCGATCATCACGCCGCTGTTCTCATCGGTGGTCCAGCGCTCGGCCCTTGGCGGGATCGATCAGGGCATGGGCTTCCTGTTCGGGGTGGCGCGCGGAATCCTTCTGGTCGCCATCGCCTTCATCGTCTATGACCGCGTCGCGACCAGCCAGCCGGTGCCGATGGTCGAAAACTCGCGCTCTGCGCAGGTGTTCGAGCGGCTTCGCGGCCAGATGGACGAGCAGATCCCCGATGATGCGCCGGGCTGGATCGTCAGCCGTTACGAGCAGATGGTCCGTGGCTGCACCGCCACCGAAACCATCGATCTGAACGACACGCCGCCCGCCGCGACGCCGGAAACCACCCCGGAATCCGCCCCCGCGAACTGAGCCGATCAGGGTGAAATCGTACCTCATGTCGATTTCATGACGAAAAACTTCCCTCGCATCACTGCGAGGGCGTGACTTTCTGTGCTACCCACACTACATAGCGGGCAGCCCAAAGCCATTCAGGATGCTGAGATGCAACCATTCCTGGCCCACCCTTTCGATTCGGACCGCCTGCACGAAGAATGCGGCATATTCGGGGCGATCGGCGTGGTCGACGCCTCCAATTTCGTCGCCCTTGGACTGCATGCCTTGCAGCATCGCGGTCAGGAGGCCGGGGGGATCATCTCCCACGACCCTGAACAGGGTTTCAACAGCGCCCACCGTTTCGGCTATGTCCGTGACAATTTCACGAAGGCCGACGTGATGGCGACCCTGCCGGGGCCGCTGGCCATCGGCCATGTGCGCTATTCCACCGCCGGCACCAAGGCCGCCACCGCGATCCGCGACGTGCAGCCCTTCTTCGGCGAATTTCACATGGGCGGCTGCGCCGTCGCCCATAACGGCAATATCACCAACGCCGCCGCCCTGCGCCGCGAGCTGATCGAGCGTGGCTCGATCTTCCAGTCCTCGTCGGACAGCGAATGCATCATTCACCTGATGGCCCGCTCGATCCAGCGCAACATCCCCGAGCGGATGAAGGACGCCCTGCGTCGCGTCGAGGGTGCGTTCAGCGTCATCGCCATGACCCGCACCAAGCTGATCGGTGTCCGCGACCCCTTGGGCGTGCGCCCGCTGGTTCTGGGCAAGGTTGGCGATGACGGCTTCGTTCTGGCCTCGGAAACCTGCGCGCTGGACATCATCGGCGCCGATTTCTTGCGTGAGATCGAACCGGGCGAGATGGTCGTCATCTCGCGCGGCGAGGTTGAAAGCTCGCGCCCCTTCGGCCCCTCGACCGGCCGTTTCTGCATCTTCGAGCATGTTTACTTCTCGCGCCCCGATTCGATCATCGGCGGGCGTTCGGTCTATGAAACTCGCCGTCAGATCGGCGTGGAACTGGCCCGCGAAGCCCCGATCGAGGCTGATCTGGTCTGCCCCGTCCCCGACAGCGGCACCCCGGCGGCCATCGGCTATGCACAGGAATCGGGTATTCCTTATGGGATGGGGATCATCCGCAACCAGTATATGGGCCGGACCTTCATCGAACCGACCGAGCAGATCCGTAATATGGGCGTCCGGCTGAAGCTGAACGTGAACCGTTCGCTGATCGCGGGCAAGCGGGTGGTGCTGGTTGACGATTCCGTGGTGCGCGGCACCACCAGCCGCAAGATCAAGGACATGATCCTTGATGCGGGCGCGGCCGAGGTGCATTTCCGCATCGCCTCGCCGCCGACCGCCTGGCCCTGCTTCTACGGCGTCGATACGCCCGACCGGGGCAAGCTGCTGGCCGCGAATATGTCCACTGAAGAGATGCGCGAATGGATCGGCGTCGATTCACTGGCCTTCGTGACGCTGGACGGCCTTTACCGCGCAGTTGGCGAAGCCAAGGGCCGCAACAATGCCTGCCCGCAATATTGCGATGCCTGCTTCTCGGGTGATTATCCGGTGGCGCCGTTCGATCAGCTTGAACGGGGTTTCCGCATGCAGCCGGGGTCGGAAACAGCGATGAAGGAAGCTGCCGAATAATCCGGCAGGGCCTGACATATGCCCTATGACAGTCAGGCGTTTCTGGTCGTCATAGGCGTTGCATTGCTGTGCGGCACCGCAATCTGGCTTTGGTATCTTGCCCGCCACTCATTTCAGGCACGGGCAATCATCCTTATCCTTTGGCTGATCGGCCTTGCGATGAGCGTCATTCTTGGCGGGCTCTATGTGATCATCATGGGCGCAGCCACGGTGATGCTGCTGCTTTTCCTCTGGCTTTTGCTGGTGTCATCGCGCCGCTGGCCGTGGTGGCTGTGACCCACCCGCAGATCTTCAACGAAACGAAGATACAGTTGCACCGCGCGCCTTTCTGTTCCCCGCCCTGCTGAAAAGATAGGCACCTCTTATCGCTTGCCCGCGCTGGGCATCGTCAAAGGGGGCCTCATGCTGACAGGGTTCGTGCTGTTCTATGTCGGGGCCGTTCTGGTGCTGAACGGGCTATGGATGCTGGGCCGGATCGAGGATCGCGAGATCGTCGTCATCAACCTTGTCACCGCCTGCGTGTCGGGCGCGGTGGTGATCCATGACGCTTTCGGGAGCGGCGCGGATGCCACCTCGATCCGCAATGCCACGCTGTCGCTGCTGTTCTGCACCACCTATCTTTGGGTGGCGTATAACCGGCTGATCAAGGTCGATGGGCGCGGTCTCGGCTGGTTCAGCCTGTTCGTGGCAATCACCGCCCTGCCCGTCGCGGCGCGCGGTTTCTGGCAGGCCGGAAGCGTGGCCGAACATTGGATGGCGGCGAACTGGCTGTTCTGGGCGGTGCTATGGTTCTCGTATTTCCTGCTGCTGGCGGCGCAGTTGCCAATCAAGCGGCAGGTGGCGTGGGTCACGCTGATCACCGGCATCACCACAGGCTGGGTGCCGGGATTTCTGATGATCGAAGGGGTGCTGTAGAGTAGAGGTAACGGAATTCTGCGTATCTCGCCCGCTCCGCACGGTTTTGCGAAGCGGAATGGATCAGCAAGAATTTGGTATTAGATCAAGCAAGGTCAGACAGACGTCAGTCCGAATGTTGTTTCCACCGTGCTGCCAATGCCTCAAAACGACAGAAAATTTGTTCATTTTGTAGTCTGGCTCGCAGTGTCTCGATTGCATTTCGACATTTATCAAAGTCGTTGATCAAAGTGCTTTTATACCAACTGCGATACAAGTCATCATCCAAATCCTCTTCAAGTACACCGATTGCAACCAACTCGTAGTCGTTGAGAATAGTTCTGATTACATTGAGTTGCGGCGAGTTCTTCTGGTTGTCCCGAACCCAGAACTCCAGCCCTGTTTCAACGTCGTTCTTGAGGCGGTTGAATTCCATCCTGTTGTGCAGATAGTCACTGTCCCATTCGCGTTTAGAGATAAATTCCAAGGTGGTTCTTCTTCGCGCGATACGCCGCTGTTCAGCCACATTTTGTTCGGCAATACGGCGGGCATTCTTGATATGAAGATGCGCAACCAGCCAAGCAACGAGTGCAGAAACAAGAACGCCCCCCATGGAAATGAGGGGCGCATAAGCCGATATCCACGACTGCGAACTCGAAATCACATAATAAACGCGATCAGCACTCAGGCGCGCCACCCCACCCTTCGCGGGGCATGTTCACGGTTTTTTTAATCATATGGCCAGCCTCCTGCTAACGAACTTATCCCCAATATGGGGCTTCCTCATAACCGAGTCAAATTAAAGAAGTGTCAAGGCGCCACCCGCAGCAATCTGCGAGTACGCCGCAACTCATCTGTTCAACCCGCCGCTGACGCTGGGCACATCACCCGGCACAAAGCCATAATGCTTCAGCCAACGCAGATCGCTTTCGAAGAAGGCACGCAGATCGGGGATGCCGTATTTCAGCATCGCCATCCGGTCGATGCCCATGCCGAAGGCAAAGCCCTGCCATTCCGCCGGATCGATCCCGCCCGCGCGCAGCACGTTCGGATGGACCATCCCCGAGCCCAGAACCTCCAGCCAGCTATCGCCCTCGCCCACGACCAGACGGCCGTTTTCCCACGAGCATTGGATATCCACCTCAGCCGACGGCTCGGTGAAGGGGAAATGCGAGGCGCGGAAGCGGGTTTTGACGCGGGTGCCGAAGAAGGCCGAGAAGAACTCTTCCAGCACCCATTTCAACTGCGCCATCGAGATGTCGCGGTCGATGGCCAGACCCTCGATCTGGTGGAACATCGGGGTGTGGGTCTGGTCCATGTCCATGCGGTAAACCCGGCCCGGCGCGATCACGCGGATCGGTGCGCCCTGTGCCTGCATCGCCCGGATCTGCACCGGAGAGGTATGGGTGCGCAACACATGTGGCGGGCGGTTGTCGCCCGGCGCACGGTGCATGAAGAATGTGTCATGTTCCTGCCGCGCAGGATGTTCGGGCGCGATGTTCAGTGCATCGAAATTATACCAGTCGGTTTCGACCTGCGGCCCTTCGGCGACGGCGAAGCCCATATCGGCAAAGATCGCGGTGATTTCTTCGGTGACCTGGCTGATCGGGTGGATGGTACCCTGCGGGCGCGGACGGCCCGGCAAGGTTACATCCAGCCATTCACCCGCCAATCGCGCCTCAAGCGCGGCATCGTCAAGCGAGGCTTTGCGGGCGCGCAGGGCGGCATCAATCTCATCGCGGATTTCGTTCAGCACCCGGCCGGTGGTCTGGCGTTCCTCGGGCGTCATCCGGCCCAGTTCGCGCATCTTCAGGCTGATCTCACCCTTCTTGCCAAGTGCGGCAAGGCGCACATCCTCGATGGCGGTGGGATCGGCTGCGTCCTTGATACGGTCAAGCCATTGCTGGCGGAGGGGGGTCAGGTCGTCCATCGTCATGCCTTCGCGTCGGTGTTGCGACAGGCGTTAGCATTTGTGGCCGGGATGGGGAAGGCTTTGCGGGCCGGACCTGTCCTCTGGAAAGCAGAGAACCGCGGCTGGGCGGCCACTTAACCTTCCTGCTAAGGCCGGGCCTCGACCTTCAGCCACACCCCGCCATGCGGGCGCAGCGTCAGGATCATGCGCGGCTCGGGGTTGCGACGCGGAATAGCGGTGAAGCGGAACCGGGCCAGTAGCGTGGCGAGGATGATTACCGCTTCCTGCAAGGCAAAACTTGCGCCAACGCAGATGCGCGGGCCAGAGCCGAAGGGCAGAAAGGCATAGCGGTCCGGCGTGGTCAGGAAACGGTCGGGATCGAAGCTGTCAGGCTGATCCCACAACAGATGGTGGCGATGCAGCGCATAGATCGGCAGCATCACCGTATCGCCGGGCAGGATCTCGCGCCCGCACAGCCGGTCGGGCTTTTGTGCCGTGCGCGAGATCAGCGCGGCGGGCGGATAAAGACGCAAGGTTTCATTCACGATGCGGGTGATGAGCGGCAGACGGCCCAGATCATCGGCGGTGGCGGGGCCGTCCAAGGCGCGGGCCTCGGTCGCCGCGGCCTCTTGCACCTTGGGATCGAAGGCGCAGAGATACAGCGCCCAGGCAAGGGTCAGCGCGGTCGTTTCATGCCCGGCGACGATGAAGGTCAGCAGATTGTCGCGAAGCTCATCGCGGGTCATGGCGCGGTCGGTTTCGGGGTCCGAGGCGTCCAGCAGCAAATCCAGAAGATCGGGCGGACCATCCTTGGCCGCCACCTTGGCGCGGTCGGCGATGGCCTTGTCGGCGATACGCTTCATCTGCCCCAGACTGCCGCGTGAAAAAAGCCGCCCCGGACGCGGCACCCAACCGGGCACGCCAAGGATGTCCAGCACCGACAGCTTTGCAGCCTGCGACAGATAGCCTTCGATTGCGTGATGCACGGCATCCCGGTCAAAGTCGGAATCGCCGGACAGTGTAACGTCTGAGATCACCTCGAACGTGGCGGCGATGGTTTCGGCAAAGATATCGACCGGGCCTTTTGCGGTCTCCAGCCTGCGGCAAGCGGCTTCGGCGGCGGCGGTCATCACCGGGGCAAGCGCGGTGACGTGGCGATGGGCGAATGCCGGGGCGACGGCGCGGCGCTGCCAGCGCCAATGCGCGCCCTCGGCCACGAAAAGACTGTCGCCGATGGCCGGGTTCAACAGCAGCTTGGTGGTGACGGATTTCGGATAGTCGTCCACCCGCTCTTTCAGGATCACGCGCAGGCTTTCGGGGTCCATCACCATGTGAAAGCGAATGCCGGTCTTGCCCGACAGGATCGGTTGACGGGTGGCGATATCCGGGATCAGCTCCAGCACATTGCGCCGGGCGGTCATCGCGGTGCCGACGACGCCAAGGATCTGCCGGTTAAGCCGGACCTTGACGGGTTCGCGGGTGGCGTTCGCTGTCGCTTCCATGGGGACAACATAGACATGGCAGGGCGTCGCGTTCAATCGCGCCGTCTTTTGATCCTGCGTTACGAGAAGCCCAGAATCCTGCGCCATCCGATCCGCCCGGCAAGCCGATCCAGCAGCAGCGGACCGATCACGCCGAGGCTTCCCCCCAGCAGGACATGAATGGCGATTCCGGTGATCCCGGCCACCTCCAGCGCCGCTCTGATCCCGCCCGAGAAAATCGTATGCGCCAGAAAGATCGCCATCGAGGCGACCCCGCAACGGCGCAGCAGGGCGCCCATACTGCCCCGCAGCGGCTGATAAGAAATCATCAGCAACAGGCCCGACACCGCCGCCAGCCCAATCGCCAATGAGAACGGATAGCCCTGCGGTGAAGCCGACATCGCGGCGATACCGACGGACAGCAGGAACGCCACGCACCCCATAATCGCGGGAAACGGCCCAAGACGCCGTGCGCGCTGGATCAGCGAAAGCCGGGCAATGGCGATACCCGCGATGAAATAGGGAAGATGCCGCAGCGCCTGCTCGGTCCAGACGCTCGCCTGCAGATTGGCGTTCGCGGCAAAAAGGCCGATGAGCAGCAGGGTTGCCAAGACGGGCCGCCGGATGCCGACCGCGCCGATCACAAGGATCAGGAACAGCGCCCAGAGAAACCAGAAATGCGCGCGTGGCGGCAGCGGCAGGAACGGAAATTCGGACCAGCCCAGCGGCGAATTGGCATAGGCCCCGGCAAACAGCCGCAGGGCGAAGAAAATCCATGTCCACAGGAAAAGTGGCCAGATCAACCGCTCAGCCCGGCCGGCGATGAAGACCGGAAGCGGCTTTCGGCGAGCAGCGGGAAGAAAAATCAGCCCCGCCAGCACGAAGAACAGCGGCATGTGGAAGGCATAGATGCCACGATCAATCGCCATGACCAGCGGGGTCGCGGGCAGGATGTCGGCATCGACCAGCCCGCGCAGCGCGTGGCCCACCACCACCAGAATGATGCCGATCCCGCGCGCCTGATCGATCCAGTCCAGCCTTGGGCGGACCTTCAGCACTTGGGGGTCGGGAACGCGCTGCATCACAATAGGCTCTGACCAAAAAGAAACCATGCCGGAATTGCGTCCGGCATGGTTTCAGAACTTGCGATCAGGTCCAAGTCAAGCGCGACCGGCAGGTCACCGCTCAACCCTCTGCGATCAGGCTGCGGCTTTCGCCTTTTCAACGATAGCGCCGAATGCTTCGGGCTCGTTGATGGCCAGATCGGCCAGAACCTTGCGGTCAACCTCGATCCCGGCTTTCGCCAGCAGGTTGATGAAACGCGAATAGGTCATTTCGGCATCGACCAGACGGACGGCAGCATTGATCCGCTGAATCCACAGCGCGCGGAAGTTGCGCTTGCGGTTCTTGCGGTCGCGGGTCGCGTATTGGTTTGCCTTGTCCACGGCTTGCGTGGCGGTGCGGAAGTTGCGCGAACGGGCGCCATAATACCCTTTGGCCGCATCAAGAACCTTCTTGTGACGGGCGTGGGTAACCTTGCCGGATTTAACTCGTGCCATTGTTCAGTTCCCCTCGATCAGCGGTTATAGGGCATGTATTTCTTGACGATCTTGGCATCCGCGTCCGACAGGACGGTGGTGCCGCGCGCGTCACGAATGAATTTCGTGGTACGCTTGATCATGCCGTGGCGCTTACCAGCCTGGGCGGATTTCACCTTGCCCGAAGCCGTGAACGAGAACCGCTTCTTGGCGGCAGATTTGGTCTTCATCTTCGGCATTTTCATCTCCTTGGATCAGAGTGAACGCGCGACTCGGCAATGCCATATTGGCCGGACGCACGGGTAGGAAGCGCGCCGTATAAGCGCGCCCCGCGGATTTGGCAAGAGGGTCAGTTCGTTACCGCACCCTCGGGTTCCGCGACGGGTTCTTCGGCAACGGGTGCCGCTGCGCCCTCGCCCCCGGTCAGCCGGTCCCATGCCGCAAACACGGATTCGGGCTGCAACGGCTCATCGCTGGTATAGGCCGCGGCGAAGATCGCCACGATGCCAAGGATCAGCATGATCGCGGCGGCGCGCGGCGGTTGCGTCTGCAAAAGCTGCACCACAGCGGCAATGACCGAGATCGCACAAAGCGCCACCCCGGCCAGAAGAAGATAGTCAGACATAGGCTCGCCTTCTTTGGGTCGGTCCGTCGATTACTCTGGGTCCGAGGCGTAGATCAAGCGCTCATCACAGGGGGCGATCCGCACGATATTGGTGGTGCCGGGCACGTTGAAGGGCACACCGGCGATCACCACCACCTGACGCGTCTCATCGGCGAAACCGAAGTCGCGGGCGGCGCGGGTGGCGTTCACCACCGCTTCCTTGAAGCGGTAAAGGCGCGGCGTCATCACGCAATGGGTGCCCCAGAGAAGGGTCATCTGACGCAGCACCGTCTCGATCGGGCTCAGCGCGATGATCGGGACGCGCGGGCGTTCACGGGCGATCAGCCGCAGGGTCTTGCCCGATTGGCTGAAGGCGCAGATCGCGGCCACGTCGGTCGTCTCGGCAATCTCGCGCGAGGCGGTGACGATGGCGTCGGCGACGCTGTGCAGCTCGGCCTGACGGGCGGCTTCGATGATATTGCGATAGTTCGGATCGGCCTCGACCGAGCGGGCGACGTTGTCCATCGTCTGCACGGCCTGGATCGGGAAGGAACCGGCGGCGCTTTCGGCGGACAGCATGACGGCATCGGTGCCTTCATAGATTGCGTTGGCGACATCGCTGACCTCGGCCCGCGTCGGCACCGGGCTTTCGATCATCGATTCCAACATCTGCGTGGCGACGATCACCGGCTTCGCCGCCGCGCGGCACTTGCGGACCAGCCGCTTCTGGATCGGCGGCACCGAATGCACCGGCAGTTCGACGCCCAGATCGCCCCGCGCCACCATGATCCCGTCCGAAGCGGTCAGAATCTCTTCGAACGCATTTACCGCAGCAGGTTTTTCGATCTTGGAAATGACGGCGGCGCGACCGCGCGCCAGTTCCTTCGCCTCCAGCACGTCCTGTGCGCGTTGCACGAAGGACAAAGCCAGCCAGTCCACGCCCAGTTCGCAGGCAAATTCCAGATCGGCCCGGTCCTTGTCGGACAGCGCCGCCAGCGGCAGCACCACATCGGGCACGTTCACGCCCTTGCGGTCCGAAATCGTGCCCGCGACCGTCACCGTGCATTCGGCGAAATCCGGGCCGCATTCGTTCACGCTGAGGCGGATCTTGCCGTCATTGACCAGCAGTTCGCTATTCGGCACCAGCGCCTGAAAAATCTCGGGATGCGGCAGCTGCACCCGCGTCGCATCGCCGGGCGCAGAGTTTAGATCGAAGCGAAAGCGGTCGCCAACGCCCAGTTCATGCGGACCGGCGGCAAACTGACCAACGCGCAGCTTCGGCCCCTGAAGATCGGCCAGAATGGCAATCGGACGCCCGGTTTCGGTCTCGACCGCGCGGATCGCATTGTAGCGTTCGCGGTGGTCCTCATGGTTGCCGTGGCTCATGTTCAGGCGGAATACGTCTGCTCCGGCGTCAAACAGTGCCCTGATCATCTCCTTGGTAGATGACGCCGGTCCCAAAGTAGCTACGATCTTTACGTTGCGATGTCTTCTCATACGTCCCGCCCTTCCACGTTTAGCGCTATCTATGCCGTAAAGCGGACCTCACGGCAACTGGCGTCTGGCCTTCGTCCGACATAGACATGGTTCACCATGAAAGACGACAAGCCAATGACAGAACATGCCTTCCGGACCGTCGGCGAGGATCGCCCTTCCCGCTGGCTGATCACTTGTGACCACGCAACGAACCGGGTGCCGGACTGGCTCAACGGCGGCTCTCTGGGCATCGCGCCCGAGGATATGGCCCGCCATATCGCCTATGACGTTGGCGCGGCGGGACTGACGCTTGCACTGGCCGAGCGGATGGATGCGCCGGCGATCCTGACCGATTTCTCGCGCCTCGTGATCGATCCGAACCGGGGCGAGGATGACCCGACGCTGCTGATGCGGCTTTACGACGGCACGGTGATCCCGGCGAACAAAACCGCCGATCTGGCCGAGCGTGAACGGCGGCTGAACCTGCTGCACCGCCCCTATCATGCCGCGCTGGAGGCTCTGGCCGCACGCCATGCCCAACGCTGCATCTGTGCGATCCACAGCTTCACCCCGCAACTGCGAGGCCGCCCGCCACGCCCGTGGCATGTCGGCATCCTCTATTCGCACGAGGATTCGCGACTGGGCGCGGCCATGGTGCGCGCCTGCCGGGAAGAGGGTTGGGTGACGGGCGAGAACCAGCCCTATGACGGACATCTGCAAGGTGATTCCATTGACCGGCACGCGCTGCGCCATGGCCGCCCGAACATGCTGATCGAGATCAGGAACGATCTGATCGCCACGCCTGACGGACAAGCCGAATGGGCGGTTCGCCTCGCCCCGGTGATCGCCCGCGTTCTTGAAGAGAGCGGGCTTTAGCTCCCGTGCCGACTGAGAGCTGAGGGCCGTGCCCGACCGTCGGGTGGGCACGGCAACGCTTGTGCCGGACACTTTATGGTGCCGCCCGGTCGGACCTCACCTTGCGCGAGACATCACCAAAGTGCCCACCCGGTGGGGGCGGTCGGGCACGGCCCGGCGGTGCCTGCGGCACCTTGATTCCGGGCGAGCGCTTGAGCCACACCGCCATCGTTGAAGAGCTGAGGGCTGGTGTCGTCTGTCAGATATTTCTGTCTTTCAGTCAAATTTCTGACCCAAGAGGCCTCCAATCCGGGATCAGGCAATCGACGTTAAGAGCCCATAGCTGCCGATCAGCACTTTGTGCTAACACCTGTCCATGAAAAAATACGGCCGCACATTTCACCTGCCAATTTCACCCGGCGCCACCAGCGACGACAAGATCATGTCGTCACTGGATGGGCTTAAAGTCGAAGACCTCGTTGTCACAGAAAAAATGGATGGCGAGAATACGACCATTCATTCAGGCGGCTCCCACGCGCGCAGCCCGGACAGCCGCTACCACCCCTCCCGCGATTGGCTCAAAGCGTTTGCCGCAGGTATTTCGCCCTATCTGATGGAAGGTGAGCGCATCGTTGGTGAGAACCTCTACGCACGCCATTCTGTAGCATATGATGCGCTGCCTTCATATTTCCTGGGTTTCGCCTGGATCGTGCATGAGGAGGTGCAGCCGTGGGATCTGACCTTGGCGCGGTTTGAGGAGTTACGCGTTCAAGCGGTGCCAACGCTCTATCGCGGCCCCTATCAGAATGGCATTTTTGATCGCCTTGCAAAGTCCCTCGATTTGACGAGGCAGGAGGGTTTCGTGGTGCGCACGGCAGAGGGGTTCATGGAAAGTGCGATGCCAGAACGCGTAGGCAAGTATGTGCGGGAAGGGCACGTCCAGTCAGAGATACATTGGATGAAGGCCGAACTCATACCCAACAAGCTTGCTGACTGACCGGCAGCTTTGTCCGCATAGCAGACGCCGTGGATCCGGTGAAGTGGGTCAGCTTTGCTTGACGGTTGGGGTGGAAGTGCCTGACGGGACCAGCCGACAAGCACATGAATTCATCGCCCTGTGAGTCAAATATCTGTGGAATCAGACAGCGGGGCACAGCCGGGGATGGGCACCTGCAACACTTGTGCCTGACACTTTATGGTGCCGCCCCGTCGAACATTCCCGTGGCGCGCAGCCTCGCCAAAGTGCCCAGCCGCGGGACGGCTGTGCGCTGCCCGGCGTCGCCCGAGGGCGACTTGATTCCGGGCGGGCGCTTCACAGTCGAACGGCTTCAGACCGCAGCCTTGCGCATCTCTTCCAGATAGATCTCGCGCAGACGTGTCGCGACCGGACCCACCTGCCCTGCGCCGACAGCCGCGCCGTCGATCTCGACCACCGGCATCACGAAGGCCGAGGCCGAGGTAATGAAAGCCTCATCCGCCGCCTGCGCCTCGGCGATGGTAAAGCTGCGCTCTTCCACCTTCATCTGCGCCTCGCTGGCAAAGCGCAACACGGCCGCGCGGGTGATCCCGTGCAGAATGTCATGCGACAGCGCGCGGGTGATGATCGTGTTGCCCTTGACGATATAGGCGTTGTTCGAAGTGCCCTCGGTCACTTGGCCATCCTCGACCAGCCATGCATCATCGACGCCGCGCGCCTTGGCCTCCATCTTGGCCATCGACGGGTAAAGCAGCTGCACCGTCTTGATGTCGCGCCGCGACCAGCGCAGATCCTCGACACTGATCACCTTCCAGCCGGTCTTGGCCGCCGGATTGTCGGCGAGGCCCGGCTTTGCCTGCGTGAACATCACCACGGTCGGCACGGTATCTTCGGGCGGATAGGCGAAGTCGCGATCGCCCGGATTGCCGCGCGTCACCTGCAAATAGATCATCCCGTCGGTGATGCCGTTATTCTCGATCAACGTGCGCTGGACGTTTAGATATTCCTCATCCGTCAGCGGGTTGCCCATGGAAAGCTCGGACAGCGACCGCTTCAGCCGCTCGATATGGCCGTCGAAGTCCAACAGCTTGCCGTCCAGCACGCTGACCACTTCATAGACGCCATCGGCCATCAGGAAGCCACGGTCGAAGATCGAGACCGTCGCCCGGTCCTCGGGCAGATATTCACCGTTCACATAGACTGTCCGTGTCATCGAGATCCTCCGTAGCGGCACGCGGCACGGTCGTGCGCCCAAATGCCCGCCGCCGTCAACCCATCCCGGACCAACCGCGCAGGAAATGATCTTTCCCCTGTTGCATCATCCAGTGCGAAACATTATTGCTGGATTCGCGTCGAATGTTTTCAAACAGGATCCGATAATGAGTTTCCGCACGCAGCCCCTGCCCCCGGCACGCCTGAACAGGTGTCAGCTTTTTGGGCCGGGTTCGCGCGTGAGCCTGTTTGAAAAGATGGCGAAATCCGATGCCGATGTGATCAATCTGGACCTTGAGGATTCGGTCGCGCCGGATGACAAGGAACAGGCGCGCAAGAACATCATTCAGGCAATCGGCGACATCGACTGGGGGCAGAAAACCCTGTCGGTCAGGATCAACGGGCTGGACACGCCCTTCTGGTATCGCGATGTCGTCGATCTTCTGGAACAGGCGGGCGAACGGCTGGACCAGATCATGATCCCGAAAGTCGGGAACGCCGCCGATATCTATGCCGTCGATGCGCTGGTCACCGCGGTAGAGCGCGCCAAGGGCCGCAGCAAACCGATCCGCTTCGAGGTTATCATCGAAAGCGCCGCCGGTATCTGCCATGTCGAGGAAATCGCCGCCTCGTCGCCACGGATGGAGGCGGTCAGTCTGGGTGCGGCGGATTTCGCGGCCTCGATGGGCATGGCCACGACCGGAATTGGCGGCACGCAAGAGAATTACTACATGATCAGGGAAGGGCAGAAATACTGGCCCGATCCGTGGCACTGGGCGCAGACCGCAATCGTCGCCGCCTGCCGCACGCATGGGCTGCTGCCGGTCGATGGCCCCTTCGGCGATTTCAGTGATACCGACGGTTTCGTCGCGCAGGCCCGCCGCTCGGCCACGTTGGGCATGGTCGGCAAATGGGCGATCCATCCCAGTCAGGTAGCGCTGGCCAACGAAGTCTTTTCGCCCAGCGAAGCCGCCATCGGCGAAGCGCGCGAGATTCTGGCAGCAATGGATGAGGCCAAGCGTTCCGGCGCGGGAGCCACAGTTTACAAAGGTCGTCTGGTTGATATCGCCTCGATCAAGCAGGCCGAGGTGATCGTCCGTCAGGCGGAACTGATCGCGGGATAAGAGCTACCACCGGCGAGGATCAGTGGAGGGGTCCAAGCCGAATGTGGGGGGAGACGGGCCTCGCTGAAAGATGCGGGGCCCGTTGCATTTTGAAGATGAGCTTGGTGGGCAGCACGCTGAACCAGCGGCAAACCTTCATCGGCATGTCGGAACGCATTGCGGGCAAAGTGCCCCTATTGCCGCCGCCATTGGGAAGGGCTGGTCCCGTATCTCAGCTTGAACGCCCGGCTGAACGCCGCTTCCGAGTTATAACCGGCGGCTTCCGCGACTTCGCTGATCCGTCGCGTTGTCCGCTGCAACATCTCGGCCGCCTTATCCAGACGCAGGCCGATCAGATAGCGCAGCGGCGGCTCGCCCACCAGCGTCGCAAATCGACCCGCAAAGACCGAGCGTGACATCCCTGCAGCCCGCGCCAGTTCAGAGACCGTCCATGCGCGTGCGGGCTGGGCATGCATCGCGCTCAGTGCGCGGCTGATCGCGGGATCGGAGGCACCGGAAAGCCAGCTTGCCCGTGCGTCAGGCTCTTGCGCCCACAACCGCAACACCCTGATCAGCAACAGCTCGACGATCCGCGAAATCATGATCGCGCCACCCGGTTCGCGCGTCTCGATCTCTTGCAAGGCAAAGCGCGAGGCGGTCTCCAGCCAATCCATCGCGCCGTCGGTGATCTGGCGCAGGATGATGACCTTGGGCAGGCAGGCCAACAAACGGTAAGACAGCCGCTCATCGATATGGAATGTCCCGCGCAACCATACGCAGTCGCCGAATGCGGGTTTCGCCTTCGAGGTCCCCGCTTCAGGCGACAGGGGCGGATAAGACACCGCGAAAGCCGAACCCGAGGCCAGAAGCGCGACATCGCCCCGTTCCAGCTTGGCGGGCTGCTGCCCGAATGCGTCGCAATGAAGAAGCACCGATCCGCTTCTGACGATCAGCAATGACCGCTCGGCGCTGTCGAAAACAGTCATAGCAGACAAATCAGACGAATATGCTTCCATATTGCCACCGATGAAGCGTATCGATGTCAGAACATCTGACAATGCATCGGGCAAATCAGGTGTTTGTGCAATGTTTTCGCGAGTAACCGTCATAGTTTCTCGTTCTATCTTCTCTATTCTTCCACTGCAATTCACGCGTTCCCATGGAGGTAGTTTATGACTGAAGATACGACCATCATTCTCGTTCACGGTTTCTGGGGTGGTGCCGCACATTGGAGCAAGGTCATCGCCGAACTTGACCGGCAAGGGCATCGCAATGTCCGCGCGGTCGAACTGCCGCTGACTTCGCTTGCCGATGATGCCGGACGACTGCGCAAAATGGTGGCCCAGCAGGCTGGCAATGTGGTGCTTGTCGGTCACTCCTATGGCGGCGCGGTGATCACCGAGGCGGGCGATCTGCCGAATGTGACCGGGCTTGTCTATATCGCGGCCTTTGCACCCGATGCAGGCGAAAGCCCCGGCGCGATCACCGAGCAGAATCCGCCGGAAGCGATTGCCAGCGTCGTTCCCGACAGCGATGGCTATCTTTGGATCGACTACGAGAAATACCACGAAAGCTTCTGTCAGGATCTGGACGCGGAAGAGGCGTGGATCATGTCGGTCACGCAGAAGGCGCCTTTAGGCTCGACCTTCGGCGACAACATCACCGCACCGGCATGGCGGAAGAAACCCAGTTGGTATCAGATCTCCAGCGCCGACCGGATGATCAACCCCGAGAACCAAAGACGCATGGCCGAAAGGATGGCCCCGCAAAAAACCATCACGCTGGATGCGGGTCATGCCTCGCTTGCATCGCAACCTGCCGAGGTCACGGCGCTGATCCTCGAAGCTGCAAAAGCCTGACCAAGTCGCGAGAGGGTGGTGGCCCGACAGGGTCGCCACCTTGCTCAACCGCGTCAGGCCATCGCGTCTATCGCCACCGCCAGTTTATTCAGATCGGCCGCATAGAAACCCGCCGCATTGATGCAGTTCGTCTCAAGAAGCCGCAAACTTTGGTCGATGGCATCTGATCGTGCCGCAAACACTACCAACTGGGTATCACAACATCTTCAGGATCGTGCATCTTCCGCTCGAAGATCAAATCGCGGCAGGCCGAACAAGCCCCTAGGACGCCCCTGCCTCCGCCGTCGCGCGACGGTCGATTTCGGCCAGGACGATACCGTGGAAATCGTTCAGGAACATATGCCCCCAGAGGTTCAGATAGCCGTTGATCGGGGTCTGGACGCGATACCACGTGGTCAGGCTAAGCTGCGTCCCGCCCGAGGGCAGCGGCGTCAGTTCATATTCGCCGCGCACCAGCTCCAGATAATCGCTGTCGGGACGGATGTGATCGTCGATGCCTCTTGGGATCGAGTCCGCGTCGAACTCGAAACCCCATGACAGGCGGCGATCCTGTTCCCATTCGGTGATCCGCTCGCGGAAGCTGACGCCGCGCGTCCATGACAATTCCCGCGCCGCGCCGACGCCGCTGCCCTGCATCCGCGCGTCCAGAGGCTTCGGAATGAACATCAGGCTATGGCTGACCGTCCAGCCCAGTTGATCGGGGTCGATATCGGGAATGTCCACGGTATTGCGCCAGACAACATCTGCGGGGGCGTCGATCTCGACCACCGAGGTGACATGGGTGATCTGGTTCGGCCAGGTGATCATGTTCTCGACCGGCAGGACCAGCAGCGGCAGAACCGCGATGCAGGGGGTCAGATTGCGCTTGCCGCGGTTTCGCACCCAGGCATGGGTCAGATAGGCACCCAAAGCCAGTGTCGGCAATGCAATCGGGATCGCCATGATGATGCAGACGATGCCCTCGCCAAAGAACAGCGCGGTGATCGAGAGGATGCCGAAGAACACGCCCCAGCTTGCAAAGATCGAGTCCAGAACGCGACGCTCGGCGCGTGGATCGTAGAATGCGGCGACGACGCTGCCGACGCCGGTGGGGAACAGCACAAGTCCTGCGATGGCGGGCAGGCCCTCATCGACATGCTGTCCGGCCCAGACCAGCATATAAAGCAGAATGCCGTAGATCAGCCCGATCGGAATGGCGAGCTTCAGCCGCTTCAGAACTTCACGCAAGACGCACCTCATTTGCAAATCGGGATCGCGGGCAGCGATTTCTGCTGGCCTTCAGGCGGGGGCGGAATAGCCCTGCGGGCCTGCGTTGAAAAGAACGAACTGAAACAATGGCTAAGATGACTTGAAACGCGTTAAATCACCAATGACAACGAAATCCGGGCACGCCCCCCTGCCCCTCACGCCCGGCGCAGCTTTCGGAATGCGGCCGAGGCGCCCCATCCGGCAAAGACCGCGATGCCAAGCGACATCAGCCCGTAAACCAGCGGCTGATCGAAGGCGAGACGGTAGAGCCAGCGTTCAAGCCCGACCTTGCGGACATTGATCGGGGCGACGAAGACATCCATCACCTCGCCATTGCGAAGCAGGAAGATGCGCGTCTTGTAGGCCCCCTCGACCAGATTGGCCGGCAGGCGGACATCGGCGCGAAACAACGTCTGGTCGATCAACGACACGCTGCCCTGATCCAGCCGGTAAAGTCCCTCTTGTTCGCGGATACGGATCAGCGCCTCGGTAAAGGGAACGGCGCTTTCGACCGCGATCTGCCCGGCAAAGGCCCGCATCGCGTGCGACAGCGAGATCCGATAGCGGTTATCCCATTCCGGCAGCAGGATCTGATCCAGAGGGCCAGAGGTGGCAACGGCATAAAAGCCGGGGGCCGCGCCGATCTGGACGGATTCGGAGTTGATCCAGATCCCCGCCTTACGCTCTTTCCGCCAGACGGTCGCGCTGCGCGAGGGGGCTTCGACGGTGACGATGATCTGCAAGGGTGGTCCTTGAGGGATCGGCGTCTCACGTTTGACGGCACCGTAGATCAGGATCTCTGACCCGTCGAAACTTGCGGTGATCGCAACGGAATCGCTGGAAAGCCCCGCCACGACCTGCTCGACCGGGTGGACCTGACCTGCCGTCGGCGCCGCCGGACTGTTTTCGAGCGGAAGCGCGACAGCACCCGGATCTTCGGTCACGACCGCATCCTGGGCCAGCGCCGAGCCAGCGAGAAGCGAGAGGCAAAGGATTGCGGGACCAAAGCGCATCAGTTGATCCCCGCCACGATCTCGTAAAGATCGTCAGGCGTCAGGAACAGGTCCAGCGCCAGCTTGCCACAGACCAGCAGCACCAGAAGCGCCAGCAGGATCCGCAACTGCTCGGCCCGCAATTTCGCGCCAAGCGTCGTGCCGAACTGCGCGCCCACGACCCCGCCAAGGATCAGCAGCACCGCCAGCATGATATCGACGGTGTTGTAGCTGACCGCATGCATCAGCGTGGTGAAGGCGGTGACGAAGGTGATCTGGAAGAGCGAGGTTCCCACGACGACCTTGGTCGGCATGCCAAGCAGATAGATCATCGCCGGAACCATGATGAAGCCGCCGCCGACGCCCATGATCGCAGCCAGGACGCCCACCGCAACGCCCAGCAGCAGCGGAGGAAAGACGCTGATATAAAGCCCCGAGGCGCGGAATTTCATCTTCGCGGGCAGACGATGGATCCAGTTATGCTGATGCAGGCGCTTGCGATAGGTGGGATTGGTCTTCGACCGGCGCAGCGTTCGCAGGCTTTCCTGCAGCATCATCATCCCGATCAGGCCCAGAAACACGACATAACAAAGCTGCACCACCAGATCGAGCTGGCCCATATTCTGCAGGATGTTGAAGATCGCGACGCCCAGCCAAGACCCGACAAGCCCCCCGGCCAGCAGCACCCACCCCATACGGAAATCGACGCTCTTGCGCTTCATATGCGCCAAGACGCCCGAGACGGACGAGGCCACGACCTGATTGGCGCCGGTCGCCACCGCAATGGCGGGAGGGATGCCGATGAAGAACAACAGCGGCGTGATCAGAAAGCCGCCGCCGACGCCAAAGAGGCCGCTCATCAGACCGACGATTCCCCCAAGCCCGACGAGGGTGAAGGCGTTGACCGAAACCTCGGCGATGGGAAGATAGATCTGCATATCGTTCGCGTTGCCTGTGCTGTCAGAACCATGCAACGCGTCGCCCTTCAGGTCAAACCGCTTTCAGGGCCGGAGCAAGACTTGAAGCGAGGCTGTTGCATCGCTAATCAGGAAAGAAGATTTCAACTGGAATGACTTGCGCGCCCAAGGGCGTGCCCTAACTGGCAGCGGGGGCAGTTTGCGCATCCTCATCACCAATGACGACGGCATCAACGCTCCCGGGCTGGAAGTGCTGGAAAAAATTGCGGCGGAACTGGCCGGACCGGATGGCGAGGTCTGGACCGTCGCCCCGGCCTTTGAACAATCAGGCGTGGCCCATTGCATCAGCTATGCCCATCCCACCATGGTCGCCCGCCTGTCCGGGCGGCGCTATGCGACCGAAGGCAGCCCCGCCGATTGCGTGCTGGCCGCTGTCTCGGACATCATGGTGAACGAGCCGCCCGATCTGGTCCTGTCCGGCGTGAACCGGGGCAACAATTCCGGCGAGAATGTGATGTATTCCGGCACCATCGGCGGCGCGATGGAGGCGGCGCTTCAGGGTTTGCCCGCCATCGCCCTGTCGCAATATCTGGGTGCCGCGACCGCCGATCTGGCCAATCCGTTTGAGGCGGCGGCGGCCCATGGCGCCAGTGTGATTCGGCGTTTGCTGGATCACGGCGACTGGACCTCGGATGCCGAGTTTCGGCTGTTCTACAATATCAACTTCCCGCCCCTGCCCGCCGCCGATGTGCGTGGTATCCGCGTCGTGCCGCAGGGACGGCGGCAGGGCAGCAATTTCACCGTCGTGCCTTATACGGCCCCGAACGGGCGGCGCTTCATGTGGGCGGCGGGCGGATCGCAGACGGCTCCGGCGCGGGCGGGCACCGATGTTGCGGTGAATATGGATGGCTATATCTCGATCACGCCGATGCGCGCCGACCTGACCTGCCACAAATCTCTGCCGGAATTGGTGGCGGCCTTCGAAGACGAGGCGGTATAGGCCGGATGACCAGCGAGGACAGCCCCGACGAGGAAACCCCGGCCGAGCGCAAGATGCGCTTTCTGTTCCAGCTTCGCTCTCGCGGGGTCACTGATCCTCGAGTTCTGGCGGCGATGGAGCGGATCGATCGCGGCGTCTTCGTGCGCGGCCAGTTCGCCGACCGGGCTTATGACGACACGCCCTTGCCGATCCCCTGCGGGCAGACGATCAGCCAGCCCTCGGTCGTGGGGCTGATGACGCAGGCGCTGGCCGTTGGGGCACGCGACACCGTGTTGGAGATCGGGACCGGGTCGGGCTATCAGGCGGCGGTTCTGGCCGGGCTGTCGCGGCGGGTCTATACCGTGGACCGGCACCGCAGGCTGGTGCAAGAGGCCGAGGTGATCTTCCGGCAGCTCAATATCTCGAACATTACCGCGCAAGTCGCTGACGGATCACGCGGTCTGCCCGATCAGGCCCCCTTTGATCGCATACTTGTCACCGCTGCGGCCGAGGATCCTCCCGGCCCGTTATTGGCACAGTTGAAGATCGGCGGTATCATGGTGGTGCCTGTCGGTCAGTCGGATGCGGTTCAGACCCTGATCCGCGTCACCCGCACCGAAGGCGGATTTGACTATGATGAGTTGCGACAAGTGCGTTTCGTGCCGCTGGTCGAGGGGTTGGGACAGACATGACCCCCGCAGGTGGCAGGCAAGATGAGGATGACCGAATGAGCAGAACTTTGAGGCTGGTGGCCAGCGCGGGCTTGGCCGTGGCGATGCTGGCATCTTGCGGGCCGAACGGCAATTTCGATCCCGATCTGCGTCGATGGGCACCGGGCGGGCTGAACACCTCGGACGCCGCCGCCCGCGCCGCACCGCGTCCCGCGCCCGACAATCGCGGCGTCATCACCTTCCCCAATTATCAGGTCGCAATTGCGGGCCGAGGCGACACGCCCGCCTCGATCGCAAGCCGCCTTGGTCTCAACGCGCAGGAATTGGCCGGGCATAACGCCCTGCCCGCCGATGCGACGCTGAATGCAGGCCAGCCGCTGGTTCTGCCGCGCCGGATCGCCGGATCGGCGGGCACTGGCGGCGGCGGCACCGGCGGGGTCAGCGATCCCTTTGCTGGCGGCGGCGCTGCGGCGCAACCCACCGCCCCTGCGGCGACCAGCGCTGCCGGACAGCCGGGCCAGCACGTCGTGGCCGCGGGCGAGACCGCTTGGTCCATCGCACGGCGCTACAACGTCAATGTGCAGGATCTGGCAAGCTGGAACAGCCTGCCGTCGAACATGACCTTGCGTGTCGGTCAGCGCCTGATGATCCCGGTTGCCGGGCAAGCCGCGCCTGCGGGCAACACCACCACCGCCCCCGGCAGCGGCAGCCCGACGCCGCGCCCGCCATCCGCCGCACAACCGCTGCCGAACGAGACGCCCCGCGCCGCCGCCGATCCTGGCCCGGAAGCGCCGGCGACCGATCTGGGTGCAACCCGGACGGCGGCATCCGGCAGCGGTCAGTTCCGCATGCCGGTCGCAGGCTCGATCATTCGGGTCTATGAAAAGGGCCGCAACGACGGCATCGACATCGCCGCAACGTCAGGGACGGCGGTGAATGCCGCAGGCGGTGGCACGGTGGCGGCAGTCACCAAGGACACCGCTGGCACGCCGATCGTGGTGGTCCGCCACGACGGCAATCTGATGACGGTCTATACCGGCATGGACGGGCTTAACGTCAACAAGGGCGATCAGGTCAGTGCCGGGCAGCAGATCGGCAAGGCGGGCAATGGCGGCTTCGTTCATTTCGAAGTGCGTCAGGGTTTCGACAGCGTCGATCCCGAACGCTATCTGCAATAAGGAAGAGGGTGGCGATTACGCCACCCCTCCGAACGACAGCAGATCGACCATCCTGAAATCATCGCCAGTCATCGTGCTGTCGATGGTTTTCAGGAACGGCTGCCAGTCAGGATCCTGCGTCAGATAGGAACCGCTATCCCCCTGAAGCAGGCCCAGAAACACCTCGGCCACGATGCGCCCGCCGACCGGGCCCAGCCGTTCGCCATTCTCGATCAGATCGGCCTCGCGCAGGATGTAGAACCACAGCGGCGTGCGGTCATCCATGCCATGCGGTTTCAGATCCTCAAGATCGCCGCGCGACAGTTCAGGCACCTGCATCGCCTTTGCAACCCGTTGGCCCGAAGGCAGCGAAAAGGTCAGATGTCGCAGCAGGTTGCGCTGCGCCAGCGAGGCAGGGTTGGTCTTCGGATCAGGCGATGAGACCACCGAGGGCGGCAGCCTGAACAGAGCCGAGGACAGGCGCGTGTCGATTCTTTTGTTATGGCGGACCAGACCGTCCCCGAAATCGAAGAAGGTCGGCCAGTCGATGAACCGGCGGTCCGAGCGGCAGCCGCCCGACAGATCGTCCGGATCGGTGGGGTTCGATGGTGTCGGCGTGAAGATCATCGCAAAGAAGGGCGATCCGCCATTGCCGGTGAAATTCGCGCGATAGGACGGCCGGATCTGGCTATGGCCAAAGCGATAGGCCGCGACCGAGAATTCGACCGGGATATAGGCCTCGTTCCGCCATTTGTAGAACTTGCGACCGTTTTTCAGGATATCGTCGATCATCGCCTGTCCGCAGGTCATGCGCAGATATTCGTGGACGATGATCCACTGATAATGCCAGCGGACGATGCGCTGCGCCTCGGCAAAGACCTCATCTGCGGCTTTCAGCTTGATCTTGGTGCGGACATAATCGACGACCGCGTTGTGAAAGCTGATGAAGGCCACCTGAAGCTGGCTGATGATCAGGTTCTCATCATTGCGGGGATCGCCTATCAGCGCGACATTCTGACGGTTGCGCGGCAGGTCCCATTTGTCAGGCGCCCCCGTCGGCTCAAGATACATCTTCGCCGCATTGGCAGGCAACGTATCGTAAAGATGCGGCGATCCGCCGGGACCGGAGCCATAGACATTATCCAGCCCGAAACTGGGCGTGCGGAAGTTGGCGATCTGTTCGGGGTCGGCCTGTCGTTCCAAAGTGGATGTCGGATCGAAGGTGATGTCGTGGTCAAGGAATTGACCCAGAAACGTCACCCCTGCCGTCTGGGTCGGATTATCGCTGTTCTTCTGCGAGAATTGCGGCTCGGTAATCAGATCCTGCGGGCTCTGGTCCAGATCGTCTCTGGCATCCATAACGCCGTTGACCTTGCCGATATCCAGCAGCGCCGCGCGCACATCGGGCGTATCCGCCGCGAAGGGGGGCAGTTCGCCGAACATCCGCCCGAACCTGCCTTCATCCGAATATTTCGACCTCGGTGGGACGATATCTCTTGGATATACGCCATGCCTGGGCATCTTGGTTACTCCCCTTATAAACACCTGTTTCCTCGTGATTATCGGCGCCTGGCCGATCCTCTGAAAATATCACGAAAAGGAGAGCTGCATATAAAATTAGCAAGAAACGGGGAGCGCGGTTTACATCGCGTTTGGGATATTTTCAGCGGCAGATATTGGTTCCGCACAAGCCATTGGAAATTTGGTCATTCGGAATCGATATTTCAAAATTCTTTATCCAGAAGGCGGTCGATATCTTCATAAGTCCGGTCCCATTCCTCCTCATCGATCGGAAGAAATCGCAGATAGTGCAGAAGAAACGCACCCTCGCTGGCCAGAAAACCAAGCCATAACCGCCGCCCCTCGAGCGTTGAAAGGTCCAGTCCCAGAAGTCTGTCCCGATACCATTCCCGAGTCGATTCGAGGTTTTCGGGCGTTTGCAGCAGTGCCGCCATCAGGCTGGCGGCCTTGGTATAAGAGGTCTCGTCACCCTCTTTCGTGGCGGTGATATGCGCGCGGATGCGCCGCTCGGGGTCCAGAGAGTCACCCGTCAATTCATCGAAGCGCTGATCGTAACCGATGTTCCAGCGGGCAAACATCGCATCGATGATCTCGTCCTTGCTGGAGAAGGTATATTGCACCCCGCCCTTGGTGATGCCGCTTGCCTTGGCAAGTGCATCGATGGTCAGCGCCGCGGCCCCCCGCTCTCGCACCAGCTTTTCCGCGGCATCAAGCAACTGTTCGCGGTCGATCTTCTTCGGTCTCGCCATCTGCCTCTTCCATTTCAATACGATCGTATTTAAATGATCGTCACATGATTCGCCATCCGGCCATCGTGCCGGATCGCATCTTTTTCAGAGGTTCCGACATGACTACCCGTTCGCCCTGGCTTATTCTGGCCATCGTTTCGACGGCCCTGTTTCTGATCGTCGTCGATATGACGGTTCTCTATACGGCTTTGCCGACGCTGACGCACGATCTGGACGCGACGGCGGTTGAAAAGCTGTGGATCGTCAATGCCTATTCGCTGACCGTGGCGGGCCTATTGCCCGCGTCGGGCGCGCTTGGCGACCGTTACGGGCACAGGCGTATGTTCATGATCGGGCTGGTCATTTTCGGAGCGGCCTCGCTGATGGCGGGGATGGCATCCTCGGCCGAGATGCTGATCGCGGCGCGGGCGGTGCTGGCCGTGGGCGCGGCGGCGATGATGCCCGCGACACTGTCGATCATCCGACAAAGTTTCGACGATCCCGATCAACGCTCGTTGGCGATTGGCGTCTGGGCGGCGGTCGCGTCTGGCGGCGCCGCGCTTGGGCCGGTTCTGGGCGGCGTCATTCTGGAGCATTTCCACTGGGGAATGGTGTTCCTGATCAACCTGCCGGTGGTGCTGATCGCGCTGCCGCTTGCGATGATCTATGTGCCGCGCGCGCGTCTGGACGGCGGGCATCCGTTCGATCCGTTGGGTTCGGTCCAGATCCTTGTCGCCCTGCTGGGTCTGACGCTGGCGATCAAAGAGGTCGCGAAGCCCGAACCGACATGGCAGGGTTTCGTTCTGCCCTTGCTGGTCGGTGCGGCGGCGCTGACCCTGTTCCTGCGCCGCCAGATCCGCAGCGCCCATCCGATGATCGATCTGAACCTGTTCCGCGACCGCCGTTTCTCGGCAGGCGTGATCGGGGCGATCTCTGCCGCGGCAGCGTTGATGGGGATGGAGCTGGTCATCACGCAGCGCCTGCAACTGGTCTCTGAACTGTCGCCGTTGCAGGCGGGGCTGTTCATCCTGCCGATCCCGCTTGCCTCGTTCATCGCCGGTCCGGTGGCCGGGATGGCGCTGTCGCGGGTCGATGCGGGGCGGCTGATGACGCTGGCCCTTGCGGCAACGGGGCTTGGCGCGATCATCTATACCGCCAGTTTCGACGGCGCGGTGCCGCTGCAATTGCTGGCCTTCGCCATCATGGGCGCGGGGATCGGAGCGACCATGACAGCCGCCTCTTCGGCCATCATGATGAACGCACCGGCAAACCGCGCCGGGATGGCAGCATCGGTCGAGGAAGTGTCCTACGAGTTGGGCGGCGCGCTTGGGATCGCGCTTCTGGGCAGCCTGATGTCGGGCGTCTATACGGCGACCTATCTGGCAGGCGGCGACGCGGCCCCGGCGCTGGCGGCGGATTCGCTGGATCAGGCGCGGCTGGTCGCCGAGAGCCTGCCCGTGGCCGAGGCGCGGCAGGTGATCGGGGCTGGCATTGCCGCCTTTGATCGGTCGGTGCTGGTCGTTATGATCGCCTCGACGACGGTGCTGGTGGCGGCATCGCTGTGGATCGGGCGGCTGTCGCGCCGCATGGTCGGGCTTCGCGCCTGAGGCCCCTGTCGGATCGGTATTTGGACAACGAAGAAGCGGCGCGGTCTCTGCTGACAGGCCGCGCCGCGTGTTTGTTGCAGAAATCGTGCCATGTCAGAGTCGTTTCCGGTTCGGCGCAGGAAAGCCGTTGACGCGCCGCAAGGCGCGCGGCAAGCAATCGGCATGATCGATTTGCGCCCGGTGGCACAGCCTATTGGACGGACCGTCGCAACCCTTGGGGTGGCGATGCTGTTGCCCGCTGCTGTCGATTGGTGGCACGGCAACCCGCATTGGCAGGCCTTCCTGCACAGCGGCGTTCTGACCTTCGTCATCGGTCTTCTGATCACCGTCGCCACGCGCGGCGAGGACAAGTCGTTGAACCTGCAGCAGGCTTTCCTGCTGACCTCGGGGCTGTGGATCGCGATCCCGATCTTCGGCACCCTGCCCTTCATTCTGGGCCAGCCCCATGCCAGTTTCACCGACGCCTTCTTCGAGTCGATGTCGGGCGTCACCACGACCGGCACCACCGTCTTTGAAACGCTGGACAAGCTGCCGATGGGCACGCATCTGTGGCGTGCCATCCTGCACTGGATCGGCGGTCTGGGGATCGTCGTGGTGGCGATGATCTTCCTGCCGATCATGAAGGTCGGCGGCATGCAGTTCTTCCGCTCGGAAGGGTTCGACACGCTGGGCAAGATCCTGCCCCGCGCGGGCGAGATCGCCGCCGAGATGACCCGCATTTACCTGTTCCTGACCGGCGCCTGCATCGTCACCTATCTGCTGCTTGGCATGTCGGGTTTCGACGCGGTGGTGCAGGCGCTTGGCACGGTCTCGACCGGGGGCTTCTCGAACTACGATCTGAGTTTCGGGCAGTTTCTGGGGCCGATTGAATGGGCGGCTTCGGTCTTCATGATTCTGGCGACCATTCCGTTCATCCGCATGGTGCAGGCGATGCGCGGGAATTTCGAACCGATCTGGCAGGACAAGCAGATCCGGGCCTATCTGCGGTGGGTCTTCTATTGCTGCGCGCTGATCGTGATCTATCGGTTGATCGACACCCGCCATGAGGCAGAGCCGCTGGACGTGATCCGAGAGACTGTCTTCAACACAATCTCGACCTTCTCCGGCACCGGCTTCTTCTCGACCGATGTGATGAGTTGGGGGCACCTGCCCTTCACGCTGCTGTTCATTGGCGGGCTGATCGGCGGCTGCACCGGCTCTACCACCTGCTCGGTCAAGGTGTTCCGCTATCTGGTGCTGTTTCAGGCCGTGAAGGCGCAGTTGAAGCGGATGCTGTCACCGCATCGCGTCTATCCCCTGCGATATGAGGGGCGGCCGCTGGATCAGGATGTCATCGACTCGGTCATGGCGTTCTTCACGCTGTTCATGCTGACATTCGGTCTGCTGATCGTCGGCCTGTCGCTGACCGGGCTTCACCCGCGAACCGCCCTGACCGCCGCATGGACCGCGATCGCCAATATCGGCCCGATCTGGGGCCCCGAAATCACCGCGAACGGTTCGATTGCCGAATTCCCTGAATCGGCGAAATGGATGATGATCGTCGGGATGTATCTGGGCCGGCTCGAGCTGGTCTCGGTTCTGGTGCTGTTCCTGCCGCGATTCTGGCGGTCCTGAGCGCGTTAGAGCCGCGTGGCAAGGACGGTCTGCCGCTCAAGTTCAGCATAGGAATTGGTGGTCATGAAGGCCACATCGACAGCATCGCGACCCACAGCGATCACCGCCATCTCATCCGCATGGGCCATGCCGGTCGGGTCGATCAGGTGCCAGTTGCCGTCCAGATAGACCTCGACCACCGCGTGAAAATCAGGCGGCTCGACCCCCGGAGCGAAGACGCTGGCGATGCGGGCGGGGATCTGGGCCGCGCGGCAGAGGGCAATCATCAGATGGGCATAGTCGCGGCAGACGCCCTGACGCGACAGGAAGGTGTCGGCGGCGGTGGTCTGCGCATCGCTGCTGCCCGAGATGTAATCGAGCCGTTGTTCACACCAGTCGCGGATCGCGGCGACCTTTTGACCGCCGCGTAACTCTCCGAAACGCTGCGCCGCGAAGGGGATGAAGCGTTCTGCCTGACAATAGCGCGAAGGCAGCATGTAGCGCAGGGCGTCACCCGGCATCTCATCCAGTTCCATCGCCGAAAGGTTTGGAAAATCCGGGCGCGGTCGGGTGATCTGAACTTCGGCGGAATAGCTGCAGGCGATCTTTTCGGCGGTGCGGATGATGATCTTCTCGCCGACACCTTCCTCGGCGGGGACGCGGGCGAAATGTTCGACATCGCCGAAGTCGATCTCGGTTTTCAGAAGCTCCTGCCCGGTGGCGCCCGCCGCCTCGATCACAAGGATCGCGGGGCCGGGTTGGGCAAGGGTGTAAACAAGTTCGACGTCGATCTTCAGGCGCATCGGCAAGGCTCCACTGGTCACATGAAGCGGGAACGCAGCGGGCTGGCGGCGGGTTCATATCGACTCGGGATTCAACATCTAGCGACAGAGGTGTGCTTAAGCAGAGGGCAGTGCCCGACCGCGGGTGGGCACTGCGACAGTCGTTCCCAGCACTTTATCGTGCCACCCCGTCGTCGCTATCTGTTGCGCGGAACATCACCGAAGTGCCCGCCCGTCCGGGCGGTCGGGCACTGCCCGGCGTCGCCCAAGGGCGACTTGATTCCGGGCGGGCGCTTCTTACTTGCGGCGCATTGCCTCGGCCAACGCAGCGCCGAAAGCGCCCTGCCCTGTATCCTTCTGCCCCTGCGGACTGGCCTGCGCATGACGCTTGGCGTTTTGCTGCGGGCGCTCGGACCGTTCCGGCTTTTCCGAACCGCCATCCTTGCGCATGGTCAGGCCGATACGCTTGCGGGGCACGTCCACCTCGGTCACGCGAACCCTCACCACATCGCCGACCTTCACCACCTCGTTCGGGTCTTTCACGAAACGGTCGGCCAACTGGCTGATATGGACCAGCCCGTCCTGATGCACGCCGATATCGACGAAAGCGCCGAAGGCCGCGACGTTGGTGACAGTGCCCTCCAGCGACATCCCGGGTTTCAGGTCGGTGATCTCTTCCACGCCATCGGTGAAGCTGGCGGTGACGAAGCTGGGCCGGGGATCGCGGCCCGGCTTTTCCAGCTCGGACAGAATATCGCGGATCGTCGGCAGGCCGAAATGTTCATCCACGAACTGCTCGGCCCGGACCCCCTTCAACGCCGAGCCATCGCCCATGATCGCCCGGATATCACGCCCGCAGGCCGCCACGATCTTGCGCGCGACGCCGTAAGCTTCGGGGTGGACGGATGAGGCGTCCAGCGGCTCATCCCCGTCGCGAATGCGCAGAAAGCCCGCGCATTGTTCGAAGGCGCGAGGGCCAAGGCCGGTCACCTTCTTCAGCGCCGCGCGCGAACGGAAAGCACCCGATGCCTCGCGATGCGCCACGATATTCTGCGCCAGCGACGGACCAAGCCCCGCGACATGGGCCAGAAGCGGCGCCGAGGCGGTGTTCAGATCGACGCCGACGGCGTTCACCGCATCCTCGACCACGGCTTCCAGGGTTTTCGTCAATTGCCGCTGGTCCACGTCATGCTGATATTGCCCGACGCCGATGGATTCCGGCGGCACCTTCACCAGTTCGGCCAGCGGATCCTGCAAGCGCCGCGCAATGGACACCGCGCCGCGCAAGGACACGTCCAGCCCCGGAAACTCTTTCGCGGCCAGTTCGGAGGCCGAATAGACCGAGGCCCCCGCCTCGGACACGATCACCTTGGTCGGCTGCTTCACCGACTTCGGCAGCGCCTTCAGGACCTCGCCCACCAAACGCTCGGTCTCGCGGCTGGCGGTGCCGTTGCCGATGGCGATCAGATCGGCATTGTGACGCGCGATCAGGGCCAGCAGCGTCGCCTGCGAGCCGCGCAGATCGTTCTTGGGCTGGAACGGGTAGATCGTGGCCGTGTCCAGCAGCTTGCCGGTCGCATCGACCACGGCCACCTTGACGCCGGTGCGGATACCGGGATCAAGCCCGATGGTGGCCCGAGGCCCGGCGGGTGCCGCCAGCAGAAGGTCTTTCAGATTGC
Organism: Paracoccus caeni; assembly: GCF_016629665.1. Lineage (GTDB taxonomy): Bacteria > Pseudomonadota > Alphaproteobacteria > Rhodobacterales > Rhodobacteraceae > Paracoccus > Paracoccus caeni. The sequence goes on from NZ_JAEPRQ010000002.1 coordinate 122,118, forward strand.
GACCAAAGACCCGGATCGCCTCGTCATGGGCGCGTTTGCGAAGCTCGGTCAAGAGGTCGATATACATGGTGTTGGACAGCCTGACCCGCCAGGTCCAGCCCGCCACCTGTCTGAGCCACAGATCACCCGGCTGATTGCCCAAGCGACCGATGGCCTGCACCACGATCCCCTCGGCCCGCGCCGCCCCGGTCTCGGGGTCGGGCGAGATGTCGATGGTGACGATTTCCTCCTTCGCCGCCCGCAGGATCGCCAGTGCGCGGTGCGAAGGGATCCCCGCCCATGTCTCGCGGTGATCGAAATAATCGCTGAACTTCGCGCCTTCGGTTTCCTTGCCCGCGATCACCTTGGCGGCAATGAACGCCTCGGCCCGCATGAAGTCGCGCAGAGCGCCCAGAAGGCCGGCATTTTCGCTCAGCTCCTCAACCAGAATGTCGCGCGCGCCGTCCAGCGCGGCTTTCACATCTGGCACGGCTTCGGTGATGTAGCCCGCCGCAAGCGCGGCAGGATCGGCAGCCCGGTCGTCCTGAATGGCGCGAAGCAGCGGCTCCAACCCGTTTTCGCGGGCGATCATCGCCTTGGTGCGGCGCTTGGGCTTGAAGGGCAGATAGATGTCTTCCAGCGTCGCCTTGGTTTCGGCAGTGGCAATCGCGCGGGCCAGATCGTCGGTCAGCTTGCCCTGTTCGGTGATCGAAGACAGGATCGCCGCCCGCCGTGCCTCCATCTCCCGCAGATAGACCAGACGCTCGGCCAGCGTCCGCAATTGCGTGTCGTCCAGCCCGCCCGTCACCTCTTTGCGGTAACGCGCGACAAAGGGGACCGTCGCGCCACCATCCAGCAATTCCGCCGCCGCGCCGACTTGGGCAGGGGTGGCATTGATCTCGCCCGCGATGGTGCGGGCAATGCGGGTGGTGGTGGCGTCCATGCTGATCCTCCTGACAGGCCGGAGTGCCGTCTTAACCATCGCGGCCCGCGCCGCCAAGCCATCACAAGCGTTCAGCCCTGACGCAGTTCGGGCACGTTCAGCAATTCCGCACGGATTTCCGGGGTCGGCGCGTTTTCCAGCAAAGCCCGCTGCAGGCTTGGCGAGCGTCTCAGCACGTCGCGAAAGCCGCGTTCGTCAAGCTGAAGCAGGCTCACCGGGGTCAGCGCCGTCGCCTGCCCGATCGAGGGGCGGCCGGTCAGCGCGGTGAAGGCGCCGAACATATTGCCGCGTTCCAGCCGCCTGATCTGCCCATTCACCTCCAACTCGACCACCCCCGAGGCGACGAAGAAAACGCTGCGCGAGACGCTGCCGCGCTGCAAGATAACCTTGCCGCTGTTGACGTAACTGCGGTCAAGCTCTTGCAGCAGCGCCTGCAATTCTTCCTCGCCCAGATCAGCGAATAGCGGAAAACTGGGCAATGTCCCCTGTTGTGCCGGGGCCAGATCCAGATGCGGGCGCAGTTCGGTCGCCGCGCGCCTTTGGGCGATGCTTTGCATCAGCACGCTGTGCAGTTCCTCGCCGATCAGCCCGTCATCGCGCATGGCGTCAAATTCGCGCTCTTCCAGCCGCAGCGACAGGCGGCGGATATAGCGACGTTCCAGCTTGTCGGTATAGTCGGGATATTGCAGGCGCAGCCCCTCGATTGCGGCATCAAGCGCCTCGCTGCGGCGGTTGACCAGATCATGCAGGATTTCGGCCACGCGGTCTCCATGGATGCGGCGGATGCGGCCGTCGATGAAGACGCCCAGATCGCGCAAGATCAGCCGCTTGGCCAGCAGGATTTCAACCCGGTCGGCGGTGACATTGGCCAAGGGCCCGCTGATGCCGAAGCGGTTGCGCAGGAAGGCCGCGATCCGAAAGCCCGGCCCGTAGCGCAGATTGCGCTTGGCGGCGCGTTGATAGCCCATGCGGCCATCGGTGCGGGTCGCCTCGATCAGGCGGTCGGCGTCGAACAGCATCGATTCCGACAGCCGGACGCTGATCACATGGACCCGGAAGTAATCAAGAATCTCCTCGCGCTCGTGACCGGCAAGCGCCAGAAGGCCCAGCGTGACCCGGTCGCGGTCAAGGATATTGCGGTTATCTTCGGATTCGGCTGCCAGCATGGCGCGGTCCACCCGCTTGCCGAACCGCTGCGCCTCGGATTTCAGGGTTTCGGGGGACATGCCGTAATTCTCGGTCGTCTTCTTCAGATCCTCGCGCACCTCCTGAAGGGCAACCGCGATGACCTGTTTCGACAGCGCCGTATCAACCGGCGACAGCTTGTCGAGCCGCAGCCGGTTGATGACCCAGCTCAGCGTGGTCCCCTGCACCATCAGCGTCCAGAGGGTAAAGCCGGTCGCCAGAATCCCGACCTCTCGCTTGATGGCGACATCGACATAGGGGTTCTCGGTCACCGCCAGCGCCAAAGCCAGCGTCACCGCGCCGCGCAGCCCGCCCCACAGGATCGCCACGCGATAAGGCACCTCGACCACGGGCGAGACGCGCAGGCCGGTCAGCAGCGGCATCAGCCCGAAAAGGATGATCGCCCGCGCCACCAAAGCCGCGACGACGACGACAAGGATCAGCCCCAGATCGACCAGATGCACGTCATCCAGAAGCCGCGGGATCAGCAGCGCCGCCAGCACGAAGATCAGCGCCCCGGACCAATGCGACAGCAAATCCCAAACCGCCCGCAGCTTCGCCCAGGCCGAGGGCAGGATCCTGCCCGGCCCGGCGAAATTCATCGTCAACCCCGCCGCGACGACGCCGATCACCCCGGATGCGTGGAACACTTCTTCCGCGACGATGTAGGACAGGTAGGGCACCGCCACCGAGATCGAGATCTGCGCCAGCTCAAAACGGTGAATGCGGCTCATCAACTCAATCGCGACGAAGGCGATCAGCCATCCCGCCGCGACGCCGCCGACGAACAGCATCGGGAAGCTGCCAATCGCCTGCCCCAATCCCGGCGGTGGCAGTTCCATCATGACATAGGTGATGAACAGCCCCGCCAGCGAAATGGCGGCGGCATCGTTCAGCAGGCTTTCCCCCTCGATGATCCGGGCCAGCCGCTGCGGGGTCGAGAGGTCGCGGAAGATGCCGACCACTGCCGATGGATCGGTGGTGGAGACAATCGCACCGACCAGCAGGCAAACGACCAGCGGCAGCGCGCTGACCCATGACAGCGCATAGCCGATGGTCAACGTGGCGACCAACACCGCCACCACGGCCAGGGTCAGGATCGGCACCCAATCGTCCAGCATCCGGCGGATATTCATGTCCAGCGTCGTCTGAAAGATCAGCGTCGGCAGAAAGACGTAAAGGAACACGTTCGACCGGATCGGCAATTCGATGATCGTATCGGCCAGCGGATTCAGCGCATCCGTCAGGTCGGTATGCAGCAGAAACAACGCCCCGCCCCCGATCAGAATGCCAAGACTGGCCAGCATGACGCTGAACGGCAGCGACAGGCGCGAGGCCAGCGGCTCGGCCAGCCCGATCAGCACGAAAAGCAGTGCGGCTACGGTGGTGAGAAGGGCAATATCCATTCAGGTCGCGCATCATTGGTATCGCCGCGATGGAAACATCATCTGCGCCGGGTTGACCACGCGGATTCCGTGCCGCTCACCATCTCGTGCGGCTGGTTTCGGGGTGAAGTTGCGTTGCTGCAACCCGGCTCTGCGCGGCGGGGGGATTGAAACCCGGCTCTGGCGGATACAGTTGACGGGTAAGGTTACCGATCCAACCGCAAGACAAGGACAGACAATGACCACGTTGTTCGACCCGCTTCCCCTCGGCCCGCTGCTTCTGAAAAACCGTATCGTCATGGCCCCCCTCACCCGCAGTCGCGCCAGCGAGGGCCGGGTTCCGAATGCGATGATGGCCGAATATTACCGCCAGCGCGCCGGTGCCGGGCTGATCCTGACCGAGGCGACCTCGGTCACGCCGATGGGCGTGGGCTATGCCGATACTCCCGGCATCTGGAGCGATGAGCAGGTCGAGGGCTGGAAGCTGGTCACCGACGCCGTGCATCAGGCGGGCGGATTGATCGCGCTGCAGCTTTGGCATGTCGGGCGGATCTCGGCGCCTCTGTTTCTTGACGGCGCCTTGCCGGTCGCGCCCAGTGCGGTGCAGCCTGCGGGCCATGTCAGTCTGGTCCGGCCAAAGCAGGACTATGAGACGCCCCGCGCGCTGGAAACCGACGAGATCGCGGATGTCGTCGCGACCTATCGCAAGGCGGCAGAGAACGCGCTGAAAGCCGGGTTCGACGGGATCGAGATCCATGCGGCGAACGGCTATCTGATCGACCAGTTTCTGCAAGACAGCACCAACCTGCGCGACGACCGCTATGGCGGCCCTATCGCGAACCGGGTGCGTTTCCTGACCGAGATTGCGGATGCGGTGATCCCGGTCTGGGGTGCCGACCGGGTGGGCCTGCACCTTTCGCCGCGCGGCGACGATCACGACATGGGCGACAGCGATCCGAAGGCACTGTTCAGCCATGTGGCGGCTGAAATGGCGGCGCGTGGGATCGCCTATATCTGCATCCGCGAATACCCGGCCGAGGACAGCGTGCTGCCCGATATCAAGGCGGCATTCGGCGGCGTGGTGATCGCCAATGAGGGACTGACACCGCAGACGGCGGCGAAGCTTCTCGCGGATGGATCGGTAGATGCAGTGGCCTTCGGCAGCGACTTCATCGCCACCCCGGACCTTCCCGAGCGGATTAAGCTGGGTCTGCCCCTGAACCAGATCGACAAGACGACTTTCTATTCCGGCGGCGCGTCGGGTTATACCGACTATCCCACCCATCCGGCGACCGAAGCGGCAGAGTGATGCAAACGCTTCTGGTCCGCGCCCATCCTGTGCCGGACAGCCTGAACGGCCTGCTGGCGGCGCGGACCGAAGCCGCCATCCGGGCCAAAGGGTGGCCAATCGAGGTGCTGGACCTGAACGCGGATCAGTTCAACCCGGTGATGCCCGCGCCCGAGCGCAGCGCCTATTACGGCGCGGACAGCCCGCCCCCGGACCCGGCGCTTGCCGCTATGGTCGAGCAGCTTCGCCGAACCGAGGTTCTGGTGCTGGTGTTCCCGACATGGTGGTTCGGCTTCCCTGCGATCCTGAAGGGCTGGTTCGACCGGGTCTGGCGCCCCGGCGTCGCCTTTGACCATAGCCCGGACATGGGCCGCCTGATCCCCCGCCTGACCAGCCTGCGCCACGTCGTCGCGATCACCACAATGGGCTCGCCCCTATGGGTGGACCGTCTGGTCCTGCGCCAGCCTTTACGGCGTGTGCTGCGCTGGTCGATCCTGAAGCCCTGCGCGCCGCAAGCGAAGCTGCATTGGCTGGCGTTATATGGGGCGGAGACGGTGACGTCGCAGAAGGTGGATAAGTTCTCGGCGAAAATCGATGGGGCAATCACAGCCTTGTCGAAGTAGGAAATTTCCGCCCGCCGATGCATTCCATACCTCGGATCAAGGCGCGGTATTCCCTTCTCTCCAAACGAAAAGGGCGCCGCATTGGCGCCCTTTCCCGGTCTCATTCTGCCGTAATCAGCAGCTATAATACATCTGGTATTCGATCGGATGCGGGGTGTGCTCGTAGGCGTAAACCTCTTCCCACTTCAGCGCGATATAGCCTTCAAGCTGGTCGCGGGTGAACACGTCGCCTGCCAGCAGGAAGTCCATGTCCTTCTCCAGCTCTTCCAGCGCTTCGCGCAGGCTACCGCAGACGGTCGGGATTTCGGCCAGCTCTTCCGGCGGCAGATCATACAGATCCTTGTCGGATGCGGGGCCCGGATCGATCTTGTTCTTGATCCCGTCCAGACCGGCCATCAGCAGCGCGGCGAAGGCCAGATAGGGGTTCGCAGCCGGATCCGGGAAACGAGCCTCGACACGTTTGGCTTTGGGCGATTCCGTCCACGGGATACGCACGCAGCCCGAACGGTTGCGGGCCGAATAGGCGCGCAGAACGGGGGCCTCGAAGCCGGGGATCAGCCGCTTGTAGCTGTTGGTCGAGGGGTTGGTCAGCGCGTTCAGCGCCTTGGCATGCTTCAGGATGCCGCCGATGAAATACAGCGCCTCTTGCGACAGGTCGGCATATTTGTCGCCTGCGAACAAGGGCTTGCCGTCTTTCCAGATCGACATGTTGACGTGCATACCCGAGCCGTTATCGCCCTTCATCGGCTTCGGCATGAAGGTCACCGTCTTGCCATAGGCATGGGCGACGTTGTGGATGACGTATTTGTATTTCTGGATATTGTCGGCCTGTTCGGTCAGCGAACCGAAGATCAGCCCCAGCTCGTGCTGCGCGCTGGCAACCTCGTGGTGGTGCTTGTCAACCTTCATACCCATGCGCTTCATCGTGGACAGCATTTCGCCACGGATGTCTTGGGCTGCATCGACCGGGTTGACCGGGAAATAGCCGCCCTTGTGACCGGCGCGGTGACCCTGGTTGCCCATCTCGTATTCGGTGTCGGTGTTCCATGCGGCATCGACCGAGTCGATCTGGAACGACACCTTCTGCGGCGTCACCGAATAGCGCACGTCGTCGAACAGGAAGAATTCAGCTTCCGGGCCGAAATAGGCCGCGTCGCCGACGCCCGAGGATTTCAGATAAGCCTCGGCCTTGACGGCGGTGCCGCGCGGGTCGCGGGCATAGGGCTCACCCGTATCCGGCTCGACCACGTTGCAATGCACGCAGAGCGTCTTTTCGGCATAGAACGGATCGACATAGACCGAGGACGGGTCCGGGATCAGCTTCATGTCCGACTGATCGATCGATTTCCAGCCCGCGATCGAGCTGCCGTCGAACATGAAGCCTTCCTCGAAGAAGTCCTCATCGACCAGATCGACATCCAGCGTCACGTGCTGCAGCTTGCCCTTGGGATCGGTGAAGCGGACATCGACATAAGCGATTTCGTCGTCCTTGAGCAGCTTCAAGACCTCTGTGGTATTCATCTCTTCCCTTTCTTCGTGGATGCGCCCCGGCGGCATGGCCGCGAGGCGCGGAAGTTCATTGGCAGCGCGGCGCCGTTTCGGGCAACCGCGTCAATCCTTTCAAACCGCGTCGTCGCCGGTCTCGCCGGTACGGATACGGATGGCCTGCTCGACGGGCGAGACGAAGATCTTGCCGTCGCCGATCTTTTCGGTCCGGGCCGAGTTGACGATCGCATCGACCGCAGCATCGACCTGATCGTCAGGCAGCACCATCTCGATTTTCACCTTCGGCAGAAAATCGACAACGTATTCCGCACCGCGGTAAAGCTCGGTATGGCCTTTCTGGCGACCGAACCCCTTGACTTCGGTGACGGAAAGACCCTGCACGCCGACTTCCTGCAGCGCCTCCTTCACATCATCCAGCTTGAACGGCTTGATGATCGCCTCGATCTTTTTCATCGCAAATGATCCTTCCTCGCGGCTTGTCTGAAGCCTGATTGGCGGGTTTCATGGCGCGGGTAAATGAGGCAGCGCATCGTTCAGACCACTCAATCCGGCAACCGGGTGGAACTGCACGAAATTTGTGCAATCAGGGTAAAATATAGGCAGAAGTCATGTTGAAAGGCACGGAAATCCTGAGCTGCGCCCAAATGCGCGCCATCGAATCTGCGGCGATGGCCAGCGGTGAAGTGACGGGACTGGAGCTGATGGAGCGCGCGGGCCGCGCGGTCGCCGGACAGATTCGCCTGCGCTGGCCAAAGCCCGGTCGGGTGACGGTGCTGTGCGGTCCGGGCAATAACGGCGGTGACGGCTATGTGGTGGCGCGGCGGCTGCATCGCGCGGGCTGGCGGGTGCGGGTCTTGGGATTGGAGAACACCCCCGGCCCGGATGCGGCAAAGATGAAGCGGCTCTGGCAAGAGATCGGGCCGATCCTGCCGCTGGAGGCAAACCTCCTGCCGACGGCGCCGGATGATCTGATCGTGGACGCCATCTTCGGTATCGGCCTGACCCGCCCGCCCGAAGATGCCATTGCAGCACTGCTGACCCAACTTGCCGATGTCACCAATCCGCTTGTTGCCATCGATTGCCCAAGCGGCCTTTGCCTCGATAGCGGTCGCTTCCTGTCGCAGATTGCACCTCGGGCCGTGCTGACGATCACTTTCGACAGCCTCAAGACCGGCCATCTGATCGATGCAGGGCTGGAACATTGCGGCAAGGTCATCGTCGCCGATATCGGGCTGAGCCATTGGCGCCGCTATCGGCAGGCGACCCGGCCCGACGGCAAGGATGTCACCCTGCCCCGCCGGATCACAAGCCACCACCTGCGGATAAGCGATCTTGATCCCGACACCATGCAACAGCTTGGCAAGCAGTCCAGCGCGCATAAATTCAGTCACGGTCATGCATTGATCATCTCGGGGATGGCCCCCGGCGCAGCCCGTCTGTCGGCAAGGGCGGCTCTGCGCGTCGGCGCGGGGCTGGTGACGCTATGTCCGGAAGAGCCGCCCCTAGATATCCCGACACCGCCCGATGCGCTGATGCGCCGCTGGCTTGATGAGCCCGAGGATATGGCGCATGCCTTGCAGGACACCCGCGTTACCGCCCTTTGTATTGGCCCCGGCTGCGGCATCGACCGTGCGGCGGCGCTGCTGCCCCCGGCTCTAGCCGCCCGCGGACCCTGCGTGCTGGATGCCGACGCCCTGTCGGCCATCGCCATCGATCCGAACTTGTGGGACGCGCTGCATGATGGCTGCGTCCTGACACCCCACGGCGGGGAATTCGCCCGGCTATTCCCCGACCTCACCAGACGTCTTTCTGACATACCCGCAACCGGTCCCGCTTGGTCGCGCCTTGACGCTGCGCAAGAAGCCGCAGCGCGTTCGGGAACCTGCCTCTTGCTGAAAGGCCGCGACACGATCATCGCCGCGCCATTCGAGCAAGCCCGCATCGTTACATCTCTGGATACGCCTTGGCTTGCCACGGCAGGCGCTGGTGATGTGCTGGCCGGTATCATCACGGGCCTATTGGCCCGCGGCTTCAATCCATTTGACGCCGCCAGCCTTGGCGCGCTGATCCACGCACAGGCAGCGCGCCTCTTCGGGCCCGGCCTGATCGCGGATGACCTGCCGGATATGATCCCGCAGGTCTTTCGTCAGATGGGAGTGTGAGGGATCAGAAATCCCAGTCGTCATCCTCGGTCGCGACAGCCTTGCCGATCACATAGGACGACCCCGAACCGCTGAAGAAGTCGTGGTTTTCACTATCGGGCGACAACGAGGCCATGATCGCCGGGTTCACCTCGCAGACGGCAGGCGGGAACAGCGCCTCATAGCCAAGGTTCTGCAACGCCTTGTTGGCATTGTAATGCAGGAACGCCTTCACATCCTCGGTCAACCCGATGCCGTCATAGAGCTCGGCCGTATATTTCTGCTCGATCTCGTAAAGGTCAAACATCAGCGAGAAGGCGAAATCCTTCAACTCGTCGCGCCGTGCCTCGGTAACCTTCTCCAAACCGCGCTGATATTTGTAGCCGATATAATAGCCGTGAACGGCCTCATCGCGGATGATCAGGCGGATCAGGTCGGCGGTATTGGTCAACTTGGCGCGGCTGGACCAATACATCGGCAGATAGAAGCCCGAATAGAACAGGAAGCTTTCCAGAAACACCGAAGCGATCTTGCGCTTCAGCGGATCGGAAGTGCTCTTGTATTCGTCAAGGATCAGCCGCGCCTTGGCCTGCAGATGCGGGTTCTCTTCGGACCAGCGGAAGGCCTCATCCACCTCTTTGGTCAGACACAAGGTCGAGAAGATCGACGAATAAGACCGCGCGTGAACCGCCTCCATGAAGGAGATATTCGACAACACCGCCTCTTCATGCGGGGTGATCGCATCGGGCATCAACGAGGGCGCGCCGACAGTGTTCTGGATCGTGTCCAGCAGCGTCAGCCCGGTAAAGACGCGGATGGTCAACTGCCGCTCTTCCGGGCGCAAGGTGGCCCAGCTTTGCACATCGTTCGACAGCGGCACCTTTTCCGGCAGCCAGAAGTTCACCGTCAGACGGTTCCAGACCTCAAGGTCCTTCTCGTCATCCAGCCGGTTCCAGTTGATTGCCCGCTGCACCTGCTGCTGCCGCAAAACCTGATCCTTCATCGCCTGTCCCCCGCCGTTTCTTTTTTGAGATGATTGCGCCAGAGCGAATCCGCGCTCGTCCCTAGTAAAGCTAACAAATCTGTGAGTCGATGCAACCATATATGCTAAAACTCAAAAACCTATCCACAAGATATAGAAACACAAAGGGCGACCAATGGCCGCCCTTCTTCTTCACGCAAATATCCTCGGGGGTCCGGGGGCAGACAGCCCCCGGCGCTCACAGCGTGCAGGACACGCAGCCCTGAACCTCGGTTCCTTCCAGCGCCGCCTGACGCAGCCGGATGTAGTAGATCGTCTTGATCCCTTTCTTCCAAGCATAGATCTGCGCGCGGTTGATGTCCCGCGTGGTGGCCTCTGCCGGGAAGAACAGCGTCAGTGACAGACCCTGATCGACATGCTCGGTTGCCGCAGCATAGACATCGATGATCGCCTCGGGGCCGATCTCATAGGCGTCACGGTAATATTCCAGGTTCTCGTTCGACATGAACGCCGCCGGATAATAGACCCGCCCGATCTTGCCTTCCTTGCGGATCTCGATCTTCGAGACGATCGGATGGATCGACGAGGTCGAGTTGTTGATATAGCTGATCGATCCGGTCGGAGGCACCGCCTGAAGGTTGCGGTTATAAAGCCCGTATTCCATCACATCGGCCTTCAGCGCGGCCCAGTCGTCGCGTGTGGGCAGTTCCTTGCCTTCAAACACCCGCACCACATCCTCGGATACCGGCAGCCAGTCCCGCTCGGTATATTTATCGAAGAAGGTGCCATCGGCATATTTCGACTTGTCGAAATCCTTGAAGGTCTTGCCATGCTCGCGGGCCAAGAGGTTCGAGGCGCGCAGCGCATGGAACGCGACGGCGGCGAAATAGACGCTAGTGAACTCCACCGCCTGCGGGCTGTTATAGTGGATATGCTCGCGCGCCAGAAAACCGTGCAGGTTCATCTGGCCAAGGCCCACCGCATGCGCCTCGTCATTGCCGCGCCGGATCGAGGGCACGGCATCGATCGCTGACATCTCGGACACGGCGGTCAGCGCACGGATCGCGGTTTCGATCGAGTTGCCGAAATCCGGGCCGTCCATGGTCGCCGCGACGTTCATCGAGCCAAGGTTGCAGGAAATATCGGTGCCCAGATGCGAGTAGCTCAGATCCTCGCCGAATTCCGAGGCTTCGTTCACCTGCAGGATTTCGCTGCACAGGTTCGACATGGTGATCCGGCCATGCACCGGGTTCGCCTTGTTCACCGTGTCCTCGAACATGATGTAGGGATAGCCCGATTCAAACTGGATCTCGGCGATGGTCTGGAAGAACTCGCGCGCGTTGATCTTTTTCTTCTTGATCCGCTTGTCGTCCACCATCTCGGCATATTTCTCGGTCACCGAGATTTCCGAGAAGGGCACGCCATAGACCTTCTGGATGTCATGGGGCGAGAACAGATACATGTCCTCGTTTTTCTTCGCCAATTCAAAGGTGATATCGGGAATGACCACGCCAAGCGACAGCGTCTTGATGCGGATTTTCTCATCCGCATTTTCGCGCTTGGTGTCGAGGAAGCGGAAGATATCGGGGTGGTGGGCGTTCAGATAGACCGCCCCTGCCCCCTGCCGCGCGCCAAGCTGGTTGGCATAGGAGAAGCTGTCTTCCAGCAGCTTCATCACCGGGATGACGCCGGAGGACTGGTTCTCAATGCCTTTGATCGGCGCACCGGATTCGCGGATATTGGTCAGCATCAGGGCGACACCACCGCCGCGCTTCGACAATTGCAGCGACGAGTTGATGGACCGCCCGATGGATTCCATGTTGTCTTCGACGCGCAGCAGGAAGCACGAGATCAATTCGCCGCGCGATTTCTTGCCCGCATTCAGGAAAGTCGGCGTGGCCGGCTGGAACCGCCCCGACAGGATCTCGTCCATGAACCGCAAAGCCAGCTTTTCATCTCCGCGGGCAAGCGCCAGCGCGACCATGACCACCCGATCCTCGTAGCGTTCAAGATAACGCTGACCGTCGCGGGTCTTCAGCGTATAGCTGGTGTAATATTTGAACGCGCCAAGGAAGGTCGGGAAACGGAATTTCTTGGCATAGGCCGCATCCCAGATCTCGCGCTGGAAGTTCTTGGAATACTGGTCCAGCACCTCGGGCTCGTAATAGCCCTCATCCACCAGATAGCGCAGCTTCTCATCCAGATTATGGAAGAAAACCGTGTTCTGGTTGACGTGTTGCAGGAAATACTGACGCGCGGCCATACGGTCGGCGTCGAAACGGATCCGGCCCTCTGCATCATAGAGGTTCAGCATCGCGTTCAGCGCGTGGTAATCAAGATCGGGCCTCACGGCGTCAAGCATGTCATCCCCCAGAATTCATCAAGGCCGTCGCGAACGCGTTGCAGGTCGGTCGGCGTTCCAGCCAGTTCAAATCGGTACAGGATCGGGATCCTGCATTTCTCGGCGATCACGCGGGCAGCCAGCGCGAAAGTCATGCCGAAATTGCGGTTGCCCGCACCGATGACGCCACGCAAAAGCGCGCGGCGGCCCGGATCATTCAGAAAACGGATAACCTGTTTCGGAACGGCGCCCCGCCCCTCGCCATCCGCGAAGGTCGGACAGACCAGCACGAAAGGCTGGTCCGGGCAGGGCATGTCGTCCTTGGGCGAGATTGGTATCCGCTTGGCCTGTATCTCCAGCCCGGCGACGAACCTTGCGGTGTTGCCTGATGCCGAAGAAAAATAGACCAACCCCGCCACGGTCGCGCCTTAGGACAGACGACCGATCATGTCGGGCCGGAAGCCCGCCCAATGATCTTCACCGGCAATCACCACCGGCGCCTGACGATAGCCAAGCGAGGTGACCCGCTCCATCGCGGCGGCATCTTCCGTCAGGTCGATGACGCTGTAGGAAATGCCACGGGCATCCAGAGCGCGCGTGGTCGCGGTGCACTGAACGCAGGCGGGTTTGGAATAAACGGTGATAGTCATGTCTGTCCTCTGCTCCTGTTTTTTGCGGCGGCGGGGTCGAAAGGGTCCGGTTATGTCGTTTCATCCCGGTATCGCTTTCGCCGGATCCACCGTCCGGTTCTGGTCTCGTCGCCATGACAGGTCTCGGGGCTGTCTCCGGGCCGCGCGTCCGGGCGTCCCATCCCGGTTGCAAGTCTGGCCGATTGATCTGCTTCGAGTTGTGCGGGAGGCAACCGTATCAGGCCGACATCCCCATGCCACAGCCACACTATATAGACACACAGTGACGGCATCCGTCAATATATTGACAAGCTGTAAAAAGCCTGAGTCGGCGACCGCTGCCCGGCGCTAGATCCTGAATTTACTGGTATCCGGGCCACCGGATGCGATTTATCCCCACTTCCGCCCCCAGAAAAATTTCGCCGATCGCGGCGGGCAGGCGAAGCACTAGATATTGCGCCTGACCGAGTCGAATCCATCGGCGATCCTCAGGAACTCGTCGCCCCACCCGTTCACGTTGAATAGGTCCTGCAAAGCGCCAGTCGGCGCGAACAGCAAATCGAGCTTTGACAACGCCGCATGATCGCCGAGACTCGCCGAAGCGGCTAACTCACGCAACTCGGCGATTGCCTGAGGGGCACCTTGCCAGCGCGACCAGAGGAAATCGCAATCAGGCCGAGTCAAATAGCGCAGCGCCTCTGCGATTGGCTCCGTTATTCTGCCGTTCATTGGGCACCTCTCGCCTATTCGCCATCATGACATGAGGGCATTCATAGCATCCAGGGAAAACAAAAACTAAATTATCTATTATTTATCGATTACGATTGTTCTCGCGGCTGCTTTATGGATTCATCAGGCGACAGATTCGCATTTTTATCTATAATATGGAGCCCGCGATGCCCTTCACCCCGCAACTGACCGCCTCTCCCGTCAGATATGCCCGGCAAACCGCTGCCATCGCTTTGGGCGTCGCCCTGATGACGCTGGCCGCGAAGGTGCAGATCCCCTTCTGGCCGGTCCCGATGACGCTGCACACCATGGCGGTGATGGGCTTCGCTGTTCTCCTTGGTCCGCGCATGGCGACGGCGATCTTCGCCGCTTATCTTGCCGCAGGCGCCGCTGGCCTGCCGGTCTTTTCCGGCACACCGGAGCGCGGTATCGGCATTGCCTATATGGTCGGCCCGACCGGCGGCTATCTTCTGGGCTACCTTATTGCCTCGACCCTGACCGGCTGGCTGGCCGCAGGGCGCGGCATCATCGGCCAGATGCTCGCCATGCTGGCCGGGCTGGCCGTCACTTATACCTTGGGCGCGCTGTGGCTTTTGAACTTCGTTCCCGCCGACAAGGTGATCGCCGCAGGGATCGCGCCCTTCCTTCCCGGCGACCTCTTCAAGATCGCCATTGTTGCCCTTGGCACTTCCCTGATCGCGGGCCTCTTTGCACGCCTGAAGGCCCTGCCATGACCAACCGCCACGACTGGACCGTCGCGGAAATCGCCGCGCTGCATGACCTGCCGCTGCTGGAACTGGTCGGTCGCGCCAATGCCACCCATCGGCAGCACCACGACCCGAACCATGTGCAAAAGGCCAGCCTGCTGTCGATCAAGACCGGCGGCTGTCCGGAGAACTGCGCTTATTGCCCGCAATCGGCGCATCACCGCGAGGTCGATCTGACCCGCGACCGGCTGATGGACCCAGAGAAGGTGCTGGGCATGGCCCGCACCGCCCGGGCCGCCGGGGCGGATCGCTTCTGCATGGGCGCGGCATGGCGGCAGGTCCGCGACGGGCGCGACTTCGACGCGGTGATCGAAATGGTTCGCGGCGTGCGCGATCTGGGGATGGAGGCCTGCGTCACGCTGGGCATGCTGAAGCCGCATCAGGCACAGCGTTTGGCCGATGCCGGGCTGACCGCCTATAACCACAATCTTGACACCAGCCCGGAATTTTACGGCAAGATCATCACCACCCGCACCTATCAGGACCGGCTGGACACGCTGGCCACCGTCCGCGCCTACGGGATAGAGCTGTGCTGCGGCGGCATCATCGGCATGGGCGAGACGGTGCGCGACCGCGCCTCGATGCTGCAGGTGCTGGCAGTGATGGACCCGCATCCCGAAAGTGTGCCGATCAACGCGCTGGTCCCGGTCGCGGGCACGCCGCTCGCCGGGCGTCCGGTGATCGACCCGCTGGAACTGGTTCGGATGGTGGCGACGACCCGGCTGGTGATGCCGCAGGCTACGGTGCGGTTGTCGGCGGGCCGCGCCAGCCTGAACCGAGAGGCGCAGATCCTGTGTCTGATCGCAGGCGCAAATTCGATCTTTTATGGCGAGACGCTGCTGACCACGCCGAATGCCGGGATCGGCGATGATGCGGAACTGCTGGCCGCGCTGGCCGCGCCGGTCCGCGACAAGGAAGCGTCGGCGGCCTGACAGAGCAGAGGGCAGTGCACAGCCGCGGTTGGGCACTGCTACCGTCGTTCCTGGCACTTTATCGTGCAAATCCGTCATCGATCTGTGTTGAGCATGACATCACCAAAGTGCCCGCCCGAGCGGGCGGTGGGACACTGCCCGGCGGTGCCTGTCGGCACCTCGATTCCGGGCGGGCACTTCGCAGCATAAAAACGACATCGAACGTCGCCTGCCGCCCGCGCGACACGGCGCGGGAAACCCGTCGTCCAAAACCGACCATCCACAGCCGATCCGTCGCAACCAGACCCCTGCCCCGCGAACGGCTCCAGCAAATGCAGGGCCTTGTTTCCGACCGGCCTCCGCTGGCCAAATCCCCGCTCTCCCCTTGGCAGAATCACCACAGGCCGAACGCAATTTCGCCAGCCCGCGCGGTGATGTCTCAATCAGACATCACGATGTCGCAAATCTGCCGCGTGAAAATCCCGTCAGGTTTAGTCTCTGTCGAAACGCAGCCAGTATCACACCACGGATTCGCCATGTCTCCTAACGTCAATACCGCCAGCCTTCTCGCCGAACGTATCCCCGGCCACGCGCTGCAACGTGATCTCTACTGCAGCCAGCAGACCTTCGACGACGATCTGGAGCAGATCTTCTATCGCGAATGGCTCTATGCGGTTCCCGCCTGCGAGATCCCGAAACCCGGCAATTACTCGACCCTGCAGGTCGGAGCCTATCCGCTGGTCATCGTGCGCGGCAGCGACAACCAGATCCGCGCCTTCCACAACGTCTGCCGCCATCGCGGCCAGCGGCTGTGCTCGAAGGTGACCGGCAGCACCCCGAAACTGGTCTGCCCCTATCACCAGTGGACCTACGATCTGGACGGCAAGCTGATGTATGCCCGGGACATGGGCGAGGGCTTCGATGCCGGTAAATACAAGCTGAAATCGGTCCATTGCGTCAATCTGGGCGGTATGGTCTTCATCTGCCTTGCTCAGGTGCCCCCCGCGATCAGCGATCTTGCCCCGACGCTGATGAAATACCTGACGCCGTCAGGGCTGAACGAGGCAAAGATCGCCCACAGCTCGACCATTGTCGAAAACGGCAACTGGAAGCTGGTGATCGAGAATAACCGCGAATGCTATCACTGCGGCGGCGCCCACCCCTCGCTGTGCCGGACCTATTCCGACAACCCGCGTATGACCGCGATGGACGGCCCCGACAGCGCCAGCCCCGACATCATCGACCACTGGAAGCGCTGCGAAGCCGCTGGTCTGCCCTCGCGCTTCGTCAACCATCCGAAGATGCAATGGCGTCTGGCCCGCATCCCGCTGTTGAACCACGCCGAAAGCTATACGCTCAGCGGCAAAGCGGCGGTGAAGGATCCGGCCAAGCGCATGGGCGCGATGCCGTTCAACGATGCGGGCAGCCTGTTGTTCTTCCACTATCCGAACACCTGGAACCACTTCCTTGCCGATCACGCCATCGTCTTCCGTATCCTGCCGCTGACCCCCACCACCACGCAGGTCACGACGAACTGGCTGGTCCACAAGGACGCGGTCGAGGGCGTGGATTACGATCTGGAAGACCTGACCCATGTCTGGATCCACACCAATGACGAGGACCGTCAGGTGGTCGAGGAAAACCAGGCCGGTATCCTTTCGCCCGCCTACGAGCCCGGACCCTATTCGACCATTCAGGAAGAAGGCGTTCTGCAGTTCATCGACTGGTATTCCGAAACGATGACCGAACGTCTGGCCCCGAAGCCAGTCGCGGCGGAGTGATCTGATGAAGAAGACCCGCGCGAACTGGGCACAAGAGCCCTGGTCCGACGACGAATATCTGGAATGCGCGATGGTGGTGCCCGAGACATCGGACTGCGCCACCTTCACCTTCCGCTCGCCCACGGGGGCCTGGTTCGACTATCAGCCGGGCCAGTTCATCACGCTGGACCTGCCGGTTCCGGGCGGGAATGTGCAGCGCACCTATACGATTTCGTCCTCGCCCTCTCGGCCCTTGTCGATCTCGGTCACGGTCAAGGCGCAGTTCGACAGCCTCGGCACGCGCTGGATGCTGGACCATCTGCGGCCCGGCATGAAGATCAAGGCTTACGGGCCATCGGGGATTTTCTCGTCGCACAAACATCCGGCGAAGAAATACCTGTTCATCTCGGCCGGGTCGGGCATCACGCCGATGATGTCGATGACGACATGGGAATGGGACAGCGGCAATATGCCGGACATCGTCTTCGTCCATGCCGCCAAATCGCCCAGCGAGATCATCTTCCGCCGCAGGCTGGAACAGTTCGCCGACCGCGTCCCCGGCCTGAAGCTGCGCTTCACCGTCGAGGAATCGGACAAGTTCACCGCCTGGTATGGTTATGAGGGTCGTCTCAGCCAGATCATGCTGGGCCTGATGGCGCCCGACTATCTTGAGCGGGAAGTGTTCTGCTGCGGCCCCGAGCCGTTCATGCAGGCCGTGCGCGACATGCTGATCTCGCTCGGCTACGACATGGACCATTACCATCAGGAAAGCTTCGGTGCCCCCGTCAAATCCGAGGCCGAGGCCCCGGTGCTGGACGATGTGGAACTGAGCGACGAGGTGAAGGCGCAGATCAATTTCGCCTCCAGCAACCTTGTCGTCGATTGCCACGAAACCGACACGGTTCTGGCGGTCGCGAAGCGGTCGGGCCTCAACATCCCCTCGGGCTGCACCTTCGGGCTGTGCGGCACCTGCAAGATCAAGAAGATCTCGGGCGATGTTCACATGGTCCATAACGGCGGCATCAGCGATGACGACATCGAGGCAGGCTATATCCTTGCCTGCTGCTCGAACCCGATGGGCAAGATCGCGGTCGAAGTCTGACCGCAAGGCGTGGCCCGTTCACTGCATCGAACGGGCCAGCCACCACTTAGCGCGACTGTCTAGCGCGACGCCCCATCCACATGACGCGGCGACAGCGCCCGCGGATCGACGCCGTCAAGGCAGTTCACATTCACCGCGACCATTTCGGCCCCGTCCCTTTCACCAAAGGCAAAGGCCTCGATCCCGCAGACCGGGCAGAACCGGTGCGAGATCGCCTCTTTGTTGAAGCGATATTCCGTCACCGGCCCGTCCTTCGTTAAGGTGAAGGCGGCCTTCGGCACGAAGGTCAGAACCCAGCCTAGCCGCTGACAGCGGGAACAGTTGCAGGTGACGCTGCTGTCCAGATCGGCATCGACCACGAACGCCACTGATCCGCATTGACAGGATCCCGAATAATGCTGGCTTGCCATGACTACATACCTCCCATTTGGCAAATGTTCGCTTGATGTTCTCATTTCATGGTTGCTTTTTCAACCGGCCTCATTATCTCATGCGCTTGGTCGATAAAGGCACGCCTATGGAACAGAAGTTCATCGAGGTGCGCGGCGCGCGCGAACATAATCTCAAAGGCGTGGATATGGATATCCCGCGCGACAAGCTGGTGGTGATCACCGGCCTGTCGGGTTCGGGCAAATCCTCGCTGGCCTTCGACACGATCTATGCCGAGGGGCAGCGCCGTTATGTCGAAAGCCTGTCCGCCTATGCGCGGCAGTTTCTGGACATGATGGGCAAACCCGATGTCGATCATATCAGCGGCCTGTCCCCCGCGATCAGTATTGAACAGAAGACGACCTCGAAGAACCCCCGCTCAACCGTCGGAACTGTCACGGAAATCTACGATTACCTGCGGCTGCTTTTCGCCCGCGCAGGCACGCCCTACAGCCCCGCCACCGGCCTGCCGATCGAGGCGCAGCAGGTGCAGGACATGGTTGACCGGATCATGGCGATGGAGGATGGCACGCGGGCCTATCTGCTGGCCCCGATCGTTCGCGACCGCAAGGGCGAATACAAGAAAGAATTCATCGAGCTGCGCAAGCAGGGTTTCCAGCGAGTGAAGGTGGACGGGCAGTTTTATGAACTGGACGAGCCGCCGACGCTGGACAAGAAATTCCGCCATGACATCGACGTGGTGGTGGACCGGATCGTCGTCCGCGAAGGGCTGGAGACGCGGCTTGCCGACTCGCTGCGCACCGCGCTGGATCTGGCCGACGGCATCGCCGTGCTGGAAACCGCGAGCAGCGGATCCGGCGACGAGGCCGAGGCGACGGAACCCGAACGCACCACCTTCAGCGAAAATTTCGCCTGCCCGGTCAGCGGCTTCACCATCCCGGAAATCGAGCCGCGCCTGTTCAGCTTCAACGCCCCTTTCGGCGCCTGCCCCGTCTGCGACGGCCTGGGAATGGAGCTGTTCTTCGACGAACGCCTGATCGTCCCCGATGCGGCCCTGTCCATCGACAAGGGTGCCATCGCGCCCTGGGCCAAATCGAAATCCGCCTATCTGACCCAGACGATCAACGCGCTGGCCAAGCATTTCGGCTTCGACAAGAAAACCCCGTGGAAAGACCTGCCCGAACGCATCCAGAAACTGTTCCTTTACGGTTCGGGCGAAGAGCAGATCAAATTCCGCTTTGACGATGCCGGTCGCGTCTATGAGATCAGCCGGGTCTTCGAAGGCGTGATCCCGAATATGGAACGCCGCCTGCGCGAAAGCGATTCGAACTGGGTCCGCGAGGAATTCGAGAAATATCAGAACAACCGCCCTTGCGGCGCCTGTCACGGCTATCGCCTGCGGGACGAGGCGTTGGCGGTCAAGATCGCCAGCAACCATATCGGTCAGGTCACGCAATTGTCGATCCGCGAGGCTTTGGCCTGGGTCGAGGGCGCACCGGCGCAACTGACCAAACAGAAGAACGAAATCGCCGTGGCGATTTTCAAGGAAATCCGCGAACGTCTTGGTTTCCTTGTGAATGTCGGCCTCGACTACCTGACCCTGTCCCGCGCGGCAGGCACGCTGTCGGGCGGCGAAAGCCAGCGGATCAGGCTTGCCAGCCAGATCGGCTCTGGCTTGACCGGAGTGCTTTACGTGCTGGACGAGCCCTCTATCGGCCTGCACCAGCGCGACAATGACCGGCTGCTTTCGACGCTGAAGGGGCTGCGCGATCAGGGCAATTCGGTGATCGTCGTGGAACATGACGAAGACGCCATCCGCCACGCCGATTATGTCTTCGACATGGGCCCCGGCGCGGGCGTTCATGGCGGCACCGTGGTCAGTCGCGGCACCCCCGACGAAATCGCCGCCGACCCGGCCAGCCTGACCGGGCAATATCTGGCAGGCACCCGCGAAATCTCGGTCCCGGCTGAACGCCGCAAGGGCAATGGTAAGAAAGTCACCGTGGTCAAGGCCACCGGCAACAACCTCAAAGATGTCACCGCCGAATTTCCGCTGGGCAAATTCGTCTGCGTCACCGGCGTCTCGGGCGGCGGCAAATCGACGCTGACCATCGAGACCCTGTTCAAGACCGCCTCGATGCGGCTGAACGGCGCGCGCCAGACCCCCGCTCCCTGCGAGACGATCAAGGGGCTGGAGCATCTGGACAAGGTCATCGACATCGACCAGCGCCCAATTGGCCGCACGCCGCGATCAAACCCCGCCACCTATACCGGCGCATTCACCCCGATCCGCGACTGGTTCGCCGGCCTGCCCGAGGCGAAAGCCCGCGGCTACAAACCCGGCCGGTTCAGCTTCAACGTCAAGGGCGGCCGCTGCGAAGCCTGTCAGGGCGACGGCGTCATCAAGATCGAGATGCATTTCCTGCCCGATGTCTATGTCGAATGCGAAACCTGCAAGGGCAAGCGCTACAACCGCGAGACGCTGGAAATTCAGTTCAAAGGCAAGAGCATAGCCGACGTTCTTGATATGACAGTTGAAGATGCGCAGACCTTCTTTTCCGCCGTCCCCTCGATCCGCGAAAAGATGGATGCGCTGATGGAAGTGGGCCTTGGCTATATCAAGGTCGGCCAACAGGCGACGACGCTGTCAGGCGGCGAAGCGCAACGGGTGAAACTGTCCAAAGAACTCAGCCGCCGCGCCACCGGCCGCACGCTTTACATCCTCGACGAGCCGACCACCGGCCTGCATTTCGAAGATGTCCGCAAACTGCTGGAAGTGCTGCACAGCCTTGTCGATCAGGGCAATACCGTCGTGGTGATCGAGCATAATCTGGACGTCATCAAAACCGCCGACTGGATCATCGATATCGGCCCGGAAGGCGGCGACGGCGGTGGCCGGATCATCGCTGCGGGCACGCCCGAGAACGTGGCGAAGATCGAGGAAAGCCATACCGGCCTTTACCTTGGCCCGATGCTGAAACCCGCCCGCACCCACGCCGCCGAATGACCACGATCGGCTGGCAAAGACTTGAAGGCGCGCTGGTCTTCGCCGCCGCCCTGCCCCTCGCAGGCGTCACCCAACCCGGCTGGCCCCTCTGGGTCTGGCCGCTGGCCCTGCTTGCCCCGGACCTGTCGATGCTGGGCTACATCGCCGGTCCGCGCATCGGTGCCGTGATCTACAACGCCGCCCATCTTTACGCGGCTGGCCTACTACTGGCGCTGATCGGGCTACTGGCAGGAATGCCCGCCCTAATCGCGGCGGGCGCGATCTGGCTGGCCCATGTCGGGATCGACCGCGCGCTTGGCTATGGACTCAAAGCCTCCACCAGCTTTCAGGACACCCATCTGGGCCGCATCGGACGCTAAGTCTGATGGTTTAATCCCGCTATTGGCTGGTGCGAGCGGTCTCCAAAGTGGCACAACGCGATATGGGACAGGTGCATTCGCATTTCCGCCATTGCATTTAATGAGTGGATCACTGTCGCTGATCGGCTTAGCAAAACCTATGCCGCGCCTCATCAGCCTTTTCTGCTCAATCCGGCAGCGCAATCGGCCCGAATTCGGGATAAAGATCACCCGGACCCGGATTGGAAACGCTGGTCTTGCCGCCGAGATGGGTCATGATCCCCCAGACCGCGTTCAACCCGGTCTGCACCGCGCCCTCGACCCATGCCGGGGTCCAGCTTACCCCGTCGCCCGCAAGGAACAGCCCGCGCTGATGGCCGGGCATCCGGGCCTGCATGAAATGCCCGTAAATGCGGTGGTTGTAACGGTAGTGGCCCGGTAAAGCGCCCTTGAACGCACCAAGGAAATTCTCGTCGGCCTCCCAACTGACGGCGATTGGTGCGCCGCGGATGTGGCTGGCGATATCGACGCCCGGATAGACCTTCTTCAACGCTTTCAGCGCCAGTTCGACCCGCTTTTCGGGTGACAAAGGCAGCACCTTCAGCGAATCCGTCATCCAGCTATAGGAAAGACAGATCACCCCCGGCTGGTCGTCGCCATTGTCGAAGAAATAGGTGCCGCGCGTCAGCCGGTCAGTCAGGGTCATCGACATGCCGGGACGACCGCTGACAGGATCCTCGTCCTTCCAGAACGGGCGGTCCACCATCACGAAGGTCTTTGAGGCCTGCATATAGCGCGTCCGGTCCAGCGCCATCCACAGCTTCTGCTCGAACAGATCCTCGTCCACATCCATGGCGGTGGTCAGCAGGTGGCTTTGGCAGGTGGCCAGCACGGCGGCATATTCGTCCTGATTGCCCCATTGATCGGTCACGACAAGCGGCCCCTCGCCGTTGCGCGAAATGCCCGTCGCGCGGGACCGCGTGGCCCCGCCGTTCAGACTGGCAAGGCTGGTGCCCTCGGGCCAATGCACGCAGGGCGGCGCGGCCTGCCACAGCCGCCACAGCACATTCGTCACCCCACCGATCACATATTTCTGGTCGTCGTCGAAACCCAGAAGGTTGACCCGCAGGATCTCCAGCATCGAATTGGGGAAATCGCTGTCCCATCCGCCGGTGCCGAAACCGACCTGTCCGAAGACCTCACGGTGGCGGAAGCTCAGCGCCTGAAACGCCTTGGAATGGGTGACGAAATCGTAAAAGGTCCGCTCGTCCCATTCCGAGACCAGCGGGTTCCACAGCGCCTTCACCGCCTCTGCATCCCGCGCGATGATGGCCTGTTGCAGATCGGCGAAACCGGCATGTTGGGACAAAGCGGAATTGTAAGCCTCGGCAATCTCACGATAAAAACCAGGAAGCTCATCCAGGTTGCGGGCGAACAGGGTCTCGCCCTCAAGGTCGATCACGGTCGATCCGGCAGCACCTGTCAGCGGGTTCGGAAACGGCGCGGTCTGGCAGCCGACCAGATCGAGATAATGATAGAACCCCCGCGACGAGGTTGGAAAACGCATGCCGCCAAGCTCTGCAATCACGCCATCGCTGCCCTCGAAGGTGGCCGAGCGCAGACGCCCGCCGAACTTGTCGGATTCGTAAACCACCGGGCGCAGGCCAAGCTTCATCAACTCATAGGCCGCGACGATACCGGACGCCCCTGCCCCGATGATCGCCACCTTTTCGCCGCGCATATCGGCGGGAATCGCGCCCAGCCCGTCCGGGTGGGTGATCCAGTCGTCATAGGCGAAGGTGAAATCCGGTCCAAAGGCGGTCAGGCGCTGCATCTGTCATCTCCTCGGCTGTTCCCGCACAGTGTCAAGCCGCGCCGGATTTGCCAAGGGTCCGCCCGGGTCATCCGGGTCGCTCAGTGTCGGGCCGGGACAGATCGTGAAAGACGACACAATCGATGCCCGGACCTGAACAGCACGCCTCTTCGCAGCGCTCGACAAAGCGGTCCAGATCACGCTCTAACGCCTGTAACTCGGCCAGTTTCGTACGGATCTGGGACAGATGGGCCTTTGCCACCTCGCGCACCTCGGAACAATCGCGGTCAACGCTGATCGACAGGCTTGCCAGCAGCTTTACCTGTTCAATTGGAAAGCCGAAATCGCGGCAGCGGCGGATGAAGATCAGCCGTTCGATATCCGCCGCGTCGTAGAACCGCTGGCGCTGCGCCGGGGCGCGCGCAACAAGCCGATCTGTTCATAATATCGGATCGTCGGAGCCGAGACCCCGGCAGCCTTCGCCAGCGCCCCGATGCTGATCACGCCAGAGTGAACGCTCATCGCGATAATCCCGCCTTGCCCTTAAAGTTACTTGAAGGAGTAGCGTCATCCGGAACGTGCCGCAATGGAGAGTTGAAATGCCACTGACGCCCCCACCACTTGCCGAAACCTGCTGCACGCCCGGCACCACGCCTGTAGCGCCGGAAGCACCATCGCTTGAAATCGTCTGCACGCTGGGCGGAGCCGATTTTCGCAACCGTCTTTCGGGGATACGCGACCTTGCCGGGCGGGGTCTGCTGGATCACGAACGCAAGCCGTTGCGACTGCATCTGACCTATGACCGCGCCCTTCAGGCAGAGCTTCAGGCCATCGTCGACGACGAATCCGATTGTTGTCGCTTCCTTGACTTCGCGCTGACGGATGATGGCGTCGTCATCCACCTGACCATCACCGCACCCGAGGCGGCAGCGGTGGCCGCAGAGGAAATCTTTGACCATTTCGCCCCCGGATCGAGGCGGTCATGAAGACGAAATCGACATTCAAAGGCTTGCTCGCAGCAGGCGGGTTGGCCGCCTTGGCCTGTGCCGCCTGCTGCGCTCCGCTGATCGTCGCCTCGGTCACGGCCCTTCTGGCGGGTGGAGCGGGAATCGCGCTCTTTGGCACGGTCGGGCTGGTCGTGGTAGCGATGGCGGCACCGCTTCTTTACCTCTACCTGCGCCGCAGGCAGGCGCGGCGTTGCGGCTGTGGTGGCGATTGCCGGACACGCTGAGCATGGGACAACTTGCCCCCGCCCTGACCTGTCGCTAGCGTCCGCGCGATCCCGAATCCGACGCTTCTCAAGGAGAGAGACATGAGCGACATCAAACGCATCGAGACCGGCCCCCGGATGAGCCAGGCGGTCATCGCGAACGGCACCGTCTGGCTGGCCGGTCAGGTGGGCGAGCCGGGCACATCCGCCGCCGATCAGACCCGCCAGATCCTTGCCAATATCGACCGCCTTCTGGCCGAGGCCGGGACCGACAAGACGCGCATCGTCTCGGCCCAGGTCTGGCTGGCGAGCATGAGCGATTTCCCGGCGATGAACGAAGTCTGGGACGCATGGGCACCGCAGGGCCATACCCCGGCCCGCGCCACCGGCGAAAGCGCGCTGGCGACGCCGGATTATCTGGTCGAGATCATCGTGACCGCCGTTCTTTGACCCGCTGAAAGCCCGCTGCAAGGCGGGCTTTTTCGCTTGAAGCGATCCTGCGCTAACGGGCTGTAATCGCTGAAAGAACAGACCGTGCGGCACGCAGACCCGGCGCTTCGCCGCCTTTGCCCAGTCGCTGCATGGTCAGGTCCATTGCCTCAAGCTGGGCTTGCGGGTGATCCAGCACCTGCTTCAGCGCCTTGGCCAGCGGTTCGGGCTGGCAATCGCGGCCCAGAAACTCTGGCACGGCGCGGGTTTCGCTGACCAGATTGACCAGCGTTACCGTGTCGGTCTTGACCATCATCCCGATGATCCAGCGGCTAAGCGGGGCCATGTCGTAGCCGATCACCATCGGCACCCGGTTTGCCGCCAGTTCCAGACTGACCGTGCCCGATGCCGCAAGCGCCAGATCGGCGGCGGAGAAGGCGGCGCGTTTGTCGTCCTTGCCGTCGATGATCAGCGGAGGGGTGGGCCAGTCGGCCGTCATGCCGCGCAGGTCGTCCGCCAGCCACGGAACCGTCGGCAGCACAACCCGCATCTGCGGAACGTCCTGTTGCAGCAGGGCCAGAGCCTTGCCAAAGCGGTCTGCAAGACGTGTGATCTCGGACCGGCGCGAGCCCGGCAGGCACAGGATCAGCGGCGCGTCGGCGGGGATCGCATGGGTGGCGCGGAAGGCGGCGGCGTCTTCCGGTGAGGCTGTCGGCGCCGTCGCGATCGGGTGGCCGACGAAGTCGCAACTCATGCCTGCGGCTTGCATCAGCGGCGGCTCAAATGGCAGGATTGCCAGAACGTGATCAATGACTTGAGCCATCTTCTTCGCGCGGCCCGGACGCCATGCCCAGACCGAGGGGGCGACATAATGGATGGTGCGCAGGTCGGGGCGAGAGGCGCGGACAAGACGGGCGACGCGCAGGCAAAAATCGGGGCTGTCGATGGTGATCAGCGCGTCGGGGGCGGCAGAGATCACCGCCTCGGCAGTCTGGGCGATCCGGCGTTTCAGGTGGAAATATTTGGGCAAGACTTCCCAGATGCCCATGAGGCTGAGTTCCTCCATCGGGAACAGGCTCTGCAACCCTTCGGCCTGCATGGCGGGGCCGCCGATGCCTTCGAAGCTGGTATCGGGAACCAGTTCCTTCAGGCCCGCCATCAGCGCCGCGCCCAAGAGATCGCCAGAGGGTTCGCCCGCGATGAGGAAGAATTTCATGGTCCGGTTCCCGTGCTGGTCTGATCGAGACAAAGCAAAAATGGGGCGGAAAGGCCAGAGTGCGGCGCAACGGGGCGGGCGTTGCAATCGGTATTTTTGCAACGAAGAAATCGCGGGGTGGTTTTGGGTAGCAAATGCTGGGGATCTGGCTGCACAGGGGATGCACCGCGCGCGCACAGAGGATGCACAGGGCGTACACAGCTTGCGAACGGTGGGTGTTGCGCCCACCGTTTTGGTCATTATGCGGTTGGGTCAGTGAGGCGGCGTTAGCTGCGCGCCCAGAGAAAGATGCCGGCCTCGTCGGCGCGGCGGATGGCCTCGTCCTGATCGAGAAGGATCACGCCGCCTGCCTGCCATGCGATGCCCGCAAGGCCAGCCTCGGCGGTTTGCGTCACCGTATCGGGGCCGATCACCGGCAAATCGATGCGGCGGTCCTGACCGGGTTTTGGGGCTTTGTAGAACACCCCCTTCGCGCCGTTCAGATTGGGGCGAAGACCGGCATGGCGGCCCGCGAAATCCAGCATCGCCTGCGTTCCCGGCAGGGTTTCCAGCGCAAGGCACAGGCCCTGCGCCACCACCACGCCCTGCCCCAGATCCAGCCCGCCCGTCGCCTCCAGCAGCGCCGCGCCGCGCGCAGCATCGCGTTTGTCGTGGTCCGAGGGCTGGCCGGTCAAGATGCCTTCGCCGGGGACTAGGGGTGCCGCGATCTCTTCGACACTGACGATGGTGAGGCCATGTTCCTCGAACACGTCCAGCACGATCCGCAGCGCCGCGTCATCGCCCGATTGCATCGCCATCAGGATGCGCGGGACAAGCTGGGCGGTGCGGGGGTCGAAGGCTTCGGGGTCCAGACGCGGGCGGCGGATCGCGCCCGCAAAAACCACGCGGTCGACGCCGTGATCCACCAGATCGTCCAGAAACGGCACCAGACGCTCCAGCCGGAAGGGCTGCACATCGATGCCTTCGGGGGCATAGCCGTCTAGCGCATAAACCAGCGGCTGATCCAGCAGCGACACCACGGCAGGCGCAAGCCTGCCCTGCCCGGCGATAACGGCAATCCGGCTCATTGTTTCATCGTCAGGAAAGAGCGATCCGAGGGACCGAGGATAAAGTCCAGCACGTCACGTTCCATCGCTGAAACCTCTTCTTCCGCGCGCGTCCGGGCACCTTCGCGGAACGAGGTCTGCGACAGGTTCGACAGCAGGTCGCGCAGCGCGGCAATATCGGCGCGGGTGGCGCCGCGACGTTTCAGGCCGACAAGGTTCAGCCCGTCCAGATGGCCGCGCGGCCCCTGCACCAGCCCGTAGGGAATGACATCGGCGGTGACCATGCAAACCGCGCCGATCATTGCACCGCGCCCGATGCGGACCCATTGATGCACGCCCGACAGACCGCCGACGATCACGTCATCCTCCAGCACGCAATGGCCCGCGACCGAGGCGTTGTTAACCAGAATGACCCGGTTGCCGATCTGGCAATCATGGGCGACATGCGCCCCCGCCATGAACAGGCCGTCATCGCCGACGCGGGTGACGCCGCCGCCACCCTCGGTCCCCGGATTCATCGTGACATATTCGCGGATGCGGTTGCGCGCGCCGATTTCCAGCCGCACATCCTCGCCCTTGAATTTCAGATCCTGCGGCACCTCGCCGATCGAGGCGAAGGGGAAGATCACCGTCCCCGGCCCCACGGATGTATCGCCGGTGATCGCCACATGCGATTTCAGCACCACCCCATCGGCCAGCCGGACCTGCGGGCCGACGACGCAGAACGGCCCGATCTCGACACCCGCGCCGATCTGCGCGCCGTCCTCGATCACCGCCGTCGGGTGGATGCGGGCATCACTCATCTTCTTTCAGCGCCATCATCGCGGTGAATTCAGCCGAGGCGCAAAGCTGGCCATCGACCATCGCCTTGCCCTCGAATTTCCAGATCTTGCCGCCGCCGCGGATCGCCGTGCAATGCAGTTCCAGCACGTCGCCCGGCACGACCATCCGGCGGAACTTGCATTTGTCGATGCCCATGAAATAGGTCAGCATCGGCTGATCGATGATGTTCATGCTGATGCCGACGACGATGGCCGAGGTCTGCGCCATCGCCTCGACGATCATCACGCCGGGCATGACCGGCTGATCGGGGAAATGGCCTTCGAAATGCGGCTCGTTCGCGGTGACGTTCTTGATGCCGACGCCGCTTTTGAACGGCACGATATCGCGGACCTTGTCGATCAGCAGGAACGGATAACGATGCGGGATGATCCGCTTGATCAGCGACAGGTCGGTCTCGGTATAAGGTGCGGGATTGCGCGTCTGGTCAGCCATTTGCGGTCCTTCGGGAACGTTTTATCCGGGTTAGCAACGCCGCCCCCGCTTGGCAAGCAGATCAAGCCCTTGCGTCATCCGGGCCCGCCTGCCCCGGCAAGCGACCGCCACCCGTTCTGCCGCCGCGCCCCTCGCGCAGCCAGCCGATCAGGATCAGCCCCGAGATCAGCAAAAGCCAGCCCCAGCCGGGCAGCAGCGGGCGGCGCTGAAGGCCGGTCACGGTCGCTGCCTCACGCGGGGTGATGCCGATCCAGTCCTGCGCCACGCCCCGGCCATGGGCGGTGCGGCCCTCGGCCACCTGCCGCAAATCCGGGATACCGTCCGACAGGTTCAGCACTGCGCCGCCGGTCGCCTCGACCAGAGGGGCCAGATGCTCGCCGGTCGCCACGGTCTGCTCGAACTCTTTCGGCGCACTTGGGCCAAGCGCCACGACCCGGCGCAGATCGCCGTCCTGAAGGCGGTAAAGCCCCGGTTCAGGTGCGGACCAGTCGGCGGCGAAACGGCCCGGCGCGGTCTGCGACAAAGGCACTTCTTCGGTTTCGCCATCGGGCCGGGTGATGAGCAGCGGACCGGCGCGGTCCTGCATGGTGCGGCGGGTGAAGCGCACGTTCAGCCCGTCGCTGACATCGGCCTGCAACGCCTCTTCCTCAAGCTCGGGTTCTTCCATCGACCAATGGGCGATGCGGCGCAGCAGTTCCAGTTGCGGGCCGCCGCCCTCAAAACCCCTGCCCCACAGCCATGCCTGATCCGAGGTCAAAAGCGCCACCCGCCCCTTGCCGCGACGGCTGAGCATCAGCAGGGGTGCATCCTCGGCCCCGGTCATCACCACCTCGGCGTCGGGATTTGGCGTCGATTGGACGACGCGCAGCCAGCGGCCCCAGTCATCGCCGCCTTCGCCCTCGGGCGCGGGTGCGCCGGGCAGATCGGCGGTCACCGGATGCTTGCGGCCGTCATCGGTCAGTTCAGGCGTGAAGGGCTGATCGATCACCCGGCCCGTGGGGCGGGCGGGCAGGATCGCGCCCAGAGGCGAGAGGTTAAGGCTTTCGACGCTGGCCATTTCCGGCCCCGCCGCCACAAGGATCGCGCCGCCCTGTTCGACATAGCGGGCGATGTTGAGATAGTAATCGGGCGGCAGGATGCCCTGATTTCGGTAGCGGTCGAAGATGATCAGATCGAAATCGTCGATCCGCTCCATGAACAGTTCCTGCGTCGGAAAGGCGATCAGCGCCAGTTCGTTCACCGGCACGCCGTCGAATTTGTCGGGCGGGCGCAGGATGGTGAAGTGGATCAGATCGACCGCCGCGTCGGATTTCAGCAGGTTGCGCCAGGTCCGTTCGCCCGCATGCGGCTCGCCCGAGACCAGCAGCACCCGCAGCCGGTCGCGGACACCGTTGATGCTGATCGCGGCGCTGTTGTTGCGGTCGGTCAACTCGCCGCCTTCGGGCGCGTCAAAGCCGATCTGCACGACGTTCTGGCCCGCATGGTTCAGCGTCACCGGCAGTTCCAGCGGCGTGCCGACCGGCACCTGCACCTGACGTTCGTTCTCACCATCAAGGCTGAGGCGCAGGTTCGCCTGTTTCGGCAAATCTTCGGGAACCGCGCCCTGATCCTCGACCCGCAGGCGGATCATCACCTGTTGATCGATCAGGCCAAAGGCGGGCGCTTCCTCGATCACCAGACGACGGTCCCAATCCTCGGCGCGACCGCTGAGCAGCACATGGAACGGGGCCGGGATGGTTTCGGGCAGCATCGCCTGATCGTGGATCTGGCCGTCGGTCACGGCGATCACTCCGGCAAGGCGGCTGTCGGGTTCGGCGGCAAGGGCGCGCGAAATCTCGGTCGCCAGAAGCGTGCCGTCATCGGCGTCGCCCACGGTCACGCGGCGCAGTTCGGTATCGGGCAAGGCGGCAAGACGCTGGCCCAGATCGTCGATGGCGGCATCGGTCTGCGCCTCGCGCCCCGGCAGAGACTGGCTGGCCGAGCGGTCGTCCAGCAGGATCACGATATCGGACAGCCGCGCCCGGCTGCCCAGTTCCAGCGCCGGTCCGGCAAGCGCCGCCGCCGCCGCCAGTCCGGCCAGACCGCGCCACGCCCAGCCACGCAGGCCACGCCACAGCGCAAAGCCCGCAATCGCCAGCGCCAGCCCGGCCAGCAACGCAATCGCCCACCACGGCAAGGCGGGATCGAAACGCAGATCGGTCATCATGGGCCAAGCTCCTCTTCGACGCGAAGCCGGTCGAGCAAGGCGGGCACATGGACCTGATCGGATTTGTAGTTGCCGGTCAGCACATACATGATCAGGTTGACGCCAAAGCGATAGGCCATCTCGCGCTGCTGTTCGCCGTCAAAGCCGGTGCCCATCGGGAAGGCCGGATAGCCGTTCTGATCGACCGCCCAGGCCTCGGCCCAGCTATTGCCGCCGATGATCACCGGGCTGACGCCGTCGTTCAATTGCCGGAAGGGCATGCCGTCCTGCAATTCGGCATCGGCGGGCGGAGCTTCGGCCCAGACCGGGTTGCCATGCCAGCGACCGGGGAAATCTTCGAGCAGATAGAAGGTGCGGGTCAGGACGTGATCGTCGGGCAGCGGTGCCAGTGGCGGAATGTCCAACGGCGCAGCCAGATCGCGCAAGGATTGCGACATATCGGGGCCGCCGACACCGGTCAGATCGCCGTCGCGGGTGTCGAACAGGATCATCCCGCCCGAGCGCAGGAAATGGTTCAGCCGCAGATAGGCCTGCGGCGACGGCGGCGCCTGCGTGTCGGTGATCGGCCAGTAAAGGAAGGTCAGCATCGACAGATCGTCATTATCCGGGTCGATCGCCACCGGCTCGCCCGGCTCGACCGAGCTGCGCTGGCGCAGGATACGGGACAGCCCCTCAAGCCCCTCACGCGAGGTTTCGTCGATCCTGTCGTCCCCGGTCAACACATAGGCCAGCGCGACCTCATCGGCGGCGCGGATCAGTTCGGGGTTGATCTCCTGCGCCAAGGCGCTGTCGGGTCGCAGCGCCAGCATCGCCAGCAGCACCGCCCCCGCCGCCGCACCACCACCGCCGCGACGCCAGCGCCCGCCGCCCGCCGCGACCAGCGCCGAACCAAGCACATCCAGAACCAGCAGCGCCGCCGCCGCTGCCAGCAGCAGCCCCTTCAGATCGCGGCCCGGCAGCACCTGCGCCGATTGCACCTGCGCGCCCGGCCAGCTTGCCAGCCGGAATTCGGTCCCCGCATTCAGCGCCACCCGCCGTTCCTCGGCCGCATAGATGCCCGCAGGACGATCCGGCCCCGGCCCCTTGGCCATATCCGCCGCCGGGACAGGTGCCAGCCCCTCGGCCGGATGTTCGCGGCCAAAACCGTCCAACACCATTTCCGCATTCCAGAACGGCGTCTCACGGCTGTCGGCGCGCTCCTGCGACGGCGTCACCCGGGCGGTCGCCACCAGCCGGTTCAGCATCTCGACGAACAGACCCGACAGGGGCAGGTTCGACCATTCGGCATTGGCGGTGACATGGAACAGCACCACCTGCCCTTCGCCCAGCCGCTCACGGGTGACCAAAGGCGTATTGTCGCTGAGCGAGGCCATGGTCCGCCCCGCAAGATCGGGCGAGGGTTGCGCCATAAGCTGCGCCCGGACCGCGACCTCTTCGGGGGCGGTCAAACCGGCGAAAACGCCATCTGCGGCAAAGGGCGCAAGCCCGCGCGGATCGCCCCATGACAGCGCGCCGCCGATATCGCGGCCCCCCTGACGCAGGGCGACGGGGATCAGCGGCTCGTCCACCAGTTCCTCATCGGCAGCCATGCGCGGCCCGGCGAAGCGGATCAAAAGCCCGCCCTGATCGACCCATTCGGCCAGTTCGCCGACCTCGGGCATATCGACCTGATCGACGACGATGATCGCATCGGGGGCACTGTCCAGCACATCGCCCAAGCCCCCCTCGACCACGTCCGAGGTCGGGCCAAGCGCGCTGCGCAGATAGTGAAGCTGCGACAGAAGCTGTTGCCCCTCGGCCTGCCGGTCGGGATCGCCGACCAGCCCGACCTTGCGCCGCTTGATCCGTTCATCGGCCAGCACCACCGCGCCCGCATGCGATTCGCCCTCGATCTGGAAGCGGCTGATGCGGTTGCGCAATTCGGGCGGAAGATCGATCTGCGCCGGGCTGCGGGTGACGCCGTCCTGCGTCGCCCCCTCTGTCGGTTCCAGCCGCGCCAGTTCCCGCTCGATCCCCTGTGGATCGGGGCCGATGGCAAGGATCGCGGGGGGATGCGCATCGCTGGCGGTCAGGGTCAGCACCGGCGTATCGCCCGCCTGCAGGGTCAGCGCGCGCAGCGGATGCCCCTGCGCCACGACCGAGACCGGCCCGCGCGAGGTCAGCTCGGCCAGCCATTCGGGCCGGTTCGCATGTTCCATCCCGTCGCTGAGCCACAGGGTCTGCAACTCTCCCGCAGGCTGATTGGCCAGGGCGGCGGCGGGGTTTTCAGGCAGGGTCGGCGACCACGACACCGGCGCGGCGGCGCGCAGCCCGGCCAGCAGGCTGTCGGCTGCGGCAAATTCCAAGGCTCCCGCCTGCGCCTGCCCGTCCGCGATCAGCAAGGCGGCGGGCCGTCCGGCAGCAGCCGCGTCCGAGAGGGCACGTTCGGCCCGGCTTTGGCGGCTGGCCCAGTCGGGGGCGGCGGCCCAGCCCGCATCCATGACGATCAGCATCGGCCCGCTGCCCTGCCGCTCGATCACCGGCTTCCAGACCGGACCGGAGAAGGCGAGGATCAGCGCCGCAATCGCCAGCATGCGGATCAGCAGCAGCCACCACGGCGTCCGCTGCGCCAGGGGCATCCGGTCCAGCAATCCGCGCAGCAGCGCGACCCCCGGAAACAGCACCTGCTTTGGCGCGGGTGGCATGGCGCGCAGGATCACCCACAGCACCGGCAGCGCGGCCAGTGCCGTCAGGATCCATGGCAGCGCAAAGCCAAGGGGGCCAAGAACCAGCATCAGCCCCCCAGAACCTGATACAGCCAGCTTAGCGCATGGGCGGGCGGATGGTCGGTGCGGTGATGGCCGAAATACCAACCCGCGCCCTGCGCCTGCGCCGTCAGCCAGTCGCGCCGCTGTGCCAGCCGCATCAGATACGCGTCGCGCAGGCCAGCGGCATCGCGGCTGTCATGGCGCATGTTGCCGGAAAGCGAGCGGAAATCGACCGCGCCGCTATAGGGAAATTCCTCCTCGTCGGGGTCCAGCACCTGCAACAGCACGCCTCGCACCCCAAGCGCGGTGGCGCGCGACAGCAATGCCGCCACCCAATCGGTCTCGGTCAGGAAATCCGAGATGATGACCAGCCGCTGATTGGTCCTGACCGCCTCGGCCGAGGGGGCGTCGTCATCGGTATCGACTGGAATCAGGCCGGTCAGACCTTCGGCCATGCGGTCCACCTGCCGCCGCCCGGTCCGCGCCGGACGGCCCAGCAGGCCGACCTTTTCCCCCCCGCGCAGCAGCACCATCGCCAAGGCCAGCGCCAAAAGCTGTGCCCGCTGACCTTTCGGCAGGCGTTCGGGGTCGCCGCTATAATCCATCCCCTGCCCGCGCGAGACCCAGATGCCGACGGATTGCGCCGTCTGCGCCTCGCGGTCGCGCACAAACTCGACATCCGAACGGGCCGAGCGCCGCCAGTCGATATTGCGGGCAGATTCGCCCGGCTCGGCGGCGCGGTATTGCCAGAAATCCTCGCCCGCCCCGGCCCGGCGCATGCCATGCGCGCCCGGTGCGACCAGACGCGACAGCCGCTCGGCCGACAGGATCAGGCCCGGAAGATGGGCGCTGGCAGCCTGTGCGCGGGCGCGAAGTTCCGCGGGACTTAGCGACAAGATGCCCTCACGCGGCCTGTTGACGGTTCAGCCGCGCATCAAGCACGCGGCCAATGACCTGATCGACCGTCTCGCCACGCGCAAGCGCCGCGAAGGACAGCGCCATCCGGTGACGCAGCACCGGCGCGGCCATCACCTCGACATCTTCCAGCGTCGGCGCGAAACGCCCGTTCAGCACGGCGCGCGCCCGCGTCACCAGCATCAGCGCCTGCGCCGCACGCGGCCCCGGCCCCCAGACCAGCGACTCGGCGATGAAGGGCAAAGCCTCGGCGGCACCGGGGCGGCTGGCGCGGACCAGATCGAGAATCGCCTCGACCACCACTTCGCCGACCGGCATCCGGCGGATCAGTTGCTGCGCCGCGATCAGCGCCTCGGCGGTGAAGGCGGTGTGGGACTGCCGGTCCTCGATCCCGGTCGTGGTCAGCAGGATGTCACGTTCGGTCTCGCGGTCGGGGTAATCGACGTCGATCTGCAACAGGAAGCGGTCAAGCTGCGCCTCGGGCAGCGGATAGGTGCCCTCTTGCTCGATCGGGTTTTGCGTCGCCAGCACATGGAACGGGCGGCCCAGCGGGCGGTGCTGGCCGCTGATCGTCACTTCGCGTTCCTGCATCGCCTGCAGCAGCGCCGATTGCGTGCGCGGGCTGGCGCGGTTGATCTCGTCAGCCATCAGAAGCTGGGTGAAGACCGGGCCTTCGATGAACCGAAAGGCGCGGCTGCCATCGGCCAGCACGTCCAGCACCTCTGAGCCAAGGATATCGGCGGGCATCAGGTCGGGCGTGAACTGGATCCGCTGGCTTCCAAGACCAAGGACCGTGGACAGCGTATCGACCAGCATCGTCTTGCCCAGACCGGGCTGACCGACCAGCAGCGCATGGCCCCCGGACAGAATCGCCGCCAGCACCTGTTCAACCACCGCATGCTGCCCAACGAAGCGCCGCTCGATGCTGGTGCGGGCCTCGGTCAGCGTTTTTCCAAGCTGTTCGACCTCTGGCACCAGATTTTCATCCGAAGTCATGACAATGCCCTTCTCCTGCTCTAGACCTACCATAGGGAG
Source organism: Paracoccus caeni (assembly GCF_016629665.1). GTDB lineage: Bacteria > Pseudomonadota > Alphaproteobacteria > Rhodobacterales > Rhodobacteraceae > Paracoccus > Paracoccus caeni. The sequence continues at coordinate 158,016 of NZ_JAEPRQ010000002.1, forward strand.
TTTGAGGAAAGGCGACCACAGCGAATGGCACAGGACAGTGACAAAAGCGTGAGTGCCGAGGGCATTGCCGCCGCAGCCAGCAAGGCCTCGAAAAAAGGCGGGTTGCCGCCGGTGCATTTGTGGAACCCGCCCTTCTGCGGCGATCTGGATATGGAGATTCGCGCCGACGGGACCTGGTTCTATGAGGGCACACCGATCGGGCGGCCTGCCATGGTGCGGCTGTTTTCCACGATTCTGAAGCGCGAAGGCGACGATTACTTCCTTGTCACCCCGGCCGAGAAGGTCGGCATCCGCGTGAAGGACGCGCCTTTCGTGGCGACCGATGCCGATATTCTGAAAGACAAGATCACCTTCACCACCAATGTCGGCGATCAGGTGACGGCGGATGCCGAGCATCCGATCATCATTCGCGGCGACGCCAAGGAACCCCGCCCCTATATCCATGTCCGCGCCGGGCTTGAGGCATTGATCGACCGCAAGACCTTCTACCGGCTGGCGGCGGCGGCGGATGAAGAGGACGGGCGCACCGGCGTCCGCTCGGGCGGGCAGTTCTTCCCGCTGGAAGTCTGAGCCCAATCATGCCGCGCTTTGCCGCCAACCTGACCACCATGTTCACCGAGCTGCCCCTGCTTGACCGCTTTTCGGCGGCGGCGGATGCAGGCTTTCAGGGGATCGAGATCCTCTATCCCTACGACATCGCCGCGCGAGAGCTGCATCTGGCGGCAGCGGCGGCAGGGTTGCAGATGGTGCTGCTGAACTGCCCCCCGCCGAACTGGTCAGGCGGGCCGCGTGGTTTTGCCGCGCAGCCGGGGATGGAGACGCGGTTTCGCACCGATTTTGACCGGGCTTTGCGATTTGCACAGGCTTTGCGCGCGCGCCACATCCATGTGATGACCGGCAAGACCGACAGTCCCGACGCGCAACGGGTTCTGGTCGAGAACCTTCGCTGGGCCTGCGAACGGGCGCCACATGCCAGCCTGACCATCAAGCCCGGCTCTCGCAGCGGACCGCGCGGCTTTCCGGTCACCGATTACGATATGGCGGCGGATATTGTCGAACAGGTGGGCATGCTGAATCTGGGGCTGCAACTTGATACCTATCTGGCGCAGCAGATCGAAGGTGATGCGTTGCAGACATGGCGGCGCCACGCCACGCTGATCCGGCATGTGCAGATCGCCAGCTATCCCGACCGGGATGAGCCGCAGCCGGGAAAGATGAACTTTCCCGCCTTTTACGACGAACTTGACGAATGGGGTTACAAGGGCTGGATCAGCGCCTTTTATGACCCCGCCCGGCGCACCGATGCGGGTCTTGGCTGGTTGCCCAGAACGTAAACCGCCCGCCGTTTCCATCAGTTATCAAGGAACTCGGTGCAGCCTGATCCCGTTCTGTCCGCATCACAGCCCGACGGATCGGCAGACAGCCCGACGCCATCGGCCCCAAGGGAGAAGAAACATGAACTCGATCATCTATATCGTCGGCCTTGTCGTCATCGTCCTGTTCATCCTGTCCTTCCTCGGCCTGCGCTGAGCTTTCTGCGCGCGAAAGGATAGATCGGGGCTGTCGGTGCAAGCAGGATTGTCTGTGCCGACGGTTCGGATAATGCAGATGCCGTTGCGGCGGCGATGCGAATTCCGTCTGGTCATTCAGCCGCGTTTTCGTTAGGGCGACCGCGAAAGCATAAAGGTCACCCATGGATATCCGCAACATCGCAATCATTGCCCACGTCGACCACGGCAAAACCACGCTGGTCGACCAGTTGCTGCGGCAATCGGGGTCGTTCCGCGAGAACCAGGCCGTGGCGGAACGCGCCATGGACAGCAACGACATCGAACGCGAACGTGGCATCACCATTCTGGCGAAGGCAACTTCGGTCGAATGGAAAGGCACCCGCATCAATATCGTCGACACCCCCGGCCACGCCGATTTCGGTGGCGAGGTGGAACGCATCCTGTCGATGGTCGATGGCGTCTGCCTGCTGGTCGATGCCGCCGAAGGCCCGATGCCGCAGACGAAATTCGTCACCTCGAAAGCGTTGGCGCTTGGGCTGCGCCCGATCGTCGTGCTGAACAAGGTGGACAAGCCCGCAGCCGAACCCGACAACGCCCTGAACGACGTGTTCGATCTTTTCGCCAATCTGGGCGCGAATGACGAACAGCTTGATTTCCCGCATCTTTATGCGTCGGGGATCGGTGGCTGGGCCGATGAGACGCTGGACGGCGACCGCAAGGATATGTCGGCGCTTTTCGACATGGTGCTGAAGCATGTTCAGCCGCCGAAGCAGATCGCGCGTCAGGGCGAGCCGTTTCAGATGCTGGCGACCACGCTTGGCTCGGACAACTTCCTTGGGCGTCTGCTGACCGGCCGGGTCGAGGCTGGCCGCGTCAAGGCAGGCGATACCGTGAAAGCGCTGAGCCGCGATGGCGATCGGATCGAACAGTTCCGGGTCTCGAAGGTTCTGGCCTTCCGCGGTCTGACCCAGCAGCCGATCGACGAAGCCGTTGCAGGCGACATCGTCACGCTGGCCGGGATGGCCAAGGCGACCGTCGCCGACACCATTGCCGCGCTTGAGGTCGATACCGCCCTGCCCTCGCAGCCGATCGATCCGCCGACCATCAGTGTCACCTTTGGCATCAATGATTCGCCGCTTGCCGGTCGCGACGGCAGCAAGGTCCAGTCGCGGGTGATCCGCGAGCGGCTGATGAAAGAGGCCGAATCGAACGTTGCCATCAAGGTCGAGGATACGCCGGGCGGCGACGCCTTTATCGTCTCGGGCCGGGGCGAATTGCAGATGGGCGTGCTGATCGAGAACATGCGCCGCGAAGGGTTCGAGCTGTCGATCTCGCGCCCGCGGGTGATCTTCCGCGAGGAAGACGGCCAGCGGCTTGAGCCGGTCGAGGAAGTCATCGTCGATGTCGATGACGACTATACCGGCGTGGTGATCGAGAAGCTGACCGGCGACCGCAAGGGCGAGATGGTCGATATGCGCCCGGCAGGTCACGGAAAGACCCGGATCGTCGCTCATGTCCCCTCGCGCGGCCTGATCGGCTATCATGGCGAGTTCATGACCGACACCCGTGGCAACGGCGTGCTGAACCGGATCTTCCACGGCTGGACCCCTTACAAGGGCAGCATTCAGGGTCGCCGACAGGGCGTCCTGATCTCGATGGAAGACGGAGTTTCAGTGGCTTACGCGCTGTGGAACCTTGAAGAGCGTGGCAAGATGTTCATCGGCGCGCAGGAACAGATCTATCAGGGCATCATCATCGGCGAGCATAGCCGCGACAATGATCTTGAGGTGAATCCGCTGAAGGGCAAGAAGCTGACCAACGTTCGCGCCTCGGGCACGGATGAAGCGGTCCGGCTGACGCCGCCGGTGCGGATGTCGCTGGAAGAGGCTATCGCATATATCAACGACGATGAACTGGTCGAGGTGACGCCGAAGAATATCCGGCTGCGCAAACGGTATCTGGACCCGCATGAACGCAAGCGTCAGGCGCGCGCGGAAGGCTGACCGAAAAAGCCGGAACTGACCATATGTGAGCTTCGCCAATCCCGATCTACGTGCTAGCCTTACCTTAGGTAAACAGTCGTAGATCGGGCCTTCATATGGCTTGCGTGTTTCTGGCAATGATCGGAACTGAAAACGGGCGATTCAATGCGCCTGCAATCAGCGGCTTTTCACACAGCAAGACTTTGGTAAGCTTCAAGAGTCGTCCCGGCTCTTGTGGCAATGGCAACTGCCCTGAAATGCGCCGGACGATTGTATCATTGCTATCGTTTTGCCATGGATCGGGTGGTGGGATTGGACAGGCATGAAATGAGCAGACACGACCGGATCATGGAAGGCATGGGCCTGCACGGTCGGGCTATCGTCACAGCGCTTGATGTAATGGCCGAAACGCGCAGCGCGCGTCCCAGTATGGACGAAATCTGCGAGCGTATGGGCGTCGGCGCCGAGGATTTGCGGGGAATCTTCGCTGATGAGCATTCCCTGCTAGTCGCGGTGGCGGAACAGGCGCTGGTCAGGCTGATCGACGCGACGACGCGGGCGATCGTGAAAGTCGAACAGGACGACCCTATCGGTCAGTTTCTGGCGCTTGGCGATGTCTATATGGAATGGGCGGCGCAATATCCGACCCAGTTCCGGCTGGTGACGGATAACAGTCTGGTGGACGGCTATGAGGTTCCCGAACTGCGGCGTTACATCGATTCGCTGTCCGAGCTGATGATCCGTACCCTGTCGCGTGCGCAGGACCGTGGCGATCTGCCCGCGACCGCGGATATTCCAAAGCTGGTTCTGACCACGCGGATCTTTTGCCACGGGCTGGCGCGGATGTTGATCGATGGGCGGCTTCATGCCATGCAGCCGGACGCTTCGGCGCTGCAACTCGCCAAGTCGATCATGCGCGACACCGTGCGTCATTTTACCCTTCCGGCGGGGCGGGCAGCCTGATATTCGGCATCACGCCAGATGCGGGGCGGCCTTATGCCGCCGCCCCCGTTCAAGCATGACGTGCAAACCGAAATCCGCATTTTCACTTTCGGTTGCTAGGGGATTGAGATATCCCCGGCACGACTGCGGATGAACGAAAGACGGGACAACGTGACCGATTACATCATCAAAGATATTGCGCTTGCCGACTTCGGTCGCAAAGAGCTGGACATTGCCGAAACCGAAATGCCGGGCCTGATGGCGCTGCGCGAAGAATACGGCACCTCGAAGCCGCTGGCTGGCGCGCGCATCGCAGGCAGTCTGCACATGACCATCCAGACCGCCGTGCTGATCGAGACGCTGACCGCGCTTGGCGCCGATGTCCGCTGGGCGTCCTGCAACATCTATTCGACCCAGGACCACGCCGCCGCCGCCATCGCCAAGGCAGGCGTGCCGGTCTTTGCCATCAAGGGCGAGACGCTGGCCGAATACTGGTCCTATACCGACCAGATTTTCCGCTTCCCCGATGGCACCGCCAATTTGATTCTGGACGATGGCGGCGATGCAACGCTCTATATCCTGCTGGGCGCGCGGGTCGAAGCGGGCGAGACTGACCTGATCGCCACGCCCACCAGCGAAGAGGAAGAGGCGCTGTTTGCGCAAATCAAGCAGCGTCTGGCCGAAAGCCCCGGCTGGTTCACCGAACAGCGTGACGCCATTCAGGGCGTGTCCGAGGAAACCACGACAGGCGTTCACCGTCTTTACGATCTGCACAAGAACGGCCTGCTGCCCTTCCCCGCGATCAACGTGAACGACAGCGTCACCAAGTCGAAATTCGACAACAAATACGGCTGCAAGGAATCGCTGGTCGATGGCATCCGCCGTGCAACCGACGTGATGATGGCCGGCAAGGTCGCCGTCGTCTGCGGCTATGGCGATGTGGGCAAGGGCTCTGCCGCCTCGCTTCGCGGCGCAGGCGCGCGGGTGAAGGTGACCGAGGTCGATCCGATCTGCGCGCTGCAAGCGGCGATGGACGGCTATGAGGTGGTCGTGCTGGAGGATGTGGTGGATAGCGCCGATATCTTCATCACCACCACCGGCAACAAGGACGTGATCCGGCTGGACCACATGCGGGCGATGAAGGACATGGCCATCGTCGGCAATATCGGCCATTTCGACAACGAAATTCAGGTCGCCCAGCTGAAGAACCACAAATGGACCAACATCAAGGATCAGGTGGATATGATCGAGATGCCCTCGGGCAATCGGATCATCCTGCTGTCGCAGGGCCGTCTGCTGAACCTTGGTAACGCGACCGGCCATCCGTCCTTCGTGATGTCGGCCAGCTTCACCAATCAGGTGTTGGCGCAGATCGAGCTGTGGACCAAGGGCGACGAATACCAGCCCGGCGTTTACATCCTGCCCAAGGCGCTGGACGAAAAGGTCGCGCGTCTGCATCTGGACAAGATCGGCGTGAAGCTGACCCAATTGTCGTCCGAGCAAGCCGCCTATATCGGCGTCACGCCAGAAGGTCCGTTCAAATCTGACCATTACCGGTATTGATCCCATGACCGAATATGCATTGTTCACCTCGGAATCCGTGTCCGAGGGCCATCCCGACAAGATCGCCGACCAGATCAGCGATGCCATCCTTGACGCCATTCTGGCCGAGGACGCCCGCGCCCGCGTCGCCTGTGAAACCATGGTCAAGACCGGGGTGGCGATCATCTCGGGCGAGATCACCACATCGGCCTGGGTCGATCTGGAATCCATCGTCCGCAACGTGATCAACGATATCGGCTATACCTCGTCCGATGTCGGCTTCGACGGCTCGACCTGCTCGGTCATCAATATCATCGGCAAGCAATCCCCCGAGATCAATCAAGGTGTTGACCGCGAAACTCTCGAAGAACAGGGCGCTGGCGATCAGGGTCTGATGTTCGGCTATGCCTCGGATGAAACCGATGTGCTGATGCCCGCACCGATCACCTATGCGCATCGTCTGGTCGAACGTCAGTCGAAGGTCCGCCGTGACGGCACGCTGGACTGGCTGCGCCCCGACGCGAAATCGCAGGTCACCTTGCGCTATGACGCGAATGGCCGCCCCGAGGCGATCGACGCGGTGGTTCTGTCCACGCAGCACAACCCCGAAATATCGCTGACCGATCTGCGCGAAGCGGTGATCGAAGAGATCATCAAGCCGGTCCTGCCCGCCGAATGGCTGTCGGCAGAGACGAAATATTTCATCAACCCGACCGGCAAATTCGTCATCGGCGGTCCGGTCGGCGATTGCGGCCTGACCGGGCGCAAGATCATCGTCGACAGCTATGGCGGCATGGCCCGTCACGGCGGCGGTGCGTTTTCGGGCAAGGATCCGTCGAAGGTGGACCGCTCGGCAGCCTATGCGGGCCGTTGGGTCGCAAAGAATATCGTGGCCGCGGGTCTTGCCAGCCGCTGCGAAATTCAGGTGAGCTATGCCATCGGCGAGGCGCAACCGACCTCGATCTCGCTCAACACCTTCGGGACCGAGACCGTGCCGCATGAAAAGATCGTCGCGGCTGTGCGCGAGGTGTTCGATCTGCGCCCCTTCGCCATCATCCGCGATCTGGACCTGCTGCACCCGATCTATCGCCCGACGGCCAGCTACGGCCATTTCGGTCGCGATCCCTATGCGCTGGCAGGCGGCACCGCCTTCAGTTGGGAAAGCACCGACCGGGCCGAAGCGCTGAAAGCCGCGCTGAGCTAAGATCAGGGCCGCCAGAGAGCGGCCCTTTTTCGTAGCCGGGTCAGGCGGCCTTGCGCCGCTGCAACTTCAGCCCGGCCAGCGCACTGATCGCCCCGATCAGCACGACGCCACTGGCAGGAAGCGGGATCGGGGCGGGCTGGATCTGCTCGAACCCGAAGGACACGAACTGCCCATGCAACGTGCCGTTATAGCTGAGCTGAGCGGTCGCCAGACCGTCATCGATGGCAAGGAAGAGATCGCTCCACGTCGCGGGCGCGACTATCAGCTCGGGCGAGAAGGACAGTCGCAGATTGCCCGCAAAGGTCTCGCCCAAGATGCCCTGCCCGACCTCGCGGCTGGAGAAGCGCACCTGATCGGTGCTGACGAACTGCGACTCGATAGTCAGTTCATCATTCGGGCCTTTGCCGCGAAAGCCGGTGCTGAAGCCTCCGACCTCGACCGTGGCAAAGATCGGCAGCGTCTGCCACTCTTCGGTGATGACGAAGCTCTGATCCGGGTCGACCGGGCCAAGCGCATTCTCACCAAGCGAAAAGCTGAGCGTCCCGAGGCTGCCGACCGCCGGATAATCAACCAGTACCGAACCGTCGGGATTGGTCAGAAGGCCGGTCGAATTCGTCACCTTGCCGTCAACGGTGAAGGTGCGTGCCTCGGTCATGATCGGGGTGGTGCCGATCAAGGCGAATAACATCAGAAATCTTAACATGACCTGAAAAACTCCTGCACATAAAGCGACCACCCGGACTGGGCGTCTCTTGCAGATATTACACCAGTAGAGCAATTTTTGAAATAATCTTGCAAAAGTCGTAATCCAGCACGCCCTTTCCGGCTGGAACGGCAGACAATCCTCCAACGCGATCCTGTCCTTTGCGGGCGTGGACTGGACGCCCGCGCCCGCATCGGCTTCTGTGAGGGAAAGCGAAGGGGAACGACATGACCGAACTGAAACAGTGGATTGCACAGGCGAAGGGCGATGAGCCCGCCGATCTGGTCCTGCCTCGACCACTACGGACCGCCTGATGAGATCGCCCGGCGTCTGGCCGAACTGCCCGATCCCTATGACCGGATCATCGCAAACCGTCCGCAAAGGCATGGCGCTGTTCCCCGATCCCTATCCCCGCGACAGACAGATCCGGTTGGACTTCATGGCGGGTCAGGATGAGGATTTTGACAACAGTCTCCACGATCTGACCTATGAGGTGGACGACGGCGAAATGAGCCGCGCCATGATCCGCATCGCCCGCGAGGCCGATGTCCTACCCCGCTGATTGAAAGCATACTATGCCCCGCCTTCTGACCGCCGCCGTGCTGACCCTTGCCGCGCTGCTGCCTCTGCCGCTTGCGGCGGATCAGACCGCCTGCCCCGAGGATTTCGCCCGGCTGGTCACCACCGCCTTCCCCGAAGCGATCCAAATCGAAGATGGCTTTCGCGTCGGCGCACGCACGGTCAGGACACCCCGCGGTCATTTTCAGGAACCGACCGCACCAATCTGCCGCCGCTGGCCTGCCCAGCCGCAGATCCTGCTGGTGGCGATGCCGCTGATCCATGATGGCCCCGACCCTCAGGGCTATGACCATGCCGGCGATCTGGAACTGCTACTTTTCGACCATGACACGCTGGCGCTGCAATCCCGCCTGACCTTGCCCCGCTTCATCCTCGACGACGCCATCTCGCTGCGCGATCTGCGCTTCGATACCGCGCCCTACCGGCTGGTGGATCAACGCCTGTCCTTCGGCATCCGCGCGGCCTATGCCAACATGTCGCAACCGAACCCCTTCTCCGAGGAAGTTCTCTGGCTGTTTGATCCACGAGGCGAAACGCTGGTCCCGGTGCTTGAGAAACTGGTGGTCGAAAGCCATGGCGGCGAATGGGACACCCGATGCGCGGGCGAGTTTCACGACCTGTCCCGTATCCTCGATCTTGCGCCAAATGGCACGAACGGTGCCGCCGATATCCGCCTGATCACCACCCGCTCAAAAGTGCTGGCCTTCGAGAAGAACGGCGACTGCGAAGATATCACCGAAACCAGCACCGAGACGCAGATCATCCGCTACGATGGAACCCGTTATCCGGTGGATCCGGATACTTACGACTAGCGCAGTGCAGCCAAATCTCCAGCATGTGCTGCCTGCAGGCGAACGCAGCTTCTTCGTTGTTCAAATACCGATGACAACGCCCGCAACCCGTTGCAAGGCCCGTTACGAAGCGCCGTATAGCGCCTTGGCCCGGTCCTCGAACGCCCGCACGATCCGTGACATCGCCTCGTGAAAGACCACGCCGATCAGCTTTTGCAGGATCATGTTCTTGAACTCGAAATCGACGAAGAACTCGACATGGCTGCCGCCTTCGGGACGGTCCACGAAGGTCCAGCCGCTGCGCATGTATTTGAACGGCCCGTCCAGATATTCCGTATCGATCCGCAGCGCACCAGTCGCAGGATCGGCGGGCCACAGCACCACGCGGCTGCCGAAACGCTCGCGGAAGACCTTGAAACTGATCACCAGATCGGCGGCGATTTCTTCTGCACCATCGGCACGGGTCTCACGCGAACGTATCCGCGCCGCGCTGTTCCATGGCAGGAATTTCGGGTAACTTTCGATATCGGCCACCAGATCGTACATCTGGCGGGCGGTATAGGGTAATTCGCGGGTATCCTGATGATGCGGCAATGTCTTCTCTTGCGTTTCGGCCTTGCGATTCCCGGCGGGAGGGGGTCGTCCGAGGGTCGATCTAGCAGGCGGGGCGAGCAATGAACAACCTGATCTGGCTTCTCCGGGCATCCAAATGGGCGCGCAACCCGCCAAGCGCAAGGACGGTCAAGCTGGTGCTGCTGGTCATCGCCGTGGGTCTTGGGATCGTGCTTCTGGAATGGCTGGGTCTCTGGCCCGACTGGGCCCGAATGGAGCATGGCAGGATGCCGCGCATCCCCCACTGACCACCACCGGGCACAGCGGCCGGACCGATCAGAGCCCGGCCTCGGCGAAGGTATCGCATTGCCCCATATCGCCCGAATTGAAGCCGCGCATCAGCCATTCCTGCCGCTCTGCGGCAGAGCCATGGGTGAAGCTGTCCGGAACCGGCGTCCGCCCGGCGCTGGACTGGATCACGTCGTCGCCCACCGCCTCTGCCGCGCCCATTGCCTCGGCCAGATCGCCCTCTTCCAGCGTGCCGAAGCGGTCCTGCGCATGACGCGCCCAGATGCCGGCGTAGCAGTCGGCCTGCAACTCGGTGAGGACCGAGATCTGATTCGCCTCACGCTCGCCCGCATTCATCCGCGCCTGCATGCTTTGTTCCAGCACGCCGGTCAGGTTCTGGATATGATGGCCCACTTCGTGTGCGATCACATAGGCATAGGCGAAATCGCCGCCCGCGCCCATCCGGCGCTCCATCATGTCGAAGAAATCGGTGTCCAGATAGACCCGCTGATCGCCCGGGCAATAGAACGGCCCCATGGCCGACGATGCGCCGCCACAGGCCGATTGCACCGCGCCCCGGAACAGAACCAGCGTCGGATCGCGGTATTCCACCCCGGCCTGATCGGCCAGAACCGGACGCCAGACCTCTTCCGTATCGGCCAGCACGACCGAGACGAACTCGCCCCATTGCTGATCCTCTTCCGAAAGCGGAGCGTTCTGCTGCGGCTGGCTTTGCCCCTGATCCATCTCGCGCACGATGGGAGAGATGTCGATGCCGAAGAAATAGCCGACCGCAAGCACCACGATCATGCCGGTAATGCCAAGGCCCCCGGCCCCGGCGGCACCCATGCCGCGCCTGTCCTCGACATTCCGGCTGCCCCTACGTCCACGCCATTGCATCAGATGCTTCCTTCCCCAAACCGCTGAAAACGCGCGGCCTCTTGACCCATAACCTTCGACGGCGGTGCAGGTTCCCGGATATGGGCGGCCTGCTCTGCCGGTAGCAAATGATCACAGGCGCGCGACAAATCCGCAAGATGCTTGACGACGCCCTGCGAGAAGCGGATGCAGACGGCAATCCATGAACTGCCGGGTTCGCCCGGTCCAAGACGCCGAGGAAAAGATGAACGGCAAACAGCTTTCCCTAGTTGCAGGCGCAGGTTCCCTTGCGCTGCTGATCGGGGCTTTCGGCTTTCAGGCGGCGGGCTATGCGCCCTGCGAGTTGTGCATCCTGCAGCGCTGGCCACATGCGGCCGCAATCGTCGTCGCCGGGCTGATCTTCCTGACCGGGCGCGTCAAAGGCCTGGCATGGCTGGGGGCGCTGGCTGCCGCCGTGGCCTGTGGGCTGGCGATCTATCATACCGGGGTCGAGCTGAACTGGTGGGAAGGCCCGACGCATTGCTCGGGCGGGGTTGGCGGTTTGGCCAGCATGTCCACGCAGGATCTGATGTCACAATTGCAAAGCGCGCCCGTCGTGCGCTGCGACGAGGTGGCGTGGAGCCTGTTCGGCCTGTCCATGGCAAGCTGGAACGGGATTTTCTCGGCGATGCTGACCGGGATCTGGGTCGCTGCGGCACGGCGCGGCTGAGACAGCCGACTTCGCAACCCAAAGCAGAGGGCAGTGCCCGACCGCGGGTGGGCACTGCCACAGTCGTCATGCGCGCTTTATGGTGCCTTCCCGTCGACCATATCTGTGGCGCGCAACATCACCAAAGTGCCCGCCCGTGCGGGCGGTCGGGCACTGCCCGGCGTCGCCCAAGGGCGACTTGATTCCGGGCGCGCACCTTCCCATCAGCGATGATCTGACGGCTCCAACCGCGCATTCTCATCCCCTCTCCGGCTTTCTCCCGGAATAACGGCAGAATCCGGCCATAAGACGCGAAAAACACCCGGAAAACCGGGGCTGCGATTGCCCCCGGAGGATGTGTTCGCTATATGATATGACAACAAGATGTTGAGGAATATCCGTGGCCGATACCCCCGAAGACGACCTGCCCGAAAACCCGGATTCAGAGGACGAGAATGGCGCCGTGCAGCGCCACGTCATGCCGCATGACGGGCCGGTCATCGACATCTCGGACGAGATGCGAACCTCTTATCTCGACTATGCGATGTCGGTCATCGTCAGCCGCGCGATCCCCGATCTGCGCGACGGGCTGAAGCCGGTTCACCGCCGCATTCTCTATGCGATGGATGAAAGCGGCAACACCGCCGACAAGCCCTACCGCAAATCGGCGCGGCCGGTGGGCGATGTCATGGGTAAGTATCACCCGCATGGCGACGGCGCGATCTATGACGCCCTTGTCCGCATGGCGCAGGACTTTTCCATGTCGCTGCCGCTTCTGGATGGTCAGGGCAACTTCGGCTCGATGGACGGCGATCCGGCTGCGGCCATGCGCTATACCGAAGTCAGGATGCAGAAGGTCGCGAACTATCTGCTGATGGATATCGACAAGGATACCGTCGAGTTTCAGGACAACTATGACGGCAAGGACCGCGAGCCGACCGTTCTGCCGGCGCGCTTCCCGAACATGCTGGTCAATGGCGCAGGCGGGATCGCCGTCGGCATGGCGACCAATATCCCGCCGCATAACCTTGGCGAAGTGATCGACGCGACGCTTGCCCTGATCGATGAACCCGACCTGCCGACCGAGCGTCTGCTTGAGATCGTCCCCGGCCCGGATTTTCCGACCGGCGCGACGATCCTTGGCCGCTCCGGCGCGCGGAAAGCCTATCTGGAAGGGCGCGGCAGCGTCATCATCCGCTCGAAAACCCATATCGAGGAACCGCGCAAGGACCGCTTTGCCATCGTCATCGACGAGATTCCGTTTCAGGTGAACAAGGCCACCCTGATCGAGCGGATCGCCGAACTGGCCAAGGAAAAGCGGGTCGAGGGCATCGCCTCGGTTCAGGACGAATCCGACCGTCACGGCGTCCGCGTCGTGATCGAGCTAAAGCGCGACGCGACCCCCGATGTGGTGCTGAACCAGTTGTTCCGCTTCACCTCGCTGCAGACCAGCTTCGGCTGCAACATGCTGGCGCTGAACGGCGGTCGGCCCGAGCATCTGACCTTGCGCGACTTCCTGACGCATTTCCTGACCTTCCGCGAAGAGGTCGTCGCCCGCCGTACCGCCTATGAGTTGCGCAAGGCCCGTGAACGCAGCCATGTGCTGTGCGGTCTGGCCGTCGCTGTCAGCAATGTCGATGAGGTCGTGGCAACGATCCGGTCCTCTGCCGATGCGGCGGAGGCGCGCGAGCGGCTGATGGAGCGGCGCTGGCCCGCCCATTCGATCCTTGAATATCTGAAGCTGATCGATGATCCGCTGCATCCGGTCAATGATGACGGCACCTATAACCTGTCGGAAACGCAGGCCCGCGCCATTCTGGACCTGCGCCTGCAACGCCTGACCCAGCTTGGCGTGCAGGAAGTCACCGACGAGTTGCAGCAGCTTGCCGATGCGATCCGCGAATATCTGGCGATCCTTGCCTCGCGCGAGCGTATCCTTGGCATCATCAGCGACGAGCTTCGCGAGGTGAAAGAGCTTTTCGCCGTCCCCCGCCGCACCGAGATCACCGACTGGTCCGGCGACATGGAAGACGAAGACCTGATCGAGCGCGAGGATATGGTCGTCACCATCACCTCGGGCGGCTATATCAAGCGCACGGCGCTGGCCGAATTCCGCAGCCAGCGGCGCGGCGGCAAGGGCCTGTCGGGGATGGCGACCAAGGAAGACGACGTGGTCACCACGCTGTTCGTCGCCAATACCCATACCGAGCTGTTGTTCTTCACCACCGATGGCATGGTCTATCGGCTGAAGACATGGCGTCTGCCGCTGGGCGGGCGCACGGCGAAGGGTAAGGCCATCGTCAATATCCTGCCGATCGAGCCCGGCGTGTCGATCGCGGCTTTGCTGCCGATGGATGCCCCCGAGACGGAATGGGAAAGCTATCAGGTGATCTTTGCCACCGATGAGGGCGATGTCCGTCGCAACGCGCTGTCGGATTTCACCAATATCAAATCCAACGGCAAGATTGCGATGAAACTGCCCGAGGGCGTCAGCCTGATCGGCGTGCGCCTTGCGACCGAAGATGATGACGTGATGATGCTGACCGCAATGGGCCGCGCCATCCGCTTCCAGACCACCGCCGTCCGCGTTTTCAAGGGCCGCGATTCAACCGGCGTCCGTGGCATCCGTCTGGGCAAGGACGACCGCGTGGTCAGCATGGCCGTGATCCGTCACTTCGAGGCCGAACCTGCCGAACGCGCCGCCTATCTGAAGATGCGCCGCGCGGTTGCCGGTGCGCTGGATGATGGGGCCGAGCCGGATGAGGATGAAGAAGCCGTGGCCGAAGCCGCGATCACGCAGGAACGCTATGCTGAAATGTCGGCGGCCGAGGATATGATCCTGACCATCACCTCGAAAGGGTCCGGCAAGATCAGCTCCAGCCACGATTATCCGGTGCGCGGGCGCGGTGGTCAGGGCGTCATGGCGATGGACAAGGCGATGCGGGGCGGCCCGCTGGTCGCAAGCTTCCCTGTCGAACTGGACGATCAGATCATGCTTGCTACCTCGACCGGGCAGTCGATCCGGGTGCCGGTGGACGGGATCAGCTTCCGCTCGCGCAGCGCAGGCGGCGTGCGGGTCTTCAATACGACCAATGGCGAAGTGGTCGTCTCGGTCGCGCGGATCGCCGAACAGGGCGATGCCGAAGCTGGCGAAGCAGAGGCAGAGACCGGCGACGACAACGCACCGGAATAATCTTTGCCAGACGTCACGAAAAAGGCCCGGTCTCAACCGGGCCTTTTTTCATGTCCGAAGGTTGCCGGGTTGGTGTCGGAAACCTTTGAGGTCAGCGCAAAAGTAAAGGGGGCTGGCCGAAGCCAACCCCCTTAAAAACAGATCGGTCGAAACCAATCTGTCCCGTAATCAGCTGTCGTCGTCGTCCGAAGCGACGGCCGCGATCACGCCGAGCAGCAGCAGGGCGGGAACCACCAGGCCAGCGTTCGACGAAGCGGGTTTCTCTTCGACGACAACCGGCTCTACGTCGACGATAGGTGCGACATAGCCACCGGCCAGAGCCGAAGAAGCGGTCAGGCCGAGAGCGGCAGCGAAAGTAGCGAATTTGGTCATGATCATGCTCCGTTTCGTTTGAAGGCTGCCGTCTCCGGCAACATCGCTGCGACAGTTACACAAACCCGAACGGTTGAAAAGCAGCATTAAATCAAATCCGATCCGGGGTCATGCCGACTGTTGCATAATGGCCAACACCTTGCTGTGCCCCTGGTTCCGAAGCCTGCGGGCGGTCCGGTGAAGTGTTGCAATCCTGCACTAATTGCGTCGGAAAACCAAGGAAAATGCGAAGAATGCTGCAGCTGCAGCCACGATAGAGGGCCCCGCTGGCGTATCCAGGTGCAAACTTGACCAAAGACCCGCCAGAACCGAGATCGCAGCGATCAACGAGGCATGCGCGGCCATCCGCTCGGGCGTTCGCGCCAATCCGCGAGCAGCCGCCGATGGCACGATCAAAATAGCCGAAATCAGCAGCGATCCGACCACTCGAATCGACAGCGCAACGACAATCGCCAGTGCAATCGACAGGACAAGCCGCTCGAATCGCGGATCGATTCCCGCGGCCATGGCCAGTTCCTCGTTCAGCGTCGCGGTCAGCAGCCGCTGCCAGCGCCAGACCAGCAGCGCCAGCACCGCCAGCGACCCGCCCCAGATCAGTAGAAGATCGGTTTTGCCGACCAGAAGGATGTCCCCGAAGAGATAGGCTGACAGATCCGACCGCGCCGTCGGCACGAAGCTGATCGCAACCAGACCGATCGCCAGCGCCGAATGCGCCATCACCCCCAGAACCGTGTCCATCGCCTGCCCGCGCGAGACCAGCGCCGTCACCACCAGCGCCATGGTCAGCGCAACCAGCAACGTCCCGGCATAGATCGACAGATTGAACGCCAGCGCCAACGCCACGCCCAGAATGGCGGCATGAGCGGTCGAGTCGCCGAAATAGGCCATCCGCCGCCAGACCACGAAACTGCCCAACGGCCCCGCGACCAGCGCAAGGCCAATCCCGGCCAGCAGCGCCCGAATGAAGAAATCGTCCAGCATCGGATGCCCCTGCCTGTCCCGTCGCTCGCCGTCAGGCGCGCTGCTTTTCCGTATGGTGATGGCCGTGATCGTGATGATGATGCGCCCCGTCGGCGCAATCATCGTCGTGGTCATGGTCGTGATGGTGTTCGTAAAGCGCCAGCGTGCCCTCGGAACCGCGTCCGAACAGCGCGCGGTATTCCGGCGCACTACTGACATGCTGGGGCGTGCCCTCGCAGCAGATATGCCCGTTCAGGCAGATCACCCGGTCCGAGGCGCGCATCACCACCAGCAGATCGTGACTGACCATCAGCACGGCTGCCCCGGTTTCGCGCCTGACCTCTTCGATCAGTTTATAGAATGCCACGATGCCGGGCTGATCCAGCCCCTGTGTCGGCTCGTCCAGAACCAGCAGGTTCGGATCGTGCAACAGCGCCCGCGCCAGCAGGACACGCTGAAACTGACCGCCCGAAAGCTGGGTCAATTGCCGCTTCTCGATCCCCTCAACCCCGGTTCGCGCCAGCGCCTGTGCCGCAAGCCCGTCGCTGACCCGCCGGGGCAAGGACAGAAACCGGCGCACCGTCATCGGGATCGCGGTGTCGATCTGCACCCGCTGCGGCACATAGCCGATACGCAGATCGCGCCGCCGCTCGATCCGGCCCGAGGCCAGCGGCATATGCCCCAGCAACGCCCGCACCAGCGAGGATTTGCCCGAGCCGTTCGGTCCGACCACGGTGATGATTTCCTGCGGATCGATGCGGAAATGGATGTCTTGCAGAACCGGCTCGGTGCTGCCGGGGCGCAGGATCGTCAGCCGCTCTGCCTCGATCAGCGCGGTCATTCGCGCCCGGCCTCGTCCGGTCCGGCAGCATCGGCGCAGGCAGGGCACAGGCCAAGCGCCTCGATCGTCACGCGCTCGACGGTGAAACCGGCATCCGTGGCCTGTTCGGTCAGGACCGCGCGTAGCGGCGCGCCCGGCAATTCGGCCAGCGTGTCGCATTCGCGGCAGATCAGAAAGGCAGGCGCGTGATCGTGCCCCGGATGCAGACAGGCTGCAAAGGCGTTCAGGCGCTGCAGCCGATGTGCAAGCCCGTGCTGAACCAGAAACTCCAGCGCGCGATAGGCCACCGGCGGCTGATGCCCGAAACCTTCCGAGCCAAGCCGTTCAAGGATCTCATAGGCGCCGATGGCCCGATGCGATTCCAGCAGAATCTCAAGCGTGCGGCGGCGCACCGGCGTCAACCGGGCACCTTTGTCGGCAAGCCGCGATTCTGCCTCGTCCAACGCCCGTGTGCTACACTGGTGATGGTCATGCGGGGTGAAAGCAGCGCCGGATATATCGATGTGCGGATCAGACAATTTTGTTACTTTATTACGTTCTGATTGACTTGTTATGCTATAACACAGATAGGTAACCGCCCGCAACAAATCCAGGATTTGCCTCCATGCGCCTCACTATTTCCGCACTTGCGCTTGCTGCCGCCACCACCCCTGCCCTTGCCGCCCCGCCCAGCATCGTCGCCGATACGCCGATCACCGGATCGCTGATCCAGCAGGTTCTGGGCGATCTGGGCGAGTTTCACGTTCTGCTACCCAAGGGCGCCAGCGTTCACCACCACCAGATGCGCCCTTCGGATGCGCGTGCATTGCAGGATGCGGGTTTGCTGATCTGGACCGGCCCGCAACTGACGCCGTGGCTGGACCGCGCGGCGGGATCGCTGGGCGAGAATACGCAGCAATTGCAATTGCTTCAGGTCGCCGGAACGCATCTGCGTGAATATGGTGCCGAGGCGGATCACGATCACGCCCATGGCGATCATGACCACGGCGAGCACGACCATGCAGATGATCATGCCGGGCATTCGCACGACCACGACCACGACCACGACCACGACCACGACCACGACCACGACCACGACCACGACCACGACCACGACCACGACCACGACCACGACCACGAAGGTCACGATCATGGCGCGCATGACCATGTCCATACCGGAGTTGACCCTCACGCATGGCTGGACCCGGGCAATGCCGGGCCGTGGCTTTCGGCCATCGCCGAAACCCTGTCCAAGGCCGATCCCGAAAATGCCGCGACCTATGCCGCCAATGCCGAAGCCGCGACCAATGCGGCGCAAGAACTGGATGCCGAGATCAAGGCGCAGCTTGCCCCCCATGCCGAGGCAAGTTTTGTCGTCTTCCACGACGCCTATGGCTATTTCACCGATCACTATGGGCTGAAGCCCGCGATTGCGATGTCCGAAGGCGATGCCAGCAGCCCCTCCGCTGCGCGGATCGAAAGCCTGCGCGCCCAGATCGCCGAGTCGGGCGCAACCTGCGCCTTCCCCGAAACGGTCCACGATCCGAAGCTGGTCACCGCTGCGATTGACGGCACCGAAACCCGCCTTGGCGAGCCGCTGGACCCCGAAGGCAATGCGCTGGACCAAGGCGCGGACCTTTATGCCCAGTTGATCCGCAGCCTTGCGACGACGTTGGATGATTGCCTGAAAGGCAACTGAATCAAGCCTCAAACGGCAGGCAGGATGACCTCTGACGAGAAAATCTTGCCTGTCGAAAAATTTCCGACTATTTTACTTTGACAATCCAGAGCAAATTTGTCAGATTTGACGAAAGTGGTTCAAAACATGAAGAGGCCAAGCATGACCGCCGCACGCCCTGCCGATTTCACGCCTCCCGGCACCAGCGCCCTGGCGCGGATTCCGCAACATGACGCAAACGAGTTAACGCGTGGCGGCAATCAGGCACTGATCATTCTGGATGACCAGATCTATCAGCTTCGCATCACGCGGGCTGGAAAGCTGATCCTCACCAAGTGACGGCATTCCTGCGGACCGGCGCATCATCTGCGCCGGACCGATCAGATATTTCATCAAATCATTGACCTAGCCGCGCGGTTTCCCTCCTGAACGACCGCCCGGTTTTCCGGAAGGCCGCCCACCGGGCCCGCCGGAAGGCTTGCCGCGTCCGCGATCCGACAATCCCGGCTTTCCCTCAGCCTTGGGATTGCGGAACGGCTTGCTTTCCGAACTGCTGCGCCCAGGTTTCCCTGCAAATCCGTCGCGTGACCCGGATTGCCCCGGCCGGCCCTTCGGCTTGCCGAATGCGGGCTTGCCCGCGCCCGAGCGACCGCCCGGTTTGCCCGCATCATCCTCTCGCCGCGAGAACGCGGGACGATCACGATAGTCGCCTTCGCGACCACCTTCTGCCGCCTCACGCGGACGCCGCTCGCCGCCGTTCCAGCCGCGCGGGCCACCCTCACGTGCAGCGCCGTCACGCGGACCGGACTGACCGGGCCGACCCGAAGGCTTGCCGAATCCCGGCTTGCCCGAACCGGACCGAGCGCCCGGCTTGCCGCCATCACCATCGCGCCGCGACGACGCAGGACGATCACGGTAGCCACCTTCGCGCGCACCTTCTGCCGCCTCGCGGGGGTGCCGCTCGCGGCTGTTCCAGTCGCGCGATCCGCCGTCACGCGCCGATCCGTCACGCGGACCCGGCTTGCCCGAACGCGATTCGCCACGTTCACCGCCTGCAGGTTTCGCGCCAAAGCGGCGCGGACGCTCGGCATCGCCATCCCGCGATTCGCCACGCCCGGCAAAGCGCGGCGCACCTCCGGCAGGTTTCGGGCCGTCGGCGCGGAAACTGCGGCGCGGCGCACCCTCGGCATCGCCGCTGCGGAAAGGCTTGCGCGGACCACCCTCGGCCCTGTCGGCGCCACGGTCGGCACCGCGCGGACGCATCTCGCGCTCTTTCTCGATCGCCTCGCCGGTCAAAAGGCCGCCCAACTGATCGCGCAGAACCCGCCGCTTCACTTCCGAAACCTGGTTCTTTTCCAGCCCGACCAGCTTGAACGGGCCATATCCGATCCGGATCAGCCTGTTCACCTGCAGCCCGACATGCGCCATCGTCCGACGAATCTCGCGGTTTTTGCCCTCGCGGATGCCGACGGTCAGCCAGGCATTCGCGCCCTGCTGACTGTCCAGCTTGATCTCCATCGGTGCGAATTCCTCGCCATCGATGGTCACGCCACGGCGCAAAGGCGCAAAGGTCAGGTCGTTCGGCGTGCCATTCACCCGCACCCGATACCGCCGCAGCCAGCCGGTCGAGGGCAGTTCAAGCCGCCGCTTCAGCTCGCCGTCATTGGTCAGCAGCAGCAACCCTTCGGAGTTAAGGTCAAGGCGGCCAATGGTCATCACCCGCGGCAAATCGCGCGGCAGGGCGTCAAAAACGGTCTGACGGCCACGCTCATCCGCTTCCGAGGTAACAAGCCCTATCGGTTTGTAATAAAGCCATAATCTTGTCTCTTGCGGCGCATCCATGCGCTTACCATCAATCGCGATCCGATCAGTGGACAGCACGTCCAATGCGGGCGAGGAGATCCGCTCGCCGTTCACGGTGACGCGCCCTTCGACGATCATCCGCTCGGCCTCGCGACGGCTGGCGACGCCTGCGCGGGCCATCATCTTGGCGATCCGCTCGGCTTTTTCGGGTTCGGGATTGGGTGTGGGGGTATTGTCTTCGGTCATTGCGCTGTCTCCTTCGCATCCCTGCGGTGGCAAGCGCCCTTGATACGCGAAGCGACCGACCGAGGAAAGCCGCAAACGCCGCCCGCTTGCGCTGTCGCCCGCCGCTTGCGATGAAGCGGGGATGAGCGTGTTCACCTCACATATGGATGCAGCGCTGGCCGAGGCGCGTGCCGCCGCCGGACGGGGCGAGGTTCCGGTCGGCGCGGTGGTCGTCGCACCCGATGGCCGCATCGTCGCCGCAGCCGGCAACCGCACCCGAGAGCTGTCCGACCCGACCGCCCATGCCGAAATTCTGGCGATCCGCGCCGCCTGCGCCGCCGCCGGGTCCGAGCGCCTGCCCGACCACGATCTCTGGGTGACGCTGGAGCCCTGCCCCATGTGCGCCGCGGCCATTTCCGCCGCGCGGATCGGCAGGCTTTATTACGGCGCGGGCGATCCGCGCATGGGCGGGGTTGCGCATGGTGCGCGCGTGTTCGATCATCCGCAATGTCATCACCGCCCGCAGATCTATGACGGGCTTGGCGCTGCGGATGCCCGCGCGTTGTTACAGGATTTCTTTGCGAGGCGCCGATGAAACATATCGTCTTTGATCTTGGTCAGGTGCTGATCCACTGGGACCCCGTCCACGCCTTCAGCGATCATTTCGACGATCACGATGCCACACGCCAGTGGTTCGACAAGATCGGCTTCAATGACTGGAACCGCGCGCAGGACGGTGGCCGCTCTTTCGCGGACGGTCTCGCCCATGCGCGCAAGCAGCATGGCGATCTGGCCGATCCGCTGACCGGCTATCTGAACGGCTTCCCGCACACGATCACTCAGCCCGTCCCCGGCACATGGGAGCTTGCGGATGAGTTGAAAGCCTCGGGCCACCGGCTTTTCGCGATCACCAACTGGGGGGCCGAGACCTGGGACGCGGCGACGCGCCAATATCCCCGACTACTGGATTTGTTCGAGGATATCGTCATCTCCGGCGTCGAGGGCATCCTGAAACCCGAAGCCGCCATCTATCTGCGCCTCTGTGAACGCAACGGTCTGCGCGCCGAAGATTGCATCTTCATCGACGACAGCCGCGCGAATGCCGACGGCGCCCGACAGGTCGGCATGGACGGCATCCATTTTTCGGACGCCGCGCAACTGCGCGAGGATTTGCGCGCCCGCGGCATCGGATAGCTTGATCCTTCCCGCCGCTCCGCCTATACGGTTCGCAGCGCGGGTGTAGCTCAATGGTAGAGCAGCAGCCTTCCAAGCTGAATACGTGGGTTCGATTCCCATCACCCGCTCCATCCTCAAAATTATTATGCTTTATTTTTATCGGGTTACGGCGCGATGTGTCCCACGCCAGAAACGTCCGTGGGACACTTACCAATCCATGACCTCAAGAGCGGTCATCGCATCACGTGCGAGTCGCCACCTCTCGACGCCCTTTGTATAGACCTCAGATGTCTTAGCCTGAGTATGACCGTGAACGGTCATGATCTGATATTGCGAGCATCCTTCCTGGGCCAGAAGGTGCGCTGCGGCCTTCCGTATCCCGTGAGATGACCGGTCCTCTAGCCCTGCGTCCCTGCACCAGCGGCGGAACATCTGCCCGAGCGAATCCGGCGTCGAAAACGGCTTTCCGCGATAGTTGAGAAGATAGGTCTCACCTGTCACCTTAGACGCCCTTGTGGCCTTGTAGAGTGGCGGCAACATAGGGATGGCGACCTTAGCTGAATCACGCTTGACCGGCTGCCATTGAAGAGCGCGAACTCCCTCAATGGTGGTTTCATGCTGTCGCCCCAACCGAATTGCGTCCGATATCCGACAAGCGGTGAACATGAAGATTGTAAGGGCAAGATGTGCCGCGGTGCCGGGCTGATGATACTCCCTATACTTGCGGAGATCGTCGGGCGTCCATGGAATCGCGCCGCCTTTGCCTCGATCGATGCGAGCAATTCCGATTGCTGGATTGACTGCGCATAGCCGCCTGTCCGCGGCCCATCTGTACATAGCGCGGATACCCTCGATCACGCTGTCGGCCCATGCCGGCGTTTCGATCATATCGTCACGCAACTCGACCAGTTTCGACTGCGGTATATCGAGCGCATAATCGGCATATTTTGATGTCAGCACCTTCATCACGCCACGGCGCTTTTTGAGGGTTAATGGCGACAGGGACCTGGCCTCGACGGCGCGCTCCATCGCCGCCAAGTGCTTTGCTGCCAGCCATCCTATTGAGCCTCGGATCGCGCGATCTTCAGGGGATGCCTCCGGCTCGATCCGGACCCCTGCCCTCGCAGCGTGGTAGATTTCGACGAACTGAGGATGTTCAGGGGTAACTGTCAGCGGGATACGTCGGGCCTTATCCCCTTCGACCCGCACCCGATAACGCACCGCGCCGGATGGAAGTTTTTCGCGCAGTAGCCCCGGATAGGCAATCTTCATGTCGTTCAGGTCCACGGAATCGGCTTCCTCTTATCGTGTTCCTGTTCAACTGTCGGCGCAACTGTCGGTTCAGGCATGATGCGGATGGTCCCCGCTTCGGTCACAATCTCGACCACAGCTCGAGGATCCTCTGCGCGCGCCGCCCGGATAAACCGGCGAGCCTGCGCCTCGGTCATCACTGCGCGGCGCGCTGCCATCAGGGTTCCTCCCCCACGACACCTGCGAACGATGCCGTTTGCGCAACCCCTGCCCTCTCCATCCATTTACCAAATGCCACGGCGAGCGCGCCCTGTACCACTTCGACAGACTTTGCCTCGCCCCGCTGGTCTGTGACGTAGCACCACCAAGTCGCCGGGCCATCGCCCTGAGGATAGACAGCACCGACCTTCGCGCCGCAGCTCATGGCAAGGATCCTGCCGTAGGTCGGCACGGACTGCTCGAATGTCAGTCTTGGCTTCATGACGCGGCCTCAAACTTCTCGGTCTGGTTGCCCCAGATGTCGCGGCCTTCCCACCCCTCGCGCGCGAATAGCTCGCAGCCCCAGACATCGGGCAGCAGCTTGTCGATCATCTGGCGCATCTCTGGAGGTTTGCGGCTGTGCTCGCGGCGGATACCCTCGATCGCGTCAGGGATCGCCTCAGGCGCGACGATCAGGTTGCGCTGGCCCTTATCCCTGATCTTGGGATGCCCGATCTTGCCGACGATGAACGGCTCCGTCGCCGATCGAAGGCAATAGCCTGTGCCCATGTTGACGTTCCAGTGCCGCGTGCGCTTCGTCCAACTGCCGCCGGTCACATAGCGGAAGCCCCACGCCCTCATCACCTCTAGTGCCATCGGCAGGTGCGGCCACGTCGACCACATGAACAGCAGGCAATCAGGCCCGGCCAGATGGGTGACGGGCAAGGCCGCGATGTCCTCGGTGGGCATGGTCTGATACTGCGCCTCGGGCGACTTGGCATAACCTGTCTCGGATCGCATCTCATACGACCACGGCGGGTCCGCGAGGATCGCGCCGTATTTCATGGGCGTAAGGGTGTCGAAGGGCCATTCATCGTTGATCATCGCTTACCCTTTCGGGCTTCGCGGACCCTGTGCTCCAGCTTGGTGACCGCCATGATTGTCGGTTTCAGCTCATCCGGAGCAGCATCATAATTCCGTCCGAAGCGTCCGTTCAGCCGAGGCAGCATCGCTTGTGGGATCAATTCCCAGTTCGACGGGTCGCAATTTGTTTTGTTGCCGTCCAAACACTTCAGCACGTGCCCTGGAGGAATCGGCCCGTTTGCCTTCTCCCAAAGATAGCGATGCTTGTGGACAGGTCGGGTCGCGGCACCTGTCCAGGGGTTGGTTTCATCGACGATCATCACGACATAGCCGTCCTTGCTGTCGATCCGCTCGTGACCGGCGCCGCGATGGTTGTGTGGCAGATTTCCGGGCTTGAAGGCTGTCACCAGGCACTTTGCTCGAACCTCGGGCGGCATCGGCTTGCCCTTGTTTGGCGGCACCTGACCCTTTGCAAAACACCCGGTGCGTCCAGTCATCCAGCCCTGCCGTTTGCAGAGCGCCTTGAAGTTATTGAGCGACACATCATCACGTTCGAAGCGGGCGCAGAACATGGCATGCAGCTCCCGGCGCGGCATTTCCTTGCGCGCCTCGATCCACGACAACTCATCGTCGTGATACGTGATCGCTCGGCCCTTCATTCCGGTTTGCCCAGCATTGGAAGGTGGTTTAGAAAGCGATCACCATGGTCAGCGACCAGTTTGCATGCGCGCAAAGACAGATCGGCGTTGCGCATAATCTGATCCGAGATCGACACTATGGCATCCGCGCGCTTTGCCTCTTGTTCGATCTGCTCTGAGGACAGCCCCTCGTCCGAAAGGCGCTCGAGCTGCGCGAACAGGTGATTGTTCAAATCGGTGAGCTTGTTCTTCATGACTGATCTCCGATGGTGATCGCGTGCCGCTTCTCGGCGGCGGCAATCCAGTTTTGAAATGCCCCGATCAGCCCGCTTGTGCTGGTCGAAGTGATACGGTGCATGGTGATGCGGTTGGCGTCGTGGCGCTCGCTGACCTTGGCGCCATAAGTTTCGGTTAGGTATTGACCGAGCGCCCGCGCAGCTTCGCGGTGCGCCTTGTGCTGTTCCAAGAAATCGCCACGCATATATTCGACCTGGGGCAGTGCGCTGATGCGCTGGCGTAGGTCGCAGATTGTGAAGTGAAGGTCAGCCATTACGCCCACCCGCTTTTCTTTTTGCCGCGAACCTTCTCCGCAGCCTCCGTTGCCTTAGGCAGCCACCGGAACAGCAGCAGCACCGCCAACGACGCGCCCATGATTTCCAGCGATTCCGGCACAGACACAGGCATGAGATGGATCGCCGAAGGCGTCTCTGTGATCAGCTGGCCGTCGCCGGGGAAGATGAACCGCAGCAGCTCGAGCGGATCAACGTGATCAGTGCCGTAGAAGACCGGCGGCATCTTCCCAGTCATCGGCGTGTCCTCGATCGCGCAGGTTGTGGCTGTGACCTCGACCACGCGAAAGCCGGTACCGGGGATCCAGCAGGGATAATCGGACGTGCAGATCAGGGGCTTCATGGCGCACCCTGCTCATCAAGGTGGGCATTGATCTGCGCAATCGCCTCTTCGACCGAGTTCGCCTCGCCATGCCCTTCGGTTTCGTCATTGAACCAGACGAACGGCGTGCTGGGCACATCGAGCCGCACGATCTCGACCCCGCGATGAACCATCGGCGCGTTCATAGAAACACCCAGAGAGCGGCAATGGTGGCAACGGTCGCCACAATCGCGGCCATCGCATCGCGCCCTCTGGTCGATTGCAGCGGCGTCGGCTCGACGAAATCATAAACCGGCACATCGATCGGATGGGCGGGCTGTTCGGGAGGAAGGTTTTCGTGACGGGTCATCGGCCTGTCCTTTGAAGGAATGGCCGGGGCGCGGGAGGCGACAACTCGGGACAGCCTTTCTTCGGCTGATGCGCCCCGGCACCGGCGCGACCACCGCGCCGGGTCTCTGTGGTCAGGTCAGGAGAAGCGGCCTGCGAAGACCGGCAGCCCGGTTTCCTCGGCGGCGGTGGCCGCAATCTGGGTGAAGTGCGCGCGGCGCTGATACTCGATCCAGCGCTTCAGCGGCGAGGTCAACCGTCGCCTCGGTGCGCTCGGCGATCTGCCGGGCGTGCGCTCGCTGCAGGATCGCCTTGGGGGAATCGGCAAGAATCTGGGCGCGGCGATCGCGACGGCTGCCGCAACCGCGACCGTCGCGCTGGCCGGACTTTCGGCGGCGGCGATCAACGCGGCTGGCGAGATCCACAACCTGTCCCGCATGGCCAACGCGACGCCCGAAGAGTTTCAAGGCTGGGCGGCGGGCGCGCGCACCGTCGGCATCGAGCAGGAAAAGCTGTCCGACATCCTGAAGGACATGAACGATCGCGTCGGCGATTTCATCTCGACCGGCGGCGGACCGATGAAGGATTTCTTCGAGGTGGTCGCCCCAAAAGTCGGGGTGACGGCGGATCAGTTCCGCAAGCTGTCCGGTCCGAAGGCTCTGCAACTCTATGTCGATACGCTCGAAAAGGCCAATCTGAACCAGCAGGATATGACCTTCTATATGGAGGCCATTGCGTCGGACAGCACGCTGCTGCTGCCCCTGCTACAGAATGGCGGCAAGGCCATGGGGGAATATGCCGCCCGCGCCGAAGAGCTTGGCGCGGTGATGAGCAACCGCACCGTCAGATCGCTGGCGGCGATGAAGCTGTCCCTCGGCGAGGTCGGCATGGTCATGCGCGGCGTGCGCAACTCGCTCGGCGCTGCCTTCGCGCCCATCCTCGAGGCGCTGGCGCGTGCCTTCGTCTCGCTGATGACAAAGGGCAGTGGCTTGCGCCTTGTCTTCGAGGGGTTGGCATCTGCGATCGGCGGCGTGGCGCGCTTCCTGTCATCGGTGATCACCATCGTCTCTTCTGCAGTGGCAGGCCTCTGGAACCTCGCGAAGGCCGGGCTGGAGGCGGCAAACAGGTTCACCGGCGTCGGCGATGCGCTGAAACGGTTGATCGAGTTCTCGCCGGTGGTCTGGATTTACCGTGCGGTCACCGGCTTCGCCGATCTGATCCGCGCCGCCGGCGGCTTCGGCGAGGCCATGAAAATGCTGGGCGAGCTGTCCGCGTTGGTCTGGAAGGGCATCGCAGATTCCGCCGAAGCGATTCCGCCTGCGCTCTCTGCTGTCTGGCTCAAGATCAAGGGCGAGTTCTTCGGCCTGATGGCTGATATTCAGCATGGCTGGTCCGACATGCTGGCGTCATTCCAGTCCGGGCTGAGGTCGATGAACCTCAATGGAGATTTTCTAGATCCCGCTATTACGTCATCGATGAGATCCGGCACGGATTCCTTGATTGCGTCGACGGCGGCGTTGACCGCGTCCAGCGAGGCCGCGCAGCATGCGCGGGACGTCGTGAACGATGCTTTCGCGCCTGCCGCCGAAAAGTGGCGGCAGATGACCGATCTGATAGCCGATAGCGCCGCCGAAGCCGAGGCCGCTGTTGCTGGGTCGGGGTCGGGCACGGGTCTCGCAGGCGCAGTCGATAAGGCAGGCGGTTCGGCAAAGTCCGCCAAAGAGCGCCTGACCGACCTTCAGAAGGTGATGAAAGATCTTCGTGATGAGGCCGCCAAACTGAAGGCCACCATGTGGATGTCGGCGGAGGATATCGCCGTCTGGGAAAACCTCAACAAGGCCGGGGTCAGCGCCGATACGGAAGACGGTCGGGCCATTGAAGCCCTGACCCGCCTGAATGAGGGCATGAAACGGCTCAAGGCATCGTCGGATGAATGGAAGTCAAGCCTGAGCGACGGCCTGAGGGAACTGACAAAGCGTGGTTCTTCGTTCCGGGATGTGCTTGCCTCCTTGGCTACGAAACTCGGCGATATGCTCTGGTCGAAGGGGTTTGAGCAGATTTGGAATTCGGGTGGCCTTGGAGGGCTCATGGGTGGATTCCTCTCGAAGATCGGGTTGGGGGCAAATGCCAATGGCACAAAGAGCTGGGAAGGCGGTTGGACAAGGTTGAACGAACGCGGCGAGGAAATCGTCAACCTGCCGCGCGGCACCCAAATCATTCCGCACCAGCTTTCTAAGCGCATGGCTGCAGCAAGCGGCAATGTTCGTCAAACGACGGTTCCAATGGTCATCGACCTTCGCGGCACGACCGGCGAACAGGCGCTCGACGCCAAAATCGCGGCAGCGGGTCGCGCGATCCTCGCAAAGGTTCCCGACGTTATCGACAATCGGAACAAGCGAGAGCTGTAATGCAGGTGAACTTTCCACATCGCGCAGGATGGCGCTCTACGCGGTTCTGGCTGGCGGGCCAGTCATTGGAACCGCAGGAAAGCATCAGCGGCGCGGAGACGATCGTGCCGACTCTGCGCGGGAAATGGATGGCGACGGCAACGATGGTCATTCATGGCGAGGCAGCTGTCCTCCAGTGGCAGGCTTTCCTGGCGCAGATGCAGGGCCGCATCGGCACAACTCTTGTCCCGTGTCATACATGGTTCCGCCCGAAGGACCGCAACGGCCATTCATTGCCCCTTGAGGACATGGCTGATTTGTCCGATGCCCAGACATGGGAGCATTTCGGGATGGAGAATTCCGAAATTGTTCGGATCAGGACAGCCGCTGCGGCTCCGCTTCGTGCAACGCGAATGGATCTCGAGCTTGTCAATTCGACGGGCCTGCGTCCGGGGCAGGTCTTCAGCATCGGTGAACGGCTGCATCGGGTGCAGCTGCATTGGCAGCCGACCAGCACGACGCATCGGATCCAGTTTGAACCGCCGCTGCGGCAGGCCGTCCCGTCGGGTGCCCGCCTCGAAATCGAGCATCCTGTCTGCAAAATGCGGTTCACGACCGAAACCGAAGGACTGTTCAATCAGGACTACGCCGATTTCGGACCGAAGATCGATATCAGCTTTCAGGAAGCCATCTGATGGGCGCGCGCGAGGAACTGATCGCCATTCCCGATGAGCAACTTCGGACCGGCAGGATCGGTCAGGCGGCGCTGGTGTTCATGGACTTCAAGGATGCGCCACGCCGCTGGTGGACCGGATTCGGTGATCTTCCACATGCCGGTCATGTCTGGCAGGGCCTCGGGGATCTGATCTCGATCAGCGGAATCGATACCGATTATCAGGTCTCGGCGCGGCAGGTTTCGTTCCAATTGGCCGCAACCTTGGAAATGCTGGCACTGGCGCTGGCTGCCAAGAGCCGGGTCAAAGGGCGGGAAGTCTTGATCTACGAGCAGCTGTTTCTGGTCGAGAGCGAGGACGCGGATATTCAGTTCGGTCAGCCCCTCGGGCCGATGTTTTCTCTGTTCACAGGAGAAATGCTGACGATGCCGTGGACCGCTGAGGGCGCGACCAAACGTGGGCTCACGCTGAACTGCGAAGGCCTCTTCTACCGGCGCAACCAGCCGCCACGCGGGCGCTGGACGGATGCGGACCAGAAAGCGCGATATCCAAACGACAGGGGCTTTGATCGCCTGCCGCTTTACGCAAATGGGTATGAGACGCGGTGGCGCGGGTAAGACCGGCTGTCGCGGGTGATATCCTGCGCATCGTCGATATGGTCGAGGATCTTCGCCTCGCGGTCGATGGGCCGATTCCGGTCGATCGGGCGTGGACCGCGCAGACGCTGGCCCGTCTGATCACTAGCCCTGATGCCGTGGTGCTGATCTCGGAGGGCGGGTTCATCGCCGGATCGTTGCAGCCGACGGTCATCAACCCGCGCCTGATTGCCATGGAACACGGCTGGTTCAGCCGCGATCGCTCCGGCCTCGCGCTGCTGCGCGCCTTCGAGGCATGGGCGGCGGCGCGTGGGGCGATGCTGGTCCAGCTTTCTACCGGCCCGGCGGGCCTTGACCTGTCCCGTCTCGGATATCGTCTCGCTGAAAGGGCGTGGATCAAGTAATGGCAGTCTTCACGCTCATCAACACGTTTGCGACCTGGGCTTTGGGACCCGGATCGCTGCAGCTCTTCGGCCTTTCGGTGAAGGCAACGGCAGCCGTGGTTTCGGTCGGACGTTCGGTGCTCTGGTCGCTGGCGGGCACGTCGCTGAACAGGCCGAACATCCCCCGCCAGCAGGTCATGGCGACACTGAGCCAGACAGACAGCCCGCGCATCCGTGCGTATGGCCGCAACCTGTTGGGCGGCGTAAGGGCGTTCCACGAGGCGGCTGAGGGCGAGCTCTTTCAGCTGGTGGTGATGAATCACGGTCAGGTGGATGGGCTGATCCGGTTCTGGTGGGATGGTGAGCCGGTTATCACCGATGCCAATGGCCGGGTCGGACGCTACAAGCGGAACTACTTCCGTGACGGCTCCGGCAATGGTGGCGACTATTCCGACATCCCGGCGCGCAATCTGTCGCTGTTCCCCGAACTTTGGACCAGCGAACACCGGCTGCAAGGGCAAGCGACCTTTCTGGCCATCTTCGGCGATCCGGCAGACGAGGATTTTGCAAAGGAGTTCCCGAAAGGCCCGCATACGCAGGTGCAGGCGGAAATCCGGGGCGTCCGCGTCCGTAACATGTCGAATTCGCTGGTGTACTCGGACAGCGCCAGCCTGTGCATTCGCAACCTGATGACGCATCGCGATGGCTGGAACATTCCGCTCTCCAAACTGGACGATGCGTCCTGGGCGGCCTTCACGGCGCGATGCTCAGAGCCCGTGGCGCTGAAGGGCGGCGGCACTGAGCCGCGATATCGGTTGTCGGGCTATTACACGCTCGATGATCCGCTGAAGGACGTGACGGCGCGGATGCTCGCCACCTGCGATGGTCAGGTCTATGAAACCGCCGAAGGTAAGGTCGGCATTCTCGGCGGCGGATGGTCCGAACCGGACGTGACCATCACCTCGGCGGATATCCTGTCGATCGAGATGGATGACGGCTTTGACCCCTTCACCGATTACAATGTCTTGCAGGGAAGCTTTGTCAGCCCCGATCATGGCTATCAGCCGACGCCTGTGCCCGATCACAAGGACGCCGCGGTCATTGGCGATCAGCCGGAGCGCAATCAGGCCTATGACAACGACATGTGTCCTTCCGGGACGCAGCTGCAGCGTCTGATGAAAATCAGGTACGCCAAGGATCATCGCGATCAGGTGGGTACGATCCGCACCAATCTGGTCGGCCTGAAGGCGCGCTTCCCGAAGGGCGACGGGATCCACACCATTCGCCTGCAGGCGCCGGAATTTGGCATCGACGGCGTCTATGAGGTGACCAGCCACAGCTTTTCGGTTGCCGACGGTGTTTGCGTCATCGGCATCGCCAGTCTGCAAAACCCTTATGGCTGGAACGCCGCCACCGAAGAGAGGCCGCTGCCGCCAACGCTGGCGGAGATTGCGAAGAACACGCAACAGGTGCCCGAGATCACCGGT
Source organism: Paracoccus caeni (assembly GCF_016629665.1). Lineage (GTDB taxonomy): Bacteria > Pseudomonadota > Alphaproteobacteria > Rhodobacterales > Rhodobacteraceae > Paracoccus > Paracoccus caeni. The sequence goes on from NZ_JAEPRQ010000002.1 coordinate 189,600, forward strand.
ATCGCGCTGACACAGCAATTGGTGGACATCAGCGGCGATGTCACCGGTGTGAAGCTTTCGGTTACGGTCGATGATCCGAACCGCCCCAGCCTGAAGCTCAAGGCGCAGGTGGCAAAGGGCAACTATACCGCCGTGGGGCCGTGGCCCGATCCGCAGCCCAAATGGATCGAAATGCCTGCCGACGATTATCGTGCGGAAACCGGGATCCTCGATGATGGTGAACAGTTCACCGTGCGCATTCAGTGGGTCGGTCGCGGCAACTGGGTCAAGGCGGGCACAGTCACGATTGTCGCGGACCCTGTGCGACCGGATGCGCCCGGCTCGTTTGGCGTGATGGTCACCGGCGGCAACGCCTATCTCGATTGGATCAACGCGGCGACGAACTATTTCCGCACGCGGGTCTATGTCGGCACCTCGCCCAGCTTCGGCGCCGCGACCCTAGTCGCGACGGTTGCGGGCAATGCGGGTCGCCCTGACAGCTACACCTATGACGCCGGTGGTGGAACCGGGCTGCGCTATTTCTGGGTCTGTACCGTCAACCGGTCCGGGCTGGAATCTCTACCCGACACACCGGTGTCAGTCGTCTTCTGACCACCCGCACCCATCCTGACGATCAGCCCGCCTCGCGCGGGCTTTTTCCTTGAACTGAGGTATACATGGCTACGACTGCCGATCGCCTGTTGCGCGACCATGTCCGATATAGCGGTGACGGCCTGCCAGATGAGCCGGTCGATGCGCCTCTGCCCGTCGGGGATACTGAAAGCGCGGTTCATAATCCGTCTAAGAAGGATATTCGCGACGCGGTGAACAGCGTCACAGGCTCTGCCGACAATGCGGACGCCGCCGCTGCCCGCGCCAATGCCGCCGCCGCAGCAGCAGAGGCAGTCGTGGCGCAGCTGCCACCGCTTGTGGTGCTGCAGCTCGGTCAATCGAATGCGCGCACCACGGGCGATCAGACAGGCGGCGATCTGCGCCTCAATCCTCGGGTCTTTGCCTGGAATAGTCAGGTCGCGCCGGAGAAGAACGGCGATGCATGGCTGGTTGCTGAACCGGGGCAAGATCCCTTCATCGGCAACCCTGCCGCAAACAACCTCGGTTTCCAATTCTGCAAGGCCACACAGGTCGAGACAGGGCGGTTGGTCTATCTCCTCACCGTCGCCGCCGGCGGGCATCACATCGAGTCGATGATGAACCCTGTCGATCTGGCGAATTACGGCTGGTCCCGAACACCGGGTGAGCGCGACCTTTACGCCTTCCTGATGACACAGGTAGCGACCGCCCTGCCACTGATCCCCGGCGCGCCGACCAGCTTCGACAGACTGATCGTCCATCAAGGCGAGGCCCAGTGTCAGGAACAGGTCGAGCTGCAGGCGCACAAATACCGCGTGATGATCAAGCGCTTCGAGTTCAACGGCCTTGTCGAACGCAACAAGACGGACATCATCTTCGGCGAGCTGCTCGTTGGCGCGACGAATGGCAGGTATCGGGTGCGACATCTGAACGCGCTGCGCAGGCTGCAAGCTGGCACCCGCGAGGATGCTTTTCCCCGGCTGAAGATCGCCAGATCGACGGGCCTTCAGCCAGTCACCACAAACGACGATCTGCATTTTTCCGGCGAGGACCTCACGGCGCTCGGTCGGCGATACTACGACGCCTCGGTCACCATGCAGGAAGTTCCTGTCCTCGACCCGACCATCTGTGATCTTTCCGTCGATGGCGGCCTGACATGGTCAACTGGCCTTGTTCCGACGACAAACTTTGGCGACACGCCCGCGCAGACAACCTATGACCGGCGCGAGCCTGTCTATCTGAAAGATGTCAGGGTCGAGATCGAGGACAACCCCACGCTGGGCTGGTGTCACCGGGCACGTGCCAACGAGGTGACGCATCTCTGCGGTCGCTTCATCTTCAAGGTCGACCCCTATGCCCAATTTCTGATGAGCATCGAGGCGAAGAACGATCACCCGACCACGAGCAGCAGCTTCCTCCTCGGCGTCATCGAATACGATGAAGACCTTGTTTACATCGGACAGACGCTGATGACGGAGCAGACCATGGCTGCCGGTGAAGGGGCGACGCATTTCGCTACCTTCGGCCATGCGGCCAACGGTCGGACCAACCATCGCAATTTCAGCGCGAATGCCCGCTTTTTCGCACCTCTCTATCGCTTCAACCCATCCGGCAGCGGCGCGAGCGTCAAGTTCAACCTGCCGAACCCGCGCTGGCTGTGAGCCTCGAAACCATCCACGACAACCACCCGCTTCGGCGGGCTTTTTAATATCTGAGGCATGCATGGCGATCCCCGACGACATCAACCGGCTTCTTCGAGACCATGTCCGCTACAGCGGCGACGGCCTGCCGAATGCGCCGGTCAACGCACCGCTTCCGGTCGGTGACCCGCGATCCGGCGTCTTTGATCCGGGCAAGCACGCATTGCGGCAGCTGATGCTGCTGATTGTGCAGACGATGGGTGATCCCGATGCGCTGCAGGATATTCTGGATGGGCTGTCAGGGAAGGCTGACATTCGATTTGCTGGCAAAATGTTCGCCACGCGCCAGCAGGTCATTGATCTCGGTCAGGGCAATCTTCCCGCGTCGCTCAGCCGGATCACGACGATCGAAGGAAACCATCTGGTCATTCGCGGGCCTGCAAATCAGGTGGATGATCCACTGTTTGCGACCGCCCCTTACTGGGGTGTCGCAACGCGGATCGCGAATGATGTCGCCCTTGCCGCCGCGCTCTCATTGAAAGCCGACACGGAGGCCCTTGATCTTGGTCTGTCCCAGAAGGCCAGCGTTGCCCTTGAGCATGCCGTGAAGCTCGACGGCGATGCCCTGCGTGTGACCGATGCGATCGGCTTTGAATTCTGGCAGTTCGCCCGAAACGCGATATCGGCGATGGGCCGTCCCGTGATGGATTTCTCCGACACCTCGGCACTTCGGCTCGTGGATCCCGCAGGGTTCGAAATCTTCTATGCCTCGATCGATGGCCTGCGCTGGATGGGGTTGCCGATCTCTGCACCCGAGGATCGGGCCGCGGCGCTGAGCGGCATCACCCAGCAGACGCCCCGGCCCATGCAGCGCTGGCGAAAGGCTCGGGCCGGAGTTGTCCAGCGGCTTTCGCGCGCCCGGATCGCCTGTATCGGCGACAGCAACACGTCCGGACATGCCGCTCTGGATGGGGCATCGAAGCGAGCCTATTCCTACCCGGCCGCACTGGCGCAGATCGCCGGTGACTATCGCCCGTCATGGGCCAATGTGTTCGGCAATGCCGTTCCGGTTGGGTCCGGTGGCTCCGGCTATCAGGATTATGACCCTCGGGTGACAACTCTTCCCGCAGGTTGGGGTCTGTCGGGCGCGTCATCGATCGGCGGCAGCATGTGGAGGAACACCAGCACGACGAATGCGGTCGTGTTCGATCCGGGCATTGTCTGGGACCGCGCCGAAGTCTGGGTCGCTGTCGATATCGCGGCGACCCTTGAGCTGGGCGTGCCCGGTGCGCGCATATCCTTCAGCCCGGCCATCGGATCGGTCCAGAAGCTGACTTATACCGCGCCGACCGCTGCGGATCAGGTGTTGGAAATCGCTCGCGTTTCAGGCCCGGTGCAGATTATTGGCTGGCACTGCTATGACAGCACCTCTCCCGGTCTCGACGTGCTGAACTGCGGGCGCACGTCATGGCGCACAGACCAGTATGCCGATCAATCAGCATATCACAGCCCACTCACGGCGCTGCCGTCGTTGGATGCGGATCTTTGGTTGGTGCAACTGGGCTTGAACGATTTCAACCAGAACCGATCTCCGGCTGACTACCGGACTTCGCTCACCGCCATCGTGGACCGCGCCGCAGCGATCGGCGTGCCGGTCGTTTTGATCGTGTCCATGTCGCCCGGTGTGTCTCGGGATCATCCGTGGCAGGCCTATGCCGATGTCATCCGCACCCTCGGTGCCGAGCGCAACCTTCCGGTGCTGGATGTCGGCGTCAGGTTCGGCCCCTTCGCGGAGGGCGCTGCCAATGGGTTCATCGCCGATAGCCTGCATCCCAATGCCTACGGCTACGCGGAGACCGCGCGCCTGATCTACAACCTTCTGAATTTGTGAGACAGCTATGGATCTGATCATTCAGGCCGACGCGCGTAACAGCGTCGGGTTTTCGATGCCATTCGCGGGCTTCGAGTATCTGAACTTCTTCACCGCAGGCCAGATGGGCAGAAACCTTGTGCCGGGGGCGGTGCAGCCGAGCATCGTTGGCGCGCCGGATCAAGAACCGGGCTATATCAGTTGCACTGGGCAGGTAGATTTCGTGGATACCGCCGTGCTGGAAACAGGTGTGGCGATGACCTTGGTGACGGTCAGCCGACTCCGCGGCGCGCAGAACAGTATGTTTCTCGGCAACTACAGCGGCTCAAGCCCGGGCAATCCCGGTCTGAGCCTCTACGGCGTCGCCAGCAGCAATCTGGTGAAAGGTGGCGCGGCGGGCACGGCCATCGTTGGACCGACCGTGGCGGGTGCCGCTGATGGCTGGGCGTTCCGGGCACTTCGCGTCGACAATGCCGATGTCAGGGTGGATGACCTGACCAACGAGACGACCGACAGCGTGGCAATACCCGGCGGTACCCGCGTTATGAACACGCATGCCACCCTGAAGATCGGCAGTTCGCATACCTCATTCCCCGGCCAGTGCGACATTGCGGCGGCGGCGATCATCCGGCGGCGGATTTCGGACACAGAGCTTGCGGCGCTCTATCAGCGGATGAAGGTCAGCGCCGGAATGGACGGCATTTCTATCTGATCGCAGGAAGCGCCATGAATCCCGAAACTGCCATTGACCGGCTCGCCTCGGGCGCGGCTAAATGCCGTCCTATGTAAACCCGGAGCAGATCAACAGCGCCCTGATGTATAACGCCAGTCTGACGATCACAGACACCCGCGAGGCAGCGCGATTGGTGCATGGATATGCACAGCGGAGCCTCGGGGTCGACATCCCTTTCGTCGTGTAATCGCCGAGGGGAAAACGGGACGTCCCAGAACCGTTCACATACCGCGCAACCGCGATGGCATGATCAAAACGTGTGCAGTCATTGCGGGTTCCGGCTTTCGTTTGAACCTGACGAAAGAGACAGGCTCCCGCTTCGCGCGGGCATTTTCATGCGCGGCGGACGCGGCGCCACCGAAACACTAACCACCGGGGGCAGAATGCTGGAAGCGCTGCGGGATTTCTGGGCCATCATCATGGCCTTCGTCGGGCTTGGCGTCTGGCTCGTCAGAATGGAGGCCAAGATGGGGAACAACTCCAAGGATATCGCCCGTCTCGAAAAGCAGATCGAGCGTGAGCGGGTCGATACCCGTGAAAAGCTGGAGGATCTGACCGACATGATGCGCGAGCAAAACCGCGACATCAAGATCCTGCTCGGGCGCGGTCACATCCAGCATTGGGATGATCGAACGCAGCCACCTGGTCGGGGTAGGTAAGAGGACCGGGTCAACGTTTCGGAGGAGACCCGGCCCTACGCCGACCACAAAAGGCAGTTGAGATTAGCGCCTTGGCTAAATCCTTAATTCCACGACTATTTACAAGGGAATTGGTGAGGCGGCGCGCGCTATAGCGATCGAACCTACACAAGCCTCTCTCTGGGCAATGCGCCCGGACATGCACTCGTTACCAAATCACTCGATGCCCGGACGCATGTGGACCATAGGCAAACGAACGGCCTCGGTCTTCCTATCTATATGGATATTAACCTGTTTTGGGGAATGGACACGGTTTTCTGGTCGCGACGCCTTCCGTTTCCCAACACGCCGCGACCATCCCCTGACGGGAAGTCCGGCACACTGCCGTCCGAAACGGATGAGGGCAAGGGAGAAGTGGGGCCGGGCGTCAACACTGCAACCTAGTTCAGGGGATTCCCGACCCCGCGCGCCGCCGGGGCACGGGCAGTGTCGGCAGCGCGACGGACTTATGAACCAATCGGTTCGGCATGTCTAGTCTGGCACGGTCGCGACGGTATGGTTCCTTCCAGTCGCGACCGGCCCCTTGCCTCACCAAGGTGACAGTAGAATAGCGCTGTCTTGCTCAGCTTTCGACAGGATATTTGTTAGGTGATGCAGCGCTAAAGGCTCCGACACGATAGTGCCGACAACCTCAAGTCGTCGGTCAAATCGGCGCTGATCAGCCGCACCACACCATTTATGCGGCAGCCAACACACACATGCGGCTGATCAGTCTGCCCATCTCTTCGCGAATTACCCTTGAACTAGTCCTGATTGACGAGTCGGTCAAAGAAAATCCGAGCATCCTGTCTATTTGGGCAGCCTTTCAAATTCTGACGCTATGGTGGATCAGATGAAAGCGAAGCCCGGTTTCAGGTTGCTGAACGGGACTCATCGTCGGCAGTCAGCTGAATGAGACGCTGACGCAGAATCCCCAGACGTTGTTCTTCAAGGCGGATTTTGCGTTTGCACAGTTTAATATTTAGCCGAACCGCTTTGATTTGTTCACTGTCAGTCTTGAGCGTCGGCATCATTTCGGACTGGCTGGAATGCCTCATCGTTTCCTCGCTAGAGAATGAAATCGGGAACAGTGGGACGTGGTAAAACCGCTAATTCTCGCAAGTAACAGCGGGCACTAACTGAGTCTCTCGAACGAAGTGTCACCACACAAAGCGGTAACCATGCGAACGAGGAATCACGGCGCTCATCATGCGCCATTCACACTAATATATCAACCAGTCCACCGCGCACCGCTATCGCTAACACACCGGCCCGCCTAGCGCGGGCTTTTTTCATGGAGATACCGATGACTGCCGTGATGAACGCGGTGCGCGCGCAGCAAGCGCGCTGCGCCGCCTTGGGCTTCTGGCCCGGCCCGATTGATGGAATTGACGGCCCGCGCACCCGCGCCGCCTATGCCGCCGCTGTGGCGGCGCAGAAGGCTAAAGGCCTGCCGTTCCGCCACCCGACAGGGATCACCCGAATCCATTGGCACTGGACCGGCGGCGGGCATGAGCCGAACGCCACCGATCTCAAGGCCTATCACGCGCTGATCGACGGCGCGGGCAAAGTGCGCTGGCCGGTCGATCCGACCACATCGCGCTCGCACACGTTGAATGCAAACAGCGGCGCCATTGGCCTATCGATCTGCGCGATGGCAGGCGCCAAGGAACGCCCCTTCGTCTGGGGCAAGGCACCGATCACACCGGTTCAGCTGTCGGCACTGGTCCGCGAGACGGCCCCTCTTTGCCGTGTCTATGACATTCCGCTGTCGCGCTGGTCCGTGCTGTCGCACGCCGAGATCCAGCCGAGCCTCGGCGTCACCCAGAAGAACAAATGGGACATCACAGTCCTGCCCGGCATGTCCGGCCCGGCCGATCCCATCACTGTCGGCGACCGTCTGCGCGAGATGGTCCGCTGCGAACTGTTCGCGCTTTCCTGAAAGGAGCTTGACCATGAAAACCACACTTGCAAACCAACTGTCGGCACTGCCGACCAACAAGCTGCTGACCGGCTCGGGTGTTGGCTCGATTGTCAGCACGGCGTGGGCGGAGGTCATGGCCTCTTATGCGCCCAGCCTAGCGGGGCCGGGGATGTCGGCGCTGGTTGGCTTCGTCGCGGCAATAGCGATCGGGTATTTTGTGCCGGATCGGGTGAATGCGCCGAAGGAATGAGGGGCGGAGGTAAAGGTTGCGCGCATCTACTACCTTTGGAAATAATTTGAAAGGCTAGGGCCAGACGGCCCTAGCCGCCTGATAGGCTCGCATAAAACCCTTAGTCTAGCGATCAGGGCGAAACACCGAGCACTAAATAAAATGATCTATGTTTTATAATCATTGATATTTTCGCTCAGACTAGATCCCGAACAGTCAACAACCACACCCTGCGGCGTCACCCTCACATAATCAGGAGAATAAATTTTCGCCCCTGACGAAATTTTGAATTTCATATGTTCTATGCACGAAATCGGATTCCCCCAATCCGCCTCTGAAATTATTTCAGGTCCATAGTTCCACCACTTTATATCCATAAGGCCATTTATTACCTCCCTGTCAAATCTATACCTAATTATTTGAGCAGGAGTTCCTCCGACAATCGCATAAGGCGGGACATCCTTTACTACGGTTGCACGGGCCGCGATGACAGCTCCATCGCCTATTTTAACACCCCGAGATATATAACAACCTTCACCAATCCAGACATCATTCCCTATGGTAACGCGTTTGGATCGGCGTTGAATCTGAGCAAAACCGGTCTTTCTGCCCTTATTGGTTTGACTTTCACTCCAACCAAATTCAGTAAACAGTTCAGGCCAAGTTTTATTCCATTGCCCAAGCAACATTGAGTGCGAGCTAAGCATTTCAACAGGATGCTCAGCCATTCCAACGACCAACCCTCCAGCAATCGAGCAAAAACGTCCAATACTTTCAACGTGGCGAATCTGTGAAAACTTGCAGCCCAAATAAGTAAACGCACCGATACGCTTAATATCTAATTCGCCGCCACGCAGCTGTACGAAAGGCTCCAATTCTATTTCTGTCCGTGATGATCCGAATCCAAATTTCGTGTTCCTCGGATCCCCCATAAAGCTTATTTTTTTTCTAGTGAGAGCCTCAACCAGCTGCTGGTCCATTCGACAAATTCCTCAGTGCGCTTGTGAAAACGCCTTCACAAAATTTCTGTGAAGGCGTCAATATTCGCTATGCTATTTCGATTGACTTTTTCCAAAATTCATAAGAGAGAACCCGAGAGTCTCAAATATGTCATTCGAATCCGTTCGCGCCCTAGAAGAATTGATTCTCATCCCATTTAGGTTTAGATGTGTCACAATTATATCTTTGTATCCATGCGCCTTCCTGTGACTAAATTCTCTTATATCATCTTTTGCTTTAAATCTAGAATACATTTGATTTACTAACCAGCTGTACAAACGAACTACATTCTCCTCACTAACGGCATTGGCCGTGCCATGCAGAACCATGGCTACCGCAGTGCTCAAGCTATTTGCGTACTGCCCAGCCCCGCCACGATTGAAATACGCATTACCAACTGTAACGACCTGCTTGTAATGAGCCATAGCCAATAAGGATACACCAGAATTATAACAGATGGTAGCATCTGAAATTTCGATTAATGCGTGAATATTATCCTCGCGATCGGCTATAATTATATTACTCCCCCGGAAGTCAGTTTCCCCTTTGGTTAGAGGGTGCGGCTTTATAATAAACAGCGCCTCTGGATTTGATGCTGCTACGGCATTGATGGAGCGCTCATACTCTCCATAATCTTGAGAATCTCGAAGAAACATCGTCACAGCCATGTCTTCCGACATTTGAAGCGGCAAAAATACTATTTTCCGATCCAAATGGCTGAGCGCTTCATACTTTCGAGATGTAAAGGCGTAGCTAGCCCCGCTTTCGAGCACCTCACCGCCAAGGCGCAGGTTATCTATATACCTCTTGGCAATTTCCTCATCTTCACTCGACATCTTATAGTTAGAAAAAGACTCTTCAGAATACTTATCTGTCCCGTATGCGACATCATCTGAATAGTATATCGTCCCAGGCAAGGCTCCTCTTTCTATTACAATGGTCTCCACTCTCTTTTTTGCCAAATAGAAAAGACCTTGAAACCTTCTGTGACTTTGCATGTAGGGGTTGTAAATCGCCAAAGCGTCCACCTCCCCAGAGTTTATCATCTTCGTCGCCTCAGATAGAGTCTTAATAGTGTTGTCATATATTGGTATTATTTTGTACCCAGCCAACCGAAGCGGAGCAAAATACCCCCAGTGATCTTTGTGAAAGCAAATGCAAAGCGCTTTTTTTCTCTAGGAAGGTAGTCCACCTCGAGAACTCTCTCGTGCGTATCTATATATTTAGAAGCAACGGCATTTAGCTTGCGCCTCTTCCAGTCGTTATTCTGCCTCCACGATTCCTCTGGCGTCGGATGATACAGATGAAATGCCTTTAATGACAACATCTGCCCTGGTAAAGCGATGGCCGTGTTCAGTGCCCTAAAGCCAGTATACTTCTTTGCCTTAAAAAAGTCGGCTTTCAGAGGGCCGTCTACGTCATCAATTGTTCTCTCTGGCATTGGAAAATGGCCAGTGTATAGATTTAGGCGTGTGATAAACTCGAAGTCCTCAGAACCATGCCCCCTGAAGGTTTCATCATATCCGCCGCTCAACGAGAATAGCGTTTTATTTATAAGAAATACATTTGAGTAAGGCGCAACGTACTGCACGCTCTTTCCGAATTTTTCATAAATAGATTTGTGCCCAACTTGAGAAAGCAGCGTTGATCGCTCTTGGAGAGTGGCTAATTTGACGTATTTTTTTGTTTCTTGTGCTGACACATGCACAGCGGAGCACATCAATAGCATATCAATATTTGATTTTGCCGCTAAATCTGAGGCATGCCTAGCTACATTTTCAAAGAAATCTGATTGGAAAAAGAAATCTATATCAGAGAAGAAAATCAACTCCGTTTTCGCTAGAGAAGCTCCTATATTTCGCGCCTTAGCTGCTGAGAAGGTGTCCTTGTCGTTGACAAAGTGATACTGAAAAGAATTTTTGCCGCAAATTTGCTCTATTTCTTCACTAAAAGACAGCTCGGACCCAAAGTCGACGATTAACACATTCGGCAGGCTGGTGTATATATCAGGAATGATACGAAGCCTATCCAAGACCCATGGATTTTTGTCGTGCGCCCGCACGCAGACAATCATCGTTATGTCAGATACTTTTATCTCATCGCGCGTGATTACGGTTTCGGAAATTTCGCCTGTTGCATTTTCAGAGCCGTCACCAAAGAATGAGAAATCATCGCAGTCAATATCTGTCTGCGCACCTTCTTCGGCTTCGCTTTTCACATCATTGGATTCAATTTTCAAAATCTCGACATCAATATTTAGCTGACTTAGAGTGAAGCCATCTCCATTTCTAACTGCTGTCGCAATGCTCCCGCCAATTTCCCTGATGTATCTTAGATCGACTTCCTTTAGTTGCGTTGCTTCCTGAATTACAAAAGTTTTTACGTCGAACTGTTTGTGTCTTTCTGCGTAGTCTGAGAGGTCGCGATTTGCGTCAGCAACCGAAACAGACGATGCTCCGTAATTTTTCCCCCAGTCTTTAAAAACTGGTCGGTCCTCGACTGGCATTCCGATGGTGAAGATGCCGTGGCTAGAGTTTGTAGTCATCAGGTTTCCTAAACGGGTCGATCAAAGACAAATTGTCGGGTAGCGTATGTTGCACACACTAGATTAGCCCCTGACCATACCCGTTACCGGGCAAGCTTGGACCCTACTAGTGGTGGAGTTAGTGTGTAACAAGGAGTTGTACCTGTAACCTCCACTCAAGTGGCTATTGGTGCTTGCGATGTTTCTGGATTGATCCAGCAGATTCGGATCATGCCGTCGCCAAATCGTTGATTGAAGATGTCGGCAGCGCTGGCTGGATGTGGCCACACGCCGGTCAGAAAGGTCAACCATGAAAAAGTTAAAGGTGACCCTTACCACTTTTGATCTGTCAACCTTACGCGAAGGTGAAACTTGAATCGAGCCCCGGCACGGGTCAACCCCTGGCTAGTTTTCATTAGATGATCCTAGGGTTCCAGTTACCTTTCGCTCTCCTCGCTGCTTTCCGCAACACCTCGACCACAGCCGGATGCATGACCCGGAACAATGTTTCCGAAAAAGACAAGCCCATTGATCAGCTAAACGACAGAGAGGTCAAACGGCGCCTCGAAAGAATAGTCGCCATTTGGGCGGCGCCCCATTGGTCCGGCGTGGTATCGATTAGGCGGTTCCTGCTCCCGACACCAGTTGCTATTAGGTGCCTCTTCCGTATCGCACCATCCACGCCGCTTCTCGCAGCACTGATGCGACTGCTGGGTGTGCCCGCTCAGCCATAAGTTCATAGGTAGCTTGCACCTGCTGTCTTTTTTCCGGAATGGTAAGCATCTCAGCTTGCCCGTCCACCAGCAAATCGAGCAAGTAGGTCCGCAGCGCATCCTCGTCCGTGATCATGTTTCTTATAGTTCCCCCAAAGAAGGCGGTTATCCGCCCAACGAACTAACCCGACTGGCAATGATTCGCCTATCCCCTTTTAAAGATAGGTTTACGAGCGTCGCTGGCCCTTCTTGCATAAGGCGACGCCGGTGATCCTGACCGATTCGGGGGAATGGGGTGCGTGGATGGGCGCGATCGCGGCGGCCGAGTTGCAGCGGCCTTTGCCGGATGGGGCACTGGAGCTTGTTGATGAGCCGGACTGACTATCAGCGTGGGACACCTTCAACGTAACCCATTGAAATAAAACAGACACGCCGGGATGGGTCGCGGGACACCCCTGCCCTGTTTTCATTGAGAAATGTTACGGTTACGGCACCCCATCACCCGCTCCATCACCCCAAAAATCATCCCAAGGCCAGCGTGTTACGTCGGCCATGGGCTCATTGAAACGCGTGGACGGCCGCGTGCAACGCTTTTGTTACCGGACGCTCAGACCGAGCATCCGGCATTCTCTGCAGCCATGTCACAGGATGAAGTCATCCAGATCCAGCGCGATACGGCCTATTAGCTGGATCGCGAAATCCGCCTTGCCGTCACCGTTTACATCACCCGAGATCAGTGTGTTCCCGTCACGATGCTCGAAGCGCAGTTCGCCAGCATCGCCCGAAAACTTCGCCCTGCCGATGAAATCGAAGGCCTGATCGCCGCGAAGCGTGGTATCGGCGTCCATCGCCCGCAAGGCAATCCGGTCGTTCTGGGATTGCTGGAAATCGGTAATCGTATCGCGCCCCCAGACCCTCGTTTCAAAAGCCGAATTGAACACGAATAGATCGGCTCCGTAGCCACCGGTCAGGTGGTCCGCGTCCTGCCCGCCGGTCAGGGTGTCATTGCCGACGCCTCCAGCCAGCGTATCATTCCCCGCCTCACCGAAAAGCCGGTCGTCGCCATCATCGCCGCTCAGGCGATCATCGCCAATGCCGCCAAAGATTTCGTCCTTGCCGCCACCGCCCGCGATCAGATCATGACCCGCCTCGCCGAACAACCGGTCGTCGCCGCCCTGACCGTAGATCGTGTCATTGTCAAAGCCGCCGCGGACTGCATCATTGCCGATACCGCCGAGAATGCGATCGGCACCGCTGCCGCCCCAGATAAGGTCACGTCCACCTGCGCCGAAAATCGTATCATCGCCGCCAAGACCCCAAAGTTGTTCGTCGCGGGCTCTTCCAACGATCAGATCGGCCCCCTCGGTCGGAAGGGTCGGCCCGCCGCGCGAGGCCTCTTCGGCGGTCAGCCCTGAATAGACGCGCCCAACGATTGCCGAGCCTCTTTCGTCAATTGTCGTTGACTCATAGCTGACAAAAAAGCCGCCATCATGTGTGCCCGTCACCTCCACCGAAAAATTACCACCTTTAGGAGCGCTAGGAGGTGTCTGATCGATGAGAAAATTGCCGTCGACATGAACCCCGTATTCCGAGAACGCCTGTCCGAACGCCTTGGAACGATCATCAGGTTCTTGGGACCATTGATTCCAGACCACGACGAAGCCACCACCTTGCAAAGCCGCGACGTTCGGATCACCCAAAGATTCGGCAGATGTCGTATTGATCAGAAACTTAGTAGATTCGGCGCGACCGTCCTCCCCGAACACCTGCCCGTAGAGATAGGTGGTCTGGTCTGGACCCGTGCGCGGTGCTTCGTCCACCCACAACACGACAAACTTGCCGTTGGTCAATGCGCCGACATCCGCGACGGCGACATCTTCAAGAAGGGTGAATTCGTCACCTACGAACCCGCCGTCAGCGTCAAGGATGGCGCCTTTTGTGACGATTTTGCCATCGGACGCCTTATCCGTCCAAAGGGCGACGTTGTTCCCGTTCGTCAATCTGGCCGCCTCGGGGAAGCTCTGATCCCCAGGAAAGCTCCGATTCAAATACTTGTTTCCGCCGATTGGCTCACCCTCGGCCGTAAAGTGACGGATGAAATTATTGAAACCGAAACCACCGTCCCCTTCGCCAATCGTGTATCGTTCGTCGGTGTAGAGGATCGAGTAACCCCCGTCCGAACGGGAAACGATTTCCGCGCCAAAGGTCAAAGGCCAACCTCCAGGCTCGACCTGCTGGTCGGAAAGTGCATTGCCCGCCGCATCGAACGTGTAGGTGAACAGGATCGATTGATCGTCGTCAAAAAGGCTGTCCTCAGATGTGACCACCGCAAAGCCGCCATTATCCAGCGCCAGAAGTTCTACTTCTGAAATATTACTGCCATGAATTATAAGGTCGTCGTCACCGATCGGCGTTCCGTCCGGTTGGTAGATCCTGCCGAAAACGCTTACGTAGTCGTAATCGTAAGCCGCCCATGTTACGACAATATTCCCGTTGGTCAGTGTCGCGACATCTGCGAGCCCCGACCCTGCATAGGGCCAGGTGGTATTGATAATGAATTCATCGGTCGTCGGCTGAGGCATGGGTCATAATTCCTTCAACGATGCGAGATGACACTCCATCTTACCTACGCCGTCCCCCCTGATCCGTCCACAAACCATCAACCACGCGGCCTTGTTCGGCGTTTTGTCGCGTCATTCTTTCACCGCCACGCAGCACCGCGACACCTGCCGTTAGGTCACCTCTGCCCCTCTTCCGGCAAAAGACCCGCAGCACGCCGTCCCGCATGTGACCGCTATGCAAGAGCGCGAAACTTTCGGTCTTCAACTCCGTTGAACACAGTGTGATTCCGCATATGCTGCAACGCAACAAGTCTGCCATCCCGCATAACGGGGAAAGGACCATTGATGACCGACGAGACCCGCCGCCGCGCTGAAGCCGCCTTGAAGGATATCGAGGAGGTGACATCTGCAGTCCTGCCCGAGCCAGAATCCCAGCCGGTGACGATCCAGCAGGCCGATCCCCAGACCAGCCTTGAGATCCGCAAGCGCATGGATGAGATCAACCTTTCCGATTCCGGCTCTATCGTGCGTTTCGGCACGCGGGCACAATCCGGCTTGCAGGAAATCAGTCAGAAGATGCTGGCCGATGTGAAAAGCAAGGATGTCGGGCCTGCCGGGGAAAGCCTGCGCGGGATTGTCACCACGATCCGCGGCTTCTCGACCTCGGAACTGGACATGCGCCGCACCCGGAGCTGGTGGGAAAAACTGTTGGGCCGCTCTGCACCCTTCGCGAAATTCGTCGCGAATTACGAACAGGTCCAGACCCAGATCGACCGCATCACGGTCGAGCTTGAGCGGCACGAGAATACGCTGCTGAAAGACATCAAGTCGCTTGACGCGCTTTATGATCACACGCTGAAATTCTATGACGAACTGGCGCTTTACATCGCGGCGGGCGAAGAAAAGCTGGTCGAACTCGACACCACCACCATCCCCGAGATCGAGGCGAAGGTGCGCGCCGTCCCCGAGGAACAGCAGGTGATGCAGGCGCAGGAACTGCGCGACATCCGCGCGATCCGCGACGATCTTGAACGCCGGGTGCATGACCTGAAGCTGACCCGTCAGGTGACGATGCAGTCGCTGCCCTCGATCCGGCTGGTTCAGGAAAATGACAAGTCGCTGGTGACGAAGATCAATTCGACGCTGGTCAACACGGTGCCGCTTTGGGAAACCCAGCTTGCCCAGGCCGTCACCATCCAGCGCAGCACCGAAGCTGCCCGTGCGGTCAAGGAAGCCAGCGATCTGACCAATGATCTGCTGACCAAGAATGCCGACAATCTGCGTCAGGCCAATGCCCAGATCCGCACCCAGACCGAACGCGGCGTCTTCGACATCGAGTCGGTGAAATCCGCCAATGCCCAGTTGATCGCCACGATCGAGGACAGCCTGCGCATCGCCGATGAAGGCCGTGCCCGTCGTGCTGCCGCCGAAGGCGATCTGCAAAAATTGGAAGCCGATCTGCGCGACACTCTGGCGCGCGCCACTGCCGAACGAAAGGACGCCGGCGCAGCCTCGGCGTAACGTGCTGACCATGACCTGCGCGCCGCAAATCCTGCCCCTCCGCCCGCTGGCGCTGATGATGCTGCTTGCGCTGGCGGCATGCGCCACCACGCCGCCCATCGCCCCGGCCCCGCCGGTCCCGCGCCCGGAAATGCCGCCCGATGACGATGCCGCCGAACAGGCGCAGCTTCGCAAGGCACGCGCCGAGCGTAACCGCGCGGCCAATGCGGCGGCGGCGGATGCGGTCAGCCGGGCCAGCGTCACCACCATCGCCCAGCAGGAATTCTATGCGCAGGCCGAGGCGCAGCTTCTGGCACATGCCAAGCTGCGCCGCGACCGCGTGCCGCAGGATGCGCCAATCGATGCCGAGATGCTGACCCGCAACTTCCTCGCCATCGCTTTGCGCGACGAATACGCGCGCGATGGTGGCCAGATGGTGCAGGGTGGCGGAGCCGCGCCGCTGCGCCGCTGGCAGGAACCGGTGCGGATGCAGCTTGAATTCGGCACCGCGACCGATGTGGCCACCCGCCGCAGCGTCCGGGTTGAGGTGGCGGATTTCGCCAACCGCCTCTCTGCCGCCTCGGGCCACCCGGTCGGCCTGACCGATAGCGGCGGCAATTTCGTGGTGCTGGTCCTGAATGACGACGAACGCCGCGCCATCGGCCCGCGCCTGCAGGAACTGGTCCCCGGCATCCCGGCGCAGGATGTGGCGCTGATCCGCGATCTTGTCCCCGACAATTTCTGCACCGTCTTCGCCTATTCCCAAGGCGCCTCGCCGGTCTATTCCCGCGCAGTCGCGCTGATCCGGACGGAACTGCCACCGCTGCTGCGCAGCTCGTGCTTCCACGAGGAACTGGCGCAGGGCATGGGCCTTGCCAATGACAGCCCCGAGGCCCGCCCGTCGATCTTCAACGATGACGAGGAATTCGGGCTGCTGACCCGGCATGACGAATTGCTGCTGAAGATCCTCTACGACCGCCGCCTGCGTCCCGGCATGACCGAGGCAGAGGCAGCACCGATCGTCCGCCAGATCGCAGGCGAGCTTCTGGGCGAGCAGACCTGACCTCAGCCGCGCCCCTCGCGCAAGCGTTCCCGCACCTGCATCAGGATCTGGCCCAGCCGGTTCAACCCCTGCCCGTCCGGCCCACAGCCCCAATATGCGTCCATCGGCGCATTCTCGACGATCACCCGATCTCGGGTTTCCAGCAGCATTTCCGTCAGCGTCGGATGGGTCATGAACTTCCGCAGCACGGCGTCGAACATGACGGCGTCCTTCACCTGCTCCCAATCCGCGCGCAAAGGAAACTGACGGGTCATGCCAAGCGCCTTGGCGTCCTTGGGTCGCAGCGCCACCCGGATCCGCTCGCGATAAGCGGCATCGTGAAACTTCTGCGCCTGAAAATAATGCTCGACGCTACGCCACCACAGCCCACCCATCTCGACACCGAACGGTGCGAAATTCGAGAACTCCGCATAGGGATCGGTCTGCGCGTAAAAATAAATCGTGTCTTCAGGAAAGGATATAATGCGGCCTCCACCCTTTACCGGCTCCGCAAAGTTTCCGAACCCTGCCGTTTCTCCGTTGTAAAAATACCGATAACACAGCGGTCAATGCAGATGTAGGCCCCCGGCGCATCGCACCGGGGGCGGCCAATCTTACTGGTTCGCCTCTTCCTCACCCTCAGGCGCGGCTTCTCCATTCAGCAGCGCCTGAAAATCCTGATCCAGCTTTGCCAGCGCATCATCGATATGCGCCCGCCTTTCGCCGATCCACGCCTCCTGCGCGGCGATATCTTCACGCGCGGCTGCGATCATCCGGTCCATCTCGGCCGGTTGCGGCCCGCCCGTCGTGGCCCGCGCCTTGATGATCGCGACCGGATCCAGCGTCGCCCGGAATTGCTCCTCGCTCAGCGGCAATTCCTGCGGATGGTCGGTGCCCTCGACCGTCTCCGCATAGATCCGCTGCGCCTCTGCATAGGGGAAATCCAGCGGCCCCAGATCGTTCGACCGCGCATAGGTCACGATCTCGGACGCGAAATGATGCCCTTCACGGAACGGCAGTCCATGATCGCGCATCAGCAGATCGGCCAGCTCCTGCGAGGCGGTCCAGTCGCTGTTCAGCTCTTCCAGCGCGCGCTCGGGGTTGATCACCAGCGCTTTCAGCACCTTGTCCAGCCGGTCCAGCGTATTGATCCCCGCATCGACGATGGCCGAGTTGTCGCCCACGCCCTTCGGATCTGGCATGCCCGGCGTGATATTATGCGTCTGCCAGACCGGCCCCATGGCCAGCGCGATGGTCTGCGAGGCATCGCTGCGGGTGTTGTTCAGCAGCCCCGGATTGCGTTTCTGCGGCATCGCGCTGCTGACATAGGTGTTCTCGCCCCCCTCTTCGAGCAGGATCCACGGCTTCGTCTGGGCATATTGCGTCATGATATCCTCGACGAAATTGCCGCTATGCAGCGCGATCGAGGTGACGACCTGACCGACCTCTACCGGGTGATCCATCGAGGAAATCTGCGAGGCGTCATAGGCGTTATCGACCAGCCCGGCGAAGCCCAGATAATCCGACATCCGCTCGCGGTTCAGCGGCCAGCTTGTGCCGTTCAGAACGGTGGTGCCCATGGCGCTGCGGTCGATGCGGGCATAGGCTTCACGAATGCGCTGCGCATCCCGGGAAAAGCCCGCCGCATGGCCCAGCAGGTAATGGCCGAAGCTGTTCGGCTGCGCCGCGACGCCGTTGGTATAGTTCGGGACGATGGTGTCCTTGTGCCGCTCGGCCAGATCGACCAGCGTGGTCGCGGTGGCATTCAACTGATCCGCCAGCGACAAGAGCCCGTCGCGCAGGATCGCCGCGCGATAGGTGGCGTGCATGTCCTGACTGGAGCGTCCCGCATGCAGCAATGTCACGTCAATGCTGCCCGCCTCGATCAGCAGCGGTTCAAAGGTGATAACGGTCGAGGGACGGTCGGCATCGGGCTGATTACCCTCTTCGATCACCTGCGCGATGGCGGCCGCGATGCCGGGGACCATCTCGGCCTCAAGCAGCCCTTCCTCGGAATTGATGACGGCGGTGGCCTTGTTCATTTCGCCCAACCAGAAAAAGGCGTCGCGTTCGGGGGCGTCCTGCGCAGAGGCAAAGCTCGCATAGCAAGCCATCGCGCCACCCAGGGCAAGATATCTGAGCATTCTGGTCACGTTGTGACGGATACCGGGTTCAGTTTTCATGGTTATTCCTCCCTGTGTTGCCGTGGCGTCAGCATAGGGAGATGAGAAGCATTGTCACGACGGCCAGGGGAATGTTTGGGCTATCATTCAACCTTTGGGCAAAATAACGCCCGGGATTGGCTTTGACCGCACGCCTTCGACGGCTCGAAACACAGAACTTCCTTCAAGGCTCCAGCCCCGAATTCTCTGGTTCAAGATAGTGCGCCCGCCCGGAATCAAGTCGCCCTTGGGCGACGCCGGGCAGTGCCCGACCGCCCGGACGGGCGGGCACTTCGGTGAGGTCGCTCGCAAAAGAAAGGTTCGACGGGGCGGCACCATAAACTGTGCAGAACTACTGTCGCAGTGCCCACCCGCGGTCGGGCACTGCCCTCCGCTTCAAACGTCACCCGCCATCGCCAAGCCTTACTAGACCTGCCAGCGCGGCTTCCGTTTCTCAAAGAATGCCCCGATCCCCTCGGGCGCTTCATCGCCTTCCCACGCCGCGACCAGCCGGTCGATGCTTTCCTCGATCACCTGCTCATCGATCCTCGGCCCAAGCGCGCGGCATTGCGCCTTGGCCGCCGCAATCGCCCCCGGCGCGCCCAGAAGGAACGGCGCGATCTCTTCCTCGACCACCGATGCCAGATCGCCCGAGGGAACCGCCCGCGCCGCGAGGTTCAGCGCCACCGCCTCTTCCGCGCCGAACAACCGGGCCGAGAAGAACACGCGCCGCGCCTTGTCCTCGCCCATGCGGGCCAGAACATAGGGGCCGATGGTCGCCGGGATCAGACCCAGTTTCACCTCGGTCAGACCGAATTTCGCATCCGAGGCGGCGATGACGATATCGCAAACCGCCATCATGCCGACGCCACCACCAAAGGCATTGCCCTGCACCCGCCCGATCAAGGGCTTCGGCAGCGTGTTCAGCGCGAACAGCATATGTGCCAGAACCCGGGCACCCGCCCGGCGGGTTTCGGCATCGGCACCGATCTGCGACTTCATCCAGCCCAGATCGCCGCCCGCGCAGAAGCTGGCACCCTCGGCAGCCAGCACCACAACCCGCACCGCAGGATCACGGCCAAGCTGACCTGCGGCCTCGGTCAACTCCTCCATCATCTGCTGGGACAGCGCATTGTGCTTTTCCGCCCGCGCCAACCACAAGGTCGCTACGCCGCGCACATCCGTCTCGATCCTGATCGTCTCAAACATCGCACTCACCCCCGCATGGCGCGCGCCATCTGCGCCGCCTGTTCGATCACTGATCTGTCCAACCCGGTCTGATAGCCGCGCTGATCCAGATGATGCGCGACCAGTTCGGTCGCCACATTGCCCTGCGCGCCCGGCGCATAGGGACAGCCGCCAAGACCGCCGACCGCTGCGTCAAAGACCCGCAAACCACGGGCCAGACTGGCATCGATATTCTGCAACGCCCGGCCTGCGGTGTCGTGATAATGTCCGGCCAGCTGCCCGGCAGGCATTTCCTCCAACACCGCCGCCAGCATTGCATCGATGGTTTCAGGACGGCCCTGCCCGATGGTGTCGCCAAGGCTGATCTCGTAGCAGCCCATATCCCGCAAGGCCGCCACCACCCGGGCGACATTGGCGGGCGGCGTCGGGCCGTCGAAGGGGCAATCCGTCACCACCGAGACATAGCCGCGCACCGGAATGCCGTCGGCCGCAGCCGCCTCGGCCACCGGGGCCAGCCGTTCCAGACTTTCGGCAATGGTCGCGTTCAGGTTCGCCTTGCTGAACCCTTCCGAGGCGCTTGCGAAGATCGCGACCTCACTGGCACGGGCCGCCTTGGCGCCCTCATAGCCCTTCATATTGGGCGTCAGCACGGCATAGGAAATGCCGGGCACGCGGTTGATCCCGGCCATGACCTCAGCGGCATCGGCCATCTGCGGCACCCATTTGGGCGACACGAAGCTGGTCACCTCGATCCGCCGGAAACCCGCTTGCGACAAGAGATCGACAAGCGCGATCTTTTCCCCGGCAGGGATCAGCCGCTTTTCGTTCTGCAGCCCATCGCGCGGGCCCATTTCAAAGATTTCCACCGCTTCAAGCACGGGTTCTGTCACAGGATTAGTCACTGAGTGCCTCGTAAAACGCTTTGGAATAGATCACCTTCGCATCGGCAGCGGGCAGCGAGGCACGGAAGGCGGGCCTTGCCTCGCAGCGCGCCAGATAGGCGGCCAGCGCCGGGCGGTCGTCATAGCGGACAAAGCGCGACGAAATCCAGACGGCAAAGCCCACCGCGCAATCGACGCCCGAAAACCCGCTGCGCATCAGCCATTCCCGGTCCGAGACCGCGCTTTCCACCAGCGATAACGCCCGCGACAACCGTGCCGCCTCCAGCCGCATGACGATGGGCGAACGCATGTGATCCTCGCGCAGGAAGATATGCTGCTGGGTCAGGTTGGCAATGTGCTGGCCCAAGGTCTCGGCAAAATGCAGCCAGTCGAGCCAGGGTCCGCGCCCCTCCTCGCCTGGCGCGCGCCACAGGGTCGGTGCCCGCGTCTCGCACAGATATTCGACGCAGGCACCGGATTCGTGCAGCGTCATACCGTCGATCTGCAAGGCAGGCACCCGCCCGACCGGGTGAATGTCGCTATAGGGCGGCTGGCGCATCGATTTATCGAACATCGACAATTCATTGACTTCGAACGGGTCGCCGATTTCGTGAAGCAGCCACAAGACCCGCATCGAACGCGACAGCGGCACATGCCAGAGAACCGGGATATCGCTCATGCAGCCGCTTCCTCTTCTTCCTCAAGCCGGATCAGCGGCGCGCCCGCCTCTACCTGATCGCCGGCCTTTGCCAGCACCTCGGCCACCACGCCATCGCGGGCGGCGGTCAGGCTGTGTTCCATCTTCATCGCCTCCAGCACCGCCAGACGGTCGCCCGCCTTGACCACCTGCCCGGCCTCGACATGGACCGATTTCACCAGCCCCGGCATCGGCGACAGCGTCAGCGCCGCCCCCGCACCTGCGCCGCTGTCACGGGCCAAGGGGTCCAGCGGCACCAGATGCACGGTCCGCCCGCCAAAGACACTGACGCCCGCATCATGGGTGACGATCCGGTTGCGGCGCAGCGCGTCATCGACCCACCAGCGATCACCCTGCCAGCGCACCTCATGCGCAACCCCGTCCAGCGTCACCCGCGCCGCGCCGGGACGCAGCACCTCAAGCAGCGCCTCGCCGCCTTCCCAGGCCACAGTCCGCCGCAGCGGCTGCCATAGGGTCATGCCCCCGCGAACGGTGTGATCGGCAAGCCCCGCCAGCCCGATCACCGCCAAGGCCCGCGCCGCGCCCTCGGCCTCGGACGAGGCGACCAGCGCATCCAGATCACGCTCGATCAGGCCGGTATCGACCTCGCCCTTGCGGAAGCCCGCATGCCGGGTCAGCGCGATGAGGAAATCGAGATTGGTGACCGAACCCGCGACTTCGGTATCGACCAAGGCCGCCTCCATCGCGCGCAGCGCAATGGCGCGGGTGGCGCCGTGGGTGATGATCTTGGCGATCATCGGGTCATACCACGGGCTGATCGTATCGCCCTGCCGCACGCCGGTTTCGATCCGGGCGTGATCGGGGAAGTTCAGATGCGCAAGCCTGCCGGTCGCAGGCAAGAAACCCGCCGGGACATCCTCGGCGTAAAGGCGGGACTCGAAAGAGTGGCCGGTGATGGTCAGGTCTTCCTGCTTCGCGGGCAGCGGCTCGCCACTGGCCACACGAAGCTGCCATTCGACCAGATCGACACCGGTAATCGCCTCGGTCACCGGGTGTTCGACCTGCAGGCGAGTATTCATCTCCATGAACCAGAAGCGGTCGGGTTTCAGCCCGTCGCTGCCATCGACGATGAATTCGATCGTGCCCGCACCCTTGTAGCCAATAGCTTCGGCGGCACGGGTGGCGGCGGCGCCCATGATCTTGCGCATATCCTCGGTCATGCCGGGGGCCGGGGCTTCCTCGATCACCTTCTGGTGGCGGCGTTGCAACGAGCAGTCGCGTTCGAACAGGTAAACCGCGCGGTGACCGTCGCCAAAGACCTGCACCTCGATATGGCGGGGTTTCAGGACGTATTTCTCGATCAGCACGTCGGGGTTGCCGAAAGCGTTCTTCGCCTCGGATCGGGCGGATTCCAGCGCGTCGTTAAAATCTTTCGGATCATCGACGCGGCGCATCCCCTTGCCGCCGCCGCCCGCAACGGCCTTGATGAGGACCGGATAGCCGATCTGAGTAGCCTGCTGGGCCAGATAACCGGCATCCTGATTGTCGCCGTGATAGCCCGGCACCACCGGCACGCCTGCCTTTTCCATCAGCGCCTTGGCCGCGTCCTTCAGCCCCATGGCCCGGATCGCGCTGGCCGAGGGGCCGATGAAGACCAGACCCGCCGCTTCAACCGCATCGACGAAATCGGGGTTTTCGGACAGGAAGCCATAACCCGGATGGATCGCCTCGGCACCCGTGGCCTTGGCGGCGGCAATGATGGCGTCGCCGCGAAGGTAGCTGTCGGCGGGGGCCGGGCCGCCCAGATGGACGGCCTCATCGGCGATCGCGACATGGCGGGCGGCGCGGTCGGCGTCGGAATAGACCGCGACCGTCGCCACCCCAAGGCGGCGGCAGCTATCGATGACGCGGCAGGCGATTTCGCCACGATTGGCGATCAGGATCTTGTTGAACATGGCTGGCCTCTCGCTGGTCGGCAGCAGCCGGGGGCTTCGCGCCCCCGGACCCCTGCGGGATATTTGGATGAAGAAGACATCATTGGATCGCCTTTGTCAGAAGGCGGGCAGTGTCGGCGTCGAAGGCGACCAAAGTGATCTGAAGGTCGGGCGCTTCGTTGGTAATGGTTTTTACGGCAATGCCCGCTGCGCGGTCGGGCGGGAAGCCGTAGATGCCGGTCGAAATGGCCGGGAAGGCGATGGTGGTCAGGCCGTGCTGGCGGGCCAGTGCAAGGCTGTTGCGATAGGCCGAGGCAAGCAGGCCATCCTCATCCTGATCGCCGCCGCGCCAGACCGGGCCTACGGTATGGATGACATGGCGGGCTTGCAGGTCATAGCCTTTGGTGATGCGCGCCTCGCCCGTGGGGCAGCCGCCGATGTTGCGGCATTCGGCCAGCAATTCCGGGCCCGCGGCGCGGTGGATCGCGCCGTCCACACCGCCCCCGCCCAGCAGCGACGAATTGGCGGCGTTGACGATGGCATCGACGTTCAGCGTGGTGATGTCGCCCTGCCAAACCCGGATCATGTCGCCCCCCCTTGTCTCAGGGTTGCGGCCATCTGCCGCTGCCCCAGACGTTCGGCGTGCTGAAGCGCGGTGATGCCGTCATGGTCTGGAATGTTCGGATCGGCCCCTGCCGCCAGCAGGTCGGTGACGATCTGGCGGTGGCGTTCGCCGCCATCGGCAAGGATCACAGCCTCCATCAGCGCGGTCCAGCCGAGGCGGTTCACATGGTTCACATCCACCCCCTCCGCGATCAGGATGCGGACAGTTTCGACATGGCCGCGTTCCGCCGCCGGGATCAGAGCCGTTCCGCCGAAGCGGTTTGTCGCTGTCAGGTCCGCACCGTGCGTCAGCGTCAGGCGCAGGATGTCGTCATGGCCGCGTGCCCCGGCATAGAGATAGGGGCTGTCGTCGATATCGTCCTTGGCGTTCACATCCGCGCCGGCATCGATCAGCAGGCGGGCGGCATCAACATGGTTGCCATGGGTGGCTAGCAGCAGCGCGGTTTCACCCTTGTTGCTGCGGCTGTCGATGGGCGTGCCTGCGGCGATCTCGGCGGCGACGGTGGCGGCATCGCCCTTGGCGGCGGCGTTCAGCAGCGAGAGAGGATCGGCCATGACGGCACCTGCGCTGAGAAGAAGGGGGGCCAGCCAGTGGATCATGGTGTGGCCTCGTCCGAGGTGCGGATCAGGCGTTCGAAACGGTGGCGGTAGATCAGGTTCGGGCGGGTTCCGTCGGCCCAATACATGACCAGCGGCAGGGTCAGCGGGAAGCCCATGGCAAGGCTGATCCAGACCGTCGTCCATGCCAGAGGATGCCGCCCGATCAGCGCCACGAGGCCGATGATGTTGTTGACCAGAAGAAGGACAAAAAGCACCATCCGGAGAAGCACCCAAATGTCCGGGACAGCCGAGAACAGTGCCACCAGCCCAATGATGGCCACCAGACCCTGCAACGCAACGAAGCCGATGATGAACCAGATCGCGCCGAAGCTGCGCGACCGCGGGTGGCCAAGCGCGAAGTTCGGTCCGGTGCGAACCCATTCCCAGCCGACGATGTCATCGCCCCGGCGCTGTGGCTGATCGGTCATTGGATCACCTCGATCAGCCGGAAGCGTTCGCAGACCAGTTCAAGATCGTCCGAAAAACCGCCATTGCGGGCGAAGAAATCGCGGTGGCCCTGTTGCCAGTCGGCGAAGCTGCCCTCGCCCTCGGCCAGTGCGAAATCTTCGGGGACATCGGCGAAACGGCGGATGGTCACCTCGGTCACCTCATAGACCAGCGCCGGTTCGCCGTTCCAATCCTCGGCAATCCGCAGATCGCCCGGCTGCGGGACCGGCTCTCCCTCGGCCTGATAGTCGCGCAAGGCGCCACAGGTCGCCGTCTTGCCGCCCGCGCGGATCAGATCCAGCAGCAGTGCCGACAGTTCCGCACTGTCACCAAAGCCGGTGCGGATCGCTGTCGGGTAGCGAAGGGCGAGGTCCAGACCCATCAACGTCACATCCTGAAGAGGCCGAAGCGGGTCGGCTCGATCGGCGCATTGAGACTGGCGCGGAGCGACAGGGACAGCACTTCGCGGGTCTTGCGCGGGTCGATGATACCGTCATCCCAGAGCCGCGCCGAGGCGTAGAGCGGGTGGGACTGACGCTCGAACATCTCGATGGTGGGGCGTTTGAACTCCGTCTCTTCCTCGGCGGACCAGGTGCCGCCGGTGCGTTCGATCCCGTCGCGGCGGACGGTTGCCAGAACGCCTGCCGCCTGCTCGCCGCCCATCACCGAGATCCGGCTGTTGGGCCATGTCCACAGGAAGCGCGGCGAATAGGCGCGGCCTGACATGCCGTAATTGCCCGCCCCGAAAGAGCCGCCGACCAGCATGGTGATCTTGGGCACATTGGTGGTGGCAACCGCCGTCACCATCTTTGCGCCATGCCGGGCGATGCCTTCGTTTTCGTATTTGCGACCGACCATGAAGCCGGTGATGTTTTGCAGGAAGATCAGCGGGATACCGCGCTGGCTGCACAATTCCACGAAATGCGCGCCCTTCTGCGCAGATTCCGAAAACAGCACGCCGTTATTGGCGACGATGCCGACCGGGCAGCCCTCGATATGGGCAAAGCCGGTGACCAGCGTTTCGCCGAAGCGGGCCTTGAATTCGTCGAAGCGAGAGCCATCGACAGTGCGGGCGATCACTTCGCGGATGTCATAGGGGGTGCGAAGATCGGCAGGCACGACGCCAAGGATTTCTTCGGGGTCATAGGCAGGGGCTTCGGGCGATTGCCATGTCACCGTCTGCGGCAGGCGGCGGTTCAGGTTGGCAATGGCGCGGCGCGCCTCGGCCAGCGCATGGGCGTCATCCTCGGCCAGATAATCGGCCACGCCCGACAGGCGGGTATGGACATCGCCGCCGCCAAGGTCTTCGGCGCTGACGATCTCGCCCGTGGCGGCCTTGACCAGCGGCGGGCCGGCCAGAAAGATCGTGCCCTGATTGCGTACGATGATGGTCACATCGGACATGGCGGGCACATAGGCGCCGCCCGCCGTGCAAGAGCCCATCACCACCGCGATCTGCGGGATGCCCTTGGCGCTCATCTGCGCCTGATTGTAGAAGATGCGCCCGAAATGGTCGCGGTCGGGGAACACCTCGTCCTGATTGGGCAGGTTCGCGCCGCCGCTATCGACCAGATAGACGCAGGGCAGATGACACTCCATCGCGATTTCCTGCGCGCGAAGGTGTTTCTTCACCGTCATCGGGTAATAGGTGCCACCCTTCACGGTGGCATCATTTGCCACGACCATCACGTCCAGCCCATGCACCCGCCCGATCCCCGCGATCACGCCTGCGCCGGGGGCCGCGTCGTCATACATGCCATGCGCCGCCGTCACGCCGATCTCAAGGAAGGGCGAGCCGGGGTCCAGAAGGTTCGCCACCCGTTCGCGCGGCGGCATCTTGCCGCGGCTGGTATGGCGCTCCATCGCTTTGGGGCCACCGCCTGCCAGCACCGCCTCGGCGGCCTGTCGGGCGGTGTCGAGCAGGCCCAGATGAGCCTCGCGGTTGGCGCGAAACGTGTCGGAATTGGTCAGAGCCGAGCTTTTGAGTTTCATTTTACGGTTCCCGCATTTGCTTGAGTTCCAGCGCCCGTCGCGCTGTATGGTTGAGCTGGCACGAGGCCGAAGCGATCCCCCGCATCGAGCCGCCGCCAAATTTGTCATAGGCAAAGCCGCAATCAGCATCGCGGAAGGCGATCCATGCACGTTGCGCGGCCTGTAGTTTCTCTGGCAGGCCATCGCTGGAATATTGCTCACGCGTGGCGCTGTATTGGCTGTTCAGAATCCCGTCCCATGCCTTCGTTTCGGCCATCAGGCATTCGGAGATGCCGACCGTGGTGCTGCCATCCGGCGTCGCCGTCTGGCAGGCATCTGCGGCCTGACCGATGCAGTCGGGGTCTATGCCTGTTGCGCCATCGAAGCATTGCTGCACCGCGGCTTCATCGACCGCGAGATCTTGCGCGACGACGGGCAGCGGCAGAACGGCTAATGTGATGGCGAGATACTTAAGCATAGCTAATCCTTACTTCTGTGGAGGTAGAGTTCCGGCCCGAAAGCCGGTGACCCTCAGGCGGGCTGTGGCTGTCCACCCTTGGGGTTCGCAGGTGCCCGCCGATCTGCATGATCGCCCGGGCAATTGTCGTGCCGCGGATAAACGGGGCGAGCGCTGCAAAGCGATGGTTATCAGGGTGAAACATCATTCTCCCCTTTTCATCTTGAGCGCCTGCCGAACGCTTTCGAAAATTTCGACGGTGCGTGCTGCAAGCGTTTCGGAACGCTCGGGATATTTCAGCCCATGCAAGCGCCCTCGACCCGGCCAGTTGGCGACCGGATTTGCATCAAGCAAAGCACGTTCTTCCAACCGCTCCTCAACATGGTCGCCCAAACTTGTTCCCGGCGATTTTCGCCATTCGGGTTTCTGCAGCTCCAGCGGCAACAATTCCGCAGCAGTTTCGGCATCCATCAACGCCTGCTTGTCCACACGCCGCAATTTCCGATGAGCTTCGGCCTTGTGTTTCGGAACCAACCTGCGTGAGGCCTTGTCGTTCTGCCCAAAACTCTCGCGCCGGTCCTTGGCATAGGACAGCGCCTTCTTTTCCTGCGGGGTGCGCGGGCGTTTCGTGACCATGCTACGCCCCCTCATCCAGATACCGATCGAGCCGCAGATATTGCCGGGCGGTCATATCCAGCATGCAGCCCACACCAGCAGGACCACCGCCCGAACCGCCGCCCCATTGGCTGCGTTCAAAACCGCATGCGGCATCGCGGAAGCCGATCCAGTTGCGCTGCATGTCGCGCAGAAGCGGCTGTTGTTTCTCAGCCGCCGAGCCAAGCTCGTCCATCTCGCGGTCGGTCGCTTCTGCCTTGGCGGTCAGCGCCCGATAGCTCTCGTTCAGTTTCGCATCCCAGAGGTCGAGTTCCTTGCCGGTGCAGATCGACATGCCCGCCGTCGTATCGCCGCCCGGGCTTTCCATGCATTTCTGTGCGGCAAGACCGATGCAGCTTTCGGCATCATCACCCTGCTCCGCGCTGGTTGCCTCCAGACAGGTGTCGAGAATGGCCGCGTCGATTTGCAAATCCTCTTGCGCCATGGCGGGTGCCGCAAGCAGGGCTAATGTAAGGGCGAGCGACTTAAGCAAGACTAAACCCTCCTGAGTTAATGTCCCCGCCCGGAATCAAGGTGTCGAAGGCACCGCCGGGCAGTGCCCATCCGGCGGACGGGCTCTGCCCTAAGCACTGTGACGGCAACCCATTCATGGCTTACCCTCGCTCTCGGCCAGCTTGCGCAAATCGCGGCGGATGACCTTGCCGGTAACGGTCATCGGCAGCGCATCCAGAAAGCCGATCTCGCGCGGGTAGGAATGCGCCGCCGAGAAACGCCGCGCATGGTCCTGCAATTCGCGCGCAAGCTCGTCGCTGGCGTCGTTGCCGTTGCGCAGAACGACATAGGCCTTGACGATCTCGGTCCGCAGAGGGTCGGGTTTGCCGATGACCCCGACCTGCGCGACGGCGGGATGTTTCAGCAGGCAATCCTCGATTTCAGAGGGGCCGATCCGATAGCCGCCCGAGGTAATCACGTCATCGTCGCGGCCGACGAAGCGGATATAGCCGTCCTCGATCACGCCACGGTCGCCGGTGACCAGCCAGTCGCCGCGAAATTTCTCGGCCGTGGCGTCGGGACGGTTCCAGTATTCCAGCATCATCGACGCAGCGCCGCGGCGAATGGCGATATCGCCTTCGTCATTTGTCGGCTGTCCATGTTCATCGATGACCTGCACCTCGAACCCCGGCGCGGCCTTGCCGATCCAGCCGGGGCGCGAAGGGAACATCGTGCTGGCCGAGCTTGCGACCATGTTGCATTCGGTCTGGCCGTAAAATTCGTTGATGGTCAGGCCAAAGGCACCGCGTCCCCAATCCAGCAATTCCGCGCCCAGGGTCTCACCCGCAGAGGCGACGGAGCGCAGGCCGGGGATCCGAATATCCTCGGCCTTGAGCATCTTCAGGGCGGTCGGCGGAAAGAAGATATTGCGAATGCCGCAATCGGCGACCAGCGGCAGGACGGCTGCCGGCTCGAATTTCGGCATGCGGACCGCGACGACCGGAACCCCAAGCGCAAGCCCCGGCATCAGCACGTCAAACAGCCCGCCAATCCACGCCCAGTCGGCAGGCGACCAGATACAATCGCCCGGCTGACCCAGCAGATCATGGCTCATCTCGACGCCGGGCAGATGGCCGGTCAGGACACGATGGGCATGCAGCGCCCCTTTCGGCGCGCCGGTGGTACCCGAGGTGTAGATGATGACCGCAGGCGTTTCCGGCCCGGTCGGGCGGGCGGCGAAATCGCCCGCATCAGACAGGCCGTCTTCGGGGACGATCACCCGCAGGTCGGGGAAGCGCGCCAGCATCTCGCGCCCTTCGGTATCGGCAATCACCGTCTTCACCCCGGCATCACGCAAGCGCAGTTCCAGCGCTTCGGGGCCGAAAAGCTTGAACAGCGGGACCGAAATCGCCGCCGATTTCCACACCGCCAGATGCGCCGCCGCCGTCCATGCCGATTGCGTGCGAAGAACCGCCACCCGTTCGCCCTTGCTTGCCTCAAGCGCATGGGCAAGGGTCGAGCTCATTCCGTCAAGATCGCCATAGGTGACGGGTTTCGGTCTGCCGTCATATTCGATGATCGCGACCGCCTGCGGGTCATGGGCCAGACATTGCGCGGCCATGTTGAGATCAGGCGGGAAACTCCAGCGGAAATCGCGGTGCTGCGCGGGGTAATCGGCATGGGTCAGGGTGCGGGCAGTGTCGGTCATCCTACGCTCCCTCATTCAGATATTGTTGCAGCCACAGATATTGGCGCGCAGTCAGCACCATCAGGCAGTGCATTTCGGAGGGACCGCCACCCGTACCGCCACCCCATTGGCTACGCTCGAACTGGCAGGCGGCGTCGCGATAGCTGATCCAGTTGCGTTGCATTTTCTGCAGGAACGGCACCTGCTTTTCAGCGGCGGAGCCCAGTTCCTCCATGTCCACATCGTTGGACACAGCGTAAGCCATCAGGGTTTGGTAGCTTTCGTTCAGTTTCGCGTCCCAGACCTCACGCTCGCGATCAAGGCACAGCGACATGCCCATGGTGGTCTGGCCTATATCGCTTTCCATGCATTGATCCGAGGCAAGACCGATACAGCTTTCGCGGTCGGGCTTTTCGTCCTGACCAGCCTTGTCGAGACAGGTTTCCAGGACCGCAGCATCGAACTGCAAATTCTCCTGCGCCATGGCGGGCAGCGTAAGCGTGGCTAATGAGAGAACCATATACTTAAGCATCGCTAAACCCGATCTGGTCAGAGACCCCACCCGGAATCAAGGTGCCGAAGGCACCGCCGGGCAGTGCCCGACCGTCCCTCCGGACGGGCACTTTGTCGCCGTCCCGCGTTACAGAGATGCTCGACGGGATTGCACGATAAATCACCCCGTATGATCGTTGCTGTGCCCATCCGACGGTCGGGCGCTGCCCTATGCTCTCAGTGACTGATCGGGTCATTGATCGCCCCCCAGCCGGAAGCCAAAGCGCTCGCCCGCGGCGAAGGCGTTGCGGTCGTTGCCTTCGTTCGGGATGCCGCCTTTCAGCAGCTTCGCCAGATGCATCAGGTTCCACGTCATGATCGTCGCATTGCGGCGGGTGAAGGCGTTGTCGTAACCGGCGCGGCTGCCATCCTCCAGCACGTCGCCGAAACTCGCCCCCGGACCGGCCTCGCCGATCCAGCCGCAATCGGCCTGCGGCGGGATGGTGTAGCCCAGATGGTTCAGCGCGAAGGTCAGGGTCATGGCGGTGTGCTTGATTCCGTCCTCGTTGCCGGTGATCACGCAACCCGCCACCTTGCCGTAATAGCTCGACTGGCCCTTGTCGTTCAGTTCGCCCGACATCGCATAAAGCCGCTCGATCAGGATGCGGCAGATGCTGGATTCCTCGCCCAGCCAAAGCGGGGTGCCGATGACCAGAATGTCGGCCTCGCGGACCTTCGGCCAAAGCAGATCGGGCCAGTCATCGGTGGACCATCCCTCTTTGCGCATATCCGGGCTGACGCCGGGCGGCACGTCATGGTCAAGCATGTGCAGATGCTCGACCGCGACCCCTTGCGCGGCCATCAGATCGCCGACCGGCGACAACAGCCGCTGTGTATGGCTGTCAGCACTGGCGCGCTTCAGCGAGGTATTGATGATCAGAGCCTTGAGATTGTCGAACTGCATCGCCCCCTCCTCGGGTCAGACCAGTCCCATCAACTCGCGACCGATCAGCATACGGCGGATTTCGCTGGTGCCGGCGCCGATCTCCATCAGCTTGGCATCGCGGAACAGGCGGCTGACGACCGAGTCGTTCAGGAAGCCCGCACCGCCAAGCGCCTGAACCGCCTGATGCGCCTGCACCATCGCCTGTTCGCTGGCGTAAAGCACCGCGCCGGCCGCATCCTGACGGGTGACCTTGCCCGCGTCACAGGCCTTCGCCACCTCGTAAACATAGGCGCGCGAGGTGTTCAGCGCGACATACATATCGGCGATCTTGCCCTGCATAAGCTGGAACGAGCCGACCGGCTGGCCGAACTGCTTGCGGTCGCGGATATAGGGCATCACCTCGTCCAGACAGGCGGCCATGATGCCGGTGCCGATGCCCGACAGCACCAGACGTTCGTAATCCAGCCCCGACATCAGCACGCGGACGCCGCGGCCTTCCTCGCCCAGAATATTTTCGAACGGGATCTCGCAATCCTCGAAGATCAGCTCACCCGTGTTCGAGCCGCGCATCCCCAGCTTGTCAAAGTGCGGCGAGGTCGAGAAACCCTTCATCCCGCGTTCGACGATGAAGGCGGTGATGCCCTTGCTGCCCGCAGTCGGGTCGGTCTTGGCATAGACGACCAGCGTTTGCGCATCCGGCGCGTTGGTGATCCAGTATTTGTTGCCGTTCAGAACAAAGCGGTCGTTCTTCTTTTCGGCGCGCAGCTTCATGCTGACGACATCGCTGCCCGCGCCCTCTTCGGACATGGCCAGCGCGCCGACGGCGGTGCCGCTGCACAGGCCGGGCAGATATTTCGCCCGCTGCTCGTCAGAGCCGTTCAGCTTGATCTGATTGACGCAAAGGTTCGAATGCGCACCATAGGACAGACTGACCGAGGCCGAGGCCCGCGCGATCTCTTCGGTCGCGATGACATGGGCCAGATAGCCCATCCCTGCCCCGCCCCATTCCTCGGGAACGGTGATGCCCAGCAGGCCAAGTTCGCCCATCTCGGTCCAAAGCTCGTTGGGGAACTCGTTCGATCGGTCAACATCGGCGGCGATTGGCTTTACCCGCTCTTGCGCCCAACGATGCACCATGTCGCGCAGTGCATTCACATCCTCACCCAGATCGAATTCCATGCCTTGCGTGAACATCGTGAAACCTCCTCCATGGTTATTGAACGACCGTTCATTTAATGGCTTTTACGTCATTCCCCCATACTGCGTCAAGCAAAGCCTGCGCCTTATGACGATGTGGGTCAACATGCGCCTGGGCGACAGGCCGCCGATCCGGGCGATCAGGGCGCTGCCGAACCAGTTTTGACAAGGCTGTCGGGAAGCCTGCGCAACGCGGAAAAAGGCGGGCGATGCGCCCGCCTTTCAGCTTCAGGCGAAGCGATTGTCGCGCGGGAAACCGCGGGGGGCCATGCGACCGGCACCGGCGCGTTTGCCCAGCCATTCGCTGAGGTCGCTTTCGGTCCGGGTCTTGCCGCCGCCCATCGGCCAGCTTAGCCCTTCGGCCAAAGTGATGAAGGTCGCGTCCGAGAGGGTGTCGGGGGCGACCAGTCCGCCGCCGCTGCCGAACTTCTGCAACCTAACGCCTTTTCCGCGCGACATTTCCGGCAGGTCGTCCAGCGGGAAGACCAGCATCTTGCGGTTGGTGCCGACGACCGCGATGTGATCGCCCGCAACAGGTTTGCACAGCAGCGCATCGCCGTTCAGCACCTGCTTGCCAGTCTTGGTCTGTGCCAGAATATCCGCCGCACCGACCACGAAACCATCGCCGACTTTCGAGGCGACCAGATATTTCTGACCGTCGCGCCAAGGGAACATGGTGACCACCTCCGCCTCGTTCGGCAGGTCGATCATCAGCCGCAAAGGCTCGCCCAGACCACGCCCGCTGGGCAGGTTGTTAGCGGGCAACGTATAGAAGCGTCCGTTCGACGCGAAGATCATCAATTTGTCGGTCGTCTCGGCATGAATTGCCAGTCCGGGGCCGTCGCCATCGCGGAATTTTTGCTCCGCATCCAGCGGCTGATTCCCCTTCATCGCGCGAATCCAGCCCATCTTCGACAGAATCACCGTCAGCGGCTCGCGTTCGATCATCGCGTCCATATCGATGGGCGCGATATCCTCGGCATCATTGTTGATGACGGTGCGGCGCTGACCCTCTGGCGAGGATTTGCCGAAGAGGTTGCGCACCTCTTTCAACTGATCCGAGATTTTCGCCCATTGCAGAACGTCGCTGTCCAGCATCGCCTGCAACCCCTCGCGCTCGGCCAGAAGGTTGTCGCGTTCGGTGCGCAGCTCGATCTCTTCCAGCTTGCGCAAGGCGCGCAGGCGCATGTTCAGGATCGCCTCGACCTGAACGTCGCTCAGCTTGAATTCGGCGATCATCACCGCTTTCGGATCATCCTCGTACCGGATGATCTCGATCACGCGGTCGAGGTTCAGATAGGCGATCAGATAGCCTTCCAGCACCTCCAGCCGGGCGGCGATCTTGTCCAGACGGTAATTCGCGCGACGGACCAGCACCTCGCGGCGGTGGTCCAGAAAGGCGCGCAACACCTCTTTCAGCGAGCAAACCTTGGGCACGCGGCCATCGATCAGCACGTTCATGTTGAGGTTGAACCGGATCTCCAGATCGCTGACGCGGAACAAGGCCGCCATCAACTGCTCGGGATCGACATTGCGGGCGCGCGGTTCAAGGACGATGCGGATATCCTCGGCGGATTCGTCGCGGACATCGGCAAGGATCGGAATGCGCTTGGTCTGGATCAGTT
This sequence comes from Paracoccus caeni, assembly GCF_016629665.1. Taxonomy (GTDB): domain Bacteria; phylum Pseudomonadota; class Alphaproteobacteria; order Rhodobacterales; family Rhodobacteraceae; genus Paracoccus; species Paracoccus caeni. Next base: position 224,558 of record NZ_JAEPRQ010000002.1, read on the forward strand.
CTGCCAGACGCTCGATCAGCTTGGATTTCTGGACCTGATAGGGGATCTCGGTGACGATGATCTGCCACTGACCGCGTTCCAGATTTTCCTGTTCCCATTTCGCCCGCAACCGGAAGGCGCCGCGCCCGACGCGATAGGTCTCGGCAATGCTTTCGGCGCTTTCGACCAGCACGCCGCCGGTCGGAAAATCCGGGCCTTTGACCAAGGCGGCAATGGTGTCGTCGCGCGCCTCGGGGGTCTTGATCAGATGCAGGCAGGCATCGATCAATTCGTGCAGGTTATGGGGCGGAATATTGGTCGCCATCCCCACCGCAATCCCCGACGCGCCGTTCGCCAGAAGGTTCGGGAAGGCCGAAGGCAGGACCACAGGCTCGGTCAGGGTGCCGTCATAGTTTGGGCGGAAATCGACCGAGTCCTCGGTCAACCCGTCCATCAGCGCCTCGGACGCCTGCGCCAGACGCGCCTCGGTATAGCGGGCGGCGGCGGGGTTGTCGCCGTCGATATTGCCAAAGTTCCCCTGCCCGTCCACCAGCGGATAGCGCATGGCGAAATCCTGCGCCAAGCGCGCCATGGCGTCGTAAATCGCCGCATCGCCGTGGGGGTGATAGTTCCCCATCACGTCGCCGGTGATCTTGGCGGATTTACGGAAAGCCCCGGTTGGCGACAGCCTGAGTTCGCGCATGGCATAAAGGATGCGGCGATGGACCGGCTTCAACCCGTCGCGGGCATCGGGCAGCGCCCGGTTCATGATCGTGGACAGCGCATAGGTCAGATACCGATCGCCAATGGCGCGGCTGAGCGGTTCGGACTGCGTGTTCTGTTCGGGGTCGTGAGGCTGATCGTCGGACATGGGATCTGGAATAGGCCGAGCGGTGCGGACGGTCCAGATGGAAATTCCAGCCCCGCGTCGAACCTTGCCGATGCTGGCGCGTTGGTTGGCCTTGGGGCGCGGGATCCGTTAAGACGCCACGAAAGATTTCCGGGCGGAGGGGCCTGCATGATTCGACTGGGGCTTTTGCTACTGGCACTGATCGCCGCCATTGCGCTGACATGGGCCACCTATGGCGAGGGCGATCTGCGCGCGGAACGCCGCGCCGCGATCCCGGAAACCCAGCCGGAGACCACGCCCACGGATGCCCCTTCGCTGATCGAAGAACTGACCCGCCCCGAGCCGGACCAGAATACCGGCCCCATCGTCGAGGCGGAATCGCAGACGGCCCCGGTAACCGACGAATTTCCCGGCCCGCCGCTGCAACCCTCGCCCGAATATGAGGGTCAGACGCCCGAACCTGCACAAACCGCCCTGCCCGCCGGGGCGACCGGCCCGATCCTTTATGTCACCGCGACACGGGTGAATGTCCGCGCCGGTGCCTCGACCGGCGATGCGGTGGTGGTGGCGCTTGATCGCGGCGCGGCGGTCGAGGCGCTTGGGCCGACCGATGGCGATTGGGTGCAAATCCGCGATACCAACGGACGCCAAGGCTTCGTGTCCGGGCAGTTCCTGTCATCGCAGGCGCCGCGCTGAGCATGGCCGGACGGGTTCTGATCACCGGCTGTTCCTCGGGGATCGGGCTGGACGCCGCGCGCCGGTTGCAGGCCGAGGGCTGGCAGGTCGTCGCCACCTGTCGCAAACCCGAGGACATCGAGGCACGCCGGGCCGAGGGCATCGAATGTCATCATCTGGAACTGGCAGACCCTGACAGCGTCGAACGGCTGGCCGAAGAGGTGCTGGCGGGTGGACGGCTGGACGCGCTGGTCAACAACGCCGCTTTCGCTCTGCCCGGCGCGGTCGAGGATATGCCGCGGGGCGCGCTTCAGTCGATCTTCGAGACGAACCTGTTCGGCACCCATGATCTGACCGTCCGGCTGATCCCGCATTTCCGGCAGCATGGCGGGCGAATCATCAACATTTCATCCGTGCTCGGTCTGGTGGGCATTCCCTGGCGCGGCCCCTATGTGGCGACGAAATTCGCACTTGAGGGGCTGACAGACGTGCTGCGGCTGGAAATGGCCGGTTCCGGCGTCCATGTCGTGCTGATCGAGCCGGGGCCGATCACCAGCCGCATCCGCCTCAACGCGATCCCGCATTTCGAGAAATGGGTGAACTGGCAGGACAGCGCCCGCGCGCCGGAATATCGGGCCAGCCTGTTGAAACGGCTCTATGAACCATCGGGAAAAGATCGCTACGAATTGCCGCCCTCGGCTGTCAGTGACCGGATCGTTCAGGCGCTGACCGTAGCCCGGCCAAAGCCGCGCTACCGCGTCACCACCCCCACCCGAATCGCGGCATTCGGTCGCCGCATTTTGCCGACCAGCGCACTGGACTGGTTTGCCCGCCGCAGTTAGGCTTTCGCGCGAAAGGCGATTCCCATGCAAGATAAACCCCTGATTTTCCTTGTGGCACTGGCCGCGCTGGTGGTGCTTGCGATTCTGGCGACCGGGATCGGCGGTTTCGCCAAAGGTGGCGAGTTCAATCGCCGCAATGGCAACCGGCTGATGCGCTGGCGGATCATCGCACAGGCCGTCGCGGTGGCGCTGATCATGCTGCTGATCTGGATGAGAGGTTCCTGATGGTCGTCCTGAACAAGATCTACACCCGCACCGGCGACAAGGGCGACACCGCCCTGTCCGACGGCAGCCGCGTCGCCAAACACGATCAGCGCGTCGAAGCCTATGGCACCGTCGATGAACTGAATGCGACGCTTGGCCTGTGCCGGTTGCATGCCGCCGACGGAATGGCTGACAGGTTGTCGGTGATCCAGAACGACCTGTTCGATCTTGGCGCGGATCTGTCGCGACCAAATATGGCGTCAGACGATCAGGCAGGTTATCCTGTCTTGCGCATCATCGATGCTCAGGTCTCACGACTGGAAGCCGAAATCGATGAAATGAACGCCGATCTGAAGCCGCTGCGCAGCTTCATCCTGCCGGGTGGCACCGTGCTTGCCGCCCATCTGCACCTGTCGCGCACCGTCGCCCGGAGGGCAGAACGTCGCGCAACCGAACTGGCCGCCGCGGGTGACGTGAATGGCGCGGCGGTCCGCTATCTGAACCGGCTGTCTGACTGGCTGTTTGTCGCGGCGCGGCAGGCCAATGGCGAAGGCAGCGAAGATATTCTGTGGGTTCCGGGGGCCAGCCGCTAAGGCCAGCAACCGTCGCGCGGCCGCCGTCGCAATCGTCACGGCTGTCGCAAACGCAACGTCAGGGACGCTTTTCGGCTGTAATTGTAAAAATCAGCCGGTATCACTTGCCCTCGACAGATGACGCAAACCAAGGGAGAGAGACACCGATGAAGGTTCTCGTGCCAGTCAAGCGCGTGATCGACTACAACGTGAAGGCCCGCGTGAAGGCGGACGGATCGGGAGTTGATCTGGCCAATGTGAAGATGTCGATGAACCCGTTCGACGAGATCGCCGTCGAAGAGGCGATCAGGTTGAAGGAAAAAGGTGCCGCGGAAGAGGTCGTCGTGGTCTCGATCGGCGTCAAACAGGCCGCCGAGACGCTGCGCACCGCGCTTGCCATGGGTGCGGACCGGGCGATTCTGGTGGTCGCAGCCGATGACGTCCATACCGATATCGAGCCGCTGGCCGTCGCCAAAATCCTTGCCAAAGTGGTCGAGGAAGAACAGCCGAAGCTGGTCATCGCCGGCAAACAGGCGATCGACAACGACATGAACGCCACCGGCCAGATGCTGTCGGCGCTGCTGGGCTGGAGCCAGGCTGCCTTCGCCTCGAAGCTGGACATCGAAGGCGATGCGGCCAAGGTGACGCGCGAAGTCGATGGCGGCCTGCAAACCATCGAGGTCACGCTGCCCGCAATCGTCACCGCCGATCTGCGTCTGAACGAGCCGCGCTATGCCTCGCTTCCCAACATCATGAAGGCGAAGAAAAAGCCGCTGGATGAGAAAACCGCCGCCGATTACGGCGTCGATGTCAGCCCGCGTCTGGAAATCGTCTCGACCCGCGAACCCGAGGGCCGCAAGGCCGGGATCAAGGTCGGATCGGTCGATGAACTGGTCGGCAAACTCAAAGAAGCGGGGGTGATCTGATGGCCGTTCTTATCTTGGGTGAAGTCACCAATGGCGAATTGAACCGCGACGCCACTGCCAAAGCGGTGAATGCGGTGAAATCCCTGGGCGATGTGACGGTGCTGTGCGCCGGTTCGCAGGCCAAGGACGCGGCGGCGGAAGCGGCCAAGATCGCTGGCGTTGCCAAGGTTCTGGTCGCCGAAGACGCCCGCTATGGTCACCGTCTGGCCGAGCCGACTGCGGCGCTGATCGTGTCGCTGGCTGGCGATTATGACCATATCGCCGCCCCGGCCACGACTGACGCGAAAAACGTCATGCCGCGGGTTGCGGCGCTTCTGGATGCGATGATCATCTCGGATGTGTCCGGCGTGGTTGATTCCGACACGTTCGAGCGTCCGATCTATGCGGGCAACGCCATCCAGACGGTGAAATCGAAGGACGCCAAGAAAGTCCTGACCGTCCGCACCGCCAGCTTCGACGCTGCGGGTGACGGCGGGTCGGCCTCGGTCGCAGATGCGGTGCTGGCAGACGATCCGGGCCTGTCGAAATGGGTCGCTGATGAGGTCGCCCAAAGCGACCGCCCGGAACTGACCTCGGCCGGGCGTGTGGTCTCGGGCGGGCGCGGCGTCGGCTCGAAAGACGATTTCGCGATCATCGAGAAACTGGCCGACAAGCTGGGCGCCGCCGTTGGCGCATCCCGCGCGGCGGTCGATTCGGGCTATGCCCCGAACGACTGGCAGGTGGGTCAGACCGGCAAAGTGGTGGCACCGGAACTTTACGTGGCCATCGGCATCTCGGGCGCGATCCAGCATTTGGCCGGGATGAAGGACAGCAAAGTCATCGTCGCGATCAACAAGGACGAAGAAGCCCCGATCTTCCAGATCGCCGATTACGGCCTTGTGGGCGATCTGTTCACCACCGTTCCGGAACTGACTGAAAAGCTGTAACAGGCTTCTTCTTCATCCAAATATCCATGACGCTACGCCGCCCCCTGCCAACAGGGGGCGGTTTTGCATTGCAGCGAAACCCGCCCCGCCCTATCGTCCCATCGTTCAAAGAGACGAGGCGATCATGGCGGTTCAAACGGTTGGCATCATCGGCGCGGGTCAGATGGGGAACGGGATCGCCCATGTCTTCGCCTTGGCAGGTTTTGACGTGCTGATGAACGATATCAGCCGCGACGCGCTGGATCGGGCTTTGTCGCAGATCGAAAAGAACCTTGATCGTCAGGTCAGCCGCGACAAGATCAGCGCAGATGAGAAAAAGGCCGCGCTGGACCGGATCAAGACCACGCTGACTTTGTCCGATCTGGGCCAGACCGATCTGGTCATCGAAGCCGCGACCGAGCGTGAGACGGTGAAACAGGCGATCTTCGAGGATCTGGTTCCGCATCTGAAGCCGAACACGATCCTGACCTCGAACACCTCGTCGATCTCGATCACCCGGCTTGCCAGCCGCACCGACCGGCCCGAGAAATTCATGGGGTTCCACTTCATGAACCCGGTGCCAATCATGCAACTGGTCGAACTGATCCGCGGCATCGCGACCGATCAGGCAACCTATGAAACGCTGCATGCCGTTGTTGAAAAACTGGGCAAAACCGCCGCCAGCGCCGAGGATTTCCCGGCCTTCATCGTCAACCGCATCCTGATGCCGATGATCAACGAGGCGGTCTATACGCTTTATGAAGGCGTCGGCAACGTGAAGTCGATCGACGAATCGATGAAGCTGGGCGCCAATCACCCGATGGGCCCGCTGGAGCTTGCCGATTTCATCGGTCTGGATACCTGCCTTGCAATCATGAACGTGCTGCATGACGGGCTGGCCGATACGAAATACCGCCCCTGCCCGCTTTTGACCAAATATGTCGAGGCCGGCTGGCTTGGCCGCAAGACCGGGCGCGGCTTCTACGATTACCGGGGCGAGACGCCGGTTCCGACACGCTAATTCCCGCAAGGGGTCGCTTTCAGACAAGATCTGTGCGTTAATTCCTCTTTGATTGACTGGACAAACAAAAACCCGAAGCCAGAAACCAAGGAGACGACCGGATGAGCATTCTGAAGATCGGCATGACTGCGGCCCTGCTGGGCGCGGTGGCGTTGCCTGCAATGGCACAAGATCCCGACACCTGCAGCACGGTGCGCTATTCGGATCCCGGCTGGTCCGACATTGCCGCAACCAATGGCGTCGCGGCTGTGGTGCTGAAGGCGCTTGGCTACACCCCCGACATCGCCACGCTTTCGGTTCCGGTAGGCTATGAGGCGCTGAAGAACGGCGAAACCGACCTGTTCCTGGGCAATTGGCTGCCCGCGCAGAAACCCTTCCGCGACGATCTGGACGCAACCGGCGATATTCAGGAGTTGGTGCAGAACCTTGAGGGCGCCAAATTCACGCTGGCGGTCAACAAGGCCGGTGCCGATCTGGGCGTCGCCGATTTCGCCGATCTGGACCAGCATCGCGATGCCTTTGATGGCAAGATCTTCGGGATCGAGCCGGGCGCACCTGCGAACCAGCTTATTCAGGGCATGATCGACAATGACGATTTCGGCCTTGCCGATTGGGAGCTTGTCGAAAGCAGCGAACAGGCGATGGTGGCACAGGTGACCCGCAACGGCGACACGCCGACGCTGTTCCTTGCATGGGCGCCCCACCCGATGAACGAGGCGATCGAGACGACCTATCTATCGGGCGGCGATGCGCAATTCGGGCCGGATTTCGGCGGTGCGACCGTGCATACCGTGGCCCGCAACGAATGGGTCGAGGCTTGCCCGAATGTGGCGAAGCTGTTCTCGCAGATGGTCTTCGACGTGCCGATGGAAAACGTCCTGATGGGCAAGATCCTGAATGACGGGCTTGAGGCCGAAGACGCCGCCCGCGACTACCTGTCCGAGAACCCGGATGCGGCAAGCGCATGGCTGGAGGGCGTGACGACGCTGGATGGCCAGCCCGCTCAGCCCGCCCTGGAAGCTGCACTCAACGGGTGAAGAATTGCAACCTAACGTCCTGATCCTGATGGTGGATCAGCTATCGGGGACTCTGTTCCCCGATGGCCCCGCCGATTTCCTGCATACCCCTAACCTGCGCCGTCTGGCCGAACGCTCGACCCGGTTTGCCAATACCTATACCGGCAGCCCGCTTTGCGCGCCGGGCCGGGCCAGCTTCATGTCGGGGCAGTTGCCGCGCCGCACGCGGGTCTATGACAACGCCGCCGAATTCGCCTCGGACATCCCGACCTATGCCCATCACCTGCGCCGGGCGGGCTATCAAACCTGCCTGTCGGGCAAAATGCATTTCGTCGGTCCCGACCAGATGCACGGGTTCGAAGAACGGCTGACCACCGACATCTATCCCGCCGATTTCGGCTGGACCCCGGATTACCGCAAACCGGGCGAGCGGATCGACTGGTGGTATCACAACCTCGGCTCTGTCACCGGCGCGGGCGTGGCGGAAATTACCAACCAGCTCGAATATGACGACGAGGTCGCCTATAACGCCTGCCGCAAGCTCTATGATCTGGCGCGCGGCGGCGATGCGCGTCCGTGGTGCCTGACCGTCAGCTTCACCCACCCGCATGACCCCTTCGTCGCGCGCCGCAAGTACTGGGATCTTTACGAGGGTATCCCGGAACTGGAGCCGCCCGAGGCGATCCCCTACGATCAGCAGGACCCCCACTCGCAGCGCCTGATGGACGCCGCCGAATGGCGCGAATTCGAGATCACCCCTGAACATATCCGCCGGTCGCGGCAGGGTTATTTCGCCAATATCAGCTATGTCGATGACAAGATCGGCGAGATCCTCGACGTGCTGGAAACGACCCGGCAAGAGGCGATCATCCTGTTCCTGTCGGATCATGGCGAGATGCTGGGCGAGCGTGGATTGTGGTTCAAGATGAACTTCTTCGATGGCTCGGCGCGGGTGCCGCTGATGATTTCGGCACCGTCGATGGCGCCGGGACTGGTCCAGCAGCCGGTCAGCACCATCGATGTTCTGCCGACGCTCTGCGATCTGGTGGGACTGCGGATGGACGAGATTCAGCCGTGGACAGACGGACATTCGCTGGCCGATGGCGGCGCCACCCGCCCGCCGGTACCGATCGAATATGCCGCCGAAGGCAGCGTGTCGCCGATGATCGCGATCCGCGACGGGCGTTGGAAATACATCGCCTGTGACGCCGATCCCGAAATGCTGTTCGATCTGGACAGCGACCCGCAGGAGCGACGCAACCTTGCCGCCGATCCCGCCCATGCGGCGGATCTTGAACGGCTGCGCGCGATGGCCCTAGCCCGGTGGGATCTGTCGGCCTATGACGCCGAGGTTCGCCAATCGCAGGCCCGGCGCTGGATCGTTTATGAAGCACTCAGGAACGGGGCCTATTATCCGTGGGATCACCAGCCGCTGATGCGCGCCTCGGAACGCTATATGCGCAACCACATGGACCTGAACGTGCTGGAGGAAAACCAGCGTTACCCGCGGGGGGAATAGTCGCCCCCGAAGATTCGGTATTTAGGCAACGAAGAAGCGGCTTCTTCGTTGTTCAAATACCGAAAAGAAAACGGCCGCGTCCCAAGGGCGCGGCCGTTCCTTTTACGTCAGACGGTCACCTGCGTTCAGGCGGCTTCGTCGTCTTTCTTGCCGCGCTGATCCATGAACTGGTCGAACTCAGCCTTGTCCTTGGCATCGCGCAGCTTGTGCAGGAAGCCCATGAACTCGTTATGCTCATCTTCCAGCCGCTTCAGCGTTTCTTCACGATAGGCGTCGAAAGCGGTGTTGCCGGTCGAGCGGGACACGTTGCGGTGGGACTTGTAGCGGTTCTTGCTGCAACTGAACATGCGATTACTCCAGATCATGTAAGCGAGAAGGGCCAGGCCAACCGGCCAGAAAAAGACGAAGCCAAGGATCATTGCCACGATCCAGGCCGGGCGGCCCCTTTCGTCCAGCCAATCGCGCACCCGGCCCAGAAAGCCGGAAACCCGCGAGGTGGCGGTCGGATAGGTAGGCAGGTGATACGATGCGCTGTGCATCTGGGCGGTTCCTTCCATGTTAATGTTAATCACATTTACATACTTAAGCGGATCACGCCGGGGATCAAGATCTTTTTCGAAAAAATTTCAGGGGATGAGCCCCAACCCGCGCATATAGATCAGCACGCCGCTTTCCAGCATCTCTGCGGGCGCAACCGGGCTGCGCGCGCCGGGCTTGCCGCGCGAGAACAATTCTACCACGCCGTGGCTCATTGCCCAAACATGGTTTGCAATCATGCGCGCGGGCGGGCGGGCGTCGGTGTCAAGGTGCGAAGCCAGCGCCTCTGCCGCCTTGATCAGCACGCCAAGGGCGCGCTCGGAAGCGATGGTCAGTTCGGAATTTCCGGCGATGGAAATGCCCGCCTCGAACATGGCCATGTAATAGCCGGGGCGGTCGCGGGCGAAATCCAGATAGGCATGGCCCATCCGCATGAACGCCGTCAGCACCGATGGACGGCCATTGTCGAACGCCGCCTCGAGCCGTTCGGCAAATTCAAGGAAACCTTGCCGGGCAACCTCTTCCAGCAGCTCCTCTCGTCCCTTGAAATGGCGATAGGGAGCGGCGGGGCTGACGCCGGCGCGGCGGGCGGCCTCGGTCAGAGTAAAGCCTTGCGGGCCGATTTCCTCGACCAGAGCGGCGGTCGCATCGACCAGTGCCTGACGCAGATTTCCGTGGTGATAAGAGCGGCGGTCAGGCATCGTGTGATGCCCTCACATGCCTTCGCCGAAATAGTCCGAAACCAGCGCTTCCAGCGCATCGGCAAGCTCGGCGGCCTGACGACCTGTCGTGGTCACGGTGATATTGCTGCCGCGCGGCGCGGTCAGCATCAGCAGACCCATGATCGAGTCGCCCGACACGCACATGCCGTCCTTTTCGACCTCGGCACGCGCATCGAAGCGTTCGACCACGTCGACGAACTTGGCGCTGGCGCGGGCGTGCAGACCTTTTTCATTGATGATCGCCAATTGGCGGGTAATCGTCCCGCTCATCTAGCGTGGGTTCCGGTGCCGAGAACGGCTTCCAGCGGAACGTTGTAGGAGTTGATGTATTTGCGGCCTGCTTCTTTGGCGAAGGCTACGGCATCGGAAACGGGAAGGTGGCGGGATTTGGCGAGTTTGACGAGCATCGGTAAGTTGGCACCGTAAAGGATGGTGCGATCACAGTGCGCACAGGCCGGTAACGACAGGTTCGAGGGCGAACCGCCGAAAAGGTCGGTCACCAGCACGACACCGTCGCCGGTATCTACGGCATCCGCCGCCGCCTGAATCTCGGCCTTTTTGCCTTCGCGGTCGTGATCGTCCTCGATCGAGACCGCCGAGATTCCGCTTTGGGGGCCGACCACATGCTCGACCGCCGATTTATATTCTCGCGCAAGTCCACCATGCGCTACGATGACAATCCCAATCAACGCGTCCCACCACGTTCATATGAAGGCATCCTGATGACATCTTCGACCTTCTGCCCCTCACGGCGCGCGGCGCCGTCAGTGGTCGGAAAGGACGAATTCGTCGCCGGGATGCGCCGTTCGAGTTCCCTGTGCCTTATTGACACTGGCCAGCCTGCCTTCGCAAGCGCCAGTGCCATCTTTTCGGTCATTGTGACGGAACGGTGTTGCCCGCCGGTACACCCAAAACCGATAGCCAGGTGCGATTTACCCTCTTCGATATGTGCCGGAAGTTGAAATTGAACAAGTCCCGACACGCGTTCGAAGAATTCTGCGAATCGAGGGTCCGATTCTACATAGTGCTGAACGTCGGGATCCTGCCCGGTCTTACTGCGCAATGACGGCTCCCAATGCGGATTCGCAAGGAAGCGACAGTCGAACATCATATCGATCCCGCGCGGCACGCCCCGCTTGTAGCTGAAGGAATGCAGCGACACGGTCAGCTTGCGTCCCGTCCGCGCGTCGAACCAGCGCGACAGTTCGGCCTTCAGGTCATGCGGCGACAGTTCGGTCGTATCGACCAGCACATCGGCCCGGACCTTGATCGGCTGAAGCAGATCAATTTCGGCCTGAACGCCGGAAAGGGGCGAGCTGTCGGGGGACAGGGGATGGCGACGGCGGGTCTCGTTATAGCGGTTGACCAGCACATCGGGCGCACAGTCGAGATACAGCACCTCGGGCGCATAGCGCGGATCGCGGGTCAATGTGTCGATCAGTTCGATCACATTGGCCGCGGAAAAGTCACGGTTGCGGACATCCAGCCCAAGCGCCAGCGGCACCGGCCTTACCGGCCCGTCCAGAAGACGCGGCACCAGCAGCAATGGCAGGTTGTCGATCGCCTCGAAGCCCAGATCCTCAAGCACGTTGATCGCGGTCGAGCGCCCTGCCCCGGACGGTCCGGTCACCAGAACCAGACGCTGCACCTCTTCAGGTGGCGTCATTCCGACTGGATTTTCCGGCTGCTCGGACATTCCGGCGTTCATTCCTAACTGCTGGCATTCGCTGACGTCGTCTTCATGCAACGCGACCACCGACAAGAAGCTGCCGCACTGCAGCATAAAGATGCGACCGATATGGCCCGGACACAAGAGGCAGGGCGATACCAAGCACTTCATGACTGTGTGACCGTGGCAAACGGTCCACTGTTTCGGCCCCCAGATCGACCGCCAGCGCAAGTCTGACAGGTCCATGAGCCTCTGCAGCAAGGATACCAAGACCACGCGCCTCGATCTTTCCCTGCAAGGGAGACGGGCAACTGGCGACAAGTACGCCGGACTGATTTACCACATCCGTGCGGTCATCAGCGACCAAAACCGACCCCACCGCCATCAGTTGCAGCGCAAGCGTCGATTTTCCCGACCCGGACGGGCCCAGTATCAGAACCCCCTGCCCCTGAAACGCCACCGTAGTCGCATGAAGCTGTATCATCCGAATCACCTTTCTGCTTCGATCCTGCCCGTCCAAGGTTAATTTCCGCCCTTCAAATACGCGGCAAAATGCTACGTTTGCGATAACATGATATGTTTCCGCTAACTGTTTGCGCTCTCTTATTTTCAGCGCTTCGCTGCGTGTTATAGGCGCGCCATACTTCCTTCACACAACAAAACGCATCAATCAGGAGCGTCGCCGACATGACCCGAGTAAACCCGAACTGCCGTCTGGAAGATCAAGGTATCGAGGGTCTCGGCCGGGTCTATTACAACCTGCTTGAACCCGCGCTGATCAACGAGGCTGTGGCCCGTGGTGAGGGTCGTCTGGGTCTTGGCGGCACCTTCCTTGGCACGACCGGCGCGCATACCGGCCGTTCGCCCAAGGATAAACACGTTGTCCGCACCCCCGACGTTGAAGACAAAATCTGGTGGGAAAACAACCGCTCGATGGCGCCCGAGGCGTTCGATGTCCTCTATGCCGATATGCTGGAGCACATGAAGGGCCGCGACTATTTCGTGCAGGATCTGTTCGGCGGCGCTGATCCGGCTGAGCGTCTGGACGTGCGCGTCGTGACCGAACTGGCATGGCATGGCCTCTTCATCCGCCATCTGCTGCGCCGCCCGGAGGCGCAGGAACTGGCCACGTTCACCCCCGATTTCACCATCATCAACTGCCCCGGCTTCAAGGCCGACCCGGCCCGTCACGGCTGCCGCAGCGAGACGGTGATCGCGCTGAACTTCCAGAAAAAGCTGATCCTGATCGGCGGCACTGCCTATGCGGGTGAGAACAAGAAATCGGTCTTCACTCTGCTGAACTACCTGCTGCCCGAAAAGGGCATCATGCCGATGCATTGCAGCGCCAACCACGCGCCGGGCAACCCGGACGATGCGGCGATCTTCTTCGGTCTGTCTGGCACCGGCAAGACCACGCTGTCCGCCGATCCCTCGCGCGTCTTGATCGGCGATGACGAACATGGCTGGTCCGAAAACGGCATCTTCAACTTCGAAGGTGGTTGCTACGCCAAGACCATCAACCTGTCGGCCAAGGCCGAGCCGGAAATCTATGCCACGACCACGCGCTTCGGCACCGTGATCGAAAACATGGTCTATGACGAGGACACGCTGGAGCTGGATTTCGAGGATAACTCGATCACCGACAACATGCGCTGCGCCTACCCGCTTGATGCGATCTCGAATGCGTCGCCGACCAGCCTTGGCGGGCATCCGAAGAACGTGATCATGCTGACCTGTGACGCATATGGCGTTCTGCCTCCGATCGCGCGGCTGACCCCGGCGCAGGCGATGTATCACTTCCTGTCGGGCTTCACCTCGAAAACGCCGGGCACCGAGGTCGGCGTGACCGAGCCGATCCCGACCTTCTCGACCTGCTTCGGCGCGCCGTTCATGCCGCGCCGCCCGGAAGTCTATGGCAAGCTGTTGCAGGAAAAGATCGCCGAACATGGCGCAAGCTGCTGGCTGGTGAATACCGGCTGGACCGGCGGTGCCTTTGGCGAAGGACAGCGGATGCCGATCAAGGCAACGCGCGCCCTTCTGGCCGCGGTGCTGGATGGCAGCCTGAACGACGTGCAGTTCCGCAAAGACCCGAATTTCGGCTTCGAGGTTCCGGTCTCGGTTCCGGGGGTCGAGGACAAGCTGCTTGATCCGCGTCAGACCTGGGCCGATCCGGCTGCCTATGACGCGCAGGCGGCCAAGCTGGTGCAGATGTTCAGCGACAACTTTGCGCAATATCTGGAAGCCATCGACGACGAGGTTCGCGCCGCCGCCATCGGCTGATGCGGCTTCTGCCGATCCTGTTCATGACCTTTGCGGGCGTCGCCAATGCGGCGCCCGCCTTGACCGATCTACAAGCCGGGGTGTTCTGTTCGCAGGCCGCAGAAGGCCGGATCGACGCGCCTGATACCACCATCGGCTATATCTACGATCCGGTCGGTCTGCCGCATATCCGTTGGGTGCAGACCAGCGTGCCCGCTGCAATCGGCGTGGCCTTTGGCATCCGTGCGCGCGCCGCGGAGGAAGGCTTCCCGGTCACCGTCACCGTCAGCCATCCCCCCTTCCCCGGCCATAATACGACCGAAGAGGTCTGGAGCGGGAATTTCAACTCTTCGGGGGATTCCTCCAGCTCCTTCTCCTTCGACTATCAATTCGAACTGGTCCCGGGAGACTGGCGTATCACCATCGTCGCGTCGGAAACCGGCAAGGTGCTGCTGGACAAGCCTTTTACCGTGGTCCCGCCAGAGCGGCATCCGCATATCGTCAAGGCCTGTGCGCCCGATAACGCGATCTCGTAGAGATGCGACGGCGCGGCCAGCCATCAGGGCCGACCGCGCTGCCCTAGCAAAATCGCCTTAGCCGATCTTGCCGCCGCCCTGTTTGGTGATCGCCACGACCGAAGGCCGAACCGGCAGCGCATCGTTGAAATCCGGCCAGCGGGTCGAGAGATCCTCGTAATAGGACGGGCGGCCGTGGCCTTCCCAATCGTCGCCGCCATCGCCCGGATGCTGGACCGCGACGAAGAAGGTGCTCATATCCGGCGTCGGGCACGGGCCGCACATCTCGGCCCCCACGGGCACCCGGTAGAACAGCCGCGACGTGCCGCGCGCCGCGCCTTCGGTATCCAGCGCCCAAAGCCCGTCCGTGCGTCCGGTATCCGAGGGCGAGTTGCCATCGGTCGAGACCCAAAGCCGCCCATCCGCATCGACGGCGCAGTTATCCGGCATGCCGAACCAGCCGTTCTCGGTCGTCGCGGTCGAGAAGGTCGCGCCCACTTCGGCGATCGAGGGGTCGCCGCATTGCACCAGCACCTCCCACGTCCCGGTCGTCGCGGCGAAATCGCCATCCTGTTCGACCAGTTCGATGATATGGCCGAAGGCGTTTTCGATGCGCGGATTGGCGGCGTTCGCCTCTTCGCGTTTGGTGTTGTTGGTCAGCATGACATAGGCGCGGCCGGTCTGCGGGTTCGGCTGAATATCCTCGGGGCGGTCCATCGGCGTCGCTTCCAGAAGATCGGCGGCGCGGCGGGTCTCGATCAGGATATCGGCCTGCGAGGCAAAGCCGTTCTCGGCGGTCAGCGGGCCTTCACCATGGACCAGCGGCAGCCATTGCAGCCCGCCATCCTCATCGAAGCGCGCGACATAAAGCGTGCCTTCGTCCAGAAGGTCCATATTGGCGGCGCGATTGTCGGGATCGAATTTGCCAGCGGTGACGAATTTATACACGTAATCAAAGCGTTCATCGTCACCCAGATAGAAGACCACGCGGCCATCCTTGGCGACCACGCTTTCCGCGCCTTCATGCTTGAAGCGGCCAAGCGCGGTGCGTTTCTTCGGCTTCGAGGTGGGGTCCATCACATCGACCTCGACCACCCAGCCAAAGCGGTTCGGCTCGTTCGGTTCCTTCGACAGATCGAAGCGGTCGTGGAAATTGCCCCAGTCATAGCTGCCTTCGGGAATGCCCATCCGCTCGTAATTCTGCGCCTCGGCATGACCTTCGGGCAGCGTGCCGGTGAAATAGCCGTGGATGTTTTCCTCGGCCATGATGTAGGTGCCCCAAGGGGTCACACCGCCCGCGCAATTGTTGATGGTGCCGAAAACTTCGGTGCCGGAGGGGTCGGCGACGGTCTGCAAGCGGGCGTGACCGGCGGCGGGACCGCTAAGCTGCATCGCGGTCTTGGCGGTGATGCGGCGGTTCAGCTTGCTGTCCAGAACCGGCTGCCATTTGCCATCGACCTTGCGGATTTCGATGACGGTGCCGCCATGCGCGGCCATTTCGATATTGACGCGGTCCTCGGTCCCGGCGGCAACCTCGATCTCGCCATCCTTCAGCGTGACGATGCCGGGGAACATCAGATGTTCGTTGGTATATTCGTGATTGACCACCAGCAGGCCATGATCGTCGGCGCCGTCCAGCGGGATAAAGCCCACGAAATCATTGTTATAGCCAAACTGACGCTCTTGCGCGGCTTCCGACTGGTTCAGCGGATCAAACTCGGGTGCATCGGCGAAAACCTTGTCGCCCCAACGCAAAAGCACATCGGCATCATAGCCTTCGGCGACGTGATGATCGGCATCGACGCCCGCCAGAACTTCGGGGAAGTTGAAGGCCGAGCCTTCGACGGCGCCCTGCGCCTGCGCATCGCCAGCGGCCAGAATTGCCAGCGGGCTGACGGTCGCGGTGATCGCGGTTGCAGCCATCGAGCCGCGCAGGAAGGCCCGACGCGAGAAGCGGGCGGCGATGATGTCGCCCATGGTGCGTTTGTCGGTGGGGTTCAGGCCCGGACCATCGGCTTCTTCAAGCTGGCTGGTGCGGAAAATCTTGCGGGACTGGTCGTTCATGGCGCTCTCCTGGCTTGACGCTTGGAAGCCCGCATGGCGGGCGGCTTGACCACGGCTTAGGCGGCAAGAATGACAGTCCGGCGACGGGAATGCGAAGCTTTCTTGACGGAGCGTAACCCAGCCGAAACAGGGACAAAAAAAACGGCCCCGCGCGTGGCGGAGCCGTTGGAAGCTGTCCTGTCGGAACGATTTATTCGATCTCGACCAGCAGATCCTTGGCGTCGATCTGTTGCCCGGCATGGACATGAACCGCCTTGATGGTGCCATCGCGGTCGGCATGCAGGCCGGTTTCCATCTTCATCGCCTCGATGGTCAGGATCAGATCGCCCTGATGCACCGCCTGCCCCGCCGTCACCCCGACCGAGGCGACAACGCCCGGCATCGGCGCACCGATATGGCCCGCATTTGACGGATCGGCCTTAGGCCGCGCCGTTGCAATGCCGGTGGCCTTGCGGTTCGGAACGCGGACCTGACGCGGCTGGCCGTTCAGCTCGAAGAAGACCTTGATCTCGCCATTCTCATCGGTTTCGCCCAAGGTCAGGAAGCGGACTTCCAGCGTCTTGCCCGGATCGATTTCGATGCTGATCTCATCGCCCGATTCCATGCCGTAGAAATAATTGCGGGTCGGCAGGGTGCGGACCGGGCCATAGGTTTCGTGGCGGGTCAGGTAATCGGTGAAGACCTTCGGATACATCAGGTAGCCGTTCAGATCCTCGTTATCGATGGTCTTGCCACCGAATTCCTCGGACAGACGCGCGCGCGCCACTTCAAGATCCACCGGCTCCAGATGCGCGCCGGGGCGGTCGGTGATCGGGGCTTCGCCCTTCAGCACCTTCTTTTGCAGCGCTTCGGGCCAGCCGCCGGGCGGTTGGCCCAGATTGCCCTTCATCATGTCCACAACGGAATCGGGGAAGCTGACCTCGACCGCCGGGTCCTGCACCTGCGCGGGCGTCAGGTTCTGCGCCACCATCATCAGCGCCATGTCCCCGACAACCTTGGACGACGGCGTCACCTTGACGATATCGCCGAACATCCGGTTCACATCGGCATAGGCCTGCGCGACCTCGTGCCAGCGATCCTCCAGCCCCATCGAACGCGCCTGCGCCTTGAGGTTGGTGAATTGGCCGCCGGGCATTTCGTGCAGATAGACTTCGGATGCGGGGGCTTGCAGGCCGCTTTCGAACGCGGCGTAGTTTTCGCGCACCCGTTCCCAGTAATTGCTGATCTTGCGGATCTCGCCGATATCCAGCCCGGTATCGCGTTCCGACCCGTCAAGCGCCTCGATAATGCTGCCCAAAGTCGGCTGCGAGGTGCCGCCAGAGAAGGCATCCATCGCGCAATCGACCGCATCGACACCTGCCGCAGCCGCCGCAAGGATCGTGGCCGAGGCAAGGCCCGACGTGTCATGCGTGTGGAAATGGACAGGCAAGCCGACCTCTTCCTTCAGCGCCTTGACCAGAACCGAGGCGGCGGCGGGCCGCAGCAACCCCGCCATATCCTTCAGGCCCAGCACATGCGCGCCCGCAGCTTTCAGATCCTTGGCGGTGCGGATGTAATATTGCAGGTCATATTTGGACCGCTCGGGGTCCAGCATATTGCCGGTATAGCAGACGGTGCCTTCGCAGATCTTGCCCGACTCGATCACCGCATCCATGGCGACGCGCATATTCTCGACCCAGTTGAGGCTGTCGAAAACGCGGAACACATCGACCCCGGTTTCGGCGGCCTGCTTCACAAAGGACACGACCACGTTGTCAGGGTAGTTGGTATAGCCCACCCCGTTCGAGGCGCGCAACAGCATCTGCGTCATCAGGTTCGGCATCCGCGCGCGGATATCGCGCAGACGCTGCCACGGGCATTCCTGCAAGAAGCGGTAAGCCACGTCGAAGGTCGCCCCGCCCCAGCATTCGACGCTGAAAAGCTGCGGCAGGTTCGCGGCATAGCTGGGCGCGACCCGGATCATGTCGATCGACCGCATCCGGGTGGCCAGCAGCGATTGGTGCCCGTCGCGCATGGTGGTGTCGGTGATCAGCAGACGTTGCTGCGCCGCCATCCAGTCGGCCACGGCCTGCGCGCCCTTTTCCTCCAGCAGATTGCGGGTGCCGGGGGCTGGCTCGGCCAAGGGCGCGGGCGCGACCGGGGGACGCGCCTGTGCCGGGGGCAGCGGACGCCCCGCCGTTTCAGGGTGACCGTTGACGGTGATATCGGCCAGATAGGTCAGGATCTTCGTCGCCCGGTCCTGCCGCTTCTTGAAGCTGAACAGATCCGGCGTCGTGTCGATGAACTTGGTCGTGTAGGTGTCATCAAGGAAGGTCGGGTGTTTCAGCAGATTGATGACGAAATCGATATTGGTGCTGACGCCCCGCACCCGGAATTCCCGCAAGGCCCGGTCCATCCGCTTGATCGCCTGCTCTGGCGTCTGCGCCGATGCGGTGACTTTCACCAGCAGCGAGTCGTAGTAACGGGTGATGACGCCGCCCGAATAGGCGGTGCCGCCGTCCAGACGGATGCCCATGCCGGTGGCCGAGCGATAGGCGGTGATCCGGCCATAATCGGGGATGAAGTTGTTCTGCGGGTCTTCGGTGGTGACCCGACATTGCAGCGCATGGCCCGACAGATGCACATCGTCCTGCGACGGCACGCCGGTCGCATCGGCCAGGCTCGCCCCCTCGGCGATCTTGATCTGCGCCTGCACGATGTCGATGCCGGTCACCTGTTCGGTGACGGTATGTTCGACCTGCACGCGCGGATTGACCTCGATGAAATAGAATTCCTGCGAATCCATATCCATCAGGAATTCGACGGTCCCCGCATTCTGGTAGCCGACCGCCTGCCCGATCTTCAGGGCCAGCGCGCAGACCTCGGCCCGCTGTTCCTCGGTCAGATAGGGCGCGGGGGCGCGCTCCACGACTTTCTGGTTGCGGCGCTGCACGGTGCAGTCGCGTTCATAGAGATGGTAGAGACCGCCATGCGTGTCGCCCAGCAACTGCACCTCGACATGGCGGGCGCGCAGGATCATCTTTTCCAAATAGCCTTCGCCATTGCCGAACGCGGCCTCCGCCTCGCGGCGGCCCTCACGGACCTTTTCGACCAACTCATCAGGGCCATTGATCGGACGCATCCCGCGCCCGCCACCGCCCCACGAGGCTTTCAGCATCAGAGGATAGCCAATCTCGGCAGCTTCCGCCTTGATCGCGTCGAAATCATCGCCCAGCACTTCGGTCGCCGGAATGACCGGCACGCCTGCCTTGATCGCCACGCGACGGGCGCTGGCCTTGTCGCCAAGCGCGCGCATGGTTTCGGCCTTGGGACCGATGAAGGTGATCCCGGCCTGAAAGCAGGCATCGACGAAATCGGGGTTCTCGGACAAAAGACCATAGCCGGGGTGGATCGCATCGGCACCTGCGGCCTTCGCCACGCGAATAATCTCGGGGATGGACAGATAGGCGGCGACCGGGCCAAGCCCCTCGCCAATTCGGTAAGCCTCATCCGCCTTGAAGCGGTGTAGGCCCAGCTTGTCTTCCTCGGCGTAAACCGCGACGGTTTTCTTTCCCAGCTCGTTTGCTGCCCGCATCACGCGAATTGCAATCTCACCACGGTTCGCGATCAGGATCTTCTGAAACATCCGTTCCCCCAACTTAGCTCGGCGCATCCTTAGCGATGCTGCATCGCAGCGCAAGCGTTACCATCGACAGGCCTTACCTATCGTAATCGTCGCGGACCTTGCCGCAGCCGCAAGCAGCATCGCCCGGCAGAATCGACCGCGTGCATCTTTTCGCGACATTCGCGCGCCCTTCAGGGCAATCCCACCCAAGACATTGCCCGTTTTCGAGGCATTTCGTTCGCCGCATCTCGGTTGTCCAAATACCGATGATCCGACCGGCGGCCATTGCACTCTGCCCGCCGGAAAGTGACACTCGGCCGAAACAGGAGCCAGCCTTGTCCCACCTTGCCCGCGCCATTGCCGTTTTGATGCTGCTTGCACCCATGGCCCAGGCCGATGTGCCGCTGATCATCCTCGACCGGACGCAACTTCCCTTCGATCTTGGCCCCGGCCACCCCGCGAACAGCCCCTCGCGGACCGAGAACTCACCCAACTCCGCCGCCAATTCCGCCTCGAACCCGGCCAATGCCTCATCGACATGGCAGAACCGTCCGACCAATCCCGCGAATGAGCAGCGCCTGATTATTACCGCGGATGGGGGCGTTCTGGGCTATTACGCGACCAGCGCCGGTGGCGTGCTGAACCTGTTCGATGTGAATGGCCGCCGCATCGCCTTTCGCCCGGCGCGCGGCACCCGCAGCCTGTTCACCGCACGGGGCGAATGGTGCGGCACCGTCGATGGCGGTGGCAGCAGTTTTGTTCTTGCCGTCACCCAAAGCTGCGCATCACAATTCCGCTGACGGCAGATATTTCGTCGCCACCCTGCCACCAAACCGCCGCAAATCCGTTACAGAAGATGATTAGATCGGGTGACGTTTTTTCGGAGGCTCTGATGCACGACATGCCCAAGGACTGGCTTGAAGCCGAATTGCAGGACACGCTGGACGAAGATGTCGAGATCGAGCTTGAGGATGCCGTCCTCTCGGCCGAGATCAAGCGCATCTACCGCGACAACCATCCCGAGCAGATGGACCGCAAGCTGTATTTCCACGAATTGCTGCGGTTGCAGACCGAGTTGATCCGGTTGCAGGACTGGGTCAGCTATCACAAGGAAAAGGTCGTGGTGATCTTCGAGGGTCGCGATTCCGCCGGTAAGGGCGGCGCGATCAAGCGGATCACGCAGCGCCTGAACCCGCGCGTCGCCCGTGTCGTCGCCCTGCCCGCACCGTCGGATCGCGAAAAGACCCAGTGGTATTTTCAGCGCTACGTGCCGCATCTGCCTGCGGGGGGTGAGATCGTCCTTTTCGACCGAAGCTGGTATAACCGCGCGGGTGTCGAGCGGGTGATGGGCTTTGCCGATGAAGATCAGGTCGAGCAGTTCTTTCAGGACGTTCCCGATTTTGAACGGATGCTGGTCCGCTCGGGCATCAGGCTGGTGAAATACTGGTTCTCGATCACCGACGAGGAACAGCAGATGCGTTTCATGATGCGCATCCACGATCCGCTGAAACAGTGGAAACTGTCGCCGATGGATCTTCAGGCGCGGGTGAAATGGGAGGCCTATACAAAGGCCAAGGAAGACATGCTCGACCGCACCAACATTCCCGAGGCGCCGTGGTATATCGTGCCGGGCAATGACAAGAAGCGCGCCCGGCTGAACTGCATGAGCCATCTGCTGAGCATGATCCCCTATGATGATGTTCCCCATGAAGAGGTGATCCTGCCGGAGCGCCTGTTCAACCCCGATTACGAGCGTGATGTTCTGCCGCGCGATCTTTACGTGCCGCAGAAATACTGACCCGTCATAAAGGTGTTCGAATGCGGCGGAGAGATTGGCTGAGCCATTCCCCGCCGCAAACGGGCCGTCGGATTTAATTTTGTTAATCCGGGGGGCTAGGGGCCATATATTAACTTGCAGGCTCACCCTTTTGCCCTACAGTCGAATCATGTTTCGCAACCTTTTGTCCAGACTATTCAGCGACGATCTCGACCCGCGTCCACTGGCGACGCAGGACGCCGAGATCGCTATTGCCGCCCTTCTGGTGCGGGTGGCGCGGGCTGACAACCGCTATAGCAGCAGCGAGACTCACCGGATCGATCAGGTGCTGGCCGCGCGCAACGGGCTGAGCCTGCGCGAAGCCGCCGAACGCCGCGCCGCAGCCGAGATGATCGAGGCCGAGGCCCCGGACACGGTGCGCTTCACCCGCCACATCAAGGAACGGGTGGCGCTTGAGGATCGGTTGGGCATCATCAGCGCGCTATGGGAAGTGACCTATGCAGATAACAGCCGATCGGCGGATGAGGAAACGCTGGTCAGGTTGATCTCGGGTCTGCTGGGCGTGACCGACCGCGATTCCGCGCTGGCCCGGCAACAGGTCTTGGACAATCTCGGGCTGGCCAGCAACGGCTGATTATCAGAGAAACGCAGAGGTCCGAACGGGAAATGTCCGGTGGACATTTCCTCGGACCGATTTCCCGAAGGCGCAAGCCGCAGGGAAAGGGGCGTGCCACCGATCCTTACAGATGCAATCCGGCAAAGACGGCTGCGGCGAGGTTAGAACCCCAACCGATCCCGCAACCCATACCACGACATCGCTGCCACCAGCATCGGCCAGCGCAGCAAAGTGCCGCCCGGGAATTTGTGCGTCGGCACTCCGGCCATCGTGTCGAACCCCTGCCCCTGCCCGGCAATCGCCTTCGCAACCAACTTCCCCGCCAGCGTCGCCATCGCCACGCCGTGCCCGGAATAGCCGCAAGCCGACAGGCAGTTCGGCGCGGGCCGGTCGAAATAGGGCATCCGGTTCATCGTGATCGCCAGCGTGCCGCCCCAGGCATGGGTCAGCCGCACCCCTTCAAGCTGCGGATAGACCGACAACAGATGCGGGCGCACCATTGCCGCGATGTCGGACGGGAACCGATAGCTCAGCGTCTCGCCGCCGCCGAAGATCAGCCGCCGCTCTTCATCCATCCGCCAGTAATTCACCACGAATTTCGTATCGGCGACGGCGGGACGATCCGGCAGGATTTCGGGGAAACGCTCGCCCAGAGGTTCGGTCGCCACGATATAATTGTTGATCGGCATGATCCGCGCCGCGACCTGTTGATCCAGCCCGCCCAGATAGGCATTCGTCGCCAACACGACATGATCGCAGATCAGCCGCCCCGCCTCGCAATGCACGACACTGGTTCCGGTCGCGCCGCCATGATCGATCCGGCTAACCGGGCTTCGTTCATGGATCACCACTCCGGCCTCATGCGCCAGCCGCGCCAGCCCAAGCGAGAAGTTCAGCGGATGCAGGTGCCCCGCCCCTTGGTCCAGATCGCCGCCGATATAGGTTTCGCTTCCCAGAAGCCGGACCATCTGATCACGGTCCAGCGGCTGCACCCGGTCATAGCCGTAATGTGTCGCCAGATGCTCGGCCATGTGGCGGGCGTGATCCACCTCGCCCGGCGTCCGGCAGGCATGGGCCACCCCGTCGCGGATCGGCAAGCCGATTTCACCCGCCAGCCCGCGCACCGTCGCCTTGGCATCCTCGGCCAGATCCCACAACAACCGCGCCCGGTCACGGCCCAGTTGTTTCTCAAGCCAGTCAACCTCTTGCCGCTGGCCTGACCCCATCTGCCCGCCATTCCGCCCCGAGGCGCCAAAGCCCACCCGATGCGCCTCGACCAGCGCCACGCGGAACCCCTCGCGCGCCAGATGCAGCGCCGAGGACAGGCCGGTATAGCCACCGCCAACCACCGCAACATCCACCCGCACCTCGCCCTGCAACGGCTCAAATGCGGGCAGCGTGTCGCGTGTCGAGGCATAGAGGCTGGGCGGATATTCCCCAAAGCGGTCATTGACGTAGAGCAGGTTCATGGCGCTTCCTTTTCGTCAATCCGAACCCATCGGAATCCATAGTGGCGGGGCATATCTCGCCAAAGCGTCAGCATGTTGCCCGATGTTGTCCCATCAACTGTATAACATTGTCGCGGGTCGGGGTTGTCGCCCTGCTCTGCCACCGCGGCAAGGATCGCGCGATTCAATCTTTCAGGATCGTTATCCGGGCTCGGCAAAAGGTCCCAATCGCGGCGCGCTTCAAGCTTGTCAGCGAAATTCGGCGTCGCATCGATCCATCCGTCAACACTGACGAAATGCCACCCTGTCGGGAAAACCGGTCCGGTGCCGTCCCGACGCATGACGACCTGTTGGTCGTGACAACGGCGCAACATCAGAGCCGCGAATGGTTCATCCTCGGCCGTTGTTTCGAGAGCCAGCTCGAAATGATCACCGTCAGCCGCATATTCCTCGCGAAACGCCGTCGCATAATCCGGCACGTCCGTCGCCGGCCCGTCGTCGTGAAAGAAGGTAATGGGGAAGGTGATATACAGCCGCTCCGGCAAACGCCGTTCAGGTTCGGGTTGCGGGGGATCGATCTCCCCATATCTCTGGGGCGAGGCGCTGGCCTGCGCATAGGCACGCAGATATCCCGCGTGGTCGGGGAAACTTTCGTATTCCTCGGACAACTGCTGCCCGGCGCTAAGCATATCGGTCAAAAAGCTCTGCATCTCTGGCAGATCCACGCAATCCACCGTCCAGCAGTTCTGCTGCGAAAGCGTCTCGCCGTTTCGGACAAGGCTAATGGCGAAATCATCCTTTTCGCCTCTCTGCTTGGTGGAAAATAAAGCTCCGAAGATCGACCTTGGCGGTTTCGTCTGACCATCCGCCATCACCATCGTCGCCGCTTTTCTGACAAGGCTCTGATCCTGCACCAGCCAGCGCCGGAGACCCTCTTCAAGGATCAGATCGACCGGCCCTGCGCTGAAATCAACCATCGGAAGCGGCTGGACAACCTCCGCTTCCGCCACCGCCTCTTGCCCGCCTGTGACCCGGTCCACCAGCGCACTCAGCATCCACGCGAAAAAGACAACCGACAGCGCCGCACCGATGATCGCGCCCAACATGATCCACAAGATCAGGCGGGAAAAACGCCTCATCCGATCACACGTTCAGCAGCAGATGTTCACGCTCCCATGGGCTGATGACTTGCAGGAACTCCTTGTATTCATTGCGCTTCACGGCCTCATAGACCGCCGCGAATTCCTCGCCCAGGACGCCGCGCATCGCATCGCTTTCGCTCATCAGATCCAGCGCGTCGCCAAGGTTATAGGGCAGCTCGTCCTGCGACATATAGGCGTCGCCAAGGCATTCCGCGCGGGGATTTTCCGCCTCGATCAGGCCCAGATAGCCGCAGGCCAGCGACGCCGCGATGCCCAGATAGGGGTTGCAATCCATCCCCGCCAGACGGTTCTCGATCCGCCGCGCTTCCGGGCCAGAGATCGGCACGCGCAAGCCGGTGGTGCGGTTATCGCGACCCCATTCCAGATTGATCGGCGCCGCGAAATCAGGGACATAGCGGCGATAGCTGTTCACATAGGGCGCAAGCAGCGCGACAGCCGCGGGCAGATGCCGCTGCATGCCGCCGATGAAGTGCAGAAACTCGGGCGTCTCGCGCCCCTTCTCGTCCGAGAAGAGGTTCCGCCCGGTCTTCAGATCGACGACCGAGTGGTGGATATGCATCGCACTTCCCGGTTCGCCCTCGATGGGTTTCGCCATGAAGGTGGCAAAGCAATCGTGGCGCAAGGCGGCTTCGCGGATCAGGCGCTTGAAGAAGAAGATTTCATCGGCCAGCGCGACCGGATCGCCGTGGTTCAGGTTGATCTCGACCTGACCGGCACCGCCTTCCTGCAGGATGCCGTCAATCTCAAAGCCCTGCGCCTCGGCGAAATCATAGATGTCGTCAATGACCTTGCCGTATTCGTCCACGGCGGACATGGAATAGGCCTGCTTCGCCGCAGCCCGCCTGCCGGTGCGGCCCATCGGCGGGATGATCGGCTGGTTCGGGTCGATATTCCGGGCGACCAGAAAGAACTCCATCTCCGGGGCGACGACCGGCTTCCAGCCCTTCTCCTCATAGAGCTTCACCAGCCGCTTCAGCACGTTGCGCGGCGCGATCGGCACCGGATTGCCTTGCTGATCGTGGGCGTCATGGATGACCTGCAGCGTCCAGTCATTCGTCCATGGCGCGGCCGAGGCGGTGCTGAAATCCGGGGTCAGGATCATGTCGGGCTCGGTAAACGCGCCCGCCGGGTTGTCGGCCCATTCGCCTGTGATCGTCTGCAGAAAGATCGAATTCGGCAGATAGAACTTGTCCTGCCGCGCGAATTTCGAGGCAGGCATCGCCTTGCCCCGCGCCACGCCGGCGATATCGGCGACGATACATTCCACCTCGTCCAGCCGCCTGCCCGCAATGAAATCCCTTGCGGCTTGCGGCAGCTTCTCGGTCCAGTCGCTCATGCAACCCCCTGATTTGGCTGCTGAGCCGGGTCGGCCAGACGGGCACGCGGCTGTTTGAAGAAATTCTCGATACGGTCGGCGATGAGCGACGATTCTTTCGTCTCACCCATCCGGGCCTTCGCCACGTCCAGCAATTCCGCAGGAACGACCCCCTCGGCGCGATACTGCATCAGCCCGCCGACCATGGCGTCGCCAAATTCGGGATGCGGCTGCACGGTCAGCGCACGGTCGCCATAGATCAGCGCCGCGTTTTCGCAGAAGAGATTGCGCCCGATGATCTGGGCATCCTTCGGCAGTTCGACCACCTGATCCTGATGCCAGGCATTCAGACGAATCTGCTGACCCTCGAATTCATAATCCTGCGTGCCGACGGCCCAGCCGCCCGCATATTTCTGAACCTTGCCGCCCAAAGCCTGCGCAATGATCTGATGGCCAAAGCAGATGCCGACCAGCGGCACAGCCTCTGCATAGGCATCGCGGATAAAGGCCTCCAGCGGCGGGATGAACGGATGATCCTCATAGGCGCCGTGGCGCGAGCCGGTCAGCAGCCAGCCATCGGCGTCATGGATGCTGTCGGGAAACTGCATCGCCTCGACATGCCAGATGCGGAAATCGAAGCCCCTGTTCGCCAGCAGTTCGACGAACATGTCCGGGTAGTCGCCAAGCTGATCCTTCAATTGCGCGGGCGACTGGCCGCATTGAAGTATGCCGATACGCATTGAAAACCTGTGCTGTTGCCAATGCGTTGAAGGTAGTCCCGCCGACCGGGGGTCCGCAAGGGGGGCGTGACCTTGGCAGACGCCGCGTCCCCCCAAAAACGCGCGATCTTAGCAGGTTCCCGCGGCTTGGTCCGTCTGGGCCACAGGTTCCGGGCGACCGGCCAGATCCAGCCCGCGTGCCGTTGGCGGCTGCCACGTCTTCGACTCGGGCAGCGCGCCTTGCGCATTCGTCCCGATGTGAGAGCCGCCGGTGCCGCCGGTCCACCCCGACGAGCCCGCATTGCCCGGCGCGGTTCCGTCCTGACCCGGCTGCGGCTCGGTCGCGGCTTCGGCCTGACCGGCAGCGCTGGCGCAGTCGCCCTTGCCGTCCTGTTGCGCTACCTCTGCGGCCTCATTCACCGCGCGCGGCTGATCGACCGCAGGCGCGGTTCCCTGTGCCGACAGTCCCGCAGGCAGCAGCAGCGCGATTGCGGCGACCCCGGCGAGATGCAGATTTCGAATGTTGGACACCATGCTTGCCCCTCCCTGTGGCGGAACGTGGCTGATGCGGATCAACGTATCGCCCGCCCCCCCGGTTCCGGGTCGCTAACTGCTTGCAGTGACCGTTCCCGGCGACTAGAAGGGCTGAAATTTTCAGGCCGCCTCCAAGGGCGGCCCTTCATTCTATGAGGATATGATGGAAGTCAAGGAAACCCGGAACGAAGGTCTGAAGCGGGGCTATCAGTTCACCCTGCCCGCCGCCGAACTGGCCGCGACGGTCGATGCCAAGCTGAAAGAGGCACAGCCCGAGATCGAGGTGAAGGGCTTCCGCAAAGGCAAAGTGCCGTTGGCGATGCTGAAGAAGCAATTCGGCCCGCGCGTCATGGGCGACGCCATGCAGGACGCCATCGATGGCGCGCTGAAAAAGCATCTGGAGGAAAGCGGCGACCGCCCGGCGACCCAGCCGAAGGTCGAGATGGAAAACGGCGAAGGCTGGAAAGAGGGCGACGATGTCGTCGTCAATATCAGCTACGAAAACCTGCCCGCGATCCCGGAAGTCGATCTGACCAAGCTGAAGCTTGAGCGTCTGACCGTTCCGGCCGAAGAAGCCGCTGTCACCGAAGCGCTGGAAAATCTGGCGAAATCGGCCCAGAATTTCGAAGACCGCCGCAAGGGCAGCAAAGCCAAGGACGGCGATCAGGTCGTGATCGACTTCAAAGGTTTCGTCGATGGCGAGGCATTCGAAGGCGGCGCGGGCGAGGATTATCCGCTGGTCCTCGGCTCGAACAGCTTCATCCCCGGCTTCGAAGACCAACTGGTCGGCGCGAAAGCCGATGACGAGGTCAAGGTCGAGGTGAAATTCCCCGAAGAATACGGCGCCGCCCATCTGGCCGGCAAGGATGCCGTGTTCGAATGCAAGGTGAAGGCGGTCAAGGCCCCGAAACCTGCCGAAGTCGATGACGAACTGGCCAAGAAATTCGGTGCCGAAGATCTGGAGGCGCTGAAGAAGCAGATCTCCGAGCGTCTGGAGGCCGAATATGCCGGTGCCGCCCGTGCGGTTCTGAAACGCTCGCTGCTGGATCAGCTGGACAATCAGGTGAAGTTCGAGCTTCCCGATTCGCTGGTCGAGGCGGAAGCCGACCAGATCGCGCACCAATTGTGGCACGAAGAAAACCCCGACGTTCACGATCACAACCACGACTCGATCGAGCCGACGGACGAGCACAAGAAACTGGCCGAGCGTCGCGTCCGTCTGGGCCTGCTCTTGGCCGAGATCGGTCAGAAAGCCGAAGTGACTGTGAACGATCAGGAGATGACTCAGGCCGTCCTGCGCGCCGCCCGTCAGTATCCGGGTCAGGAGCGCGCCTTCTTCGAGTTCATCCAGCAGAATCCCGGCGCCCAGCAGCAGTTGCGCGCGCCGATCTTCGAAGACAAGGTCGTCGATCACATCGCCGAGCAGGCGAAGGTCAAGGACAAGAAAGTCTCGAAAGAAGAGCTTGAGAAAGCCGTCGAGGCTCTGGACGAGCTTTGATCGGGTCCCCATCCGGGGTCATCCGCTGAACAGATCGGAAAGCCGCGCCACATCAGGCGCGGCTTTTCTCATTACCCGCCGCACCGCCTCGCCTTGCAGCAGACACGTCGCGGGCCTAATTTGACGCCATGACTGCGACTCTCCACCTCATGAAACTTTGCGTCGGCGCCGAAGGCCCCGAGGACCTGCTGGCATGGCAATTGCAACGCTATGGCGACGGGCCAGCCGTGCACGTGACGCGCATGTGGCCGAAACGCGAGGAAGAGTTGCTGCAGGGCGGATCGCTCTACTGGGTCTTCAAGGGCGCGATGCTGGCCCGGCAACGTCTGCTGCGGCTGGAAGAGCGTATCGGCGACGACGGCATCCGCCGCTGCGCCCTGATCCTCGACCGCGACATCGTCCGCGTCTCGGCGGTGCCCCGCCGCCCGTTTCAGGGCTGGCGCTATCTGGCGGCGGGCGACGCACCGATCGACCTGCCAAAGGGTCGCGAGGCCGACGACCCCCTGCCCCCCGCCGTCGCCTCGGCACTCGCCGATATGGGTCTCCTCTAGCCGGTCTTGACGCCAGCGGGACCGTGCGATACGCGGAACCCATGCGGGTGTAGCTCAATGGTAGAGCAGAAGCTTCCCAAGCTTACGACGAGGGTTCGATTCCCTTCACCCGCTCCATCAGAAATCGGTGTAATTGATGCAAGATAGGCGCATTTCGCAAGAAATGGTCAGCATGGACGATTCCGGCATGACGCGGCCGGTTTATCCTGAAGAATTCCGAAGAAATTCCCGAAGTGTGCTCGCTTCTTCCTGAGCCCGCGCACATCATCACTCGATCCCACGCTAGCGAAAATCACCGTGAGGATGGGAGGCAGCAAAGGGCTACAATCGATCTGCCCGCTAGGAATTATCGTGGTGAGGGGTTTCGCTTGCTGGTTTTCTGTTCGTGACATCGGTCAGTTAGGCTTTGGAAGCCTATCATGACCCTCGTCTGGCAAACCCACGTCGACCAGTTCACCTATCTGGCTGCTTCAAGATCGACAGCGGACCTGAGACGTATCGCATCTCTGCGATGGTCTATAACGACTGCCAGAAACTCAAACAATTCGCCTGCCTGCTCTTGTGCTCTGGCGCAATCTTTTTCGAGAGGCTAGAAGGTGATCGGCGGGCGGTTAGCTCAGTTGGTAGAGCGCTTCGTTTACACCGAAGATGTCGGGGGTTCGAGTCCCTCACCGCCCACCATTCCCCCGCAGGATTATTTATATTTCTTATACGCTTAAGCGTTTTCGAAATAAGCTGCAGTCATCTTGTCACCATACACGAAAGATTTCCGCAGTCACCATGGTGTCACTCGGAATCGCAAGATGACAGGGTTGGTACGGTGTCGCTCGCAGGGTCATATCTGCACTGCATGCGGGCCCTGCAGGATCACCGGCGTTTCACCCGTCTCGGCCAAATCACCAGATAGCCCGGTCGGACGACCATCTTGCGAGTTCTCGCGCCCCGTCCCGATTGTGCCCATTAGCGCCAGCGCTTCCATACTCACTTGCGGAACTTCAAGGCGGCACACAACACCCCACTCCTTATCTGTTCCTCTGCAAGATCTGGGTATCAAAGCCGCCAATCGGCTCCATGCCGCCACAGCGCTGCATCCTCTTCCTTTGTTGTTTTGACCACCGTGACCGCCGCCGCTATAGACAAGCCAACACTTGATAGGGACGAACCTCTTGCTGCGCGGAATCCTTTCTTTCTTCGGTGCGATTTTCTCGTGGCTCGTAACCGGCATCTTCTTCGTCGCACTGACCGTCGGCGGGATCTTCTGGATCTATTCGCGCGACCTGCCCAGCCATGAAACGCTGGCCCAATACGCGCCCAAGACCATCAGCCGCATCTATAACGGCGAAGGCCGCCTGATCGACGAATTCGCCGAGGAACGCCGCCTGTTCGTCCCGATCGAGGAAATCCCCGATCTGGTCAAGGAAGCCTTCATCAGCGCCGAGGACAAGAATTTCTACAACCATCCGGGCTATGATCCGCGCGGCATCCTCAGCGCGGGGTATCAGTTCCTGACCACCGGCAATATGCGCGGCGCCTCGACCATCACCCAGCAGGTGATGAAAAACTTCCTGCTGTCCAGCGACCGTAATATCGAGCGGAAGGTGAAGGAAATCATCCTCGCCACCCGGCTGGAAGCGACGCTGACCAAGGACCAGATCCTCGAACTGTATCTGAACGAGATCTATCTGGGCCAGAACAGCTTCGGCGTCGTCGCCGCCGCGCAGACCTATTTCAACAAGTCGCTGTCCGAGCTTCTGCCGCATGAGGCCGCAATGCTGGCCGCCATGCCGCAGGCCCCCGGCCGCTACCACCCCGTCACCGCCAAGGAGCGTGTGACCGAACGGCGCAACTACGTCCTGCGCGAGATGTGGCAGAACGGCTATATCGATCAGGCCACCTATGAGGCCGAGGCGAAGCTGCCGCTGCGCTCGGTCCAGAACGGCGATTTCCCGTCCTTCCGCGGTCAGCTTCCGCCGCGCGACTATTTCAGCGACGAGATCCGCCGCCAGCTCAGCCGCGAATTCGGCAATGAGGAATTTTTCGGCGGCGGTCTGACCATCCGCGCCACTGTCGATCCCGATCTGCAGACCGAAGCCGCGAAGGCGTTGCAGCAAGCGCTGGAACAATATGACCGCGGCCTTGGCATCTGGCGCGGCACCGGCGAGGTGATCCCGGCTGAACAGCTTCGCGACGAGGGCGCATGGCGCGGTGCGCTGTGGGAAGCTCAGGTGCCGCGCGACATCCCCGGCTGGAAGCCCGCCGTGGTGCTGGAGGTCGGCACAAGCGATGCCCGCATCGGCATCGAAGGGATCGAGGAAGACGGCGACGGACACTGGATTCCGGCAGCCGATGTGCAATGGGCCAGAAAGCGCAACAGTGACGGCAGCCTGGGCGGGCGCGCACAGGTGGCGGGCGATTTGGTCGAGGTCGGCGATGTGGTGCTGGTCCGCGCCATGACCAATGACGGCGATGGCAGCTTCATCCGCTGGACGCTGCGACAGGTGCCGCAGGTGCAGGGCGGGTTCATGGCGATGGACGTGAATACGGGCCGGGTTCTGGCGATGCAGGGTGGCTTCAGCTACCAGTCCTCGGTCTTCAACCGCGCGACGCAGGCACAGCGCCAGCCGGGGTCGAGCTTCAAGCCCTTCGTCTATGCGGCGGCTTTGGATAACAACTACACCCCGGCCACGATTGTCGTGGACGAGCCGATCCGCCTCAACACCCCCTACGGTCTGTGGGAGCCGCGCAACTCCACCGGCCAGCATTACGGCCCTACGCCTTTGCGCACCGGGATCGAGATGTCTCGGAACCTGATGACCATTCGGATCGCGCAGGATATCGGCATGGATCGCGTCGCTGATTATGCCGAGAAATTCGGTGTCTATGACGATCTTAAACCCTTCCTCGCCAATGCCCTTGGCGCGCAGGAAACGACCCTGTTCAAGATGGTCGCCGCCTATGCGATGTTCGCCAATGGCGGCGAACGTGTCGAGCCGACGCTGGTGGACCGCGTGCAGGACCGTCGTGGACGCACCGTCTATCGCCACGATCACCGCGTCTGCGAGACCTGTGGCAACCAGCCCTTGCCCGCCGGTCAGGGCCCGGTGATCGACAACAACCGCGAACGTGTCATGGACGCGGTGACGGCCTATCAGCTCACCTCGATGTTGAAGGGTGCAGTCGATCGCGGCACCGCCACCGGGGTCGATCTGCCGGTGCCGATCGCGGGCAAGACCGGGACCACCAACGACGCCAAGGATGTGTGGTTCATCGGCTATTCCTCGAACATCGTCGCGGGTTGCTATCTGGGCTACGACCAGCCGCGCAGCCTAGGCCCGAACGCTTATGGCGGGACATTGTGCGTGCCGGTCTTCAACGCCTTCATGCGCAAGGCCGTGGCCGAATTCGGCGGCACCGACTTCGCGGTTCCGCCGGGCGGCTACTGGGTCAAGATCGACCGCTTCACCGGCCAGCGCCTGTCGGACGACGCGTCCGGCCCGAATGTCGTGGCGGAATATTTCCGCGAAGGCGCCGATCCGGACTGGCTGTCGCCGCTGATCGTCTCGGGCTTTGGCGACGGTGAGGTGGTGCTGCCTTGGGAAGCCGGTGGCAACAGCGGTGGCACCGCCATCACAACGTCAACGGGCGAGCGGCGTGTGATCCCCAGCCGGACCGATTTCGGCACAATGTCGTCGGGCGGTTTGTATTAGCAACTTTGTTAATCTGCCGCGCTGAGGCTGCCATGGCACGCCCATTTTGAGGGTCGTGTTTGCGACGGTGATTGGCGCGCGGACAATGGCGATCACGATCTGTTTGAACATGCGGGTCGCGACAGGCGGGTGACGCAACAGGCTGCGGGCGTTGCAGCCGGTATTTTTGCAACGAAGAAATCTGCAGGCTGGTTTTTCCAGCGAATGCTGGGGATTTGACTGCACAGCGGATACACGGCGCGAGCACCGGACGTGCACAGGCTGTACACAGCTTGCGAACGGTGGGTGTTGCGAGATGGGAAATGAGATGGTGAGGCGAGCGTGTCGATGGGCTCGCGTTACTTCCGCAGCATCGATGCGCGTTGGCCTTCGTCGCGTGCCCAGCCCAGAACCGCCTCGGACATGACCATGACCATCCGGTCGCGCCATTCCGGGTTCAGCAGGTTGGCGCGGTCGTTATAGTCCGAGATGAAGCCAAGCTCTAACAGCACCGAAGGAATATCCGGCGATTTCAGGACCGAGAAGGCCGCGCCCTGAACCGGGCGGCCATGCTGGCCGATACCCATCAGCGCCATCCGCTGACTGAGCCAGCGGGCGAAATTCTCGGATCGGGGCTGCGTGTCGGTGCGGGCGAAGTCCATCATTGCGGCGGCAAGCGCGTCATCCTGTCCGCCGAAATCGACGCCGCTGATCAGGTCGCTGCGTTCGTGGCGGTTCACCAGATGCTGCGCCGCCTGACCGTCCGAGCGCGGGTTCCAGACATAGACCGTCGCCCCCGCTGCCTGTCCCGTCGGCAGCGCATCGGCATGCAGCGAGATGAAAAGATCGCCCCGCGCCTCTCGCGCAAGGGTCATCCGTTCTTCCAGCGGCACGAACGTATCGGATTCGCGCGTCAGCACCACCTGCACGCCGCGATCCTGCAGCGCCTTGCGCAGCTCCAGTGCAAAGACCAGAACCAGATTGGCCTCGGTCTCGCCCTCGGCCAAGGCGCCGGGATCGAAGCCGCCATGGCCGGGATCCAGCACCACGACCAGCCCTTCACGCGGCGGAAGCGCCTCGACCTCGGCCGGGTCGGGCAGGCCGCGAAGGGCTGCCGTGGCACTGGGCGGGGCGGTGAAATCAGCCTCGGCGACCGGCTCCAGCGTGACGGTGATCTGCGGCAGCGGCGGGGTGGTTTTCTGGACGGCGCTGGCGATGCGGTAGGGGCCGGGCAGTTCCACCACCACCCGCGACCAGCCGTCGCGATAGCGTCCCCATCTGACATCCGTTGCCAGACCCGCGCCGAACAGCGCCTTCGCATCCGCGCCGTTCAGATCGACATCGCGGATATCCAGCACCAGCCGCACCGGGTCCGAGACGATGTTCACCCGCCACGGCACAGCCTTGGTCAACGCCAGCCGCAGTTCCAACGGTGGATCGCCCCACCATGCGCGACCGCTTTCCACCAGCGCCGAAGCGCCAAGGTCAAGCCGCGCCCGATCCTGCGCCGCTGCGGGCGACAGCATCATCAGAACCGCAAGGAGCAGCGCCAGAAGTCTCATCGACGTGACATATACTCGGTCAGGCGCCGCAGACCCTCGGCGATATCCTCGGTCGAGCGGGCATAGCTGAAGCGCAAGGTCTGCGCGCCCCGTTCGGGGTCGAAATCAAGGCCCGGCGTCACAGCGACCCCGGCCTGTTCAAGGATCTCGGCGGCAAATTCCAGCGAATTGTCGGTCAGATGCGAGACATCGGCATAGATATAGAATGCGCCTTCGGGCGGGGCGATCCGGTCGAAGCCAGCTTTCGGCAGGCCTTCCAGCATCAGGCGGCGGTTTTCGGCATAGACGGCAAGATTTGCATCGGCCTCGTCCACAGACGACAACGCGCCAAGCGCCGCGACCTGACTGGCATGGGGCGGGCAGATGAAGAAGTTCTGGGCCAGCCGCTCGACCGTGCGGACCTGTTCGTCGGGGACGACCATCCAGCCGACCCGCCAGCCGGTCATCGAGAAATACTTGCTGAAGGAGTTGATGACGAAAACATCGTCGGTCACCTCAAGCGCCGAATGGCAGCGGTCGGCATAGGAGAGGCCGTGATAAATCTCGTCCGAGATCAGCGCCATGCCCTTGGCATCGGCGGCGGTTTTCAGCGCGGCCATTTCATCCGGGCGCAGCACCGTGCCGGACGGATTGCCGGGCGAGGCAAGGATCAGGCCGCGGCAGCCATCGGGCAGATCCTCGGGACGGGGCTGATAGCGGTCCTCGGGGCGGGTCAGGATGCCCACGGGTTCCAGCGACATGGCGCGCAGGATCTGCCGGTAGCTGGGATAGCCCGGATAGCCCATCGCCACCCGGTCGCCCGCATCGAAAAGCGCCGAGAAGCTGAGGATGAACGCGCCGCTGCTGCCAGTCGTCACCACCACCCGCGCGGGGTCCAGATCGACGCCATACCAGCGATGGTAAAGCGCCGCGATCCCTTCACGCAGAGCCGGGATGCCAAGGGCGACGGTATAGCCCAGCGGCTGCGACAACGCGGCGGACAGCGCCTTCAGCGCACCTTCGGGCGCAGGCGTTCCGGGCTGACCCACCTCCATATGGATAATGTGCCGTCCGGCCTTTTCGGCACGCGCGGCGGCCTCCATCACGTCCATGACGATGAACGGATCGACTTGGGAACGTTTTGATGTGGCAGGCATTATTTTCTCTCAGGACCGTCATTGGCTGGCCCGCAGCAGTTATTCACCGCAGACGCGGTGCAATCAGGGGCCGAAAGACCTTATGTCGCCACTCTGCCAGTTCGGCAAGGCAAGTGAGGCAGCGGGAGAGATATATCGCTGTTGCCGGGTGGCCAAGTGGTCCGGTTGGAGCGTCGCGGTAAGCTGGTCTTCAACATGAGGCTTGCCATGAGGTTACGGAAAGCAAGGCTCTAAACGTGCATTCTGCGCATCGCTCGGCCAACAGAGATCAGACATGTCACCGCGCCATCTCTGCGGCGCGAATCAGGACCCAAAGCAGAAATCGATGGGTCCCGACCCTGGGATCACTCGTGACTTGCGATGGCGTCGATCCGCTTTGCCAGTTCAATATCTTTGTTCGTGACGCCGCCAAGCGTGTATGAGTTCAACGAAATCTCGACGGTCTTGTAGATGTTCGACCAATCAGGATGGTGGTCAAGCCTTTCTGCGACCAAGGCGACGCTAGACATGAACCCGAAGGCCTGAACGAAATTCTCGAATTCGAAGGTCTTGGTGATGGCGGTCTTGTCCTCGGACAATGTCCAGCCATCAAGTGCGGCGAACCCGCTTTCAAGCTCTTCGGGGGTAAGCAGCACCCGCTCGGAGCTGGCATCAAGCTCTGCGCCGCTTGTATCATCGGAAAGAACTGGCGTAGCGAGCGCAAACATCGTGCAGGCCGCGAGACCTAATAACCTTGCCTGATGGAGTATCATGTCTGTCCCTTTTACTGTGAATGACTGCTCCGAATATCGCGGAGCAGGCTCACCTTAGGTCATTCGGAAATTCGATCAAGCGGCTGAACTGGCCGGAAATTAAAACAGCAATTAACCAGTCGCTCGGTTCTTCACGCTTTGTCCGCCATCAGTCGTGAAAATGACAGGTGGCCACGCCCAGCAGAAACGATGCGCCCGGTCCTCATCCGCTCACGCCCCGGATGATGCGCCGAAAGTCGTATATGCGGCTTAGCCACCCTCTGTTAATCTGGCCCACCTTGTTTTCGGCTCACGCCTGAACGGACGGGTCGCAAACAGCCGGATTTGCAGGAAATCCCGTGGGCGTGACGTGACGGTCGTCAAGATGCAGGAGGGTGCTGCATGGGGGAACTGATAACATTCGAGGAACTGCCCGTCTGGGTGCCGGGCAAGGTGCTTTTGTCGAGCGAGGGGCAGAACTGGAAAAATATCGCACTGCGATCATATGGTTATAAGGGACAGGATGTGATCGTGCCCGCGATGCGGGATTTCATGCTTGTCAGCTACAAGACCGGAATGACCGCGATGCAGCGCCGCTTTGACGGGCGCTGGAAGCGCGAGACCCTTGTGCCGGGGGCAACCTCGTTGCTGACGCGGGCGCAGAGAGCCTATTGGAACTGGCACGACCCCATCGATGTGACCCATATCTATCTGTCGGGCACCCTTGTCGCCGAGGTTGCCAGCGAAGTCATGGACTGCGCCATCAGCGAGGTGACGCTGGAAGATGTCCTGCGGACCGACGATCCGGTGATGGCCCATGCCGCAGAGACGATTGCAGAAGAGGCGCGGACCGGAGGCCTTGGCGGCGCGCTTTATGTGGACAGCGTCGCCCGGGGACTGATCGTTCACCTGCTGCGCCGCTATGCCTCGGTCCGGTTGCGGGAAATCGGCAAAAGCGGTGCCCTGTCGCCTCAGCAGGAACGGCAGATCGTCGAGTTCATCGAGGCAAGCCTTGGCCTGACTCTTGATCTGGGGATGATGGCGGAAGCGCTGTATATGACCCCCTGCCTTTTCGCGCGACAGTTCCGTCGCAGCTTTGGCACGCCCCCCTATGCGTTCGTCAAAACGCGACGGCTGGAACGCGCGCGGCATTTGTTGGCGACAAGCATGTTGCCGATCAAGGCGATTGCGGCCGATTGCGGCTTTTCCGATCAGGCGCATCTGACGCGGATGTTCTCTGCCACTTATGGCGAGACGCCGGCGGCCTTCCGTCGTCGGGCGCAGTGATGCCCCCTGCCCCGAATGTTCAAAAAGCGCCACCGGATCGTTCAAGACCCGACCTACCTCCAAGCCAAATACTGCTGCCATGTCCCGTTCGTGACGGTCGGGGCAGCAGGGTTCGCAGCCATGAGGAGGGCTGCATGATCGGAGGAGAAACAACATGCTGGATGCGACAAGCACCCCGAAACAGCCGGAGCGTAACCCCGTCCCGGCCCAGATCGACGCGCTGGTGATCGGCGCTGGCGTCGCCGGACTGTATCAGCTTCATCAGCTGCGCGGGATGGGCCTCAAGGTCCACGGCGTCGATACCGCCACGGATGTCGGCGGGACCTGGTACTGGAACCGCTATCCGGGCGCCAAGTTCGACAGTGAAGCCTATATCTACCAATATCTGTTCGACGAAGATCTCTATAAGGACTGGACCTGGAGCGAGCGTTTCCCGGGCCAGCGAGAGATCGAGCGGTGGATGCATTACGTAGCCGACCGGCTGGATCTGCGGCGCGATATCTCGTTCTCGACCACCATCACCCGCGCGACCTATGACGAAGACATCGGGCGCTGGACCGTCGAAACCGACAAGGGCGAGACCATCGATGCGCGCTATTTGATTGGTTGCACGGGAATGCTGTCTGCCCCGCTGGAAGACCGTTTCCCCGGTCAGGCCAGTTTCAAGGGCAAGATCGTCCACACCGCGCGCTATCCAAAGGAGGGGCTTGAGCTTGAGGGCAAGCGCGTCGCGGTGATCGGCACCGGCGCCACCGGCATTCAGGTGATCCAGACCATCGCCCCCGAGGTCGAGAAACTGACCGTCTTCGTCCGCACGCCGCAATATGTGCTGCCAATGAAGAACCCGAAATACGGCCCGGCTGAGGCGGCCTGGTACAAGGACAGGTTCCAGGAGCTGAAATCCAATATCCCGCGAACCTTCACCGGCTTTGAATATGACTTCAAAAACAAATGGGCCGATCTCAGCCCGGAACAGCGGCGGGCGGTGTTGGAGGACATCCATGCCGACGGTTCGCTGAAACTGTGGCTTGCCTCTTTCGCCGAAATCTTCTTCGACGAGACGGTGTCGGAAGAGGTGTCGGAATTCGTGCGCGAGAAGATGCGCGCCCGGCTGAAAGATGAGCGCCTGATCGACGTGCTGGTGCCAAAGCCGGGCGATTACGGGTTCGGCACGCATCGCGTCCCACTTGAGACCCAATATCTGGAAACCTATCTGCGCGACAATGTCGAGGCGGTCAGCGTTCGCGATAACCCAATTGCCGAGATCGTGCCGGAAGGCGTCAAACTGCAGGACGGAACGGTCCACGAAGTCGATACGATCATCATGGCTGTCGGTTTCGATGCAGGCTCTGGCGCGCTGGCGCGGATCGACATTGCCGGGCGCGACGGCGTGAAGCTGGCCGAGGAATGGGGCAAGGACATCAGAACCACCCTTGGACTAATGAAGCACGGCTTCCCCAATCTCTTCATGACGGGCGCACCACTGGCTCCCTCGGCCGCGCTTTGCAACATGACCACCTGCCTGCAGCAGCAGACCGAATGGATCACGAATTGCATCCGCGACCTGCATCAAAGCGGCAGTGATGTGATCGAGCCGACGCAGGAGGGCGAAGACGCATGGGTCCGGCACCATGACGAAACCGCCGATGCCACGCTGATCGCCAAGACGAATTCCTGGTACACCGGCTCGAACGTGCCCGGAAAGCCGCGCCGCGTGCTGTCCTATACCGGCGGCGTCGGCACCTATCGCCAGAAATGCGACGAGATGGCTGCAAGCGGCTATCCGGCCTTCGCGATGAGCAATGCCAGCGCACAGCAGCAGGCCTGACACGTGACGGCACCCCGGAGGAGGAGACCGGGGTGCCGTCAACAACTCATGTATATGGAGGAAACCATGAGCCAGAAATTCAACGCCGACGCCATTCTGGAGGGCGTCGTAGCCTCGGACCCGCGCGTGCCGGGCGTCGTTGCAATGGTCACTGATCGTGAACGCAATATCTACGAAGGTGCTGCCGGCGTTCGTCGTCTGGACGGCGATGCCGCGATGACCACCAATGATGCCTTCGCGATCTTCTCGACCACCAAGGCGATTACCGGAACGGCAGTGCTGCAACTGGTCGAAGAGAACAAACTTGATCTTGACGCGCCCGCCAGCACCTATGCCCCCGACATCGGCAAGCTGAAAGTGATCGAAGGCTTTGACGAGGCGGGCGAACCGATCCTGCGCGATCCGAAACGCCCGATCACGACCAAGCACCTGCTGCTGCATACCGCCGGGTTCGGCTATGATTTCTTCAGCGAAACCTATAACCGGCTTGCGCAGGAAAAGGGCCAGCCCAGCGTCATCACCGCCTCGAAAGCGTCGCTGATGACGCCGTTGCAGTTCGATCCCGGCGACAGGTGGGAATACGGCACAAATATCGACTGGTGCGGTCAGGTCGTCGAAGGCATCACCGGCAAACGTCTGGGCGAAGTTTTCCAGGCGCGCATCTTCGAACCGCTTGGCATCGAGGACATGACATTCGAGCTGAACGACGATCTGCGCAGTCGATTGGCCGGGATGCATGCCCGCAATCCCGACGGCTCGCTGACGCCGATGGAGTTCGAACTGCCCGACGATCCCGAAATCCATATGGGCGGCCACGGACTTTACGGCACGGTCGGCGATTACATGAAGTTTATCCGCATGTGGCTGAACGACGGTGCCGGGATCAACGGGCGGGTGCTGAAGCCCGAAACCGTCGCCATGGCCGAAAAGAACCACCTTGGCACCAAGAAAGTCGGCATGTTGCCGGGCGTGATCCCGTCGCTGTCGAACGATGCCGAATTCTTCCCCGGCCTGTCGAAATCGTGGTCCTACAGCTTCATGGTCAATGACGAGGCCGCGCCGACAGGCCGTCCGGCAGGCGCACTTGGCTGGGCGGGCTTGGCGAACCTGTTCTACTGGATCGACCGCCAGAACGGCTATGGCGGCTTCTGGGCAACCCAGATCCTGCCCTTCGCCGACGCGGTGTCCTTCACCGGATATATGGAGCTTGAGACCGCGTTCTATGCCTCGCTCAAAGCCGCGAAGGCCGCATGACGCCTCGCCCGACCACCGAAACGCCGCTGGTCGGGCGAACTTCCCGGACGTGCAGCATCCGTTGCGCATAGTCACGGATCCGTGTGTCATGGTTCCTTGCCATCCTGCCCCGGTCGGGCCAAGTTGCATCCAACCCGCGAGACGAGGAAACCGATGACACGCCTGACCGCCGCCCTTCTGCTGGGCTCGACCTTCATGGCCAGCCCCGCTTTGTCCTTCGACATTTCAGCGATGAGCGAAGATGAAAAAGCCGCCTTTGGCGAGGCGGTGCGCGATTATCTGATGGATAATCCCGAAGTGCTGGTCGAATCGATCAACGTACTGGAACAGCGCCGCGTGGCGCAAGAGGCGCAGAACGACCAGCAATTGGTCGCCGCCAATCAGGATGCGATCTTCGAGGACGGCCATAGCTGGGTCGGCGGCAATCCCGATGGCGATGTGACCGTGGTCGAGTTTCTGGACTATCGCTGCGGCTACTGCCGCCGCTTCAACGATCAGGTTCACGCACTGATCAAGGATGATCCGAATGTGCGGCTGATCCTGAAGGAATATCCGATCCTTGGTCAGGACAGCGAAGCCTCGTCCCGGTTCGCCATTGCGGTCAAGCAGATCGCGGGCGATGAGGCCTATATGAAGGCGCATGACGAGCTTATCACGCTGCGCTCTGAAGCGTCGCTGGAGGCGCTGCAGGGTGTGGCCGAGAAGATCGGCGTCGATCCGACCGAGGTCGTCAACCGCATGAACACCGAGGATGTGACGGCGGTGCTGCGCGCCAACCGGCAATTGGGCGAGACCATGGCCATCTCGGGGACGCCGACTTTCATCATCGGCGGCGAGATGATCCGCGGCGTTCCGCCCGGCGGGCTGGAAGAGCTGGTGCAGGCAGCACGCGACGAAGCGAGCTGAGTTTCAGAGCTGAGGGCATTGCCCGACCGCGGGTGGGCAATGCGACAGTTGTTCTTCGCACTTTATGATGCCACCCCGTCGTCCTTCACTGTGGAGAGCGACATCACCGAATTGCCCGCCCTGGGGGCGGTCGGGCAATGCCCGGCGTCGCACAAGTGCGACTTGATTCCGGGCGGGTGCTTTATCTTCGGCGGGGATAAGTAACCTTACTTCGCCAGCGCCTCGCGAACGCTGTCGGCCATCGGCGTGCTGTTCCGACCGATCAGCCGGGCCAGATCGTCGCCGTCGCCGTCCAGCGCACCTTTGGCAGCCATCGCATCAAAGCTCGCATAGGCAGCGGCCACAGGCGCGGGCAGTCCGGCGCCTTCCAGCGCCTTGGCATAATCGGCCTCGGACAGATCCACATAGGGAATGTCCTTGCCGGTCTGGCGTGAAATCTCGGCTGCCAGTTCTGTCAGCGTATAGGCGGGCGCACCGGCCAGTTCATAGATGGCGCCGTCATGCCCCTCGCTGGTCAGCACCCCGACCGCCGCATCCGCATAGTCGGCCCGCGACGCCGAGGCGATCTTGCCGTTCCCCGCAGCGCCGTAGAATGCGCCGTTGGCAACCGCAGGCGCGACCGAGGCGGTGTGGTTTTCGGTGTACCAGCCATTCCGCAGAACCGTGGTGCTGAGACCCGATTCCGCCAGCATCGCCTCGGTCTGGCGATGCTCTTCGGCAAGGCCGAGGGGCGAGATATCGGCGTGAAGAAGGCTGGTATAGACGATCCGGCGAATGCCAGCCGCCTTTGCCGCATCGATAAGATTCTTGTGTTGTGCGGCACGTTTTCCGATCTCGCTGCCCGAAATCAGCAGCAGCGTATCAACGCCCTGCAAAGCCTCGGGCAGGGTTGCGGGCTGGTCATAATCGGCGCGGCGCAACTCGACCCCAAGATCGGCTCCGGCATCGAGGTTTCGCGCCAGTCCAATGATGGAATCCGTAGTGCGCTGTTTCAGCGCGGAAATAACTAGACGACCCAGTTGACCTGTGGCTCCGGTAACGGCGATACTCATGCTGTCTCTCCTTGGAGGCTGTTGTTTCGACACATATGTGCCCAGCAATTACGCATGGTAAGTACGCACAAAGATGTAAGTATAGAAAATGACTCATCAACCATCCGATCCCAAACCGCAGACCCTGACCGAAACCGTCATTCGTGGCGAGTTGATGGTCCCCGGCTGCCCCTCGCGCAATATTTTGCGCAGTATGACCAGCCAGTGGGGCGTGCTGATCATGATCGCGCTGAGAGAGGATGGCACGCTGCGGTTCAACGCATTGCGGCGGCGGGTCGGCGGCGTGTCCGAGCGGATGCTGGCCGAGACATTGAAGCGTCTGGAAGCGCACGGGCTGGTGTTGCGGGTGGCTTATCCGGTGGTGCCGCCGCAGACAGAATACAGCCTGACCCCGCTGGGCGAAGATGCTGCAGAGCATGTGGCGGCATTGGCAGACTGGATCGAAGTCAACCTGCCGCTGATGCTGAAAGACTGACGCCCGCCTATTCGGCCGCCAGCCCGCCTTCGTGATTGGCGCGGACACGGCCAAGAATATGATCGGCGGCTTTCTCGCCGGTCATGATCGAGGGCGAGTTCAGGTTGCCGTTGGTGATGCGCGGGAAGATCGAGCTATCGGCGACGCGCAGCCCCTCGACGCCGATCACCCGCAATTCGGGATCGACCACGGCATCGGGATCATCCGCCGCACCCATCCGGGCGGTGCCGCAGGGATGGAAGGCCGACTCGGCATGTTCGCGGATGAAGGCGTCGATCTGTTCGTCGCTCTCGACCCCGGGGCCGGGCTGGATTTCGTCGCCGCGATATTCCGCGAAAGCTGGCTGATCGAAGATCTGCCGCGTAAGGCGGACACAGGCACGAAATTCTTTCCAATCATCGGGATGCGACATGTAGTTGAAGTGAATTTCCGGCGTATCCATCGGGTTTTTCGAGGTAAGCCGTACGGTGCCGCGCGACTTTGACCGCATCGGGCCGACATGGGCCTGAAAACCGTGCCCCCGCACCGCCGATTTGCCGTCATAGCGGACGGCAAGCGGCAGGAAATGATATTGAATATCAGGGTAATCGACCTGATCCGACGACCGGATGAAACCGCAGCTTTCGAACTGGTTCGATGCGCCAAGGCCGGTTTTCTGCAACAGCCACTCGACCCCGACACGACCTTTGCCGAGAAGGTTGTAGTAGGTGTATAGCGT
The DNA here is from genome assembly GCF_016629665.1 of Paracoccus caeni. Taxonomy (GTDB): domain Bacteria; phylum Pseudomonadota; class Alphaproteobacteria; order Rhodobacterales; family Rhodobacteraceae; genus Paracoccus; species Paracoccus caeni. The sequence continues at coordinate 268,693 of NZ_JAEPRQ010000002.1, forward strand.
TACCGGCTTCAACGCCTTGTATTGCATATAGATTTCAAGGTGATCCTGAAGGTTCGAGCCGACGCCGGGGCGGTCTGCCAAAGGCTCGATCCCGTGTTGGCGAAGGTGATCGGCGGGGCCGATGCCGGACAGCATCAGGATTTTCGGGGTGTTGATCGAGCTGGCCGAAAGAATGATCTCGCGCCCTGCGGAGATCGTTTCAATCACGCCTTTTCTTTCGATTTCAACGGCATATGCGCGCTTATCCTGAAACAGGATGCGGCGGGCAAAGCCGCGGATTACCGTGAGGCGGCCGGTTTTCAGCGCCGGGCGCAGATAGGCCGAGGCAGCAGACCAGCGGCGGCCCTTCCAGATCGTAGCCTCCATCGGGCCGAAGCCTTCCTGATTTTCGCCATTGTAATCAGGTGTATAGGGCCAACCCGCCTGTTTCCCCGCCTCGATGAAGGTGTTAAACAGCGGGTTGCGGCGGGTGCCGCGTGTCACATGCAGCGGGCCGTTGGTGCCGCGCCAGTCCGAGGCGCCGCCATGCCATGTTTCCATGCGCTTGAAATAGGGCAGTACGTCCTTGTAGCCCCAACCATCTGCGCCGGATTCCTCCCAGAAATCAAAGTCTTTCGGGTTCCCCCTGACAAAGACCATACCATTGATCGAGGATGAACCGCCCAAGACCTTGCCGCGCGGGGTGACCAACTGCCGACCGCCAAGATGTTCTTCGGGCAAGGTTTTGAAACCCCAGTCAAATTTCGACATGTTCATCGGATAGGACAAAGCACCGGGCATCTGAATGAAGATGCTGCGGTCGCTGCCGCCGAACTCGATCATGGTGACGCGGTGGCCGGCCTCGGTCAGGCGATAGGCCAGTGCGCAACCGGCCGAGCCTGCGCCGACGATGACGTAATCCGGGGTCTGAATGGGCTGATTCATCGCTGCACCGACCGTGCGCCGGGAATGCACAGCGCGTACACAGGTTGTACACAGCTTGCGAGCGTTGCGTGTTGCGTGGCGGGACGCTCAGTATGGCGCATCGACCCCTCCCATTCCGACATAGACGGTCTTCAGTTGCGAATAATGTTCGATCGCGGCGGCGGAATTTTCGCGCCCGATACCCGATAGTTTGACCCCGCCGAAAGGCATCTCGACCGGGGTGAGGTTATAGGCGTTGATCCAGCAGGTGCCCGCCTCCAGCTTGGCGATGACGCGGTGCGCGCGGGTCAGATCCTGCGTGAAGATCCCCGCTGCAAGGCCGTAGCCGGTTGCATTGGCGCGGAAGATCACGTCGGCCTCGTCGGTGAAGGTCAGCGTCGTCATCACTGGGCCGAAGATTTCCTCGCGGGCGATGCTCATGTCGTCAGAGGCGGCAAAGACGGTCGGCGGGATGAACGCCCCCTCGCCCGCGCCGCCGCAGATCAGGGCCGCGCCCTCGCTTTCGCCTGCGCCGATGGCGGTGCGGATTTTGGCGGCCTGTGCGGGGCTGACGATGGGGCCGTATTGCGTCTCGGGGTCCAGCGGGTCACCGATGCGGATCGTCGCGATGCGGGCCTTGAGCTTTTCAAGGAAGGCATCCCGGATCGCCTCATGCACGAAAACGCGGGTGCCGTTCGAGCAGATCTGGCCCGAGGAGTAGAAATTCGCCAGCATCGCCGCGCCGACGGCATCGTCCAGATTGGCGTCCTCAAAGACGATCAGGGGCGATTTGCCGCCAAGCTCCATGGTGACGTGGCGCATCCCCTCGGCAGCGGCGGCATAGACCTTTTGGCCCGTGGCGACCGAGCCGGTCAGCGAGACCTTGGCCACATGAAGATCGTTGACCAGCGCGGCACCAACCGCTCCGCGACCTTGAACCACGTTGAACACACCCGCGGGCAGCCCTGCCTCAAGCAGAATTTCAGCAAGTTTCAGCGCGCCAAGCGGCGTCTCTTCCGACGGTTTGAAAACCATCGCATTGCCCATCGCCAAGGCCGGGGCGGATTTCCAGCAGGCGATCTGGCTGGGATAATTCCACGCGCCGATGCCCGCGCAAACGCCCAGCGGCTCGCGGATCGTATAGGCCCAGTCACGGCCCAGCGGGATCATCTGGCCGGTGACGGTCGCGGCCAGTCCGCCGAAAAATTCCAGCGCCGCCGCGCCTGATTCCCAGTCTGCGACTAGCGTTTCCTGAATGGGCTTTCCGGTGTCGAGCGTTTCCAGCCGCGACAATTCCTCGTTGCGTTCGCGGATGATCGCGGCGGCACGGGTCAGGACGCGGCCACGCTCGACCGGGGCCAGCGCCGCCCATTCGACCTGCGCCCTGGCGGCGACCTTGCAGGCACGCGCCACCTGCGCGACCGAGGCTTCGCGGAGGCTGGCGATTTCCTCGCCGGTATAGGGATAAAGGACGGGCAGCGCCGCGCCCTCGCCCTCGACCGGGCGGCCATCGATGAACAGGCTGGCTGCGGGTTGGGCGGAAAGCGTCATGCGAGAGCCTCGTCAAGATAGTCCAGAACAAGTTGCCGGGCGCTGTCGCCATCGGTCGGACGCGCCGACAGGACCGAGCGCAGATAGACACCGTCGATCAGCGCGCCCAGCGTCTCGGCGACCTGATCGGGGCGGCTGGTCATCGGGCGCAACGCCACCAGAAGGTTCGAGCGCAGGCGGCGGTGATAGACGCGCAGCAGGCGGGCGGCATCGGTATTGGTCAGCGCCAGCGCATAGAAGTTCAGCCATGCGCTGACCGTCTCGCGCTGGAAATTCTGCGAGGCAAAGCTGGCGGTGATGATCGCCACCACCCGGCTGCGCGAATCGTTCGATTTCAGTTCATCCCGGACCGAATCACCGAAGGTCTTCAGGATGAAGCGCATCGCGTGCAGAAAAATCTGGTCCTTCGAGCCGAAATAATGATGCGCCAAAGCAGGCGACATCCCTGCCCGCTTGGCGATCTGCGCGACCGTCACGTCCAGCGAACCGGCCTTGCCTACTTCGTGGATCGTGGCGTTGATTAACGCGGCTTTTCGGATAGGCTCGGCCCCAATCTTTGGCATTTTGCCTCGCATGCGATGAAAATAGTTGCATTTTGATTGAACTGTATCCTTAATTGACTGATCAATCAAGAACAGGGAGCCCAAGCATGACAGTTCAACGTATCGTCACCGCTTTGGCCGTCGGTGCCGCGTTGACGGGCGCAGCAACGGCCGCCGAGCCCGAGCAATGTCAGAAGGTCACCATCTCGGATGTTGGCTGGACGGATATCACCGCCACGACCGCGCTGGCCTCGACCGTATTGCAGGCGCTTGGCTATGAGACCGAGACCAAGGTTCTGTCGCTGCCGGTGACCTTCACCGCCCTCTCCACGGATGATCTGGACATCTTCCTTGGCAACTGGATGCCGACGATGGAGGCCGATATCGGCCCCTATACCGAGGCAGGCACCATCGACACGGTGCGCGTCAACCTGACCGGCGCGAAATATACGCTGGCGACGAACAAGGCCGGTGCCGATCTGGGGATCGCCGATTTCGCCGATATCGCCAAACATGCGGATGCGCTCAGCAGCACCATCTATGGGATCGAGCCGGGCAATGACGGCAACCGCCTGCTGCTGGAAATGGTCGCGGACAACAAGTTTGATCTGGGCACGTTCGAGATCCTCGAAAGCAGTGAACAGGGGATGCTGGCGCAGGTATCGCGCGCAGATAACTCCGGGCAGCCGGTCGTCTTCCTTGGTTGGGAGCCGCACCCGATGAACACCCAGTTCGAGCTGACCTATCTGACCGGCGGCGATGATGTCTTCGGGCCTGATTTCGGCGGGGCCGAAGTGCGGACGAATACCCGTGCAGGCTATGTCGAGGAATGCCCGAATGTCGGCAAGTTCCTGCAAAATCTGGAATTCACCCTGCCGATGGAGAGCGAAGTCATGGGGATCATCCTGAATGACGGCGCCGATCCGATGGCTGCCGCAAAGGAATGGCTGGAGGCCAATCCCGACGCCGTGACGCCCTGGATCGACGGCGTCACCACCGCCGATGGCGGCGATGCGCAGGCTGCGATCAGCGAGGCTCTCGGGGGTTGAAATCTGCTGCCGCAGCGTCAACCATACGCTGCGGCGGCACTCCGCAAGCCAAAAACAGAATGCACAGCCACCCGGCGAACCAGCACGACTAACAAGCGAGGCGACAGGGAATGGAGCAACTGACTGGTCTGGTGACGGACAACAAGATCCCGGTGGGGCGAACCGCGAAGGTTTTCTTCGACTGGCTGCAAGCCAACGCGGCATGGTTTTTTAACGGCATATCATCGGCGATGGATTGGCTGATCGGCGGGGTTCTGGCCACGCTGCAGGCACCGCATCCATTCCTGTTCATCCTGATCGCCGTCGCGCTGACATGGTTTCTGCAGAAAAGCTGGAAGCCCTGTCTGCTGGTCGCGGTCGGGCTCTTGTTCATTCTCAATCAGGGTTATTGGGACCAGACGCTGCAATCGCTGACGCTGGTGCTGTCGGCCTGTATCGTCTGTATGGCGGTCGGCGTGCCAATCGGCATCGCGGCGGCGCACCGTCCCCGGCTTTACGCATGGATGCGCCCGGTTCTGGACCTGATGCAGACGCTGCCAACCTTTGTCTATCTGATCCCGGCCATCGTCTTCTTTGGCATCGGCATGGTGCCGGGCCTGCTGGCGACGGTAATCTTCGTGCTGCCCGCGCCGATCCGGCTGACGCAACTTGGGATTTCCTCGACCCCGTCACCGCTGATCGAGGCGGCGACCGCCTTTGGCGCAACGCCGCGGCAATTGCTGTGGAAGGTCGAATTGCCAAGCGCCCTGCCGCAGATCATGGCCGGTCTGAACCAGACGATCATGCTGTCGCTGTCGATGGTGGTCATCGCTGCGCTGGTCGGTGCGTCGGGGCTTGGGGTGCCGGTGGTCCGGGCGCTGAACAGCGTCAACACCGCGCTTGGTTTTGAATCAGGGTTCGTCATCGTGGTCGTCGCCATCATGCTGGACCGGATGTTGCGGATGGAGCGTCGGAAATGAGCGTGGAATTCAGCGAGAACAGTCAGAACGCCGTCGAATTCGACAAGGTCAGCATCGTCTTTGGCAACGCCCCGAAAAAGGCTTTGCCGCTGATGGACAAGGGGCTGGAGCGTGGGCCGATCAAATCCGAGACCGGACAGGTTCTGGGGGTGCATGACTGTAGCCTGAACGTGCGTCAGGGCGAGATTTTGGTGCTGATGGGTCTGTCAGGCTCGGGCAAATCCACGCTTTTGCGGGCGGTCAATGCGCTGAACGATGTCTGCCGGGGCGAGGTTCGGGTGCTGCGGAATGGCAGCATGGTTTCGGTCACCGGGGCGGGAAAGCAGGATCTGCGCAATATCCGGCTGAACACGGTGGCGATGGTGTTCCAGCAATTCGGCCTGCTGCCATGGCGCTCGGTCCGCGAGAATGTGGGCCTGGGGCTGGAGCTTGCCGGGATGACCGCAACTGAGCGCGCGGCGAAGGTGGACCAGCAGTTGAAGACCGTCGGTCTGGATGAATGGGCCGAACGCAAGGTCGGCGAATTGTCCGGCGGGATGCAGCAGCGCGTGGGCCTTGCCCGGGCCTTTGCCACCGACGCGCCGATCCTGCTGATGGATGAGCCGTTCAGCGCGCTGGATCCGCTGATCCGGTCGCGGTTGCAGGATGAGTTGCTGGAATTGCAGGCCAAGACGCAGCGGACGATCATCTTCGTCAGCCACGATCTGGACGAGGCATTCAAGCTGGGCAACCGCATCGCGCTGATGGAGGGAGGTCGGATCGTCCAGATCGGCACCGCACGCGAGATCATCGCCAATCCGGTGAACGAATATGTGGCCGATTTCGTCGCCCATATGAACCCTCTGGGCGTTCTGACTGCCGCCGATGTGGCCCAACCGGGCGAGGCTACGGGCGATCTGATCCCACGCGACATGCCGGTGCGTGAGGTGATGGTCCTGCTGGCCGATCGCGATGCGCTGCCGGTCGAGGGTGGCGGGATGATCACCCGAGATGCGGTTCTGGCCCGGCTGATCGATCCGAAGGGTTAATCTGCGGCCTGCGCCTGTGAACCAAGGATAATGCCCGCCAATTGTGGCGGGCATTTCATTTTCAACAGGGCTCCAACCTGACCCAGCCCATATAGGTCCCTGCTCGCCCGGCCCCTTGTCTGCCGTCGCCGGAACCGCCACCTTCCTCTCAAACCGTCACCAAGGGGAAACACACCATGCGCCTTGCTCTTGCCCAGATGTCCCCCGGCGATGCTGCGGATGGCACGGCGCTGGCGCAGCTCGAAACCCTTGCCGCTTCGCTGTCGCTACAGAATGTGGATCTGCTGATCCTGCCGGAACTGTTCCTGCCCGGCTATAACCAGCCCTCCGCCCATCGCGACCTGTCGCAACCGCTTGATGGCGAATGGAGCCGCAGTATCGCCGCCATTGCCCGCAATAACGGGCTTGCCATCGCCTATGGCTGGGCCGAGCGTGATGGCAACGCCGTCTATAACGCCGCTTCCTTCATCGGCCCCGATGGGGCCCGTCTGGCCCATTACCGCAAGATCCAGCTTTTCGGCGAGATGGAGCGTGCCAGTTTCACCCCCGGCCACGATGCCCCGCCGGTCTTTGCTTTCAAGGATCGGCAGCTTGGAATGCTGATCTGCTACGATATCGAATTTCCCGAACATGCCCGCGATCTGGCCGGTCGCGGCGCGCAGGTGCTGCTGGTGCCGACCGCCAATCCGCAGGGTTTCGAGCATGTCCAGGACATCCTTGTCCCTGCCCGCGCCTATGAAAACCGGGTGACCGTGGCCTATGCGAATTACAGCGGGCCGGACGGGGATCTGGTCTTCGGCGGCGGCTCGGTCATTGCCGGGCCTGATGGCAAGCCCCTTGCCAGCGCCGGAACCGCGACGGGCCAGACGGTTCTGATCGTCGATCTGCCCGCGGATGACGGCTCTGATCTGCTCTCGACCCAACTCGGCGATCTGCGCCGCCCCTACTGACCATAAGTGCAGGTGCCGCGAACTTGACCCAGTTCACGAACGGGTGATACTTCCGCGCCAGCCAGTGTGAAGCGCCAGCGACCAATCCAGCCTTGCCAATCTGGAGGTCGCGATGAGTGCGAACCATCTTCTGCTGCCGCTGTCTCTTGTCCTCTGCGCCACCTCGCCCGCAGCACTTTTGGCTCAGGACACTGCCACCGAACCCTACACCCTGCAGACCATCACCCTGCACGGCGAAAGCGCGACCGGCCCGATAGACGGCCCCTTCGCCCTTGAAAGCCGCACCGCCACCAAATCCGACACCCCGATCCTTGAAACGCCCCGCGCCATCAGCGTCGTGTCCTCGACCGAGATCGCAGCGCGCGGCGGCGCCCAGACCATCGGCGAAACGCTTGGCTATACGCCGGGTGTCTTTTCGACCCCGATCGCCACCAACCGGACCAACTGGACCGAACGGCTGCGCGGCTTTTCGAATTACCAAAGCGGCTATCAGGACGGCCTGATCGACCCGACCGGCATGGACCGCGCCCAACCGCAGATCGAGCCATTCGGGGCCGAACGGGTCGAGGTGCTGAAAGGCCCGGCCTCGGTCCTTTACGGACAGATGAGTCCCGGCGGCATGGTCAATGTGGTCAGCAAGCGCCCGACCTTCGAACCTGGCGGCGAGACGATGTTGCAATATGGCAGCTATAGCCGCCTGCAGGCCGGGGTCGATCTGAACGGCGTGATCGGCGACGGATCGAGCCTTGGTTGGCGCTTGGTCGGGATGGTGCAGGATGCGAACACCATGATCGATCAGGTCGAGGATGACCGCCTTTATCTTGCGCCCAGCCTGACATGGCGCCCCGATGATGCGACCTCGCTGACGATCCTGACCCATTACCGCCGCGCCACCGGGGCCGAAGGCTCGCAAAGCGTTCCGCCAGAGCTGATCGACCAACTGCCCAGCGACATCAATATCGGCGATCCGAATTTCGACACCTACACGCAAGAGCAATGGGCGATCGGCTATGAATTCAGCCGCGAGATCACGCCAAATCTGACCTTCACCCAGAATGCCCGCTATCAGCGGCTGGATGTCAGCTATCGCCAGCTTTACATCGCCTTCCCGACCGATGATCCGACCGATACGCCCAGCACCTATCTGCGCACCCCCTACCTGCTGGACGAGACGCTGAAACAATTCGCCATCGACACCCGCCTCACCGCGAATTTCGACACCGGCGCGGCGCGGCACACGCTGTTGGCGGGCGTCGATTACCGGCACAGCAAATCGGTGAATGGCAGCGATTACCTTTATGGCATGGGACCGGCAATCGATCTGCTTGATCCGGTCTATGGGCTGACCTTCCCCGACTATCCGCGCGCGGCGGCCTCGCAGGAAAAGATCAGCCATACCGGCATCTATCTGCAGGATCAGGTCGAGCTTGGCCGCTGGCGTCTGTCGGCAGGGCTGCGCCATGACAGCGCCAAGACCAGCCTCGATGTCGAAGGCACGGAATGGGACACGGCGACCGACGATTCCAAGGTCTCATGGAATGCGGGCGTGCTGTATCTGATGGATAACGGCCTTGCGCCCTATGCCTCTTACGCGACTTCGTTCAAGCCCGAACCGGGCCAGACGTGGGACAAGACGCCATTTGAACCCTCGATCGGCAAACAGGTCGAGATCGGGGTGAAATACCAGCCGACCGGCAGCGATACCCTGCTGACCTTCTCGGCCTTCGATCTGCGGCGGACCAATGTGCTGACCGACGATCCCGACCATCAATTCGAATCGATCCAGACCGGCGAAGTCCGGATGCGCGGGGTCGAGGTCGAAGGACGGACCAAGATCGGCCCGGTTCAGGCAGTCATGGCCTATACCTATCTCGACAGCGAAATCACCGAGGCGAATGACGGCACAGAGGGTAACCGTCAGTTCGACACGCCACGGCAACTGGCCTCGATCTGGCTTGATTATACCTTCGATGAAGGCGCGCTGAACGGGCTGACCCTTGGCGGCGGCGTCCGGCACTGGTCGGGCTATTGGGGCGATAATGGCAATGCGATCTGGAACAAGGGACAGACGCTTGTGGACCTTGCCGCCAGCTATGACTTCGGCGCGCGGCGACCGGAACTTGCGGGGGTGACGCTGGATCTGAATGTGAGCAATCTGGCCGACCGCCGGATCGAGGCCTGCACCGAATGGGGTTGCGAATTCGGCGATGAGCGCGTCGCCAGCGCCACTCTGCGCTACAAATGGTAGAAATCGCGCAACGCGGCAGCTTCTTCGTTGAATAGATACCGACAGCGCGCGAGCCGCCAAGGCGCGGCCCGTGACTGTTCCTCTAACTGCTCCGCCGCGCCCGGTTCTCGACCGCCTGCCGGAACAGTTGCATGTATCGCGGCGCGACCGATGACAGGCTGAACTGTTGCCCCAGAATCCGCGCCGACCGGCTTAGCCGCGCGCGGCGGTCGGGATCGTCTTTCAGCGCCCGGATCGCCGACAACCATGCCTCGTCGTCATCAGGCAGCAGAACCCCGTTCACCTCGTTCTGGATCAACTCGGCCGGATAGCCGCGATCAGGGGCCACGACACAGCCGCCACGCATAAGGATCTCCATCAAGCCCCAATTGGCGACGCCGTAGCGAAGCGGATAGAGGAACAGATCGATCCCGCGCAGACGGCGGGCAAATTCGGCGTAGGGCAGCTTGCCGGGGCAATCGATCACCTTCGCCGCTTCGGGATATTCGCGCATCAGATGGCCGCGGAAATCGGCGACCTCGCCGCCATATTTCCGCTGCACCCATTGCTGTTCATAGCCGTAGGTGGACCCGTCCGAGCCGCCAAGCGCCACGAAATCCGCATCCATCCCTTCGCGCGCCAGCCTGTCCACCAGCCGCATATAGGTATCAAACCCCTTCGAGCTGGACAGATCGCGGGCCGAGAAGCCGATGGTGAAGCGATGGTCAGACGCGGTTTCGGGCGCGGCCTCCTCGATCTCCAGCCCTTCAAGCTGAACCTCGATATTGCCCTGAAGTGCGGGCGGGAACATGCGCTTGGCGTGATGGCTGGGGCAGATCACCAGATCGCTGCGCAGGGCCTGATGGAAATGCAGCATCTCGATATTCTTGTCGCTCATCCGCTGGGCCAGATCGGGCGGATAGGACGGATCCCAGCCATGGGCGCGATAGCTGGGAAATTCGACATAGCTGACGATGGCCGCGTCGATCTCGTCATAAAGAAAATGCGGCGCGCCCCATAGCGAATGGGCGACGACCACATCGATGGGCTTGGTTTTCTGAAACTCGCGCAGCGCCAGCAAGACGCCCCGCCCGATCCGGGCCGAGCGTTCCAACTTGGCCGTATAGTAGTAATTCGGATCACCCACGATGGGACCGTCCGGCTGAAACGCCAGAATATGCGGGCCACGATCGGCATGTTTCTGACGATGACCGGGCGTCGTCAGAAAATAGGCCTCGGCCTGTCCGGTCCGGCGGAGATGGTCACAAAGGGCTCCGAACTGGCCGGGATAGACGGCGCCCACGAAAACGATCACTGGTTTCGACATGGGCACCCCCTTCGTCCGGTTGCCGATATCGGTGTGACTCGGATGTTGTCAGATCAGTTTGCGGTCGCGTGCCACCACCACAGCCTGCGTGCGGTTGGTCGCGCCCAGCTTTTTGCAGATCGATTTCACATGCATTTTCACCGTCGGCTCGGCAAGGCTCAGCGCCGCCCCGATCTCCCGGTTCAGCTTGCCCTCGGCCAGAAGCTCCAGCACGGTGAATTCGCGTTTCGACAGCGTCGCCTCGGAATCGTCGCTGCTGCGACCGCTGCGTTTTTCGACCAGCTCTATTGGCAGATAACGCCCGCCCCCCGCCATAAAACGGATCTCGTTGGCAAGGTTCTTCAGCGAGGCGGTCTTCAGGACGATCCCCGCGCCGCCCAGCGACATCACCTCATCCACCACCCGCGAAGCGGGGTTGCTGGTCAGGATGCCGACCGGCTTCTTACCGTTGCGCTGCAGCGCCTTGCCCAACCCGGTCAGCCCGTCCATGCCCGGCATGTCCAGATCGACCAGCACCAGATCGAACGGCCCATGTCCGTCAATCGCATCCAGCGCCGCCGGAAGATCGGGCACGGTCCTGACATCGATATCCGGCACCCCCGCCAGATACAGTTCAAACATTTCAAGGATCATCGCGTGGTCGTCCGCGATCAACACATTCAGGGTTTTCGGCGTATGTTCGTTCATCTGCTCTGCCCCCGGCTTCATCGCCATCTAACGCTTCCCCTGCCTCTCGAAACCGGAAAGAGAGTATGAGCGGCGGGCTGGCGGGTCCTGGTTACCATGACTATCATATACTATTCTTTAGTATGGTTTGCGATATATCCTTCTCTGCGAAGGCTACAAGTTGACTGAATCGTCAGCTTTCCGCTCATGACAGTTTTTCGGTCATCTTGCGGGTCTCTTCCAAAGCCTCTTCCAGCGGTGCGAAAAGGTCTGAAATCGTTACCGGATCTTCGGCCACGGCCAGTTCGATGGCTCTCAGCCGCTTTTCGACCAGAACCAGCCCGGTCAACCCGCTGGCCCCGGTGGCGGCATGCAATTGCCTTGGCGTGTCCGGTCCGATGCCTTCCTGCTTCAGCCCTTCCAGCACCGTCCGCGCCTCGGCCAGCGCCCGGTTCATGAAGTCGCGTGCCGGGCCTTGGCCCAGACGTTCGATCAGATCGGCGGCGATCTCTTCGTCCAGCACGGTCTGCCGCGCCAGCCGCGCCGCAGCGGCGGCCTCGGCCCCGCTGTCGCGGATCGGCGCATCGGCCAGAGCCTCGACCAAAGCTGCGGAAAGCTCTTGCGGGCGGATCGGTTTTTCCAGCACCCGCAGCATCCCCGCCTCAAGACAGGCGGCGCGGATCTGCGGATCGACATGGGCGGTCAGCCCGACCACCCTGCCCCGCCACGGAACCGAGGCCGAAGGATCGCCCGCCCGCAACACCCGCGCCAGTTCGATCCCGCTCATCCGCGGCAGGGTCACGTCGGTCAGCACCAGCTCCACCCGGCTTGCCACCTCTTTACGGGCCAGCAGCGCCAGCGCCTCGGGACCGCTGCCGACCGCCAGCACCTCGGCCCCGAAACTTTCGACGATCTGGCTCAGCCAGTCGCGGCTGGCCGGGCTATCCTCGACCAACACGATGCTGCGTCCGACCAGCGGCGCATCGGCAGCCACCGAAAGACGCGGCAGGTCCGGCAGTTCCGGCGCGCGCGGCAGGCTGAAGCTGGCGGCCAGAACCGTGCCCACCACCCGCGCCTGAACATCCGGCGCAATAGGTTCGCCATCCGGGCCACGGTCTGCGACGGTGATCTGACCGCCCAACTGTTTCAGCGCATGGGCCAGGACGTTCAGCCCGGCCGAGGGACGCTTGCCCGTCGTTTCGGCAGGCGCAGGCAGATCGCCCATCGGCAGTCCCAAAGCCTCGCTCAACCGCGCGCGCTGCGCCGGGGGCAGACCGCCGCCTTCGTCCCGCACCTCGACCCGGATCGCCCAGATTTCGTCCTGATCGTCGTCCAGCACCGTCGGATGCAGCGGCTTGCAGGACAGCAGCACCTGAACCCGACCGCCGCCGTGATTGACCGAGTTGTCGATCATGTTCTGGCACAGCGCCCGGACAAAGCGCAGCGGACCGTGCAGCAGCAGATCCTCGGGCGCGTCCACGGTCAGCGTCACCTCGGTCGCGCGGGCGGCGGCGATAGGCTCGACCAGCGCGATCAGGCTGCGCAGTTCCTCGGCAATGCGGAAATCCTCATCCGGCTGCGTGCCCGCAACGCTTCGCTCGCCCCGGATCACGCCCAGAACATTGCTGACATGATCCAGCGCCAGTTCGGCGGCGCGGCGCAGGCGATTGGTTACGGCGGCGCGGTCGCCCGCTTCGGGTTGCGGGTCCAGCAGGGCCTCGGCAGTGGCAAGAAGCGACTGGATCGGCGTGCGCAGATCATGCGCAACCCGCATCAGCGTGGCCGAGCGCGCGCGGTTGCGCAGCAGCGCGGCCTCTTGATCGCTTTCCGACAGGCGCAGCAGAAAACCCGAAGCAGGCCCAAGCGGGATCTGAACCAGCTCTCCCTGATAATCCTGCCCCTGATCCTGCCAGTTCAGCGCCACGCTGCCCGCCCGCTGCGCCCTGCGACAGAGGCCCGGCCAATCCAGCCGCTCGGTCAGGGCCGGACCGTCAAGGCCCAGTCGCTGTGCCGGGCCGTTGGTCAGAAGGATATCGCCGCGCAGATTGGCCAGCACGACCGCGCGCCGATCGGTGGCGATGAGGCGGGCCAGAGCCTGCAACACCGGGCGGGCCAACGCCGCCTTGTCGCGCCGCTCTGCCGCGTCGGTCGCATCCTCGCGCCCGGTTTCCTCGCCATTCTCCTGCTGCTGCACCCTTTCGCCCCTCATCGCCCGCGACCCGATTCCCGGCCCCAATTCGGGCCATGCCGACGGCTGGTCGCAGACCTGTCGCGCAAGCTGGCCCAGCCAGTTTTCATGATCTTGGACAAAGGTTTCCGGCACGACAAGCCTTCCCACGACGACCTCTGCATCCAGCAAGAGAAGCGATCCAGAAATACAGCCAGAAAGAAACGTATGGATCGCAATAGTTATGTTGACATAACTTTAGTATGGGTCAAGAATACATACCAACGGATCGATTCTTTTTCATGTCGCCTTTCTACTCAGTGTCCGGTCCAGGGGGACCTGCATCAGAGAGGACAGCCAAATGGCTCAGAGCATCATCCAGGCCGGCACGATTGCCGATGTATCGATTTCGGCTCTTCGGGCTGACATCAATGGCTATGTGAAAACCGGCGACGATCTTGTCATCCAGCTTGCGAGCGGCGACGAGATTCTGGTCCAAGGATTTTTCATCCCGACCGAGGACGGCACCGCGCATCAGATCGTTCTGGGCGATGGCACGATCATTCAGCTTGACGAGAATGGCGAAGAAGAGGCCGGCCTTGGGGCCGGCATGTTCGCTGACGACGGCGCCGCCGGCATCGCAGCTCTGGGCGCAGCAGGTCTGGCAGCCGCAATGGGTGCGAGCGGTGGTGGTGGCGGTGGCGGCACCGATCCGACTGACGGAACTGACCCGACCGACGGGACTGACCCGACCGACGGGACCGACCCGACTGACGGCACCGATCCGACTGACGGCACCGATCCGACCGATGGGACCGATCCGACTGACGGAACCGATCCGACTGACGGAACCGATCCGACTGACGGAACCGATCCGACTGACGGAACCGATCCGACCGACGGGACTGACCCGACGGATGGAACCGATCCGACTGACGGGACTGACCCGACCGACGGCACTGACCCTACCGACGGAACCGATCCGACTGACGGGACTGACCCGACCGACGGAACCGACCCGACCGATGGGACCGACCCAACTGACGGGACCGACCCAACTGACGGGACCGACCCGACTGACGGCACCGATCCGACTGACGGCACCGATCCGACCGATGGGACCGATCCGACTGACGGAACCGATCCGACTGACGGAACCGATCCGACCGACGGAACCGATCCGACCGACGGAACCGACCCCACTGATGGAACCGACCCGACCGACGGGACCGACCCCACTGATGGAACCGATCCGACTGACGGGACGGACCCGACCGACGGCACCGATCCGACTGACGGGACGGACCCGACCGACGGAACCGACCCGACCGACGGAACTGACCCGACTGATGGGACCGATCCGACCGACGGCACTGACCCGACCGACGGAACCGATCCGACTGATGGGACCGATCCGACCGACGGCACCGATCCGACCGACGGCACCGATCCGACTGACGGCACCGATCCGACCGATGGGACCGATCCGACTGACGGCACCGATCCGACCGACGGCACTGACCCGACCGACGGAACCGATCCGACTGACGGGACTGACCCGACCGACGGAACCGACCCGACCGACGGAACTGACCCGACTGACGGCACCGATCCGACCGATGGGACCGATGATGTTCAAGGTCTGCTCGATCCGATCCTCGGGGATGGCGGCCTGCTTGGTGACATCACCGGAAATGACGGTCTGCTGGGCGATGTGACCGGCTCTGATGGGCTGCTGGGCGGATTGCTGGGCGAAGATGGGCCTCTGGGCGATCTTGCCTCGGGTCTGATCGGCGTGCCGATCCTGGGTGACGGTGTGGGCGATGGCTCGCAGGGCATCCTTGACCCGCTTGTCGGCGATGGTGGTCTCTTGGGCGACATTACCGGAAACGGTGGCCTCCTGGGCGATGTGACCGGCTCGAACGGCGTCGTCGGCGATCTGATCGGCAATGACGGCCTTCTGGGCGACCTCACCGGAAACGGTGGTCTGGTCGGCGATCTGACCGGAACCGGCCTGCTGGGTGGCAGCGGTGACGGCAACGGAGGCGACGGGCTGCTGGGCGGTATCCTTGACGGGGTGCTTGGCGGCGAAGGCGGTCTTCTGGACGGCGTGACCGATACCGCAGGCGATCTGCTGGGCGGGGCCGGTGGCCTTGTCGGCGGAGTGACCGGAGTGGTCGGCGGCCTCTTGGGCATCGACGGCGATCAGGGCCTGCTGGACCCGATCATTGCGGATGGCGGATTGCTGGGAGATATCACGGGCAATGACGGGCTGCTCGGGGATGTGACTGGCAATGACGGCCTTCTGGGTGATGTCATCGGCGATACCGGGCTGCTTGGCTCGATCACCGGGGCGAATGGTCTGGTCGGCGATCTGACCGGCTCTGGTCTTCTGGGCGATGGCGGCGAAGGTAGTGGCGGCCTGATCGGCGGTCTCATCCCGGCTGGTGTCGGCGATCTGGTCGGTGGTGTGACCGGCACGATCGGCGGCCTGCTGGACGGCGCCGGAGCGGGCGATCTGCTGGGCGGCATCACCGACACGGCTGGTGGTCTGCTGGGCAGCGCTGGCGGCCTTGTCGGCGGCGTGACCGGGACCATCGGTGGCCTGCTGGGCATCGACGGAGATCAGGGCCTGCTTGATCCGATCATCGCGGATGGCGGATTGCTGGGAGATATCACGGGCAATGACGGGCTGCTCGGGGATGTGACTGGCAACGAAGGCCTTCTGGGTGATGTCATCGGCGATCACGGCCTTCTGGCCTCGGTCACCGGCACGAACGGACTGGTCGGAGAACTGACCGGCACCGGATTGCTGGGCGATGGAGGCGAAGGCGGTGGCCTGCTGGGTGGCTTGCTCGGAGGCGGCGCTGGTGGCCTGCTTGGCGGTGTGACCGGCACGATCGGTGGCCTGCTGGGTGGCGACGGTGACGGCGATCTGCTGGGCGGTCTGCTCGGCGGCGGAGCCGGTGGCCTTCTCGGCGGAGTGACCGACACGGTTGGTGGCCTGCTGGGCGGCGATGGTGACGGCGATCTGCTGGGCGGCTTGCTCGGTGGCGGAGCCGGTGGCCTTCTCGGCGGCGTGACCGACACGGTTGGTGGCCTGCTCGGAGGCGACGGTGACGGCGATCTGCTGGGCGGTCTGCTCGGCGGCGGAGCCGGTGGCCTTCTCGGTGGAGTGACCGACACGGTTGGTGGCCTGCTGGGTGGCGATGGTGACGGTGATCTGCTGGGCGGCTTGCTCGGTGGTGGTGCCGGTGGCCTTCTCGGCGGCGTAACCGACACGGTTGGCGGCCTGCTGGGTGGCGATGGTGACGGCGATCTGCTGGGTGGTCTGCTCGGCGGCGGTGCTGGTGGCCTTCTCGGTGGTGTGACCGACACGGTTGGTGGCCTGCTCGGAGGCGACGGTGACGGCGATCTGCTGGGCGGCTTGCTCGGTGGCGGTGCCGGTGGCCTCATCGGTGGTGTGACCGACACGGTCGGTGGCCTGCTGGGTGGCGACGGTGACGGCGACCTGCTGGGTGGTCTGCTTGGCGGCGGTGCCGGTGGCCTCATCGGCGGCGTGACCGACACGGTTGGTGGCCTGCTGGGTGGCGACGGTGACGGCGATCTGCTGGGCGGCTTGCTCGGCGGTGGTGCCGGTGGCCTTCTCGGCGGCGTGACCGACACGATCGGCGGGCTGCTGGGTGGCGATGGTGACGACGGCCTGCTGGCCGGTGTGACCGAAACCATCGACGGCCTTCTGGGCGGCGATGATGACGGTGGTTTGCTGGCTGGTATCACGGATACGGTCGGCGGTCTGCTGGGTGACGGCTCTCTCCTGGGTGGCCTCACTGACAGCTCCGAGGATCTGCTGAGCACTGGCAACCTGCTCTCAGACCTCGGCGGATCAAGCGACGACGTCACGGCCTGACATCGTCTCGCAATCCAACCGCACGACCCAACGGGGCGCCCAATTAAGGGCGTCCCGATCATTTTGCAGAATGCCCTGTCCCGGAGCCCTGCCCCGGATTACAGCCGGATCACGGCTCTCCCTGAAAGCGGAAGATCGCCAGACTGCGTTCACGCTCATTCACTTCAAGTTTGCGGTTGATCGGCGCATGGGCGCGGGCCGAGCAATCGGGGCGTTCGCACAGATAGCAGTTCAGCCCGATATCGACCGGCTTGGTGCGGTCCAGATCGATGCCGTCGGCATAGACCAGACGCGGCGCATAGGCGACATCGCAGCCCAGCCCGATGGCCAGCCTTTGCGCGGGCGCGCCATGACTGCCCCCTGCCCGCGTCACCGTCCGCGCGACCGAGAAATAGCTGACCCCTTCCGGCATGCGGATCACCTGGGTCTGAACCCTCTCGGGCGTCTCGAAGCTGGAATGGATATTCCACAACGGACAGGTGCCGCCGAAGCGCGAGAACGGGAAACGCCCGGCGCTGAAACGTTTCGAGATATTGCCCGCCTGATCGACGCGGACGAAATAGAACGGAATCCCCCGCGCATCGGACCGTTGCAGCGTGGACATGCGATGGGCGGTCTGTTCGAAACTGGTGCCGAAGCGGTGCGACAGCAATTCGACATCATAGCGCGTCGATTCACAGGCCGAGAGAAACCGCGAATAGGGCATCAGCAGCGCCGCCGCAAAGTAGTTCGACAGGCTGACGCGCATCAGCGACAGCGCCGCCGGATCGTTCAGGCCTGCCTCGGACACCAGTTGCTCGGTCAGGTCTCGCTGTTCAAGCTGGCCCAGAAGGACACCGATCTGGAACCGGCGGCTTGACTGACCCAGCAGTTCCGACAGCAGCAATTCGCGCCGATGCGGATCGAAACGGCGAAGCTGGTCGGCCATGACCGCTGCGGGCAGAATCCGCACGTTGAGACCATGCGTCGCCAGACGTTCGCTCAGCGCGATATGCGGTTCACGGCGATGCAGGCCCAGTTGCTCGGCCAAAGCTTCGGCAGCCCGGTCCAGCGGGTCGAAATGGTTGCGGTTCGAATAGAACCAGCCGCGCACGCTTTCGACCGGGCGGGAATGGTCCACCAGCACCTCGACCTTGTCGCGGTCGGTCAGCGGATTGGTGTCGTCCTGACCGCGCAGCAGCGATTCGCGATACTGGTCGTGCAGCCGCACGAAAGCCTGCGCAATCCGGGGGGAAGCCTGCAACACCGCCTCGACCTCGGTGCGTGTCATGTGACCGCCAATCGCCGGATCTTTCAAAGCCGCCGCGAAATCCGCGGCAAGCTGGGTATCGGTCGAGGGGGCAAGCTCCGAGATGTTCAGGTCATAAACCTCGGCCAGTTTCATCAAGAGCCGGGCCGAGGCCGGACGCTGATCCGCCTCGATCAGGGTGATGTAACTCGCGGAAATCCCTAGCTCTGCCGCCATCTGCGCCTGCGTCAGGCCCAGCGAATTGCGCAGAACCTTCAGCCTCTGGCCGATGATCAGCTTCTCTCCGCGCTCTGCCATTTGGTGCCCTCCGGGGTGCCTTAAAGTGACAAACATTACAAATTTTCAGGAAGCGTCACGACATAACTTACAAGAAAACCTCTTTATTACAAGTATATGATGCACATGCAGCATGACATTACTACAGTTACTTTACAAAGCTAACGCCAACGCTTGGAGTCATGAAATGCCGCTTGATCGTGTCCCGACCCTGTCGCCGCCCCTTGTCCTGCGCACCGCGCCGGGGGCCGAGCTTGTCCTGACCGCGGAAGCACTGAACTTCGTGGCCGAGCTTCAGGCCCGCTTCGGCCTGCGTCTTCACGCGCTGATGGTCGCCCGTCAGCGTCGGCAAGAGCGGATCGACCGTGGCGAATTGCCCGATTATCTGCCCGAAACCACCGAGATCCGCAAAGGCATCTGGCAAGCCGCGCCGCTGCCCGAAGCATTGCAGGACCGCCGCGTCGAGATCACCGGCCCGGTTGATCGCAAGATGATGATCAACGCGCTGAATTCCGGGGCCAAGGTCTTCATGGCCGATTTCGAGGATGCGACCTCGCCCGGCTTCGCCAATATCATCGCCGGTCATGCGAATATGCTGGACTACCGTGACGGGACGCTGGATTTCGACGATCCGAAAACCGGCAAATCCTATCGTGTCGGCGCCGTTCCGGCCCTGATGATCGTCCGCCCGCGCGGGCTGCATATGTCGGAAGCGAATGTCCTGATCGGCGGTCAGCCGGTCTCAGCCGCGCTGTTCGATTTCGGTCTGAACATCTTCCATAACGGCCGCGCCTTGGCCGCCTCGGGTCGCGGGCCGTTCTATTACCTGCCAAAGCTGGAAAGCCACCGCGAGGCGCGGTTCTGGAACGATGTCTTCCTCTTCGCACAGGAACGGACGGGTCTGGCGCAAGGCACGATCAAGGCGACCGTCCTGATCGAGACCCTGCCCGCCGCCTTCGAGATGGATGAGATCATCTGGGAACTGCGCGAACATATCGCCGGGCTGAACTGTGGCCGTTGGGATTATATCTTCAGCTACATCAAGACCTTGCGCAATCATCCGGCCTATGTCCTGCCCGACCGGGCAGAGGTCACCATGGACCGCGCCTTTCTGGCCACCTATGCGGCCCGTCTGGTCAAGGTCTGCCACCGTCGCGGCGTTCACGCGATGGGCGGGATGGCCGCGCAAATCCCGGTCAAGGATGACGATGCCGCCAACGAGACCGCCTTTGCCAAGGTCCGCGCCGACAAACAGCGCGAGGTCGAGATGGGCCATGACGGCACCTGGGTCGCGCATCCCGATCTGGTTCCGGTCGCATTGCAGGTCTTTGACGCCGCCATGCCCGGCCCGAACCAGATCAACCGCCCGCGTCAGGAGTTTCGGATCGAACCGGCGATGCTGCTGAAGCCGCATCAGGGCCAGATCACCGAGGCAGGTGTCCGCGCCAATGTCTCGATCGCGATCGAATATCTGGCGCAATGGCTGCAAGGCCGCGGCGCGGTGCCGATCAACAACCTGATGGAAGACGCCGCCACCGCCGAAATCAGCCGCGCGCAATTGTGGCAATGGATCCGCCACCGCGCCCCGGTCGAGATGGAGGACGGCAGCGAGCGGAACCTTAGCGCCGACTGGCTGGGCCAACTGGTTCAGGGCGAGATCGGGCGTCTGCTGGAACGGCTTGGCCCGAACGGCTTCCATCGCGGGCATTACGCCTCGGCCTGCCGCCTGCTGCTGGACGCGGCAACGGCAGAGGCTCTGCCCGATTTCATCACCACGCCGGCCTATCAGGTGCTGAACGCGCTCGATTAAGTCCGGTCCAAACCCCGCAACAATCTCTCCCTTGGAAGGGCCTTTGACGGCCCTTCCGTCTCTGACCATGACGAAAGGAACGAACATGGCCAACCGTAAATCTTACGCCGAACTGCGCCAGGATGTCGCCGCCCGCTATCCGTCGGGCCACACGAGCAGCGGCGTCTCGGTGGATGACATCGTTCAGCTTAAGCTGCAAAACACCTATGACACCCATCTGGACGTTGCCCGCGACATGGCAACGGTGATGCGCGGCGATATGGCGGCCTATGATGCCGATCCGTCGAAATTCACCCAATCGCTGGGCTGCTGGTCGGGCTTTCACGCCCAGCAGATGATCAAATCCGTGAAGCGCCTGCGCGGCACCGCCAAGGGCACCTATGTCTATCTGTCCGGCTGGATGGTCGCCGGGCTGCGCAACCGTTGGGGCCACCTGCCCGATCAGTCGATGCACGAAAAAACTGCCGTCGCCGATCTGATCCACGAGATCTATGTCTCGCTGCGTCAGGCGGATGAGGTTGCGCTGAACGATCTGTTCAAGACACTGAAAGCCGCGACCACGGAAGCCGAGCGTGCGCAGGCGATCGAGGCGATCGACAATTTCGAAAGCCATGTCGTTCCGATCATCGCCGATATCGATGCGGGCTTCGGCAACGAACACGCCACCTATCTGCTGGCGAAAGAGCTGATCAAGGCGGGTGCCTGCTGTCTGCAGATCGAAAATCAGGTCTCGGACGCCAAGCAATGCGGTCACCAGGACGGCAAGGTCACCGTCCCGCGCGAGGACTTTATCGAGAAACTGCGCGCCTGCCGTCTGGCCTTCGAGGAACTGGGCGTTGATGACGGTGTGATTGTGGCCCGCACCGACAGCCTTGGCGCTGGTCTGACCCAGAAGGTTCCGGTCAGCCAGCAGCCGGGCGATCTTGCCAGCCAGTATATCAAATGGCTGAAGACCGAACAGATCACCGAAGAAAACCCGATCCGCGAGGGCGAACTGGCGCTGTATCAGGGCGGCGAATTCGTGAAGCCGGTTCGTCTGGCGAATGGCCTGTTCCCGTTCCGCGAAAATACCGGCCGGGCGCGGGTGATCGAGGATTGCGTCGCCTCGCTGAAAGATGGCGGTGCGGATCTGCTGTGGATCGAAACCGATACCCCGAATGTCGATGAGATTGCAGGCATGGTTGCCGAGATCCGCAAGGAAGTGCCGAATGCGAAGCTGACCTATAACAACTCGCCCAGCTTCAACTGGACGCTGAACCTGCGCAAACAGGTCCGCAGCCAATGGCTGGCCGAGGGCAAGATCAGCGAAAGCGACTACCCGGATGGCAACGAGCTGATGAAGGCGGATTACGACGATACCGATCTGGGCCGCGAGGCGGATCAGCGCCTGCAACGCTTCCAGACCGACATCTCGGCCCGCGCCGGCGTGTTCCACAACCTGATCACGCTGCCGACCTTCCACCTGACCGCGAAGTCGATGGACGAGCTGAGCCACGGTTATTTCGGCGACGACAAGATGCTGGCCTATGTCAAAACCGTCCAGCGTCAGGAAATCCGTCGCGGCATCAGCGCGGTGAAGCACCAGCACGAGGTCGGCTCGGATCTGGGCGATACGTTCAAGGAAATGGTCGGAGGCGAGCGCGCCTTGAAAGCGGGCGGTCATGCCAACACCATGAACCAGTTCGCCGCCGAGTGATCCGGCCCTAACCGATCTGCCGTCAGAGCCCGTTGGCGTGGGTTTTCGCTTCTGACGGTAGCACGCCGCCCCCTCACCGGGGCGGCGTTTTTGTTCCCGCCCTCGGATCAGCCCCCGACCTGCGCCTGCCGCATATCCTGACCGGGCGGCGCACCGAATAACCGGCGATATTCACGGGTGAATTGCGGCACGCTTTCATAGCCGACGGCATGGGCGGCGGTGGCGATCCCTGCCCCCTCTGCCAACATCCGCCGCCGCGCCTCGATCAGCCTTAGCTGCTTCTGGAATTGCAGCGGCGACAGCGTGGTGATGCTGCGGAAATGCTGATGGAATGACGATTCGCTCATCCCTGCCAGCACCGCCAGATGCTCGACCCGGATCGGGCGTTGATAATCCTGCCGGATTGCCTCGACCGCGCGGGCGATGCGCCCGGCGTGGCTGTCGGTGACGCCAAGCCTGCGGATCGCCGCGCCGTGACGCCCGTTCAGCAACCAATAATGCATCTCGCGCAGAAGACCGTCGCGCAGAACCGGCAGCGCCTCGGGCCGGTCCAGAAGGCGCATCAGCCGCAAAGCCGCCTCGGCCACATCGGGATCGGTCGGCTCGACCCGGATCGGGGCGGGATCCGGCAGATGCGGGGCCGCGACCGACAATTCGCGCAGCATCGCCGGATCAAGCTCCAGCACCAGCGAGTAATAGGGCGCGGCGGGGCTGGCCTCGATGATCTGGCTGACCGTCGGCACATCGGCCGAGATCAGCAACGCCTCGCCCGGACCGAAATCGAAACTGTCGGCCCCCATCGTCACCCGCTTTCGCCCCTGCAACAGCATCGCGACCAGCGGCTTGTTGACGGCGACCTGCAATTCGCCGGGATACATGACCCGCACCGCGGTCAGCCCCGCGACCGGCGTGATTGCCGCGCCGAAACGGTCGGCATGGGCATCAGCGTGACGGCGGACATGGTCCAGAAGTGATCGGTTCATCTTGGCGATCCGGGCAATGGCTTCACGGTATCAGGCAAGAAACCGGCCCGTTCGGCAAGACCTTGCGTGCCATTTCAGAGAAACGGGCAAGAAGCGGCGAGGAACAGGCAACACGGATCGCGATTTTCACCCCATGTTGCCTGCATCGCATCTGCACGAAGGAAATAAAGATGAGCAAGATCGCAATCGTTACCGGCGCCAATCGTGGCCTTGGCCGCAACACCGCTTTGTCCATCGCCCGCCACGGCGGCGACGTGATCGTGGCCTATCGCGGCAATACCGCGCAGGCGGAAGAAGTGGTCACGGAAATCCGCGCACTTGGCCGGAAAGCTGTCGCGCTGCAACTGGACATGGCAGAGGTCGCGAGCTTCCCCGATTTCACCCAAAGGCTTCGGGTCGCCCTGCAAGAGAATTGGGGCCGCGACAGTTTCGACCACCTGATCAACAATGCCGGTCACGGCGAATATGCGATGATCGAGGCCACCACCGAAGCCCAGTTCGACGGGCTTTTCGACGTGCATGTCAAAGGCGTGTTCTTTCTGGTTCAGGCGCTGCTGCCGCTGATCGCCGATGGCGGGCGGATCGTGAATTTCTCGTCCGGGCTGACGCGGATTTCCTATCCCGGCTTCTCGGCCTATGCGGCGGCGAAGGGTGCGGTCGAAACCCTGACCACCTATATGGCGCGCGAACTGGGCGGGCGCGGGATCACCGTGAACACCGTCGCGCCGGGCGCGATCGAGACCGATTTCGGCGGCGGCATGGTCCGCGACAATGCCGAGGCGAACGCACAATTCGCGGCAATGACGGCGCTTGGGCGGGTTGGATTGCCAGATGATATCGGGCCGATGATCGCAAATCTTCTGGACGATGCGAACCGTTGGGTCACCGCGCAACGGATCGAGGTTTCGGGCGGGCAGACGATCTGAACCGCATCAATCAGGCGTGCAGGACATTTCCCGTAACCCTCTGGTTGACCTTGCGTAAATGGGCAATTTCACCGATATGTCCGCGTCAAAAAAAATGCTATTGTCATGAGACATCTTAGAACCAACCTAGTTCATCGTCCCAAGGTTCTCTTCAAGTGAACTGGATGGACAACTCAAAGCCCCGCTCTTCGTTGAGCGGGGCTATTTCTTTTTCGGCTCCCGATTTCGGCGAGGACGGAATTTGCGGGCAAAAAAATGGTGGCGGGGATCGGGATCCGCGCCACCATAGTCACACCCTTCTATCAAATCTGAAATTCGAGACTACAAAGGCATTCTTTCCATGAAGATTTCCGTCATGAAAAAAGCGGTCGTTGGTGCATGAGGTGCCGCGCCGCCAACTGGTCCGCCATCCGGCCCGTGGGGATCGGACGGGACGGCGAAGGTCGGTAACTCTTCTTCGCAAGTTCGGGGAGGATAGCGAAGATCTCGGTCTGGGCCGCAAGACCAACGGATTTCATCGCGTCGGGTCCGGTAAAAAGCGACTCGGTCTCGGCACCGTTTGAAACGACCACTTCATGCTGGTCGAAGAGAATGTGGAAATACGTAACCTCGGTCAGATCGTCTGCGATGGCGATACCCTCGATGGACAGCAACTGCCTTGCCGCCACAAGGATTTCAAAGGCTCCGAACATCCGCTGCGCGATGACAGAGCGAACCAGAACCCGGTGTTTGGGCGAGATCAGCAGATCGGAGGCGGGAAGGTTCCGTCCCAATGCACCAGCCCGTATTCTGATCGGAAGCAGGTCGGGGTTCCTGTTCAGGCGCGCCTGCGACAGATGCTTTGATCCGATCCAGCGGATCGGCTGATATCCGTGATCGCGGGTCGCGACCATGTCGCCGGGCTTCAGCGTCTCAATCGGCATATCACCGTTGATCGTCCCGATCAGGGTGCCTGAACAGAAGCATGGAACGCTGTCATTCTGCGGGTCGTATTGCGCATTTTCGAAAAGGTGCAGATGCGTCTGTTTCGCCTCGGGCAGCACCGAGAGGATATCTTCCGGCGCATCGGGATAGACCAGAAACTGTTGATCATCCGCACCGACCAGGATCACCGGATAGCGCACCTGAACACCCGCGATCCTGGCATCCAGATAGCCCGCCGCAAGCAGTCGCCCACGGTCCGCATCCTCGGCATCGGACTCGAACGGCATATCAGGATCGGCCTGACCGGCAGGCGCTCTTTCAATTCCGTCCTGACGATTATTCTCGTAAGTTTCCGCTTCTAAAAACAAATGGCGATCATTCGAAACCTGATCCACCCGCTGGCGGCCATTTGAATCGAAGTCAACAGTGATGGGAGAGGCCAACCGTTGCATAACGGCGCCTTGGGACAGAAAATTCATGTGATTTCACCGGGAAACGGGGCAGTGATTGGAGAATCTGCAACTGATGACTGCCGGACAAAAATGACACCGGACGAATAAAATATTCACCGGAGACGACGGAACATTCGTGAAGTTTGGCCTGACTTGATAATGATGGCGTGAATTAACACCAAACTCAACCAAAAATTAACAATCCTTTACAACCGCTGAAACGATTAGAATATATATATACTTTTTCCGATTTTTGGTCCGCCGGATTGGCCTTTATGTCAGCAGTCCTCACCCGCTGCTCGCGGAATCGCGATCCGCAATCACAAGGCGAACAGATTCGCGCGTCGCAATCGCAAGCCGCAGCACAATCCGAACACCGCGCCCGGTCAGGGCAGATGCCCCAGTCCGTTCCGGGCGGCCACCGATCTTTCGATTCCAGTTGAGAATTAATCTCAACAGGCTTGACTCTTGCAAATGGTTCGCATTTAGAGAGAAGATGAACGAATGCAGGAGACGGAACGGATGCGACTGAACAGGGTGCTTTGGGCTGGAACGGCGATGGCTGCGATGCTGACCGCGGGGACGGCTTGGGCCGAAGACAAGATGAAGGTCGTGACCACCTTCACCGTGCTTGCCGATATGGCGCAAAACGTCGCCGGCGATGCGGCAGAGGTGGTGTCTGTCACCAAACCCGGTGCCGAGATTCATGGATACGAGCCGACCCCGCAGGATCTGGTGCGCGCGCAGGATGCCGATCTGCTGCTGTGGAACGGCATGAACCTTGAGCTGTGGTTCGAACAGTTTCTTGCCAATCTGAAAGATGTGCCCTCGGTCACGCTGACGGACGGGATCGATCCTATTGCGATCTCGGGCGGATCATATGACGGCAAGCCCAATCCCCATGCCTGGATGGGCCTCGACAATGCGCTGATCTATATCGACAATATCGAAAAGGCCTTTGCCGAGCATGATCCGGCGAATGCCGAAAGCTATGCCGCGAATGCCGAAGCCTATAAAAACCAGCTTCGCAGCACGATCGAGCCGCTGCGCGAACAGATCGCCGAAATCCCCGAGGATCAGCGCTGGCTGGTCACCTGCGAAGGGGCCTTCAGCTATCTCGCCCGCGATTTCGGCCTGAAAGAGCTGTATCTGTGGCCGATGAACGCCGATCAGATGGGCACCCCCCGTCAGGTCCGCGAAGTGATCGACGGCGTGCGCGAACATGAAATCCCGGTCGTCTTCTGCGAAAGCACCGTCAACACCGCACCGGCTGAACAGGTCGCCCGCGAAACCGGCGCGCATTATGGCGGCGTTCTTTACGTGGACAGCCTGTCCGAACCCGATGGCCCGGTGCCGACCTATCTGGACCTGCTGACCGTCACCTCGCAAACCGTGGCCGAAGGTCTGCAAGCCGGAACTACCGCCAGCAAAACCGAATGAAGTGAGCCGATCATGATCCATGCCGCCCGCCCCCTGCCCTCGGACGAACCCGGTTCGGGCGACGGGATCATCGCCAAGGACGTGACCGTTACCTATCGTAACGGTCACACCGCTTTGCGCCATGCCAGCTTTCAAATCCCGCGCGGCACCGTCACGGCGCTGGTCGGGGTGAACGGCGCGGGCAAATCGACGCTGTTCAAGGCGATCATGGGCTTTGTCGGTGTGTCCGGCGGTCAAATCAGGCTGTTAGGGATGACCGTCAAGGAAGTCCTGCGCCGCAATCTGGTCGCCTATGTCCCGCAATCGGAAGAGGTGGACTGGTCCTTCCCGGTGCTGGTCGAGGATGTGGTGATGATGGGGCGCTATGGGAAAATGGGGTTCCTGCGCCGCCCCTCGCCCGCCGATCATCAGGCGGTCGATTCCGCCCTCAGCCGGGTCAACATGCAGGAATATCGCCACCGCCAGATCGGCGAACTGTCGGGCGGGCAGAAAAAGCGGGTGTTTCTGGCCCGCGCGCTGGCGCAGGACGGTCAGGTGATCCTGCTGGACGAGCCGTTCACCGGCGTCGATGTGAAGACCGAAGAGCAGATCATCAAACTGCTGGGCGAGCTTCGCGATGAAGGCCGGGTGATGCTGGTTTCGACCCATAACCTTGGCTCGGTGCCGGAATTCTGCGACCGGGTGGTGCTGGTCAAGGGCACCGTGCTGGCCTATGGCCCGACCGAGACCACCTTCACGCGCGAGAACCTTGAGAAAGCCTTTGGCGGCGTGCTGCGCCATGTCACGCTTGGCGGCGGCGATCTGCATGATGATGACGATCCGCGCGCGGTCTCGATCCTGACCGACGACGAACGCCCGCTGGTCCATTACGGCGACCGCACCCATCTGAGCAGCGTTTCGGAGCAGAAGGAATGACCCTGCTGCTGGAGCCGTTCAACTATATGTACATGATGAACGCGATGTGGGTTTCTGCCCTTGTGGGCGGGGTCTGCGCGTTCCTGTCGGCCTATCTGATGCTGCGCGGCTGGTCGCTGATCGGGGACGCTTTGTCCCATTCTGTCGTGCCGGGCGTCGCCGGGGCCTACATGCTGGGATTGCCCTTCGCGCTTGGCGCGTTCCTGTCAGGCGGCCTTGCCGCAGCGGCGATGCTGTTTCTGTCGGAACGTTCCGGGCTGAAGGTCGATGTGGTGATCGGGTTGATCTTCTCGGGCTTTTTCGGCCTGGGCCTGTTCATGATCTCAATCAACCCGATCGCCATATCGGTCCAGACGATCACCATGGGCAATATCCTTGCCATCACCCCCGAGGATACGCTGCAACTGGCGATCATCGGCTGCGTGTCACTGGTGGTGCTGCTGCTGAAATGGAAAGACCTGATGGTGGTGTTCTTCGATGAAAACCACGCCCGGTCGATCGGGCTGCGGCCCGGCCTGCTGAAAGGTATCTTCTTTGCGCTGCTCTCGGCCAGCGTGGTGGCGGCGATGCAGACCGTCGGGGCGTTTCTGGTCATCGCCATGGTGGTGACGCCCGGCGCTACGGCCTATCTGCTTTGCGACCGCTTTCCGCGCCTCATTGCCCTGTCGGTCGCCATCGGCACGCTGACCAGCTTTTTCGGCGCCTATATCAGCTATTTCCTCGACGGCGCGACCGGGGGCGTCATCGTCTGCCTGCAAACGCTGATCTTCTTGCTGGTCTTCGTCTTCGCCCCGAAACACGGCCTTCTGGCCGCCCGCGCCAAGGCCCGCGCCGCGCTGCGTGACGAGGTGACGCCGTGATCGAGACCCTGCTGCTTCCCTTCCACTTCCCGTTCATGCTGAACGCCTTCGCGATCTCGGCCCTTGTTGCGGTGCCGACGGCGCTGCTCTCCTGCTATCTGGTGCTGAAAGGCTGGGCGCTGATGGGCGATGCGGTCAGCCATGCGGTGCTGCCGGGGATCGTGCTGGCCTATGTCTTTGGCTTCCCGCTGGTCGTCGGAGCCTTCGCCGCCGGCATGTTCACCGCCATCGCCACCGGCTATCTGGCCGAGAACAGCCGCGTGAAACAGGACACCGTCATGGGCGTGGTCTTTTCCGGCATGTTCGGGCTGGGCATCGTCATCTATGTCGCCATCGCGCCTTCCATCCATCTGGATCACATCCTGTTCGGCAACATGCTGGGGGTGCAGCTAGCGGATCTGCAGCTTAGCGGGGCGATCTCGATCATCGTGTCGATCCTGCTGCTGGCCTTCTGGAAGGATCTGATGCTGTTCACCTTCGATCCGGGTCAGGCGCGAGCCTCGGGGCTGCCGGTCGGGCTGTTGCATTACGGGCTGCTGACGATCCTGTCGCTGACCATCGTGGCGACGCTGACGGCGACCGGGCTGATCCTTGCCGTCGGGCTGCTGATCGCGCCGGGGGCGATTGCGTTCCTGATCGTGCGCAGCTTTGGGCGGATGCTGGCCGTGGCGGTACTGGTCTGTCTGGTGGCGATGCTGGGCGGGACCTATCTCAGCTTCTTCCTCGACAGCTCGCCCGCCGCGACGATCATCCTGTTGCTGATCGTGATCTTCATCGGGGCGTTTCTGTATCGCACCACCCAGAACCGCCGGGCCGTGCAGACGCAGGGCTAGGCCGCCGCCGCCTCGGCCTTGGGATAGCGCAGCCACATGGTCAGCCCGCGCGCCGCGTTCAGCAGCATCAGCGCCATCCACAACCCGTGGTTCCCGAACAGCGGCGGCAGCATCAGGACCGCGACCAGATAGACCAGCGCCGATTGCAGCATGGCGATCCGCATGTCCCGCGTCAGCGTCGCGCCGATGAAGATGCCGTCCAGCATCCAGCTTGCCACCCCGATCAGCGGCGCGAAGCCCATCCAGCCCAGATAGACCCGCGCCTCGGCCCGGACCTCGGGCGAGGTGGTCAGCATGTCGATGATCGCGCCACCGCCGAACCAGAAGACCAGCCCAAGCGCGACCGCCCCCACCACGCCCCATTGCGATGTCAGGATCGAGGCCCGCCGCACCGCCTGTGGCCGCTTGGCACCGACCGCCTGCCCGACAAGGCTTTCGGCGGCGAAGGCGAAGCCGTCCAGCGAATAGGCGGTGATTGCCAGAAACTGCAGCAAGACCTGATTGGCGGCCAGCGTCACATCGCCCTGCGCCGCGCCCAGAAACAAGAAAGACGTAAAGCTGACCTGCAACAGGACCGAGCGGATCATGATATCGCCGTTCACCCGCATCAGCCGGTTCAGCTTGTCCCGCGCAAACAGCACCGCCATACTCCGCGCCGCAACGATTGCCGCCCGCAACACGTGCCGCGCCAGCCACAGACCGAACAAGAGCCCGCTCCATTCCGCGATCAGCGTGGCCCATGCGACGCCGGTGACGCCGAAGCCCAGTTGCAGCCCCAGCCAGATGCTGAGGATCACGTTGATCCCGTTCTGCCATAATTGCAGGATCAGCACGGCCCGCGTCCGCTCGATGGCGATCAGCCAGCCGGTGACGGCATATAGCCCGATGGTCGCGGGCGCGCCCCAGATGCGGATGCCCAGATAATCCCGCGCCAGAGTCTCGACCGCGTCTGACGCAGGCGCGAGCTGGAACGCCGCCCAGAAGATCGGCAGTTGCAGGATGACGAAGCTCAGCCCCGCGACGAAGGCGATGAACAGCGCGCGCAACAGATGCGCCCCGCTTTCAGCATCGTCGCCGGTGCCGTGGCTTTGCGCGATGAGGCCCGTCGTGCCCATGCGCAGAAAACCGAAGATCCAGTAGATCGAGGTCAGCACCACCGCGCCAAGCCCCACCGCGCCGATGGGTGCAGCCTCGCCCAGCCGCCCGACCACGGCCGTATCGACCAGCCCCAGAAGCGGGATCGTGGCATTCGACAGCACGATCGGAACGGCGATGTTCAGCACACGCCGATTGGTCAAAGGCCCGACATCGGCGCGGGCAGTCACCTTATCCGCCCTGCGGCATAAGGAAATGCCCGGTCGCCTGCGCGATCAGCCGGGACCGGTTGTCCTGCCATGCCTCGACCTGAACCGAGGCGTAGCGCCGACCCGAGCGGACCACCTTCGCCCGCGCATAGGCGTCGCGCGGCAGGCCGCTGCGCAGATAATCGACGGTGAAATCGATGGTTTTCGGCAGACGCGGCAAACTGTCCGGCACGTCGGCATCAGGGGCAATGCGGCCCGATTCCATATCTTCCCACATCGCGGTCCATGACAGCTCGATGATCGCCGTCACCTCAAGGAACGCCGCCGTCACCCCGCCATGCAGCGCGGGCAGGCGCGGATTGCCGATCAGCTTCTCATCATAGGGCATCACGGCGGTCAGCTCATCCCCGCGCCGGTCAAAGTTTATGCCCAGCCAGTTCATATAGGGCACGCCCGAAACCAAGGCCTTCAGCGCGGAATCCCGGCGCTGCTTGATCTGGTTCAGCGGCTCGTTGCGATCTCCGACCATGACTGCCTACCTTTCCACCGTGAACGCGCCGGTCGCCGCGGCCACCGGATTTTCGCCATCCTCATCCAGCGCCACCGCCCGAAGAAAGGCCACGCTGCGGGTGACGTGATAGCATTCGGCCTTCGCCGTGATCCGCTGCCCCGGCGCGGCCGAGCGCATATAGTCGATCCGTAGATCGATCGTCGCGGTCGAGCGCGGCTCGGTAGGATGGGACATCACCGCCGCCCCGCAGCAGGTATCCATCAGCGCCGAGACGACACCGCCGTGAATGACGCCGGTGCGGGGATCGCCGACCAGATGTTCAGACCAGGGCATGCTGATCTGGGCGCTTCCCGCCCCCAGATGATCGACCCTCATGCCAAGGGCACGGGCATGGGGAATCGCCTCGATGAACTGCTGGGCGATTCGGACGCGATCTTCGGGGCTTAGGTCGGAACGATCCTCGGGCATCCGGTGTTTCTCCTTGCAGGGGTTCTTCAGGGATGCCTTGGGAAAGCCTGCCAGACAAGGCTTATCCGTGACAGAGGGGCCACGTTCACCCCTGATCCCTGCTCGATGACGTCACGTTATCCGTGAAGGTTGAGAAGTGAAGATTCTACGGATAGCTTGCCGGATGACGCAGTGGAGGAAAAGTGTATGTCCGACGAGCAGTTGATCAGCTTCAAAGACATGTGCGCACGTTTCGACGTGACCCCCCGCACCTTGCGGTACTACGAATATATCGAGTTGTTACGTCCGTTTAAGGAAGGCCGAGCGCGTTTCTATGGCCCGCGCGAGATCGCCAGGATGACCCTGATCCTGCGCGGCCGGAGGTTCGGCTTTTCGCTGGAAGACATTCGTCAGTGGTTGCTCATTTACGAACAGAAAGGTTCGCGCGAACAATACGAGGTCTGGCTTGAGATGGCAGACCGACAACTTGGCGTGCTGGACCAACAGATTTCAGAATTGCAAACGGCGCGCGCCGATCTTGAAGCGCTGCGTGAAACTGCCGCCAAAGCATTGACCGGGATGAGTTGACCAGACAGTCGCGACAATGGCGGTTCACATCGTGACGCCGCGTTTCGCTTACGTTCGCGTCAACTTGTGACTATATCGGCAATCAAGGACGGCAGACGGGAACTAGGAGGAACCGCTACCCATGTCCGATGAGCTGTTGACGATTCGCCAGATGTGCGATGCGTTCGATGTCACCCCCCGCACCTTGCGCTTCTATGAGGCCAGGGAACTGATTTTCCCCGAACGTCGTGGCCAGCACCGGCTTTATGACCGAAGGGACCGTGCGCGTCTGACGCTGATCCTGCGCGGCAAGCGCTTCGGGTTCAGCCTCGAGGAGATCCGCCAGTTGCTCGAACTGTACGAGCCCGGCGGGACCAACCGCACGCAGATTGCCGCAACCATCGATGTCGGGCGGCAGCGCCTTTCGGACATGGAACAGCAATATGCGGAACTTCGCATCGCGATCGAGGATCTGAAACTACAGCTCACCGACGCCGAGGCTCGTCTAGCCGCCATGTCCTCAGACACGACAAAAGGATAAGCCATGCCTATCTATTCGCCCCCCGTCCGCGACCTGCAATTCGCGATGCACGACGTTCTGAAGCTGTCCGAAACCGGCCTGCCCGGCCATGACGAACTGGACCGCGACTTTACCGAAGCCGTGCTGGATGCTGCAGGCAAGCTTGCCTCGGAAGTGCTGGCGCCGCTGAACGCAGTGGGCGATCAGCAGGGATGCAAGCTGGAAAACGGCGTGGTGCGGACCCCGGAAGGCTTTGGCAAGGCGTTCGAGGCGATGAAGGAAGGCGGCTGGACCGCGCTGGACTGCGATCCTGAATATGGCGGTCAGGGCATGCCCTATGTTCTGGGCGTGGCGACGGGCGAGATGTTCGTCTCGGCCAACATGGCGTTCAATATGTATCAAGGCCTGACCCACGGCGCCTATTCGGCGATCCACGCCCACGGCACCGATGCGCAGAAACAGACCTATCTGCCGAAGATGGTGTCCTGCGAATGGACCGGCACCATGAACCTGACCGAGCCGCATGCCGGCACCGATCTGGGCATGCTGCGCACCAAGGCGGAACCGCAGGACGATGGCAGCTACCTGATCACCGGGCAGAAAATCTTCATCTCGGCCGGCGATCACGACCTGTCGGAAAACGTCATCCATCTGGTTCTGGCAAAGGCTCCGGGCGGCGGCGAAAGCACCAAGGGCATCTCGCTGTTCATCGTGCCGAAGTTTCTGGTCAATGAGGATGGCTCGCTTGGCGAACGCAATGGCGTCTCGGTCGGCAATCTCGAAGAGAAGATGGGCATCCACGGCAATGCCACCTGCGTCATGAATTATGACGGCGCCAAGGGCTGGCTGCTGGGCGATCTGCACAAGGGCATGCGGGCCATGTTCACCATGATGAACGAGGCGCGGATGGGCGTGGGTCTGCAAGGCTATGCCGCCGCAGTGCCCGCCTATCAGAACGCGGTCGAATACGCCAAGGACCGCCTGCAAGGCCGCGCGGTCACCGGCGCGGAAAACAAATCCGGCCCCGCCGATCCGCTGATCGTTCACCCGGATATCCGCCGCTCGCTGATGGATCAGAAATCCTTCCTCGAAGGCGCACGGATGCTGGTCGTCTGGGGCGCGCATCAGATCGACAAGGCGCATCAGGGCGATGCGGCAGCCGAGGGGCTGATCTCGCTGCTGACGCCGGTCATCAAGGGCTTCCTGACCGACAAAGGCTTCGACAGCGCGGTTCTGGCGCAGCAGATCTATGGCGGCCACGGCTATATCGAGGAACAGGGCATGTCCCAGTTCGTCCGCGATGCCCGGATCACCATGATCTACGAAGGCGCGAACGGCGTGCAGGCACTGGATCTGGTCGGCCGCAAGCTGGCGCAAGACGGCGGCAAGCATGTAATGGCCTTCTTCGAGATGGTGAAAGCCTTCCTCAAGGAAAACGCCGAAAACGCAGCCGTTGCCGATTTCATCGCACCGCTGAAAGCCGCCTCGAAGGATCTGCAGACCGCTGCCATGTTCTTCATGGAACGCGGGATGAAGAACCCCAATGACGCGCTGGCCGGGTCCTATGATTTCATGCACCTGTTCGGCCATGTCACGCTGGGCCTGATGTGGGCCAAGATGGCGGTCGCGGCGCAGGCGATGCTGGATGCGGGCGAAGGCGACAAGGATTTCCTGAACACGAAGCTCGCCACCGGGCGCTATTACATGGCGCGGCAATTGCCGATGACGGCAACGCATCTGGCCCGGATCCAGTCAGGATCGAAACCCGTCATGGAACTGGCGGCGGAATCGTTCTGATCAAGGTCGGAATGCCTCCGGCGGGGATATTGAAGTGAAGAAGAAGACATTCCCGGCCCACGCGCGGCCATCGGCATCAAAGTCGTGAGCCGGGAACTTCTCCTTCAGCGGTCATCGGCTTCCCAGCCTGTACCGCAGCGTCAGATCTAGACGGCAAAGGTTGAAGAAGCGTGAATCAATCCACCTCTTCTTCATGAAAATATCCCGCGGGGGTCCGGGGGGCGCGAAGCCCCCCGTTTGCGAGGAGGCAAAATGACGGCTCAATTGTGGTGCTTCGGCGAAAGCGGCAATGCCTACAAGGCGGCGCTGACGATGGAGTTGGCCGGTTACGACTGGCAGCCCGTCTATGTCGATTTCTTCAATGGCGAGGCGCGCAGTCCCGAATTTCGCAGCATCAACGAAATGGGTGAGGTGCCGGTTTTCCGCGAGGGCGATCTGAGCCTGACCCAGTCCGCCGTCATCCAGATGCATATCGCCGATCGCAGCGGCAAATTCTGGGGCGAGGATCGGGCCGAGGTGATGCGCTGGCTGATGTGGGACAATCACAAACTGTCCGGTCAGGCAGGGGCGACCAGATTTCTGATGAACTTCCTGTCCCCGGCAAAGCGCCCCCAACAGGTGATCGAGTTTCAGCAGGGCCGGTTGCATGTCGCCTACAAGGTTCTGGACGGGCATCTGGCCAGCCGGGACTGGGTTGCGGGCAAGGGTCCGAACATCGCCGATTTCGCCTGCTGCGGCTATCTTTATTACCCCGAACCCTTCGGCTTCGACCGCGCCGAATGGCCCCATATCGACCGCTGGCTGGAAGCGCTTGCCGCCCTGCCCGGTTGGAAACATCCCTATGATCTGATGCCCGGCAATCCGTCTGACCGGGCCGTGAAGGAGGACACATGACCGAAGCCTATATCTACGACGCCGCCCGCACGCCGCGCGGCAAGGGCCGCCCCGATGGCAGCCTGCACGAGGTCACCTCGCTGGCGCTTTCCGCCCGCCTGCTGAACGCCGTCAAGGAACGCAACAATCTGGAAGGCCATGCGGTCGAGGATGTGATCTGGGGCAACGTCACCCAAGTGAAGGAACAGGGCGGCTGTCTGGCCCGCTCTGCCGTGCTGGCCTCGGACCTTGATGAATCGATCCCGGGCCTGTCGATTAACCGTTTCTGCGCATCCGGGATGGAGGCGGTGAACCTTGCCGCCAACCAGATCAAGGGCGGCGCGGGTCAGGCCTATATCGCCGGCGGGGTCGAGATGATGGGCCGGGTTGCCATGGGCAGCGACGGGGCGGCGATCGCCGTCGATCCCAGCCTTGCGATGAAGACCTATTTCGTCCCGCAGGGGATCAGCGCCGATATCATCGCCACCGAATTCGGCTTCTCGCGCGAGGATGCCGACAAGCTGGCACTGGAAAGCCAGCGCCGCGCCGCCGAGGCGTGGAAGGACAACCGCTTTGCCAAATCCATCGTGCCGGTTCTGGACCAGAACGGCCTGACCATCCTTGACCGCGACGAATATATGCGTCCCGGCACCGCGATGGAGGATCTGGCCAAGCTGAAACCCGCCTTCAAGGAGATGGGCGAGGCAATGCCCGGCTTCGACAAGGTCGCGATGCTGAAATACCCGCATCTCGACCATATCGATCACATTCACCATGCCGGGAACTCTTCCGGTATCGTCGATGGCGCCGCCGCTGTCCTCTTGGGCAACAAGGAATTCGGCGAGGCTTACGGCCTGAAGCCCCGCGCCCGCATCCGCGCCACCGCCAAGATCGGCACCGATCCCACCATCATGCTGACCGGCCCGGTCCCGGTGACCGAAAAGATCCTGCGCGACAGCGGCATGTCGATCAATGACATCGACCTGTTCGAGGTGAACGAGGCCTTCGCATCGGTCGTCCTGCGCTTCATGCAGGCGTTTCAGGTCGATCCGGGCAAGGTCAACGTCAATGGCGGCGCCATCGCACTTGGCCACCCGCTTGGCGCGACCGGCGCGATCATCATCGGCACCCTGCTGGATGAGCTTGAGCGTCAGGACAAGCAGGTCGGCCTTGCCACGCTTTGCATCGCCTCGGGCATGGGTGCTGCGACGATCATCGAGCGGGTCTGATGGCGATCCTGCGCAAGGACAGCGTGCCGTTGACCGAGGGGGTTTCGGGTTATCCCGAGCCCTGGAACCTCGGGCGCGGCTTTCTGTCCTATCGCCATCTGACCGAGGCGGGCGGGCTGACGCAATTCGGCCTTGCGCTGGAGACGCTTCAGCCCGGCAAGCAAAGCAGCCAGCCGCATTGGGAACAGCATGAGGATGAGTTTCTTTACCTGCTCGACGGCGAATTAACCGTGGTCGAGGATGGGGTCGAGACGCTGATCCATCCGGGCGATGCCTGTTGCTGGAAGGCGGGCGATCCGGTGGCGCATACCTTGCGCAACCACTCGGACCGGCCCGTCACCTACCTGATCGCGGGCAGCCGCAAGCCTGAAAACATCACACATTATCCGGGCCTCGACCTTATGGCGACGCCCTCGGGGTTCACGCATCTGGACGGAAGCCCCTACCCGAAACAGGGAGAGAGAGAATGACCGATTTCACGATGGAAAAGGGTGCCGATGGCGCCGCGATCATCACCTGGGACGTGCCGAACAAATCGATGAACGTGCTGTCTCTGGACGGCGCGGCCGAGTTGAACCGGCTGATCGACGAGGCTTTGGCCGATGAGGCGGTCAAGGGCATCGTCATCACCAGCGGCAAGAAAGATTTCGCCGGGGGGATGGATCTGAACGTCATCGCCGGGATGAAGAACAATGGCGGCGCGCAGGGCGTCTTTGACGGCGTGATGACGCTGCACCACCTGCTGCGCAAGATCGAGCGGGCGGGGATGGACCCGAAGACGTTGAAAGGCGGCAAGCCCATCGCCGCCGCCCTGCCCGGCACCGCGCTTGGCATCGGGCTGGAACTGCCGCTGTCGACGCATCGCATCTTTGCGGCCGACAATCTGAAGGCCAAAATCGGCCTGCCGGAAATCATGGTCGGCATTTTCCCCGGCGCAGGCGGCACCACCCGCCTGACCCGCAAGCTGGGCGCAATGATGGCCGCGCCCTTCCTGCTGGAGGGCAAGCTGTCCGATCCGAAAAAGGCCAAGGCCGCCGGCATCATCGATGAAGTTGCCGAAGATCCGGTGGCCGCGGCCCGTGACTGGGTGCTGAACGCCAAGGAAGCCGATCTGGTCAAGCCCTGGGATCAAAAGGGCTACAAGATGCCGGGCGGAGAGCCGTTCCATCCGGCGGGTTTCATGACCTTTGTCGGTGCCTCGGCCATGGTGCATGGCAAGACCATGGGCGTCTATCCGGCGGCCAAGGCTTTGCTGTCGGCGGTTTATGAAGGCGCGATGGTGCCCTTTGATCAGGCGCTGAAGATCGAGGCGCGCTGGTTCACCAATGTGCTGATGAACCCCTCGTCTGGCGCGATGATCCGCAGCCTGTTCATCAACAAAGAAGCGCTTGAGAAAGGCGCGAACCGCCCCGATGCGCCCGATCAGACGGTGAAGAAGGTCGGCGTGCTGGGCGCGGGCATGATGGGTGCAGGCATCGCCTATGTCAGCGCAATGGCCGGGATCGAGGTCGTGCTGATCGACGCCAAGCAAGAGGCGGCAGACAAGGGCAAATCCTATTCCACGGCTCTGCTGGACAAGGCGATCAGCCGCAAGAAATCGACCGAAGAGAAGAAGGCCGAAGTGCTGGGCCTCATCACCGCGACCACCGATTATGCCGCGCTGTCGGGCTGTGATCTGATCGTTGAGGCGGTGTTCGAAGATACCGGCGTCAAGGCCGAGGTGACCAAGAAAGCCGAAGCGGTGATCCCCGCCGATGCGATCTTCGCCACCAACACCTCGACCCTGCCGATCAGCGAATTGGCCAAGGCCAGCGCCCGCCCCGAGCAGTTCATCGGCATCCACTTCTTCAGCCCGGTGGACAAGATGCTGCTGGTCGAGATCATCAAGGGCGCCAAGACCGGCCCGGTCGCCGTCGCCAAGGCGCTGGATTTCGTCCGCCAGATCCGCAAGACCCCGATCGTGGTGAACGACGCCCGCTTCTTCTACGCCAACCGCTGCATCATCCCCTATATCAACGAGGGTGTCCGCATGGTGGCCGAGGGCGTCAACCCGGTCCTGATCGAGAATGCGGCGAAGCTGATGGGCATGCCGCTT
Source organism: Paracoccus caeni (assembly GCF_016629665.1). Taxonomy (GTDB): domain Bacteria; phylum Pseudomonadota; class Alphaproteobacteria; order Rhodobacterales; family Rhodobacteraceae; genus Paracoccus; species Paracoccus caeni. Next base: position 307,679 of record NZ_JAEPRQ010000002.1, read on the forward strand.
GGTCCGCTGCAACTGGTCGATGAGACCTCAATCGATCTGGGCGTGAAGATCGCCAAGGCCACCCGCGCCGCGATGGGCGACGCCTATCCCGACAGCGCCGTCGATGAGGTGCTGTTCTGGCTGGCCGATGAAGGCCGTCTGGGTCGCAAGTCGAATTCGGGCTTTTACGCCTATGACGACGCGGGCAAGCGGCTGGGCCTGTGGGAAGGCCTTGAGGCCAAATATCCGATTGCCGACGAACAACCCGACCTGACCGAAGTGCAGCACCGTCTGATGTTCGCACAGACGCTGGAAGCCGTGCGGGCGCTGGAGGAAGGCGTGCTGGAAGACATCCGCGAAGGTGATGTCGGCGCGATCCTTGGCTGGGGCTTTGCACCCTGGTCGGGTGGTCCGTTCAGTTGGCTGGACATGCTGGGCGCAGGTCGCGCGGCAGAGATCTCGGACGGGTTGACCGAACGCCACGGCGCAAGGTTCGAAACGCCGAAACTGTTGCGCGAAATGGCCCAGAAAGGCGAAAGCTTCTATGGCCGCTTTGGCCAGCAGAAACAGGCCGCCTGACTGGCAAAGGGGGATCGCGCCGCGGTCCCCCTTTTTCGTTTATAGGTTCTGCCCCCATGCGTTGCTTCGGCCCGTATAGGGTTGTTGCTACCTTGAAGGAGCAGTCGAATGTCGGCGCGATCCATGATGACCTTCGTTGTCGAGGACCAACCGCACCGCTCGATCTCACTTCCGGGGAAAATTTGTTTAGACTTGCCCCTTAGGAGTGGAAATCCTCAACTAAGGGGGTAGGAGCTGTTCTATGGGAACAGGCCGATGCCGGAGTTTCGACGTGAAGCAGTGCGCCTGTCTTAGCAAGAAGCAGGACATGGTCCGTCTGGCGTATATCTTGGACCAGCACCGGCTCTGTTCCGGTCAGCCAGCGTTTCAACCTCACCAACAGGCCCGACATCGTACATGGCGTAATAGCCGGTCTCGTCCTCGGTAATGGTATAGCCGACCCATTGGAGGACGCGGCTCCCACGGCGGAGGAATCGCCCGAAAAATGTAAAACGACCTGTAAACTGCGCAAATTGTCAGCGATTTGCGCTCTCGGCAAAACACTTGAATTTTTTTGGATTTTTGCTGGTCGGGGCGAGAAGATTCGAACTTCCGACCTACGGTACCCAAAACCGTCGCGCTACCAGGCTGCGCTACGCCCCGACGAAAGGGCTTCTAGCGGATCGATGGGGCGGTGGAAAGACCCGGCAGCGCCAAACTGTGAGAGATTCGTATATGAGACGGCCCGCCTTTAGGGCGGGCCGTCGGATTTCGTCAGAAGCGTGTGCGCAAGGTCAGCTCTGCCGTGCGATTGTCGCCATAGACGACGGTGTCGTAAAAGCCGGTCGTGGCGTAGTATTTCTTGTTGAAGATGTTGTTCACGCTCAGCGTCAGTTCGGCCTTGTCGCTGATCTCGTACGAGGCGTTCAGGTCATAGATCGCATAGGAACCCTGACGCACGGCGATTGAACCGCCGTCCCAAGGCATGCTGATCGTGTCGCTTTGCCAGCGCATCGCCCCACCGACCGTCAGCTTGTCGTCAAACAGGTTGGGGACGCGGTAATCGGTGGCGATCTTCAGCGTGTGGCGCGGTTGGTCGGTGAAGAGTTCGGTACCGTCGCGGTCCTTCGAGATGCGGAAGGTATAGCCGCCCGAAACATTCCAGCGCTCATTGATCGCGCCCGCAGCTTCAAGCTCGAAGCCACGGGTTTTGGTGCCGTCGATGCTTTCATAGACGCTGCGGAATTCTTCTTCGATATATTCCACATATTGCGCCACATCGCGCTGATCGGTCTGGAAGACTGCGGCCGATGTGGTAAGCGCGCCGCCCAGAAGATCGGCCTTCACCCCCAGTTCATAGTTCCAGCCATAGGTTGGCGGCAGGTATTGCCGGTCGCGGTCCTGGAGCAGCAGCGGTTTGTAGATGCTGGTGACGCTGCCATAGGCGGTATAGGTCGGCGTGATGTTATAGGTGACACCAAGATAGGGCGTGACCTCACCCGAGAATTTGTAGTCCGCCGTCGGTGCTCCGCCCGAACCTTCCTCGCCATCCCACCAGTTGATCCGCGCCCCGGCAAGGACCGACAGATCGTCGCTGAGGTTGAATTTGCTGGTGCCGTAGATCGCGAATTGCCGCGATTTGCTTTCCGAAGTGTAATTGGGATCATCCAGCAGGTCAGGCGCGGGATAGTTGCCGTTCAGCCGGTAGATATTGACCGGGAAAGTGGCACCGCTGCCATAGCCGTAATAGGTGCCCTCGCCCTTCGAGGCCATTGCGCCCAGCACGAATTGATGTTCGCGACCGAACGCCTGAAAATCACCGTTCAGAACAGCGTTCAGGTTGGTCTGCCGGTATCCGCCATCATAACGGGTGCCATAGCCCGTCATGCCATCGCCGGTCTCGCGATCAGGCCGACCTGAAATCCAGGCAAGCGTCGAATCCATGTCGTTCTTCACGTGGGTCAACACGACACGGCCCGTCCAGCCGTTCTGGAAGACCTGTTCCAGCGAGGCGTAAGCCTCGGTCCGCTCTGTATCAACATAGGTCCAGTCGGTTCCGATGCTGGCACCGCGTTCCCAGTCGATCAGGCCACCATCGGTGAAGAACGGCGGCAGCCCGCCCCATGTTACGCCGTCAGCCTTGGTTTTCTGGTAGCTGATACCTGCGCTCAGCAAGGTGTTCTCGGTCAGATCGGCTTCCAAGGCGCCGAAGAAGACGTAGCGGTCCTTGGTGTAGCCATCCAAGACCCCGTCGCGGCTATCGACCACGCTGACCAGCCGCCCGCGGATGGTGCCATCTGCATTCAGCGGCCCGGAGACATCGGATTCGATCCGCGCCCCTTTCGGATAGGCCAGCGAGACGGATGCGATATTCTGGAAATCCTCGGTCGGGCGTTTGCGGATATAGTTGATCGAGGCGCCCGGTTCACCCGCGCCCTGCATCAACCCGGTCGCCCCGCGGACGATCTCGATATGATCATACAGCGCCATATCGGCATTGTTGTCACCGAACTGCCAGACGCCGTCGCGCGGGACCGGCACGCCGTCATATTGATAGGCGTCGATCGGGAAGCCGCGCGAGTAATAGTTGATCCGGTCGCTTTCATAGGCCTGCACGGTGATGCCGGTGGCGGCCTCCATCGTCTCGGCGACGGTGGTGATGTTGCGGTCCTTCATTTGCGCATCGGTGATGACGCTGGTCGATTGCGGCGTCTCTTTCTGGCTCAGCACCAGCCCGGTGGCAGAGCGCATCCATTCCGAGGTCCAGCTATCGGTGCCCTCGGTGGTGGTGCCCGGCGCGGCGGTCAGGGTGATCGTGTTCAGAACGACTGTCTCTGGATCGCTCGCGACGATCTCTGCCACCTGCGCCATGGCAGGACCGGATAGCGCCAGCATGCCAGCGCCGACAAGCGCAGTGGTCAGACGCGCGCGCGCCTTCAGAGATGCGGGATAGTGCAAAGCCATGGTGCAAACCTTTCGGGAGGGATGTTGCTTGGCTTGCACGAGGGAGGGCGCTGGCTGTTCGTCGGCTATCCGCCCCTCTTTCGCTGTTCGCAAGGCGCCCGGGTAACGTTGGTTAACGCTGCGGCAATCCTGCAACGCGGAAGGGTATCATGGCACCTTGATGAAAGGTTTTCCTTCCCTGTCCGTGGCTTCTGCTTGTCAAGGCGGCGGCTGCTGCTTTCACCACGTCGGGACGCCGCGCGGCGGTCGTCACGGCGCTGCACGACGCAAGTTGTGAGCGATCTTCACGGCTGGATGATCGGTCACGCAGGCTGTTTCACCGCAATTCCACGAGGTTTTACAGGGAATGCCGTCACGCTTTGTCGCAATGGCGTGATTGTGCCCGCCGCGACACGCCAGCGCTGCTCCACCGGGCGCGCCTCTTCCGCCCCGCCGTCCAAAGATTAGGTCTGCAGCATGATTGAAGGAGAAAGAGCCATGAAAAAATTCATCTTGGCAAGCATCGCAAGCATCGCAGCCACCGGCGCCATTGCAGGCGGCTATGTCGCCCCGGTCGCACCTGCACCGGAAGTGCCGGTCGTCGCATCGCCGATCGTGGAAGCGTCGAACTGGCAGGGCTTCTATGCCGGTCTGCAATATGGCCAGGGCAGCGCCGATCTGGAAGGCTTCGGTGAATCGCTCGATCTGGGCGATGCGGATGCCTATGGTCTGCATGCGGGCTATAACCACGCCTTCGGCAAATTCATCCTTGGCGGCGAGCTGGATTACAACAAGCTCGACTTTGACAATGCCGACGATGACGGTGACCTGACCCGGCTGCGTGCCCGTGCAGGCTATGACATGGGCCGCTTCCTGCCCTATGTGACGCTGGGCGCTGCCCGCGTTTCGACCGACTATCAGGGCGCCGATCTGTCCGAGACCGGCATCACTTATGGCGTCGGTGCCGAATATCTGGTGACGGAGAAATTCTCGGTCGGGCTGGAATATACCCGCAACGATTTCTCGGACGTGCTCGAGGATCGCGTCGGCGACGGTCTGGATCTGGATTCCGATCTGGTGCAGGTCCGCGCCTCCTACCGGTTCTGAGCCGGAATAGGCGAAGATCAAAGCGCGGTCCATCGGGCCGCGCTTTTTTCGTATCTGAAGGTCAGGACTGCCTGATGCGCCGGATCAGATCGGCTCGATATCTCCTTCTGCCCGCTGCGCGTGGAAATCGGCCACGAAGGCGTCCAGCCGCCCGCCTGCAATCGCATCGCGCAGCCCCTGCATCAGTTCCTGAAAATAATGCAGGTTATGCCATGTCAGCAGCATGCCCGAGATCATCTCTCCGGCGCGGAAGACATGGTGCAGATAGGCCCGCGAATAACCGGTGCAAGCCGGGCAAGTGCAATTCTCGTCCAGCGGTCGCGGATCGTCGGCATGGCGGGCATTCTTGACGTTGACCTGACCGCGCCGCGTCCAGGCCTGCCCGGTCCTGCCCGAACGCGACGGCAGCACGCAATCCATCATGTCGATGCCGCGCTGGACCGCGCCGACGATATCGTCCGGCTTGCCGACGCCCATCAGATAGCGCGGTTTGTCCTGGGGGAGGAAACCCGGCGCGTAGTCGAGAACGCCGAACATCGCCTCTTGTCCCTCGCCCACGGCAAGACCGCCGACGGCGTAGCCTTCGAAATCGATGGCTTTCAGCGCCTCGGCCGATTCTTCGCGAAGATCGCGGGTGACGCCGCCCTGCATGATGCCGAACAGCGCATGACCCGGCCGGTCGCCGAATGCGTCGCGGGAACGCTGCGCCCACCGCATCGACAGACGCATGGACTTGGCGACATCTTCTTCGGTCGCAGGAAGTGCGGGGCATTCGTCGAAGGCCATGACGATGTCGCTGCCCAGAAGCCGCTGGATCTCCATGCTGGTTTCCGGCGACAGCATGTGTTTGCTGCCATCGATATGGGACGAAAAGGTGACGCCTTCTTCGGTCAGCTTGCGCAATCCGGCAAGGCTCATCACCTGAAATCCGCCCGAGTCGGTCAGGATCGGGCGATCCCAGTTCATGAATTTGTGCAGCCCGCCCATCCGCGCCACCCGTTCTGCGCCGGGGCGCAGCATCAGGTGATAGGTATTGCCCAGCAGAATATCGGCCCCGGTGGCGCGGACCGATTCCGGCAACATCGCCTTGACCGTGGCGGCGGTGCCGACCGGCATGAAGGCGGGGGTGCGGATCTCACCGCGCGGCGTGCTGATCACGCCGGTCCGCGCCTTGCCGTCGGTCGCGCTAAGGGTGAACTGGAAACGGTCGCTCATGGGGTGCCTGATCGGATGCCTAAGGGGGAACCGTGCGTATCTAACCGCTCGAAGGTCTGGCCGCAATCATGCGACGGCCTAGTGCCCGACAGAGGTCGAGAACACGTTGATGACGATCACCCCTGCAAGGATCAGGCCAAGGCCCGCCACCGCCGCCCAGTCCAGCCTTTGTTGATACCAGATCCACGCAACGGCGGTGATCAGCACGATCCCCATGCCGGACCAGATCGCATAGACGATGCCGGTCGGCATCACCCTCAGCGTTATCGACAGCAGCCAGAACGCCACGCCATAGCCCAGAACGACGATCACACTGGGCCAAAGTCTGTTGAAGCCGTCGGAACGCGCCAGCGCGGTCGTGGCGATCACTTCGGCGACAATCGCTGCCGCCAAGATCAGATAGTGCTTGGTCATGACATTCCCTCCCGCACAGGATCTGGACCGCGAGGGTCTCTGTCCCTATATAAACTCTCGGAATTGACAGGAACCCGCCATGACCGATTTGCCCGAAGGCGCGCCCCTGATCGCGCCCTCCACCACTGACCACCCGCTCTACGATCAGATCGTCGAAGCATGCAAGACGGTCTATGATCCGGAAATTCCGGTGAATATCTTTGATCTGGGGCTGATCTACACGATCGATATCAACCCCGGAAACGAGGTTCGCGTGGTGATGACCCTGACCGCCCCCGGTTGCCCCGTCGCAGGCGAGATGCCCGGTTGGGTCGCCGACGCGGTCGAGCCGATCCCCGGCGTGAAACAGGTGGATGTCGAAATGACCTTCCAGCCGCAATGGGGCATGGACATGATGTCCGATGAGGCGCGGCTGGAACTGGGCTTCATGTAAGCCTTTGGATGCTGAGGGCGGGCGCTGCAGCTTCGCCCTCAGAGACCTGCCATCTTGAGAGATCGGCCCAGAACCCTTATCTTGAGGATGCAAGACAGGAAGGTTCCTCCATGTTCGCCATCCCCGGCACCTCGCCCGTGACCATCACCCCCGCTGCCGAGCGGCAGATTGCCCGGCTGATGACCGGCAAGAACGCCTTTGGCCTGCGCATCGGGCTGAAGAAGGGCGGTTGTGCGGGCATGGAATACACGATGGATCTGGTCGAAGCCCCGAATGCCAATGAAGAGGTGATCGAACAGGGCGCGGCCCGCGTCCTGATCGCCCCGATGGCGCAGATGTATCTGTTCGGAACCGAGATCGATTATGTCACCGATCTGCTGGAATCCGGGTTCAAATTCCGCAACCCGAATGTCACCGATGCCTGTGGCTGCGGTGAATCGGTGCGGTTCGAGCCGCTGGAAGGCAGCCGCGCAGGCTGACCGCCGCGCACCATTGCAAAACCCGAAACTGATGGCGCTAATATGATTGCGCCTCGTGCCGCATCTGCCTAAGCCCTTCGCAAAAGATTTGTGGAGGATTTCAGAATGGCACCGCGCAAGCTGGCAGCAGGCAATTGGAAGATGAACGGCGATCTGGCCGCCTTGGCCGAGATCGAGACGCTGGCCAAGAACCATGCCGGTGCGGGCTGTGACATCCTGATCTGCCCGCCCGCTGTACTGATCCATCCGGCTCAGGCCGTGGCGGGTGGCGTGGTTGCCATCGGCGGACAGGATTGCCATGCGAAAAGCGCGGGCGCGCATACCGGCGACATCGCGGCCACCCAGTTGCGCGATGCGGGGGCAACCCACGTCATCCTTGGCCATTCCGAGCGCCGCGCCGATCACGGTGAAACCGATGCCGATGTGAACGCCAAGGCGCAGGCGGCCCATGCGGCTGGCCTGATCGCCGTCATCTGCGTCGGCGAGACCGAGGCACAGCGCGACGCGGGCGAGACGCTGAACGTGATCGCCACGCAACTGGCTGGCTCGATCCCCGCAGGTGCCACCGCCGCCAATACGGTGATCGCTTACGAGCCGGTCTGGGCCATCGGCACCGGCCGCACCCCTACCAATGACCAGATCGCCGAGGTTCACGCCCTGATGCGCCAGAAGCTTGAAGGCGCGATCGCCGATGCCGCCGGGACGCGCCTGCTTTATGGCGGCAGCGTGAAACCCTCGAACGCCGCCGAGATCTTTGCGATTGCCGATGTCGATGGCGCGCTGGTCGGCGGTGCCAGCCTGAAGGCCAGCGACTTCGGCGCCATCATCACCGCGCTGGATGCCGCCTGATCAGGGCTTGCGCCATTCCATGATGTGAAAATACGGGACGCGGTGATAGCGTCCCGCCACGTCGGGATCGCCACTCTCGGGCAGCGGTTCGTCATAATGGGTCAGCCGCAGCCCCTGCCCCAGCAAAAGCTGCATATATAAGCTCATCGGCCGGTGCCAGTTGCGGATATGAATGCCGCGCCAGCCGACCCATTCCGACCGGGCTTGCATGTAATCGTTGATGACGAAAAGGCGGCTGCCATCAGGCTGATGCTGCCACCCGCCCGCCGTCGCGAAACTGTTCAGGTTGACGATGATCAGCGCGCCGCCCGGTTGCAGCACCCGTGCCGCCTCGGGAATCGCCGCCTCGATCCCGTCGATGTCGATCAGCGTCAGGCAGGCGACGACCAGATCAAAGCTGGCATCCGCGAATGGCAGGCTCTCGGCCCGCGCATCGACATAACGGCCCGCCGGATCGCGCGCTTCCGCAGCCTCGCGCAGTTCGGCAGTCGGCTCGACTCCGACCACCTTGATCCCCATATCGCGCATCTTGCGGCACAACCTGCCCTCGCCGCAGCCCAGATCCAGCGCATGCCGGAAACCGCCCGCCTGGATCAGCGCCTCAACTGGCCGGTCAATCACATGCTGCCGGGCGAAATCGCCGACCTCGCCCATATCCGCAATCCACGCCCTGGCAGAGGTGCTCCAGCCATTGTCGTCATCCATCGCCTGCCTCCGCGTCGCATTCGGGAAGGCGCGTATAAGGAAGCGGCGGGCAACCGGCAAGCGATGATGCCCGGCACCGGCAATCACGGCCTATCGGCAGGGCAGTTCCGCAATGCGTTGATCCAGACGCGGATGGGCCATCGCCATGCCGGGACGTAGCCCATGACGATCCGCCTCGCCCGCCGCGATCTCAAGGATCATCTGCCGTTCGGGATTGGGATCGCCAATGGCCGCACCGGGGATCGATGTCTCATCGAAGGGCCGCGCGTTGCGATGGATGTGGCGGATCACGCCGTGGTCGTCCATGAACAGCAGATCCAGCGGAAGATAGGTGTTGCGCATCCAGAAGCTGACCTCGCGCGGGCGATCATAGATGAACAACATCCCGGCATCATCCGCCAGTTCGCGGCGATACATCAGACCGCGCGCGCGCAACTCGTCGGTATCGGCGATTTCGACATCGAAGCTTTTCACACCGGCGCCGGTCAGGAAATGCGCCTGGTCGACGCGACACGAAATCGCATCCCGAGTCTCAGCCCGGATCGGGTCAGGCAGAACGGAAAGGCTTAGAAGGACTGCCGTGACGGCAAGTTTATTCCGCCACATGGGCCAGGAATTCATCCTCTTGGTCCAGATCATCTTCCGACGAGGCGGTGCCGAACAGGCTGTCGCTTTGACGGGTGCCGTAATCCCAGCTTGTGATCTGCGCCGCCATCAGACCGCGCGGACCTTCGACCACGCGCAGACCGATTGCCTCACCAATCGTCAGATCGGCAAAACCGGAATGGCGCAGCACTTCGACATGCAGGAAGACGTCATCGGGGTGGCCGAAGATATTGGCAAAGCCGAAACCCTTGGCCTTGTCGAACCACTTCACCCGCGCGGGCCGCAAGGGCAGCGCGTCCAGATGCTCAATGATACCGTTTTCAAGATCGGCAATGGGCGCGGTGCCATCAGAGACCGGAGGCTCGATCGAGACAACCTCGGTCGCCTGAAGGCCGCGATCGGTCGGCTGCATCCAGACCGTCACGCGCGACTGATCGGCAACGGAACCACGGCCAAAATTTCTCAGAACATTGGCATGCAGAAGTATATCCGCACCGCCTTCGGAATTCAGGATGAAACCATAGCCTTTGGCCGGGTCAAACCATTTGACCACACCATGGACTAGTTTCAGCTTGCTTTCATCCGTCATCATTTCACCGCGTCGCACATCTGGTGCATAACTTGCCTTACATCCCCGTCCGGCTGCCCCAGACCGCTTCAACGAATCATATCAGTCCCGTGGACAAAGATACGCCGATGTTCGAAAATATCGTCCGGCATCTCACACGAGACGTCAAGCGTCTAAGGATACAATCGTTGCACCAACCAGTAGTTATTTGACTGTATGTCCCACCTGAACCTGTCATGCAAGCGAAACGCGCCGTCTGCCCAGAACTCAATTTGCTGTGGATGAATCCTGAACCCGCCCCAGTTCGGTGGCCGTTTTGGATCGGTCCCGTGTGTCAGCCCCATCTTGGCTGTTTCCGCTACCAGATTTCCCCGGCTCGACAGGGGCTGTGACTGTTTCGAAGCCCATGCGCCAAGCCTGCTTTGCAGGGCGCGACTGCGGTAATATTCGTCGGCCAGCGGCCCGTTTTCCCGCTCGACTACGCCGCGCACGCGGATCTGACGACGCAGGGATTTCCAGTGCATGACGAAGGCCGCCTTGCCTGTGGCGGAAATTTGCCGACCTTTGGCGCTATCATAATTGGTATAAAAGACAAAAGCGCCGTCGGTCCCCTGCCCCTCGATCTCTTTCAGCAAGACCATCCTGACATCGGGAAGCCCCTCTGCATCCACCGTCGCCAGCGCAATCGCGTTCGGATCGTTGGGTTCGACCGCTTCGGCCTCGGCCAGCCAGCGGCGCGCGATTTCGAAGGGGTCGTCGCCCGCAAAGATTCCGCTTCGATCCGCCATTCTGATTTCCTCGCGCTTGATGCCGCCTGACCTTTGCCCTAAGCAAATTTCACAATTGGTTGAAAGCGCGAGGGGCAGAGCATGTCAAGCGAGCAAAAGAATGGCCTGATGGCCGGCAAGCGCGGTCTGATCATGGGATTGGCGAATGACAAGTCAATCGCCTGGGGCATTGCGCGCGCCGTCGCGGCCCAGGGTGCCGAGCTTGCATTCTCCTATCAGGGCGAAGCGCTGAAGAAACGGGTCGATCCGTTGGCCGAGCAGCTTGGCTCGACGCTGGTGCTGCCCTGCGATGTCAGTGACGAGGCTTCCGTCGCCGCATTGTTCGACGCGCTGGAGCAGGAATGGGGCAAGCTGGACTTTGTGGTCCATGCAATCGGCTTTTCCGACAAGGATCAGCTTCGCGGGCGCTATGCCGATACGACGCGCGACAACTTCCTGATGACGATGGATATTTCGGTATTCTCGTTCACAGCGGTCGCCAAACGCGCCGCGGCGATCATGCCCGATGGCGGCAGTCTGTTGACGCTGACCTATTACGGGGCCGAGCGCGTCATGCCGCATTACAACGTCATGGGCGTTGCCAAGGCGGCGCTGGAAGCCAGCGTCCGCTATCTGGCCGAGGACTTGGGCAAGGACGGCATCCGCGTGAACTCGATCAGCGCCGGGCCGATCAAGACATTGGCCGCCAGCGGCATCGGCGATTTCCGCTATATCATGAAGTGGAACGAGCTGAATTCGCCGCTGCGCCGCAACGTGACGCAGGAAGATGTCGGAAATTCAGCGCTTTACCTGCTGTCCGATCTGGGCGCAGGCGTGACGGGTGAAACGCATCACGTCGATGCGGGCTACCATGTCGTCGGCATGAAGGCCGTTGATGCGCCCGATATCGCGGTGGTCAAGAAAGACTGACACTGAACGGATAAGGCCGGGATGATCTCGATCACGCTTCAACAGGTGATGCTGTTCATCAGTACCCTGTCCATCGCGATCCTGTCGCCCGGCCCTGCCGTGATCGCCGTCAGCCAAAGCGCCTTCGCGCTTGGGCGACAGCGCACCCTGCCCTATGCATGGGGTCTGGCGGTCGGCGCCTCGCTGTGGTCGGTCTTTGCGCTACTGGGCCTGACGGTGATTTTCCGCGTCCTCCCATGGACCTACACGGTGCTGAAGGTGGCGGGCGGCATCTATCTGATCTGGGTGGCGTGGAAGATGTGGAAACACGCGCCTGATCCGCTGCCCGATCCGGCGGAATCGCATCGAGGGCTTAGCTTCTGGGCCGGGATCGCGCTGAACCTGTCGAACCCGAAACCTGCGCTTTTCTATTCCTCGGTCCTGCTGGCGATTTTCCCGGCGGCGCTGACGGTGATGGACAAAGCCGCGATTTACGCCACGGCACTTTCGGTTGAGCTGGGCTTTTACACCGCCCTAGCTTTTCTGATGGCTTTGCCTTGGCCAAGACGCCGCTATTATGCGTCGAAATTCTGGATCGACCGGCTGGCCGGGCTGGCCATTGGCCTGCTGGGGCTGACATTGATCCTGCGCTACTGAAAAAGGGAGCTAGAAAGACAATGATGGACCGCCTTCCGCACGAGAAAGGGTTTCACGTCAGTTGGGATCAGTTGCATCGCGACGCGCGGGCATTGGCATGGCGGCTGGACGGCAATGACTGGCGGGCCGTGGTGGCGGTGACGCGCGGCGGGCTGGTCCCGGCGATGATCGTGGCCCGCGAACTGGACATTCGCACCATCGATACGATCAGCATCAAATCCTACAGTAAGCAGGAACAGGGCGGGCTGAAGGTTCTGAAACGTCCCGACCCCGAACTGATGGGCGATGGCGACGGGATTCTGGTCATCGACGATCTGGTCGATTCCGGTCGCACGCTGGAACTGATCCGCGAAATGTATCCCAAAGCGCATTTCGGCACGGTCTATGCGAAGCCGAAGGGAAAACCGATGGTTCAGACCTATGTGACCGAGGTCAGTCAGGATACGTGGATATTCTTCCCATGGGATATGGCGCTGCAATATGTCCAGCCCTATCGCGGAGAAGATTAAGCGGCGACATGCCGATGGAATTCGCTAAAACGCAAAAGTTTGGAACCTCATAGGGCGGTTAAGACTTGTCTTTTCAATCGCGCACCGGAAACGGCGTGCGGCCTACCGAAGGAGGAAAGACATGCGTAAGTTTCTTTTGACCACAGCAGTTATTCTGCCCCTCTCGATGGGAACGGCTTTTGCGCAGGAAGATCCGTCAGCACCTGCTGCAGACGATCCGGCTGCGACCGAACCGATGGGCACCGATCCGGCAGCCGCTGATGCAGCCGATCCGGCCGCCGAGGAAGCTGCGGCAGAAGCGGCAGCGGCCGAGCTTGCCGCCAGCGGCAAAGTGGTCGATCAGCAGGCCCCGAACGAGCTGCGTCTTGAATGGATCACCGATGCGACCGTCACCGCACCCGACGGCACCTCGATTGGTGAAATCAACGATCTGATCGTGGACGGCGAAAACGGCCAGATGATCGCGGCGATCATCGGTGTGGGTGGCTTCCTTGGCATTGGCCAGAAGCAGATTGCCGTTCCTTGGGAACAGCTTACGGTCAATTATGACGCGCAGGAAGTCACCAGCGACCTGACCAAGGAAGAGGCCGATGCGGCCCCGGAATATGTGTTCCGCGACCGCGATCCCGGTCCTGACGCAGCGGCTTCGGCTGATGGCGGCACCGCTCCGGCGGACCCGGCAGCGGCACCCGCCGATCCGGCAGCAGCGCCCGCCCCGGCTGATCCGGCAATGGACGCGGCCCCGGCAGATGCGGCGCCTGCGGACCCGGCGATGGAACCGGCTGACCCTGCTGCAGACCCGATGGCAGAGCCTGCCACTGACCCGGCAGCCGATCCGATGGCCGAACCCGCGCCTGAAGGCGAGGCACCGGCTGCCAACTGAACCGGACATTTCGGTCACCAGTTGGACATTCACGCTGACGAAAGGAAAAGCGGCCCATTCAGGGCCGCTTTTTCATATCACGCCGAATAGATAATTCCGGCTCAGCTATTACCACGGATAAATCGGGCCGCACCTTCGGCAGCGCGCTGAAGGGCGCGGCTTTTATTTACCGTTTCCTCAAATTCAGATTCGGGATCGCTGTCATAAACAACGCCCCCGCCAGCCTGAATATAAAGCGCCTGATCCTTGATAATCCCGGTGCGCAGCGCAATACACATATCCATTTCGCCATTCGCCGCGAAATAACCGACCGCACCGCCATAGACGCCGCGCTTTTCCGGCTCCAATTCGTCGATGATCTCCATCGCGCGAACCTTCGGAGCGCCTGAGACTGTGCCCGCAGGCATCCCCGCCATCAGCGCCGACAAGGCATCTTCGCCGTCGCGGATCTCGCCCACCACGTTCGAGACGATATGCATGACATGGCTGTAGCGTTCGATCACGAACTGCTCGGTCGGGCGAACCGTGCCGGGTCGGGCGACGCGGCCGACATCGTTGCGACCCAGATCCAGCAGCATCAGATGCTCGGCCAGCTCTTTCTGATCGGCCAGCAGATCGGCCTCCAGCGCGCGATCCTCGGCCTCGTCTGCCCCGCGCGGACGGGTGCCCGCAATCGGACGGATCGTCACTTCGCCATCGCGCAGACGCACGAGGATTTCGGGAGAGGCACCGACGATCTGGAAGCCGCCCATATTCAGGAAGAACATGAAGGGCGACGGATTGGTGCGGCGCAGGCTGCGATAAAGCGCGAAAGGCGGCAGCGGAAAATCCATCCGCCAGCGCTGCGACGGCACCACCTGAAAGATATCGCCCGCGCGGATATAGTCCTTGGCCTTCTCGACCGCCGCCAGATAATCGGCCTTGGCGAAGTTCGAGACCGGCTCGCCAATGGTCGCCTCATCGCCAAGCGCACGAGGCTCGGACGGCTGGCGGTCCAGCGACCGCAGGGCATCCATCACGCGCTCCGCAGCCTGTGCATAGGCGGCGCGGGCGCTGCCGCTGCCGTCATGCCATGCGGGCGAACACAGCGTCACCTCGCCCTTGACCCCGTCCAGAACCGCCACGACCGAAGGCCGCATCAGGATCGCATCGGGCAGGTCCAGCGGGTCGGGGTTCACATCCGGCAGATGTTCAACCAGCCGGATCATGTCATAGCCGAGATAGCCGAACAGACCCGCCGCGACCGGCGGCACACCGTCGGGCAATTCGTCGATCCGGCTTTCGGCGATCAGTGCGCGCAGACTGTCCAGCGCCGGTCCGTCCTGAACCTGATACTGGTCCGAGAAACGCGCCTGCCGGTTGATCCGGGCGCGGCCATCGCGGCAATCCCAGATCAGATCGGGCTTCATGCCGACGATGGAATAGCGGCCACGCACCTCGCCGCCGGTCACCGATTCCAGCATGAAGCTCATCGGGGCGGCTTCGGCCAGTTTCAGCATCAGGCTAACCGGCGTGTCCAGATCGGCGGCCAGACGGATCGTCACCAACTGGTTGCGACCAGCCTTCCAGCCCGCCTCGAAGGCGGCAAAATCGGGTGTCAGCTCCATTACTGAACCTGTGTTTCGACGGTGTTGATAGAGCTTTGATTGACCTCGACCCCGCCCAGACGCTGCGCCTCACGGGCATAGTAATCGAAGATGTCGCCCTGCATCGAGCCGCTCAGCCGCTCGGTGACGGCACCGGAAATGCGGCCCGCATCGGGCGTGTCCAGATCGGCCTGATGCACGGCATCCAGACGCACCAGAAACACCCGGTTCTCGGCATCGACGATCTCGATTTCGCCGGGATCGCCCATGCTGAAGGCGCGGGTGACAACATCCTGCGGCACCGTATCGATCCAGCCGTCACGGCTGATCGCCGGAGCGGCTTTCCAGTCGCGCGCAATCACGTTCGGCGCTGCGGCGGGCGCAGGCTCTGGTGCAGCATCGTCATCGCCAAGATCTGCCGGAGACTGTGCCGGAACCGCTCCATTGCTGGCCGGTGGCGTCGTCGCAAGCTGTGCCGTCGCTGCTGCCGCGTCCTGCAAGCGTTGCTCATCGGCAAGCGCCAGCAACAGCCGGTGCACCTCGCCCCGCTTCCAGTCCTCGGCGACCTCGTCACGCACCTCTTCGAAGGGGCGCAAGGTCGGCGGCACGATTTCGTCAAGGCGCAGGGCAAAGACACCGCCATCATCCAGATGCAGAATTGTCGGGAAATCGCCCTCGGACACTTCGGCGGCCTGTTCGCGGAAATCCTCGTAGCCCGCGATGCTGCCCTGTTCCGGCGCGGCACCTGCGACCCAGTCGATCTGGCCAAGCTCCATCTCGGTTTCTTCCGCGACCTGCTCAAGGCTTGAACCGCCTGCCAGCATATCCTCGAAATCATGCGAGAGGTCCTGCAACTGGCGGGCAGCGCGGTCCAGCGCCGCTTCGCCGCGCAACTCGTCACGCGCGTCCTCGAAGGGGATATTGACCGGCGCAAGGATCGCGTGGACAGCGAACAGGGCCGGGCCAAGATTGGTCTGGATCGGTTCGGTCACGCCGTTGTCCTGCAGCGCGAACACCGCCTCACCGGCATTGCCAAGCGCTTCCGCCGTCATCTCGCCAAGCTCGGCATCCTCCAGCGTCAACCCGCGCTGCTCCACCAGATCCTCGAAGCTCAGCTCGCCTGCATCGATGCGCGCCTTGGCCTCTTCTGCGGCCTCCTGCGAGGGCATCACCAGACGGCTGACAAAACGCCGCTCGGGCTTGCGGTAGGTGTCGCTCTGGCTTTCATAGACCTGACGCAAAGCCTCTTCGTCCAACTCGATCTTCGGGGCCAGCATTTCCGGGGTCAGCCAGACATAGCTGATCTTGCGAATCTCGGGCGCGGTAAAGCGGTCGGCATTGGCGCTGTGCCATGCCTTCAGCTTCTCCTCGTCAGGTTCGGTGATCGCGTTGGTCAACTGATCCGCCGTCAGTTCGCGCCATGACACATCGCGTGTCTCAAGGATCCAGTGCGCCGTGGCATCAACCATCGGCTTCGGAGCAACCACACCGCCGACAACGGCGCGTTGCAACAGAAGCCGCGATTCCTCGTCGCGGATCATCCGCTCGAACTGAGCCTCGCTCATCTGCTGGTTCCGCAGAACCTCGCTGTAGGCGGTGCGATCGAAATTGCCGTTGGGGCCACGGAAGGCCGAGATGCTGCCGATCGCGTCGCGCACCCGGTCATCGCCGACCGAGACGCCGATCCGGTTCGCCTGATCCTGCAGCGCCGCGCCGGTGAAAAGCTGCGCCCGCACGGCCTGCGGCACACCCATTTCGCGCGCCTGCGCCATGGTTACCGGCTGGCCGGTCTGCTGCTGGATCGCGTTGATCTGGTTGCGCAGGGCGCGCAGGTATTCGTCAGCGGTCACCTTGGTATCGCCGACCGAGCCGATGGCGGTTGAGCCGCTGGAAAAGCTGGTCACGCCAAAGCCGCCCAGACCAAGCACCATCAGACCCATCAACACCCAGACGATGGTCGATTTTCCATGCGTGCGCAGGTTCTTCATGCCCGGTCTTCCCTTGTCCCTTTGTCGGCTTCGTCTTTAGGGCGCGCGCGCCCGCGCCACAAGGGTTCAGGCCCGGAAGTCGCGAAGTCTCTCGGCCAGTTGACCGATCCCTGCGGCATCGACATTGGCAAAGGCGATCCGGAAATGCCGCCCGCCGGTCGGATCACCTTCGGGTGCGAACATCGTTCCGGGCAAAGCCAGCACCGAAGCATCCCGAACCAGCCGACGGGCAAGCTCTGCCGATGAAGCCTCAAACGGGTGTTCGATCCACGCGAAATAGGCGCCCGCGCTTTTCAGCCGCCATCCCGGCAGCGCCCCCAGTTCAGCAATACATGCGGCGCGGCGGGCAAGGATTTCATCCCGCTCGCCCGCCAGCCATTGCCGCAGGTTCCGCATCCCCCAGACCGCACCGATCTGACCAAGCTGCGAGGTCGAGATGGCGACCGTATCCAGAAACTTCTCGACCTCGGCCATGCGGTCGGTTCCGGTGATCATCGCACCGACACGGTGGCCGGTCAGCCGGTAAGCCTTCGAGAAGCTGTAAAGCTGGATCAACGAGCGGTCCCAGTCGGGTCGCGTCAGCAGATCATGCGGCGCACCGCTGCGGCTGTCGAAGTCGCGATAGGTCTCGTCAAGGATCAGCACAAGGCCATGGCGCTGGACCAGATCATGAAACGCCGCGACCAGACCGGCGGGATATTCGGCCCCTGTCGGATTGTTCGGCGTGACCAGAACGATGGCGCGGGTTCGGTCCGAAATCAGCGCCTCGGCCTGATCAGGGTCGGGCAACATCCCCTCGCCACAGGGCAGCGGCACCGTGGTGATGCCCTGCATATCAAGCCACATCTTGTGATTGAAATACCATGGCGTCGGCAGAATGATCTCATCCCCCGGCCCGGCAAGCGTCGTCACCGCCGCGCAGAACGCCTGATTGCAGCCCTGCGTGATCGCGACATGAGCGGCGGAAACCTGACCGCCATAGGCCCCGCTGAATTCCTCGGCCACGGCATCGCGCAGATCGGTATTGCCCAGAACCGGGCCGTAAAGATGCGCCTGCGGCAGGTTCAACGCCGCCTCGGCAATGGCGCGGCGCAGCGGCTCGGGCGGCGGATCGACCGGCGCGGCCTGACTGACATTGATCAGCAGGCGGTCTGCGGGAAATGTGACCCCGTCCAGCCAACGGCGGGCTTCCATCACCGGCGGCGCGAAGGTGGCGGCAATGGCGGGATTGAATGGGGGCATGTCAGTCACCGTTTTGTGCGGGGTCCATGCCGCGCAGTTCGGACAGATCGGGCGGCAGCGACAGGTCGGGCATGGGCGACGGAAGCCTGGGCGTGCCCGGCAGCGCCGATCTTCCCGCCGCACCGACCGAGCCTGACTCGGCTTCGGCCACAGCGTCGATCATCGTTGCCACCGGCTGCGATTCGACCGCGCGCAACAGGACCATCGACTTGTTGGGCAACAGATCCGGCCCGCCCACACGGCCAAGTCCGGGCACATCACGGACCGCATTCGGCGCGTCGGCTGCGGGCGGATCACTGCGCAAGGTGGCAGTCGCGGTCGGTCGGTCGATTTGTGATGCAACCTCGGCCTCGGCCTTCTGCCGCTGTTCAGCGTCCTTCTCTGGTGCAGAGGGCCGTGCCCCTTCCGCCGAGACCGCTGTCGGCGCCAGTTCCGTCACCGGCGCCCAGACGGCCTGCGGCTCGGCCTGACGACGCGCGGCGTCCGGCAGGGTCAGCGGCTCGGGCATGACCGGCAGCACGTCCCCGCCCCGGCCGAATTCGGAGCCGACGGGAAGATCGACAGCCGATGCCAAAGGCTCGGAGACAGCGGCAGTCTGTGGGCTGACAGGTGCCACAACAGGCGAAGATGCAGCCATCTCCGTCTCGGGGGCCGCAACCGCCTGTTCGGCAGTTTCGCTCATCACGACGACAGGCGCGTCCCCGACCCCGACCTCGATGTCGGGCTGGCTCTGCTCCTGCGCCTCGGTCACGGGTGGGGCTTCTGCTGCAGTCACCTGCTCTTCCGTCGGGCGATCCTGCCGGGATGGCGGCACTGCCAGCGAAACAACGGTCAGAGCGGCGCCGCTCAGCGCCACACCATGAACCAGACCCTTCAAGAAACCGCGTGCCATATGCCTCTTCTTGTCCCTGCCGGTCTTGACCGCCCGGCGCGCTTTGCCCCATCTATAGCGGACCCGTTTCCCCGGGGGAACCGCCCGATCACACGGCAGCAATCAAGGCGCGCGACAATGATCCTTCTGATCGACAATTACGACAGCTTCACCTGGAACCTCGTTCACTACATGGGCGAGGCAGGCGCGGATGTCGTCGTGCGCCGGAATGATGCTTTGACCGTCGATGAGGCGATGGCAATGAACCCTGACGGGATCGTGATCTCGCCCGGCCCCTGCGAGCCTGCACAGGCGGGGATCTGCATCGATCTGATCCGGGCGGCGGCGGAACGCAGCCTGCCTGTGCTGGGCGTTTGCCTTGGCCATCAGGCCATCGGCGAGGCGTTCGGCGGCAAGATCGTCCGCGCCAACCGCATCCTGCACGGCAAGGTGGATAATATCGATCATGACGGCACCGGCGTTTTCGCGGGCCTGCCCTCGCCGCTGAAAGCCACGCGCTACCATTCGCTGACGGTCGAGCCGGAAAGCCTGCCAAACAGCCTGCGCGTCACCGCGACCTCGGATGACGGCACCATCATGGGCCTGATCCACGAGGCATTGCCGATCGAGGGTGTGCAGTTTCACCCCGAATCGATTGCCTCGGAATACGGCCATGACATGATCCGCACCTTCCTTGCCCGCTGCACCAGCCACGAGGCTGCTGCATGAGCCAGCCGACCGACCTGCGCCCGCTGATCGGCATCGCCGCCACCCGCCCGCTGACCGGAACCGAGGCCGAGGCCGCCTTCTCGGCCCTGTTCGACGGCGCGGCAACGCCCGCGCAGATCGGCGGGCTGCTGATGGCGTTGCGGGTCCGGGGCGAGACGGTCGATGAAATCGCCGCCGCCGCCCGTGCGATGCGCAACCGGATGAACCGGATCGAGGCGCCTGCCGGGGCGATGGACATCGTCGGCACCGGCGGCGACGGCAAGGGCACGCTGAACATCTCGACCGCGACGGCCTTCGTGGTGGCGGGGGCTGGCGTGCCGGTGGCCAAGCACGGCAACCGCAATCTCAGCTCGAAATCGGGGGCGGCGGATGCGCTGACCCAGATGGGGATCAACGTGATGGGCGGCCCGCCGGTCGCGCAACAGGCGCTGCGTCAGGCGGGCATCTGCTTCATGATGGCGCCGATGCACCACCCGGCCATGCGCCATGTCGGCCCGCCCCGCGCCGAATTGGGCACCCGCACCGTCTTCAACCTGCTTGGCCCGCTGACCAACCCGGCCTCGGCCCGCCGTCAACTGACCGGCGCCTTCAGCACCGACTGGATCCGCCCGATGGCCGAGGTTCTGCGCGACCTTGGCTCGGACGCGGCATGGCTGGTCCACGGCCATGACGGCACCGACGAAATCAGCATCGCCGGCGAAACCTCGGTCGCGGCGCTGAAGGATGGTCAGATCAGCGAATTCATCGTCACGCCCGAAGATGCGGGCCTGCAACGCCACCCGTTCGAGGCGATCATCGGCGGCGAGCCTTCCGAAAACGCCGCCGCTTTCCGGGCGTTGCTGAATGGCGAAACCGGCGCCTATCGCGATGCGGTGCTGCTGAACGCGGCTGCGGCGCTGCTGATCGCCGAGAAGGTCACCGACCTGCGCGAAGGCGCTGCAATGGCGGCCGACGCGATTGATAGCGGCGCGGCACGAGCAAAGCTCGCGGCATTGGCCGAAGTCACCGGACCGCCCGAAGCGTGAAACCTCCGCAGCCTTGGGCGCATCTGCCCTTCTTCCAGAACCAATGGCCGAAACTGCGCATGCGGCTGGAGACGGCGGGCGAATGGTTCCCCGGCCCCGACCGCCTGTTCGCCGCGCTTGAAGCGACCGCGCCCGAAAACACCCGCGTGGTGATTTTGGGCCAAGACCCCTACCCGACGCCGGGCCATGCGAACGGCCTTGCCTTCTCGGTCAACCCCGACATCGCCCTGCCCCGCTCGCTGAAGAATATCTTCACCGAACTGCACGACGATCTGGGCGGCACCCCCGCCACCGGCGATCTGACCCATTGGGCAAAACAGGGCGTGCTGCTGCTGAACACATCACTGTCAGTCTTGCCGGGGGCTGCGGGCGCTCATGCCAAATGGGGTTGGGACGAGTTGGCCCGTCAGGCCGTCACGGAAGCCCAAAAGCACGGCCCTCTCGCCTTCCTCCTCTGGGGCGCACATGCGCAAAAGGCGATGGCGGGCCTGCCCCGTCCGACCGACCTGACCATCGCCACCGCCCATCCCTCGCCGCTCTCGGCCCGGCGCGGCTTCTTCGGCAGCCGCCCCTTCAGCCGCATCAATGACTGGCTGACCGAAAACCACCGCGCGCCGATCAACTGGACCGCCTGATTTCTTCGTTGTTCAAATACCGAAATGGCAACGCCCCTTCCCTCGTGCCCGTCAGAGCGTTAGAACCTTCGCATGGATATTCTGGACAAGATCAAAGCCTATAAGCTGGACGAAATCGCCGCTGCGAAGCGCGCACGTCCGCTGGCCGATATAGAGGCCGCCGCCCGCGTCGCCTCGGTCCCGCGCGGTTTCGCCGCAGCGCTCAGTGCAAAAGCCGCGCAAGGCCCGGCGCTGATCGCCGAGATAAAGAAGGCCAGCCCCTCGAAGGGCCTGATCCGCCCCGATTTTGATCCGCCCGCTTTGGCCCGCGCCTATCAGACCGGGGGTGCCGCCTGTCTGTCGGTGCTGACCGATGCGCCCAGCTTTCAGGGCGCGCCTGAATTCCTGACCGCCGCCCGCGATGCCTGCGACCTGCCCGCCCTGCGCAAGGATTTCCTCTACGACACCTATCAGGTGGCCGAGGCTCGGGCATGGGGGGCCGATTGCATCCTGATCATCATGGCCTCGGTCGATGATACGCTGGCGGCCGAGTTGGAAGACGCCGCGACCCATTGGGGCATGGACGCGCTGATCGAGGTGCACGACGCGGACGAACTCGACCGCGCCCTGCGGCTGAAATCGCCGATGATCGGCATCAACAACCGCAACCTGAAAACGTTCGAGGTGACGCTGGATGTCACCCGTCAGCTTGCCCCGCGCATTCCTTCGGATCGCGATGTGGTCTGCGAAAGCGGGCTTTTCACCCCGCAGGATCTGGCCGCAATGATAAAGGTCGGCGCAAGCCGCTTCCTCATCGGCGAAAGCCTGATGCGGCAGGATGACGTAGCGGCGGCGACGCGCCAAATCCTTGATGTGGCTGCGGAAACCGCGCCATGAGCCTGACGCATTTCGACAGCGCCGGTCAGGCGCATATGGTCGATGTGTCGGGCAAACAGGAAACCGCACGCGAGGCCGTGGCCGAAGGTCTGGTCATCATGTCGCCGGAAACGCTGGCGCTTGCCCAAGGCGGCACGGCCAAAGGCGATGTGTTGGGCGTGGCGCGGCTTGCGGGGATCATGGGCGCGAAACGCACCTCTGACCTGATCCCGCTCTGCCATCCTTTGCCCATCGCCAAGGTCGCGCTGGACCTGACCCCCGACGCCACCCTTCCCGGCATCCGCGTCACAGCAACGGTGCGCACCACCGGCCGCACCGGCGTCGAGATGGAGGCGCTGACGGCGGTGACAACCGCTTGCCTGACCATCTATGACATGCTGAAAGCCGCCGAAAAATCCATGCGGATCGAGGGGATACGCCTTCTGCGCAAGGAAGGCGGCAAGTCCGGGCTTTACGAGGCGCAGGCGTGATTTCCGTCGATGAGGCGCTGGCCCGCGTTCTGGCGCTGGCAAGCCCGCCGCAGCCCGAACTGGTATCCTTGGCCGATGCCGCTGGCCGCGCTCTGCTGGAACCTGCCATCGCCCGGCTGACGCAACCGCCTTTCGATGCGGCGGCGATGGACGGCTATGCGCTACGCGATACCGATCTGTCGCAACCGCTTCGGATTATTGGCGAATCCGCCGCGGGTCATCCGTGGCAGGGCACGCCCGAGCCGCTGACCGCGATCCGCATTTTCACCGGCGCGCCGGTTCCTGCGGGCTATGACCGCGTGGTGATGCAGGAACACACCAACCGCGACGGCGATATCCTGACGGTGACCGAGCGGCAAACCGGCACTCATATCCGCGCCCGCGGCAATGATTTCGCAGCAGGCGACAGCCTCACCCCCGGTCGTCGCCTGAATGCCGCCGATATCGGGCTGTTGGCCGCAATGAATATCCCCGAAATTACCGTTGCCCGTGCCCCGCGCGTCGCCATTCTGGCAGGCGGTGACGAGTTGATTCCGCCCGGTCAGACCCCGAATGAGGGGCAAATCATCTCGTCCAACGATCTCGCCATCGCCGCTTTGGTGGCCGAGGCCGGTGGCATCCCGCAAATTCTTCCGATCGCCCGCGACACCGAACAAAGCCTGCGCGACAGCTTTGCGGCGGCGTCGAACGCGGACCTGATCGTGACCATCGGCGGCGCCTCGGTCGGCGATCATGATCTGGTCGGCAAGGTCGCCGCCGATCTGGGGATGGAGCGCGCTTTCTATAAACTCGCCATGCGTCCGGGCAAGCCGTTGATGGCAGGTATGCTAGGCAAATCCGCCATGCTTGGACTGCCGGGAAATCCAGTCTCGGCAATTGTTTGCGGCACCTTATTCATGCAACCCCTGATCCGCGCGATGCAGGGACTTCCCCCCGGCCTGCACCCGCGCCGCGCCCGTCTGGCGGTTGATCTTGGCCCCGAAGGCGACCGCCAGCATTATCAGCGCGCCACCCTTGCCGATGGTGACGATCTGCCGCTTCTGACCCCATTTTCGGATCAAGATTCCGCGCGGCTGGCACTGATGTCGCAGGCCGATGCCCTGCTGATCCGCCCAACGCACGATCCGGCCCGAAAGGCTGGCGAGATGGTCGATTTCCTGCCGCTGCGGCCCCGTTAACTGCTTCTTCACATGGTTCTGGTCTTTTGTTGACGTGATTCGTCAGTTGGGTTAGAACATTCATGGAACATGCCGAAGCAAGGGTGACGATAATGCTGACCAGAAAACAGATTCAGCTATTGGAATTCATCCAACACCGCATGGCGCGTGACGGGGTTCCCCCTTCCTTTGACGAGATGAAGGATGCGCTGGACCTGCGGTCGAAATCCGGCATTCACCGGCTGGTCACGGCGCTTGAGGAACGCGGCTTTATCCGCCGCCTGCCCCACCGCGCCCGTGCGCTGGAAATCGTGCGGCTGCCGGATTCGCTGGCCAATCCAAAGCCCGGCAAGGACGCGGCGGGTGGTTTTCAGCCGCGCGTGATCTCGAATGAACGCCCTGCGGCGGCGCGGCCCCGCGCGTCGGTCGATGTGGTCGAAAGCGCTGCGGTGGAACTGCCGGTTATGGGTCGGATCGCCGCCGGTGTGCCGATCGAGGCGATTTCGGAAATCTCGCACCATATCGCGGTGCCCGGCAGCATGCTGTCTGGCCGCGATTCCCACTATGCGCTTGAGGTCAAAGGCGATTCGATGATTGAAGCCGGGATCAACGATGGCGATGTGGTGGTGATCCGCGAACAGAATACCGCAGATAATGGCGATATCATCGTGGCGCTGGTGGAAGGGCATGAAGCGACGCTGAAACGCTACCGCCGCCGTGGTGCGATGATCGCGCTTGAGGCAGCCAATCCTGCCTATGAAACCCGTATCCTGCCCGAAGAAAGCGTCAGGGTGCAGGGTCGGCTGGTTGGCCTGATCCGCAGCTATTGATATTGATAAAGCGCGGCTGAAAACACCGCGACCCGATCATTACGTTTAGGTGGTTCGGATGAAGTCAGGACCGGCCTGCGACAAAAGGTCCTCGGCCAGATCGAAGCCCATATCGATACCGTCCGAAATTTCACCTTCACGCCGCCCGCGAATGGCTTCCGATCCGTCAGGCCGCAGGATTTCGCCCAACAGGACCAGCTTGCCATCGACGATCTCTGCCAGTCCGGCAATCGGTGTCTGGCAAGATCCGTCCAACCGCGCCAGATAGGCACGCTCCGCCACGATCCGCTGCCCGGTTTCGACGTGATGGATCGATGCCAGCAGGGCGGCGATCACCGGATCATCTTCGCGCCGCTCGACGCCAATCGCACCTTGTGCCACTGCGGGCAGCATATCCGAGGGATCAATCGGTCCGCGCGCGACATGCAGCATATCAAGACGGCTCAACCCCGCCATCGCAAGGAAGGTCGCGACGGCCACCCCGTCTTCCAGCTTCTTCAACCGGGTCTGCACATTGCCACGAAACTCGACCAATTGCAGATCCGGGCGGCGATGCGCCAGTTGCGCGCGCCTGCGCAAGGACGACGATCCCACGACCGCGCCTTCCGGCAGATCCGCTATAGAAGTGTGATGCGGGCTGACAAAGGCGTCCCGCACATCCTCTCGCGGCAAAAGGCAATCGATGATCAAACCGCCCGGCTGCAGCGTCGGCATATCCTTCATCGAATGCACCGCAATGTCGATCTCACCCGCCGCCAGCGCATCCTCGATCTCGCGGGTGAACAGCCCTTTCCCCCCGGCATCGCGCAAGGATCGGTCGGTGATCCGGTCGCCGGTCGTCTTGATCGGCACGATCTGGAACGCATCGGCGGGCAGATTATGCGCCGCCATCAGCCGGTCGCGGGTCTCATCCGCCTGCGCCAGCGCAAGGGCCGAGCCTCGGGTGCCGATCTTCAGCGGGCGGGATTTGTCGGGCATCTGGGTCATGTCTGGTGAATAGCCGCAGGGCTGCGGCTTGACAACGCCCCGCCCCTCGCCTTGAAGAAACCCAAGGAGACGCCATGACCAAATTGCTGCTGCGCGCGTTGGCCCAGGAAACCCTGCCCACCCCGCCGATCTGGATGATGCGACAGGCCGGTCGCTATCTGCCCGAATACCGCGCCACCCGCGAGAAGGCAGGCGATTTCCTGTCGCTTTGCTACAACCCGGATCTGGCCGCCGAGGTGACCCTGCAACCGATCCGTCGCTTCGGCTTCGACGCGGCGATCCTGTTTGCCGATATTCTACTGATCCCTCAGGCGCTTGGCGCCGATCTGTGGTTCGTGACCGGCGAAGGCCCGCGCCTTTCCACCATCACCAGCCCGGAAGACCTCTCCGCCCTCCGTCCGGCGGATGCGATCCATGACCGGCTGGCTCCGGTCTATGAAACCGTCCGAATCCTGTCCAAAGAGCTACCGCCAGAGACCGCGCTGATCGGTTTTGCAGGCGCGCCCTGGACCGTCGCCACCTATATGATCGCCGGTCGCGGCACCCCCGACCAAGGTCCCGCCCATGTGCTGAAGAACGCGGATCGCGCCGCCTTCACCACCCTAATTGATCGCATTACCGAGGCGACAATCCTTTACCTTTCCGCCCAGATCGAGGCGGGTGCGGAAGTGGTGAAGCTGTTCGATAGCTGGGCTGGCAGCCTCAAAGGTCAGGATTTTGACGATTTCGCCATCGCCCCCGCCCGCCGTATCATCGCCGCCCTGAAACAGCGCCACCCGGACACCCCTATCATCGCCTTCCCGCGTGAGGCGGGCGACCGCTATATCGGCTTTGCGCAGGCGACCGGCGCGGATTGCGTGGCGCTGGACAATTCGGTCAGTGCGGAATGGGCGGCAGCCAATGTGCAAAGCACCGGCTGCGTGCAGGGCAATCTTGCGCCACAGCATATGGTGACCGGCGGCCCCGAGCTGATCGCGGAAGCGCAGCGGATCACCCGCGCCTTCCGGGGCGGTCCGCATATCTTCAACCTCGGCCACGGCATCACCCCCGACGCAGATCCCGACAATGTCGCCGCCATGATCGAGGCCGTGCGCAGCGCATGATCTGGGTCGCCGCCACCCTGATCGCGGCAACCGCACAGACTGCGCGGAACGCGGCGCAGGCCGGGCTGACCACGCGGATCGGCACCATTGGGGCGACCGCGGTGCGGTTCGTCTTCGGCCTGCCCTTTGCGCTGCTGACCCTGCTGATCGCCGCGATCTGGCTGCCGGTGCCACGACCCGACGCCACCGTTCTGGGCTACACCGCTATCGGCGCAGCGGCGCAGATCGCCGCTACCGCCTTCATGCTGATCACTATGCGCGGACAAAGTTTCGGCGTCGCCACCGCGCTGATGAAGACCGAGCCGGTGACGCTGGCCATTATCGGCGCGATCATTCTGGCCGAGCCGCTTGGACCGGCGCGGATGGGCGCGATCCTGCTGGCGACCATTGGGGTTGTCATGGCCTCGGGTGCGAACTGGTCGCGGGCCAGCCTGTCGCCGGTGCTGACCGGAGTGACCTCGGGCGCATTGTTCGGGCTGTCGTCAATCGGGTTTCGCGGTGCGATCCTTGCCCTGCCCGAAGGCGGTTTCTTCATCCGGGCGCTGACTGTGCTGGTCCTGACGCTGGCGCTTCAGGCCGCGGTCATGCTGCTCTGGATGGTGTGGCGCGACCGGGCTGCGCTGCGCGGCATCGCCGAAGACTGGCGCGTGTCGGTGGCGGCGGGGGCGCTTGGGGCGTTTGCCTCGCTCTTCTGGTTCATTGGATTTGCGCTGACGCCGGCTGCAAATGTCCGCACGCTGGCACTGGTCGAGGTGGTGATGGCGCAGATCCTGTCGGGTCGCTTGCTGCGGCAAAAGGCCAACCCGCTGCAACTTGCCGGGATGGCGTTGATCGTGGTCGGGGTCGGCTGGCTGCTCGCCGTCGCCTGACCGGCTCAGCCGAACAGAACCGGCAGCATCGAGACGACCAGCAACACCGCCATCACCCCGTTGAACAGCCGCAGCCGAAGCGGCGTCGCCAGAAGGCTGCGGACGGCCAGACCCATGGCCGCCCAGACCGACACCGTCGGCAGGTTCACCACCGCGAAAACCAGCGCCACCACCAGCGCGCCACCCACCCCCGCCGCATAGGCTGACAGCGCGCCAAGCGCCATGGCCCATGCCTTCGGGTTAACCCATTGAAACGCCGATGCCTGCAGGAAAGTCATCGGCCTGCCGCTGCCCTCGCCCTCTTTCGGCGCAGCCGCCGTCGCGATCTTCCATGCCAGCCACAGCATATATCCCATACTGACCCATTTCAGCGTTTCCGCCAGCAATGGCGAACGGGCGATGATCTGATCAACGCCCAGCCCCAGAACCGCGACCATGGCGCCAAAGCCAAGCGACACGCCCAGCATATGCGGCACCGTCCGGCGCATGCCGAAATTCGCCCCCGAGGCCATCAGCATCATATTGTTCGGTCCCGGCGTGGCCGAGGTGACGAAGGCAAAGCCCGTCAGGGCAAGCAAAAGATCAGCATTCATGGTGTTCACTCCGTAGAGCGCAACAATACGTCGATCACCCATCACCATGATTGCAAAAATCGCCGTTACTGTGCAAATATTGCAATCAATGACGAATGAAAGCCGCATAACCGAGCGAATATTGCAGGAACTTCGCCGTGATGGCCGCCTGCCCAATACTGAATTGGCAGCCCGCGTCGGGCTGTCCCCTTCGGCCTGCCTTCGTCGGGTGCAAGAGCTGGAGCGTCGCGGTATCATCGGCGGCTATCGCGCCGTCATCAGTCCGCAAGCCCGCAATATCGGCTTCGTCGCCTATGTCGCGGTCGGCTTGTCGCGTCATTCGAACGAAGCGCAGCGATCCTTCGAACGCGCCTGCCTTGCTGCGCCCGCCGTTCGCGAATGCCATAACATCACTGGAACGGTCGAATATCTGCTGCGGGTCGAGGTGGCCGATCTGGCGGCCTATAAGCAGTTTCACAACGACGTTCTGGGCGCCTTTGCGTGGATCGCGACGATCACGACGCATGTGGTGATGGGCAGCCCCAAGGACGAACGCGCCTAGTCGCCATTGACGCGGGTTTGGGCCATGATAGGTCACGAACCCGTGTTCTTTATCGAAAGTGAGACATCATGGCTATTTCCGAAAAACGCCTTTCCCTTCGCCGCGCCGGGCTGACCGGCATCCTGCTGGCTTCCGGCCTTGTGCTGGCCGGTTGCGGGGGATCGCCCGCGTCCAGCAATCCGAATTTCTTCTCGGCCCGGATCACCGACGGCAAGCTGACCGGACAATATAACCCGCAGGGCTTTACCGCCGAAGAGGTGCGCGAACAGTTGAAATCGCTTTGCAATGACGGCGAACTGGCGACCTATGGCGAGGGTCCGGCCGATGGGCTGGTTTCCTTCAGCGCCACCTGCCGTGGCGGGATCGCGGCGGCGGGCGGCACGATCGAGATCGAACGCGCGGGCGAGCAGGTCGTTGTCGAGCAGATGACCTATGACGCCAATGGCGACATGACGATCAGCAGCAATCAGTAATCAAGGATTGCAAAGGCGGTGCCCGACCGATGGAAGGGCGCCGCCGACACTGTAAGGATACATCACGGCCATTTCGCCGTTGGCGGCAGGCTCATCAGCACCGCATCCGGGTTATGCCCGGTCTCCAACCCGAATTTCGTGCCCCGGTCATAGACCAGATTGTATTCGGCATAGAGCCCGCGATGGATCAACTGGGTCTCCTTGTCGGCCTCGGTGAAGGGCTGCGCCATATGCGCCTCGGCCAAGGGCAGGAAGGCGGGCAGGAACGCCTCGCCCACGGCGCGGGTGAAGGCGAAATCGGCGGACCAGTCGCCGCTGTTCAGATCGTCATAAAAGATACCGCCGACACCGCGCGCGCGACCGCGATGCGGGATGAAGAAATATTCGTCCGCCCACGCCTTGAAGCGGTCATAATAATCGACCGCATGAGCGTCACAGGCGGATTTCAGCGCAGCGTGGAAATGCGCGGTATCCTCGGGGTACTCGATGCAGGGGTTCAGGTCAGATCCGCCGCCGAACCACCATGCATGCGGCGTCCAGAACATGCGGGTATTCATATGGACGGCGGGCGCATGCGGGTTCTGCATATGCGCGACCAGACTGATCCCGGAAGCCCAGAAGCGCGGATCGCTGTCCATGCCCGGCACACCGCGTGCAGCCATTGCAGCCTGCGCTCGCGGCGACAATTCACCATGCACCTCGGACCAGTTGACGCCGACCTTCTCGAACACG
Organism: Paracoccus caeni; assembly: GCF_016629665.1. GTDB lineage: Bacteria > Pseudomonadota > Alphaproteobacteria > Rhodobacterales > Rhodobacteraceae > Paracoccus > Paracoccus caeni. Next base: position 337,967 of record NZ_JAEPRQ010000002.1, read on the forward strand.
CGGCCGTCGCGCAGGACCGACATCAGCCCGCCGCCGCCATTCTCGCCCCGCTCGGTCGGGGTGATCACGAACCGTCCGACCGGCGCGTCACCGGGGCCGCGATCCTCGACCGCCTCGAAGGCAGAGGTGATTCTGTCGCGCAGTTCGCGGAACCAGAGGGCAGCCATTTGGCGTTGTTCGTCCATACGACGCTCCGTGCTTTCATTGCCAAGCGATCCCGCCCGGCGTAACTTTCGCGAAAAGCTGTAATGAGACCCGCCATGCCCCGCAACATCACCTTTGTCGCAGTTGCCGTTCTGCCGCTGCTTCTGACCGCCTGCGGCACGCCGCAGGAACGCTGCATCAGCCGCAATACCGACGAATATCGCACGATCAGCCGATTGCTGGCCGAGGTCGAGGGTAATCTGGCGCGCGGCTATGCCTGGGAAGAGCGGCAGGTCGTCCGCGACCACCTGACCCAATGCCGCAGGGTCTATCGTGACAAGGACGGCAATGCCCATGTCGGCTATGAGCCGTGCTGGCGCGATCGTATCGAGACCGAGCGTTACCGGGTGCCGATCGATCCTGCCGTGGAAGAGCGCAAGCGTGCCAACCTGTCACAGCGCAAGGAAGCCTTGTCAGGCCGCGCGGCACAGGTGGTGCAGGCCTGCAAGGCCGCCTATCCAGAGGAAGAACAGGGCTGAAAGAATGAGCGGAACGCGCCGCGCATTCTAGGGTCAGGCTTTCCGGGGTCAGGGCTTTCTCGACTCAGATCGAGAAGGACGTTCCGCAGCCGCAGCTTGAAGAAGCGTTCGGGTTGTCGATGATGAACCGCGCACCGATCAGTTCGTCCTCGAAATCGATGGTCGCGCCCGCCAGATAGGGCAGCGAGACCGGATCGACCAGAACCTTCTGGCCGCCGCCTTCCAGCACCAGATCATCGGATTCGGCATCGTCGAAACGGATGTCATATTGGAAACCCGAACAGCCGCCACCAGAGACGGCAACCCGCAAGGCGCGGATATCGCCGCCGTCATTGATCTCGGCCAGACGGGCAAAGGCGCGTTCGGTGACTTTCGGAGGCAGGTTCATGGGGCGTTCCCGTTTTCGTCGTCGGATACAGAATATAGGCTCGCCGCGCATGTCCCGCAAGGAAGGCCCCGTATCAAGTGACATCCCTCGCGCCCTTTGCCTGCCAACCCGATGCCAGCCGTGGTCGTCTGTGGCAGGAACGTATGTCCACTTTCCGCTCGCCCTGGCAACGCGACCGCGACCGGATCATCCATTCCTCTGCCTTCCGCCGCCTGAAACACAAGACGCAGGTCTTCGTCGAACATGACGGCGACGCCTATCGCGGCGATTATTTCCGCACCCGCCTGACCCACACGATCGAGGTGGCACAGGTCGCCCGCACCATTGCCGGGGCGCTGAACCTGAACACCGATCTGGCCGAGACGGTGGCTTTGGCCCATGACCTTGGCCACCCCCCCTTCGGCCATACGGGCGAGGATGCGCTGGCCGAGTTGATGGCCCCTTATGGCGGCTTCGATCACAATGCGCAGGCGCTGCGGATCGTCACCCGTCTTGAACGGCATTACGCCGATTTCGACGGTCTCAACCTGACATGGGAGGCGCTGGAGGGCATCGCCAAGCATAATGGTCCTGTCACCGGCGATCTGCCCTATGCGCTGGCCGAGGTGAACGCAGAATGGGATCTGGAGCTTCACACCAATGCCAGCGCCGAGGCGCAGGTGGCGGCAGTCGCCGACGACGTGGCCTATAACCACCACGATCTTCATGACGGCTTGCGGGCAGAGCTTTTCACCGAAGAGGAACTGGCCGAATTACCCGTCGTGGGCGAGGCTTTCGCCCGGGTCGATTTCCTGCATCCCGGCCTTGACCGCATGCGCCGCCGACACGAGGCGTTGCGCCGTGTGTTCGGTGTCATGGTCGAGGACGTGATCCATGTCGCAAGGAACCGGCTGATCGCGCTGCAACCGCAATCGGTCGAGGACATCCGCCACATGGACGGCCCGATCATCCGCTTTTCGAAGCCGCTTTATCAGAACATCAAGGCGATCAAGTCCTTCCTGTTCACCCGCATGTATCGCGCCCCCTCGGTGGTCGAGGAACGGGTCACCGTCACCCGCATCCTGAACGAGATGTTCCCGCTGTTCCTGCAACAGCCCGACCAGTTGCCACCGCAATGGCGCGACGCCGCAAAGATCGCGCCGGATGAGGTTCACCGGGCGCGGATCGTGCTGGATTATGTGGCGGGAATGACCGACCGCTATGCGATTGCGGAACACCAGCGGCTGTTTCCTACCACGCCCGGTCCGCTTGCGCCCCCGCCCGATCAGGAGGCATAGTCCGCTTCGGAGGACGCGAAGGGGGGGACAGAATGAAACGACCGGAACTGCCGATGGAGGGTGCATGCCGCTGTGGGCGCATCCATATCCGCATCGATGCCCTGCCGATCATGACCGCCGCCTGCCATTGCACCGGCTGCCAGTCCATGTCGGGCAGCGCCTTTTCCCTGACCGCGATGATCCCCGGCACGGCGTTCACCGTGACGCGTGGAGAGCCGGTCGTCGGAGGACTGCGCAGCCCCGGGCTTGATCACATGTTCTGCCCCGAATGCATGACCTGGATGTTCACGCGGATCACTGGCGTCGACGCCTTCGTCAACCTGCGCCCGACCATGCTTGCCGATGCCTCATGGTTCGAACCCTTCATCGACACGTTCGTCTCTGAAAAGCTGCCATGGGCCGCCACCCCGGCGCGCCACCAGTTCGATGGCTTCCCGCCGACCGAGGATTATGCCCCGCTGATGCAGGAATTTGCCGGGCTGTGGGAGGATGGCGACGCGCCCGGACAGGCGCAGCACCACTGATCTAGGCGAACAGCATCCCGTCCAGCTCATTCCCCTGCTGATCGACGGGGTGGCACCAGACGGTGAAATCTTCCAGATAATGCTGCCCGAAGCTGTTCATCAGCGGCACATCCGCCGCGTCATGCCCGCGCGCGATCACCACCCGGCCAATCCGGCGCTGGTTGTTGCGGGGGTCGAAGGTCCACCAACGGCCACCCAGAAACACCTCGATCCAGGCGCAGAAATCCATCGGGTCATCGACCGGCGGAATCCCGATATCGCCCAGATATCCGTTCACATAACGGGCGGGGATGTTCAGCGCCCTGAGATAGGCCAGCGCCAGATGGGCGAAATCGCGACAGACGCCGACGCCTTCGTAATTGGCATTCATCGCGGTGCGGGTGGCGCTGGCATTCTGATAATCGAAGCGCAGATGGGAATGGACATGATCCACCACCGCCTGCACCCGCTGCCAGCCTGCTGGCACCGCGCCAAAGCGATCCCATGCCTCCTGCGAGATCAGGTCGCTTTCGACGTAGCGAGAGCTTACCAGAAACTTCAGCGCCTCATCGGGCAAAGCCTCGACCTGCCATTCCTCGGCGGCGTAATCCACCGGATCGCGCGCGCCGTCATCCCGCAGGGTGATGTCGCTTGACAGCGTGAACAGCCCGGCAGGCGCGACCAGACGGCGGCAGATATTGCCATAGGCGTCGAAATAGCTGTGAACCGGCACTTGCGGGTCGGTCTGCATCTTCTCCGGCGCTGTGTAATCGTCATGCCGCGATACATGCGGCGTTACCATGCAAATCAGCGGAGTATCCTGCTGGGTCCGAATGGTGATCCGGTGACCGACCCGCAGCAGCATCATGCCACCGTGGCGTCCATCGTCACTTCGGCATTCATCAGCTTCGAGACCGGGCAACCTGCCTTGGCCTTCTGCGCGATATCCTCGATCTGGGCCTTGTCGCCATCGCCCGAGATCGTGGTGACCAGATGCGCCTTGGTGATGGTGAAACCATCGCCATCCTGCGCCAAGGTGACCTTGGAGGTGGTCTCGATAGTCACCCCGCCGATTCCGGCATCCTCAAGCATCTTTGCCAGAGCCATGGAAAAACACGAGGCATGCGCCGCGCCGACCAGTTCCTCTGGATTGGTGCCGGGCTCATCGCCGAAGCGTCTGCCGAAGCCATAAGGTTGATCCTGAAGCGCGCCCGACTGGGTCGAAACCGTCGCCGTGCCATCCTTCAGACCGCCCTGCCATTTTGCCGATCCGCTGCGCGTGAACATGGTCGTCTCCTTTATATGCTGACTGCCGGGCCAACGCGGGCAGAGGGGCAAGGGTTCAGACGACTTATGTTAAATCGGTTGGGAACGCGGATTCTGCGCCCGGCAACCGCGCTTCTGCCCGTTCCCGCGTCAGTCCAGCGCCAGCGGCGGCGTCGGCCCGTCTTCCTCAAGATTCCACACCGCGGACCAGTGCCTGTCCTGCCGGTCAAGAGTCAAAAAATTGCGCTGCGCCACATAGCGGTGCTTCTGTCCCGGCAGCGGCCTGATGCGGATCGGATGCCCGGTCAACGGCGCCTCGCCCAACCCGGCGAAAAGGCCCAGACAGCGCGCATAGGCCTTGGGCGGCGCGCGATGCGAAATGCCCGATGCGACAAGCTGGTTGATCAGCGTCTCTTCGGGGACCATCTCGGCCCGCGTCGCCAGATGGATTTCGCCCGACAGCACCGTGAACGGGGCATCGCGGCGCATCCGCAGAACCTCGCGCAGCATCCGCCGCCATTCCTCGCGATGGGCATGGCTTTGCCACTGGTCGCGCAGATCATCCTCGTAATGCTGCATGCGCGGGATCGCCATCATCAGCGTCTCCAGCAGCGACAGCCGCGGCCCCAGCAGGGGAACGCTGGAGACCATGAACGTATGCCCGCCCGAGGGCTGTAAATCCTCGACCGCAAGCCATCCTGCCGGGCCCATGATCCGCTTGCGATTGCGTTCCGAGCGAAGATCGGGGGCGAAGATCGTCAGCCCCGGAAGATTCCGCCGCCAGCTGAGCGACTTGCCGGTCGCGTCCATGAAGAGATCGGGAATATCCTCTTCGACCGCGCCATGCTGAAACAGCAGATACATCCGCCGCGCCACCGTGAACAGCACCTGCCCCACCGCTGAGCGCGTCACCTTTTCCCGCAGCGAACCCCAGCCATCGCAGATATCGTGATCGTCCCAGATCGACAGCGTCGGGACCGAGGCAAGCAACCCCGCCGACGCCTCTGCCGCCAGCACCTGCATATAGCGTTCCACGAAGCGCGCGGTCAGATGGTCGGCCAGATCCTCCAGATCGGCGGGCGAGGCATTGTCCGGCAGTTTGTCGGGCCAGTCGGCGGTCAACGGGTGGTCATAGGTTGCCTCATCGGCATAGATCTGATCGCCGCCCTGCAACAGCACCGCAAAGGGCCGCGCCGTGTGTTCCTCGGCCAGCCGCGCCCACATCAGATTCCGTTCGGCCGAGTCGCGGTCGAGATCGCCGTTTTCCTCGCCATTGCAGGAGACGAAGGCGATACGCATATCGCCCTCAAGACGTGTCACGACCGGATGAAACCGCCCGCCCAGATCATAACCGCCCTCATCCGCCGTCAGGGTGAAATCATGCCGCCACAGGTTCAGACCGTCCAGGGTGGTCAGCAACCGGGGCGTCACCTCTGTGGTTGCTGTTCGGATCGCCGCCGGGGCCGGCTCTGTTTCGGGAAGGATATGCACCGCCGCAAGGCGTAACCCGTCTGGATCGCAACCGCGAAAATGCAGGATGGGACCGGCGTGGCGGGTGCTAGGGGCAACGCTCAAAATCGGGGCCTCACAGCTTCATGTCGCAGGCACAGATATGCGGTGGCAGGCCGCATTACAGCCACCGCGTCATCAGAGCGGCGGAAATCTGCATCGCATTCGCGACAAATTGCTGAGACCCTGCCCGGACTTTGGGCAGCCCGTCTCAGACGCCGCGTCGATTGCCCCAGATCAGGACGTGAAGCTGCGGCAGGATATGCGGGGTCAGCCAGCCTTTGCCCACGGTTTCATTTACCAACCACAGCATCCGGTCGGCCAACGCCTGCGGGCTGACTGGCAGCGTCGGATCGACCTCTGGATTGCCGGGCTGCAGGTAAAGCGGCAGACCCGGATAGCGGCTTTGTGCATCCCGCGCCCAATCCAGATCGCGTTGATCGAAGATCACGATCTTCATCACCACCCGCGCCGCGCCCGCCGCCGCGATGCAGGCATCGAAGGCATCCCAATCGGTCACCTGTCCGCTTGACGGCGGTTTCGGCGACAGGACCAGCAGCGCCAGATCCGCGAACCAGTCCCGCGCGACCGAGCCCTGCGTCTCGCAGGCGAAGGAATAGCCTTTGGCGCGGCCAAGCGCGATCACCGGCCCAAAATCCTGTATCGCCGGATTGCCGCCCGAGATCGACACCATCAGCGGCTGCCCGCCCGACAGTTCCGCCACCTTCGCCATGACCTGATCCGGCTGCATCGGCAGCCATTCATGCCGAAAGCGGCTATCGACCGCATGCAGGCTGTCGCACCACGAACAGCGGTAATCGCACCCACCCGCGCGGATGAAGACGGTCGGCTGACCGATCAGCGCGCCCTCTCCCTGAATGGTCGGCCCGAAGATTTCGGCGATACGAACCGTCATGGCCGATACTCGGCCCATGTCTTCGGCGTCTCGGACACCCTGACGGCTGCGACCTCGGACCAGCGTTCGCGGCACCAGTCGAAGAAATGCCGGGCAAGGTTTTCGGCGGTCGAGGGACCATCAAGTACATCATTCAGATGCCGGTGATCGAAGCATGTGTCGATGTAATGCTTCAGCGCCGCAAGCTCGTGATAGTCGCGCACGAAGCCGTCCGCGTTCAGTGCAGGCGCGGCCAGTTCGACCACGACGATGTAATTGTGGCCATGCAGGCGCGCGCATTGGTGATCCTGCGGCAAATGGCCCAATTGGTGCGAGGCCGAGAAATGGAATTCCTTCGAGATGCGATACATCAGCCACGCTCCCGCGCGGCCACGGCCTCGCGCCAATATTCAGGATCAACGTAAACGGTCGGGTCGGCGACCCCCGCCAGATCGAACGCCTCGCGACGTTCGACGCAGGTGCCGCAGCGACCGCAATGCAGATCGCCGCCCTTGTAGCAGGACCATGTCTCGGCAAAGGGTGTGCCGACCCTTGCGCCTTCAGTGACGATGTCGACCTTGCTGCGATTGACGAAGGGCACCAGCAGCGCGACCTCGGCATAACCGTCCAGCGCCGCTGCCTGCATCGTGGCGAAAGCATCGGTGAAGGCCGGGCGGCAGTCTGGATAGATGAAGTGGTCGCCGCCATGGACCGCCGCCGCCACCGCGCTGTCGCCCTTGGCCGCCGCGATGCCGAAAGCGACGCTCAGCATGATCGCATTGCGGTTCGGCACCACGGTAATCCGCATGGTTTCTTCCGCGTAATGCCCGTCGGGCACGTCGATATCATCGGTCAGCGCCGAGCCTGTCAGCGCCGCACCGATCGGGCGCAGATCGACAAGATGGAACGGCACGCCCAGACGAACGGCGGCGGCGCGGGCAAAGCCCGTCTCTTTCCGGTGCCTTTGGCCGTAATCGAAGGACAAAATCCGGCCAAGCCGACCCTCTGCCGAGATGAGATGGGCAAGCGAAACGGAATCAAGTCCGCCAGAGCAGACGACAGTCGTATTCATGATGAGACCCTTGTTTTGATGACCGGGTAGGCTGCGACCGGTGGCGGGTCTCTTAGGGGATCGGATCGGCGGGCGCAACCGGCGGAAGTGTCGGCTTGCAGGCGTCCGGATATAGACAAGCCGCGCGAGATGTCGCGCGGCTTGTCCGGTTCTCAGGTGATCCGTAGATCAGGCGGCCTTGCGGCGGCGGCGCTTGCCGACATAACCAAGCGCGCCGATGCCGCCGATCAGCAGCGGAAGCGCGGCAGGCACCGGAACCGGCGCCGGCAGAACGTCGGTCACAACGTCATAGTTGACCCAGCCGATCGACTGACCGGCAAGGTTCGGGATCCCAGCATCCTTGTTCGGCCATTGGTCGAACAGCGGGAAATACTGGGCATTGTTGGCGCTGTAGGCATAGGTCAGCATCCCGGCGAGATAGTCCGAAACCAGAAGCTCGGTCCCCTCATCGGTGGTTTCGCCCAACGTGAACAGGTGATCGTTCTCGCGGTTGCGAACACCATTGATCCGGCCGGTCAATTTGCCGGTGGTGGTGTCCAGCGCCAGATTGGTCAGCGCGTTGCGGCAGCACAGACGGTTGCCTTCGTCATCGAACAGTTCAAGTTCGGTGCCTTCGGCGTTCAGCGGGAACAGATACAGCCCGCCATTCATGCGCAGGTCATAGCCGCCATCCACCACCTGGCTGCCGCCGGTGAATTCGCTGCCCCGGCTGGCCTGAATCGGGAAGGTCAGCACGGGATTGCCGGCCTCGGTCAGCTCTGCCGCGGGCGAACCCGGTGCGGCAGTGCCCCACAGCGACAGCGACAACAGCGGATAGGTGACTTCGACCTGCACATCACCGCCGACGACGATGGTTTTCGCCTCTGACTCATGCGCAAAGGACGCGACAGCAAATGCAAATGCTGCCGCGAGGAACATCTTGGACATACGTCCTCCTCGTGAATTTCACATCAATTTTTTGGGGAGTTGGTGCCGGATGGGTGCCGCCGAGAAATTAACCAAATCGCCCGGCAGGGTCAATCACAATTCGGTGAATCCTGAGATTGATAGGGAAACTATCCCATTGAGGATAAAAACAATTTTTGGATGAATGCGCCCGTCAAACACATCTTATAATTGAATTAACGACACGCAGCTCCATCGCCACGAATGATCGAATAACGGCTTTGACAGCTAATTGTTTAATACTTATTAAAATTGTCAGATTTTAGGTGGAGAGCGTCATGAAACGCGATTTAGGCGGGCTGCGGATGCCGGGCTTCGGGATGGGTTTCTGGCCCGCCGCGCTGACGCTTCTTTTCGCGGCAATGGGCGGATTTATCGCGCATTCGGTCTGGCTGGGCCTTGGCGGACTGACCAACGATCTGCAGGGCCGCAGCCCGTTTTACGCCGCCTCGATGCCGCTGACGACGGCGATCATGTTCCTGCACATGATCACCGGCGCGCTGCTGACGGTGATCGCGCCGCTACAGGTCATCAACCCGATCCGCCGCAACTGGCCGCGCTTTCATCGCTGGTCCGGGCGGATCATGGTCGGGCTTGGCATCTTCACCGGTTTCGGCGGCATCCTTTATGCCACGCGCCACGGCACTACGGGCGGTGCGTTCATGGACCTGTCCTCAACCGTCTATGGCCTGCTGATGCTTCTGGCGGCGGTGCAGACTTACCGCCTTGGCCGGGCGCGGAAATGGATGGTGCATCGTCGTTGGGGATGGCGCTTTACCGTGCTGGTCATCGCCTCGTGGCTCTACCGAATGCACTATGTCATCTGGGACCGGCTGACCGGCGGGCTGTGGACCACACCGGATATGACCGGGCCCTTCGACCGCTTTCAGGCATGGGCGTTCTATCTCTCTTATGCCGCGTTGCTGGAGCTGTGGTTTCTGTGGGAAGACCGGCGACGGATGCGCAAACGCCCGCAACCGGCGATGCGCCCTGCCCCTGCGGGGACTGGATAAATCCGGCAGCATCCACTAGCCACGAAGGCAGCCCATCCCTGCCCTCAGGAATCAGCCAAATCCACCCCGCCTGCCTGAGAGGATCGCCGCCATGCCCACCATCTCGACCACGCTTGTCCTGTCGCCCCTGCCCGCGATCGAGGCTTTGGGCCAGCGCGCCGCCGCGATGGGCGCAGAGGTCCGGCGCGACGGCGACCAGATCGAGGTTCAGGGCGCGGCCAGCCGGGTCCGGGCCGGGGCGCGTGGCGATAACCTGTCGCTTGAACTGATCGCCGATACCGATGAGGATCTGCTGAAAATCCGCGGGCTGATCGAGGCGTTCGTGACCGCCCACGGCATCACCGACATCGACTGGAAGGGCGCCAAGCCGCGCAAATCGCGCCTGACCATGGCTCGGGCGCTGTCCTGCACCCGTATCTCGCCGTCATTCTGCCGGGTTCGTCTGGCAGGGGATTTCAGCGCATTCCGCGATGGCGGGTTGCATTTCCGCCTGCTGATCGCCCCGGATGGCGCGCTCCTGCCCGAACCGGGCGCGGATGGCGATCTGGTCTGGCCGGGCGGTATCGACGCATGGCACCGCCCGCCCTATACGATCCGCGCCATGTCGGCAGAGGCCGACTGGATGGACTTTGACATCTTCCTGCATGCAGGTGGCCGCGTCACCGAATGGACCGAGGATCTGCGCCCCGGCGATCCCGTTGCCCTGACCGGGCCTGGCGGCAAGGGCATTCGTCCCGCGCGCTGGCTGGGCCTTGCCGGGGACGAAACTGCCCTGCCGGTGATCCTGCGCGCCATTGAGGCGGCTGATCCCGAAACGCAGGGCCATGCCTCGATCCTGATCGCCGAGAGCGCCGATATTCAGCCGGTGACAGCGCCACCCGGCCTGCGGCTGGAATGGGTCTTGCGCAGCGAGGGGCGGTCGCTGCTGGATCTCTTCCGCGCGCTGCCCACCCCGCCCGAAACCGACCGCTTCATGTTCTTCGCAGGCGAGCGGCAGGACGCGGCAGTGGCGCGTGAACATGCGAAATCGCTGGGCATGACGGCGGGCGAATATCACTGCGCCGCCTATTGGACGGAAGGCTGGACCCCGCCGCTGTCGCAGAAACAGGCGCGCCGCTGACGCCGCGAGCCTAGCGCGCCTTCGGGATACACATTGCGCGCCCCGTTTCGGGGTCTTGCAGAATGCTGACATTCACTCCGAAGACCTGCGCCACGTTCTGCGGGGTCAGCACATCGGCAGGCGCACCCTCGGCGGCAATCCGGCCCGCATCCAGCAGGATCAGATGATCCGCATGCCGCGCCGCCTGATTGAGATCGTGCAGCACCGCCACCACCGTCCGGCCCGCATGGACCAGATCCTCGATCAGATGCAGCACCTCAATCTGATGGGCGAGATCCAGAAAGGTCGTCGGCTCGTCCAGCAACACGATCCGGCTTCGCTGGGCAAGGACCATCGCGATCCATGCCCGCTGCCGCTGCCCGCCCGACAACTGGTCAAGCGGCTGGTCACGCAGATCGGCGGTTCGGGTCAGCCGGAATGCCTCGGTCACGGCAGCCTCGTCCTTGTCCGACCAGCGCGACAGCAGGCCGCGATGCGGAAAGCGGCCCATGCGGACCAGATCGGCAACGATCATCCCCTCGGGCGCTTGCGGCGATTGCGGCAGGATGCCGACACGGCGGGCCAGATCGCGCGCGGCCATCGCCGGGACCGAGGCTCCGTCAAGCAGCACCTGCCCGCCGCGTGGACGCATGGTCCCGGCAAGCGCACGCAGCAGCGTGGATTTGCCGCTGCCATTCGGGCCTGCCAGCACGGTGAACCGCCCCGGCGGGATCGTCAGATCCATGCCGGTGACGATCGGCTTCGCGCCATAGCCAAGGGTCAGATCGCGGGTGACGAGACCGTCAGTCATTGCGGTGCCTCCACATCAGCCAGCCAAAGAAAGGTGCGCCCAGAAGCGCCGTCAGAATGCCCGCAGGGATCTGCGCGGGCGCGATGATGCTGCGCCCGACCGTATCGGCCAGAAGCAGCAGACCCGCGCCCATCAGCGCCGACAAAGGCAGCAGGCGGCGATGGCCCGCGCCGACCAGATGCCGGGCGATATGGGGCGCGATCAGACCGACGAAGCCGATAGGCCCGGTCGCAGCCACCGCCGCCGCCGCGATCAGCGCGCAAAGCGCCAGCATCCCCGCCCGCGACCACGGCGCCGAAACGCCCAAGCCCCGCACCACCGGGTCCTCGAACCCCAGCAAATCCAGAACCGGCGCCAGCAGCATCAGCAGGATCATCGCAGGCGTCATCCACATCAGCAGAATCCACAGCTTTTCCCACCGGCTGTCCTGCAAGCTGCCCGCCATCCATATCATCGAGCGTTGGACCAGAATGATATCGCCCATCGAGGACAGGAAGCCCGCAATACCTCCGGTCAGCGCGCCGCAGCCGATACCGATCAGGATGATCCGTTGCGACCGCATGCCGACACGGATCGCCAGCCCCTGAATCAGCGCGACCATCACCATCGCCCCGCCGAATGCCGCCCAGGGCAGCCATGCCAGCGAAACCCCCGGCATGCCGATGATCAGCACCAGCGCCGCCAAAGCCGCGCCGCCATTGATGCCGATCAGCCCCGGCTCGGCCAGCGGGTTGCGCATCGCCGCCTGACAGATCGCCCCGGCCAAGGCCAGCGCGGCACCGATGGTCATCGCCAAAAGCGCCCTCGGCAGGCGCAATTGATTGAGGATGAAGACCGCGTCGGGCGGCGCCTCGCCAAAACCCGTCAGCGCCGACAGGATATGGCCAAGCGGGATCGGCCGGTCGCCGAACCCAAGCGCGGCCAGAAGCAGAAGCGGCATGGCCAGTGCGGCGATCAGCGTGACCCTCATGCCAGCCGCCCCGCCCGCTTGCCCTGCGCCAGCCAGATGAAGACCGGCGCGCCAAGAACGGCCAAGGCGACGCCCACCGGCACATCCCGGTCCCAGACGGCGCGCGGCAGTGTGTCGGCGATCAGTAGCACCGCCGCCCCCGTCACCATCGCAAAGGGCAGTCGCGCGCCATAGCCCGCGCCCCAGACCAGCCGGATCGCATGCGGCACGATCAGCCCGACGAAGCCCACCGGCCCGGCCAGCGCCACCGCCCCCCCGGCCAGAAGTGCGACCATCACCACCGTCAGCCGCCACCACAGCGTCAGGTTCAGGCCCAGCCCGCTGGCAATATCCTCGCCCATCGCCAAGACCTCTACCGCGCCACGGCTTAGCATTGCCGCAACCAGCGCCAGCCCGATCCAGGGCATGACCGCAACCACATCCTGCATCCGTATCCCGGCCAGCGAACCAACCGTCCAGATCCGCACCGCATCCAGCGTGCCCGCATCGAAGATCAACAGCGCCGAAGTCACCGACATCAGGAAACTGCCGACGATCACCCCGGCCAGCGTGATCCTCAGCGGCGTGCCGCCCCGTTGCCCGGCCATGCCAAGCGTGTGGACCAGGACGACCGCAGCGCCCGCGCCGATGAAGGCCGCCCAGACATAGCTGCCACGCCCGCCCGCCAAATCCAGCGCCAGCAGCAGCACGACGGCAAAGGCCGCGCCCGCATTGACCCCAAGGATGCCCGGATCGGCCAGCGGGTTGCGCGTCACCGCCTGCAGCATCGTCCCCGCCGCCGCCAGCGCCGCACCGACCGCAATCGCCGCCAACACCCGTGGCAGCCTGACGGTCAGCACCAGCAGATCCTCGCGCGCCTCGCCGCCCTGCCACAGCGCCTCGATCACCCGCGACACCGGCAGATCGGCCGAGCCAACGGTCAGCGCCCAGAGCGCCAGCAGCCCGACGCCCAGCGTCAGGGCCAGAAGCGCCGGCAGCCTTGTCATTCGCCGATCACAAGCCGCTCTACATCGTCAAGGATGCGATGGGCCGAGGCGATGCCGCTGAACTCCATCCAGATGCCGGGGTCCAGCGGGTAAACGCGATCGGCCTGCGCCGCAGGCAGCATCTGCCACAGCGGATTGCCGACAACCTCGTCAAGACGCCCGCTTTCCGCCGAGTCGTTCATACCGCCAACGATATAAAGCAGCGTATCGCCATCCAGTCCCGCCAGATCCTCCCAGTCTGGGCGCTTCATCTCTTCCCCGCCGGTGAAGCGTTCATACTCGCTGCGCTTCACCCCAAGATCGCGTAGCAGCGCGAAGGGGGCATAGGCATTGGGGCCGTCCAGATAGACCTGAAAATCCCATGGGGTGATGCGGATGATTGAGACCGTCGTGTCGGGAATACGCGGCTTCATCTCTTCGATCCGTGCATCCAACGCGGCGATCTGTTCCTCATATTCCGCCTCGCGCCCGCCGATCTGGGCGATGATCCGTTGATAACCGCGCCATTCGGGCTGGCTGATCAGCGCCGTCGGGGCGATCTGGCTCAGCATCGGGTAAAGGCTTTCGGCCATGTTGCTTCCAAGGATCAGATCGGGCTGCGCGGCCACGACAGCTTCGATGCTGGGCTCCATGAGCGAGCCGATATCGGCAACGCCCGCCGCCTCGGCCCGCGCCTTCAGGTCAAGATCGGACATGCCGGTCAGCGGTGCCGCAACGACCGGCAGGCCAAGCTCCAGCGCCATGCCCAGCGAATAGGTGGGATCGGTGACCACGATCCGCTGCGGATTGTCGGGCAGACAAAGCGGCGCGGCGACCAGCATCGGATCATCAAACACGCGCCCGTCGCAGCTTTCGGCAAATGCGGGGAAGGCGGCGACGGTCAGGATGGGGCCAAGGACCAGTCCGGCGAAAAGGCGCATCACGGGCTCCGATAGTCAGAAAAGAAAATCACGCCCCGGCAGGAAGCCGGAGCGTGTGGTGATGTCAAGCGGACTTAGAAGCTGTAGTCCAGCCGCAGCCCGATCTCGCGCCGGTCGCCAAGCGTGGCCATCGCGCCGGGGCCGTATTCATAGGTAAAGTATTCCCGATCGAACAGGTTGGTCGCATAGGCGGTCAGCTTCGCATTCTCCCAACCATAGCCGACAGCAGCATCGACGGTGCCGAAGCCGCCCAGTTCCAGCGGGTTGTTGCTTTCCAGCCGCGACAACATGCTGCTTTGGACGCGCAGATTGCCGTTGGCGAACCATCCCAGATCGTCGCCCCAGGCAACACCAAGGCTGAGGTTCCGTTTGGGAGCGTTGCCGAAGGCAAGGCCGGTATAGTCGTTATTGCCCAGCACGAAGTCGGTAAATTCGGTATGCAGCAACCCGACCGAGGCGGTTACGTCCAGCCGGTCCGTGACCTCATAGGCCAGATCAAGCTCTGCCCCGTAGGATTTGGACTCGCCAGCATTGGCAATATAGCTGGTCGTTGAATCACCGGGCGTTTCCCAGACCTCAACCTGTTGACCGTCCCATTTCTGATAGAACACATTCGCCGCAACGCTGAGGCGATCATCCATGAACCTTCCGCGCCAGGACAATTCAAGGTTTTTGGTCCATTCCGCGTCATAGCTGTAGGGCGAACCGTTTTTTGCCCGAATACTGGCACCGCCGGGACGATAGCCTTCCTGATAGATCAACGACAGGCTCTGATCCTCGGACAGATCGTAGCTGATGCCCAGTTTCGGGATGAAAACAGTATCGCTGTATTCATTCGACGAACTGGTGGAGCTGGACGGGACATCGGGACGAAACGGCGTCGTGATGTCCACGGTCGCATGCTGATCCTGGCTGAAGCGGTCAAGGCGACCGCCACCGATAATGCTCCAGCTTGGGGCGAATTCGTATTCGACCTCGGCGAAAAGAGCGGTATTGCGAATATCGGCGGTGTTTTTGGTTCGGAGATCCTCGATGACCAGCCCCGTCGGGCTGGACAGGTCAAGGTTTGGCAGCATCGCGTTACGGTAACTGCGATGCTCTTCCTTGCTGAAGTAGAGACCTCCAACCCAACGCAAGTTGTCGAATTCGTAGTTCAGCCGGAATTCCTGCGACAACAGCCGCTGATCGAATTCGCCGTCCACGGTGTAGAATTCACCCGGCGTGCCGTGGTTGATCGAGTTCCGCGACGTCACTGAATGGGTCCATCCGGTCTGCGCAGTAAGGGTCAGGTTCGCATTGATCTCATGCTCGACCTCGACCCCGAAATTGTCCACCCGCGTTTCGCGCACATCCTGAAACGCCGCGAAATCGTGCAGACCCGGCGCACCCGGATTTACAAGGGGCACATAGGGGAAGCCCGCCAAATAGAAATCCGGCAAGATGTCGCCCCAACCATCACCACGGCGCGCATCGTATCCCGAGGAGGACGAGGACCAGTTCGGTCCATATATGTCGTTCTGCGTCGGGGCGTCGAAGCTGCGCGCATAGCTGAACAGGACGCGGGTATTGTCATCCTCGCCCGGAAGCCACAGCAGCTTGGCACGGAGCGACCAGTAATCGTCCTTCACATAGTCGTCGTAGCGGTCGTAACCCTTATAGGACGGATAGTTGAGATCGCTGTCTTTGCGGGAATATTCACCGCTGACGCGATAGGCCAACCGATCGCCCAGCGCATCGCCATAGGCCAGACCAATCTGTTTATGGTTGTCGGAACCATAGGTGACCTGCGCCGCACCGGACGGGCTGAACTCGGGATCCTTTGTGCGCAGATAGACTGCACCGGCCAGCGCCGCGCGCCCGGTCAACGTCGATTGCGGGCCACGATAGACCTCGAGCTGTTCCAGATCGAAGGCGCCGCGCTGACCGCGGCGCGTGCCCTCGACAGTCTGCTGCACGCCATCGATATAGAAAGTGGCCAGCGGCGCCCCAAGACCCGGTGTCAGGCCTTCCGAATTGACGCCGCGAATAATGAAACCGCTTTCGGTCCAGTCGCCCTTGCTGACATTGGCCATCTGCCGATAGGCGTCGTCATAAGTCAGGATCGTCGGGCTTTCGAGGGCCTTTTGATCGACCACCGCAACACTCGCTGTGCTGTCGTCGATGTTCGTCGTGGTCCGGTCACCGTAAAGCGTGATCGTCTGCAGAACGACAGTATCTTCCGCCGGTGCAACCATGCCAAGTTGGGCGTTGCCGGGTTCTATATCGATTACCTGCTGGGCCTGAGCGATCTGCGGCAGGACCAACCCGCTGCAAATCGCCGATCCGGTCATCAAAGCCGCGATCACCGCGCGACGTTTCGCTAGAATTGTTTTCATCTGTCCCGCCTTCCCGAAAAGGATTTATGGCGAGGTCTGGCTGCACCGCATTGGCGGGAATCTGGCTGCCTCCTGCCGCTTCTTACGAATCCTGCGCAGAACTGAAAGCCTGTTTTCGGTAAATCCGACAATTTTTCTTTGATTGTTGCCGAACCTCACCGTTCACCCGGTTTTCAGGGCAATCCGGGACACATTTTGCCAGCTAAACAGAACATAATTGCCCGCACCGTGATTTATTGACCCACGATTTCAATCTGGAATTGCAAGAGTAATGCAATCGCCCGCATCCAGAATATGCCGGACATAAATTTCGCTGTCCCGCAGGGTTATCCGCAGGTCGGTCCCGGTGATATCAAGGACATGCGCCTCGCGGAAATCGGGAATATCGGCGAGACGTGCGGAGATCGCCTTGTAAGCCGCTTCTTTCGCCGAAAAGACCACCGTGCCGAACCGTTGCGCATCCCATCCTTCGGGTCGCAGCGCCCGTTCCGCGTCATCCATGACCAGATGACCGATCTCGGCCAGCGTCTCGGCCGACATCAGCGGCTCGCAATCCAGCCCAAGCGCGGGCATTTGTCGCGACACCACCGCCACCGCTCGCCCCGCATGATGGCTGATCGAGCCCACGGCCCCCGAAGGCCAAACCGGCGCGCGCCCAGTCCGTTCAATCGGACCGTGCACGCCAAGCTCTTGAAGCGCCAGCAAGGCGCATAGCCTGCCCGCCAAAAACTCGCTGCGCCGTTTCGGGACTGCACCGCGCAGATCCTCGGGCAGATCGATCCGCCCCCCGCAATAGTCCAGCATTTGCGCATCGCCCGGCTGAAACGCAACGGATCGCCAGACAAGCCCCGGCAGATCAATCAGCCGCCGATCCTCGACCGGGCCGATCCATGATGCGGCATCGCCCGTCATCCCGAGGCCTCGCCCATCGCGACCTGCCGTCCGCGTCCGTTCCATCGCCACGCCATCGCCACCGATTTCGCCAGTTCCTCGGCGATGAAGGCATACCAGACGCCCTCGATGCCAAGCCCTGCCTTGATGCAGAGCAGCCATGCCAGCGGCAGGCCCAGCCCCCAGGTCAGTGCCTGACTGACCATAACCGGCCGGCGCACATCCTCGACCGCGCGCAGGGCGTGAAACAGGACCATGTTCACCGCGAAACAGGGTTGCAGGAAGATCGTCAGCCATAGCAATCGCCGCGACAGATCATGCACCGCCGGATCGGCCGAGAACAGCCCGATGAACGGCCCCGAGGCCAGCCAGATCACCGCCGCACAGCCAGCCGACAGAACCGAGGCGATTGCCGCCGCGCGCCATGCCTGATGCCATGCATCCCGCGTCTCGCCCCGGCCCATCCGGTAACCGATCAGCACCTCGCTGCCCTGCACGATGGCCATGATCACCAGCGTCAGAAAGGCCATGGCGATCATCACATAGGCCCGCGCCAGAACCGGCACCTCGCCCTGCGTGGCGATCACGCCCAAAAGGATCATCTGATAAAAGCCATAGGCGATGAAATCCGAAACGCTGGGCAGGGCGATCCCGGCCAGCCGGATTACCTCACGCCCCTGCCCGGCCAGTCGCCGCGGATCGAGGCTCGCGCCCAGCAACCGCATCACCACCAGCGCCAGCACTCCGGCCACACCGATCCGCAACGCCAGATTGGCCAGCCCCGCCCCGGTCGCCCCAAGCGCGGGCAGCAGCCCCGGCCCAAGCACCAGCAGCCATTCCAGCGCAAGGTAAAAGACCGCGCCCGCCACGCCCAACACCATCACCGTGCGGCTGTGACCAAAGCCGCGCAGACAGGCAACAGCGGCGTTCCCGAAGCACAGAAACGCCATCGCCGCCCCCGCGAGATGCAGATAGGCGACTGCATCGGCGCGCAGCCCCTCGGTCAAATCCATCAGGCTCAGCACCAGCGGCCCGGCCACGGCCAGCATCACACCAAGCGCCACCCCGATCAGCGCATTGGCGGTGCAGGCGATGCTGGCGGTCTGTCGCGCGGCATCGACCTCGCCCCGGCCAAGCTGGCGGGCGATGGTCACGACGGCACCGATGCCGATCACCGTCGAAAGCTCGACCGCGATCCGCAGCACCTGCCCGGCGACGCTCAGCGCGGCGGCGGTTTGCGGGGAATGGGCGCTCCAGATCATCATGTCGATGATCATCACCCCGAACATCACCAGCGATTGCAGGAACAGCGGATAGCTGAGTTGAAATAGAGACTTGCCGGGAAGCGCGGTCATTCGTCGCCGAAGCTGACCAGATCGGCGATGGCATCCAGATCGATATCGAGTTCCGGCAGCACCGTCGTTCCGGTCGCCTGTAACGGCTGCGCAACGGTGGCCAGTTCCGCAATCGTCTGATGCCGGAACAGATCGCGCGGCTGGATCGCCAGCCCCGCTTCGGCCGCCCGCGCCGCCACCTGCACCGCCATCACGGAATCGCCGCCAAGATCGAAGAAGCTGTCCGCCCTGCTCGGCTCGGTTCCCAGAACCCCGGCCCAGATCAGCGCCAGCGCCTGCTCGGTCTCGCCACGCGCGGGCTCATGCGGCGGGCGCTGGCCGGTGTTGACCGGCGCGGCCTGCAACCGGATCGGCTCGGGCATAGGCGTCGCTGCCTCAAAAGCGCCGGTGGTAGTCAGCCGGAACGGCAGGCCGGTATGGAACAGGCAGCTTTCCGAAACCTCGAAGCGGCGCGGATCGACATGCGGATTGGGCAGGAAGGCCACCGCCGTCCGGGCGGGATCGCCCGGATAACCGCGCGACAGCCCCGCGCCGCCAAGCGCCAGCCAGCCGGTCGCACCGGGCGGCATCAACTCTCCCTCTCGCCCCAGAACCAGCGCTCGCACGCCGGGGGCGGGACGCAATCCATCCGGGCCGGACACCAGCGCAACCGGCAGTTCCGGCACTCCCTGCACCGCAGCATCACTACCAATCACGCCGGGTTCACCCGATGGCGCATCGCCACTGGCCAGAGCTGGCAAAATGAGCGACCGCTCACTTTCCCGCAAAAGCGGCAGATCGCTTGGCCGCGCCTCGGCGGTATCGGCAAGATGGCTCAGGAAATGCACCAGCCGCGCGGACAGCCGTGCCGCCATGTCCTCGCTGAAAAGATCGGCGGCGAGGTCCAGATGACCTGCCAGACCCTCACCATTCCGCGCCAGTTCCAGCGACAGATCGAACCGCGCGCGCCCGGTTTGCGCGGGCATCGCCTGCCAGTCGAGATCGGGACCAAGATCGCCCGAACGCGCCAGCTCGGGCATCGAAAACATGGTCTGGACCAGCGGCGCATGCGCCTCGCTGCGCGGCGGGGACATCGCCTCGATCACCTGCTCGAAGGGCAGATCCTGATGGGCATGGGCGGCCAGAACCGCCTCGCGCAAGCGGGCGATGATGGTGGTGAAATCCGCGGCATCGGCCAGATCGGCGCGGATCGCCAGCGTATTGACGAAAAGGCCGACGAGGTTCTGAAACTCGGGCAGGCGGCGGTTGCTGACCGGGGTGCCGACCAGCAAATCGTCGCGCCCGGAATGGCGGGACAGAAACACCGCCCACGCGGCCAGAAGGCAGATGAACAGGCTCGCGCCGTTCTGCCGGGCAAGGCGGTCCAGCGCCTGCGTGGTTCCAGCATCAAGGCTCAGATCGACGCGCCGCGCTTTGCCGTCGCGCTGCGCCGGACGCGGCAGATCGGAGGGCAGGTCCGTCACCGCGGGGGCATTCTCCAGCACGCCTTTCCAGAACTCGCGTTGCGACTGAAGCGGCAGGACGCGCTGCCATGCCGCGAAGTCGCCATATTGTGCGACCGGCTCTGCCAAGGCCTCGCCCAGATAGGCCGCACGCAGATCTTGCAGCATGACGCCGAAGGACCACTCGTCGGCAAGGATATGGTGGAAGGTCAGCAGCAGAACATGTTCCTCAGCCCCTACCCGCACCAGCCGGGCACGCCACGGCGCGGCCTCTTCCAGTGCAAACCGGGCGGTCGCTTCGGTTTCACGCAAAGCCGCCAATGCAGGCTCACGTTCCGCCACCGGCAGCGCCGAGAGATCGGTTTCGGGCAAATCGACCGCTGTATCGGGCAGCACGTCCACCCGCGCGATCCCCTGATCCGAGGGGAAGCGCCAGCGCAGGACCGAATGGCGGCGGGCCAGATCGCTCAGCGCGCGACGCAGCGCGTCGGGGTCAAGCCGTCCGGTCAGGCGCAATGCCAGCGGCAGGTGATAATCGGCGGAATCGGGCGCAAGGCGCGACAGCAGCCATTGCCGGTGCTGCGCCGCCGACAGTGTCGGGGCGGCACCTGTAATGATACCGGGCAGGACCGGGCTGCCAGCCCGCTCGGCGATACGGGCGCAAAAACGGGCAAGGACCGGCGCCTCGAACAGATCGCGCAAGGACAGGTCCACACCCAGATGGCGGCGCACTTCGCCGATCACTCGCATCGCCAGAAGCGACTGTCCGCCAAGCGCGAAGAAATCATCCTGAGGCCCGACATGCGGGACATCCAGCACCTCGGCCCAGATAGCTGCCACCACCTCGTCCCGCTGCGAGCCTGCGGGCGCGGCGACACGGGGTCCGGCATCCGGTAAAGGCAGCGCCTTGCGGTCGATCTTGCCGTTCGGGGTCAGCGGAAAGGCGGGCAGCGTCACCCATGCCGAAGGGATCATATAGGCGGGCAGAACCTGCGCCAGATGCGCCCGCATCTCAGCCGGGGTCGGAGCCTCGGCCACCGGGCGCAGATAGCCGATCAGCTTCGCGGCGCCACCCTCGCCCCGGACCATCGCCACCGCCTGACCGATGGCAGGATGGGTCTCGATCTGGCGCTCGATCTCGCCCAGTTCGATCCGGTAGCCGCGCAGCTTCACCTGATCGTCGAAGCGGCCAAGGAAATCCAGCGTGCCATCGGCATTCAGCCGCATGCGGTCGCCGGTGCGGTAATGGCGCGCGCCGTCGCGGGTGACGAAGCGGTCGGCGGTCAGGTCGTCGCGGCCCAGATAGCCGGGCGACAGACCCGCGCCGCCGATCCACAATTCACCCGACACGCCAAGCGGCTGCAGCCGCCCCGTCGCATCGCGCAGGCTAAGCGTGGTGCAGGCAATCGGACCGCCGACGGGAACCTTCGCGCCCCGCAGATGCTGCGGCCCGACAAGCAACGCCGCCGACCAAATCGTCGTCTCGGTCGGCCCGTAGAGGTTCCATAGCGTGCCGCCCAGCCGCATCAGATCGGTGGCCAGCGCTGAATCCAGCGCCTCGCCGCCCGAGATCATCTTCAACCCCGGCCTGCCCTGCCAGCCGCTGTCGCGCAGCACCCGCCAGCCGGCGGGGGTGGCCTGCATGACACTGATCCGGTGATGCTCGATCATCCTCGCCAGCGCGGCACCATCCAGCGCCGCACCCGCCTCGGCCAGAACCACGGTGCCGCCGGTGATCAACGGGCCGAACAGCTCCAGCCCGGCGATGTCGAAGGCAATGGTGGTCAGGGCCAGCAGCCGGTCATCCGCGCCGATACCCGGCTGATCCCGCATCGAGCCAAGAAAATTCGCCAGCGCGCCGTGGCTGATCGGCACGCCCTTGGGTTTGCCGGTGCTGCCGCTTGTATAGAGGATATAGGCCAGATCCTCGGCATCGGCGGCGTCACGCAACGCCCCTTGTCCCCGGCAATCGGCAACCATCAGCACGCCCATATCCTCGGCCGATCCAAGCGCCGCCGCGCCAACCGGATCGGCCAGCGCCAGCACCGCCTGCGCGTCTTCGAGGATGAAGGCGACACGCTCGGCCGGATAGGCGGGGTCAAGCGGCAGATAGGCCGCGCCGCAGCGCCAGATGGCGATCAGGCTGGCCAGAAGATCGGGGGTGCGGTCCTGACAGACGGCGACGATATCGCCGTGACCGATGCCAAGCTCGGTCAGGCTGGCGGCGATCTGACCGGCCCGCGCCATCAGTTCGGCATAGGTCAGCTGGTCAGCAGCCGTTTCCAGCGCGACCCGGTCCGGCTGCGCCTTTGCCATCGCCAGAAGCTGCGCCAGCGTGGTCGGTTGCACCGGCAGGTCCACGCCCTGACCGATCCGCGCCAGATGGTCCAGTTCCGGCGCGGTCAGCAGCTCGATCCCGGCCAGCGTCTCCGGTGTCAGGATGAAGCCCTGCAGCACCTGCATCAGATGCCCCGCGAGACGCGGCAACGCCTCAGCCGGGATACGGGTGCAATCGCCGGCCAGGCTCAGGATGATGTCCTCGCCGGGCAGCACCTTGGCAACCAGCGGGAAATCGGTCCGCTCATGCACGCCGGTTCCGTGTAGCCGCAGGGCCGAGCCGCCACGGCTGACCGCCGTTTCGATGCTTTCGGGATAGGTCTCGACAATCAGCAGGCTGTCGAAAAGCGGGGTCGAGGCAGGCAGACCGCTGGCCGCGCGGATCGCGGACAGGCCGATATGGCCATGCGCCTCGCGCTCGGGGTGGCCGCTCTGGATCGTTCGCAGCCAGTCAAGCGGCGCGTCCTGATCGGTGACCGTTACGCGCAGCGGCACGGTTTGCAGGAACAGCCCGGCCATCTCTTCGACGCCCGGCAGATCGGCGGGGCGACCCGCCAGAACCGTGCCGAATGTCACATCCCCCGTCCCCGCATAGCGCGACATCACCAGCGCCCATGCCCCCTGCATCAGCGTCGCCAGCGTCAGCCGCTCTCGCCGCGCCAAGGCCTGAAGCGCGGTGCTAAGATCGCCGCCAAGGGTCACGCGGTGTTCGGTCAGGTCGGTCTCGCCCGTCTCGGCCCGGTCGATTCCAAGGGGCGTCGGACCTTCGATCCCGGTAAGGGTGCGGGTCCAGTAATCGCCTGCCGCCGTTTTGTCCTGACGGTCCAGCCATGTCACATAATCGCCAAAGGACGGCGCGGGCGGCTGTTGGGCACCGCCGCCGTAAAGCCGCATCACCTCGGCCACCAACAGCGCGCCGCACCAGCCGTCGAGCAGCAGGTGATGGAAGCTCCAGACGAAGACATGGCGATCCTCGGCCAGCCGGATCAGCGCGAAACGCATCAGCGGAAGGGCGTCCATATCGAAACCGCGCGCACGGTCGCCTTGCAGCCATTCGGCAAGGCGCGCATCCTGTTCGTTGGCCGCCAGTGCCGCCCAATCCTCGGCCTGCCATTCGGGGCGGGCATCGCGATGGATGGCGAAGGCCGGGCGGTCCAGATCGTCCCAATGGCAGCGGGCGCGCAGGATATCATGGCGCGCGATGACCGCCTGCCATGCCGCGCGGAAGGCATCGGCGTCCAGCGCACCGTCCAGCCTGCCCCAGTATTGCTGAAAATACGCCCCGTTTTCGGGTGCATAGAGCGACTGGAACAGCATCCCGGCCTGCGAGGGCGTCATCTCGAACAGCTCGAGGATATCGTTTGCCGTATTCATGCTGATGCCCCGTTCATCCTCTGGCTTCGGTCAGTTTCGCGCGCAATCGGTCAAGTTTGCCCGACGCCGCTGCGGCAATCGGTGCGGTCAGTTCGCTGATCATCCGCCCGGCAAGTCGCTGGACCGTGGCGGCGCGGAAGCTCTGCGCATCCGAGCGGAAGGTAAGACGCAGGCCGTCGCCCTCTGGCTGAATTTCGACACTCAGCGCCGGGCGGGTGGGCAGGTCTGGCGGCGGCTGGTCCCACGACAGCAGAGCCACGCCATCGGGCAGCAAGAGCGGATCACAGCCGCGCGGATCGCAAGCGGCCTCGGCCTCGGCGATCTGGCGCAGCGAGGCGGCGGCATCTTGGGCAGGCTGGCCGAGATGCAGCGGCAGGGCGCGGGTGAAATGGCCGAGCGCATCGGCGGGCGCATCCTCGATCAAGGCGAGGGTGAACCCGCTGGTAGCCCAAGGCGACAGCGCCCGTGCCAAAGCCGCCGCTGCAAGACGCGAAGGCGCGGCGTTGGCGGCCTGCGCATTCGCGCGAAGGCGGCGAAGATCGGCGGGGCCAAGATGCAGCGCGATCTCGGTCGGCGCATCGGGGACGTCGACTGTGAGCGGCAGAAATTCCGGCTGCGGGAAGGTGGTTTTCTGGTCGAGCCAGTCAGCATAGCTGGCTTTGGGTTGGATTGGACTGTCAGGCGCTGATCCGGCGATCAATTCGGCAAGCCGTGCCAGAGACGGCCTGTCCAGCAGCAGCGGATGTGCGGTCAGCGTCAATTCGCCCGCGTCGATCCGCGCCTGCCATAGCCGTGTTTCGCCGTCGCTTTGCCATCCGTCCGGCGTCAGGTTGTAGCGGAGAACGGGGTGCATGCGTTCAAGCTGCGCAATGATATTTGGCAAATCGCCGTCCGCTGCTTGAAGCGGCAGCGTCAGGCTGCGCCATTCCTGCGCGCTGTCCTGCGTTGCCCACTGCCACGGGCTGAGCGGCAAGACTCGCGCCGCCGCTCTCTGGCCGGCGACGGCGGCTTGTGTCGCGATGGTCTGATGCTCGAACATCTGCGCCGGGGTCAGCGTCAGGCCCTTGCCACGCGCCCGCGATGCGATCTGCATGGCGCTGACCGAGGCTCCGCCGATGGCGAAGAAATTGTCCTCGACGCCGATATCGTCGCGGCCCAGCACCTCGGACCAGATCGCCAGCAGTTCGCGTTCGGCATCTGTCTCGGGCGCGCGCGAGGTCAGAACCGGCGCATCCGGGCGCGGCAGGCGGGCGCGGTCGATCTTGCCATTGGCGTTCAGCGGGAAAGCGTCCAGCATCACGAAAACGGCGGGGATCATATAGGCCGGAACAGTCGAGGCCAGCGTGGCGCGCAGTTGTTCGGGCGTGGGCGCGGCAGCCTCGGCGCGGCAATAGGCGATCAGGCGACCGGCATCGGCGATGATCAGCGCCTCGGCAATGGCGGGATCGGCGCGCAGGGCGGCTTCGATTTCGCCCGGTTCGATCCGGTAGCCGTTCAGCTTGATCTGGTGGTCCAGACGGCCAAGGAAACTCAGCGCGCCATCAGCCTCAATCCGCACACGGTCGCCGGTCAGATAAAGCCGCTGGCCGTCGCGGGTGACGAACCGATCCGCCGTCAGATCGGGACGCTGCCAATAGCCGGGCGACAGGCCCGCGCCGCTGATGGCAAGCTCGCCCGGAAGCCCGGCGGGAAGCGGTGCGCCATAGCGGTCCACGACCAACAGGGCGGTATTCCTGACCGGCCCACCGATCAGCGCCTGCGGGCCGCTGAGGTCGTCCTGTGACAGACGGCGGGCGGCGGACCAGATCGTCGTTTCCGTCGGGCCATACATATTCCACAGCGCGCCGGTCCGGTTCAGCAAGGCGCGGCCAAGATCAGAGGGAAGCGCCTCGCCCCCGGTCAGGGCGGTCAGCGTCGGGTTCCCCTGCCAGCCGCTGTCGATCAGCAGCCGCCACGTCGCCGGGGTGGCCTGCAGATGCGTGACGGCGTGGCGGTTCAGCGCATCGGCGAGGGCCTCGGGCGCGGCGGCGGTCTGGTCGTCGGCAAGGATCAGGGTGCCACCGACCGCAAGCGGCAGAAAGATCTCCAGCGCGGCAATGTCAAAGGCGATGGTGGTCAGCGCCAGCAGACGATCACCCTGCCCCATGCCCGGCAGATCGGCCATCGAAGCGATCAGGTTCGACAGGGCGGCATGGCTGACCGGCACGCCCTTCGGTCGCCCGGTGCTGCCGCTGGTGAAGATGACATAGGCGATACGGTCGGGATCGGCGGCGGGCAGATCGGCCTCGGGCGCGCCGTCCAGATCGGCGGGGTCGAGGACCGGGCAATTGGCCTGCATCTCGCGCGCCAGCATCAGCCCCGCCCCGGCATCGGACAGGATCGCATCCCGACGCTGCGCCGGATGGGCGGGGTCCAGCGGGACATAGGCGATGCCCGCCTTCAGCGCCGCAAGCAGCGCCACGACCATCTCTGCCCCGCGCGGCAAACAGATCGCCAGCGGCGCACCACCCGCCAGTTCAGGCCGCGCGCACAGGCGGCGGGCAAGGGCGCTGGCGCGGTTCAGAAGTTCCGCCCCCGATATGGCCTCACCCGTCGCCGCGATGATCAGTGAGGAACGCTCTGCGGCGGCATCGATCATCGCCAGCAAGTCAGGGATCGGCGCCGACGGACCCTGTAGCACCACAGGATCGGCCACATAATCAAGCGTCTCGATGGGCGCATCGGGACGGTCCAGCGCCAATGTCAGCAGCCGGCCAAACTGGCCGATCATATCGCGGATACGCGCCTCTTCGAAAAGCTCGCGGCGATATTCGGCGATGATCGACAGGCCGGTATCGCGCTGCATCATGTGCCAGCTCAGATCGAACTTGGCATCAGGCAGCGGGATCACCTCTTGCCGGACGGTCAGGCGCGGATCGCCCAGATCAAGCCGGTCGGCATTCTGCGCGCCATAGCCGGACTGCACCTGAAACAGCACCTGAAACAGCGGGTTGCGACCCACCTGCCGCTCGGCCCCGACCGCCTCGACCACGCGGGCGAAGGGCAGATCCTGATGGTCGAAAGCGCGGACAAAGCCCTGCCGGGTCTGCTCCAGCAAGTCGCGGAAACTGGTCCCGGCAACGGGTCGGCCACGCAGGACCAGCGTGTTCAGAAACAGCCCGATCAGCGCGCCGGATTCCGGTGTCGCGCGCCCCGCGACCGGCGTGCCCACGGCCACATCATCGGCCCCGGTCAGACGATGCTGAAGAAGCTGAAACACCGCCAGCAACAGCACGAAGGGCGTCACGCCCAGCCGCGCGGCCTCGGCCACGACGCGCTGCGACAAGACCGGGTCAAGATCGGTCAGAACCGTCCCGGCCCCCTCGCCCGCCCGGGCCGAGCCGGGCAGTTCCAGCGGCTCAATCCCCGCCAGTTCGCCGCGCCAGAAATCCTCCTGCCGGACGGCCTCGGACGAGGTCAGCCAGTGCTGCTGTTCCAGCACGAGATCGCCAAACTGACGCGGCAAGTTCGGCAGATCGGGCCGCACACCCGCGACAAAGGCCCGGTAGATTTCGGCCAGCTCACGCAGGAACACACCGCGCGACCAGCCGTCGGCGATGATATGATGGAAGGACAGCAACAGCCGGTGCCGGTCGGGTGCGAACCGCAGCAGAGTGGCGCGAAACAGCGGTGCTTCGGCCAGATCGAAAGGCCGGGCGGCGAAGCTGCGTTCGGCCTTGGCGGCGTCGGTATCGCTGGCGACATCAAGCCGTGTCAGGGTGATAGCGACCTCGCGGATGTCCTGCCATGGCTGACCATCCTCGGACGGAAAGGCGGTGCGCAACGGCTCGTGCCGGGCAACCAGATGCGCCAGCGCACGCGACAACGCCTCCGGGTCCAGCGGCCCGTCTATCCCCCAAGCAAAAGCAATCGCGAACGCGGCGCTGTCGGGCTGCACCTGCTGGCCCAGCCAGAAATGCATCTGACCGGGCGAAAGCGGCAGGCGCGCAGGCCGCAGCGCCACGGCTGCCGGAGCAACCCGCGCCCAGTCGATCCCCGCCGCCTCGATCTTCAGGCGGAATGCCTGCTGCTCGGCCGGGCTAAGCCCCGCCACCCGCGCCCGAAGCGCCGCGATCCGGTCTTCCATCGTGTCAGGCCAGTTCCAGCCTGCGCGTCCGCGCCGTAGCCTTCGCCAAAGC
Source organism: Paracoccus caeni (assembly GCF_016629665.1). Classification (GTDB taxonomy): domain Bacteria; phylum Pseudomonadota; class Alphaproteobacteria; order Rhodobacterales; family Rhodobacteraceae; genus Paracoccus; species Paracoccus caeni. The sequence goes on from NZ_JAEPRQ010000002.1 coordinate 366,256, forward strand.
CGCGATCTGCGGCAGGCCACCCATGACCAGATCGTAATCCTGCACGAAGTCGATCAGGCAGGCGATCTCGTCCACCCCGGCCTCGGCCAAAGCCTCGACCACCGGCTCTACGCTGGCGGCGCTGCCGATCAGCGAACGACCGTTCATAAAGCCCTCGACCCCGAATTTCAGCAGGCTGTCCACGTCATCCTCGCTGAATTCTGACAGGTTCACATCCAGCTTCATGCTGCGCGCAAGGCTTTCCAGCAGGTGATAATGGGTCCGCAGATAGTCGCTGAACGGGCCGATGACATTGGCCTTTGCGGTCTCGGGATCCTCGGCCAGATAGGTGTGGACCATGATGCTGACCTTGCCCGCATCCGGGTCATGGCCATTCTGATCCAACGCCTCGCGATAGGCCCGGATCTTCGGCGCGATATCCTCGATCCGTTCGCCCAGAAGCGAGCAGAGGACGTTGATCCCGCGCCGCCCGGCCTCGACAAAGGTTTCCTGCGACTGACAGGCGACCCAGAAGGGAATGCGCGGCTGCAGCGGGCGCGGCAGGGTCTTTGCTTCGACCAGATTGCCGTCCGCATCCTCGAATTCCACCGCTTCCCCGGCCAGCAGGCGGGTCAGTTGCTCGTAGCTCTGCCACATCAGGCTGCGGCGGAAACCATGAGGCTCACGGGACAGGATGAATTCCTGCATGGTCCAGCCCGAAGCGATGGCAATCCCTGCCCGCCCGCCTGACAGGTTGTCCAGCACCGACCAATCCTCGGCCACCCGCACCGGGTGATGCAGCGGCAGAACCACGCTGCCCGAGCGAAGCTGGACATTCTCGGTCACCATGGACAGCGCCGAATGAATCAGCGCCGGATTGGGATAAAGCCCGCCAAAGGCGTGGAAATGCCGCTCGGGCAGCCACAGGGCCAGAAGGCCGTTCTGATCGGCAAAGCGGGCGCTGTCCAGCAACAGCTTATACGCATCGGTATTGCGGGCCGAGCCGTCGCCGTCGAAATAGAAGAGGCTGAATTTCATGGGGTATCCTTTCAATGGCTGGCTCAGCCGGGGGTGGCTTCGCGTTCGGCCTCGATTTCGTCCAGAAGCGCGCCAAGCGTGTCGGCCTCGCGTTCGGCATCCTCGCGGGCCTTGCGGATGGTGGCGGCGATGCCCGCGGCGGTCGGCGCCTCGTAAAGCAGCGCCCTCACCGGCAGTTCGACGCTGAATTCGCGCTTCAGGCGGTTGATGATCTGAATGGCCAGCAACGAATGGCCGCCCAGTTCGAAGAAATTGTCCTCGACGCCGACTTCGGGCAGGCCCAGCATTTCGGCCATGGCCTGTGCTACGGCGGCCTCATAGCTGTCGCGCGGGGCGATCAGCGGGGCCGACAAGCGCCGGGTCGGGACGGTGTCTGGCGTCGTCGTCGCGGCGGGGGTGGCGGTCATTTGCAGGCGGCGTTTAAGACTGCCGGGCGTCACCGCAACCTCCGCCAGTTGCGGATGGGCGATGACGGCAAGGCTCGCCTGCCAGATCTCATCGCCGGTCAGCAGCCGCGCGCCGGTCAGGTTCTCGGCCAGTGATCCGGTCTCTGCCGCATCCCACTGCACCGCCTGCCAGACGCTCGCATTGTCGCGCCGGGCCATCGCAGTGAACGCCTCGACCCAGGCATTGGCAGCGGCATAGGCGGCAAGACCGCGCCCCCCGGCCAGCGTCGAAAGCGAGGATTGCACCAGACAGAAACCGGCATTCCGGGTCGCCAGCACCTGCCGCAGCGCGATCAGACCATCCCGTCGCGTCTGCAACCGGGCTTCGATTTCGGCAGACGGCGGTTCTTGCAGCGGGTTGTAGAAGGCATCGCCCATCGCGGCGGTGTGGAACACGCCGCTGATCGGGCCCAACCGCGCCTCGGCACTGCCAAGCGCGGTATCGAGCCAGTCGGCATCGGTCTCATCCCCCGCCAAAACGACGATCTCATCTCCGATCCCGCCAAGCGCGCGCAATTCGCGGATCAGCTGCACGGTCGGATCGGTCGCGGGATGCGCGGCCAGCCAGCCGTCCCATTCGCCCGGATCGGGCAAACCGCGCCCGGCAAGGATCAGCGGTTGCCCAAGCTGACGCACGCCGCGCGCATAGGCCGCGCCCAGACCCTCGGCCAGATCGCCGATGACCAGACTGGGGCCGGAAATCGCGGGCGCAGCGCCGCCGACCGGCACAGCCACATGATCGCCACGCCAGAGCCAGCCCCCGCGCAGAGCCAGCGCGCCACCATCCCAAGGCGCATCGATTGCCGCCATCAGCCCCGCAACCTGTCCGTCAAGCTCTGCCCGGTCGAGCTCAATCGAGCGGCAACGCAGCCCCGGCACCTCTTGCGGCAGGACCGGCACCAGTCCCAGCATGGCAGCCGCCTGCGGATCAAGCACTTCGCGCCCGGTCACCTCACGCATCCCGGCCCCCAGAAGGGTCAAGCGCGGGGACAGACCGGCCTCGGCCAAAGCCTGCGCCAAGGCGGTAATGGCGCGGGTCGCGTCACCCTCCAGCCCCCATGCGCAGAGGATGTCAGTCACCTCGATCCCATTTTGACGAAGGGCGGAGAAAAGCGCCGAATAATGTTCGAGGGATTCTGGATTTATTCCATAGTGATTTGTATTAAATTGAAAATCATTTGATCTCTGAACCTTAATTGCGCTTGCAGGCAAGCCCCCACTCAACCGCTCAACCAGTTCCGCCCCAAGCACCAACAGCCGTTTCGCGGGTTGTGGTGCAGCCAGCGGCAATCGCTGCCAGACCGGCTGATGGAACCACGATTCCTCCTCGGCGGCCTCACCCGGCGCGACCGGCGGCAGCCAGAAGCTCTGCCGCTCGAACGGGTAACCGGGCAGCGAAACCCGCCGACGCGGACCCTGATGCAGCGCCGCCCAGTCAAGCGTCACACCCGCCGCCCAAAGCTCGCCCGTCGCGCGCAATACCTCTGCCGCACCGTCCATGGCCCCGGATTCGGGCAGCGAGGCCACGCCCCGGCCCTTGTCCCGCATCGCCTGCCGTGCCAGCCGGATCAGCCCCGCACCCGGCCCGACCTCGATCAGCAGCGGGTTGCCCAGTTCCATCAGTTGCCCGACCGCATCGCCATAGCGCACCGGCTGCCGCAACTGCTTCAGCCAGTAATCCGGCGTCGCCGCCTCGGCCCCGAGCCAGCCGCCGGTGACGTTCGACAGCATCGCCAGTTGCGGCTCGCGCAGCGTCAGCGCTTCCAGCACCTGCCGGAATTGCGGCAAAGCCTGCTCCATCATCGCGCTGTGAAACGCATGCGAGGTGCGCAGCAACCGCGCCCCGATACCGCTGCGGTCAAAGCGATCCGCAAGCGCCTCGATCGCCGCGACCGGCCCGGCCAGCACAACGGAGCGCGGACCGTTGACCGCCGCAATCTCTACCCCCTCGGGCAAGCTGCCCGCCGCCTCGGCTTCCGAGATCATCACGGCCAGCATGGCCCCCTCGGGACAGGCCTGCATCGCCGCGCCCCGCGCGACGACGGCCCGGATCGCATCGGGCAGATCGAAAACCCCGGCCAGACAAGCCGCCACATATTCGCCGATGCTGTGACCCAGCATGGCAACTGGCTGCACGCCCCGCGCCATCCACATCCGCGCCAGCGCATATTCAAACGCGAACAGCGCAGGTTGCGTCACCCGCGTCTGATCGATCCGCGCCGGTTCGGTCACATCGGCATCCAGCAGCAAAGCCCGCAGATCCAGATCCGCGGGGATCAGGGCAAGGCATTCTTCCAGCGCCGCCCGGAATACCGGATCGGTTCGATGCAGATCGCGCGCCATCCCGGCCCGCTGGCTGCCCTGACCCGAGAAAACGAAAACTGAATCGGGGCGCCCCTGCATCGGCTGCAAGACCGGACCATCGGCGCGAAGGGCGGCAATCGCCCCGTCCCGATTGCCCGCCACAAAGACCTGCCGATGCCCTAACGCACGACGCCCAAGCTGCAAGGTAAAGGCCGCATCGGCGAGCGAGGGCGTATCAGAACGCTCCAACGCCCCGGCCAGATTCACGCGCAAGGCTGAAAGCGCCGAAGGTGTCTTTGCCGAAAGCACCAGCAATTGCGACCCCGTGTCGGCATCCACAGTGACCGGCAAAGGCGGCTCTTCCACAATCAGATGGGCGTTGGTTCCGCCGATCCCGAAGGAACTCAGCCCCGCCCGACGCGGACGCGCAGGATCGCGCGGCCAATCCCGAGGCTCGGCCAAAGGATCGAACGCACCGAAACTGCATTTCGGATTGGGTGTGCTGAAATGTGCGATCCGCGGCATCCGTCCGTGTCGTAGAGCCATCAGCAGACCGATCAGCCCGGCCATGCCCGCCGCCGCATCCATATGCCCGACATTGCCCTTGACCGCGCCAATCGCCACCCGCCGCCCGGCAAGGCCCGGACCATAGGCCCGGTTCAGCGCCGCAAGCTCGATCGGATCACCAAGGGCGGTGCCGGTGCCATGCGCCTCGACCAGATCGACATCCGCCGCCGCGATCCCGGCAGAGGCCAAAGCCGCCGACAACACCGCCGCCTGCCCCGCCACCGAAGGCGCGTTCAGGCTGACCTTGTCCGCGCCATCATTGTTCACCGCCGATCCCAACAGCACGCCATGGATCGTGTCCCCATCAGCAACCGCATCCGCCAGCCGCTTCAACACAACCACGCCCGCACCATTGGCAAACACCGTGCCCGCCGCGCCAGCATCGAAGGGCCGACAGGTGCCATCGGGCGAGGCTATGCTTTCTTCTTCATGCAAATATCCCTCTGCCCGCGCGAGGTTCACCGCGACCGCCCCGGCAATCGCCATGTCGCAATCACCCTGCCGCAGCCCCGCCATCGCCTGATGCAGCGCCACCAGAGAACTGGAACAGGTGGTCTGCACGCCGATGCTGGGCCCCTTCAGATCCAGATGGAACGAGGTCCGCGCGGCAACCATCCCGCCGATATTCGCAAGACCCACCTGAAACCCGTCTGCCCGATGCGCGGCCTTCAGCAGGTGGCTGGACAAGGACGCCCCGGCATAGACACCGATCCGCGCGCTGGTCCGGGCGCTGTCATATCCGGCATCTTCCAGCGCGTTCCAGGCGCATTCCAGAAACATCCGCTGCTGCGGGTCCAGCAATTCCGCATCGCGCGGCGAATAGCCAAAGAAACCCGCGTCGAACCCGTCAGCTTCGGGCGGGCCGCCCCAGAAGGGCACGTAGCGCGCATCCCCGGCCAAAGCCTCGCTGACACCGGCGGCGCGCAGTTCCTCTGCATCGACACGACGCAGACCGGATTCGCCCGCATCCAGAAGCTGCCAGAACGCCTCGGCATCCGCAGCGCCTGGAAGGCGCGCGGCCAGACCGACGATGGCAATGCGGCGATCCGCATCGGATGGTTGGAAACGGCTCATGCAATGCTCCGGTCAGTGATGCGGTCCAGCAAATAGTCGGCCAAAGCCGCCGGGGTGGTGTGCTCGTAGATCAGTGTGGGGTCGAGGGTCAGCCCAAGCGCATGCTCCATCTCCGCGATCAGAGAGACGCCTCCGATGGAATCAAGTCCCATGTCGAAAAATCCTTTATCGTCTGAGATTTGCGATGAATTTTTCGAGACTTTCACAAGCGATGCCCGCAGATGTTCCAACAGTTTCGCCCGCCGCAGCGGCGGCGGTGCGGCAAGAAGACTGCGCGCCAGTTCGCCCGGCGGCGTGGCTGGCGCGGTCACGACATCCGACTGCGATCCTGACGTATATTGCGCCAGAACCGGCAGCCCCTCACGGCAGGCAAAGCGCTGGATCTTGCCGCTGGGCGTCACCGGCAGAACGACGGGTCGCAACAGGGCGATGCTGTCCGGCGCAAGGCCGTGGTCGCGCGACAATGCGTCTGAAATTGCGGCGAAGATCGCCTCTGCGTCAGGCGCGCGGCTGGCCTGACGGGTCAGTTCACAGGCGATGCCGAAACCGTCGTCCCCACCCGCCAGCGGGAAGGCCGCCACCTTGCCGGGCATAATGTCGGGATGGGCCGCAGCGACCGTCGCTTCCAGCGCCTGCGGATAGTGGTTCTGACCGCGGATGATGATCAGTTCCTTCAGCCGCCCGGTAACGAACAGCCGCCCGTCGCGCAGGACGCCCAGATCGCCGCTGCGCATCCAGCCGCCGGTGTCGTCCAGCACCTGACCGAAGATCTCGGCACTGGCCTCGGGTTGACGCCAATAGCCCTGCGCGATGGCCGGACCGCGCATCCAGATCTCGCCGATACGATCCGAGGCAAGCCGCTGTCCGGTCTCTGCATCAACAATCGCGATCTCAATCCCGTCAACCGGCGCACCGCTTTCGGCCAGTTCGGCGCCCTCACCCTCGGCAAGAATGCCTTGCGCCATTAACGCCGGATCGACTCCAAGGATCTGAGTGCCTTCTCCCGGCTTGGCCACGCTGACGCACAGCGTCGCCTCGGCCATGCCATAGCAGCCGACCCAGTGGTTCCACTTAAACCCGCAGGGCGCGAAAACCCGGTGGAATTCGCGCAGGCTGCGGGCGCGGATCGTCTCGGCCCCGGTGAAGGCCAGCCGCAGGCGCGACAGATCGATCCGCGCCAGTGCCTCGGGCGAAGCATAGCGGACGCAATGATCGAACGAAAAATTCGGCCCGCCGATGATGGTCGCGTTAACCTCGGCGGCCAGTTCCAGATAACGCATCGGGTCGCGCAGGAAGGCGCCGGGGCTGATCATCGTATTCGACATGCCCAGATGGATCGGGGTCAGGATACCGCCGATCAGACCCATATCGTGATAATGCGGCAGCCATCCCGCGATCCTGTCCGAGATGCGTAGATCGAACGCCTCTCGGATCTGCTTCAGATTGGCCGACAGCATGCCATGGGTGATCATCACCCCCTTCGGCGCGCTGGTCGAACCAGAGGTATATTGCAGGAAGGCCAAATCCTCTGGCCCCGGAAGCACCGGCGGCGGCAGATCGGCGCCGTCAGGGCAATCGCAGCAGGGATCGGCAGCGGCAGGGGTCAGGCATTGCCCAAGCCCAAGCTCATCCGCCAGCCCGGTCAGCGCGTCACGATGGGTCTCTGCCGCAAGAATCGCGGAAACACCTGCATCTTGGGCGACATGACCCCAACGGCTGAATTTCTCGCGCGGGCGTGGAGGCGAGACGGGGACCGGCACCAGACCAAGCCAAAGACAGCCCATCAGCGCGGCGATGAAGTCCAGCCCGGTCGGATAGGTCAACAGCACCCTGTCACCACGACGGACCGCACCGGATGCCGCGAGTTCCTTTGCGACCCCCGCCGCACGACGATGCAATTCGCCCCATGTCCAGACATACGGGCGGGAATAGGCCTGCTTCAGCGCCGCATCAGGATAGAATCGGAAGGCCTCGACCCCGGCCATATCCACCGCCAGACGGGCCAGATCATCGACGATGCTCTGAAAGCCCTGCGGACGTGCGGAAACCGGCGCAGAATGGCGCTCGGCAACGAGCGGGGATGTCAGAAACTCCATTAACCATACCTCGTCCGGGATGCCGTTTCGCGCGCTGCGCGACGGATTTCAAAGACGTCTTGCCGAGGTTCTGGCGGGGTGCTGGAGCCCTGAAAACGGCTGTTGCATATATAACCAATCTATTTTAGTCAACTATTCACACCGGCCCCCAGGCAGCTTGTCTACCCAGTCACAGGCCACGGATTCGTTCTTTCGCAGCGAGTGTCGGAGCAAGGGTATGGGTAGCATCCAAGCAACGCCCGATGCGGGCGAAACGGGCGTTTTAGATCTTGTCACGAAGGTCGAAGAAACCTCTGACATCGCCTTGTTTCTTCGGGATATTGCAAGCAAGGACATCCGGGTCTCGCTGATCGGCGACAAGCTCAGATGCACCGGCCCGGTAGCGTTATTGCAAGGCCCGCTGGGCCAGCAGATTCGCGATCTGAAACCGGCGATCATCGCGCATCTTGCCTCCGTCTCGGACGCGATCCCGGCGCGTGGGCTGACGCTTGCGGCGCTGTCGCCCGCGCAGGCCCGCCTGTGGCTGGTCGAGACCATCGATCCTGCCGCCGGCCATCACATTCCCTTCGCCATCGAGGCCACCGGCGCGCTGGATGTCGCCGCGATGACCACCGCGCTGACCCGAATCATGGACCGGCACGTGGTCCTGCGCCTGCGGATTGTCCAGCGAGAGGGCACGGTCTGGCAACAGACTGCCGCGCCGTCCGCGCCGCCTGTTCACCATATCGATGCGCGGGGTCTGGCCGATACAGACATCGCGGCCCTTATCGCCGATGAAGCCGCGCGACCCTTCGATCTGGCCGATCAGCCGCCGCTGCGGGTTTCGGTCCTTGACTGCGGCGATGACCGCCGACTGTTGCTGTTCACGCTGCATCACATCGCCGCCGATGGCAGTTCGGTCGAGATCCTGATGGCCGAATTTGCAGCCTTCTATCGCGAGGCGGTGACCGGCCTGCGCAGCACCCTGCCCGACCTGCCGATCCAGTATGGAGACTATGCCGATTGGCTGAACGGCGAGGAAGGCTCGGCCCGGCACCTTGCGCAGATGCGGTTCTGGCGCGAGCAGCTGGGCGAGGATCTGCCGGTCACTCGCCTCTCCGGCGATTTCCCGCGGCCGCCAGTTCAGGACCATCGCGGCGCGCTGCACCCGCTGACGATCCCTGCCGATCTGACGACCCGGTTGCGGCAGCTTGGCGCGTCTCATGGCGCCTCGCTGTTCGCGGTGCTGCTGGCGGCATTCAATCTGCTGGTCCATCGCCATACCGGCCAGCGGGATGTGCTGATCGGCATCCCCTCGGCCAATCGCAACCGTGCCGAGACCGAGCCGCTGGTCGGCCTTTTCGTCAACCCGCTGCCGATCCGCAGCCGCATCGATCCCGCCGCCGGGTTTGGCGCGCTGCTGGACGAGGTCCGGGGGAATGTCGTCGCGGCGCTGGACCATCAGGATGTGCCGTTCGAAGAACTGGTCGCGGCGTTCCAGACCCGCCGCGATCCTTCGGCCAGCCCGTTGTTCCAGTTGAAATTCCAGCTCGACCGCGCCCCGCGCGAGGTGCTGGACCTGCCCGGCGTCAGCCTGCGCCGCCTGCCGCGTCAGGGCGGCACCGCCCGCCACGATCTGAGCCTTGATCTGGTCGAGGGTCCGGGCGGTGTTTCGGGCCATCTGGAATTTGCGACCGCGTTGTTCCGTCCCGAAACGGTGGCGGCGCTGGCTGGCCACTATCTGAACCTGCTTGTCGCCATCGCCGCGGACCCCGATCAGCCGGTCGCGCTGTTGCCGATGCTCGGAGCCGATGAACGTCAGCGCCTGCTCAACGACTGGAACGACAGCGCGCGGGAAATCGACCCCGCCCAACGCTTCCCGGCGCTGTTCGAGGCGCATGCCAAGGCGACCCCGGACGCCATCGCGGTCGAGTTCATTGATGGTGAGCGGATCACCGAAGAAACTTATGCCGCGCTGAATGCCCGCGCGAACCGTCTTGCCCATGCGCTGCGGGCAGCGGGTGCGGGGCCGGATCGGATCATCGGGATCGCGCTGGATCGCGGTATCGACATGGTGGCGGCATGGCTTGCCGTGCTGAAATCCGGCGCGGCCTATCTGCCGCTGGACCCCGCTTATCCCGCCGACCGGCTGGCCTATATGCTTGCCGATTCCGGCGCGGAACTGGTGCTGTCGCACAGCCATATCGGCCTGCCCGAAGGCATCGCCCGCTGGAATCTTGACGAAAGCTGGCCGGACGGTCCCGAGACCAACCCGATCCCCGGCGCCGACCCTGACGATCTTGCCTATCTCATTTACACCTCCGGTTCGACCGGGCGGCCAAAAGGAGTCGAGATCCCCCATGCCGGGCTGGTCAATCTGACGCTGGACAAGCTGCAGACCTGTGGCCCGCGTCCGGGGGGCAGGGTCATGGGGTTCTTCAGCTTCTCCTTCGACGCTTCGATCCCCGATCTGGTGATGGCGCTTGGCTCGGGCGGGCGGCTGGTCACCGCACCCGCCGCCGATGTCCTGCCCGGCCCGTCGCTGGCGCGGATCATGCGCGACCGGCGGGTGACGCATCTGACCATCACCCCCTCGGCTTTGGCCTGCCTGCCCGATGCCGATTTCCCCGACCTGCGCATGGTGCTGGTCGGGGGCGAGGCTCCCGCGCCGGAACTGGTCGGCCGCTGGTCCACGGGACGGCTGTTCATCAACGCCTATGGGCCGACCGAATGCACGGTGAATGCCTCGATGGTGCCTTGCGGCAATGGTCACCCGGTAGAGCCGACGCTGATGCCGCCAGCGAACAAGCGCCTGCATGTGCTTGACGAGGCGATGGAATTGCTTCCCCCCGGCTGCGCGGGAGAGCTTTATATCGGCGGCCTTGGGCTTGCGCGCGGCTATCGCGCCCGGCCCGATCTGACGGCTGCGGCCTTCCTGCCCGATCCCTATGGCCCGCCCGGCGCGCGGCTTTACCGCACCGGCGACCGGGCGGTCAGGCTGGCCGATGGCCGCATCCGCCTGCTGGGCCGGATGGACGATCAGGTGAAGATCCGCGGCTTCCGTATCGAGCCGGAAGAGATCGCCCGCACCTGCCGCCGTCACCCGTCGATCGAGGCCGCCGTGGTCGCCCCCCGCAGCATTGCCGGGATGGGGCAGCGGCTGGTGGCATGGCTGGTCGCCCGCGCGCCGGTCAGCGATGCGGACCTGCGGGCACATCTGCTGACCACGTTGCCGCGCCATATGATCCCCGACGATCTGGTCTGGCTTAACGCGCTGCCGCTGACCGTCAACGGCAAGCTGGATCTGCGCGCCTTACCCGACCCGACGCCCGGCCACGGCAAGGGCCGCGCGCCCGAAGGCCCGACCGAGACCGCGCTGGCCGCGATCTTCGCCGATCTTCTGGGCATCGCCGATCCGTCGGCAGAAGATGATTTCTTCGATCTCGGTGGCAATTCGCTGATGGCGACCCGGCTGGTCGCGGCAATTGCCGACCGGCTGGGCGCGACGCTGAAGGTGCTGGACCTCTTCGACGCCTCGACCATCGCCGCCATGGCGCAACTGATCGAGGGTGGCCCGGCCCACGCAAACGACGATTGGCGTGCCGATCTGACGCTTGACCCGGCGATCCGACCGGCAGGGCCGTTCCGCAAGGGTCTGGGCGATCAGGTGCTGTTGTCCGGCGCGACCGGCTTTGTCGGCGCACATCTTCTGGCCGAATTGCTGTCCGATCCCGCGCAAAAGGTGATGCTGCTGGTCCGGCAGGACGGCGTGCTGCCGATCCGGCAGGTATTCGAACGCTACGGCCTGCCCACCGACAACCTTGCCCGCGTCACCCCGATCAAATCCGATCTGGCCGCGCCGGGCCTTGGCCTGACCCCCTCGAACCGGCAGCGGATCGTGGCACAGACGACCTCGATCCTGCATTGCGGCGCGCGGGTCCATCATGCCACCCCCTATCGTGGCCTTGCCGCCACCAATGTCGCAGGCACAGTCGAACTGCTGGCACTTGCAGCCGAGGCGCGTTGCCCCTTCCACCACATCTCGACCCTCAGCGCGCTGATGCCCGGTGACGCGGTAATCGCCGAGGATGTGACGGCCCGTGACGTTCCCGCCCCGGCAGGCGGCTACAACCAGACCAAATGGGTGGCCGAGCAACTTGTGGTGCAGGCGGCGGCACGCGGCTTGCCGGTGACGATCCATCGGCTGGGCTCTGTCTCGGGCGACAGCCGGACGGGCGCCTTCAACGAGGCCGACATTCTCAGCCGTCAGGTGCAGGGCTACCTGACCGAAGGCGCGGCGCCCGAAGGCACGGCGCTGATCAACATGATCCCCGTCGATTACGTCGCCCGCGCGATCTGCCAGCTTGCCGCCGATCCCGCGCATGAGGGGCGGATCTTCCATCTGACCCATTCCACCCCGGTCACGTCCGACGCCCTCTTCGCCGCGATGGAGGCCGAAGGCCACGCCCCCCGCCGCCTGCCCGCCCAAGACTGGCAGGCGCTGATGGTGCGCATCGCGCAGGGCGCGCCCGATCATCCGCTTTACCCGCTGGCGGCCCTCGGTGGCGCGCAGGGCTTTACCGGCAACCGCTGGCCCTATTCCTGCACAGCCACCCGCACCGCCCTTGAAAACCTGCCCGAGCCGCCGCTGACCGAGGCGCTGTTGCGCCTTTACGTCCGCGCATTGGCCGCAGCCCTGCCCCCGAAGGAGACCCGGCCATGACCGATTCCCGACCCGATACCGAGGCTGCCTATGATGCATGGGCATGGCTCTATGACCGCACCCTTGGTCCCGCCTATCGCGACCGCAAGATGGCGTTTCTGGAACGCGCTTTGCTGTCGGAACTGCCGCCCAGCGCGCATGTGCTGGACCTTTGCTGCGGCACCGGGCAGATGATCGCGCCGATGGCCGCGCATGGCTTTGCCGTCACCGGTATTGACCTGTCCGCCGACATGCTGCGCCATGCCGCGCTGAACGTGCCGCAGGCGGTGCTGAAGCAAGGCGATGCCCGCGATTTCACGCTGGACCGGCCGGTCGCAGGCGCGGTCTGTGCCAGCGCCTCGCTGAACCACATCCCCGGCCTCGACGATCTGGAGCGGGTTTTCCGCTCGGTCCATGCGGCGCTTGAGGATGGCGGCATCTTCGTCTTCGACATCAACCATCCGGCGCAGATGACCCGGCACTGGCTGGGCCAACCCGCCGCCGGAGAGATCGCCGCCGATTACGCATGGATGATCACCCCCCGCTATGATCCGGCAAGCGCGACCGGCGCGTTCCGGGTGGATATGTATCGCCGACCCGACGGCGCTTCCTCGACCGGCCCGGCACTGTGGCGGAAGCTGCTGTCACGCCCGCTGATGCGCTGGCGGAGGATGGCGCTGCTGGCCGATTTCGCCCGCCGTCATCCCGACTGGGATCATCGCGGCGAGGATTATCCGATCCACGGCCATGACCTTGCCGGTGTCCGCGAACGTCTGGAGGCGGCGGGCTTCGACGTCCGGATGGAGACATTCAGCGGCAAGGGCGCGGTCGATGCCGACAATGCCGCCTGTTTCATCGCCCGCAAACGCCCTGCGGCAAGTGCAATGGAGGCTGCGGAATGAACGCGCTGACCCCGACCGACCTGCCCGATATCGTCTCCGAAACCGTCGCGGCCTTCGCCGCCCGCACCGCTGGATCGAAGGCGCTGGCGGAACAGGCACGACCTGTGCTGGCCGACAAGACGCCGCTGTCGATGCCGTTCAGCCCGGCGCTGAAGGAAGCCTATTATCCGATCGTCGCCGACCGCTCGGAAGGGGCGTATCTGACCGATATCGACGGCAATCGCTATGTCGATATCCTGATGGGGCTGGGCTGCAATCTTTTCGGCCACAACCCCGCCCCGATCCGTCAGGCGCTGGAGGCGCGGCTGGCGCAGGGCATCCAGATCGGCCCGCAATCGGAAATCGCCGCCGAGACGGCACAACGTTTCGCCGCCCTGACCGGGCATGAACGGGTGACCTTCTCGACCACCGGAACCGAGGCGGTGATGACGGCGATCCGGCTGGCTCGCGCGACGACCGGGCGGCGGCGGATTGCGGTGTTCACGAACTCTTATCACGGCCATGCCGATACCGCGCTCTTCAAGGCGAAGCGGCTGGAATATATCCGGCGGGGCGCATTGGCGCGGGCCGGGCAAGGCCCGCTGAAAGCGCTGCGACCGCTGCTGGAACGGCTGATGATCACCGGCGCGCAGCCGGGCTTTGCCGGTATTCCGGCTGGGATCGGCGGCGATATCATGGTTCTGGACTATGCCAATCCCCGCGCGCTGGACATCCTGCGCCGTAAGGGCCGCAGCCTTGCCGCCGTGCTGGTCGAGCCGGTCCAGAGCCGCAACCCGGAACTGCAACCGCGCGACTTCCTGCACGAATTGCGCCGCGTGACCGAGGCGACCGGCACCGCGCTGATCTTCGACGAGATGATCTCGGGCTTCCGCGTGGCGCAGGGCGGCGCGCAAGAGCATTTCGGCGTCCGCGCCGATCTGGCGACCTATGGCAAGATCGCGGGCGGCGGTCTGCCGCTGTCGCTCATCGCGGGCTCGGCGCGGTTCATGGACCGGGTCGATGGCGGGCAATGGCAGTTCGGCGATGGCTCGGGGCCGGATGTGCCGACGACGATGTTTGCGGGCACCCATGCCCGGCATCCGCTGTCGCTGACGGCAGCTTTGGCCGCAGCAAAGATGCTGCAAGAGGCCGGGCCGGAATTGCAGCAACGCCTGAACGCCAGCACCGGCACGCTGGTCGAACGCCTGAACCTTGCGCTGGCGGGTCAGGGTCTGGCGGTTCGCTTCACCTCTTTCGGCTCTTTCTTCGCCATCGACGGCAGCGCCAGCCGCATGGACCCGGTGGCGGGACCGTTGCTGTCGCTGATCCTGCTGGCGGGCGGGCTGCATCTGCGACCGGGCGACCGCGGCGGGTTCCTGTCCACCGCCCATGGCAAGGAAGAGCTTGATTTCATCTTCACCGCCTTCAGCACCGCGCTTGACCGTCTGGGCGCGGCTGGCCTGATCCGGCGGGTCTGACGAGGGATGCGTATGAGCGACGACATCAGCGACTATATCGTGACGATCAGCGAGGATGGCCGCCACGCCATCTGGCCGGGCTTTCGCCCGCTGCCATGGGGCTGGCGTGCCGAGGGCTATCGCGGCAGCCGCGAGGCCTGCCTTGCCCATATCGCCGTCATCTGGACCGAGATGCGCCCCACCCAAACAGCCACAGGGGCACCGGCATGACCTATCCCGACGGATTATCGCTGCCGCGCCCGGATGAGCGTGACGAGGATCGCCGCAGCACCGCCTCGATCCGCCCGGCGATGCTGGATCTGATGCTGCCAGCCGAGCTTCCCGCCGATCTGGTCACCAATCCGGCCGAGGCCGCGCTGATCGCCCGCACCCTCGACGGGTTCCTTGATGCGCTGGATCTGCCCGAACGGCGCGGCGCGCGGTGTCAGGCGCTGCTGGCCTCGCTGGGCCATGCGGGCAGCGGCGGCGTTGCCGGTGTCGGGCAAACCGACATCCCGGCAAAGACCGCCGAGGTCGAAGATTTCGACCGCTATTTCAACGTCCGCCGCGTCGCGACCGACAGCCCGGCGCTGACGCTTCTGCGCGGGCTTTTGCAGACCGCAACTGCCGTCCTCAGCCTTGCCGAACGCGGCAGCCTGCCCCCGGCCAAGGTCGCCCGTCAGGTGCAGGGTTTCGCAAGCTATGCCAGACTTCTGGAACGGCTCTGCAATCTCGATCCACGGACCGGGGCCGTGCAGCAATGACCCCGACCCCGCCCGCCCCCCGCGAGATCTGGCAGGAATTTCACTGGGCCTTCTTCCTTTACACCCAGGGTTTGATCCTCTGCCTGAAGCGTTTCGCCTTCCTCTTGGACGCGAACCGCATTGACGCAGCGCGTGGCGAGCTTGAGACGGCGGCGGAACTCATGCGCGCCTCGGCCACGGCGATGCAACTGGCGGGCAGCTTCACGCGCGAGGAATACGAAACCGATGTCCGCGTCTCGATGACGCCGCCGAATGTCCGCTCGGACGGGTTCAGCGGGCTGATGTCATGGGAACACGGGGTGCTGGTGAACGTCTGGCGCAACCTGCGCCCGCGTTTCGCTGATCTGCCCGAGGCTCTGGCCGAGGCGCATGAGGGCTTCGCCCGCGCCTATCGCGACATGGCCGAGGGGCATGTCCATGTCTGCTCGCGCTTCGTCGGCGATGGCGCGCCAAGCCTGCGTTATGACAACCGCGAGGCGCTGATCTCGCTGCGCCGCTTTGGCGAAAACCGGCTGGCGACCATCGACCCGAACGGCGTGGTCCCGAAACTGGGCGAGCCGACATGAACGCGCGGATACAGGACATCTATCCGCTGGCCCCCGGTCAGGGCGGGCTATTGTTTCACGCGCTTGGCGGCGGCAGGCCCGGCGATGACGTGATCCAGATCCGCATCGACCTGACCGGCCAGTTGGACGAGACGCAGGAGCAATCGGTCTGGCAGGCTCTGGTCGCACGCCATGACGCGCTGCGGACGGCCTTTGTCTGGAAAGGGCAAAAACAACCGCTGCAGGTGGTCGGCCATAAGGCAGCGCTTGCCGTCACGCTCACCGATCTTTCGGAGCTGCCGCCCGAAGCGCAGCAGGAGCACCTGACCGGCTGGCTTGCCAAGGACCGTGCCGCAGGTTTCGACCTTTCCCGCGCCCCCCTGTTGCGGGTGAACCGCTTCCGGCTGGGCAATTTGCGGCACCATCTGGTCATCACCTTCCACCATATCGCGCTGGATGGCTGGTCGATCCCGGTGCTGTTGCGTGAATGGGTCGCGCTTCTGGCAGGTCAGACGCTGCCCGCAGCGGCCCCCTTCCGCGACCTGATCGCATGGGTCGGCGCACAGGACCGCGACGCGGCCCGGACTTTCTGGCGCGATGAACTGGCCGGACTTCCCGCGCCGCGCGATCTGGCCTTGCCAGCGCCGACCGCTGCGCCGACGACCCGTCGTAGCGACCTGTCGCGCACCCTGCCGGAAGCCGAAACGCGCGCCCTGACCGAGACCGCGCGCCAGAACCGCGTCACCTTGGCGACCGTCGTCCAAGGCGCATGGGCCGCCCTTCTGTCCCGCAGTATGGGCACCGACGATGTGGTCTTCGGCCTCGCCCGCGCCGGTCGCCCCGCCTCGCTTCCGGGGTCAGAGACGCGGGTGGGCATGTTCCTCACCACGCTCCCCGTCCGCGCGCGGATGGAAAGCCAGCGTCCACTCGCTGACTGGCTGCGCGATATGCAGGACCGCCAGACCGCACAGGCCGCGAATGAACATCTGCCGCTGGCCGAGGTTCTTGCCGCATCCGGCCAGCGCGGCGCGGCCCTGATGCAAAGCGCCGTGGTGTTCGAGAACTACCCGACCGAACCCGCCCTTCTGGGCCAGTTACCGGGCCTGACCATCGAAGCGATCGAGGTGCTGGAACAGACCGGCCTGCCGCTGACACTTTACGCGATGCAGCGGAACGGGCTGGACCTGCGCCTTCTTTATGATGCGGCGACGGTAACCGAGGATGCGGCCCGTCTGGTGCTGCAAGACGTGGCAGGCGTGCTGACCACCTTTGCCACCAATCCCGAAACGCGGCTTGCGGACCTGACCATCCATTCGCGCGCCATCGCAACCACCGCCCCGACGGCGATCCCTGTTACGGGCGAAGCGCTGCCGGCGCTGGCCCGGATTTGGCAGGAATTGCTGGAAAGCCATCCACCGACGGCAAACGACAACTTCTTCGATCTTGGCGGTCATTCGCTGCTGGTCATCCAGCTACAGGACCGCATTCGCCGCGATCTGGCCCTGAATGTCGAGATCGCTGACCTTTTCCGCCACGCCACGCTGGGCGCGCAAAGCGCCCATCTGGTGCGGCTGACCACCGGCCATGTGCCAGAGACCGAAACTCGCAGCGATGCCCGCCAGACCGGCGCGGCCCGCCTGCGTCAGCGCCGTGCGCTGACCCATATGACCGGACCCAAAGAACATGCCTGAGGACAGAATGGCAGAAACATCCGTTTCCACCGGCGCCGAAACCACCGGCCTCGAAATCGCCATCATCGGCATGGCGGGCCGCTTTCCCGGCGCGCCGGATATTGCGCATTTCTGGCAGAACATCAGCGGCGGCGTCGAAAGCATCACGCCGCTTGACCGCGACGCCCTGCACGCCAAGGGCGTGCCCGACGCGCTGCTGGATGCGCCCGATTTTGTGGCGGTCGGTGCGCCGCTGGACGGCTCTGACACATTCGATGCAGGCTTCTTCGGCTATTCTCCGGGCGAGGCCGAACTGCTTGACCCGCAACAGCGGATCTTCCTTGAATGTGCGTGGCACGCGTTGGAAGATGCGGGCCATGCGCGGTCAGGCGGCAAGGCCGCGATCGGGGTCTATGCCTCGGCGGGGATGAACGGCTATCTGCTGAACCTCTACGCCAATCAGCGGCTTCGGGGCAGCGTTACACCCTATGAAATCTTCACCGCCAACGACAAGGATTTCCTTGCCACAAGAACAGCTTACAAGCTGAACCTTCATGGCCCGGCAGTGACCGTGCAGACCGCCTGCTCATCCTCGCTGGTCGCGGTCCATATGGCGGCGCAGGCGCTGATCGCCGGGGAATGCGATATGGCGCTGGCCGGGGGCGTGGCGCTGTCGCGGCAGGACGGATACCGCGCGATGGCGGGCAGCATCCTGTCGCCGACCGGCCATTGCCGGGCCTTCGACGCGCAGGCGGACGGAACCATTGCCGCCAATGGCGTCGGCATCGTGGTGCTGAAACGGCTGGAGGATGCTCTGGCCGATGGCGACCGCATCGACGCGGTGATCCGGGGCAGCGCGATCAATAATGACGGCGGCGGCAAGGCCAGCTTCACCGCGCCCGATGTGGACGCACAGGCGCAGGTGATCGCGGCGGCGCAGGCTGCGGCGCAGGTCGGACCGGACCAGATCAGCTATATCGAGGCGCACGGCACCGGCACCCATCTTGGCGACCCGGTCGAACTGACCGCGCTGACCCGCGCCTTCCGGCAGGGAACCGACCGGGTGGGCTATTGCGCCATCGGCTCGGTCAAGACCAATATCGGCCATCTCGATACGGCGGCGGGCGTGGCGGGCCTGATCAAGGCCACGCTGATGCTGCGCCATCGGAAACTTGCGCCCAGCCTGCATTTCACCGCCCCGAACCCCCGGATCGATTTCGCGTCCAGCCCCTTCGCGGTCAACACCACCCTTCGCGACTGGCCCGGTGACGGTCCACGCCGGGCTGGCGTGTCCTCGTTCGGGATCGGCGGCACCAATGCCCATGTCGTGCTGGAAGAGGCCCCTATTGCGCCCGTCACCCGCAACGATGCCCCGCAACTGCTGACCCTCTCGGCCAAGACGCCCGAGGCGTTGGCTCAGGCCGCCGCTGCCTTGGCCGAGCGTCTCGACAGCGGTCAGGTGACGCTTGCCGATACCGCCTTTACCCTTGCGAATGGCCGTGAGCCGTTCCGTTTTCGCCACGCCATCGCCGCCGCTTCGTTGGCCGAGGCCGGCGCACATCTTCGCGCCCTGCCCGAACCCGTCGAGG
This sequence comes from Paracoccus caeni, assembly GCF_016629665.1. Taxonomy (GTDB): domain Bacteria; phylum Pseudomonadota; class Alphaproteobacteria; order Rhodobacterales; family Rhodobacteraceae; genus Paracoccus; species Paracoccus caeni. The sequence continues at coordinate 385,347 of NZ_JAEPRQ010000002.1, forward strand.
CAAACGGCGCGCAGCCGGTTTTCCTGTTCCCCGGTCAGGGCAGCCAATATCCCGGCATGGCCCGCGCGCTTTACGACACGGTTCCCGCCTTCGCCGCGATCCTGAATAATGCGGGCCCCGAGGCGCTGCGCGTCCTCGAAGCGGGCGACGACATTCACCAGACGCAGAATGCGCAACCGGCGCTGTTCGTCATGGAATACGCGCTGGCGCAGCTTTGGCAGCAGATGGGCATCACCCCTCGGGCCATGCTGGGGCATTCGCTGGGCGAACTGACCGCCGCCTGCATTTCGGGCGTTTTCAACTTCGCGGACGGGTTGGCGCTGGTCACGGCGCGCGGGCGGCTGATGCAGCAGGCACGTCCCGGCGCGATGCTGTCGGTGATCCATCCGGGGCAAGACCTCGCCCCCCTTCTGCCCGAGGGGGCGGAAATCGCCGCCCTGAACGGGCCGGGCCTCAGCGCCGTCTCGTGCGATTTCGCCAACATCGAGGCACTGGAGGCGCGGCTGTCGCAGGAAGGCATCGCCCATCGTCGGCTGAAAACCTCGCACGCCTTCCATTCCGCGTCGATGGATGACGCCGCCGCTGAATTTGCGAAAGCCGTCGCGGCCATCCGCCTGAACCCGCCGCAAATTCCGCTGCTGTCGAACCTCACCGGCACATGGCTGACCGATGCCGAGGCGACCGACCCCGCCTATTGGGCCGATCACCTTCGCCGCAGCGTCCGCTTTGCCGAGAATGCCGCCGAGGCGCTGAAACTTGATGCGCCGGTGTTTCTGGAACTTGGACCGGGCGCGGCGCTGACCCGGCTGGTCATGGAACAGGGCGCAACCCATGCCGTGCCGGGGGTCGAGGCGGGCGCGGACGGGATGCAGGCGCTGCTTGCGGCGACCGGCGCTGCATGGTCGGCGGGGCTTTCGCCCGACTGGCAAAAGCTGCTGCCATCGGGCGGTCGGACCGTCTCGCTGCCGGGCTATGCCTTCCAGCGACAGCGCTACTGGATCGAGCCGGACGCAGTCCCGCAACAGTCGGCGCGCGCCGGTGACGCCCGCGTCTGGCTGCGGACATGGAAGCGCGCCGCCCTGCCCGTCCCGACAGCGAAGTCGCGTCGGAACTGGCTGATCTTCGACGATGGCAAGGCCGGGCGCGGCTTGGCGCAGGCGCTGGAGCGTGGTGGCGATGATGTCTGGCGGATCGAGCGCGGCACGGATTTCGCCGAACCGGGCTATCGCAGCTTCTCGCTGCCGGATGACGGTGCGGGCGTGGCCGATCTGATCGCCACGCTGACCGGACGCGGGATGATGCCCACTGACATCGCCTTCCTCTGGCCGTCGCGGGCGGCGCTGAAGGCGCTGATCGCGGCGCTGGCGCAGGCACCTCGTCCCTTGCGGCTGACGCTGATCACGCGCGGGGCGGCGGATGTCACCGGCGCGGAAACACTGACTCCGGACAGCGGTGATCTGATGGGGCTGATCGAGGTCGCGGGGCAGGAATATCCGTGGCTTGGCTGCCGTATCCTCGACGCCGACCCCGCTGGCACGGCGGATGAGGCGGCATGGCTGCGGCAGGCATTGCTGGCCGAAAACGCGCCCTTTGCCGCCAATCGCAGCGGCCGTCACTGGCGGCTGTCGCATGAGGCGCAAGAGGTGCCCGCAGGCGACACCGCCCTGCGCCGCAATGGCGTCTATGTGGTCGCGGGCCATGTCGCGCGCGGGATCGGGCAGGTCTGGGCGGAACGCCTTGGCGGGGCGGACGCGGTGCGGCTGGCGCTGATCGAGGACCGGCAGGCCGAGCCGGTTCATCTGGCTGGCGACAACGCGCTGCGGCTGACCGCCGATTGCACCGATCCTGCCGAGCTCGGTCGCGCTCTGGATCAGGTCGCGGCGAAATGGGGCCGGATCGACGGGATTTTCCTCTCGACCCCGTTCAGCGATGCCGAGATGACCGCTCCGCTGGCCCTTTTGGGTGAAGCGCAGGAAACGGCAGTCGATCGCACCTGCATCCAGCCGCTGAAGGCGCTGGCTGCGGCTGTCGCCACGCGCAAAACCGGCTTTGTCATGGTGCAGTCGTCGCTGTCATCGGTCATCGGCGGGCTTGGCCTTGCGGCCTATGCGGGCGCGCATCACCATGCCGATCTGATGGCAGTGGCGCAGGATCGCGGCACACAGCCCGACTGGTATGCGGTCGGCTGGGACGCGCTGACCAGCGGCCCGACGCAGCGCGGCAACAGCGTTTTGGAAGCCTTCGCGCTGACCCCCGATCAGGTCTGGGACGCCACCCGCCGCATCCTTGCCGCCAAGGCAACCGGCCACAGCATCGTCAGCCGCGGCGATCTGGATCAGCGCCGCGCCGAATGGCTGAACCCCACGCCGAAAGAGCAGGAAGAAGCGGCAACGGGCCGCAAACGTCCGGCGCTCGACACCCCCTTCGTGACCCCCGATGGCCCGATCCAGACCGAGGTGGCGCGGATATTGCAGGATCTTCTGGGCCTCGACCGGATCGGCGCGAATGATGGCTTCTTCGAGCTTGGCGGCCATTCGCTGCTGGCGATCCGCGCCATTGCCCGGCTGCGCGAAGCGTTCCCGGTGCAGATCGAGATGCGGGAATTGCTGCTCGACAATCCCTCGACCGCCAGCATCACCCGGCTGATCGAGACGAAGCTGGCAGGCGACGGCGATCTTGCCGCCCTGATGGCCGAGGTCGAGGGGCTGAGCGAGGACGAACTGCGCGCCGCATTGGCCGAGGAGGTATCGCCATGACCGCCGTCACCGATCAGCTTGCCCGCCTGTCGCCGGAACAGCGCGCCCTGTTGCTGCGGCGGATGGCCTCTCGCAAGGCCGAAACCGGGATTCCGCGTCGCCCGGATGACGGCCCCGCGCCGCTGTCCTTTGCGCAACGGCGGCTGTGGTTCGTCCAGCAACTGAACCCCGACAGCGCCGCCTATAACATGATGAACGTGCTGCGCCTGCGCGGTCCGCTGAACGTTACCGCCATGCAGCGGGCGTTCGAGACGCTGACCGACCGTCATCACGCCCTGCGCAGCCGCTACCGGATCGGCACGGACGGTGCGCCGCTGCAGGAACTGGCCAAGGCCCCGTCCCTGCCGCTGATCGACCTGACCACGGAAACCGATCCCGAAACCGCAGCCTATGCCCGCATCGCCGACATCACCGCCCGCCCCCATGATCTGAGCGGCGTTCCGGTTCGCGCGGGCCTCATCCGCCTTGCCGCCGAGGATCACGTCCTTGCCATCGGCCTGCACCATATCGCCGCCGACCGCTGGGCATTGCAGATCATGGTTCGCGAATTGGCGATCCTTTACGATGCCTGCAGCCGGGGTCAGTCGGACCCACTGCCCCCGGTCCCGCTGCAAATGGCCGATTTCGCCCTCTGGCAGCAGGGTCAGTCCGATGAGATGCAGCGGCAACTGGACTACTGGCGCGAGCGGCTTTGCGATGCCCCCGCGCTGGATTTGCCCCGCGATCACCGCCCACAGCCGGGCAAGGTCGCGCCGGGTGGCTTTTTGCCCTTCGCGCTGGACGCCCAACTGACCGCAAAGGCGCGCGCGATGGCAAGCCGGCGCGGCGTCAGCCTTTACACGCTGATGCTGGCCGCCTTTGCGGCGCTGATGTCGCGCTATGGCGATACGGATGATGTGGTGCTGGGCAGCGATGTCTCGAACCGGGCGCGGCCCGAGACGCAGGGGATGATCGGCCCGCTGGTCAACACGCTGGTGCTGCGCACCGATCTGTCCGGCAATCCCTCTTTCGCCGAAGCGCTGGCCCGGACCGAAACGGTCCTGCGCGATGCCTTTGCCCATCAGGATGTGCCACTGGATCAGGTGGTCGAGGCGCTGAACCCGGAACGGCGCGCGGATGAAATGGTGCCGCTGTTTCGCGCCAAGCTGGATTTGCAACAGGCCGAAACCCTGCCGGACGCCATCCATGGCCTGCGGATCGAGCGTTTCCCATATGAGGAACGCGCCGCGAAATACGAACTTCGGTTCAATCTGGAAGATTTCGCTGACCGGCTGGCGGGGCGCGTCGAATACCGCGCCGATCTTTACGAGCCCGACACCATCGCCCGCATGGCCGCGCATTTTCAGCGCCTGCTTGCCGCGATGCTGGACGCGCCCGAGACGCCCTTCGCCGATCTGCCGATGCTGACCGAGGCCGAGACGCGCGATTTGCTGGCGCTGGCCCAAGGCCCTGACCTGCCATCCCACGCGCCGACGCTGCACGCGGCATTCGAGGCGCAGGTGGACCTGACCCCGCACGCCCCGGCGCTGTGGCAAAACCAGCAGACGCTCAGCTATGCCGAACTGGACGCGGCCGCCAATGCGGTCGCGGCGGCGCTGATCGCCCGCGAATTGCCGCCCGAGACGCGGGTTGGAATCTCTATGGGCCGCTCACCCGCGTTGGTCGCGGCAGTGCTGGGCGTGCTGAAGGCCGGTTGCGCCTATGTGCCGCTGGACCCGGCCTATCCCCAGGCACGGCTGGCCTTTGTTGCCGAGGATGCAGGTGCCGGTCTGGTGCTGACCGATGGCCGGATGCCGCCCTTCGCCGCCGCCGAACTGATCGACGTGACCGCCCTGCCCCCGGCTCCACGTCCGGAACCGCGTGGACGGGCCGAGGGGCTTGCGGTGATCATCTACACCTCCGGCTCGACCGGCCAGCCAAAGGGCGTGGTGCTGGAGCATCGCAATATCCTGTCGCGTGTCGCCTGGGCGCGGGACGCCTTCAGCGCCGAGGAACTGGCCGGGGTGATGTTCGCCACCTCTGTCTCCTTCGATCTGTCGCTGTTCGAGATTTTCGCCACGCTGGCCAATGGCGGGCGCATCGTGCTGACGCAAACTCTGCTGGACCTGCCCGACCTGCCACCCGAGGCGGGCGTGACCATGCTGAACACCGTCCCCAGCCTGCTGCGCGAACTGGTCAAGCATCACGACTTGCCTGCCAGCATCCGCGCGGTGAACCTTGCGGGCGAATTCTTCCCGCCCGCGCTGCTGGACCGGCTGCTGGAATTTCCGCTGCTGGGCAAGATCAACAACCTCTACGGTCCGACCGAGGATTCGATCTACGACGCCGGCAATCCGGTGCAGGACGAGCCTGAACGCCCGATGCCCATCGGTCGCCCCTTCCCCGGCACCCGGCTGCATATCCTCGACCGTCACGGCAATCTGTTGCCGCGCGGCGCGGCGGGTGAAATCTGCCTTGGCGGGGCCGGGCTTGCGCGCGGCTATCTGAACCGCCCGGAACTGACGGCGCAGAAATTCATCGCCGATCCGTTCGGGCCGGGCCGTCTCTATCGCAGCGGCGACCGGGCGCGGTGGCGGGCCGATGGCCGCATCGACATCCTTGGCCGCATCGACGGACAGGTGAAACTGCGCGGCCAGCGGATCGAGATCGGCGAGATCGAGGCGGTTCTGGAAGCCCATCCAGACGTGGCCGAGGCTGTGGTGATGGCAACCGGCGAGCCGGGCCAGACCGACCGCCAGCTTGTCGCCCATCTGGCACCGCCTCCGGGTCGCCATGTCACTGCACCGGCCTTGCGCACGCATCTGGCGGCGCTTCTGCCCGCGCATATGGTGCCGCAGCTTTGGAACATCACCGATGTGCTGCCGCGGATGCCCAACGGCAAGATCGACCGTCGCGCGCTGTCGGCCATGGACGTGACCGGCAGCACCACCGGACCGGTCCCCCCCGCTAACGAGACCGAGGCCCGGATCATCGCGCTGTGGCAGGATCTGCTGGGGCAAGATGGCATCGGGGCCGAGGATGATTTCTTCGCCCGTGGCGGTCATTCGCTGCTGGCGATGAAGCTGGTGATCCGGCTGAAGGACGCGTTCGGCGTCGATCTGCCGCTTGGCGCGCTGTTCAACGCGCTGACCCCGCGACTGCAGGCGGAACTGGTGGCGGGCGCCGCGCCCGCGCCCGATGACTCCGACGACCTGACCGCAGGACTGTCGGATGAGGAAGTCGAGGCCCTGCTGGCCCAGATGAGCAATGAGGAACCCGTCCGGTGAACCAGATCGATCTTAAATCCCTTGATCCGGCGCAGAAACGGGCGCTTCTGGCGCAGCGGCTGAAATCGGCGGCGCAGGCGGGCGAGGTGATCCATGCACCGCTGAGCGCGGCGCAGCAGCGGCTGTGGTTCATCGACCAGATGCAGCCGGGCCAGTCGGTCTATACGATCACCGCCGCCCTGACGCTGGAGGGCGTGCTGGATCAGGCACGTCTGACCGACGCGCTGGACCGGATCAGGGCGCGGCATGGCAGCCTGCGCACACGCTTCACCGATCAGGATGGCCAGCCGGTCCAGAAGATCGATCCGGCGACGCCCCTGCCGCTGACGCATCACGATCTGACTGCCGCACCGGGGACGCTAGACGAGGTGCTGGCCGCTTTCACCGCCGAGCCCTTCGATCTTGCCACCGGCCCCTTGGTCCGCTGCGCGCTGATCCGCCTTGGCGCGGAGCGGCATGTTCTGGCCTTCGCCGCCCATCACATCATCGCCGATTACCGCTCGTTACAGATCATGATCGCGGAACTGGCGGCCTTCTATGATGGCCGCGCCGCCACGATCCCGCCTCTGTCGCTGCAATATTCCGATCACGCACTGGCCCAACGCCGTCGCGCGCCCGAGCTTGAGCGGCAGGCGGATTACTGGCGCGAAACGCTGTCCGGGTTGCCGCCGCTGCTGGACCTGCCGACCGATCATCCCCGCCCCGCACGTCAAAGCCATCAGGGCGCGCGCCATCGCTTCACCCTGCCCGACACCGTAACGGCGCGGATCGAGGCACTGGCCCGCGACCGTGGGGTCACTCCGTTCATGGTGCTGCTGGCCGGGTTTCACCTGCTGCACGCGCGCTATACCGGCAGCGCGGATATCTGCATCGGCACCACGGTCTCGAACCGGGACCGGGCCGAGTTGCAGGGGCTGGTCGGCTATTTCGTGAACACGCTGGCCCTGCGCTGTCCGGTTCAACCGGATGATACGTTCGACAGCCTGCTGACCCGGTTGCGCGGGGCGGTGACCGGCGCGATGGTGCATCAGGAGCTACCGTTCGAGCAGGTGGTGGACCTTGCCGCGACCGGGCGAAGCATGGCCCATGCGCCGCTGTTCCAGTCGATGTTCAACCTGCATGAGAAACAGCCCGACCGGATTGCCTTCGACGGGCTGGTGGCCTCTCCCCTGCCGCTGCCGGGCGGGAATGCCCGCTTCGATCTGTCGCTGGACCTGTTCCGGGGCGAGCAGATCACCGGCGTTCTGGAATATGCGACGGCGCTGTTCCAGCCCGAAACGGCAGAGCGGATGGCCCGCGATTATGTGCGCCTGCTGGACGCCGCAAGCGCCGATCCCGCGCGCCCGCTGGCCGGAATTGCGCTGGTCGAAGGCGACGATCTTGCCCGGCTTTCGGCGCTGAACGACAGCGCCCGACCGATCCATGAAAGCGATCTTGCCAGCCTGATCGCCGCTGCAGCCTCACAGAGCAACGCCACCGCGCTGATCGCAGGCGAGCATCGGTTAAGCCACGTTGAACTGGACGCCGCCGCGAACCGGCTGGCGCATTATCTTGCACCGCAGGTGACACAGGGCGCGCGGATCGCGATTTGCCTTCCGCGCACCGCCGATCTGGTCGTGGCGCTGCTGGCGGCGCTGAAGCTCGGCGCGGCCTATGTGCCGCTGGACCCGAACCATCCGCCGAAACGGCTGCAACTGATCCTTGAAGATGCCGCCCCCGCGCTGATGTTGACGGCGGGCAGCGTTCCGGTGACGCCCGATTGCACCGTGATCGACCTCGACAGCAACCGGGACGCAATTGCCGCCTGTCCGGCCACGGCCCTGAACCGCCCTATCACCGGCGACGATCTGGCCTATGTCATCTTCACCTCGGGCACGACCGGCAGGCCGAAGGGTGTGCCAATCCGGCAATCCGCGCTGGTCAACCTGCTGACCAGCATGGCCGAACGACCCGGCATGACCGATGCCGATACTCTGATCGCCGTCACCACCCCCGCTTTCGACATCGCCGCGCTGGAACTGTTCCTGCCGCTGCTGACCGGCGGCACGCTGGTTCTGGCCGACCCCTATGACGTGATCGACGGTCACGCGCTGGCCGCCCTGATCTCCCGGACCAAGGCCACGCTGATGCAGGCCACCCCCGCGACATGGCGGCTGCTGATCGAGGAAGGCTGGCAAGCCCCCCAAGGCTTCCGCGTCCTGACCGGGGGCGAGGCACTGGACCCGGCACTGGCACGGGATCTGCTGAATGCGGGTGGCGAAGTCTGGAACCTCTACGGCCCGACCGAGACGACGATCTGGTCCGCCTGTGCCTACATCTCTGACGCGGATGCCGCCCGCGCCCTGATCCCGCTGGGCCAGCCGGTCGCCAATACCACCCTGCATGTGCTGGACGCGGGCGGGCAGATGTGCCCACCGGGCGTGGCGGGCGAATTGCATATCGGCGGCGCGGGCCTGTCGCCCGGCTATCTGGACCGCGCCGACCTGACCGCCGACCGCTTCGTCACTATCCGAGGCGAGCGGCTCTATCGCACCGGGGACCGGGCGAAGCGCCTTGCCGATGGCACGCTGATCTATCTCGGTCGGCTGGACTTTCAGGTGAAGCTGCGCGGCTTTCGCATCGAGCCGGGCGAGATCGAGGCGCAGCTTGCCGCCGATCCCGAGGTCGATCAGGCCGTCGTCTCGCTGCATGGCGAGGGGGATGATGCCGCGCTGGTCGCCTATTGCCGCTCGACCGCACTGCCCGAGGTGTTGGAGCCGCGCCTGCGCGCGCGCCTGTCCGAGACCGTGCCGGGCTATATGATGCCCGCTGCTTTCGTCGTGCTGGACCGCTTTCCGCTGAATGCCAATGGCAAGGTGGACCGCGCCCGCCTGCCCGCGCCTGCCAGCCGCGCCGGGATCACCGCCGGAAGCACCTCTGGGCCACGCACCGGGACCGAGGCGATCCTTGCCCGGCTCTGGCAAGAGCTTCTGAACATCCCCGCCCCGGATCGCGATGCCGATTTCTTCGCTCTGGGCGGGCATTCCCTGATGGCCATGCGGATGATCGCAAGGCTGCCGCATGAAGGAAACCGCGCCGTGCCGCTGCGACTTCTGTTCGAAAATCCCCGCCTTGCCGATTTCGCCGCCGCGCTGGATGGCGCAGGCCTGATCCGACCGGGCACCGTCGCGCCGATCCCGCGCCTGCCCGAGAACGCCGAACGAACGCTCTCTTTCGCGCAGACCCGGCAATGGACGCTGGCGGCGCTTGATCCGGGGCAGTCAGCCTATAACCTGCCCGCCGCCCTGCGCCTGACCGGCGCGGTCGAGGCCGACCGCCTTGCCCGCGCATGGGAACTGGTCGCCAAGCGGCACGAGGTTCTGCGCAGCGCCTATCCGGCGACAGCGGGCAAGCCGGGGGTGGCAATCCTTCCGGGACTTTCGCCCATGGCACAGGACGACACGACCGAGACTGCCCTGCCCGACACTTTGCGGACCGAGGCGGCGCGACCCTTCGACCTGTCGCGCGGTCCGCTGGCCCGGTTGAAGCTGTGGCGGGTCGGGGGCGATCATGTCCTGCTGCTGGTCCTGCATCACATCATCGGCGACGCCCTGTCGCTGCAGATCGTGCTGCGCGACCTGATGCAGATCTATGCCGCGCTGGATGCCGATCCGGCGCATCGTCCCGCGCCGCTGCCGGTGCAATATGCCGATTTCGCGGCATGGCAACGCCAGCAGGATCTGGACCGACACACCCGCTTCTGGGTAAACCACCTGCGCGGCGCGCCGCCGCTTCTGGATCTGCCGACCGATTTTCCCCGCCCCGCGCGGCAGGGCTTTGCCGGTGGCAGCGTCGATTTCACCCTGCCCGCAGTCAAGGCGCAGCGCCTGCGCGACCTTGCCGCCCGGCATGGCGCGACGCCCTATATGGCGATGATGACCGCCTATGCTGCCCTGCTTGGCCGCTATGCCGAGACGGACGAGGTGGTCATCGGCACCCCCGTCACCGCCCGCCCCCATCCTGATCTGGAAGGCTTGGCGGGGATGTTCGTCAACACGCTGGCCTTCCGCCTGCCCGCCCGCGACGACAACGGCTTCGGCGCGTTGCTTGATACCTGCCGCGACCGGGTTCTGGCCGGGCTTGAGCATCAGGACGCCCCGTTCGAGCGGATCGTCGAGGAACTGGAGCCCGAACGAAGCTGGAGCCACAATCCGGTGTTTCAGGCGATGTTCTCGTGGAAAACGCGCGAGGGCACGGAGGATGTGCAGGGCACGCCCGACTGGCAGCCGCTGCGGATCGACAGTAGCACCTCGAAACTGGACATCACATTGGGCGTGCTGGACCGGGGCGATGATTTCGCGCTACGGATCGAATATCGCCGCGATCTGTTCCGGCCCGAGACGGCCGAGAATATGGCACTGGCCTTTCAGGCATTGATCGATGCGCTGCTGGATGCGCCCGATCTGGCGACCGACCGGCTGTCGCTGCTGCATCCCGATCAGGCCGCGCAGATCGCGGCGTGGAACCACACCACCCCGTCGCCGCAAAGCGGGCCGCAGCTCCTGCATTCGCTGTTCGCGCAACAGGCCGCGAGTTCGGGTGAGCGGCTGGCTGTTCGGGATATGCAGGGCGCGATCACCTATGCCGCGCTGGACCGGCGCAGCGATGTGCTGGCGGCGCATCTGCAAGGCAAGGGCATCGGACGCGGCGACCGCGTGGGGATCGCCCTGCCGCGTAACATCGATCTGATAACGGCGCTGCTGGCGGTTCTGAAGACCGGCGCGGCCTATGGGCCGCTGGACCCGCGCTATCCGGCCGAGCGTATCGCCTATATCGCCGGGGATGCGCAGCTTGCGCTGATCCTTGGCGCGGGCGGGATGGATCTGGCGGGCTTCTGGGACGGCGCGCCGGGACAGGGTGAGACCCGAAACGGCGAGGCGTCGCGCCCCTCTGTCGTGGACAGCGATCCGGGTGATCTGGCTTACCTGATCTATACCTCCGGCTCGACGGGCAATCCGAAGGGCGTGGCGATCCGGCATCGCAATGCGGCGGCGCTGATCCGCTGGGCCGAGGGGGCCTTTGCGCCTGAGGAACTGGCGGGGATGCTGGGTTCGACCTCGATCTGTTTCGACCTCTCGGTCTTCGAGATTTTCGTCACCCTGTCGCTGGGCGGCACGCTGATGCTGGTCGAGGATTTGTTCGCGCTGCCAGATGCGCCTTTCGCGGATCAGGTGACCCTGATCAATACCGTGCCCACGCCCATGGCCGAATTGCTGCGCCTTGGCCCGCTGCCCGGCTCGATCCGCACCGTCTGTCTTGCGGGCGAGGTGCTGCCCCCCGCGCTGGCGAAACGGCTGCATCAGGAACCGGGTGCGCCGAAGGTCTGGAACCTCTACGGCCCGTCCGAGGATACCACCTATTCGACAGGCATGATCCTGCCGCGCGAGGGTGGCTTCAACATCGGCCAACCGCTTCCCGATACCCGCGCCTATGTGCTGGACGCGCATGGCCAGCCGGTGCCGCCCGGAATGCCGGGTGAGCTTTACCTTGCCGGGGCGGGCGTGGCGCAGGGCTACTGGAACCGCGACGATCTGAGCGCGGACCGCTTCCTGCCCGATCCCTTCGCGGGCGACGGCATCATGTATCGCACCGGCGACAAGGTGCGCCGCACGCATGACGGCAGCCTCGACTATCTCGGGCGGGGCGACCGGCAGGTGAAGGTGCGCGGCTTCCGGGTCGAACCGGGCGAGGTCGAGACGGCGCTGACCCTGATCCGCGGCGTCACCGGCGCGGCGGTGGATATCTGGCGCGACGCAGACGGCAATGCACGCCTGACCGCATGGGTCGAGGGCGATGTCCGCACCCCCGATCTGACGGCAGCGCTGGTCGAGCGTCTGCCCGCCCATCTGGTGCCGACGCTCTTCGTGGTGGTGCCTGCTTTGCCGCGTCTGCCGAATGGCAAGCTGGACCGCAAGGCGCTGCCCGCGCCCAATGCGGCCGAGGCCTCGATGCCCGATCAACGCGCCGAGCCTCAGCCGGGGTTGGAGACGCGGCTGGCGGCGATCTGGCAGCGGGTTCTGGGCGTCGAGACGGTCAGCCGTCAGGACAATTTCTTCGCCATCGGCGGTGACTCCATCCTTGCCATTCAGGTGGTCGCACAGGCGCGTGAGGGCGGGATTGCGCTGTCTCCGCGTGATCTGTTCCAATATGGCGATCTTGCCGCGCTGGCCGAGGCGGCGGCGGATCGCAGCCTGACCGATACCGCAGGCGGTCCGGTCACCGGGCGGCAGGCGCTGACGCCGATCCAGCACTGGCTGTTGAACCGCGATCTGCCGCAGGCGGATCGCTGGAATCAGGCCATGGTGCTGACCCCTGCCCGGCCGCTGGATCCGGCGTTGCTGGGCCGGGCGTTGACCATGCTGTCGGACAGCCACGACGCGCTGCGCGCACGCTTCCGCAAGGGCGATGCCGGTTGGGAACAAAGCTATGCCGAGCCGGGATTGGGTGTGACCTTGGTGCAGGCCAGCGGCGATGTGACCGAGGCGGCGACCGGCCTGCAATCGGGTTTCGATCTGACAGACGGTCCGTTGTGGGGCGCGGCTTTGGTTCAGACCGGGGACGGTCAGCGGCTGGCGGTCGCGGCGCATCACCTGCTGGTCGATGGGGTGTCATGGCGCATCCTGCTGGGCGATCTGCAACGGATTTATCTGGCGTTGGAAGCGGGCATTGAACCCGAGCCTCTGCAACGCGGCACCAGCGCCGGGGCATGGGCCGATTTCCTTGCCGACAGCCCGCTGCTGGCCGCCGAACTGCCCTATTGGACCGAAATCGCAGCGCAGACCGCACCGTCGCTGCCGCTGGCCGAGGTGGCGGATACCGAGGGTGCGGCGGATCGTCTGGACAGCCGGATCGATGCCGACTTGACCCGGCAGGTGCTGCATGACGTGCCTGCCGCTTATCCGGTCACAGCGCCGGAACTGCTGGTCTCGGCGCTGTATCTGGCGATGCGCGACTGGACCGGGGCCGAGGCGCTGGCGGTCGAGATGGAAAGCCATGGCCGCGCCGATCTGTCGCCGCAGATCGATCTGAGCCGCACCGTCGGCTGGCTGACAGCGGCCTATCCGGTGCATCTGACGACGCCGGATGCGCGCCCCGAGGACGTGCTGCGCATGGCCAAGGAAAGCCTGCGCCGGGTGCCGAACGAAGGTGTCGGCTATGGCGTCCTGCGGATGGCGGGGGCTGTTTCGTCCGCGCCCGCGCAGGTCCGGTTCAACTATCTGGGTCAGGCCGGGGGGCTGTTGTCCGCCGACAGCCTGTTGCGTCCCGCCCCGGAAGGCGCAGGCCCGGCACGCGGGGCGGAAAACCCCCGCGATGTGCCAATCGAGTTGAACATCATCGCCGGTGACGACGGGCTGCGGCTTGGCTGGAACTATGGTCCGGCCCGGATCGCACCTGCCGCGATGGCCGCGCTGGCCGATGGTTTCGCCCGGCATCTGGACGCGCTAACCCGGCATTGCCTGACCGGCGAGGATGCCGGTTTCACCCCATCGGACTTTCCCGACATGGATCTGGGAATGGACGATCTTGAAGACCTCTTGCGGAGCCTCTGACATGGCCGAGACCGAAGACGCCGCGCGTCGGCGCAATATCGAGAATATCTACCCGCTGGCGCCGCTGCAGGAAGGCATCCTGTTTCACACGCTGATGGCCCCCGGCTCGTCCGGGGTCTATATGCCGCAGATCGCCTTTCACCTCTCGGGCCGGATCGACGCCACGCGCCTGCGCGCCGCGTGGGAGCAGGTTCTGGCCCGCCATTCGGCGCTTCGCAGCAGCATCCATTGGGAAGAACGCGACGAGCCGTTTCAGGTCGTCTATCGCCAGCTGCCGCTGCCCTGGGAGGAACTGGATTGGCAGGGTCAGGACGCCGCCGCCAATCTGGCCGCGCTTTTCGAGGCGAACCGCGCGCGTCCCTTCGATCTGCGCCGCCCGCCGCTGATGCGGCTCAGCTTTGCGCGGATCGCCGAGGATCGGCAGGTGCTGGTGCTGTGCCATCACCACATCATTCTGGACGGCTGGTCGCAGGCGCGGATGTTGGAGGATGTGATGGCGATCTATCACGGCCAGACCCTGCCCGAACCGCGCCCCTATGCCGATTATATCCGCTGGCTGAAGCGGCAGGACAAACCGGCCTCGCTGGCCTTCTGGCGCGACTATCTGGCGGGGACGCCGGGGGCCAGCCTTGCCTTTGGCGATGCCGGCCGCCAGCCGCAATTCCGGCGCGGCGAATGGCCGTTCCCCGATCCGCTGGCCCGGCAGGTGACCAATTTCTGCGCGACCAAGGGGGTGACGCTGAACACGCTGCTGCAAGGCGTGCTTGGGCTGGTCATCGCGGAACGGCTGGGCCGCACGGATGTGCTATTCGGGGCGGCAACGGCGGGGCGTCCGGCCTCGCTTCCCGGTGCGATGCAGATGGTGGGGCTGTTTCTGAACGCGCTGCCGGTGCGGATCAGGCTGGACCCCGGTCAGGCGGTCGGCACATGGCTGCGCGATCTGCAGGCACAACAGGCGGCGGCGATCGAGCACGAACATGTCGCCCTGCGCGAAATTCAGGGCAATATGGGCACGCTGTTTGATTGCCTGCTGGTGGTCGAGAATTACCCGGTCACCGCTGGCGACGGTCTCAGCGACATCCGCCTCGACCGGATCGAGTTCGACGAATGGACGCATTTCCCGCTGACCCTGCTGGTCGCCCCTGCCAGCGCCGGGATGAAGCTGATCCTGCGCCATGACGAGACCGTCATCCCCGAAGCGCAGATGCTGGCCTTCCTTGACCGCTTCACCGCGCTGCTTGACGCGGTGACTGCCCGCCCCGAGACGCCGGTTCTGGAACTGGTCGGAGCATTGGCACAGGCCGAGGCGGCAAGCGCGTCCCGTATCGCGGAACGCCATGACCGCCGCCCGGCCGAGACGGCGACCGAAAAGGCGCTGGCCTCGATCTGGGCCGAAGTGCTGAAATCGCCGCTGCCGCTGGCCTCGGACAATTTCTTCGCGATTGGCGGGCATTCCCTGCTGGCGGCCAAGGTCGCCACCCGCATCCGCCGCGATCTGGGGATTGAGACGGGCGTTCGCGCGGTCTTCGATCATCCGGTTCTGGCCGATCTGGCAGCGCATCTGGACGGCAGCACGGTCGAGGGCGAGATGGTGGTAGAGTTCTGATGAGCCAACTTCCCGATCTTGTCTGCCTGCCACCTGCCGGGGCCGGTCCCAGCATCTTCCGCGACTGGCAACGCAGCGACCCGACCGTGCGCGCGCCCTCGATCCCCGGACGCGAGGGGCGGTTCCGCGAAGCCTCG
Source organism: Paracoccus caeni (assembly GCF_016629665.1). Lineage (GTDB taxonomy): Bacteria > Pseudomonadota > Alphaproteobacteria > Rhodobacterales > Rhodobacteraceae > Paracoccus > Paracoccus caeni. The sequence goes on from NZ_JAEPRQ010000002.1 coordinate 400,701, forward strand.
GCGGTCGATCTGCGCCGTCTTGCCGACCGGATCGCGGTCGAGATCGCGCCAAAGCTGCGGCTGCGCTATGGCCTCTTTGGCTATTCCATGGGCGGCACCGTCGCGCTGCTTCTGGCCGAGCGGCTGGCCGCCATGGGACGACCGGGACCGGAAGTGCTGTTCGTGCTGGGCGCGCTGTCGCCCGACCGTCTGCATCAGGGAACCGAGCGGCTGCATCTGCTGGGCAGCGACGATTTCTGGGACGAGATCGCCCGCATCGGCGGCACTCCCGATGAAATCCTGCGCGACCCGGATATGCGCGCCTTGTTCGAACCGGCGCTGCGGGACGATTTCCGGTTATGCGACGGCTACCGCCATGTCGGTCCGGGCTATCGGTTGTCCTGCCCGGTCCATGTCTTCGTCGCCAAGAACGACCATCTGGTCGGCGAGGACAGCGCCACCGACTGGGCACGCCATACGACCGGGCGGACGGAACTGCATGTCATCGACGGCGATCACATGCTGGACGCCCGCTCTTTCGCGGCGTTGAACCCGACGCTGCGCGAATTGTGGCCGGGGCTGGTATGGTAGGCTCCGCGACGGGAAGCGCCCGTGGACAACGCCGTCCGGCGATGGTTCGCGGGGCGTTTTGCGGCTTGACCTTGTCGGGGGCTTGCCGCTTCCTCGAACCATGACCAACGCACAGCCGACCCCCTTCACCAACTTCACCATCACCGCCGAGGATTACGCCAACGCGCTGCGGCTGCATGCGCGTCGTCACTGGGCGGTCAATCTGGCGCCGAAACTGTTCGTCGCCGCCCTGCTGATTGCGGCGGTACTGGTCATGGTCCTGTCAGGTTTCGACCGGACATGGACGATCATCGGTATCTGCTGGCTCTGCGTCGGCATCGGCATGCCGCTGCTGGCATATAAGGTCATTCTGCCAAGACGGGCGCGGTCGATCTATGCCAAGCAAAAGACCATGCAGCACCCGGTCAGCGCCTCATGGACGGACGAGGCCTATTCCGCCTCGACCGCGCATATCTCTGGCACGACGCTTTGGAACGACTATTACGGCTGGAGCGCGGATGAGAAGATGGTCATCCTGATGCAATCGCAGGTCCTGTTCCAGATGATCCCGCGCCACGCGCTGAGCGATGAACAGGCCGCGTCCTTGTTAGACACCATCGAGCGGTCGGGTCTGCGCAAGCTCTGAACCCGGCCCCGAACCAGCCGAATCGCCCTTCCGTAACCGCACCGCGAGGCACGGTCCTGTGGTCCGAAGCGCCTCACCCCGCGTTCTCCTTGTCAAAATACCCAATCCAAAGGCCAGTATCCCCCGCGGATACCTGCAATTTTTATTGCCATTGGGATGTTATTTGACATACCCTCGTATGTAGTTATCTGCATTTTTGCCGGTCCACGCCGGTTACCCCTTCGAGAGGATGGGTATCGCTACGAAAAGCAGGTGCGTTCAGGAGGGCTTCGATGGCCTCGAAGAAACCAGAGCAAGAACCGCAGTCCCGCCCACAGGCGGGAGGCGATGATGCTTTGGCCAATGCCTCGGCTGCCCTGCGCGCGACCCGTGAAGACGGGCTTTTCAAGATTGGCAATGGACCATCCAGCGGCACGTTCAATGCCGTTGCCGGGGCAAGCGCGATCGGCATGGGGCTGGCCGTGCAAAGCTCGACCGAGGCAGGACAGGCCGCGCTGAGCGGCGAACCGGGCGAAGAGGCGGATCAGACAAGCCTTGCGTCCGGCGCACAGGACGGCGCAATTCCCCAGACTGCGCCTGAGGCGACCCCGGAAACGGTGGTCATCGCAGCGCTGGATCAGGCCGCTCCGGCAGCCGGGATTGCCATGGCGACGACACTTGCCTCGGCACAGGTCGCTGCTGTTGACGATACGCAGCCCGCATCCTCGGGCGAGGCATCATCGGCCAGCGCCATCCAACCGACCGGCACCGCCAATGCCAGCGGGATCGCGACCGCAGCGCCGGGAACGGCAGCCGCCTCGATCGCGGCATCTTCGGGCAACGGCGCCTCTTTCGCTCCGCCCGCAGGCAATACGACGGCCCCGGACCTGACCCGCCCTAGCGAAACTCGCGACGATCAGCGGGACAGCCCGGACGATGATCAGGCCGCATCCCCCGATCAGGACACGACCACGGCACCGCCCGAGGCAGAGCCGGAAGCGCCTTCGACCGATACCGGCGCCGAAGACCCGGCGGTCGAGTTGCCGATCGTGGGCGGCGTCCTTGACCCGGTCATCGGGCCGATCCTGGGCGAGGACGGGCTGATCCCCGGCATTATCGATGTGGTGCAGGACGGCGTTCTGGCCCCGATCATCGGCGAGGACGGGCTGCTTGGCGGCATCGGTCTGGACAAGGTGGTCAATCCGATTCTTGGCGAAGGCGGCATCGTCGATGCGATCCTGAGCCCGGACGGATTGCTGGGCGGCAATATCGGCGCGGTGCTGGACCCGATCCTTGGCGAAGGCGGGCTGCTGGACGGTCTTCTGGGCGAAGGCGGGCTTGTCGGCGGCATCACCGATCCGCTCTTGGGCGATGGCGGGCTGATCCCGGGCATCGTTGACGTGGTGACGGACAATGTGCTGGCCCCGATCCTTGGCGAGGATGGCCTGCTGGGCGGGATCGGTCTGGACAATCTGCTGACCCCGGTTCTGGGCGAAGGCGGCATCATCGACGCCATCATCAGCCCCGACGGCCTGCTGAGCGGCAATGTCGGCGCTGTGCTTGAGCCGATCCTTGGCGAGGACGGGCTGATTGGCGGCCTTCTGGGTGAGGACGGGTTGGTCGGCGGTCTTCTGGGCGAGGATGGGTTGGTCGGCGGCCTTCTGGGCGAGGACGGGCTGGTCGGCGGTCTTCTGGGCGAGGACGGGCTGGTCGGCGGCCTTCTGGGCGAGGACGGGCTGGTCGGTGGTCTTCTGGGCGAGGACGGGCTGGTCGGCAGCATCACCGATCCTCTGCTGGGTGAAGACGGCATCGTCACCGGCATCGTCGATGTGGTGCAAGATACGGTGCTGGCCCCGATCCTCGGCGAAGACGGTCTGCTGGGCGGAACCGGACTTGACGACCTGCTGTCCCCGGTTCTGGGCGAAGGTGGTATTGTCGATGCGATTGTCAGCCCGGATGGATTGCTTGGCGGCAATGTCGGCGCTGTGCTGGACCCGATCCTGGGCGAGGACGGCTTGCTTGGCGGGATCATCGGCGGTGGACTTCTCGGTGGATTGCTGGGCGGTGGTGCTGCGCAAGGTGAGGGTTCCGAGGATACCGTTGCGGCGGTGACCGATCCGCTCTTGGGCGAAGGCGGCATCGTAGATGCCATCGTCAGCCCTGACGGATTGCTTGGCGGCAATGTCGGCGCTGTGCTGGAGCCTGTGCTGGGCGAGGACGGCCTGCTCGGCGGGATCGTCGGCGGTGGACTTCTTGGCGGATTGCTGGGCGGTGGTTCCCCGCAAGGTGAAGGTTCCGAGGATACCGTTGCGGCGGTGACCGATCCGATCCTGGGCGAAGGCGGCATTGTAGATGCCATCGTCAGCCCGGATGGATTGCTGGGCGGTAATGTCGGCGCAGTGCTGGAGCCTGTGCTGGGCGAGGACGGCTTGCTTGGCGGGATCGTCGGCGGCGGGCTTCTCGGTGGATTGCTGGGCGGTGGTGCTGCACAAGATGAAGGTTCCGGGGATACCGTTGCGGCGGTGACCGATCCGATCTTGGGCGAAGGCGGTATTGTCGATGCCATCGTCAGCCCTGACGGTTTGCTTGGCGGCAATGTCGGTGCAGTGCTGGAGCCTGTGCTAGGCGAGGACGGCTTGCTCGGCGGGATCGTCGGCGGCGGACTTCTCGGTGGATTGCTGGGCGGTGGTGCTGCGCAGGATGAGGGTTCCGAAGAGACTGCGCCCACGGCGACCGAGCCGGTCTTGGGCGGAAATGGTATCGTCGATGCGGTGATTGGCTCGGATGGGTTGCTCGGCGGGTTGACCGGTGGCAACGGACTGCTTGGCGGGTTGCTGGGGGGTCTGACCGGCGGCGGGCAACCGGCTCCGGGCAATGACGGCGCGGTGTCGGGACTGGTCGAACTGGCACAGGAGGACGTGCCGCAGGAGACCAGCGAGACCGTCAGCGACGCTCCCGTGCCGATTGTCGAGACCGTTCTTGACGACAGCCATGTCGGCGATCTTCTGGCTCCGGTTCTTGGAAATGGCGGCCTGCTTGGTGGCATTATCGGCGGCGGCGGCCTGCTGGGCGGTCTCTTCGGGAGCCGCGCCGCCGAAACCGTGGTCGAGACGGTTACGGAAACCGTTGTCGAACCGGCACATGAGGTCGTTGCAGAGCCTGTTCCACCTGTCGAAGAAAGCGTGGCGGAGGTTGCCGAGGATGACGGCTTCCTCGATTCGCTTCTGGGTGGCGACGGCGTGATCGAACGGCTGGATGCGATTGACCTTGCCGAAGACCCGGCAAGCGTGCTTGCCATGCCTTCGGACCCGGTTCTTGGAGGGCTCTTGTCGGACGAGGATGTATTCGGCATCGACATTGCGGGCGATCATGCAGGCGGTTCCGATCCGCTGGCCGCGCTTTTGGGCGAGGATGCCCTTGGCGGCGCATTGGTCACGCAGGGCCTGATCGACGATATTACCGGCGATGCCGGGCTGGTGCCGGACATCGAGATCGACACACTGCTGAACGAAATTCTCGACAGCGGCGAGCGCGCGACAAGCGGCGTCACCGATATCTTCGACACGCTGCTGGATCTGGGCGATGTCGGCCCGACCGACCTGTTCGCAGATACTTCGGGCGCGGTTGAAAACGCTCTTGCGACCCTGTTCGGTGGCGATGACACAACCGACGCGGCAATGGCCGATGCCGATACGGGCGGCGGCCTGCTGGGCGGGCTGAACCTGCTGTCGAACGACGACAATAATAGCTGATCGAATTCCGATCGCACCCTGCCAGCATCGCGACCCGCACAGGAGGCGGCAGTCGCACCGGCAGATTTTCCCTTTTTCCGCGAGAACATTAGTGGACTAAAATCCAAAAGCGTGCAAAATTAAGGTTCTCTTAACTAGTAGGTTTGCGCATCCCCTGGCTGTGCTGTTTCTTTCGGGTCGAGTGTTTTGCAGCTCGACTGTTACGGAATACCGAACGGACACGGAGCAAAGATCCTTGGAGAAAGTTTTTGTGCTGTCATATGACGGCTTCGAGGAAGATTTTAGGCGCTGCGCAAAAGAGGTTGCCAACTCTTTCATCGCCCCTCGGCAAAACCCGCAATGCCACTTTGGCTGCGAGGTGCCATGCCTGTGACGATGCGATCTCGCCTGCTTGCAGCGCGTCCGAATCGGGTTGGCCGGCTTGCGCTTGGCCTTGGACTTACCGCATTGATGCTTGGCGCTTTTCCGTCCATCGGTCTGTCGCAAACCGCGCTGGCACGCGCGGTTCTTGTCTCGTCCGAACGTGACCCCGGCGTTACCGCGCTGCGCCAGCAGGTCGCACGCAAAACCGTCGATATTCAGGCCGCGCGGGACGAACGTTATCCGCAATTCAGCCTTTCCGGTGATACCAGCACGACCGATGCGAATGGTGCCGGAATCACGCTGACGGTTTCTCAGGTTCTTTTCGATTGGGGCCTGATTGAAAGCAAGATTGCCAGCGCCTCACAGGAACGGGTGAAATCCGTTTCCGAATTGAAAATGGCGATCGAGCAACTGACGCTCGACGTGTCTTATTATTATCTCGATATCGAAGTTCTGGACCGGAAACTGGCACGGACCCGCGATTATCTGGATTTCGCAAATCGCATCGCCGGGCATGCCGATGCCCGCGCCCAAGGTGGTGTCGGCGATACCGGCGAGGTTGCCCGCGCGCAGTTGGAAATCGTCCGGGCCGAGGACAGGCTGTCACAACTATCTGGCGACCGTTCGCTTGCGGTGGCCCAGTTGCAGTTTCTGATGGGAGAGTCTCCGGGTCGCACCTCGAATGCGCCGGAACTGGGCTTCGCGCGCCGTTATGGCAACGCTGCCGAGATCGCCGCCGCCGTGCGGATGTCGCCCGACTATCTTGCCGCCCGTGCGGGCGTTGCCGGGGCCGAGGCCGGGGTTCAGACCGCCCGCGCCTCTCGCCTGCCGACGATCAAACTTCAGGCGCAGGGCCGCGCCGATCTGGATGGCGGTCGCAGCCGTTCGGCCGTTGGGCTGACGGCGGGAGTCGATCTGAATTCGGGCGCGTTCCGGGGTCGCCAGATTCAGGCCGCGCAACTGGAGCTGGAGGCGGCTACCTCGTCGATGAATGCGGTCGAACGCAACCTGACCAACGCCGCGCGCACCGCGCTGGAACGGCTGCGCGTCCTGCGCGCCAGCGAGGCGTCGCAGCAGCAGCAATTGATCGAGTCGGTGAAGGTGCTGGACACTTATGAAGAACAGTTCGTCGGCGGACAGAAAGAGCTGATCGACCTGCTGACCACCGGGCGCGACCTTTACGACGCGCAGATCGCCGAGATCGATACCTATGACAGCCGCAAGCGCACAGAATACGACGCCGCACATGCTCTTGGCGTTCTGGGCACGCTGATCCTTGCGACAAGCACAAGCGGATAACCTTAAATGAGCCAGAGCCAGCAGCCCCGCACCCATTCAGATCCTCTGGCCACCGGCCTTGTCGAACTGTGCCGCATCCACGGCATCGCCGCCTCGGAAGCGCGGCTGACCGATGGCCTGCCGCGCAGCGATGACGGGCTTCTGACCCCTGATCTTGCCGCGCTGGCGCTGCGCCGCGTGAATATGAGCTGCCGCATCAGCCATGAGACGCTGACCAGCTTCCCCCGCCACAGCCTGCCCGCGCTGATCTTTCTGAAGGATGGCGGCAACGCCATCATCGAGGAACTGCGTGACGACGGCGCCCGGGTGATCCTGCCCGAGACCGGCGGCGGGCGGGCGCTGTGGACGACGGATGACCTGCACGAGCGGCATGACGGGCGCATTCTTGTCTCGAAACCCATCGACATCGTCTCCGACCGGCTGGAGCCATCGGACAAGGACAAGCGTCACTGGATCATCGGGCCGGTTCTGGACAACTGGCCGATCTATCGCGACGTGATCCTTGCCTCGTTCATTGCGAACCTGCTGGCAGTCGCCACGTCTCTGTTCTCGATGCAGGTCTATGACCGGGTGGTGCCGAACAAGTCGTTCGACACGCTGTGGATTCTTGCCAGCGGCGTCGCCATCGCGATCATTCTGGAGATCCTGTTGCGGATCATGCGCGCTTCGCTGGTCGATGTGTCGGGGCGCGATCTGGATTTGCGGCTGTCCTCGCAGCTTTTCGATCAGGTCTCGAACCTGCGGCTGTCGCATCAGCCGCGTTCGACCGGCGTTTTCGCCAATCAGGTCCGCGACTTCGCCACGGTGCGAGAGTTCTTCACCTCGGGCACGGTGACGGCGCTTTGCGATATTCCCTTCGTGCTGATCTTTCTTGCGGTCCTGTGGTTCATCGGCGGGCCGCTGGCGCTGGTGCCGCTGATCGGGGCGGTACTGACCATCGTGCCGGGGCTGATCCTGCAACGCCGCCTTGCCCGCGCCTCGCGCGAGAATACGCGGGAATCGGCGGCGCTGAACGGGCTTTTGCTGGAAACGGTCTCGAACCTTGAAACGGTGAAGGCCGCGCGGGCCGAGGGGCGGTTGCAGCGCGCCTATGCGCAACTGACCGCGACCATGGCCACAACGGCGGTGCAGACGCGCAACCTGACCAATGTGATGTCGCAATCCGTCGCGACCATTCAGAAATTCTGCTATGCGGGCGTGGTCATCGTCGGCGTCTACCTGATCAGCGCGGGCCAGTTGACGGTCGGCAGCCTGATCGCCTGCACCATCCTGTCCAGCCGCACCCTTCAACCGATGGGACAGGTCGCGGGACTTCTGGCACGCTGGCAGCACGTCAAGGCGGCGATGGAAGGTCTGGACAATATCATGAAGATGCCGGTCGAGCGTCCCGCCGACCGCCATTACGTCCGCGCCCCCGATCTGGCAGGCGATTACCGGCTGGAAGAAACCACCTATCGCCACGAACCCGAGGCTGCTCCGGTGATCTCGATCCCCGCGCTCAGCATCGCCAAGGGCGACAAGGTCGCGTTGCTGGGCAGCAACGGGGCGGGCAAATCGACGCTGCTTCGGATGCTGGCGGGGCTGACCGATCCGCAGACCGGCAGCGTGCTGGTGGACAATCTGGCGCTGAGCCAGATCGACCCGATCGACCGCCGCCGCCAGATCGGCTACCTGCCGCAAAGCGTGGCGCTGTTCCAGGGCACGCTCCGCGACAACCTGCTGCTGGATCACGGGCTGCACAGCGATCAGGAACTGCTTGAGGCGCTGGATGCCGTGGGGCTTGGCACCCATGTCCGCCGCCATGTGCGCGGGCTGGATCTGCAAATCTACAACAACGCCAATGTCTCGGGCGGGCAGCGGCAGGCCATCGGGCTGGCCCGCATCCTGTTGCAAGACCCGCGGATCGTGCTGCTGGACGAGCCGACCTCGGCCTTCGACCATGTGACCGAAGCGAAGGTCATCGCCTATCTGAAGACATGGCTTGAGGGGCGGACCACGATCATCTCGACCCACAAGCGCGACCTTCTGGGGCTGACCAGCCGCGCCATCGTGCTGAAGGATGGCAAGGTCGCGCGGGATGGTGATCTGATCCAGATCCTGAACGCGGCCCGCGCCGCCAAATCGCAGGCCGCGGCTCCGGTGCAAGCCGTGACATGAGCCGGACCGAGGTATTCACCAGCAGTCATATCGACGGCAGCTACCGACGGCTTGCCCTGCGCAAGGCCCGGCTGACCATTCAGATCGTCGTCCTTGCCGTCATCGCTTCCATCATCTGGGCGGCATTCGCGCAGGTGGACGAGATCACAAGGGGCGATGGCCGCGTCATCCCGATCCGCCGGATGCAGACGATCCAAAGCCTTGAAGGCGGCATTCTGGCCGAGCTTCTGGTCAGCGAGGGCGATGTGGTCCAGCAGGGGCAGACGCTGGCCCATCTGGACCCGACCCGCTCGCGCTCGGCCTTCTTGTCGGCGCAATCCGAGATCGAGGCATTGGAGGCCGAAGTGACCCGGCTTGATGCCGAGGTGCTGGAACAGCCCAAGCTGGATTTCGGCCCCGACCCCACATCGACGCAGGCCACCGAACTGCGCCTTTTCAATGCGCGGCGGACGCGGCTGGAAGCCTCGGTCGCGGCGCTGGAAGAGGAGCGGGCCGCCGTGCAGGAGCAGTTGGACATCACCGCCCCCCTTGCGGCGGGCGGCTCGATCAGCCGCATCGATGTGCTGCAACTGCGCCAGAAGGCGGCGGAACTGGAAGGCAAGATCAGCGAGACCCGCAACGGCTATGTGCAGGACGCCTACAAGGATCTGGCCGAACGCCGGGCCAAGCTGGCCGCGCTGCAACAAGAGGTCGTCCAGAAACAGGCCGAGTTGAGCCGGACGACCATCCGCTCGCCGGTCGAGGGGCGGATCAACAATATCGACGTGACCACCCTTGGCGGCGTCATCCAGCCGGGCGAGCCGATCATGGAGATCACGCCGCTGGACGACCAGCTTCTGATCGAGACCAAGGTGCTGCCGCGCGATGTGGCCTTCATCGCCCCCGAAATGCCCGCCAGCGTCAAGATCACCGCCTATGACTTTTCGATCTACGGCGATCTGCGCGGCACCGTCACCCAGATTTCCGAAGACACCGTGGAAGAGGACACCCCCAACGGCCCGCAGGATTTCTACCGCGTCATGGTCCAGACCGAACGCGCCTATCTGGAACGCTTCGGCGAGAAATTCTCGATCCGTCCGGGCATGGTCGCACAGGTGGATATCGAAAGCGGCAAACGCTCGATCCTCAGCTATCTCACCCGCCCGCTGCTACGCGCCCGCCTGCGCTGAAGTTCCGGTTCCCGCCCTGCCACCCGTCACCATTCGCCGAGAGTCCCTTGCCCTTCCATCCAAGCCGCCACCACGCCGTCCCGCCGCTTCTGCTTGGCCTGTGCCTTGCCCTTCCCGGCGCCGCCCTTCCCCGCACCTATGAGGCAGTCGAGGTTCGCGGCGCCAAGATGATCCCCGAAGACGACATCCGCCAGACCTGCGGTGCCGAGCCGGGCGTCTATATGGAAGATATAGAGTTGCGCGCGATCGAGGATTGCCTGATGTCCACCGGCGTTTTCGAGGCGGTCAGCCTGAAGGCCGAAGGCGACAATCTGATCATCGACGTGACCGAGATCGAACAAAGCCCCGGCCGGTTCGAGGCATCGGTCTTTCACACCTCTGACAAGGGGCTGACGGGGGGCATCTCATATGAACAATACAACCTTCTGCCCGACACGTTCGGCGCGGTGCATCTGGAATTCAGCCGCGACGTGAAAAGCGTCGATGCCAGCCTCTACCGCCCCGACCAGCTGGGCAAGGATCTGGATGCCGGGATCGATCTGAAATGGGAACGCTCGGATTTCGAGGATCTGGCCTTCTCGGTCCGCAATGTGCAAGCCGAGGGGTATATGGCCTGGACGCCGGACGACAATCTGCGCGTCGAATACGGGCTGGGCTATCGCGGACACAAGATGGACGGGATCGACGCCGATGCAAGCGCGCTGCTGCAATCCGAGGCGACCAGCATCGATGCGCCCTTCCTGCGCCTTGGCCTGACATGGGCGACCGCGGCCGAGGGTGACGACGGCAAACCCACAGCGCGCGGAGCATCGGCCGAGCTTGACCAGTATCTGTGGAACATCGGCACTGACGACCTGCTGTCGGAAACCCGCGTCACGCTGAACGCGCGCCAGAACCTTGCGGAGAAGGTCGAGCTTCTGCTGGGACTCAGCGGTGGCATCGTGGCGGGTCTCAGCGACAATGACACCCGCGCCATCGACCGTTTCTATCCCGGCGGCGACAGCTTTCGCGGCTTCGCACCACGCGGCATCGGGCCATCGGATCGGGGCGATATGCTGGGCGGCAACCGCTACCTGATCGGCTCGGTCGAATTACGCCGCGCCTTCACCTTCTACGACCGCGAATATCACGGCGGGGTATTCTACGAGATCGGCTCGGTCTGGGATCTGGACAATGATCTGGGCGGGCGCATCGACGACGGCTGGCATTCGCGCAGCAGCATCGGTCTTTCGCTGACGTTTGATCTGGCGGGCACGCCGGTCTCGCTTTACGTGGCCGAGCCGCTGCGCGAGCGGCCCGGCGACGACCGCCAAAGTTTCGGGATCAAGATCAGCGCGACCTTTTAGATCCGGGACTGCCTAGTTCGCGGGCGGCGCATAGCCGTTCCGCTCCAGCCATTCCTGCATCATCGCGATCTCGCCTTCCTGTGCCGAGATCACCTCTTCGGCGAGCTTGCGGATCTCGGGGTCCTCGCCATGTTCCAGCACCACCTTGGCCATGTCGATGGCGGCCTGATGGTGGGGGATCATGCCGATGACGAAATCCGCATCGGCATTGCCGGTCGGCTCGACCGCCATGTCCTGATGCATCCGGTCCATCGCCGCGGAGTAACCCGCCGAGGCCGGATCAGCGGTTTCAGCCACGCTTTCGGTGGCGGCATGATCATGGGCGGAATGGTCAGTCGCCGGTTCCTGCGCATAGGCACCAAAGGCCAGCGCGAACAGGATCGGGCTAAGCCCGGTGGCGCGGCGGATCGTTTTTTTCATTCTGCTTCCCTCATATCTTCGGATCGACGCGGATCGGGCGCGATCTGAGCCGGATTGTCGGGAAAACGGAAATCACGATCAGCGGAAGCCCGTTCACGCCTCGGTCATCCGGGCCAATGTAATCAGGCTGTTGCCATAGCGGCGCTGGTCGATCTGCACCAGCGGCGCGGGAATGACGGGCGGCTGCGCCTCTTCCCAGACCACCACGGCACCCGGCGCGATCCAGCCGCCCGCAAGCGCCGAGACAATCGCCCGTTCACCCAAACCCCGTGCATAGGGCGGATCGAGAAACACCAGCCCGTAGGCCGGATCCGTGTTCGGCCCAAGGTTGGTGGCATCGCGCCGCCAGATATCCGCGATGCCCGTCGCACGGGCCTTTTCGACATTCTGGCGGATCAGCGCGCGGGCCTTGACCCCGTCATCCACGAAACTGACATGGGCTGCGCCGCGGGAATAGGCTTCCAGCCCAAGCGCGCCGGTCCCGGCGAAAAGGTCAAGCACGCGGGCACCGGGGATCGGATTGCCGTGGCTTCCGTTGATCAGCAGGTTGAAGATCGACTCGCGCACCCGGTCGGTGGTCGGGCGAAGATGCGCCACAGCGTCGCCTTCACCAACTTCGGCCAATTTCAGGCCGCGCAGATTGCCTCCGACGATCCTCATCTTTGCGTCCCGCGACGGACGGGGGGCTGGCCGCCCCCCGCACCCCCCGCTTGCGCTGCCCATGAGGGCCTTTCGACAACGGTGGATGTCATTTCATCAGCGCCTTCAAATCCGGGATCGTCGGGATAAGGTCGGGATCGGCGCTGCGTCCCGCCTCGATCAGGCGCTTGCCGATCATATAGGCGCGGGCATCGTTCAGCGCATCGACGGCGATCAGTTGCCCGTCGCGGAAATACCAGACCGAGCCGCCATGTTCGCCGTCGCCGGGCCGTGTGACGATGCGGTCATGGCCGGTGCCAAGTCCCGCGATTTGCAGCTTTGCATCAAACTGGTCGGACCAGAACCACGGCTTCGGCAGATAGGCCCGATCCGCGCCAAGCATATTGTCAGCGACGGCTTCGGCCATGTCGATGGCATTGCCGACGCTTTCAAGCCGCATGCGCTGGCCGTTCGCGGGAAAGCTGGCGCAATCGCCCGCAGACCAGATGGCCGGGTCGGAAGTGCGCCCGGTCTCGTCCGTGGCGATGCCGTTGTCGATGGTCAGGCCAGCAGCCTGCGCCAAGGCCGTTTCCGGCTCGATCCCGATGCCGGTGACGATCAGATCGGCGGGCAGGTGGCGTCCATCGGCAAGCTCTACCCCGTCCGCGCAGGCGTCGCCGGTGATGCGGGCAATGCCGGTGCCTTCAAGGATCGTCACGCCATGGGCGCGGTGCAGGTTGCGGATCAGCGCCGCCGTCTCGGCAGCGGCAACGCGGCCAAGGATGCGCGGGGCGGCCTCGATCAGCGTCACTTCAAGCCCCAGCTTGCGTGCGACGGCGGCGGCCTCCAGCCCGATATAGCCGCCGCCGATCACGATCAGGCGGCGTCCGGGCTGCATCGCAGGGGCCATGGCATCGACATCGGCAAGGGTGCGGACGACATGGACGCCGGGCAGATCGCCGCCCACCTTTGCGGGCAGGCGGCGCGGCGTCGCGCCAAGTGTCAGGGCAAGCATATCATAGGGAACCGGGCCTGCATCGGTGACGACCGCGCGGTTGCTGCGGTCAATCGCGGTCGCGGTGCAGGAAAGGCGCAACTCGATCCCCTGTTCCTGCCACCAGTCCTCACCCCGCAGAACCAGCCGATCCAGACCCATCTGTCCCAGCAGATAGGCCTTGGACAGCGGCGGTCGCTGATAGGGGGCGGCAGGTTCCGCGCCGATGATCGTCAACGGCCCGTCATGCCCGTTCGTCCTCAGCCGCGCCGCCATCGAGGCTGCCGCTTGCCCTGCCCCAAGGATCACGATCCGCATGGAATCCTCCGTTCTCGATCTATGGCGTGTCGCCGGGCGGCACCCTATAGTCGCCGCGAATCCGTTGCAATTCAGGAGGACGCGCGATGACCATTGCCATAGGCGAGAGTTTCCCCGCAGGACAACTGCTCAGGGTCGGTGAAAACGGGCCCGAAGCGGTCGATACAGCCGATCTGGCGCAAGGCCGCGTGGTGGTGTTCGGCCTGCCCGGCGCCTATACCGGCACCTGTTCGAACGCGCATATCCCCAGCTTCATCCGCACCGCCGACCGCTTCCGCGAGAAGGGCGTCAGCCGGATCGTCTGCGTGACCGTGAACGACCCCTTCGTCACCGCCGCATGGTCCAAAGCGACCGGCGCAGGCGATGCCGGGATCGAGATCCTTGCCGATGCCGATGGCAGCGTGACCAAGGCACTGGGCCTGTCCTTCGACGCACCCCCCGCCGGTCTTTACGGGCGCAGCAAGCGCTATGCCTCGCTGCTTCGGGACGGTGTGGTCGAGGTGATCGACGTGGAAGACAGCCCCGGCCTTTGCAGCGTCAGCGCGGGCGAGGCGCTGCTGGAAAAAGTCTGATCCGTGATCAGCGAGGGGCGGCGATCTTGCCGCCCTTTCTTATCTCAGCCTGCAGATTTCGCGGCCAACGGCATCTAAGACAGCCGTCTGAACCGCCGCAGCGGACATGCCGTCGGTTTGCAACTGATGGTTGGACAGATCGCCCAGCTCTGCGAATTGGCGATGCAGTTCGGTGATGGTGCCGGGATCGCGAAGCGTGTCGCCGCCACGTTGCTGACAACGCGAGATCGCCTGAGACAATGACGGACGCAGGACGATGTAGTGCAGCGGCATGCCCAACGCCCGGAATGCGGGTAAGAACCACGGGCCGATAATGCCGTCAACAATGACGAAATAACCGCCTTGAGCATAGATGCGTGCGGTGGCGGCCAAGGCCTCGATGACCACGCGGTTCTGATCATGCGCTTCCGGCAGCCATGGATCGATCGCGCCGGATTTGATCACATGCCAGAAATCGTCGGAATGAAGATGCACCTTGGGCACGCCCGGACTGGCGGCGAGACTGGCCGCCACCGTGGTCTTTCCCGATCCCGGAGTGCCGGTCAGGATCAGTATTTCGCCCGCTTTCAACATTCGGTTGACATAATCTGTTGCCCTTCAGGCTGCAATCGGACGGCCAATCCCTGCTGAGCCGCCGCCGGGCAGGCTGGACCTTCTCACATATCCGTGACATGCGACCAAGGTATTTTGACCTTCTTCAGGTAGAACAATGGCTTTCACGCAACTTACCCTTCCCGACCGCCCCCTGAACATCGCCCCCGGTTCGATCAATCCCCCGCGCGGACTGATCTTTGCGATGATCCTGTTTCTGGGCCTGCTGGGGTTTCTGGTGTGGTTTCAAGGGCCGGATCTGTATCGCGACTGGCAGATCAGCCGCAATCCGGTCGAGCTTCAGGAAGCGCTGATCGAGAATGGCGAATGCACGACCCGCAAGGGCTTTTTCACCGATTGCAGCGCCGATGTCGCCTATAGCTACGAGGGCCAGTCTTATGACGGCCATATCGAGTTGGCCTTCTTCGATTTCCATACCGGCGATTACTGGGTCAGCGTGGTCATTTCCGGCGACGATCCGTCGCTTGCCACCCTGTCACTTGGGTTGGAGAAGCTATGGAACCGGATCATCGTTCTGGCCCTCTTTTCCGCGCTGTTTCTGGGGCTGGTGATCTCTAGCCTCGTGCAGCGGGCGCGCGCGAACAAGGCAAGGAAGGGCATTGCCGGTTCGGCGCGGCTTGGGCTGGTGCCGGTGGTGCTGACCAACGTGTTCGAGCGGGGCCGGAAAACCCATGTGACCTATGCCGAACGCATCGCGCCCGGCAAGAACGGCAAGGCGGCGAACACGACCTTCGTTGCGCCGGCGCAACCGCTGCTGTCCTTCGATCAGGACGGGCAGACCGTGGGCATCGGCGTCAGGCATCCCGACGCGCTTCTGCCGGTGCTACTGGATGCCGAGCTTGAGCGTTTGTCGCTGACCCCGGAAGAGCGGCAGGCGGCGCTTGCCCAGATCCGGTCCGAGGCGCAGGCCGAGGGTGTTCCCGCCGCCCCTCCGGCGAAGAAGCTGCATTGGAAGCGCGGGCTTGTGGCATTCTGCGGGCCGTTCCTGCTGCTCTTCATCGGCTCGCTTGGCTATTGGCTTCACTATGTGACCAGCGCGCCGACGCAGTATGACCAATACGGGATGCTGGTGAACCAGATCCTGCCGGGCTTCATGAACGAATGGGGCTGCGATCAGTTGCAGGCCCGGTTTGGCGATCAGAATGCGCCGTCCGGCTGCGTGATGGACGACCATAGAAGCTGGAAATGATGCCGCACGGGGCGATGGCCGGTTGATTTTCAGCCGGTCGTCGGTCACAGCGACATGACTGCGACACAGGAGACCCGCATGACCTATCTGCACGCCATCATCGCGGGCCTCATCGCCGGTCCGGTCTATGCTTGGGCCATGACGCTTGATATCCCTCGCCGCCGGTTCGAGGCGCGGATGCAGCGCTTTCGGAACGGCGAGGGCAAAGACCCGGCAAAGGCGCATCTTGGGCCGCATAAGCCGTTGTGGGAAAATGCCGTGGCCGCCGGGCTGATCGTCATGCTGGTCGGCGGCATCATCGCCAACATGGCGCAGGTCTGACCTAACGCGGATCGCGCCACCAGCCGCCCCATTTCGGAAAAGTTGCCCTAGCTGACCGCGCCCTTGCGGAACGGGGTCCAGTCAGCCAAGGCCTCGATCTCCTGCCCCATGGCATCACGCTCTCGGTCGAGATAGTCGGCAAGGGCACGCAGGAACCCCTCATCCTGAACCCAATGCAGTGAATGGATCGGGACCGGCTCGTATCCGCGCGCCAGTTTATGCTCGCCCTGCGCGCCCGCCTCGACCCGAGCAAGGCCGTGGGCGATGGCGTGGTCGATGGCCTGATGGTAGCAAAGCTCGAAATGCAGGAAGGCGTGATCCTCGACACAGCCCCAATAGCGGCCATAGACCGCGTCGGGGCCAAGAAAGTTCAGCGCGCCGGCAATGGGTGTGCCGTCGTCTTCGGCCAGAACCAGCAGGATATCGTCGCGCATGGTCTGGTGGATGCAGTCGAAGAATTCCCGCGTCAGATACGGGCTGCCCCATTTGCGGCTGCCGGTGTCTTGGTAGAAGTCCCAGAACGCATCCCAATGCGCGGGTTTCAGGTCATCGCCGGTCAGATGGGTGATGCGGCCGCCAAAAGCCTGCGCACGGGCGCGTTCCTTTCGGATCGCCTTGCGCTTGCGCGAGGACAGCGCCCCCAAAAAATCGTCGTAAGAGCCGTATTCCCGGTTCAGCCAGTGGAATTGCTGGGTGATCCGCGGCAGAAAACCCGCCTCTTCACCCAAAGCGGCCTCTTCCTCGGTGCAGAAGGTCACATGCACGCCAGAGGCCCCGCCCCGCCCCGCCACCTGCGTCATCCCTGCCAACAGCGCCTGCCGCGCCTGCGGATCATGCGACAGAAGGCGCGCGCCGGTGGCTGGCGTGAAGGGCACCGCGCATTGCAGCTTCGGGTAATAGCTGCCTCCGGCGCGCTGAAAGGCTTCGGCCCAGGCGTGATCGAAGATATATTCGCCCTGGCTATGCGACTTTGCATAAAGCGGGGCCACGCCAAGGATGCTCTCCCCGTCCGAGACCGACAGATGCAGCGGCTGCCAGCCCGTCCCGCGCCCGACCGAACCCGATGCCTCCAGCGCCGCCAGAAAACGGTGGCTGGTAAAAGGGTTGCCATCGCCGAACCCGTCCCATTCGGCGGCGGGAATATCGGTGATCGAGGCATGGGTGGACAGGGTCAGAGAGCGGCTCATGCGGCAGAACCTATGCATTGGCCGGGGCTTTGTCAGCCTCTGCGGTGGTGCAGCCGCCGCGAATGTGGGAATCGGGGTCGCGGATGCCTGCTGAAACAGCCCGATGAGCCGATAGCCACGGTGGGTGATGCAAGGATTTTGTGGATAACCCCACCACGAACCGCAATATCTAGCGGTTTTGGTTGACTCGGGCGGCATCACTGGCACAATCGGGGGCAAAAGAACGAAGGACAGGCCATGCGTTTCGACAAGCTTCGCCTCAACGGCTTCAAAAGCTTCGTGGACCCGACCGATCTGGTCATCCGCGAGGGGCTGACCGGCGTTGTCGGGCCGAATGGCTGCGGCAAGTCGAACCTTCTGGAGGCGCTTCGTTGGGTCATGGGCGAAAACCGCCCCACCGCCATGCGTGGCGAGGGGATGGAGGATGTGATCTTCGCCGGAACCTCGCGCCGTTCAGCCCGCGCCCATGCCGAGGTGACGCTGACGCTGGACAACCGCGACCGCCTTGCCCCCGCCGGGTTCAACGAGCACGACCATTTCGACATCGTCCGCCGGATCACCCGCGATGCGGGCTCTGCCTACAAGATCAACGGCAATGACGTGCGGGCGCGCGATGTGCAGATGCTGTTCGCGGATGCCTCGACCGGGGCGCATTCTCCGGCGTTGGTCCGGCAAGGGCAGATCAGCGAGCTCATCAACGCCAAGCCGAAGAACCGCCGCCGTATCCTTGAGGAAGCGGCGGGGATCTCGGGCCTCTATCAGCGGCGCCATGAGGCGGAACTGAAACTGAACGGGGCCGAGGGCAACCTGACCCGTGTTGACGATACGCTGGATCAGCTTTCCACGCAGGCCGCATCGCTCGCCCGTCAGGCCCGCGCCGCCGCCCGTTACCGCGAAATCGGCGCGGCCTTGCGGCTGGCCGAAGGGGTGTTGCTGTATCGCCGCTGGGCCGAGGCCGAGGCTGCGCGTCTTGCCGCTGCCGAGGCATTGCAGGCCGCCGTGAAAGCCGCGTCCGAGGCGGAACATGCCGCGCGTGAGGCGACGGCGCGTCGTGAAGCAGCGGATACCGCGCTGCCGTCGCTGCGCGAAGAAGAACAGATCGCCGCCGCCATTCTGTCCCGGGTGGTGGTCGAGCGGGAGGCGCTGGACGAGGCCGAGGCGCGGGCGACCGAGGCGATCCGCGCCCTGGCCGCGCGCATTGCCCAGCTTGATCGAGATATCGAGCGTGAAGATGCGCTGAACCGCGATGCGGGTGAGGTGGTCGAGCGGTTGGACTGGGAAAAGACCGAGCTTGAAAAGGCCGGTCAGGGCCATGACGACCGGCTGGACGCCGCCGCGGCAACTGCCGACGAAGCCGCCGACGCCTTGCGCGAGGTCGAGGCACGACTGGCCGAGTTGACCGACGAATCCGCGCGTCTTGCCGCCCGCCACCAATCGGCGGAACGACTGGTCGCCGATCTTCGCAGCATGCTGGACCGCGCCCAACGCGCCGCCACCGAGGCCGAAGAAACCGCAGCCCGTGCCGGTGAGGCGGGCGAAGCCGCCGCCGAGGCGCTGCGCCAGTCGGAAGAGGCGCAAGAGGCCGCCCGCGACCGTGCGGAAGGGGCCGAGGATGCGCTGGCCGAGGCGGAGACCGCCCGTTCCGCTGCCGAAAGCGTGGAAGCGGCCAGCCGGATCGCTCGATCCGAGGCCGAGGGCGAGGCCGGGGCGCTGATGGCGGAAATGGCCGCGTTGAAGCGGCTGGTGGAACGCGGGCAATCGGATGGCAAGGCGATCCTTGACCGGGTTCAGGTGGCGAAGGGTTTTGAAATTGCCTTCGGTGCCGCGCTTGGCGACGATCTGCGCGCCGGGCTTGCCGAGGATGGCGAAAGCGGCTGGCATAATCTGCCCGGCTGGGACAAGCCGCAGGCCTTGCCGAAGGGCGTGACGGCTTTGGCGGCGCATGTCGATGGCCCGGACGCGCTGTCCCGGCGGCTGTCGCAGGTCGGGCTGGTGGCGGATTTCGACAGCGGCGCGGAATTGCAGGCGGCGCTGCTGCCGGGGCAACGGCTGGTCACGGCGGAAGGCGATCTTTTCCGGTGGGACGGGATGCGGGTGCTGGCGGGCGATGCCTCATCCTCAGCCGCGTTGCATCTGCAAAAGGTGAACCAGCTTAACGAAATCGCCGTGCAGGCCGAGGAAATGCAGGCCCGCGCCAGTGCCGCTATCGAGACCAACGAGGATGCCCGTGCCGCGCTTGCCGAAGCGGTCGCGGTCGAGAAATCGGCCCGCGATGCGCGGCGCGAGGCGGAACGGCTGCTGTCGGATGCATCTCGCGCGGCGACCCGTGCCGAATCCGATCTGGCCATGGCAAACAGCCGGGTGGAATCCGCACGGGGCGAGGTGACACGGCACCGCGCCGATGCCTCGGATGCGCAGACCCGGCTGACGCAGGCAGAGCGCGCCTTGGCCGATCTGCCCGACCGTGGCGATGCCGCCGCCGCCGTCGAAAACGCTCGCACCGGGGTCGAGGCTGCGCGGATCGCCACCATGACCCGCCGCGCCGCGCTGGACGAATTGAAGCGCGAGGCGAATGCCCGGATCAAGCGGTTGCAGGAAATCGCCAAAGAGGAATCCGGCTGGAAACTGCGGCTGCAACAGGCCGGAACCCGCGCCGCCGAACTGGCCGCGCGCCGCGATGCCGCCGCCGACGAACTGGAAGCCGCCGAGGCCCAGCCCGAAATCCTTGCCGAGCGTCGCGCCAGTCTGACCGAGCGCGAGGAACAGGCCGAGGCGCGTCTTGTCACCGCCCGCGACGCGTTGGCCGCCGCTGATGAAGCCGCCCGCGCCGCCGCCCATGCGGAGCGGGACACCGAACGCCACGCCTCGGAAGCGCGCGAGATGCGCGCCGCCCGCGAGGCCCGTGCCGAGGCTGCCCGCGAATCGGAAACCGGCGCCCGCGCCCGTATCCACGAGGAAACCGAGGGCACGCCGCAGCAATTGCTGGAAGCCTTGGGTGAGACCGACACCGACACGCCTGCCAGCGCGCTGGAAGATCAGATTGCCCGGCTGCGGACGCAGCGCGACGGGCTTGGCGCGGTCAACCTGCGCGCCGATGAGGACAAGCGCGAGCTTGAGGAAGAGCGCGACCGGCTGGCCGCTGAAAAGACCGATCTGGAAGAGGCGATCCGCAAGCTGCGCGCCGGGATCGGCAGCCTGAACCGCGAGGGGCGCGAACGTCTGCTGACAGCCTTTGACACGGTGAACGCCAATTTCACCACCCTCTTCACCACGCTTTTCGGCGGGGGCGAGGCGCGTCTGGTGCTGGTTGAATCCGATGATCCGCTGGAGGCGGGGCTTGAGATCATGTGCCAGCCGCCGGGCAAGAAGCTGTCCACGCTCAGCCTGCTGTCGGGTGGGGAACAGACGCTGACGGCCTTGGCGCTGATCTTTGCGGTGTTCCTTGCCAACCCGGCCCCGATCTGCGTGCTGGACGAGGTGGACGCGCCGCTGGACGACGCCAATGTCAGCCGCTTCTGCGACCTTCTGGACGAGATGATCCGCCGCACCGACACCCGCTTCCTGATCATCACCCACCACGCCGTCACTATGTCCCGCATGGACCGGCTGTTTGGCGTCACGATGGTTGAACAGGGCGTGAGCCAGTTGGTCAGCGTCGATCTGAAACGCGCCGAGGCTCTGGTCGCCTGATCCACACCACGTTAACCTTGCGGCGAATCTTCGGGAATACGCCGCCACGATGAGACGCTTTGTCGCCAGCATGATCCTTGCCGCCGCCCTGCCGCTGTCGGCTGCGGCGCAGGTGATGGGCGATCCCGACGTGATCGAGCTGTTGATGCAGGATCAGGGACTGCCGGTTGAACGCGGGGTCGAGCGGAACCGCACGCCCTATATCATCAGCAGCATCGACGGCATCCGCTTCACGATCTATTTCCACGATTGCCGCCAGACCTGCGGGTCGCTGCAATTCATCTCGGGCTACGAGACAGGGCCGCATCAGCGGATTTCGCTGCGGGTGATGAACGACTGGAACCGTACGCAGCGCTTCAGCCGCGCCTATCTGGACCGCTTCGGCGACCCCATCATCGAGATGGATGTCAATCTGGGCGCAGATGGCATGGGCAGGTCGAATTTCAACGAGTTGCTGACCCATTGGGCGGCTAGCCTGTTCGCATTTCGCAATCTTATCAACTGGTGAGGACCATATGAGCATCGAAGCAACCCTGGCCGAAAAAGGCATCACCCTTCCTGCAGCACCCGCGCCTGCGGCGAATTACGTGCCCTTCGTGCAGACCGGAAATCTGATCTTCGTCTCGGGCCAGATCAGCTCGAACGAGGGCGGGCTGATCACCGGCAAGCTGGGCGAGAATATGGAAACCGAAGCTGGGGCCGAGGCTGCGCGGCGCTGCGGGCTGGCGCTGATTGCGCAACTGAAAGCCGCCGTGGGCGATCTGGACCGGGTGGCGCGGGTGGTGAAGCTGACCGGCTTCGTCAACTCGACCCCCGACTTCACAGATCAGCCGAAGGTCATCAACGGCTGCTCGGACCTGATGGTCGAGGTTTTCGGCGATGCCGGTCGCCATGCCCGTGCCGCCGTCTCGGCCCCGTCGCTGCCCTTGGGCGTGGCGGTCGAGATCGAAGCGATCTTCGAGGTGAAATGATGCCAGCTTTGCCCGATGCCTTCCTGTCCGCGCCGATTGCCCATCGCGGGCTGCACGGGCCGGGCAAGCCCGAAAACAGTCTGGCCGCCGCACAGGCGGCCATCGACGCCGGTTACGGGATCGAGCTGGACATCCAGCCCGCCTCGGACGGCACGCCGATGGTGTTTCATGATTACCGGCTGAAACGGCTGGTGGGTCAGGACGGCGTGATCGGTCAGTATGATGTCGAGGCGCTGGCCGCGATGCGGATTCTTGGCTCGGATCAGGGCGTCCCGACGCTGGCCGAGTTTCTGGAACTGGTCGCAGGCAAGGTGCCGCTGCTGGTCGAGATCAAGGATCAGGACGGCCATCTTGGCGCGAATATCGGCACGCTGCACCAGAAGGTCGTCGAGGTGCTGGAAGGCTATGACGGGCCGGTCGCCGTGATGTCGTTCAACCCGCATGTGGTCGAGGCCGTTCATGCGCTTCGGCCGGGCCTGCCGGTCGGGCTGACCACCTGCGATTTCCCGGCCGAGGACTGGCCGTTGATCGATGACGAACGGCGGGTCTATCTGGCCGGGATCAGCGATTACGACCGCTCGGGCGCGTCCTTCATCTCGCATGACAAGGTGGAACTGGGTAATCCTCGGGTCGATGCGCTGAAGGCAATGGGCGCGCCGATCCTGTGCTGGACGGTGCGCAGCGAGGCCGAGGAAGAGGCCGCGCGAAGGATCGCGGATAACATCACCTTCGAAGGCTATCTGCCCCCGGTCTGAGGCGGTCGCGGCAGTCTCATCGGCATTTGCGCGACGCGGATATCCGCGTTAGCATTTTGCGCACGAATGCTGATCGCCTAACGTCCCGTTGCGTTTTGCATCGTTCTGAACCAACCCTTGCAGCCCGGCAGTCTTTGCCGGGTTCGTGCAGGAAGCAGGATCGTCACCAGTCATTTTTCAGGGGAGGAAGCCATGGTCGCAGCATCGGATATCTACGAGATCGGACTTCCGCCCAATCCGGCAAATTTCGTGCAACTGTCGCCCCTGTCGTTTCTGGAACGGACGGCGGCGATCTATCCCGACGACGATGCCGTCGTCTATGGCGACGTTCGCCGCAACTGGGCCCAGACCTTTGAACGCTGCCGCCGCCTTGCCAGCGCCCTTGCGGCGCGCGGGATCGGCAAGGGCGACACCGTCTCGGTGGTGCTGGCCAATATCCCCGAGATGTTCGAGCTTCATTTCGCCGTGCCAATGACCGGCGCGGTGCTGAACACGATCAATACCCGGCTTGATGCAGATGCCATCGCCTTCATCCTCGCCCATGCCGAGGCCAAGGTGGTGATGGTGGACCCTGAATTTTCCGAACTGGTGCAGCAGGCGATTACCCTGACCGGGCGCACCGACCTGCTGATCATCGATGTCGAGGATGACAGTTTCGACGGCGGCACACGCATCGGCAGCGCCACCTATGCCGAGTTGCTGGCCGGGGGCGATCCCGATTTCGCATGGAAGCTGCCCGATAACGAATGGGACGCGATCAGCCTCAACTATACTTCGGGAACCACCGGCGATCCGAAGGGCGTCGTCTATCACCATCGCGGCGCGGCGCTGAATGCGCTGTCGAATATCGTCACATGGGGGATGCCGCATCATTCGCGCTATCTGTGGACGCTGCCGATGTTTCACTGCAACGGCTGGTGCTTTCCATGGACCATCGCGGCGAATGCAGGGCTTTGCGTCTGTCTGCGCGCCGTGCGTGCCGAGCCGATCTTCCGCCTGATCCGCGATGAAAAGGTGACGCATTTCTGCGGTGCGCCCATTGTGCTGAATATGCTGGTCCATGCGCCGGACGAGTTGAAGGATTTCACCCATGAGGTGAAGGTGATGACGGCGGGCGCGCCGCCACCCGCCGCCGTGATCGCGAATATGGAAGCGATGGGCGTCGAGGTGACGCAGGTTTATGGTTTGACCGAAAGCTATGGCCCGTCGGTCGTCAGTGCATGGCAGGGGAAATGGGATGCGCTGGACGGGGAACAGCGCTCGCGGATGAAGGCTCGGCAGGGGGTGAAAAACGTTGTTCTCAGCGATCTGATGGTGGCCGATCCCGATACGCTGGAGCCGGTTCCGGCGGATGGACAGACCATTGGCGAGATCTTCATGCGCGGCAACAACGTCATGAAGGGCTATCTGAAGAACGTCGCTTCGACCGAAAAGGCCTTTCGCGGCGGCTGGTTCGCCTCAGGCGATCTGGGCGTCATGCATGCCGATGGCTATGTCGAGATCAAGGACCGCTCGAAAGACATCATCATCTCGGGCGGCGAGAACATTTCGTCCGTCGAGGTCGAGGATGTGCTGTATCGCCATCCCGCCGTGATGGAAGCCGCCGTAGTCGCGCGCCCGGATGTTAAATGGGGCGAAACGCCCTGCGCCTTCGTGACGCTGAAACCCGGCAAGGATCTGGGCGGGGTCGAACTGCGCGAGTTCTGTCAGCAGCATATGGCGCGGTTCAAGGTGCCGAAAACCTTCGTCTTCGGCGATTTGCCCAAGACCTCGACCGGGAAGGTGCAGAAATTTCTGCTAAGGGATCGGGCGCGGGAATTGCGCGACTGAGGCTTTTCTGCCGGGTCAAACACCGACCGGCTGCGGCAGCGCAACCTGTAGCCGGGCGGCATGTTTCGCCATCCGCTCCAGATCGCTGTCGGCCACCGGCACGCCCTGCTCCAACGCGGCGCGGCGTTTGCGGGTGGCGCTGTCGCCGGGCACCCGGACCGGGCCGTTATTCCACGGCGCGGGCGGATTGCTGCGGCAGGCTTCGGCCAGCCAGTCGGATTGTTCGGTAAAGGCATCAAGGCCCGCGAAGAAGGCCGGATCGATGACCTGCAGGAACGCGCTTTGCGCCAGCGGTCCCGGCGCCGTCGTGTTGGCGCGCCCCTTGCCCGACAGCCCCTGCCCCAGCAGATCGACCATCAGCGCCAGCCCGTAGCCCTTGTGCCCTTTCAGCGCGCCGCCCAGCGGCATCATCGTGCCGCCCCGCTCGGTGATGTCGCGCGGATTGTCCGTTGGCTGCCCGTCGGCGGTCAGACCCCATGCCTCGGGATAACGCTCGCCCTTTTTCGCCAGAAGCTGCGTCATCGTGGTGGTGGTGATCGAGGCGGACACGTCCACGATTACCGGATCGTTGGTTGTCGGAAAGCCCATCGCGATCGGGTTCGGCGTCAGCACGGGTTTGGTGCCGCCATAGGGCGCTACCCGCGCCGCCGCCGGGTTCGAGACCGACAGTTGCGCGATCAGCCCCCGGTCTGTCGCCTTGCGAAGATAGGCCGACAGCGCACAGGTATGGTGGCAATTGCGGATCGCGGCGGCGACGATACCGTGATCGCGGGCCCGCTCCATCGCCTGATCCATCGCCCGGTCCAGCAGCCATGCGCCGGGCAGCAACCGCCCGTCCCAGACGAAAGCCGCGCCGCGATCCGAAACGACCTCATAGCTGCCGACGCCGTTCAGGCTGCCATCGGCAAGACATTCCAGATACCAGTGCATCAGTTGCAGGCCATGGGTTTCATGCCCGATCATGTCGCCCTCGATCAGCACTTCGGCGGTGACGGCGGCCTTGTCAGGCTCCATCCCGGCGCGGGTCAGTAGCGTTTCCGCAAAGCTCAGCAGATCAGCACGGGCGAAACGGGGCATCTTCATCTCCTGTCAGGAAAACGCGGGCCGGGGGGCCGGCCCGCGCGGGATCACTTGAAGCCGATTTGCGAAAGCTGCAGTTCGGAATTCGTGGCAATCGTCGGTTTGAAGTCCAGACGCGGCGAGACGCGGGTAAAGCCGACCATGTGGAACATCGGAATATCCGCGATGATGTCCGTGTTCACCTTGGTGAACAGCTCCTGCCACAGCTTCGTGCGCTCATCGCCGGTCGCTTCGGTGGCTTTGGCGATCATCTCGTCCACTTCGGGGTCGGTGACCATCGAATGCGCGCCGGTCGAGGCGTATTTGACAAAGGCGGTAAAGACCGGATCGCCGGTGGCGTTGTCATGCTGCGACTGCGTCAGGGTCGGGCCGCTATCCGCCACATAGGGCGAGACGAAATAGTTGTTCCAGACCGACACGTCATACATGTCCAGCTTCACGTTCAGCCCGACATCCTGCATCATCGCCATCATCGCTTCCATGGTCTCGGTCGCGTTCGGATATTGCCCGTTGCGCCCGATGATGCGGATTTGCGTATCGACCGGCACACCATCGGCCCGCGCCTCTTCCACCAATTCGCGGGCGCGGTCGGGATCATAGGGCCAGACCGGCACATCCGGGTTATAGCCGATGGTCGTCGGCACCACGAGATGCGTGGCGATCTGGGCATCAGCCGGGAACAATGTGCCGATCATCGCCTCGCGGTCGATGGCAAGGTTCATCGCCTCGCGGATGCGGCGGTCATCGGTCGGGGCAATGCGCGTATCGATCCGCAGCGAGGTGGTTTCCGAATTCGGGTAAGAGAAATCCGTTTCGGGGTTGTTCGCGTCCTGCAAGGCGATTGCAGGAACGATATCGGCCTCTCCTGCCTCGACCATCGCGGCGGCGACGGCGCTGTCCGAGCGGAACAGGTATGTCGCCTTCTCGACCTGCGGAGCTTCGCCCCAATAGTCGGGATTGCGCTCGACGGTGATCGATTGGCCGATCTGCCAATCGGTGAAGACATAAGGCCCGGTGCCGACAGGCTTGCGGTCAAATTCACCCGCCGGAGTCGTCGCGGCCGACTGGACCGGCATCACTGTCATCAGCAGCGGCAGGATCGGCTGCGGCGGGTTGGTGGTAATCAGGATGGTGTTGTCGTCCGGCGTCTCGAAGGTGAATTCGGTGCCGCCGAAATACTTGCCGCCGGTTTCACAGCTCAGATCGGCATTCTTGTTCCGCTCGATGGTGAATTGCACATCCTGCGCGGTGAAGGGCGCGCCGTCATGCCATTTGACACCCTCGCGCAACTTAAATTCCCAGGTATCCTCGTCGATCTGGTTCCATTCCGTTGCAAGACGCGGCTTCAACCCGCCATTCACATAATCGAACTCGATCAGCATCTCGTTCACGTTTTCCGAGATGACCCGCCCGACATCCTGACGCGCGGCCATGCAAGGCTCGACCACATCGACGGTTTCGGCCAGAACCACGGTCACGGCGCGATTGGCGTCTTGTGCCAGCGCAGGTGAGCTTCCCACCATCAGCGCCGCGCCGGTCAGGCACAAGGCCGCTTTTCCAATTTTCATCTTCCATCCTCCCTTGTCCCCGCTCGGGGCGTTCCTCAGCCGGTCCCGATCACACGAGCCTTATCGCGCGCCCGATTCCCAGCCTTCCCTCCAGTCATGACTTATGCACATGCACACTAATATTTCAATTAACACTTTCGCGCAGCAGACCGTTTCGCTGCAGAAAGTCCTGCATCTGCGCCTGCTGCGCGGCGGTCAGCGGCCATGCGGCAGGCGGGCGGGTTGCCCCACAATCCTGCCCAAGCGCTTGCAGCGCGGCCTTGACCCCGGTGACATTGGTGCCGTTCAGTTCCTGCGCGCGGACATCCTCGAAGGCGGCCATATCGGCGATCAGGGCGCGGGCCTGTCCGAAATCCCCCGCCTCCAGCGCCGCATGGATCGCAAGCGAGCGTTCCGGCCAGAGATTGATCAGCCCCGAGGTAAAGCCCCGCGCGCCAACGGCATATAGCGCGGGCGCCCAGACCTCGGCCAGCCCGCCGACCCAGATGACCGAAGGATCGCAGGCGGCAATCGCCTCGGCCAGCCGCTGCGGGTTCGGCGTCGCCCATTTGACGCCGACCACGCCCGGAATGGCGCAAAGATCGGCAATCGCAGCGGTGCCGATGGCATCGTTGCGCAGATAAAGCATCAGCGGCAGCCCCTGCCCCGCCTCGGCGATGCGACTGACATAGTCCACCACACCGCGCGGCGCGGCGAAGGGATCGGGCGGCTGATGCACCATCAGCCCCGCCGCCCCCGCCTCGACTGCTGCCCGCGCCAACCGGCAGGCATCGCCGACCGAGCGTCCGATCCCGGCCAGAACCGGCGCACGGCCCGCGACCATCGCCACCACTTCGCGGGACATCACCTCGGCCTCATCGACGGTCAGGGCGTAGAATTCCCCCGTATTGCCGTTGACGACGGGGATATGCATGCCCGCTTCCAGCGCCCGGTCGATGATCGGTTGCAGCCGCGCAGGCGCGATCCGGTCGCCGTCGTCGAAAGGCGTAACCAATATCCCAGAGATCCCGGTCAGCGCATCGACAAGCCCGGTCATTGCGCCGACTCGATCAGCGCCTGCATCATCGCGACCTCTTCCTCGGTCAGATCGGTCAGCGGCGCGCGCACCGAACCCGCCTCAAATCCGCGCAACCGGACGCCCGCCTTCACGGCAGCCACCGCGTAACCGGCCTTGCGGTCGCGGACCTTGGCGAAGGGGTAGTAGAAGTCGCGCAGCATCGCCTCGCAGGTGGCATCGTCGCCAGCGGTCATGGCGGCGTGGAATTTCAGCGCCGTTTCCGGAACGAAGTTGAACACCGCCGAGGAATAGGTCGGCATCCCCGCGCCATTATAGGCCTGCGCGAACAGTTCATGCGTGGGCATCCCGCCGATATAGGACAGCCGGTCGCCCAGTGTCGCGGTGACGCGGCGGACGGTGTCGATATCGCCGGTGCCGTCCTTGAAGCCGATCAGGTTCGGGCATTCGTCAGCCAGTAGCGCAAGCTGTTCCGCCGAGACCCGCGCCTGCCCGCGATTATAGACGATGACGCCCATATTGGTGGCATTGCAGACGGCGCGGATGCGGGCGGCGATGCCCTCAGCGGGCGCTTCGGTCAGGTAATGCGGCAAAAGCAGGATGCCGTCGCCACCCGCCGCCTCGATCTCGCGCGCCATGTCACAGGCGATCCGCGTGCCATAGCCGCACCCCGCAATGACCGGCGCATCGCCCGCAACCGCGCGTGCGGTGCGAACCACCTCGACCACTTCCGCAGGCGTCAGTGAGAACAGCTCGCCCGTTCCGCCTGCGACGATCAGCCCGGCGACGGGGTAAGAGGACAGCCATTCCAGATGCGCCGCGAAGGGCTTCGGATTGAACTGATCCTGATCGTCGAAGGGCGTCACCGGAAAGGACAGCAGGCCGGTGCGGATGATCTCTTGCAGGTCTTTGGGGGCAATCATTGTTGGTCTCCTTGGGGAAGCAAATCCTGAGGCAGCAAGCCTTCGGGGAAGTTCTGGTAGCTGACGGGGCGCAGGAAGCGGCGGATCGAGAGGGTGCCGACCGAGGTTGCGCCGAAATTGGTGCTGGCCGGATAGGGGCCGCCATGGACCATGGCATCGGCAACCTCGACCCCGGTGGGGAAGCCGTTGACCAGCACGCGCCCCGCCTTGCGCTCTAGGATCGGGCGCAGCTTTTGCGCGTCGGCCAGATCGGCGTCGTCCATGTGGATCGTGGTGGTCAACTGCCCCTCGAAGCCACGGGCCAGCCGCGCCATTTCATCGATATCGCGGACGCGGACGATCAGGCCCAGCGGCCCGAACACCTCTTCGCCAAGCGCGTGATCCTGCAGGAAAGTCTCGGCGCTGGTCTGATAGAGGTTTGGTCTGACCTCACGACCAGCGCCGTCATGGGTCAGCACGGGTTGCACCGCATTCCGCCCGTCAAAGCGCGCCTTGCCGTTGTGATAGGCCTGCGCGATCCCCGGCGTCAGCATCATCTGCGGGCCAACCTGTTCCAGCGCGGATTTCGCGGCCTCGGTGAAGCGGTCGGCATCCGCGCCGTCCAGCACCACCGCGATGCCCGGATTGGTGCAGAACTGGCCCGCGCCCATGGTCAGTGAGCCTGCCCAGCCGGTGCCGATCTGATCTGCCCGCGCGGCCATGGCGGCAGGCAGCAGGAACATCGGATTGACCGAGCCAAGCTCACCAAAGAACGGGATCGGCTCGGGGCGCGCGGCGCAGAGATCGAACAGCGCCCGGCCACCGGCCAGACTGCCGGTAAAGCCCACCGCCTTGATCAGCGGATGTGTGACCAGCGCGGTGCCGACATCGCGCTTGCCGCCCTGGATCAGGCTGAAGGTGCCGGGATGCAGATTGCAGGTCGCGATGGCCGCATGGATCGCCTCGGCCACGATCTCGCCGGTACCGGGATGGGCAGAGTGTCCCTTGACCACCACCGGACAGCCCGCAGCCAAAGCCGCCGCCGTATCGCCGCCCGCCGTCGAGAAGGCCAGCGGGAAATTCGACGCGCCGAACACCGCGACCGGGCCGATGGGCCGCTCGATCAGTTTCAGATCGGGACGCGGCAGCGGCTGACGATCCGGCAAAGCGGGGTCATGGCGGCGGTCGAGATAGTCGCCTTTGCGGATATGCTCGGCGAACAGCCGAAGCTGGCCGGTCGTGCGACCGCGTTCGCCGTTCAGGCGGGCTTCGGGAAGGCCGGTCTCCTGCGTGCCGATTTCGGTGATGGCCTCGGCGCGCGCCTCGATCTCATCGGCGATGGCGTCGAGAAAGCGGGCGCGATCCTCGCGGCTTGAATAGCCATAGGACCAGAACGCCTCTTCCGCCGCCTCACAGGCGCGGTTCACCAGATCGACCGTGCCGACCGAGAAGTCGTGCGCCGGGCCATGCGCCGGTTCGCTGGAAAAGCGCTGATCCGTGGCGATCCATTCGCCTGCGATCAGGTGCTTGCCGTGGGGGGTGAAGCTCATCAGATGGTCCTTTCAGGCATGGCAGAGCCAGCGCGCTGCCGGGCCTGCCCGTGCGCTGTCCTGCCGTGATGGTCGAGAATACGGGCGATCCGTCAGCGCCCGGTGCGCGACCGCCATTCCTCGTATTTCTTCAGGTTCTCGTCCTTGGTGGCGGGATAAAGCCCGATGATCGGGGCACCGCCCTGCACTTCCTCCAGCACGAAATCCTCGAAACTTTCCATGCCGGTGCATTCCTCGGCAATCTCGTCGGCCAGATGGGCCGGGATCACCATCACCCCGTCCTTGTCGCCGACCATGATGTCGCCCGGAAAGACCGGCGCATCTCCGCAGGAAATCGGCACATTGATATCCAGCGCCTCATGCAGCGTCAGGTTGGTCGGCGCCGATGACTTGGCGAAATACGCGGGCATGTCCAGCCGCCCGATCCCCTCGGCATCGCGCATCCCGGCATCGGTGACGACCCCCGCCGCACCGCGCATGGCCAGCCGGGTGATCAGGATCGACCCCGCCGTCGCCGCGCGGGCATCCTTGCGCCCGTCCATGACCAGCACATGCCCTTCGGGGCAAGTCTCGACCGCGACCCGCTGCGGATGGTCGGGATTGCGGAAAACGGTGATCGGGTTGCGATCTTCCCGCGCCGGAATGTAGCGCAAGGTGAAGGCCGGGCCGACCATGTTCTCATCCTTCGGCGCGACCGGGATCACGCCCTGGATGAACTGATTTCGTAGCCCGCGTTTGAACAATGCCGTCGCAATCGAGGCGGTCGAGACCTTTTTTAGCTTCTCGCGGGTCTGGTCGGAAAGTGAGTGTTCGCTCATGATATCCTCAGAAGATGTCCGGCTCGCCCGCGCTGCGGCCAAAGTCGGATTGCAGGAAATCGAAGTCGCAGCCCTGATCGGCCTGCGTCACATGGCGCTGGAACATCCAGCCGTAACCTCTGTCGTAAAGCGGCTGCGGGGCCTGCCATGCGGCACGGCGGGCGGCCAGCTCTTCGTCGCCGACCAGCATGTCCAGCCGCCGGTTCGGCAGATCCAGCCGCACGATATCGCCGGTTTTCAGCAGCGCCAGCGGCCCGCCGACATGGCTTTCAGGCGCGACATGCAGCACGCAGGCGCCGTAAGAGGTGCCCGACATCCGCGCATCCGAGATCCGCAGCATGTCGCGATGACCCTGCTTGATGAGTGCCTTCGGGATCGGCAGCATCCCCCATTCCGGAAAACCCGGCCCGCCCTGCGGTCCCGCATTGCGTAGGACCAGTACCGTATCGGGCGTCACCTGAAGGCTTTCATCGTCGATCGCCTTCTTCATCTCGGGGTAGCTGTCAAAGACCAGCGCCGGGCCTTCATGGACGTGATATTTCGGGTCGCAGGCGGCTGGCTTGATCACTGCACCATCGGGGCACAGATTGCCGCGAAGAACCGCAAGCGAGCCTTCGGCATAGACCGGGTTCGACAGCGGGCGGATCACATCGTCATTATAGACCTGCGCGCCTTCAAGGTTCTCTCCCATGGTCTTGCCGGTGACGGTCAGGCAGGTAAGATCCAGCCGATCCTCGATCTGCCGCATCAGCCCGCGCAGCCCGCCCGCATAGTAGAAATCTTCCATCAGATAGTCCTTGCCCGAGGGCCGGACATTGGCGATCAGCGGCGTTATCCGGCCAAGCGCATCAAGGTCATCCAGCGTCAGGTTCACCCCCGCACGCCGCGCCATCGCGATCAGATGGACCACTGCATTGGTCGAGCAGCCGGTTGCCATCGCCACCACGGCGGCATTGCGACAGGCGGCCTCGGTCACGATCTTGGCGGGGGTCAGGTCCTCCCAGACCATCTCGACAATGCGGCGGCCACATTCCGCGCCCATGCGCTGATGGTTGCTGTCCACCGCCGGGATCGAGGAGGCGCCGGGCAGCGTGATCCCCATGGCATCCGCAATCGCCGTCATCGTCGAGGCGGTGCCCATCGTCATGCAGACCCCGGCAGACCGGGCGATTCCGCCCTGCACGCCAAGCCATTCCTCATCCGAGATATTCCCGGCGCGGCGCTCGTCCCAATATTTCCACGCATCAGATCCCGATCCAAGGATCTTGCCCGCATAATTCCCGCGCAGCATCGGCCCGGCAGGCAGGTAGATCATCGGCACGCCCGCACTGATCGCGCCCATCACCAGCCCCGGCGTGGTCTTGTCGCAGCCGCCCATCAGCACCACACCGTCCAGCGGGTGAGACCGGATCATCTCTTCCGTCTCCATCGCCAGCATGTTGCGGTAAAGCATCGAGGTCGGCTTGGTGAAACTTTCATCGACCGACAGAGACGGCATCTCGACCGGCAGCCCACCGCCTTGCAGCACACCGCGCCGCACATCCTTGGCGCGTTCGCGGAAATGGGAATGGCAGGTGTTCAGTTCCGACCAGGTATTGAGGATGCCGATGATCGGCTTGTCGCGAAAATCCTCTTCGCCATAGCCAAGCTGCATCATCCGCGACCGATGTCCGAAACTGCGCAGATCGTCAGGTGCGAACCACCGGGCAGACCGCAGATCCGCCGGATTTCGTGCCGCCATCTTCCCCCTCCTCTTCCACGCCGGAATCATTCGGCGCCATCCGCAATACTAATATTTCAGTTGGAGAGTTATATCAATAGCTATATTTGTATCGTTGTGCATCAGATCGGGCAGAATTATTGTCGAACCAGAAAGGGTGATCCCATGAACACATCGCTTGCCTCGACCTTCGGCTTGTCAGACCCTCATGCCGCGACGCTTCCGGGCGGCACGGTGCAGCGGGTCTATGATGACCTGCGCAAGCGGATCATCACCCTTGCGCTTCCGCCCGACACCACCCTGTCGCGCAGCGATCTGACCGAGACTTATGAAGTCAGCCAGACCCCGATCCGCGAGGCGATGCAGCTTTTGAAACAAGAGGGGCTGGTCCGCATCTATCCGCAGTCGAAGACGGTGGTGACGCGCATCGACGTGCCGCAGATCTACGAGGCGCATTTCCTGCGTGTCGCGCTTGAAACCGAGGTGTGCCGCAGGCTGGCGGCAGCGCAGGATCATGCGACGGCATCGCGGGCGCGTTCTATCATCAAGATGCAGGAAGCGGTCTCCGACGACCCCGACCAGATCGCCATTTTTCAGGAACTGGATGAGTTGTTTCACCAGACGCTGTTCGCCGGGCTGAAGCGCGGCGGGTTGCATCAGTTGATCCGCGAAAGGTCCGGCCATCTGGAACGGGTGCGGCGTCTGCATCTGCCGGAAAAGGGCAAGGTGATGAACATCCTCTCGGGGCATCGCGCAATCGTCGATGCAATCGGCGCAGGCGATGAGGATGCGGCGGTCGCGGGCATCCGGGCGCATTTGAGCCAGACCGTCGCCAAGGTCGAAGAACTGCGTCAGGAATTTCCGCATTATTTTGTGTGAGGCGGTGCGTGCGGAGCACGCACCCTACGGCGGGGGTTAAAGCACCCGCCCGGAATCAAGGTGCGTGAAACGCACCGCCGGGCAGTGCACAGCCGCCCCCGGCTGGGCACTTTGGTGATGTTCCGCGCAACAGATATGGACGGCGGGACTGCACCATAAAGCGTTCAGAACAAGCGTAGCAGGTGCCCAACCGCTGCTGTGCCCTGCCCTCTGCTTTGATTGGGAATGCCCTCAGTTCACCGGCGTCAGCACCGGCTTACCGGCAAAGAACGCTGCCAGATTGTCCAGCGTCAGTTGCGCCATTGCGTCCCGCGTTTCCTCGGTGCCGCTGGCATGGTGCGGATAAACCACCACATTCGGCAGCGCCGTCAGCACCGGGTCCGGGTTCGGCTCATCCAGATAAACGTCAAGCCCGGCCGAGGCGATCCGCCCCGCCTGCAAGGCCGCGATCAGTGCCGCCTCATCCACCACGGTCCCGCGTGAGATATTGATCAGCGTGCCCTCCGGCCCAAGCGCGTCGATCACGGCGGCCGAGATCAGCCCCTCGGTCCCTGCCCCGCCCGGCGTCGCGATCAGCAGCACATCTGCCCAGTCCGCCAATGCCACCGGATCAGCGAAATAGGCATGGTCCACGCCCGCCTTCTGGCTGCGGCCCGAATAGCCGATCTCCATGCCCAAGACCTCGCAGCGACGGGCAATGGCCTTGCCGATATTGCCAAGCCCGACGATCCCGGCCCGCTTGCCCTTGGCCGAGGTGGTCAGCGGGAACATCCCTTGCCGCCCCCACTCACCCGAGCGAACATAGGCATCAGCCTCGATCAGCCTGCGCCGTGCGGCCAGCATCAGCGTCAGCGCCATATCGGCCACGTCATCGACCAGCGCATCCGAGGTATTGGTCAGCCGGATGCCGCGCCGGGTCATCTCGGGCAGGTCCATCTGATCGAAGCCGGCCGAGGAACAGGCGGCAAGGCGCAGGTTCGGCAATTGATCCAGAAACGCCCGGTCCACGGTCACATGGCCGTTGACCACCATCGCCGTGCAGACCGGCCCGGCCTTGGCCAGCACCGCTTCGCGATCTTCCGGCGCGGCAAGGTCCAGACGGTGCAGGCTATAAAGCCGTTCAAGCTCGGCCATCTGGCGGGGGCGTAGGGGATAGGCGACAAGGACATCGGGCTTCATGCGGGGATCCGTTGCTGTAGTTCTTCGCGGGCGATGCGGCGGGCGGCCTGAACCTCGGGATCGGGGTCAAGGCTCGCCGCCAGCAGCGCCTGTGTATAGGGTTGAACCGGATTGTCGAAGATCTGGCGCACCGGCCCTTCCTCGACGATCTGGCCGGATTTCATCACGATCACCCGGTCGGCAAAATCGCGCACCACCGGCAGATCATGGGCGATGAACAGATAGGACAGCCCGAATTCGCGCCTCAGCCCGTCCAGCAACTTGATCACCTGCGCTTGGATCGACACATCCAGCGCGGACACCGCCTCGTCACAGACGATCAGCTTCGGCTGCATCGCCAGCGCCCGCGCAATCGCGATCCGCTGCCGCTGCCCGCCCGAGAACTGATGCGGATAACGCCTGGCATGTTCGGGCTTCATCCCGACCTTTTCCAGCAATTCGGCCACCCGCGCCTTCCATTCGCGCTTGGGCAGAATGTCGGGATGGATCACCCATGCCTCTGCGATCAACTGGAACACCGTCATCCTTGGATTCAGCGATTGCGTCGGATCTTGGAACACCATCTGCAGATCGCGGCGCAGACCGAACAGCTCTCGCGGGTGCATCGTCATCAGATCCTGCCCGCGATAAAGGATGCTGCCGCTGTCAGGATCGTCCAGCCGCAGGATCGCCCGCGCCAGCGTCGATTTACCCGAGCCGCTTTCGCCGACCACGGCCACCGTTTCGCCCGGCATGATCGTCAGATCGACGCCCTTCAGGGCATGGAACGCCCCGTAATGCTTCTGCAGCTTGACCGCTTCCAGCAGCGGCGCACCGCTGCGGTCGCGTTCCTCGGGCATGGCACCCTTGCCCGGCGCGGCGTCGATCAGCTTGCGGGTATAGGGATGGGCGGGGTTGCGATAGACCTCGGCGGCATTGCCGGTTTCAACGATGCAGCCGCCGTTCATCACGACGACCCGGTCGGCGATCTCGGCCACGACGCCAAGATCGTGGGTGATCAGCAGAAGGCCCATCCCGGTCTCGGCCTGAAGCTCTTCCAGCAGCGCCAGAACCTGCGCCTGCACGGTCACGTCCAGCGCCGTTGTCGGCTCGTCCGCGATCAGGATGTCGGGCTTGCAGGCCAGTGCCATGGCGATCATCAGCCGCTGCCGCTGCCCGCCCGAGAACTGGTGCGGGTATTTCCCCATGGCAAGCTCTGGCTCAGGGATACCGACACGGCGCAACAGATCCAGCGCCCGGGCCTTGGCCTTGTCCTTTGGCCCGCCATGGGTGACCACGGCCTCGGCGATCTGCCAGCCGACCGAATAGACCGGATTAAGATGGGCCAGCGGGTCCTGAAAGATCATCGCGATCTTTGCGCCATTGATGCGGCGGCGTTCCTCGGCCGTCATTTTCAGCATGTCCTGACCGTTCAGCAGAATCCGCCCCGAGGTGATCTTGCCCGGCGGCATATCGATCAGGTTCATCACCGCCGAGGCCGAGACCGACTTGCCCGAACCGCTTTCGCCAAGGATCGCCAAGGTCTCGCCCCGGTCCAGATGCCAGTTGACGTTCTGCACCGCCTTGACCGTGCCCGCCGCCGTGTGAAACTCGACCGAGAGGTCGCAGACTTCCAGCAGATGATCAGCCATTCTTGCGTCCTCTCATTTCCAGCCGCCAGCGTTGGGCGGGGTCCAGCGCGATGCGCAGCCAGTTCGACAGAAGGTTCAGCGACAGCGTGGTCAGAATGATCGCCAGACCCGGCCAGAAGCTGAGCCACCATGCCGTCGTCAGATATTGCCGCCCCTGCGAGACCATCAGACCCCAGGTGATCTCGGGCGCCTGAATCCCGATCCCAAGGAAAGAGAGCGAGCTTTCGGCAAGCATGACGAAGGCGAAATCCAGCGTGGCGATGGTGATCAGCGTCGGCAGCACCACCGGCAGGATATGGCGAAAGACGATGCGGCGGTCGGATGCGCCCATGACCTTTGCGGCCTGCACGAACATCCGCTCGCGGATCTCCAACACCTCGGCGCGGGTGGTGCGCAGATAGACGGGGATGCGGGTGATCGCCAGAACGATGATGATATTGGCGACCGAGGGTTCCAGCATGTAAAGCACGATCACCGCCAGCAGCAGCGACGGAAAAGACATGATCACGTCGCCCAGACGCATGATCCATTGCGCCGCGCGCTTGCGGCTATAGCCCGCGATCAGGCCCAGCCCGCAGCCGATGATGGCCGAGGCCAGCACCGCCCCTGCAGCCACCATGATCGTGTTCTGCGCTGCAACGATGATCCGCAGCAGCAACGGGCGGCCAAGCGCGTCCGCGCCCAGGACATAGGCCCAGCCACGCTCCAGATCGAAGGGCGGCGCGTTGCGGCCGCGCAGGTTCTGCCGCGTCGCCAGATCGCCGAACATAAGCGGCCCGAACAGCGCGCAGATCACCACGATCAGCAGGAACAGCGCCGCGAAAAAGGCCAGCTTGTCGGCCCAGAGCATCGACAGCCATGCGCTGACGGCACCACGTTCCCTGGGTTCGGTCTTGGTCGGAATGTCGGTCACGCTCATCTCTCAATACCGGATACGGGGATCGAGCGCGGCATAGGCCAGATCGATCAGCAGGTTCATGATGAAGATGGCCAGCGCCGACACCATGATCGCCGCAAGCACCACCGAGAAGTCGCGCAGAAGGATGGAATCGATCATCAGCTTGCCGATGCCGGGAAAGCCGAAGATCGTCTCGATCACCACCGCGCCGTTCAGGATCGCGGCGGCCTGATCGCCGATGACGGTGATGACCGGCAGCATGGCGTTGCGCAGCCCGTGGACGAAGATGATCGGGCGGGTGCGGACCCCCTTGGCCCGCGCCGTCTTGACATAGGCCGAGGACAGGACCGTGATCATCGATCCGCGCACCACCTGCAGGATCAGCCCGAAGGGCCGGATGAACAGCACCGCCACCGGCAAGACCCAGTGCAGCGCCGTCCCCGTCCCCGAGGTCGGCAACCAGTGCAGGTTTACCGCAAAGATGACGATGGCCACGATCGCCAGCCAGAAATCCGGCGCCGATGCACCGACAAGCGAGAAGAAGGTGGCGATCCGGTCGAAGATGCCGCCGACCTTGAACGCCGCCAGCGAGCCGATGATGATTGCCGCGACCGTCACCAGCGTCATGGTGATGAAGGCCAGCCACAGCGTCCATGTGAACGCTTCCAGCACCACCTCCATCGCCGGGCGTGCCTGCCGGATCGACTGGCCGAAATCGCCGCGCAGCAGATCGCCGACATAGCGGGCGAACTGCACGATCAGCGGATCGTTGAAACCGTGCAACTCGCGGAACTGTTCGCGCGCCTCAAGCGAGGCGTCCAAAGGCAGATACAGGTTTGTCGGATCGCCGGTCAGGCGCGACAGAAAAAAGACCAGAATAACAAGACCGACCAGCGATATCGCGCTGGCGAGTGCCCGTTTGCCGATGAACGTCTTCATGGAACTCCTTCCCCCTTGGGCTTTGCCGGATACGGATCGGCCAGCCCACCCCCTGCGATGCGATGGCCAGCACCTCCTCTGGCCACGATGCGAGCGGCGAATCATCGACGCTCAAGTGATATATTAGTATCTTTGTGGAATTTGTGAACCCGTTTTCAGGGCCTGCGCGATCTTCCACGGATCACGCCTCCCGTTGCGACCAGCGCGCCAAGAATGATGATCCCCGCACCGATCCATGTGTTCCAGGGTGGAAACTCGTCAAAGAACAGATAGGCAAGGACCGCGACGACCGGCAGCCGAAGATAGTCCAGCGGCGCCAGAAACGATGCCTCGACCAGCGAGAAGGCCCGCGTGATCAATGACATGTTCAGCGCGCCAAGAACACCCTGAGCAGCCAGAAGCGCCATC
This sequence comes from Paracoccus caeni, assembly GCF_016629665.1. Lineage (GTDB taxonomy): Bacteria > Pseudomonadota > Alphaproteobacteria > Rhodobacterales > Rhodobacteraceae > Paracoccus > Paracoccus caeni. The sequence continues at coordinate 440,046 of NZ_JAEPRQ010000002.1, forward strand.
TGTCCCGGCGTCGGCGTGACCCAGACCGGCAGCGCGGCGATCAGTCCCAAAGGTGCCATCGCCAGCAGGTTCCACGCGACCAGCCGGTCGGCGCTGTCGGACATCGCCATCCGCCTGAGGATCAGTTGAATCACCGCAGTCAGGATCGCGCCAATCAGCGCGGCCAGCAACCACGGATCGAAATTCGAGCCGCCGGGGCGGATGATGATGACGATACCCACGAAGCCGAACAGGATCGCGGTGATACGGGCGGGGCCAATGGACTCGCCCAGAAAGAACCACGCGCCGAGCGTCAGAAAGACCGGCATGGTAAAGGTGATCGCCGTCGCATCGGCCAGCGGGGCGTGGGTGAAGGCCAGAAAGAGCGCGACCAGCGACGCCTGTTTCAACGCCGCGCGCAGAAAGTGCAGCCCGCGATAGGGCGAAGCGCGCAGCTCTACCCGCGCGATGATCCATGGCAGCACCACGATCAGCCCAACAAAGGCGCGGAAGAAGGCGATGACCAACGGATGAACCCCGCCCGCCAACGACCGCACGATGACGGCATCCAGCCCCGCCAGAAATGCGGCAATAAGCATCGCCGTGACGGCCAGCCGCTGATTACTCGCCTGCATCCCCATCACGCGCCGAAAGACGCGCCCCCCTTTGGAAAAGCCCGGACGGTGGCCGTCCAAGCCCGCCGGACCGTAATCTAAAATATTAGTGTGTCAATATAATCATAGGACTGCATCGCCGTCTGGCAAAGCGATCCCCGCAACCGAAATCGGGCAAACGGCGTTATGCCTCGTTGGTTACGATCAGGACGAAGCAGGCGACATGAACGACCTTTCCTTTACTCCCGGTGAGAATTGCTGGCGCGTCGAGAAAGCCGACAGGTTTTCCGTCATCATCGACGGCGCTGCCTATTTTAGTGCCCTGCGCCAGTCGCTTTTGAAAGCGCGGCGGCTGGTCATGCTGATCGGTTGGGATTTCGACTTCGAGATCGAGATGCTTCCCGGCGAAAGCGATGCTGACGGCAACGCGCCGGACGGTCTGCCGAATGCAATCGGACCCTTCCTTGATGCGCTGGTGGACCGCCAAAAGGGGCTGGACATCTATCTGCTGAAATGGAGCGGCGGTGCGCTGATCGCTCCGGGCGGGGTTGCGCCGGCGTTGCAGGTGAAATTCATGTCGCCCGAGCAAATCCACCTTGCCTTCGACGGTCGCCACCCGATTGGCGCGTCCCATCATCAGAAGGTGGTGGTCATCGACGATTCACTGGCTTTCTGCGGCGGCATCGATGTGACCGCCGGTCGGTGGGACACGCCGCGTCACGCCAGCAACGATCCCTGCCGCGCCAATGCCGATGGCGATATCGCCCAGCCTTGGCACGATGCGACGACGGTGATGTCCGGCCCGGCTGCGGCGGCGCTGAGCGAGCTTTGTCGCAATCGGTGGGAGCGTGCGAATGACGCGCCGATGGATGAGGATTTCGACCCGAGCGTGCGGCTTTGGCCCAAAAGCGTCGAGATCGACTTTACCGGGATCGAGGTCGCCATCGCCCGCACCGAACCGCCAGAAAGCGACCGCCCGATCACCGCCGAGATCGAGCGGCTTTATCTGGACAGCATCGCCTCGGCCCGCGACACGATCTATCTGGAATCGCAGTATTTCGCGGCAGACAGCATCACCGAGGCGATCCGCCTTCGCCTGCAGGAACCCGATGGTCCGGAAATCGTGGTGATTAACCCCGACGAAGCGCAGGGCATGGTCGAGGATCGGGCGATGCATATCACCCGCAGCCGGATGATCCGGGAACTGTCGCAACAGGACCCACACGGGCGGTTCGTCATCGTCTATCCGGTGAACGATGCGGGCGAGGATATCTATGTTCATGCTAAGATCTGCATCATCGACGATTGTTTCCTGCGCATCGGGTCCAGCAATATCGACCGCCGCTCGATGGGTTTCGACACCGAATGTGACGTGGCGATCATTGGCGAGACGCGGGCGGACCGCAGGCGTATTCTGCAGATCCGCAACGGGCTGATCGCCGAACATCTGGGCGTCACCGCCGACGAGGTTCGGCAGGCGATCCGTCGACGCGGCAGCCTGATCGACGCCATCGACGCGCTGAACGACATCAGCGGGCGCGGTCTGCATCCGATCACTCCGCGACGCGAGGGGGTCTTGGGCCGTTTTCTGGCCGATACCCGTTTTTTCGATCCCCGCTATCGGCACAGCGCCGAGGCCCGGCTGGGATTCACCTCACGGCATGTGCTGATCGGCACTGCCGCGGTGGCCGCAGGTGTGGCGCTGTGGATGCGCTTGCGCAGAAAGAGGCGCGGAGACTAGCTCCGCGCCCATCATATCTGCGGCTGCAAACCCGTCTTTTGGGACAACTCTTACAATCTTCACACAAATCTGTTTGCTTTTTGCACATCGGCGCAGGAAGCTTTGTTGGAACACCTGACGGTGAGGGGAAATGTCGCACGAAAGTCCCTTTGGACAGCGGCTGGTGGATCGCCTTGACGATATGTCGCCCCAATTGCGACGTGCGGCGTTGTACCTGATCGAACATCCTCGGGAAATCGCGCTTGTCTCGATGCGCGAAATGGCCCGCAAGGCTGGCGTGCAGCCCGCCACCATGACCCGGCTTGCCCATTTCATCGGCGCGAACGGGTTTGACGATCTGCGAACCGAACGTGCGCAGTTGATCCGCCGCGCACGCTTCATCGGCGCACAGCCGCCAGACACGATCCGACTGGTCCAGAACTGCCCCGTCGCGATTGCCTCTGACGTGCTGGCGCAAATGGGACGACAAGTCGCACAACTTGCCGAGGCCGATAATCTGGCGCGGATCTGCGCCGCCGCGCGCGATCTGGCCGCAGCCAGCCGGGTGTTCGTGCCGATGATGTATCTGTCGAGCGAAACCTGCCTGCGTTACGCGCAGGCAATTCCGTCCATCGCGGGCAAACTGGAGCTTGCAAGCGCGCTGCAGGGTGGCAGCCGCGACCACGTCTTTCTGACGCTCAGCCTGCAACCCTATTCGCCCGTGGATCTGGAGATGGCCGAACGCGCGCATCTGCTGGGCGCGACGATCATCCTGCTGACGGATAGCGAAACATCACCCGTTTTCGCATTGGCCGATCATGCGGTGATCTGCCCCACGGGAAGCCAGCTTGGCGCGTGCGGCAAGCTAATCCCGGTGCTGGCCGCGATCGAAACGCTTAGCGCTGTGGTCAGACATCACGCCATGCAGACGCCGCTGCAGCACTAAGACCATGCGATCAGCGGACGAATGCGACCGCCGCTTTATCCCTTGTTATATTTCGCATCGACCTGATCGATGGCATCGACATTCCCGGCCGAGCGGCCATTCGCGTCGAAATTCATCGTCTCGGCCAGCCATGCATCGGCGATGGCCTTGGCAAGCTCGGTCCCGATGACGCGCGCGCCCATGGTGATGATCTGCGCATTGTTGGACAAAGCCGCCCGCTCTGCCGAATAGGTGTCGTGGGTCAGCGCGGCGCGGATGCCCGGCACCTTGTTGGCCGCGATGCAGACGCCGATGCCGGTGCCGCAGACCAGAATGGCGCGGTCATAGGTGCCCGCCAGAACCTCGTTTGCCACCCGGTCCGACAGATTGGCATAGAACGTATCAGGGCCCGTATCGGTGCGGCTGATTTCGGACACCTCATGCTTGTCCTTCAGATGGTCGGCCAGAACCTTGGCCAGACCTTCGCCCGCACTGTCACCCGCAATTGCCAGTTTCATATTCGTCTCCTTCAGATCGCAGCGGCGCAGCGCGCCAGAATGTCCAGATAGCCTTCGACCCGCCAGGCCGAACGGCCAATGAAAAGCCCGTCGATATGCGGGCAGCGGATCAGTTCCTCGCAGTTTTCCGGGTTGACCGAGCCGCCATAAAGGCAAGGCACTTTCCGCCCCAGAACCTCTTCCGCGACGGCGATGATTTCGGCCTGCCGGGCGTCGGCATAATCCGAGGTCGCGGGGATCCCGTTCACGCCGATGGCCCAGACCGGCTCATAAGCCAGCAGGATCGTCGCGCCCTTCTGCTGATCGCCGAGCTGCCCAAGCGCGCCACGAACCTGCGCCGCCAGCACTTCTTGCGCCCTGCCCGCCTCGCGTTCAGCCAAGGTTTCGCCAATGCAGATCAGCGGGATCAGGCCGTGGCGGACTGCGGCCTCGGTCTTCAGGCCGACCGTCTCATCGGTCTCGCCGAAATGCTCGCGTCGTTCGCTGTGGCCAAGCTCGACAATATCCAGCCGGCAATCCTTCAGCATCAGCGGGCTGACCTCACCCGTCCACGCCCCCTCATCCGCCCAGTGCATATTCTGCGCGCCGACCTTCACGCTGGTTCCGGCAAGGATGTCCTTCACCTCGCGCACCGCGGTAAATGGCGGAATGACGAACCGTTGGATGCGCGGATCGCGGCCTGCATCGGCGGTGGCCAGCGCTTCGGCGAAATCCCGCGCCTCAGCCAGCAGCTTGTTCATCTTCCAACTTGTGCCGATCCAGAAATCGCTCATGCCTGCTCCTTCGCAATGGTCAAACGCAGCCCGGCCCGGCGGATGGCCGCGCAATCTTCGGGCGGGGGGGCGTCGTCGGTGATGATCGCCGAGAACTCGGCCAGATCGGCCAGCACATGCAGGGCCGAGCGCCCAAAGCGCTGATGGTTCACGATCAGCACCGACTGCGCCGCCGCATCCATCATTGCGCGCTTCGAGCGCACCACGGCGTCATCCATGTGAAACGCCCGAAGCCCGTCCACCGCCGGGACCGAGATCAGCGCGATATCGGCACGAAGCCGCGACAGGCTCTGTTCGGTCACTACGCCGAAAAATCCGTTGAACTTGGCGTTATAGACCCCGCCAAGCGCGATCAGAGAAACCCGCGCCACGTCCTTCAGCCGGTCGATCACGGCGGCATTGTTGGTGATGACGGTCAGCGGCGCTTTCTCCAGCAGCACCCCTGCCAAATGCGCCGCCATCGAGCCATCATTGACCAGAACGCTCATCCCCGGCTCGATCAGATCGACGACCGCGCGCGACATCCGCTCTTTTCCCTCGCCGTTCTGCATGGCGCGAATGCGGAAATCGCTTTCAAACTGCGTCCCCGCCTCGACCGTCGCGCCGCCGCGCACCTTGCGCAGCAAACCGGCCTGTTCCAGGTCGTCCAGATCGCGGTGAATCGTCATCTTCGAGACAGCGAACCGCGATGCCAGATCCTCAAGATCGACAACCCGTGTCTTGACAAGTATGTCCATGATCGCCTGTCTGCGGTCTTCGCGTCTCACACCAACACCACCCCTTTGGTTCGGACAGAACCTAACACCAGAATTGCACATCGCAACATAAAAACTGTTAGATTGTGATTATTCGTTGTGATCAGACGCCAAAAAGCGTATGGCCACCACGTCAAGGAGGACTAAAATGCCCTTAGATTCGCCCAAAGATCCCACCATTGCCGCCAAGGCCGCGCTGGACCCTGAAAACTTCGCCTTGGCGAACTGCATTCGCGCGCTGTCGATCGACGCCGTGAACGCCGCCAATTCCGGCCATCCCGGCGCCCCGATGGGCATGGCCGATGCCGCTGCCGTCCTGTTCGGCAAGCACCTGAAATTCGACGCCAAGCATCCCGACTGGCCCAACCGCGACCGCTTCGTGCTGTCGAACGGCCATGCCTCGATGATGCTTTACAGCGCGCTCTATCTGACCGGCTACGAAGACATGACGCTGGATCAGGTCAAGAACTTCCGCCAATGGGGTTCGATCACCGCAGGCCACCCGGAATACGGCCATGCGAAAGGGGTCGAGGCCACCACCGGCCCTCTGGGTCAGGGGATTGCGATGGCCGTCGGCATGGCGCTGGCCGAGCGTCAGCTTGCCGCGGAATTCGGCGACGATATCGTCGATCACCACACCTATGTCTTCCTTGGCGATGGCTGCCTGCAGGAAGGTATCGGGCAAGAGGCGATCAGCCTTGCGGGCCATCTGGGTCTGGGCAAACTGGTCGTGCTGTATGACGACAACTCGATCACCATCGACGGCCCCACCTCGGTCAGCTTCTCCGAAGACGTTCCGGCCCGCCTTGCGGCTTGCGGCTGGCATGTCCAAAGCTGCGACGGCCATGACGGCAAAGCTCTGGACAAGGCGATCACCGCCGCCAAGGCCGAGACCGGCAAGCCCTCGCTGATCGCGATGAAGACCGTTATCGGCTTCGGCTCGCCCAACAAGGCAGGCAGCTATGCCGTCCACGGCTCGCCGCTGGGCAAGGATGAGGCTGCGCTGACCAAGGAAGCCCTTGGCTGGACCGCCGCGCCCTTCGACATTCCGCAAAACCTGCTGGACCAATGGCGCGCCATCGGCGTGCGCGGTGCGAAAGAGCGTGAGGAATGGGAAGCCCGCCTTGCCGCGAAACCTGCCGAGGTGAAGGCCGAATTCATCCGCCGCGACGAACGCAAGCTGCCCGAAGGCTATGACGCCGCCGTCAAGGCTGCGCGCGATGCCTTGTTCGCCGAGCCGAAGAAAGCCGCGACCCGCAAGGCCAGCCAAATGGCGCTGGAGCCGCTGACCGCTGCGGTGCCGGAAATGATCGGCGGTTCCGCCGACCTGACCGGCTCAAACCTGACGCGGGTGAAGGCGGTGGACAGCCAATATACGCGCGAGGCTCCGGGCCGTTACATCGGCTATGGCGTGCGCGAATTCGGCATGTCGGCGGCGATGAACGGGATCAGCCTGCATGGCGGCTTCATCCCCTATGGCGGCACCTTCCTGGTCTTTTCGGACTATGCCCGCAACGCGATCCGCCTGTCGGCGCTGATGGGTCTGGGCACGATCTACGTGATGACCCATGACAGCATCGGCCTTGGCGAAGACGGCCCGACCCACCAGCCGATCGAGCATCTGGCTTCGCTGCGCGCCATCCCCGGCCTGACCGTGTTCCGCCCGGCAGATACGGTCGAGACGCTGGAAGCATGGGACATCGCGATCCGCAACCGCCATGTGCCGTCGCTGATGGCCCTGTCGCGTCAGGACGTGCCGCAGCTGCGTCTTGAAGCGGGCGACGAGAACCTGACCGCCAAGGGCGCCTATGTCCTGCGTCAGTTCGGTGAAGGCCGCGACGTGACCCTGATCGCCACCGGCACCGAAGTCGCCATCGCGGTCGAAGCCGCCGAGGCGCTGCATGCCGATGGTGTCAGTGTCGCCGTCGTCTCGATGCCCTCGTGGGAGTTGTTCGACGCCCAGCCCGAGGACTACCGCAAGGCCACCCTTGGCGACGCCCCGCGCATCGCCATCGAGGCTGCGGGCAAGTTCGGCTGGACCCGCTATGTCGCCAGCGAAGACGATGTGATCGGGATGACCGGCTTTGGCGCCTCGGCTCCGATCGACCGGCTGTATCAAGAGTTCGGTATCACCAAGGAAGCCATCGTCGCCCGCGCCAAGGCGCTGAGCGGCAAGTAAGCTTTGCGACCGGGCGGGATCGATTTCCCGCCCGGTCTGCTCTTTTCGGGCAAGATGGGTTGAACGACCGCCCTGCTCAGAACGGCATCGGATGCGATTTGTGCAGCCGGTCTATTGCCTTCACCAACTCCTCTGGCAGCTTCACATCCAGTCCGGCGATCAGGTGGTCAAGCTGCGCGACATTGGTCGCGCCGATGATCGGGACCACCTCGAAAGGTCGGGTCAGTTGCCACGCAATCGCCATATGGATCGGGTCCATGCCATGTTCCGCGGCAAGGGCGTGATAGGCCTCGGTCGCGTCTTGACCCCGCGCGGTTTTGCGCCCGCCCAGATTGCCCAAACCGCCAGACGCCTTGTCAACGGCGGCGCGGCTGGCTTCGGGCATGGCTTTGTCCACGTATTTGTTCGTCAGCAGACCCGCCGCGAGCGGGGAATATGACAGCAGGGTCACATCCTCATTCACCGCCACCTCGGCCAGATCGGTGTCGAAATGGCGGAAGAGAAGTGAATATTCGTTTTGAATTGCGGCGACGCGCGGTGCGCCCATGCGATCCGCGACATCGCACCATCGGGTCAGCCCCCACGCGCTTTCATTGGACAGACCGAAGGCGCGGATCTTGCCGGATTGCCGGGCGTCAGCCAGCGCGCCAAGAACATCGGCCATATGGTCCAACGTCTGCTGCCGTTTCTGGCCCGAGGGGTCATAATTCCAGTTCTGCCGGAAGGCGTAGCTGCCCCGGACCGGCCAGTGCAGTTGGTAAAGATCGATCCGGTCGGTTTGAAGGCGCTTCAGCGAGGCATCGATGGTCTGGCGGATCGTCGCGCCGTCGAAATCGGCGCCGTCACGCACCATCTGGCTGGGGCCGGTGATTTTCGTCGCCACCTGAACCCGGTCGCGGATACCGGGAAGGGCAAGCCAGCGGCCAAGGATTTCCTCGGACAGACCGATGGTTTCGCGGCGGACGGGATTGACCGGATACATCTCGGCGCAATCAAGAAAGGTGATCCCGGCATCCAGCGCAAGGTTCACCTGGCGATGGGCATCGGCCTGATCGGTCTGATTGCCAAAGGTCATGGTGCCAAGGCAAATCTGGCTGACCTCAACCTCGCTGCCGCCCAGTGTCACGCGCTTCATGCTCTGCCCCTTTTATTATGTCTTTAGCGGTTTGAAACTAAGGCAGATCGGCGGTGAGGAATACCCCCACGGATAACCCCGGCAAAGATAGAGCCCGCCCGGAAGCGAGGTGCCGAAGGCACCGCCGGGCAGTGACCAGCCGCCCCCCGGCTGGGCACTTTGGTGAGGTCAGGCGCAACAGAACTGTAAGACGGGGTGGCACGATAAAGTGCCAGAATACATCTGTCGCCGTGCCCATCCGCGACTGGTCAAAGCCCTCTGCTTTCGGGAAAGATCAGGCGCGCTGATAGCCCAGCGACGAGGCGATCAGGTGGCGGGTGTAATCCTGTTGCCCCTCGCCCCGGCGCAGCGCATCCACGTCCATCACCTCAAGAATGCGGCCATGCTGCATCACCGCCAGACGGTCGCACATATGGCCGACGACCGACAGATCATGGCTGACCATAACATAGGTGAGGCCATGTTCCTGCCGGAGATCGCTGAGCAGGTTCAGGATTTCCGCCTGCACGCTGACATCAAGGGCGCTGGTCGGCTCGTCCAGAAGCAGCAGGCGCGGCTCGGCGGCAAGGGCGCGGGCGATGGCGACGCGCTGACGCTGGCCGCCGGAAAGCTGGTGCGGGTAGCGGAAACGGAAGCCTCGGCCAAGGCCCACATCTTCGAGCAGTTTGGTGATGCGGCGGTCGATATCGCCCATGCCTTGCAGGCGAAGGGTTTCGGACAAGACCGCATCGACGGAATGGCGGGGGTGCAGGCTGGCATAGGGATCCTGGAACACCATCTGCGCGGTCTTATAAAAGGCGCGGTCGCGGTGGCTGCCGGTGACGGCTTTGCCTGCGACCTCGATGCTGCCGGACCATGACGGGATCAGCCCGGCAATGGCGCGCAGGATCGTGGATTTGCCAGAGCCGGATTCGCCGACAAGTCCGAAGGTTTCGCCGGTGGCGACGGTAAAGCTGGCGGATTTCACCGCGTCCACCCGGTCCGGCGGGAAGCCGAACCAGACATCCAGATTTTCGACCCTCAGCATAGGTGGTTCCGCCTGGATCCGGTATTTAGGCAACGAAGAAGCGGCATGGTCACAGCCCTCCGGGAAAGTAGGTTTCCAGCTCCGCATCGCGCCAGCTTTCCTGCCTTTGCAGAACCGGCAGGCGATCCACCGGCGCATCGAGGCGCGGCAGGCTGTTCAGCAGCCCTTGCGTATAGGGGTGGCGGGCGTTGTGCAGGTCTTTCGCGGCAAGCGTCTCGACGATGCGGCCCGCATACATGATCAGCACCCGGTCGCAGAATTGCGCCACGAGGTTCAGGTCGTGGCTGATGAAGATCAGCCCCATGCCACGGTCGCGGACCAGACGGTCCATGATATTCAGAACCTCGGTCCGCACCGACACGTCCAGCGCCGAGGTGGGCTCATCCGCGATCAGGATTTCCGGATCCGGGGCCAGCATCATCGCGATCATGATCCGCTGACCCATCCCGCCCGACACCTCGTGCGGGTAGGATTTCAGCACCCGTTCGGGATCGCGGATCTGGACCGCCTGCAGCATTTCCAGCGCCTTCTGACGGCCTGCGGTCTTGCCGCCACCTGCATGGAGGCGATAGGCCTCGATGATCTGGTCGCCGATGGTCATGACCGGATTCAGGCTGAACTTGGGGTCCTGCATGACCATGCTGATCCGGCTGCCCCTGATCTTGCGCATCCGCCGCTCTGGCAGGTTCAGGATCGACTGATCGCCAAGGCGCATATGCTCCGCCGTGACCCGCCCCGGCGGGCGGACAAGGCCAAGGATCGCGCGGCCGGTCATCGACTTGCCGGAACCGGATTCGCCGACGACGCCAAGTCTTTCGCGGCCAAGGTCGAAGCTGATGCCGCGAACGGCCTCGAATATGCCCTGACGGGTGGGGAAGGTGACGCGGAGGTCGCGGACGGAAAGCAGCGGGGTCATGACTTGCCGCCTTTCGGGTCCAGCACGTCGCGCAGCCCGTCGCCCAGCAGGTTGAAGGCAAGGCTGACGATGAAGATCGCAAGGCCCGGCATGGCGGCGACCCACCAGAAGTCGAGGATATAGGTGCGCCCGTCCGAAATCATCGCGCCCCATTCCGGCATTGGCGGCTGCGCACCGAGCCCCAGAAAGCCCAGCCCCGCTGCCGACAGGATGATCCCCGCCATGTCGAGCGCGACCCGGACGATCAGCGACGAGATGCAAAGCGGCCAGATATGTTTGATCAGCAGCCGCATCGGGCCGGCGCCTTGCAGCCGGGCGGCGGCGATATAGTCGGCGTGGCGGATGGTTAGCGTCTCGGCCCGGGCAAGGCGGGCATAGGGCGGCCATGCGGTCAGGGCCAGCGCAAGGACCGCGTTGCCGATGCTGGCGCCAAGTGCTGCGACGAAGGCCAGCGCAAGGATCAGCTTCGGAAAAGCCAGAAAGATATCGGTGATCCGCATCAGCACCTGATCGACCCAACCGCCCGCAAAGCCCGCGACGGTGCCGATGAACAGCCCAATCACCGGCGCGATCAGAGCCACGGTGCCGACGATGAACAGCGTGATCCGCGAGCCGTGGATCAGCCGCGACAGGATGTCCCGGCCAAGGTGGTCGGTGCCCAGCCAATGTTCGGAAGAGGGCGGTTGCAGTCGCCCGGCGAGGTTCTGGGTGAACGGGCTTTGCGGCGAGATCAGCGGCGCAAGGATCGCGATGCCGATCAGCAGGATCAGGATGATCAGCCCGAACATCGCCAGCTTGTTGGCGCGGAAGGTCAGCCAGCCCTGATAGATCGCGCCCAACCGTGCCTGACGGCGGGTTTGCGGCGCATCGGTCAGCAGCCATTCGCGGCGGGAGATGTGGGTGTCGCTCATTTCGATCTCGGGTCCAGCACGCGATACAAAAGGTCGCTGAAAAGGTTCAGCGCGACGAAGCAGACGCCGACGACGACCGTGCCGCCTAGGACGGCGTTCATGTCGCCCGACAGCAGCGCCTTGGTGATGTATTGGCCAAGACCGGGCCATGAGAAGATGATCTCGGTCAGGACCGAACCTTCCAGCAGCGAGCCAAAGGACAGCGCGATGACCGTCACCAGCGGGATCGAGATATTGCGGAAGGCGTGGCGCCAGATCACCGCACGCTCGGACAGGCCCTTGACCCGGGCGGTGGTGATATATTCCGAGGAAAGCTGTTCCAGCATGAAGCTGCGGGTCATCCGGCTGATATAGGCGAGGCTGAAATAGCCCAGCAGCGAGGCAGGCAGGATGATGTGGCTGAAGGCGTCCTTGAGCGCGCCCCAATCGCCTGCGATCAGCGCATCGACAAGGATCAGGCCGGTCACGGTGGGCACCATGCCGTCATAGATGATGCCCTGTCGTCCCGGTCCTCCGACCCAGCCAAGCATGCCGTAAAAGACCAGCAGTCCCATCAGCCCCAGCCAGAAGATCGGCATCGAATAGCCGACCAGCGCCACCACCCGCGCGATCTGATCAACGATGCCGCCACGGCGGGCCGCGGCGATCACGCCCAAGGGGACGCCGACAAAGACGCCAATCAGCGTGCCTAGGGTGGCAAGCTCCAACGTCGCGGGGAAAACGCGCTTGATATCGTTGATGACAAGCTGCCCGGTCGAGATCGAGCGTCCGAAATCGCCGGTCAGAACATCACCGATATAGGTGGCGAACTGGATATAAAGCGGCTGATCAAGGCCCATCGCCTGATAGGCCGCGTCATATTGCGCCTGCGTGGCACGCTCGCCGACGACCTTCAGCACCGGATCGATGGGCATAACCCGACCGATGATGAAGGTGACCAGCAACAGCCCCAACAGCGTCAGGATCAGCGACAGCAGGGTGCCGCCGATGCTGCGGGCGCGGCGGCGACGGGCGGCGCGGCGATGCGACGGATCGGGGGATGGCGGCGGGGTCGCTCCCCGCGCGCCAGTATCAGGATTGCCCCGCGCGCCGGTATCGGAATCGGTGAGGGCCAAGGCTTATTCGCCTTTCGTCACCTGACGGTAGATCACCGACGAGACCGCCTTACCCGAATTCCAGTTCTGGACATTGGCCTGTAGCCCGGTCGGCTCGATCCGCTGGAACAGCGGCACGATCGGCGCTTCGGCCTGATACTGCTTCTGGATGTCGATATACATCTGCGCCCGCTTATCCGCATCCTGTTCCTGGGTCGCGGCCAGGGTTGCCTCGTTCATCGCTTCCGGCACGGCATAGGCGTTGCGCCATGCCAGAAGGCCGGTCGCAGCAGCTTCGTCGCTGTTGTCGGGATTGAAGGCGAAGGTCGCGGCATTGGTGTTCGGGTCGGCGTAATCCGGGCCCCATTCCCCGATGAAGATCGGCACTTCGCGGGCGCGATAGGCGTCAAGCACCTGAGCGCCGGTCATCTGTTCGATGTTCAGCGTCAAGCCCGCCTCGGCCATGGCGCCCTGAAGGGTCTGGGCCACGTCCACATATTCCTTGAGATCGCGGACCTTGGTGGTGATGGTGCCGCCCTCGATCCCGGCATCGGCGAGGATCTGTTTCGCCTTCTCGACGTCATAGGTCCAGGGCTGATCTTCCAGCGCGCCAAGATAGCCCTTGGGCAGGAACGCCTGATGGGTCACGAACATGCCTTTGAAGAAGCTGTCCTCTATCCCCTTGTAATCGATAAGATATTTCATCGCCTCGACCACGGCGGGGTTAGACAGAACCTCATCCTTCTGGTTCAGACCCATATAGAGAATCCGTCCGCGCGGCTCGTCCTGCACTTTCAGACCGTCGCCGCCCTCGATCGCCGCCACGTCGGATGGCGAGAGGTTGCGGGCCACGTCGATATCGCCCTGTTCCAGCAGCAACCGCTGCGCGCTGGATTCGGCGACATTGCGGACGATGACGCGTTTCATCGCGGGCGCGCCCTGGAAATAATCTTCATAGGCAGCCAGTTGCACCGCCTCGTTCGCGCGCCATTGGCTAAGCGTATAGGCGCCCGAACCGGCCTCGTTTGTCGTCAGCCAGGTGTTGCCGAAATCCTCGCCCTCGGCATTCGGGGCGACGGTTTCCTTGTCCACGACGCTGGCTACGGTGGCGGTAAGACAGTTCAGCACGAAGGTCGGCGCATAGGGCTTGTCCATGTGCAGCGTCACGGACGTGTCGTCGAAGGTGATCTTTTCCTCAACGTTTTCGGGGGTAAATCCGAATTGCGTCAGGATGAAGGCCGGGGTCTTGTTCAGCTTGACCACACGTTGCAGCGACCAAGCAGCATCCTCTGCGCGGACCGGATTGCCGGAATGGAAGGTGATGCCTTCGCGCATTTTCAGCGTGATCGACAGGCCGTCCTCGCTGACTTCCCAGCTTTCGGCCAGTGCGGGCTGAAAGCCCTTTTCCAGATCCAGCGGATCGAAATCGACCAGCCGGTCATAGGTGTTCTGCAACACATCATTGCCTGAAAATTCAAAGCTTTGCGCCGGGTCCATGCTGATGATGTCATCAATCGTATGCGCGATGACCAGCGTGTCGGCCGGGGTTTCGGCATAGGCGGCGGGGGCCAGCGCGATGGCCGAGGCCAGCAGAATCGCACGAGGAGTCAGAAGGTGTTTCATGTCGGGGTTCCCTGTCGTTTTTCGACGTTCTCTGCTTTTCGCGCAGAGTTGCATGATGTGAAGGGTGAACCAACATGAGCCGGGTGGCAAGGGCGTTTGTTAACGATTGCAACCCAGTGCAAACAGGGTTTTCAGCGCGCCGAAAACTGGCCGCGCAACAGCGTGCGAGCGTTGCTGCCGGTATTTTCGCAACGGAGACAGCCGAAGGTGCGGAACGTCAGCAAATGCCGGGATTTTGGCGGCACCGGGCGTGCACTTTGTATGCACCGGATGTGCACAGGCTGTGCACAGCTTGCGAACGGTGGTGTTGCGTGGCTGGGATCAGGACGGTTTGCGGGCGATGAAGTCGATCAGGGCAGCGGCGCCTTGGTGCCCCTCGCCCGAACTGAGGGCGTCGTCATAATCGCGGGCAAGGGTTTTGGGCCAGTCAGGGAAGGCGCGGCGCAGGATTGGGAGGGTGTAAAGCTGATCCACCGCGCTTGGGCCGCCGGAAGTGTAGCCCTGTTCGCGCTGACGTGTTGAAAAGCCGTGCAAATACAGCGTGCCGCCGGGCTTCAGCGCCGCGGCGAGACCGGCGAAGATGCGGTCGCGGAAGGTCGGCTCGGCGAACTGGATGAAGCAGCCCAGTACCGCGTCGAAATGCCCGGTCGGCCAGTCGAAATCGTCCAGATCGGCGATGATCCAGTCGATCTGCACTCCCTGCCCTTCGGCAAGCCGTCGGCCCTTGGCGACGGCGTTCGGCGACCCCTCGACCGCGGTGACGCGCCAGCCCTGGGCGGCAAGCCAGACAGCATTGCGCCCCTCGCCCTCGGCCACGGTCAGAAGGCGCTGGCCGGGGGTTTCGGGGGTCAT
This sequence comes from Paracoccus caeni, assembly GCF_016629665.1. Lineage (GTDB taxonomy): Bacteria > Pseudomonadota > Alphaproteobacteria > Rhodobacterales > Rhodobacteraceae > Paracoccus > Paracoccus caeni. The sequence continues at coordinate 455,067 of NZ_JAEPRQ010000002.1, forward strand.
GTTGGCCGCGACGAAGCCGGCGGGCGATGTGCCGTAGCGGTAGTTGCTGCCTGAAAAGACCTCGTTCCAGTCCATGTCGTTCCCTTTTGCCCTGCGGCGGTTCACTCGCTGCGGGATTTATCGCGGCGAAGGGCGAAGGTGGTCAAGAGGACCAGACCAGCCGCCATGGCGAACCATGTCAGCGCATAGCTGAGATGGTTGTTGCGAAAATGAATGACGGTCAGCCCGCCCACCGGCTGCGCATCGCCCGCGCGATCGGCGTCGATGAAATAAGGCGCGGTGTTCGAGAGACCGCGTGTTTCGGCGATGGCGGCGGTGTCGCGGGAATACCAGCGCTCGGCGGCAGGATCATTGGCGCGCAGGAAGGCGCCGTCGGGCTGGCTGAGGCGTAACAGGCCTGTCACAGCAACCTCGCCCGGTGGCAAAGGCCGGTCGTCGCGATTGTCGGCGGCCACGAAGCCGCGATTGATCAGCAGGGTCCAGCCGTCATCGGTGGTCAGCGGCGTCATCACCCAGAAGCCCGGCCCAAGTGCGGTGACAGCCTGCACCAGCGTATCCTGCCCTTCGGCATAGCGCCCCGAGACGGTCACGCGGCGATATTCGTCAGCGCTTTCGGTCAAGGCAGGCCAGTCGGCCGGGCCCGGCGCGGCGACCGGCTGGGCCGCCACCCTTTCATCGACGCGGGCGATCAGGTCAAGCTTCCAGCCAAGGCGCTGGACCTGCCAGACGCCAAGGCCGATCAGCACGACAGTAACCAGCGCCGAGATGGCGATGATGGCCTGTTGGCCGCGCGTCAGGGACATGGGCTACGACCCGATGCCCAGTGCCTCGTGGTTCATCTGCGGCATCATGTTGGTGTTCAGGTGATACATGACCCACAGCGACCCAGCCAGCATGATCACCACAACGATGACGGTGAAGATCAGCGACAGCATGGTCCAGCCCTCTTCGCTGGAGGTGTTCATATGCAGGAAATAGACCATGTGGACAAAGACCTGCGCCGCCGCGAAGGCCACCACGACCAGCGCCGTCCAGAGCCTGCTTTCAAAGCCGCCCGACATGACCAGCGCGAAGGGGATCGCCGTGAGGATCACCGACAGGACGAAGCCGGTCATGTAGGATTTGAAGCTGCCGTGATCGTGGCCGTCGTCATGGCCATGCGCGTCGTCGTGATGCGCGGTGTGTCCGTGTTGCTGAGCCATCAGATCATCCCCAACAGATAGACGAAGGTAAACACCCCGATCCAGATCACATCGAGGAAGTGCCAGAACATGCTGAGGCACATCAGCCGCCGGCGGTTCGCCGGGATCAGCCCGCGTTGGCTGACCTGCACCATCAGCGTGACGAGCCAGATCGAGCCGAAGGCGACGTGCAGGCCGTGCGTGCCGACCAGCGCGAAGAAGGACGACAGGAAGGCCGAGCGTTGCGGCCCCGCGCCGACATGGATCAGGTGGTGAAACTCGTAGATCTCGACCGCAAGGAAGGCGAGACCGAAGAGCAGCGTGATGAACAGCCAGATCAGCGTGCCGCGCTGATCGTTCAGCATCATCCGCAGCATCGCAAAGCCGAAGGTGATCGACGAGATCAGCAGGAAGGCGGTATTCAGCGCGATCAGGTTCAGGTCGAACAGATCCTGCGGACCCGGCCCGGCGGCATAACTGCCGCCCAGCACGCCGAAACAGGCGAAGAGGACCGCGAACATCAGACAGTCGCTCATCAGGTAGATCCAGAAGCCGACGCTGGTCGAGGCGCCGTCTTCGTGGTGATGCGGCTCTGTCTCCCAGAAATCTCCGGGGGCGGTTGTGTGGACTTGGCTCATCGGTCAGACCCCCTGAATCGCAGGCTGTGCCGCGGGCAATGTCGCAAGAACGCGGTCGCGTTCGTCCTCGGTCGTTTTCACCACATCGGCGGGGATGTGGAAATCGCGGTCATAGTTGAAGGTATGCGCGATCGCCACGGCGACGACGCCGACGAAGGACAGGATCGCCAGCCACCAAATATACCAGATCAGAGCAAAGCCGCAGATCGTGCAGAGGGCCGAGATGATCACCCCCGTCCCGGTGCTTTTCGGCATGTGGATCGGGATATAGGTGGCGCGCGGCCGGGTCTGGCCGAAGCGCTTCATGTCCCACCACGTATCCAGCCCGTGACTGACCGGGGTGAAGGCGAAGTTGTAATCCGGCGGCGGCGACGAGGTTGCCCATTCCAGTGTGCGCCCCTCCCACGGGTCGCCGCTGTCGTCGCGCAGCTTCTCGCGGTTTCTGATCGAGACGTAGAATTGCAGGAACATGGCGGCGATGCCGATGGCGATCATCACGGCGCCAATCGCTGCGATGATGAACCAGATTTGCAGGCTGGGATCATCGAACACCCGCACGCGGCGCGTGACGCCCATCAGGCCCAGCAGGTAAAGCGGCATGAACGCGACCCAGAAGCCCACGACCCAGAACCAGAACGAGACCTTGCCCCAGAACGGGTCCAGCTTGAACCCGAAGGCCTTCGGCCACCAGTAATTCACCGCCGCGAAGCAGCCGAACAGCACGCCGCCGATGATGACGTTGTGGAAATGCGCCACAAGGAACAGCGAGTTGTGGACCACGAAATCCGCAGGCGGCACGGCCAGCAGCACGCCCGTCATCCCGCCCAGCACGAAGGTCAGCATGAAGGCCACGGTCCACATCATCGGCAGCTCGAACCGGATGCGGCCGCGATACATGGTGAACAGCCAGTTGAAGATCTTCGCCCCGGTCGGAATCGAGATAATCATCGTGGTGATCCCGAAGAACGAGTTCACCGAAGCCCCCGACCCCATCGTGAAGAAGTGGTGCAGCCAGACCAGATAGGACAGGACGGTGATACAGACGGTCGCATAGACCATCGAGGTATAGCCGAACAGGCGCTTGCCGGTGAAGGTCGCGGTGATCTCGGAAAAGACGCCGAACAGGGGCAGGATGAGGATGTAAACCTCGGGGTGGCCCCAGATCCAGATGAGGTTGATATACATCATCGGATTGCCACCAAGATCATTGGTGAAGAAGTTGGTGCCCAGATAGCGGTCCAGCGTCAGCAGAACCAGCGTCGCCGTCAGCACCGGGAACGAGGCCACGATCAGGATGTTGGTGCAAAGCGCGGTCCAAGTGAAGACCGGCATCCGCATCATCGTCATGCCCGGCGCGCGCATCTTGATAATGGTCACCAGCAGGTTGATCCCGGATAGCGTGGTGCCCACTCCGGCGACCTGTAGCCCCCAGATGTAATAATCGACCCCGACATAGGGGCTGTATCCGATCCCCGACAGCGGCGGAAAGGCCAGCCAGCCGGTCTGTGCGAATTCACCGATGAACAGCGACACCATGGTCAGCGACGCGCCGCCCACCGTCATCCAGAACGAGAAGTTGTTCAGGAACGGAAAGGACACGTCGCGCGCGCCGATCTGCAGCGGCACGATATAGTTCATCAACCCGGTGACGAAGGGCATCGCCACGAAGAAGATCATGATCACGCCATGGGCGGTGAAGATCTGGTCGTAGTGATGGGCGTTCAGGTAGCCCTCGGAGCCGTTGAAGGCCAGCACCTGCTGCAACCGCATCATGATCGCGTCGGCAAAGCCGCGCACGAACATGATCAGCGCCAGCACTATATACATGATGCCGATCTTCTTGTGATCGACCGAGGTGAACCATTCGGTCCACAGATAACCCCACCATTTGTATTTGGTCAGCAGCCACAGCAGGCCCGCGCCGCCGATGGCGACGAAGACAAACGTGACCCAGACGATCGGGTCTGCAGGGATGGCGTGAAGGTTCAGGCGACCGAACAGGAAAGTGGTTTCAATGTCACTGGGAATTGCCATGTCGAGATCCGCTCAGAGGTTCCTGTCGACGCCGGTTTGCGGCGTGGATTGGGTGAGGTCGGTGGGGGTGATCCCCCTGAAGATGCCCTGCGGCTCGCTGAGCCCACGCCCACGCAGCGGCGATACGTCGCGGGGGGTGTAGTTGCTGGTCGCATCGGCGAAGGCGAACATCTGCTCCAACTCGTCGGCGGTGCAGATGCCCACGACACGGAAGGGCTCCAGTCCCAGAATCGGACGGGCGGTGCCGCGACGCTCGTATTTGTCATAGGTCAGCGCGGCGACGTTGACCGCGCCCGAAAGCCCCATGCCGCCCTGATCGTCGATGGCCATCATCTCGGACATGCACATCTTGCCTTCCTCGACGCACATATTGACGGCGCGCTGGAACAGGCGCGGTTCAACCTCGGCGAAGATCATCGGGGCGACATTCTCGCTGGGCGCTTCCAGTTCCAGATAGCGGGCGCGGTCCAGCGTCTCGCCACTCTCTTTCGCCTCGGCGATCCAGGCGTCGAAGCCCGCATCGTCCAGCGCCTCGGCCTTGAACCGCATGCCAGAGAAACCAGCGCCTGAATAATGCGACGCAAGTCCCTGATATTCACCGGATTCGTTAAAGACGCCATGCAGCGTCGTCTGCATCCCCGGCATCGCATAGATCATCCCGGCCATGGCCGGGATATAGAAGGCGTTCATGACCGAGGATGAGGTCAGCGTGAACTCAATCGGGCGGTCCACCGGCGCGGCGAACTGGTTGACGGTCGCCACCCCCTCTTCGGGATAGATGAACAGCCATTTCCAGTCGAGTGCGACAACCTGCACCCGCAGCGGCTGTTCATCCCGTGCAGGCTGGGTCGCGCTGATGCGGTCCAGCGGGCGGTAAGGATCCAGAAGATGCGTGCCAACCCAGGTCAGCGCGCCAAGGCAGACGATGATCAGCAGCGGAATCGCCCAGATCACCAGCTCCAGCTTGGTCGAGTGATCCCAATCCGGCGCATAGGTCGCCTGACGGTTGGCCGAGCGATAGCGCCATGCGAACCAGACCGTCAGCGCCATGACCGGAATGATGATGATCAGCATCAGCAAGGTCGAGATCACCAGCAGGTCGCGTTGCTGTGCCGCGACATCCCCTGAAGGAGACAGAACTTCGAACTTGCAGGCAGACAGCGCCAGAAGCGCGCCAAGCAAGGTTAGCCGTTTCAAGATTGGTGCCATGTTCTTCGATGCCCTCGGTCTAGGGACGTTGCCCCGCCATCACTTGGCTTGCCTCAGCGTATGGCGCACCCGATAAAACTGATGCCTCGGATGAGACAGAAGACAATTTGTCGCGTGTGCATTCCTGCGGTAATGTATCATGGCTGCACGGGATTTCTTGCAGATTCTGCCATGATTGCAGCCGATCTGCGTCTTTCTGCCTCGTCATGTCGATCACGGAGCGCCGCCGATATGGTCAATTCCTCTGAAACCGCCCGCGATACGCGCGGACACGACGCAACCGATTACGAGGTCTCGCCCTCGGATATCGCAGTCGGTGTGATCATCGGCCGAACGTCCGAATTTTTCGACTTCTTCGTCTTCGCCATCGCCTCGGTCATCGTCTTTCCATCGCGGCTGTTTCCGTTTCTGGATCCGCTTTCCGGGACGCTCTGGTCGTTCGTTCTGGTCCTGCTGGCCTTCGTCGCCCGCCCGATCGGCACCGCCATCTTCATGCGGATCGACCGTCGCCATGGCCGCGTGGCCAAGCTGACGCTGGCGCTATTCGGGCTGGGCACCTCGACCGTGGCCATGGGGCTGGTGCCGTCTTACGATACACTTGGCTGGTGGGCGATTGCGGTCATGGCACTGCTGCGCATCGGTCAGGGGATCGCGCTTGGCGGCACATGGGACGGGTTGTCGTCGCTTCTGGCGGTCAGCGCCCCGCGCGAGAAACGCGGCTTCTATGCGATGATCCCGCAGCTTGGCGCGCCGATCGGTCTGATCGTCGCGGCGCTGCTGTTTTCCTATCTCGTTGCCAGCATGTCGGCCGAGGATTTCCTTGACTGGGGCTGGCGTTATCCGTTCTTCGTCGCATTCGCGGTGAACGTGGTGGCGCTGTTCGCGCGGCTGCGGATCATCGCTACGCCCGAATTTCAGGAGCAGTTCGAGACCCGCGAATTGCAGGCCACCCGCATCCGCGACACCGTGTCCGAGGATGGCCGCGCCGTCGTCGTGGGCATCTTCGTGCCGCTGGCGACCTTTGCGATGTTCCACATGGTCACGGTCTTCCCGCTGTCCTGGGTCTATCTTTACACCGAAGAGACCCTGACCTTCTTCCTGAACCTCACCGCGGTCAGCGCCGCATTTGGCGTCCTGTCGGTGGTTGCCTCGGGTTATCTGTCGGACCGTTTCGGGCGCAGGAACCTGCTGATGTGGGGCGCGGTCGCCATCGGCGCCTTCAGCCTGCTGGCCCCGGTCCTGCTGCGTGGCGGGGCAAGCGGCGAATCGGCCTATATGATCGTCGGCTTCATCATCCTTGGTCTGAGCTTCGGCCAATCCTCGGGCGCGGTCGCCTCGATGTTCGAAAAGCGCAACCGCTATACCGCCTCGGCCTTCGTGTCGGCCTTTGCGTGGATGTTCGGCGCAGGCTTTGCGCCGATCACCGCCCTGTTCCTGTCCACTTGGCTGGGACTCTTTGCCGCAGGCCTGTATCTGCTGTCGGGCGCGATCTGCACGGTCATCGCCCTGTGGGTGGTCCGTCAGCTTGAGTTCAGGGCCGAATCTTCGGTCGGAAGCGTTGACGATACCCGCCGCTGAGGCGCGCGCGGGGCGTCCCGCCCACAGACATAGGTAAAATTACCGAGCACGCGGAAACCTTACCTTTCCGCGTGTTTTTGCATCAGAATGCAACCGACGGCCCCTTGCACACGGATACGTGAGGCATATGTGCCAATTAGTGTTAAGGAATGAACGATAAGGCCTTGATCCCCGCGCCTTCAGACGGCAATCGGTGTATATTCCATGGCCAGACATTTGCCCCCACTGTCATCCGGACAGGGGACGGCGATTGCCCGGAGCCGGGTTAACGACGAACGGAGTACGGACGGGACGATGGCCGAACAGAACCTGCTTTCGATTTTGGCGTTCCTTCCGTTCGTTGCATCTCTTGCCCTTCTCAGTCTTTCGCACAATGCCCACCGCGCCGCCGCCTGGGTCTCGGGCCTGACGCTTGCCGCGGGCGTCGCGATTCTGCTGGGCTTCCGGCAGACGATCGCGACACATGGATCGCTGCGCGGCAATATCGAATGGGTGCCCTCGCTTGGGCTGGATATCACCCTGCGGCTGGACGGGTTTTCGTGGCTGTTCACGCTGCTGGTGCTGTGCATCGGCATTCTGGTCGTCATCTATGCGCGCTATTACATGGAGGGTCAGGACCGGATGCCCCGGTTCTTCGCCCTGCTGTTGGCGTTTACCGGCGCCATGCAGGGCATCCTTATCTCGGGCAACATCCTGATCATGGTGGTGTTCTGGGAACTGACCTCGATCATCTCATTCCTGCTGATCGGCTTCTGGCACCAAAGCGGTGCCGCCCGTGACGGGGCGCGGACCGCGCTGATGATCACCGCCCTTGGCGGTCTGTGTCTGCTGGTCGCGATGCTGATCGTCGGCAATATCGTCGGCAGTTACGATCTGGAAACCGTGCTGGCCTCGGGCGATCTGATCCGGCAGAGCGATCTTTACGGCGCGGCGCTGACGCTGTTCCTGCTGGGCGCCTTTACCAAATCGGCGCAATTCCCGTTCCATTTCTGGCTTCCCGGCGCCATGGCCGCGCCGACGCCGGTTTCGGCCTATCTGCACAGCGCGACCATGGTGAAAGCGGGCGTGTTCCTGCTGGTCCGCTTCTCGCCCGCTTTCGGAGGGACCGAGGCGTGGTTCTATGCGGTCGCGGGCACCGGGATGATTACCATGATCGTCGGCGCAGTGATCGCGCTGTTCCGGCACGACCTGAAAGGTCTCTTGGCCTATTCGACGATCAGCCATCTGGGCCTGATCACCGCACTGGCCGGGATCGGCGGCCCGATGGCGATCTTTGCGGCGATCTTCCACATCTGCAATCACGCGATCTTCAAGGCCTCGCTGTTCATGACCGCCGGGATCATCGACCATGAAACCGGCACCCGCGACATGCGCAAGCTGAGCGGGCTGATCCGGGTCATGCCGATCACCTCGGTTCTTGCGATCACCGCAGCCGCGTCGATGGCGGGGATGCCGCTGCTGAACGGGTTCCTGTCGAAAGAGATGTTCTTTGCCGAGGCGGTCGATTGGCATAACGGCACATGGCTGGACAATGCCTTGCCCTATCTGGCGGTGATCGGCAGCACCTTCTCGGTCGCGTATTCGCTGCGCTTCATCGTCACGGTGTTCTTTGGCCCAACCGCCACCGACCTGCCGCAGACCCCGCACGAACCGACCCCGTGGATGCGCCGCCCGGTCGAGATGCTGGTCTTGCTTTGCGTGGTGATCGGCATCCTGCCCGCCCTGACGCTGGAGCCGATCCTGAACGTCGCCGCCCAAGCCGTGCTTGGCCCCAACACCCCCGAGGCGCATATCGCCATCTGGCACGGCGTCAATGCGCCGCTGCTGCTGAGCGTCGTCGCCATCGTGGTCGGCACGTTCATCTTCCTGACCACGGCGCGGACGGTCCCGAACGGACCCGAAGGCCCGCCGCTGTTCCACATGATCCGGGCGCAGAAGATCTATGACTGGCTGCAACTGCAGATAAGCTGGCGCTGGCCCCGGTCGGTTTTCCGCCGCATCGGCACCGAGGAATTGCAGCCGCAGTTGCGCATCCTTGTGATGGCCTCGGTCCTGTTCGCCACGGCGGCTTTGTGGAGAAACCTGCATTTCGCACAGGATCTGCGGCTGAACACGCCCAGCCCCGCCTTTGGGCTGATGTGGCTGGTCGGTGCGGCCTGCGCCATCGGCGCGGCATGGCAGGCAAAATATCACCGCTTCGCCGCTTTGGTGCTGCTGGGCGGTGCCGGGTTGATCACCTGCCTGACCTTCGTGTGGTTCGCCGCGCCCGACCTTGCGGTGACGCAATTGCTGGTCGAGGTGGTCACCACGGTTCTGCTGCTTCTTGGCCTGCGCTGGCTGCCCAAGCGCCGCGAGGAAATCGTCGAGGATACGCTGCGGCCCGCCAAGATCCGCCGCTTCCGCGATTTGGTCATCGCCGTGATCGGGGGCAGCGGCATCGCGGTCATCGCCTATGCGCTGATGACACGCCCGCTGGTCCCAAATGTCGGCGACTGGTTCCTTGGCAATGCCTATTACGAGGGCGGCGGCACCAATGTGGTGAACGTCATCCTTGTCGATTTCCGCGCCTTCGACACATTCGGCGAGATTGGCGTTCTGGCGATTGTCGGGTTGACCGTTTACGGCCTGCTGCGCCGCTTCCGTCCTTCGGCGGAAAGTGTCGAGCAGCCGGAACAGCAAAAGATCACCACGCAGGAACACCTGACCGATTATCTTTATGTGCCTTCGGTCATCATGCTGTGGATGTTCCCGCTGCTGATCATGGTTTCGGCCTATTTCTTCTTCCGCGGCCATGACCTGCCGGGCGGAGGCTTTGCGGCCGGCGTCACCATGGCGATCGCCTTCCTGCTGCAATATCTGGCCACCAATGTCCGTTGGGTCGAGGCGCGGATCACCGTCTTGCCGATCCGTTGGATGGGTTTCGGCCTGCTGATGGCCGCAGGGACCGGGATCGGGGCGTGGATCTTTGGCTATCCGTTCCTGACCGCCTATGCGCAATACGTGAACCTGCCGGTGATCGGACAGGTGCCCGCCGCCACGGCCATGCTGTTCGATGTCGGGGTCTTCGCGCTGGTCATGGGGGCCACGGTCCTGATGCTCATCGCCATCGCCCACCAGTCGCTGCGCGCCAGCCGTCTGCGCGAACAGGATGAGGAAGATCGCGCCGCCAAGGCCAAGAAAGCGGCACTTGCCGAAGAGGGTGCGAAAGCCGGAATGAAGGAGACCGCCTGATGGAAATCATCCTGTCTGCCGCAATCGGCATCCTTGCCACCTCGGGCATCTGGCTGCTTCTGCGTCCGCGCAGTTTTCAGGTGATCATCGGGCTGTGCCTGCTGTCCTATGCAGTGAACCTGTTCATCTTCTCGATGGGCAGGCTGGCACCCGGACGCCCGCCGATCATGCCGAAAGGCGGCTTCGTCGATCCCAGCAATTACGCCGACCCGCTGCCGCAGGCGCTGGTCCTGACCGCCATCGTCATCAGCTTCGCGACCACCGCCCTGTTTCTCGTGGTGCTGATCGCCTCGCGCGGGATGACCGGCACCGACCATGTTGACGGGAAGGAGCGCAGCCAGTGATCCATCAACACCTGATCATTGCGCCGATCCTGATCCCGTTCATCACGGGCGCGCTGATGCTGCTTTACGATGACCGGCAGCGGAAGGCGAAGTTCTGGCTGAGCCTGATCTCGACCTGCGCGCAATTGCTGATCGCGATCGAGTTGGTCATTCGCGCCAAATCGGGCGGGGCCGACGGCAATGGCAGCATCGGGTTCTACCTGCTGGGCGACTGGCAGGCGCCTTTCGGCATCGTTTTGGTCCTCGACCGGCTGTCGGCGCTGATGCTGGTGCTGACCGCGCTGCTGGCGATTCCGTCTCTGGTCTATGCCTCGGCAAGCTGGAGCAGGCAGGGACAGCATTACTATTCGCTGTTCCAGTTCCTGCTGGTCGGCCTGAACGGCGCCTTCCTGACCGGCGATCTGTTCAACCTCTTCGTCTTCTTCGAGGTGCTGCTGGCGGCGTCCTATGGCCTGCTTCTGCACGGCTCGGGACAGCTTCGCGTCCGCGCGGGCCTGCATTACATCGCGATCAACCTTGCCGCCTCGCTGCTGTTCCTGATCGGGGTCAGCCTGATCTATGGCATCACCGGCACGCTGAACATGGCGCATCTGGCGAACATGATCTCGTCCCTGTCGCCCGAGGACCGGCCGTTGCTGCATGCCGCCGTGGCGATCATGGCGGTGGCGTTTCTGGTCAAGGCGGGAAGTTGGCCGCTGTCCTTCTGGCTGTCCACCGCCTATATGGCCGCCGCTGCGCCGGTCGCCGCGATGTTCGCGATCATGACCAAGGTGGGCGTCTATGCGATCCTGCGGCTGTCGATGCTGCTTTTCGGGCCAAGCGCCGGGGCCTCGACCGGGTTTGGCGCGGGGATGCTGATCATCCTTGGCATGGCGACGCTGATCTTTGGGCTTGTCGGGCTTCTGGCCTCGCAGGGGCTTGGCCGGATGGCCGCGCATTCGGTGCTGATCTCGTCAGGGACGGTGCTGGCGGTCACGGGCTTTGCCGTGGCGGGCGGCGGGCCCGAGCTGTTGTCGGGCGCGCTTTACTACATGATCGGATCGACCCTCGCGACCAGCACGCTGTTTCTGCTGATCGAGCCGATGAGCCGTGAGGATGGCGGCATTGCCGCGATGCTGGCGCTGACGGCGGATGCCTATGGTATCGACGATGCCGATGTCGATGAGGTGCCCGATGCCGGGCTGGCCATCCCGGTGACGATGACCGTTCTGGGCGCCTGTTTCGGCATCTCGCTGATGATGCTGGCGGGGCTGCCGCCCCTGCCCGGCTTTATCGGCAAGGTGGCGATCATCCAGCAACTGATCGGTGATAACGGACTGCCGCCGGGCCTCAACTGGGCGTTCATCGCGATGCTGATCATCTCGGGCTTTGCCACGCTGATCGGTCTGGCGCGGATCGGCATCCAGACCTTCTGGGCGGGCGAGGATACCGCCCCGCGCGTCCTTGCGCTGGAGATCGCACCGATCATCGCGCTGATCAGCGTTCTGGGCCTGATGACCGTCAAATCCGAGGTGACGCTGCGCTATACCCAAGGCACCGCACAGGATCTGCACCAGACGGCAAGCTATGCCTATGGCGTCTTCGCCACGCCACGCGCCGCCGACCGCGAAGGTGCCGAGATTCAGGAGGAGACCCAGCCATGAGCCGCCTGATCCCGCATCCGATGCTGTCGGTCGCGCTGGTCCTGTTCTGGATGGTGCTGACCAGCTTCTCGCCCGGCCATCTGCTTCTGGGCAGCATGATCGCGCTGGTCGCGGGCCGGGCCATGGCGGCGCTGCACCCCGAACGCCCGCGCATCCGCCGCTGGTCGGTGGTCCCGCGCCTGCTATGGACGCTGTTCATGGATGTGCTGCGTTCGAATATCGCCGTGACCCGGCTGATCCTGACCGAGGGCAACGGCAAACGCAGTTCGACCTTTCTGGTCGTGCCCCTGACGCTGCGCAGCCAGAACGCGCTGGCGGTGCTGTCGATCATCGTCACCTCGACGCCGGGCACGGCATGGATCGAATACGTGTCCGAGACCGGAATGCTGACCGTCCACATCTTCGACGACAAAGAGGCCGAGCATTATCGCAAGGTCATCAAGGAAACATACGAGCCGATGCTGATGGAGATCTTCGAATGAGCGCGACGATCCTGACCTTCGCATTAAGCTATGCGCAATTCGCACTGGCGCTGGCCGCCTGTCTGGCCGGCACCCGCATCGTCAAGGGGCCGCGCGCGCAGGACCGGGTTCTGGCGCTGGATACGCTGTATCTGACGGTGATGCTGCTGTTTCTGGTCACCGGAATGCGGCTTGGCTCGATCTTCTTCTTCGAGGCGGCGATGGTGATCGCGGTCATGGGCTTTGTGGCGACGGTCGCGCTGGCCAAGTTCCTGTTCCGGGGCGAGGTGATCGAATGAACGCGCTGGACAATATCCCGCTGTGGATCGCGATCCTTGCCTCGTTCTTCGTGGTGCTGGGCGCGACCCTGACGCTGATCGGCGCATTGGGCTTTGCCCGGCTGGAGCGGTTTTATGACCGCATCCACGCCCCTACTCTGGGCACAAGCTGGGGAACCGGCGGCATCATCATCGCCTCGGCCATCCTTGCCAGCCATTTCGAGGGCCGCTTCATCTTCCACGAACTGGTCATCGGCTTTTGCGTGATGGTGACGATCCCGGTGACGCTGATGCTTCTGGGCCGAGCCGCCCTGCATCGTGACCGGGCGGAAAATTCGCCGATCCTGCCGCCCGAAATGCGCGACGGTCCGATCGACACGACGCTGGAAGATCCGTCCGAGGATACGCAGGAACAGGAAGATCCCGAAACCAGCGAAATCCCCGTGACCACCGCGCAAGGCACGGTTTCGGCAGAAAAATCGCCCGATGAAGAGAAAAAAGGCGAATAATCCGCCTTTCGTCCCTTGAAACCGGGATTTCGCTTTACCAGTTAGTGCGGGCGGGACCGGGCCCCTCTGACGACACCCATTGTCGTGATGTCGGACCGCATCGAGCGTGCTCGATGCCAGGGGTCTGTCGCAGTTCAGTCATCTTCCGTTGGCCTCAGCACATAACCAACAAGGTGAGGTGAACATGGATTTTCTGCTTCTTTCCTTCATGGGCCAGCCGGTCTGGATGTGGCTGCTCTTTATCTCGCTGGTCATTGGTCTGCTGGTTCTGGACCTTGGCGTCCTGAACAAGGGCGATCATGAGATCGGCGTGTCTTCCAGTCTCAAACTGTCGGCTATGTATATCGCCATGGGCCTTGCCTTTGGCGGTTTTGTCTATTGGCAGATGGGGGGCGAGCCTGCCGCGCAATATCTGACCGCTTTCGTGGTCGAAAAGACGCTGGCGATGGACAATATCTTCGTGATGGCGCTGATCTTCAGCTTCTTCGCCATCCCGCGCAAATATCAGCACAGGGTGCTGTTCTGGGGTATTCTGGGCGTGATCGTGCTGCGCGCCATCATGATCTTCCTTGGCGCAACCATCGTCGAGCAATATCACTGGGTTCTGTATATCTTCGCGCTGTTCCTGGTCTTTACCGGGATCAAGATGCTGTTCGTGTCGGAAGAGCATCACAATATCGGCGAGAACAAGCTGCTGAAATTCATGCGCCGCCGGTTCAACGTGACCGATGATTTCCACGGCAACGCCTTTATCGTGAAGCTGCCGCATCCGAAGACCGGCAAGATCGTCCGCTTTGCCACGCCGCTGCTGCTGGCGCTGGTGATGATCGAGATCGCCGATATCGTCTTCGCGGTCGACTCGGTCCCTGCGGTGTTCACGATCACCACCGATCCCTATATCGTCTATACCTCGAACATCTTCGCGATCCTTGGTCTGCGCGCGCTGTATTTCGCGCTGGCAGCGATCCTGCACCGCTTCTCGTATCTGAAATACGCGTTGTCGGTTCTGCTGATCTTCATCGGCTCGAAGATCTTCATCGCCGACGCCCTTGGCTGGGAGAAGTTCCCGCCGGAATGGTCGCTGGGCATCACCTTCGCCATCCTTGGTGCAGGCGTGGCCTATTCGATCTGGAAGACCTCCGGCACGCAGCCTGATGCAGCCCTGACCGAGAAGAAGTCGGACGGCCATCACTAAGACCCGCAGCTACGGTTGACTGAACTGAAAGCAAGACAGTGCCCGTCCGATGGATGGGCACTGTTTCATATCAGATGCTCCATCTCGCCCCACGCCGCAGCCGATGGCAGAAAAGAGCGTGCCGGACCTCAGGAGACACGCAGCCCCGTGACCGCAGGGAATATCGGCGCTTCCCGCCCAAAGGTTAAAAAACTTGTGCAGATGCCCTTGCTTTGTCCTGCCCTGCCATTCCACAATGGGGATCGGGCAAAGATTTCGCCCGAGGTCGTATCAATTGCACCAGAACAGGATCGATGCAGGACCATGACAATCGGGGCGCGTCAGCCCCAGCCCATCTGTCCGAGGACAATGGCGAAGGACCGGAGGAGGACCGACGAAAGTCGGCCAATCCGACCAGACGACCCGAATCTTTCGACATCCTGACCAAGATCGCCCGTGATCCGCGGCGCGAGCGGCATTCGCTTGCAGTCCCGCCCACCAGCCCGATCAGTCTGACCTGCTTCGGCGACGGCCTGTCTGCTGCCGGGCGCCTGCGCATCAATGCTGCGCAGATGACCGCCCGCCCTCACCCTTATTCGCATCATCGTGGAAACCATGTTTCTTGAAATCGCCATCGTCCTTCTTCTGACCATGTTCAACGGCCTTCTGGCCATGTCCGAACTGGCCATCGTTTCGGCCCGGCCCGCCCGGCTGAAGGTCATGGCCGAGCAAGGCAGCGGCGGGGCGCAGACCGCCCTTGAACTGGGTGCGGAACCCGGCCGGTTCCTGTCCAGCGTCCAGATCGGCATCACGCTGGTCGGCATCCTGTCGGGCGCCTTTTCGGGCGCAACCTTGGGCACCCGGCTGGCCGCCTATCTGGTCGGCATGGGCGTTTCGCCCGCAATGGCGCAGACGCTGGCCGTCGGTGGCGTCGTCGTCGCGATCACCTATCTGTCGCTGATCGTGGGCGAACTGGTCCCGAAACAGATCGCGCTGCGCTCTCCCGAGACGGTGGCAAGCCGGATCGCACCGATCATCCTGTGGATCTCGCGGATTGCGGCGCCGATCGTCTGGGTTCTGGACAAATCCGGCAAGGCGGTGCTGTCGCTGCTGGGCCAGTCGGGGGAAAGCGACCGGGGAATCTCCGACGAAGAGATCAAGGTCGTCATTTCAGAAGCCCGGCTTGCAGGCGTGATCGAGCCTGCCGAGAAAGACATGATCGCAGGCGTCATGCGGATCGCCGACCGCACCGCGCGTGGGCTGATGACGCCGCGCCATGAGGTCGAGATGGTCGATATCCGCGACAGCATCGACGAGATCAAGCAGACCTTCATCAACAGCCGCCGGTCGCGTCTGCCGATCCGCGATGGCACCGATGACGAGATCATCGGCGTCCTGAACTGTCAGGACATGCTGGGCCGGACCGCCGCAAATACGCCCGATATCCGCCCGCTGATCCAGCAGGTGCCGGTCATCCGCGAGGGTCTGCCGGCGCTGAACGTGATCGAGCAGTTGAAGCAGACGCCGACGCATATGCTGCTGGTTTATGATGAATACGGGCATTTCGAGGGCGTCGTGTCCTCGATGGATGTGCTCGAGGCGATTGCGGGTGACTTCCCCGAACCGGGCGATGACGAGCCCAAGGCGATTGCGCGCGAGGATGGCGGCTGGCTGGTTGCGGGCTGGATGCCTGCGGATGAGTTCGCCGACATGATCGGGATCTCGCTGCCGGATGATCGCGGCTATGAATCGGTCGCCGGGCTGGTGCTGGATCATGCAGGCGTGCTGCCGGAACTGGGCGCGCGGATCGAGATCGGCGACTGGACGGTCGAGGTGGTCGATCTGGACGGGCGGCGGATCGACAAGGTGCTGGTCACGAAGAAAGAGGCCGAGAACGCCGGATAGGCGCGCAACGGCTGCGGGCGTTGCATTGGGTATTTGTGCAACGGAGAAGCGGCGGGTGCGGGAACGCCAGCAAATGCTGGGGTTTTGGCTGCACAGGGCGTACACCGGGGATGCACAGGCCGTACACAGGCTGTACACAGCTTGCGAACGGTGGGTGTTGCGTAGGGTGCGTGCTCTGCACGCACCTTTGGCGCGGTGCAAGGTGCGTGCAGAGCACGCACCCTACAGTGTGCCGTCCAATGCGTCGAAATATTGGGCGAGCAGGTCGGTGAGGGGTCTTGCGCCGCCGGTTCGGCTCATCTCGTCCAGCGACAGGCGGATCGTGCCGATGGAAAGCATTGCCAGCAGCCGCAGCGAAACCTCGCGCGCGGGATCGGGCCATTTCTGGCGCAGCGCCTCGAATAACAGCTTCTCATGTTCGATATAGCTGGCCTGTTTGCGGGCCTGCACCGATTCGCTTGAGCGCATCAGCCGGTCCATCGCCATCATTTCGTCCATCGGAAACGGCGCGCAGACCCGGATCACCGCATCGCGCATGGCGGTGAGCGGCGGTTTTTCCACGGGTTCATCATGCAAAGCCGCCACCAACATCTTGCCGGTGCCGCTTTGCAAGGACAGCAGAATGTCGTCCTTGGACTTGAAATAGGAAAAGAAACTGCGCCGCGAAATCCCCGCCTTTTCAGCGATATCGTCCAGTGTCGTCGCCTCGTATCCGCGCGCGATGAAAAGCGCGATCCCGGCATCGGTGATCCGCTGCGCGGTCTCGCGCCGCTTGCGTTCGCGCAGCCCCTCGCCCGGCAGACCGGCCTGCTCAGCTTTCGCCATATTTTTGCCCTTGATGCATTTTTGCACTCAGTGTAATTATCTTAATTCAAGTGATCATAGATTGAAAGGCGTCGAGATGGGACAGTGGACGACATCCAACATGCCGCGTCAGGACGGGCGGCTTGCGGTTGTGACCGGGACGGGCGGGCTTGGATATGAGGATGCGCTGGCCTTGGCCGCTGCCGGGGCGGATGTGATCATCGCCGGGCGCAATCCGGCCAAGGGTGAGGCGGCGGTGCAGCGGATCAGGTCGGCGGTGCCGGACGCCAAGATCCGGTTCGAGCCGCTGGATCTGGCGGATCTGCATTCGGTCGATCAGTTCAGCGCGCGCATGCGGGCCAAGGCCGAGCGGCTGGATCTGCTGATCAACAATGCCGGGGTGATGGTGCCGCCGAAACGGCAGGAAACTGTGGACGGGTTCGAATTGCAGCTTGGCACCAACTATCTGGGCCATTTCGCGCTGACCATCGGGCTGCTGCCGCTGCTGAAGAACGGCAAGGATGCGCGGGTCGTGTCGCTGTCCAGCATTGCGGCGCGGAACGGGGCAATCGACTTTGCCGATCTGAATGCCGAGCGCGCCTATCGCCCGATGAGCGTCTATAGCCAATCGAAGCTGGCCTGTCTGATCTTTGCGCTGGAACTGCATCGCCGCAGCCGGACGAATGGCTGGGGCATCGCCAGCATGGCGGCGCATCCGGGTGTCTCACGCACCGATCTGCTGCATAACGCGCCGGGCCGGTGGAGCATCATCGGCATGGCTCGCACGGTGCTGAGTTTCGCGTTCCAGCCTGCCGCACAGGGCGCGCTGCCGACGCTTTATGCCGCAACCGCGCCCGAGGCGGCTTCGGGGGAATATTACGGCCCCCACAGGTTCCGCGAAACTCGCGGCTATCCGATCAAGGCGGCGATCCCGGCGCAGGCCGTCGATGCCGAAGTGGCGACGCGGCTGTGGCAGGCATCCGAAGAATTGACCGGGCTGGCGGCGTAGGTTGCTCAGTCCGCCTGCGAACTGGCTTTGAAATCGGCAAGCTGGGCGTCGAAGGCGCGGCGAAAGGCCGGGCGGGCCTCGCCTCGGGCGACATAGGCGGCGATGGCGGGAAATTCAGCCAGAAGCTCGGTCCCGTGCAGCATTCTGAGGACAGCGATCATCATCAGATCGCCTGCGCTGAACCCGCCTTCCAGCCAGTCGTTACCCGCCAGTTGCGCGGTCAGAACCCGCAAGCGGTCGCGGATGCGCGATTTGAGCAGCGCCAGGCGTTCGTCATACCACGGCTTTTCGGTCTCGATAATCTGGGCCATGTCCATGTCGAAAATCGGCGGCTCAACCGTGTTGAGCGCGGCGAAAAGCCAGGTGATCGCCCGCGCCCGCGCATCGGCTTCTTCCGGCAACAGGCCCGGATTGTGCAAGGCGACATGCAGAACGATTGCGCCGGATTCGAAAAGGATCAGATCGCCCATTTCGTAGCTGGGGATCTGACCGAAGGGTTGCGATGCCAGATGGGTGGGCTGTTTCATCGCCTCCCACGAGACAAGGCGGGTGTTGTAGGGCTGGCCGACCTCTTCCAGCGCCCAGCGGACGCGCATGTCGCGCGCAAGGCCCGCGCCCTGATCGAGTGAGTTTGCGAATGCGGTAATAGTGGGGATCATTGGCACGCTTCCTCAGCAGTGCCGACAGCATGGCAAAGGCAGGCGTTTAAGTCCAGCCAGTGCCCATTGGTCGAAAAACGCGGCCCGACGGGGCCGCGTTTTCCGTATTGTCTCAGCGCCAGCCCAGTTCGGGCGCAACATGGGTCAGGATGCTTTCGATCACATGGGCGTTGTAATCGACGCCCAGCATGTTCGGCACCGTCAGCAGCAGCGTATCGGCCTCGGCAATCGCTTCATCCTCGCGCAGCGCCTTGACCAGCTTGTCGGGCTCATCGGCATAGCTGCGGCCGAAAATGGCACGGAACGTATCGATATTGCCGATCTGGTCGTCATCCTTGCCACCCCGGCCGAAATAGCGCCGATCCTCGTCATTGGTCAGCGCAAAGATCGAGCGGCTGACCGAGACGCGGGGCGTGCGGTCGTGACCGGCCTTCTCCCACGCATCGCGATAGACGCGGATCTGCCGGGCCTGCTGGACATGGAACGGCTCGCCCGACTCATCCAGTTTCAGGGTCGAGCTTTGCAGGTTCATCCCCTGCTCTGCCGCCCAGACAGCCGTGGCATCCGAGGCTGAGCCCCACCAGATCCGGTCGCGCAGACCTTCGGAATGCGGTTCCAACCGCAGCAGGCCCGGCGGGTTCGGGAACATCGGGCGCGGATTGGGACGCGCGAAGCCCTTGCCCTCCAGTTGCTGAAGGAACACCTCGGTATGGCGGCGGGCCATGTCCTGTTCGGTCTCGCCCTCACCCGGCTGATAGCCGAAATGACGCCAGCCATCGATCACCTGTTCGGGCGAGCCGCGGCTGATCCCAAGCTGCAACCGTCCACCCGCGATCAGGTCGGCGGAACCAGCGTCCTCGACCATGTAGAGCGGGTTTTCATAGCGCATGTCGATGACGCCGGTGCCGATCTCGATGGTCTTGGTGCGTGCGCCGATCGCGGCCAGCAGAGGAAACGGCGAGGCCAGTTGCCGCGCATAGTGGTGGACGCGGAAATAGGCCCCGTCGAGGCCAAGCTCTTCAGCGGCGACGGCAAGGTCGATCGATTGCAGCAACACGTCCGAGGCCGTGCGAACTTGCGAGCCACGGTCGGGCGACCAATGGCCGAAGGACAGGAATCCGATATTCTTCATCGTCGTCTCCGGGTCGCCGGTTCGCCGGCGACATTCGTATGGATTTGGTTGCAGCATATGTAGGAACGCGGCGGTCTGTTCACAAATGGCGGCACCGGCAGCCGGAGCACAAGCTCTGTGCATTCCTGCACAATGACCTGCAAGGTCATTGCCGTTCCGCGTCTGCGGGCTATCATTCGGGCATGATGCTTGATGATACGATGAACTTTGGCGAACATCTGCGCTGGTGGCGGGACTTTCGCCGCCGCAGCCAGCTTGATTTTTCGCTGGATGCCGAGATTTCGCAGCGCCACCTGTCGTTTCTGGAAACCGGGCGGTCCCAGCCGACGCGGGTGATGATCCTGCGGCTGTGCGAGGTGCTGGACGTGCCTTTGCGCGAACGGAACCTGATGCTGGTCGCGGCAGGGTTCGCGCCGGTTTACAAGGCGCGCGATCTGGCCAATCCGGCGCTGGCGCAGGCCGAGGCGGCGATCCGGCAGGTGCTGGACGGGCACGACCCCTGCCCGGCTTTGGCGCTGGACCGGCACTGGAACGCGGTGGCGACGAATGCGGCGGCGCGGCGGATCATGCAATGCGTGGCCGATCACAGCCTGATTGAACCACCAGTGAATGTGCTACGTCTGACGCTGGCGCCGGGTGGGCTGGCGGACCGGATCGTCAATCTGGCGGAATGGCGCGGGCATCTGATCCGCCGTCTGAAGCATCAATTCGCGCTGACCGGCGATCCCGGTCTGAACGATCTTCTGCGCGAGACCCAGCAATGGCCCGCGCCCGAGGATGTGCCGCATATGGACCCGGCCTCGATCATCGTGCCGCTGCGGCTTGCGACGCCGATTGGCGATCTGTCCTTCTTCTCAACCACGACGCTGTTCGGGATGCCGATGGACATCACCCTGTCGGAAATCGCCATCGAGAGCTTCTTCCCGGCGGATGAGGCGACCCGGACCCTGATGGCACAAGCGGCAGCCGAGGCATGAAAAAGGGCGGCACGCGCCGCCCTTGATCGCCCTTCACCCTGAAATCAGGCGCGGGCGCCGCTCTGGCTTGCTGCGGGACGCGCCCGGTATTCGGCCAGCGTCAGCACCGCCACCACAACCACCTGCAACAGCACGAAGGCCGTGCCGAATGCGTTCGGCTGTGTCACCAGCAGCACCAGCAGGCTTGCCAGCACCCAACCGGCATTCCCAAGGATCACCAGCCACACGCCCGCAGGCGACGGGCGGTCCATCATTCCGATCAGCGCCATCAGCAGCGCCACCGGGAACAGGACCAGCCCGGCATAGAACAGCAGCATCGGCGGCAGGTGCAAAAGCCCGGCCAGCCACACCCCCCCGATGACCAGCAGCGCCCCCATGGCAAGGCAGGTCAGCGCGTCCAGTATCAGCAATCTGTCGATGGTCATTTCCATGTCTCCTTTTTCAACTGCGGCCATCCTGCAGATCGCCCTGCCCCTCGTCGATTACGCCGGAGGTCATCGGAACGGATGCCGCGCCGGGCGTGAATGATGACCCGTCAGGTAATTGAGACGATGCAGCCAAGCGGACAGACTGGCCGCAGCAACAACCCGAAAGGCATGCTGATGCGCCCTCTGCGACATATTCTGATCGCGCTTGCGGTCGCGCTTTCCACCCCGGCCATGGCCGAAACAAACGAAGGAAAACCCCAGATGTTCGTCCGCGATCTTTATCCGCTGATCACCACGCCCGCTTTGTTCGAGGCGCGCGATTTCTATACCCGCCATTTCGGCTTTCAGGCCGCGTTCGAGGCAAGCTGGTTCGTCTATCTTTACGGGCCGGGCGAGGAAGGCACACGGGGCGCGGTGCTGGCCTTCATGCATCCCGATCACCCCTCTGTCCCGCCGGGGCCGGAAAGTTTCGACGGCAAGGGGATGATCCTGACCATCGAGGTCGCGGACGCGGCGGCGCTTTACCAGAAACTGACCGCCGAGAATGCGCCGATCATCCATCCGCTGACGGATGAGGAATGGGGCCAGCGCCGTTTCATGACGCGGGATCCCGCCGGGGTTCTGGTCGACGTGGTGGAACAGATTGATCCGCAGCCCGGATTCTGGGACCAATATCCAGCACCTGAAATGTGAGGCTGAAATGCGCAAGCTGGTCGTCTGGAATGTCATGACGCTCGACGGATATTTCGAGGGCGAAGAGGCTTGGGATCTTCGCTTCCACGAAACCATCTGGGGCGACGAGATGCAGGCATTCTCGGACCGCCAGACCGCAGAGGTCGGCGCGCTGATCTTTGGCAGGCGGACCTATGAGGGGATGATGGAATACTGGTCGGCACAGTCTGACCCGACCGCCATCTTCATGAACGGAATCCTGAAATACGTCGCTTCCGACACGCTGGAGCGGGCCGAGTGGAACAACTCGACCCTGCTGCAGGGTGACGTGGTCAAGGCGATCGGGGCGCTGAAGGCCGAACCCGGCAAGGATCTGTTCATCTTCGGCAGCGCCGATCTGGTCGCCGATCTGCTGCCCACCGGGCTAATCGACGAATATCGCGTGGCCGTGGCCCCCGTCCTGCTGGGCGGGGGAACGCCGCTTTTCAGGCCGATGGAGACGCCGATCAATATGCGGCTTCTGGATTGCGAGCAGGTCGGCAGTTCGGCGGTGATCC
Organism: Paracoccus caeni; assembly: GCF_016629665.1. Lineage (GTDB taxonomy): Bacteria > Pseudomonadota > Alphaproteobacteria > Rhodobacterales > Rhodobacteraceae > Paracoccus > Paracoccus caeni. The sequence goes on from NZ_JAEPRQ010000002.1 coordinate 477,490, forward strand.
TGCGCTACGCCCTGACCTGACCCCGGAGTTCCTTGATGTTTCGCATAGGCGCATGGCTTTTGATCGTCACCTGCATCCTGCATCTGACGCTTTTCGCAATCGAGGCGGGGCCGTTCTTGGCGGGCTGGCTTGGCGGTCTGTTCTGGACGATGGAGCATTGGCAGCCCCTGACGCAGCAAAGCGAGGCGATGATCCTGAACGGAATGGCGTTCTGGCTATGGCCCGGCAGTCTGGCGCTGCCGACGCTGTTGCTGGGCCTGCTGCTGCTATGGCTGGACCGGCGCGGACAGTTGCTGCCGCGCTTTCCGGTGGTGATACTGGCGCTTTGGGCCTTGCTGCTGACAGCGATCATGCCGAATAGCGGCTTTCCTTTGGTCCTGATCGCCTCGGGGCTGATGCTGCTGGGCAAACCGCGCCGGGGATGGGCGTAACCGGGCCTGTCCCGGAAGCATACTGAACTGGCAAGTCAGCGCCGATCAGTATCATCGCCAATTGACAAGCTACGCGGAGTCCCGCGAAATCCGTGGCGTGCTGCGATCATTCCGTCAGAGCATTGACCTTTAACTGACTTTTTACACCGGAACCAAAAAATGAAGACACTTTCCGCATTTGCCCTGGCTGGCATTCTGGCCGCCACCCCCCTTCTGGCCGAGGTTGACGACGCCGACCGCACGGCCATCGCCGAAGCATTCGACACGCTGATCTCGGATCTTGAGAACGGCAATTATGAAAACATGATCGACAACATGCCCCCGGCCATTCTGGAGATGATGGCGGCGCAGGCAGGCGGCGATCTTGAGACGCTGAAGCCGATGATCGCGCAACAGATGGGCGCGGTCTTGGAGCAGGCCGAGATCATCGAATTCACCTATGACATCGACGGCGCGACCACCGGCACCAGCGAGGAAGGCCGCGATTATGCGATCGTGCCGACCGACACGATCACCGGCATCGGCGAGCAGAAGATGCAGACCGTCGGCTCGACCCTTGCGCTGGAAGATGGCGACAAGTGGTATCTGGTGCGGATGGAAACGCCGCAGCACAGCGCCATGATCGGCCAGCTTTACCCGGATCTGGCCGGGCTGGAATATGACGAGACGGTCATTACCCCCGTCGAGTGATCTGCAATCCCGCCGCTGTCAGGCTTTCAGCACCACACCGACAAGGGTGATGGCGACAGCGGCGGGAATGGCGAAGTTCAGAAGCAGGATCGGCGCCTCTTGCGAGTAGGTATAGCCCGCCTGCGTGACCCCCACCCACATATTGACCAGCGTAATCAACAGCCAGACCGGGATGAATGCCCGGATGGCGGTGGAAATGCCTGCGGCGTCTCCGCCCCACAGCTTTCCGAACAGCGCGAAGGTGGCCAGCAGCATGAAACCGCCGCAGATCACCATGACCATATGCATCAGCTTTCCTCCGGTTCTGTGGACGCCGCTGGGCCGCGTCGCCCTTGATTTGCCATGCCGTTTCACCAGCATCGCCAGAATCGTCCCGCCTGTCACCCCGCAACCTGCAGTGGCGTGAACCCGGCAACCGCAAGGCCGTTTGCCGGGGCGGCACCGATCCGGCGGTGAACATCGCTGAAATGACGCTGACGGTCTGCCGAAATTAACTTGTATTTTCCGCAACAGAAAACGCGGCCATGGCAGATGAAAATGCAGGATAAATTGTCTTATCCGACTTTCAGAATGACGCGGTGCCGAAGGGCATGCCAATATTTATGGCATGTCTAAAGAGACAGGTCGGAGATTTTATTTTCCTCTGAAAATCCGGCTTGAAAGGTCGGAAATAGCTGGGTGAATCTTTATTGATTGGCCAATCAACAACCCGGCGCGAGATCGGGAATTTTCAAGGACATACAAGGACTTTCCTGCCGCGGCAGGTTTACCTTCCTGCCCGGATCGACTATGAGGTAGGCCATGACCGAGAGAGAGAATATCAACTCTCGAGTGTCTGATGACGCTTACCGCGGCCTGACGCCGCGTCGTTTTTGGATGCGAAGCCGTCGTTTGTCGGACTTGATCGGCCCAACCTGCCGCTATCTCTATTCTCCAGCTCGGTCAAAATCAAAAATCGAAAGGGAGAGTAATGAATAAGTTCACGTCTTTTGCCGTCATCGGTGCCGTGGGTTGCCTGATGTCCACGGCAGCCTTCGCCCAGGACGAAGCCGCCTGTGGCGATCTGTCGATTGCGCAGATGGGCTGGGCCTCGGCCGAAGTCATCACCGAAGTCGCCAAGTTCCTGCTGGAACAGGGCTATGACTGCAAGGTCAGCCTGGTGAATTCCGATACCATCCCTGCCATCACCTCGGTCGCCGAAAATGGCGAACCGGACGTGGTCACCGACCTGTGGCTGAACTCGGCTGGCGAGGCTTACACCAAGCTGGAAGAAGCCGGGACCATGGAAACGGTCGCCCAGGTGCTTGATCCCGGCGGGGTCGAGGGCTGGTGGATCCCGACCTATCTGGCCGAGGCGCATCCCGAACTGAAGACCATTCAGGGCGTGATGGAGAATCCCGAACTGGTCGGTGGCGTGTTCAACAACTGCCCCGAAGGCTGGGGTTGCCGGGTGGTCAGCGACAACCTGATCCGCGCGCTGGATCTGGAATCCTCGGGGATCAAGGTGTTCAACCATGGTTCGGGCGAGACGCTGGCATCCTCGATGGGCTCGGCTGTGACCGCGGAAGAGCCGTGGTTCGGCTATTACTGGGGTCCGACGGTGCCGCTGGGCAAATACGACATGACCCAGGTGTCGCTGGGCGAATATGACGAGGCCAAGTTCACCCCGCTGCAAAACCCGAATGCGCCCGATCCGCAGGTCTCGGAATTCCCGGCCGCGCCGATCGTCACCGCGGTCACCGCGAAGCTGGTCGAGGAAAAGCCCGAGATCGTGGACTTCTTCCGCAAAATGACCTTCAAGACCGACGATATGAGCGCGCTTCTGGCATGGCAGGATGAAAACAGCGCCTCGGCAGAAGAGGTCGCGGTGCATTACCTGACCAACAACAAGGACGAATGGTCCGGCTGGCTGTCGGATGGCGCCCGCGAGAAGCTGTCGGCTCTGCTGCAGCAATAATCGTCTGATACCACGCAAGCACGGGTCGGCGCCATCACGGTGCCGACCCCTTCCTTACCAAACATTCAAGTGGCGCGATCCACGGAGGGAAGATGGCGAGCTATGCCAAGTTTTTTGACGCTCTGGGCCTGAGGGAATGGTGCGACGGCGGCGCGGGCGGCGATGGCCCGATGTCGATGGCCGATCTGATGGCGCAGGCGCGCAGTGGTGCCGGTGGGGCCTCGGGTGGGGGCGGCAGCGGCGGCTCTTTCTGGGATTTGCCGCTGCCTTCGCTGAACAATTTTCACGATGCCTGTCAGGCGATCCCGCAGACCCGCGATCTGACCATCGGTCTGGAACGCGCCTTCCTGTCGGCGCGCGACGCGCTTCGGATCGTGCTGGACCCGCTGACCCAACCGCTGAGCTGGATGCTGCGGGAAATGCTGTGGCTGATGACCGCGACGCCGTGGTTCATTATGCTGCCGATCCTGCTGTTGGTGACGTGGTTCGTCGCCCGGTCGTGGAGCGTGGTTCTGCTGGTCGCAGCCTCGCTGGGCTTCCTGACCGTGGTTGACCACTATACCGCCGCCATGCAGACGCTGGCGATCATCTTTGTCTGTGCCTTCATCTGCGTGCTGTTCGGGGTGCCGCTTGGCATCGCCATGTCGCGCAGTGACCGGCTGCAACGGATCGTGACGCCGATCCTCGACATGCTGCAAACGCTGCCAGCCTTCGTCTATCTGATCCCGCTGATCTTCCTCTTCTCGGTGACGGAGCCAAAGCTCTACGGCATCGCCATCATCCTTTACGCGATCGTGCCGGTGGTCAGGCTGACCGATCTGGGCATCCGTCTGGTCGATCGCGACGTGATCGAGGCCGCCAATGCCTTTGGCATGACCAGCCGCCAGAAGCTTTTCGGGGTGCAGATCCCGCTGGCGCTGCCGAACATCATGGCGGGCGTCAACCAGACCATCATGATGAGCCTTGCGATGGTCGTCATCGCCTCGCTGGTCTCGGCCCCCGGTCTGGGCGTGCTGGTGCTGCGCGGTATTCGCAACCTCGAACTGGGCGTCGGCCTGATTGCGGGTTTCGGCATCGTGCTGCTGGCCATCGTGCTGGACCGTGTCACCAAGGCATCGCTGGCGCGCATCGATGTCAGCCAGTCTTCGCGGCACTGAGGAGGGATTGCGATGAGCGACAAACTCAAGATTTCGATCCGCAATCTGTACAAGATTTTCGGCGACAATCCCAGATCCGCTTTGGCCGATGTGCTTGGCGGCATGTCCAAGACCGAGCTTCTGAAGACCCGCCGCCACGTCCTTGGCCTGCGCGACATCAACGTGGACATGAAAGAGGGCGAGATCACCGTGGTCATGGGCCTGTCCGGTTCGGGGAAATCCACCCTGATCCGGCACCTGAACCGGCTGATCGAGCCGACCTCGGGCGAAGTTCTGGTCGATGGCGAGAATATCCTGACCTTCGGTGAGACCAAGCTGCGCGAGTTGCGCCGCAAGACCATGTCGATGGTGTTCCAGAAATTCGGCCTGCTGCCGCATCGCACGGTTCTGGACAATGCCGGGATGGCACTGGCGACGCAGGGCGTCAAACGCGCCGATTACGAGGTCGAGGCCCGCCGCTGGCTGGAGCGTGTGGGCCTTGGCGGTCAGGGCCGGCAATATCCGCACCAATTGTCGGGCGGCATGCAACAGCGGGTGGGCATCGCCCGGGCGCTGACCTCGAATTCGGGGATCATGCTGATGGACGAGGCGTTCTCGGCACTTGATCCGCTGATCCGCACCGACATGCAGGATCTGCTGATCGAATTGCAGAACGAGCTTCACAAGACCATCGTCTTCATCACCCACGATCTGGACGAGGCGCTGAAGCTGGCCGACCATCTGGTCATCCTGAAGGACGGCGCCGTGGTCCAGCAGGGCGAGCCGCAGGACATCCTGCTGAACCCCTCGGACCCTTACATCGAGGACTTCGTGCGCGACATCAACCGCGCCCGGGTGCTGCGGGTCCGCTCGGTCATGCAAGAGGGTCCGGCAGAGGGCGAGGTTTCGGGCGAGATCAGCGATACCGACAATCTGGAAAGCGTCATCGCCGTATCGGGCGGGGCGATGGACCGCCGCTATCGGGTCATGGCCGAGGGCAAGCCGGTCGGCGTGCTGGACATGTCCACGCTGATGCGTGCGCTGGTGCCGCGGCATCCGGGCTAGAAGTGCCGTCGCCGCATACGGTTTCTTAACCAGCTTCGGGCGAAGATGGCGCATGTCGCGCTATCTTCGCCTTCGTTATTCCGGGGTTCCGATCTTCTTCACCGTCGCGCTTGCGGATCGCGGCGGGCGGTTGCTGGTCGATCATGTCGCGACGCTGCGCCGCGCGGTCGAGGTGACGCGGGCCGAGCGGCCTTTCGGGATCGAGGCATGGGTGGTGTTGCCGGATCATCTGCATTGCATCTGGCGACTGCCCGAGGGGGATTGCGATTATTCGACGCGGTGGCGGTTGATCAAGGCAAGGTTCTCGCGAAGCGTGCCGATGGGAAAGCTACGCGAGAGCCACGTCCTGCGAGGCGAGCGTGGGGTTTGGCAGCGGAGGTTTTGGGAGCATCACATCCGCGATGAAAATGATTTCGCGGCGCATATGCGATATTGTTGGTTCAATCCTGTGAAACACGGCTATGTCGAGCGCCCCGAGGATTGGCCCTTCTCCTCATATCACCGCGACAAGTCCGCAGGGATCGTAACGTAGGGTGCGTGCTCTGCACGCACCGTTGGTTGTGGTCGCGAGGTGGAATGGTGCGTGCGGAGCACGCACCCTACTCTTGCTACGTTTGCTGTGGTAAGGCGCGAATAATTTCATTGAGCGGCTCGATGTAGGATTCCCGAAAATCGGCGTACCGGATATCTGCTATTATAGCCGGAATTTCCGCATTATCTAATCGGGCGGGTATTATTTTTGGCCCATTGCCTGACAGTGAACGGGCCAAGAACGCATTCCATTCCTTCTTTACCCACGCCTTTCCTAAAGATGCTTCTGATATAAAGAATATTGCAAAATCCGAAACGGTGGCCGCCTCATTTATTTTATCGACTATCGACTCACCTATTTTTATTTCAAACTCGTCCATCCATGGCGACAGTTCGAAACTGATTAGATCTCGATATATACGCCTTACAATTTCCTTGTCCTCGCTGGCATGGCACAAAAAGACTTTGGTCCCCGCCCTTGGGCTAGTCATCCGCGAGATCTCTCTTTCCAAAAGCTCATTAACAATAAATGCATATTCGTTTAGAATATCTAGGCTATGCTGACTGGATATCTTCTTTATTCCATATTTCCGCCCTCCCAGTTGCTCCATTATGACGTGATATCTACTAAATAAATCACTCATCATTGCCTTACGGAGGTGAGAATGCGGTATAATAAAATACCCTTTGGTGATAACTGGATCACCAAAATATACGTATGCGCAAGCAGTTCCTATTTCACGCTCATTCTCAAGAGGAAGATAGTCGTCATCATGTGCCAATGCTTCGTGCCACAAAACTGCATCGTAGTCTGAAAAAGCTGCGTAGCTACCGTATTTTAGCAGCCAATCTCGACCAATCCATTCATCATCATCGTTGAAACCAATTCTGCCCGCGAATGGGCCAGCCGTGACGGCGACACAGCTGCTCTCCACGACCTCGAATTTCCAACTATTGAGTTCCTCACCCATCCATCTTCAACGCCTGAATAAACGCCGTCTGCGGGATCTCCACCTTCCCGAACTGGCGCATCTTCTTCTTACCAGCCTTCTGCTTCTCCAGCAGCTTTTTCTTCCGCGTCGCGTCGCCGCCATAGCACTTGGCGGTCACGTCCTTGCGCATGGCGGACAGGGTTTCACGGGCGATGACTCGGGCGCCGATGGCGGCCTGGATCGGGATTTTGAACATGTGCCGGGGGATCAGCTCTTTCAGCTTTTCGACCATCACCCGGCCACGCGCCTCGGCGCGGTCGCGGTGGACCATGATCGACAGGGCGTCCACCGGCTCGTCATTCACAAGGATCGACATCTTGACCAGAAAATCCTCGCGGTATTCGCTGATCTGGTAATCGAAGGACGCATAGCCCTTGGTCACCGATTTCAGGCGGTCGTAGAAGTCGAAAACCACCTCGGCCAGCGGCAGGTCATAGACGACCATCGCGCGCGAGCCCGCATAGGTCAGGTCCAACTGGATGCCGCGGCGGTCCTGGCAAAGCTTCAGCACGTCGCCCAGATATTCATCGGGCACCATGATCGTCGCCTTGATCCGCGGTTCCTCGATATGGTCCACATGGGTCAGATCGGGCATGTCGGCGGGGTTGTGCAGGTCGCGGATCTCTCCGTCCCGCATATGCAGCTTGAAAACCACCGACGGGGCGGTGGTGATCAGGTCCAGATCGTATTCGCGCTCCAGACGGTCGCGGATCACCTCGAGGTGCAACAGCCCAAGGAAGCCGCAGCGGAAGCCAAAGCCAAGCGCGGCCGAGGTTTCCATCTCATAGCTGAAGCTCGCATCGTTCAGGGCAAGTTTCTCGATGGCGTCGCGCAACGCCTCGAAATCGTTGGCATCGACCGGGAAGAGGCCGCAGAACACCACCGGCTGCGCGGGTTTGAAGCCGGGCAGCGGCTTGTCGGCGGGTTTGCGTTCATGGGTGACAGTGTCACCCACACGCGTGTCGCGGACCTGTTTGATCGAGGCGGTGAAAACGCCGATCTCGCCCGGTCCAAGCTGATCGATATCCTTCATCGCAGGCGTCAGCACCGCCAGCTTGTCCAGCCGATAGGTGGCACCGGTCTGCATCATCTTGACCTGATCGCCCTTGCGGATCACCCCGTCCATGACGCGGATCATCACCACGACGCCCAGATAGGAATCATACCAGCTATCGACCAGCATCGCCTTCAACGCCGCATCGCGGTTGCCGGTCGGCGCGGGCAGGCGCTGGACAATCGCCTCCAGCACGTCGGGAATGCCGATGCCGGTCTTGGCCGAGATCGGGATCGCGTCCGATGCGTCGATGCCGATGACATCCTCGATCTGCGCCTTCACCCGGTCGGGCTCTGCCGCCGGAAGGTCGATCTTGTTCAGCACCGGGACGATGTCGTGATCGGCGTCGATCGCCTGATAGACATTGGCCAGCGTCTGCGCCTCGACCCCCTGCGTCGCGTCCACGACCAGAAGCGAGCCTTCGACCGCGCGCATTGACCGGCTGACCTCATAGGCGAAGTCCACATGGCCAGGCGTATCGATCAGGTTCAGCACATAGGTGCGACCGTCCTCAGCCGGATAGCTGATCCGCACGGTATTGGCCTTGATGGTGATACCCCGCTCTCGCTCGATATCCATGCTGTCCAGCATCTGGGCCTTCATGTCGCGTTCGGCGACAGTCCCCGTCATCTGGATCAGCCGGTCGGCCAGCGTGGATTTACCGTGGTCGATATGCGCCACGATGGAGAAATTGCGGATCAGGTCAAGCTCGGTCATGGCGGGGCTATACAGGGGCTGAAGGGGCGCGGGAAGAGGGTTTCGCTGGATCAGCTTTCGCCGGGTTTCACGACGCTGTCGATGGGGCTGTCGACGGCGCTGTCAGCGGGGGTCTTGGCAAGGCTGCACGGGGTGCGGCGGCGGCGGGTCGCCTCGCGCCACATGGCATAGCCGCCGGCCAGCGCGATCAGCCCGGCACCGGCAAGCGTCATGGCGTCGGGGCGTTCGCCAAAGACCAGCGCGGCGACGATCAGGGCAAAGCCAAGCCGGGTATAGCGGAAGGGCGCGATGACCGATGCCTCGCCCTGCCGGGTCGAGGCGACAAGCGCGGCATAGCCCGCAGCGCCAAAGATCGCCGCGCCAAGGATCATGCCGATCCCGGCGGGCGTCGGCATCACCGGCCCTCCCGGCATCACCGCCAGCAAGATCAGCGAGACCGGCACCATCGCCCCATAGGCCGAAGCCGACAACTGATCCGAGGGAATTTCCGCCGCGATCCGACGCGTCGCCAGATCGCGCGCGGTCAGCGCGACGACGCTGGCCAGCGCCCAAAGTGCTGCGGGCTGGAATGCATCGGTACCGGGTCGCAGGATCATCAGCACGCCGACAAAGCCCACCCCCACCGACAGCCACCGCCGCCAGCCGACCGTCTCGCCCAGAAACAACGCCGCGCCCAGCACGATCATCAGCGGCAGCGCCTGCAGGATCGCCGCTGCCGAGGCCAGTTCGCCCACAGCCAAAGCGGTGACGAAACAGACGCTGCCCGCCACCTCACCCAGATTTCGGGTGACGACCAGCGGATGACGCAGGGCGGGCGACCACAGCCGCTTTCCCTGCCATGCCAGCCGCGTCCAGAAGATCGCCAGCCCCAACAGCCCCAGCATCGCCAGCAATTGTGCGACCGGCATCAGCGTGGTCATCTGCTTCAGAAAGGCGTCCTCGACCGCGAACAGCGCCATCGACAGGGTCATCAACCCGGCGGCGCGGGCATTCGGTGTCATGGCCGTTCGTCCAGTTCCGCAACCAGCCCCGGCAATTCCGAGATCGAGCCGATCTGGCGCAGCTTCGGATGATCCGGCGCGTCGGTCTTTTCCACCGCCCATGTCAGTTCATGCGGGATGAAGACGCCATGCCCGCCCAGTTCCAGCACCGGCAGCACATCGCTTTTCATCGAATTGCCCGCCATCAGGAAATCGCCCGGCGCGATGCCGTGTCGGTAAAGGACGCGCGAATAGGCTTCGGGCGTCTTGTCGGCAAGGATTTCGACCGCCTCGAACCGCTCCGCCAGACCGGAGGCGGCCACCTTGCGTTCCTGATCGATCAGGTCGCCCTTGGTGATCAGGATCAGGCGACGACCCTCCAGCGCGTCAAGCGCCTCGGGGACGCCTGCCAGCAGATCGACGGGATGGGCCAGCATCTCCTGACCGAGTTCCAGAATACGGGCAATGGCGCGGGGATCGATGCGCTGATCGGTCACTTCCAGCGCGGTCTGCACCATCGACAGGATGAAGCCCTTGATGCCAAAGCCATAGCGGGCAAGGTTCTTGCGCTCGATATCATACAGCCGGTCGCTGATCGGCGCGTCGGTATGTTCGGCCAGAAGCGCGGCAAATTCTGCCTCGGTCACGCGGAAGAAAGTCTCGTTCTCCCACAGCGTGTCATCGGCATCCAGCCCGATGGCGTTAATCATGCTGGCCCCTCTGCGCTGCCGATGGATTGCCCCCGCTGAAAGCGAGACCATGCCCATACGAACTTGTCAAATCGGTGGCGCCTTCGGCCTGCCCCTGCCCCTCTCAGTCACGGCCCATCACAGAACATCGGGCGTGGCGATTCGCGTGTCGCGATCCGGGCGCGCTGTGGGCCGACAGGTGCCTGATCACGGCACAAGATATTGACAGGTCAGGCAGCTTGACCAGACGATCCGGTTTCCCGCTACAGATTGAGCGGTGATGACATTTCTGCTATATCTTGTGACCTGAGCGGGAAATTAAAGACCGGATTCAAACCGGCCTCTCGCCACGAGGACCAGGAAACCGAGGAGACAGTTCCATGTTCAACCGCATTCTGATTGCGGCGGCTGCCATCGTGATGACAGCGCCGCTGGCTATGGCGGGTCCGATCGACAGCGCCTGTGTGCGCTCTGACCGGGCGCGCGGCAATGCACCGCTTTGCGGCTGCATCCAGCAGGTCGCGAACCAAAGCCTGTCGCGTTCGGATCAGCGGCGCGCGGCCAACTTCTTCCGCAACCCGCACGAGGCGCAGGAGGTCCGCATGTCGAAAAGCAATGCCGACAATGCCTTCTGGACGCGCTACAAGGCCTTTGCCGAGCGGGCCGAGGCCTATTGCCGCTAAGGCGACAGGGCCTTGCGCATCACCGTTCTGACCGGCGCCGGGATTTCGGCGGAAAGCGGGCTGGCGACGTTTCGCGCCAGCGACGGGCTGTGGGAAAATCACCATATCGAGGATGTGGCGACGCCTGAAGGCTTCGCCCGCGATCCCGAACTGGTCCAGCGCTTTTATAACGAGCGCCGCGCCAAGGCGGCAGCGGCCAAGCCAAATCCGGCGCATGAGGCGCTGGCCTGGCTGGCGCGAGAGCACGATCTGACCTTGGTGACGCAGAACGTGGACGACCTGCACGAACGCGGCGGCAGCGCGCAGGTGATCCACATGCATGGCTCGCTGGTCCGGGCTTTGTGTGCCGCCTGCGGGCAGCGTTGGGATGCGCCGATGGTGATGAACGTCACCGACCCCTGCCCCTTCTGCGGCAAACAGGCGACCCGGCCCGATATCGTCTGGTTCGGCGAGATGCCCTATTTCATGGAGCAGATCTGGGAGGCGCTGGAACAAGCCGAGATTTTCGCGGCCATCGGCACCTCGGGCAATGTCTATCCGGCGGCCGGTTTCGTGCAGCACGCGGCGCGGTCCGGCGCGGAATGTATCGAGCTGAACCTAGACGCCAGCGCCAATGCCCACGACTTCGACCGCCGCATTCTGGGACCGGCCAGCCAGACCGTGCCGGAATGGGTCGCCTCGCTGGGCTGAGGCACCTGAATACCACGCTGCCACCATGCATTCCGCCTGATCCGGCGTGACGTCAAGGCAAGCGCGCAACACAGCCACCACCTTTGGTCGCAACACCCCTGAATTTTCTTCCCCTGTCCTCACGAATTGGTTAATCCCGATATGCCTCGGTTCCGGGTTTTTGCCCGGTGAAAAGGGAACGCGGTGCGATTCCGCGACTGCCCCCGCAACTGTCAGCGGCGAGCGAGGCCGGATGATGCCACTGCCTGCATGTTGCGGGCGGGAAGGCCCGGCCAAGCGATGACCCGCGAAGTCAGGAGACCTGCCAAGGCAATCACCCTGAGTGCATGCGGGGCGCATGTGCAAAGCGGACGCTCCGTCGTGGTGATATGTGCCGTTCCGCAGCCCTGCGGAACAGATGTCATCCCGCCCGCCCGGCATGGCTCCGGTCCGGGTCACCCGAAGGAACGCCCCATGCGCCGCAGCATCCGCGCCGTATTGACCACCAGCGCCGCCCTGTCCCTGATCCCCGCTTTGCCATTGTCGGCGCAAGAGATCACCGATCAGCCGGTGCTGCTGCAGACCATCACGCTGAGCGCCAACCGCGAAGAAACCGAACGCGACCGTTCCGGCAGTTCCGTCTCGGTCCTCGACGCCGAGGATCTGGATGGCCGCGCGGCCGAGCCGATCTCAAGCAGCATCTCTCGCCTGCCGGGCGTCTGGCTGAACCAAAGCGGCCCGCTGGGCACCACCGGCGCGCTTCGCGTGCGCGGCGCGCCCACCCATTACCTGCCGGTTCAGATCGACGGCATCGATGTCAGCGACGTCGCCGCAGGCCAGCCTGCCTATGATATCGGCGGGCTGATCGGGGCTGATATTTCGCGGGTCGAACTGCTGCGGGGGGCGCAATCGGCGCTTTACGGCTCGCGCGCGATTTCGGGCGTGCTGAGCCTGCAATCGCTGCGCCCGACGGAAGACGGCATTCGCCATCATTTCACCCTGGAATCTGGCAGCTACAATACGTTGCTTGGCAGCTATGGCATCACCTTCCGGCAGGGGGATACCGATCTGGCCTTTTCGGCCACCCGTGTCCGCACCGACGGCTTCTCGGCCAAGGACGAGAATGACGGCAATTTCGAGGAAGATGGCTACAAGGCGACCCGGTTGAGCTTTTATGCGTCGCATAGCCTGCAGAACGGCGTCACCTTCGGGGTGAATGGCTTCCGCGAGAACAGCACCGGCCATTTCGACGATTGGATGGGCGATGCGGCGGGCTCGCCGGGCGATGATTATACAGACCGCAAAAGCTTTGGCCTGCGCGGTTTCGTCCAGTTCCAGACCGGCGCGGTCGATCACGAATTGTCGGCCACGCGCTATCATCAGAACCGGACCAGTTGGTCGGATGGCTGGGGGTCGGAATTTGTCGGCTCTCGCACAACTCTGGCCTATCAGGGCGCAACCGATCTGGGCGCGACCGGCGGCCGCTTCGTCTTTGGCGCGGATACCGAAAAGGAAAGCGCCTCGGGCAATTCCGCCGGCAATGGCGACACAAGGATGAACGGCGTGTTCGCCGAAGTGACCTCGCCCTTGGGCGAGCGCGCCGATCTGGCTGTCTCGTTGCGCCGTGACGATCATTCGCGTTTCGGCCATTTCACCTCTGGCCGTCTGGCGGGCGTCTATCGCCTGCAGGATGACCTGCTGCTGCGCGGCTCGATCGGCAACGGCTTCCGTGCGCCGTCGCTTTACGAACTTTACGGCCCCTACGGCGATCCGACGCTGGAGCGCGAAGAAAGCGAGTCGGTCGAGATCGGCATCGAAAAGCGTTGGGGCGAAGACAGCTATCTGCGCGCCACCGCCTTCTGGCTGAAGGCCGAGAACCTGATCGGTTGGGATGACCGCGACACGCCAGAGTGGGCCGATGACGGCTACAATCAGGTCGATGGCACCGCCCGCCGCAAAGGGGTCGAACTTGACGGCCGTTACGCCTTCGCGCCGGGCTATGCCCTGACCGGCGCTTATACTTATACGGATAATGATGTGGCGTCCGAATGGGCCAAGGTTCCGGTCCATCTGCTCAATCTGGGTATCGAAGCAGAATTTTCCTTCGGCACCAAGGCGCATCTGAACCTGCGCCATGTCGCCAAACGCCCGGATGATATGAAGGATTTCACCACGGTCGATCTATTGCTGACCCATCCGGTCCGCGAGAATGCCGAGGCTTATCTGCGGCTCGAAAATATCTTCGATGAGCAATATCAGTTGGTTGACAGCTACGGCACCTCGGACCGCGCGGTCTATGTGGGCGTTCGTGCCTCGTTCTGAGGCACCATACGCGCCCGAGCGCGAAGGGCAGCGCCCGTCTGACGGATGGGCGCTCTACAGTGCGTTCGCCATATTGTTTCGCGCGCATTTTTCATCTTCGAGTTTGCAAATCACAGCTAAGCGCAGTGCCCGTCCGCGGACGGGCAGCGTGAATTCGGGCTGGCACCTCGACCCTATCCGGAAAATCGTCCAAGTCTTCGCTTCCTGCATCACCGCAGCAACCATACTCGCCGCCCCTGCTCAAGCCGCGCCTCAGCGGGTCGTTTCGATCAACCTCTGCACCGATCAACTTGCGATGCTACTGGCCGCTCCGGGGCAACTCGTCTCGGTCACTGCGCTGGCCCAGAACCCAGAAATGTCGGCCATGGCCGAGGAGGCCCTCGCCTATCCCGCCAACCACGCCCGCGCCGAGGAAATCTATCTTCTCCGCCCCGATCTGGTTCTGGCGGGCGAATACAGCACCGGCCCGACCGTCGCCATGCTGCGCCGCCTTGGCGTCCGGGTCGAGGTACTGCCCCCAGCCGAAAGCATCCCCGCCATCCGCGACCAGATCACCCATATCGGCACGCTTCTGGACCGCGAGGCCGAAGCCGCCGATCTGCTGGCGCGCTTCGACACGGACCTAAAGGCCGCCACCGAACATAGGGATCGCGGGCGCGCGGCGCTTTATTATGCCAACAGCTTCACTTCGGGGGGCGATACGCTGGCAGGCACCATTGTCACGGCGGCGGGGTTCAGGAACATCGCCGACGATTACGGCATCCGCTTCACCAGCCCGCTGCCGCTGGAATTGCTGGTCATGTCCCGTCCCGACCGGCTGATCACCGGCGCGAAATGGCCGGGTCAGTCGCGCAGCGAGGCAATCCTTGACCATCCGGCACTGGCCATGCTGAGCCCCGAGAAAAGCGAAGTCACCGATGCCGATTGGGTCTGCGGGACTCCGGCCGTGCTGAATGCCATAAGATCGTTGGAATGAAGCCCCTTTTTACCCTTCTGATTCTGCTGACAGCCGCGCTGGTTCTGGCCTCGATCCTGACCGGACCGGCGGGGATCGACGGGCTGGCCGGGCTGAAGGCGCTGATCCTTGGCGGCGACGGGCCGGTGCCCATCGTCATGCAGGAAATCCGCCTGCCTCGCGCCATTCTTGGCCTTGCCATCGGGGCCGGACTGGGCCTGACCGGCGCGGCGCTGCAAGGCTATCTCCGCAATCCCTTGGCCGAGCCCGGCCTGATCGGCGTCTCCGGCATGGCTGCCCTTGGCGCGGTCATCGCGATCCAGACCGGCCTGTCGGTGACGGCCCCCCTTGCCCTACCGCTGGCGGCCCTCACCGGCGCGGCAATCGGGGTGGGACTGCTGATGGCGCTGGCCGGGCCGCGAGGCGGCTCGGTGACGCTGATCCTTGCGGGCGTGGCGATCTCGGCGCTGGCCGGGGCCGGGGTCACGCTGGTCCTGAACCTCTCGCCCAATCCTTATGCGGCGAATGAGATCGTGTTCTGGCTGATGGGGTCGCTGGCCGACCGCTCGATCCTGCATGTGGCGCTGGCAGTTCCGCCGATGGCGCTTGGCGCGGTGCTGGTCTGGACCACGCGGCGGGGGCTGGATGCGCTGACCCTTGGCGAAAGCGCCGCCGGATCGATGGGCGTCAGTGCCGGCGGTCTGCGCTGGCGGCTTGTCGCGGGGGTGGCGCTGATCGTCGGCCCGGCGACGGCGGTGGCAGGTGCCATCGGCTTTGTCGGGCTGGTCGTGCCGCATGTGCTGCGGCCCTTCGTCGGCGCGCGCCCCTCGGTCTTGCTGCCCGCCTCGGCGCTTGGCGGGGCGGTGCTGCTGCTGGCCGCCGATATCGCCGTCCGGCTGATCCTGCCCGAGCGTGATCTGAAGCTGGGCGTCCTGACCGCCATCGTCGGCGCGCCCCTGTTCCTGCACCTGATCTGGAAAACCCGCAGCGGGGGTCGCGTCTGATGCAGATGACCCTTGCCCATCTCAGCGTCACCCGCCGCAAACGCGCGGTGCTGCACGATGTCAGCCTGTCCCTGTCACCGGGCGAATTCGTCGGCCTGATCGGCCCCAACGGCGCGGGTAAATCGACGCTGATGGAGGCCGCGCTTGGCCTTTTGCCCTTCACCGGCCAATCCTCGCTGGCCGCGATGGATGCAGGCAGCCGCGCCCGCACCGTCGCCTATCTGCCGCAATCACGCGAAGTCGCCTGGCCGGTCAGCGTCGAGGATCTGATCGCCCTCGGCCGCATCCCCTGGCCCGGCAGCGGCCGCAGCGCCGCCGACCGCACCGCGATCGAGGCCGCCATCACCCGCATGGGACTTGAGGATTTCCGCAAACGCACTGCTCTGCGATTGTCCGGGGGTGAACAGAACCGCGCCCTGATCGCCCGTGCCTTGGCGCAGGATACGCCGCTTCTGTTGGCGGACGAACCGGCGGCGGGACTTGATCCGGCGCAGCAACTGGCGTCGATGCGGCTCTTCCGGACGCTGGCATCCGAGGGGCGCGGGATCATGGCCTCGATCCACGATCTGGGGCTGGCGGCGCGGTTCTGCACAAGGCTGGTGCTGCTGGCAAAGGGCCAGGTGCTGGCGGATGGCCCGCCCGACGAAGTGCTGACCGATGCGCTGCTGCAAGAGGCATTCGGCATCCGGGTAGAGCGTGTCCAGACCGCAGAGGGCGTGGCGATCCTGCTAATCTAGCCGTTAGCCGTCACGGAGGAAAACCCTCACCCGATCACGCCCAGAACCTCATCCGTCAGCGCGACGATTTCTTCGCGGGCAGCGCGATCCTTGGCCCGCTCGGTCGCGCCCAGACCAAGGCCCAGAGTCTCGGCATAAGCAACGCGATTGGCAAGCTGCGCATCCGCCACCTCTGCCCCAAGCTCTGCCGCCTTCTCGGCCACCTCCACGGACAGCCGCGTATTCGGGCGCACCCGGTTCAGTACTACCAAAACCGGAGCCTTCTCGCGCCGCGCCAGATCCAGCACACCCTCGGTCGCCCACAAATCGACATGGCTGGTCGCCACCGGCACCAGAACCAGATCGGCCACCCGCAAGGCCGGGCGCAGATCGCTGTCGATCTTTGGTGGCGTGTCGATGATCACGTAATCGAAGCGCTTCTTCAGCTTCTCGGATTCGTAGCTCGCCCCCCAGGCCGAGGAGGTCGAGAAATCCATCGCCTCATCCTCGCCCTGCGCCTGCATCCGCTCGATGAACCAGCGGCCCATGCTGCCCTGCGGATCGGTATCGACCAGCGCGACCGAATGTCCCCGCTGATGCAGTGCCACCGCCAGATTGACCGCAACGGTCGTCTTGCCCGAACCGCCCTTCTGCTGCGCCACCGTGATGATCTTGCCCGCCATCGCACTCCCCCGCCGGTTTTTTGAAAGGTTAGCGAGGCGACGCTGCGATTGCACGGCCTTTTTGCGGATGCAGCATCAACCCCTGAAAACCGCCTGAACCTCATACATGACCGGCTCGAAACTCTTGCACATGCTGTTGATTTCGCGATTGCGCTGACGCATTTCCGCGCTGCGCAGCATCGCCTGATAATCCTTGCGGTCGCGCCACTGCGAATAGGTGGCGATGCGGGTCTGCGCGTCGTTCAGATGGATCGCACCGGCGATATAGCCGGTCTGATGCCGGATGACGTGATCCCAGGCATCGGTCAGCAGATCCAGAACGTCATGGGCACTGCCGGGGGTGACCTCGAAGGTGGTGATGACGGTCTGACCTTCGAAATCAAGGCTGATATCTGGCATGGCTGGCCCTCCTCTGGCTCGCGTCACAGCCAGCCTAAGCCGATTCCGGCACGGTGCAAAGCGCCCCGGTTTCAGACCATTGCCGCCATCGGCCCCAAAGTGCATGTTCTGCAAAACGGCATCAGGCAGGAGCAGCAGATGATCCCGGTCTTCGACGGACATAACGATTTCATCCAGCGGGTGGTGACGGCTGGCGACAACGGCCCGCAGGTCTGGCTTGAAGGCGACGGCACCGGCCATATCGACCTGCCGCGCGCCAAGGCGGGCAGACTGATCGGTGGCTTCTTCGCGATGTGGACGCCCTCGCCCTCGACCCCGAACGATGCCGAGGCGATCCGCATCATGCAGAATCCGCCCTTCGCGATGCCCCTGCCCGCCGAGATCCCGCATGACGAGGCCCTGCCCCATGCCTTCCGTCAGGCCGCCGCATTGAAAGCGCTGGAACGCACCGGGACGCTGGACATCGTCAGAAGCGCCGCCGATATCCGCAGCGCCGTCGAAAAGGGCCGCATCGCCGCCATCCTCCATATGGAAGGGGTCGAGGCGATCCGCGACATGGACGCCCTGCATCTGTGGCACGCGGCGGGGCTGCGCTCGCTTGGCCCGGTCTGGTCGCGGCCCACCCGTTACGGCCATGGCGTGCCCTTCGCCTTCCCGTCCAGCCCCGATACCGGCGACGGTCTGACCGATCTGGGCCGCGCTCTGGTCCGCGAATGTAATGCGCTGCGCATCATGATCGATCTCTCGCACCTGAACGAGGCGGGCTTCAACGATGTCGCCACCCTGTCGAATGCGCCGCTGGTCGCCAGCCATAGCTGCGTCCATGCGATCAGCGCCAGCAGTCGCAACCTGACCGACCGTCAGTTGCAAGTGATCGCCGATGCACAGGGCCTCGTCGGTCTCAACTATGCCTCGGGCTTCCTGCGCAAGGACGGAAAGCGCCTGCCGCTGGAAGGCTTTGATACGATCCTGCGCCACCTTGATCACCTGCTTGGCTTCCTTGGTGAAGACGGTGTCGCGCTTGGCTCTGATTTCGATGGCGCACTGATGCCGCGTGATCTGCCCGATGTCGCCGCGCTCCCCGCGCTGATTAAGGCCATGCAGGACCACGGTTACGGCGACGCGCTGATCCGCAAGATCGCCAGCGAAAACTGGATCGGCCTGCTCGCCCGAACCTGGGGCGGCTGAGTTCTTCTTCACGCAAATATCCCGGGGGGTCCGGGGGCAGCGCCCCCGGCGTCCGAAAGAACAAAAAAGCCCGGCACTTACCGGGCTTTCTTCATTCAATCTCGATCCCGTTTACTCGGTCGCCTGCACTTCACCTTCGGGCATCGGCGCCTGCGCCATCGCCACCATCTGCGCCAGTTCAGGGTCGGCATTCAGATCGGCCAGCGCGTAGGTCGTCATCAGATGCGTCTGCGACAGCTCGATATTCTTCACCACCTGCGGGCCCGGCGCGGCGGGGCCATAGGTCTGGCCGTTCACCGCGAAATAGACCGCGCCAGAGTTGCCGGTGCGCAGCAACGGCGCCTCTTCCAGACTGGGCAGGGTGAAGCGCTCACCCGCATCCATGATCTTTTCAAGCAGGACGGTGCCATCGCTGCTGGTCACCCGCACCCAAGCCGGACGCGCCGCCAGAAGCTCCAGCGCCGGGGCATCGGCGGCGACGGTCATCGCCCCCGGCTGACCCTCGGGCATATGCGGGCCCATTTCGGTGCTGCTGGTCGCATTGGCCTGTGCCAGCGCGTTCTGAATGGCACTGGCGGGATCGACCACCGGATGCAGGGTCTGCTGCCCTTCGGCAACGACCGTCTCGGTGGGCAGGTCGGGCGCGATCAGGCCCGGATCGATGGCCGCAATCGGCCCGTCACGCGCGGTCAGGACCGGCGCTTCCAGTATCTGCGGACGATAAAGCCGGTCCAGACCCTCAGGTTCGGGCAGGTTCTGCGCCAGTTCGGCCGGATCGGTCATGTCCAGCGCTGGGCCGGTCATGCCTGCCGTCTCGGTCGGATCCAAGGCCGTCACCACGCCCGGCGTCTCGTCACCGGGGCTCAGCGTCACCCGCTGCACTTCTTGCAGCACGGTCCAGCCGCCATAGCCCAACCCCGCCACCAGCAGGATCAGCACCATCACCGCGCCAATCGCCCGAGGCTCGACACTCGACCAGAAGCTTTCTTCCTGCGGAATGAACAAGGCACGCGGATTTGCCAGCGCCTCTGCCGGGTCCGAGGGACGCCGCGCCGGTTTCGGTCCGGCGGCGGAAGGGGCCATGCCATGCGTCGGCTGAAAGCCCGATTCCAGACAGAAGCGGCGGAAGGTCCAGTCCGGGTCCATGCCAAGATAACGGGCATAGGACCGGACATAGCCGGCAATGAAGCTGGGCGTATCAAACGCGCTGATATCGCAATTTTCTATGGCGGCGACGTAAGAGGCACGGATTCTCAGCTCTCGCTGCACATCCAGAAGCGATTTTCCCAATGTCGCCCGCTCGCCCCGCATGATGTCACCGAGGCGTGTGTCTTCGTCGAGGAAATGATCAACGATCTCCTCCACCCGCATATTCTCCTCTGCCGGGGTATCATCCCGCAGCCTGCTCATTTTTGGTCTGCCCTATCGCCCGTCTGTTATTGCCCCGACCGAATCGGACGGTAACAACGTTTATTTAACGGCAGGTTATCACGCTGACGAGAGCAGTTCACCCGTGGAATTCGTTACGCACTCAATTCTGAGCGATTCAGTGCGCAGTGCGACCACAATGCATCCATAGCGCGGACCAAATGGTCGATCTGCTTCGGATCGTGCACAGGTGACGGGGTAAAGCGCAGCCGCTCGGTGCCGCGCGGGACGGTCGGGAAATTGATCGGCTGGACGTAGATGCCATAGTCGTTCAGCAGCATGTCGGACAGCATCTTGCAATGGACCGGATGCCCGACATGGACCGGGACGATATGGCTGCCATGATCGATGATCGGCATGCCAAGCCCTTGCAGCCGCATTTTCAGGATTCTGGCGTGCAATTGCTGGGCATCGCGCAGCTTTTGCCCCTCGGCCGATTTCAGGAACCGGATCGAGGCCGCCGCCCCTGCCGCCACCGCAGGCGGCAGCGAGGTGGTGAAGATAAAGCCCGGCGCATAGGACCGGATCGCGTCCACCATCTTCGCGCTGGCCGCGATATAGCCGCCGAAGACGCCAAAGGCCTTGCCCAGGGTGCCGTTGAAAATATCGATGCGGTCGGTCAGCCCGTCACGCTCGGCCACGCCGCCACCGCGGGGGCCATACATGCCGACGGCATGAACCTCATCCAGATAGGTCAATGCGCCGAATTCATCGGCCAGATCGCAGATCGCCTCGATCGTGCCAAAATCGCCATCCATCGAATAGATCGATTCGAAAGCGATCAGCTTCGGCGCAGCAGGATCGTCGGCCTGCAGCAATTCGCGCAGATGGGCCACGTCATTGTGGCGGAAAATCCGCTTCTCGCCGCCATTGCGCTTGATCCCCTCGATCATCGAGGCATGGTTCAGCGCGTCGGAATAGATGATCAGGCCGGGGAACAGCTTCGGCAGGGTCGAAAGCGTCGCATCATTGGCGATATAGGCGCTGGAAAAGACCAGGGCGGCCTCTTTCCCGTGCAGATCGGCAAGTTCGGCTTCCAGCCGCTTGTGATAGATCGTCGTCCCCGAGATATTCCGTGTCCCGCCCGAGCCTGCGCCCACGGCGTCCAGCGCCTCGTGCATGGCGGCCAGAACCACCGGATGCTGACCCATTCCCAGATAGTCGTTGCCGCACCACACGGTCACGTCCTGACGCACGCCATCGGGGCGGGTCCAGACGGCATGGGGGAACTGGCCATTCGTCCGCTCGATATCGATGAAGGTGCGGTAGCGACCTTCCTCGTGCAAGCGGCCTATGGCCTGATCCAGAGCGGCGTCATAATTCATTGCGGAGCGTTCCCTTGCATAGCTGGCTGGGTGCAATCATTGTCCGATCACGCACGGTGCAACGTTGATAACGCCCAAATCACCAAAATGACAGGGCGAAATTGTCGCAGTGAGACTAAAGCATCATTGCGAAAACCTATAAAACCACTCGGAAAACGGAGGCTCTCATGTCCGATGATATGAAACTTGAACAGGTTCTGAAGGCGCTGGATGAGGATCTTCCGAACGCGCTTGACCGGCTGCTGGGCTTCCTGCGCATTCCCTCGATCTCGACTGATCCGGCGCATAAGGGCGATGTCCGCAAGGCGGCGGAATGGCTGCGCGATGAACTGGCGTCACTGGGCTTTGACGTCGCTGTCCGCGACACGCCGGGTCATCCGATGGTCGTCGCCCATTCGCAAAAGGGCAGCGCCCGCCCGCTTCTGTTCTACGGTCACTATGACGTGCAGCCCGTCGATCCGCTGTCGCTGTGGGAGTTTGATCCTTTCGACGCCCAGATCGCCGACACGCCCAACGGCCCGGTGATCCGCGCGCGCGGATCGTCCGACGACAAGGGCCAGTTGATGACCTTCGTCGAGGCGTTCCGTGCATGGAAGGCCGTCCATGGCGAATTGCCCAGCGATCTGGTGCTGCTTCTGGAAGGGGAAGAGGAATCCGGCTCGCCCTCTCTGCAGCCCTTCATGCGCGAGAATGCAGACGAGCTTCGCGCCTCGCTGGCGATGATCTGCGATACCGAGCTTTATTCGGATGGTCGCCCGGCCATCGTCACGCAGTTGCGCGGGCTGGTCGGCGAAGAGGTGATCATCCGCGCCGCCGACCGCGATCTGCATTCCGGCATGTATGGCGGCGTCGCGGCCAACCCGATCATGGTGCTGGCCGAGGCATTGGCCGCGCTGAAGGATGAGAATGGCCGGGTCGTGCTGGAGGGGTTCTATGACGGCGTCGAGGATCTGAGCAATCAGAAGCGCGCCGATTGGGAATCGCTGGGCTTTGACGTGGCGGATTATCTGGGGCGTATCGGCCTGCAAAACCCAATCGGCGAAAAGGGCCGCACGCCCCTGGAAATGATGTGGAACCAGCCCACGGCGGAAATCAACGGCATCACCGGCGGCTATACCGGCGACGGCTTCAAGACCGTCCTGCCCGCCGAGGCCCGCGCCAAGGTCAGCTTCCGGCTGACCGGCAAGCAAGACCCGGCAAAGGTCCGCGCCGCCTTCCGTGCCCATATCGCCCGTTTCCTGCCCGCCGATTGCAGTGTCGAGTTTCACGAACATGGCGGCAGCCCGGCCAGCGTCATGGACACCGCCGATCCGGCCTATACATCGGTCCGGGCGGCGCTCTCTGATGAATGGGGACGCGAGGCGGCCTTTATCGGCTCGGGCGGCTCGATCCCGATTGCGGGGGATTTCAAGCATATCCTCGGGATGGATTCGGTGCTGGTGGGCTTTGCCCATGACGACGACCGCATCCATTCCCCGAACGAGAAATATGACGTTGAAAGCTTCGCCAAGGGCTCCCGCTCCTGGGCGCGGATCGTGGCGGCGTTGCGGTAACGTTACCGGGCGGCGGCGACCTCAGACTTTGGTTGCCGCCACCGACGGGGTCACGGCCCTGCCCCGCAGCCGCGCCTCGCGGAAGGTGATGTAGCTGATCGCGCCGATCATCAGCCCGCCGCCGATCAGCACCCACCCGTCCAGCGGCTCGTGAAAGACCAGCACCCCCAGCAGGCTGGCCCAGACCAGTTGCAGGAACACCACCGGCTGCGTCACCGTCATCGGCGCGGCGGCAAAAGCCCGCGTCATCGTGTAATGGCCAAGCGTCGCAAAGACCGCGACCAGCCCCAGCCAGCCCACCTGCCCCCATGTCGGCGGCACCCAAGCGGCCAGTGCAATCGGCGCAAGGCCGATCGACACCGTCAGCGACATCATCGCGACGACGACCGAGGCCGGCACCTGATCCGAAATCCGCTTCGCCACCAGATAGGACGCGCCAAACGCGACCGAGGCCAGTATCTGCGACAGATGCCCCGGATCAAGTTCGCGCAGACCGGGCCGCAGCACGATCAGCGCACCGATCAGGGCGATCACGATGGCCCCGATCCGCCGCGCCGCCAGTCGCTCGCCCATGATCAGGGCCGCGCCGATGGTGACGATGATCGGATTGAGAAAGCCGATGGCCGTGACCTCGGCCACGGTGATCCGCGACATCGCATAGAACCACGCGATCACCGCAACCACATGCAGCGCGCCCCGCCCGACGAACAGCCCCCAGATCTGCGGCGAGAATCCCCGCCGCAGCGCCGGAACCAGCGCCGGGATCAGAAAGACCAGTCCGATGAGAAACCGGATGAATGCCGCCTGCGAGGCGGGCAGCGCCCCATCCAGTCCGCGCACGATCCCGTTCACCGCGACAAAGCAAAGGCCCGTCGCCAGCATCCAGCCAATCCCGATCAGGTCGCGGCGCGTATCACTCTGCATTTGCATGATCTGCAATTGAGCAGATTTCCCGTGCCATGCAAGCGCCTATCCGGCGATCAGGGCCAAAGCGATGGCCCACATGACACAACCGACACAGATCTCCAGCACTTGCCAGGCGCGCGGTCGGGCAAAAACCGGCGTCAGCAGCCGCGCCCCGTAGCCCAGCGAGAAGAAGAACAGAAACGACGCGCAGATCGCCCCTGCCGCAAAAGCCATCTTATCCGGCCATTGCGCCGAAATCGCGCCCAGCAGCACCACCGTATCCAGCCAGACATGCGGGTTGAGCCAGGTCAGCGCCGCAATCGTCGCCAAAGTGGCGGCCAGCCCCGCCTGCCGCCCCTCGGGCCGCAACGCACCTCCGCCCGCCAGCGCCGCGCGGAAGGACCGCGCCCCATACCAGATCAGAAACGCCGCCCCCGCCCATCGCATCGCATCGGCAAACCACGGCATCGCCGTCGCGATCCCCGACATGCCCGACACGCCAGCCGCGATCAGCACCGAATCCGACAGCGCGCAGAACAGCACGACCGCCAGAACATGCCGCCGCATCAGCCCCTGCTTCAGCACGAAGGCATTCTGCGCCCCGATGGCAAGGATCAGCGAAAACCCGGTTCCGAAACCGGCAAGCCATGAAATCATCGACGCCTCCTGATTTCGCTTGCTGATGCCATGGGCGCCGATTTAGCTAAAGTGAATTTACCTTATCCCAATGAAGCTGCGCTAATGATCGACTATCCCGCCCTTGCCGCCCTGACCGAAGTGCTGCGCCGCGGCTCGTTCGAGGCGGCGGCTTCTGCGCTGAACGTTACGCCTTCGGCAATTTCGCAACGCATCCGCGCGCTTGAAGACCGGATGGGCGCGGTGCTGGTTGATCGCGGCCCGCCCGTCACCGGAACCGAGACCGGCCACCGCCTCGCCGCGCATCTGGATCAGGTGCGGCTCTTGGAAAGCACCCTGCCCGACCGCAGCGACCGCCCGCCGGTCCTGCGGATCGCGGTCAATGCCGACAGTCTGGCAAGCTGGGTGATGCCGGTGCTGCCCTCGGCGCCGGGCTTCGTCGATCTGGTCATCGACGATCAGGATCATGCGCTGGATTGGCTGCGCAGCGGTCAGGTCATCGCCGCGATCACCAGCGACAGCCGCCCGGTCACCGGCTGCGACAGCTTCCCCCTGGGCCGGATGCGCTACCGCGCCACCGCAAGCGTCGATTTCGCCCGCAAGCATTTCAAGGGCGGCGTGACGGCGGCGAACCTTTCCACCGCACCGTCGCTTTGCTTCAACGCCAAGGACACGCTGCAAAGCCGCTGGGCGCAGATGGCCACCGGGCAAAAGATCACCCTGCCGATGCACCGCATCCCGTCGTCGCAGGCTTTTGTCGAGGCAACGCGCCTTGGACTTGGCTGGGCGATGAACCCCGAGATCATGATCCGCGAGGAACTGGCCAGTCGCCGCCTGATGGACCTGAAATCCGCGCTGCCGCTGGACGTGCCGCTTTACTGGCAGGTCAGCCGCATCACCGCGCGAGCCATCGCCCCTCTGACCGAGGCGATCCGCAAGACCGCCCGTGCAACCCTGCTGAGTTGACCCCATAGCGCTGCCACGGGGGGAGGTCGCGGCACGCGACGAGGGGGCAGAGCCCCCTTCCCCCGCCCCCGGCAAGGTCCGTCGGTCGAAGATAAGTGAGCGCGATGAAGAATGGGGAGAGCAGAGGGCAGTGCCCGACCGCGGGTGGGCGCCTGCGACAATGGTTATACGCGCTTTATCGTGCCACCCCGTCGTCGCTATCTGTTGCGCGCAGCCTCACCAAAATGCCCGCCCGTCCGGGCGGTCGGGCACTGCCCGGCGTCGCCCAAGGGCGACTTGATTCCGGGCGGGTGCTCTGACTTCAGCGAGGCAAGGGCCGCCTACAACTGAGCGGCGACCTCTTCCGACAGATCGAAATTGCCGGTGACGTTCTGCACGTCGTCATCGTCTTCCAGCGTGTCGATCAGCTTCATCAGCTTCTGCGCCGTCTCGACATCGGCAATCTCGGTCGGCGATTGCGGCTTCCAGATCAGCTTCGCCGTCTCGGATTCGCCAAGCGCCGCCTCAAGTGCGGTCGAGACCTCGTTCAGCGCGGTATCCGCGCAATAGATCCAGTGGCCTTCCTCGTCGGTCTCGACATCATCCGCGCCCGCTTCGATGGCGGCTTCCATCACCGTGTCGGCATCGCCCGCAGACAGCGGATACATGATCTCGCCCACCCGGTCGAACATGAAGCTGACCGAGCCCGTCTGCCCCAGATCGCCGCCCGATTTGGTGAAATAGCTGCGCACGTTCGAGGCGGTGCGGTTGCGGTTGTCGGTCATCGCCTCGACGACCAACGCGATACCGTTGGGGCCGTAACCCTCGTAGCGGATTTCTTCGTAATTCTCGGCGTCGCCGCCCTGCGATTTCTTGATCGCGCGGTCGATCACGTCCTTGGGGACGGAATTCGACTTGGCCTCTTTCACGGCCAGCCGCAGACGCGGGTTCTTTTCGGGATCAGGGTCGCCCATCTTGGCGGCAACGGTGATCTCTTTCGACAGTTTCGAGAACAGCTTCGAACGGGCGGCGTCCTGCCGGCCCTTGCGATGCTGAATATTGGCCCATTTGGAATGGCCTGCCATGGTCGGTCCTTCGCAATGCAATCATTCTGGATTCGGCTGCTTTTAGTCCAGCCACCCCCGCCGTCGCAAGACGAAGACGCAAACGAAAGCGCCGCCCACAAGACCGGGGCGGCGCTGAAACTGCATTGATCCGTGATCCCTGCCCGATCAGGGCAGCATCGCCACGCCCATGATCCGGCGAATTTCGGCGTCGCGGTTCAACCCGCGCGCATCAAGTTCGGCATCCGGCACGCGCGACAGGCTTTCAAGCGCCTGCATCCGCGACGAAGTTTCGAACAGGATCACCACGCCACGCCACAGCGCCTTGAAGGGCGCGGCGAAGGCGGAAAGGGTCAGGGCCGAGATTTTCGTCTCAAGCGTTGCAGTGCTGGCCATGTGCAAACTCCTTCGTGTGACACAAAGCGGTTTCCTCCCTGCCCGATATATCGGAACTTCCCCCCGCATCTTCAATCGCCAATGCCGCAATGCAGCATTGCAGAAATCACAAGGCGGGCTTCCCCTTCAGAGCTGCCAGAACATCGCAATCGCGAAACAGGCGGCAAGGCCGGTGACGATATCCATCGGCACACCGACCCGGATGAAGTCGCTGAACTTGTAGCCGCCCGGACCATAGACCATCAGATGCGTCTGATAGCCGATGGGCGTCGCGAAGGCGACCGAGGCCGAGAACATCACCGCCACCACATAGGCCCGCGGATCATGCCCAAGCTGCTGTGCCAGCGCGATGGCAATGGGCGTCAGGATCACCGCGACCGCGTTGTTCGACAGGATCTCGGTCATCACAAGGCCAAGGAAATAGACGCAGACCAGCGTCAGGAACGGCGGCATGTCCTTCAGATACGGCGCCGCCAGATCGACGATCAGTTGCACCGTGCCGGTATGTTCCAGCGCCTCGCCAATCGCCAGCATGGCGAAGATCATCGCCATCAGCCGGGCATCGACAAAGCCGAAGGCCTCATCAGGATCAACGCAACGCGCGATGAGAACCACTGCCGAGGCGAGAAACGCCAACGCCATGATCGGCGCGACATCCATCGCCGCCAGACCGACGACGGCAATCAGCGACAGGATCGCAACCGGCGCAAGGTTGCGGCGGAACGCCTTTGCCGTCGATTTGGTGACGTTGACCAATTCCATATCGTTGGCCAGACGCCCGATATCTTCGGGCGTGCCCTCCAACAGCAGCGTATCGCCGACCCGCACCACCATGTCGTCCATCTGCCGCCCGACATTCTGGTTCCGCCGATGCGCTGCGATCACATAGATCCCGTAACGACGCCGCAGACGCATATCGCCCAGACGCCGTCCGACGATCCGCGCACCCGGCGTGATCAGCACTTCGACCATTTCAGTGGCGACTGAACTCAGCTCGTCAACAAGCTGGAAATCCTTGCTTTTCTGCATTTCCATCAGGTTCGACATTTCGGTCCGCAGAACCACGCGGTCGCCGGGTTCCAGCACCACCTCGGACATATCGCGACGAAGCGAGGCATCGCCGCGCAGAACGTCGATCACCCGCACCGCCTCGCGCTTGAAGATCGGCACTTCCAGCACTTTCTGGCCAACCAGCTTGCTGTCGGCGGGAACGGCGACCTCGGTGAAATATTTCATGTCGCGCTGCTGCGCGCCCAAAGTGCCGCTCAGCGTGGTTCTTTCGGGCAGCAGGCGGCGACCGATCAGGACGTAATAGCCGACCCCGGCAATGGCGACGCAGATGCCGACCGGCGTGATGTCGAAGATGCCGAACGGCTCCATCCCCTGCCGCCGCACGACGCCATCGACCAGAAGGTTGGTCGAGGTGCCGATCAGCGTCAGCATTCCGCCCAGAATGGTGATGTAACTGAGCGGCATCAGCAGCCGCGACGGGCCGAAACCTGCCTTCAGGCCGACCTGAATCATGATCGGGATCATCACCGCCACGACAGGCGTATTGTTCATGATCGACGAGGCGCAGATGACAAAGGCGAACAACGCCGCAATCGTCATCTTCGGGTGCTCGCTGGCCTTGGATGAGACCAGCACGGACATCATCTCAAGCGATCCGGTTCTCAGCAGCGCGCCCATGATGATGAACATGAAGGCGATGGTCCACGGCGCCGAGTTCGACAGCACGCCCACCGCCGAATCCAGCGGCATCAGGCCCAGCACCAGCATGACCCCCGCCGAGGCGATGGCGATGACCTCGGGCGGGTGCTTCTCCCAGACGAACAGCGCGAAGGTGACCCCCATGATCACC
This sequence comes from Paracoccus caeni, assembly GCF_016629665.1. Taxonomy (GTDB): domain Bacteria; phylum Pseudomonadota; class Alphaproteobacteria; order Rhodobacterales; family Rhodobacteraceae; genus Paracoccus; species Paracoccus caeni. The sequence goes on from NZ_JAEPRQ010000002.1 coordinate 506,465, forward strand.
AGCGCGGCAACGGTTGCCGTCATCCCGGTCAGTTCAATTCCGAACATCTGCTCTCCGCATCATCGGGCCGTGGCCCACGCTGTCACTGTGAATAAAAGGCAACCTCAACATGCCGATAACGGGCAATCCGGGCTGGTCACATGGCGGGCGAGGGCTGCAAACGCCCTCCCTGACGGACCGGCGTGATGCTGCGCGCCATGCCGGTGCGATCATCGGTCTCGACCAGCGCACCGCACAGCGTCGCCTCGCCTTCGGCGGGGGTGAAACGCTCGCGGTTCATGCCGGTGACGAAACGGCGAAGGGGTTCGGTCTTCTCCATGCCGATGACGCTGTCGTAATCGCCGCACATTCCGGCATCCGAAAGATAGGCCGTGCCGCGCGACAGGATCTGCGCATCGGCGGTCGGCACATGGGTATGGGTGCCCAGAACGGCGCTGGCGCGACCGTCGCAGAAATGGCCCGCGCCCATCTTTTCGCTGGTGGCCTCGGCATGGAAATCGACCAGTGTTGCCTGCACCATGCCGCCGGGCGGATGGGCGCGCAGCACCGCGTCAAGCGCCGAAAACGGGTCGTCATAGGGCCGCGACATGAACACCTGCCCAAGCGCCTGCACGACCAGCAGCTTGCGTCCGCGCGCATCGCTGACGACGGCATGACCCCGCCCCGGCGCGTCCTTGGCAAAGTTCAGCGGCCGGACGATCCGCGGCTCGCGGTCGATAAAGGCCATCATGTCTTTCTGATCGAAGGCATGATCGCCCAGTGTCAGGCAGTCCGCACCCGATTCCAGCAGCAATTGCGCATGACCGGCGGTGCAGCCGCGTCCTCCGCTGGCATTCTCGGCATTCACCACGACAAGATCCGCCTTCAGCGCCGCCCGCAACTGCGGCAAACGCTCGACGATCCCGCGGCGACCAGAGCGGCCCATAACATCGCCAAGAAATAAAATCCTCATACGCGACCGCTATACGAAAGATTTCCGTCGCTCAAGCAGGATTGGTTCCGGGCGGGGTCGTCGCGCCAAAGGCTGCGCGGCGAACGGCGCTCGCCGCAGCGGATTCGTTTGCGGCTTTCTAGCAGGCCGGGCGCACGAAGTCGCTGAACATGCAAAACAACAAGCTGAAAAGTTCCGATGGACACCACGTCACTGCCCCCCATTGCTTGTCAGTTCCGCACCACCAAAGTATATCGTGCCGACCCCCAGACACAGCGAGATTTCGATGGGACTGTTTACCCAAGCAGAGACCGAAGAGTTCATCAACCTTCGCCAAATCTCGGACCCGAGGGCCAAAACCATTCGTGGCCACAGACGGACCTGGATGGTCGCCGGAACGATACTTTGCGGCAGCTATACCAATATAAATGAACACTTTAACGCGCGCGGTCAGGTTAAGATCGGCAAATATTGCGCAATCGGACGGTTCGTCTCGATCCATTCAGGCAATCACCGGACCGATCTTCCGAACCAACAGGTTCATTTCAATGAAAGATTCGGTTTCAAGGAAATCCTGACCCGCTCGACGGTCGAGATCGGGCATAATGTCTGGATCGGCGACAAAGCGAATATCCTATCCGGTGTCACCGTCGGACATGGCGCGGTGATCGCCGCCGGAGCGACCGTAACCTCGGATGTGCCTCCATTTGCAATCGTTGGCGGTGTGCCGGCACGGCTTATCCGGTCACGTTTCTCCAAATCCGTTGTCAGACAGATGCTGGAAATAAAGTGGTGGGATTGGTCGGACGAGAAAATCCAACGCAACCAGGCCTTCTTTGAAAAGGCGCTTCATCCCAGACAAAGATTCGATCTTTTCTCGCTGATTGTCTGATCCGAACATGGGCTGATCGCGCCGGACAGTTCGCCCCCCAAAAGCGACCTGCGCAGTCAAGCCGTGGCCCTATCTGACCGTGTCTGCCCACATTTTATGCAAAAACTGTGATCCGATCACGATTTTCTGGAACCAAAAGTTTAGTTTGCCGTTAACCACCTATACCTGAGGGGGTTGTATGGCCGAGCATCTCTTGGATCTGGGCAACGGATTCTGGAACATTCGCGGAAATCTGCGCCTTGTCGGCGTGATGAACATCGGGACTCAGTCCTCGCTGGTGCGATTATCCTCGGGGCGGTTCGTCTTTCTGGATTCCTATGGTTTCGGCACCGAAATCACCCGTCAAATCGCCGAGTTGACCGATCGCGGGCGTCTGGTCGAGGCGGTGTTGAACCTGCATCCCTTCCATACCCTGCATTGCCGGACCATCGCCGCCCGCTTCCCGCGCGCGCGTCTTTATGGCTCGCGGCGCCATCGCGAGATCATCCCCGATCTGGACTGGCAGCCGGTCACTGTCGATTCGGCCGAATTTGCCGAGCTTTACGCCGATGACCTGCGGTTTTCCCTGCCAGCGGGGATCGAATTCATCAGCAGCAATCCCCGCATCCATGCCGGATCGGTTCTGGCCTATCATCCTGCCAGCAGGAACCTGCATGTCGATGACACGCTGATCGTGCTGCCGCATCTGGTGCGCCAGATCCTGCGACAGCCGCCGGTCAGCTTTCACCCAACGACCGCCGACGCGCTGGAGCACCGACCGGACGCGGCCGAGGATTTCAGCGACTGGGCCCATCGGCTGGCCAGCGCATGGCAGGATGTCCGCACCGTCTGCGCCGCCCATTCCGGCATCGCCAGCATGCGCGAGGACGGCTTTGGCAAGGCGTTGCTGGCCGCCCTGCATCTGATCGAGCCGAAACTGGCCGAGGTCACCCGCGCCCGCGCGGGCAGGCTCAGAAGCGGATGATCTGCCGGATGGCGCTGCCATCTGCCAGCCGGTCAAAACCCTCGTTGATCTGATCAAGGCGCAGCTCGTGCGTCACCAGCCGGTCGATGGGCAGCTTGCCCGCCATCATCAGCCCGGCATAGCGGGGAATATCGCGCACCGGCACGCAAGAGCCCATATAGCTGCCGCGCAGGATTTTCTCGCCCGTGGTCAGCGTGACCGGCGAGACCGGAAGCCGCGCCTCGGGCCGGGGAAGACCGGCGGTGACCACGGTGCCGCCACGCCGCGCGGCCTCATAGGCGAATTCAAGCGCCGGAACCGCGCCTGCAAGCTCTACCGCCAGATCGACACCGCCGCCGGTGATCCGCCGCAGACGATCCAAAGCATCGGGATCGGCGGGATTGACGGTATGGGTCGCCCCAAGCTCCTGCGCGATCTTCAGCTTTTCGTCGGACAGATCGACGGCGATGATCTGACCCGCGCCTGCCGCGACCGCGCCCAGCAGCGCGGCCAGTCCGACGCCACCAAGCCCGACAATCGCGCAGCTTTGCCCGGCCCGAAGCGCGCCCGTATTCACCACCGCCCCTACCCCGGTCAGCACCGCACATCCCAGAAGCGCCGCCCGGTCCAGCGGAATTTCGGGGGCGATCCTGACGCAGGACGCCTCGGCCACGACGGCATGGCCCGCGAAGGCCGAAACGCCGATATGGTGGTCGATCACCTCGCCGCCGGCATGGATGCGCTTCCCGCCCGAGATCAGGCTGCCCTTGCCCGCCGCTACCGCCGCCGGCTCGCACAAGGCGGGCCGCCCCTCGGCGCAGGGCAGGCAATGGCCGCAAGACGGCGCGAAGACCAGAACCACATGATCGCCGGGCGCAAAGCGGGTGACATGGGGGCCGACGGACTTGACCACGCCCGCCGCCTCGTGCCCCAGAACCAGCGGCATGTTTCGCGGACGGTCGCCGTTGATCACCGACAGATCGGAATGACACAGACCCGCCGCCGCAATACGGACCAGCAATTCGCCGGGACCGGGATCGTCCAGATCAATCTGGGTCAGGTGCAGGGGCTTGCTGTCGCGATAGGGTCGGGGCAGGCCCGATTGCCGCAAGATCGCTCCGGTCGTTTGCATGGCGCTGTCCTCCCCCGCCGGGCAGAGTTTCGCCTGCACCTGAACCTGTCAAGCCATCCTAGCCGCGCGCCGCCACATGGGTCGAGGTCAGGTCCAGCAGCACCCGGTCGGCATCGTCGCGCACCAATGTCCTGACGGTCGAGACGCGGCGCCCCCGTTTGACCCATTCCGCCCGCGCCGTCAGCCTGCCCTCGCGGGTGTTGGCCAGCAATTGCGCATTCAGTGTGACCGCGACAGGAAAGCTTTCCATCCCGGTGCTCACCGGCTCGCCGCCCAGAACCAGATTGGTCGCGATGACATCGGCAAACCAGACAAGCGCGCCTGCGTGGATGGTGCCGAAGGGGTTCAGAATCCCTTCGGTCACCGGCATCTCGCCCAAGGCTTCGCTGTCACTGACCCCGGTGATAGAGAACTCGATCTTCCCGGTCATGGTCTGTTCGATCATCTGCGCCTCACGTCTTTTTCGTCGGTTCAGGGGGTCAGCCGCGCGATCAGGGACGAGGTGTCCCATCTGCCGCCGCCCATGATCTGCACATCCTTGTAGAACTGATCGATCAGCGCGGTGACGGGCATCGGCGCGCCGACCTCGTCCCCCGCGGCCAGACAGATCGCCAGATCCTTGCGCATCCAGTCCACCGCGAAGCCGTGGTTGAACTGCCCCGCCGCCATGGTCTTGTGCCGGTTCACCATCTGCCAGCTTCCCGCCGCGCCCTGACTGATCACCTCGACCACCTTTTCGACATCAAGGCCCGCCTTCTGGGCGAAGGCCAGCGATTCCGACAGCGCCTGCACCAGCCCGGCAATGGCGATCTGGTTGCACATCTTGGTCATCTGGCCCGCGCCGACCGGACCCATCAGGCGGCAAATCTTGGCATAGGCGTCGATCACCGGCGCGGCGCGGTCGAAATCCGCAGCCTCACCGCCGCACATCACCGACAACTGGCCATTCTCGGCCCCCGCCTGCCCGCCCGAGACCGGCGCATCGACATAGCCAAGCCCCGCAGCCACCGCCTTTTCGGCAAGCTCGCGCGTCACCGAGGCAGAGACCGTCGTGTGATCGACAAAGACCGCGCCCGTAGCCATGCCTGCGAACGCGCCGTCCGGGCCGGTGCAGACCTGCCGCAGATCGTCGTCATTGCCGACGCAGGCCATCACGAATTCGGCACCTTCCGCCGCCTCGCGCGGTGTGATGGCCATGCTGCCGCCATGGGCGGCGGCCCAGGCTTCGGCCTTGCTGGCGGTGCGGTTATAGACCGTGACCTGATGGCCCGCAGCCTGCAAATGCCCCGCCATCGGGTTGCCCATCACCCCAAGCCCCAGAAACGCCACCTTTGCCATCCGCCGTCTTCCTTCTCATCGCGTGATATTTCCGCAGCGCCTGCGGAACATGATGTGCCAATGGTCCGGCCGCGTTGAAATGCCGCCGATCCTGCCTTATGAGCACCCCACCACCCCGACGCGCCATGGTCAAGGCCAGCGGCCCCAGACAGGTATCAGACCGGCACATGGATTCCTGCCCGACATGCTGACACTTTTCCGCTGGCTTCTGCGCATGACGGTCGCGCTGATCGTGCTTCTGGTTCTGGCCGCGATCCTGACATGGTATTTCGCCGTCCGCTCGCTGCCCGATTACAATGCGACCTATGCGGTGCAGGGGATTTCCGGCCCGGTCGAGATCGTCCGCAGCACCGAAAACGTCCCGCATATCTTCGGCCAAAGCGATGAGGACGTGTTCTTCGCCCTTGGCCTTGCCCATGCGCAGGACCGGCTTTTCCAGATGACCCTGCTGCGCCGCGCCGCCCAAGGCCGGCTGGCCGAGGTCTATGGCGCGGGTGCCTTTCCCTCCGACGATCTGGCCCGGCGGCTGGAACTTTACCGCACCGCCTCGGATTCGCTGGCCGCACAGGATGCGCCGACCAAAGCCGCGCTGGAAGCCTATGCCGCCGGTGTGAATCAGTGGATCGCCGAGGTGAACGAACAGGCGCTTGGCCGGGGCGCGCCGGAATTCTTTCTGGCGCCGCAGGACATCGCCTATTGGCAGCCCGCCGATTCCCTTGCGATCCTGAAGCTACTGGCGATCACCTCCAGCGATGCGGCAGCGGCTGAAATCCTGCGGGCAAGGCTGTCGCTGGCATGGCCGGAACGCGGACCAGAATTGCTGCTTGGCGAAGGCGGCACCGGCCCCCTGCCCCGCTACGAGTCGCTCTTTCCCGGTGCCCGCTTTGCCGCGCCCGAAAGCCGTCGTCCCGCCACGAATGATCGCAGCGTCGGCGACGTTCTGGTCCCCGGTCGCGGCCTTGGCGCAAACGCCTTTGCAGCGGTGGCCGAGCGCACGGCGGCGAATGGCGCGCTGCTGGCCAATGATCCGCAGGCCCCGCTGATCGCACCGGCGCTTTATTATCTGGCGCGGCTGCAACTCGGTTCCGGCGGCGTCATCGGCGCAACGATACCGGGGATGCCGGTGATCTTCTCGGGCCGTAACCCGCAACTTGCCTGGGGTCTGTCGCCTGCGCCGCTCGACGATGCCGACATCGCCATCGAAGAGGTGCAGCCCGGCGCGGCGCATCGCTATCGCGGGCTGGACGGCTGGACCGATTTCAACAGCCGCAGCGAGGTGATCCGCGTTCTGGACGAACCCGACCGCACCGTCATTCTGCGGTTCAGCCGCAATGGCCCGCTGATCCCGGGGCTGGACCCCGGTCTGGCCGATGTAACGCCGCAGGGCTTCGTTCCGGCGCTTCGCTGGACCGGATTTTCGCGGACCGACACGACGATGACCGCGCTGATGGGGCTGATGCACGCCCATGACATCGACAGCGCGGCATCGGTGATGCAACAGGTGGTCGCGCCCTCAATGACCGTGTCGCTGGCCGATGCGTCGGGCATCCGGCAGCAGATCGTCGGGGTCGAGCCGGTCCGGGCCGAAGGGCATCCGACGGGCGGCGCCATGCCGGTTCCGGGTTGGGACGCCAATGCCGACTGGACCGGCATCCGGCAGATCGCGGCGAACCGCTCTGACCCCGGTAGCGAGTTGGTCATCGCGACCGAAGAACGTGGCGCGATGGCGATGCGGCGCGGGCGGCTGACCCGGCTGCTGGAGGATCGCGAAATCCATTCGCGCGACAGCTTCATCGCCGCGCAGCTTGACATGGTCAGCCCGGCGGCCCGCTCGCTTCTGCCGTTGGTCGGTGCCGATCTGTGGTTCACCGACGAGCCCGCCGCCGCAGGCACGCCCGAGCGTCAGCGTCAGGATGCGTTGAACCTGCTGGCCGAATGGGACGGCGCAATGAACGAGCATCTGCCCGAGCCGCTGATCTACGCGGCTTGGATGGGCGCGTTGCAGGACCGCCTGATCCGCGACGAGTTGGGGCCGCTTTCCGACGATATCCTGCAACTGCATCCGGGTTTCATCGATGCCGTCTTCCGCAACCGCAACGGCGCGGCGGCATGGTGCGACATCGTCCAAAGCGCCCCGGTCGAGGATTGCACCACCATCGCCCGGCAGGCACTGGACCGCGCCATTCTGGCCCTGACCGAGCGGTATGGCCCGGATGTGACAAGCTGGCGGTGGGGCGACGCGCATCAGGCGCGGCACGTTCATCCGGGATTGGGCCGGATGCCTGCATTGCGGTGGATCGTGAACCTGACGCAGTCGATCTCGGGCGGGGCATTTTCGGTCAATCGCACCGATACGATGGGCTTCGGCGCCACCCCGTTCGAGGCGATCAGCGGGCCGGGCTATCGCGGGGTCTATGACCTTGCCGATCCCGACAGCTCGGTCTTTATCACCTCGACCGGGCAATCGGGGCATCCGCTGTCACGCCACTACGACGATCTGGCCGATCTGTGGCGGCGCGGCGAGTATATCGGCATGTCACTGGACCCCGACCTTGCGCGCGCGGCGGCGACCGGCATCACCAATCTGGTGCCGCAGTGAGGCGGCAGGCGGCGTAATAGGGAAATCCCTGCACTTGTGAGGGAAAGCAGCAGAGGGGCTTATTCGGCCCCTTCGTCCGTCTTCTCCAGCGCATGCGCCTTATAAAGCCCGGCATTCGCCATCAGGAATACGAACAGTACCACCGGCATGCCGAAGGTCTTGAAATAAACCCATGTCGTCTCGGACATGAAGCGCCAGACAAGCTCGTTCGCCACGGCCAGCGCGAAGAACAGCAATGTCATCCGCAGGGTCAGCTTGCGCCAGCCCTCGGCATCCATTGGCAGCGCCTCGCCCAGCACCAGACGCAGCCATTCCTTGCCCGCAAGCAGGCTGTAGCCCAATACTACGCCGAAGAGCAGATAGATGATCGTCGGCTTCATCTTGAAGAAGCGCGGGTCGTTCAGCCAGACCGAGAGACCGCCGAAAACCACCACCAGAACCAGCGTGGCGATCTGCATGGGGGCCAGCTTGCCGGTCAGCTTCCACTGAATCAGCGTGGCGACCGCAAGGACCGGGATGAAGACCAGCGTGGCAAAGACCAGCGCGGTGTAATCCTGTCCCCAAAGCGTGACCGTCTCGCCGCGCTTCCACATGAAGACCGCGAAGAACAGCAGCAGCGGTCCAAGCTCCAGCGCCGGTTTGACCCAGGGTTTCGGTTCTTTCATCGCTTGCTCCTTCGGTCTCAGGCGGCCATTTCCACGATCAGGGCGCCGGCGGCGATCAGCGCCATCAGCGCCACACGCACCGGCCCCACCTTTTCGCGCAGGACGAGCCAGCCGACAAGGGCTGCGAACACGGTCGAGGTTTCGCGCAGCACCGCCGCGCGACCGACATCGTCGATCCGGGTGGCCAGCATGATCGAGCCGAAGCTGGCAAAGGCGACCAGCGCGCCGATAAATCCGCGCACCGCAAGCGCCGGGATCTCGTCGCGCCGCAGCCGGACAAGCCGCGGCAGCGTCCAGAGCGGCATGAAGAGGGAATCGAACAGGAAAAACCATGCAAGGAAGGTGAATGGATCGGGCGAGAGCCGTATCCCCCATGCGTCATAGGTGGTGTAAAGCGCCACGAATGCCCCGGTCACCACCGCCCAGCACAGCGCCGGAACCAGCGTGTCGCGGCCGACGGTGACGTGGCGGAGGTTATAGGCGGCAAGGCCAAAGATCGCCCCGACCAGCAGCAGCACGCCCAGCCACTGGATCAGGTTGAAATGTTCGTGAAAGACCAGCCCGGCGGCGATGACGGCGAATAGCGGCCCGCTGCCCCGGACCACCGGATAGACCACGGTATAGGCGCCGCGCTGATAGGTCTGGGCCTGCGCGACCTTGTAGGCGATGTGGATCACCATGGCGCCGAACAGGACCGGCCAGAGCGCGGGCTCGGGCCAGGGCACCACGAACAGGGCCAGTGGCAGGGCGATCAGGCCATAGCAGATGTCGATGACGGCGCGGCTGATCCATGGGTCGTGGCGGCCCTTTTGCAGGGCTCCGAACAGCGCGTGCAGGAAGGCCGCCGACAAAGCCAGCATGGTCGCGACGCGCGCGCCCTCGGGCGTGCCGGTGATCTGGTTGATCCATTCGCTCATGACGCCTTGATGCGGCGGGATTGCACGACATGCAAGCCGCGCAACGGCTGCGGGCGTTGCTGTCGATATTTGCGCAACGGAGATATCAGGGCGATGGTTTTGTCAGGAAATGCTGGGATTTTGGCTGCACAAAGCATGCACCGCGCGGGCACGGGATGTGCACAGCCTGTACACCGCTTGCGAACGGTGGGTGTTGCGGCTTTGATACCGGGATGAGGATGCCGGGGACAAAATGATGCGCAAATTTGGCAAGGCGGTGCTGGCGATGCTTCTTGGCGGGGGAAGTCCGGGCGTCGCGGCGGCGCAAGACGATCAGCTTGTGGAACGCTTCCATGACGCGGTCGCGGAAGGTGCCGTCGATGCGGTCAGGGAGATGCTGGCGGTGACGCCCTCGCTTGCAACCTCGGTCGGGCGGTTCGGGTTTCAGCCGATGCAGTTGCAGGACGTTTATTTCGAGGAACGCATTCTGGACCTGCTGCTCGCTCAGGGGGCCGAGATCAACGGCGGCAATGATGAGGGGGTAACGCTTCTGCATATCGTCACCGAACCCGAGGCGGTGCCGGTCCTGATCGCCAAAGGCGCCGATCCCGAGGCGCGGGATATTCGCGGGTGGACGCCGCTGATCATGCAGGTTTCGAGTCAGGAAAACGGGCCTGATGTGGTGGCGGCCCTGCTTGAGGCGGGCGCTGACCCGGAAGCGGTGGGAAAGGACGGCAAGACGGCGCTTGATATGGCGCTGGAGGGCGACGCCGACCCGGAATTGATCGCGATCCTGAAACAGGCGGCGGGCCAAAACCCTCGATGAAGGACGGCTTCAGTCCAGACGGATCGCGGCGAGGATCGGGCCGGGATGGTCCGAGTCGCGTCTGTCGCTTTGGACCAGCACGACATGGCGGGTATCGGCGGGCATCTGGTCGTCGGCCGCGCCATCGGGATTGACGGTCATGCGCAGCGGGTTCGCGCCGTCCCATTCCGCCAGACGATCCATCGACAGAACCACATTCGTATAGGTGACCACCCTGCCCCGGTTCTCGCCCGCCGTCACCTCGACCTTGCGCTCGGGTGCGTAGCGGACCAGCAGGATATCGACCGAGCCGCCAAGATCGGACAGCGGCATCAGTTCGATCGTCTCGCCGTTTTCAGTGCTTTCGCGGCGGACGCTGACCATGGCCGGAGAGACGCGGTTGGCGTCGATCAGACCCATGAGTTGCGACGGGCCCGGCGCGACCGCCGTATCCTGACCGTCCACGATCAGTTGCGGCGTATAGACCGAACGCTCGCCCGAGGCGCGGGCGTAAAGTTCCTGCCGCTCGGTAAATTCGGGGCGGGCAAAGCTGTCGGCCCAGCCAAGATAGTCCCAGTAATCGACGTGATAGGACAGCGGCAGCACATCCGGCTGATTGGCCAGATTGGACAGCATCGCATCGGCGGGCGGACAGGACGAACAGCCCTGTGAGGTGAAAAGCTCGACCACCACCGGCAGCGCCGGGGGCGCGAAATCATAGTTCTCCATCGGCGGCGGAGCCATGTCCGAGGCGGCGAAGGCGTTATAGGTCGCGGTTTCGGGCGGCGCGAAAGCCTGACCCATGGCCGGTGCGGCGCGTCCGGCATCGTTTGGCGCGACAATGACCGGAGCCGCGGGGAAGCCGCCATTCGCGCCCTCATGCCCGGACCTGCCGCTGGAAGGTGCGGAACTGGCGGACATTGTGTCCTGCGCCATGGCAACGCCGCCCATCAAAGGGGCAATGACCGCAAGAAGGATGCTTCTTGTCGTCAGGCGCTGTAGCATTGCGAGCACATAGCGATCATCTGAGGCTGTCGCAGATGTCATCAATCCAGTCGTCCAATTCCGTGAAAGTCGAGGATCTGCATAGACCCAGCCAGGACAAATGAACAAATCAACGCTTTGTTAGCAGCAGCGAGAACACAGAAGCGTGCCTCTTGAGCAACAGCGAAAGGAATGGTATGCGATTGCATACAATTCTGATGCGACTCCCTTGCACCCGCCCGACGCATCGGGCAAAGCAGGTCACGCAAGCCAGACCCATCCAATTCGCAGACAGGGAGGCCCCCGATGCCGATCCAAACCGGAACCGATACCGCCAAGACCCGCCGCACGCTGAAATCGGGCGCGCAGACGGTTGATTATTACTCGATCGCCGCCGCTACCGAAGCCGGCCTTGGCGATTTTTCCAAGTTGCCCGCGTCGCTTAAAGTGGTGCTGGAAAACATGCTGCGCTTTGAGGATGGTGGTCGCACCGTCAGCGTGGATGACATCAAGGCTTTCGCCGAATGGGCTGAAAAGGGTGGGAAAAACCCGCGCGAGATCGCCTATCGCCCGGCCCGCGTTCTGATGCAGGACTTCACCGGCGTTCCCGCCGTGGTCGATCTTGCGGCAATGCGCGACGGCATCAAGGCGCTTGGCGGCGACCCGCAGAAGATCAACCCGCTGAACCCGGTCGATCTGGTCATCGACCACTCGGTCATGATCGACGAATTCGGCACCCCCCGTGCGTTCGAGCGCAACGTGGAGCTGGAATACGAGCGTAACCTTGAGCGTTATACCTTCCTGAAATGGGGGCAGAACGCATTCAACAACTTCCGCGTTGTTCCGCCCGGCACCGGCATCTGCCATCAGGTGAACCTTGAATATCTGGCCCAGACCGTCTGGACCGATACCGATCAAAACGGCGCGACCGTCGCCTATCCCGACACGCTGGTCGGCACCGATTCGCACACCACCATGGTCAACGGCCTTGCCGTCCTTGGCTGGGGCGTCGGCGGGATCGAGGCCGAGGCCGCGATGCTGGGTCAGCCGATCTCGATGCTGATCCCGGAAGTGGTGGGTTTCAAGATCACCGGCGCGCTGCGCGAAGGTCTGACCGCCACCGATCTGGTGCTGAAGGTCGTGCAGATGCTGCGCAAGCATGGCGTGGTCAACAAATTCGTCGAATTCTATGGCGACGGTCTGGACAACATGCCGCTGGCCGACCGCGCGACCATCGCCAACATGGCCCCGGAATATGGCGCCACCTGCGGCTTCTTCCCGATCGATGACGAAACGCTGCGCTATCTGCGCCAGACCGGCCGCGAGGAAGATCGCATCGCGCTGGTCGAGGCCTATGCGAAAGAGAACGGTTTCTGGCGCGGCAAGGATTACGCGCCGGTCTATTCCTCGACGCTGGAGCTGGATCAGGGCGATGTCGTGCCCGCCATCTCGGGTCCGAAACGTCCGCAGGATCACGTGGCCCTGACCGACTCGGCCTTCGAGTTCCAGAAATACATCTGCGGCACCCGCAAGCTGCCCGATCCGGCGCGCGCGGAAATCAAGGATTGGAACGAAGAAGGCGGCGCCCCTGCCCCGACCGACCTGCCCGGCCATCACGACGGCTATAATTCCGGCACCGTCGAGGGGCAGGATTACAAGCTGCATGACGGCTCGGTGGTGATTGCGGCGATTACGTCCTGCACCAACACCTCGAACCCCTATGTGCTGATGGCCGCCGGTCTGGTGGCGCGCAAGGCACGCGCGCTTGGCCTGACCCGCAAGCCCTGGGTGAAAACCTCGCTGGCTCCGGGCTCGCAGGTGGTCGAGGAATATCTGAAGGCCGCAAATCTTCAGGACGATCTGGACGCGCTTGGCTTTAACCTTGTTGGTTTCGGCTGCACCACCTGCATCGGCAACTCGGGCCCGTTGCAGCCCGAGATTTCCAAGTCGATCAACGACAATGATCTGGTCGCGGTGTCGGTCCTGTCGGGCAACCGCAACTTCGAAGGCCGGATCAGCCCGGATGTCCGCGCCAACTATCTGGCCTCGCCGCCGCTGGTCGTGGCTTATGCCATTGCCGGTGACATGAATATCGACGTCACCCGCGAGCCGCTGGCCTATACCGCCGAAGGTAAGCCGGTCTTCCTGAAAGACATCTGGCCAAGCTCGAAAGAGGTTGCCGAGCTGGTCGAGACCGTCGTGACCCGCGAGATGTTCCAGGCCAAATATGCCGACGTGTTCAAGGGTGACGAGCGTTGGCAGGCGGTCGAAGTGACCGACAGCGAGACCTATGACTGGCCGCCGACCTCGACCTATATCCAGAACCCGCCCTATTTCCGCGGCATGGCGCAGGAAGCAGGCGAGATCCACAATATCAGCAACGCCCGCATTCTGGCGCTGCTGGGCGACATGATCACCACCGACCACATCAGCCCGGCCGGTTCCTTCAAGGCCGACACCCCGGCAGGCCGCTATCTGACCGAGCGTCAGGTCGCGCCGCGTGATTTCAACAGCTACGGCTCGCGCCGGGGCAACCACGAAATCATGATGCGCGGCACCTTCGCCAATATCCGCATCAAGAACGAGATGCTGGACGGGGTCGAAGGCGGCTTCTCGAAAGACGTGTCGGGCAATCAGGCGGCGATCTATGACGCGGCCATGTCCTATGCCGATCAGGGCACGCCGCTGATCGTCATCGGCGGCATCGAATACGGTGCCGGTTCCTCGCGCGACTGGGCGGCGAAGGGGACGAACCTTCTGGGCGTCAAGGCGGTCATCGCCGAAAGCTTCGAGCGTATCCACCGCTCGAACCTCGTGGGCATGGGCGTGGTGCCGTTCGAGTTCACCGACGGCCAGAACCGCAAGAACCTGAACCTGAAGGGCGACGAGGTGATCTCGATCGGCGGGCTTGAGGGCGATTTCAAACCGCTGTCGCTGGTTCCGGCGACGATCACCTATGCCGATGGCACGGTGAAAGAGATCCAGATCAAGGCCCGCGTCGATACCGAGGTCGAGATTGAATACCTCAAGAACGGCGGCGTGCTGCAATACGTGCTGCGCAATCTGGCGAAAAGCTGATCGTCAGCGTCATGGAAAAGGAAAACCCCGGCCATCGCGCCGGGGTTTTTCAATTGTCAAAGCCGTGTCCGGGCGATCTGGCGGGTTCGCGAAGCAGCCTTGCCCCCGCCGGGACCGGGGGCGCCGATGCGGCAGCCGCTGCGGTCAGTATTTCAGGCCGGTATCACACAGCACCGTCGCAACGGTGGCGTTTCCGCCCAACCGGCCCGACGCCAGCAGCTTGGCCGCCGCGCAGACATTGGCTGCGGCGGAATAGCCGACATACAGACCTTCGCGGATCGCAAGCTGTCGGTGCCAGTGTTCGACCTCTTCATCCGTCACCGTCAGGCTGAAATCCATCAGCCCGGCATCCCAATGCGGCGGGATCGCACCATAGCTGGTGCCCTGAACGATATGGCGGGGCTTGGTGACAGGCCGTCCTGCCAGTGGTTCGCTTCCCTCTGGCTCAACCGCGACGCATAGGGTTGCGGGATTGGCGGCCTTCAGCGCGCGGGCCACGCCAATAAAAGTGCAGCCGGTGCCGACCGCCGCGACCCAGCCATCCACCCTGCCGCCATATTGTTCAAGGATCTCCGGCCCGGTGCTGGTCTCATGGGCAAGGATGCCTTCCACCGCATTGAACTGATCGACATAAAAAGCCGCTTCCTCGCGACCGATCCGGGCGGCTTCGTCGGCTGCGGCAGTCACATCGGCGCCGGTGACCTGCCCCGGGGCTCCGTCAACCTGCGGGACCAGAACCACCTTTGCGCCCAGCCCCTCCATCATCCGGGCACGGGCGGGGCTGTTGCCCGCCGACATCGTCGCGATGAACGGATGACCCAGCGCGGCGCATACCACCGCAAGACCCGCCCCCATATTGCCGCTGGTCATCTCGACCACCGGCATTCCCGGTTTCAGCCGCCCGTCCTGTCGCGCGGCAAGCAGGATGGCCTTGGCCGCGCGATCCTTCACACTGCCGCCGGGCTGCAGAAATTCGGCCTTGGCAACAATCCGGCCCGGTCCGGCATGGATCCGGTCCAAGGAGACCAGCGGCGTGTGGCCGATCAGATCGAGGGCCGAGGTCAACATGGCTGCTCCTGTCCTGAACGTGTCTGGTCAGTCCGTTTTAGGGGAAGTGTCGAACGGCGGCTATGGGTGCCAAGCCACCGCTCGCGGCAGAGGACATGACAGAGCGGATACCCATTTTCGGATCATCTGACGGAAAGTTGAAACGCCCTCACTAAGCGAGACAGTGGCTCCCACCGAAAGCATCGGACAGCGGGGTGCTGGCGCATGACCTGCGACGCGCGGTGCGTCATTTGGGCAAATCGCTTGCAGAGGCTGGCTGCTGCGCGCCTGTCCACCCCGTGCCGCAAGCGACCCAGAGCGCTTCGCTGCAACCCGAAGCGGTGCCTTTCTGCACATCGTGCAAATCATTGTCCGTTACCGCTAAGTCCAACAAAAAACGTAAATTTTTCTTGACCGACTACTTTTGTAGGCTATTTGATTGACGCAGGTTGCAAGCTGCATCGGCGGACAGGACGGGGCCTCTGGCTTTTCCCGAACCGCAGTCACCCAGACATGCGGCAGATCGGTTCGTGATCGGGCCGCGCGCTGCAAGCGACCATCGGGCCCGGCGTGACCTTTTCTTCAGGTGCCGGATTTCGGTTAGCCATTCATTTCCCGCGCATATCGCGGGGTATTTCAGGAAAGGGACAGGAATGAAAAAGACGATCACGGCAATGAGCACCGCCACGGCGATCGTGCTAGGGATGGCGACCGTCGCCACCGCCGACACCGTGACCATCTATTCCGGTCGGGGTGAGGCACTGGTCGCGCCCCTGATCAAGCAGTTCGAAGCAGAGACCGGCATCACCGCCGAGGTCCGCTATGGCTCGACCTCGGAAATGGCGACGCTGCTGCAGGAAGAGGGCGCCGATACGCCCGCAGATGTGTTCTGGGCGCAGGACGCCGGTGCGCTTGGCGCGCTGTCGGGTCAGTTCGCGGTGCTGCCGGACGGGTTCAGCGACGACGTGCTGGAAATCTTCCGCGACAATGACAACAAATGGGTCGCCACTTCGGGCCGTTCGCGGGTTCTGGTCCACTCGACCGAGCGTGTGGCCGAAGCCGATCTGCCGCAGTCGATCACCGATCTGACCGACGAGAAATACAAGGGCCGCGTTGCATGGGCGCCGACCAACGGCTCGTTCCAGGCTTTCGTGACCGCTTTCCGCGTGGCCGAAGGTGACGAGGCTGCAAAAGCGTGGATCGATGGCATGATCGCCAACGAAGCCAAGGTCTATCGCAACAACGGCACCCAGATCGAAGCCATCGCCAATGGCGAAGTCGATTACGGTCTGGTCAACAACTACTATCTGGGCCGCTATGTCGGCGCGAATGCCGACTATCCGGTGGCGCAGACCCATTTCGGCGCTGGCGATATCGGCAACCTGCTGCTGGTCGCCGGTGCAGGCGTGATCGAAGTTTCGGACAATCAGGAAAACGCGCAGAAATTCGTGGAATTCCTGCTGTCGCCGACCGCACAGCAATACATCACCGTCGAGGGTAACGAATATCCGGTGCGCGAAGGGATCATCCCCGATCCGACGCTGGAGCCGCTGCAAACCCTGCAAGAGATCAGCCCCAAGGTCGATATCAACGCCATCGGCGATCTGGACGGGACGCTGAAGCTTTTGGGCGACGCCGGGCTGCTGTGAGCCTCGGATGAGCCTGAACACAACATTCCGGGGGGCTGGACGCAGGTCCGGCCCTTCGGTTCTTTTGCTGATCCCGGCGCTTCTGGTCGGCATCGGCACCTGTCTGCCTGTCTTCTGGCTGGTGATGCGCGCGCTTGAGGCCGACCCGGCAGAACTGTCCGCAATCGTCTTCCGCCAACGCAACCTGTTGCTGATGCTGAACACGATGAAGCTGGTGGCGGTCGTGCTGGCCATCGGCACGGCGATTGCCCTGCCCGCTGCATGGCTGGTCACCCGCAGCGATCTGCGCGGGCGTGGCGTGGTGTCGTTCCTGATGGCGATGCCGCTGGCCGTGCCGGGCTATGTCATGGCCTATGCGATCATCGGCATGTCGGGCTATTACGGCTTTGCGAAACACTGGTTCGGGATCACCCTGCCGCCCTTGCGCGGATTGTGGGGGGCCGGGCTGGCGCTGTCGCTTTACACCTTCCCCTATCTGTTCCTGAACCTGCGCTCGGCCTTTCTGGGCATGGACCCGGCGCTGGAGGAAACCGCCCGCAGTCTAGGCCAGTCGCGGGCATCGATCTTTCGTCATGTGATGCTGCCGCAGCTTTGGCCCGCGCTGGTGGCAAGCTGGCTGGTCGTCGGGCTGTACGTGATCGGCGATTTCGGGGCGATTGCGTTGATGCGCTATGAGGTCTTCAGCTACGCGATCTACACCCAATATAGCGGCGCGTTCGACCGCACCTATGCGGCGTGGCTGTCGCTGATGCTGCTGGCGGTCACGGTCGCGGCGCTGTTTGCGCAGCATGCGGTGACGCGAAACCGGCGCTTTTCGCGCACCGGCACGGGATCTGCGCGCAAGGCCCAACCGATGCCGCTTGGGCGGATGCGTGTGCTGGCATGGGGGTTTGTCGCGTTGGTGGTGATCGCCTCGCTGGGCATGCCGCTTCTGGTGCTGGCGCATTGGATGCGGCTGGGCCTGCCGCAGATGGATTGGGGGCATCTGGGGCAAACGGCGCTGGCGACGCTTGGGACGGCGGGACCGGCGGCGTTCCTGACCGTGCTGCTGGCCGTGCCGGTGGTACTGCTGATCTTGCGCCATCCGGGGCCGCTGGCGACGGTGATCGACCGGCTGGCCTATCTGGGCTACGCCACCCCGCCGCTGGCCTTCGCGCTGGCGATGGTATTCTTCGCGCTGCAGGCGGTGCCGTTTTTTTACCAAAGCTACGCGATCCTGATCTTCGCCTATGTGATGAGCTTTCTGGCCCTTGCCTTCGGCCCGATCCGCATGGGCCTGTTGCAGATCGGCGCGCGTCAGGAAGAGGCCGCGCGATCATTGGGCGCCACGCCCCTGCGGTCCTTCGCCTCGGTGGTGATGCCGCGCTTGCGCAGGCCCTTTGTCGCAGGCGGGCTGTTGGTCTTTATCATGGTGGTCAAGGAACTGCCGATCACGCTGATCCTTGCGCCGACCGGCTACACAACCCTGTCGATGAACGTCTTCGGGCGCACGAATGAGGGCATGATGGCCGAGGCCGCGCCCTTCGCGCTGAGCATTATCCTGTTCTCGAGTCTTTTCGTCGGGCTGTTCCTGAAATACGAAAGCAAAAGCGACCGCCAGAAAGCCGAATCCAGCCCGCGATGACTGACACGCCCCTTCTCTCTGTCCGCAATCTGAAGCGGCAATTCGGCAAGGCCGGTCCTGCCGCCGTCGAGGATGTGTCCTTCGATCTGGCTCCGGGTGAGATTCTGGCGCTGATCGGGCCTTCGGGCTGCGGCAAGACCACGACGCTGCGGATGATCGCCGGGTTCGAGCCGCCGGATCATGGCGCGATCAGCCTGCGAGGCCGCGACATCACCGCGACCCCGGCCGAGAAGCGCGGGATCGGCATGGTGTTTCAGGATTATGCGCTGTTTCCGCATATGGATGTGGCCCGCAACATTCTGTTCGGCGCGCGCGAGAAGACCCCGCAGACGGTGGCACGGGCATTGTCGATGGTGGGGCTGGACGGCTATGGCAGCCGCTATCCCGATGAACTGTCGGGCGGGCAGCAGCAGCGAATCGCACTGGCCCGCAGCTTTGCCGCCGAACCTTCGCTGATCCTGCTGGACGAGCCGTTTTCCAATCTCGACGCCGCGCTGCGCCATGCGACGCGGCGCGAGATCCGGGCTTTGCTGAAAAACGCGGGGATCGGCATCATCATCGTGACCCACGATCAGGAAGAGGCGCTGAGTTTCGCCGACCGGCTGGCGCTGATGCGCGATGGCCGGATCGTGCAGCATGGGACGGGGCAGCAAATCTATGACCGCCCGGTCGATGCCTTCGTGGCGACCTTTCTTGGCCGCACCAATCTGGTCCCCGGCACGGCACGTGGCGAGCTTTGCGACACGCCGCTTGGCACGGTGCGGCTTGCGGCCCCCGCCGAGGGACAGGTGACGCTGTCGATGCGGCCCGAATTGCTGGAATTGCAGGCGGCGGCAGAGGCAGGCAATGGCCGCGTGACCGGGGTCGAATTCAAGGGCCATGACATGACCTATTGGGTCGATTGCGCCGGGCGCGAAATGCAGGTGGATGTTATGAACGGCCCGCGTTTGGGCGAAGGTGCTGCGGTCGATCTCAGCCTGCGGGGCGAGGCCGTGGTGCTGCGCGATCCGGCATAGCGAGGGAACAGCAATGGCGAAATACATTCATTCGATGATCCGGGTTCTGGACGAGGCACGCTCGGTCGCCTTTTACCGCGATGTCTTCGGGCTGGAGATCGCCGAGCGGCTGGATTTTCCCGATTTCACACTGGTCTATCTGTCGAATGCCGAAAGCGAGACCGAGCTGGAACTGACCATCAACAAGGGTCGGACCAAGCCTTACGATCTGGGCGACGGCTACGGCCATATCGCCTTTTCGGTCGATGATCTTCAGGCGACACATGCCCGGCTGGAGGCGGCAGGCCATGCGCCCCGCAAGCTGGTCGATTTCGCACCGGGGGGCGAGGTGATCGCGCGGTTCTTCTTTATCGCCGATCCGGACGGCTATCAGATCGAGGTTCTTCAGCGCGGCGGGCGCTACAAATAGGTTGCTGACGGGAATTGTCAGCACCACCCGGCGATGATCTGCGGGAAAGGAGATTTTCCCATGCTAGATCACGTAGGCTACACGGTTTCCGATATTGCCACCTCGCGGCGTTTCTATGAACAGGCGCTTCAGCCACTGGGCATCTCGGTCCTGATGGAAGTGACCGAGGAGATGACCGGGGGGCATGGCAGCCATCTGGGCTTTGGCCGCGATGAGGTGCCGTTCTTCTGGATCGGCAGCGGCAAGGCGGCCTCGGCAGGGGTGCATGTCGCCTTTGCTGCCACCGATGAGGCGACGGTTGCGGCGTTTCATGCGGCGGCATTGGCTGCCGGTGGCCGCGACAACGGTGCGCCCGGTCTGCGGCCGGACTATCATCCAGGTTACTTCGCGGCCTTCGTCATCGATCCCGACGGCAACAATCTTGAGGCGGTGTTTCATCGCGGGGGGGCGGCATGAAAACCTATCACGGAAGCTGTTTCTGCGGCGCTGTGCGCTTCGAGGCGGATGGCGATCTAGCCGAGGGCACGATGCGCTGTAACTGCCGGTTCTGCCGCAAGACCCGCTATTGGGAAATGCGCCTGCCCGATCCCGACGGGTTCCGGCTGCTGTCGGGGTCCGAGCATCTGCGCGAGACGCCACGGGCGGATGGTGCCGATCTGGACATGCATCACTGGTTCTGTGTGCGCTGCGGAACGCGGCTCTGGACCGCTGGCAGTATCGAAGAAATGGGCGGGCGGTTCGTGCAGGTGGTGGTTCCTGCGCTGGATGATGTGCCCGAGGCCGAGTTGATCGCGGCGCCGGTTTATTACGCGGATGGAGCGGCGGATAACTGGTGGAACCCGGCAGCGGAGACGCGGCATTTGTGATCTCGGTGCGTGCAGAGCACGCACCCTACGGTGGTGAAGGTGCGATGGCCACTTTTGGCTTCGGTTGTCACCGGGTTTTCCTTCACCGCTTTCCATGCTATGTCGCCTTCAGCAAAGGAGTATGTGCCATGGACAATCCCGCAATCTGACCCTTCCCGTTCAGATTAGAAAGGATACTCCATGCCCGTCAGCTTTCTTGACGCTTCTTCTGCATATCCCATGCATTTTCCCGATGGCCGCGAAAACCGTGGTCTGGTCCATCTCAACCGGGTGATCGATCACCCCAATCTTGAGATCGGCGATTTCACCTATGCCAGCAGCTTTGACCCGCCAACGGACTGGGCGGCGCGGCTGGCCCCCTATACCTATCCCGGCGCGCCCGAGCGATTGCGGATCGGGAAATTCGGGCAGATCGCCGATGGGGTCAGGATCATCACCGCTTCGGCCAATCATCCGATGGGTGGGATCTCGACCTATCCTTTCGCGATCTTCGATCAGACGCGATTGATGGATTACGTCCGTCAACTGGGCAACCTGCCGGATACGATCATCGGCCATGATGTCTGGCTGGGCGACGGTGCGGTGATCCTGCCCGGCGCGCGGATCGGCAATGGCGTGATCGTCGGCGCGGGGGCGGTAGTCGCGGGCGAGGTGCCCGATTACGCCGTGGTCGCGGGCAATCGGGCGCGAATTATCCGCATGCGCTTTGCCCCGGATCAGATCGAACGGCTGAATGCGCTGCAATGGTGGCACTGGCCGGTCGCGGCAATAGACCGCGCGACCAGCGCGCTGGCGAAGGGGGACATTGATGCCTTGTCACGCCTTGCGCCCTGAACGGCGGGGATTATTTCCCGTCCATCGCGGCCTCATTAATGCCGCCTTCGGCAAGGGCCGTCATATGCTTGTCGCCGCTGCGGGTGTGATCAAGACAATCTTGCAGCACCGCCGCATCCTCGTCAAAGCCAAGGCGATTGGCGAAGGTGCGGACGCAGCCGTAACCGGCAATCGCGTAATGGGCCATGCGCTGATATTGGGTAATGATCGCGGCGTCCTGCGCGTCCTCATCTGCAAACTCGGTCTCAAGCGCGTGCTTTTTGGCCTCGAACAGGATGCCTTCCATCCCCCGGCAATGCTCGCCGGTGGGGTCGATGTCATGGCGGCTGCAAATCTCGGCCAGCGCCTCCATGCCGCGGGCGATGCCCTGATTGCCGGAGATAAGCGCCTCGGCCAGTTCCTTCGACTTGGCGGCACCGCCAAGCGCGGTCACGACAGGCATCGACTGACGACAGGCAGAATAGAGGTCTTTGAGCTGGTCCAGATAAAGGTCTTCAAGATTTTTAACGGGCATCGTCCTCTCCATCACGCTGCGACAGGGGCATTTGTCAGGCCAGGCCCTGCGCTGGTGCATTCCCAACAACTGAACGCCAAGGTGCGTTTTGCGTTCCCGGTCCCCCGGCCGGGTTGCGAAGTATTAATCCGGCGCCAAAGCGGACGCCGGGGCAGGCTTGACAGCGGCAACATCGTCGGGCAGCAAGTGCGGCCGGGCATCAGACATAACTCAAACCATTGGTGACACCATGTTCGCGTGGTTCGAACGACGCATTGATCCCTATCCCCTTGAATCGCCCGGCATGCCGCCACGCACACTGGGCCGGTTCCTTCTTCATTACAGCCGGGGCGCGCTGCCTTGGCTGATCCTGCTGTGCCTGTGTTCCTCGATCATCGCGCTGATCGAGGTGGCTCTGTTCGGCTGGCTTGGCAGCGTCATCGACGAGCTGTCGCAAACACCGCGCGAAGAGTTCTGGGCGACGCATAGCGCGTGGCTTGGAATGATGGCCGTGGTGCTGCTGGTGGTGCTGCCGGTCCTTAACACGCTGGCCTCGTTCATCCTGCACCAGTCGCTGATGGGGAATTTCCCGCAGCGCATCCGCTGGCAGGCGCATCGCTATCTGATCCGCCAGTCGATCGGCTATTTTCAGGACGAATTTGCCGGCCGGATCGCGCAGCGGCTGATGCAAACGGCGCTGGCCGTGCGCGAGGTGATGATGAAGGTCATGGATGTGGGCAGCTATGTCCTCATCTACTTCATCGGCGCGCTGGTGCTGGCGGGCAGTCAGGACTGGCGGCTGGCGCTGCCCTTCCTTGCATGGGCCGTAGCTTACGGCATCATGCTGTGGCAGATCGTGCCGCGTCTGGGCCGGGTGGCGCAGGCGCAGGCCGATGCACGTTCGCAGATGACCGGACGGGTGGTGGACAGCTACACCAATATCGCGACGGTCAAGCTGTTCTCGCATTCCGCGCGGGAAGAGGCGTGGATGAAGGAAGGCATGGACGGCTTCCTGAAAACCGTTCACGCCCAGATGCGGCTGAGCAGCGTTCAGGACATCACGCTGAACATCATCAACGTGGCGCTGGTGGCATCGGTCACCGGGCTGGGCCTTTGGCTGTGGTCGCATGGAATGATCGCGGTCGGTGCAGTGGCGGTGGCGGTTCCGCTGGCGATGCGGCTGAACAATATGGCGCATTGGATCATGTGGGAATTCGCCGCCCTGTTCGAGAATATCGGCACGGTGCGGGACGGGATTTCAAGCCTTGCCCTGCCGCGCGAGGTTCGCGACGTGCCGGGTGCGAAGCCGCTGGTCCGTGGTCCGGGTGACGTGCGCTTTGACAATGTCACCTTCCGCTATCGCGGGGTCGAGGGCGCGCGTCCGATGGCGGTGCTGGATGATCTGACGCTGCATATCAAACCAGGCGAAAGGGTCGGTCTGGTCGGCCGGTCAGGCGCGGGGAAATCCACGCTGGTCAATCTGCTGCTACGTTTCCACGATATCGAGGGCGGGCGCATCTCGATCGACGGGCAGGATGTCAGTCAGGTCACGCAGGACAGTCTGCGGGCGGCGATTGGCGTGGTGACGCAGGACAGCTCGCTTCTGCATCGCTCGGTCCGGGACAACATCGCCTATGGGCGTCCCGATGCCAGCGACGATCAGATCGCCCATGCCCTGAAGATGGCCGAGGCGCATGGTTTCGTGCCGGGGCTGTCCGACAGCTATGGCCGACGCGGGCTTGAGGCGCATGTGGGCGAGCGTGGCGTGAAGCTGTCCGGTGGTCAGCGGCAACGGATCGCCATTGCCCGGGTGGCGCTGAAGGATGCGCCGATTCTGGTGCTGGACGAGGCGACAAGTGCGCTGGACAGCGAAGTCGAGGCCGCAATTCAGTCGCGGCTGGAGGCGCTGATGCAGGGCAAGACGGTGATCGCGATTGCGCATCGGCTGTCCACCATTGCCGCGATGGACCGGCTGATCGTCATGGATGAGGGCCGGATCATCGAAGAGGGCAGCCACGCCCAGTTGCTGGCACGCGGCGGTCTGTATGAGCGCCTGTGGAGCCGTCAATCGGGTGGCTTCCTGCTGACCGACGGCGCGGCCTGACCACAAAAGCCGCAGGGTTTGAAAAAATCCTGCGGCAAATCAGGCGGTTTGGGCTAGGTCTTGCAAAAGTCCAGCCAAGTGAGCGCCAGATGCCCGATTCGACCCCTCCCGGTGACCCGACCATCCGCACCATCGCCATGCCCGCCGATACCAATCCGGCAGGCGACATCTTTGGCGGCTGGCTGATGAGCCAGATGGACCTTGCCGCAGGGACCGTCGCGGCGCTGACCGCACGGGGCCGGGCATCGACAGTGGCGGTCGAGGGGATGAAGTTTCACCGCCCGGTCAAGGTCGGGGACGAGGTCTCGCTTTACGCCGATCTAAGCCATGTCGGACGAAGCTCGATGCGGATCCATGTCGAGGCGTGGCGCAGGCCGCGCGACAGCGACGTCAGCATGCAGGTGACCGAGGCGACCTTCACCTTTGTCGCGCTGGACGAGAATGGCGCGGCGCGGCCTGTTCGGGGCTGAGGCAACCGGGCGGGCGTCGCAATCGGTATTTTTGCAACGAAGAAGCGGCGGGCGTGATCTGGCCCCAAAACGAAAAAGGCCGGGCGAAGCGGATGCTTGCCCGGCCTTTCGGAATGCGAAGCGATCAGGCCAGAGCCAGATTGGTCGCCGATTCGCGGCCGTCGCGGCCTTTTTCAACGTCGAAGGTCACGGCCTGACCGTCGTTCAGACGGTTGATGCCTGCACGCTCGACTGCCGAGATGTGAACGAAAATGTCACGGCCGCCGGTTTCCGGGGCGATAAAGCCGTAGCCTTTTTCGGTGTTGAACCATTTCACGGTGCCATTAGCCATCGTGTCTTCTCCTGATTTGTGCTGTCCGCAGAATGCGACAGCCCGGCCGGTCAGTTCTCAAAGCAGACTGTGGCAATAAGAGCAGACAGATAGCAGATGGAAGCAACGTAGCACCGATTGGCTAACACGATCCCGACCGGCCCGCAAGAGATCGTGAGGTGCGGTGTCAACAATCGGCGGAACCATGAATACGCGAATTTCGGGGTCGTGAATGGATCACCGTTTCACCGCTTGACGCCACCCGGCGCAGCCCATATCAGAGCCGCACCGCAGGGGTATAGCTCAGTTGGTAGAGCATCGGTCTCCAAAACCGAGGGTCGTGGGTTCGAGTCCCCCTGCCCCTGCCATTGATAACATTGAATTATTTCGACTCGCGCCACCGAACAGCTATGGGCAGTTGGGAGCGCAGTTGGGAATTTATGTTCTCGATTCGTGTTGAACACGCTTCATCATCGCGCTTTCTGCCAGTCCGCCATCGCGCTTCAGATAGTGCGCATCGAGGATCATCTCGACATCCTTGAGGGAGTGGCCGGTGATCGTCGCAATCTCGGCTGTGCTGCATCCCGCAAGGGCTAATCGAGTCACCGATGTGCCCCGTGTGTCGTGGAATGTCGGCCCCTTGATTCCCGGGCCGATGATCCCCGCGGCAACGCAGGCCTTGCGCCACGTGGTCCTGAAGCCGTCTCCGGTCCAGGGCTTACCCTCTTCGTTGGTCATGATCGTCACGGCCCGCTTGGGCGTGCTGTCCAGAACATCCTTCAGCGGTGCGCCGATCGGGATAGTTACCCGCCGCCCACCTTTGTTCTGGCGTAGCCGGATATGAGTGCCGTCATAGGCCTTCCATGTGAGCCTAAGCAGGTCGCCCTGACGCTGCCCAGTCCATACCCCGAGCATGTATCCAAGCCAGACGCGTTTGGGTGCGACCTCTTTCAGGGCCGTTTCTGCGTCAGTATCCCAGATGATTTCGGCGCGCCCGGATTTGTAGAGCTTGCCCGGTTTCTCGCAGGGATTGCAGGTGATGCGGCCCCGGTCCTTCGCCCAAGCAAGAATCGCCGCCATTGTCGCGAAGATATAATCCGCCTGCCTCCGAGATGTTTTCGCCATACCGTCGCGCCAGTCTAGCATATCGCCTCGAGTGGCAGGATCCGGCAGCGCCACCAATGGCAGTGTGCCGTACTTGCCTTCGATCGCGCGAATATTGCGGATGTAATCCTTCTTGGTCCGGTCGGCCAAGTCGATGAACTTCGGGCTGTCCTGATAGGCATTGATGATTGCCTGCAACGTGCCCTCTCGCGGCGGCACTCGTTGCCTGGTCGCTTTGTTATAGGCGTCCATAAATGCAGCGTCGCCGGGTTTGCCCGGCAGCCGGGGCCCGCCCTTCCATGCATAGAAGTAGGTTACCCGCGACCCGTCGGCCAGCCTCTTGCTGACGCGATTAATGCCCTTTAGCCGCACGTGCATCCTGTTCTGCCTTCCACTTTTGGAACGGCGTAAGGTTATCCGATTCCCCGGAACTGTCATGGTGGATTATGATTGTGCCATTGGGCTCGATCAGCGTCCGTGTAATCGGCAGACCGCAGGCCTGCGCTCCCTTGATCGCGCGAGACACATCCGCCTGCGTGAAGCTCGATTTCCTGTTGGCCATCAGAAAAGCTCCCTTTGATCCTCGGCAATTGCCGCCGTCTGTGCGACCCCTGCCCTCTCCATCCACTGGCCGAATGCGCCGGCGAGCGCGGCTTTTGCCGCCTCGGCAGACTTCGCCTCGCCGCGCTGTTCGGTGACGTAACACCACCACGTCGCCCGGCCGTCCCCGAGGGGATAGACCGCGCCGATCTTCGCAGCACGGCTGAGGGCATGGATTCGCCCGGTCGGGGGCTCAGGCTGGTCGAAGATCAGGTGCGCAATCATAACGCGATCTCGAATTTATCGGTCTGGTTGCCCCAGATATCGCGGCCTTCCCACGGCTCGCGCGCGAACAGCTCGCATCCCCAGACTTCAGGCAGCAACTTGTCGATCATCTGCCGCATCTCGGGTGGTTTGCGGCTATGCTCGCGGCGGATACCTTCGATCGCATCAGGGATTGCCTCGGGCGCAACGATCAGGTTGCGCTGGCCCTTGTCCCTAATTTTGGGCTGGCCGATTTTGCCGACGATGAACGGCTCGGTTGCGGAACGCAGGCAATAGCCGGTGCCCATGTTTACGTTCCAGTGCCGGGTCCGTTTGGTCCAGCTGCCACCTGTCACGTATTTGAAGTCCCACGCCCTCATGACCTCCAGCGCCGCTGGCAGATGCGGCCACGTCGACCACATGAACAGCAGGCAATCTGGTCCGGCCAGATGCGCCACCGGCAACGCTGCGATCGCCTCGGTCGGCATGGTGGCATATTGTGCCTCGGGGGATTTTGCATAGCCCGCGTCGGAACGCATCTCATAGGCCCACGGTGGGTCCGCAAGGATTACGCCATATTTCATCTGGGTTAGGTTGGTGAAGGGCCAGTCATCGTGGATCATCGCTTGCCCTTTCGGGTTTCGCGAACCCTGTGCTCCAGCTTGGTGACCGCCATAATCGTCGGCTTCAGCTCATCCGGGGCGGCATCGTAATTCCGTCCGAAGCGCCCGTTCAGGCGAGGCAGCATCGCTTGCGGGATCAGTTCCCAGTTTGATGGGTCGCAGTTTATCTTGTTGCCGTCCAAGCACTTCAGCACGTGCCCCGGGGGGATCGGCCCGTTTGCCTTCTCCCAAAGATAGCGGTGCTTGTGGACAGGTCTGGTCGCAGCGCCTGTCCAGGGATTGGTTTCATCGACGATCATCACGACATAGCCGTCCTTGCTGTCGATCCGCTCATGACCGGCGCCGCGATGGTTGTGCGGCATGTTTCCGGGCTTGAAGGCGGTGGCGAGACACTTCGCCTTGACTTCAGGCGCCATAGGCTTGCCCTTGTTCAGCGGCACCTGACCCTTGGCAAAACACCCGGTGCGTCCAGTCATCCAGCCCCTCCGTTTGCAGAGCGCCTTGAAGTTGTTGAGCGACACGTCATCACGTTCGAAGCGGGCGCAGAACATGGCATGCAGTTCTCGGCGCGGCATTTCCTTGCGCGCTTCGATCCACGACAACTCATCGTCGTGATACGTGATCGCCCGGCCCTTCACTCTGGTTTCGCCAGCATTGGCAGATGGTTCAGAAAGCGATCGCCATGGTCAGCGACCAGCTTGCATGCGCGCAAAGACAGATCGGCGTTGCGCATGATCTGATCCGAGATTGACACGATGGCATCCGCACGCTTGGCCTCTTGTTCGATCTGCTCCAGGGACAGCCCCTCATCCGAGAGGCGCTCGAGCTGCGCGAACAGATGATTGTTCAGATCGGTGAGCTTGTTTTTCATCTTCATATTCCTTGCGTTTTCCTAAGCCGGCGCATGCGGGCGACCCCGTTCCGTTAGTCGCTAGAGAGCGCTGATGCGCGGAATCGATCAGCTGGATGAGCCGCGGGCCATCAGCACCACCCCGACTTGTCTTTGCCACGCAGGCGTTCGGCATCCGCAGTTGCCTCCGGCAGCAGCTTGAACAGCAGCAGCACCGCCAGCGCCGCGCACATCGCAACCAGCGATTCCGGCACTGACACAGGCATGAGCTGGACCGCCGCCGGTGTCTCGTTGATCAGTTGGCCGTCGCCGGGGAAGATGAACCGCAGCAGCTCGAGCGGATCAACGTGATCGGTGCCGTAGAAAACCGGCGGCATCTTCCCGGTCATCGGCGTGTCGTCGATCGCGCAAGCGCTGGCCGTGTCCATCACCGGCCGAAAGCCGGTACCGGGGATCCAACAGGGATAATTCGGGGTGCAGATCAGGGGCGTCATGGCGCACCCTGCTCATCAAGGTGTGCATTGATCTGCGCAATCGCCTCTTCGACCGTGTTTGCCTCGCCATGCCCTTCGGTTTCGTCATTGAACCAGACGAACGGCGTACTGGGCACGTCGAGCCGTACGATCTCGACCCCACGATGAACGATCGGCGCGTTCATAGAAGCACCCAGAGAGCGGCGATGGTGGCAACGGTCGCTACAATCGCCATCAGGACATCGCGCCCGCGCGTCGATTGCAGCGGCGTCGGCTCGACGAAATCATAGACCGGCACATCGATTGGATGGGCGGGCTGTTCGGGGGGAAGGTTTTCGTGACGGGTCATCGGCCTGTACTTTGAAGGGATGGCCGGGGCGCGGGAGGTGACAACTCGGGACAGCCTTTCATCAGCTGATGCGCCCCGGCACCGGCGCGACCACCGCGCCGGGTCTCTGTGGTCAGGCCGCGCCGATTTCGGGCACGCCCATCATCAAGGGAACTGAGGTGCGCTCATGTGCGCTGCGCATCGCCTCTCGCGCGGCATCGCGGAGGGCAACGTCGGGGTTGTAGAGTGTGACGATGAATTTCACCTCTGACCCAGCCTTGCGGTAGCGGAACCGCGCAGCCAGCCGATACAGCGCGCCTTCCTCGAAAACAGGGATTGCGATCATGAACAGGTTGGGCAGTTTTAAAGGTTGCCCATCGGGATCGCGATGCTCGGTGAGGAACTGGACATGTGCTTCGCCGGTGTCCCGGTTGGTCGAGACATTCAGATGCCCAACCTCATGCGCCTTGAATTCACGAGAAAGCATGTTCAGCGCCGCATACTGACCGAAGCGACCTTGCACCTTTGCCGCGATCTCGATCATGCGGATTTCCCACTGTTCGGCAGAATCCGTGTTGTTGCCGAGCAGTGCGGGCGTAGGATCAAGAAAATCCTTGGCGTTCTCTTCGATGAACTCGCCAAAAACATCCTTGTCCAATGCTTTTCCGCTGATCGCGGTCCAGCGCTTCCACTCTTCTGATACCGGGAAGTGGTAGGTGCCCGTATGGCGACCGTAGCTGGCCGTCGGATCGCCATTCAGAGGATCGACCGTAGACGCGCCCTCGCCGTGATAGTCGATCACCGTCGTCAGTTTCGGTGTCGGTGTGATCTGTCCGAACAATGCAGTTGCGTCGCTCTTAAATCGGTTGGTCCAGTCGATCAGGCTGTCGAGATCGTGGAGCGTTGCCTTGCCCGTGCGCTGCAGCGGCACAAGCGCCTCTCGCGCGTCGCGATGTTGCTTGGTTAGATCGTGGAGCTTGATGCCCTCAGGGGCGGCGATGATATACGGGACTTGCGGCTTTTCGTCGCTCGGTGTCTCGACATACTGGAAATCACCAACGCGACCGAGCTCGGCAATGATGGTTTCTGCGATATTCTTGGGTGCTTCGGTTGTCACTGTCGTTTCTCCTTACTCGGCGGTGCGCAGTTCGCGCTTTCCGCCCACATCGCGGATCTCCATCCGGCTTTGTGCGGGGTTGTGGGTGGTCAGGGCGCCGCTGCCGGTGATCCAGCCAACAGCTTTGTGCTTAGGCGGCTTCGGGCCGACGATCTTGTCTTCGATCGACATCTCGACCTGACCAAACCGATCCAGTTTCATGTCGATGGTGATCGTGATTTTGCCCTTCGCGCCGGTCGCGAAATCCTGCGCGAACTGGCGCATCTCGACGTGGTTAGCCTCGATCCGTTCGAGCAGATCGGGGAGGTAATCGCCGTTGTCGGCGAGAGACAGCATCTGATCGAGGCTGCGAAGTTCGGGCGGACGTCCGGCTGTATCGTCCATGATTGTTCCTTTCGGTAAAAAGAGAAAAAGCCCGCGACCTACAGGCGACTGAGAGGTCGCGGGCCAGTTGGGGTGCGATGCAGGAAACGGCACCCTTGCTGGCAGCACGAGGCGAGCTACCAGCCCACAGCGGTGCGCAGTGCGCTGCCGCCGATCTGAATGGCATGGGCCGCGAAGGACGGCGCGGTGTTGATAACGACCGTGATCAGCGCGAGCTGGGCGGCCCGAAGACAAATGATCTGTGAAGACACGACAGAAAGCCCTCCTTTCGCTCGTTTCGATACGAACTCATAACTTCGCAATATGCGTGGCGTCAAGATAAATACTTCGCATATTGCGTAGCCTTGTGGTGAAGACGCGATTCGCGGCTCCTGCCACTGGCCTTGGTCAGTGCGTAAGACTGGGTCACGCGGAAGGAGTTGACGGACAACCAAGGTTATCCACAGATTCGCCGTGCGATGAAGTTGGGGGTGTCAAGTCAAGGCGTTGCCTGCGGCGCGATGTTCCGCTTACGTTCGCCTAAAGGTTGCTGCTGGGAGGGAACTATGACTGACGAGAGGCTACTTGAAGCAATGAAGGCCGCGCGGGCGGAAACAGGTTTGCCGCTCGACTTCTGGGCGGATTTAACAGACGGCCTCCCCTATAGCTTTGCCACGATCCTATGCGGGAGATCGTCTATTTTCCCGAAATACATGAACTCAAGGGTGAGCCCATGAGCCTTCCGTATCTTCTTTGCCGCTTCGAGGCTAAGCGGACGAATGGCGTTTTCGAAGGGGCCGTATGTGTTTTCACTCATGCCCGCACGCTCCGCGAATGACCGCTTTGTGAGTTCAAGCGCCTCGCGAGCCGCCTTAAGGCGTGCTGCCACAGCGTTTATGTCGTCGCCCAACTCTTCAAGCATTTGGTGCCCTCTCTCACAGGGCGGATCATAGCTTCGCGATATGCGAAGTTAACTGACCGAAATGCGTGTTGACGATAGCTGCGCAATATGCGTAGTTTCTGGCATGGAAAGGTTCTCTCATATTTGGCCGTCTGTTGCAGCGCTCGCTGCCGATCTTGGCCTCCCTTACACAACCGTCCACTCTTGGGGCGTGCGGGGTCGCATCCCCGCAGATCGATTTATCGAGTTGATGGAGGCGGCACGTCGGCGCGGTCATTCGCTCAGCCTTGAAGATTTAGTGCAGCCTATGCGGCCTCGGTCTTCTGAGGACGCGGCATGAACCACCATGCCGCGCCCTCCTTTGAAGCCCCACCGTTTCACTCTGCATGTGATCAATATGGGGCATGTTCGATGAAAAATCTTTCACAACAGAAGGCTAGCGCCGACGCGGAGCGCAAGGGGATGGCCGAGCTGATTTGGCGGACGTTTCGCGCGCCGTCGCAGGCAGAGGTCGCGCGACGCACCGCCGACTATCTGCGTGATGAGGTGCCGGATCGGACGGTGACCGAACGGACCGTCATCAACTGGCTGCAATGCCGCCACGACATGCCCCATTGGGCTGCGCGCCGGATCCAGTCCTATGCCGAGGCGGTCGAACGCCTCGCCCGTCGGATCGAGGGGTGACGCATGTGGGTCGTCCAGACGGTTGTCATCCTCCCCTGCTTTACCGTGGTGCGGCTCGCCCGCGCCGTGGTGATCCGGCTGAAAAAAAGGGTGAAAAATTCTTCAGAGAGGGCTCGAAAGTGAACGTATGCGGAGCGCTATTGTGCTGATCGAGCCCAGATTCGACCATATTGATCCCCAATCCTGCCGCGCCATGTGGTGCAACGTCCTTTCGTTTGCGTGGGAAGATGCACTGGACCCGCCGCGTGTCTTGAACTGGCGGCAAGTAAATGAAACGCGCAAATGGTTCGGCAGCCCTGATTTCTTCAGGGTCTGCCAGTGGGCCGGTGTTGACGCCGATGATTTTCTGTCCCGCTATCAGGCGGCATTGGATTCCACCGCGGCCTACCGTTCGCATCGCAGAACGGGGATCGCCGCATGACGGATACCGTCGAATTCTGGGCTTATCCGCTGCAATATGGTGATCGGCTGAAGGGGTACGACTGGATGCCGCTTTACGTCGACCGGCTCTTGTCGTCGCATTTCGTTGCTTCTGCGATCCACGCGGGCCGGCGGCAGGATATCGGGACGGCGCTGCTGCTTTGGGCGGCGAGCATGCGAGAAGATCCCGCAGGCACCTTACCAGACAATGACATCGACCTCGCCCAAGCAGCGCGGTTCGGCGCCGATGTCGAACAGTGGCGCGAAGCGCGCGAGGGCGCGCTTTATGGCTGGCGCCCTGTCCATATCGACAATGCCCCTGCCGGTGCCAAGCCCCGCCTCGGGCATCCGGTTATTGCTGAGATCGTGCGCGATCAGTTCACGCGCAAGCGGGGCCGCGAGCGCGGGCGTGAGGTCGCCGCCTGGGCGACGATGAAATCGAGGATACGGGCGAAGCTCAAGGAAGGCGTTGGCACCAAGCGCATCGCCGAAAATGAGTTCGCTGTCGAGCAGATCGGTGAATGGCTTCGAGACAACAATCTCTACGTGACCACGGAAAACGTCCGGGTTGCCGCAGGGACGGTGTTGGGAACGCCGAAGGTTGTTTCGATGAATGGAGGGGATGTCTGACCGCTTTCCGGCACTGATGTAAGCAACTGTAATCCTGCTGAAATCAACTGAAATGAACTGTAATGATTACAGTTGATGGCAGTAATATTTCAGCACGTTTTCAGCACCTCAACTGTAATTGCCCTACAGGAAAGGTACATAACATCACACCGACAAAGACACAGACATAGACATCCTTAAGAGGCGCGCCCGCACGGTTGCGCCGGTTGAGAGGTCGGCAGGCTGAGAAAAGGGAATGATGGCAATGTCGGGTGTGAATGCAGAAGCGAAGGCGCGGGTTGAGGCGCTGCTGCTGGAACCGCTTGCGGGGCTGAAGCGCAAGCGCGGACGCGGCGCCGAGGATCATGACAAGGCGATGGAGCGGTTGCGCTGTGATCTCGCCTATATGACCGATGACGAATTGCGCGGCATGGTCGAGTTGATCACCGCGCACGCTGTCTCGACCAAGGGCGTCTGGCCGGATGAAGGCCTGATCCGGGTCTGGGCATTTGACCTGCGCAAGCCGCCGGCGCGCGAGGCCACATATCCGCCCAGCCTGATGCGGTCGGAAATGGGCGACCGGGCCGTCGCCGAGGGCTGGGCGATCGAGCTTTATGCCGTGGCCAAGCGATATGGCCCCCCTCCCCCGCCCCGCTACATGCAGGGGAAGCTGAAAGAGGAAGCCGCGAACAACGCGCACCGGGTGCGGGTGATCGAACAGAACCGCGCCGCCGGGCGGGCAACAGATGACGAACTGGCGTGGTTGCGCCGCCGTGATGCGGACATGGCAGAGATCCATGCCATCCGGGCTGAAAAAAGGGAGAGTGCAGCATGAACGAACAGAGCAGGACGGTTTTCGATGGTTCAGCCGGTGCGCTGCGGCTCGCAGCAGAACAGATGCGCCTTGCTGCCCTCATCGCCAGATCGACGCCCGCCGCCGGTTGCGGGCCTGCCATCCCGATCGCGCCGGCCCGCGGACCGGCTCGGGTGGTGACGCCGAAGGTGGTTATGCCCGACCCAAATCGAAGACTGGATACAAGATCGAGGAAACGGGCTGGCGCGGCTTTCAGGCGGCGCAGGCTATGGACATCTTCGACGATCTCGACCGCCGCGCCGCCAAGCTCAAGGATGCCGATGGCAGGCCGTCCCAATCGCCGTTCACCAAAGGACAGGTGAATATCGCCCGCCTTTACCGGGATCTGGTCGAACGGCACGATGCAGGTGGCATGAAACTGGCCAGTCTTGAGGGCCGCACCGGCGGCAGCGGATCAGCCGGACGGGATTTCATGGACGCCTATGTGGCAGAGGGGCGCGCAATCCAGAGGTTGCGCGAGGCAATCGGCGGTGGTGTTGCGCTGGAGGTGCGCCGCGTCCGTCGATCTGCCCGAGGTGGGGAATGCGCGCGCCTGATCCACGATCGTGTGCTGGTCGATGCGATTTGCTTGCATGGGAAGAGCTTCCGTGACGTGCTTGACGAACATGGGTGGTCAGACGCGGGTCCGAACATCAAAGCTCTCATACCGGCGCTCAGCGCGGCACTGGATCGGATGCAGGGTTACGGGTGAAATTTTCTTCAGAATGCTGCTTGCGCGCTTATATCGCACGGGCGTATATTTCTATCCATCATCAAGACGTGCGCCCGCTAGGATCATCCCTCGCGGGCGCACGTCGTTTTATCTCGAGCAATGCTCCCCTGTTCCACATCCAATTTCGGTCGGTGTCAAAAACACTCCGACACCTAACCCCATGGCTCCGCCTCCCAAGATGCTGCCAACCTTGCTGCCGATCCGTTCCCCAAACACCTTACCGGCGTAATATCCGACGGTTGGTCCGGCGGCGCGGCGCGCCACAGCCGTAACTGCCTTCTTCGAAACCTTTCCTGCTGTAGATGAACCGGAAGAGTCTGTCGCATCAGAACTGTCCGCTTCGTCGAAGAACGACTCCGCATAGGACTGCGTGTCCATTTCACTAAGCGACTGCGCACGCATCTCCGCTTGATCGCGAAGCATCGCGTGGCATCCACCACAGTTTTGGTTAGAACCTGCGGAATGTGTCGGTGTGGCAAATGCGAGAATGAGCAGGCTAGTCCAAATTCGTTTCATCAGATTGACCTCCTTGATCGCTTTCCGTGAAGTGGACCAACGAGTTCGATTCGAGGGAAGTAACTCTCCCGTCATAGCTAGATGGCGACAGGCGTCAGTTGCGAAGATACATCGCATGCCACAATGACCGTCGCGCCCATCAGATCGGATACTGGAGGACGCTGCAGACGTGCGCCCGCTGAGATCAACTCTCGCGGGTTTTCATCGTTTCAGGCGTCAGGCCTGCCGGCGCGGGCTCGGCGTCATCGTACCGGTCTGAAACTCTAGCCGCTCTAGCAGCGCCTTATATCGCGAATTGTGGCTGTAAGGTCGAAGCGCATCCAAGATCATGTCCCACTCTTCTGGCGACAAAGCGGGACTAAACGTGGCTCTAATAAACTGCTGCGTCATGGCGTTACTCCGGGGTGGAAGCACAACCTATGGGCATTGTCGTCGTTGCCCCAGAGGGCAATGATACCTACTCGCGACCTGTCCAGTTCTGCTTAAGATGTGCGCCCGCAGGGTTCTTTACCTTTCGGGCGCACATCACCTGATCAGGTGCCGCTATTTCTTCTTGGCACTCTTCGCAGCATTCACCGCTGTCACTGCGAGTGCGGTCAGCTTGTTGTTTGCGGCCTTCTCTTCGTCGAGGATGGACGTCAGCAGCGTATGGGCCTCGTCGTGTCCCAGCTCTTTCGCCCATTCGCGCAGCGTCCCATAGCGGGCGATCTCGTAATGCTCGACCGCCTGGGCCGCGCCGATCAGCGCAACGTCGAGCGCGTGACCCGACGCCTCTTCGATTAGGCCATCGGCTTCCTTGATAAGACCGTCCATGGCATCGCACTTTTCGCCCTTCGCCTCCTGGCCGAGCGACTTGAATACCGCCTCAAGGGTCTTGATGTGGCCCTTGGTTTCTTTGAGATGATCGTCGATGGCATTCTTAAGTTCCGCGTTGTTCACGGATTTGGAAACTTTCGGCAACGCTTTGGAAAGGGCGTTCTCGGCCCAGTAGACATCTTGCAGGGTGTGATCGAATGCATCTTGCAGGGTTTTCATGCCTTGCTCTCCTCCGGTGTTTTCCCTCGTCGCAACTGGCGATCAAACGTCGCCTTCGGTCACACCGTTCCGTTCAGATGCTCACGTCAGAGGGGAAGCTGCCGCAGCCCCCGGCAGGCGCGCAGGTGGAAGGCCTACATCCTGTAGAGGTGGACCATGCTCAAAATCTCCGTCCGAGATCAGGATGTGCAGAAAGCGTTGCGCCACCTCAGCGAGCGCGATGCCAAGGTTGCGATCACCTGGGCTTTGAACGACGCCGCCGCCGACGTGCTCCAGCACGTTCAGGACCGGATGGATGAGGTATTTGACCGCCCAACCCGGTTCACGAAAAACGCCTTCACCATTCGCGGCGCGCGGCCATCAAAGCTTGAGGCCGAGGTGATGGAGCGCCCGACGGTGGGCAAGCGCCATTACCTCAAGACACAGGAATTCGGCGGACCGCGCGGGCAGACGGGACTGGAAGGCTTGCTGAGTGCGCGTCTTGCCTATGATGGACACATTCAGGCTGCGGTACCTGCATCCGGCGCAAAGCTCGATGCCTTCGGCAACTGGTCCACGGGCGAGCGCAATCAGGCGCTGTCGGCAGTCCAGTCTCAGCGGGACAAAACCGCCAACACAACCGACACATCGCGCAAGCGCAACCGCAAGCGCGCCGGGTTCTTCGTGCCGCGCGCCGGTTCGAAACTGTCGCCCGGCATCTGGAGGCGGAACCCGGATGGCTCGATCCAGAAGGTGCTGCACTTCACGTCGGTCGCGCCGGTCTATCGCGAGCGCCTTGGGTTCTTCGACGGGGCTGCCGAGGTCTATGCCGACCGGCTGCCGGGTCACCTGCGTCGGACCCTCGCCAAGATGGTCGAGCGCCGGGCGGCCAAGGCCTGAGGGATCGATGCGGGTCCTTCCCCGCAAGTGATCTGTCGGGGGTCATTCGCGCCCCGATGTTCGCAACTTTTATGGGAATTTTCTGCGCTAGGAGATGGGGTTGTTGTTGGGGTCTGGCATGTCTGAACATGATGACCCGCCGCAGCTGCTGCCGGTCGAGGTGGATGACGATCTGGCGCAGATGCTGCGCCGGTTCCCTCTGCCGGAAACGGTTCTCGACGCGGATATGAACCAGGAAGAGATTGCCCGCGCGCTCGACGTGACGGTCAACACCATCTCGAAATGGATCCGCGATGGAATGCCGGTGGCGCAGGTTGGTGGCAATGGTCGCGCCTATATCCTGCGCCTGTCGCATTGCTGGGCGTGGCGGATGGCGCGCGAGGCCGACACCGAGCAGCGCAACCGGCACAACGAGAACCAGATCAGCCTGTTGCGGGCGGAAGCGCTCGGGGTCACGGTCGGGGATCAGGCCGCGCAGCTGTCGGCGCGCGAGCGCCGCGAACTGGCCGAAGCCGATATGCGCTGGTCGGAAGCTCAGTTGCGCCGCGGCAAGCTCGCGCCTGTCGCCGATCTGATCGACCTGCTGGAAAGCATCGGCAAGATCGTCCGCGATGGTCTTGAGGGGATGCCCGATCGTCTGGAACGCGAACTGGACCTCAATGCTGTCCAGGTGGCGGCGGTGGATCAGATCGCGAAGGATATTCTGACGGCGATCGCAGACCGGATCGAAGAGGAAGAGCTTGGTGACGTTGCCGATGTCGATCTCGGCGCAAGGCTCTTGATCTGATCATGGGCGTGATGATGGACCGCTTCGAGCCGTTGCCGCCCTATGCGGATCCTCGGGTCGCCCTGAAACAGGCTTTGCCTGCGTGGCGCCCGGCGCAGCGCATCAGCGTCACCGAGGCCGCTGAAAAATACATGCGTGTCAACGTGTCAGGGCAATGGCAGCCGTTCCGACGCGATGTTACACCCTACATGGTCGAGCCGACCGATATGATCGCCTCGCGGTCCTATCGTGGATTGTCGTTTTGCGGCCCATCGCAATCCGGCAAGACGCAGATGCTGCAATCGGCGATCGCCTACATGATTACCGCTGATCCGGGTCGGGTCGCGCTGTTCCAGATGACGCGCGAGGCCGCGGCGGAGTTCGAACGCAACAAGATCGCACCTATGGTGCGCAACAGCCCAGAGTTGCGCAACAGACAGGCGCATGGTCGGGGCGCCGATAATATCTATCACAAGCTGTTCACCGGCGGGACGCAGCTCACCCTCGACTGGCCGACCATCACCAAGATGAGCTCGGCCACCATCCGCATGGTTCTGGGAACCGACTACGACCACTTCCCGGAAAGCATAGATGGCGAGGGCGACGGCTATTCGCTGATGCGGGCACGGGCGCGAACCTACCTGTCGCGCGGCATGGTGGTTGTTGAAAGCAGCCCCGGCGCTCCGCTGAAGGACGAATCGTGGCGGCCGGTTTCGCCGCATGACTGCCCGCCGGTCGAATATGGCGTCTTGTCGCTCTATCCGCTCGGCACGCGTGGTCGCTGGTACTGGCCGTGCCCGAACTGCGAAGCCGAGTTCGAGCCGACCTTCAAGCGTTTGAAGTATCCGAAGGATGCTGACCCGATGGAGGCCGGGGAAGCGGCAAAGATGATCTGTCCGCATTGTGGGTTCGGGTTCGGGCACGATCTGAAGCGTGAGCTGAACTCGGCTGGCCGCTGGCTGCATGAAAGCCGCGAGATGGATGACCGGGGTTTGCCCAAGCTGGTGCCGATCGACAGCGGCATCGTGCGCAAGACCGATATGCTGAGCTACTGGCTGGACGGCGCGGCGGCGGCGTTCGCCTCGTGGCGCGAGCTGGTCACGACCTATGAACAGGCGGTCGAGACGTTTGAGACCACCGGCGACGAAGAGAAGCTGAAAACGGCGATGAACACGGGACAGGCGCAGCCCTATTTCCCGCGTTCTGCGGATTCGGGTCTGGAGGTGACCGTGCAGGGCTTGAGGGACAAGGCGCGCGGCCTCGATCTGCCAAAGGGGATTGCGCCCAGCTGGGCGCGGTACCTGACCATCTCGGTCGACGTGCAGGGCACCCGCTTCGATGTCGGCGTGACCGCATGGGGCGAGAACGGTCAGCACATGCCGATCGACAGGTTCGACATCTTCACCCTGCCGGGCGGGGATCCGACGCGGATGCTGAAACCATTCGAGACCGCCGAGGATTGGGCCGCGCTCGTGCCGATGGCCGAACGGTCCTGGCCGATTGCCGGGACAGAGGCGCGGATGAAGGCGGTGGCGATCGGCGTTGACCTTCACGGCGGCGGCGCCACGACAGACAACGCCTATCGGTTCTACCGCGGTCGCAAGAAGGCCGGACAGCGTGATCTGTGGCACCTGACTCGAGGCGAAGGGGGGCTGAAACATCGCGACCGGGTCTGGAAGAAAGCACCGGAAAGCGCGAGCCAGCGCAGCAGGCGGCGGCGGGTCGCCAAGGATATCGAGATCCTGTTCATGGCAACGGATCGGCTGAAGGATGCTGTGATGGCGTCGCTCCGCGCCGAGGCAGGCACAATCAATTCCTGCCTGATCCCGGAATGGATGGGCGACGATCACCTGACCGAGATGACGGCTGAGCGCCGCGGGACCAAAGGCTGGGAAAAGCGACCGGGTATGGTACGCAACGAAAGCCTCGATCATCTGGTGCAGGCGCGCGCCATGCATATCATCCGGGGCGGCGAGAAGATCGATTGGATGCAGCCGGCAGCTTGGGCCAGTTGGGATGCGCGAAACAGTTTCCTGATCCTCGCATCGAACGAGGAGGCTTCCGAGACCGAGGCACAGGACGTTGATCCAGTCTCAGATTCGGAACCCACCGTGAACGAACCTCGGAACCCACCGGTTCAGGATCAGAGCGGCCCGCCACGCCGCCAACGGCAGGCGGGCTGGCTAGGAAACAGGAGAGGAAAATGGCTGTGAAAGCACCCTGGACGATCGAACAGTATCAGACGCTGGTCATGATGATCGCCAAGGGTGTTACCAGTCTTGAGGTCAACGGCGAGAAGGTCACCTATCGCAGCCTCGATGAAATGATGCGCCTTGAGCGCAGAATGGCGCGGGACCTTGGTCTCGTTGCCACACCGCGCCGCCAGTATCCGGCCTTCCGCAAGGGATAATCCTGATGAACATGATCGACAGGGCCATTTCGGCGATTGCGCCGCAATGGGGGTTAAGGCGTGCCCGGGCCAAACTGGCGATCACCGCGCATTACGACGCTGCGAAGATTGGCCGTCGGACCTCTAGCCTTCGCGCCGCTCGCTCGGATGCCGACGGCGCCGCGCGAGGTCGCGACCGGATGGCCGCCTATGGCCGGGACATGGTCCGCAACACCCCGTTTGCCGAGCGGGCACAGAATGTGATTGCGGGATCGGTTGTCGGCGATGGCATCATTCCGAAGGTGACCTGCGCCTACCCCGATTTGAAGGAAGAGATGAGCAAACGGCTGCGCCAGCGAGGGCTGCGCAGGATCGAACAGCATTTTGATACCTGCCGGATCGACCGGGTTGGCCGCCTGAACCTCTATGGCCTCCAGCAGTTGGTCATGAAAACCGTGGTCAACGCTGGCGAAGCTCTGATCCGCGTCTATACGGATGAAGTACCGGGCGGTCTGCCGCTTCAGCTCGAGGTTCTTGAACCCGATTATCTCGACACGGGCCGTTACGGCTGGACGCCGGACGGTTCGGAGATCCGGGAAGGCATCGAATACGATTCTGAGGGTCGCCGCTCGGCCTATTGGCTCTTTCCGGACCATCCCGGTGCCGATTGGTCGCCCCACAGCACGACCGGCGTGTCGGTCCGGGTTCCGGCGGATGAAATCTGGCACATTTACCG
This sequence comes from Paracoccus caeni, assembly GCF_016629665.1. Classification (GTDB taxonomy): domain Bacteria; phylum Pseudomonadota; class Alphaproteobacteria; order Rhodobacterales; family Rhodobacteraceae; genus Paracoccus; species Paracoccus caeni. The sequence goes on from NZ_JAEPRQ010000002.1 coordinate 547,733, forward strand.
GCTGGACCGCCCGGGACAGAATCGCGGTGTGACATGGTTCGCGCCGGTGATGATGCGTCTTCAGGACCTGGGCGATTACAATGACGCCCAGCTGATGCGCCAAAAGATCGCGGCCTGTTTTGCAGCGTTTCGTTTCGGGGGCGACGGATCGCGTGAAAGCGCATTCGATGAGCTTGAACCCGGACTGATTTACGATCTGGGCGACTCAGAGGATGTCAGGTTCGCCGCCCCACCTGGCGTGGACGGCTATGATGAGTTCACGCGCGGCGAGCTGCGATCCGTCGCGGCGGACCTTGGAATTTCCTATGAGGCTCTGACCGGTGATCTAAGCCAGGTCAATTTCAGTTCGGCCCGGATGGGACGGCTGGAGATGGATCAGAATGTCAGCGGCTGGCAGCATCTGATGATCATCCCCCAGATGATGCTGCCCCTTGCCGCCCGGTTCATCGACGCATGGGAAGCGATCGACGCCGAAGAGTTCATCACGATAGGTCTTCCGGGTGATATCTGGGGGCACCTTGGCCTTTCTTGGGTTCCGCCGCGCAAGATCATCGTTGATCCGGCACGCGAGTTCTCAGCCCTGCGCGAGGCAGTCAGGTCGGGTTTCGCGTCACGTCAGCAAGTCATCCGACAACTCGGCATCGATCCTGAGCGCCTGCTTGAGGAAATTGCTCAGGACCGCGATGAGGCCGACCGTTTGAAACTGCCCTTCGACAGCGATCCGCGTGCCGATGTTTCCCGACAGACCTCGGCGGGCATCGGCGTGGAAGATGTCATTGAGGAAATGCAGGCGCGGGCGCGCACTGCATCATCCGGGGGCAATAAGCTGAGGAGCATCCGATGAACGAACTTCTTCTTTACGGGTCCGTTGGATCCTCATTCTGGGACGAGGAATATTTCACGGCGCAGAGCGTGCGAGAAAACCTTGCCGACCTGGCGGGACCGCTGACCGTCAGGATCAATTCGGGCGGTGGCATCGCAACCGAGGGTCAAGCGATCTATTCTGCGTTGCGCGGCTACGATGGCCCGGTCACCGTGATCGTCGAAGGCATCGCCGCATCTGCCGCCAGCCTCATCGCAATGGCAGGCGACAGTATCAGCATGACGGCAGGCGCGCTGATGATGATCCATGATCCCGCGCAGATGTTCACTGACGGTCGGGGGACCCCCGAAGATCACCGCAAAGTCGCCGATATGCTCGACCTGATCGCGAACAACTATGCGGGCATCTATGCCAAGCGCGCCGGCATCCCGCTCGAAGAGGCGCGCAAGGTCATGAAGGACGAAACCTATTTCGATGCCGCCGGGGCGGTCGAGGCAGGTTTTGCGACGGATGTCGATGACGATGCGGACGGCCAGGAACCTGCGGCATTCGACTATCGCATCTACAAAAATGCCCCGGCCAAGCTCCGGGCAGTCGCAGGGACACTTGCGCGCCCACGCGCGCAATCTTCTGTGCTGGCCATGATGGCCGGGAAAATCTCCAGCAGCGGCAAGAAAGGAAAAACCATGCCGAAATCCAAGGTCACGGCCCGTACGGCCGCTGAGGAAGACGAGAACATCACCGCCAACGAGGAGGCAGAGACCACGATGGCGGAAGACGACGATCAAGACACCGAAGCGGATCAGGACGACGACGCGACCGCCGAAGGTGACGATGACGAACCTGCTGCCGCAGAGGAAGATGAGCCCGAGGCGGAAGAGGACGATGAACCTACCGCGCGATCGGCTCGGATCATCGCTGTCGTCAACATGTGCGCGCATCACGGCGCGCCGGAACGGGCGGCAGATTTCGTCAATCGCGGCCTGTCCACGAAACAGGCTTACGCCGAGCTGACCGGTAAAGGGGGCAAGAAGGTGAAAATCAATGGCCGTGGGCCGAGCGCCCGTATCGTCCGCGATGAACGCGAGACGCGCCGCCAAGGGCTCGAAGGCGCTATCGTTGCGCGCCTTTCGCGCGCGACCGACGTGCGCGGCCCGGCGCGTGAATACATGCCGATGACGTTGGCCGAGATGGCGATGGCAGGTATGGGCCGCCGTGACCGGGTTTCGCGCGGTGCCGGTGAGCAGCGGGCGATTGAAATGGCGTTTTCGTCGCACACCACCAGCGACTTTCCGGCTGTCTTCGAAAATGCGCTCAATAAGCGCCTCGCAACTGCCTATGCCGCTGCAAACCCTGTCTATCGCGCGATCGCCGAACGGATCGACTTCACCGATTTTCGTCCGCACCCGATCGCTCAGGTGGGTGACTGGCCGACGCTGCTGCCGGTCGAGGAATCGGGCGAGATCAAATATGGAACGGTCAGCGACAAGAAGGAGAGCGTTGCACTGATCCCCTATGCTCGCGCCTTCCGCATCAGCCGTACCATGATGATCAACGACGATCTTTCCGCGATTGACCGGATCATCAATACCCGTGGGCGGGCCGTAGCGGCATTCGAGGATGCGACGTTCTTTGCCATGATGCTGTCGGGGGCGAATGCCGATGGCCCGACGCTCATCGAGACCACGCGGCAGGTCTTCCACACGACGGATGGCACCAAAGCCGCCACGGCTACGGCGGTGACGCCCGCAGGTGTTTCCGCAGGCTATGCGGCCATGCGCAAGCGCAAAGGCGTGTCGGGCGAATCCTTCCTGGCCGTTGAGCCCAAGATCCTGCTCACCGGCCCCGACAAGGAATTCGAGGCCATGCAACTGCTTGCGCCTATTCAGGCCGCGCAGGCGTCGAATGTGAACCCGTATGTGGGCCGCCTCTCTCCCGCGACCACGCCCTATATCGCCGGGAATGCGTGGTACCTGTTCGCCGATCCCGCTGAGGTTCCTGTCTTCATGTACGGTTACCTGCAGGGCGAGGAAGGGCCGCGTCTGCGGACGGATGAACCTTTCGGACAGCAGGGCGTCGCCTATTCCGTTGAGCTCGATTTCGGTTGTGGCGCAACGGACTTCCGCGGCGGCTACAAAAACGCCGGCGCCTGATCGGGCGCAGGTCACTGAGCAGACAAAGGGCGCCTACGGGCGTCCTTTGTCTTTCATCGACAGCGAAAGGGAAAAACATGGCAAAGAACTTCATCCAACCCGGCCACGTGGTCACAGTGCCTGCGCCCGCCAGTGTGGCCAGTGGCGCACTCGTTCAGGTCGGCGTACTGGTCGGCGTGGCGCAGTTCGCCGCGGAGCCTGCAGAGCCGGTCGAGATCGCGCTTGAGGGGGTACACGAACTGGCAAAGGTGTCGGCACAGGCTTGGACCGTTGGTCAGGCGATCTACATTTCGTCGACTGGTCTCGCGACCACCGCTACCGCTGCAGGGAATGTCTTCATCGGCGTCGCCCTCGCTGCCGCTGCAAACCCGTCGCCGACCGGTGTTGTCCGCCTCAACGGTGCCGCACCCGCAGCGCCTGCCGCCTGATGACATCCCTGTTCAACGGCCTGACGGGCCTGCTTTCCGGCGTGTTCGGGGCGCAGGTCCGGTACGAACCTCAAAACAGCATCGACGCCCGGGACATCCAGTCGATCTTCCGGGAACAGCCGATCGAGGTTCAGGGGGCCGATGGGCAGAATGTTCTGATCGACGCGCCGACATGGCGCGTCGAACGCAACCTCGCACCTGAGGTGCGGCGCGGCGATCACATCAGGATCGGCGATGGCCGCCGGTTCAAGGTCACCACCACACATAACAGCGGCTCGCCCAGCATTGACGCCTTTGTCATCTGCGAGCTGCAAGAGGTCAGCTGAACCATGGCCCATTATCGCAGTGAATATCGCCGATTGGTGCGCGAAGCGCTCGCGGCCCATCCGCGTTTCGCCGGTTTCACCATCATGAAAGTCTGGCCCGGCTCGGTCGATGACGAAACCCTGCCGGTGATCGGGGTTCTGACCCCGCAGGAGCCGAGCGCGCGAGACACGCAAAAGACGGTGACCAGACGGACGCTGCTGCAGATCGCGGTGCGGCGGATCGGCGATGAAGAGATCGAGGACACCCTCGACGATGACAGCGCCGAGATCGAGGCTGCGGTCCTCGCTGCGTTGCGCAATCCCGAACATCGCTGCGTCCTCGAGGACACCTCGGTGATCAGCCACACGTCGTCTCGAAAAAATGTCGGCACCCTGGTGATGAGTTTCCGGGTGCAGTCCTGGCGGTCGGAACCGTCACTTCCCTGAACCACAACCCTGAAAGGAAACAGCGATGGCTGATGGAATGATCGGCTACGGTTCCACCGTACGCATCGGTCGGGGGGCGACGCCCACCTTTACCGAACTTGCCCTGATCGGCGACCTCGATCTGCCTGACGAACAGATCGATGAGGTCGAGGTCACCCATATGAAATCGCCGGGCCGTCGTCGCCAGTTCATTGCGGGACTGATCGACAGCGGCGAGCTGACCATCCCGATGAACTACATCCCCAATTCGCCCTCGGATGTCCTTTGCAGGGAGCTGAAGGCCAGCGGCGAGGATGTGATCGTTGAAATCACCATCACCGAGGGCGGCACCCCTGAGCAATTCGTCGGCTTCGTCAACGGCTATAACCGTTCGGCGCCGATCGATGACAAGATGACGGCAGAGGTAACCTTCCGCCTGTCCAGCTTCATCGAACCGGAAGCAGGTGAGCCGTGAGCGCGATTACAGGCGAAGTGACCGTCAAGCATGCCGGAAAGACCTACCGGCTTTATCTCGGCATCCGTGGGATTGGTCATCTGCAGCAGGAATTCGGCGCGGACCTCGCGCCGCTGTTCAAGGATGACACTGACCTGGACGCCGGGGTTCCTCCGGAAATGACCCCGCTGCTGCGCGTGGTCGAGTTGGCGCTTTCCCGGCACCATACCGACGCGGACGACTATCTGGCGGATGATCTGCTCGCCGCCGATATGAGCTTGCCCGGCAAGCTCATCGCCGCTGCCATTCCGTCAGGCGCTGACGTAGATGCCGGAGGGTCCACCGGCGCGAAGACCACGGGAAAGCGGAAGGCGAGGCGCTAGACCTCGCCAAGCTCCATCGCGCCTGGCTGCTGCTCGATCTCGATCCGGAACGGTTCTGGGACATCACACCCCGGCTGGCCCTGATCGAGATTGAGACCGCCCAGGAAAGACTGCGGCGGCAAGAAGATCTTGCGATCACCGCGGCATGGCTGTCGGCGGTCCTGCATCGGCAAAAGAAGGTGCCGAAGCTCGACAAGCTGCTGGCGCGTGGCAAAGGCAAGCCTGACGTGCAGATGTATCTTGCCGGTCTGAAGGCGCAACTGCCGCGCACCACAATGAGCCAGTGGCGCGCCCGCGCCGTCGGCGCACCACAATCCCCGTAACCAAGGAAGTCAGCCGATGGCGAGATCAGCAGTGGTGGGCCGACTTCGCGTTGGCCTGTCGGTCGATCAGAAAGAGTTCCAGCGCGGCATGGCCGAAGCGCGGACGGGGATCCAGCGCTTCAGCGGCGAGGTCAACCGCCGCCTCGGCGCGCTTGGCGATTTGCCGGGCGTGCGCTCGCTGCAGGACAGGCTCGGCGGCATCGGAAAGAATCTTGGCGCGGCGATCGCGACGGCAGCCGCGACCGCCACCGTCGCACTAGCCGGGCTGTCGGCGGCAGCGATCAATGCGGCCGGTGAGATCCAGAACCTGTCCCGCATGGCCAACGCCACGCCCGAAGAGTTCCAGGGCTGGGCCGCGGGTGCGCGCACCGTCGGCATCGAGCAGGAAAAGCTGTCGGACATCCTGAAAGACATGAACGATCGCGTCGGCGACTTCATCTCGACCGGCGGCGGTCCGATGAAGGATTTCTTCGAAGTGGTCGCGCCGAAAGTCGGGGTAACGGCGGATCAGTTCCGCAAACTGTCCGGACCGAAAGCCCTGCAACTCTATGTCGACACACTCGAAAAGGCGAACCTGAACCAGCAGGATATGACCTTCTACATGGAGGCTATCGCCTCGGACAGCACGTTGCTGCTGCCGCTGCTGCGAGACGGCGGCAAGGCCATGGGGGAATATGCCGCCCGGGCCGAAGAGCTTGGCGCGGTGATGAGCAACCGCACCGTCAAATCGCTGGCCGGCATGAAGCTGGCCCTTGGCGAGGTCGGCATGGTCATGCGCGGCGTGCGCAACTCGCTCGGTGCTGCCTTCGCGCCCACCGCTACATACACCTCGCCCTTGCGTATGTATGAGGAGGCCACGACGCCGATCTTCATCCTGCCCGGCGCGCAGGCGGAGGATGGTGGAACGGCCCGGCCGGGACGATATGATCTCGGGCTGGTCACAGATCACCGGCAGGCTCAGTACGTCGCGGCCATCATGGGCCGGCGCACCCGCATGCAGCGGAGTTGGTCGGGCGTCCTGCCGGGTCAGGCATTTGATCTTGTCGCCCTATCGGTGATGCAGCTTGACCTTCCTGCCCCCTATCTGAGCCGCAGCGGGATTTATGAGGTCGAGATGATTCATCCCGGATTTGACCCGATCGGCCTGGAAGGGTCCGCTATGCGGTGCCCGGTTTCGCTACGCGAGACCTCGCCCGCAATCTATGCATGGAACCCGGCGACCGACGAACAGGATGTTACGATCGAAGCTTTCGACCCTGACGTGAAGGGGGTCAAACCACCGGAGAATGTGACCCTGCTCAGCGACGCATCGACCGTCATGACGTCCGGAGACACCACGATCGCGCGCATCCGGTTTTCTTTCGATCCGTCCCCCTCAAGCTCAACGCTTGGATATGGGTGGGAATATCGCCAGGGGAGCGATCCGTGGCAGGCAGGCGGCTCGGTCGAAAGCGACGTTGTCGATGGTGCCGGAAAGGTGTTCGGCTATCTCGCTCCGGTCGAACTGGGCAAACCATATCAGATACGGGTTTGGACGATCGCACCGTCTGGCACCTCAGAACAGGTCGTTGCGGGGCCGATCACGGCATCTGCCGGAGCATTTCTCGCACCCGCCCCGACACCTATCAGCGCGATCGGTGGTACCGGGCAGATCGCGGTCACTTTCAGGTCGCCGAACAATTCGCATTACCGTGCGATGGAAATCTACGTCGCCGATGTCGACAACGCCGGCGCCGCGGTTCTGCTCCTGGGTCCGATCTACGGATCGGCCAATGCCGCGGTGACCGAGGTCCATACCGGCCTCGGGCCCGGGGCTACCCGGTATTACTTCGCGCGCTCGATCGACAGAAACGGGAACCCGTCGACCTTCAGCGCCAGCATCAGCGCCACCACCACCTAAATCGGAGAGCAAGATGGCTATGCCCGTCTATAGTCTGCCTGTTGCAAACGGGCAGGCCACGAAGCAGTCGCATGACAGCGAGATGAACCGTGTCATCGCGGAGATCCTTGCCCGCTCTGCCAAAGCCTTCTTCAGCCGCAATTCCGCCGCCGAATTCGGCCAAGCCAATCTGCCGACGCAGCTGGGCCTGATCACCACGATCGAGGGCGACTGGATCGCCTCGCGGGCCCCTGGCCTCTTCGCAGACGATCCGCTCTTCGCGCCCGACGATCCGGATTCTCCGACCAATGGCCCATGGTGGGGCGTTCGCGCACGCGTGCCGACCAGTCAGCTCTTCGAGCGGGTGCTGCCCGAGGCCGAACCCGAGAACGGCGGGATGGTGCCGCTGATCGCCGCCGGTGAACGGGTGCTGATGTGGGTCGATGAGGATGGCAATGTCGCTGGTCACGGCCTGGCGGCGGGAACAGTCGATGTCGAGGGCACCGAGCCCTCCTATGTCCCGATCCTCGCAGCTGGTGAACAGGTGTTCATGTGGCTTCACGATGGGGAGGTGATGTTTCCGGGCAAGGCCGCGCCGGATCCTGCACAGGACGCGGCGTTCACCTATTCAGACAACAACAACCTGCACCGCTGGCGCACCGCCATCAGCAAGGTCGAGCTGGGCGAGCCCGGCGCCAAGGCCAAGATCGCGTTGATCGGCGACAGCTGGATCGAACAGGCGCCGATCCCGCGCGCGCTCTACAACCTGCTGGCCAAGGATTACGAGATGGCCGGCGGCGGCTTCCGGTCCGGCGTCCAGCACTTTGAATTCGTGCCGGGCGTGACGTGGACCGCCACCGGCTGGGATCAGACCGACGGCTCCAATCAGTCTGTCTTTCCCTATGGGGCGGGGCCGGACGGCAACTCGACCTGGACCACGGGCACCACGGCGGCGATCCAGTATCTCGACTTTGAGGCCACCGATATTCAGATCGTCTATCGCCACCACGGTGGCAGCTTCCGCTACTCGATCGACGGCGGCGCTTATGTCGAGGTGGTCTGCAACAACTCGCAGAGCCGAGCGGTCATCAACATTTCCGGTCTGGCCGACGGGCCGCACAGTCTGCGCCTCGATGTGACCAATAACACCGGCGGTGGCACCGTCGTCATCGACTACATCTACACGACCCGCGCGCCGGTCGCGGGCGTCCAGGTGCTCAAGCTCGGCAATGGCGGCACGGCGGGCTTCTGGGTCAAGAACTATACCCAATACCTGACCACGCCGCTGGCCGAGATGCAGCCTGATGTCGTCGTGGTCGTCCTCGGCACGAATGATTACCGCAGCGCCAATTCCCCGCCCTCGGTCTATGTCGAGGCTCTGCAGCAGATCGTGGACGCCTGCCACCTGGCGGTGCCGGATATCGGCTTTGTGTTCGTCGTGCCCTCGGAATCGCAGGGGCCTGCGGTCACGCCGCTGGCGGATTACCGGGATGCGCTTTGGAACTGGGCGATCCCGCGCGGTCATCAGGTGATCTCGCTGCTGGATCGCTGGCCCGGTTTCCCGACCGCCAATGCGGCCGGTCTGTGGCGCGACCAGTCCCATGTCAGCGATCCGCTGGGCGCGACCATGATTGCCAAAACCCTTGTCGAACTGAGCTTGAAAGGCTGAACCATGAAAACGCGCGTCCTCGACATCGGAAACATCGCTCTGCCCGGCACCGGCTATCCGCCGCTGGCGGCCTTCAAGATCCCGTTTCGCCCGCAGCTGGCCGGGGCTTTCTTCCTCGGCAGCGGCAGAGAGGTCGGGTTGACCGACTGGTCGGGCAAGACAAGCGGCGCGGTCGCTGTCGGCTCACCGTTGTGGGAAGAAGGTTATGCCGAGCTGAGCGGCGCCAACTACCTGCAGACCGGCGTGCCCGAGACGACGTTCATGACGCTGGTGGCGTGTGTGCGCAGCCTGACCAACTCGGAATCGGCTTTCATCGGTGGATGGGGCGGGCCGGGCAATGCCGGCGTCGCATTGGTGCGTTTTGCCACCAATGATCGGATCGCAGGGCTGGCCGGTCTCAGCAACGATACCCACCAGACCGTCAATGCGAACGGCCCGATCATGAACCAATGGGCGATCTGTTCGCTGAAGGTCGGCGGCAGCAATATCTGGATCGAGAACCACAGCAGCGGCCAGACCTCCGGCGTCATCGACTACCCTGCTGGCCTGTCGCGAAAGATCAGCGCGAACGCGCATCCGCTTCGCCTCGGGCGCGGCTACACGCCGTCCTATGTAAACCCGGTGCAGATCAACAGCGCCCTGATGTACAACGCCAGTCTGACAATCACCGACACTCGCGAGGCCGCGCACCTGGTGCATGGTTATGCACAGCGCAGCCTCGGAATCGATATCCCGTTTGTGACCTGAGTTGGGAATGCTGGAAGCGCTGCGGGATTTCTGGGCCATCATCATGGCCTTCATCGGGCTTGGCGTCTGGCTCGTCAGAATGGAGGCCAAGATGGGAACCAACTCCAAAGACATCGCGCGTCTCGAAAAGCAGATCGAGCGCGAACGCCTCGATACCCGTGAAAAGCTGGAGGATCTGACCGACATGATGCGTGAGCAAAACCGCGACATCAAAATCCTGCTCGGGCGCGGGCACATTCAGCACTGGGATGACCGCACGCAGCCGCCTGGTCGGGGAAGGTAGCTGACGCCGTAACGCTGAAATGCGGGGGAAGCCTTAACGACCGGGTGAACAATCCAACGGACAGAGCTAGACTGTGCGCGAATGGCGCGCCGTAAGTTTACAGGAGAAGTTCGGAAACCCAAAAAAAGTGTATATTTTTTCAAGGCTGTAATTTAGTCGCTGTTTTTGCATCTTGCACTTCATTATCTAGTGATTTTCTATAGGCGAAGATGCCGCGTCCTGAGGGGGGCAAGTTTCTCGCATCGTGTATTTAACGGGTCTGACTAAATTGAACCTTCGACATAATTTTACCGAGATCTTGCTTCCGGCAATCTTGGCTGCGGCAGTGATGTCGCCATCGTATGTGCAGCCTCTTTGGTCCCAGGCGCCAGAGAGAGCTAATCTAGCTGATAGCGATGAATCTATACGGAGATTAGAGGATGCCGTCCAACTGAGGAAAGGCGGTTCATCGGGTGATGTGAATAGCTATGAAGGTCTATGGCTTGATCTTCATCGCAAGATGGAAATATTAGAAATCAAGCCATTGAATGGGAGCCAGCTTCAGGTAGATTACGTGAGAATAGAATATCGCAACTTTGCTAGTGCGCAACCAACCAGAGGGTCGATTGTGGGCGAGCTTATTGGCGGGCGTCTACTTTTAGAAAGAGATACTGGAACTTTTGTGATGTTCCTCAGCCCTGAGAAGGGTGTGTTGGGAAGCTATGGAGCAGGGACATATTTGCCTGTTGCTTATGAAGGCGATTACACAAAACTTTTGGATATACGTGCGTCGGGGAAATTTAGAGAAATGTTACAAGGACTTGGAATAGAGCCAGAGTGACCAAAAATAGATACGTTATTAGTGTGGCAAGACTGACGAACCCCGTTGTCGACATGATGGCAAATAATTGACGTCACGCACCGTGACGGCTAATGCGCCGGTTGGCGATGGCGTATCAGCGTATTTTAATCGCCGCGCCTTCCGTGTCCGAAGACGCAGCTACCGGCCCTCCGTCTCCAGAGTGAAGTCGATGATACCGCAGGCGGCTTATTTTCGCGTCAGAATCTTGGTGAGGCGCTCCAACTCAGCGATCGTCTCGTCATAGCTGGTGCCGGACTTGGGATATTCCGCCCTTAGCATGCGGTAGAACGCCAGTTGCTTTGGCAGGTCCTCGAGCGGGTAGGTTCCAGACCAATATCGCCCGGTCAGGGTGAATGTCTTGTCGTCGTGAGTCGCCTTCATGGCGGCCTTCTGCACGGTCCGCTCCGAACCAGCAACCCACACCCGCCCGCCTCGCGCGGGCTTTTTTCATGGAGATACCGATGACTGCCGTGATGAACGCGGTGCGCGCGCAGCAAGCGCGCTGCGCCGCCTTGGGCTTCTGGCCCGGCCCGATTGATGGAATTGACGGCCCGCGCACCCGCGCCGCCTATGCCGCCGCTCTGGCGGCGCAGAAGGCCAAAGGCTTGCCGTTCCGCCATCCGACAGGGATCACACGGATCCATTGGCACTGGACCGGTGGCGGGCATGAGCCGAACGCCACCGATCTGAAGGCCTATCACGCGCTGATCGACGGCGCGGGCAAAGTGCGCTGGCCGGTTGATCCGACCACGTCGCGCTCGCACACGTTGAATGCCAACAGCGGCGCCATTGGACTGTCAATCTGCGCGATGGCCGGGGCGAAAGAGCGCCCCTTCACGTGGGGCAAGGCACCGATCACCGCGCAGCAGGTGTCCACACTGGTCCGCGAGACGGCCCGTCTGTGCCGTGTCTATGACATTCCGCTGTCGCGCTGGTCCGTGCTGTCGCACGCCGAGATCCAGCCGAGCCTTGGCGTCACCCAGAAGAACAAATGGGACATCACCGTCCTGCCCGGCATGTCCGGCCCGGCCGATCCCATCACTGTCGGCGACCGTCTGCGCGAGATGGTCCGCTGCGAACTGTTCGCGCTTTCCTGAAAGGAGCCTGACCATGAAAACAACACTTGCAAACCAACTGTCGGCACTGCCGACCAACAAGCTGCTGACCGGCTCGGGCGTTGGCTCGATTGTCAGCACGGCATGGGCCGAGGTCATGGCCTCTTATGCGCCGAGTCTGGCGGGGCCGGGGATGTCGGCGCTGGTCGGCTTCGTCGCGGCAATCGCGATCGGGTATTTTGTGCCTGATCGGGTGAACACGCCTGCGGAATAGGTAGTTCTCGCGCGAAGCTTCCGTCTTCACTGCGAGGCCTTACATGAGGAATTCATCTTTGACGCTCAATCCCTAGCATGGCTCAATGTCACTTTCAGGCACTGACCGGCTAGGGTCCGTTCTCGGGGATGTCCAACACTCATGTGCGCGGTTAAGCTGCTCCTGGATGATTGGACATGCTTCAGAGATGCCACCCAACGCGACTATATAGCTTGGGGCGGCGTCGAACCCTTGTTGATATCGTTTTTTGTTCGCGTCCTCTGCAAGGTCAATCCCAATATCATCAAAAGCTTGTTCCGCCCCGAGCTCGAATTGGGAAACGATTTCTTCGTCAAAATCATCCGCACCACCCTTGGCACAAGCAGTAACGATGCCAACGGTGAAGCCAGTTGCGACAACTTGATCCTTTGGGTCTAACTCCATGAAGCCGATGGGCCAGTCATCAGATAATGCGAAGCTCGGGCTAATTCCCAATATCAAGATAAAAAAAATCCGGTTCACGACGAGTCCTTTGTCAAAGTTTGGTGGCCCGCCACGGTCTTCCAGCCAGCGTTCGATGCCGAGCTAAAGTCTTGCCGATCGGCGCTTGCTTCGCAACCAGAACTGACACAGAGAGCGAGAGCCTCTCCGTGGGTGGTGTGGGCTGAACGGTGATCGCGGGCACTAGTTCCAAGTGGAATGCTCTGCCTAACAATCATCAGTTCATACCGCCTTGACCGAATCGTATGTTTCCTTTTTGTTCCCTCCATGTCCCGACGTTCCACGCCCCAAGTAAAAATCGATGAAGGCGCCTTTCCGGTGCGGGTTCTGATCTTTGTACCAGAGCGCGGCTTTGTGTCGGTCAAACCGGATCCACATCAGTGGCTTGCTGAGCATATCGGCAGGACCGAATTCGCGTGGCATAGCGGTGGGCGCAGAACCGTGCGAGACTCAGTCGCTCTCTACTTTCGACACCCACAGGCGGCGATTTCCTTCCTCAATGCGTTTCCGTCACTGGAGCTTGCAGACGGCACAACCCTTCCGACGTATCGATCGCCTTATCTTCCGTTTGGTCGCAAGTAGGGCGCGACGATGCCCGCGGTCCCCTCAAATAATCGCGGTGTGAACCGTAACATCATGAACTGCGCCGCCGACGGCATGCTGATCGTGATGCGCTGCAATGGCTGCCGTCGGCAGGTGAACTATTGGGCCTCTGATCTGGCCAAGGTGATCGAGGACCCTTTTCATGATGCTCATATCCCGCCGTGGGGCTGCGCCCGCTGCCGGACATCGGAGTACATGGTCATGCGCTGGAAAATCCCAATGGCGCATGAAATGGTCGAAGGCTTGACGGTTCGCCGCCCAGTCCGAAAGATCACGAAATGGATCTGGAAGGATGAGAGGGCCTGACCCATGTGCAACCTCTACAGCAATACCACGACACAAGAGGCGATGCGCCAGGTGGTCAAAGGAATGACCGATCATGCCGGCAATCTCGCGCCGGGTCAGGTCTATCCCGATCAACTGGGCGCGATCATTCGTCACGGCGACGATGGCCTAGAGCTGGTCAAGGCCCGGTGGGGTATGCCATCGCCAAAGTTCGCCCTGAAGACGGAACGCGACCCCGGCGTCACCAATGTCCGCAATCTCGGGTCGGCGCACTGGCGCCGCTGGTTGGGCAAGGATCATCGCTGCCTGGTGCCGCTGACCAGCTTCGCGGAGCCGAAGGGCAAAGGAAAGGGCAATCAATGGTTCGCCTCGGCCGATGACAAGCCGATGTTTTTCGCCGGAATCGAGCTTCGCGACTGGACCTCGGTGCGCAAGGTCAAGGATGGCGAGACGACGGACGATCTCTACGCCTTCCTGACCTGTGATCCCAACGCCGAAGTGAAGGCGGTTCACCCAAAAGCGATGCCGGTAATCCTGACCGAGCCGGATGAATGGGAAGCGTGGATGGGCGGCATTCCGGCGGCAGAGTTGCAGCAGCCTCTCCAAAATGGAATGCTCCGTCTTTCAGACGAACCCGTATGAGCAACCGCGGGCGACACCCACAAAATAACCCTTGTATCTAACATACGCCGACGTCGAGGTTTTTAACGTAGACAAACGCGGGAAGCGGACAGATCGCGGTGCGGCATGGCGAGGTCAGCACTGGGTAAAGCGGTCATATGATGAAAACCTTCAGCTGCCCTTGCTTCGGATGCGAAAGCCCCATACCTGCCGTCCGAAGGAGCCTGCGGCCGTCCACGGCCTCGGGGCGTGGAAGCCCCCATAGGTGATCTTCAATCCAAATACGCCACATAGCTGCATTTCAGAACAAACCCTTGACATCATCGATATTTTCTTGATCAATTTGCCAGAAAGATACATTGAGGAATTTAAATGCGCGGACCGCTTGCAGTCGATCTGAGATCTATAGAAGTTCCGCTTAGTCAATTATTCTTAGATCCAAACAACCCGAGATTTGTCGGGAGTGAATGGGTATATATTTCAGACGATGATGCCGTAAAAAGCGACATTCAAGAATCGACGTCAGATAGATTGTTTTCCGAGCATGACGTTGATAAGCTTAAGTCAATTATGGAATACAATGGGTATCTACCAATTGACCGAGTTGTAGTTAGAAAGATTTCAGAAGATGCATATATAGTCCTTGAGGGAAACAGAAGGATTTGTGCGGCAAAGTCTATCAACGGACACTCTGACTCCGGCGACCCCCTGCCTGTTGCAATTGTCGAAACCTTTAAAAAAATACCTTGCCTGTTGTATGAGGGCGCCAATGAGGATGGCGATGCATCTTGGATATTCCAAGGTCTGCGACACATATCAGGGATATCTGAGTGGCCCGCATTCAACAAAGCCAAGCTAATTGTTGAGCAGATGGAAAGCCGGGAGCTATCTTTCACTGAAGTTGGTAAAGGATTCGGCCTCTCGGCATTTGGTGCAGCGCAATGGGTCCGAGGATACTACGCTTTCCAGCAAGCCAAAGACGAGACTGAGTTTGGTCGATATATAGATGAGAAAATTTATCCGTTTTTCCAAGAGCTTTTTGGTCGAAGCAGCATAGCCCTGAAAGAGTGGTTGCGCTGGAGTGAAGACGAAAAAAAATTTCAGGATGCAGCGAACCTAAACGAGTTTGTCTCTTGGTTCTATCCCGTTGAACGTGCGGAAGACGATGACGGTGTTGATCGCGAGCCTTCCAAAGCAGAGGTAAACGAGGCGTGGGGTCGTAGGAGGATATCCAAACGCGATGATTTGCGCAGCGTCACATACCTTATTCAAAAGTCATCGAAGAATTGGATGGAGTTTCGTAGTGGAACTGACATCGACAAATCCTATAATAGAGCTCTACTGGACGAGTTAGAGCACGATCGCGATGAGGAGAAGAATGCCGTTGAGAAATTCTTCAGCATCCTAGACGAAGCTGACAAGCAGTTGAGAGATACGCCCCTTTCTGTCTTGAGCGACGATGGCAACAAAGAAAGACTGAATGTCATCTTGGCGTCACTGCGACAGACTGAGGAAAAAATTCGCGGTCTTCTCAACAAATGAGCTCAACTAAGGGGGAAATAGTGAATGCAGTATTTCGCCTGCCGCCATCTGAAGGTGAGATTACAATCGACGCGCTATGTCTTCGGGCACTTAAGAAGCTCAAAGGTCAAGTTACTATAGCAGATGAAGAATACATATCTAGGTTCAAGAAGGCTTTGTATTCTGCGTTAAAGGAGAGCGACCATCAACACGTTGCTTGCGGCGGAATATCGACCTTTGAGTATACTAACAGTATCCTATTGAAGCTTCGATGGAACATCCAATCACTCACAGACCGGAGGCATAGAGCCAAGCTGGAGCGAAGAGCTGTCGCTATTGATTGGATTGATAGGTTAAAGGATGATCGCCATTACGAGTATTTGGGCGGGCTTCTTATGCGAAAACTTGGAGCCTCGCGCATTCACGTGACGCCAAAAGGAAATGAATTTGGAATAGATTTCCTAGCAATCGCACCGGCATTTTCGCGGTCTGGCATGTTTTTGTCAAAAGGGCGAGGAATCCGCATTGTTGGGCAAAGCAAATATTATAATCACCCTGTAGCACGGGATAAAATTCAAGCCTTCAATGACGTGATGAACTCCATTCGTAACAATAAAGAAGAGCTAATCAGAGTGCTACCTTCGTGGTTCAGAAGCAGTCCTGCGCCACTTCTAGGATGTTTTGTCGCACATAGCGGATATCAGAGTGGCGCAAGAAAAAGTGCTGAGCAAAATGGTTATCTATTGCTCGACACGAGAGCAGCTGGAGAAATTGTTTCCTGCGTTGGCAAAATGGACCACCTCCGAGAGGAAGATGATGTCATTCGACATCTTTGGGAAGAAATCGGGATGCTTTTAATTGATAAGCCGGAGTGAGCGATGATTTCTTTCCTGCATAAATATTTCATTATGCTTTATCTTACAAGGAACTGATCATTTAACGCTGAACGTCGGCTTTGTCCCATCCACGACCATGCCGTGGCCGCTATAACGCTGCGAGGTCAATGTCCGGTTACGACAGTTTGATCGGTGGCCCTTTGTTGCGGCGACCGACCGCTATGGGCCGAGATGCGCACGCCTTTCAGTGCGAGGTCTTCAAGGTAGCGCATGCCAGCAATACGCACCACGCACCGCCGCTGACCGAACCGCGCGAAGCGGAAGGGAGATGGAGCGGTGCCAATTGCTCAGGCTGTCATTTTTTTGGGGCTGGTAGGCTGGATGATCGGATGTCTTTTCATCTTGGGCATCGGAACTTAGCTGATGAAAATTCGATCAACGGCGTGGGACACCTTAACCATAACCCATTGATTTAAAACAGGCGCGCCGGAACTGGATGCGGGACACCCCTGACCTGTTTTCGTTGAGAAATCTGACGGTTCCGGTATCCCTTCACCCGCTACTGGAACCCATCTCCAAGCTTCCGCTATGCGGGACAAAGCAGTCACGGAGCTCCACTTCCCTTTACCGCCGCAAATTCCGCCTGCCCCTCATTCTGCCCATCGGTGAAACTCGCCACTGTGACAGGCGTCGACTGGTCCGGAAAGTGATACACCGCGTTTACGCAGAAGGGGCCACCGCCCGAATGGCCGATTGCTCTTCCCACTGCTCCCATCCTGCCACTCATCAGGCCGAGGCCATAGCCACATTCTGTCCACGGGCGTCCATCAATGGCGCCGCCGAGCGGAACGGTGGTCATCATCTGTTGGAGCGACGCCGCATTCAGAAGCTGCCCTGAAAACAACGAATGTAATAGCCGTGCGGCGTCCCCCGGTGTCCCAATCAGACACCCATGGTAAACCCACCCCGGGTGATAACGTAGAGCTGCTTCCCAATGCACCCGCGAGAACCGCTCTCGGTCAACGGCAAGTTCTAAGCTTTCAAGTCCGAGCGGGATGCTGATCATATCCCTGATTAGTTCTGAAAAAGTTTGGTCTGCAGCTTCTTCCACCAGATCGCGTGCCAGCATGTAGCCAATGTTCGAGTAGGACCAACCGCAGCCGGGCGCAAAGCGCATTCCCTGCGCCATGGCTGCCTGTAGAAGATCAGTGCGTGGCCAAGGCTCCTCATCGTCTTGTACTGCCAGATGATAAGCGCGAAGCGTGCCATAATCGGGCAGGCCAGATGTATGGTTAAGAAGCTGGCGCAGCGTGAAAATCTTATCCGCTAGAGGCTCATCAAGACTAATCTTATCACTCTCCGCCAGCCTCAATGCGCTGACAGCAATGACCGTTTTGGTGAAGCTCCAGTAGGGAAAGAGTGGGTCAACCTTGTCCTCCGTCTCGTTGGTGGGAGGGGGAAGAATGCAAGAAAAAATTTGTCCGCCTTGCGCCATCGGATCAGCATAGTTACCTCGTCACTGTCTGCAATGGGCTCTTCGCGTCGCTCTGGCAACCTGATCCCGCCAGCGGCGATGGACTGGGCTGGCCAAGGCGGTTAAGCGGACAATGCAGCCATTCGGCAAATGGCCGCTTTATCGCTCACTAGCACCCTTGCCGTCGATGATGTTGTCGCGAAACTTCTCAATGCGGGCGATGCGTGTCTCGGGTTTCTTTGCACCATTCAGGTTGATGACGTAGCTGCGTTGTCGCCCTGGTGTCAGGGCATGGAAGGCCTCTGCAAGTTCGGGATCATTATCGAGCGCATTGGCAAGCTCTTCCGGCAGGTCAGGTGTAGACGTGTTCGCCTGGGGCTTCTTGCCTTCCTCCGCATAGGCCTTCGCCTCTTCCAGATAGGCACTGATCGTCTTCTCCAAGGTCGCGACTTGAGCCCTCTCCATGAAGTAGATCGTATCTGCGTGCTGCGTGTTCGGTCCCGGTTTTTCCAGCACGTCCTCCGGGTCTTTCATCAAAGCAGCATTGAAGAATCCGATAACGAACCTGTCTTGGTAAGCACCAAGGATGGCGATGTTTCGGCCTGCATGGCGATAGCAGGGCTGCCCCCATCTCACCTCTTCTTGCAGATCAACCGACAGGCAAATCTCGCGCAGCTTTGACAGACCTTCAGACCAGATCTTCGTCGAGCAGCCGGGCGTGTCGAAGCGGTCGCAGCGACCGCAGCCCTTGGTAAAGAAATCCTCGACATCGGTAATCATGTCTCACCCTTATGAACATACGGCAGGACGAACAGGTAGAGACCGCTGAACAGCATCAGCGCCAACGCGGGCAGGGGCATATAGAAGGCCCAATCTGGCGGCGCAGGTCTGGTGCTGATCACGAAGACTGCGATCACGAGCAGGGTGAAGATGATCGACATCCAGCGGTGAAACTGACGGATGAAATGGTTGAGCTTCAAAACGGATACCTCATATTTGGTCGAGTGTGTTCTGGAGATTGTCGAAGAATGCGGCCCAGCCACCTTTCGCACCGCCAAGAGCCTGTTTCTGATCCGAACGGAATCCGCTTTGCTCCATTCGCAACAAGGTTCCGGCGCTGGTCGGTTCCAGTGTAAAGGTGACCACAGTTTCGACATCGAATGCGCTCCAGGTGTAGGAGAGCGTCTTGAGAGGTTCGATCTCCTCGACCTGGCAGTTGATTGCTCCCCATTCCGCCGAGAACGAGAAGACATGACCGAGTTCCAACTGAAAGTCGCTCTGCATCAGCCACTCCGCAAGCAACTCAGGCTGGGTCAATGCGCGCCAGACCCGTTCTGGCGGATGGGCAAATTCACGTTCGACAACGACCGAACAGGTCTCACTATCCGCGCTCGTCATTGGTCCATCCGCTTCAACAGAACATCGAGCCGGTCAAACTTGGCCTCCCAGAACCTTGTCATGCGGTCGGTCCAATCGACCAACGAACGGAGGCCGTCAGCTTGAGCTGTATAATGTGTTTCCCGTCCACGTTGCTGACCCGTGACCAGCCCGGCTTCCTTGAGAACAAAAAGATGCTTTGACACGGCAGGTTGTGAGATACCGGCTCGATCGGTCAACGCCCTGACTGACTGCTCGCCTTTCACGCACAGATGCTCGAACAGCCGCCGTCGCGTTGGATCGCCAAGCGACTTGAATAGGGTATCCGCATCGTGATGATTCAATTTTCATAGCTCCTCGGTTATGATTTATTCATAACCGAGGAGCTATGAAATGGTCAAGATCGGACCTTCGCTGCGCTTTGATAAACGAGCAAGTTGGGCTCCTAGCGTCGATCGAACTGCTCTCGGCCAAGATGCCGTTTGGGTCAGAAATCTGGCGGAAAACTAGAAGTATCTGGCAGATCACAGCGGCCTGTCAGGTTCTGTAGATTATAGACTCACGGCGAGAGGGATTGCCGTGCGAGAGGGTGATTTTCATCAGGCACTTCCATCCCAACCGTCAAGCAAAGATGACCTACTGTGCCGGGGGCACGGCGTTTGCTATGCGGGACCATATGACTACAGCTCTTACGGCGACGGCTTAGGTCACCTGAAGTGGTCATTTCTGGAC